>NZ_JBBOWI010000001.1:762500-4690000 GCF_038006965.1 Bacillus sp. FSL K6-1338 | reverse complement strand
TCCTTAGTACGAGAGGACCGGGATGGACGCACCGCTGGTGTACCAGTTGTTCTGCCAAGGGCATAGCTGGGTAGCTATGTGCGGAAGGGATAAGTGCTGAAAGCATCTAAGCATGAAGCCCCCCTCAAGATGAGATTTCCCATAGCGTAAGCTAGTAAGATCCCTGAAAGATGATCAGGTTGATAGGTTCGAGGTGGAAGCATGGTGACATGTGGAGCTGACGAATACTAATAGATCGAGGACTTAACCATATAATATGAAGCGATGTTATCTAGTTTTGAAAGAATATAAAAAACTTGTTGACTTTAAAAGTTAAATGAGTTACAATGATTCTTGTCTTAAATGAATACAGTCTGGTAATGATGGCAGAGAGGTCACACCCGTTCCCATACCGAACACGGAAGTTAAGCTCTCTAGCGCCGATGGTAGTTGGGACCTTGTCCCTGTGAGAGTAGGACGTTGCCAGGCAAATGGAGGATTAGCTCAGCTGGGAGAGCACCTGCCTTACAAGCAGGGGGTCGGCGGTTCGATCCCGTCATCCTCCACCATTTAGCCGACTTAGCTCAATTGGTAGAGCAACTGACTTGTAATCAGTAGGTTGGGGGTTCAAGTCCTCTAGTCGGCACCAGAAAATCATGGCGGTTGTGGCGAAGTGGTTAACGCACCGGATTGTGGCTCCGGCATTCGTGGGTTCGATTCCCATCAGTCGCCCCATTTTTTCTTAAAATATTAATATGCGGGTGTGGCGGAATTGGCAGACGCACTAGACTTAGGATCTAGCGCCTTTGGCGTGGGGGTTCGACTCCCTTCACCCGCACTTTTAATAAAATATCTCAAACATGTCTTGCGGAAGTAGTTCAGTGGTAGAATACAACCTTGCCAAGGTTGGGGTCGCGGGTTCGAATCCCGTCTTCCGCTCCAATTTTCAATATGACATGCCGGGGTGGCGGAACAGGCAGACGCACAGGACTTAAAATCCTGCGGTGGGTGACCACCGTGCGGGTTCGACCCCCGCCCTCGGCACCATATGCGCCCGTAGCTCAATTGGATAGAGCGTTTGACTACGGATCAAGAGGTTAGGGGTTCGACTCCTCTCGGGCGCGCTTTTATTAACGGGAAGTGGCTCAGCTTGGTAGAGCACCTGGTTTGGGACCAGGGGGTCGCAGGTTCAAATCCTGTCTTCCCGATATTCCCAAAAACATGGGGCCTTAGCTCAGCTGGGAGAGCGCCTGCCTTGCACGCAGGAGGTCAGCGGTTCGATCCCGCTAGGCTCCACTTATTTTAATATCATTTATGGCGGTGTAGCTCAGCTGGCTAGAGCGTACGGTTCATACCCGTGAGGTCGGGGGTTCGATCCCCTCCGCCGCTACCATAAAGGACCTTTAGCTCAGCTGGTTAGAGCAGACGGCTCATAACCGTCCGGTCGTAGGTTCGAGTCCTACAAGGTCCACCACTAAAGGTTTATATCTCGGAGGTATACCCAAGTTCGGCTGAAGGGATCGGTCTTGAAAACCGACAGGCGGCGAGAGTCGCGCGGGGGTTCGAATCCCTCTACCTCCTCCATTTTTTCTTAAATTACATATTATATCATCGCGGGGTGGAGCAGTACGGTAGCTCGTCGGGCTCATAACCCGAAGGTCGCAGGTTCAAATCCTGTCCCCGCAACCAAATGGTCCCGTGGTGTAGTGGTTAACATGCCTGCCTGTCACGCAGGAGATCGCCGGTTCGACCCCGGTCGGGACCGCCATTTTAATAAGGCTCGGTAGCTCAGTCGGTAGAGCAGAGGACTGAAAATCCTCGTGTCGGCGGTTCGATTCCGTCCCGAGCCACCATTTTGAAGTCGCAAGCCGGCTTAGCTCAATTGGTAGAGCAACTGACTTGTAATCAGTAGGTTGGGGGTTCAAGTCCTCTAGCCGGCACCACTTTCAAAATGAGCCATTAGCTCAGTTGGTAGAGCATCTGACTTTTAATCAGAGGGTCGAAGGTTCGAATCCTTCATGGCTCACCATTTTCAATTTTATGCGGGTGTAGTTTAGTGGTAAAACAAGAGCCTTCCAAGCTCTGGTCGAGAGTTCGATTCTCTTCACCCGCTTTTCAATTATGGGCCTATAGCTCAGCTGGTTAGAGCGCACGCCTGATAAGCGTGAGGTCGATGGTTCGAGTCCATTTAGGCCCACCATAATTGTTCCGCAGTAGCTCAGTGGTAGAGCTATCGGCTGTTAACCGATCGGTCGTAGGTTCGAGTCCTACCTGCGGAGCCATATTTATAGAGAAGTACCCAAGTGGCTCAAGGGGCTCCCCTGCTAAGGGAGTAGATCGCGAACGCGGTGCGAGGGTTCGAATCCCTTCTTCTCTGCCAGAACTGGCCCGTTGGTCAAGTGGTTAAGACACCGCCCTTTCACGGCGGTAACACGGGTTCGAATCCCGTACGGGTCATACTAAAAGAGATAGCATAATCTGCTATCTCTTTTTTATTGTGTATAGATATAGAAGAAGCTATGACAGATTATAAATAATAAGTTTAAAATAGGATTACCTTTTCTCATACATAAGAAAAGGTAATCCTATTTTTTGAATATGTTTTAACTTTCTATTGAATGTTCATCTTGTTTAATAACAACATGACTATATGCGGAGTGAAGAGTTTTGTAGCCTAAAAGTGCAATAGTTAAGGCAAGGCCTCCTGCTATAATAGCCACATTAAATCCTACATGGGCTCCAAAGTTATCAATAACTAAACCAGCTATCGCTGATCCTAGGGAGACTCCAATTCCAAGTCCTGTAATTGCCCAAGTCATTCCTTCGGTTATCTTTGATTCAGGTACGATTTTTTCCACAAGCCCCATAGTAATAATCATAGTAGGAGCGACAGATAGCCCTGCAAAGAAAACAATAACTACTAGCCAAGTAATACTGTTTACAAAAACTAGTGGCAGCATTGTTATCATGGAAAGTGTGACCGCTATTAAAAACTGATTATAGGGTGGGGTATTGAGTTTAAGAGTACCGAAAATAAGGCCTGCCAGGCATGAACCGATTGCATAGACAGAAAGTACAAAGCTAGCAGCTACTGTGTTTCCTTGCTGCTCAGCAAATGCTACACTAACGACATCTATTGTGCCGAAGATAGTACCTATAGCAATGAGTGTGAATACTAGTACTCGCAAAGAACCAATTTTAAATACTGTTCCGTTGTTTGTAATGTCGCGAGGGTGTACAGGCGGTTCTGTGCTTTTTTGCATAGTAAATAGGCATACCCCGATTGTAAGAAAAACAGATGATAAAAGTGGCGCTGCTTCTGGGAAGAACATAACACTTAAACTGACAGATAATACAGGACCAATTATGAAGCAAATTTCGTCGACGACCGATTCGAAGGAAAATGCTGTATGCAATTTATGGGATCCGCGGTATAGTTTAGTCCAACGTGCACGTACCATAGCTGACATATTTGGCATACAACCTGCACATAAAGCGGATAGAAATAGCGTCCAATAAGGAGCTTCATATTTCGTACATAGAAGTAAGAGGATTGTAAAGAAAACGCTAATACCTGTAGTCGGAAGAAGTATGCGAGATTGCCCTAATTGATCAGCCATCCGAGAAATATGAGGAGCTAGTAAAGCTGATGATAATGTAAAGGTAGCTGCAACAGCTCCAGCAAGCCAATAGTCACCACTTACTTGAGATAACATGGTAACAATACCAATACCCATCATTGATATGGGCATACGAGCTATAAATCCTGCTAATGAGAATCCTTTTGTACCAGGAGCACTGAAAATCTCACGGTAGGAATTAAACATGATAATCACCACAATATTTGACGTGTACATATACATTCTTCATTCTTTTAACTCCTCCTCTGTTTCATTAATACCTTCTATAAAAAGGGACAGTGAGTCAATGTAGGGTATAGGTAAGAAGTTATATTATCTTGTAAGCTAGAAATAATTGACATACGCACCGTATGCCAATATCATAGTAACATACGGAGCGTATGTCAATTGAAATGTTTTATCTCTGGATAGAGCCGATGTTTAAAGGAGTTATTCTTTTATATAGAGAACGATACTATAGTGCAATTCATTTTGAATAAAGAGAATGAATAGAAGTAGGAGGAAAAGATGATTAAAAAAACGAGAGCAGAAATGATTACTGAAACACGTGCTCTCTTGCTGTGGGCAGCAAGAGAGGCTTTTGGTACAGTTGGATATGTAAATACGTCTATGGATGATTTTACAGCATCTGTCGGTTTAACACGTGGTGCAATTTATCATCATTTTGGTGATAAAAAAGGATTGTTAGAAGCAGTTGTAAAAGAAATTGATATGGAAATGGATAATAAATTAGGGAAAGTATCAGATGAAGCGGAAGGAAAATGGGAAGGGTTTGTTGGGCGTTGTCGTGCATATTTAACGATGGCACTTAATCCAGAAATTCAGCGAATCGTACTTCGAGATGCACCAGCAGTATTAGGAACTAGTTATTATCAATCATCACAGTCACAATGTTTAGTGACGATGGCCGAGATGCTTCAGCAATTAATGAAGGACTGTATTATTGAAAAGACGGACTGTGAAGCTTTAGCAAGATTTATAAATGGCGGACTAGTGGACCTTGCTTGTTGGATTGCGAATTCTGAAGATGCAGAGGCACGGTTGTCTAAAGCTTTGCATAGCCTATCACTTATATTGAATGGTTTATTATTAGAAAAGAATGCATAATTTTAACGGATATTTTTTAATATATAGTAATGATTAAAAGGGAGGTGATAAAGTATAGGCTAATTCATTTATTTAACCGTATTCTATATAAGCTAATTGACGTCCATCTTGTAAGGGAATGATGTGATCAGTCAGTTTAATCTTATAATGTGATTACATTTTTTGTGAATGTTAGGATTTTTATTATAGAAAGTGAATTTAGTTACAGTGAGTAATTGAATCATACATTTTTATTCACAATCTAAAGAAAACACCTAATTTGGTATGGATTCCACACCTGATCTAACAACTTTACACTCTATGTGAAAAAGTTCACAAATAGGTCATAAATTGTGAAGTAATTCACAATAATACGTGCTACAATATGAATGTAAAGAAGTTAAACAACATTAAATTAGTATTTTAATTAATTACTTAAACAATCATAAAAAAATATATGTGAACAATAGAGAGGGGAAATTACCATGAAAAAAGGTATCAATCGTGTAGTATTAGTAGGAACAGGAGCTGTAGGTTGTAGTTACGCTTACTCAATGATCAACCAAGGTGTAGCTGAAGAATTCGTATTAGTAGATGTTAATGAAGCAAAAGCAGAAGGGGAAGCAATGGACTTAAGCCATGCGGTACCATTCTCTCCATCACCAACAAAAGTTTGGAGCGGTAGCTATGCAGATTGTAAAGATGCAGATCTAGTTGTTATCACTGCTGGGTTACCACAAAAGCCAGGTGAAACTCGTTTAGACTTAGTTGAGAAAAATACAAAGATCTTTAAACAAATCGTTCGCGGCATTATGGATAGCGGATTCGATGGAATCTTCTTAATCGCAACTAACCCGGTTGATATTTTAACTTACGTAACTTGGAAAGAATCTGGTTTACCGAAAGAGCGCGTAATCGGTTCTGGTACTACTTTAGACTCTGCTCGTTTCCGTTACATGTTAGGTGACTACTTAGATGTAGATCCACGTAACGTTCATGCTTACATCGTTGGTGAGCACGGTGACACTGAACTTCCAGTATGGAGCCACGCTACTATCGGTGTACAAAAACTAGAAACAATCTTAGCTAACAACGAACAGTACAAACAAGAAGACTTAGATAAAATCTTCGAAAATGTACGTGATGCAGCTTACCATATCATCGAACGTAAAGGTGCAACTTACTACGGAATCGGTATGTCACTACTTCGTGTAACTAAAGCGATCTTAAACAACGAGAACAGCGTATTAACTGTATCTGCATACCTTGAAGGTCAATACGGTGAGAAAGATGCTTACGTAGGTGTTCCAGCTGTTATTAACCGCGAAGGTGTACGTGAAATCGTAGAACTTGAGCTAAATGAAGAAGAAAAAGCGAAATTCGCTCATTCTGTAAAAGTATTAA
This sequence comes from Bacillus sp. FSL K6-1338, assembly GCF_038006965.1. Classification (NCBI taxonomy): domain Bacteria; kingdom Bacillati; phylum Bacillota; class Bacilli; order Caryophanales; family Bacillaceae; genus Bacillus; species Bacillus sp. FSL K6-1338. The sequence goes on along the minus strand of NZ_JBBOWI010000001.1, from coordinate 4,683,890 downwards.
AAGAAACTATGGCACCAGTACTATAATTAATTGCTAAATAATTCGGAAGTGGGGACCTGCTTCTTACTTCTGGATTTATATATAATTCAATATAAATTCCTTTTCCGGTTTCCCTTGTATATCCCCAATATACCCCTTTTGCTGGATAAGGGTCATTTATAGAAAAGAGCACTCTATTTTATATAGAGTGCTCTTTATGATTATTTTTTAGGTGTTAATCCTAACTTCTTTAAAATATCTGTCAGTGTACCGCTTTTTGATTTTTCTACAGGTGTTTGTGATTTAGATGCATCTGGACCTTTTTTCAAGAAGTTCTTTTCAACGAAGCGAATATCTTTTTCGTCGACAATTCCATCTTTATTAAGATCTCCGTCTTTTACAGTTAGTCCTTTTTTAATGTAGTTGCTAGCGATAATTTCAGCATCTTTAATATCGATTACTTTATCACCATTTACATCGCCGGCAAGGTTTTCGTCAGGTCTTGCATAATAATATTGGCCAAGCAGCTTACCGTCTTTTTCAGTACCAAGTTTCGTTGTTAGGCGGCTTGAAATGAGTTACTCGATGTTTCTGAATCACTGAAATAGGCGAATACACCTCCGAATGTAAGGGATAAACCAAGTGAAGCGGTGACAACTCCCATTCCTACTTTTTGTTTTAATGACATAAGAAAGCCCTCCTAGTTAAATTTTCATAGTGACCGTTCGCAACAAGGATAAATAAGTAAACATAGTAGTCCACTATGAATTATAGTTACGGAAGATCTAAGTTCTTTATTGAGAGCGAGTATATGCTTATGAATTTTGCATTTCAATAAAATTGTGACAAAAAATGTTGAGAAACATTTTTTTATGACAGATTATTTTGTTTTGATTTTGAATGAAAAATAGCATGAAAAATAGGATAAATCTAATAAAATAAAGGTTGAGAAAAAATAATAGGTAAAAATATAGAAGAATAATAAAGCGTTTTCAATGAATATTCGTCAAAATTCGATATTTTACACGGAAATGTGAAGAAAAACTAACATTTTTAAGAAAAAAACGAATATTTTTTATAAATTAACAAGGATATTGCAGTTTTTCGCAGAAATAGTTAAAGTATAAAAAATTCTGTCATCTAAGTGAGGTGAGCATATTGAGTGTAATAAATTGTGAAGAAGTGAAACGAGATGAGTTTCATACAGAAAAGTACTATGAAAGTTATAACATCTTTGGCGCACATGTTGTGACGGAAGATGAGATTCAAGGGGTACGATTTACAGTGTGGGCTCCTCATGCGAAAGCAATGAGTGTTGTTGGAGATTTTAATGAGTGGGATTATGAGCAACATAAGATGCTACAAGTGACAGAAGAAGGCATTTGGTCCTTATTTATACCGCATATTGAAGAAGGAGAAATATATAAATATGCGATTGAAACGTTGGCTGGTGACGTCATTTTAAAGGCAGATCCGTATGCTATATATGCAGAAGTAAGGCCGAATACGGCATCTGTAGTTTTTGATATAAAAGGATATGAATGGAATGATAAAAACTGGACTCGTAAGAAAAAGAAAAAACCGATTTATAAAGAAGCGATGACAGTTTATGAATTACATTTTGGTTCTTGGAAAAAGAAAGAAGATGGAACGCTGTATTCTTACAGGGAAATGGTAGAAGAGCTCATCCCGTATGTGGTGGAACATCAATTTACACATATTGAAATTATGCCGCTTGTTGAGCATCCATATGATCGTTCTTGGGGATATCAAGGAACGGGATATTATGCAGCGACGAGTAGATTTGGTACGCCGCATGATTTAATGTATTTTGTCGACGAATGTCATAAATATGGAATCGGTGTCATTTTAGATTGGGTGCCGGGGCACTTTTGTAAAGATGCTCACGGTTTATATTTGTTTGATGGCACACCGACCTATGAATATAAAGATAAAGATGTACAAGAAAATCCAGTATGGGGAACTGTCAATTTTGATTTAGGGAAGAGAGAGGTACGTAATTTCTTAATTTCAAATGCGTTATTTTGGATGAGATATTTCCATATTGATGGTTTCAGAGTAGATGCAGTTGCGAACATGTTGTACTGGAATAAAGAAGGACAAGAGCAAAGTAATGAGCATGCTGTTTCATTTTTAAGAGAGTTAAATGAAGCAGTGTTTGCAGAGGATGAAGATTTTCTTATGACGGCAGAAGATTCAACAGCTTGGCCACTTGTAACAACTCCAACGTATGAAGGTGGGCTTGGATTCAATTACAAATGGAACATGGGCTGGATGAATGATGTACTGAAATATATGGAGTGTGCGCCTGAATATAGGAAACACATTCATGAGAAAATGACGTTTTCTTTACTATATGCGTACTCTGAAAACTTCATATTACCACTTTCTCATGATGAAGTCGTTCATGGGAAAAAGTCGTTATTAAATAAAATGCCAGGTGATTACTGGGATAAGTTTGCTCAGCTTCGTTTATTATATGGATATTTCTTTACTCACCCAGGAAAGAAGTTACTTTTCATGGGAGGAGAATTCGGACAGTTTGATGAGTGGAAAGACCTTGAAGATTTAGATTGGAATTTACATGATTTTGAAATGCATCGTTATATGCATGATTACTTTAAAGAGCTCATAGCATTGTATAAGCGCTCAAAACCACTTTGGCAGCTTGACCATTCACCTGAAGGCTTTCAGTGGATTGATGCTAATAATAATGAGCAAAGTATTTTCTCGTTTATCCGCCAAGGGGATAAACAAGAAGATGCGTTAGTTGTCGTATGTAATTTTACGAAAGCTACATATGAAAACTATAAAGTAGGTGTACCAGATTTCGAGTATTATAACGAGATTTTAAACAGTGATGCTGAGCAATATGGCGGTTCGGGGCAAGTGAATAAGAAACGTCTTAAGACGATTCTAGAACCGTACCATAATCAAGCAGCACATGTAGAGATTACAATTCCACCATTTGGCGTATCCATATTACGACCAGTGAAGACGAGAAAGGGGAGCAAAAAACAAGATGGCTCAAAAACAAAAGTGCGTAGCAATGTTACTAGCAGGGGGAAAAGGTAGTCGTTTAAGTGCATTAACAAAAAATTTAGCCAAGCCAGCTGTTCCATTTGGTGGTAAATATCGCATTATTGATTTTACGCTAAGTAACTGTGCGAATTCTGGTATTGAAACGGTTGGGATTTTAACACAATATCAACCACTTGAACTTCATAATTATATCGGAATTGGAAATGCGTGGGATTTAGACCGAGTAAACGGTGGAGTCACAGTATTACCTCCTTATGCGGAGTCTTCAGGGGTGAAGTGGTATACAGGTACGGCAAGTGCCATTTATCAAAATTTAAACTATTTAAGTCAGTATGAACCGGAGTATGTTCTTATTTTATCAGGCGACCATATTTATAAAATGGATTACAGTAAGATGCTAGATTACCATATTGAGAAAGAATCGGACGTATCCATTTCTGTTATTGAAGTACCTTGGGATGAAGCGAGTCGCTTTGGCATTATGAATACAAATGAAGAGATGGAGATTGTTGAGTTTGAAGAGAAACCACAATTTCCAAGAAGTAATCTTGCATCAATGGGAATTTATATTTTTAACTGGGCAATTTTGAAAGAGTATTTAGAGATGGATGCAAGAAATCCTGAATCTAGTAATGATTTCGGAAAAGATGTACTTCCACTTTTATTAGATGAAGGGAAGAAGCTAATGGCGTATCCATTTGAAGGATATTGGAAAGATGTTGGAACGGTGAAAAGCTTATGGGAAGCGAATATGGATTTACTTCGCGATGAAACATCACTGAATTTAAACGATCGTAATTGGCGTATTTATTCTGTGAATCCAAATGAGCCACCTCAATATATTGCAGAAAAGGCAAAAGTAGAAGAATCGCTTATTAACGAAGGATGCGTCATTGAAGGGGACGTGAAGCATTCTGTGTTATTCCAAGGGGTGACGGTGGAAGAAGGTAGTATGGTTATTGATTCTGTCGTTATGCCAGGAGCAAAGATTGGTAAAAATGTTGTGATTGAAAGAGCGATCGTTGGTTCGGAAATGGTTATTGAAGATGGAACAATTATTCGTCCAGAAAAAAATGTCGACGATGTAGTACTCATTGCTGAAGGGAAATAGAAAAGGGGGATGAAATGAATGGGAGAAAAAATGTTAGGAATTATTAATGCAACGGGAAGTTTTCCTTCCTTAAAGAAAGTAACAGGGCATCGTTCATTAGCGGCGTTACCGTTTGGGGGCCGTTACCGACTCATTGATTTCATGCTTTCAAATATGGTGAATTCTAATATTCATAGTGTAGCGGTTTTTACAAGTCATAAAAATCGCTCACTAATGGACCATGTTGGTTCAGGAAAACAGTGGGATTTAGATAGAAAACGAGACGGACTATTTTTATTCCCGCCAAATTGCCAATGTGACCAAGATGAGTTTGGGTCTTTTGCACACTTTAGAAGACATATTGATTATTTTCTAAGAAGCAGAGAAGAGTACGTTGTTATTACGAATAGCCATCTCGTAACAGCATTAAATTTCCAGGCGGTGTTAGAGCGACATATACATACGGCAGCTGATATTACGGAAGTTTGCCATGAAGGGGTTTCGCTTCAAACATACGTGTTAAAGAAACAATTATTGTTAGATTTATTTGAGACATATAAAGATGTGGAGCAATACAGTTTATTTGATGTAGTGAGAGAAAAGCGCGGAAAATCACTGCATATTGCTACGTATGAGCATACAGGATATGTAGCTATTATTGATTCGATTGAAAGTTACTATAAACATAGCTTAGAAATTTTGCAGCCTGCTATTTGGAAGCAATTATTTAAGAAAGAAGCGCCGATCTTTACGAAAGTAAAAGATGAGCCGCCAACTCGTTATCTAAAGGGTGCAGTCGTGAAAAATACAATGATTGCAAATGGCAGTATTATTGAAGGGGAAGTCGAAAACAGTGTTGTTTCCCGTTCGGTTAAAATTGGAAAAGGTTCAATTATTCGTAACAGTATTATTATGCAAAAGAGCCAAATTGGAGATAACTGTATAATAGACGGTGTTATTATTGATAAAGACGTGAAAATTGGCGACGGTGTCGTATTAAAAGGAAACATCGATGAGCCATATGTTGTAGAAAAAGGAAGCGTACAAAACAGTACGATTAATAGTTATTCCTAAAGAATCAGTGGGGGCTTTTTCTCCCACTGATTAAAGTTTTAATTTAAATGAAAACTCGAAGGGAGGAAGCTGCAAGAGGAGTATAAAAACTTTTCGCGCAGTGGGACAACAAGTGAATATTTTATTTGCAGTATCAGAATGTGTACCGTTTGTGAAATCGGGAGGATTAGCTGATGTAGCGGGTGCGCTCCCAAAAGAGCTGAAAAAATTAGGAGTGGACGTTCGTATTATACTTCCGAATTATAGTCTCATTCCGCAAAAGTTAAGAGATGGATGTACGTTACATAAAGTAATTAACGTCCCGCTTGGGTGGAGAAATCAATATTGCGGAATTTTAAAAGGTGAGCAAGACGGAATTACGTATTACTTAATAGATAATGAATATTATTTTAAGAGAGATTCTCTGTATGGTCATTATGATGACGGGGAGCGTTTTTCTTATTTCTCAAAAGCAGTGTTAGAGTGTATTCCGCATCTTGATTTTGAAGTGGATGTTCTTCATAGCCACGATTGGCATACGGCTATGGTTAATTTCTTACTTCGTGAAAAGTATCAAGATAACCCGTTATATGAGCGTATTAAAACGGTATATACGATTCACAACTTGCAGTTCCAAGGAGTATTTCCTTCTGAAGTGATGTACGACTTGTTAGAGCTTGGTGATGAATATTTTCATAGTGAGCAGCTAGAGTTTTATGGAAACATAAACTTTATGAAAGGCGGTATTATCGCTTCGGATCAAATTACAGCGGTGAGCCCGACGTATAAAGAAGAAATTCAATATGAATTTTTCGGTGAGAAGTTAGATGGATTACTGAGAAAATATAATGATAAGCTTAGTGGCATTGTAAATGGTATTGATACGAGCGTATATAATCCAGAAACGGATTCATATATTAAGGCTCAGTATGATGCAGAGTCATTATATGAAAAGAGTGAAAATAAACGCGCTTTGCAGCGTTATTTTGGTTTGCCAGAAAAAGAGGATACACCAATTATTTCAATGGTAACGAGATTAACGAAGCAAAAAGGTCTTGATTTAGTACGCACTGTATTCCGCGAAATAATGGAAGAAGATGTACAATGTATTATTTTAGGTTCAGGTGATTCGGAATATGAGCAATTCTTTGAGTGGATGGCATATGAGTATCCGGAGAAGGTAAAAGTTTATATCGGATTTAATGAAGAATTAGCGCACCAAGTGTATGCGGGAAGCGATTTATTTTTAATGCCATCGCTGTTTGAACCGTGTGGACTTGGACAACTTATCGCATTGGCGTACGGTACGATTCCAATTGTAAGAGAAACAGGTGGATTAAACGATACGGTACATTCTTATGATGAAGAAACGGGCGAAGGAAATGGTTTCAGTTTCACGAACTTTAATGCACATGACATGCTGCATACGGTTCACCGTGCAATTGAATTTTATCACGATAAACCAGTGTGGGAGCAGCTTGTAAAACAAGCGATGACTGAAGATTATAGCTGGAGGCAATCGGCTCTTGCTTATAAGGAATTGTATAAAAGTCTCATGGAATAACATGTAGGTGGTGAAAAAATGTTTACTCATGTTGAAAGTTTTAAATCAACTTTTCTAGAAAAGTTAGAGACGATGTATGGGAAAAGTTTCAAAGATTCTACAAATCGTGATCAATATAATACGCTCGGCCATATGGTACGTGAGTATATGAATAGTCAATGGATTGCAACGAACGAGAGTTATCGATCAGGAGAGCAAAAGCAAATGTATTACTTGTCTATTGAGTTTTTGCTTGGACGTTTGCTTGGAAGTAACATCTTGAATTTAGGTATTAGAGATGTATGCGAGCAGGGGTTATCTGAACTAGGGATTTCGTTACAAGAGTTAGAAGAAGTGGAAGCAGATGCAGGCCTTGGTAACGGTGGACTTGGACGCTTAGCAGCCTGTTTTCTTGATTCACTTGCATCTTTAAACTTACCAGGACACGGCTGTGGAATTCGTTATAAACATGGTTTGTTTGATCAGAAAGTTGTTGATGGTTATCAAGTTGAATTTCCAGAACAGTGGCTTCTTCATGAAAACGTATGGGAAGTAAGAAGACATGATCAAGCTGTAGAAGTAAGTTATTTTGGCAGTGTTGAACCGCTAGAAATTGACGGGCGTTTAGAGTTTAGGCATACAAATGCAGAAGTCATTATGGCGGTGCCATATGATGTGCCGGTAGTAGGCTATGAGACGAGTACTGTAAATACACTTAGACTTTGGAATGCTGAACCAGTTCCTTTCCCGCAAAACTGCAAAGATATTTTGAAATATAAGCGCGAAACAGAGGCTGTATCGGAGTTTTTATATCCAGATGATACGCATGATGAGGGAAAAATACTTCGTTTAAAACAACAGTATTTCCTCGTATCAGCAAGTTTGCAAAATATCGTTCGAATGCATAGAGAAAGATATGGTGACCTTCGTCAACTACATGAAAAAATTGCGATTCACATTAACGATACACATCCGGTTTTAGCAATTCCAGAACTGATGCGTATTTTACTAGACGAAGAAAAGTTAACATGGGAAGAAGCTTGGCACATAACGACGCAGACGATTTCTTATACGAATCATACGACGTTATCAGAAGCGCTCGAAAAGTGGCCAATTCACATTTTTAAACCATTATTACCGAGAATTTATATGATTATTGAAGAGATTAATGAACGTTTCTGTCATGAACTTTGGGAACGTTATCCTTATGAATGGCATCGCATTGAAGACATGGCAATTATTGCGCATGATCTTGTGAAAATGGCTCATTTAGCAATTGTCGGTAGCCATAGCGTAAACGGTGTAGCAAAAATTCATACGGAAATATTAAAGCAGCGGGAAATGCGATTGTTTTATGAATTTTATCCAGATAAGTTTAATAATAAGACGAATGGAATTGCTCATAGGCGCTGGCTTATGAAAGCAAATCCACAGTTAACAAATCTCATTTCAGAGGCGATTGGACCAGAGTGGAAGAAAGAACCGATTAAGCTTCAATCGTTGCAAACAGTTCAATATGATGCTAGTTTCCAAGAGAAGTTTGCAGAGGTAAAACAAGAGCGTAAAGAGATTTTAGCGGAGCGCATTCATAATACAATGGGGATTACGATTGATCCAAATTCTATTTTTGATGTGCAAGTGAAAAGATTACATGCTTACAAACGACAATTATTAAATGTTCTTCATATTTTATATTTGTATAACCGTTTGAAAGAGGATGCTAGTTTTACATTTTATCCGCGTACTTTTATTTTTGGAGCGAAAGCATCACCTGGTTATTATTACGCGAAAAAAATTATTAAATTAATAAATGAACTCGCAAGAAAAGTAAATAATGATCCGTATGTTAGTCAATATATGAAAGTTATCTTTCTAGAAAACTATCGAGTTTCTTTAGCTGAAGATATATTCCCGGCGGCGGATGTAAGTGAGCAAATTTCAACGGCGAGTAAAGAAGCATCGGGAACAGGCAATATGAAATTTATGATGAATGGTGCGATTACACTTGGAACGCTAGACGGAGCTAACGTTGAAATAAAAGACCGGGTCGGTGATGATAACTGTTTCATTTTCGGTTTAACAGCAGAAGAGGTTCTTCATTACCATCAAAATGGTGGATATCGTGCAAGTGACTATTATCACCACAATAGGCACATTAAAAAAATAGTAGATCAATTAACAAATGGTTTCTTTGCACAATCGGGTGCTGAATTTGAAGCGATCTATGATTCTCTCGTTATTCAAAATGATGAATATTTCGTTCTGCGAGATTTTGGTCCATATGCTGAAAGACAAGAAGCTGTTGGTAGAGCTTATGAGAACCGAACAAAGTGGCTAGAAATGTCGATTTTAAATATTGCACAGTCTGGTCATTTTGCGAGTGATCGAACGATTTTGCAGTACAGCAATGAAATTTGGGGTATTGGTAATGCAGTTAAACAGTTTTAAAGAGGTTGCTACGTTGGGGGATATATTATCTATTTACTAATAAAAATTGATATTAATAAATAAAACGAGCTTACTTTTTTTAAGCTCGTTTTATTTATTTTGCTTAAGAAAGAAATGGAATAGTGGTATATATTATACCTGCCCCATCATACTCTCCTGTCGCAAAGTATGAAAATGTAAAGAAACCTGTGACCGTAAAAATTACAATAAGAAAAAGTGTGAAGATAAATTTTAACATGTAAGGTCCCCTCATCCAAAAATAACTTCATAGAGTATTATAGTATATGAATATTTTATTTCCAATTGTTTACTGGTTAAAAATGAGAAGTCAGACATGTTTTGTATGTTGTAATGGAATGATTATTTGTAATGGATTTTGTGTTTTTTGTAAATGTCATATTGTGATGGACGTGTGCATACTCCCAATCATGATCATTAAAATTTATGTTTCGGGGAGGGAGAAGTGGAACGACATCGAACAAGTTGACGAAACGAAAGCTACTAGCTACTTGTAGTTTATAATAATTTCGAAAAGCGATATCTCCTACTTTTGGGGAAGCGAATGAATAAAGTCCATACTGTGCGAAGGCAGTATTTATACGTGCATCTAATATGTGTAATGTGGCAAGCGCGCCACCTAGACTATGCCCAGTAGCTAGCAGTTTTTTATGTGCTGGCAATGATACGAGCATATCCATAATAGAATCACGGCAAGACTCATAAATAGAGAGAAAGCCGTTATGGACATTTCCACCATTTAAAGCATAAGGATAAGGTTTTTGATTGACGAGAGAGTCAATAATCCAATCTGGGTCTGTTTGAGTGCCCCTAAAGGCAACGATAATTGTATCCTCAGATTCTAATATAAATCCGAACCATTCTGTTGTTTGAATGGCCTTTCCTTGAAACCCTTGTACATATTGAAAACCATCTGGTATTTCGAAAATACCATTTTGTTTATATTGTTCATACGTTAACTCACAACAAGAAGCTAACAGTATGGCAGTGTCTTTATCAAAGGATAAAGGAGTACGCATTAAGGAAGCCCTCCTTAAGAAAAGGTATAGTTTAATATATGCAGTGAGGAACTTGATTCATTCTTTTGGAAAAAAGCTTGAACCTACAGTTACGTGAGGGAGTATGATTTTTGTAAACATATTGTTAGGAGGAGTGTAAGATGAGCAAAAAGGAAGGCTGTTCAATTGGTGAGTTTTCAAAGAGAACAGGCACATCAATACGGACACTACAATATTACGATGAAATTGGACTACTTAAACCTGAAAAGAACGTTAGCTCTGGTCACCGTGTGTACAAAGGAAAAGATATATTAGAGCTACAGAAAATAGTCAGTCTTAAAGTATTAGGATATAGTTTAGAAGAAATACGCGTCATGCTTACAATTCCAAGTTTGAATGTAAGTTTAAAAGAAACGTTGGAACAACAAAGAAAAGCCTTTGAAGAAAAGAAAAAACACATTGAAGTTTCGATAAAGGCGCTTGAACGAACAAGGGTATGTCTTGAGGAAGAAGAAGAGTTGGATAGTGACATATTAATGAGTCTAATTAACAGCATTCAAAAAGAAAACGAACAAAGTTTATGGCTTGAAGGATATGTATCAAAAGAATTGGCTAATGGATTATATAATAAGCCGGAAGAAGAAGGCATAGCACTTGATAAAGAGTTTGTGCGTTTAGCAAAAGAAGTGAAAAGGTTATTTGGAAGAGAAATTGAGGATTCAGAAGTGCAAAAATTGGTTGATGAACATATGAAGGCGACTCTTAAGTATGTTGGTGAAGAGACAATGTATTCTTTAGGTAAATTAGAGAATGTAGAAGAACAATATAATAATATGATGCCATCTCCTTACACGGAAGAAGAAGAGGCATGGCTTAATGACGCGATGGAGTATTATATGATTCGAAATGGTATGTATAGCCCTCCGCAGTAAAAATAAAATGCCATATTCATAAACTTTAGAGAAATGCCTCCAATGTTTTTTGCATTGGAGGCATTTTTTACTCTTTTCCATCTAAAAGGCGAACAAGGCCACCTAATATACTACTTTCACCAGTACTTTATAATGCTGGGCTTGTAAGAGGTTTGAAAAAATAGCCTGTATATATTTGAAAGATGAATAAATCACCTATTTTCTTGTGTTTGTTCGTACTATATACAGAAAATTTCGGGAAACAAAACATATTATTTATCTGTTTATTTTTGCTTCTTTTTCAAATACTCCGCACGCAATTGTTCAAGTTGCTGCTTTTTATCAAATTTGGCAGGCTTCTGTTTTTCATGAAACTTTGCCACAGCTACCTGACTTTTGGAATCTAATTGATATTTTCCCACTTTGTTCACCTACTTTTCTTGTCTTGAAAGAGAATCTATTCAACAAATATAATATACCTTATTTTACTGAAGTAAACCTTATTACTTTATTTCATCTGCTTTTTCTCGTTTGTAGACGTAAATTAAAACACCCTTTCACTGCATTACTGCAAGCAAGGGTGTTTTAATTGTAGTATTATATTAGTCGATGGCCATGCCAACATAAGGGCCCTTTTTACTCTTTCCCATCCAATAAACGACCAAGTCCACCTAATACACTACCTTCACCAGTACTTTGCGCTGCTGGGCTTGTAAGGCGTGCTGCTAATCGGCTAAGTGTTAAGGACTGAATCCAAACTGTTCCAGGACCTTCTAATGTTGCGAAGAATAAACCCTCACCGCCAAATAGAGCTGTTTTTACTTTTCCAACGAATTCGATATCATAGTTAATATCCTTTGTCATGGCAACGAGACAACCTGTATCAATGCGAAGTTTCTCACCAGGTTTTAATTCACGTTTATATACAGTTCCGCCTGCGTGCATGAAAGCGAGGCCGTCACCTTCAAGTTTCTGCATGATGAAACCTTCACCACCGAAGAAACCAGTTCCTATTTTTTTTGTAAATTCAATTCCAATAGAAACACCTTTTGCGGCACAAAGAAAGGCATCTTTTTGACAAACGATTTTCCCTTGGTATTCTGTTAAATCTACAGGAATAATTTTACCAGGATAAGGAGCAGCAAATGAGACGTGGCGTTTGCCGTGCCCTGTATTTGTAAATACAGTCATAAACATGCTTTCACCTGTAACGAGACGTTTACCTGCTCCCATTAATTTTCCGAATAGACCGTTAGATGGGCCAGAACCATCACCGAAGATTGTCTCCATTTCGATGTAGTCTTCCATCATCATCATTGCGCCCGCTTCTGCGACAACGCTTTCCTTTGGGTCTAATTCAATTTCAACAAATTGCATATCATCGCCATATAACTTATATTCGATTTCATGTGCTTGCATTTTTTCACCTCATAAATATGTAGTAATTATATTGTACAGAAGTTAAAAGAATTAGAACACTATAGTTTTGTTAATTTTCGAATAAAAGTAGAATGAAAATTTAAGGTTATACTAGGATTATAAAAAATGATGGAATGAAAGTGTTCTCATTTGACGTTTTCGACATAGCATGATATAGTGAAAACACTATTGAGCTACATAATGTGGTACGGAAATAAAGCACGTTGTATTAAAGGCTGTAAGCTTGTTATACATTCATGTCCTTTATATCCACCTTTTCATGTGGATTCATAGTTTCATTTTTATTTAGGAGGTACATGACATGCAAACAGGTAAAGTTAAATGGTTTAACGGCGAAAAAGGTTTTGGCTTCATCGAAGTTGAAGGCGGAGAAGACGTATTCGTACATTTCTCAGCTATCCAAGGCGACGGCTTCAAAACTTTAGAAGAAGGTCAAGAAGTTTCTTTCGAAATCGTTGAAGGAAACCGCGGACCACAAGCAGCTAACGTTACAAAAAACTAATTAGCTAGCGATAAAAAGCATTCCGATTTTCGGAATGCTTTTTTTTATTCTTTGGAACTAGATTCATTTGAAGATAATTCGCCCTTAAAGGTACGCTCTTCAAAGTCATCAAGCATTTGTTCATATTCTTCATGTTCCTCTGTAGCGAAAACTTGTGGGTTTTTCCCATATATATCCGTACCGATGAAGTTTTCGAAATCCTCCACGTAGCCTACGTTTTCTTCACTATTTACGTACATGCCATTATAGTTTTTTGAATCTTGTCTTTCTAAATCGGACGGCGTTTCAGACGTTCCGTAATTTGCGACATCTTGCCATGCATCCTCCGCATCGTACTCAACAGAGTCGTCTTCATCGTGCTTGTGGAAAGAAGGGGATAATACTTCCTCTTCAACTGGACGCGTCTCCATATTTAATTTATTTGTCGCGTGTTGAACACATGTTGTCGCGGTTGGCATTGCTTCTAATCTTTCAAACGGGATTTCCTCACCAGATACTTCACAAATGCCGTACGTACCCGCTTCAATTTTTTGCAGAGCATGTTTTGTATCATCTAGTTGTTTATGCCAAAATTCGATGAGTCCGAAATCTTTTTCTCGTTCGTATAATTCTGTAGCCATATCACCTGGATGGTTGTCATAGCTAGACAGTTCTCCTACTGAATCGCGTTCAGAAGCACGATCTGTATTTTCATGAGTTTGTATCGTTTGCTCTAGTTCTTGTTTTTGTTTTTCTAAAATGGATTTAAATTGACCTATTTGTTGTGGAGTTAACATAGTCGTCCACCTTCCTACAATTCAGTTTCTTTACATAGTATGAGCGTTGAGAGTAGGAATTATGAGGTGAATTTCAGATATGAAAAAGGAGCCGCATAAGCAGCTCCTTCTTACCCCGCTATTTGCCGGGCAGTAAAACTCCCACCTACAAATTCGGCTGGAGCAAAGAAGCTAGGTGAGAGATCAACTGCCCGTAAACGCCCGATTGGTGAGGGCTGATAATCAGTGGAAATGAACAAACCCTCCATTGATTAAAGTTTCACTTTATAGGAAATATCCAAGTAATAATCCGATTCCCATTAGGAAACCGAAGATTGTATTTGTTTTTGCTGTTGCAATCATCGCAGGTACCATTTCCATTGGAATGCTTTTGCCGATAAAGCCTTTCGTCGCTTTAAATGCTTTCGGTGCACTTAAAAATACGATAAGCATCCATGGTGATACGATGCCCACGATAATTAAAGCAATTGTCCAAATGTAGGAAACGATGAACATTGAAGCAAGTACACCGACAGCTCTTTCACGTCCAACGAGAATTGCTAACGTTTTACGACCGTTTTCTTTATCGCCATCCAAGTCACGAATATTATTAGCTAGTAAAATGGCACCAATTAAAATGGAGCTTGGAATAGATAGTAAAATGACTTCTGATGTTACAGTGCCAGTTTGAATAAAGAATGAAATCCCAATAATAATGACACCCATAAATAATCCGGCTGTCAACTCTCCAAATGGTGTATATGCAATTGGAAGTGGGCCACCTGTATAAAGGTAAGCAACGGCCATACAAACAAGACCGATTGCAGCAAGCCACCAGCTAGAATTCATACAAATATAAACACCTAATAGTATTGCGATGCCGAAAAATCCAAATGCTAAGTTAAGCACTGTTTTTGGCTGAATGCCATCGCGAACGATAGCGCCGCCGATACCAACTGAACCTTCGTGATCAAGTCCTCTTTTATAATCAAAGTATTCATTAAACATGTTTGTTGCTGCTTGAATGAGAAGACAAGCAAGAAGCATCATAAGGAAAAGAGGAAGATGTATTTGATTTATACCTCCGACCTGCATCGAATATGCTGTTCCGATGAAAACAGGTACGAAAGCGGCTGTTAATGTATGGGGACGTAGTAAACTCCACCAGATGCGCCAGCCTGTTTGCTTACTTGGCTTTGGCGCCGTAGGAGAGGAATTCGTTTTGACGTTCATTTCCATGTTGAATCCTCCTTTGGTCACATATTGTACACAACTAAGTGTAGAAAAAGCATCATTTAGTGTCAACGTTTATTTTCTAGGAAGAGAAGGTGAATTTCTCAGAAATGCTAAACGTTGACAGGCCTTTCGTTTGAGGTGTATCTTAAAATCAAGCGTAATTATGACTATTTTTCGCCCATAGGGGGGAGACAATTGTGATTCAAACGAAACAAATAGGCTTGCAAGAAGCTCTTAGTGCAGCCATTAAGCGTGCAACTGATGAAAAAATATTGGTTAGCTTCGTAAAACAAATAGACTGGATGGATCCGCTTCTGTTTTATGCAGCAGGAAAAAGGATTGCATTCGAAAATAGATGTTATTTTGCAGACCCGGCTCAGCATGTAATATTTGCTGGAATCGGCTCTGTTTTCACTATAGCAACTGCTTCTCACAAACGCTTTCAAACTGCTCGTGACGAGTGGGATAAAGTAAAAGAGAAAGCATTTGTACAAAGAGAAAAATACGAATTTGGAACAGGTCCTCTTTTATTTGGTGGATTTTCATTTGACCAAGAAAAAGAGAAAACGGACTTATGGAAAGAATTTGATGATACGACATTTTCACTACCAGCATTTTTATTAACTGTAAAAAATGAAAAAGCATGGTTAACGATGAATACATTTGTCTCAGCAACAGATTGTGCAGAGACTCTTTCTAACGAAATGATTTCTTTAGAAGAGAAAATTTTTGGGGAGAGTAAATGTGCATTAGAAGGATCGAAATTAACAGTTACTTCTAAAGTAGAAGTGGATCCGAAAGGCTGGATGGAGGCCATTGAGAAAGTACAAGATGAAATGAAGCTGGGGAACGTGCAGAAGGTTGTATTAGCGAGGGAGTTAAAAGTAGAGATGGATCATCATATTGATTCTGCTCTTGTCTTAGAAGCACTTCGCATTGGGCAACCGGATTGTTACGTATTTTCTTTTGATTATAAAGGAGCATGCTTCTTAGGAGCGACGCCAGAGAGGTTAATTCGCAAAGAAGATGAGAAGTTTACTTCGATGTGTCTTGCTGGTTCAACTGGTCATGGTCAATCTATAGAAGAAAGTAAGCGAAATAGTAATGCGCTTCTTCATGATGAAAAGAATTTAGCTGAACACGGTTATGTTGTGAATATGATTAGGTCGGTATTAAATGAGCACTGCGAATCCGTTAATATTCCGGAAAGTCCGGGCTTATTAACAACGAAAAACTTAATTCATTTATATACGCCTGTAGAGGCAAAAGGCGATGCGAGTCTTTTAACAATGGTAGAAGAATTACATCCAACACCAGCTCTTGGCGGGACACCTCGTTTGGAAGCGATGAAACTGATTCGTGATGTTGAATTGTTAGACAGAGGATTATATGGCGCACCGATTGGCTGGATAGATGATGAAGGAAATGGTGAGTTTGCGGTTGCACTCCGCTGCGGGTTATTAAATGGCGAGAAAGCATCCTTATTTGCCGGTTGCGGGATTGTAATTGATTCTGTACCGCAACTTGAATATGAAGAAACAAGTTTGAAGTTTAGACCGATGCTTGGTGCTTTGGAGGAATTAATGAAATGAACAATCATATAGAAGCATTATCATATTATTTAGGCGCGTTCGTGGATGAACTGACGCGTCTAAATGTATGTGATGTTGTCATTAGTCCAGGCTCACGGTCAACGCCGATAGCTCTACTAATGGAACAACACGAAGGAATGAACACATATTTACATGTAGATGAAAGATCTGCAGGATTTTTTGCGCTCGGTATCGCAAAAGCGAAAAAACGTCCTGTTGCATTATTGTGTACATCAGGAACGGCAGCAGCTAATTACTATCCAGCTGTATGTGAAGCTTTTCATTCACGAGTGCCGCTTATCGTCTTAACGGCAGATAGACCGCATGAATTAAGAGATGTCGGTGCACCACAAGCGATGAATCAATTCAATTTATACGGTACATTTGTGAAGCAATTTACAGAGATGGCTCTTCCAGAAGCGAGTGAAGCGATGTATCATTACGCTCGCATGACAACGCAGCGTATGATAGCGAATGCTTGTTTAGCGCCGCAAGGACCTGTTCATCTTAATTTTCCAGTACGCGAACCGCTTATCCCGGATTTCTCATTAGAAGGTTTATGGGATAAAGGACGCGGGGAATATACAGGAGTAGTTCAGCAAGGGAACGTGACGATGCCGAGTGAATATGTAGATTCGCTTGTAGGGCGCCTTTCACATATGGAGAAGGGGCTTATTATTTGTGGAGACGATAGTCATTCAGAACTCGCAGCATTTGCGGCAGAATTAGCTAAAAAAACTGGATATCCAATATTGGCAGATCCGCTTTCTAATATTCGTAGCGGACATCACGATAAAACGATGGTAATCGACTGTTATGATACATTTTTACGAAATGAACTGTTAAAAGAAACGTGGAAGCCAGAAGTTATGATTCGCTTTGGTGGTATGCCTGTTTCCAAATCATTAACGCAGTTCATAAAAAAACAAACGAAAGCAGTTCATATCGTTGTTGATGAATCTGGACAATGGAGAGATCCAGCTCTCGTTGCGACAGAAGTTGTCCAAGCAAATGATATTGTATTTTGCAGTGCATTAATAGAAAAAATGCCAGTTATGAAAAAGAATGATTGGTTCGGAATGTGGCAACATATAAACGAAAAAACGAAGGAAACGCTTCGTGAAATGGAAACATATGATACTGCATTTGAAGGGAAAGTTATTACGGATATTGTCCGCGTACTACCAGACGGGGCAACATTCTTTGCGAGTAATAGTATGCCAATTCGTGATACGGATTCATTCTTCTTCACATTGGATAAAAATATTCAAGTTATGGCAAACCGCGGTGTGAATGGGATTGATGGCATCATTTCGACAGCTTTAGGAGCGAGCATTATTTGCGATCCGCTCGTATTAGTGATCGGTGATTTATCCTTTTATCACGACTTAAATGGACTGTTAGCCGCGAAATTACATGAATTAAATATAACAATTGTCGTTGTAAATAATGACGGTGGCGGTATTTTCTCATTCTTACCACAGTATGAGAAAAAGGAACATTTCGAATCATTATTTGGAACACCAATTGGTCTTGATTATGAACACGTTGTTAAAATGTACGGTGGTTCATTTAGCCGTGTAAATGGTTGGGAAAGCTTCCGAGAAGAGGTACAAAAAGGAACGACTACAGAAGGTTTACACGTTGTGGAAATTTGTACGAACCGTGATGAAAACTTAATATTGCACCGGACATTATGGGCAAAAACGATGGACGTGATTACTACATCTTTACAAGGTGAATCGAAATGAACGTAACGCTGCAAGGTGTATCGTATGAATATGAAGTAGTCGGAAGTGGGGAACCACTTCTACTTCTTCATGGTTTTACGGGAAGCATGGAAACGTGGCGTTCTTTTATCCCTTCATGGAGCGAGCAGTTTCAAGTTATTGTAGTAGATCTTGTTGGGCATGGAAAAACAGAAAGTCCCGAAGATGTGAATCATTATGATATTCGAAATGCGGCATTGCAAATGAAAGAACTACTAGATTACCTTCATATTGAAAAAGCGCACGTACTTGGCTATTCAATGGGTGGTAGACTGGCGATCACGATGGCGTGTCTATATCCAGAATATGTACATTCCCTTTTGTTAGAAAATTGTACAGCTGGGCTCAAAAGTGAAGATGAGAGAGAAGAACGTTGTGAAAAAGATGAGCGACTTGCCGATAAAATTGAGCGAGAAGGCATCGGAAATTTTGTATCGATGTGGGAAAATATTCCGCTATTTGAAACGCAAAAAAGTTTAGCACAAAACGTACAAGAAGCAGTGCGAAAAGAACGACTTGCTAACAATATAAAAGGACTTGCAAATAGCTTGCGTGGCATGGGAACAGGGGCTCAGCCTTCATGGTGGGACGAGCTGCAAAACTTAAAAATGCCTGTTCTTTTAATGAACGGGGAGCATGATGAAAAGTTCTTTCGCATATTAAAAAAAATCGAAAAATGCGTCTCTGACGCGAAATTTGTCAAAATTGATGGTGCTGGCCATGCAATTCATGTGGAACAACCGGAAAAGTTTGATACAATAGTAAAGGGATTTCTAAAAACTATGCAGTGATGCTTTTTTATCTAAGAAGGAAGCTACACTTATAGAGGAGATCAGAAATATACAAGGAGGTAGTTGTAATGGCTATTGAATGGGTAAAAGAAGGCAATTACGAAGATATTATTTATTCAACATACAATGGTATCGCAAAGATTTCGATTAACCGCCCTGAAGTACATAACGCATTCCGTCCTAAAACGGTAATGGAGTTAATCGATGCATTTGCACACGCTCGTGATGATGCAAATGTTGGCGTTATCATTTTAACAGGTGAAGGTGGACGTGCATTCTGTTCTGGCGGCGACCAAAAAGTTCGCGGTCATGGTGGATATGTAGGTGACGACCAAATCCCTCGTTTAAATGTACTAGACTTACAACGTCTAATTCGCGCAATTCCTAAACCAGTTATCGCAATGGTAGCAGGTTATGCAATCGGTGGTGGACACGTACTTCATATCGTATGTGACTTAACAATCGCTGCAGACAACGCTGTATTCGGACAAACAGGTCCTAAAGTAGGAAGCTTTGACGGTGGATACGGAGCTGGTTACCTAGCTCGTATGGTAGGCCACAAGAAAGCTCGCGAAATTTGGTACCTATGCCGTCAATATAGTGCACAAGAAGCGCTTGATATGGGCTTAGTAAACACAGTAGTACCATTAGAAGAACTTGAAGCAGAAACAGTACAATGGGCACAAGAAATCTTAGCAAACAGCCCAATGGCACTTCGTTTCCTAAAAGCTGCATTCAACGCAGACACAGACGGTCTAGCTGGTATTCAACAACTAGCTGGAGATGCAACATTATTGTATTACACAACTGACGAAGCAAAAGAAGGTCGCGACGCGTTCAAAGAAAAACGCAGTCCGGACTTCGGTCAATTCCCTCGTTTCCCGTGATCAAAAGCGAAAGCGGCTCGCTTAGAATGTGAGGGGGATGGAGCTTCTGACGTAGAGGCGCTTTTTGCCTCGTAGGAAGAAGTGAAGCCACCGAACATTCTAGCTACTATAGCTGGATGTTTTAAAAGCGGAGCCGACTGTTTAGCCTCGTAGGCTAAGGTTCTTTCGCACAGAAAGTGTACTTTACTTTCTCGTGCGGAAGGTTCTTAGACGGAAGGGGCTAGGAGGCGCAGCTAGATGAGATCAAACCGGAAACAAAACAACTAAGAGACTTGATGTCATATCAAGTCTCTTTCTTTCATGAAAGGAGAATGTATGATGGAGACGATGCCAAATTGGTTAAAGCAACGTGCATTTTTAACACCAGATCGCACTGCAATTGAAATAGAGGAAGAGAAAGTTACTTTCGTGCAGCTGCATGAAAAAGTAGTATCTGTTTGTGAACACCTCACGTATGTAGGAGTGAAGCGTGGGCAAAAGGTGGCTGTTCTGATGAAAAATGGTATGGAGATGATTACAGTTATTCACGCCCTATCTTATGTAGGGGCAGTAGCTGTACTTTTAAATACGCGTCTTTCAAGAGAAGAGCTACTTTGGCAAATGGAGGATGCTGAGGTTGTATGTTTAGTAACGGATCAAGATTTTGAAGCTAAAGATGTTCCTGTATATCCATTCGCCGAAGTGATGAATGGACCGAAGGCGGAAGCCTCTATACAAGAAGAATTCACTTTAGAAGAAGCGATGACAATTATTTATACGTCTGGGACGACTGGGAAACCGAAAGGCGTTATTTTAACGTACGGTAATCACTGGGCAAGCGCGGTAGGCTCTTCGCTTAATTTAGGGCTTCGTGATGATGATTGTTGGTTAGCCTGTATGCCGATGTTCCACGTTGGCGGGTTATCTCTTTTAATGAAAAATATTATGTACGGAATGCGCATTTTACTCGTTCCGAAATATGATGCTGACTTTATTCATAAAGCACTTCAAACGAGAGGCGTAACAATTATTTCTGTCGTTTCTAAAATGTTAACTGACTTATTAGAGAGACTTGGAGAAGAGACATATCCATCTTCTTTACGATGTATGTTACTTGGCGGAGGACCAGCGCCGAAACCGTTACTCGAAACATGTGTAGATAAAGGAATTCCTGTATATCAAACGTACGGTATGACAGAAACGTCGTCGCAAATTTGTACGTTATCCGCGGATTACATGTTAACGAAAGTAGGGTCTGCCGGGAAACCACTATTTCAGTGCCAACTTCGTATTGAAAAAGATGGTGTAGTAGTGCCGCCGTTAGTGGAAGGCGAGATCGTAGTAAAAGGACCGAACGTAACAGGCGGTTATTTTAACCGTGAAGATGCGACGCGCGAAACCATTCAAAATGGATGGCTTCATACTGGTGACCTCGGTTATTTAGACGAAGAAGGATTTTTATACGTATTAGATCGACGCAGTGATTTAATCATTTCTGGCGGAGAGAATATATATCCGGCCCAAATTGAAGAAGTGTTGCTTTCTCATCCGATGGTAGCAGAAGCAGGTGTCGTCGGTATGACTGACGATAAATGGGGACAAGTACCAGCTGCTTTTGTTGTAAAAAATGGGGAGGTAACAGAAGAAGAAATTATTCATTTTTGCGAGGAGAAATTAGCGAAATATAAAGTGCCGAAAAAAGCGTGTTTCTTAGAGGAATTACCACGAAATGCTTCGAAAAAATTGTTAAGACGAGAGCTAAGACAATTAGTGGAGGAGATGTAGTGGAAATAAAAAAAGCGACACTGTATATAACGGAAATGCCACTCGTAATCCCGTTTGCTGCGAGCTACGGGACTTACGAAAAGCGTGAGAGTATTGTTATTGAATTAGAGGATACAGACGGGTACATCGGATTTGGGGAAGTCGTTGCATTTTCTGAACCGTGGTATACGGAAGAAACGGTGAAGACAGCACTACATGTACTGCAAGACTTTTTGTTACCTGATTTATTAAAGGCTGAAATTTCTCATCCGAATGAGGTACCGGGTCTATTTCAACATATAAAAAGAAACCGAATGGCAAAAGCCGGAATAGAGGGGGCTATTTGGGATTTATATGCGAAGCGTCAAAAGAAATCGCTAGCGACAGTTCTTGGAGGAGCTAGCCCTGAAATTGAAGTCGGCGTTGTAATTGGGATCAATACGATTCCGGTTATGTTAAAACAAATCGAGAAGTACGCAGAAGAAGGGTACGAGCGTTTTAAAGTGAAAATAAAGCCAGAGCATGATTACGAATTATTGAAAGAGATTCGTAAAGAGTTCCCGCACATCCCGTTAATGGCTGATGCAAATTCAGCGTATACATTAGCGGATACAGAGAAACTGAAACGACTAGATGAATTTCAATTGATGATGATTGAGCAACCGCTAGCAGATTACGATTTTCTCGATCATGCACAGCTGCAGAAGAAGATTGAAACGCCAATTTGTCTAGACGAAAGTATCCATAGTTTAGAAGACGCACGCGTTGCGATTACACTTGGTAGTTGCCGCATCGTTAACATTAAACCAGGGCGAGTGGGCGGATTAACAGAATCGGTTCAAATTCATAATTATTGCATGGAGCATAACATACCAGTTTGGTGCGGTGGTATGGTGGAGATGGGGATTTCACGAGCGCAAAATGTTGCTCTTGCTTCATTACCTAACTTTACGATTCCAGGCGACATATCTGCTTCTAGTAGACATTGGCAGAGGGATATTATTTCACCGGAAGTGACGCTTGAGGGCGGGAAAGTGATGGTGCCGCAAAGCGTTGATGCTGAGTATGAAGTAGATCGCGGAAGGCTGGCGGAAATCACGAAGCAGCGGATTGTGTTTGAACGGTAAATGGAAGTTTCATTAGGATGCCCGCAAGTAGCGAGAGGATTTTGTCGTTCATTGTCGGTAAGTCGATATATTTCAATAATCGCTGATATAATTTTATTTACCAAGGTTACTGTAACGAGTAGCCTTTTCGTATTGTACAAATTGGATAGACTAGTTTACAATCGAGCGTATAAAAATGGAATGAAAAAGGGGGAGTAAAATGAAGCGCATTTCAATTTTAATAGCTGATGATGAGGCGGAAATTGCTGACTTAATTGAGATACATTTAGAAAAAGAAGGGTACCATGTTGTGAAAGCAGCGGATGGGGAAGAGGCGGTTCATATTATTGAAGCGCAGCCAATCGACTTGGTAGTTTTAGATATTATGATGCCGAAAATGGATGGTTATGAGGTGACGCGTCAAATTCGCGCGAAACATCATATGCCAATTATTTTTTTAAGCGCGAAAACTTCGGACTTTGATAAGGTGACAGGTCTTGTACTAGGTGCGGATGATTATATGACGAAGCCTTTCACACCGATAGAATTAGTTGCACGTGTAAATGCACAACTGCGTAGGTTTTTTACGTTAAATCAACCGAAAGTAGCGGAGAGTAAATCTGCTTTAGAAATAGGCGGAGTCGTAATTAATCCTGAGCGCAGGACGGTTGATGTGTATGGTGAGCAAATTGAATTAACGCCGAAAGAGTTCGATATTTTATATTTATTAGCGAGTCATCCGAAGAAAGTATACAATGTGGAAAATATTTTTCAGCACGTATGGGCGGATGATTATTATGAAGGTGGAAATACAGTAATGGTACATATTCGTACTTTGCGGAAGAAACTTGGAGAAGATAAAAGAAAGGATAAATTAATAAAAACAGTGTGGGGAGTAGGTTATACTTTCAATGGCTAATATGATGAAAAGTTTTCGATTTAAAATGATTGCCTTATTTGCGTTAAGTATGGTGCTTGCAGCAACTGTAACTTATATAATTTATAAAGGATTGCAGCTGTATTATAAAACAATGGTTCGCTACGAAGAGCCTTTAGCACAATTTAGGTCAATGGTAAGGGAATTTGGAGACATTAACTTCTTTTTAATTTTCTTTATTCCGTTGTCTATTATCTTTTTCTTCTTTTTGACAAAACCGTATTTAAAATACTTTGATGAAATTTCTAATGGGATTCATCATCTTGCGAACGGTAACTTTACGAATAAAGTTCAAGTTTCATCAAATGATGAGTTTGGAAATATCGCGCGTGAAATAAATGTTGCAAGTGAAAAGTTAAAAGAAGCTGTTGAAAGAGGAGATTTTGCTGAAAGTAGTAAAGATCAGCTTGTTGTAAATTTAGCTCATGATTTAAGAACGCCATTAACATCCGTGTTAGGATATTTAGATTTAATTCTTAAAGATGAAAATTTAACAAAAGAACAAATTAAACATTTCTCCACAATTGCATATACAAAATCGCAAAGACTGGAAAGTTTAATTGATGAGCTATTTGAAATTACACGTATGAATTATGGCATGCTAAAGCTGGATAAAAAGCCGATTGATATAAGTGAGTTACTTATACAGTTAGAGGAGGAATTGTATCCGTTATTAGAAAAACATCATTTAGAAGCTAGATTGAATGTGGACCCTCATTTACCGATGCACGGTGATGGAAAATTGTTAGCTAGAGTATTTGAAAACTTGTTAACAAATGCCGTTCGTTACGGATATGATGGGCAATTTATTGATATGAATGGGTATGTTGATAATAGAGAAGTTGTCGTACAAATTATGAATTATGGAGATAGCATTCCAGAAGAAGATTTACCGTATCTTTTTGATATGTTTTACACAGGTGATAAAGCGAGAACTGAGAACCGTGGCGGGACAGGCCTTGGACTATTCATTGCGAAAAATATTGTCGAGCAGCATAATGGTACGATTTCTGCTGAAAGCAATGTAGTTAGAACGATATTTGAAGTACGATTGCCAAAAGACGAGAATGTAACAATTTAATAAAAATTTAAACTTTACCCCACTTTTTATTTTAATAGTTTTTTCTATTCTATACGTAAGTTACGTTAAGGAGGAACTAGAAATGAAAAAGTGGGTATTTATTTCTTTTTTTATAGCATGCACAGTATGTGTAGGCGTTTATATATCACCTTTATTTCAAAAGGAAATCGATGTTAAAATTGTCGGGAAAGATGAGCTAGTAAAGGCGGCAAACACTGAGAGGAAAGAGATTACGAAGGAACAAATTTATAAGGGTGATTTATTATTAGTTAACAGGGATTATCCAGTAAAAAAAGATAGTATTAGGTCTGATATTATAAATATAAATCATAATAGTGAATTAGTAAGAGGCTATGTAATATTTGATAGAAATCTTCGTTTATCAAAGGATGTTGTGAAAAAGTTTTTGAACGTTGTCGATGCGGCTGGAAAAGAAAGTGTTAACCATTTTTTGATTAGTAGTGGTTATAGAGATTTCCAAGAGCAAAAACAGCTATATGAAAAAATGGGATCTGATTATGCACTTCCAGCAGGATACAGTGAACATAATTTAGGATTATCACTGGACATTGGGTCTACTCAAAAAAAAATGGAGAAAGCGCCTGAAGGAAAATGGATTGAAGAGAACGTATGGAAGCATGGCTTTGTATTACGTTATCCGAAAAATAAAAGTAACATTACTGGAATTCAATATGAGCCATGGCATATCCGTTATGTCGGCCTACCTCATAGCGCAATTATGCAAAAAAAGAATTTTACACTAGAGGAATATTTAGAGTTTTTAAAAGAGGAAAAAGAGGTTTCAACTGAAGTAGAAGGTAAGAAATATACTGTTTCTTATTATAAAGTTTCTGAGAATACGAAAGTGAACGTTCCAGCAAACAAGCAGTATGAAATTTCCGGTAACAATATGGATGGGGTTATTGTGACGGTTCAGGAATAGAGAAAAAGGCTGTGCCATTTGGGACAGCCTTTTCTTATATAAGAAAGGAATTGACGTTTTTTGTCGGTAAATCGATATTCCTTGTCGAATCGTTGATATATTTTGAGTTACGATAGATATAATTAAAAAATCGTTGATATATTGTAAGTTATGATAGATATATTCGAAAAATCGTTGATATAATTTCCTGTACTATCAACATTTTGGAGGAGCATCTTTTTATTTACTTTTAAACATTATAACGTTATATTTACTTCTCCCTTTTTTTGTGTTACGCTAAGCGTGTGAAAGAGATATAAAAAATGAAACTTAAATGTAAGCGTATTCTTATGGCTTCTTATAGAAAAGGGTGGAAATACAATGACAGAACGATTCGTACTACGTAATGTGAAACGTGTGAACGGGGAAGAGATTGACATTGTAATTGAAAATAACAAAATCGCACAGGTGACGAAAGCTGGTGCTGGCGAGGGTGGAAAGGTTCTTGATTACTCTGGTACTTACGTATCGAGTGGTTGGATTGATTTGCACGTTCATGCTTTTCCAGAGTTTGATCCGTATGGCGATGAGGTGGATGAAATTGGCGTTAAGCAAGGGGTAACGACAATTGTTGATGCGGGTAGTTGCGGTGCTGATCGCATTGTAGATTTAGTAAAAAGTAGAGAGCAGGCAAAGACAAATTTATTTGCCTTTTTAAATATTTCTCGCATCGGTTTGAAACGAATTGATGAATTATCCAATATGGAATGGATAGATAAAGAGAAAGCGATAGAAGCAGTAGAAAAGTATAAAGATGTAATCGTTGGGTTAAAGGCGAGAATGAGTAAAAGTGTCGTTTGTGATAGTGGAATTGAACCGCTGCATGTAGCGCGCGCTTTATCTCGAGAAACATCATTACCGATTATGGTACATATCGGTTCAGCGCCTCCTCGCATTGAGGAAGTTGTACCTCTTTTAGAAAAAGATGATGTCATTACACATTATTTAAACGGGAAAGAAAATAATTTATTTGATGAAGAAGGTAAACCACTACCTGTGTTACTAGATGCAGTGAATCGCGGTGTGCATTTAGATGTTGGTCACGGTAACGCTAGTTTTTCTTTTAAAGTAGCAGAAGCAGCGAAGCGTTACGGTATTGCCTTTCGTACAATTAGTACAGATATTTACCGGAAGAACCGTATACACGGTCCAGTTTACAGTATGGCTCACGTTCTTTCGAAATTCCTTTACTTAGGTTATCCGCTAGAAGAAGTGATTGATGCGGTTACGAAAAATGCAGCAGAATGGCTTAAGAAACCAGAGCTTGGCCGCATTCAAGAAGGAGATATTGCAAACTTAACTTTATTTACGGTGAAAGATGAGAAGGTTACGTTAATTGATTCAGAAGGGGATCAGCGCATTGCTGAAAGAAGAATTGATACGAAAGGGGTTGTAATCAATGGGTCATTCATTGAATGCTAAGTACGGATTAAAAAGAGTAATTAATGCGAGCGGTAGAATGAGTATTTTAGGTGTATCCGCTCCTACAGATACAGTTATGGATGCGATGAAGCATGGTGGACAAAATTATGTAGAAATTGCTGATTTAGTAGATAAAGCAGGAGACCATATTGCGAGAATTCTAGATTCAGAGGCAGCAGTTGTTGTAAATTCAGCATCAAGCGGAATTGCGCTTTCTATCGCTGGTATCGTTACGGAAGGAAATCGCCGTAAAAGTGAAAGACTTCATCAAGAAGTAATCGCGAAAAACGAAGTGATTATGTTAAAAGGTCATAACGTTCAATACGGTGCACCTGTCGAAACGATGATTTACTTAGGCGGCGGTAAACTCGTTGAAGTTGGCTATGCAAATGAAGGGAAAGCAGAGCATATTGAAGATGCAATTGGTGAAAATACAGCAGCGATTCTGTATGTGAAATCACATCATGCAGTGCAAAAAAATATGATTTCTGTTGAAGAAGCATGGGAAGTTGCGCAGCGAAATAACGTACCGCTTATCGTGGATGCAGCAGCTGAAGGAGATATTCAAAAATATGTGAAGTATTCAGATCTTGCCATTTATAGCGGTTCAAAGGCGATTGAAGGGCCTACTTCTGGTATTGTTGGCGGGAAACGAAAATACATCGAGTGGCTGAAAGTACAATTACATTGCATCGGAAGAAGTATGAAAGTTGGGAAAGAGACGACTTTCGGTTTACTTCAAGCGCTTGATGAGTACGGAGTAAAAGAAGATAAGAGCGAGCAAGAAAAAGAGCTATTACAAGTACTTATGCCGCTAAAAGAATTAAATGGTGTAAATGTAACGATCGTTCAAGATGAAGCAGGAAGAGCAATCTTTAGAGCTCGTATTCATATTAACGAGAAAGAGTTAAACAAATCAGCAAAAGAAGTTGTGACTGCATTACGCGAAGGGGAAATCGCCATTTATACACGTGATTACGGAGTAAGACAAGGATTCTTTGATATTGATCCACGTCCACTTCAAGGTGATGACATACATGTGATTGAAGAAAAATTGAGAGAAATCGTAGGGGGAAACTAAAATGACAAACATTCAAAAACGTTTTTATAAAGGCCACGTAGCATTAAATGTATTAGCAAACAATATAGAAAATGCAAAAGATATTTTTGAAGCAGCAGAAGGTTATGTAGTAGTGGGAGTGTTATCAAAAGACTACCCAACAGTAGAAGAAGCTGTTACAGCTATGAAAGCATACGGAAAAGAAATTGATGACGCTGTATCAATCGGACTAGGCGCAGGAGATAATCGCCAAGCAGCAGTTGTAGCTGAAATTGCGAAGCATTATCCTGGTAGCCATATTAACCAAGTGTTCCCTTCAGTTGGAGCAACGCGAGCAAATCTCGGCGAAAAGGATAGCTGGATTAATAGTTTAGTATCACCAACAGGAAAAGTAGGTTACGTAAATATTTCTACTGGCCCAATTAGTGCGGCTGGAGAAGAAAAAGCAATCGTTCCAATTAAAACAGCGATCGCACTTGTACGTGATATGGGCGGAAATTCATTGAAATACTTCCCGATGAAAGGGCTAGCTCACGAAGAAGAATATCGCGCAGTTGCGAAAGCTTGTGCAGAAGAAGGATTCGCATTAGAGCCAACAGGTGGAATTGATAAAGAAAACTTTGAAACAATTGTACGTATTGCGCTTGAGGCAAATGTAGAGCAAGTTATCCCGCACGTATACTCTTCTATTATTGATAAAGAAACTGGTAATACGAAAGTAGAAGATGTTCGTGAATTATTAGCAGTCGTGAAAAAGCTAGTTGATCAATATGCGTAAGAAAATTGCAGCGTTCGGCGAAGTAATGATGCGCCTGCAAGTACCTGGATATGAATTGTTGTCGCAAGCTAACACGTTAAATTACTCATTTTCAGGTACAGGTGTGAACGTTGTAGCGGCACTTTCTCACTTAGGGCATGAAGGGCTTCTTATTTCAACTTTACCGGAAAATTCGGTTGGAGATGCAGCTGTATCTTACATTCAAAAGTTAGGGATTCAAACTTCTCTTGTTTCAAGAGGTGGTAAATATGTAGGTATGTATTTTTTAGAAAATGGATTCGGTGCACGTGCAAGCCGCGTTACATATTCGAATCGATTAGAAAGTAGCTTCAATACGGCATGTGAAGAAATGTATCAATTTGAAGAAATCGCAAAGGAAATTGATATCGTTCATTTTTGCGGTATTACACTTGCGATGAATGATACTGTGCGTCATCATATGAAATCTTTAGCGAGAGCAGTTAAAGAAAACGGAGGAACCGTCGTTTTTGATTGTAATTATCGTCCCTCACTTTGGGGAGAAGACGGATATGAACAGGCAAAACCGCATTATGAAGAAATGCTAGGGCTTGCTAATATCGTTATGATGAATGAAAAAGATGCGATGTTCGTTCTTGGGATGAAAACAGAAGAGACGGAGCGTGAGGCGCAGCTGCTGGATCTCATTCCAAAGGTAGCTGAAACGTATCATATTGCTACAATCGCTGGTACTCATCGCTCTATTAACAGTGATAATACACATTCGCTTCGCGGGTTTATATGTAAAGATGGATCGTTCACTTTTGCAAAAACACTTACGTTTTCTGTATATGATAGAATAGGTGCTGGAGATGCTTATACGAGCGGAATTATTCATGGCGAGATAAAAGAGTTCGCACCAGAGAAAGCTGTTTCATTTGCGTCAGCAGCTGGAATGCTAGCACATACAATCGTCGGTGATACGCCAATGTCATCAGAGAAAGATATACTTCGGGCAATGACGGCATCAGTAGGTGATGTAGAAAGGTAGTGGGTGTAACAGTGAACGTAACGAGGAAAAAAGGACCATTATATTTACAAATAAAAAATATTATTCGTGATCGCATATTACATGGTGTATATGCGATTCATACGAATATTCCTTCAGAACCGCAATTAGAGGAAGAGTTCAAAGTTAGCAAGATTACAGTACGAAATGCCATTAAAGAACTCGCTCAAGAAGGATACTTGGAAAAAAAAAGCGGTAAAGGAACGAAAGTAATTCGTAATACTTCGGCGACAAAGTTGTCAAAGGGTAAGAAATTTACAGAAGTGTTAGTGGAAGAAGGATATAAAGTACAGAAGAAATTGCTAAAAGCAGAAGTCGTACATAATGAGGAAGGAACAGTGCCATTTAGATTATTCGGGAAAGAGAGTTTCCGTATCGAACGTTTATATACGTTAAATGATGCACCGTACATTCATTATACGCACTATTTCTCAGCAGGAATGGCAAGTACAGATTTATCGGACTTTGATTTACAATCGCTTTATGATTTAGTTGAAGACCGAGGCATACATTTAGAAAACTTCAGAGATGAATTCGCGGTTGGACTTGCGCCTAATTTCGTTGCAGAAGCGCTAGGTGAAAAAGAGGGAACAGCGTTATTAAAACGTATGCGCTATTCTTATGATGAAGTTGGCGAAGTAATTGAATATAGCGAAGGCTACTACAATACAGAAATGCAGCATTATGTAGTGAATTATGACGTATAAAAAGAGGGGATGTTCCCTCTTTTTTTATAAAGTAAAACTTTAATTAGTGGAGGAGGGCATCACCCACTAATTATTAGCCCACACCAATCGGGATAAAAGTAAGGAGAATGAGAGATGGATATATACTTATTAATCGTCACGTTACTTGCGATCACAATTGTTATTTTAGGGGTATCATGGTGGAAATGGCATGCATTTATTAGTTTAACAGTTGCGAGTTTGTTTTTAGCTATTATGTCTGGACTGAACTTAACGAAAATAGTGGCTGCCTATGAAACTGGTGTTGGTAGTGTACTAGGACATTTAGTTGGTATTTTGGCACTTGGAACTATATTAGGGAAAATGATGTCTGATTCAGGGGCAGGCATGCAAGTTGCAGATTTCTTTATTCGATTTTTCGGCGTAAAAAAATTACCTTGGGCTATGTTATTTGCAGGGTTTGTTATAGGGATTCCTGTCTTTTTTGAAGTAGGGATCGTCATTTTATTACCACTTGTTATTTCCATTCGAAAAACGACGAAGCAAAATATATTATTAATTGCGTTACCTGTTATTGCGGGATTATCTATCGTACATGGGCTAGTACCACCACATCCAGGTGCCATGACAGCAATCGGTATTTATAACGCGAACTTAGGAAAGGTACTTTTATATTCATTACTTATCGCGTTACCAACGGCTATTATAGCAGGGCCAATATTTGCAAAGTGGGTACATAAGAGGGTTATACCGGAAAATGAACCGGAGCTTGTTCGAGTTACGACAGTATCAACTGATTTGCCAAGTCGTAAAGTATCATTCTTTATTATTTTATTACCAGTTGTATTGATGATTTTATCAGTAGTTGCACCATATATTTCATTACCGGAAAAGTTAACTGAATTTTTTGTTTTTATAGGGAGTCCAGTAATCGCTTTACTTATTTCATGTTTCGCAGCATTTTATTTACTTGGAATAAGACAAGGAATTAATAAAAAGATAATTAAAAAATTAACGGATGAAAGTTTATTACCGGTCGGCTCCATTATCTTAATTATTGGTGCAGGCGGTGGATTTAAACAAATATTAATTGAAAGCGGCGTTGGAACGGCTATTGCACAAATGGCAGAACATATTTCGTTATCACCAATTGTATTAGCTTTCATGGTAGCTGGATTAATTCGAATTGCAACAGGTTCAGCGACAGTCGCACTAACGACAGCAGCAGGAATTGTTTCACCGGTTATTCAGCACATGTCTGGTGTGAATTTAGAGCTTCTCGTTATTGCAACCGGTGCAGGTTCATTAATGTTTTCTCACGTAAATGATGCAGGCTTCTGGCTTGTAAAAGAGTATTTAAGATTAACGGTGAAGGAAACATTTAAAACGTGGACGGTGCTGGAAACATTGTTGTCATTTATTGCATTCGGTTTTGCCCTTTTGTTGAATATGTTTCTTTAAAAGATACCTGAATAGGTATCTTTTTTTTGATTAAGCCCAATTGCTAAAACAAGCCCGTTTTTAGGTAAGCCAAGCTTCCTATTCGCCCTGAAAACATAATATAAATGGAATCCCCTCATTTAGAACAAGAGGAACTTGTTATGAATGATACTAAAGGAGGAATAGGGTAATGAGCGAAAAGTGTGAACACAGACATGATGATTGTAACCGCAGAAATGGTTGCGGAGGCGGTTTTGCGCTTCTAATCGTATTGTTTATTTTATTAATTATCATCGGTGCTAGCTGCTTCGGCGGAGGCGGCTCTTGTGGATACGGTGGTTACGGCGGTTATGCTGGCGGCTATGGTGGATATTGCTGCTAATTAAAAACTATTGAAAATGGCCTTGTGCAATACGCACAAGGCCATTTTATTCATATTTTTATATGCTGTGATAATTTATTAATGTACAGAGAACGGATTAAGAAGAAGAAAATGATCTCGATAATCCCGAAAAAGGTGAGTACGATACATGTCTCTTTTAGTAAGGAGAAAGAAAACATGCTTTGTAAAAACTTAACCGCAAATAACGTGTGAACACCAGCAACGATGTAAGGAACAAAAAATAAAATTCCTAATTGAATGGTTGCAGAGCGAAACATTTCTAATTCAGTTAAGCCAAGTTTTGTAATCGTAATATACTTTTGTCTTTCAGTTGTTAAGTCATTATACATACGGAAATATAAGACACTAGCCGCACCGATAAAGAAGATAAAACCAAGAAATGCCCAAATAAAGAATTGAGCAACTGCATTTCCTTTACCGTAAATGAGTTCATCCGTAGCCGTATGTATGAAGAAAGGAACTTGAGCGTTCTCTTCTGTATGCTTTTTGTAGAACTCACGTGCATCACCACTAATAACACGTAACATATTTTTGGTTGGAACTATTGCATTTTCCCAGTTTTCTACGAAGTAGTTATAGATTACGGTTGTCTCAATATGAGGAATCATATTATCAAATACATAATCTTGTACGACAGCTAAATGTGGGAATGCAAAGGATGGTTCGATTCCCTTATTAATAAACCCTTTAATATGAAATTCTTTTTTATTAGACCCGAGTGTAATCGTATTTTGCTTTGCAAATGGATTAGATACGAGATCGAGAAGTTCTGGTGAGTGCCGAGAAATAATATAAACTTCTGTAGAATCGATTGTTATTTCCGGTCTTTTCAATTGTTTAGCAATTGCGTTATAATCACTCATCTTCATAAGCATAATATCTTCTTTGGAAGCTGTATCTTTTAATACTGTAAACTTATATTTTTTGTACTGAAAATTACTAGTTGTAAGCTCCGTTTCAATTGTAGAAATATGCTTTTGTTCAAGGGAATTGTCACCTTCTGATGTATAAGTGAAGGGGACGGGATATCGCTCTAGTACTGATGCCTTCGTATTGTTATTAGCGGCGAATAACCCAATAATAATTGTAAATGCAAGTGCAGATAGCATAGAAACGATAAAGAGTACGTTAATATTACTACGGGTACGAGCAACTAAGTCCGAAATCCATAACATATTTATTTGTTTCAAATAAAACTTTCTACGCTTCTTTAAAATATAGATAAAAAGAAGAAATGTTTGTGAAAAGAATAAATATGTCCCGACTACTACGAGCGGTAAAATAGATAACATAATAAAAAAGACAGATCCATTTTGCACATTTTTTTCCGTTACGTAGCCTCGCGGATAACCAGCGATATAATAGCATAGCCCTAAACAAATTAAAGCAAATAAAGAGATGAGTATAGATGGTCTTTTTTCAGCTGGTATTTTCTTGTTCCCTTTAATAAGGTGGGCTGTTTTTCGAGTACGAATAAACATTGGTGTAAACGTAGAAACGATTAAAAATAAAATGATAAACGTTACGGTTGTCACGATAATCGCTTCTGTTGGCCAATATAAATAGAGACCTTTAGCACTTGTTAATTTCGAAGTGACTAATAAGAAAAAGTTAGAAAATACAAGGCCACCTTGAATGCCGATAAAGATAGACAATATCCCGATTATCATATTTTCAGTAAATAACAGTCTTTTTAATTGTCGCTGTGAGATACCGAGAATTGTGAGTATCCCGAATTGCTGCTTCCGTACATTTAAAAATGTTCCAATTGAATATAAGAGAAAGAAGAACGAGAACATAACAATCACAAGCTGTGCTGTACTAGCTAAGTTCATTAGAGGATCACGTTCTTGAAAGTTTTGTACACTCTGTAACCGCGGGTGATACGCGTATACAGTAAATGAAAAGAAAACCATGATAGAAAAGGCACTACTGACAAAGTAGGCGAAATATGCTTTCGAATTACGCGAGACATTTTTAAATGCGAATTGCCAAAATGTCATCCACGTCTTCCTCCTAATAACGCTAGAACATCTAATATTTCTTGATAAAATTTCTCGCGATATAATCCGCGGTGTAGTTCGTTGTAAAGCTCGCCATCTTTAATGAAAATGACGCGGTTACAATAACTTGCTGCAAACGGATCGTGCGTAACCATTAAAATCGTTGCATCTTCTTCTTTATTTAATTTCGTAAATAGCTCCATTACGTCAATTGCTGCTTTTGAATCTAAGTTCCCTGTTGGTTCATCAGCAAGTAGAAGTGAGGGATGATGGATAACAGCACGTGCTACTGCGGTACGCTGTGCTTGTCCTCCAGAAACTTCAAAAATACGTTTGTCCAAAATATGATCAATTCCAAGCTTTTTTGAAATGTTATCAAGCTTTTCATCCATTTCTTTTAATGGAACATTATCTAATGTTAAAGGTAGTACGATATTTTCACCGATTGTTAGTGTATCTAGTAGATTAAAATTTTGGAAAACAAATCCTAACTCTTGGCGGCGGAAAATGGCTAACTTCTCTCTACGAAATGTGTGCGGTTTTTTTCCATTAATAACGACATCACCAGAAGTAGGGGAATCAATTGTAGAAATAACGTTTAAAAACGTAGATTTACCGCTACCAGATGGCCCCATGATAGCAACAAATTCACCTTTATCTACGTGTAAATTTATATTTTTTAAAGCGGTATGAGGTACTTTTCCCTCATACACTTTTGAGACGTTTTTTATGTGTAATACTTCTTCCATAATAATCACCTTTCTATTCTCTAAAACTTAATGTGTTGTGATAATTTTTGCATATAGAAGGAACGAATTAAAAGGAAAAATAGAATTTCAACCGTTCCAAAAATCATAAGTACGACTGTAATCTCAGCGAAAAACGAGAGATGTAATATTTCTTGTAGCATCTTTGTCGCAAACATCGTATGGATCGATGACATAATGTAAGGCACGAAGAAAAGAATCGCAAGCTGAATTGTCGCTGAACGTTTCATTTCAGTCTCAGTTAAGCCAATTTTCGTAATCGTTATATATTTTTCTTGCTCATTTGTTAAATCTGTATACATTCGGAAGTAAAGAACACTGCCAGCACCGATAAAGAAAATAACCCCTAGGAAAGTACCAATTAAGAAGAACGAAGCGACATTTAGTTTTGTTTTATATAGAGAATCGCTCGCTTCACTTGCATGGAACGGTGGATGCTCTGCTTGAATCGCTGCATTGTCGTTATCGATTTTTGTTATAAACGCTGAACCGATATTATGTGCTTTCTCCCAATCTGTAACCTTGAAGTTATATACACTCATTTGTTTGGAAACGGTGGATAAGGCTTCTACATTTTCATCAGATAGTATGAGTACTTGGTATATTAAGCTGTTTGGGAATGGGTTATAACTTTTATATTCTTTCACTTGTAGTTGTAAATTGTTTTGAGTAAGTGTAAGAGTATTTTTCTTGTCTTTATTGTGAAGTGTTCCAATAACTTGATCATCTAAGTCTTTCATAAGGATATAAGATTCATTCTTATTCACCGTGAGTTTTTCCCAATTTAACGCCTTAGCAAGTACATTATAGTCACTTTGTTTAATTGCGTAATAGAGCTGTGTGTTATCTTCAGCTGAAGATACTTCATATATATCTGTTTTAAATTTTGTATAAGTAAAGTGCTCTTCATTAAATTTCTGCTCTAACCAGTTTAAATGTTCATCAGCTAATGTATTTTCAGTATGTGATAAATAAGTAAACGGGAAAGGGTTTTGTCTAATCGCATCAAACTTTGTAAATTTCCCGAATCCATATAAGAATGTAATCATTGTAAAAGCGAGCGTCGATAGCATCGCCACAATAAAGAGCATATTAATATTCGTACGAATGCGTGATGCTAAATCAGAAATCCAAAGCATATTAATTCGTTTCATATAAAACGTTCTTCGCATTTTTAAAATACGAATAAGTAAAAAACTAATTTGTGAAAAGAAAAAGTATGTTCCAGCTGCAATAAGCGATGGGATGACAAATATACTAGAGATGGCATATAAAAGCCCAATGATGTCACCTAGCGACATAAAATACAGCGGATTTGCGGCTAACGCATATCCACATATTAAACACATCGCACCAAATAGAGAGATGAGAACGGATGCTTTTCTTTCTTTTTGTTTTGTTCCTTCTTTTAAAAGACGTACGGCTTTTCTCGTACGAATGAGCATGGGTGTAAAAGATGATACGAGAATGAAGAGCCCAAGAAAGATGATGATAGTTAAAACGATAGCACTTGTAGGCGGATATAAATATAAACCAGGTACGTGTGTAATTTTGGCGGTAACTAATAAAAAGAACTGTGAAAAGACGACTCCAAGTTGAATGCCAAAAAATATAGAAAGAGCACCAATTAACATATTTTCTATAAATATGAGTCGTTTTAATTGTTTTTGAGATATGCCAAGTACTGTTAAAATCCCGAACTGTTTTTTTCGTACTTTTAAAAACGTACCGATTGAATACAGTAAAAAGAAAAATGAAAAGAACACAATGACAACTTCTGAAATTGTCATTAATATGTTCAGAGAATAATTCACGTCTGTCATATGCAATTTAGGATGAAATAAATAAACTGCAAATGAGAAAAAGATTGCGATGGAGAACGCACTGCTTACAAAATAGGCGAAATAAGCTCTGGCGTTCCGCGTCACGTTTTTAAATGCAAACTGCCAAAATGTCATTCACCTAGCCTCCTAATGGGGTGAAGATGAGAAGAGCATAAGAAATACTCTTTTCATCAAGTTTGTTTTAAATATTTTGTCCACTCGTGTACTGTGATAATTTTTGCATATAAAGTGAACGAATAAATAAGAAAAATACGATTTCAACGAATCCAAAAATAATAAGAACGGCTGAAACTTCTTTGAACAGAGATAAACCAATTACATCTTGTAGCATTTTTGTTGCGAACATTGTATGAATGGATGCCATAATGTACGGAATGAAAAATAAAATACTAAGTTGAATGGTTGCAGATCGTTTCATCTCTGTATCTGTTACACCGATTTTAGAAATCGTTATATATTTCTCTTGTTCGTTCGTCAAATCCGTATACATTCTAAAGTAAAGAACGCTACCAGCTCCAATGAAGAAGATAACTCCTAAAAATGTCCCGATTAAGAAGAATGCGGCACTACCAGATGTTATTTTGTATAACGATCCTGCTGATTCAAAGGATCGAATAAGAGGTCCTTCATACTGGGATTTATTTCGATCTTTTTGCACCTTTTCTATAAAATTATCAGCAATTTCATATGTCTGTTCCCAGTTTTGAATTTTGTAATTGTATGCTGATATATGTTTTACGGTGTTAGGTAAGTTATTTACGATAATATCAGGCAACACTATCGTTTGATATGAAAAGTCAGATGGGATTGCGTTTACATGCTCATAGCCTTTCACTCGTAATTTCGTATTTGTACTAGAGAGTGTAATGTAATCTCTTTTGTAGCTTTGCTCAAATTCGTTGAATATGGTGATATAAGATGTCCCTGTTAGCACATATGCTTCGTTATCATCCATAAATAGTTGTTTCATTCGTAAAGAATCTGCAAGTTTGTTATAGTCACTTTGCTTAATTGCGTATACGTCATTATAAATGGCTATATCTTTATCTTCTTTTAGTGGTGTTTCATATATATCAGCTTCTATTTTTTGATAAGGGAAATGCTCTTTTTGTAATTGTTGCTCAAGCCAATTTAAATGCTCTGTAACAAAAGGGTTCGCATCATAAGAAAAATAAGAAATTGGAAAAGGAGAAGTTCTATTAACTTCTAGCTTAATAAATTTCCCGAATCCATATAGAAACGTAATCATTGTGAAAGCGATCGTAGATAGCATCGCTACAATAAAAAGCATATTAATATTCGTTCGAATACGGCTCGCTAAATCCGAAATCCAAAGCATATTAATCCGTTTCATATAAAACTTCCTTCTTTTCTTTAAAATATAAATCAGTAAGAAACTAATTTGTGAAAAGAAGAAATATGTTCCGATTGTAACAAGCATTGGGATAACGAAAATACTTGAAACCATATATATAACACCGATTTGCGGGCTTACTGATACGAAATATTTAGGATTTCCAGCTAACGCATAACCACCAAATAAACAAATCGCACCAAATAATGAAACAAGTATGGAGGGTTTTCTTTCTTTTTGTTTTCCACCATTTGTTTTTAAAAGGTGTACCGCTTTTTTTGTACGAATAAGCATTGGTGTGAATGCAGATACAATGATAAAAAGACTAAGGAAAACAATGGTTGTTAAAATAAACGCGTTAGTAGGACCGTATAAATATATTCCTGGAACATGCGTAAGTTTGGATGTTACTAATAAGAAAAATTGAGAAAAAACAACTCCAAACTGCATGCCGAAAAAGATAGATAAAATCCCGATTAACATATTCTCCATAAAAACAAGACGATGTAATTGTTTTCTCGATATCCCTAAAATGGTCAAAACACCAAATTGTTTTTTTCTAACTTTTAAAAAAGTACCAATGGAATATAGTAAAAAGAAGAAAGAGAAAAATACAATTACTACTTCTGAAAATATCATTAATCCTGAAATTTCAGAGGTCATGCTAAAATTTTGTAATTTCGGATGAAACAAATAAACAGCAAATGAAAAGAACACAGCAATGGAAAAGGAACTACTTACAAAGTAAGCAAAATAAGCTCTTGAATTACGCGTTACATTTTTAAATGCAAATTGCCAAAATGTCATAGATTATACCTCCGGCTAGAAGATATAGAAGTAGTTGTATTGCAAAAAATGTATGAGATTGAGTTCTCATACATTTTGCTTGCATATGTTACGATCATGCTTCGGTCACCTTCTCCGTATGTTCTGCTTGATTATTTGCAGCGTTGTGGAAGATGATTTTAATCGTCGTTCCTTTACCAACTTCAGAATCTAGTTTGACAGAGTGACCTAAATAATCACAAATTTTACTTACAATATAAAGTCCCATACCAGTAGATTCTCCGAATGCGCGACCGTTTTTCCCAGTGTAAAACGGTTCAAATACTCTTCGAATATCTTCTTGCGGAATACCAACACCTTCATCACGAACTTCTAAAATAATATCTTTTCCGTTTCGATAAGCAGATAAGAAAACTTTCTTTCCGCGTTCACCAGAGTAACGAACAGCATTTGTCATTAATTGATAGATGATAAATTTTAGCCATTTTGCATCAGAAGCAACTTTTAAATCAGAATGGACTTCTAAAACAGGGAAGACACCATTACGAATGAATAGTTCTTTTAATCCGTTAATATTTTTTGTTACCGTATCTTTTAATGAAATCGTCTCGACATGGAAATCTTCATGGAAGTTATTTAACCTAGCCATGTATAAAGCCATATCAAGCCCTTGGTTTAGACGCTCTAATTCTTTTTTAAACTTTGGAATTAAATGCTCGTCTTCCATTTCTAGCACCATAAGCTGCATAACAGAAACAGGTGTCTTCATTTGATGTACCCAATGGTTAATAAATAATTGATGTTCTTGTTGTTTTACTTCATACGATTGTAGTTCTTTTTGGAAGAGGCGGTACTGCGTACGCACGAGTTCATTGACACCGTGAGGCATCGGAGCAGTCGCTCTTTCAATAAACGCATCTTCCATTTTTTCTGGTTGCTCACTTAATCTATGGTACATTCTACGATTGCGAACGTAACGATAAGCGAGGAAACAAATAAATAAGTATAAACTTAAAACAACGAAGTAAAATTTATTGTTTTGAAATCCATCTACTGCATCATAAAGAACGAAGATGATACCGAAGTTTAATACGTACAGTAGGAAAAATGCAAAATGATCACGTAAAAATAGCTTCATGCTTATTCACTCCAAGTTGCGTTAAAGCGATATCCAAGTCCACGTACTGTTTCAATAGAGTTCTCAATACCAAGCTCATTAAACTTTTTACGAAGACGCGTAATGTTTACGTTCAATGTATTTTCCTCAACGAAACTTTCATCATCCCAAAGCGCAGCTAATAAATCTTCACGGCTCGCTGTACGAGGGAATTTTGATAATAACATTTCTGCTAAAATAGCTTCTTTCTTCGTTAAAAGAACTTGTTCAGATCCAAAATGAATTTCTGGACGTTCTGGAAATAGTTTTAACCCTTCTACTTCAACGATACGTTCAGAAATATTTGGTGCATAATCACCGTAAATACGGCGTAATTGTCC
The DNA here is from genome assembly GCF_038006965.1 of Bacillus sp. FSL K6-1338. Taxonomy (NCBI): domain Bacteria; kingdom Bacillati; phylum Bacillota; class Bacilli; order Caryophanales; family Bacillaceae; genus Bacillus; species Bacillus sp. FSL K6-1338. The sequence goes on along the minus strand of NZ_JBBOWI010000001.1, from coordinate 4,642,899 downwards.
TTTGATTTTCGCCATTACAACGTCGTAGTGGAACGGCTTTGTAATGTAATCATCCGCACCGCTTTCAATCGCCATAATTTGTTCCATCTCACCAGCACGCGCTGAAATGAAAATAATTGGACAAGTAGATTCATGACGAATTTGACGGCACCAGTAGAAACCATCGAATTTCGGTAAGTTTACATCAAGTAAAACAAGATGTGGTTTCACAGCGTTAAACGATTCCATAATATCATCGAAATTCTCCGCTACAACAGCCTCATAACCGTACTTCTGAATGTGAGATTGCAGTAATGATGAAATATTTGGATCGTCTTCAACGATTAAAATTTTATACATATGTATATTCCTCCTCAAAAAAAACAATTGTAGCTATAGTGTATCATGTGTTTCAAGTCTTTTCATTATGTTGAAAGATAAGCTAGTAAACAGTATAGGTTAAAAGTTAGAAAAGTAAAAAGTATTATAGGAATAATTCAATATATTTTCCTTTTAAATATATGAATGAATAAAAAGTATTATATTTTTTATGAAATTTGGAACTTTATTTTGCTTACCGTCCAATATATAGTGAGAACATCGTTAAGGAGGGGGCACTACTTGGCAAGTAATGAAGATATACATATTTGGATAGAGCGTTTACTAAAAGGTGACGAGGAGGCTTTTGAATTTATATTTAACTTAACGAGTCAGAGAGTCTATGAAACCGTCTTTGCTATAGTTAAAAATCGGCATGATACAAATGAAATCGTAAATGAAATCTACTTTCAACTTTGGAAATCTATTTCAACATATGATCAATCTAGACCGTTTCTATTTTGGTTGAATGGAATTGTTTACAAACAGATTAGTCAATGGAGAAAACACATATGGAAGAGGCTGCACTTATTTGAAAAACAACAACTAAGTGATGAGACAGTTGTAGAAGTTCCAGAAAAAGTATTATTAAGAAAAGAAACAGAAGAGCTGCTTTCCTTTTTAACCTGCGTAATCTTTAGATTTTATTCAATATAGAGTAATTGGCGTAGGGTACAAAATAAAAAGGGGCGTATAGATGATTGACAATTAACTAAAATCATTTTAACATTTAGATAAATATCTAAATGTCTAATTAATGAGGGGAAGAAAGACATTGAATCAAGCATTCAAAGCATTAGCAGATCCAACAAGGCGAAAAATTTTAGATTTATTAAAAGAAGGCGATCTAACCGCTGGTGAGATCGCTGAACATTTCAATATGACAAAACCAAGTATTTCACACCACTTAAACGCACTTAAAAATGCTGAACTTATTCAAGATGAAAAGAAAGGGCAATTCGTTGTGTACTCTTTAAACACAACGGTCTTTCAAGATTTGTTGACTTGGGTGTTTACATTTACGAATAAGGGGGAAGAGGGGAAATGAAAAAACATCTTTTTGCAATCTTATTAATCGTTATAACTTGTTTAGCTTGGGCGTTTGCTTGGCCGCATTTGCCGGATACAATTGCGACACATTGGAGCGGCGGTAAGGTAGATGGCTATTCGTCTAAATTTTATGGAATGGTTTCTATGGTCGGAATTATGATTGCATTATATATATTTCTAAATGTGATACCAAAGATTGATCCAAGGAAAGCAAATTACGAGAAATTTTCTAAAGCCTTTATGATGATGAATAATGGGGTACTATTGCTACTATTTGTAGGAAATATAGATATTATTACAAGTGGATTAGGATATAACTTATTCATTAATCGGGTGCCTGAATTATTAGTTGGTGTTTTATTTTTAGTAATGGGTAATTATTTACCACAGTGTAAGCCAAACTTTTTTGTCGGGATGCGTAATCCATGGACGTTAAGTAATGAAGAAGTATGGCGGAAAACACATCGGTTTAGCGGAAAAGTATTTGTGGCGTTAGGAGTTATTATGATTATAAGTGTTTTCGCTCCGGCTGATTGGAGAACTTATATAATGCTTGGGATTATAGTAGTTGCTGTCATTATAACGAATTTATATTCTTACGTTTTGTATAAAAAAGAAATACAAATGTGAGTTATATTAGTCAAATTTTATATTTATAGTTTCTATGTGTTAAGGGATTTTAATACTCAGTGGGAATAATGAAAAGCTCACTGAGTAAATTTTTCGTTTTAAGGTCTGAAAATTCAATCGAAAAGGTGATTTGGGGGGATTTACATGTTAGAAATTATAAATTTTAGCAAGACATATAAAGACGGTAAGAAAGCAGTTGATCATTTGAATATTGCTGTTAAAGCAGGGGATATCTTTGGATTTATTGGACATAACGGTGCGGGGAAAAGTACAACAATTAAGTCGTTAGTAGGAGTTATAGATTTTGAAGAGGGTGAAATTTTTATTGATGGACATTCAGTAAAAAAGGATCCGATTGCATGTAAGAGAGTAATGGCGTATATTCCTGATAATCCAGATTTATATGAGCAATTAACAGGAATTCAATATTTGAACTTTGTTGCGGATGTGTTTAAAGTGCCTGCGAGGGATCGGGAAGAACAGATACAGAAGTATGGGGATGCTTTTGAGATTACACCGTACTTAGGGGACTTAATATCTTCTTATTCACACGGTATGAAACAAAAAGTAGCGATTATATCGGCGGTTTTACATAAACCAAAATTATTAGTTTTAGATGAACCTTTCGTTGGTCTTGATCCAAAGGCAGCCGTAGTATTGAAAGGTATTATGAAAGAGCTTTGTGAAAAAGGAAGTGCGATTTTCTTTTCTACGCACGTTTTAGATGTAGCTGAGAAGTTATGTAATAAAGTAGCGATGATTAATAGAGGGAAATTAGCACTTTCAGGAGAAGTAAATTCTTTAATTAAGGAAGGCTCATTGGAAGAGCTCTTTATGAAGGAGCTTGCTAATGAATACTAATAGTTTAGGTCTTTTGAAAATTCGGTTGATAACGCAGCTCGGTTTAAACACCTTTAAATACGAAAAAGATAAGAAAAAGAAGCAGAATAAGATTTTGCTGACAGCATCTATTGCTCTAGTTGGTGTCATGTTAATGTTATATTGCGGAGCTTCGGCATATGGGTTGGTAAAACTAGGAATGAGTGAAATTATTCCCGTCTATGCACTAGTTATTAGCAGTGTATTAACGTTGTTTTTCACTATATTTAAGGCAAATGGAGAAATTTTTGCTTTTAAGGATTACGACTTTTTAATGTCATTGCCGATTCGCGTAAGTACTGTTATTGCAAGTAGATTTTTGTATTTATACCTGCTGAATACAATCTTTTCAATCATAATCATGCTACCAATGGGAGTTGTGTATTGTATACATGAAAATCCATCAGTTTCTTTTTACTTTATGTGGTTCATCAGTATGTTTATCGCATCTTTAATCCCAACAACAATCGCAGCAATCTTTGGAGCTTCGATTACGGCAATCGCTTCTAAATTTAAAAATACGAATAAAATAACTACGATTTTAAGTTTTATAGTAATTATTACATTCGGTTCCTTTATGCTAAAAAACGGAAATGCTCAATATAGCCTTAATGATATGAACGGAATTGGTGCAATTGTTTCGGAGCAATTAACTAAAGTGTATCCATTAGCTAACATGTTTCAAAAAGCAATTGTTAATGCTGATATGGTAGCTTTCATCTTATTTGTGGGGATATCAGTGATTTGGTATTATCTTTTTATAAAAATACTTTCGTTAAAATATAAGCAAATAAACACAGGGATCACCACTTATCATATGCTTTCAAATTATGAGATTAATAGCATGAAAAAAGAGAGTGTATTGGTCGCATTGTATAAAAAAGAGCTGACACGTTTCTTCTCTTCTACAGTGTATGTTATAAATAGTGGAATGGGAGTCGTGATGGCGCTAGCTTTCTCGCTAGCTATAGTTGTAGTAGGACCAAGCCAATTAATAGCGTATCCTGGAATTGAGCCCCTGTTGCAAAAAATTGCCCCATTTGCTATTGCAGCAGCGATTTCGATGACATGTACAACATGTGTGTCATTGTCTTTAGAAGGAAAAAATGTATGGATTATTAAATCATTGCCTATAGCGCCAAAGGTGATTTATGATAGTAAAATTCTTATGAATCTTTCATTGAGTATACCTGCATCACTTATTAGTGCTGTATTACTAATAATCGGGTTAAAGCTAGATGTTTGGAGTTCTCTTTTCATCGTCATAACACCGATAATATATTCATTATTTTCAGCAGTATGGGGGATTTTCATTAATAATCGATTTGGTTATTATGATTGGATATCAGAAACTCAAGTAGTAAAACAAAGTATAGGATCGTTTGTTGGTATGTTTGGCGGCTTAATTGTGGCGGTTATACCTGCCTTGTTAATTGGTACTGCTACTATCTCGAACTACAGAGTATTTACTTTTGCAGTTATTATAGTGCTTACGATTATTACTATTTTCTTGTATAAGAACGAGTCGAGAAGAAGTATAAAATAAAGGAGCTGCTTTTCCTTTAAAAAGGAAGAGTAGCTTCTTTATTTTGGAAAGGTTAGATTCTTATATTACTTTTTTAAAACAGGTACCCATATTTCACTTCTGAAATTCGGAGAGGATACGTCTTTACTTTCATTCCACAATATCTCTGGTCCTTCTGCTAGTTCATAGTTCGAAGAAGGGAACCATTCAGAATAAATACGTCCCCACACATTTTGTAATGCATCAGGAAATGGACCGACAGCTTCAAATATAGCCCATGTTGAAGCTGCGACTTCAAGTTGCGCGAATTGCTCTGGACAATCTTTCGTTGTGGCTACTCCAATATAGTGATCAAGTTCTCCTTTTTCCTCCATTCTCCCTTCAGAAAAATTAGTAGAGGCACTAATAATTCCAGTAGGTTCAATGTTTGAAAGGGACTTTAATGTTTGAATGGAGTCTGGGTTTAAACTTTTCCACATAGAAGCGATTTCTTCATTTACACCATTGAAAACGATTGATACTCGTTTTGTAATACCTATAATTCGAAATGGCTCTTTTTCTTCAATTCGATAATTCATTTCATTTCCTCCTTGAATGGATAACTGGAAGGTCATTGGTGAATAAGCCTTCAAAGAATGGCTACTATTTCGGGCCTCTGAAGGTGTTATACCGTGCAAGTTTTGAAATGCACGAGCGAATGAATCTGGTGAGTTGTAGCCATATTTTATAGCGACATCAATGACTTTTACATTGCTGTTTTTTAGTTCAAAGGCAGCGAGAGTAAGACGTCTACAGCGAATATAATCAGATAGTGATATGCCTGCTAAAAACGAAAACATTCTTTTAAAGTGATACTCAGAACAGAGAGCTAGCCTCGCAACTTCTTTAAAATCAATTTCATTCGTAAGGTTACCTTCAATATAGTGCATTGCATTATTCATATTTTTAAGTGAATCCATATTATGACCTCCTCTGTACATAGAATAACAGGAACGAAATAACCCCATCCGACATTTCGTGCACAACTTTGTAGGTGCATTTTTTACCTTACAAAATTGTAATGTTCCTGTAAGGAGAATGAATGGATGGTATGATATCCCAATGTTATAGTAGCAAAGTACTTTAATTCATTATGTTAACTTTTTGATGTCTTTACTTATGTGCCTTACATAACTGTCATGTTTGTGTAAGAAACATCGATAGTGGCAAGAGTAGAGAGTGTATATAGTTGAAAATAGAGAATAGAAGAAATGAGGGATGTCGAGATGAAAACAGTGTTAGAAGCAAAAAATATCGAAAAAGTGTATGACACGGGTGGTAATAAATTTGCAGCGTTAAAAGGTATTAACTTACAAGTAAAAGAAGGTGAATTCGTTGGAATTATGGGACCTTCTGGTTCTGGTAAGACGACTTTACTAAATGTTCTTTCTACAATTGATAATGCGACGAACGGTGAAATTTTAATTGATGGAAAAGATATTGTGAAGATGAATGATGATAAGTTAGCGTTATTCCGCCGCGATCATTTAGGTTTCATTTTCCAAGATTATAATTTATTAGATACGTTAACAGTGAAAGAGAATATCGCTTTACCACTTGCGTTATCAAAGGTGAAAGCGAGTGAGATTGATCGCCGCGTTCTTGAAATCTCAAAGAAATTCGGTATTGATCATATTTTAAGTCAGTTCCCATATCAAGTGTCGGGTGGACAGAAGCAGCGCTGCGCAGCATCACGTGCAATTGTTACGAATCCAAGTATGATTTTCGGAGACGAGCCAACTGGAGCGCTTGATTCTAAATCTGCAACAGATTTACTTGAAAGTATGAAGTCATTAAATGAATATGATAACTCAACAATTTTAATGGTAACGCATGATGCATTTGCAGCAAGTTATTGTAAACGAGTTATTTTCATTAAAGATGGTGAACTATATAAAGAATTGCACCGCGGTGAATCAACGCGTAAACAGTTCTTCCAAAAAGTCGTGGACGTAATGTCTTCTATTTCTGGAGGTATGGCTGATGACCTTATCTAGCATTGCCCTCCGCAACATACAGCGGAACTTTAAAGACTACTTTGTATATTTCGCATCTATGATTTTTAGTATTGTTATTTATTTTACATTTAAAGCACTGCAATATAATTCACAAATGGAAAAAGCAGCAGAAGCTTCTAAAAAGATTAGTGGTGCATTTCAAGTTTCCAGTGTGATGCTTATCATTTTCGTAGCAGTGTTTATTATATATTCGAACGGATTCTTTACACGTAAACGTAAAAAAGAAGTTGGCTTATATTCGTTATTAGGTATTCGAAAAAGACAAATTGGTAAAATGCTCTTTTATGAAAATATGTTAATGGGATTAATGTCATTAGTAATTGGGATTGCGATCGGTAGTGTCCTTTCGAAATTATTCCTTGAGTTATTAGTAAATATGATGGGATTAAATTTAAACGTTCATTTTGAAGTACCAATGGCAGCAATTATTGATACAGCAATTATTTTCTTTGTGATTATTTTATATACATCACTCCAAGGATATCGTTTAATTTATCGCTTTAAGTTAATTGAACTTTTCCGCGCAGAACGTGAAGGAGAAGCAATGCCAAAAGGATCTGTCATTATGGCGTTAATTTCAGTTTTCTTAATCGGCTCAGGTTATTTCTTAGCGTTAATGTTTATGAAAGCAGTTATGTATGCAAACTTTATGGCAGTCGCACTTTATATATTACTTGCGACAGTATTAGGTACGTATTTACTATTTATGTTCTTTACAGTATTCGTATTGAAACGTGCAAGAAATAATAAATCATCGTTTTATAACGGTATGAATATGGTAACGACGTCACAGTTACTATATCGTATTAAAGGAAATGCAAAGTCACTTGCGACGATTTCTATTTTAAGTGCGGTAACATTAACAGCGGTTGGTACGTCAGTTACGATGTATTACAACACATTTACACAATCAAAAGCAGCTATGCCATACAGTTATTCTTACGAGAAAAAAGATGCAGAGCTTGATAAGAAAGTAAATGCGATTTTTGCAGAAGAGAAGAAAGATCATCCGATCAAAGATCAAGTTGAAATTGAGACAGTTCCTGTAAAAGGGAAGTTTGAAGGAGATAAAGTTGATTTCATTCTTAATATGAATTACACGATTTCAGAGAAATATCAATTTATGTCTCAATCTGAATTTAACAAGCTTGCTAAAAAAATTGATGCGGAAACAGTGAATGTAGCTACTGGCGAAGCATTTATATATGATAGTTCTTATATGGAAGGGTATGAGTTTAGCCCCGAATATAAAGGAAATAAAGCGGTATTCCAAATTGAAAATGAAACGAAGACGTTGAAGATCCAAGGTGCAAATAATAATGCAATTACAAACTTAGGTGAACTAGTTGTTGTCGTTTCAGATGAAATGTATGAACAAGCGAAACAAGCATTTGGAACACGTATTGTAAAAAATATTGATGTAAAAGATGAAAGAAACAGTAAAGTGTTAACGGAAAAATTAGCAAAAGTGATGCCAACTGGTGTATCAGAAATGGCACCACCATTTAGAGACTTCTATACTGGTTTCCATATGGGACTGGAAGCAACTGGACTAATGATGTTCATCGGACTATTCTTAGGTTTAGTCTTCCTATTAGCGACAGGCTCAATCATTTACTTTAAGCAGCTTACAGAAGCAAGTGCTGACCGTGATCGTTACATTGTCCTTCATAAAGTCGGGGTAACGAAACAAGAAATGAAAAAAGCTATTGCAAAACAAGTGAGCTTTATCTTTGCAATTCCACTAGTAATCGGAATTCTGCACAGCTTGTTTGCATTAAAAGGTTTAGGGAACATACTGCCATTTGAAATTATGATTCCGCTTTTAATTAGTATTGGAGTATATAGTGTTATTTATATTGGATATTACTTCATCACAGTTCGTTCTTATTATAAAATCGTGAGTGCGAAGTAATAAAGGGACAGCTATCGTAATAGGGATAGCTGTTTTTTTATTCTTCATAAAATCTTAAGAAACTTCCTCAATTTTTATTAAGAAACGATAGTTATACTTAGAAACAAGTTAAAAACTATTGAACGAATGGGGAGAAGGTTACATGCAACTCATAACATTCTTACATGAATTTATTAAACATCCGAAACATACTGGTGCAATTGCGCCAAGTTCAAAAATATTAGCAAAGAAGATGGTAGATGTAATTGATTTTAATAGAGCGAAATGCATTGTAGAGCTAGGGCCGGGTACAGGAGCTTTTACGAAAGAAATTATGAAGAGAAAGAAGAAGGAGACATTATTTCTTCTTATTGAAATTAATGAAGTATTTTTCAAAGAGTTAAAGAGAAAATTTAAAGATGAGCAGAATGTGATTGTTATACATGGCTCAGCGGAAAATATAAAGAAGTATAGGGAACAATTGAATATAGAATGTATTGATTACATCTTATCAGGATTGCCTTTCACTTCTTTACCAGAAGAGGTTTCAAAGCGCATTTTAAACAGCGTAATGGAAACGATACATGAGAATGGAGAATTTATTACATTTCAATATTCACTTGTGAAAAAAGGATTTATACAGCATTTCTTCCCTGAAATTACACTAGAAAAAGTGTGGTTCAATTTCCCGCCAGCTTACGTCTTTAGCTGTAAAAAAGAGCTAAGGAGAGCATATGCATAATGGAGCTAAATGAATTAATGTCATACATTGAGCAGTATGGTTATTGGGCTTTATTTTTCTGTTTATGGTTAGGTATTATCGGTATGCCGATTCCAGATGAAATGATTGTAATGAGCGGTGGATTAGTATCATCGATGGGTATATTGGATTTGATTCCCGCCTTTTTACTAACGTATTTAGGCGTTGTATCCGGCCTTTCTTTAGGGTATATACTCGGGAAAATTTTTGGCATAAAAATACTTAATAAATTGATGAAAAAGAAAAAGACGAAGTATCTTTTAAAATCGCAAGAGATGATAGCAAAATATGGTCATTATACATTAGTTATAAGTTATTTTATACCTGTTGTGAGGCATATCGTACCGTATTTAGTAGGAATGAATAACATGTCTTTTAAAACGTATGCGATTTATTCATATGTAACAGGATTTGTATGGACGTTAGTTTATTTCTTACTAGGTTCTATATTTGGAAAGCATATAGAAGTAATAGTAACACTTGCGACCGAGTACGGTATATATTTTGGTGGCATTGTTATTGTAGTTTGTAGTATTTCTTATATGTATATGCATAAGAAGAATGCCGTAGTGAGTGAAATAAAGCAACATTCATAGTTTGGTAAATGATGCTGGAGGAGATTTTGTGAGTAAAGGAACGATACTTATCGTGGACGATGAGAAGGAAATTAGAAAACTTATCACTATCTATTTAAAGAATGAAGGTTATGAAGTATTACAAGCTGGAGATGGTGAAGAAGGTTTAGAAATAGTAAAGAAAAGAGACGTGCATCTAATCGTCCTTGATATTATGATGCCGAAAATAGATGGTATTCATATGTGTATGAAAGTGAGAGAAATAGCGGAAATGCCTATTATTATGCTGTCGGCAAAAACGCAAGATATGGATAAGATTTTAGGATTAACAACTGGGGCAGATGATTACGTAGCTAAACCATTTAATCCACTGGAACTCATTGCTCGTATTAAATCACAACTTCGGAGATATATGAAAATGAGTGGGACAAGTGTACAAGATGAAAATGAAATAGAGATTGGAGATATGAAAGTTAATATAGTAACACGGCAGGTCATTATTGCAAATGAAGAGGTGAAATTGACACCGAGAGAGTTTGAGGTATTAGAATTGCTTGTACGAAATCAAGGAATGGTATTAAATGCAGCACAAATTTATGAAAGAGTATGGAAAGAGCAAGCTTTCCAATCTGATAATACTGTGATGGTACATATTCGGAAAATACGTGAAAAGATAGAGGCGATTCCAAGGAAGCCTCGGTACATTAAAACAGTATGGGGAGTTGGCTACAAGATTGAGAAAGATATTTGAACCGATAATATGGATGAATCAAGTTTTAAAAAAAATGACAGGTAAAATAGTGAGTTATTTGGAAAAGAGCATACGGATACAGCTAATGGCTACATTTACTTTTTGTACGTTACTCGGTGTATTAGTAGGATGGTCTTCATCTTCTTTTTTTGAGGATGCGAATAAAATTTCTATCATTGATTATGCATCAGGTATGGAAGCCATTGATGGACAGACACAAAGGCTTGTTGAAAGTATGACCGAGGAAGGTAAGGAAATTAATATACAAGAACTGCTTGATCAATTGAATGAACAAAATCAACTAAAGATTTTAATAATAGACGAGGATGGGAAAGTCGTTTATAAAACAAAGGGAGCGCCGGAAGAACAAATCAATCTTCATGAGACGATGCGTAATGTGATGGATTTTAAAATGGATCAAGTACGATATGTAGAGGCGCAAAATTTAATTCAAGATGGAACTGAACAAAAGCGTAAGGAGTTTACAACTTTTTATCCGGTTAATGTTAATACGAAAAATATGTATATTATTGCAAGTGGTATACCACAAGGAAATGTGAAGTATATAGTGAATGATAGCAGTCCATTTCCATCTTTACTAGGTTTTATCACTTTTATACTATCTTTCTTTTATATAACGAAAAGGAAAATGAATCAGATTGAAGCGATGGCAGAAGGAGTAAGGGAATTTTCGAAAGGTAATTTACAATATAAAATCAAACAGGCAGGTCAAGACGAAATAGGTTTATTAACTTCTAATATTAATCAAATGGCAGAAAAGCTCTTGGCTAATATAGAAAAGGAAAAACAAATAGAGAAGCAAAAAAGTGAATTGATTACAAATGTATCACATGATTTAAGAACACCACTTACTTCTATTATGGGGTATTTACGTTTACTAGGTGATGCGAAATATGAAAATAAAGAACAGCATGATGAGTATATAAAAATTGCCTTTTCAAAATCAGAGCAGTTGAAGATGTTAATAGAAGATTTGTTTGAGTATACAAAACTAACAGATGAAAATATGGCGTTAGATTCGCAAGAAGTGTGTATAAATGAACTACTTGATCAATTAATAGAAGAGCTAGTACCACAAGCGGAGGAGCATAATCTTTTTTTTGTAAAAGAATTTCAGGAAGATCGTATATATGCTGTGGTGGACTCAGAAAAAATGGTGCGTGTGTTTGAAAATCTTTTAATAAATGCAATTAAATACAGTATAGATAAAGCAGAAATTCGGGTTTTACTTCAAAGAGAAGAGCAGCATATCAAAATTTCTATAGCTAATCATAGTGAAGAATTTACAAAAAAAGAATTAGAGAATTTGTTTGAGCGTTTTTATAAAAAAGATCAATCGAGAAGTAGAGCTGTAGAAGGTTCAGGTTTGGGGCTTGCAATTGCAAAAAGCATTGTTGAATTGCACAAAGGAGAAATTCGAGCAAAACATGAAAATGGGGTTATTCAATTTATTATATTATTGCCAATTTAATTAGAAGAGCATTAGGAAATTTGGTTACATTTTAATAAGTAATAGTGCCACAATTGATTTAGAGGAAGTCTTTTAAGTGGAAGTATCTGAGAAGAGGAGAATAGAAAGTTTCATGAAAAAAATAAGCGCGTTTATCGCATTGATTATAGTTGGAGTTACATTACTTATAGTGAAGGGTGGATCTATTGTAGATCAACTCAATCCATTTATTAAAGAAGGTATTTATTATGCTGTTGTTGATAATGATGGTAAATATGGAGCCGAAAACAAAGGTTTTGCTAGATGGGAATATAAATTCAAAGGATATAATGAATCTGGTCAAGAGCAAAAGATTGCGATGACTGCTTCAAAACATTTAAGAATAGGAGCATATTTAAAGATTAGATCTAAAGGAAGTTATGGTATGGAATGGGAAGAAGTGCAAGGTGATGAAATACCAGCTAAAGTGAAAGAAAAAGTAACAATAAAACATATTTAGTTATAGAAATGATAAGTTGAACGATCAAAATTTGAATGCAATGGCAGTATATGATAATTTCTAAATTTTTTATAAAGAAAATAAAGTTTATCTGAACTTTATCTAAACTGCATTTATTCTGTATACAATCACTAGTATCCTATAGTGTGTGGATAAAAATTGATAAGGAGTAGCAGGATAATTATGCAGGTTTCTAAGAAGAAAATATTATTATTTCTTTCAATTATTCTTTTGGCTTTATTGGCGGTGTATGTATGTACAAATAATAAGCATGTCCAAAATATTGTTCATAATATAGAAGACATTTATAAAGTATATAAAGAGAATCAAGCATTGAAAGGGAAAATTGAACATCAAGAATCATTAAAGGGTAAAGTGCAAATGTTAAGTGAGGAGAAAGAAAATCTTACTAAACTTATCAATAAAACGAAAGAATTAAAGGAACAAGGAAAATACAATCTAATTCAAGCTACAGTAGTAAGGCGTGAAGCAGAAGATTGGTATGGAAAAATCTCTCTTGAGAGAGGGGCACAACATGGTGTAAAGGTTGGTATGGCTGCTATTACAGTGAACGGTTTTATTGGAAAGGTAGATAGTGTAGATCAATATACATCTGTTGTGAAATTAATTACGAGTGATGAACGAACGAATCGTTTAGCAATCACCCTTCAAAATAATTCATCCATTTTAGGATTTGTTACAGGGTATGATAAGAAAAAACAGGCCCTTCGAATTGATAATATCCCATCAGATAAAGTGAAAGAAATAAAAATAGGTGATAGCATTATTACCTCTGAATTGAGTCAGAAAATACCACCAGGTCTTGAAGTAGCAGAGGTACTAGAACAAGAACAAGATCAATATGGTCTTACTTATACTATTTATGCAAAACCAAAGGCAAATTTATATGATTTAGAATATGTTATTTTAATACAACCTAAATAATAGTTTTATATAGAGTCCATCAGAGGTGGATTAGAAACGAAGAGAATTAATGTAAAGTAAAGAGTGAGAGGGATAAGGAAAGGTAAAACGGTACTAAATTTAATAACATGTGGGTATATCTTTATATCGTTGTTATCTTATCTTTATCTTGGACAATTATAATGAAGAGGTAAACTGATGATAAGTGCAAAGTTATTAAGTATTACAGAGGGGCTTTTTTTGTCCATTTCTAATGTTAATGATTTATATAACTTTTTAAATAGACTAGAAAACCTATAAAATATCCTTCGAATTTATATTTATAAATATATTATTTAAGTGTGAGAATATTGATGTCATCTTCGTGAGAACAAAGTAAAGGTATATGAATCGGATTATGAAAATAATAATTTTAATATAATGATTTTAAGGTATTGTACATTACAAAAATGTAAGGATAATGTAAGAGGAATCAATATTGCTGTTTGTCGGGAAAAGATAAAATGATAGTTAGTGGCTATGAAAATAGCATGATCGTAGCACTAGCCACATGACAGGAGGCAATATGAAAACTTTAATATTTGAAGAGAACGTTGTACAAAGAGGGGATAGTAAAAAGGTGAATGTAGTATACCACGCTGTAGAGAATCGTGGGTGTAAAGTGTGTTATTAAAACTTTCTATTTCCAGTATGAAAAAAATGATAAAGGATTACATCGTTTTACTAATAGGTCTTGTAATCTCAATTTCTATTTTTTATATGTTTCAAACGCTTGCGTTAAATAAAGAGTTTACAATGAATAACAGTATTATTGGTTCAATTGTATTTGTATTTCAAATAGGCTCTGTTTTGGTAGCGTTTATTACATTCTTTTATATTTTTTATGCAAACTCTTTTCTACTTTCACTCCGGCAGAAAGAGCTTGGTATGTACCTTGTATTAGGGGCGAAAAAGAGTAAAATTAGTCAACTTTTATTTTTTGAGACGTTCATTATGGGAATGATTTCACTAGTGCTAGGTAGTGTATTCGGAGCCATTCTTTCTAATTTCGTTAGCAAATTTCTAACGAAACAATTGGAAATTTCAGCGGAAGGTTATCAAGCATTTTATGGTCCTGCATTCAAAATAACATTTATATTCTTTAGTGTGTTATTTCTACTTACATCCGTTGTGAATGTGATTCGTATAGCACTTAAAACAGAACTAGATTTAATTCGTACAGAGGAGCAAACGGAGCGCATACGAATGAAAGGACCAGCCACAATATTGTTACTTTTATGTAGTTTGCTAGGACTAGGTGTAGGGTATTATTTCGTACTCTTCGTAGGAATAAAGGGCGCTGGAGCCATTATGCTTCCACTATTCACGATTACAATCGGGACATATCTTATATTTATTTCGTTCTTACCTATGATTGTTAACAGGTTAAAGAAAACGCGCTATTTAAATGAGAAGAAATTAAATGCATTTACATTTGCACAATTGCAGTTTCGTGTAAGTAGTTTGGCGAAAATATTAGGCACGGTAACGATGCTAATTGGACTGGGTGTGGGGGCAATGGCTGGTGGCATGTCTTTACAGAAAAACGTAATCCTTACAGCAGAAAGAATGTCAGGTTATGATATTACAATTCATGATCCAGAAGCAGAGGATTATAAAGCTATGGAAAAAATGAAAATTGTAGATAAAAAACAATATAAATATAAAGTTAATAATGAGGCTGTTTACTATTTAAAAGAAGAATTATTGGAGAATCCTCCACTGTTGTTTGGAAAGAAAGAGACAACACATATTACTGAACAACTTCCATCTTCGAGCTATAGGATGTTTAAGGGGGAGGAAGTTGATCCATCTAGTTCTACGTTACCACTGAATTGGGATAAGAGTATGGATAGTGATTTTAGATCGAATATTTCTGTATATGATCGTAAACCTGTCTATATCGTCGATGAAAAACGTTATGAAGCAATTCAAGGGAATGAGCATACATTTTTTATTGCTAAAGTAGATAATATTTTAAGGTATAAAACAGAGTTAAAAGAGATGGATGATCGTCAAATCGAAAAAATAGCCGCTACTATTAATAAGCCTAAGGAAGATGTATATTTACCGACAAACTATAGTGATTATGAATCTATGCTTGCCTTTTCAAAAGGAACTTCCTTTATGGGATTCTTTTTAGGCCTTGCTTTTTTAGCTATGATGGCAAGTTGTTTAATGTTTAAGATCCTTTCTGGAGCTACGAAAGATATAGGGCGTTATGAGATGCTTCGGAAAATTGGGGTACGTAAAGAATTACTTATAAAATCTATGTATAAAGAATTAGGCATTGTATTTCTATTTCCAGCTATATTAGGTCTTATACACGTTTTGGTAGGAATGAATGTATTTACATTTGTTAAATTTTTTGTGAATCCATATGTGAATATTGGACTTCCGATTTGTATATTTTTAATTATTTACGTTGTTTACTATTTGATCACTATTCAATTATATAAGGGGATTGTCCTCCCAAAGAAAAAATAGAATATAGAATTCAAGGGTCTCAAACTTATTATAGTTTGGGACTTTTGAATATTATTAAGGAGAAATCAAGGAATCCCTCTACTATTTTTAAGGAAATACATCTATACATAGAGATTAGTGTAATTAATTACACTAATTGAATTTTTAAGTGAAATATATCGTATCTGCATCTTATATTTATATAGCTTGTTTAGTATATAAATACCCCCAAGCTGGTATTTAAAAAAGTATACAGGGAGAAAATGAAATGAGAAAAAAATTTTACCAATTTGTGCGATGGCACTTTTATCAATAGGATATTCATCGTTAGCTAGCGCATCTACTGGAACAACGTCAAAGGGAGAGGTATCAGCACAAGCATTAGAAAAAAAGGAAGCAGAATTTCATGCTTGGCAAAAAGAGGCGTTAGAGAAGAAGAAAGCAGCAATGCAGGAGCAAAAAAAATCATTAGAACGAGCAGAAGCCGTGATTCAGGATCAACAAAAAGAAGTATTAGGGAAAAAGAAAGCAACGATTCAATCACAACAAAAGAATGATATAGAGAAAAAAGAAGTAGCGAAACAAGAAGTAGCGAAATAATGATGATACCAAGTGTATGTTTTGTGGCATTAGGATCTGTATTTGGATTTATTCGTTGTAAGATTAAAGTATAAAATTTGTATTAGCCTATAAAAAATGGATGAATTAAAAGTGAAACTTGTAAATTTTATTGGATTTCCTTTTATATTAATTTGGTTATTGAGCATATAGGTGAACAGTAATCATTTGGATAGGAAATATGGTTGGAATGAGTTTGAGATATTGAAAAAGCTTTGCGAGGATACGCAAAGCTTTTTGTATAGTTTATTTTCTTTCGATTCACATTGCAAATAAGGAGAAAGAGGATCCTCTATGTTTGAGTTTATAAAGGGTGAAGAGGAAAATTTATTATAACTTTTGTAATAAGCGTTCGCTGCTTTCCATATCTCCTTTACATAAAGGACATTGCGGCTCTTCTTCTAACGAAAAGTTTTTACGCATCCACCCACGGCAGTTTTCTTCTTGGCATTCCCATACAGCAATTGCTTCTGGTTCTTCTACAGGTTTATCATTTTTTCTCCAATACATGTGATCGCTCCCTTAAATTGAAAAGTTTTTCGGAAAAAACAAAAAAGGTTGTTAACGATTTTGTTAACAACCTTTTTATATTAGTTCATTATACTTTATTTTTTGAAAAAATGCGAAGTTTAGTAATTGTTAAAGTATAGCAAAATAAGGATTATAAATCACTGTTGAAAGCTTTGATAATAATTCAATTTGACACGGTGTATGCCCCGTCAACCTTCTCGATATTTTTCTAGCTCTTCTTCATGCTATTGTTTTATTGACTTTGGAATTTCTATATCATCAATTAGGCGTCGCTGCTGTTGTGTCTTCCAGAATATGCTCGTTGTATGGAAGACTTTTTGTTTTGAAAACACTATGAAGTTTAATAAATTTATCCAGCATAAACGGGTAGTAGGGATCCCAGCTCAAAATTTGGTTGGAGCGAAGAAGTTAGGTGGAAATAAAGGTTTTGAATATACAGTTAAAGCTTATGATGAGAAGGGAGAAGAGAAAGAAGTAACAATTGATGGCGTAGATAAATTACAAAAAGGCTCGTACTGGCATGTCATTACAAGAGGGAAGTTTTTACATGATAAAGTAGAAATAGAAGTAGATAAAATTCCTGATGGTGCGAAGGCGAAGTTAGGATTATAAAGATAAAACCGATTCTCAATGTGGGAATCGGTTTTGTTATTTTATGGTAAAATATAGAAAGGGAGTGAGAGATATGCTACTCGTTGTTAGCCTTATATTAATTGGGGTTATGTGCAGTATGAGAATAGTATCCTTACATATGATAGAACGAGAAAAGATAGAAGAGAGAGATGTATATTGTCTAAAACGTAATGCGAAAATTTGAAGAGGAAATTCTGCTCCTTTTTGTTCGAAATGTAATTTAATATTTTAACTATAGGAAATCCGAAATCATTTTGTATGGTTTCGGATTTTTTATGCTGAAAATAGAAGAAATAAAGAGCGGAAAAAAGTTTGAACAAGGGATTGAGTATATGAATATTATTGAAGGATATCCCATTATTATGAAGTATTTCGTAGAGATGGATCGAGAAGTTTTGAGGGTTTTATTACCTGATGAAAGAGGGATTCTTCCTACGAGGCCAGAGTGTGATGAATGTTATAAGACTCAATTGGATGGTATTGAGGAGAGTTGATAAAAAAAGAGCTTGAAACTATTCAAGCTCTTTTTTATGACTATTTATGTCCTAAAATATGCTCAATCTCATGCAAACTTAATTTACTTGCCTTAGCAATCGTTTCAAGTGGTATACCAAGATCATACATATTTTTAATCATTTGAATTTTTCCCTGTTGGACTCCTTCTTTTCGACCTTTTTCAATGCCCTGTTGAATGCCCTGTTGAATGCCCTGTTGAATGCCTTTTTCAATGCCTTTTTCAATGCCTTTTTCAAGCCCTTTTTTTATCCCTTGTTCCATCCCTCTTTTTATTCCTTCTGTCTCTGCGTGGGCGAATTTTGCTGCTTCATCCATTAAAACTTTCTCCCTTGCGTCATAGGCTTGTCGGAAAGAAGAATCTTGACTCATACGTTCCCATTTATTTATCGCTTTTTGTAAAATAGGGTCTTGGTTCATAGCAATATCCTCCAATAGTTTAGTTAAGTGCTCATCCTCATTTGCTGAAAGCAATAAAAGCCAACGAACAAATGGATCTTTCCACGGATTTACTTTTTCTTCATACCATTGTTCAGTTAACTTTGGAATTTCTATAGTGTGGATTTCTATGTCGTCACTTAGGAGTTTTTTTTGTTGTGTATTCCATAATATGCTCGTTGTATGGAAGGCTGGGTGTCCCGAAAACATTACGAAGTTTAGTAAGTTTATGGTGATGGTTTTGTGAAGTGCACTGTAGGGCATCCCTTTTTGTAGTTGAGATGTGTATAGTCTTCCCCAATAATATAAACTGCGTTTAACCATATCGTGATTATTATTGAGTTGTATTTCTACATTGACTTTTGTTCCTGTGTTTAATGTCGCTGAAATGTCTAAAATAGATAACTTATCCTCTTCATATTCCCTGTGTAAATGTGGATTTTCTAGTTGTAGAGAAGCAATGGGCGACTCTAAAGAATCTTGTAACATAGCGTTTAAAAATGCAATTAGAATATCTTCACTACCATTCGTACCAAACAATTGTTTAAATGCAAAATCAATGCGTAAATTAACTAACTGTTGGTTGAACAAAGTTTGTCCTCTCCCTTATATGAAGGTGCTTCTTTCCTTCATTGTACATAAAAAGAACTAGAGTATGCAAACTAGTCATTCTACTATTTTTTAGTAATATTATTAGAAAATGAAAGGTAAGTATGTTTATGGTATACTCTAGTGAAATTGTAAATAAGGATGCTAATACGAACTGGGAAAATTGGGTGGAGTTTGGTTGTGACTGAAAAAGATAGGAGAAAGAATAATAAATGAAAAGAAGAAGAAAATTTGGAGAAAAAGTACAAATGAGTCATTTTACACTTCCTTTATGCTACGGAAGTGAAGCACCATATTATTATTACGAGGTAGCGCCCCATGAAAGAGAGGGACGCTTCCATTTAACATCAGAACTTTGCGTAATGGACGATGAACATTACTTTATTAGAGGTTGTTTAGAGATTCCTATCATTGATTACCACGAAAATTTCATATGGACTGTGTGGGTATCGCTTAGTAAAGAAAGTTATGATGAAGTATTAGAAAAGTGGGATGAGAGAGGCCGAGAAAATAGTGATCCTTATTTTGGGTGGTTATCTGTAGAAATACCAGTTTATCCAGAAACATTAAATTTAAAAACAAATGTACATATAAGAGAAGTTGGAATGGCACCGTATGTTGAATTAGAGCCAACCGACCATCCTTTAGCAATTGAACAAAGAAATGGAATTACTTTAGACAGAGTTAAAGAAATAGAGGAAATTATTCAACGACATAACTAGATTAGAAGAGAAAAAACGAGTGCTAGCACTCGTTTTTTTCTTTACACAACCGCAGGATTATAAATCATCGTAAAGTGTCCTGGTAATAATTCAATGTGACAAGGTGTATGAAGCGAACTTTCTCCATCTGTATCTACTTCTTTTTCTTCCTCTGTTTCGATATGAATGGATTTCGCTTTTACGTGGAAGATGTCATTTTCATTTGAGTCTTCAAATAGTTTCTTTCCGATATAATCTTTAAACGCTTGAATACCTGTTGATTTGACTACGAAAATATCAAGTGTTCCGTCATCACATTTTACGTTCGGAATAAAGGACGGGATACCGCCAAGATATTCACCATTTCCAACCATGACAAGGACAGCTTCGTCTTCATATACTTGTCCGTCATAAGTGATTTTTACCGGGAATGTTTCAGCATTTTTTACAGTTCGAATTGTACTTAAATAGTAACCGATTTTACCAAGCTTTGCTTTTTCTTCTGCATCGATATTGTTTGATACTTCAGATACGAGACCAATCCCCCAGAAGTTTAAGAAATGTTGTCCATTTGCTTTTGCAACGTCAACTGGTTTTATATGTTCTTTTGTAATAAGTTTTGCCGCTTCTGCAATGTTTTGCGGAACACCAAGTGTGCGAGAGAAGTCATTGCAAGTTCCACCTGGAATAATTGCAAGTGTAGGTCTAGTTTCGAGAGGTGCTAAGCCATTTGTGCATTCAAATACTGTTCCATCACCACCAAAGACGATAATTAAATCTACTTTACTAGCAAACTCTTGGCAATATTTTGTTGCATCACCTTGTTTTTTCGTATGAAGGATATGTAGATCAGGAAAAGCTGCGGCAAGAGGTGGTACGATTTTTGTTAAATTTGTATGTAAGTCACCTTGATCAGCTTTCGGATTTACGATGAGGAGTACTTTTTCAAATTTTGTCTTTGTCATTTTTATTCTCTCCCTTTGTCTTTTACGAATCGTGATAGAAAATAAACTTCCATCAGTAATTGATGGAAGCTTATTTTATTATATTATTCCGTTACAACTGAAGCAATAAATGGTAAGTTACGATATTTTTCCGCACAGTCGATACCGTATCCAACGATGAATTCATCTGGAATTTGGAAGCCAACATATTCAGCTGTTAAGTCTACTTTACGGCGTTCTGGCTTATCAAGTAATGTACAGAACTTGAGTGCCTTTGGTTTATGCATAAAGAAGTGGTCTTTTAGGAAATGAAGTGTTAAACCAGAATCGATAATATCTTCTACAACAATTACGTTTTTTCCAGTAATGTTTACGTCAATATCTTTTAGTAGTTTCACTTTTCCTGTTGTTTCTGTTTGATTTCCGTAGCTAGATGCAGAAATAAAGTCAATTGTTACATCATTTTTAATGTGACGAATTAAATCAGCAGCAAATACGAATGAACCTTTTAATACTGCGATAACTACGATTTCTTCTCCTTCAAAGTCACGTTCGATTTGAAGTGCTAATTCTTTCACTTTTGCTTGTAATTGTTCTTCAGAAATTAAAGTGTCTTTTATTTCAATATTCATTGTAATCCTCCTACAGTGTAAAACTTGCGAACATTTCGACTGTAAAGGATAGAATAGAAAAAGTCAAAGGAGATAGTAATTTTTTACAAAGATAAAGACAAAATCATCTGATGATATGATATACTAAGTACATTAAGAAAACGCTTCCAAAAAGGGTGGATATGATGAAGAAGAAACAGTACACAAGTGTAACATTTATAAAAGCATTACTTTTAACAATTGTTCTTGGCCTGTTGGCTTACGTAATTGATGTACCTGCGATTCGTATTTCATTAATTGGAATGACTTTAGTGTTAGGAGCAATTTCGCACGGTATGATGTCGCAGCTAAAAGAAGCTGGACTTGATGATATGAGAAATCATATAGATAAAAAGTAAGAAACCTTCATTATATAGAGTGAAGGTTTTTTGTTTCTTACAAAAATGTAAGGTAGTTGTAAGGCAAATCGATAGTTGCATAATAGCATTTTGGATAAACTATGGGTGTAAGGTAAAAGGCAAGCATATTTTAGGTAAATTAAGTTTTAGGCACTCTATATGTGAAAAAGGAGTAGGAGGGCATGGAGAAACGTTGGACGACCTTTTCTTTTTTAGCGACTAGTAATACCGTAATGCTAGATGGAAAAATGGATTTTTTGCACTTGTTTGATCGTGAAGATGATCATTCTTCTTCTAAATTTACAATGAAATGGAATAAATGGAGCGAAAGTTGTAGGTTTGAAGAAGAGGCCCCTAACGAAGAGCAAAAGATTATTTTGACAAACCCTATTAAAGCGTGGGTTGTTCAACGTCGTAAGTGTAACGTCAAAAATCACTTCAAGAAAACTGAGCCGAGACAATTAGTTATCGCTCCGGCCCGTTCTACTTCCAAATCGCGCGAAAGTAACATGTAAATATTGAGACACACACCCGAAAAAAACATCGTATATATTGCGATGTTTTTTTCTTTTTCTACAATGAAATCTTTAAATGAATTATATTTCATCTGCATCTTATATTTATATCTCTTGCTTATTCTAGTAATACATCCGATGCGAGTTGATGTGAATAAAATATAAGGAGAGAATGAAGATGAAAAAGAGACTATTACCAATTTGTGCAATGGCACTTTTAACAGTAGGATATTCTTCAGTAGCGAGTGCTTCAACAGGAACATTGACAAAGGAAGAAGCAGCGCAAATGCAGCAAGATAAAGCTAAAAAAGAAGAAGCAATTAAGGAACAGCAAAAAAGTGAAATAGAGAAAAAGGAAGCGGCACAAGTACAAGAAAAAAATGATATGGCTAAAGAAGAGGAAGCAATAAAAGCTGAGAAAAAAAGTGAAGAAGAGAAAAAGAGAATAGCGCAAGAACAGTTAAAAAACGATATGGCCAAAAAAGAAGCAGCTATAGAAGCTGGGCAAAAGAATGAAGTAGCTAAAAAAGAAGTAGCCAAGCCAGTTGTACAAGGTGAAAAATTGCCAAACACGGCATCAAATAACGTGGTAATGATGGGATTAAGTGCAGCCCTTGTAGCACTAGGTACATTATTTGGTTTGAATCGTCGCAGTAAGTTTAAAGTGTAAATAAAATATT
This sequence comes from Bacillus sp. FSL K6-1338, assembly GCF_038006965.1. Classification (NCBI taxonomy): domain Bacteria; kingdom Bacillati; phylum Bacillota; class Bacilli; order Caryophanales; family Bacillaceae; genus Bacillus; species Bacillus sp. FSL K6-1338. The sequence continues at coordinate 4,619,831 of NZ_JBBOWI010000001.1, read as the reverse complement.
GTCCTATAAAGAATGGGATAATTTCATATATTAAAAATGGTAGGTTACTCCTACCATTTTTGGCATGGAGGGATGAAACATGAAGTTACTCAATTATATCGGTATCATATTGATGGCTATAGGGCTATTCATGGGATCCTATTACGCTGTGGAATGGTATAAAGGAAAGAGCTCTGCCGGGCAATTAACAGCAGAAGAAATAAAGAGCCTTAAAAATATACAAGATACTCAACTTTCTCATGAAACACCTGTAACCACTCAAGTGCCTTCTTCTCAAACAGAACATAAAGAAGGAGAAAAGGTAGCGATGTTAAACATACCGAAAATAAAGAAGAAGTTTTCTATATATTGGGGAGCGGATGATACGACTCTGAAAAAAGGAGTTGGTATGTTTGTTAGTGATTTAACGACAACTCCATCTGGAGGGGGACATACTGTACTGAGTGGACATCGAGATACTGTATTTACAGATTTAGGAGAGTTGAAAGAAAAGGATACCCTTGTTTTAGAGTATGATAATAAAACGTACACATATGAAATTCAAAAGACATGGATTACTCATGCGGATGATCGTACTGTTATTATAAAAAAAGAAGAACCGATATTAACACTGACAACTTGTTATCCATTTGATTATATAGGGGATGCACCAGATAGATATATTATCGAGGCGAAGTTAACTGGCAGTTATTCAAAATGAAATTATAGTTTCTGAAAGCAGGAGGGGGATATATAAGTTATGTCAAAAAACATTTTAATTGTTGAAGATGAAGATATATTACGTGAAATATTAAAAGATTATTTTTTAAGTGAACAATATGTAGTGTTTGAAGCGAGGGACGGGAAAGAGGCTTTAGTTGTATTTGAAGAAGAAGAAGTTGATTTAGTTATTTTAGATATTATGTTGCCAGAACTCGATGGATGGTCTGTTTGCCGAAGAATTAGGAAGACGTCCGAGGTGCCTATTATTATGCTGACGGCGCGCGTAGATGAAGATGATACGTTACTTGGTTTTGAACTTGGGGCAGATGACTATGTGACGAAGCCGTATAGTCCACCCATTCTATTAGCAAGAGCGAAACGATTATTAGAAAGTAGAAAGGCATCGAAGAAACCTTTAGAGAATGAAGATGATACGTTATCGATTCATGGCATCCAAGTTCATTTTCCGTCACGTACTGTTACTGTTGATGAGGCAGATGTTAGTTTAACGCATACGGAGTTTGAAATATTAGTGTATTTCATGAAAAACCAAGGAATTGTACTAACAAGGGAACAATTAATTTCAAGAATTTGGGGATATGAATTTGCTGGTGATGATCGAACGGTTAATAGTCATATTCGTAATTTAAGAAATAAATTAGGAGAGAAGGCAAAGTACATTACAACTGTAGTACGAACAGGTTATAAATTTGAGGGAAATGTATGAAGAAAGGAATTGTACTAAAATTATTTACTCTTACAACAGCATTATGTATGTTGATTTTAGCGACGATATTTATTGGACAAACGATATTTTTTAAACAATATTATGCGAATCGAAAAGTGGAAGATATTAAAGTGAATTTAAATTCCTTTGAGAAGAATTATCTAAACTACACAGGAAATGCAGAAGGAATTCAGAAACTTGAGCAAGACTTTTTTAGGGAAAATAATACGTGGATTACGACACTAGATCAGAATGGGAATTTAAAACATGTGGATGATTTTTATTTTGAGGTAACGATAGATCGTAGGCAACAAAAGAGCTTTGGACAACAACTATTCAAGATACCCTTATACAATCTCGTCAATATAGAGGAGATTGATAATAAATCATTAGAGCAGTTTTTAGGACAAGAGATTTATTTTTCTGGAGTGAGAAAAGAAGATAGTTTTATTCCATTCTCTTTTTCTTTATCTAAGCAGAATTTAAGTGGATCTAATAAACCGTTAGAAAAAGCATTTCAGGAGAAAATAAAATTAGATGAGGAGAAAAAGAGAGCGGCTGGGGAGCAACTTGCTAAGGAAAAGAAACCAGCCGTACAGGAAGAAGCTGCTCAGGAATTAGGCGTTTACATAGGAGGACGTGTTACAAAAGTACAGTTACCAGATGTAAACGGTCCTGTGAATCCAATTTATAAAAATAGCATATTTTTAGATAATATTAAGGGTTTTCAAACCGATTTATTATTAAAAGAAAGCAATAAAATACGATATACAACACAAACAATAGATTATGAAAAGAATGATATAAAATATAAATTATTAATTAAGCCAATAAAAGAAAAAGACGGATCAGTAGCATATATATATGCAATGGCTTCTTTACAGCCTGTAGATGAAGCTGTACAAATGGTGCAAGATTATTACATATACATCATTGCATTTGTAGTCGTTCTTATTTTTTTAGCTTCGTTTTATTATTCAAAGCAAATTGCCAAACCGTTATTAAAAATAAATGATACGACGAAGAAAATAGCGCATTTAGATTTTACAGAAAAAATACCGATTACTTCAAAAGATGAAATTGGTGATTTATCGAAAAATATTAATATACTTTCTAACAAATTAAATTCTCATATCGGACAGCTTGAACAAGATATTGAAAAGGAAAGAAAGTTAGAAAATACACGGAAAGAATTCATTTCTGGTGTTTCGCATGAATTGAAAACACCGCTGAGTATTATGAAAAGTTGTATTTCCATTTTAAAAGACGGGGTAGCTGAGCATAAAAAAGAGTATTATTTTCAGGCGATGGAGAGAGAAGTAGACAAAATGGATACTTTAATTTTGGATATGCTTGAGTTAGCTAAATTTGAATCTGGTACATATAAAATGAAAAAGTCTTCGTTTTATATTGATACAGTAATTGAAGATATATGTGAACATCTATCTGTGGAAATAGAGAAAAAAGAACTTCATGTTCATAAAAATATACGTTCATTTGAAGTGATTGCAAATCAAGGCCGAATTGAACAAGTCATTGTGAACTTCATTACGAATGCAATACGTTATACACCAAATAAAGAGGATATTATTATTTCGACAATAGATGATAAAGATCGTATAAAAGTGTGCATTGAAAATAAAGGTACTCACATTGAAGAAGAACAATTAGATAAAATTTGGGATCGCTTTTATCGCGTGGATGCAGCTCGGCAGCGTTCACAAGGTGGGACGGGACTTGGGCTTGCTATTTCTAAAAATATTTTAGAATTACACGATGCTGAATATGGAGTAAAGAATACAGGAGACGGTGTATTATTTTACTTTTACTTACCGAAAAAAGCGTAGATAATGCATGCTACGCTTTTTTTAATTTATTTTCATACTATCTTTACCTAATCTTTATTTTTAAACGATATAATCTGGTTAGAAAACGAGGTTATGTAAGGAGTCGATGAACCGTGCATAGCAATTGGCTAAGTATAATGGTATTTATTTTCTTTTGTGCATTTATTGTATTTTTAATTGATATTACGATATGAAAAAAGAGCGCTCATTAAGCGCCCTTTTTTTGTGTATTCATTTGATAAGCACTGATGCTTTTGAATAAACGTGGTGAAGTGATAAATAAAAATATAAGTAAAACGGTACATAGAATATAGGAACCAATCATTGTACTACCGTTAAATATTAAAGAATATAGAGCTGCTGATTGTCCTTTTGGTGCATATTGTCCCCAGAAAATGATACCAGCGATAAAGTGACAGAAGTAACGAGCTAGACTACCGATAAAAGTAGCGACGATAATATATCCAATTACTTTCTTCCCTTGGTTTGGTTTTGATGAAGGTTTGTCTTTACGGCTACCTAAGTTTGATTGTTCTTCGTTATTTTCATTGGATGTTAAAAGCGCCTTTTGAATTGGACGATAGAATAAACCAGCAAACCCAATGAATGCGAAAGCAACAAAGTATTCAATTAATACTTGAATTGGTGTTACGATAATGGCATCGCCTACGACAATTTGTAATAATCCCCAAATTAAGCCTCCTAAGAAAGCCATTTTGAAACCCCAGCGATAAGCGATAATAAAAATAGGAATCATAGCAAATGAAATGGAACCGCCTGTAGCTGATATTTTTATTGAAAGTGGTAAAATGTCGATGACCATGGCGAAGGCTGCAAGAATAGCAGATTCAATCATCGCTTGTAAATTGGTGTTACGCATGTTGTCTCCCCCTAAATCCAAGTTGTACAAAAAAGAATAGATATCATAGGAGGATACGAAATACGTAAATGAAAAGAGGTATGTATTTCGGACGTTTGCACAATCCCTGCGTTAGCATTAACTAACAGGTTCGAAGGGTCGGAACGAAGTGTTCCCTCTCAGCGGCATGGCTCCCCCAGTGATAACGAGATTCTTTATTTGTTATTGTTTATTGTAAGCGAAATGGATGAGAATGGCAAACGAATCTGTTATGACAATTATTGAAATAGAATTGTAGCGAAATGTTAATAAATATGAAGCAAAAGGGTATAGTACAAGAGAAATAGAGTGTGCTATAATTCTTCTGAAAATAATTATCATTCTCTTCGGAGGGGGAAGGTTATGAGCTTAGTAGATATTAAAATCGGTGAGAAAGTGCTAGTGAAAAGTGTTCAGTCTTTAGATTATTTACTAAAGAGAAGATTGGCTGCTTTCGGTCTTTCTGAAGGAAGCGAACTTCGTATGAAGCAAAAGGCGATGTTCAAAGGTCCTTGTACATTGGAGTGTCGTGGACAGTTAATTAGTATTCGTCATTGTGACGCGAAAATGATAAAGGTGGAATTAGCGTGAATAAGGTTGCTTTGCTAGGGAATCCAAATACAGGAAAGACATCATTATTTAATGCACTTACTGGTTCTTATGAATACGTAGGAAACTGGAGCGGTGTAACAGTAGAAAAAAAGGTTGGTAAATTAAAAGATAGACAAGGAACATTAATTGATTTACCAGGTGTTTATGATTTAAATCCAGTTTCACGTGATGAAGGTGTTGTAACAAACTTTCTATTAACAGAAGAATTTCAGCATATGTTAAATATTGTGGATTCTTCGCAGTTTGAACGAAATATGCATTTAACGTTGCAGTTGCTCGAATTTGGCAAGCCAGTTTCAATTGGTCTAAATATGGTTGATGTGGCGAAGCAAAGAGGAATTGTGATCGATGTAAAACGTTTATCCGAATTATTAGGCGTAACAGTCGTTCCTGTCGTTGCAAGAAGTGGAAAAGGTTGTGAAGAACTACTTGCGACCCTTAAAGAAAATGACAAAAACGAGAAAAAACCATTCATTATTTCATATGGTGTACAAATGGATGAAGGAATTGAAGAGGTAACTTCTCTTTTAGAGAAAGCGAATTACGAGCATCCGAGATGGTTAGCACTTCAATTTTTAAGCAATAACGAAGTAGTAGAAAAAGAAATAAAAGCATTACCAATTTATAAGGAACTGGTAGCCATTCGATCTCGCCTAGAGGGAAAACTTGATTGTACGTTGGAAGAGCACATTTACAAAACTCGTGAAGCGTATATTGAAAAGTTAAAAACAAATGTTATGAAGCATGAGAAAGAAGGGAAAATTCCTTTTTCGGAAAAAATTGATAGACTAATTACGCATAAAATTTTAGGACTTCCAATCTTTTTAGCAGTTATGTTTTTTATTTTTCAGGTTACGTTTACGTGGATTGGGACACCTTTATCGGATATGTTAGATGAGTTTTTTGGTGGCCAGCTTACGGATTGGGTGACGGTTGGACTTACAAGTATTGGAGCTTCTCATTTTATTCAAGCGCTCGTTACAGAAGGTATTATTGCCGGTGTTGGTGCTGTATTAGTATTCGTACCACAAATCTTTGCACTATTCTTTTTCATTTCATTATTAGAAGACTCAGGATATATGGCGCGAATTGCAGTTGTTATGGATCGAATTATGGAGTTCTTCGGTTTAAACGGAAAAGCGTTTATTCCGATGATTATCGGTTTTGGATGTAACGTTCCAGGTATTATGGCAGCGAGAACGATTGAACAAGAAAAAGAACGTTTACTTACAGTTCTTGTAACACCATTTATGTCTTGTTCGGCACGTTTGCCTGTATACGCATTATTTGCGGGCGTATTCTTCCCTCATAGTCAGGCAACTGTTGTATTTTCTTTATATGTTGCAGGTATTGTTCTTGCATTACTAGTTACAAAAATTATGTCTCTTACAATTTTAAAAGCGGAAAAGTCTATTTTCGTAATTGAACTACCTCCTTACCGCGTGCCACAAGCGAAAACGTTATGGCTAAGCACGTGGGAGAAAGGGAAAGGATTTGTTCGTAAAGCAGGTACATTCATCTTTGGTGGTTCTGTTGTCATTTGGTTATTAAACTATGCAGGTCCATCAGGATTTGGTGTTGATATGGGAGACAGTTACTTAGCGATGATTGGTGGGTTTATCGCACCGTTATTTGCACCGCTCGGCTTCGGAACGTGGCAAGCTGCAGCATCCCTTTTAACAGGATTTTTAGCAAAAGAAGTTGTCGTTTCTACAATGGCAATTATTTATGCAGTTAAAGAAGATGTGCTTGGAAACGTAATGGGAGCACATTATACAGCATTATCAGCTTATGCATTTATGTTCTTTATTTTATTATATGTTCCATGTTTAGCGACGGTGGCTGTTATTAAACGTGAAACAGGATCAGCGAAATGGACGATTTTCTCAGTCGTTTATCCACTCGTTGTTGCTTATGTATTAACGCTTATTATATACCAAGTTGGATCTTTACTAGGATTCTAAAAGGAGATGTATAATGATGGTCAATATTATAATTGGAGCTATCATTTTTGGTTATGCAGCATACACGTTAGTTAATTTTGTAAAGAGAAGTAAAAAAGGAAAATGCGCAGCATGTTCTTTAAATAAGTCATGTCAGTCGAAAACTTGTAATCCGGATATGGAACAAATTGCTCATAATAAATAGAAAAAAGCTTTGCGAATTGCAAAGCTTTTTTGTTTTACTTTTTAATTTTTACAAGTTGAGAAGCTTCGACGCCTTTGTAACCAGGGAACTCTTTACTTGGGTCTTTATCAAATTTTAATACACCTACAGATTTTTCATCACCTTTTACACTGTTGAAAGTTGCGTCATCGACAATCGCATACATATCTGTATATGCACGGCCACTTCCGATAATTGTGTTGCCTTCATATTTTAATTTTGCCCCATCAAGTGTAGCATTTTCTACTTTTTCTTTTGCAAATAATAAACCTTGTTCTGTTGTTACAGCTGGTAATTTATCAAGTGGTTTCGTGTTGTCTTTTTCATCAACTTTGCTAAGTAACTCTTTTTTCACTAGTTCTTCACCAGTTTTCTTATCCATTACAAGAACTTTTTTACCATCTAATGTTGTCATTTTCATTTTATAGAAGTCTTTTTCTTTCACTTCTTTTTTGTTTTTATCTGTAATTTGCTGAACTTGTTCTTCTGAGCCGTACAGTACAAAACCGTTCGCTTTCTCTCCTAATAAAGAACAACCTGATAATGCACCAAATGAAATTGCTGCTGCTAATCCGATTCCTACTAATTTTTTCATGATGATTTCTCCTTTTATATGTTTTATAGTAAATACAATTTTTGTATTATTGCTTACATGTGAAGAAGCTTGTTTGTTGCTTCTGGTATTAGTGTATAAGAAATATCAGAATGCAACTATCGAGTTAGCTTACAGTAACATTACACTTATGTAATTTAGTGAAATCGCACAAAAGTAAGTTAATTTCAAAGAGGGATAATGAGAATATATTATAAATACAATATTGTATATAGAATGTCATATTATAATGGATGTATTTTGGAAATAACATGTAAGGACATATTAGTTTTGTTATAATAAACAAATAGGCTGTAAAATGAATATTCTTTACTGTAAAGGGAGATTTTTCAGTTTTCCAAGTAGTGAATTTGAAATATGAGGTTTATCATAGGAGGAATTTAGATGTCTGTATTTAAACGATTAAGAGATTTAACAATGTCAAATGTGTATTCATTAATTGAAAAAGCGGAAGATCCAGTTAAGATGACTGATCAATATTTACGCGATATGCAAGCCGATGTACAAGAAGCTGAGAAAAGTGTAGCAGCTCAAATTGCACTTGAGAAGAAATTCAAAATATTATTTGAAGAGCAAGAAGCACTTGTGAAAAAACGTGAAGAGCAAGCTCATATGGCTGTTCAAGCTAATAACTTAGATCTTGCGCGCCGTGCATTAGAAGAAAAACAAAATGCAGAGCAAAAAATGAATGAATATAAAGCAAGCTACGAGCAAAATAAAGCTGCTGCTGATAACCTGCGCCTTAAGCTAGAAGAAATGCGCAAGCAATTAACAGAGCTGAAAAATAAACGTGAAACACTTGTAGCACGTGTAAATGCAGCGAAAGCACAGAAAAATATTAATCAGGCAATGTCTGGATTTGATTCAAATTCAGCAAAAGCTGGTTTAAGCCGTATGGAAGAGAAAGCTCTTCAATTAGAGGCTGAAGCGGAAGCAAGCGGTGAAGTTTATAAGAAAGAAAAGTCATTAGATGATGAATTCGCAAGCTTAAACAAAAATTCTGCTGTTGACGATGAATTGGCTCGTATTATGAAGCAGTATGAGAAATAATATAGAATAAAGACAAATGAACCGACATGTCTAAACAAATTCATGTCGGTTTTCTATTATATTTTTGAGGAGGTTTTGCAATGACATGGATGAATGTAGTTGCCATGCTTGTATGGACTGGAGCGAGTGCAGTACTTTTATTTGCAATTATGTGGGTTGATTCAATTTTTACAAAATACAATGATTTAAAAGAAATCAAAAATGGAAATACAGCTGTAACAACTCGTTTTATTATGAAATTATTTGCACAAGGGTACATTTTATCTCAATCAATCACGAAAGCAAATGACTTATGGCAGGCGCTTCTTGCTTCAGCAGTTTCTTTCGTTATTTTATTAGTTGTAGAAATGTTTATCGAATTTGTGTTAAAGAAAATGTCTGGCTTAGATTTAGAAGAAGGTACGAAAGAAGGTAGCGTTGCACATGCGATGTTAGCTGGATCATTACATATTGTTGGTGCACTAATTTTAGGTGCTTGTTTATAAAGAGAAAAGGAGGGGTAGATCATGAGTTTATTTAAACGAATTAAAAATATAATGAAAAGCCCAGAGCCACCGAAGCCGGAAAAGAGTCTTTTAACGTTAGCTCCTGGCGATATGATTGAAGTTTCATTAGTTATGTACGAATTGACTGGGAAAACGAGTATGCATTCTCGTAAAGAAATTGTTTTAACACTGCAAGATGGAAAAGATATTCGTTATTTAAAAATTGAAGATCGTGAAAATACGTATTACAAATTATATACTCCAATTGATGGTCGCTTAGATTCAATTGATGAAATTCCGACGACAATTGAAATGGATGATACTGAGTACCATATGGAAGAACAATATAACGGACGTGTTGTTGTGATGGGGAAAACACCATTCTCAGCTTCAGAGGAACAGTACGTATGGGAATTCCAATCAGATAATCGAAAATTATTGCGTATTGAATGGCAAAATGGTCGCACAATGATGTATGAGGGAGAAGCAATCATTCCTGCTGATGTACAAATTATAAGAGCAACGTAAGGGGGCGTAATCATGTCAAACCGATTGTTCACCATGATTAAATCGTTTGTGATCCCTATACTTGCTATCGTTATATTACTTGTTGTTGCTGGTTATGCCTTATCAGGTTGTCAAGGCGGGCAGACAAAGTCGATTCAAGACCGTTATCCACTTGAGTCTGTCGCCAAGGAAGGTAAACAAGAATCTTACGTGTATAGGGCCGCCAATCGGTCAGTTCCTGAAGTAGCGAAGGAACTCATTAACGAAAGAGAACCGAAGCAAGCATCTAAAGAAGACGAAAATCAAATGTTCCTCGTTTATTCTGACAAGATTTATAACTTGCAAAAGGATAAAGAGAAACCATCGGATACGTTAATTGAAATAAGTAATAAAGAATTTGTCCGTCAAAATTATCAACCGTCCTTCTTGCAAGGATATATTATGGGTAGCATATTAAACGATATATTTGGTTCACGAAAATCATCATACGGTGATTATCGAGGATATAACGACAGACAAAATCATAAACCAGTCATTCCAGAGAGACCACCTACGAAAGAAGAAAAGAAAACCCCACCTCCAATTACGAAGGAAGGGAAAGGGTCTATTATTAAGCGAGGCGATAATGTAGATTCGAAACCATCAGTAGGTGATAAGGGAAGTATTACTGAAAAAGGAAGTAATACGACGCCCCCACCCTCTACTGGAAGCAAGGGTAAAATTACAAAAACACCAGGCGGTTCAAGCGGATCAGATGTGAAGCCGAAATCATCTATTAAAACTCCGCCAAGGAATACATCTCCCCCGAAAACGAGGGTCGGTGGTTCAGGAAAGATTACGAAGAGAAGATAGTGTAGAGACCGAAAAGTGTAAATTACTTTTTGGTCTTTTTTTGTTATGGGAATTAATTCCTTATAACTGGTACAATTGAAGTATAAGGAGGGGATAGTATGACTACGTATAAAAGATTTAGTGTAATTATGTTCCTTGTATTATTCCTCAGCTTGTTTATTAGCACGACAATGAAATTTCATTTTGTAGTAGGTATTCTATGGATACTGTGTACATGCACTTTATTTTTGTATATCCCGCTGCGTTTTCAACATGAAGTGACGGCTTTTCAAAAGTATGTAGCGTGGATTAAACGTGGGAGTCGGTGGGGCGAGTAAAAATATATCTACGTACTGAAAAAAACTGACAACTATAGCAATTTAATAATAAGAAGAGGGTGTGCCAAATTGTTGGCCCACCCTCTTTTTCATAATGATTAATGAATATCACGTTTCTTGAAATTACCGCCTTTTACTTCTGCTACGTCATAAACTGTAATAAAGGCGTGTGGATCGATTTCATTAATAAGTTCTTTCATTTTACTTTCTTCTAAACGGTTAATTACACAAGAAATTTCTTTGAATTTCTCTCTTGAATAACCACCGTATACTTCGTTATATGTTGCACTTCGGCCTAAACGATCGCGAATTGTTTCTACCATTAATTCAGGCTCTTTTGTGATAATTTTAAATGCTTTTGAACCACTTAAACCAACTTCAACGATATGAATCACTTTCGAAGCGATAAAGTAAGCAATTGCCGAAAGGATAGCTCCTTGAAGGCCGAATACCGTTGATACGAAAATAAATACGAACATGTTTAAGAATAAAATAAGGTCACTCGTTCCAAATGGTAACTTACGAGAAAGCAATACAGCTAGCATATCGATTCCATCTAATGCCCCACCGTTACGTAATGCTAGTCCCATACCAAAACCGATAATAATACCACCAACAACTGTAACTAATAATGTATCGCCTTCGATAATAGCTGGTATTCCGTGCATGACAACGGTACCTATTGCTAATGAAGCGATTCCAATAATAGAATAAATTGCAAAGCTTTTACCGATTTGCTTATATCCTAACCAAACGAAAGGAATGTTAATAACTGCGATTAGAGCTCCTAATGGCAATCCAAATAATCTTGAACTAACGATACTTAAACCAGTCACACCACCGTCTGATACGTTATTTGGAATTAATACTGCTTCTAATCCGTACGCTGTGATAAATGCCCCAATAATAATCATCAAAGCTTTCGAAGCAATTTTTAGCTTATTGGGCTTGTTTTTGATAATTTTCTCCATATAATTTCCTCGTTTCAAACTAGTTTCTTGTTTGTTACATAATTCACACCTAAATTTTATTTTAACATTTAATTTGAAAAAATTCTCCTTTAATGGATGTATGCAGGGAATATTATGACCATATTATTATTTTAAATACAACTGTAGAAGATTAGAGAGTGGTCATAATTTTAATATGAAAAATTAGAATGAATAGTATGGATATATACATTTGGGGCACTAACCTTAGGGAGGGGGTTATGTGGGATACTGTACGAAATGTGGAAATGAAACGAACGAGGGCAACAAGTTTTGCGGGCAGTGCGGGGAGAGTCTTAGCTATAAAACGGTAGGGGGAAGTTTTCCGAATAGCAGTTCTAATAGTAGTATAGAAATTTTTTCTTTAGTCGGTTTCATCACTGGATTAATATCTTGGTTTATAAACTTATGGGGGCTTATTGGTAGTGTAGCTATCGTATTTTCTATATTGGGTTTAAACAAAAAAGTGACGGGTACGAGTAAAACATTTGCTATTGTTGGAGTGATTTCTGGAATAATTAATGTGTTGTATGCTGTTACGTTATTTATTTAAATTTGATGAACAAAAAGGTATAAAAAAGTCCCCTGTGCATAAAGCATTCAGAGGAATTTTTATTTGATAGCTATTAAGAAACAATAAAACTAATTACTGTTAGGAATAAAGCGAAGCCTAAAATAGTTCCACATATTTTCATATGGCGCTTACGTCCCATAACAACAATTGCAACATATTCACGAATCATTGCGTTAGGCCAGTAATAAAATGCAGTTTTTGATCCGATTCCTTGGCTATTAAGGCCAGCTTGTCTTGCATATATACCAGCGCGGAAAAGATGGAAATTATTCGTTGTAAAAATACTTCTATACTTACCTTCTGTTTTTAAAGAATCCATAATTTCTTTAGAGAACAACATATTTTGATATGTGTTTACAGAGCGATTTTCTTGCACTGTATGTTCAAGAGGAATTCCTTTTTCAACAGCATAATTTTGCATCGCTTCCGCTTCTGGAAGGCCTTCATCTGGACCTTGACCACCAGAGAAAATAATTGTTGGTGGTGTATTCACAGCTGCTTGTTTCCAATAAAAGTCGATAGCTTTATTAATACGACTTGCAAGTAAAGGTGGTACTTTATCATTAATTAAGCCGCTACCGAGAACGATGATGAAATCTTGATTACGTCTTGGTCTGTTGAATTGATATAAAAAATATGCGCTTAAGAAGTTAGATAAATGCACAAAGAAATACATAGTTATAAGAGAGATAGCAGCAAAGATAAATTGAAAATGCTCTGAGAATAAACTTGCTGGATTTATGATAGGGAGCATTATAAAGAATAAAATCCCTAAAGCAGCAATTAAAGTTAAAGAGTTTGTGAAGCGTCTTCCTTCACGTTGCATTAAAATTTTTGCATTAAGAAAGAGTCCGAACATTAAAGCGACTATAGCAAAAGGAATCATTACAAGTAGTGCTAACATGGGGATGATAACGATAAAATGTAAATCGTTATTACCAGACTCAAATGAGGCTATAGCGCAAAATAATAGAAATGAACAGATAAAGGCATTAAATAAAAAGCCGTTTATTATTTTCCGCGGATCTTTTAAATACGAGATAAGAAAAATAATAAACAATATAAGAGGAATAATTCCAAAATACAGCATAAATATAGTACACCTCAACTTGTATAAGAATTTGACATACCTTTTATATTACATGATTATATAAGTAAAAATGAAAGAAAAAGGATTTTGAATTTTCTCAATAAAATATATGGATACATATGTTACAATATATTCAAAGCGATATATTAAAAGTAAAATGGTTGAAGAGGCACTCAGTAGAGTGCTTTTTCTTTTTGTATGTAATTGTGCATATTATATTTTTTTTCAAATGAAGAGGATTACAATATAAGTTGTAGACAGACTTTATAAAGCAGAATTTAATACAAACATTTCCCTCTACTTTTTGTATCTAACAATCGTATAACAATAAATAATTCTGTTTTATAGTGTCTGTTTTTGAAAGGTGGCTTCTTTGAAGGCACTTTTTTTTATTAGTATAGATAGTTTTCACTGTTAGCATAGTGTAAACTATCTATACTAAACATTAGCAATCTTCCGTATAAATATTATCAATTTACTATATATTCCAGTGGTGTTAACCTACATATGAAAGGCTTTCTTTTTCAAAATATTACCCCTAATAAAATTTTGAAGAAGTCAACTGTCTCCAAACTTGTCTTTATGCTTAAGGAAAAAGCACTCAATTTGAGTGCTTTTTCTTATTAAAACATGCTATTTTTCTAGGCGATTTTCATAAAATAAAAGTAAAGAAATGAAAGTGGGTGACAAAATGCCAGCAGTTGTGGAAGGTGTTATTATTGAAAACTGCAATGGAACAATTAATGTAGGTGATAAATATAACGTACAGCCGATTGAAAAGACGAAAGCTTACAATGGATCGGGATCATCAAATACAGGAATGAAAGTACAAACGTTTAGCGGAATTAGTACAGCTGATGTATGGGATAATGATGTGAATGATCAGGGGATACAGTTTACTTTATAGCACAATATGTAAAATTGCATAAAATGATGAAGTTGCCCTATGATACAATCTAGCTGTGAGCTGTTAATGATTCTTCTGTATTATAGTTGTTAGATTAGAAATATAACATCTTATTAAAAATCATACGTATAAAAAAGACACTTCAACCGAAGTGTCTTTTTTTATTTTAGTGATACCCTTTAGCAGAGTCTTTATGAATTTTATTTTTAAAGATACTGTAGCTCCAAAGCTGATATCCAATAACGATTGGTACCATGACCATTGCAACGAAGAACATAATCTTTAAGTTTAATTGACTACCAGCTGCGTTGTATAACGTTGTACTGTATGCATCGTTAATACGAGATGGTAACATTCTTGGGAACATACCTGCAAAGCCAGTTGTCATAAACATTGCGATTGTTAGGCAAACGAATGTGAATGCAAGGCCAATTTTATGTTTGTACACCATAATAAGTGCGAGTACACTCATTAACATTGCAAGTACTGGAAGAATGAATAGTACCGGATATTCCGTAAAGTTTTGGAACAAGTTTGTCCGATTAGCAGTTGCTACATAGAAGATAGCTAAAATAATAGCTGCTGCCATTGAAAACGGTCTCGCGATTTTATAAGCACGGTCGGATACTTCACCAGTCGTTTTAATCATGACCCAAAGGGCACCGGATACGACAAATATAGCAGTGAAGAACAATCCTCCTAAAATACCGTAATGGTTTAATAAGCTAAGTAAATTTCCTTCATAACCATTTTTTCCGATTTGTAGTCCGTAATAAAGATTAGCGAACGTAACACCGAATAGGAAAGCAATTAAAAAACTCCCAATTGCAAATGCCCATTTACAAGTTTTTTGCCAAATCGGTGAATCATCTTTATGCATGAATTCCAGCCCAGCGGCACGAGCAAATAGTGCAAGTAATATTAAGAATAACGGTGTATAGAGATAACTAAACATATTTGCATATGTGACTGGGAAGGCAGCAAATGTTGCGCCACCAGCTGTAATTAACCATACTTCATTACCGCCCCAGAATGGACCAATTGCTTCTTGTAATTGATTTCGTTCTTGTCGATCTTTCGTAACGAAAGGGAAAATCATTCCGTTACCAAGTGCATACCCATCAAGAATGAAGTAAACTGTCCAAATCACGCCCCATAAACCAAACCAGATGATTGCAAGCATATCATGAGACATGAGCCACACCTCCCTCAGTAGCAGGTTCTTCTAATGCTGCAGGTCCTTTTTTCGCGAACTTCAGCATTAAGTATACGTCTGCAATTAAAAGTAAAGTGTAGAACAAAATTAAACTAATTAATGAGAACCAAATTTGTGGAACTGATATAGGCGATACAGATTCTGCTGTACGCATTAGTTTATATACTGTCCATGGTTGACGACCTACTTCAGCGACAATCCATCCTGCGTTAATCGCGATATAAGGAAGTAAGACAGACCATATTGTAATTTTTAAATAACGTTTTGAGTTTTCTAGTTTTCCTTTTCGGTTTAAATAGAAGCCGTACCAAGTTAATGCCATAAAGAACATACCAAGTGCAACCATTAAGCGGAAGCTATAATACACGAGGTTAACATTTGGACGTTCATCTTTCGGAATATCTTTTAAACCAACAATTTCGCCATCAAATGAGTTTGTATAGAAGAAGCTTCCAAGTTTTGGAATCGTAAGGAATTCAAAGTTCTTCTCATTTTTTACATCAGGAATTTGAACAATTGAGAAGCCTTGTCCTTTTCCAGTTTCCCAAACTGCTTCCATCGCAGCTCCTTTTGCTGGTTGATATTTAGCTGCTGATACACCAGATTGATGTCCCATAAACGGTGTAATTGTTGCGGCGAATAAACCTAGCATTAAACCAAACTTAAATGATTTTTTGAAGAATTCCACTTCGTTTTTACGTAATAAGTGATAGGCACTAATTGCCATAACGAAGAAAGCACCTACGATATAACAACCAATGACAGTATGGAAGAACATATTCCAAGCATATGGATTTGTAACGAGTGCCCAGAAGTCATTTAATTCAGCGCGGCCGTTACGTACTACGTAGCCAACAGGGTTTTGCATAAAGCCGTTTGCTGTAATAATCCAAAGTGCGGAAATATTTGTTCCAAGTGCAACCATCCACATACAGAAGGCACGGAACTTTGGTGAAATTTTGTCTTTACCGAATAACCATATTCCCATGAAAGTAGATTCTAAGAAGAAGGCAACAAGTGCTTCAATTGCGAGAGGTGATCCGAAAATATCTCCCATATATTTGGAGTACTCAGACCAGTTTGTTCCAAATTGGAATTCCATCGTAATCCCGGTTATAATCCCCATTACGAAGTTAATTGTAAATAATTTACCCCAGAAATTTGCCATTTTACGGTATGTTGGATTCAATGTGCGGGCGTATTGAGTTTCCATACATGCTACTAAAATGACAAGTCCGATTGTCAAAGGTACAAATAAAAAGTGATAAAAAATAGTAATTGCAAATTGAAAACGACTCAGTAACAGAACGTCGGACATAATGAATATTCACTCCTTTTTTACATTATCTACAATCAGTTTATAGTGAAAATACGTTTGAAATAGAGGGGACTTGTTACAAAGGTGTGTGTATATTTTGAAAGAATTATGTCGATTATCTGAAAATATCCTATTTTTACTATAAAGCGATATCCTTTTTGAGTTTTTCATATTTTGGTACACTATATAAGTAATGTAAATGAGAGAAAAGAGGGTTTTTTACTATGAAGTCATTAGAAGAGATTTTACAATACAATGAAAAATTTGTTGAAGAGAAAAGATACGAAGAGTATGAAACGGGAAAATTCCCGAATAAAAAAATGGTAATTATCTCTTGTATGGATACTCGTCTTGTTGAATTATTACCAAAAGCAATGAATATGCGTAACGGTGATGTGAAAATTATTAAAGTAGCAGGAGCTGTTATCTCACATCCATTCGGAAGTATTATGCGTAGTATTTTAGTTGCTGTATATGAACTTGGTGCTGATGAAGTTTGTGTAGTTGGTCACCACGATTGCGGTATGGCAAAAATTCAGGCAAGCAGTACAATTGAGAAGATGAAAGAGCGCGGTATAACAAATGAGAAATTAGATACACTCCGTTATTCTGGAATCGATTTAGAAAGATTCTTACAAGGGTTCTCTAGTGTAGAAGAAAGTGTAGAACATAGTGTATCAATACTTCGCAACCATCCATTACTTCCAGAAGAAGTACCTGTTCACGGTCTTGTTATAGATCCTGATACAGGAAAATTAGATTTAGTTGTGAATGGTTACGACAATTAAGAATTTACTTTGTCATCCTTTTTATCTGGGACAGGATCAAATCCTCCCGGGTGGAAAGGGTGACATTTTAATATACGCTTACAAGTAAGCCAAAAACCTTTGAGTGCACCATGTTTTTGAAACGCCTCTAATCCGTAATGAGAACAAGTTGGATAAAAGCGGCATGTTGGTGGTGTCATCGGAGAAATGAACTTTTGATAAAAGCGTATAATCCCAATAAAAATCTGTTTCATAATGGTCTCCTTTTCAGCATACTCTTAAAGTATTATAGCACGACTGTACATAATACTTTACTAATGTGAATTTCCGTTATATCATATTGGATATAACGGAATTAAATTAAAAGCGGGAGAGATGTTGTATGCCATCAGTAGAAAGCTTTGAATTAGATCATACGATTGTAAAGGCACCTTATGTAAGACATTGCGGAGTTCACAATGTAGGTAGTGACGGTATTGTAAATAAATTTGATATTCGTTTCTGCCAACCGAATAAACAAGCAATGAAACCAGATGTTATTCATACGTTAGAGCATTTATTAGCATTTAATTTACGTAAATATATTGATCGTTATCCGCATTTTGATATTATCGATATTTCACCGATGGGCTGCCAAACAGGATATTATCTTGTAGTGAGCGGAACACCGACAGTTCGAGAAATCATTGATTTATTAGAACTAACATTAAAAGATGCGGTTCAAATTACAGAAATTCCGGCTGCAAATGAAACGCAATGTGGTCAAGCGAAGCTTCATGACTTAGAAGGAGCACAACGCTTAATGAACTTCTGGCTAAGCCAAGATAAAGATGAACTTGAGAAAGTGTTTGGATAAAGAAAAACTGCCTGTTAAAGGGCAGTTTTTTATTTGTAAAAGAGAAAAGTACAGGTTTTATAGAAAAACGATGAGTTTCACTTATGAGCATTTTTAAGAAATGAAAGGCAGTAGGTGAATATATTAATGAGAGCTCCTGTTTGAAAAACAGGAGTTTTTTGTGTGAATGGAGTATTGACTTTAACGTATACGTCAAAGTTTATAGTGAAGATAAATAAGGCGTGAGGAGGAAACGATGGATAAGTATAGCATTGGTGAAATTTCAAAAGAAACGAATGTAACGACGAGAACACTTAGATATTATGAGGAAATTGGATTATTAAAACCGTCGTACGTTGCTGAGTCAGGATATCGTTACTATTCAAAAGATGATGTAATTACATTGCAACAAATAACAACGTTTAAAAAGCTTGGTTTTAAGCTTTCGGAAATAAAAAAAGTGTTAAAAGAGGAAAAGGGGAATTCAGAAGAAAGATGGAAAAGTGCAATTCAAAATGAAATTCAAACAATACAAGCGGAAGTAAAAAGATTAAAGGACTTAGAAAAACTATTATATACAGCATTTCATTCCATTGAATTAACAGGAGAGCTTAAAACAGAAGATTTAATGTTATTCATAAAATCAGTACAGGGAATTGAGCAGAGAGAAAATTTCCGACAAAAATATTTTACGGAGGAAGAACAGAAGGTTATAGAGGATTTACCAACACTTGAAGAAAACGATGAAAGAACAAAAGAATGGTTACAAGTATTAAGAGAAATTCGTCAGCGTATAAATGAACCAGTAGATTCACCGGAAATTCAAATGTTAGCGGAAAGGGTAGTGGCTTTTTCAATGCACGTATTTCATGAAGATGAACAATTAATAAATAAGTATTGGGATTTAATTAAACCTGAAGAGGGAGAGATTGCAAGAGTATACGGACTTGATTTAGAAACGATGAATTATATAGAAAAGATGATAGATTGTTATTTAAAAAAGGAGGAGGGTAAATGACTGGCGCGGGAAAAGAGAAGCTATATGGAATTAAGCATGCGCGGATGGAGAGGCAATATTTTTATAAGCATCTGGGGATTTTCATTTTTGCACAGATTCTATTTATTTTTATAGTAGGGCTTGTACCAGCTCAAGAGTTGCCAAGCGGTTCCTATTTCCTTCATATGAAAGAGTGGATTTTAAATAAACAAATTGGATTTTATAAAAATGAAACGATTAATACGATTACAAGTGTCTGGACATCAGTGCTTATTATTCATTTTATATGGGCGATGTCTTACATTCTTTTTCCGAAAAAGAAGCGTAATTCTTCGAAACAAGAAACAAGAGAAGAGATAAAAGAAGAAGTGAAAAAGAAAAAGGAGATTAGCATAAATAGGGCGTGGATGTATTTAGTATTTGGGGGCTTAATTGAAATATATTGGGCGACAGGATTAAAAACAAATTCAATGAGTATTTTGACACTCATTGCAATTTTAGTGAGCTTTCAACTACTAATTGAAGCAACTAAAAAAATTCCAATTGGTACGGCATATGCAGTATTTACTGGAATTGGTACAGTTGGAACGATATTGGTAGATATTTTATATTTCAAAGAACCATTTTCGCTCATCAAAATTTTCCTCGTTTGCTTATTGGCACTATTTATTATCGGATTGAAATTTAGTGGGAATAAGGAAGAGGTGAAATAAAGTGGCATGGATCTATTTAATTATAGCTGGGCTCTTTGAAATTGTCGGTGTAATTGGGATAAAGAAAGTAGCAAAAAATAATAGTTGGACGAATAATATTATTTTAATAGGTGGTTTTATTATTAGTTTTCAATTTTTAACGATGGCGCTTCAAGAAATTCAGTTATCGATCGCATATGCAGTTTGGACTGGAATCGGAACGCTCGGGGCAGCAGTTGTCGGTATTTTATTTTTTCAAGAACCTAAAAACGCTTTTCGAATTATTTGTATTGTTGGGATTATGGGGACGATTATTGGATTGAAAGTAGTGAGTTAAAGAAGAGCACACAAGCTCTTCTTTTTTATGGAAGTATGTCAGAAATCCCAACGAAGAAAGTGATTATCCCAACTATAAAACAAAAGATAGCTTTCGATTTTTGCTTTTGTTGTATTTCAGCAACTCCCGAAAGAATAAATGTGATGCTTAAAAGGATAAATACATAAGAGAAAAGAATAGAAATTCGTGTAAAAAGACTAAAAAAAGCAAGAATAAAAGCAATAGCAGATAGTAAGATTCGAAGGTTTGTTAGCATAGTATCCTCCAATTTATTAACTGTTTAAAAAATCCAAATTAGTGAGAGGTAATGGTCAGTAGGTGATTGGAAATTACATGTTATCTTTAGTGAAAGTAGTTCGATATTACAATGAAGAGCATAAGACTAGAAACGAAAAAATGCGAGATACCCATTGATTTTCTTCCGGATTTCAGTTCATTAATTCCTAGAAGAATAAAGAAACAACTGAGAGCAAATTGCATGTATGGGAGAAGTGTGAAGTTGTCGGTAGCAAGAGAATAAGTGCAAAGAGAGAGTGTGAGAAGCATGAAAAAATAGCGTAATCCAGTTAGCATTGTATACCTCCTTTAAAGGGACTATTTATCGAAATATTTCTGAGAAGCCAAGAAATAAAGCACCAGCTCCTGCTAACAGAGCAAGTATACTACCACCTTTTTGCTGCTTTAAGATTTCCTCTATACTAATAACGAAAGCCATCATCCCTAAAAAGATGAACATATAAGGCATAATTTCTCTATTACTAGTAAAGAAACTATAGATTGCTATACATAAAGCAATAAGTGATAAAGTAATCCGTACTCCTTTTAGCATGCATGTACCTCCTTTTATTTTATATAGCTAATGATGAGAACAATCCAAATGAAAGCACCGGAAATAATACAAATAAGCCCAGTTGCTGCCTCCTTTTTCTTTATTTGTTCAAATGCGATGAGAAACATTAAAGCCCCTAATAGAAATTGTGAAAGAGGTAGAAAATTATTTTGACCTGTATATAATCCAATTGCCGACATAACGAACACAGTGAGTGCGATTGTGATGCGGAGTATACGAAGCATATTAGGAATTCTCCTTATTCTTTTTTGTATAAGGATTATCTTCTAGTTTATCGACGTAATGTTTATAAGCATAGCCTTTATTAATTGTCATGATGGAGAGTACGAGGATGATTAGGACGATGATAATACCGATAATTAATATTTTGAACATAAAACCCCTCCTTTTCTTTATTTTACATAATTTTGTAATTGATGAAAACAATAGAAAATAAAAGGATGAAAGAAGGGTGTTACATGGAAACGAAAAAAACATATTATATATCAATAGGAAATGGTCAAATTTCACAAGTGAAGACGGCGGATACGTATAATTTTGAAATTTATGCAAATGATGAGGAAATTACGGAATTAAGAGAGCACTTCGATCAAGCATATGTAGAAGATTTAGGTTCATTTGTACGCTCCCACGTTCCATTTGTTGAGTATCATCACGATTCAAATAATGACCGATATGATGAACAACTACAAAAAGCATATAAAATGATTTACGATTTAGGAAATCATGAGACGAAAGAATTAGTCGCGCAAATGGGAATAATCAATGGATTGTAATTGGATAATATTATGCAGAAAAGCGAGAATATGCTACAATTTGTGGTAGGAAAAACTTGTAACCATCAATAGGGGAGTAATGGCATGTACAAATTTAAAGATTATTACCACAACACTGTACAATTATCGTTTGAACGTTATCCATTTTCTCCTGAGCCAAAGCATGTTTGGGTTGTATGCCGGTACGGGGATCAATGGTTATTAACACATCATTTACGTCGTGGTCTTGAATTTCCAGGTGGTAAAGTAGAACTAGGGGAAACACCGGAAGAAGCGGCAGTTCGAGAGGTTCATGAAGAAACTGGCGGCATAGTTTCTGATTTAACTTACTTAGGACAATATAAAGTATCTGGAAAAGACAAAATAATCATTAAAAACATTTATTTTGCAACAATTAGTGCGGTAGAAGAACATACGCATTACGAAGAAACGAAAGGGTCTGTTTTATTAAAAGACATTCCTGACAACATTAAAACGAACAGAAAATTTAGCTTTATAATGCGCGATGACGTATTAGCGCGTACGATGAAACATATAGAAGAAATCGGCTGTTTTACGAAGTAAAGTAGCCGGTTTCTTTTTTTGTATGTAATAATAAATGTAAATATATCTTTATGTTATTTTTGGGTATATTATACAATTTTGCGAAGATATACTTACATTTTAGGAGGGGGAAGATGGATAAAAGAAAAGAAACGACTGTTACTGTTTCGATGGTTAAATTAAACTTTTCTTTATTTTTTATAATAATTGCTTTGTCGTTTGGAATAGGTTATTTGCATATATTTCTTTCAGGTGGGGTCCAAGTTGAAGTTACATTATTAACGATGTTTCTGTTTATTATTGCAATGATTGTTCTCGTCTGTATTCATGAAGCGATACATTTAATAGGATTTCGCTATATCGGAGGTATTCCGTGGAGTGAACTAAAATGGGGCGTTAATTGGAAATTAGGTGTTGCATATGCTCATTCTAAACAGGCGGTTACAGTAAAGCAAATGAAGAAAGTGTTAATGCTTCCGTTTTTACCAACTGGAATTTTGCCAATTGTATTGGGATTAGCTATGAATCTGGAGCCACTCTCATTTTTAGGAATTCTACTAACAGCAGGTTGTATCGGTGACATTGCCTTATATCAAAAAGTTTCAAAGTTTCCAGATGATGCGCTAGTAAAAGATCATCCGAGTAAACCACAGTTTACAGTATATGAATAAAGAAAGAGGAGGCGTTTTTGAGCAACGGCCTCCTCTTATTATGGTCACTTTTTGTTGGTAAATCGCTGATATAATTTATTTGCTATTATTGTATTTTTATCTCTACCTCTAAAAATGAAAGAACCTCTAATAAATCATCTACGATACGTGAATGCTTAAAATCACCCCAAAATGAATCTTTTTTCCAAACACCAAGAATCCCTACTTGTTCAGAACCAAGCACATCGTTTTCTGGATGATCTCCAACATAAAGACATTCTTCTGCCTTAACATCTAGTCTTTGCAAAGCACGTTCGAAAATTTCAGGGTGAGGTTTTTTAATTCCTTCAGTTTCTGAAACGAGAATGGTGTTTGTATACGTATGTATATGTAGTGCTCGAAGGTTGCTCATCTGAAATTCAGTAAAACCATTTGTGATAATACCAATTTTAATGTTTCGCTGTTTTAACTGTTGAAGTAGTTCATGCGTGTTTTTGAAAGAAATACAATGATGTTGGAAGTTTGTAATATAGTCGTGTAGCAGTTGCTCTTGCGTTAAAGTAGTAATGTTGTATTCGGAAAGGAGAGTAGCATACACTTTACCCTTCCACGTATAGCCATTATTATCAAGTTCAAGAAATCGAGAACAATACTCGGATTTTTCTATGCCCATCAAATGTGAGGCGAAGCGATTATATTGGTCACAAATAAATTGTTCTAAAGATTGGCGCCGATCTAATAGTGTGCCATCTAAGTCGAATAAGATTGCACGAATCATGGGAAACCTCCTTGCAGTTTTTATAATTAATTATCGCATAATCACAAAAAAATGATTATGATATTTTGTAGAATGGAATAATGGGGGATTGTATGAAGAAACTGTATGGCAAGTTAATGTGTTGTATGATAGCAAGCAGTTTAGTTGCAGGATGCGATAGTGCTATTGAGGTTACGAAAGAAAAAGAAATTTGTAAAACAGAAGAAGAGTGCACGCAAATAGGAGATAAAACATTACAAAAAGTATATAAAAAGATAGAGGGACTTTCAGAACTTGAAAAAGTAGAGGATTATGACATAGAAGAGTATGAAAGTATGAATATGAAAGAGGCGGAACAGAAAAAAGAAGAGGATGACAATTATTTCTTTTTAGCTTCTTATTATATCGATGATGATGAAATTGTAGATCCTTATTTTGAGAAATTGGATCGTAAGAGATTGAATAAAGCTTTTGCAGATGACGAAGTAGCAAAAGATGATTTGTTAAGCCAGCGGCAAGATAGAGAGTATCATGAAACTTTATGGGACATGTATCGCACTCTCATTCCAGTGAAATATCGTGAGAATATAACAGGGTTTGATCTAATAACGGATGGTTATGATGGCGTTGTTGCTCATGTCATGCCAAGTATGGATGACCCGAGAGATTGGTTGCTTAGTTTAGACGTGCTCGATTCTGGGGTGAATATAGATGAAGTGATGAAAACATTAATTCATGAAACGGCTCACGTATTAACGATTGGGCATAAACAAGTACCAGTGGATAGGAAATATTTAGAGGCGTTTGATGAAGAGAAAGACATTTCATCATATCGAAATAAATGTAAAACGGTGTTCTTGAAAAATGGATGTGCGAGAAAAACTTCGTATATTAACCAATTTTATAATGAATTTTGGAAACCAATTGAACAAGAGTGGACAGAAAAGCAAGTAGAAGAAAGTGAAGAGGCACAAATTAAATTTTATAAAGAAAAGCATGATGAGTTTGTATCGCTGTATGGAACAACAAATGTAACGGAAGATATCGCAGATACATTTACAGCGTTCATTTTACAAGATTCAAAAAAAGTGAAAGAAGGAACAGAGTTAAAATATAAGAAAATTGCTTTCTTCCATCAGTTCCCTGAGCTTGTAAAAATGAGAGCGGAAGTGCTGTCAGGATTATATGATGTTTCGAAAACGATAGAACAACAAAGTGGAGACTAATGCGTTCGATATAGTTTCGTTAAAGTAAAGCGTGAAGAATTTTTAATTCTTTACGTTTTTTCATGTTGATAAAATTGAAAATTCTGTATTTTTATCGAAAAGAAGAAGGAACTGGCGGTATAAAATAGAATTAGTATAAAAATGTCACAATTTAGACACAATTATAATGCGCGTGTTGTAGGGACTATAAGTTTACTCTCGAGGAGGTAATGAAACGTATGAAAACGATTCTTGCTGTTGCTGGTCTCATTTGGGTAATGTCTCACGGTTTTCCGATTTTTGAAGGGGAGCAAATTCGTAGTGCTTTGAATGAAAAGTTTAATGATTATCATGTGATAGATCGAAAAGATAATGTCGTTACAGTACGTGTGAAAGACTGTTTTCATACAGTTACGGTTGCGGATGGAAACATTACAAATGAAACGAAAATGTGTGATAAAAGGTAAAAGAAAGAAGCTGACTATAGCGCACTGTTTTGAGTCAGCTTCTTTTTCTTTTTCCAATTAGAATTTTTTCAAATGCCTCGACAAATACATACATAAGAGTTGCAAGAACACATGTGAGTAGTACGCTAAGTAAGACGAGTGTGAAGTTAAAGACTTGGAATCCGTAGCTAATTAAGTAGCCAAGTCCTTGTTTGGAAACGAGAAGTTCTCCGAAAATAACACCGACCCAGGATAAACCAACGTTTACTTTTAACGTTGAGATAATTGCTGGAAAGGATGCAGGGAGAACGACTTGCTTATAACATTGCCATTTATTTGCGCCAAATGTGTCCATCACTTTTATATAGTTAGAATCGACTTCTTGAAACGCACTGTAAATAACGAGAATGGTAATGATGATGGAAATGATTACTCCCATTGCGATAGAAGATGAAATGTTTGGACCGAAAATAACGATGATGATTGGACCGAGTGCAACTTTTGGCATTGCATTTAGGACGACGAGATAAGGATCAAGTACGCGGGCTAGAAGTGGCATCCACCAAAGAAACGTTGCAATAATAGCACCAAGTACTGTTCCGAGAATGAAGCCTAATCCCGTTTCCAGCAATGTCGTCCATATGTGGACCCAAAGTGAACCGTCGATCCATTTCGTTAAGAAGAGATCCCAAATACTTGAAGGAGAGCTAAAGAGTAAAGGATCAATCCATTCTCTTTTGCTAGATATTTCCCATAGTGCAAAGAAAAGAATAAGTAGTAAAAGTTGTAGAGAGCGAGCAATCCAAGCACGCCTACGTTCTTTCTTTCGAAACTGTTCATGTAGTTGTTTTATATTATCCAAGTCGTTCCAGCTCCTTCCATATATCTTGAAAGAGGGCTGGGAAATCGTAGTGATGGCGTGCTTCTAACGGTGATAAAGAACGGATACTTTCCGGGACGATAAAGGTTTTTGCGATTTTTCCAGGATTCGCTTGCAGTAAATAAATACGATCACTCATCGCGATCGCTTCTTCAATATCGTGAGTAACAAGTAGTGATGTTTTCTTATATTTATTTAGCAAGTTGAAAACGAGTTCTTCTAGTTTTAATTTCGTTTGATAATCGAGTGCGGAGAATGGTTCATCTAGTAATAAAATTTTTGGATCAGTCGCTAATGTTCGAACGAGAGCGGCACGTTGACGCATACCGCCGGATAGTTCACGAGGATATTGTCCTTCTACCCCATGTAGACCGACTTGTTTTAAAAGATTTAAAGTATGTTCTTTCATCTGTTCATCATAAATCTTTCGAATATGAAGTCCAAGCATAATATTTTCTTCAATCGTTTTCCAAGGGAATAAGTAATCTTGTTGCAACATATATCCCATAGATGAAGTTTTCGTTGTAATCGGTTCACCATCTAAAAAGACGATACCGTCAATTGGATCAAGTAGCCCAGCAATGATTGAGAGGAGTGTTGTTTTACCACAACCACTTGGACCGAGTATAGAAATAAATTCGCCTTCTTCCACTTGTAAGCTCATATCTTCGAGAATAAGTTTGGCATTCTCTTTTGCAAAAAAGCAGTGAGAAACGTTACGTATTTGTAAAAAACTCATACACTTCGCCTCTATTTCTTAATAACGCTTTCGGCAATTTTTGTATTGACGAGCGCTTCATGTGGAACTTCTTTTTGTAATTCGCCAGCGTCTTTCATAATAGTTTGGAGCTGTTTCCATTCTTCCGCATCTAGTAGTGGATTTGTCGCATAAGAATGCTGTTTTTTATACCGTTCAATTACTTGTATTGTTATGTCTTTTGAAGTGTCTTTAAATAGCGGAGAAACAGCATCAGCAATCTCTTCTGGGCTATGTGTATCAACCCATTGCTGTGCTTTATAGAGCGCACGTGTGAACTTTTCAGCAGCAGCTTTATCTTTCTTTAAGAAACTTTCTTTTGCCATGAACGTTGTATAAGGAACAGTACCAGATTCATTTCCGAATGAAGCGACGATATAACCTTTACCTTCTTTCTCAAGTATACTTGCAGTCGGTTCAAAGAGCTGCACAAACTCTCCAGTACCAGATGCAAAGGCATTTGCAATATTAGCAAACTCAATATTTTGAATTAAGTTTGTATCTTTATGAGGATCAATGCCATTTTTCTTTAAAACGTATTCCCCAACCATTTGCGGCATGCCGCCTTTACGCTGTCCTAAAAATGTAACACCTTTTACGTCATTCCAATTAAAAGAGTCTAGTTTTTTACGTGAAACTAAAAATGTCCCATCTGTTTGTGTAAGCTGTGCAAAGTTAATGATAGGGTCTTTCGCTCCTTGTTGATGAACGTAAATAGAAGTTTCAGAACCGACGAGAGCAATATCAATTCCGCCAGATAATAGGGCGGTCATCGTTTTATCGCCACCGGCTGTTGTTTGTAGGTCAATATCTAGTCCTTCATCTTTAAAAAATCCTTTTTCAATCCCGACATATAACGGGGCGTAGAAGAGAGAATGGGTAACTTCGCCGACACGAATGTTTTGAGTTTGTTCTTTCGTACCTTCTTTTTTATTACTACAAGCAGCAAAAGTAAAAACAGCTAGTAACATGATGCAAAAAATCGCGATTAATTTTTTCACTATATAACACCTCCTAGAAGTCACTCTACAAGCATGATATGTAGGTAAGTGCCTATATGTGAGTGTAGATAGCAGGAATTTTTTGGATGGTAAAGAAGTACAAATATAAGGGGTGATAAAATGGAGTACGAATACGACATGGAATCGATTGCTTATAAGAGGAAGAATGAAGACGTATGGGATGTGTATTTTAATTTTGGAGTATACGGTATTCAGAAAGACGATGTAGAGTTAGGGAGGTTTATGGACGAATATGCTGGTCATTACGTTTTTTCTGTACATGCTCGCGATCTTAGCTGGGAATTTGGAAGTGCCCAGTTTGAAGAGTGGGTTTTGAAAAATCGGATAGTAGAAAAAACGCTACAAAAATAGGAGGAATTTTGTGATTGGATTTCTCATCTTATTATTTATTTTTGTGGCCGGATTTTTTATCATGCAAATGCTTATTTACCGATTTGCCAAGAAAAACATTCATAAATATATGAAAATAAAATGGTTTCATATGTGGCTACATATGAATATGAAAAAAGGTTCGAGATTAGATTTTTTTGATTTTGTAGTTATAGTACTCGTATGTATCGTATGGAAAATATGGCTGCTTCCTTTTATATAATACACATGCTAATCATTTTCTCTTTTATCATAAAATAACGAAAAGAACCTGTCTTGTGGCAGGTTCTTTTCGTTATAGTAATAGTTGTTAAAAACTTGTATTTATACGTAAAGTAGCACTTGTAAAAATGATTTTGGAATATGAATTTTTTCATGTATTCATATCATAAATCTTGTCTTTCTAAGTATAAGTTTTATTTTAATATAATAAAATGAATATATAAGACGAATTTTGACAAAAGAATATATATACTTTTGTTATGCTATGAAAGTTATTAATTTGTAATATATATAGGATGATTTTTTCATGTAAAAAAAAGTATTATTTTCTGTACTTATGGGCTTATATGTAATTGCTTTAAGTGCTTGTAAAAGGTGAGGAAGAAAAAGTAAAAGCAACAACAGATGAGCAAAAAATAGAAGAAGATAAAAAAGTGGCAGAGGAAGAAAAACGTAAGCAAGAAGAACAGCAAAAAGCAGAGGAAGAAAAGCGTAAGCAAGAAGAGCGACGAAAACAAGAGCAACAGAAAGCTCAGCAACAACCTGTACAACAAGAGAGAACACAAAAGCAAGAAAATACAAAACAAACAACGGGCGGGAAACCAACACGATCACAAATTTCAGTTGGTTCACATGTAGTTATCCAATTAGATAATGATTATAGTAAAACAGTGAGTGGTGTTGTGAAAGATATTTTGATAAATACAGAAACACATACATATGGAATTAAAGTGCGATTACAGAATGGACAAATGGGCCGTGTGCAAAGTGTTGGGTAATAAGAAAGAGGTCGGCCACAGATGGCCGACCTCTTTCTTATTATGCTTGGTTAGTGCGGAAGAATGGAAGCTTCTGCGCAATGTGAATTAATCCGTATGCAAGAATTAAGCACATAAGAGGATTAATGAAAAATCCGTAGCGGTTAATTGCTAAGAATAAGTTTGAGAAGATAATGTAAATAATAGAACTTGCTACTAGCATCATAACGCGTTTATGTTTAAATGAATTTAGCATGAGGCAGAAGCTGCTCAAGAATGTACCAATGATAAACACTCTATGACATAGTTGCATAAAATTATGAATACGGTATTGGTCTACAGCAGGAGCTGTTTTGAATAACTCAATTGTTTTACCGACAGTGAACCAAGAGAACCAATAAGTGAAGTCCGTCTTAAATCCATTCTTGATTAATTCCTTTGCGTATGCACCTTTGTCATCTAAGCCTTTAGCTCTCATTTCATTTACTATATTTTCATAGCCAATTTTATTGAATGGATCTGCACCGGCAATCAGTGGATCTGCACCTTGGGTTGAGAATAAAATAAATTGGTTGAGCGCTAAATAGTTACGAACAACCCATGCGCCAATAATCAAGAACGGTCCGATAAACCATAACAATCCGATTCGAATGGAGTCTTTAAATCCATATGTAAATAACACAACAAGAACAGGAATGAGCATCATTGGAGCTGGATTTGGACGGAACATAAGTAAAATTGAAACGACAATTCCAAACCATATATGGAATTTCGTTTTATTGTATTTCCATGCGAGAACAAATACATATACACATAATGCCAATAAGAATATGGATGGAACTTCTGTTAGCAATGTACGGAAGTATGTATAGTTACTTGGATAAATAGCATATAAAATACTTGCAACAATTCCATAAATGTTTTTTTCGAACAATTCTTTTCCTATTAAGAATACCAATAGCACTGTGCAAAGGTTCATGATCATGTTAATAACAGTTGCTACGTAATAGTAAGGAATTGATGTAATATCAGAAATAATCATAGCGCCAGCTAATAGTAATGGCTGACCTGGTGTGATATATGCATTTTTCCCTGGAACTTCACTAGGTTCTAAATACACATAACCAAATACACCATGTTTTAATAGTTGTTCAGCTGTTAACGAATAGTTAAAGGCATCATTTGCACCATATGTTACTTTGACTAACTCTCCATCTAATCCTGGCTGTTTTACTAAACAAAAAACGTGCAACAGGAAAGAAAGCGCCAAAATTGCATATACCGCTTTAGGCAAACTCTTAAACTTAGTAAGCAAAAATGAGCAACTCCTTTTTTATTAATTCTTTCGTATTTTTATGTGAAATCTTTAATAGTATTAAGGATTTCCAAAACATAGTTATTATATCATAAAGTAGAATATCAAAATTAAGTTTTTCAAGAATGAGTAATTTGTATGTCACAATTTAACTGTTGATTAAGGGAATATTAAGACAATACATTTATAATAGAAGCAAGTATACAGACGAAATATGTAATATATGTTATTTTAATAGAAATAGTTCTTTCGATGCGGGGGAAATTAAGACATAGAAACGAGGGAATGAATTGAAGTATGGTTCTACACTTTTTCATCTTCCGAAAAGAAGTATATTAATTTCTAGCATTATAAGTAGTATGGTGACTTTATTAGTAATAACTATGCTGTTTATGATTTTAAAGGTTTTTAATTTAGACATGATGAAAGATCATTTAAATCAAAAGCTTATTTTAAGTGTTATGATGATTTTCATATGGGGCATAACATTTTATATTACGCATTTCAATAAAAAAGAGATGTCTATACCTAGGGTATCCCTGCGAGTGCATTTTATATTATTTTTGCTAGCTCATGCAGTAGCATTATTTTATATTGTAATGCAAGTTAATATGAGTTTCATAGAGACAATGAATTGGATTTACATTTATAATATGCAGTTTATATTAAGTTTTGTAGTAATTTATGCAATATATATTCTTGTATATAATTTAATAGGTAAGGTTTTTCTAAGTATGGTTTTATCTAGCTGTACGTTAGTCATTTTAGGTATTGTGAATTATTTGAAGCTTATTTTCAGAGGGGATCCGTTATATCCTTCTGATTTCACACAAATTACGCATATGCAATCTGTTATACCGATGGTGATGGACTATTTTAGCTGGAGTTATATTTTAATCATTATCGTAAGTATCGTGGCTTGTATTGTAGCAGGGATATATATGAGAAGGTATATTCAAAATGTAAAGATTCATCTAGGAATAAGAGCCTTATTAGTAGTAGGATCTATTTTTGTTCTATATGCGTACGGTAATTTTGCGAATACATTTATGAATAAAGTATTTCAAAAATCAGGTGTAGATTTTGTTTTGTGGAATCAAAATGAGAACTATGCTTCAAATGGTTTTGTACTGGGGTTTATTAGCAATTTAGATACAACAGTTATGGAAAAACCAAAAAATTATTCTAAAGAAAATATGCTTCAAATAGCAAACGATATAAAAAAACAATATAGTGGAAATATAGGGAACGAAAAGAAAAAAGAGAAACCGAATATTATTTTTGTAATGAGTGAATCGTTTTGGGATCCGACGAAAGTAACCAACCTTTCTTTTAGTGAAGATCCTGTACCAAATTTACATCATTATATAGAAAACTTTCCTGGTGGACAAACTATTTCTCCTACATTTGGGGGAAATACGGCGAACGTTGAATTTGAGGCATTAACGAGTTATTCAATGAGTTTGTTAAAGCCAGGTTCTATACCATATCAGCAGGTTATTACAAATAAGAAAGAAATTCCATCAATCCCGACGGCTTTGAAAAAAGAAGGCTATTACACAAGTGCAATTCATTCATTTGGACGCACATTCTTTAAACGTGATGATGTATATAAGGTGTTAGGATTTGATAAGTTTAATGCAGAGGACACGATGGAAAATGTGGATATTGATGGAGATTATATTAGTGATTTAGCGATGAGTGAAGAGATAATTGCTGAGTTAGAGAAACAAAAACAACCTACATTTATTCATGCAGTTACGATGCAAAATCATTTTCCATTTACAGAGGGCCGATTTGGTGAAAATCTAATAGAAATTAGCGGGCTAGAAAATGAAGAATCAAAGGGAGAATTAGAGACGTATACAGAAGGGTTAAGACGTTCAGATGAGGCTCTTCAATATTTAATAGAGCAACTAGATAATTTAGATAGACCTACATTATTAGTATTCTTTGGAGATCACCTTCCATCATTAGGAACAAATAAATCTTTTTATAAAGAAAATGGGTATATAACGAATGAAAAAACACCGAGTGAACGTTTAGCAATGGCGCAAACGCCGCTATTAATGTATGCAAACTTTGATATGCCAAATGATAATTTAGGTTTAGTAAGCCCAATTCATTTTTCTAATCTTATTTTTGATTATGCAGGGTTAAATAAATCCTCATTTTATCAATTTTTATCGGGACTTTACAAGGAAATACCAGTGCTTAGAGATGAATTAAAAGTTGATAAAAATGGGGAAGTAATCAATGATTTAACAAAGAAACAAAAAGAAATGTTAGAGCAATATAAAATGCTTCAATATGATTTACTCGTTGGAAATCAATATAGCAAAGAAATCCTCTTTTAATAAAAGAAACAAAAAGAACTTGTATAACGATACAAGTTCTTTTTTCATAGTATTTAACGGGGTAACCAGACAAGCTGGGTTTAGGGAGTATTACTTGTACATTTAGTATATATGAAAATGTAATCGTTTTATTTGTATATTTGTGAGAAATGTGTGAATTTTATGTTTTGTAAAAAATCGATTATGTTAACTTTCAATCTTGTATTGCAGTTGTTATGCATGTAAAAATTTTATCAGTTCTTTATTTAATTCATCCGCTTGATCGATTGGTGAACCATGGCCACTATTTGTAAGAGCATGTAACTGAGAATTTTTAATTCGTTGTTGCGTAAGCTCAGCACTTTTGTAAGGAATTAGTTGGTCGTGAACGCCGTGGAAGATTTTTGTTGGGACGTTAATTTTATTTAAATCTTTCGTTACATCTTCATTTGCAGCTGCTTGTAAAATTTTGATAAGGGCATAAGAAGCGGACTGCATACCGAGATAAGAAAACCATTCAAGGGTTGCAGCTCCTAAGTTTCTATTGAAAAAGGATAAAGATACATCATTTAAAAATTTTGGTAAATTAGCATACATTTGATTAATGAGAGCATCTGCTTGTTCTTTCGGTACACCGTAAGGGGACTCTTGATTTTTAACGAAAGAGGGGGAGACAGCGTCAATTAATGCGAGCTTAGAAATGCGGCGCCCATTATAGCGAGACATATAGCGAATAGAAAGAGCACCACCAACTGAGAAACCGACTAATGTAGCGTTCTCTACTTCGAGTGCTTCTAGAACAATTGCGATATCATCGGCTAATCGATCATACGTGTAACCAGTCCATGGCTTATCAGATTGCCCATTCCCTCGTATATCCATGGCGATACAGCGAAAGCCATGCTCTGGTAAAACATTGAGTTGATATTGATACATTTGATGATTTAAAGGCCATCCGTGAACGAAGAAAACAGTCTTACTACCTGGACCAGGATTAACGTCTTGCACAAAAATATGCACATCTTTCTCGACAGTAACAAACATAAATGTCCCCCTATTTTATGAATATGCTCTATCCCAAAAGCGTTGTTTTGTCATAGCTTTAATAAATTCATTTGCTAGTCGCGTAGGGTCTTGTTCTATTAAAACACCAGGCTTTCCTTCTATATTTAAAGATTGAATAATAGAAGAGCCGTTTTGGAAGGAGCCAATCGGCTTAAAGTGATTATATGATTCTACGACAAAGGAACTTGCTTTGTTAAGAAAATGATCATCCATCTTTCCGCCGATAAGAAGTAATCCATCATAAAGGAGTGGTGAGCCTGTTAAGAAAGTATCATTTACTTCCCAATGTCCATTTGACGTCCCCTGCACTATGCCTAATCGTTCGGAAACGATCACTGGTTGAAGACCTACTTGTTTGAACTGATTTATTATATATTGTGCGCTTGGCCCATCATATCCATTTGCAACAATGACACCTACTCGTAATGTATTAGGACTAAAGGTCGTATTTGCCATACTGAGTGCTGGAGATGATTTTGTAACGTTGGATTCTTGCACATTTGGGACTTTTGCTCCGAGAGCTTCTGCAACTAAAGTAGCCAATTCTGTACTAATATGTCCAATCATATCAACGACTTGTTGGCGGACAGATTTACTTTTGACTTTTCCTAATTCAAAGGAGAAAGCTTGTATAATATGGATTTTTTCGACGTGACTCATACTATTCCAAAATAAACGAGCTTGAGAGAAGTGGTCTTTGAAGCTAGCAGCAGTTTCCCTTGTTTTATGACCAGATACAGTAGAAGGATATGTAACGAACCCCCCCTTTGTCCCAGGTACAGTATAAGGAGAATTATTTGCTAAGGAATTGTTATGGTAGGCAACGTTTCCTTTGTCGATTATATATTTAGATGCACCATCTCTTTGATTGTTATGAAATGGGCATATTGGACGGTTAATCGGTAGTTCTTGATAATTTGTACCAACGCGTGCTAATTGTGTGTCTGTATAAGAAAAGAGTCTACCTTGTAAGAGAGGGTCATTGGTAAAGTCAATACCACGAATGATACTTCCAGGGTGTAGTGCCACTTGTTCAGTTTCAGCGAATACATTATCTACATTGCGATTTAAGGTCATTTTCCCAATGATTTTAACGGGAAAATCTTCTTCAGGCCAAATTTTCGTTGCATCTAATATATCGAAGCCGTATTTAAATTCGTCCTCTTCTTCTAAAATTTGAATGCCAAGTTCGTACTCAGGATAGTTTCCAGCATTAATATTTTCCCACAAATCACGGCGATGGTAATCTGGATCAGCACCACCTAGTTTTTGTGCTTCATCCCAAATTAACGAATGAACGCCGAGCTTTGGCTTCCAGTGGAATTTCACGAATCGTGACTTTCCATTTTTATTAACGAAACGAAATGTATGAACGCCAAATCCTTGCATCATTCGAAAGCTTCTTGGAATTGTACGATCGGACATAATCCACATCATCATTGCAGCTGATTCTTGATTATTGGCGATGAAGTCCCAAAAAGTATCATGTGCTGTTTGTCCCTGTGGAATTTCATTATGCGGCTCTGGTTTAAGGGCGTGAATAAGATCAGGGAATTTAATGCCATCTTGAATAAAGAAAATGGGAATATTGTTTCCTACTAAATCAAAATTTCCTTCTTCTGTATAAAATTTAACGGCGAATCCTCTTACATCTCGATTCGTTTCATTTGCTCCTTTTGATCCAGCTACTTCAGAGAAACGAATGAAAAGCGGTGTTTTTTTTGAAGGGTCTTGTAGAAAATGGGCCATTGTTAGCTCTTCTAAAGATTCATATAACTCAAAAATGCCATGTGCTCCGTATCCTCGTGCGTGAACGACTCGTTCTGGAATTCGTTCACGGTCAAAGTGAGAAAGTTTTTCTCGCATAAGGAAATCTTCTAGAAGGGTAGGGCCACGATCTCCAGCTGTTAAAGAGTTTTCATCATTTGAAATTTTAACACCTGTATTTGTTGTCATCTCCTTTCCTTCATTTTCACGCGTGAAAGATTGGAGTTGTTCTATCTTTTTATTTTTTTTGCCGTCCATAAAAACACCTCCCATAATATACGTATTATTGTTTATGGTTTTTATGCTTGTATATAGCATGAAGATGTTGCATCGTTGGGATGATTTTCCTCAAATTTGCGATTTATCTTTGTTTGTCTATGAAAATCATTTATTATAATAAATGGTATTCTTCGAGATATTATTTTGAAGGGGTGTTGAAGTGAAAGAAAGTTTTCTATCATATAAAGAAGAAGAAAGGAATGCAAAAATCCTTTTATGGGTGTTATATGTTATTGTTATTGTATATCAAATTTTCTATGCAATTGTATTAGACAATAAATCAATAATGGATAAGGGATACAACATAGTATGGCAAGTTATTTGCGGAGTAGCAATACTGTGCGTGAATATATATTTAATGAAAAAAGAGAAGGCAAACCTTGTTAAATATGCATGGATATTTGCATACATAGGGATAGAAATCGCTAATATATTTTCGTATATTTTTTATAATAAGGCGGCGTTTGATGCGACAAATATAATAGAAATTATTCTCATTTTCTTTGTACCCATATTTTTAAATAAAAAATTTTATGTAATCTTACTTTCTTCTATTGTAGGAAAATATTTAATTTATTTATTTGTATTAGAGGAAATAAAAGCATTTATGTTCCTTATTATGTGTACACTTATGTTAATAGCTGCATATATCATTTTAAACCGATTTTTACAATATCTTTCAGCTGTAAAGGAAAGTATTGCGATTGCTAGTGAATCACAAAAATTAGCAGTAATCGGAAAAATGGCAGCGACGGTTGGACATGAAATTAAAAATCCACTCGCTTCATTAAAAGGATTTACGCAATTACAAAGAGAGAAGCATGAAGAGGATCCTGTTTATAAACGTATGATCTTTGAAATAGAAAATATGAATAATATGATAAGTGAGTTGATGGAAGTTGCTACATGCAAGCCTTCTATTTATAAGAAACATGATCTAGGTAAAATTGTATTACAAGCAACAACAACTCTTCGCGAAAAAATGAATGAATTAAATGTGCAGCTTATTTCTAATGTGGGAGAACAAACAATAGAAGTTGAATGTGATGAACGAAGAATAA
Source organism: Bacillus sp. FSL K6-1338 (assembly GCF_038006965.1). Taxonomy (NCBI): domain Bacteria; kingdom Bacillati; phylum Bacillota; class Bacilli; order Caryophanales; family Bacillaceae; genus Bacillus; species Bacillus sp. FSL K6-1338. Next base: position 4,582,275 of record NZ_JBBOWI010000001.1, on the reverse strand, counting down.
GAGGAGTCTTTCTATATACGATAAAAAATGCTTTAGAAGCAATGGAGCAAGGTGGCATATTACATTTACGGTTAGAAAATAAAGGGAAAGAGTATGTGATGATCAGCTTAATTGATAATGGTCATGGTATTAAGCAAGAAAACTTAGCCCGTGTTACAGAGGCCTTTTATACAACGAAACAAGATAAAATTGGTCTGGGTCTTACAGTAGCGAATCGAATTGTCGCCGAGCACCTTGGTGAGTTACATATTTCAAGTGAAAGAAATACTGGAACGAGAATAGACATTATTCTGCCAAGGAAGTGTGGAAATACTGAAATTCAAGTGGAAGAAAAGCTAGGAGTTACCATATGAATAAAGGCTATATATTTAAAAATGAAGAAATAAAGGCGTTGAAAGTATTTTTAAGTTTATTTTTTATTATATTTTTTGTGTATGATCTTGCCTATGAATTTATCGTACCTTTGATCGCGGGAGAGCAAGAAGGCGTAGGAAAGTTTGAAGATGGTTTAGGTTTATGGCTTTACTTTTTGATGGTAGTATTGTTTTGCATTGGAATATACTTTATGAAATGGAAGAATGTTTTTGCGGTAAAGTATATTATTCTAATTGGCTATAATGTATTAGATTGTATCCACAACATTATGATTTATTATGGTAGCGATGCGGAATTTGACGGTGGAAATATAGTAGAAGTATTTTTTATTTTGTTTGCACCAATCTTTGTGAATAAAAGATATTTCTGGTTAGTTCCAGCGATACTTGTCGGGAAGTACGCTTTTACAGGAATCATTATTCAATCTTCTCTCGTTTTAATCCCAATGGCATTATATAGTGTATTTACTATTATATGTTGGATTATATTTTTGAGGGTTCAGTCTTACGTTCGTACGCTTGAGATGATGGACAAAGAAATAAAACAAACAGAAAAACTAGCAGCTGTTGGAAAGATGGCAACGGTTATTGGTTATAAGATTAGAAGACCTTTAGCAAACTTAAAAAAACTTGTGAATAAACAAGCAGACAAGCATCCAGAGGATAAAATTTATAGTGATATTATGAAACAAGAAGTAGATCGGATTCATATAATTGCTACAGAACTTAGTGGATTTGAGAAATCTAAATCACTAGAATCAGAAACTCATAACATACAAGAAATTATCTCTTATGTTATTCGAGTTATGGAAAAGCCTGCTTTAAAACAAGGAGTCCACATACAAGGTATTTACAGTAAAGACTTACCATCAATTACATGTGATGAAAAACGATTAAAACAGGTCTTTTTTAATTTAATTAAAAATGCAATTGAAGCAATGTCAGTTGGCGGAACAATTACGATTAAAGTTACTGTAAAAGAAGGAATCATCGTTCAAGTGAAAGATGAGGGATGCGGCATTCCGAAAGATAAAATTCCAAAGTTAAACGAAGCCTTTTATACAACGAAAGAAACAGGAACTGGTCTAGGTTTAGTAGTTACAGAAAAAATTATTAAAGACCACAACGGTAAAATGAGTTTTGAAAGTGAAGTTGGGGTTGGAACGACGGTTGAGGTTATGTTACCACTGCATTAACTACAAAAAACATCACTTATTTGGAAGTGATGTTTTTTTATTTTATCCCGCTATTTGCCGGGCAGCCCGATTGGTGAGGGCTGATTAAAGTTTCACTTTATCTATAAAGAATGTATGATGTGTTTTTAATATCAAAATGTTTTTTGAAAGTTTTCATTATGGATTTTCCGGGGGGAATTTAGACTATAAAAATTAATTATTTTTTTCTAAAAAAACTATTTTCTTTTTTGGGTTTTAATGGTATATTCAAAACACGATAAATAAATTCCTATATTTGGCACACTATTCGAAAGGATAGGTCGCAAAGCTAAGAGTCTAAAGTAATGAAAATTACTATGATAGTCTGGTTGCAGTTTGGATTTTCACACATAGTTGTATGTATGAAAATCGAAGAGGCAACTGGACTTTTTGTTTTCTCAAAAAAAAATAAATGGGCACACTGTTCGAAAGAATAGGTCGCAAAGCTAAGAGTCTAAGGTAATGAAAATTACTATGATAGTCTGGTTGCAGTTTGGATTTTCACACATAGTTGTGTGTATGAAAATCGAAGAGGCAACTGGACTTTTTGTTTTCTCAAAAAAATAAATAGGCACACTGTTCGAAAGGATAGGTCGCAAAGCTAAGAGTCTAAGGTAATGAAAATTACTATGATAGTCTGGTTGCAGTTTGGATTTTCACACATGTTGTGATATATGAAAATCGAAAAGGCAACCAGGCTTTTTATTTTTTCAGAATACACATTATGATTGTAAATTTAGTCGATTAATACATTTAATATTCGGAATATTCGGTGCATGAAAAGCGAGGGAGGGAAGTACATTGCAAAATCAAATAGGGAAATTTGGACGTATACTTCTCGCTGGAGGAATATTATTTACACAAGTTGGTGTGCTAGACTACTCTGCAACGAAAGTTTATGCGGTTACAAATGACGAGCAAGGACGTTTTATCGTTCATATGGATAAACAAGAAATAAAAGTTGATGAAAATGTAGTATTAAAGATTACAAATACAAATAAACAAGATGCTAATATCGAGCTGAAATTATCTAATGAGCAGCTCTTTAATGAAGAAGAAACGAAAAAAATGAATGAAAATAATAAAGCGATTCAAAACATTTCAGTAACAGAAGATCACATTGTAAAAATTGAAAAGAATGAACAAAGTAATTCTATCGGTGACGTATATGTAGTCATTCAAATGAAAAAAGCTGGAGAGTACAAATTTGAACCGATAGTGAAGTTTGAAGGGAATGAAAAGAAAATTGAATCTCCTTCTCTACATGTTGTAGAGAAAAAAGAGGCTTTAAATGTAGCTATTTCTGATGAAAATCCAAAGGCTTCAGAGGAAGTTGTGAAAAAAGAAAAAAATGAAAAAGTAAAAGTATCGGAAGAAAATAAAAAACAAGAAATAAAGCCTACTAATGCTGAAGTTCCAAAAGAAACGAATACTTTAGAGAAAGAAAAGGTTAATGAAGAACTCGTATCAAAGGAAAATGAATTAAAAGAGAGCAATAAGGTAAACGAAAATAATCAGGAATTACCTGCTATTCAAGCTGAGAAGGTATTAAAGAGCCAATCTCTACTAGCTGCTAGTCCTGTTACAAGTATTCTTAGATATCCAAATGTAAAGGTAATAAATAATAGAACAGGTGAAGGGCCTTCTATCCCGGGTAAATATGCTTTTAGATTTGTTTGGAGCCCACAAGTAACATATGAGGTAAAGGGTAGTAGCAATGACAGAACTGGTCAAAGTCAATATACATTTAGAAATTCAAATAGAGAACAGTATGTATTAGTAAAAAAAGCTGGTGAATATCAAGGGAAATGGATTGATGTCCGTATTAATATTCACTCTATGACAGCTTCATCTGTAGATGTTAAAACACCAATAACTAAAGGTGATGCAAAAAACTTTTTACAATTATATGGGAACGGAAGGTCAGGACAAACTTATAATGCTTCCTTTGAATTTTATGAACACGGAACAAGTAAAAAAGTACCATTAACGGCAATGTGGAATTTCAAAAGGATAAATAGTTATAAAAATGTAACGTTACGTAATGATGGTAGTCATTTAACGAATTTATACGTGTATGATACGAGTTCAATTAGGTATCAAGACAAAGGGAATAATAAAATAGAGTTTTCTGGAACAGCAGGCCCAGTAGCTACTCCAGAAGCAGATATGACAATTACATTTGATAATTTAACAGAATTACCGCTAGAAGTTAGATTAAATGCTTCAGGTGTTAATGTATCATACGACCAATTAGCGATTGCACAAATTGAAATTCCAGCTCCAAGTGTAATAGGAGATATCGTGGAAGATAATTCCCGTCAACTTTCTTATAAGGTATATCAAAATATGCCTGCTCAATCGAAAGATATTCACTATGCGAAATCTTTTGTATTAGAAAGTGAAGTGAATAAGGATTTTACTGTGAATGATGTTTCCATTCAAGATGTGGAAAGTGGAGATGATGTAAGTAGCTTCTTTGATATTAGCAGGAAAAACAATAAGGTCACTGCGGTTGCGAAAGCAAATGCGCTAAAAACAGAAGAATTCAACGGGAAAATTTACGAGATGACAATTACAGGTTCTCCTGTAAAAGGTGCTGATGTAATGAAATATTATAAAGATGGTTATCTTGAAATACCGGTGTCAGCTAAAAACTATTTAGATGACGATAAGAATGGGCAAGATAGTAATCGAGATGGAATCGCAAAAATAAGGTATAAAGGTATTCCGACTGGGAAACCAGTCCCACAAAAAGTAGTGCAAGGAACAGATTTAACAAAAATGGATATTTCTAAATTTGTGACAGATTTATCTGTAGATACGAATTTGGATGTAGATAAACCAATATCAGTAATGAAGTTAATCAATATTCCGGATACAAAAACAATAGGGAATCATACTGTAACGGTTGTAATTGAAACGAAGCAAGGTGTACAAGCGGAGATTCAAGTACCGGTTACTGTCGTTGATGGGACTTTAAAGTTAGTAGACGTACCAAAAGAAATTACCTTTGGAGATGTAACAATTCCATCGAAAACAACGACATACACACCGAAGGCGATTTCAAATTCTTTAAAGGTAACCGATAATCGTGTTAAAAAGCAAAAATGGAGTGTATATGTAAAGGAAATTACACCATTAACTTCAGCGCAAAATGACACATTGAAGGGAGCGTTGATTTACAAACGAAATGGAAAGGATACACCTTTAAGTAATTCTAGTATAGAAGCATTCTCGTATACTTCTAAAAACGACGAGGAGGTTTCATTAAATTGGAAGGAAAACGAGGGAATTCATTTACAAGTAAAACCAGGGCCGAATGTCAAAGCAAATACAAAATATGCTGGACAGCTAGAATGGACATTAACCGATGCTCCTCTCTAAAAATATATAAAATATATAAATTTTAGAAAGGAGAGAGTAATGAAAAAAATAGTTGGTATTATCGTTTCCACAGTTATATGTGTGCCGTTTCTTATGGCAAATGTAGTAACGGCTACAAGTACGAATTCAAAAGCGGGTATTACATTTTCGAATAGCTATACACCAAATACATCAACTGATCCGACAAAGATAAATACAAAAAAAGAGACAGTTGATAAAAATAAAAATGGAGATAAATATTTACCGAAAACAGGAGGCCAGACACGGGACTTCAAACAATATATAGGATTGTTTTCGATTGTTTTATCTCTATATGTATTCAAAAGAATTAGGGGAAAGCAAGTGTATTCAAAATAAAAAATAGATGAAAACAGAGAAAAGGGGAAGGTACATATGAAACTAGCAAAATTAGCATTAATCGGTGCAGTATCATTAACATCAGTTGCAGCAGTAGGAACTTCAGCATTTGCGGAAGAGAAAGCAAATATGAAATCAAAAACCGATGTAACGTTTATTGAAGATACAAGCACAACAGATCCAAACAATCCAGAAAATCCAAATGAAAAAGTTACACCAGAGAACCCTGATGACCATGAAAAAGGAACAAAAGGTCCATTAAGTATTAACTACGTTTCTAACTTACACTTCGGCGAGCAAGTTATCTCTGGTAATGATCAAACGTACTTTGCAAAATTGGATAAAGTGAAACAAGGGAGCAAAACAGTTGAAGTACCTAACTTCGTATCTGTAACAGATAACCGTGGTACAAATGCAGGATGGAAATTGAAAGTAAAGCAAAATGCACAATTTAAAAGTGGTAATAGTGAGTTAACAAATGCAGCTTTAAGCTTAAGTAACCCAGCTGTAAATTCTGTAACTGATGCACAATATGCACCTACAACATTTAAAAATAAAGTAACGCTAGCTCCAGGTGGAGATGCGGTGGAAATTACTACTGCCGCAAAGAATAAAGGTATGGGTGATTGGACGACTGCATTTGGTAAAGGAACAGAACAAGGTAAACAGAGTGTGAGCTTATTCGTACCAGGTACGACGGCGAAAGAAAAAGGTGCGAAATATTCAGCTGAGTTAACTTGAACTTTAGAAGATACACCAAACTAAGCTTATACAAGATTGAAAATTAAGAATGACTGAATTTTAAAAAATGATTATAAAGGGGTATAAAACTATGAAACTAGCAAAAATAGCATTAATTGGAGCGGTAACATTATCATCAGTATCAGTAGGGACGTCTGCATTTGCAGCTGAGAAAGATGGCGGGAAATTAGACTCAAAAGCATTCATTAAATTCGAGAAAAATACAGATAAAATTGATGTTGTTAATCCAGAGAATCCAGATGAAACTGTAGATCCAGTTGATCCAGATAAAAAAGGTACAGATGGTCCACTAAGTATTGATTATGTATCTAACTTCAACTTTAAAACACAAAAAGCATCAGGGAATAACGAAATCTACTTTGCAGAATTAGATAAAGTAAAGAAAAAAGTAGACGGTTCTGTAATTGACGTGCCGAACTACGTTCAAGTAACAGATAATCGTGGTACAAATGCTGGATGGCATTTAACAGTAAAACAAAATGGTCAATTCAAAACTGCAGATGATAAAGCGTTGGATGGTGCAGCATTAACATTAAAAAATTCAGCTTTGAAATCAAACGCAGGTAGCGACGCACCAACAGCAGAACAATCTATCACATTAAATCCAAGTGGTGCAGCATCTGATTTAATCGATGCAAAAGAAAACCAAGGTATGGGTACATGGGTAAATACGTTTGGTAAAGATGCAACAGAAGCGAAACAAAGCGTAGAGTTATCTGTACCAGGTAAAACGAAAAAAGAACAAACACAATACACAACTTCACTAACTTGGGAACTAACAGACGCTCCTATGTAAGTAAGAGGAATTTTAAGATAAAAGAGGAAAATGAGAAGAGATAAGGGAATGGCTTTAACCTTATCTCTTTCTTGTCTATAAAATGGATATGAAGGGGACTACATAAGAGATGGTAAAAAAACTATTTACTAGCTTACTATTAATTACATTCTTCATGGTAAACGCTTTTTCAGTATATGCGGCTGAAATGAAATTCGCTGTGACAGCAGTTATACCAGAAAATCAAATTGATAAAAATCAAACGTATTTTGATTTGAAAATGCAACCTGGACAAAAGCAAACAATTCAAGTCCAAATGAAAAATGATACGAATAAAGAAGTTGTGGTAGAATCGTTTGCTAATACAGCAATTACGAATAGCAATGGTATTACAGATTATAGTACAGTAGAACCAAAAACGGATTCTACTTTGAAATATCCGTTTTCTAAAATTGCTAAAATGCCAAAAGAAACGAAAGTCCCAGCTAACAGCATAGTGACAGTTGATATAAACTTGGAAATGCCAAGTGAGTCGTTTGATGGTGTTATTTTAGGTGGTTTATACTTTAAAGAAAAAGAAGATGAGAATGCAAAGAAAAAAGATGAAGGTGTGCAAATTGAAAATAAATATGCATACGCAATTGGCGTTGTTTTAAAAGAGACGGATGCTGAAGTAAAACCAGACATGAAATTAAACGAAGTAAAGCCAACACAAATTAACGGGCGTAACGTTGTTACTGCAAATTTACAAAACGTAAAGCCAGCAATGTTAAAAAATTTAAGTGTTGATGCAAAGGTATATAAAGAAAAAGGTACAGACGTTTTATTTGAAGCGAAAAAAGAAAATTTAAGAATGGCGCCAAACTCAAACTTTGATTACGCTATTAGCTGGGAAAACAAAGCGTTTGATCCAGGAATGTACCGAGTAGAAGTGAAAGCCACTGATGGCGATCAAAAGTGGGAATGGACGAAGAAATTTACAATTGAAGGAAAGACAGCCGATAAGTTAAATGATACAGCGGTAGAAGCGAAAAAAGACTACACGCTATATTACATTATCGGTGGAGTACTACTGGTAATTATATTATTAGTTCTTGTGTTCTTCTTAGGTAGACGTTCTAAAAAAGAGGACGATAACGAAAAATAATATATTGATAGTGTAAAAAGAAAATAATGGATGTTTTACTATGAAAAATATATAATGGCTTTGTCTGTTATTTGTTGTAGTTCATTTATATTTCTATTTGTTGACCCGAATCTCGGGTCTTTTTTTATGGAATGAATTGCTATATATTAGTAATGAGAAAAACAGAGTATACAGCACTTGCAGTAATTCCAGGGGTAATATAAAGGGATATAGCATCTCCTCTGACAATTGGGTTTCCAGTTGTAATACTAGTCCAAGTTACAGTAGCGGGACCTACTGCTGGAGTAGGATTAAATACTTGAATTTGTCCTGCTCCGCTATCCGTTGGTTTAATAGAAAATACCATAGTTCCGGTAATTTTGTCAGTAGTAGTTAAGGTAATAGTAGATAGGATGTAGCTAGAAGTAGGGGATGTGAGGTTTGTTGGGACATTTCTGCAAATATTAATCGTATAAACAGCAGCAGGTAAATTATTTATATTTATAGACGCAGAAAAGCCAACTATACTACCGGCTCCAGCAGTGACATATGGGATAACATTGGAGTCAATTCCAGGAGAACCCGCTATACGTTGAAAACCAGCATTTGTTCCCTGAAAAACAATACTTTTTGCTGAAGCACTACCGGCAGATCCCATGGGTCCGGTGTTCCCCGTAGGTCCGGTACTACCGGTAGGTCCACTTTCTACTAATATGATATAATCCGGAGATACATTTGGAAATCCTTGAGGTGCATCCTTTTTTACAACATAGCCACTGCCCGTATAAGTGACAACTTGTCCTTTTTTATAGTTGGGGGCCGCTGCTAGACTGAAGGTGGTAGTACTTTGGAAACCAGCTCCGGAAGGTCCAGCACTACCAGTAGGTCCGGTAGCCCCAGTAGGCCCGGAAGGTCCAGTACTTCCGGTAGCCCCGGTGCTACCAGTGGGCCCAGTGTTTCCGTTAGAACCACCACTATTGCGTCTGCCATCGCAACTAAAACAATTACGTTGATACATGTACGTTCTCCTTTCTATATTTTGAAAATCTAGTTTTAAAAATAGAACTACTATATGTATATTACGGATTCTATATTTTTGTGTGGCTGATCGTATTTTGTGTCTAGATTTCAAAAATAGCGGTAGGAGAATTAAGTAGTGTTAGAGCCACCATTTCTCCTGAGGAAGCAAAATAACATCCACATCAAAATTCTCTTTAAACCAATCATACATCAATGTCTCTTTCACTAAATATTCAGAGGCAGAGTGTGACACCCCAATTAGAGACATATTTGTTTCTTTTACATAATCCATAATGAGCGAGTATTTATGTCGCCCGTAATCATTGTCGATATGGCAATGGATTTCTCCTGTAATATATGCTTCGGCACCTTTTTTTTCTGCTTCCTTCATTAAAGATACAACATCGCCACATCCAGCGATAATTGCGATTTTTTTGATGGAATCATGTCGTTTACCTTCGAAGTCTGTGTAAGGGATCTGGAAGAGTTGTTTTAGATGTTTTTGGAGTGCTTCTGTTGATGTTTCATCTATTTCACAAATAAGGCCAACTGGTTCTTGTTCTGGACCTCCATATGCAAAGTCGTCCACTACAGTAGCGTTTAATGCTTTTGCAATTGAAATACTCGTTCCATGCGTTTGATGAAAATCCATTGGTACGTGACATGTATATATAGAAAGTTGTTTTTCTTTTATTCCTTGCAAATATTTTTCAGGAATTGGTATGAAACCGCGGCCTGATCTTCCAATTGGATCACCGCACTCCATTACAAGGGGATGGTGCATAAAGAGTAAATCACCGGGTGTGGATTGTGAAATGAATGTTTCAAGAACGTCATCTGTAGGGAATACAGCTAAAAATACTTTGTTTACATTTTCAGATCCGTGCATCATAAGGCCGTTAAATAAATCTACAAAATTTGCTTCGAAAAATTGTTGCCAAGGAAATTTGATAGGATCATATACGGCTGGGATAAATCGACTAAAGGCACTATCTTTTCCGTATTTTTCAATTTGAAATAAGTGATCGAGTGATTGCTCTATTTTTTTTAAGGCTGGCATGTTTAATAATCCTCCTTAAGATGATTCTTGCTTTATGAGTTGTTTGTATTCTTCGTAGCGAAATAAGAAGCGATAGGAAACAAATAAAGCCTAGAATCCAGCCGATAGAAGGAGAATAGGGAAGTACATGCTGTAATAGCATTTCGCTAGAAATGAAGAAACTACCAAATAGACTTAATAAAATAGGATATCGTTGTAGTTTGAACACGGATAGCAAACCTCCTTTCTCCTGTATGAACTACTCATAAAAGCTCGATTGCTGAAACTTTATCACATACATTGTATATTAGTCTTAATTTTCTGTATATAAATTTTAAGAAAAATGGTGATACAATATATGAATGATAAGAGAAGAGAGGATGAAGATTAACATATGTACGTTACTGTAACAGAAGCAGCATATAAAAAGATTATGGATACGATTCCAAGTGAAGCGAAATATATAAAGTTATTTTACGATAATGAGGGTTGCGGTTGTGTCATGAGCGGAATCATCGATTTAGTAGCTGTAGCAGAGAAAGATGAGCGCGATGTGGATATTGAATCAAGCACAATGAATTTTATCGCTGATCGTACAAAGCTTGTATTTATGGACGATAAGTTAACGGTTGATTGGCATGAAGGTGGAGGAACTTTTCAGTTGAAGAGCCCAAGCCAGTTTTATAATCCAAATATGAAATTACACGTTCGAGTATAGTAAAGGAAAGGTGATTCCAAAATGTATTTTGGAATCACCTTTTTTTATTTTATAAGTCGATATATTTGGGAAGTCGCCGATATAAATGGAGTTGCGCCAATATAATTTCATTTACCAAAACGTTTCACATAATGAAATGTACACATGATTGAATTTTCTGTATAATTTTCTTTGCGGAGGGGATACGCATGAGAAGATGGGGAATTGAGTTATTAATTTTAAGTGTTGTTATTATTTGGGGGATTAACTATACAATTGCGAAGTATGGACTTTTAGAATTTACAACAATTGAGTTTACCGCACTTCGTATGATGGCGGCGGCACCGCTCCTGTTACTTCTTACTTTTTTTATTGAAAAGTCGGTTTATATGGAGCGAAAGGATATACCTAGATTAATCATCGTTAGCGTTGTAGGTATTGTACTGTATCAAACGTTATTTATGGAAACTGTCAAATATACATCCGCTACAAATGCCTCTTTACTCATTTCTATTTCACCTATTTTTACAACTGTATTTGCGATTTTTCTGAAACAAGAAAAGTTTTCTTCTCGAAAGCTCATAGGTTCTATCATTGCCTTTAGTGGTGCAGCATTAGTTTTAGTAGCAGGACATTCACTTGCTAGTTCTTTTTATGGCAATGGAATTGGACTTATTACATCAATATGCTGGGGGCTTTATCCTGTTTTAGCAGGACCATTAATTAAAAAATATTCAGCACTACGTGTTACCGCATGGTCAGCCTTAGTTGGCGCGATTCCGCTTTTATTGTTAAGTGGACCATATGTATTTATAATGCCATTTCACATTACACACGGAATGACACTATTCGCCTTACTATATTCCATTTTCTTTGTAACAGTATTCGGCTTAGTCATGTGGTATGTTGGTGTTCAAAAAATTGGGGCGTCACATACGATGGTATATATGTATATAACGCCGCTTGTAGCTGTTTTATTTGCAGCTGTCTGGGCAAATGAATATGTATCGTTTCAACAAATCATCGGTGGAATTATCATTTTTGTCGGTTTATGGTTTGTGAAATCGGAGAAAGTAAAAGTTCATTCTATTGCAGGGGAACCTATATCAAAATAGGAAAACAGATCACCTATGATCTGCTTTCCTATTTTTTTATTTTTGGTAAGAAGATGAGAAATAAGATAGCAGTAATAAGTGGAATTAAGTTTAAAAATGGAATACGGAAGAGTGTAATAAGAATAATACCTGGAAGAAGAACACCGAGGACAGCGTAAAAAATGCTATGGTTTTTCGTGTACCAATACAATGAAAGTCCGATAAGTGCAGGGATAATGAGGTGAATGAGAGCCATTAAAAAATAAATCATTAGACGCCCCCTTTATTTTTGTGCTTATTACATCATATCCGTATGTTCATAGATTGATATCATTTTTTTCATAAATGGACGAAAAAAGTTTGGGAAACCGTCACAAAATATGAGAATATGATGTTCGAAATCTTGTATAATATTATTTCCTAAAAACATTTAAACAACATAAACATACGGTTTATGTTGTTTTTAATTTGAGTGAAATGGATGTAAGGAATATGAATTTGAAAGAAATTTTTTGTTGAATAGATAAGAACGAATGAAGAGAGGTACAGCATGATTAGTATGTCACTAAGATCATTTAAAATCCAATCGTATTATATACTAGGTATTTTGTTACTAGGTTGGATGTTAACACCGTTTTCAGCACACTTTTTAGGCGCTGGAATTGGGCTTATTGTAAGTATGTATTGCGTTTGGCTTTTAGGGAGAAGAATTGAGAAGCTTGGAGATAGTATTGTAAAGAAGACGAAAGCACCGACACTCGGTATGTTTAACCGTTTTGCAGCTGCCATTTTGGGTGCTATTATTATGTACGAAATTGAGCACCACATGGTTATGTGGGCATTTGCAGTAGGGATTATGGGTGGTTATTTCTTAATCGTTGTGAATTTAGGATACTATAGCATGAAAGATGAGAAAGAATTAACGAAGAGCTAAAAAAGATAAAAAGATAAAAAGATAAAAAGATAAAAAGATAAAAAGATAAAAAGATAAAAAGATAAAAAACCTCTTTTGGATGGAATAGAGGATCCAGCGAGGGATAGAAGCGGTCAGAGCCTCTTTTAGCCTCATGCGATGTGAAACCAGAGAGATGTAATGAGTAGGGATATAATTTATATGTTCGAAACCGTGATTTGTCCCTGTGGAAATAGGTTTACTCTGGGATAAGTGATTCAGTGATGGATAGTACAACAGGAAGCGAAACTTTGCCTGAAATGCAGGTTTCTGCTTCTAATAAGTTAACATGAAATCACGTATTAGTAGGACTTTTATGTTCTTTAAAAAATTTGGATATAATACAACAAATTATTCCGATAATTAGAATAATATATTTTATCGTTTCACTTGTATGCTCAAATAAATTAACGTTAAGCATTACAAGTCCCCAAAAAATTTGGATCGCTCCGTAAATGAATAAAATTTTTCCTGCACGAGAAAAATTTTTCATAGGCTTCACCCTTTCCTGTATATGTAAATTGTATCATAAAAAACTAAAAATGAATGAGTATAAAATGAATTTTCTGTAATTTATTGAACTAAGTCACAGATGAAGAGATTAACGTTTCACTTTATATAAGATATAAAAAGAAGCTTACGTAAAAACGTAAGCTTCTTTTTTATGTAAGTGTGTGTAACCGTTAAGCCGCATTGGGTTTTGTCGGTGAGTACGCGAAACTTTACGGTTACACGACACTTATTCATATGAGTAAAGGGTTATTCCAACAGAAAGTGTTAATTTAAGCGATTGGGCCGCCTAAGTTAATAATATCTTCAGAAACGCTTTCGAACTTTTTGAAGTTCTCTTTGAATTCATTTGCAAGCTCGATTGCTTTTGCTTTGTAAGCAGCTTTATCAGCCCAAGTTTGTTCAGGCATTAACACTTCGTCAGGTACACCTGGTACGTGAAGTGGAACTTCAAGACCGAAGATGTCATGTTTAGCTGTTTCAGTTTTTGCAAGTTCACCGCTTAATGCTGCTTGAATCATTGCACGAGTATAACCTAAGTTCATACGTTTACCAACGCCGTATTCGCCGCCAGTCCAGCCAGTGTTTACTAGGAATACTTTCGCATCGTGTTTCTCGATTTTTTCACCAAGCATTTCAGCGTAGCGAGATGCATCAAGTGGTAAGAATGGTGAACCGAAGCAAGTTGAGAATGTAGCTTGCGGAGATGTAACACCGCGCTCTGTTCCTGCTAGTTTACTAGTGTAACCACTTAAGAAATGATACATAGCTTGCTCTTTTGATAACTTACTGATTGGAGGCAATACGCCAGATGCATCAGCAGTTAAGAAAATAATAGTATTTGGGTGTCCAGCAACACTTGGCAGTACGATATTGTCGATCGCATGCATAGGGTATGCAGCACGAGTATTTTCTGTTAAAGTAGTATCGTTGTAGTCTGCGATACGCGTTTGGTTATTAATGATAACGTTTTCTAAAACAGATCCGAATTTGATTGCATCGAAAATTTGTGGTTCTTTCTCGTGAGAAAGGTTTACACATTTTGCATAGCAACCGCCTTCAATATTGAATACACCGTTATCAGACCAACCGTGCTCATCATCACCGATTAATTTACGGTTTGGATCAGCAGATAAGGTTGTTTTACCTGTTCCAGATAAACCGAAGAATAGTGCTACGTCACCTTCTTCACCTACGTTTGCAGAGCAATGCATAGAAAGAATATCTTGTTCAGGTAGTAAGAAGTTCATAATAGAGAAGATTGATTTTTTCATTTCTCCAGCGTATTCTGTACCACCAATTAGTACAATACGTTTTTCGAATGAAACCATAATGAATGCTTCAGAGTTTGTACCGTCAACAGCTGGATCAGCTTTGAAATTCGGTGCAGAAACAATTGTGAACCCTGACTCATGAGTTGTTAATTCTTCTTCAGTTGGACGAATGAATAATTGATGTACAAATAAATTGTGCCATGCATATTCATTAATAACTTGAATTGGTAGGCGGTAATTGCGGTCAGCGCCTGCAAATCCTTTGAAGACGAATAACTCTTCTTTTTCTTTTAAGTATTCTAAAACTTTAGTATATAATTTATTAAAATGTTCTTCAGAAATCGGTTGGTTCACAGCTCCCCAAGCAATTTTGTCAGCAACCGATGCTTCTTTCACAATAAATTTATCTTTAGGAGAACGTCCTGTATATTTTCCTGTTGAAGCAGAAACGGCACCAGTAGAAGTTAATTTCCCTTCATTTCGCATTAATACTTTTTCCACTAATTGCGGAACACTTAGTTGAATCTGTGCATTGCTTCCGTTCAATAATTCGTGTAAACCAATTTGGACATTCACAGTACTCATATTTATATACCATCCTTTTCATTTAATGAAATATTTCTCGTAATCCCCAACAAGAGTATAACACAATTATATAAATAATGTATACTATTTATTTCTTTTTGTTTGTGTGAATGTATTATTTCCCTATTAATATTTCATTTTAGGCGTATTGAGAAAAACTTTCAGGAAAATGTGAATATTAATTGACAAATGAATATCATTTCTTTAGTATAGGTTGGGACGGATACTCTCTTATCCCGAGCTGGCGGAGGGACAGGCCCGATGAAGCCCAGCAACCTCACTTGTATTGATAAATGCAGGTGAATAGGTGCTAAAACCTGTGCGAGGCTACAGGTCTCGAACGATAAGAGCGAAGGGCAAAAAGCAGTATGCAAGTAGCAAATTAAACCTTTCCTCTATGTAAAGTAGGAAAGGTTTTTCTGTATGCTTGTGTGGGAGAATAAATGTATGTCGCAGTTTGTGGCAAATTAAGGATGAGTTCCGTACAATATATACAATTACTGTAGGGAGGTTTACCACATGACAAAAAAACGTCATCTGTTCACATCTGAGTCTGTAACTGAAGGACATCCAGATAAAATTTGTGACCAAATTTCTGATTCAATTTTAGATGCGATCTTATCAAAAGACGCAAATGCACGTGTAGCTTGTGAAACAACTGTAACAACTGGTTTAGTATTGGTAGCGGGGGAAATTACGACTTCTACTTACGTAGATATTCCGAAAATCGTTCGTGAAACAATTCAAGGCATTGGTTACACACGCGCAAAATACGGATTCGATGCAGAAACTTGTGCTGTTTTAACATCTATCGATGAGCAGTCTGCTGACATCGCTATGGGTGTTGACCAAGCGCTAGAAGCACGCGAAGGTCAAATGACTGACGCTGAGATTGAGGCAATTGGTGCAGGAGACCAAGGTTTAATGTTTGGTTTTGCATGTAATGAAACACAAGAATTAATGCCACTTCCAATCTCGCTTGCTCACAAATTAGCTCGCCGTTTAACTGAAGTACGTAAAGATGATACATTATCATACTTACGTCCAGATGGAAAAACGCAAGTTACAGTTGAGTATGATGAAAATGGTAAACCAGTACGTGTTGATACTATCGTAATTTCTACACAACATCACCCAGATGTTACATGGGAAGAAATCGATCGCGACTTAAAAGAGCACGTAATTAAAGCTGTAGTACCAGCAGAATTAATGGATGGAGAAACGAAATTCTTCATTAATCCAACTGGCCGCTTCGTAATTGGTGGACCACAAGGTGATGCTGGCTTAACAGGACGTAAAATCATCGTTGATACTTACGGTGGATACGCTCGCCACGGTGGCGGTGCATTCTCTGGTAAAGATGCAACAAAAGTTGACCGTTCTGCAGCATATGCAGCTCGTTATGTTGCGAAAAACATCGTAGCAGCTGGTCTTGCTGACAAAGCAGAAGTACAACTTGCATACGCAATCGGTGTAGCACAACCAGTATCAATTTCAGTTGATACATTCGGCACAGGTAAAGTATCTGAAGACGTACTAGTAGAACTAGTTCGTAACAACTTCGATCTTCGCCCAGCTGGTATTATTAAAATGCTAGACTTACGTCGCCCAATTTACAAACAAACAGCAGCTTACGGCCACTTCGGACGTACTGATGTAGATCTTTCATGGGAACGTACAGACAAAGCTGCAGCTTTAAAAGAGCAAGCTGGTCTATAATATATGAAAAAAAGCTTTGCGCGGTGAGCGCAAAGCTTTTTTTATTTCGTTTTACTTACAATTTGAATACATGAACTACAATATACTTCTCCATCTAGCTCAATATACTTTTTCATATTAGTCATGCCACTTGCTGGAAATGGCATATGAATCCAAGCCTTTTCATACGTTTGTATTTCCTTTTTACATGATTTACAAAGGGTGGGTTTCTTCTGGAACATATGTAATCAACCGTTCATTTGACGTGCTTTACCTGCGCAAAAGGCACTGCTTAGTAAAAATAGTGTCGCGAATATAATGCTTACTAATGTAGCGTATGGAATTGCGCCTTTTAAGGAAAAGCCGACAGTGATTGAAGCGACGAATAAGAGGATGAATGTTGTTGTTAATTTTTTATAAAGTTCCATACTATGTAGACCTCCAATTTATTTTTTAGTACAAGTTTTAAAATTGAATTCTATTATGTAGAAAATATAAAGAGTAACTAAAGATGTGTAGTCTAGGAGTATAAGAAAGTGCACTTTCCTTTTTGTGGATTAGTATACTTATATTGTATCATGGCGCATGATTGGCTTCATACATAATTGTGTAAAGATATGTATGATAAAATGAAGAAAAGTCTTTAAGAAAGGAAAGATAAAAAATGAGTGTAACTGAACATAAAAAACAAGCTCCAAAAGAAGTGCGTTGCAAGATTGTTACGATTTCCGATACACGTACGGAAGAAACGGATAAGAGCGGACAACTATTACATGAATTGTTAAAAGAAGCGGGCCATACAGTAACCTCTTATGAAATTGTAAAAGATGATAAAGAAAGTATTCAGCAAGCAGTGTTAGCTGGTTATCATAAGGAAGATGTAGATGTTGTATTAACAAATGGCGGTACTGGTATTACGAAGCGTGATGTAACAATTGAAGCAGTGTCAGCTCTATTAGATAAAGAGATTGTCGGGTTTGGTGAGTTGTTCCGCATGATTAGTTATTTAGAAGATATCGGGAGCAGCGCAATGTTAAGTAGAGCGATTGGGGGTACAATTGGGCGCAAAGTAGTTTTCTCGATGCCAGGATCGAGCGGGGCGGTTCGCCTTGCGATGAATAAATTAATTTTACCGGAATTAGGCCATATTACATTTGAGCTACATCGCCAATGAGTAGGTGGGCTGGAATTGTATTAGCGGGCGGTATGTCGAGTAGATTTGGTGAGCCGAAAGCGTTAGCGAGCTGGCAAGGTAGTACTTTTATTGAGCATATTTTGAAAGAGATGACAAGTGCGCTCCAAGAAGTTGTAGTCATTAGTCATTCTGATATAAAAGAGCGAGTAGAGCAATTCGTACAAGTTCCTGTTATAGAAGATATCCCGCACTATAAAGGGAATGGACCGCTGGCCGGTATTGTATCAGGAATGGAGTACATAGAAGCAGATTGGTATGCTATTATGCCTTGCGATGCGCCAAATGTTTCGCATGAATGGTTTACCATTTTACTGGAGCAAACGAGCAATGAATATGATGCAGTTGTACCTATTATTAACGGAAGAAAACAGCCGCTACTTGCAGCGTATCATAACCGCGTGAAAGAAAAGATTTATGCTTTACTTCAGGAAGAGAAAAGAAGTATGGGGCAGCTTTTATCACAATGTAATGTGAAGTATGTTGCTGGAGAAGATGTACAAGCGAATACAGATTGGTTTATAAATGTAAATACAAAAGAAGAATATGTGCAGGCTCAAAAAGACCTTTCAAATGAATGAAAGGTTTTTTGATATACAGAATTGGGGAACAATTGCTGTATAAAGGTATGTGAGTAAGTTGATTTTAAGGGGAATTCTTAAAATCATTATACAGCAAAAACACTGTATAACCATATATTAATTTTTATGGGTTTTTATTACAAGTCTGTTTAGTTATGTTTATTTTTGCTATAATGAATATGGAAATAAATGATATTTCACCTTATGTATCATTCATTCAACTAAAATTTACAAGTGTGTAATAAACTCCCTTCGTTTTTTGAAGGGAGTTTTTCTGTTCAAGCAAGTAACTCTGATGCGGTATGCTGAAGGACTTCTTCATACTGGTTAAGTAAGCCGCGAAAGATCTCATCCCAGCTTTTTGATTTTGCAAAAGATGAAGCTGCTATTCCCATCTGCTCAAGTTTTTCTTCATTTTGCAATAAAGAATAAATGGATGATAGAAATGCATCCTCATTTTTAGGGGGACAAAGAATTCCCGTTTTTCCATCTGTAATAATATTTTTAACCCCGCCACTATTTGCACCAATGACAGGTGTGCCACATGCGAGTGATTCAAGTACGACATTTCCGAATGTTTCAGTAGCTGATGGAAATACCATTATGTTAGAACAAGCATATGCTTCAGCTAAATCTGCACTTTGTAAATAGCCAGTAAAAGTGACATTTGTTTGTGGAACAGCTTCACGCAAATTTGTTGCTAGAGGTCCGTCTCCTGCGATGAGCCAATGAATGTCGTTTCGAGTATGCGATGTTTTAACGATAAGGTTTTGCAACGTATCAATATCTTTTTCAGGAGCAATTCGTCCTACATAGGAAAGAACGTACTTCGCTGTAATATTATATTTTTTTCGGAATAGGTCTGTATTGTAAGCTGGATGAAAGAGTGTGCAATCTACACCACGTCCCCAAATGGAGAGGGCCTGAAAGCCTTTATTTTTTAATTGATGTAATGTTTCAGAGGAGGGAACAAAATTTTTTTGCATATGACTATGAAACCATTTTAAATAGTTCCAAAGCATATTGGAGAGAAATTCAATTTTGTAATAGCGTAAATACGCATCGAAATCAGTATGATAAGAACCGACAACTGGGATGTTTAACTTTTTGGCGTAATACAGTCCACAAAGTCCCATGTTGAAAGGTGTGGCAATGTGAATAATGTCAGGTTTAAAGGAATGAAGTTCCCGTTTAATACGCGGAGTAGGAAAAGAAAAGCGACATTCTGGATATAATATTGTTAACGGGATACTTCTCATCTTGTTCACATTAGCTACGAAATTATCTTCAGCTGTATGCTGAGGGGCGAAAACAGAATAGGCGATCTGTTCTTTCTGAAAGTAACTTGTTAATCGTTCTAACGTTTTCGCAACCCCGTTAACTTGTGGCGTAAAAGTATCGGTAAAAATGGCGACTCTCATCATATCACTCCTTTATGTGAAAAGTGGGATGAATTGATAAAAAGAGATGATGCCAGAGCAAGTGCCAAGGCACATGCCGACGAACACATCTGACGGATAGTGAAGTCCTAAATAAATACGTGAAATACCGACGCATAATGCTAACGGTAATAGGAAAGCAAGTAAGCTTGGATTATAGCAAATAAATGGAATGAAGACAGAGAAAACGGCTGTTGTATGACCAGACGGGAAAGAGTGGTCTTTTAATGGATGGACTGGATATTTCGCATCCTGAATTGTTAAATAAGGACGTTTTCGTGGATACCACCTTTTTAATATTTGTACAGGAATATGGCTAATTGCTAAAGAAATAGCAGTAGCGATTGCTGCTTGGTGTAAAGTCCCTTTTGCAAAAATTAAAAAGAAAAGTGTAAGTGCAATGGAGAAAGTAGCACCACCGATATGGGTAATATTGCTGAAAAAGATGTTTAATGTTTTTTGATCAAAGTAGCGATTAATTCCTTTAAAAATGTAACATTCTATTTTATATAATCCACTGACCTTCATGAAAATTCTCCTCCCTCGTTTACATATATATGGAGATATTAGCTTTTATTTTAATAAGATTTTGTTGAGGGAGTAATAATGTTTTGTAAAGAAAAAGTTAGATTTTATATAAAAAAAGCTGCCAATCTTATGGCAGCGGAAATTTACTTCTGTAATGATTTATAATATTGACCTTTTTCAACGTATTGCGTACGAATACGCTCCATATCTTTACGGTCTTCTTCTGTTAATTCACGAATGACTTTCGCGGGACGACCGAAAGCTAACGTGTTTGGTGGAATTTTCTTTCCTTGTGAAACGAGGCTTCCGGCACCGATAAAAGCTCCTTCGCCAATTTCAGCACCATCTAATATAATGGATCCCATTCCAATTAAAGCATCCTTTTTAATATGACAGCTATGTAAAATAACTTGATGCCCAACTGTAACATCATCTTCTAAAATAAGAGGATACTGAGGGCTTTGGTGGAGTGTACATTGGTCTTGTACATTTACTCGGTCTCCAATTATTGTTGGTGACACATCACCACGGATGACTGTATTAAACCAAATACTTGATTCCTCGCCAACGGAAACGTCGCCTGTAATCGTAACATAGTCAGCGATAAAAGCACTACTCGCAATTTTCGGATTTTTTTCTTTGTAAGGATATATCATGTAAAGTCTTCCTTTCCTAGAGACTAGTTTTAGTGTATCAAATTATGAGAAAGAGTGAAATGGAGGAGGTCCGTATGTGGAATTATGAAGCAGAGGAAGCAAAAGCTGTCATTGTTATCGTGCACGGCGCAATGGAATATCACGGACGTTACGAAGCCGTTGCGGAAATGTGGAATCACATCGGCTACCACGTCGTGATGGGGGACCTTCCGTCACATGGAACGACTTCAAGAAATAGAGGACATATTGATTCATTTGATGAATACATAGAGGAAGTTAAATTATGGGTGAAAGAAGCAAGAAAGTATAGGTTACCTATTTTTCTATTCGGTCATAGTATGGGTGGTCTTATCGTCATTCGTATGATGCAAGAAACGAAGAGAGAAGATGTAGATGGTATTATTTTGAGTTCGCCTTGTTTAGGGGTAGTGACTGGACCCTCTGCTCCGCTTCAATTTGCTGCAAAAATATTAAATGTTGTGGCTCCAAAATTGCAATTTGCAACGAATCTTACGGTGGAAATGTCAACAAGGAATCATGAAGTGAGAGATGCAATGGAGAATGATTCATTGTTCTTGCGCAAAGTATCAGTACGTTGGTATAGTGAATTGATTAAGTCTATCGAAATTGCTCATAAAAAAATAGACGATTTTCCAGACGTTCCGCTCTTGCTAATGCAAGCATGTGAGGATAAACTTGTAGATAAAACACGTGTCCGCATGTGGTTTGATAATGTTAAAATAAGTGATAAGGCATATAAAGAATGGCCGAATTGTTATCATGAGTTATTAAATGAGTATGAGCGTGATGAAATTTTGAATTATATTCAGTCATTTACTGAAATGCATGTCAATAATATAGTAAAAACAAACAAATAAATCATTATTTGTACATTTAATAGAGGAGATGAAGGAAGAAGTGAACGTACCGAGTAATCCCATAACGCTCATGGCGAAAGTATACCGTGATGTGTTTCCGGTTGTACACCATGAGCTAGCGATGTGGAAAGAGCGTGCCTACCATATTCCAAATGATGAGCTTCATAGTCAGGCAATCGCAAGTATTGAGCATAAAACGTTTCATTGTGAGGGTGGTGGCATTTTATCGCTGCTAGCAAATGAACACCGAGAGGAATGTATTCGTTTTATCGTAGCGTATCAAACAATCAGTGACTATTTAGATAATTTATGTGATCGCAGTACATCACTTGATCCGAATGATTTTGCCGCGCTACATGAATCAATGTTAATGGCACTATCACCTGAAGTGGAAGGTGGCGGTAATTATTATCGTTACCGTGATGATCAAGATGATGGTGGTTATTTAGATGAACTTGTGGAAACGTGCCAAGATGTTTTAAAGAAAACGAAGCACTATGACAAAATCGCTCCTGTTCTCCATGAACTTGCTTGTTATTATTGTGATTTACAAATTCATAAACACGTGAAGTTAGAAGAGAGAGAACCGCGCCTGAAAACATGGTTTGAAGCACATAAAGAAAACTTACCTGAGATGAGCTGGTTTGAATTTTCAGCATGTGCCGGTTCTACTCTTGGAATTTTCTGCCTTGTAGCATATGCATTTCATGATGAATTACATGATGAAGATATTGCGAAAATTAGACAAGGATACTTTCCTTACGTACAAGGACTTCATATCTTACTTGATTATTTCATCGATCAAGAAGAAGACCGCATAGGCGGAGATTTGAATTTCTGTAGTTATTATGAAAACGAGCAAGCTATATTAGATCGTATGAAACACTTTGTAGAAGAAGCAGAGAAGAGCATTGGTGATTTGCCTCATGCGAAGTTTCATCGTCTTATAAGCCGAGGATTACTTGGTATTTATTTATCAGATCAAAAAGTATCAGCACAAAAGAATATGCACAAAATGGCACGGCGCATTGTAAAGTACGGAGGCCTCACTTCAAGATTCTTCTATTGGAACGGGAAGATGTACCGAAAGAAAATGGCGCAGTGATGAAGAAAACCACTCATGTAGAGTGGTTTTCTTGTTATAATATGGTAAAGGTGGTGGTGGAAATGAAGCGATTGTTTCAAAAGCTATATGACAATATTGAAGTAACATTACTTGTGCTACTTTCCATTTCATTCGTAACTGGAATGTATATGATGATGAATAAAACCGGCGGTCCTACAACGATGGATTATGTAGCTCAAATTATCATTGCATTGATTATTATAGTAGATATTGTTTTTTTAATAAGTGGTAGAAAAAAAGAGAACAGTAAATAAAAAGCATTTGTACACGATGGTACAAATGCTTTTTCATTATGATCGTATTTTTAAAAATACATATATAAGAAGTTCAATTGCAAAAATAACTAAAACAGATAGTCCGAATAAAGGCATGACAGCGCCTAGTATAATCATCATGATAAAGAAAACGAGTACGCTTTTCTTATCTCTTTGCTTTGGAGGTGCTGCTAATTTTCCTTTTGGCTTTCTTGCTAACCACATTTTTATTCCGTAATAAATGAGAAGTAGTAGAGATAATGTCGTTAGTAAGCATAATATTTTATTTGGCCATCCGAATAAATGTCCTTCATGAAGCGGAATACCGTAAGTGAACCATTGTGCAAGTAATCCATAATCACGATAGTCCGTTTTTGAAATGAGTTCCCCGCTATATTGATCAAAGTAAGCTGTTATCTCTTCACTTGGTGCAACATGCATCCCTGTAATACCAGAACCGCTCGATTTCGAAACAGTGAATACACCTTTCGGATCAGCTGGTAGTGAAATAACATATGGCTTCTTTATTTCAATTCCTTTTTGTAATTCATCGACAGAAATTGCTTTCGGTTCATTTGAATTCGATTCAGGAGGAGCTTCTTTTCTTGTTGCCCACGGCAATTCTTTTACCTTTGATTCAGGCGGTGCCATGTACAATTTTGGATATCCGAGTGATTCATTAGAAGATGCAATTTTATAAATTTGGTTCCCCATAAATCCTGACCATGGCAATCCAGATGCGATTAGCAGAAAGAGAGGAATTGTAAATATAATACCGATAATAGAATGACGTCTTTTTGCCTTTTCTCGCTTATTGGATGATGGTGTGTTTTTGAATTGGCGTATACTCATGTACAATCCGGTTACAATTAAAAAGATTGTCCAGCATGCCGCAAGTTCTACAGTATAGTTGACGACAGTGCCACCAACTAAAAGAGAACTATGTAATTCCCGCATGATATTGGCAAACGTTTCACTTGCGTTTTGATCCCCAACAATTTGATTATTACTATCTAAATACACATATTTTTGTTGCCCAGTATACTCATTTGCAATCGTAAGTCTCGTATTATAATCCCCATTAAACTCACTAATTTTCGCCACGCTATAATGTGGATATTTTTTCTCTGTTAAGGAAATAGAATTAGCCATCGAAATAGATTCTGTTTGAGCGCTCTTTCCAAAATATAAATCTTTATAGATGAAATCTTCAACTTCCTCCCGAAATAAATACCCAATTCCGCTCAGTGACAAAGTAATAAGAAGCGGCGTAATAAAAAGTCCAGCATAAAAATGCCAACGCCAAAAAATGTAATGAAGCGAACGATTTTGTTTCATACTTTCAGTTCCCCTAACCTTCCCTATATGAATAACTACTTATTTAATATAGCGAGATTAAGTGTGATTACTTTGAAAGAATTGTGAAGAAAGTTAAAAGTTTTTAGGGTTTTCAACGTTTATAAATGTTTCTTCTTATTTGATAAATACATTTCAACAACCGCTTCAGCAAGATATTGAGAGGAATCAACAAAATCCTCATTCGCCACCACATTCAAATCGGTACACGCGATAATTGCAGTATCTACTTCATCTCTCAGTTGTAAAACGAGCGCATTCCACAATTCGCGAGCTTCTTCAATCTCTCCAGATTTAATGTAAGTAATAATTTGATTAATGCTTTCCTGCCATTTTTCATGATGAATGTATTCTATATTACGCTTTGCAATCCCATCTTGGTAAATCCTAGCTTGAACAGTTGCTTCTGTTGCGAGAAGAGCGACTCTTTTTGTATTTTCAGGAATTGCTTGTAACGTTTCATCGACTATATTTAAAATCGGGATAGAAAGCGAACGCTGTAATTCTTCAAAATAAAGATGCGCCGTATTACACGGCATAGCAATAAAGCTTGCGCCAGTACTTTCAAGTTTTTGTGCTCCGTCAATAATTGCTTTTTTCATCGCTTCGTGATCAATAGGGCGATCCATGTAAAACGGTGTTGGGCACGAGTAAATCATCATATGAGGAAAGTCCATATCATACTTTGCTCCGTATATTGTTTGGCACCTTGCTACAACTGTATCGACGAATGGTCCAGTTGATTTTGGACCCATTCCTGCTAGTATTCCGATCATTGTTTCGTCTCCTTTAAGAATGTATATATCCATTATATAGGAGAATAAAAAAAGACGTGCAGTGAATGCACGTCTTTTTTTGTTATGTTTTGTCGAACAATCGATATATCCGAGAAATCGTTGATATATTGTAAGTTATGATAGATATATCGAAAAAATCGTTGATATATCCCGAGTTACGATAGATATAATTGAAAAATCGTTGATATATTATCGTTTCTCAATCGCCACAATAAATGGCGGGTTATTTTGCTGGTTAATGAAGCCATATCGTAGTACGTGAGCTTGTTTTTGGTCTAGTTTTTCAGCAAATGTAAGGACAGCGTCGCGTTCTACTTGTCCTTCTGGATGTCCGTGGTAAATGACAAGAACGATGATACCTTCAGGTGCCATTACTTCTAATAGTTGTTCGATCGCTGAGATTGTTGAGTTCGGTTTTGTAACGATATGCTTGTCTCCGCCTGGAAGGTAACCTAAGTTGAAAATTGCGCCTGTTACTTTTCCTTTTGCATCTTCTGGTAATACGGATAGAAGAGTATCGTGACTATCGTGAACTAAAACAGTACGTTCAAAAAGTTCTTTTTCTTTTAGACGAGTTGTTGAGCTTTCGATTGCCTCTTTTTGAATATCAAATCCAAATACTTTTCCGCTATCTCCAACGATTTCAGCTAGGAAGCAAGTGTCATGGCCGTTTCCTAAAGTTGCATCTACAGCGTAATCGCCTTCTTTTACTGCCGTTTGCAGAAGCGAGCGAGCAAACGGTAATACACGTTCTAATTTCATTTTTGTTTCTCCTCATTTGCATATTTTCCTTGCCAGCTTCCGCGGCGTACAAATTCTGCATCGATGGAATTTAATACTTCCCATTTATTTAAGCTCCACATTGGGCCAATCATTAAATCAGGCGGACCGTCACCTGTGATGCGGTGCACAATTACGTCTTCTGGAATCATTTCAAGTTGGTCAACAACGAGACTTACGTAATCTTCAAGAGAAAGGAACTCGAGTTGTCCTTTTTCATATTGCTTCACCATTGGCGTTCCTTTTAATAAGTGAAGTAAATGAATTTTAATTCCTTGTACGTCAAGCTTTGCTACTTCACGAGTTGTTTCCATCATCATGTCGTAATCTTCAAGTGGAAGACCATTAATAATATGAGAGCAAACTCTAATGCCATGCTTACGTAATTTATTTACACCTTCCACGTAAGATGGGTAATCATGAGCGCGATTAATAAGGTTTGCAGTTCGTTCGTGAACAGTTTGTAAACCGAGTTCAACCCAAAGGTATGTGCGTTTATTTAAGTCCGCTAAATATTCAACGACATCGTCTGGTAAGCAATCTGGACGAGTCGCGATAGAAAGACCGACAACGTCTTTTTCTGCTAGAAGCGGTTCGAATTTTTCTTTTAAAACTTCAAGTGGTGCATGTGTATTTGTGTACGCTTGGAAATAAGCGATACATTTTCCGTCTTTCCACTTTGAGCGCATTTTTTCTTTCATTTCATGATATTGCGTTATAACATCATCGCGGCGATCACCAGCGAAGTCACCAGATCCGGCAGCACTGCAAAATGTACAACCGCCGTAAGCAACTGTACCGTCCCGGTTCGGGCAATCGAAGCCAGCATCTAATGAAACTTTAAAGATTTTTTCACCAAATTCATTTCGTAAATGGTAATTCCATGTATGATAACGTTTATTGTCGTTTGTATATGGAAAAGGGTTTTGAACCTTCATTACTTTCCCTCCTAAGCCGAGTCAAAATGAAACAAAATCCATTATAACATACTCATAAGGTAGAGATGGAAGGGACACACTAAAGGGGAATTGAAGCAAGGAGGGACAATTATGGCAGAGCGTCAATCACTTGAATCGTATATTACACAAGCGGAACAAGCGGTGGAATATGCGAAAGAACAATTAGACCAAGGTATGAGACAAGAGCATTACAATACGATGGAGTATTCGGATGCGCAGTTACAATTAGAACAAGCATATAACGATTTACAAACGATGCAACAACATGCGAATGATGAGCAACGTGAGCAGTTAAATAGAGCACGTATGGCAATTCGCCAATTGCAACATCAAATGATTATTACACCGCACTAATAAGGAGTGAATGTAATGGCGAAACGTTCAGATCAAAATAATCCAGAGCAAAAAACGCAAAATGGACATAACGCTGAATTTTCGAATGAGCTTGATCCGATTGTTCAAGTAAAACAGCGTAATAGTAAAAAAGGACAACCGCAAAAATCGAAACAATCAGAGTAAACCAGGTCGAAATATGACCTGGTTTTATTTTGTTATATGACAATAATGTAAGATTACTGTAAGGTTTGTCGATAGTTGTGAGCAACTTTCTCCAGTAGAGTAAGGAAGGGTTAAATTTTATACAAGGAGTTGCTTTATGGGGAACAATATTACAAACAAGCGAATTGATGAGTTAGATTACATTCGTGGCTTTGCACTACTAGGGATTATTTTAGTAAATATTCTCGCACTACTTAACATTAAAATTCCAGATCCTAATACAGTGGATGCTAGCTATCAAAGATTTTTATATTTATTTGTAGAAGGTCGTTTCTTCTCAATCTTCTCATTCTTATTTGGAGTGGGATTCTATATCTTTATTTCAAGAGCGATTGCGAAAGGGAAAAATGGCTATGTTTTATTTTTACGTCGCTTAGTAGCATTATTTATTTTTGGTTTAATTCATCACATGTTTCAGCCTGGAGAAGCATTAGCGTTATACGCAATTTGCGGGTTAATCGTTTTACCGTTTTATAAAGCGAAAAAAGAAGTGAACTTAGTACTAGGAATTATTTTGACAATTGCCTTCAGTGTAATGGGAGTTAAAGAGTTATTACCACTTGGCTTAATTTTATTAGGGCTTGCTGCAGGACAATATCGTGTATTTGAAAATCTCACGCAAAATATAAAGAAAGTCGCTATTTTTACAGGTGTTATGTTTGTTTTAAGTGTCGTAGCTGTATGGTATCAATACGGGCACGTTCCTGCTGAACCATTTATAAATATGATACTTGAGAATGATGATGGAACAATGAATGCTGCAGGCCAATTTTTAAAAATTGGTGTTACAGTAGGACCTATTATTTCAGCTTTCTATGTTGGAGCTTTAATTTTATTACTTCAATTAAAACCGGTTCAAACATTGTTAGCACCACTGAAATATTATGGACGAATGGCTTTAACAAATTATATTGGACAAACTGCAATGATTTTAATTGCGGGCAGTGTATTTAACTTTGCAGAAAACTTAACGTACATGCAGACGTTATATGTGTGTATTGCAATTTATGCAATTCAAATTTTGTTTAGCGTAATTTGGATGAAGGTCTTTAAAATGGGTCCACTAGAATGGATTTGGCGAGTTGTTACTTACTGGACGGTAACACCTTTAAAGAAATAAAGAGAGAAGTGGGTTGTTCCTTTTGTGGAACAGCCCATTTTTATTGTCATCTTTTTCGGTGAGTCGATATTACTTGTCGAATCGCTAATAAAATTTTCATTTATCAACGAACCTTACACACTCATCTTTTTTATATTACAAAAGTGTAAGGTAAATGTAATGTTAACAAATAGCAGTTCACTTCCAAAAAGCGCAAAATAGGTAATGGAAAAACAAGCGTAGGAGGATATATATGACGAAACCAGTTGTAGACGTGAAAAACGTCCAAAAAGTGTACGGTAAAAAAGGTGAGAACCAATCACATGCGTTAAAAGGTGTTTCATTCTCAATTCAAGAGGGTGAGTTTGTTGGAATTATGGGGCCATCTGGTTCTGGTAAAACGACATTGTTAAATGTAATTTCAACGCTTGATAAAGCAACGGGCGGCGTTGTTGAAATTGCGGGTACGGACATTACGAAAATGAAGCAAGGTGAACTTTCTGATTTTCGTTCACAAAAGTTAGGATTCATTTTCCAAGACTTCAACTTATTAGAGAACTTATCTATTTATGAAAACATTGCACTTCCACTTTCTCTTCAAGGTGTTTCATCACGTAACATTGGACCAAAAGTAGAAAAAGTAGCGGGTATGCTAGGGATTACAGAAATTCTTCAAAAGTATCCATCTGAAGTATCTGGTGGGCAGAAACAACGTTCAGCAGCAGCGCGCGCACTTGTGCATGAGCCAGCAATTATTTTAGGGGACGAGCCAACAGGAGCACTTGATTCTAAAAATGCAGCGAGTTTACTTGATGCGATGACAAACTTAAATGAAGAACAAGGCGTATCTATTATGATGGTTACACATGATCCGTATAGTGCAAGTTATTGTCAGCGAATTTTATTCATTCAAGATGGTGAGCTGTATAAAGAAATTCATCGCGGTGGTACGCGTGAAGAGTTCTACAAAGAAATTTTAGATGTACTTGCAGATTTAGGTACACAAAAAGCGTAAGAAAGGAGGTTCCAGTATGTTATTTAAACTTTCCATGTCGGGGCTGAAAAGTAAGCTGAAAGATTATATCGTCTTACTTGTCGGTCTTGTCATGTCGATTTCAATTTTTTACATGTTCCAAACGTTAGCGCTGAATAAAGCGTTTATCGAATCTAACTCAGTTATTCAATCAATTGGATTCGTATTCCAAGCAGGTTCATTTTTACTAGCTATTATAACGTTCTTCTATATTTTATATGCGAACTCTTTCTTATTATCTCTTCGTCAAAAAGAGTTCGGTATGTATATGATGCTAGGAGCAAAAAAGCATAAAGTTACATTACTTATGTTTATTGAAACGATCGTATTAGGCGCTGCGTCTCTTGCCATTGGTATTACAGTTGGTGTAGGACTTGCAGAGGGTATCGGACAATTATTAATGAAACAATTAGAATTTGCTGGTGAAGGCTATAAAGCATTTTACCTGCCATCTATGACTGTTACTTGCATCTTCTTCTTTGCGCTATTTGTATTATCAGCAATTATGAACAGTATTAAATTATCACGTATTTCTGTACTGCAACTTGTACATGCAGATGCACAAACAGAACGTGTTGTGGTAAAAGGAAAAATGACAGGTTTAGTTGCATTCCTAGCGGTTATTTTATTAGGTATTGGTTATGCAGCTATGATTAATATGGAAACATTAAGAGAAATGGGAATCCTTATTGCATTAGTTACAACAACAGCAGGTACTTATATGCTATTTGGATCACTCCTTCCAGTTATTATTAAAAAGTTAAAGAGTAATAAAAAGCGTAGTGAAAAAGGACTTAATGCTTTTACATTTGCACAATTAAATTTCCGTATTAATAGCTTAACAAAGGTACTTGCAACAGTAGCGATGTTAGTTGCTCTTGGAGCTGGTGCAATTTCAGGTGGTATGGCATTTAAAAATAACGTTATAAAAACGGTTGATGGATTTGAAATTTACGATTCAATTGTTCATAATCCTACAGCTGAAGAGAAGAAAATTTTAGATGGTATATCATTTAAAAATAAAGCTGAGTACCGTTATAAAGTAGACGACAAATATATTTATTATGTAAAAGAAGATTTAGAGAAACATAAGCCATTTATTCGAGATGGTGTAGGTAAAGAAAGTTTCGGTAAATATAAAGAAGTTTCAGGAGAAGCTCCAGTAGGTACAGTAGCAGGAGTGAGGTCAGAACAAGATAAAAATGAAAAAACAATGCCGGAAGAATGGGATGAGGCATTTAGAACAATCCAACCATATTATATATACCAAGATCGTGCCATTAAAGTTGTAGATCAAAAAATGTACGATACTGTAAATGGTAAAGAAGGAATCGTATTTACTGGAAAAACAGACGATTTCGTAGCATACACAAAAGAATGGAAAAAAATTGACGAGTTGCAGCTAGCTAAATATAAAAATGTAAAAGCTGAGCAAATGAGTAGTAAATATCAAGTGTATGACATGTTCTACGGTGTTGCGAGCGGAACAGTGTTTATGGGCTTCTTCCTTGGAATTGCTTTCTTAGCAATGATGGCAAGCTGTCTTATGTTCAAAATTCTTTCTGGTGCATCAAAAGATATTACGCGTTATCAAATGCTTCGTAAAATCGGTGTACGCCGTGAATTATTAACGAAATCAATTTATAAAGAGTTATTCTTAGTATTCTTATTCCCAGCAATTGTGGGTATCGCTCACGTATTAGTTGGTATGAATATTTTCGGATTTATGTTAGTCGATCCGTACTTCCGTATTTGGATACCAATCGTAATTTTCGTAGTTATTTACACGATTTATTACCTTATTACAGTTCAATTGTATAAAGGAATTGTTCTTCCGAAAGAAGATTAATAAAAAACCGAGCGAAATTGCTCGGTTTTTATTATTTTCAGAAAAAATACTTTAATGTTACTTAAATATATAATATAATGTAAATAAGTAACGTAATATAAAAGTAGAAGCAGCTGGATAAGGAAAGGAGGAATCCAATCTATAGAAAGAAGCTGAACTTTTATCCCCTATTTCTTTTCTAACCACAACGTATTTGTACAATCGTAAATTTCCAAATTGAAAATTGCTTGGATCACAAAAGTATATTGTGAAAATAATGGATAATACATGGAAATCTCATAGCATGATAAGGTAAAATGGACAACATGATGAGAAAATTACCGTTCATAAGATGAGGAGAATACATGTATGGAAGTTGTAGAGGCATTAAAAGATATAAGCCAAATTGAGGCTATGAAAAAATATTTAAAAGAGCACTCCCAGCGAGACTATCTTTTATTTGTTATTGGAATTAACACAGGATTAAAAATTACAGAACTACTTGGCATGAAATTTGAAGATGTATTAAATGAAGACGGGACTGTTAAAGAGTTTTATTCTCTTCCTGTGAAAGATGAAAAATTTAAACAAGATATTTATTTAAATACAAAAGTAAAAGAAGCGCTTTTAGATTACGTACAATCTATTGGCGTTAAAAGAGAAAATTACGTATTTCAATCTAATAAAACGCCAAATTCAATTACGCGCCAACAAGCGTATCGTGTAATTCATAATGCTGCAGAAGCAGTTGGAGTTGTTGGTAAGATCGGAACGAATTCAATGCGAAAAACGTTTGGATTTCATGCGTACAAAAGAGGGATAGCGATTGCGCTATTGCAAAAACATTTTCATCACGCGACTCCATCAGAGACGCTAAAGTATTTAGGTATCTCAAAGGATGAGACCTTTAAAACGGAGATTGATGTCGATTTATAAAAGCCGTAACTAAAAAAATTAGGAGGCGGAAAATATGAATATTAGAGAGAGTGAACTGCCAGGTATTGGATGTAAGTTTGAAGTGATTACAAAAGGTAATGAAAAGATGGTTATCGTTATTCATGATGATGGCCGAAGAGAAATGTACCATTTTGATGCTGATCATGAGGAGAGTATTTCAAGCGTCTCTCTTCGTGATTCCGAAGCGAGACAAATTGCAGCTATATTGGGCGGAATGGTGTATAGGCCACAAGCTTTAGATACGATTGAAATGGCCTTTGAAGGATTATCAATTGAGTGGTTTAAGGTGGAAAATAATGCACCAGTCGTACAAAAAACAATTGGTAGTTTACATGTCCGAAACACATATAATGTAACGATTATTGCCATTTTGAAAAAGAATATGAAGAAGTTCTTTAATCCAGGCCCAGATTCTATCATTGAAGCTGGCGATATGCTTGTATTATCAGGTGAAAGACATGAAGTAAAAAGAATTATTAATGAGTTGCTTTCAGTAGGAGGGGATTCATAATCGATGGATACTTTAATCTTTGAAGTTGGGACTGCGTTAGTATTAGTCGCTTTTGCAGCTATTCTCGCTGCAAAGTTAAAGTTCTCGATTATTCCGTTTCTCATTATACTCGGTATGCTAGTGGGGCCTCATGCCCCAGATTTAGGGCTTATCGATTTAAGATTTATTGAAAGCGGAGAAGTTATTTCCTTCCTTGGCCGTGTTGGCGTTATATTCCTCTTATTCTATTTAGGCTTAGAATTCTCAATTAAAAAATTAATTAAATCAGGAAAATCAATTGCTTTTGGGGGAACTGTTCATATATCGCTTAATTTTATATTAGGTTTACTTTACGGATATATAATGGGTTTCCCCTTATTAGAAACATTAATTATTGCTGGGATCATAACAATTTCATCGAGTGCAATTGTTGCGAAAGTAATTGTTGATTTAAGAAGATCTGGTAATAAAGAGACGGAACTAATTTTAGGAATCATTATGTTTGACGATATCTTTTTAGCGGTATATTTATCAGTCGTTTCAGGATTAGTACTCGGAGGGGCAACGTCATTTGTAGGTGCTCTCACATCCATTTTAATCGCAGTAGGGTATATGTTACTATTCTTTGTAGTTGCTAGAAAAGCTACAAGGTTTTTAAATAAAATGTTAGATATTTCGTCCAATGAAATTTTTATTATTGTAATATTCGCTATTTTGTTCTTTGTAGCAGGATTTTCAGAAACGATTCATGTTGCAGAGGCGATTGGAGCATTATTACTAGGACTCGTCTTTTCAGAAACGGAGCATAGTGATCGAATTGAACAGCTCGTTGTTCCGTTTCGTGATTTCTTTGGAGCTATATTCTTTTTCAGCTTCGGTTTAAGTATAGATCCATTTTCACTTGGAGGAGCAGTGTGGTTGGCATTAGGAGCAGTTTTTATTACTCTTATCGGTAATTTTACCGCTGGAATGGTTGCGGGGCGTAAAGCGGGATTATCGCATAAGGCTTCTACGAATATTGGTTTAACACTTGTATCACGCGGAGAGTTTTCCATTATCGTCGCGAATATTGGAATTGCGGGCGGCTTAATGGCAACGATTAAACCATTCTCAGCCCTGTATGTTTTAATATTGGCATCGTTAGGACCTTTGTTAACGAAAGAATCTGGGAGAATATATTCCGTATTAGATAAAATATTTAAATGGAGCGCTAAAGAACGTGCGAAGCGAGAAAAAGAAGTTGGATAATATAAATAAGGGGAGACTGTATGAAGTTCATACAGTCTCCCCTTATTTATATATTGTTACTGATGTCGTTTTTGTCGGTAAGTCAATATATTTTCAAACAGGGATCAGTATAATTTCATTTACCGATGAACCATTATCTGAATTTCATCAACTATTAATCAGTTGCCTTCCTATTTAAAAACGACTACAATTTTACTGTTATATATATGAACGAAAAAAATAGAATAGGAGGGGAAACTATGCCAAGGAAAGTATGGCTATTAGTAGCTGGGATGATTATTAATGTCACGGGTGCTTCTTTTTTATGGCCTTTTAATACAATTTATTTGCATGATCACCTAGGAAAATCTTTATCTGTGGCCGGAATGGTATTAATGATCAACTCGCTTACTGGTGTAATCGGAAACTTGCTCGGCGGTGTTTTATTTGATAAATGGGGCGGTTATAAATCAACTTTAGTAGGAATTGTTATTACACTTATATCAATTTTAGGTCTTGTGTTCTTCCACGGTTGGCCGTTATATGTTGTGTGGCTAGCGTTAATCGGCTTCGGTTCTGGAATGGTCTTCCCATCGATGTATGCGATGGTTGGTACGGTTTGGCCAGAGGGCGGAAGACGGGCATTTAATGCGATGTACGTTGGACAAAATGTTGGTATTGCGATTGGAACAGCGTGTGGTGGATTAGTTGCATCATATCGTTTTGATTATATTTTCTTAGCGAATTTTATTTTATATTTTGTTTTCTTCTTAATTGCTTTTATTGGATTCCGTGGTATGGAAGACAAGAAAGAGCCAGGAGTGCAAAAGGAAATCGAAACGAAAAAAGGTTGGTCACTTACACCTGGATTTAAAGCACTTCTGATCGTGTGTGTAGCATATGCTTTATGCTGGGTTACATACGTACAGTGGCAAGGAGCGATTGCAACACATATGCAAGAATTGAATATTAGCCTTCGTCATTATAGTTTATTATGGACGATAAATGGAGCTATGATTGTTTGTGCGCAGCCACTTGTTAGTATGCTAATTCGCTGGATGAAGCGTTCTTTAAAACAGCAAATTATGATTGGAATCTTCATTTTTGCGGCGTCATTCATTGTGTTAAGTCAAGCGCAGCAATTTACGATGTTCCTCGTTGCGATGGTAACATTAACAATCGGTGAATTATTTGTGTGGCCAGCAGTTCCGACGATTGCAAATATACTTGCACCAAAAGATAAACTAGGTTTTTATCAAGGTGTTGTAAATAGCGCGGCGACTGTAGGGAAAATGTTCGGGCCGGTCGTTGGCGGAGCGATTGTTGATTTATACAATATGGAAGTATTGTTTATAGCAATCATGGTAATGCTTGTAGTAGCGCTTATAGCAACGAGCATGTATGATAAACGAGTAAAAGTAGAAGAAACAGTTGAAGAAAAAATTGCAGTTTAGTTTGACGGAACATGTAACATGTTTTAGAATATATTTAAATAAAACAACCTTTAGAACAAGGGAGATAGCTCGGCTGTCTTAAGACGAATTCGTTAGTTATTAAAAGTAACGATTAACCGAGAAGCCCCGCTTTAAGTAAGCTTTTTAGAGATACTAAGTGGAGGGTAGTTCACATTAACTCATATGTGTAATAACAGTGAGAAGGAGTAGTAGTAATAGAAGCTGGTTTAGAGAGTTGACGGTCGGTGCAAGTCAATCCACGTTTCGTTATGAACTCGCCTTTGAGTTGCAGTTGTGAAACTAATAGTAGCAATTGCCGTTAATCCACGTTACGGATCTAAGCGAATGTATATTTTTACATTAATTTAGGGTGGTACCGCGGGAATCTATAACCTCTCGTCCCTTTCTAGGGATGAGAGGTTTTTTGTATTTTGGGCGGTGAAAATAAATAGAATTTCAAGGAGGGTATCTCATGAGCTTTAATCATCAAGATATTGAGAAGAAGTGGCAAGGGTACTGGGAAGAGAATAAAACATTCCGTACGCCAGATGAGACAGAAAAACCAAAATTTTATGCACTAGATATGTTCCCATATCCATCAGGTGCAGGCCTACACGTAGGACATCCAGAAGGTTATACAGCGACAGATATTTTATCTCGTATGAAGCGTATGCAAGGGTATAACGTTCTTCATCCAATGGGATGGGATGCATTTGGTCTTCCAGCAGAGCAATATGCACTTGATACTGGAAATAGCCCAGCTGAATTTACAGAGCATAATATTAATACGTTCCGTAACCAAATTAAATCACTAGGTTTCTCTTATGATTGGGACCGTGAAGTAAATACAACAGATCCAAACTACTATAAGTGGACACAATGGATCTTCTTAAAACTATTTGAAAAAGGCTTAGCTTACGTTGATGAAGTACCTGTAAACTGGTGTCCAGCACTTGGTACAGTACTTGCAAATGAAGAAATCATTGACGGTAAGAGTGAGCGTGGTGGACATCCAGTTGAGCGTCGTCCGATGAGACAGTGGATGTTAAAAATTACAGCTTACGGAGATCGTCTATTAGAAGATCTAGATGAGCTTGATTGGCCAGAAAGCTTAAAAGATATGCAACGTAACTGGATCGGTCGTTCTGAAGGTGCAGAAGTACACTTCAATATCGATGGTACAGACGAGAAGTTCACAGTATTCACAACGCGCCCTGATACACTATTTGGTGCAACATACTGTGTACTAGCTCCGGAACATGCACTTGTTGCAGAAATTACAACAGCAGAACAAAAAGAAGCGGTAGAAGCTTACATTAACGCTGTAAAAATGAAGAGTGACCTAGAGCGTACAGAACTTGCGAAAGAGAAAACTGGTGTATTCACTGGTGCTTACGCAGTTAACCCAGTAAACGGTAAGAAATTACCAATCTGGATTGCTGACTATGTTCTTGCAACTTACGGAACAGGTGCCGTAATGGCAGTTCCAGCTCATGATGAGCGTGACTATGAATTCGCATCAGTATTCAATCTTCCGATGAAGGAAGTTGTAAAAGGCGGAGATATTACGAAAGAAGTGTACACAGGTGATGGTGCACACGTAAACTCAGCATTCCTTGATGGATTAAATAAAGAAGAAGCAATCGCAAAAATGATTGAATGGCTTGAAGTAACGAGCGCAGGAAATCAAAAAGTAACGTACCGTCTGCGTGACTGGTTATTCAGCCGTCAACGTTACTGGGGTGAGCCAATTCCGGTAATTCACTGGGAAGATGGGACAATGACAGCTGTGAAGGAAGAAGAATTACCATTAGTTCTTCCGAAAACAGAAAACATCCGTCCTTCAGGTACAGGTGAATCACCACTTGCTAACATTGACGAGTGGGTAAATGTTGTTGATCCTGAGACTGGTAAAAAAGGTCGTCGTGAAACAAATACAATGCCACAATGGGCTGGTAGCTGCTGGTATTACCTACGTTACATCGATCCAAACAATAGCGAAGCACTTGTAGATCCTGAAAAAGTAAAACAATGGCTTCCAGTTGATATTTATATCGGCGGAGCAGAGCATGCTGTACT
This sequence comes from Bacillus sp. FSL K6-1338, assembly GCF_038006965.1. NCBI lineage: Bacteria > Bacillati > Bacillota > Bacilli > Caryophanales > Bacillaceae > Bacillus > Bacillus sp. FSL K6-1338. Next base: position 4,544,140 of record NZ_JBBOWI010000001.1, on the reverse strand, counting down.
TCACCTACTATATGCTCGTTTCTGGCATAAAGTATTATACGATATCGGGGTAGTTCCAACGAAAGAGCCGTTCCAACAATTATTCAACCAAGGTATGATTTTAGGTGAAAACAACGAGAAAATGAGTAAATCAAAAGGTAACGTTGTAAACCCTGATGATATCGTAGCAAGCCACGGTGCAGATACACTTCGTCTATACGAAATGTTCATGGGACCATTAGATGCTTCAATCGCTTGGTCTGAAAATGGTCTTGACGGAGCTCGTCGTTTCCTAGACCGCGTATGGCGTCTATTCGTTCAAGATAACGGTGAATTAAGTGAGAAAATTACTGACGCACCAAATAAAGAGCTTGAAAAAGCTTACCACCAAACAGTGAAGAAAGTAACAGAAGACTATGCAGAGCTTCGCTTCAACACAGCGATTTCTCAAATGATGGTATTCATCAATGATGCATACAAAGCTGAAACACTTCCGAAAGAATATGTAGAAGGTTTCGTAAAAATGATCGCACCAGTTGCACCTCACATCGGGGAAGAGCTATGGAGCAAACTTGGATATAATGAAACAATCACATATGCAAGCTGGCCAATATTTGATGAGTCTAAACTTGTAGAAGATGAAGTTGAAATCGTTGTTCAAGTTATGGGTAAAGTTCGCGCAAAACTAACAATGAGTAAAGACGCATCAAAAGAAGAAATGGAACAACTTGCACTTGAAGCAATTCAAGACCAAATTGAAGGGAAAACAGTTCGTAAAGTAATTGTTGTTCCTGGAAAACTTGTTAACGTTGTTGCAAACTAATTCATTCTAAATAAAAGCTCAGAGCATTTATGCTCTGAGCTTTTTTGTGTAGAAAATAATCTCTGAATCACTTTAGTCTAAGTTTTCAATTATTCCACTACGTATAAATAAAAGAGCGGAATTCCCATACAGACAAACACCTATTTTTCTATAGGAAATATGATAAAAAAGGTAGGCTAAATTGAGTAGAAGAGGTGAAAGGAATGAAAGGGATGGACAATAATGCACCACATGGCTTCTTCGGAGGTGAATCGGATAGTTATGAACAAATGATGTTAATGGGAGGGGCTGGCCAACAAGGATACGGTGGAATTCCGAGCTGGATGGGTGGAGCAGCAGGAGGGTTCCAAACATCGGTAGCTGGCATGCAAACTGGAATGCCTACATCAATGGGGGGCTTTTCGACATCAGGGGGTGGAATGCCTACAGTAACAGGAGGATTTCCGACATCAGTAGCTGGCGTACAGACAGGATTTCCAGTAGGAGCACCAACTACATTTCCTTCTTTCGTTGGAGGAGTGCAGACAGGATTCCCGGTACCGGGAGTGGGTGTTGTAGCTGGAGGAATAGGTGGGTATCCGCAAGTTGTTCACGGTCATCATGGACATCACCATCATCAAGGCCAACATGGTCATCATGGACACCATCATCACCAAGGTCACCACGGTCATCATGGACATCATCATCACCAAGGTCACCACGGTCATCATGGACATCATCATCACCAAGGTCACCACGGTCATCATGGACACCATCATGACCAAGGTCACCACGGTCATCAACAACAAGTACATCACCACGGTCACCACCACATTCATCCGCAAGCTGTTCTTTATCAAACTCACCAAGGCCATCAAGGCCATCAAGGCCATCAAGGCCATCAAGGCCATCAAGGCCATCAAGGCCATCAAGGCCATCAAGGCCATCAAGGCCATCAAGGCCATCAAGGCCATCAAGGCCATCACGGCCACCAAGGCCACCAAGGCCACCAAGGTCACCAAGGTCACCAAGGTCACCAAGGTCACCACGGTCAACACGGTCATCAAGGCCAACATGGTCAACAGCACCAACAGCACCAACAGCACCAACAATACCAACAATATCAACAATATCAACAGCAACAATCTTCTCCTTGGGCAGGTGGAATTGGAGCAGGAGCAGCAGGGGCAGCGGCAGGAGCAGCTAGCATTAGTGGAGCAGCAGGACACGCGGGACACGTGGGTCATTAATGAATTGCAGAAAAAAGACATAATAAAAAACTGCTAGGAAATCCTAGCAGTTTTTTTCAGCTTCTTTGCGCTGACGTTCGATTTCAGCACGAAGTTGTGGTTCTGGTGCTTGCCAGCCTTCTGGTTTTAGAATTTTGCCATCGCCTTCACGGAATCGGGGTTTTCCATCAGGGAATAGTTTTGCCATGTTTGCGTTATTTACAATTTCAAATCCTTTATCAGGACGTACGCCCATTTCGGCAAACGTTCCGAATGCAAAGTAAATAAGGTCAATCAGTGCATCGTATTGATCTTCAACAGTCGTTGCTTCTAGAAATTCTTCTAGCTCTTCTTGCATAAAACTTGCACGAATTTTTGCACGCTCTTCTGTTAGTTTTGTTGGAGTATTTTTCACAGGATGTCCGAACTCTTCATGCATTTTTGCAACAAGTTCGAATCCTTTATCTAAACCTTTTTCGTTTGCCATGTTGTTTCATCCTTTCTCGTTTTCTGCCGAATTTCATTGTAACATAAGGTGATTATGAAATGAAAAGAACATCTTATCGAAATAAGATGTTCGCTTGTTATTCTTCTTTTTTTATTAAAAGGGATAAAATAAGATCGATGCCAAAAATACCGACGAGTAACATTGGTATAACGACAAGTAAATAACGTGTGAAGGAAACATTTTTTAAGTATGTATGAGCAAATAAAAAGACGCCGAGAAATAAAATACCATTTAAAATAGGCTTTACTAATTTTTTAGACATAAGCTCCCCCATAAATATCTTCTCTCTCTATTTGATAATAAAAAACTCCTCTCTCCGTTGTATCATGCTGGAGAGAGGAGTTCAATCATTTCTCATTCAATTACACCAGAATTTGTAATGTCTACGGTGTATTTTATAGTAACTGGAACATCTTTGTACATTTGTTTCCACTCCTCTAATTTGAATGGGCGATAATGTTGCTTATATTTAGCTCCTAGCCCAAGAGGATCGACATCTAAAGATTTAAACTGCTTAATTAATTTCTTACCTTGTGTCTCCAATTGTTTTTGAACGACCTTCTCAATCTTTTTTGTGTTCTTAGCATTCTCTAAGTTAATCTGTTTCGATACTTCTTGAATACGAGCCTCAAGTTTAACATGAATGGAAAAGGAAGGCTTACCATTTTTTATTTTTATATCGTATGTTGGAATAGAACGAATATTATTAATCATTACGTACCCAGGATCTGCTTTAAATTCATGTGAATCTAACTTATGTTTTTCTAAAAGTCCTTTGAATATAAACATATCTTTTTCCGCGATTTTACCAACATATTTATCCTTTTTAAAAAGACCAATTCCCGTGATTTTTATTTTATCACCATGTTTCTTTAAAATTGGAATATAGTAGTCTTGCCCTTCTTGATAATAACGGAAAGCTCCTACATGCAGATTATCTGTTGGTAAAGGACCGGTCTCCATATTATGTTCTAGCATTTTTTTTATATAAATTGCAACGTTGGATGAAGTCGTGTACTTTCCTTTTAAGAGTTCAGTACCATTACCTTCAAGTAAAGCAACATATAAGGCATTCCCAATGTTTACATCACGAATTAATGTATCGAAGGAAGCAACCATTCCTTTCTTAGCAATTCGGGTGGTAAATAGAGCAACCCGCATTTGTCCGCTCGCAAATGGTTGAGAAGACTCTAAAGATGTGTCAGCTTTTACTTGTTTTACCGCATTTGCTGTTCCTTCAAAAACTTGAACTTTGTTCCCTTTTTGCTGAATAGGACAAACAAATGTTACCTTTATTTTATTATCTTTTGCTACATCGAAGACAGTTCCTTGGATAAGGTGTACGTCATCGATAATATTTTTTTGTAAACATCCAGTTAGACTAAAGAGTGTTATACAAGAGATAAGTATTAATTTATTTTTGATTTTTTCCATTTTCTTTTCACCCACACAATAATAAATAGAATTGGGATGTATACATAAATGAGCCAAAAGCTTCCTTTTGATGCATTACTAATAAAATTATTAATATCGTGTCTGTTTGTTAAAAGTTGTGAAACAATGAGGGTGATAAACATAAAAGCGATTAAAACACCTCTTTGTTTTACACGGAATATTTCGTGCGTTGCTCTCGTTGCCGCCCACAAAGGTAGAATGAAACTTGTAATAATAACGAGGGCATAAGCTGAAATTGCGATATATTCTAGCCTTTCTATGAATGGTAATTGAATAACTTGGGTCATAGAAAGTTGGGCCCATATCGTTTTTAATAATTGTTTTTCACTAAAAAACGAAAAGGCTAAAAGGGTGCTAAATAAATATAGAAGGTTTGAAAATAGTGCCCCATATTGAGCAAATTTATGAGATTGTTTAGGGTTTTTCACAAATGGATAAACCATGAGGTAAATCTCAAAACCAGTCATACTGTAGATTGACAGTTGAGCGGATTTTAAAATATCTGAAAAAGAATGTGTGAAAATAGGTAGTAAATTCTCCCAATGTGAGTATTTCAAAACAAATAAGCTTAGAAATAAATACCCTAGCGTACCACCAACAGAGATGACGCAAATGCCAGTAATGACACGAAATCCAGAAGAAATGATGTAATAGCTAACTAGGCATAAAAAGAGTGTTAACATAAAGGTGGAGGCAGTTGGGAACATCCATACTTGAATAATTTCAACGTATGTTCGAATAACCGAAATACTGACGATTAAAAAATAAGTTGCAAAGATGATATTAAAGACGTTTCCTATCCACTTTCCAAAGGTTTGTCGTTGTAAATCAATTAAATTCCCGTTTGTTTCTTTTAATAAAAAATACATCATCCATATAAGAATTTGGATACAGAGTCCTGTGATTAGAACGCCCATCCAGCCGTCGTATCCAGCGGCCTTTGCGGTGATTCGAGCAAATCCGAGAACGCCAGCTCCAAACTGTGCACCGTGAATTAAGAAGAAAACAAAGGTAGGAGATATTTGATATTTTTCTTGAACTTTACTCATCAATGCACCTCATCTCTTAATCATCAAAGTCTGATCTATGTTTTGTTGAAATTCCTTTAGCAGCTTTTTTTACATGTTGTGGTCTTGCCTGCACATCTCTTGTATCAATCATTGTTAATGGGAAACGAATCCAAGAATCTTTAACCGATTGTTGTCTTGTCGGATAAAACAAAGCGTACGGCTTGCGTAAGGAAGTAAGTCTAAATAGATGAGTAAATAAAAAGATAAATCCAAGAGAAATACCGAAAAGTCCACCTATTTCTGCAAATATGAGAAACGGGAAGCGTAGTAATCGAACAGCATTACCCATTTTATAAATAGGTGTAATAAAGGAAGCAAGTGCTGATAAGGCAACGATAATTAATAAAATGTTACTCGTTAAACCAGCTTGTACAGATGCTTGTCCGATTACGATACCGCCTACAATACCGAGCGTTTGACCAACTTTCATCGGTAACCTCGCGCCAGCCTCTCTTAATAAATCGATTGCGAGTTCTAAAAAGAGTGCTTCAATTAAAGGTGGGAATGGTACTTGCGCCCTTGATAAAATCAAAGTTTCAAGTAAATCACTTGGAATAAGTTCATAATGATAATTTAAAACTGCAACGTATAACGGTGTAGCACAGATAGAAAATAGAACAGCGATAAGGCGTAAAATGCGTGAAAATGTAGCGTATAACCAAGAGACGTTATAGTCTTCTGGTGAAATGAAAAAATCGAAATAGGATACAGGTGTTAGTAAAACACTTGGAGAACCATCCACAAAAATAGCAATTTTCCCATCAATGAGTGCTTTTGTCACCCTATCAGTACGTTCTGTATTGATATAGAGAGGGAAAATCGACTTTTCACCCATAAGTTCTTGTATATAAGCGCTATCATTAATTTGATCATATTCAAGAGCACGTAATGACTCCTCGAGAAAATCTATATTATCTTTTTCGGCGAGGTTGTCTAAATACATCATGACAACTTTCGTTTTGGAAAATTCGCCGACAATCATTTCTTTTGTTTGTAAATCTAAAACAGGAAGGCGTTTTCGTACTAAATTAATATTCGTATCAATAGCTTCTACAAAGCCTTCTTGTGGACCGATAACTGTTGATTCATTTAATGGAGGGCTTGGTGCCCGGTAAGTATCAATTGCAATGTTTGCAAGCATACACTTTTGATCTTGCTGATTCAATTGAATAATCGCATGTCCCTTTAAAACCATGTCCTCAATTTTTTGTAAGTCGTTCGTAATTGTAATGCCGCTCATCGGAATATGTTCTTTTAGTTGTTCTAGAGAAGCACAGGGTTTCTCTAAAAGAGTGGGCATTAAATATTTCTGTAATTTCTCTCCATCAAGTGAAGGGCGATAGTAAGAAATCCAATAAGGCATCGTTTCATCGTCAGATGTATGGTAATTAATAAAATCACTAGACTTTTTAAGTTTCTCTATTAAATCTTGTAGAGAATGAATACGGTCTTTTTCTGGTTTGGTAAAGTCATAAATACTATTACCTCCAGAGCTTTGTTGCTTACTTTGAGAAGAATCACCTTGTTTAGCACTTTGTTGCTTATCCCGAGAAGAATCATCTTGCTTAGAGTTTTGCTGTTTCTCTTGAGAAGAGTCATCTTGCTTAGAGTTTTGCTGTTTCTCTTGAGAAGAGTCATCTTGCTTAGAGTTTAGTTGTTTCTCCTGAGAAGAGTCATCTTGCTTAGAGTTTAGTTGTTTCTCCTGAGAAGAGTCATCTTGCTTAGAGTTTAGTTGTTTCTCCTGAGAAGAGTCATCTTGCTTAGAGTTTTGCTGTTTCTCTTGAGAAGAGTCATCTTGCTCGTTATTTTTACCTTTAGTATGTTTCATACTTCTAGTCTGTTCTTTGTTATCGTCATCTGGATTGTTAGACTGCTGCTCCCAGTTATCGGCTTCTTTTGCCTCTGTTGTATTTGATTTTTTTTTCTTACGAAACCAATTCCAAATCATATGTATGCCCTCTTTAATTGTGTAATATAGTGCTATTTTGTGGCTAATTTTGTATATTATTCATTTATTTATGAAAAGAAGGAGGAGATTGGTTTACATAGAAAAAAACCTTTAGTAAGCAGTTCATACTATAACGGGGAGAGGAAGAGTCTGTGCAAATTGTAAAAAAGGAGAAGTTTGTTTTAAAAGAATTTACGTTTGAAAATGGTAGGGAAATTCCTGTTCAAATGGGATACGAGACATATGGTACGTTGAATAGAGAAAGGTCAAATGTGATTTTGGTTTGTCATTATTTTAGTGCAACAAGTCATGCGGCAGGAAAATATACAGTGCATGATGAGGAGTCTGGTTGGTGGGATGGGCTCATTGGACCTGGAAAAGCAATTGATACAAATAAGTATTTTGTTATATGTACGGATAATCTTTGTAATGTGCAGGTGAAGAATCCATATGTGATTACAACAGGACCGAAATCGATTAACCCAGAAACTGGAGAAGAATATGCTATGGATTTTCCGGTTTTTACATTTCTTGATGTAGCTCGTATGCAATATGAGTTAATAAAAGGTATGGGAATTTCAAGGTTACACGCTGTAATCGGACCGTCGGCGGGGGGAATGATTGCACAACAATGGGCGGTTCACTATCCACATATGGTAGAGCGGATGATTGGCGTTATTACGAACCCACAAAATCCAATTATTACGTCTGTAAACGTAGCACAAAATGCGATTGAGGCAATTCAACTGGATCCAAGTTGGAAAGATGGAAAATACGGAGAAGAGCAGCCGATAAAGGGGCTTCATTTAGCAAATAGAATGATGTTTATGAATGCGTTTGATGAGCATTTTTATGAAATGGCATTTCCTCGTAATAGTATAGAGATAGAACCTTATGAAAAGTTTTCTACATTAACATCATTTGAAAAAGAGATAAATAAAGCGACATATAGAAGTATAGAGTTAGTAGATGCAAATTCATGGATGTATACTGCGAAGGCGGTTTTATTGCATGATATTGCACATGGGTTTTCTTCACTAGAAGAATCTCTTTCTAACATAGAAGCGAATGTACTTATGATTCCGTGCAAACAAGATTTGCTTCAGCCGCCACGTTATAATTATAAAATGTTAGACATTTTGCAAAAACAAGGAAAATATGCGGAAGTGTATGAGATAGAAAGTATAAATGGGCATATGGCAGGAGCATTTGATATTCATTTATTTGAAAAGAAAATTTATGAATTTTTAAATCGGAAAGTATCTAGTTTTGTGTAGGAAATAAATTATGTGAAAAAGGTGCAATATGTGTAGTAGGCACCTTTTTTTACATGATTTGTAGACGGAATATATATGTAGCGATTGCTATGCCGAAGAACGCTATACTAAGTAATAGAAATAAGAATGACATTTCTTGGGGAGATTTTATCTTTTTATTATTTTGCATACTAAGTGCAATAATTGCAGCGATTAAGAACACAATGCCCATAATGAAAAGAAAAAGCGACATTTTAATCGACTCCTTTCATAAAACAAGTATATTGAGGATACAATGTGCTAGTTATGTTTGTAAAGAATAAGTTTTGCGAGAAAATTGAGAAATAGCTTTTCGATTCTTTGCGTTCTTTCTTTTGCATGCTAAAATTGGTAGAGAATGTTTGTGGAAAAGAAACTAAAGGTTTTATTGTATATAAGGAGGAACTACATATGACAGAAGTTAAAACAATTACTACAGAAGAGGTACAAGTGCGTTTAGAAAATGGAGAAACGTTATTTCTAGTAGACGTAAGAGAAGATGAAGAAGTAGCGGCAGGAAAGATTCCAGAAGCTGTACATATTAAAATGGGCGATATCCCACATAAAGTAGACTTCTTTAATAAAGAGAATGAATATATCTTTATTTGTCGTTCAGGAATGCGCAGTGAAAATGTATGTCATTATTTAAATGAGCAAGGATTTAAAACAGTGAACATGGTTGGCGGTATGCTTCAATATGAAGGTGAAACGAAATAGTTAATAGTTAAAAACTTGAAACGAGTCTGTTTCAAGTTTTTTTCTTTTGCATACAGTATAAAAAAGGAGGAGGGGTAAATGGGGGTTAATTTGCGTAAAGTAAAAATTATTAATAATACAGGAGCTGTTAATGTTGGTGACTGTTATGATATCTCGCCTTTAGCTGTGGCGAAAGTATATGCAGGAGCTGGAGGATCGAGTGCGGCTATTTTTTTAAATGGAAAAAGACAGCCAGAAGCGGTGATTAGAACATCGGTATTTCTTCCGCCTTTGGCAACGAGTACACGTACGTTAGGTTCATAAAGGAAAGGTAGAGTGTAATTATGCCTGCGCATATAAAAGAGTTTGTTATTGTTAATAATACTGGGAATATATTTACAGGTGATAATTTGAGTGATACTTCATTTACTGCTACGAAATCGTATAGTGGTTCAATGGGGTGTACTTGGATTGATGTTGTTACAGTAATAGGGACAGAAACGAAGCTTTGTTTACAGCCGGGAGATTCGGTGACGACGACATATACAAGGGGCACCCCTGCTGGTACTGTAACAGGAACAAATATGGGGCAAAGTGTAAATACATCGGGTATAGCGCAAGCTGTCCCTAATACAGATAATATGGATTCAATTGCAGGACTCCCTTAAGGAATTAAGGGAGTTTTATTTATTTGAAATAAAAATAGTCTTGGAGATTATTTTTGTAAATAGATTAAGAAGAGGTTTATTTATTATGAAAAAGACGGTTTGTAGGTGGTGAAAGTGTGAAGAATCGTGATAATAAAGGGAAACAACAATCTAATTTTAGAATTCCACCAGAACTTATTGGTCCTACTTTTCCTCCTGTTCCAACTGGATTTACGGGTATAGGGATTACTGGTCCAACAGGTCCACAAGGTCCGACTGGACCGCAAGGACCGAGAGGATTTCAAGGTCCAATGGGAGAGATGGGTCCGACTGGACCTCAAGGTGTGCAAGGGATTCAAGGTCCAGTTGGACCAATAGGTGCAACTGGACCAGAAGGGCAGCAGGGAGCACAAGGATTGAGAGGACCACAAGGAGAAACTGGAGCGACAGGACCTCAAGGTGTGCAAGGGTTACAAGGTCCGATTGGTCCAACGGGAGCGACTGGGGCACAAGGTATACAAGGGATACAGGGATTGCAAGGGCCAATTGGAGCGACAGGACCTGAGGGACCTCAAGGAATTCAAGGCGTCCAAGGGTTACCGGGTGCAACTGGTCCACAAGGAATACAAGGAGCACAAGGGATACAAGGAACACAAGGACCGAGTGGAAATACAGGTGCAACCGGAGCAACGGGTCAGGGGCTAACAGGTCCGACTGGAATAACAGGCCCAACTGGGATAACTGGACCATCTGGAGGACCTCCTGGCCCGACGGGGCCAACTGGTGCGACAGGTCCGGGTGGCGGACCGAGTGGGAGTACAGGTGCGACTGGAGCAACGGGGGATACTGGGGCTACAGGAAGTACAGGTGTAACAGGAGCAACGGGAACTACAGGTCCGACTGGAAGTACGGGAGCACAGGGCTTGCAAGGAATACAAGGTATTCAAGGGTCAATTGGCCCAACAGGTCCAGAAGGACCGCAGGGGATTCAAGGTATTCCTGGTCCGACAGGAATAACTGGTGAACAAGGAATCCAAGGGGTTCAGGGTATTCAAGGGGTAACGGGAGCAACAGGGGATCAAGGTCCACAAGGTATACAGGGGGCTATAGGGCCTCAAGGGGTCACAGGAGCAACAGGAGATCAAGGTCCACAAGGAATACAAGGAGTACCAGGGCCATCAGGAGCAACGGGACCACAGGGAGTTCAAGGGATACAAGGTCCGATGGGTGATATAGGACCAACAGGTCCAGAAGGCCCAGAGGGACTTCAGGGCCCGCAAGGAATACAAGGAGTGCCAGGACCAGTTGGAGCAACGGGTCCAGAGGGTCCTCAGGGGATACAAGGTATTCAAGGACCGGTAGGAACAACAGGCCCACAAGGTCCACAAGGAATACAGGGAATACAAGGTGTGCAAGGGATAACGGGAGCAACTGGAGTACAAGGAGCAACTGGAATTCAAGGGATACAAGGGGAAATAGGAGCAACGGGTCCAGAGGGTCCCCAAGGAGTGCAAGGTGCTCAAGGGGAGATTGGTCCAACAGGTCCGATGGGTCCCCAAGGTGTGCAAGGAGTACAAGGAATTCAAGGAGCGACGGGCGCACAAGGAGTGCAAGGTCCACAGGGAATTCAAGGAATCCAAGGTCCGACGGGGGCAACAGGAGATACAGGAGCAACAGGTGCGACAGGGGAAGGAACTACAGGCCCAACTGGAATAACGGGAGCAACAGGGGTAACGGGACCTTCTGGAGGACCAGCAGGACCGTCCGGCCCAACAGGGCCATCAGGTCCGACGGGAGTAACTGGTCCATCGGGTGGACCACCTGGCCCGACAGGAGCAACTGGTGCGACAGGAGTAACAGGGGATACTGGTGCGACAGGCTCAACTGGAGTGACAGGAGCGACAGGAGAAACGGGAGCAACCGGAGTGACAGGGTTACAAGGTCCTCAAGGAATACAAGGTGTGCAAGGAGATATTGGTCCAACTGGTCCGCAAGGGATACAAGGTCCGCAAGGGATACAAGGAGTAACTGGTGCGACAGGAGATCAAGGACCACAGGGAATCCAAGGCCCGCAAGGAATCCAAGGTCCAACCGGTCCCCAAGGAATTCAAGGGGAACAAGGCCCTCAAGGGATTCAAGGAGCAACCGGAGCCACGGGAGCACAAGGCCCACAGGGGATTCAAGGAATTCAAGGGATCCAAGGTCCGACCGGTCCTCAAGGCCCAACAGGAATACAAGGGGTACAAGGAGAGATAGGTCCAACCGGTCCTCAAGGTGTGCAAGGATTGCAAGGTCCCCAAGGTCCTACAGGGGACACAGGGGCAACGGGAGCGCAAGGTCCCCAAGGAGTTCAAGGGATACAAGGTCCAACGGGAGCTACAGGAGCAACAGGAGCGACAGGTCCACAAGGAATTCAAGGCCCAACAGGGGCTACAGGAGCAACAGGTTCCCAAGGACCAACTGGAAATACAGGTCCAACAGGTTCACAAGGAATACAAGGTCCAACTGGTCCAACAGGAGCTGGAGCAACCGGAGCAACAGGAGCGACCGGGGCGACTGGAGTCAGTACAACTGCAACATATGCATTTGCGAATAATACATCAGGAAGTATTATTTCTGTTTTGTTAGGTGGCACGAATATTCCGTTACCAAACAATCAAAATATTGGACCAGGAATAACCGTTAGTGGTGGAAATACTGTATTTACAGTTGCGAATGCAGGAAACTATTATATAGCCTATACAATTAATTTAACGGCAGGATTACTTGTAAGTTCCCGTATAACTGTAAATGGCAGTCCGCTTGCGGGAACGATAAACTCTCCGGCAGTGGCTGCAGGTTCATTTAGTGCAACAATAATCGCTAACTTGCCTGCTGGAGCTGCAGTTAGTTTACAATTATTTGGAGTAATTGCGTTGGCTACATTATCTACGGCAACGCCAGGGGCTACTCTAACGATTATTAGATTAAGTTAATAAGCAGAAAACCTTGAAACTTTTATGTTTCAAGGTTTTTTTATCCTTGTATCTGGAAGTAAACCTCGTTAACCAGGGGGAGTGGATACCCTCTAATTATTTAAAGTTTCACTTTATTCACTTGGGCAAAAACATCGCAGTCCGAAAATATATTATAATAGAATGAAAAGAAAGAAATTTGGCAGAAAGGGAGGGTGGCGATGCAGGAGATGGTTAAAGATTTTTTTGGACGCCCACTTCAAGATTTACGTATATCTGTCATTGATCGTTGCAATTTTAGATGTACATATTGTATGCCGGCGGAAATATTTGGGCCAGATTATGCTTTTTTGAAAGATGAGTTTTTACTAACTTTTGATGAAATTGAGCGTTTGGCAAAATTATTTGTTAACATCGGTGTACGAAAAATTAGAATTACTGGCGGTGAGCCACTGCTTCGTAAAGATTTAACAAAACTGATTGCACGTCTCGTGAAAATTGATGGGCTAATAGATATAGGGTTAACGACAAATGCTATCCATTTAACGAAACAAGCGAAGGCATTAAAAGAAGCTGGATTACATAGAGTGAATGTTAGTTTAGATGCGATAGATGACGACATATTTAGGAATATTAATGGTCGAAATATTAATACGAAACCGGTGATTAAGGGAATTATAGCAGCTAAAGAGGCGGGGCTGGAAGTAAAGGTAAATATGGTTGTGAAAAAAGGGATGAACGATCATCAAGTACTTCCGATGGCTGCGTATTTTAAAGAGCAAGGAATCACGCTTAGGTTTATTGAGTTTATGGATGTTGGTAGTACAAATGGGTGGAATTTTGATCAAGTGGTTACAAAACGAGAATTGATTGAGATGATTCATAAGGTGTATCCGCTTGAGCCAGCTGAAGTCCATTACTTTGGTGAAGTTGCGAAGCGATATCGGTACGTTGGAACAAATGTTGAAGTTGGTTTTATTACATCTGTTTCTGAGTCATTTTGTGCCTCTTGTACGAGGGCAAGAATTTCGGCAGATGGAAAGTTTTATACGTGCTTATTTGCGACAGAGGGTTTGAATGTAAGAGAACTTCTTAGAGGAAATCTTTCGGATGAGGAGTTATTAAGTGTTATACAAGATGTATGGATGAATAGAAAAGATAGGTATTCGGATGAACGGACAGAAGAAAGTGCAAAAAATCGTCCGAAAATCGAAATGTCTTATATAGGAGGATAAGAAAGGGGGCTATCGCATGCAGGAGCGATATTCAAGACAAATATTATTTTCTGGTGTTAGAGAAGAAGGACAGAGAAAAATAAGAGAGAAGCATGTGCTTATTATTGGTGCTGGTGCTCTCGGTGCGGCAAATGCAGAAGCGATTGTTAGAGCAGGTGTTGGAAAAGTAACGATTGCTGATCGTGATTATGTAGAATGGAGTAATTTACAAAGACAACAACTATATACGGAAGAAGATGCAAAGCAGTATAAACCGAAGGCGATAGCGGCTGCAGAACATTTACAAGCGATTAATTCTGAGGTGGAAATAAATCCAGTTGTGACGGATGTAACGGTGCAAGAAATGGAAGAGCTAGTGCGTGATGTAGATTTAATATTAGATGCGACAGATAATTTTGAAACGCGTCTTCTTATTAATGATATTTCACAAAAGTATAATATTCCGTGGATATATGGTGGGTGTGTCGGAAGTTACGGAGTAACGTATACAATTTTACCAGGGAAAACACCGTGTTTTCGCTGTTTAATGGAGCATCCGGCGAGCGGAGCAACATGTGACACAGCTGGTATTATACAACCGGCAGTACAATTAGTAGTTGCGCATCAAATTACGGAAGCGCTGAAAATATTAGTAGAAGACTTTGGGGCGCTTCGTGAAACGATGTTATCATTTGATCTTTGGAATAATCAACAGATGGCATTTAAAGTGAATAGGCAGAAAAAAGATACTTGTTTATCTTGCGGAAGGTTACGTACATATCCGAGTTTAACATTTGAAGCACAAACAAAAACAGAAGTGTTATGTGGGCGAAATACAGTACAAATTCGCCCGGGTGTGCGGAAGAATTTTAATTTAGAAGAAATTAAAAAGCGCTTACAAAGAAGTGTAGAGATAAAGGCGACACCTTATCTATTATCATTTCCGGTAGAAGAATATCGTTTTGTTTTATTTACAGATGGCAGGGCGTTCATTCATGGGACGAATGATATGAATGTAGCGAAAAGTTTATATGCAAGATATATAGGTTGAACCTAAAGGAAATCCTTTAGGTTCAACGGAGAGAGGATTATGAATTTCTCGTATAATCTCCACTTTTTCCACCTGTTTTTTCAAGTAAGTATGTTTCGCCGATAATCATACCTTTATCGACAGCTTTACACATATCATACACAGTAAGAGCGGTAGCGGAAGCAGCTGTTAAAGCTTCCATTTCAACACCGGTGCTACCTTCTGTTTTAACTTTTACTTCAATGAGTAAACGATATTGTTCTTCTGATTGTTTCCAATCAAAAGAAACGTCAACACCTTTTAATAATAAAGGATGGCACATTGGGATAATATCAGAAGTTCGTTTCGCAGCCATAATGCCTGCGATTTGCGCAACTGCTAATACGTCACCTTTCCCAATTTCATTGTGAGAGATTTTATCGTAAATTTCTTTCGTAACGACAATGCTAGAGCACGCAATTGCTGTTCGAACGGTTGCTTTTTTGTCACTTATATCAACCATTTTTGCGCGTCCTTGGTCATTAAAATGTGTAAATGAAGACATGGAATTCCTCCTTGAAGTAATTTCTATTGAATACATAAAGTTTAATCGAGATAAAAAAAATTGCAAATATGAGGTGAGAAACGATGGTAGAAAAACGAATTCCAATTCAAGTTGCTGAAGCAGTAGAACGGGTAATGAAATATGCGAAGCATGGTGAAGTAGAAGAAATTTCTATTACGGAAAGTTACGGGAGAATTCTCGGGGAAGATGTTGTCTCAGATCATGAAGTTCCTCATTTTGATCGTTCCCCTTACGACGGTTTCGCCATTCGAGCAGAAGATACGAAAGGAGCAACCCAAGAGAATCCAGTTGAATTTGAAGTAATAGGAGAGATCGGGGCGGGTTCTGTTTTTTTAGAAGAAGTAGGAGCTTTTGAAGCGATTCGAATTATGACAGGAGCAGCTATTCCAGAAGATTGCAATGCAGTTGTAATGCTAGAGCTGACAGAAGGATTTGAGAAGAACGGAAAAACATATATGAAGTTAAAACGCCCTTTTAATAACGGTGACAATGTGTCGTTTAAAGGAGAAGATATAAAACAAAATCAAGTTCTCGTTAAGAAAGGTGTGGCAATTAATCCAGGAGTTGCGGCCTTACTAGCAACGTTTGGATATAGCACTGTGAAAGTTATAAAACAGCCTGTTGTCGGTATTGTAACGACAGGGAGTGAATTATTAGAAGTACATGAGCCGTTAGAACCGGGGAAAATTAGAAATAGTAACTCGTATATGATCGCAGCTCAAATTATGAAAGCTGGCGGGAAAGTTCGTTATTATGGTCAACTCGCGGATGAGTTAGATGCATGTTTTACAGCTATTCAATTAGCGATGGATGAGGTCGACATTTTAATTACAACTGGCGGTGTATCGGTAGGAGATTATGACTACTTACCAGCTATTTATGAAAGGTTACAGGCGAATGTACTCTTTAATAAAATAGCCATGAGACCTGGAAGTGTAACGACAGTAGCTGAATTTGATGGGAAGTTACTTTTCGGTTTATCAGGAAATCCGTCTGCTTGTTATGTAGGCTTTGAATTATTTGTGCAACCAATTATAAAAACGTATTTGTATGCGAAGGAACCTCACGTATATAGAGCGGATGCTATTTTACAAAAAGATTTTCCAAAGCCAAATCCATTTACTCGTTTCGTAAGAGCAAACGTAACGATTGTGGACGGGGCGTTACAAGCGATGCCGGTCGGTTTAGATAAATCGAGTGCAGTATCTTCACTTGCAGATGCGAATGCTTTTATTGTGTTACCTGGAGGAACGAGAGGATTTGAGACCGGGATGAAAGTATCTGTATTATTGTTAGAGCACTCTGAGGGATGTGATTGGCCATGGGCAAAGCCACTTCAATCTTACAAATAGTAGGATATCAAAATAGCGGAAAAACAACGCTTGTGGAGAAAATAGTGCATGCATTAGCTGAACGGGAAATGAAGGTTGCTACCATTAAACATCACGGGCACGGAGGTTTTCCAGAAGTAGCGCAAAAAGATAGCGAAAGACACCGTAAAGCTGGTGCTGTCGTAAGTAGTGTAGAAGGTGCTGGATTGCTTTCACTTTCTTCACTAAGAAAGAAATGGTCCTTGCAAGAAATTATTCGCTTATATGAGTTTTTTGAAGTGGATACAATTTTAATAGAGGGCTATAAAAAAGAGAACTACCCGAAAGTAGTGTTACTTCGTTCTGCGGAAGACGTTGAGCTTTTACATAAAGTAGAAAATATAGTAGCGATTATTACGTGGTATGATGCCCCGGCAAATATACGAGAAGAATATAAAGTATTTCATATAACAGAAGAAGAGTTGTACATAGACTGGTTTTTACAAACGGTTAGGAGTGCGAAATGACAAATACATATTATGAAGTAATTAATACAGAAATCTCGATTGAAGAGGTAACGAAGAAAGTGATTCGACGTGAATGCGGTGCTGTTACAACATTTATTGGAACCGTTAGAGAGTTTACGAAAGGGCGTCGTACATTATACTTAGAGTATGTTGCTTATAAGACGATGGCAGAAAAGATGCTAGAGAAAATTGGCCTGGAAGTGAAAGAGAAATGGCCGGATACATATGTTGCGATTACACATCGCATCGGTACGTTGCAAATTTCTGATATAGCGGTTGTTGTTGCTGTTTCAACACCACACCGTAAAGCGGCTTATGAAGCGAACGAATATATTATGGAACGCATAAAACAAATTGTTCCGATTTGGAAAAAGGAGTTTTGGGAAGATGGTGACTCATGGATTGGTGATCAATTAGAAAAAACACCATATCCGGCGGGAGAGCCTGGGAAGGAGCTATAAGTATGATTCGAGTATTGTTATTTGCGCACTTGCAAGAAGAAGCAGGGACAAGTGAATTACAAATAGAGAAAGAAAATATTACAGTTGCAGAGTTAAAAGATGTTGTTGCGAAAGAATATAATGTACCAGTTTCAGAGCCAATTATGGTTGCGATTAATGAAGAATACGCAAATGAAGATGACAGGGTCCAATCTGGTGATGTTGTTGCACTTATACCACCAGTGAGTGGTGGTTAATATTGGATTCATTAAAACGACTTTCCTAAGTAGGGGAAGTCGTTTTTTTATGGCGTTTTTGAGAACACTAACTTATAGGATAAGGAGGACGTTATGAAAAAAATATGTGTAATTATTACAGCGATATGTTCTATCTTTTTCTCTTCTCCAAGCGATTCTTTCGCGAAAGAATCAAGAGAACAGCTTTTAGAGAGTGCGTTATTGAATAGGTACTATTCGGTTATTAGACAAGTGACAGAAGATCAATATGAATGTGATGCAGTTATGAATATAAAGCGTCTCGGCAGGAAAGATGAATTTGTACCTAGATTTGAAGTGACGCTACAATTTCTTACTTTTCAAGGGGCGCATAATCCCCCAAATGACAAAGTTACACTTACTTTGGAGGATTATTTAGATCATATAAAGGTAAAAAATGTGGAGCGAGAAAAGAATGTTTCTAATGATGTTGTAGAAAAGATTTGTGCTCGCAAAAAAGAAAAAATGAAAGCTCATTCTAATGATTGAGAGTGGTAACTTATTCCGCTATTTTGCGGGATGATTAAAGTTTCAATTTATGACATTTTACAGAGAAAGGTAATGGGCGATGGATATATTTTTAGCAATTTTACCAGCTATATTTTGGGGAAGTATTGTGCTATTTAATGTAAAACTGGGCGGGGGACCGTATAGTCAAACGCTCGGAACAACGTTTGGAGCACTTATTTTCTCAATTGTTGTTTATATTTTTATGAAGCCAGTATTAACACCTACCGTTATTGGAGTTGGAGTTGTTTCAGGTTTATTTTGGGCGCTTGGTCAGGCGAATCAATTAAAAAGTATTGATTTAATGGGTGTTTCGAGGACGATGCCAATTTCAACAGGACTTCAATTAGTTGCGACGACTTTATTTGGCGTTATCGTATTTCATGAATGGTCCACGACAATATCGGTCGTCCTTGGGATTTTAGCGCTCGTTTGTATTATTATCGGTGTTATTTTAACATCGCTTCAAAGTGAAGAAGAAAAAAATGCAGAGCAAGCAGCAAACTTTAAAAGAGGTATCGTAATTTTATTAATTTCAACAGTCGGTTATTTAGTTTACGTAGTAGTGATTAGACTATTTAACGTAGATGGTTGGTCAGCTTTGTTGCCACAAGCAGTTGGTATGGTGTTAGGTGGGATTTTGCTTACCTTTAAACATCAGCCATTTAATAAATATGCAATCCGAAATATTATTCCAGGATTAATTTGGGCAGCTGGAAATATGTTTTTATTCATTTCGCAGCCGCGTGTTGGAGTCGCAACAAGTTTCTCGCTATCGCAAATGGGAATTATTATTTCCACGCTTGGTGGGATTCTTATATTAGGTGAAAAGAAAACGAAACGCCAATTAACGGGTATCGTTGTCGGTATCGTTTTTATTATTGCAGCCGGAATTATGTTAGGTATAGCCAAAAGTTAAAGGAGGTATAGAAATGTATAGTGATTTAGCAGGGAAAGTTGTCGTTATTACAGGATCAGCAACTGGTCTCGGAAGAGCGATGGGAGTGAGGTTTGCTAAGGAAAAAGCGAAAGTGGTTATTAATTATCGCTCACGAGAATCAGAAGCAAATGGTGTGTTAGAAGAAATTAAAAAGGTAGGCGGCGAAGCGATTGCTGTAAAAGGTGATGTAACGGTCGAATCAGATGTTGTGAATCTCATTCAATCTGCTGTGAAAGAGTTTGGTACGCTTGACGTTATGATTAATAATGCAGGGATAGAAAACGCGGTACCGTCGCATGAAATGCCGCTTGAAGATTGGAATAGGGTAATTAATACAAATTTAACAGGTGCTTTTTTAGGAAGTCGTGAAGCGATTAAATATTTTGTAGAACATGATATTAAAGGGTCTGTCATTAATATGTCTAGTGTTCATGAGAAAATTCCGTGGCCACTATTTGTGCACTATGCAGCAAGTAAGGGTGGTATTAAACTGATGACAGAAACGTTAGCGCTAGAATATGCGTCAAAAGGTATTCGAGTAAATAATATTGGGCCAGGTGCAATTAATACGCCGATAAATGCAGAAAAATTTGCTGATCCAAAGCAGCGTGCTGACGTAGAAAGTATGATACCGATGGGCTATATTGGAAAACCTGAAGAAATTGCAGCGGTAGCAACTTGGCTTGCTTCTTCAGAGGCGAGTTATGTAACGGGAATTACGCTATTTGCAGATGGTGGAATGACGTTATATCCATCGTTTCAAGCTGGGCGTGGGTAATATGAAAAGGACAAAGAGTTTTATCTCTTTGTCCTTTTTACAAAAAAAATAGCGTTCAGCTATTTTAAATTTAATGATTAATTGTATCTTGAAGAAATTCTGTTGCTTGATGTTCAGTAACATTTTGTACGAGCGCGACTTCGCTAATCATCATTTTTCGGGCATTATCTAGCATTTGTTTTTCGCTCGCATTTAATGTTCTCTCTTTATTACGGCGAAGTAAATCCCGAACCACTTCTGCGCTATCTTGTAAATTGCCATTTTTCATTTTTTCCATATTCATTGTATATCTTTGTTTCCATGAGAGTGATGGG
This sequence comes from Bacillus sp. FSL K6-1338, assembly GCF_038006965.1. Lineage (NCBI taxonomy): Bacteria > Bacillati > Bacillota > Bacilli > Caryophanales > Bacillaceae > Bacillus > Bacillus sp. FSL K6-1338. The sequence continues at coordinate 4,523,657 of NZ_JBBOWI010000001.1, read as the reverse complement.
TCTGACTCCCCGTTTTGAAATTCAAGAAGTATATCATCTAACGTACCTCGATCAACGATATAACGAATACCTGATTTTTTTAATTGTTCCATCGGAAGCATTACTTGCATATCTTTACTAATGATGCGTATCACACAATATTGACGTGAAGTACCTAATATTTCTTTCTCTTCAATTGCTTCGATAATTCCTGCACCGTGCATTGGATAAACGATTTTATCACCAATTTGAAACAAATCATCCACCTCCATATGTGGTAACCACTTTTAATGATAGCATACGTATGTAAAAATGTCAAATTTTATATAATAACATAATATTTATATTCGAGTCAATAAGGTAAAGTGCTTTTTTTATGTTTTTTTGGGGATTTTATTTATAGTGATTTTTTTAGAAAAATAGTACAGGTGAAGAAAGAAGGCATATCCACTTATTTTTAAGCATAAAATGTAAAAGCGCTAATACAATATACCTAAATCCGTTCTTTGCAAAGGAGGGAGAGAAGGTGGGGCGCACAATAAAAATTGATATTACAAATAAAGTTGTAGCTAAATTTAGACCAAATTATTTGGAATTATATACGAGTAAATTTATGATAGGTAAGTTTTATGTCTATACTGAAGATAAAAAATATGTGTTAGAAGACGGATATATATATGAGAATGGAAAGTTTTATCGCATCATAGATACGCACCGTGGCAATAATCAAGCGGCGGAGGGCTGCGATCTAGGATGGTGTTAACATGATTCGTGTGAAAGTGTTTGATGAAAGTCACGAAAAAGACTTAGAAGACGCTGTGAATGTTTTTTTGAAAAAGATTGATGATAGCAACTTTGTAGATATTAAGTACCAAGTTGGTGTTTCCATTAACGACGATGAAAACCAAATTTATTGTTTTTCAGCAATGATCGTTTATAAAGCATAAAAAAGAGCTGGCTCATCCAGCTCTTTTTTATGTTTTATGTTGGGACAACATGTGTCGGTAATACGTTCATAATAGATTGGGTTGTGCCTGATTTCTTTGTCGTTAAAAGAGGCTCCCCTGTTTCATGGTTTTGGGCATCTTTACACATACCAAGGTGATAACGATCACCTAAAAATGGATCAATATAAAAACCGTTTTTGAATACTTTATCATTCGGATGTTTTTCATGATGAATATCAGAGCAGTTAATGCAATAGAACATAGCGTTCAACCCCTTTTTATTTTGTTTGAAAAAAGTGAGTCGGTAGTCATTTCGCTCCTAAGGAAATGTTGAGGAGAAGAGAAATAACTACCTACTCAAATGGTGGGCATATTCCTTCTGATTTGTCATATCTCGCGTATTGTCCCTGAGGGAAGGAGGAGAGACGAAGTACGCATGATATAAGTAAGGCACTTCTTTCAATATGAATGATGGAGTTTCATGTTGAGAGAAGTTTTTATTTTGTATTGCCTTTGTGAGTATATTATGAGGAAATGCTAAGAGGGTGTTTGTCCTGTTGAAAAAATGTTGAGAATTTCTCAACAGTAAAAGAATTAGCGTTGACATGAAACCAAAAGGTGTTATATCATCGAAGTACAACCAAAAGGTGTTATGTTATAACGCGGAGTAAAGGAGAATGAAAATGGAACAACAAAATACATTAAATGATATTAAACAAACAATCGTTTTTAACGCGTCTATTCAAAAGGTATGGAGTGTAGTATCAACTGCAGAAGGGATTGCGTCATGGTTTATGCCAAATGATTTTGTATTAGAGGTAGGACATGAATTTCATGTGCAATCACCATTTGGGCCATCACCATGTAAAGTGTTAGAAATTGATGAGCCAAACCATTTATCTTTCTCATGGGATACAGATGGCTGGATTGTTTCATTTAATTTGAAAGACTTAGGAGATAACAAAACAGAATTTACGTTAATTCACGGCGGCTGGAAACATCCTGATGAAATTCTTCCGAAAGCAAATGCGAAGAGCTCTATTATTCGCGATAGAATGAGCGGTGGTTGGGTAGCGATTGTAAATGAAAAACTGAAAAAGGTTGTCGAAGGCTAAGTGTCCTCGTCAGCAGCGAAATATGATGTATTTCAAGCAATTGCTGATCCAACCCGCCGAGAAGTAATACGGTTATTAAGTGACAAAGAGTTACCGATTTCCAAAATAACGGATCATTTCCCGATGAGTCGTACTGCGGTTGTAAAGCACCTTCATATTCTTTCGGAAGCGAATTTAGTAAGTGGAAGAAAAAGCGGAAGAGAGAAGATATATCGTTTGCATCCAGAACCATTAGAAGAATTACAACAGTGGCTCTCGTATTATGAGCGTTTTTGGGATAATAAATTATCCATGCTGAAACATATTGTGGAGAATGAAGAGTAGATGTTATGTAAAAAGGATGACCAAAATGGTCATCCTTTTTATTGTTGCTCACTTGTTTGTGTAGCTGGCTTTAATAAAATCCAAGCGATAATTAATGTACATACTGCTAATACGAAAGTGCTCATATAAATGACGTGTACGCTTGATGCTAATGCGGATTGTGATTCGGTTACTACGTTTGCTGTAGTACCGCCATGTCCACCAGATACAAGATCAAGATTTTTAATACCACGTGCGTGAATCATCGTATTGAAGATTGTACCGAATATTGCAGCACCTAACGTTTGACTAAATGTATTAATAAATGTGTTTAAACCAACAGCTGTTCCGCGTGTATGAGCTGGGACTGCTGCTTGAATTGTTACCATATAAATCGGTGTCACAAGCCCCATTCCTAAGCCGAATAATCCAACTGCTACATAAATAAGGAACGATGGTGAATTGGTTGATAGTGTAAATAATAAGAACGTAGCGACTGATAAAATGCTAGCCCCAAGTAAAATGATTTGTTTCGTTTTTAATTTGCCTACTAAGTTACCAGAGAAAATAGCGCCAAATGTCCACATAACAGGGATTGGCATTAAAATAAGTCCAGCTTCTGTAGCGTTTTTTCCTAATACACCTTGGCTCCAGATTGGTAGGTACATTGTAATACTAATAATCATTGCGCCAGCAATAAGAGTTAATATATTTATCGTAGATAATGTACGGTTAGAGAAAAGTGTTAAAGGAATTAATGGTTCCGGAGATTTTTTCTCGATGAACAAGAAAATAATGAATGAAATAGCGGCAAAGATTAATAGGCCGATAATTGTCATGTCTCCCCAGTTTTGCTTACTGCTACCTGTTAATAATGCATATAGTAGAGCGATTGTACTTAATGAAAAAACTGTTGCACCAAGATAATCGATATGGTGTTTAGCGGGCTTAATAGATTCTTTGTAGTAAATTGCAATCATTAAGCAAGCGATAATTCCAAATGGAACGTTTAAGAAGAAAATATAGCGCCAAGAAAGGGAATCAACTAAAAATCCACCTACTAACGGTCCGATAACACCGGATACACCCCAAACGGCACTCATCCAACCTTGTGCTTTCGCGCGGTCTTTCGCTTCGCTATATAAGTCTCCAATTATCGTCATTGTGATTGGCATAACAGCACCAGCACCGATACCTTGAAGAGCGCGGAAGAAAATTAATTGTTCCATCGATGTAACGACTCCGCAAAGTGCAGAACCGACTAAAAAGATTGTAGCTCCGATCAGTAAAACTTTTTTACGGCCGAATAAATCAGCGAGCTTTCCGTATATTGGAGTCGAAACAGCTGTTGCAAGCATATAAATTGCATATACCCAACTAACAAGTTCGACGCCTGACAAATCACTCGTTATACGAGGGATTGCTGTACTAACAATCGTTCCTTCTACCGCAGAAAGAAACGTCATTAACATTAAAGACATCATGACTTTTTTTCTCATTTGTTTTCCCCTTACCCTTTTTTAAATATTCAACAATATAAAATATAAAGGTACTAAGGTATATAAAGCAACAAAAAAGCAATGGAAAGTTACATGGAGCAGATGTTTGTCGCTTCTTGTCGGTAAGTCGATATATTTGAGAAATCGCCGATATAAGTTGTAGAATCGCCGATAATGATTTCATGGCAATATTAAAAAAGAAACAGGAATCCCTGTTTCTTTTTTAATATTGCATTTTCGCGTTTTCTCCAGCTGTCGTTCCAGCAATTCTACCAGTAACGAGGGCTGATGTAATATTATAGCCACCAGTATAACCGTGGATATCAAGAACTTCTCCGCAGAAATATAAGCCGTTCGTGAATTTAGAAGACATTTCTTTCGGATTAATTTCTTTCACGGATACACCTCCGCCAGTAACGAATGCTTTTTCAATTGACTGCGTACCATTTACATTCACAGTAAACTCTTTAAAGTCTTTCACAAGTGCACGAATCTTTTCGTGAGAAACTTGTCCAGCTTGTTCACTACCGTCAATTTCATTTTTTTCTAATAAGAATAGGAAGTAACGTTCAGGGACATAACCTTTTAAAACGTTTTTAATTCCTTTTTTCGGATCTTCTTTCATTTGTTTCAGCATGCGCTGAAATAGTTGCTCACTATTTTCCTCTGGCAATGCATCAATACTCATTTGTATTGTGTTCGTTTTAAACTTTTTCAGTGCTTTCACGACGAATTGACTACAGCGAAGAGCAGCAGGACCAGATAGGCCGAAATGAGTGAAGAGCATGTCCATTTTGTGAGAAATGATAGCTTTTCCTTTCGGGTTTAATACGCTTAAGTTTATATCACGTAAAGCAAGACCTTGTAATGAGCGATCACGTATAAACGGCTCGTTTGACAGGATAGGTACTTCTGTTGGGAATAATTCTGTAATTGTATGACCTGCTTTTTCAGCCCAAGCGTATCCGTCTCCAGTGGAACCAGTTTGAGGAACGGATTTTCCGCCAACAGCGATAACGACATGATTTGTTTCTAACACTTCGCCTGTTTGCAGTACAACTGCCTTCGTTTGACCATTTTCATATTCAATCGTTTCAACAGGCGTATTTGTACGGATTTTTACACCTAAGTCTTTTAATCGTGTTAAAAGTGCATCTACAACAGATTGCGCTTTGTTTGACACGGGGAACATGCGACCGTGGTCTTCTTCTTTCAATTTAACACCAAGATTTTCGAAGAATGTAATAATATCTTCATTATTAAAAAGAGAAAAAGCGCTGTATAAGAAGCGACCGTTTCCTGGTATATGTTTAACAATTTCATCAAGTGGTAGACGGTTCGTTACGTTACAGCGTCCGCCACCAGAAATCGCAAGTTTACGCCCAAGTTTATTTCCTTTATCAAGAAGCAGGACATTTGCGCCTTCTTCTGCAGCACCAATTGCAGCCATTAGCCCAGAAGGACCGCCGCCGATGACAATAACATCATAATGCATAATATATCGACCTCATTTTCTACATTTCCTGCCTAAAAGAATAGCATGTTTTCCGTTAAAAGAAAAATAGAGTGAAGTACTGCTTAATGAGAGAATTGTGGTACAATACAAAAGTTAGAGTTCAGCACTATCCTGCTATTTGTAGGCGATAAGACTAAAACCTCAAGATTTAGGAGAAGTAAATAGGGAGTCTGTTAGCCTGTAAATGCTCGAATGGTTCAACTAATAATCAGTGGAGAAGAACACCCCACTGATTAAAGTTTCATTTTATGTAGATGTAGGAGGATTTTTGTATGTCCGATTCGAAATTTCTGCGCGGAACGCTTATTGTTACGCTAGGGACATTTTTAGTAAAGTTCTTAGGCATGATTTACGTCTTCCCGTTTCATGCATTAGTAGGTACAGAAGGCGGAACGCTCTATACATATGGATACATTCCATATACGATCTTTTTAAGTATTGCAACGGCAGGTGTGCCGCTTGCTGTTTCAAAATTTGTTTCCAAATATAATGCGCTTGGCGATTATAAAACGAGCCGGAGAATGTTCCGCTCGGGAATGGTTATGATGATAGTAACAGGAGTTCTTTCGTTCCTAGTACTGTACATGACGGCACCGTTGTTTGCAGAAGCGATGCTTGGTAAACAAAGTATACACAATAATGTAGGAGAAGTTACGACGATCATTCGTCTTGTAAGTTTCGCACTTATTGTTGTACCAGCAGCGAGTTTAATTCGTGGTTATTTCCAAGGTCACCAGTCTATGGGACCAACTACCGTTTCACAAATTATTGAACAAATTATTCGTATCGTCTTTTTATTAGCAGGTAGTTTTATCGTTATTAAAGTACTTGGCGGTACAGTTGCAACAGCAGTTGGAGTAGCGACATTTGCTGCGTTCGTTTCAGCGGTTGGAGCACTCGGTGTGTTAATTTGGTACTGGTTAAAACGTAAAAAATATTTGGATCAATATTTAATTGAACAAACTGTACCAGAATCAACAGTAAGTACTGTTCAATTGTTTAAAGAGTTATTCGCATATGCGATTCCTTACGTTGTAATTGGGTTAACAATTCCTTTATATCAACAAATTGATACATTGACATTTAACTCAATTATGCAGGCGATTGGTCAAGGTGATATCGCAGAGCGAGCGCTGGGTATTTTCACAATGTGGACGCATAAGTTAATTATGATTCCTGTATCACTTGCAACAGCGTTTAGTTTAACGCTTGTACCAGCAATTACAAAATCATTTACTGAAAAACAATACCGCTATTTGAAATTACAAATTACACAAACATTCCAGGCAAATATGTTTTTAACATTGCCAGCAGTTATCGGTATTTCAACACTTGCATATCCAATTTACACGGCTTTCTATGACTCAGATCCATTAGGTGGACAAGTATTAATGTGGTATGCACCAGTTGCATTGTTATTTGCTTTATTTACAGTAACAGCGGCAATTCTTCAAGGGATTAATCAGCAAAAGCATGCAATTGTCGCGCTTATTATGGGTGTTATTTTGAAATTTGTATGTAACGTAATCTTTATTCGTTATTTCGGTACAGTAGGAGCAATTCTAGCGACCGCAGTTGGTTTCTTAGCTTCTGTTTGGTATACAAATCGACAAATTAAAAAATACGCACACTATTCATTCGGTGTTGTATATAAAAGAACATTCCAAATTGCAGTACTGACACTTATAATGGTCGTTGCTGTAAAACTATCACAATGGCTTCTATCCTTCATGATTTCGCCTGATGGCCGTATTGGTGCTCTTATAACAGTTGCGATTTGTGCAGGTATTGGTGGTCTTGTTTACGGATTGTTAGCAATTCGCACAGGAGTACTTGAAAGAGTATTTGGCGGAGAAGCATTAGATAAAATTCAACGTAAACTTGGTAGTAGATTTAAAATAAAGTTGAAATCAAGAGGGGCGTAATTACGTCCCCTTTTCTATGATAAATAAAGAAGGTGAAAAGCGTGAGATTAGATAAATTATTAGCGAATATGGGATATGGAAGTAGAAAAGAAGTAAAGAAATTATTGAAAGATGGCGTTGTGAAAATTGATGGAACGCCAGTAAAAGATGCGAAAGTTCATGTAAATGTAGAAGAGCAAGAAGTTATGATTCACGGTGAAGTTGTGGAATACAAAGAGTTTGTTTACTTAATGATGCATAAACCACAAGGTGTTATTTCAGCGACGGAAGATGATAATCATGAAACGGTAATAGATTTATTAGAATTAGAAGATGCAATCTTTGATCCGTTCCCAGTTGGACGACTTGATATCGATACGGAAGGTTTCTTATTGATAACAAATGATGGGAAGTTATCACATCAATTATTATCTCCGAAAAAGCATGTGCCGAAAAAATATTATGCACACGTTGCAGGAGTAGTAACAGAAGAGGATGTAAAAGAGTTTGCTAAAGGTGTTATCTTAGACGATGGCTATGAAACAAAACCAGGTACGCTTACAATATTGAAAAGCGATGATATTTCCGAAATTGAGCTTGTGATTACAGAAGGGAAATTCCATCAAGTGAAGCGTATGTTTGAAGCGGTAGGGAAAAAAGTAGTCTACCTAAAGAGAACGGAGATGGGTCCGTTAGTATTAGATGAAGAACTAGAACTTGGACAATACCGAGAGCTAACAGATGAAGAAGTAGAAATGTTAAAAACATATCAAGTAGATACCGAAAAGTAGTACCTTTATAGGTACAGAAAAAACCCCTTTCTAATAGTTAGAAAGGGGTATGTATTTATTTACATACAATTATTTTTTGTTATGAGGTCATTCTCACTTTCTTTCCTGTTGTTGTCCACTTACCGCGGCAAGGGCTATACACGAGTTCATTAAACTGCAACACATTTAGATCACGTTGTATCGTTCGCGGTGTGATCCCGAACTCATCTACAAGGTCTTTCGTCGTTACCGTTCCGTTTTCATTGATGTACATATAAATTGATTTAATGCGTGTTAGCATACGAGTAGTTGTAGGTTTCAAGAGAAAACCACTCCTCTACTAGTTTTTTTGACCCCATTCAGGAAAGAAGGTCGTTACTACCATTGTACTCTACATGATAAAATTCATGCTTTAATCTACTTAAATTTTACAAAAGTTTAACAAAAATTCATATAGAAAAATATTGGTAGTTGACATTGTATATATGGTCAGTCAACTAACACATAAAATTCTACGTAAAACGCCAAATTCCTGCAAATTTTTTTGAAAAAATAAAAGAAAAACTAATAAGAAATGTCTGAAATATTACAATTGTTCGGTATTTAGTTTTCGTGTATGGCATAAGGGATTTCGGTTTGCTATGATGAAAGAGATAATATAGTGAAGGATGGATGCGTGATGTCAGCGATTAATTGGACAGAAGAAGTTGCAAAACGAAAAGATGATTTAATTCGTGATACACAACAATTTTTACAAATTAAAAGTGTATGGGAAGAAGAATCGGCGAAAGAGGGCGCACCATTCGGTGAAGGGGTAGAAAAAGCGCTATCTTTCATGTTACATAAAGGAGAAGCTGAAGGTTTTGCTTCTAAAAATTTAGAAGGATATGCAGGTCATCTTGAAATGGGACAAGGAGAAGAATTAGTAGGTATTCTTTGTCACGTTGATGTTGTACCAGAAGGAGATGGCTGGACGACTCCCGCATATAGTGCGGATATTCGCGATGGAAAGATTTTTGCACGTGGTGCAATTGACGATAAAGGCCCAACGATGGCAGCATATTATGCGATGAAAATTGTGAAAGAATTAGGCTTACCTCTTTCAAAACGTGTTCGTATGATTATAGGAACAGATGAAGAAAGCAATTGGAAATGTGTAGATCACTACTTTAAAAACGAAGAAATGCCAACAATCGGTTTTGCACCAGATGCAGATTTTCCAATTATTAATGCAGAAAAAGGAATTTCTGATATACAAGTTGTGCAAAATGGTAGTGAAGAGAAAAAAGGTACATATGAACTTGTTTCATTTGATTCAGGGCGACGTTTAAATATGGTTCCTGATTTTGCAGAAGCGGTTATTACAGGAGAAGATGTAAATGCACTTACAGTAGCATATGAAGAGTATTTACAAACTGCTAAAAAAATAGGGGAATCGACTATAGAAGGTAATACAGTGACGTTGCAAATAAAAGGAATTTCAGCGCACGGATCTACTCCTGAAAAAGGAGAAAATGCAGGTTTATTATTAGCAAACTTCTTGACTACAGTTTCACTTGATGGAAAAGCAACTGCATTTGCGACATTTGCAACAGAAACATTTACTGGTGATATTTTGGGTGAAAAAGCTACTATTGCTTATAAAGATGAAATTAGCGGTCCGTTAACAGTGAATGTTGGTCGCCTTTCTTATACGAAAGAAAACGGTGGTAACTTAGGGCTAAACGTACGTTACCCAGTTACAACTAACTTTGAAGAAACAATTGCGAAGTTGAAAGAGTATGTTGGTACGCATGGATTTGAAGTAGCTGACTATTCTAATTCACGCCCGCATCACGTTGATAAAGACCACGTATTAATTCGTACGTTACAACGTGTATATGAAGAACAAACAGGTGAAAAAGCAGAACTATTAGCAATTGGCGGAGGTACTTATGCTCGTTCATTAAAAGCTGGTGTGGCATTTGGACCGCTATTCCCTGGAAAGGAAGAACTTGCGCATCAAAAAGATGAGTACATTGAAATTGAAGACTTATTAAAAGCAACAGCAATTTATGCGCAAGCAATTCATGAATTAGCGAAGTAAAGTGAAACTTTAATCGCCGATATATGAATAATGACCGCTCTCTACTTTAGAGGGCGGCTTCTTTTTAATTGAATGAGATAAGAAAGAAAAGCAACAATAGAAAGAAGGAGACGGTGTACATGGATAGGCATTATTTTGTCGCAATTACGTTACCAAATCATATAAAAGAAGTGCTGTCTAACTATAAAGAGGATACGAATGAGAAATTACCATTTCGCTCGTGGGTACATAAGGAAGATTATCATATTACCCTTTCCTTTTTAGGAGGTGCGACAGAAGAACAGTTAAAAGGGATAAAGAATGGATTACAAACACTTATAAAAACAAAAGAACTATCGTTCACGTTACAAGGTTTTTCAACGTTTGGTAGGGAAGATCAGCCCCGTATTCTTTGGGCGAAGGTAAGTGAGAATCATGATTTGTTTCAGTTACAAAAGCAAGTACATGCCATTTGTGAAGAAAATGGTTTTTCTCTAGAAACACGCCCGTATCATCCACATATTACTGTTGCTCGTAAATGGATAGGAGAAGAAAAGTTTCATTTAGAAAGTATAAAAGAAGTGCCTGAAATATCATTTCAAGCAGATACAATTACTTTATACGAATCCCACGTGAAAGAAACCCCGAAGTATAAATCGATTGCTGAAATAAAATTACAAAAATAGAATGTTGAAAACGTTTTTTATGCAGGTGAATATACTATAGAGAAGAATGGAGTTACTGTATAGAGTCTTGTTGATAAGAAAAGCCTTATCATTTGCAGCTCATTTTATCTCGCCTGATTGGTGAAGGCTAATAATAAGTGAGGATGGGAAAATTTTCTCGCTCATTAAAGTTTCACTTTATTTTAACTTTGAGAATGATGGTGATTTTTTTATGTTGAAAGTAAAACGTCCATTTGATGCCTATTTAGATGAAATGAATAAAATTACAATTTTGCTCCCACATGCGTATGGAACAAGTCGGACATTTCGTTTGCAAGAAGGAAGTAATGTGAAAGATTTACCGATTGCTCATACTATTGCACTTCCAGATGCAACGAAGTATGAGTGCTTTATAGAAGAGCCGCTAGATGTGGGGAAGTATTATACAGTACGAGATGAACGGAATGAAGAAACGGATTTACAAATAGGTGCTGTTATTCGAACAACAATTTTCGATGAAAAGTATTATTACGAAGGTACAGATTTAGGTGCTGTGTATCAAAAAGAAGAAACGACATTTAAAGTATGGGCTCCAACCGCAAGGCTTGCGAAAGTAAGAATTTATAAGAGTGATAAAGAATATACCGATCATGAAATGTACAGAGAAGAAAACGGAGTTTGGATTCAAACATTACAAGGGGATTTAGACGGAGCATGCTATACATTTCTTGTTTGTATTAATTTAATATGGAACGAAGCTGTGGATCCTTATGCAAAGTCGGTGACGGTAAACGGCAAACACGGTGTTGTTATCGATTTAGAAAAAACGAGTGTAACAAGACGAGAGGGATTACCACCATTACAATCAATGACAGATGCCATATTGTATGAACTGCATATTCGTGATGCGACTATACATCAAAATAGTGGAGTGAGTCAAAAGGGAACATATAAAGGATTGATGGAAGAGGGAACAACGGGACGGAACGGGACGTTAACAGGGTTGTCTCATATAAAAGATTTAGGTGTTACACATGTTGAACTATTACCTTTATATTGTTTCGGTGGTGTAGATGAGGCGAATCCTTCGTCCGCCTATAATTGGGGGTATAATCCATTATATTACAATGCACCAACAGGATTTTATGCTACAAATCCCTCTGATCCGTATAACAGGATAGTTGAGTGCAAACAACTAATTGAAACATTTCATGAACAAGGTATTAGGGTGATCATAGATGTTGTATATAATCATGTTTATGAAAGAGAGCTATCATCATTTGAAAAGCTTGTTCCAGGCTATTATTTTCGTCATGGTGAAGATGGTATGCCTTCTAATGGGACGGGAGTCGGAAATGATATAGCGTCTGAACGGAAAATGATGAGGAAATTCATTGTAGAGTCTATTTTATATTGGCTTACTGAATACAATGTCGATGGATTCCGATTCGACTTAATGGGAATTTTAGATGTTGATACAATGAATGTGATAGAAAAAGAAGTACGAAACATAAAACGAGATGCTTTATTATTAGGAGAAGGATGGGATTTACAAACACCACTTCCTGCCAAAGAAAAAGCAACGTTAAATAATGCGAAGAACATGCCGCATATTGCGCAGTTTAATGATCAATTTCGTGATGGGATAAAAGGGAGTACATTTCATATAAACAAGCGTGGTTTTGCATTTGGTGGGTCTGTAGACTGTAATCATTTGCAGTATATTGCAGCAGGAAGTCTTTTAAGTATGAAAGAAACAGGGCTGTTTCTAGAGCCGGCGCAAAGCATTAATTATGTAGAATGTCATGATAATATGACGATGTGGGATAAACTAGTGCGCAGTAATGAAGAATCAGAAGCGATTTTGAAAAAACGTCACCTGCTAGCGAGCGCAATGGTTATTCTTTCACAAGGCATTCCTTTCTTACATGCAGGACAAGAGTTTTATCGTACGAAGAAAGGAAATGAAAATAGTTATAATGCAAATGATGAGATCAATCAATTAGATTGGGATCAAAAAGAGAAAGAGATAGAGACTGTTAACTATATAAAAGGTTTAATTGCGATTCGTAAAGAGCATGGGGCATTCCGATTACAAAACGCAGACCTTATAAAAAAACATATGACTTTTTTACAAACATCTACAGAAGTACTTGCATACCACCTGCAAAATGTAAAATCGTTTGGACCGTGGAAAGAGATTGTCGTTTTATTTAATAGCGGTTTAGAAGCTAAAACGGTGCAACTTCCGAAAGAAGAAACGTGGCATGTGTTAGTAAACGAAAACGAAGCGAAAATAGATCCAATTTCTTCATTTAGAGGAAAGGAACTTAGGCTCGCTCCAATTAGCACGTATATATTGACGATAATGTGACAAATCGCTACTTGACGATGAGAATGTAATAAATGTAGAATTGACAAAGGTGACGATTTTGATAAGTTGTCATTCTATGACAGGTTTTGTAAAATAAAATAGAGGATTTTTGGCCTAGGCTAATTTTTCTTTTCATTTACAGTAAAATATATGAATCCACAACATGTGTAGAAATGTTGCGGTTTTTCTTTTCATAACTATAAAAGATAAGGATTTGTTAACGGGTAATGAATATGGAATGGTTGGAACAATTATTAGGAAAAGAGTGGAGTCTTGTACCGGCTGGTGGAGTAACGGGCGATGCATATATTGCGCAAAACGGACAACAGAAGTTATTTTTAAAGCGGAATACATCGCCCTTTTTAGCGGTATTGTCAGCAGAAGGAATTGTTCCAAAATTACTTTGGACAAGAAGGGTAACGAATGGTGATGTAATTTCTGCTCAAAAATGGCTTCCGGGACAGAAGCTAGAGCCAGAGGATATGAAACTAGAACGTGTTGCGAAACTTTTGAAGAAAATACACTCCTCTAAAGCGCTTGTACAGATGATTCAAAGACTTGGGAAGCAGCCGCTTCACGCACAAGAGTTATTACAACAACTGCAACTCGTTTTAAGAGGAGATATAAGGGATGATGCAACAATTCAGCAAGGCCTTCAATATTTAATGGGTTCATTAAAAGCTATTGAATACAATGAATTTGTTGTATGCCATTGTGATGTAAACCATAACAATTGGATATTGTCGGATGAAGATGAGTTGTTTTTAATTGATTGGGATGGAGCTGTAATTGCTGACCCGGCTCTAGACCTTGGTATGTTATTATATTGGTACATTCCGCGCCAGGAGTGGAGTGAGTGGCTCGGTTTTTATGATATTGAAATGGATGAATCGCTGCTTAGGCGTATGAGATGGTATGTGATAGCACAAACGATTTTGTCTATTCAATGGCATACAACAAAAAAACAGCAAGCAGAAGCTGAATATTGGCATCAATATTTACAGCAACTACTTGCTTCAGAATAATACTTAAGAAAAATTGTCCATTCCAGCAATCCACTGAGTAAGTTGTTCTTGATTATTGGAAATATGGTTGTCCAAATTAGAGGAAGATTTACCCGATTGACTATAAGAATATACATCGTTTAGCATTGTTTTAGCGTCACTACTTATATTATCGTTTGCGAGTAACGATTGAATGAGGCGCTCTAATTGCTCGCATTCTGAAACTGTCCCGCAGCAATCACTTTGGTGGTTGACTAAAATATCTTTCAGCACTTCTAATTGATGTTGTTGATTAATTGGCATGAACGGATCATCCTTTCGATTGTTTTTCTCTTCAAATGTAAGAGAAAAAGCTGTTTCGTCATGGAATGTTTAATGCTGTATGTAGTTTTTATCAAAATGGTACATCTTATACTTGAAAGAAACGGACCGAGTGCTCGTACGTACTTGGTTTTTTGTTTGGTAGATTAATTAAAAAAAGAAAGAAGGAATTATTCCTTTAAAATAGTTTTGTAAAGAGAGGGAGACATCTATGCGTTTAAGACATAAACCATATGCAATGGATCGAATTAACGAGTATTCACATATCGTAATCGGAAACCCAGAGGAGCGCGCTGGTAACTGGAAAGAAGTATTTGGAAATGAACAACCAATTCATATTGAAGTAGGTACAGGTCGTGGCCGCTTTATGTATGATATGGCAAAAGCGAATCCACATATTAATTATATTGGAATTGAAAAATTCACAAGTGTTGTTGTAGATGCACTTGATAAATTAATTGAAGAAGAAGTGCCGAACTTAAAGTTAATTAATAAAGATGCTGAAGATTTAACAGTTTTCTTTGCAAAAGGTGAGATTGATCGCGTTTATTTAAACTTCTCAGATCCATGGCCAAAGAAGCGTCATACGAAGCGTCGTTTAACGTATAAAACGTTTTTACGTAATTATGAAGAAGTGTTAGTAGAAGGCGGAGAAATTCATTTTAAAACAGATAACCAAGGTTTATTTGAATATTCTCTTATGAGTATGGCTGAGTATGGTATGTTACTAACGTACTTAAGCTTAGATCTTCATAACAGCGACTTTGAAGGTAACATCATGACTGAATACGAAGAGAAATTCTCTAGTAAGGGTCATCGTATTTACCGAGTTGAAGCAAAATATCGTACAGAGCCTATGCAGTAATGCATAGGTTTTTTTATGCCTAAAATAATCAGAATTTTATGTTAAGATTAATTAAAAGGGGGATGTGTAATGGAACAGTTACAAATTGGAGATATAAAAGTAACGTGGTTAAAAGGCGGAAATACACATTTAGATGGAGGCGCAATGTTTGGTGTTGTGCCGAAAGTACTTTGGTCACGTAAATATAAACATAATGACACAAATCATATTTACTTACGAACAGATCCGTTACTTTTACAAACGAAAGATGGAAATATGCTCATTGATTCAGGAATAGGAAACGGTAAGTTGAATGAGAAGATGAAACGAAATCAAGGTGTAACAGAAGAATCATCGGTTTATGAATCGTTAGAAAAACAGGGATTAAAGCCTGAAGATATTCAATATGTTTTAATGACACACCTTCATTTTGATCATGCATCTGGTCTAACAAAATGGGAAGATGATCACCTTGTACCGGCATTTCCAAATGCGAAAGTTTACGTAAGTGAAACAGAGTGGAATGAAATGAGGAATCCAAACATTAGATCACGTAATACATATTGGAAGGAAAATTGGGAGCCAATTGTAGATCAAGTTGTTACGTTCCAGCAAGAAATAGAAATTACAGATGAAATCAAGATGACGCATACCGGTGGTCATAGCGATGGACATGCAGTTATCGCTTTGGAGAGTCAAGGAGAAACGATGCTACATTTAGCAGACCTATTGCCGACACACGCGCATCAAAATGTATTATGGGTAATGGCATACGATGATTATCCGATGACTTCGATTGAAAATAAGCAAAAGTGGATGAAGTATGGTGCTGAAAAAGAGGCGTGGTTTACGTTTTATCATGACGCATATTATCGTGCTGTGAAGTGGAATGAGGAAGGACATATTGTAGAAAAAATAGAACGGAAAACGAGTATAGAAGCTTAAAAAGAGGAGATTGTTCCATCATATTTGTTGGAGCAGCTTCTTTTTTATTATCGGATTTTGTCGGTAAGTCGATATATTCGGAAAATCGCTGATATAATTTTAATCAATACCCACAATTTCAAAAAAATAAGAGGTTCACCTAATGGGAACCCTCCTTTTTATGCTGCTATAACTTCTAAAACAGTACCTGTTTTAGCATCAACTAAAAATTCAAATCGTTCTTGTATATCATCTAACATTGTTGTAAGACCGCCGCGATAAACTTCATATGCGACATCATATTTTTCAAATGTCTCTGGAACCATATGTACCCAAGAGCCAGTAATTTCACCTTTATGACTTAATGCTTGTTTCACCATTTTCAATGCTTTTTCTGAAGAAATATGGGATTGTTCTTGTACTTTGTTTGCAACGAGATAACCAGCTGCGAACCCAACGCCAAGACCTGCTACTAAACCTTTCCAACTCATATATTCACCTCAATTCTATAAAATAAAAATAGTGTACCAATAATAATTATAAAGCAAATACAGTTAAAAAAGAAGAAACTAGAAACATTTCGAAAATTTCGTTACAATAAAAGAGGTATTCTACTAAGGTTTGAAAGAAGGGGACTTCGTGAATAAAGAGACATTACAATTATTTCGTACGTTAACAGAATTACAGGGGGCATCAGGTTTTGAACATGATGTACGCCGTTTTATGAAACAAGAATTAAGCAAATATGCGGATGAAATTGTACAAGACGGTTTAGGTAGCGTATTTGGTCTGAAAAAAGGGGACGAAACTGGCCCGCGTGTTCTTGTAGCAGGTCATATGGATGAAGTAGGTTTCATGGTTACGCAAATTACGAAAAACGGAATGCTTCGTTTTCAAACGTTAGGCGGCTGGTGGAGCCAAGTTTTATTAGCACAGCGTGTACAAGTTATGACGAAGAATGGTCCTGTTATTGGGGTTGTTGGTTCTATTCCTCCTCATTTATTAAGTGACGCGCAACGTGCAAAACCGATGGATATAAAAAATATGTTAATTGATATAGGTGCAGATAGTTATGAAGATGCGATTGAAATTGGTGTAAAACCAGGACAACAAATCGTGCCGATTTGCCCATTCACACCGATGGCAAATGAGAAGAAAATTATGGCGAAAGCTTGGGACAATCGTTACGGATGTGGTCTTGCAATCGAATTGTTAAAAGAATTAAAAGATGAAACATTACCAAATACATTATATTCTGGTGCTACTGTACAAGAAGAAGTAGGCCTTCGCGGAGCGCAAACAGCTGCAAATATGATTCAACCAGACATTTTCTATGCGCTTGATGCAAGTCCAGCAAACGATGCATCTGGTGACAAAACGCAGTTCGGTCAATTAGGAAAAGGTGCTCTTCTTCGTATTTACGATCGCACGATGGTAACACATAGAGGAATGCGCGAATTCATTTTAGATACAGCAGAAACAAACAATATTCCGTACCAATACTTTATTTCACAAGGTGGTACAGATGCGGGCCGTGTACATACAAGTAACTCTGGTATCCCATCAGCAGTAATTGGTGTTTGTGCACGCTACATTCATACACATGCTTCAATTTTACATGTTGATGATTATGCAGCGGCGAAAGAATTAATTACGAAGCTTGTAAGAACAACAGATAAAACGACGTTAGAGACAATTAAGAATAACGCGTAGAGAAGAAGGGCGAAAAACCCTTCTTTTTTTAGGTTGAATAGATGACCCAGCGATGATTGGGAGCGGTCAGTGCTTAATTGGTGTTCGAATGATGTATGAAGACTCCAAGTAGGAAGTGAGAGGAAGGCTGTTTTTGTTTTCGAAGACGGTAATGTTGCTAGAAAAAACCTTCTTTTTTAGGCTGAATAGATGACTTGGTGATATGTGGTAGTGGTTGATACTTAATTCGTATCTGATGCGGATATTAGAATAGAATGATGAATTTTTATAGAGGTGAACGAAATGAAAGTAGTAGTTGGATCGAAGAATAAAACGAAAGTTGGTGCTGTGGAGAAGGTTTGGAAAGAGGCTACAATTACATCTCTCTCTGTTCCTTCAGGAGTAGCAAATCAGCCGTTTTCAGATGAAGAGACGATGCAAGGAGCGATTAATAGAGCGAAGCGAGCGCTAGAGGAAGGAGAAGCTCCAATTGGTATTGGGCTAGAAGGCGGTGTGATGAAAACGGAGCACGGTTTATTTATGTGTAACTGGGGCGCGCTAGCAACAAGTGATGGGAAAGTATTCGTGGCTGGAGGAGCGCGTATTACGTTACCAGACGATTTTTTAGCACCTCTTGAAGATGGCAAGGAGTTAAGTGAAGTGATGGAAGAGTTTGTACATAGAAAAGATATTCGTAGTCACGAAGGAGCGATTGGTATTTTTACAGATGATTATGTCGACCGCACGGAATTATTTGTACACGTTGTTAAGTTACTTGTTGGGCAATATAAGTATGACAAAAAGCAAGCATAAACCTTGCACCATGCGCGATGTATGGTAGTATAAAAGAAAGATTATAACATGAAAAATGCACTCGTTAGAGGAGGAAATATAGATGAAGTCATTAGAAAGCATGGAGCAATTCCAACAATTAAAAAATGAAGAGAATGTAGTCTTTATGTTCTCAGCAGAATGGTGCCCAGACTGCCGTTTTGTAGACCCATTTATGCCAGAAGTAGAAGAGAAATATAGTGATTTCTCATTTTACTATGTAGATCGTGATGAGTTTATTGATCTATGTGTAAAATTAGACGTATTTGGCATTCCGAGCTTTGTAGCGTACAATAAAGGTGAAGAAACTGGTCGCTATGTGAACAAAGATCGTAAAACACAAGAACAAATCGAAGAGTTCATTGAAGGTTTAAAATAAGGCAATTTGCCAATTGAATTGTAAAACAACCTCTACCTTCGCGGGGGAGGTTATTTTTTTGGAAGGGAGGAAAAAGAGATGAAGATGACAAGTAAAAAGATGAAAGACGAGTTAATGAAGAAATTATCTCGTCCAGAGTGGGACTTTCAGTATGATAGCGAGAAAGAGGTTCTACGTATAGAACAGAAAGACTCGAAAAAAGGTATTAACGTATCACTTCCAGGAGTTGTAGCAAAATGGGAAGTGAACAAAGAAAAGGCAATTGAAGAAGTTGCTTATTACGTACAAGAAGCGCTAATTGCGATGCATAAAGAAGAAAATAGCGGAGCAAAAATTTTACCTGTTATTCGTTCTACTTCTTTCCCGAAACAAGCAGAAGAAGGAAATCCGTTTATTATGACGGATCATACGGCGGAAACACGTATTTACTATGCGTTAGATTCGAATAAAACGTATCGACTAATTGATGAACGTCTGTTACAAAAATTAGAACTTACAGAACAGCAAGTGCGTGAAATGGCATTATTCAACGCACGCTCATTAGGTTATGAATTTAAACAAGACACAGTAGCGGGTAATACATTCTACTTTTTAAACACAAATGATGGGTATGACGCGACTCGTATTTTAAACGAATCGTTACTACAATCGATGCGTGAAAAGATTTCTGGTGACATGGTTGTTGCTGTTCCTCACCAAGATGTATTAATTATTGCTGATATCGTCAACGAAATCGGTTATGATATTATTGCACAAATGACAATGAAATTTTTTGCCGAAGGGCATGTTCCGATTACATCACTTTCATTCGTATATGAAGATGGAGAATTTGAACCAATCTTTATTTTAGCGAAAAATCGGAAGAAGACAGATGGAAAAGAGAAAGGATGAACGAAGTGAACGTTTTTTACAACCTTGAAGGAATTGGTGACACTTTAATTGTTGCCTTACAAGATATTACTTTAGAGAACCGTACTTTTGATCGCAAAGGAGATGTTGCACGCGTTTATGATCGTGAAAGCAACGTAACGGGAGGATTCAACATCTTTAATGCATCTTCTTATTTAGAAGTAACAGAAACAGGTAACCTTACATTAACGAAAGAGCTTGTTGAGAAAATCAACGAAATTTTAGCGAAGAACGGCTTTGAAGAAACAGTAGAAGCAGATCTTTCTCCGAAATTTGTTGTAGGTTATGTAGCTGAAAAAGAAAAGCATCCAAATGCTGATAAGTTAAACATCTGTAAAGTAGAAATCGGTACAGAAACATTACAAATCGTATGTGGCGCACCAAATGTTGATGCAGGACAAAAAGTTGTCGTTGCAAAAATCGGTGCTGTAATGCCAAGCGGTATGTTAATTAAGCCAGCTGAGCTTCGCGGTGTTCCTTCTTCTGGAATGATCTGCTCTGCACGTGAATTAGAGCTTCCAGACGCTCCACAAGAAAAAGGTATTCTTGTATTAGAAGATAGTTTTGAAGTTGGACAAGAATTTAAATTTTAATTGATATAAGAAAAGAGAGGTTGTCCTTTTGGGCAGCCTCTCTTTTTTGTCATTTTTGTTGGTAAGTCGAAATTTCGTGTTGAATCGTTAATATATTGAGGGTTGTGATAGATATACTCAAAAAATCGTAAATATGATAAAGGTGTCACCTTTTTTCTTAAAATCTATATTGTATTTTATAAACAAACTAGTTAAAATTTAGAAAAATAGAAGGGGATAGACGTATGAAACAACAACCAAAAATCGCAGAACTTCTAAAACGAATTGAAACTTCAAAACAGCAAGATGTTGAGCTAGGTACTTATGAAATATATGTGTTTAGTGAAAGTGAATTAGAAAAAGGACAAATCGGTTACCGATATGATAAACATAAAAATTCATTAATAAGTGAAGAAAACGGAAAGTGGCAAGAAGGATGGATTGCAATTGGATATGAAACGGATATGGGTGATCCAGTTTTCGTAAATATAGATGATAACGCTTATCCGGTTTATACTGCAGAGCGTGGTACAGAAACGTGGCATCCTGTTTATATTGGAAATATGGATGAGATTATAGGGCAATTATAAGAAAAACTTTGAATCCGGTGCAAAGTGATGGGAGAGAAGTATGAAGTATATAAAAATAATGAGCATGATTGCATTCATTGGAATATATATGGCTGGTTGTTCACAAGAGCAGCCGAAAAAAGAAACTACATCTTCTATACAAGAGAAAAGAAAAGATACCAAAGAAGATGCACCGGTAGAAAAGCAGCAAGAACAAGAAAAGAACGAAGAATCGCAAGCAATTAAAACGAATGAGCAAGTGGAGCATAAGCAGGAGGAAATGCCGACTGAAGAAAAGATAGAGGAAACTACACTGGTGCTGCCAACTGAGCAACCAGTGCAAAATAATGAACAAAAAGTAGAGAGTAATGAAAAACAAGAGAAGTTTCTCGTCGTTATTGATCCAGGGCATCAACAAAAAGCGAATTTAAATTTAGAGCCGATTGGGCCAGGGGCAACAACACAAAAATATAAAGTCACAGATGGTACAACTGGTGTTGTGACGAAAAAAAGAGAGGCCGTACTTGTATTAGAAATGGCTTTCGTATTAAAAGAAAAGTTAGAAGCGAAGGGAATGCAAGTATTAATGACGAGAACGTCACAAGACGTTGATATAAGTAATAAAGAACGGGCGACATTCGCAAACAATCATAAGGCAAATTTATTTTTACGTCTTCATGCAGATGGTTCTGAAAATCCAAACCAAAGTGGATTTGCTGTATTGACGCCAGCAGAAGACAGTCCGCATACGAAAGAGATTTATGCGGAAAGCCTTCAAATCTCTCAAATGATTGTAAATAAAATGAGGGAGAACCAGCAAGTGAAAGTAAATGGAATTAAATTCAGGGATGATCTTTCTGGATTTAATTGGTCCAAAGTACCTGGTGTACTATTAGAACTTGGGTTTATGTCAAATCTTGAAGAAGATAAAAAATTATCTGACCCGCAGTATGTAAATTCTTTATTGCAAAGTGTAACGGATAGTATAGATGCATATCGGAAGCGTAAAGCTTAAGCGCAGTCTTACATGAAAGGCTGCGTTTTTCCATATGAAACACTCGTAAATTAGAATATTGTGGATAAATATGACATGCTTAATTTTACCTGCACTTTTTGCCGAATGCTGATACAATAAAGGATGTTACTATTTAGTAGAAAGAGTGGTAAGCATGTTAGATTGGATGAAAAAGTTGTTTAACAAAGAGGAAGAACAAACAGCGTTGAATAAAGAAGTACAAAAGCAAATTGAAAGTCAGCCGAAAATTCCTCGTGTAAACCACTACACTGAAGCAAGAGAAGCACAAATGGCAAGTAGGAATGCAGGTAAATGCCGTTTTCCTTTAGTACCGGATAATGGGTTCGATGAAGAGGATGAAAGAGAAGTAGATCACTTCGAAGAACAACCTGTTCAAGGAGTAACATATGAAGAACCGACTGCTCAAAGAGGAATACAGGTGGAAAGAAGCAGACGACCGTATGTGGAAAAGGTAGTTTCTACATATGAAGAACCGGAAGTACAATATGAACCGGTGCGAGAGGCTGTCGTTAAAAAGGCATCTGCACCTTCGCAAGAGAGTAACCGTAGACCATTTCGTCCAACAGAAATGATTTCGCCAATTTATGGATATAATCGTCCTTCAGTAGAGAAAAAGGTTGAAAAGCAGGAGGAAGTAAAAGAAAGAGAAGATCTTGAAATATCTGTAGAGGGCAAAGCAGTTGTTGATGCATGGTTAGAGAAAAAAGGATATACATTATCAGATTTCTCAGAAGGGCAAGCAACGTCTTCTTCGCCTAGTCATGAATCGGTTGGTCAACAGGATAAAAAGCAAGAAAAATCAGTTGTTGATCAATGGCTAGAGAAAAACGGTTATGAAATCGAACGCCAAGAGCCTTTAGTAGAAGAAAAAGATGTAGTGGTGTTAAACGAAAACAATCTACAAGAAGAATTAGTGGCTTCTAAAGTAGAGCACGAGGATACAATATTATCAGAAGAAATTAAACGTAATACAGAAATAAAACAACCTACTATTGAAGTGGAAAAGCAAGCTCCAGAAGAATCAGTGATTGTCAAAGCAGAAGAAAAACTTGCAGAAACAATCATTGTGGAAATACCAGAAGAGCCAGAAGAAGTGGAAGTAATTACAGAAACAGAAGAGCCAGAAGAAGTGGAAGTAATTACAGAAACAGAAGAGCTAGAAGAAGTAGAAGTAATTACAGAAACAGAAGAGCTAGAAGAAGTAGAAGTGATTGCAGAATCAGAAGAAGTGGAAGTAATTGCAGAAGCAGAAGAGTCAGAAGAAGTAGAAGTAATCGCAGAAGCAGAAGAGTCAGAAGAAGTAGAAGTAATTACAGAAACAGAAGAGCTAGAAGAAGTAGAAGTGATTGCAGAATCAGAAGAAGTGGAAGTAATTGCAGAAGCAGAAGAGTCAGAAGAAGTAGAAGTAATCGCAGAAGCAGAAGAGTCAGAAGAAGTGGAAGTAATTACAGAAACAGAAGAGCCAGAAGAAGTGGAAGTAATCGCAGAAGCAGAAGAGTCAGAAGAAGTGGAAGTAATCGCAGAAGCAGAAGAGTCAGAAGAAGTGGAAGTAATTGCAGAAACAGAAGAGCCAGAAGAAGTAGAAGTAATCGCAGAAGCAGAAGAGTCAGAAGAAGTGGAAGTAATTGCAGAAACAGAAGAGCCAGAAGAAGTGGAAGTAATTGCGGAAACAGAAGAGCTAGAAGAAGTAGAAGTAATTGCAGAAACAGAAGCACAAGAAGAAGTGGAAGTAATTGCAGAAACAGAAGCACAAGAAGAAGTGGAAGTAATTGCAGAAACAGAAGAGCCAGAAGAAGTGGAAGTAATTGCAGAAGCAGAAGAGCTAGAAGAAGTAGAAGTAATTACAGAAACAGAAGAGCTAGAAGAAGTAGAAGTGATTGCAGAAATAAAAGCACCTGTAGTAGAGACATTTGTAGCACTTGAGGAAATTCAGCAAGAAGATGAAGCGATTGAACAAAAGAGTGAATTCATACATGTAGCTGAGGCTGATGAACAGACAAAGAACGACGTTCAAAGCTTTGCGAATGTTTTACTTGCAGAAACAGAAGAAAATAAACGAGTTGTAGAAGAAGCGCCAGTCGCAGAAGAACAACGAGTTGTAGAAGAAACACCAGTCGCAGAAGAACAACGAGTTGTAGAAGAAGCGCCAGTCGCAGAAGAACAACGAGTTGTAGAAGAAGCGCCGGTCGCAGAAGAACAACCAGTTGTAAAAAAAGAAGAACCAAAACGTGAGAAAAAGCGTCATGTACCATTTAATGTTGTTATGTTGAAACAAGATAGAACACGATTAATGGAAAGACATGCAGCTAGGGCAAATGCAATGCAGCATTCTGTTAATGTACGAGTAGAGAATAGACCAGTGCAACAAGTAGTAGCAGAACCACAAGTGGAAGAACAACCAGTGCAACAAGTAGTAGCAGAACCACAAGTGGAAGAACAACTAGTGCAACAAGTAGTAGCAGAACCACAAGTGGAAGAACAACCAATGCAGCAGGTGGTAGCAGAACCACAAGTGGAAGAACAACCAATGCAGCAGGTGGTAGTAGAATCACAAGTGGAAGAACAACCAATGCAGCAGGTGGTAGTAGAATCACAAGTAGAAGAGCAATCAGTGCAGCAAGTAGTAGCAGAGCCACAAATGGAAGAACGCCCAGTGCAGCAAGTAGTGGAAGAGCAAGTACAAAAGCCAATTTCAAGTACGGAAGTACAAGAGAAAGCATATGTTGTAAATCAAAGAGAGAACGATATGCGAAATGTATTGCACACACCACCGACATACACTGTTCCGCCATTAGCGCTGTTGTCGATTCCGCAGCAATCAGCGCTAGATAATACAGAATGGTTAGATGAGCAAAAAGAATTATTAGATACAACGTTTAATAATTTTCATGTTGGAGCACATGTTATTAATGTATCGCAAGGGCCAGCAGTAACTCGTTTTGAAGTGCAACCAGACCCAGGCGTGAAAGTAAATAAAATTACCAATTTAAGTGATGATATTAAGTTAAGTTTAGCTGCGAAAGATATTCGTATTGAAGCGCCGATTCCAGGGAAGAGTGCGATTGGAATTGAGGTTCCAAATAAAGAAAGTAAGCCAGTATTTCTTCGTGAAATTTTAAGAAGTCCTGTATTCACAAAGAGTGAATCACCGCTTACTGTTGCGCTTGGACTTGATATTTCAGGTGATCCAATTGTAACAGATATTCGAAAAATGCCGCACGGACTTATTGCGGGTGCAACGGGTTCAGGTAAAAGTGTGTGTATTAACGCGATTTTAACGAGTATTTTATATAAAGCGAAACCGCATGAAGTGAAGTTAATGTTAATTGATCCGAAGATGGTTGAGCTTGCACCATACAATTCTGTTCCACATCTTGTAGCACCTGTTATTACGGATGTAAAAGCAGCGACAGCGGCTTTAAAGTGGGCAGTCGAAGAGATGGAACGCCGTTATGAATTGTTTGCGCACGCTGGTGCTCGTGATTTAACTCGTTACAATACGATTGTAAGTGAGCGAGAAATTCCAGGAGAAACATTACCTTATATCGTTATTGTCATTGACGAGTTAGCCGACTTAATGATGGTAGCACCTGGTGATGTTGAGGAAGCGATTTGTCGTATTGCGCAAAAAGCACGTGCTTGTGGCATTCATTTATTAGTAGCGACGCAGCGTCCATCTGTAGATGTTATTACAGGTTTAATTAAGTCAAACATTCCAACGCGTATTGCGTTTACTGTATCATCTCAAGTTGATTCGCGTACGATTATTGATATTGGAGGCGCGGAGAAATTACTTGGCCGTGGTGATATGTTATTTTTAGGGAACGGTACATCTAAGCCAGTTCGTGTACAAGGTGTATATGTATCGGATGATGAGATCGAAAAGACAGTTGATCATGTGAGAAAGCAAATGAAGCCGAATTACTTATTTAAGCAAGAGGATTTATTAGCGAAAACAGAACAGGCTGAGTCGGAAGACGAATTGTTCTTTGAAGCATGTCAATTTGTTGTAGAACAAGGGGGAGCGTCCACATCTTCTGTACAGCGAAAATTCCGCATCGGTTATAATCGCGCGGCACGTCTCATTGAGGAGATGCAATCGCAAGGAATTATTTCTGAAGCAAGAGGGACGAAGCCAAGAGATGTCCTTATTTCTGAGGATGAATTCGCTGCTATGCAGGAAACGAATGTATAGTCCACGGTTTTGCTGTATACTAATAGAAAATGTTGGATAGTAAAGTAGGGAGTAAAGCGACATGAAAGAAATTGAATTAAAATTAAAAGGTGAAATAAATCGACTAACAAATAAAACATTTAAATTTGACGAACGAGTTGGAGAAGGGTGGTTCTCCGCCGTTTACTTTTTAAAAACTAGAGAAATTATTGAAGAATTTCGCCCGAAAAGTGTTGTAACGATGCAATTTTTCCAAAAAGAAAATGCAGTTCTTTGCGGAACAGATGAAGTAATTGCATTGCTACAAACATTCGCTAAAAATCCTGAGGAACTTGAAATTAACTCTTTAAAAGATGGCGATAAAATTAGTCCATTTGAAACAGTGTTAACAATTCATGGTCCTTATGAGAATTTCGGATTTTTAGAAGGTGTTATTGATGGGATTTTAGCTCGTCGTACATCGGTTGCAACAAACGTATATAATGTTGTCCAAGCTGCGCGTAGTGTAGATAAAGAAAAACCAGTTATTTTCATGGGAGATCGTGACGATCATTATACACAACAAGCTGGTGACGGTTATGCAGCATACATCGGAGGTATGAGCGCACAAGCGACGCATGCAATGAATGAATGGTGGGGCAGAAGTGGTATGGGAACAATGCCTCACGCATTAATTCAAATGTTTAATGGTGATGTTGTAGAAGCGGCAAAAGCATATCATAAGAAATTTCCAGAAGATGAATTAGTTGTACTAATTGATTACAATAATGATGTTATTACAGATGCACTTCGTGTAGCGCGTGAATTTGGATCAACATTAAAAGGTGTGCGTGTAGATACGTCTCGCACAATGATTGATCAATACTTTATTCGCCACCCAGAAGTACTTGGAACATTTGATCCACGTGGTGTAAATCCATCTCTTGTATTTGCACTTCGCAAGGCGCTTGATGAAGAAGGATTCCAGCATGTAGACATCGTTGTAACTGGTGGATTTGATGAAAAGCGTATTCGTGAATTTGAAGCTCAAAAGGTACCTGTTGACATATATGGGGTAGGGAGTAGCTTGTTAAAAATGAATATTGGCTTTACTGGTGATAATGTAGAATTAAATGGGAAACCAGAAGCAAAAGCTGGTCGTAAATATCGTCCAAACCCACGTTTAGAGCGTGTTCAATTAGAAAAAAGAGAAGATATGTAAAAGAGAGAAAAACTGATAGGTGATTGACCCTATCAGTTTTTCTGTTATCATAGTATAGCGGCTTCTTTTTTGCTATAATGGACTTGTTATGGACATATAAAGAAGTACGTACGAGTTTATCCTGATAAGTGAAGGGAAAGAATAACCTCACTACATCAAAAATGTATGATGATTACCAAAATAAGAAAAGATTCATATACTGTCTTATAGATAGGCCGTTGTATTAGTTCGAAATGTTGGAGGTTCTTTAAGATGACAGTTTACCATTTTGTAGGAATTAAAGGAACAGGAATGAGTTCATTAGCGCAAATTCTTCATGATATGAAGCATACTGTTCAAGGGTCTGATTATGAAAAGCGTTTCTTTACACAAACAGCGTTAGAAAAGCGTAGTATCTCGATCCTTCCTTTTGATAAGAATAATGTAGAAGAAGGACAAGTGATTATTGCAGGAAATGCATTTCCTGATACGCATGAAGAAATCGTAGCAGCAAAAGAATTAAACATCCCAGTACATCGTTACCATCACTTCTTAGGTGACCTTATGAGCCAATACACAAGTGTTGCTGTAACTGGTGCACACGGAAAGACATCAACAACAGGTTTGTTAGCCCATGTAATGCAAGGTGCACATCCTACATCTTACCTTATTGGAGATGGAACAGGGCATGGGGTAGAAAATAGTAAGTATTTTGTATTTGAAGCTTGTGAGTATCGTCGTCATTTCTTGTCTTACAATCCAGACTATGCAATTATGACGAATATTGATTTTGATCATCCAGATTATTTTGCAGACATCAATGATGTATTCAGTGCATTCCAAGAGATGGCATTGCAAGTGAAAAAAGGCATTATTGCATGTGGAGATGATGAAGAACTTCAAAAAATTCAAGCGAAAGTACCTGTTATTTTCTATGGATTTGGAGAAGATAATGATTTCCAAGCACGTAACATCCAAAAGAGAACAGATGGCACGATATTCGATGTATTCGTTCGTAATACGTACTATGACACGTTCAAAATTACAGGATACGGCAATCACAGCGTATTAAATGCGTTAGCAGTAATCGCACTTTGCCATTATGAAAACGTTGATGTAGAAGCAGTAAAACATCAATTAACAACTTTTGAAGGCGTAAAACGTCGCTTTAATGAAAAGCCGATGGGAGAGCAAGTTATTATCGATGACTACGCACACCATCCGACAGAAATTAATGCAACGATTGAAGCAGCTCGTCAAAAACATCCAGAGCGTGAAGTTGTCGCTGTATTCCAGCCGCATACATTCTCACGTACAGAAAAGTTCTTAGATGAGTTCGCTGAAAGCTTAAGCAAAGCTGATCAAGTATACTTATGTGATATTTTCGGATCAGCACGCGAAAACAAAGGTGAATTAACAATTGAAGATCTGCAAAAGCGTATTGATGGTGCAGAACTAATTACAGATACAACAACGGATGTATTAAAGAAACATAAAAACGGCGTTCTAATTTTCATGGGCGCAGGTGACATCCAAAAATTCGAAGCAGCTTACGTAAAAGAAGTTCAAGTTGCAGAGAAATAATAGAAAAGACGCATAGCTGTGGCTGTGCGTCTTTTTTTGTTGTGTTCAACTTTTATCCCGCATTAACGTGCAATAAGACCCCCACTGATTAAAGTTTCACTTTATTTATGTATTGACCTAGAGCTAACTCTAGGTTGTAAGATGAAAGTGTAAAAACAAGGGGGAGAGAACATGTATAAAATCGGCGAAGTAGCAGAATTAACAGGGATGAGCATTCACACTTTGCGCTACTATGAGAAATTAGGTTTATTACCACCACCAACGCGAAATAGCGGTATTCGTCAATATACAGAAGGCGATGTACGTTTATTAAAATTTTTATATTCATTAAAACAAACTGGGATGTCATTAGAAGAGATAGCTGAGTTTGCAAGTGATGGGTGCATTATAGAGGAAATTAGGCAGAAGAAAGAGGAAGTACCAGCGAAAGTAAAAAAGAGAATTTCCATTTTAACAACTCACTTGGAGCGATTAAAAGAACAGCAGGAACAATTGCAAAAAGTTGTTCAGCTAACGGAGGAGAAGTTAGAAATTTATTACGGTTTTCTAGAAGAAAAAGACTTGGAGGCCGGCAATGAAAAATAAAGTATATACGCAGTTATTAGGTTTTGCGATATTTACTGGTGGGACATTTAATGCTTCGAAATATGCGGTGCAGTATTTCGAAGCAATTCATATAGCAGCATGGCGTTTTGGGATTGCTGCATTTGTGATGTTATGTTTGTTAAAAATACGAAAAGATTTTGATTTGGAAGTATGGATGCAGAATAGGACCTATTATCTTTTGCTAGGTATTGTTGGTGTATTCGGCTTTAACTTCTTTTTCTTTTTAGGAATGAAATATACAGAAGCTGTTAATGGTGCACTTATTATGGCGACAAATCCTCTCGTTACGACGCTGTTAGCAAGTGTCATTTTACGAGAGAAAATTGTGAAGCGTCAAGCAATTGGAATGTTACTTGCACTAATTGGCGTTGTTTTTGTACTTACACAAGGTTCGTTTACAATACTACAACATTTATCATTTTCAAAAGGGGATTTTTATATTTTATTAGGGAATATTTGCTGGGCGTTATACGGCGTGCTAGGCAGAAGGTTTATTAAAACTGGTAATCCAATACAAACGACGACATATACGATGACTATTGGTGCACTTGCCTTTATTATCATATCTTCTACACAAAAAAGTATAGTACCAGTTTTAGAAATTCCTTGGTTGGCATGGGGAGCGATTCTCTTTATGGCAATTGGAATGAGTGTGCTTGGTTACTTATGGTGGAATAATGGAATTGCTCAAATTGGGGCAGCAAGGACATCTTTATTTTTTAATCTAGTGCCTGTTGTTACAATACTTATTTCTTTTATTGAAGGAGTCAATATAACATCTGCACAATCTGTAGGAATGATATTAGTTATTACGGGAATATTGTATTCTTCTGGTTTTATACAAAGAAAATCAAAAGAAAGTGTTAATATTTAACTTTTTATATCTAAAAATGTTAGAATAATAAGAAAAATAAAAAGGGGACTAAAAAACATGTTCACACTTCGAGTAGATGACGAAATTGAACTACAATTACTAGAAAAACATCATAAAGAAGAATTATATCAATTAATAGACCAAAACCGTAATCATTTACGAAAATGGCTTCCTTGGGTAGATGGGACAAAATCTGCTGATGCTTATGATGAGATTTTTCCGATGTGGTTAAAGAAATTTGCAGAGGGAGACGGTTTTGAAAGTGGTATACGTTACAAAGGAAAGCTTGTTGGGATGGTAGGTATTCATCCAGTGAGCTGGGGGAAGAGAGCGGCGAGTCTTGGGTATTACCTTGCAGAAGATGCTGGAGGAAAAGGCGTTATGACACGTAGCGTAAAGGCTGTGCTTCACTATGCATTTGAGAATTTAAAATTAAATAAAATGGAAATTAGATGCGGTGTTGAAAATGTGAAAAGCCGCGCTATTCCAGAGCGTTTAGGGTTTAAATTAGATGGTATTTTAAGAGATGAAGAATGGTTATATGATCATTTTCATGATATCGCTGTATATAGTTTATTAGCTTCAGAATGGAAAGATATTCGATGAACGAGAAGATTCGTATTATTCCGTATGAAAGTACGTTTCAAGAGGAAGTAGTAGATCTTATCGTTCATATTCAGCAAAAAGAGTATAATGTTCCCATTACGAAAGAAGAGCAACCTGATTTACTTGAAATAGAAACATTCTATCAAAAGGATCACGGAAACTTTTGGGTAGCACTTTATGATGGGAAAGTAGTTGGAACAGTAGCTTTATTAGATATTGAGAATCATCAAGTAGCGCTAAGAAAAATGTTCGTACAAAAAGAGTTTCGTGGAAAAGAATGTGGCGCGTCATATATGTTGCTTCAAACAGCAATTTCATGGGCTGAGGATAAAAAGTTGAAAGATATTTATTTAGGAACAACAGTAAAATTTTTAGCGGCACATCGCTTTTATGAAAAGAATGGTTTTCAAAGTGTGAGTATAGATGAGTTGCCGAAAAACTTTCCAGTGTTACAGGTAGATAAGAAATTTTATAGGTACATTGTGAAAAAGGTCATCTAGAAATGGCCTTTTTCTATGAACCAAAATGGAAATAGTGGTATAATTTGGATTAGGGGGTGTAGGTATGAACTTTCCAATTCAAAGAAGTAAGTCAGTAGTCATTTTCGTTTGTCTTACGTTAGCTTTTATGTGTATATATCCAATTGTCATGCTTTTCACTAATAAAGCGCATTGGATGTCAGCGTTGATTGGGATGGGTTTATGCTTCATTGTAAATGTACCACTCGTTTGGGAAGTATTTATTAAAAAACATAAAGTAGAAAATGGCGTATTAAAGTACGGTATTCTAAATGATGATGTTGTATTAAAAGATATAAGAGGTGTTCGTCAAGTTGGAAAGTATCTTGAAATTACGACGAATGCATATAAAGTACATATGGTTGCGATGCCGCAAGATATGAATGAATTTTTGGCGCTTATCGAGAAAGAAAATCCACATGTGAAAATAGAAATGGTAGGGAAGAAATAAAAAAACGCTCGGAGAAAATTCCGAGCGTTTTTATTATTATTTTAAGTTCTCTGGATTTAAAGCTTCTAATTCAGGTACAACGAAGCGTCCGTCTTTACGGATTAGTACGTCGTCGAAGTAAATTTCACCGCCGCCGTATTCAGGGCGTTGGATGCATACTAAGTCCCAATGGATGTTCGAGTTGTTACCGTTCCATGCATCGTCGTAAGCTTGTCCAGGAGTGAAGTGGAAGCTGCCATCGATTTTTTCATCGAATAGGATGTCTCCCATTGGATGTAAGATGTATGGGTTTACGCCGATTGCGAACTCACCAACGTAGCGTGCGCCTTCGTCTGTATCGAAGATTTTGTTAATGCGTTCTGAATCGTTTGCAGTTGCTTCAACGATTTGACCGTTCTCGAACTTAAGTTGTACATTTTCAAATGTATAACCGTTGTAAGGAGATGGTGTGTTGTAAGAAACTGTACCGTTAACAGAATCACGAACTGGTGCAGAGTATACTTCACCGTCTGGAATGTTTAAATGACCTGAGCATTTAATAGCTGGAATGTCTTTAATAGAGAATGTTAAGTCAGTTCCAGGACCAGTTAAACGAACTTTATCTGTTTTATTCATTAATGTAACAAGGCTATCCATCGCCTTATCCATTTTACCGTAGTCTAAGTTACAAACTTCGAAGTAGAAGTCTTCGAAAGCTTCTGTGCTCATTTTAGCAAGCTGTGCCATAGAAGCATTTGGGTAGCGAAGAACAACCCAACGTGTTTTTGGAACGCGAATATCTCTATGAACTTTTTTCCCAACTGTTTGGCCATGAACTTTCATGCGCTCACTTGGAACGTCAGCCTGTTCATTAATATTATCGCCAGAGCGAAGACCGATATAAGCGTCCATGTCTTTCATTACGCTTGCTTCATATGCAGCGATTTGTTCGAAATGTTCTTCAGTAGCACCCATTAATAAAGAGCGATCTACTTGATGATCTTTTAAAGAGACGAATGGGAAACCACCAGCTGCATATGCTTCTTTTACAAGTGCAGTTACAAGTTCTTTTTGTAAGCCAAAGTTTTCAATTAATACTTTTTCGCCTTTTTGTAAGCAAATAGAGTAGTTAATTAAATTGTATGCTAACTTTTCAATACGTGGATCTTTCATATGTAAAGCCTCCCTACTAATTATGTATCCTCTCCTATTGTAACCTACTTAGTGGAATTTGTTGAATGATTTATGTTACAGTTAACGAATAAGTATGAAAATTCTAATGATGAGATAGGGATTAGAATGAAACGGAAAATGATTGTATAATAGGGGAAAGTATGAAAAAGATAAAGGAAGTGATGAAATGCAAGTTCTTTTATATGTAAGTGCGGCTATTATCGCGGTTGCTTTCGCAGTATTAGTTGTGTATGTATGCAGAACGTTGTTATCGGTTCAGAAGACGTTAGAAAACGTTGCAAGCACGTTAGAAGGTTTAGAAAAACAAATGCAAGGAATTAGCGTAGAGACAGAGCAATTATTACATAAAACGAATGCGTTAGCTGATGATATTCAACAGAAGTCACAGTCTTTAAATAAAGTGGTAGCGGGTGTAGATGGGATTGGAACGACAATCCAATCTTTAAATACGAAGCTTCGTAATGTATCAGACTCTGTAACGGACGAAATTGAAAATAACGCTGATAAAGTAGCGCAAGTTGTACAGTGGAGCAGTGCGGCGATTGAAGTATACAATCATTACCGTGCGTCGAGACAAGAGAAGAAGGTTGAAAAAGAAGAGCGTAAATTAGAAAGAATTGAGAAAAACGCTGAAAAGAAAGAGAAGCGCTCTAGATTTCGTATGAGAGGTGAATCGTGATGAATATGACAAAGCTTGAAACAATTGAAGAGCTTGAAGTCTTAGTAGAAAAGAATGAGCCGTATGTTCTTTTTAAACATAGTACGACATGCCCGATTAGTCACGGTGCATACACAGAATTTCAAGCGTATTGCAGTGAAGAAAGAGAAGTGCCAGCGTATTACTTATACGTACAAGATGCGAGAGATGTGTCAAATCGTGTTGCAGAACAATACAGTATTAGACATGAATCACCGCAAGTGTTATACATAAAAGATGGGATGGTAGTATGGAATACATCTCATTGGAATATTAAAAAAGATGCTTTAGAAGAGAATATAAAGTAAAAAGAAGCAAGCTAAAGGTGCTTGCTTCTTTTTTTTTGTTTTTGTTGAAATATATTTAGTGGTACACTATTAATAGTTCAAACTAAATAACTAGATTGTTGAAAGTAGGTTTTAAGTAATGAAGAAAATGGCATTATCCTTCGCAGTCGTAAGTTTATTACTGGGAGCTTGTAGTAACAATAGTAATACGATTAGTAAGAAGGATGAAGTTATACAAAAAGATACAAAAGAAAAAAGTATGATTCCGAGAACTGCTGTTTCTAAAGATTATTATAGAACTGTTATTCCTTTAAAAGAACAAAAGGTTATTAATACAGCTAATATAAAAACAAATTCTAAATTAGATTTAGCAGAGTATGAAAATGGTTTAATAAATATTGCAACGCAGCAATTTGATACAGAGAGTCACGTACTGCAATTAAATCAGTATATTCCAGAGAAACTAGTTGATGAACTAGTTGCGAAAGTAGAAGCGCCAGTTTTGACGAATATTATAGAACAAGACTATTTTGGAAAACAGAATTCAAATGAATTAAGTTTATCTGGTGTTATGATTGGCTTAGCTATGTCTTCAAGTGTATCGAATGAAGAAGCTATGTCTAAAGGGTCTGAAGTTGCTAAACAACTTATTGAAGCTATTAACAAAAATGATAAATATAACAAATCTCCAATTACGTTTGCTATCTTTAAGCAAGAAAGTACAAGTTCTTTAAAAAATGGTACGTATATTGCTAGTGCTACTGTTCAAAAGAATGATATGAACCTTGGAAATTGGAGTACAATTGATGAAAAGTCGTATTCATATCCTTCTGATGAATTTACACAAGCACATGGAGAAGATAATACAAAAATAAATAACTTTGCTAAGGAAATAAAAGGTTTTTCTAATGGAGATTTTATTCCAGTCAATGCAAAAGTTTCTTATAAGAAAGATCAAATGGATACATTAAATATGAATATTGTTATTAAATATAACGGTAAAACAGAATTAATGGCTCTTACCCAATTGGCTGCTCAAGGTATGTTAGACAAATTGCCTAAAGATGCGAAAGTACAATTACAGATCAAGTCCGAGAGTAAAATTGAGGCCGTTATTATAAAAGAGAAAAGCAGTGATAAACCGTTTGTTTCCTTCTTGTAAAAAAGACAGTATGTAAACTGTCTTTTTTTATTTTAAATGAAAATATAAAAGGTTTTTTGATGGTAATTCATTGCTGTATATCGTGTGACAATCGTATATGTATCAACTATAATAAGTTATCTTAAAAAAGTAATATATAGGGATTTGAAAGAGATGGCTTTCTTATGGCATCACAACAATTAGGTCGTTTACGTTCTGAAATTGATCAACTTAATTTACAAATATTAGAGTTACTAAACGAAAGAGGTCGTCTCGTACAAGAAGTTGGTAATTTAAAAGAAGTATAAGGTGTGAAACGTTTTGATCCTGTACGTGAAAGTAATATACTGGATTTAATTGCAGAGAATAATAATGGTCCATTTGAAACTTCGACTTTATAACATATTTTCAAACAAATTTTTCAAGTTGGTTTAAAGTTACAAGAAGAGGATCATCGTAAAGCACTACTTGTTTCTTGTAAGAAAAAAACAGAAGATACGATTGTTGAAATTAATGGTGAAAAAATTGGTAACGGAAATTAGTATTTTATTATGGGACCGTGTGCAGTGGAAAGTTATGAACAAGTACGTCAAGTTGCTGAAGCAATGAAAGAGCAACGCGTAATACGCTTGATATTTCCGCTGTACCGATTTTAAAGAAAGAGACACATTTACCTGTCGTTTTTGATGTAACGCATTCTACAGAGAGACGTGACCTTCTCTTACTAACTGCAAAAGCAGCGATGGCAATTGGTGCAAACGCAATTATGGCTGAAGTACATCCAAATCCAGCTGTAGCTTTATCAGATGCGGCGCAGCAAATGAATATCCCGCAGTTCAATGATTTTATGAATGAATTAAAATCATTTGGAAGTAAATTATAAAAACTTTTAATGAACTGTTCCAAAAAGGCATTTTGGGACAGCTGTATAGCGACTGTCATTGTCGATTTTTGTTGGGAAGTTGGTATATTAAAAAAATCGCTGATATAATTAGAGTTGTGGTCGATATATTCGAAAAATCGCCGATATAAATTTCATTTACTATCGTACTGCTTAAAATAAGATTTCTACTTAGGAAATATCTATTTTTTTACAAAAAATGCCCTTTTTTCATAAAAAATACGAAAATACGAGAAAAGAAGCGAATTTTTTCGAAACTTTTGCGGGAAAATATTGTATGAGCCTGCGTTTATATCGTATCATTAGTAAAAGGAAGAACTCGGGACGATTGGTGGCATCTGCAAATAGAGTTGATGTCTTTTTTTCATTCAAGTAACCGATACATAAAAATAGATAACAAAAATAGAAGGAGTGTGCGATGAGATGAACGTAACAATCTATGATGTAGCGCGCGAAGCGAACGTTTCAATGGCTACCGTATCACGCGTTGTGAACGGTAACCCAAATGTAAAGCCTACAACAAGAAAGAAAGTATTAGAAGCAATTGATCGTTTAGGATACCGTCCAAATGCGGTAGCACGTGGACTAGCAAGTAAGAAGACAACTACGGTAGGTGTTATTATTCCTGATATCTCAAATACGTTTTATGCAGAACTTGCACGTGGAATTGAAGATATCGCAACAATGTACAAATATAACATCATTTTAAGTAACTCTGATCAAAACAAAGAGAAAGAGTTCCATCTATTAAATACGATGCTTGGAAAACAAGTGGACGGAATTGTTTTCATGGGTGAAGATATTACAGACATTCACATTGAAGAATTTAAAAAATCTCCAGTACCAATTGTATTAGCAGCGTCATTTGATGAGCAAAATGAAACGCCATCAGTAAATATTGATTATACACAAGCAGCTTACGATGCAATGAAGCACTTTATCGAGCAAGGACATAAGCGTATCGGTTTCGTCTCTGGTCCATTCATTGATAAAGCGGGAAGCGCGAAGAAGTTACAAGGTTATAAAAAAGCTTTAGAAGAAGAAGGTATTTCATATGATGAAAATCTTGTAATCGATGGAGATTACACATATGACTCAGGTATCGAAGCATTCGAAAAGCTTTGGAGCAATGATGAAAAGCCAACAGCAATCTTCGTGTCTTCTGATGAAATGGCACTAGGTGTAATCCATGCAGCACAAGATGCTGGATTAAACGTACCAACTGACGTAGAAGTACTTGGTTTCGATAATACACGCCTTGCATTAATGGTTCGTCCGCAGCTTTCAACAGTTGTACAACCGATGTATGATATCGGTGCAGTAGCAATGCGTCTATTAACAAAGTATATGAACAAAGAAAAAGTGGAAGATCACACTGTTATCTTACCTCACCGTATCCAATTTAGAGATTCAACGAAATAAGTATAAAAAAGCTCACAGCGATTGCTGTGAGCTTTTATTCATATTCAGGATAATATTTTTCAATTACTGTATCTACAGTTTCATTTTTCTTAACGTGTAAAAATTTTGCGTACAATTCTTTTCCAGTTTCAAATGGGGTATCGTCTAATTCAAACACATGTAACACTTTTCGGAACGTCCATGTGATTTGCTCATCATACATATTATCGTATGTGTGCTCCGATTGTATAGCTATATTTTCACCTAGTTCATGAGCTTCTTCTAAACTGTTTGCTTTAACAAGAATAATACTTTCTTCAAAAAGTGTATCGTGATTCTCTTCATAATGCTCATCAATTTTCGTAGGATCAGGCTCACCAGCATGAACAGACTCAAACAATAATTTTACAGCGTACACATTATGCTGCATGTTTCACTTTATAAATAATACTTGCGACAAGCGAAGCAGGTATTGTAAATAAGTTACTTTGATAATGGTAATGCACTTGGGATTCTTCATAAGACATGTTGTCATATAGTTCGTTTTGTGAGACATTCATTTTTTTCTGTTTTTCTTTGAGCATTTTAATGTAGTTGTACTGTATTGGGACGAGAATGATGAAATAAGCTAATACGATTAGTGAAATCCAAATCATTATGAACACTCCCTTACAAAGAATATTTGTATATGGTAATTATATCAATTTATATGAGGGATATCCATATTTTTCTAGTGGTCAATTTCTTTTCCAAAATGCAAAAAGTTCTTCAGCGCTTCGTAAATTATGTTCAAGGCATGTTTGTGCAGTGCGTTTAAAATTTTGTATTAAATGCTCTAGCCTAGAAGAATCATAGTGCTTTGCTTTTCCATCTACAATCGTTTTATCTTTTTTTTAAGTTAAGTGATATTTTTAGCAAAGTTACATTTGTTTCTATTTGTACAACTTCCATGTAAAAAAAATTTTGTCTAAGTCGATTGTAATATAATCAAATCGCTCTACTTGTTTAAAATATCCTACAATATCATCTTCCAATTGAAATCCTCCCTAGTATATAGCTTACCTGGAAGAGTTCTCTATAGATTGTATGATTCCTTGTTATATGTCACATAAGTGTAAAAATAACTATTATAGGGCAATGTCATGTATAATAGAAAGAAAAGGCTTGTGAGGGGGGAAAAGAGATGATCGTTCTTTGGATAATTACGCTTTGTATGACTGCTATTTTTGCATATATGACGTTAAAACAAAATGGTTTAAAGCGATTTGTTCCAGGAAGTATTCTTGCAGGAATTGCCCTTATCACGTATGTAATTTCTATTTTTATTGAAAGTGTATCAGTAGATATGAGCAAAAGTTTAATGTTTATTGGTATTACACTATTTGCAGGTAGCATTATGGTACTTATGGTTGCTGGTATTATTTTATTTATTCATATGAATTCGGAAACGTTATAGCATATAGAAAAGGCATGTCCCGAGGGACATGCCTTTTTATCCGTTCAATTATGCTCTATCTTTAGAAGAATTTTGTTGTTTTAATAAGTCGCGAATTTCGCCAAGAAGAACTTCTTCTTTTGTTGGTTCTGGAATTTTTTCCTCTTTTTCGTCTTCTTTTTTAGATGTTAGTTTGTTGAAAACTTTAATAAACATAAAGATAGAAGCTGCGATAATTAAGAAATCAAAAATTGTTTGGATGAAGTTACCATACATAACAGCTGATTTACCGTATCCAAAGTGCAAATCTGTAAAGTTAACGCCACCTAATACCATACCAAGTAATGGTGTAATAATGTCTTTTACTAAAGAACTAACGATTTTACCGAATGCAGCACCGATTACAACCCCGACAGCTAAATCAACGACATTCCCTTTGAAAGCGAACTTTTTAAACTCGTTCCACATGTGTCAATCCCATCCTTTCCACGATTCATTATGAAATTTATAATTCCTATCAACATATTTTATAGAAATTTACGAGAGAAATAAAGGGGAAATGGGAATGAAAGTAAATTCTGAAAAATGTATCCGTTTTAATTTTTGTTTACATCATCTAGTAAAGATTGTAGCATTTGCTGCGTTTTTAATCCTTCTAATCCATCTACAACAGGCTTTGTATCTCCGTGTACACATTCAATAAAATGATGAACAGCATCTTCAAAACCACGTTGTTTTAACGTCGTATCCCATGATGGAGAACCGCTTTGTGAAACTGAGTTTTCCTGTTCAATTTCAAATGTATTCATATTTTTTACGCGAATGATTTTCCCTGGCGTTACAAGTTCAATTTGTTCTAAATTTGTACCGGCATGGCGATGCATTGCAGTAGAAAGTAACAGTCCACTTGGAGTTGTATATGTATGATGTCCGTAAAGAAGTTCATTCTTTTCATTGATTTGCATCATATTGTGAACGACGTTAAGGTCATCATTAGCGAACCAGCGAGCAGTATCTACAATGTGTAAATAATCATCTAACATAGTGAAGTCGTACGTATATGGCCCGACTTTATTTGTGCGATGCTTTTCAATTCGAATCCATGAAATATCATGAGCCTGTTCTTTGGCAGCAACATACATAGGAACGAATCTGCGATTAAATCCGACCATTAACTTTCGGTTATACTTCTCGCTCAACTCGACTAGTTGCTCAGCTTGTTCCACAGTAGCTGCTAACGGCTTATCAACATAAACGTCGATTCCTTTTTTCAAAAGCTCAGAAACGATTTCATAATGCGATGCAGTTGAACTATGAACGAAGATTGCATCACATTCCGAAGCTAACGTTTCAATAGAATGAAAGTCTTGAATTCGGTATTGCTGGCAAACTTGTTTTCTTTTCTCTGCGTTAGGTGTAAACGCCCCGACAAAGTTCCAATCTGTTTCTTTTGTAAGTGTTGGAAGATAGGCCTTTTGCGCAATGCTACCAAGTCCAATCATCCCAATTTTAGGTTTATTCATATGTATTCCCACCCTATTAATATTGATGTAACGGCTTAAATGTAGCATAGGATGGGGGAGGAAGGCAAAGATAAGCTTTTTACTTATTTCCTTCTAACAAAATTTTCTCTATCTCTGCAAAATTATGAGCGCGAGCATGCTCTAACGGGGTAACACCATCATTATCTGGAATATTTACATCTGCACCGTGCTCAATAAGAAGGCGAATGACTTGTTGCTGTGTTTCGTTTCCGTTACTTAGTACGATAGCTTCCATTAAAGCTGTCCATCCTAGGTTATTTACATGATTTACATCAATATTTGTTCGAGTGAGGAGTTCTTTTATAACGTCAATATAGCCATGTTCTGAGGCTGGGATAAGAGCTGTTCCGCCGTAACGATTTGTAATCGTAGGATCTGCACCAGCATTAATTGTTAGCTTTAAAATGTCTAAGTAACCTTCCGCACCGGCGTATAGAAAGGGATTGTTTTTCATGTCATCTTGGATATTTACGTCAGCACCAGCTTCGATAAGTGCTTTTGCGGTTTTTACATCATTTTTGTATGTAGCAATCATAAGAGGGGTACGTCCTTGATTATCCGTCGCATTTATATTTGCACCTTGTTTTAGTAAAGATATAACAGTATTCGTTTCATTTTTTTCAGTAGCTGCTAGTAGTGCAGTCTCCATGTTTGTCATCTCCTTTTTGACTTCTTGTTCTTGCGAGCATCCTTGTAAAAAAATTACGCAACATATCATACTGAATGTTTTTTTGAACATGGAATTTCAACCTCCTAATTTCAACTGTAAAATAGGAACATTAAATTTTTATAAACTGACGCTAAAATTACTATAAAATCGCTTGAGTATTTGAACATATATTTTTATGCTTATGAATATGAAGGATGGGTAAAGTGAGGATGTAACATATGTCTATTAAAACAAGGTTTTTATTTTCTTATATTGCTGTAATTCTCGTTTCTATTACGCTCATATTAGTCGCGGGATTTTTAATTGTTTTTTCAATAACAGGTGATTTGGAAGCAGTGAAAAATTTCTATAAAAGTTCTTACATTCAAAAGCCGCTTACACCAGAAGAAGAAAATGCCTATCTTGAATTAAAATTAGCGGCAAAGCAACATCAATCTCAATTATTAGATAAATCGTTCGTTTCATCAATTGAAAAAGAAGGTGTGAAAATAATTGTAAGAAAGGGAGAAAACATTTCTTATGCTAATAAGGGATTTGAAAGTTCGACTTTAACAGAAGCCCTTCCGAAATTTGAAGCGGCAAATATTAATAGTCGTGGTACAACGGAACTAGGCAAGACATTTTATCGATATGTAAAGTTTGATTTTTATTTTCCAGAGAAAGAAGAAGGGAGTATATTTGTACTAAAAAAGCAAAGTTCATTTGTAGATCTTACACAAAAATTATTTCCAATCTTATTCGTATCGCTTTTACTATTAGCCATTTTACTCATTGGTTTATTAAGTTATCTTGTTTCAAGAAGTGTAATAAAACCAATTTTTGTATTGAAAGGTGCAACGGAGAAAATTAAAGAAGGAAATTTAGATTTTCAAATGCCAGTTACATCGCACGAT
Source organism: Bacillus sp. FSL K6-1338 (assembly GCF_038006965.1). Classification (NCBI taxonomy): domain Bacteria; kingdom Bacillati; phylum Bacillota; class Bacilli; order Caryophanales; family Bacillaceae; genus Bacillus; species Bacillus sp. FSL K6-1338. Next base: position 4,481,304 of record NZ_JBBOWI010000001.1, on the reverse strand, counting down.
GAAATAGGTCAATTAAATCAAGGATTTGAGGAAATGAGGAAGAAGTTAAAGGAATCGATTGAAGTACAAACGCAGTATGAAGAAAATCGAAAAGAACTTATTTCAAACATATCGCATGATTTAAAAACACCGATTACATCTATTATCGGATATGTAGAAGGAATAAAGGACGGGGTAGCAAATACGCCAGAAAAAATGGATAAGTATTTAACGACAATTCATACGAAGGCAAAACATATGGACACACTCATTGATGAACTCTTTTTGTTTTCGAAGCTCGATTTAAATCGAGTTCCATTCCAATTTGAGACAGTTGAATTAAATACGTTTATGCAAGAATTAATAGAAGAGATGCAGATGGATTTAAGTGAAGAAGGTATAGAAATTAACTTACAATTACATTCATCGCCATTATATGTAACGGCTGATTGCGAAAAGATAAATAGAGTTATATCAAATTTAATTCATAATAGTGTGAAGTACATGGATAAAGAAGAGAAGAAAATTACCGTAACAGTATCGAGTGATAACAATAAAGTTATTGTGAAGGTGATAGACAATGGATCAGGTATAGAATCTGATACGCTACCGTATATCTTTGAACGTTTTTATCGTGCAGAACAATCGCGAAATTCTAGCACAGGTGGAAGTGGACTTGGTTTAGCAATAGCGAAGCAAATTGTTGAAGAACATGGCGGGGAAATTTGGGCGGAAAGCGAGCTTGGTAAAGGCACAAGCATTTTCTTCTCATTGGAAAAAGTAGAGGAATGTGGTGAGTAAATTGAAAAGAATTTTACTAATAGAAGATGAAGTAAGTATTGCAGAATTACAGCGAGATTATTTAGAAATTAATGATTTCCAAGTTGATGTAGAGCATTCAGGAGAAACAGGTTTACAAATAGCCCTGCAAGAAGACTATGATTTAATTATTTTAGATATTATGCTTCCGAAAATGAACGGATTCGAAATTTGTAAACAAATACGTGCTGTAAAAGATATTCCGATTCTACTTGTTTCAGCAAAAAAAGAAGATATAGATAAAATTCGCGGGCTCGGATTAGGAGCGGATGATTATATAACGAAACCGTTTAGCCCAAGCGAATTAGTCGCAAGAGTAAAAGCGCATATTGCTCGTTATGAAAGATTATCAGGAAATGTAAGTAAGCAACGTGATACGCTATACATTCACGGAATTTCTATCGATCAACGAGCGAGGAAAGTTTTTATAAACAATGAAGAAGTGGCATTTACAACGAAGGAATTTGATTTATTAACATTCTTTGTCACACATCCAAACCAAGTATTAAATAAAGAACAGTTATTTGAACGCATTTGGGGATTAGATTCCGCTGGTGATTTAGCCACTGTTGTCGTCCACATTAGAAAGCTACGTGAAAAAATTGAAAGAGATCCTGCCCACCCGCAATATATTGAAACAGTATGGGGAGCTGGTTATCGTTTTAATGTGTAGGGAACCTGTCAAAGTTTTGGCAGGTTTTTTTGTATGTGATCAAAAGGGGATAATAGGTAATTTATGTTAAAATATAAAGAGAGATAAAACATAGGAGAGTGTGAGAGGGCGTGCTACATTTTGGGGGATACATTAAAAGATAATAAATCAAACAAGGTTTTAAAGATTGGAACTAATATTGTACTTATCTTATTAATTATTGGTGCAATACAAATGTTTTATGATGAAGATTCTACGAATGATCATTTGGGTTGGTTATTTATGATGGTCTTTTTTGCAATTAAAATAATTTCTAGTTTTATGATAAGTTTAAAAGAAGGAGATAAAAAGTCAGTATTTATTGATTTAGGTTTAATGATTTTTTCTGTTCTTCTTTTGGTTGTTACTAGTGTGAAATATTTCTTTTGAAAAACCTCATAGTCTTATAGAGGCTGTGAGGTTTTTGTTGGAAAATTAACTTGCGACCTTAATATGCTATTTTAGAGTTCCTTGTTGCAATGATTTATAAAATATTTGAGTAGTAGAAGTAAACTGAGCAGCTTCTTCTAAAAAAGGATAATGGTTGCTCTCCTCAAATGTCACAAAAGTAGAATCGCATATACCCTCATGTATCTCGATGGAATATTGAATAGGACACTGCACATCGTGTCTTCCACACATAATTAGTGTTTTTGTTTTTATAGAAGGTAAATACTCCCTTAAATCAAATGAAGGATATTCATTGGCGAAAGCATTCATCCGGCTAACGGACATTGTTTTTTTGATTGGTTTACAAAAATAAGAGTTGTAGTTTTCTGGTTTATACAATGATAATTTTGTTCTCTTAGTAGATAGTTCTTTCCGTTCTTCACTTGTAAGGTGAGGGCTTTTTAAGTTTTCGATGAGCTCTTGCATATAATGAAACTGTGAATGTTCTGGATGATAAATACAAAATGGTGTTTCGGTATAGTTACTTGCTGCAGCGCCTGCTACGACTAATGATTGTAAGGAATTTGGATATGTAATCGCATATAAAAGTCCAAGCATACCACCTGTTGAATGACCAGTGAAATGCCATGTTGGGAGTTGTAAAGCTTCCCGTATTGCTTCTAAATCGTGAACCGTTTCAATCATACTTAATTCGTTTTCTGACTGGGTGGTTACAGAGCTACCAGCATCTCGTAAATTAATGAGAAATACACGATGCGTAGCAGTGAAAACATCTGCAAAGTAATCACCAGTTTCATTAAATTGTGAATAGTGATGTGTAATACAAAGCGGTTCGCCATTTCCTTTTGTAAAGAGTTCAAATGTGCCGCGTTTTGTGGGGATCATTTGTTGTGTCCACATAATATCACGTCCTTTTTTCATAAAAGTTGGACCGGTTAATTATTAAATAAAATATATCGGCGCAACTCGAAACATATCGACTTACCGACAGTAGTCGACAATAAATAAAAGGAGGCTATTCAAAAACGAGCCTCCTTTTCGTTTAGTACAAAGATTTTGTCATATTATTCCGAATGATTTCAAGGGATTTCGCTACAGTTAATGCATTCTTTTCTTCAATTTCTGGTTTACGGGGGATAGGTTTATACATGTTGTCTGGATCTTCCCATGTGAGGGGAAGTTCTGTTTCGGCTTGTCCTTTCCAAGCGTCAATCCATTCTGGAGGGAGATAACCCGAGATGTTTTGGATGTTGTTCATTTCGAGCCAAATAAGTGCCCAAGCTCTTGGTACGACGCGCCAATGGTCATAGCCACCGCCGCCGACAGCGATCCAGCGACCGTCGCAATATTCATTAGCAATTTCACGAGCGAGCTTCGGTATTTCGCGGTAAATATTCATGGTTGCACAAAGGTGTGTAAGTGGGTCGTAGTAATGTGCGTCGGCACCATTTTGCGTTAAAATAATATCCGGTTTAAAGTACGCTGCAACTTCTTTTACAACTGTTCGATATGATTTTAGAAAGGATTCATCTTCTGTAAAAGCATCCAGTGGAACGTTAAAAGAATAACTATAACCATTACCTTGTCCACGTTCGTTTACAGCGCCAGTTCCAGGGAATAAATAGCGACCAGTTTCATGTAATGAAATGGTGCATACGTTAGAATCATCATAAAACGACCACTGCACGCCATCACCGTGATGAGCGTCTGTATCAATATATAAGACGCGTAAACCGTATTTCTTCTGAATATACTTCATTGCGATGGAGCTATCGTTATAAATACAAAAACCAGATGCCTTGCCACGGAAGCCGTGATGTAAGCCTCCACCTAAGTTAAGTGCGTGTTTTACTTTTCCGGAAAGAACAGCATCGACAGCTGTTAACGTACCGCCAACGAGCAATGCGCTTGCTTCGTGCATATTTGGGAACATCGGTGTATCTTCTGTTCCTAGTCCATATGTCATCGCAATTGATTTTTCTAACTTTCCTTCTCCAGCACGTTTTACCGCATTTATGTACTCCTCTGTATGAACGTAGGCAATCTCTTCATCTGTAGCCATCCGTGGTGAGATGATTTGAGAGGGAGAGATGAAACCACCCTTTTGTAATAAATCATACGTAAGTGTGACGCGCAGTTGGTTAAAAGGATGATCAGGGCTAAATGAATAGCCCCGAAAGTCATCCGAATAAATAAACGCGCTACTCATGCTTGCATCCCCATGATGTTCGGCCATAATACGAGATAGCCTTCTGCTTCAAGTGCATCAATCACTTTTAGAGGATTCATCGTTTGAATGCGGAAAACAAGTACTTTATCATTCTCATCTTTTGCTGGGTAGACGAGAACGCTCACGATATTTATTTGTAAATCACTAAAAATAGCAACGACTTTTCCAAGAATACCAGGTTCATTTTTTACTTGAATTTCAATTTGTGAACTCGGTTGATGTGCTCCTGTTAATTTTACTAACGTGTGCAGTACTGTAGATTCTGAGATTATTCCAACTAACTTCCCAGCTTTTGTAACAGGAAGACAGCCAATTTTATTTTCAAAAAATAAAGTAGCAATTTCCTCAACGAAATCGAGAGGGTGGCAAGTCATTACAGGATGTTTCATAATAAGTTCAAGCGGTTGCTGTAGCATATCGAGTGAAACTTGTTCATCTAGAATAGACGGACTTGCATCTCTTACATCCCGATCAGAAATAATGCCTACGACGTGATTATTTTGATCGACAATTGGAATGTGCCGAATTCCTTTCGTGCGAATCGTTCGGATTGCTGTTTCGATTGTATCGTTTGGATGTAGTGTAACTACATTTTGATTCATAATTTCTTCTACAATCATTCCAGTTGCCCCCTTTATTAATACATAAAACGATTGTGAAAACGTAGACGATCAAAAGCTTGAATAGAATCCGTATCAACGCGTTTACCGATGCGGACCATTAAACAGTTGGCGGGATGTGAACAAATTTCAGGATCGTCTGTAGCCATCCATTGTAACCCGCCGGCATTCATCATCTTTTCCATTACTTTTCGGTATTCCCAAACATTTAATCCTGTTTGTTTCAAATCCCAGTGCCAATAATATTCAGTCGTCAATATAATGTAATCTTCCATATAATCGTCCATCATAGAAACCTCTAGTAAGTTCTTTCCGACAGAACTCCCGCGGAAGGCTGGAACTACTTCAATTGCCCCAAGCTCAATTAAGTTTTCTATTTTTCCTTCTGACCATCGTTCAAGTGGATCAGGATATAAATATGTAACATATCCAACAATCATCTGGTCATGTCTAGCAATAATGAGTCGAGCTTCTGGTAATTTAGAAATTTCGACAATTGCTTTATATTGCTGTTCAGCAGGACGAAATGCAACTAAATCTGGATGAAATTCATACATTTCAAGATTATGTGTAGAGACAGGACCTTCAATAATTAAAGTGCCTTTCGCTGTTTTTAAGTTTCTAGCATTGTATATTTTTTTATGAATCAATGTATTGCTCACCACCTTGAGGGTTTGTGAATCTATTAATATCGTACTTTATAATATATGCGATGTGAATCGAATTTTGTCATTAAAAATTTGTCTAAAAACCAACAAATATACTGAAAATTTTAAATAATATCATTATAATAGATAATAGAATACATAGGAGGGGGATGTAAAGTATGAAAGTAGAAACGCTTCCTGTCATTAAAGGAGAAAATAATTTGCCGAATTATGATGAGGCATACGCGAATTTTAACTGGGAAGAGGTTAATAAAAACTTTACTTGGAATGAAACAGGCCGAGTAAATATGGCGTATGAGGCAATTGATAAGCATGCGAAATCCGATCGAAAGAATAAAGTAGCTCTTTATTATCAAGATGGATCGCGAAAAGAGAAATATACATTTAAGGAAATGAAGGATTTTTCTAATAAAGCAGGAAATGTCCTGAAAAATTATGGCGATGTAGAAAAAGGCGATCGCGTTTTTATTTTTATGCCACGTTCTCCAGAATTATATTTCGCACTTTTAGGTGCAGTGAAATTAGGAGCAATTGTTGGACCGTTATTTGAAGCATTTATGGAAGGTGCGGTTCGCGATCGTTTAGAAGATAGTGAAGCGAAGGTGTTAATTACAACGCCTGAGTTATTAGAGCGTGTACCATTAAATGATTTACCTGCTTTAAAAACAGTTTTTCTTGTTGGAGATAATGTAGAAGAAGGCGGTAAAACGGTAGCGTTCAATCCTTTATTTGAACAAGCTTCAAAAGAATTACATATTGAATGGTTAGGCCGTGAAGATGGTTTAATTCTTCATTATACGTCTGGTTCTACTGGTAAGCCAAAAGGTGTGCTTCATGCGCAAAATGCAATGGTTCAGCACTATCAAACGGCGAAATGGGTATTAGATTTAAAAGAAGACGATGTATATTGGTGCACAGCTGATCCAGGCTGGGTAACGGGAACTGCTTACGGTATTTTCGCACCGTGGTTAGTTGGAGCGTCAAATGTTATTTTAGGTGGGCGATTTAGTCCGGAAGCTTGGTATGAAGCACTGCAAGATTACGGTGTAACAGTTTGGTATAGTGCACCGACAGCGTTCCGTATGTTAATGGGAGCTGGACAAGACGCAATTAAAAAATATGACTTATCACAAGTTCGCCACGTATTAAGCGTTGGTGAGCCGCTAAATCCAGAAGTAATTCGCTGGGGTATGAATGCATTTGGACTTCGTATTCATGATACGTGGTGGATGACAGAAACAGGTGGACAAGTTATTTGTAACTACCCTTGTATGGAAATCCGTCCAGGTTCAATGGGTAAACCCATTCCAGGTGTAAAAGCAGCGATTGTTGATAATGAAGGAAATGAAGTTCCTCCATACACAATGGGTAACTTAGCAATTGCGAAAGGTTGGCCATCTATGATGCGTGCAATCTGGAATAACCAGCAAAAGTATGAATCTTATTTCATGCCGGGAGATTGGTACGTATCAGGTGACTCTGCCTATATGGATGAAGATGGATACTTCTGGTTCCAAGGACGTATTGACGATGTAATTATGACGTCAGGTGAGCGCGTTGGTCCGTTTGAAGTAGAAAGTAAATTAATCGAGCATGCTGCTGTTGCAGAAGCAGGTGTAATTGGTATTCCTGATCCAGTGCGTGGCGAAATTATTAAAGCATTTATCGCACTTCGAGCAGGATACGAACCATCTGATGAATTAAAAGAAGAAATTCGTCAATTTGTAAAGAAAGGCCTAGCAGCTCATGCAGCGCCACGACAAATTGAATTTAGAGATAAATTACCGAAAACGAGAAGTGGTAAAATTATGCGCCGCGTATTAAAAGCGTGGGAGCTGAATTTACCAACAGGTGACTTATCAACGATGGAAGATTAAGAGAGGAAGGTCTGAACGAAAAAATGTTCAGGCCTTTTTTTATGTTATTATTAACTTATATATATAAGTTAACGGGGGTAGTATGATGAAAACAGAAAAAGAAAAGATGATACTAGGAGAAATGTATATACCGGCTGATCCAGTTTTAGTACAAGAAAGAGAGCAAGCACGTATATTAACGAGAAAATTAAATGATACGCCAGAAGAGCAATTGAAAGAGCGTAGCGAAATCATAAAAGAATTATTCGGAACGACAGGAGATAATATTCATCTTGAATCTTCTTTTAGATGTGATTACGGCTATAACATTCATGTCGGTGAAAATTTTTACGCGAACTTTGACTGCACGATTTTAGACGTATGCCCGGTAACAATCGGAGTGAACTGTATGTTAGCTCCAGGTGTTCACATTTATACAGCAACGCACCCGCTTGATCCAATTGAGCGTATAAGCGGATCAGAATACGGAAAACCAGTTACAATTGGCGATAACGTATGGATTGGCGGAAGAGCAATTATTAATCCAGGTGTAACAATTGGAGACAATGCGGTGATCGCATCTGGTGCTGTCGTAACGAAAGATGTGCCTAATAATGTAGTAGTTGGCGGGAATCCTGCAAAGATTATAAAAAAACTAAAATAATATTTGAACGAAGTGCCTTCCTCGTCTGTATACATTTATGAAAGAATAGATGAGGGAGGCTTTTATATGTCTAATAAATTACTTCTTACTTTTGCTTTAATTGGGATTATAGTTGTATTTTCTTGTGGTCTTTTCTTACCGATACCAATTGGATATAGAGTATCAATGCTTACAGCTGGAGTTATAATGGGTGTTATGTTTTCAATCATTATTCCATTTGATAGAAAACATATAGTACGAAAAAAAGGGAATAAAATCGATTTTACAAAAACAAAAGTTTATTTTCGCTGGAATGTATTTGATACGATTTCTGTTTGTCTGGCATTGTATGCATGCATATGTGTGCAAGCGTTAAATACTTTAGTTGCAATGGGATTTACGATTCAAAACCCATATGTGCAATTTTTTACAAATCAATCACAATTGTGGATTTTTATTGCGATTGCATATTTAATTTCCCGTATTTCATTAACGTTAAAAGGAATAAAGGAGATCAAAAATCATGGCGCAGATTGGGATTGAGGAGGAGCTCATGCTTGCGTATCAAAGTGGAGATAAACAAGCGGGAGAAAGACTATATGTTTTAATCAAACCAGCGCTATACACATTTTTATATCGATTTAACCGAGATGAACAATTAAGTATCGATCTTGTGCAAGATACGTTTTTGACGCTAGAGCGTAAGAAACATATGTATGAACTTGAAAAAGGTAAAATAAAAACGTATTTATTTCAAATTGGTTATCGTCTTATGATTAATAAGTTAAATAGGAGAAAAAAGTGGCGTACGCTTTTGCCATTTTTAGTGCCGATTCCGGAAAAAGAATTTTCTCACGAAGATCGGCTTACAGTAAGAGAAGCAATTTTGAAAGTTCCAGAAGAGCAAAGAGCGGTCCTAATCCTTTCTTATTATCATGACATGCAGCAAAAAGAAATTGCAGAGATATTAAACATTCCGATTGGAACAGTGAAATCGAGACTCTATAACGGGATAAAGAAATTGAAACAATTGCTGGAGGTGGATGAAATTGAGCGAAAATCTCTTTAAAAGTGAATATAAATTAAAGCAACATTTAGATAGTGATCATGTAGAAATACCAGACTTTCCAAAAACGGTAAGTCAATTCGATCGATTAATCGGGTTTCTTGGTTCTCCAGCGAAAGATCCTGTGGAGGCGACCATTGGGAATGATTTATCGGTTGTGTTTCATGTATCGTTATTAGTTGGGGTTCCAATTCTTTCTCTTATTACGATACTCTTTATGGCGTTGTAAAGGATTGGCAAGGAGGGAAACCTGACCTCTATTTGACACGCCTATATAAATGATGGTATAAAGAAAAGTATATGAATAATTGAGCGTGGAAAGGGAGAAGTAGTGATCATTTCCCTGTTTTAGAGAGCTGATGGCCGGTGAAAATCAGCACATAGATGATCGCGAATTACGCCCCTAGAGCATCTTTTTTCGATTGAATTGTATTCAAAAGGGAAAAGACGGTGCTAAGCCGTTATGTAAATAAGGTGGTAGGCTTTTTTGCCTGCAACTAGGGTGGTAACGCGATAATCAAAATCGTCCCTTATTTGAAGGGGCGATTTTTTTATGTTTTCAACCTTCACGCCAGTAATGAACTTAAAGGAGAGTATGTAGGATATGGGTATTTTACAAGATCTTGAATTTCGCGGTCTAATTAATCAGCAAACAGATGCTGAGGGCCTTGAGCAATTATTAGAAAAAGAAAGCGTTAAATTATACTGTGGTTTCGACCCGACAGCGGATAGTTTACATATTGGTCATATGTTACCAGTATTAATGTTACGTCGTTTCCAATTAGCTGGCCACCAACCAATCGCACTTGTTGGCGGTGGTACTGGTATGATCGGTGACCCGAGTGGTAAAAAAGCAGAACGTACATTAAATACGAAAGATACAGTTGCTTACTACACAGAAAGCATTAAAAACCAACTTTCAAACTTCTTAGAGTTTGAAAACGTGGACAACCCAGCAACGATGGCTAACAACTATGACTGGCTTGGTAGCTTAGATGTAATTTCATTCTTACGCGATATCGGTAAAAACTTCGGTTTAAACTATATGTTAGCAAAAGATACAGTAGCATCTCGTTTAGAAACTGGTATTTCATTCACTGAGTTCAGTTACATGATTTTACAATCATACGACTTCTTAAACTTATACCAACACCATAATTGCCGTCTGCAAATCGGTGGTAGTGACCAATGGGGTAACATTACAGCTGGTCTTGAATTAATTCGTAAATCAGAGGAAGATGCGAAAGCATTCGGTTTAACAATTCCACTTGTTACAAAATCTGACGGTACGAAGTTTGGTAAAACAGAAGGCGGCGCAATTTGGTTAGACCCAGAGAAAACAACTCCTTACGAGTTCTACCAATTCTGGATTAACACAGATGACCGCGACGTTGTTAAATACTTAAAATACTTCACATTCTTATCTCATGAAGAAATTCTTGAGCTTGAAAAGCAAGTAGCTGAAGCACCAGAAAAACGTGCAGCACAAAAAGCATTAGGTTCTGAAATGACAAAACTTGTTCACGGCGAAGAAGCATTAGAGCAAGCGATTAAAATTTCAGCTGCACTATTCAGCGGTTCTGTAGCAGAACTAACTGCAAGCGAAATTGAACAAGGATTCAAAGACGTACCATCTGTAGAACGTACTGCAGAAGATACAGTATTAATCGACTTACTTGTAGAAAGCAAAATCTCTCCATCAAAACGTCAAGCACGTGAAGATGTAACGAACGGCGCAATCTACGTAAACGGTGAGCGTACACAAGCGTTAGACTACGTTGTAACAGAAAACGACCGCATCGAAGGTAAATTTACAATCATTCGCCGCGGTAAAAAGAAATATTTCTTAATTCGTTACTAATAAATAAAAAGCTTTGGGGAAATTCCTCAAAGCTTTTTTTGTTTTAATCTCCTTTTCGAGTTCATACGGAAATCACATGTAAGCGGTATGATAAACGTATAACAATTAGAAAGGAGTGGTAAAACGAAATGTCACTAGAAGCGTTGATTATTTTTTCTTTGCTAAACGCGGGTCAACTTGCAGAGAATTCGAAGGTTGATATACATAAAGAGCAGAAAGATGCTTATGTATATGTTCAAAAAGAGGAAAATAAATAACTTTAATATATATAAATAAAAGCTACTCGAAGTAACTGTTTTGGTGTCTTCGGTAGCTTTTTTGTATGCATAGGATTCAAATTTAGTAAGTGAGCTATTTAATAGAGGGTTTGTAGAAGAAAAAAATATAATTAATGTGAACTGATAAATTGATAAAAATAAATCGTTATAAACAGGAGGATTTGTATGGAACATAGTGAGGCATCTCAAAGATTGTTACTTTCAGATTGCATGGATTCTATAATTACTATCCAAAAGTTAGGGATAGATGAACAGTTTACCCCGATAGGTTATGATAATCTATTTAGTCATAAAACAAGTAGTGACTCCTAAAGGGAACGTTTAGATAATTTAGTGTATAAAATCAAAGAAAGGTTTATCATGATATTAATATTTTCCTTTATTAAAAACAGCCGTTTCAAGTATTGACTTGAGAAGGCTGTTTTTTTGATTTAATCTTTTAAGTCCCCCTGTCAAAAAATAAAATTTGTCCTCTGGGGAGGATAGGTAGCGTAGGGGCACATCAATAGTTGCACTATTTTTAAAAAAATGAAAGGGTGGTGAAATGTCTACGAAACTCTATAAGTATTACATAATAAAAGCCACAACTCATGAAAAGACCTTCTAATATATTGTTAGTTTATTTGATTAATATTCTTTGTCCACTTTTCGTAACTCTGACTGTGTAAGTCCATATGTCTATGTTGTACAACCTGCTAACAACATAACAGGAATAGCTAAGGCTAATAGTTTACGTTTCATTGACATATACCCCTTTGTGTTATTTCTTTTTACTTAGTTCTTTTGTTGCTTTGTCTACTAACTCAGAAGCTTCGTCTAAATCCTGTTTAGCGAATTCAATTGTATCTTTATCATCCTTTTCTAAACCTGCCTGTATGTTTTCTACCCCTGATTTCGAGAATAACATTGCTTTACTTATGTTTATCGGTGCTTTATTGTCTTCAGCTAACTTATAATCTAATTTATCAATCTTATCAATTAATTCGAAATAAGGTTTCGATAACTCTTTTAACTTTTCAGCCTTCTTCTTATTAGATTTTCTGCTATCTATAAGGTCTTTTATTTCTTCCGTTTGTTCAGTGTAATCTTTAAGTAAGTATGTTGCATTCTTACTATAGTCTTCTTTCTTGTTTTCTTTAACAGAAGCTTCCATTACTTCGTCTTTCTTTTTATCGTTTGACTCACAACCTACCCCTGTTATTAACAACATTGGAATCGCTAAAGTTAATAGTTTACGTTTCATTTTTTCATACCCCTTTAGTATTTATTATTCTGCTTCACTTACACTTTGTATTTCCGCAAGACCTTGTGCGATACTCGCAGCTAGTTAAAGTGCTGTACTATAGTTATCACTAGATGTTTGATTAAATTCATATAGGTGTTCTAACTTTTCTTTCAGTTTTACCTCTCATGACTGCAAAAAGATTTGCCATAGCGTCCAGACCTGAGATTGGCATAGCTTGATCGATTGTTTCCGTACTTGCTATCATTCGATCGATTTCTCGAATTTGTTCTAATATCTCCTGTTCGATAACATCTGTAGAAGCTACCTGTGATTGAAAGCCTCTTGGAAAAGCATCATTTTGAAGGATTAATTCTTCGCATAAGTAAATGCTTCTTTGTGCTAACGGACGAAAGGTTTGTAAGAAATATGCTTTTGCACCGCTATATGTTTGTCCTTGTAGAACAGTATCCAATGCAAAAGCGTCAATAGAATGAATAATTTGTTCCATACCTTGAATAGTAGCGATACATAAAGAGTTCATACTTTCTGTTTAAGCTTGTACTTCACCGAGATGCATATTTAAAGACACGAACTTTCCCTCCCCTTACAAGAAAATAATACCAATTTAAGGGAGGGGTTGTAAACGGAATATTCTAATGATTTAACGATTAAAGAGGTACTCGTTTATTAAGTTTTTTAATCTCATTCGGATGCTCGAGTGATGAAGAGGTTTTTAAGGTTGAATGTAAATAGAAAAGGGAAGATATAGATTATGTGCAAATAAATACGTTGTAAAAATAATGTTAAGAAAAGGAGAGTACAGCAAAGAAAAATGAGTTATGGGATAGAATGTAGTGTTTTTAAGTGTTAGAAGAAGGGGGAGGTTTTTATTAATGTGGATAAAAAATGGATGGAATTCTAGAGAGGGGGTTAAGTTTTATTAACTATAGACTTGCAGTTCTTTTTTATTTTGTTACATTGGTCTGTTTCTATGCATATAATCGGGTTATATTCAATAAAAAAAGCCCAGGCTCCTTGATAAACAAGGTTCCTAAGGCTTTTAATACTACTCTTTGCAGAGTACCGAGATTAACGAGAGTAGAACTCTACGATTAATGCTTCGTTGATTTCAGCTGGTAACTCAGCACGCTCAGCGTGACGAGTGTAAGTAGCTTCTAATTTGTCAGCATCGAAAGTTAAGTATTCTGGTACGAAGTTGTTAACTTCGATCGCTTCTTTAACAACAACAAGGCTGTTAGATTTTTCGCGAACGCTGATAGTTTGGTTAGGTTTTACACGGTAAGATGGGATATCTACGCGAGCGCCATCAACCATGATGTGACCGTGGTTTACTAATTGGCGAGCTGCACGACGAGTGCGAGCTAAGCCCATACGGTAAACTAAGTTGTCAAGACGAGCTTCAAGAAGGATCATGAAGTTTTCGCCGTGCTTACCAGGCATTTTACCTGCTTGGTCAAATGTGCGACGGAATTGACGCTCAGTCATGCCGTACATGTGACGAAGTTTTTGTTTCTCTTGTAATTGTAAACCGTATTCTGAAAGTTTCTTACGTTGGTTAGGACCGTGAGGACCTGGTGCGTAAGGGCGTTTTTCTAATTCTTTTCCTGTGCCGCTTAGAGAGATTCCAAGACGACGAGACAGTTTCCAAGCTGGACCTGTATAACGAGCCATAGTTGACTCCTCCTTTAAAAATGTTTTTATTTACGTAAAATAAAAACAGACGTAATCGATATTTACGGGCATTTTGTTTTCATGTACCTTCGCTCCAGCAGCAGGGAGTTACGAGATACACCTCCGTAGAGGAACAAAATACAAACGATAAACTCACATTACAAGGCTGCCTTTTTATTTTACACAAACGCTATTATATCTTTTACCCAGAGTTTCGTCAAGCGAGTACGTTTTTGTTTTATGCATATAAATTTTGGAAATTAATATAAGAAGGAATTTAAAACAATATAAAAGAAGAGATAGAAACACAAATAAAACGCTTACATAAAATGTAGTAAAAACGTTCATCAGTTTTTATTGGTGAATATGCGGGATAAAAACATAAAGGGGATGTTTTTATGAAAAAGAAGCATATGGAGACAGCGTTAATTCATCACGGTTATACACCTGAGGAACATAAAGGAAGTTTAACACCACCTTTATTTCAAACTTCTACATTTACATTTGAGACTGCGCAGCAAGGAGAGGCGAGTTTTGCGGGAGTGGATCCATCTTATATTTACTCACGGCTTGGAAATCCAACTGTGAAATTATTTGAAGAACGTATGGCGGTGTTAGAAGGAGGAGAAGAGGCACTTGCCTTCGGATCTGGTATGGCAGCTATTTCAGCAACTTTAATTGGTCTTTTAAAGGCTGGAGATCATATTATTTGTTCAAACGGATTATATGGGTGTACGTACGGTTTTTTAGAAGTGTTAGAAGAAAAATTTATGATTACGCATTCGTTTTGTGACATGGAGACAGAGGCTAATATTGAAAATAAAATTCGTTCGAATACAAAGCTTATTTTCGTTGAAACACCGATTAATCCAACAATGAAATTAATCGATTTAAAACAAGTGATTCAGGTTGCGAAGCAAAATGGCTTACTTGTCATTGTTGATAATACGTTTTGTTCGCCTTATTTACAAAGACCGCTTGAGCTTGGCTGTGACGCTGTTGTGCATAGTGCGACAAAATATATTGGTGGCCATGGTGACGTTGTAGCGGGTGTAACGATTTGTAAAACGAAAGCGTTAGCTGAAAAGATTCGCCCGATGCGAAAAGATATCGGCGGTATTATGGCGCCGTTTGATGCGTGGTTATTATTACGCGGGTTAAAGACGTTAGCAGTAAGAATGGATCGTCATTGTGATAATGCAGAAAAAATTGTATCGTTCTTAAGAAAACATGATGTGGTAGAAGATGTTTGGTATCCAGAAGGGGAGTTAGCATCTCGTCAAATGAAACGCGGGGGCGGTGTTATTTCTTTTTCAGTAAAAGGCGGAAAAGAAGAGACGCAAGCGTTTATTAATGATCTTCACTTTATTACAATTGCGGTAAGTTTAGGCGATACAGAAACATTAATTCAGCATCCAGCAACGATGACGCACGCTGCGATTCCGGCTGAACTAAGAAAAGAAATGGGCATTTTCGATAATTTAATACGCTTATCGGTCGGTTTAGAATCGTGGGAGGATATCGTTTCTGATTTAGAGCAGGCATTAAAGAAAATATCTACTGTTAATCAATAAAAAAAGAGTGAGCTATCGGTTTTGTACAGGACGTACTAAGTCGATAACTCGCTCTTTTCTTTTTACATATGTTTTAGGAGTGTCTCCACAAACTTTTCTAAATAGCGCTGATCTACTTCATCAAAACGATTTTTTTCAGGACTATCAATGTCAAGTACACCAATGACAGCTCCTTCTTTCACAATCGGTACAACGATTTCCGAATTAGAAGCACTATCGCAAGCGATGTGACCTGGGAATTGGTGAACGTCCGCTACAAGCTGAGTTGTTTTCGTTTCAGCTGCTACGCCGCAAACGCCTCGTCCAAATGGAATGCGTACGCAAGCAGGCATTCCTTGGAACGGTCCAAGGACAAGCTGATTTCCTTCTGTTACATAAAAGCCAACCCAATTAACGCGATCTAAAAATTGGTTTAATAATGCGGACGCATTTGATAAGTTTGCGACTACGTTTGATTCGCCAGTTAATAACGCATCCAGTTGTTTAATTACTGTCTCATATTGCTGCACGCGAGATCCTGCATAACTTTCTTTAGTAAACATGGAAACAGCTCCTTTTTTATCGAGATGTGTAAAATATTAGCAAAATACGATGTATTTCACATGACTTTGTCGATAGAAAATTAAAGGAATTTGTCTTAAAAGTCAAGAAATTTAAACTATAGCTGTTCATTGAGAGGAAGTGAGCGCATGAAGCAGACGAAACAAAAAGTAATTGATGCGGCAATATCGTTGTTTAATACGAAAGGTTATGATGGAACGTCGGTGCGAGACATTGCAAAGCGAGCGGATGTGAATGTAGCGAATATTTCATATTATTTTGCTGGGAAGCAAGGTTTATTAGAACAGCTTATTACTGATTTTTTAGAAGGGTATATTCATGTGATTGAAATTTCGTTTGAACAGAGAGAGTATTTGTCGACTAAAGATGTGATGGTGCAAATGGTGCGTGGGATGTTACGATATCAATTTGAAAATAGAGAACTAACACGTTTCTTCTACCGAGAGCTTTCGCTTGATACGACATTAATTCGTGAAGTGATGACCGTTTATTTTTCTAAAGAAAGATATTATATAGAGCAAATTATTAGGCAAGGACAAATAAAACAAGAATTTCAGAAAGTATCATTTACAATGTTTATGACGCAATTAAAAGGCATGATAAATATGCCGTTTTTATATCCACAATATATATCAGAAGTACTGCATTCTTTCCCGTCTGAGACATTTTTCATAGAAATGTACACGAAAGAGATTGAGCAATGGATGGAACAAGCATTATGTAAAGCGAATATGTACCATGAATGGCCAAGAGCTGTTCATATGTGAAGAATCCCCACCTAACGAACTGAGGTGGGGAGTTTTATGTTTATTTTTCTTTGCCATAAATTGTTACATAATAGCGCGATAATTGTTAACGTTGCTCCAGCGATTTCAATTTTATCGACTGTATAACCTCGAAAGATAGAACCGATCAGTGCAAGAATAGGAACTAAATTCATAAATAATATGCCGTTAATAGATGAAATATAGCGATTTCCCATATTCCAGCAAAATACAGCGATAACTCCTGCGATAATCGACATATAAAAGAGCTCAAAACGAACGCTCACAACTTTACGCAGTGACGGCATAGTAACTATATTTGTGTACGTTAAGAAAGTAACAATAACGATGAGTGAAATGGAGCCAAATAAACAAGTTAATGTCGTGTACCTAAGTGGTGAACAGGATTGAAAACGAGCACCTCCGTTTGTATAAATGACCCAGCAAGTAACGCCGCATAGCATTAATATGTTTGTCGATAAGTGGCTTGCAGCTCCAAATAATAAGTGAATATTTCCTTTTGAAATGACAAGCATAACACCAAGTAATGCAACGAACATACAAAGAAATGTGTAGTTTTGTGGGCGACGATTTTTCGTTACCCATTGCAGTGATAAGGCGATCAGTGGCATAAGAGACTGAATCATAGCTGCATGAATTGCTCCGGAAGGTCCAGCAAGTTGTTGTCCGTAGAAAACGAGAAAACCATATCCTGCGAAACCGACTGTCCCGTAAAAGAACAGAGAAAGTGTTCTTTTTTCTAAGCGGAGTGAAGTCTTCCCTTCAGTAATTAATAGCAAAATAAGAAAAATAATAGCTGCTGATCCATAGCGAATCGTTGTGAAGAAGAACGGATCGATAAATTGCAGAGCATTTGCCATTACAGGAAACATAAATCCCCAGGCAGTGACGGCGAGTAAGCATAGAAAGGATCCGAGTAGCATTTGTTTTTTGTTCAAGAGTATCTTTCCCCTTTGCATTTCGTTATAGTAAGTTGATGAAATAAGTATAAAGAGTAATTGTTTATAGGAGGAAATATCGATTTCTTATAACGGTTATAACTTTTTGTTAGAGGTGTGTACGATGGATTTGGAGGCAGTACGATCGTTTATCGAAGTGAAGCATACGCGAAGTTTATCAAAGGCAAGTAAAATTTTACATATATCTCAACCAGCGCTTAGTAAGCAAATTCGAAAGTTAGAAGCGGATTTAGAGGTTACTTTACTTAAGCGTTCTGCGCAAGGAGTGGAGTTAACGGAGGCAGGAGAGTTATTTATAAAAAGAATGCTACCGATTTTGGAACAAATAAATGAAGTGAAAACAGAAATGAGGGGGTATCAAGAGAACCGAAAGTTTTCAATTGGTATACTACCGAGTTTAGCAGAGCATTACATATTAGAATGTAAAGATGTATTAGGTGATGAGTTCGAAGTAGAGTGGCAAATTGGACATACGGAAGTATTAAGAGATTTATTTAAAGCGCGGGAGATTGACGCGATGTTCATCGATTCCGTAGTAGAAGGTGCTACGTATATAAAAGAAGTGCAACAAGAGAAAATTGTTTGTGCCGTTTCAAATAATCATACGTATAAAGAGAAGAAAGCCATTCAAATAGAAGAGCTGCAAAATGAAAAATTAATTGTATATCCAGAAATATGCGATGTAAGGAAAATGATTATGAACATGTTTCATGAGATAGGTGTAAAGCCAACTATAGCTGTGGAAACATCTTACGCACAACCGATGCTTACAATGGTAAAAGCCGGACTTGGTATCACGTTACTTCCAGAAAGGGCAGTAGAGCAGTCTGTAAGGCAGGGAAATGTACATGTAATTTCTGTTGAACCACCACTCATGCGGAAAATTTATTTCGTATCTCATACGAAAGATTGTTTGTTATTACAATCATTTGAGGATAGGTATTGAGGTAGGCGGAATATTGAGAAAGATTACAATCGCATTGAAAGAAACATGAAATTTTAAAAAAAACTAGGTCAAAAACAAGCCATTACATGGTATGATTAGTACATTGTTAGTTGTTAAATATAGGGGAATTCCCTTTTTATACATAATGCCTTCCATTTCATAAACGGAACGGACAAAAAAAGAGATATAACTAGGAGGCTTTTTTGCATGGATTCTATCCTGACGATCGTTATCATTGTAGTAAGCTCTATTCTAGTGCTGCTCATGATAGAGCTTGTGATAAGAAATCGTTCATATAAAGATATTGAAGCACTGGAGCAGTGGAAACAAGAGATAAAAGATAAACCTGTGGCAGATGAACTAAAACGGGTAAAAGATTTAAACATGACGGGTCAAACAGAAGAACTGTTTGGTAAATGGCGTGAAGAATGGGATGAAATTGTATCAACAACCCTTCCGAAAGCGGACAAAGATTTAGCGCAAGCGCGAAAATTCGCCTCGCAATTCTCCTTCCGAAAAGCAAAGCATGCGATGAACGAATCCATAAGTGGTTTAGATGACGCTGATAATCGTATTACAGGTGTTTTAAATGAATTACAGCAATTGTTAGAAAGCCATGAGAAAAATAGCTCGGAAATTGAAGGATTACGTGATACATATCGTAGTATGAAAAAGAGTGTTCTTGCTCATAGACATATGTATGGAGCAGCAGAGCAGAAAATCGAAGAGATGCTAGACGCTGAATCTAATAAATTTAAAAGCTTTGAAGAAGCAACAGATAATGGTGACTACTTAAAAGCGAGAGAAATTGTTATTAGTTTAGAAGAAGGTTTAGCAAGTTTAGAAATCATTATTCACCAAATTCCAGATTTATTAGTAGAATGTCAAGCGACGCTACCAGTTCAACTGGAAGATTTATTACAGGGTCATAATGATATGGTAAGACAAGGTTATGTATTAGAGTATTTGGAAATCCCTAAAGAAGTTCGTGATATGACGACACAACTAAACACATGTTTAATGGATATACAGGAGCTTCATATAACAGAAGCGGCTGAAAAAGTGGAAGACTTAAAAACTCGTTTAGATGGTTTCTATGATCAACTTGAGCAAGAGGTGCATGCGAGACATTATGTGGAGCAAAAAACACTTTCTGTTTATGAAGACTTAGAAGAAATACGTATCGAAACGATTGAAACGAAAACAGAAACACAACTTGTGAAACAAAGCTATCAATTGCAAGATAAGGATATTGAATCTCAAAAAGTAATTGAAAAGCAAATGCACATTTTAACGAAACGTTTTGAAATGCTACAATTACGCGTTGCTGAACAAGATATTGCCTTCTCTATTATTCGTGAGGAACTAGAAGAGGTTTATGAGCAATGTGAAACGTTAAAAGTACTTCATGCAGAATATAAAGAGATGCTGCAAACGATGCGTAAAGAAGAATTTGAAGCGCGTGAGAAGTTACAAGAAATGCGAAATACTATTTTCGAAACGAAACGCTTTATGCAAAAGTCGAATTTGCCAGGTCTTCCAGAGAGTATTATGGAAGATTTAAAAAGAGGGCAAATGGCAATGCAAGCTGTATATGAACAATTAGAAGTGAAGCCGTTAAATATGAACGCTGTAAATAGCAGTTTAGAAGAAGCATACACAACTGTGAACGGTGTAGCTGAAATGACAGAAGAGTTAATTGGACAAGCGTATTTAGTTGAAAAATTAATTCAATACGGTAACCGTTACCGCAGTCATGATGAAAGCCTTGCAGAAAGCTTAAATTATGCGGAGAAATTATTCCGTGAATATCAATACGATGCAGCTTTAGAACAAGCAGCTTCTGTACTAGAGCAACTTGAACCTGGTGTTGTTCAAAAAATAGCTGAATATGTAGACAATGAACAAACCCTTTCATAAAAGGGTTTGTTTTTTTGTGTAATTTTGCAGACGATGTTGCTATAATGAATAGCGGAATACAGTAAGGTTATTCGTTTCAAAATAAAGTGAAACTGTAATCAGTGGGGGGGATTCATCCTCCACTGATTACTAGTTGAACCAATCGGGCATTTACGGGCAGTTGATCTCCTACCTAACTTCTTTGCTCTAGTTGAACTTTGAGGTGAGAGTCTTACTGCCCGTTAATGCGGGGTAAAGTGAAACTGTAATCAGTGGGGGTATCTCACTAATTATTATTATTCACTAATCGGGATAAAACGGAACCTTTGCGTAGTCTTAGCGTAATGACACGTATTTATGATATGATTATATGATGTGATAGCGCTGAAAGGGGAAGAACGATGATCTATTTTGATAATAGTGCGACGACGAAGCCATATCCAGAAGCTCTTCAATCGTACGTGACGGTTGCTGGGAAATATTTTGGTAATCCTTCTTCTATTCATTCGCTTGGAGGAGAGGCAGAGCGTCTATTAACACAATCAAGAACGATTGCAGCGCAGCTTCTTCACGTTAAACCTTCTGAAATTATTTTCACATCAGGTGGAACGGAAGGGAACAACCTTGCGATTAAAGGGATAGCGATGAGGAATCGTTCGCGCGGCAAACATATCATTACAACAAATATTGAACACGCGTCTGTGTTTGAGGCATATAAGCAATTAGAAGAACTCGGATTTGATGTAACATATTTACCGGTTAACGAGCATGGTGTTGTATCGGTAGAGAATGTAAAACGAGCACTTCGTGAAGATACGATTCTTGTATCAATTATTCATGTGAACAACGAAACTGGAGCAATTCAGCCCGTTGCTGAAATTGGAACGTTATTATCGAATCATCCGAAAATAAGATTCCATGTAGATCATGTACAAGGGATAGGAAAAGTACCGCTTGATTTATATGCTTCTCATATTGATCTTTGCTCAATATCTGGACATAAATTCCACAGTGTAAAAGGAACGGGTCTTCTTTATATACGTGATGGCGTAAGATTAGATCCGATTTTATCAGGTGGTCAACAAGAGCTTAAGTATCGCTCTGGTACAGAGAATTTACCTGGCATTGTAGCGATGGTGAAAGCACTTCGCATGACAATGGAACAAGTGAAAGAAAAGGTAGCTCATTTGCAAGGTTTACAAGCGGAGCTTGTCAGCTTCTTTAAAGAGATGGAAGATGTGACGATTAATACATCGCTTGCATATGCAGCACCGCACATTTTAAATGTATCATTTGTTGGTTTAAAACCAGAAGTAGTCGTTCATGCTTTAGAAGAACACGGTGTATATGTGTCAACGAAATCAGCTTGTTCTTCAAAAGCAAATGAAGTAAGCAGAGTGTTAGTGTCGATGGGAGTGCCGCATGCAGCAGCTGCAAGCGCTATTCGTATTAGTTTGGCACCAGATAACACGATGGAAGAAGTAAAACAATTTGAAGGTATTGTAAAAGAGACAATGCCAAAATTATATGAAGTGATGAGGTAAAGAAATATGATGACATATGAATATATTTTAGTGCGTTACGGAGAAATGACGACAAAAGGTAAGAACCGTTCTAAATTTGTAAGCACATTAAAAGATAACGTGAAGTTCAAACTGAAAAAGTTCCCAAACATTAAAATTGATGCAACGCATGACCGTATGTACATCCAGTTAAACGG
The DNA here is from genome assembly GCF_038006965.1 of Bacillus sp. FSL K6-1338. NCBI lineage: Bacteria > Bacillati > Bacillota > Bacilli > Caryophanales > Bacillaceae > Bacillus > Bacillus sp. FSL K6-1338. The sequence continues at coordinate 4,458,821 of NZ_JBBOWI010000001.1, read as the reverse complement.
TGAAGATCATGAGGCAATCTCTGAAAGGTTGAAAGACGTATTTGGTATTCATAAGTTTAACTTAGCGATGAAAGTACCATCAGAATTAGAAGACATTAAAAAAGGTGCATTAGCAGCTTTCTTACAAGTAAAAGATGATGTGAAAACATTTAAAATTACAGTGCATCGTTCTGATAAGCGCTTCCCAATGAAGACGATGGAGTTACTTCCAGAAATCGGTGGGCACATTTTAGAAAATACAGAGGATATAACAGTAGATGTTCATAATCCAGATGTGAATGTACGTATAGAAATTCGCAGTGGTTATAGTTATATTATGTGTGGTGAGCACATGGGAGCTGGCGGTTTACCAGTTGGCGTTGGTGGAAAAGTAATGGTACTTCTTTCTGGTGGTATTGATAGCCCGGTAGCAGCGTACTTAACGATGAAACGCGGCGTATCTGTGGAAGCAGTTCACTTCCATAGCCCACCTTTCACAAGTGAGCGTGCAAAACAAAAAGTAATCGATTTAGCACAAGGGTTAACGAAATACTGTAAACGTGTAACGCTGCACCTTGTTCCGTTTACAGAAGTGCAAAAAACGATTAATAAAGAAATCCCATCTAGCTATTCAATGACGGTTATGCGCCGTATGATGATGCGTATTACAGAGCAGATTGCTGAGGAGCGTAACGCACTTGCAATTACGACTGGTGAAAGTCTTGGACAAGTAGCAAGCCAAACATTAGATAGCATGCATACGATTAACGAAGTAACAAACTACCCAGTTATTCGTCCGCTTATTACGATGGATAAATTAGAAATTATTAAAATTGCTGAAGAAATCGGCACGTATGATATTTCAATTCGTCCATACGAAGATTGCTGTACAGTATTCACACCAGCTAGCCCGGCGACGAAGCCGAAGCGTGAAAAAGCAAATCGATTTGAAGCGAAATACGATTTCACACCGTTAATCGAAGAAGCTGTAGCGAACAAAGAAACAATGGTATTACAAACGGTTGAAGTAGTGGCGGAAGAAGAAAAATTTGAAGAACTTTTCTAAAACCATAAATTACCATATCTAAAACGTGTATGAAGTCATGTTGTTTATCACACTCTATACTCACAAGGAGGTGATACAACATGTCACGTAGCACAAATAAATTAGCGGTTCCTGGTGCTGAATCAGCATTAGACCAAATGAAATACGAAATCGCTCAAGAGTTTGGTGTTCAACTTGGAGCTGATGCAACAGCTCGCGCTAACGGTTCTGTTGGTGGTGAAATCACTAAACGTCTAGTTTCACTAGCTGAGCAACAATTAGGCGGTTACCAAAAATAATCCCATATGATGGCTTAGAAAGAGCGGGTTCTCTCGCTCTTTCTTTTTGTTGTTCATATTAGTATAAATTCATTTCGACAAAAGCATAAAAAAATTGTCAAAAGAAGAGGGTTCAAAATTTACTGAAAATTCTTTATTATATAAGGGAGGCATAAAGAAAAAGGAGGATGTTTATGAAGAGAGAGGAATTGTTGGCACCACCATCTTATAATTTAGTTTCAGAAATAGAGAAATATACAGACGATAAAGAGAAGCTTGCTTTAATTTGGCAAGATGATAAAGGGAATAGACGAGAAGTTACATATTTTGAATTAATGCAAGGTGCAAATAAAATTGGAAACGCTTTTATAAAAAGTGGCTTACAAAAAGGGGACAAGCTCCTTATTATGATGCCGCGTTTAATTGAAGCGTACATGACGTATATCGCTGCGATTAAAGCAGGATTTGTCGTAATTCCAAGTTCGGAAATGTTGCGTAAAAAAGATATCGAATATCGAATTGGACATGGCGAAGTAAAAGCGATAGTAAGCTATGAGCCGTACATTGGACAGTTTGATGATATAGAAGCAATGGAATCTCTTCAAAAATTCGTCCTGAGCGAGCAGTCAGTAGACGGATGGATCAATTTAAAAACAGCATTAGAAACAGAAAGTGACATGTTAGAAATGGCGAAAACAGATAAAGAAGATATGGTCTTTTTATCTTACACGTCAGGGACGACAGGAAACCCGAAAGGTGTCGTTCATACTCACGCGTGGGCATACGCTCATTTACGTACAAGCGCCCCGAATTGGCTCGGAATTGAAGAGAATGATGTTGTATGGGCAACGGCTAGTCCAGGGTGGCAAAAGTGGATTTGGAGCCCGTTTTTAGCAACTCTCGGTTCAGGGGCAACAGGATTTGTGTACAACGGCAAGTTTGAACCGAAAACGTATTTAAATTTATTAGACGATAATAAGGTGAATGTGCTTTGTTGTACACCGACTGAGTATAGATTAATGGCAAAGGTAGAAGATTTAAGCCAGTACAATTTAGAGGCGTTACATAGCGCTGTATCCGCAGGTGAGCCGTTAAATAGAGAAGTTATTGGAACGTTCCAAAAGCACTTTGATATTACAGTAAGAGACGGCTATGGGCAAACGGAAAATACACTACTTGTTGGTGTAATGAAAGGGATGGATATTAGACCAGGATCAATGGGGAAACCAACGCCAGGTAACCACGTCGATATCGTAAATGAGGAAGGTATTCCAGTTAAAGTAGGCGAAGTTGGTGATATTGCAGTTCACATTGAAACGCCGGCACTCTTTAAACAATATTATAAAGACGATGAGCGTACAGCGATGCAATTCCGCGGTGATTATTATATTACAGGTGATAAAGCGAAGAAAGATGAAGATGGCTACTTCTGGTTTGAAGGGCGTGGTGATGATATCATTATTAGCTCTGGTTATACAATCGGGCCGTTTGAAGTAGAGGATGCGCTTGTAAAACATCCTTACGTAAGAGAATGTGCGGTTGTCGCAAGTCCTGATGAAATTCGCGGAAGTGTCGTGAAGGCATTTATCGTATTAAGAGAGAATATAGAAAAGAACGAAGAAACATTAATTCCAACACTCCAACAACACGTCAAAGAACTCACTGCACCATATAAATACCCTCGCAAAATTGAATTTGTAGATGAACTACCAAAAACGATTTCTGGAAAAATTCGCCGTATTGAACTTAGAAAACAAGAGATGGAGATTCCGTCAAAATAATTTTGAAAACAGTGAAGTAAATAGTTGAATGAAATGCAAAACAATGATAATATAAAAACGAACACAAGTTCGATTTTATAAACTTAAAAAAGAGGTGTCCGTATGATTTTAGGTATTAATCCGTACTTAGTTTTAGATGGTAGTGGGCAAGAAGCTGTACAGTTTTATAAAGAGGTTTTAGATGCAAAAGTAGAAGTCATGCAAACTTTTGGTGACATGCCTGAAAATCCAGAATACCCGATTCCAGCTGAAGCGAAAGAGCGCGTTTTACACGCTACTTTAAAAGTTGGTAATACGGATCTTATGATTTCTGATACATTCCCAGGTCAAGGGCATGCAATCGGATCTCAAGTAACAATCGCAATTCAAATTAGTAATGCAGAAAAAGCAAAAGAAGTATTCGATAAGTTACAAGAAGGTGGAGAGGTTATCATGCCACTTCAAGAAACATTCTGGAGCCCAGCATACGGACAAGTAAAAGATAAATTTAATATTGAATGGCAAGTTACAACGTCTACTACTGAACAAAAGTAATTTTTAGAAAAGCACCATGTTTTGAAATGGTGCTTTTTTTTATACAATAAAATAAAGGAGATGGGATATATGAGAGAAATTTGGTATGGCGGCACCATTTACACAATGCGAGAAAAGAATGAAAAAGTAGAAGCTATTTATGTTGAAAATGGCATAATCGTTGATGCTGGGAGTAAGGAAGAATTAGAAAGTAGATATTCAAACGTTAAGTTGCAGGACCTAAAAGGAAAAACAATGATTCCGGGTCTCGTTGATAGCCATATGCATCTTATTGGGCATGGGGAGAGATTACTCCGTCTAGATTTATCAAATTGTACATCTTATGGTGAAATGCTTACTCTTGTTCAGAAGCGAGTGGAAGAAGCACCAAAGGGATCTTGGGTTATTGGAGAAGGATGGAATGAAAATAACTTTACAGATACGAAAGATGTTCATGCGCGTGATTTAGATGAAATTTCGAAAGAACATCCCATTTTATTAAAGCGAGTTTGTCGTCACGTTACATGGGTGAATTCATACATATTGCAAGAAGCGAACATAACAGAAGCGACGCAAAATCCAAAAGGCGGGAAAATTGGCAGGGATTCATCAAATAAGTTAACAGGACTTTTATATGAACAAGGGCAAGAATTAATTAAACACGTTCAGCCAGAAATTGATGAAGCTTATTTACAAAGAGCTCTGCAAACAGCGATTAAAGATTGTTGGCAATATGGACTTGTTGGCGGGCATACGGAAGATTTAAATTACTATGGTGGCTTTAGAAAAACGCATAATGCGTTTTCTCACGTTATAAAAGAAATGCCATTTAAAGCACATTTGCTCGTTCATCATGAAGTAGCACAAGAACGAAAAGAATATGAAAATGAACATTATATTGAATTTGGGGCAATGAAAATTTTTTCTGACGGTTCTTTTGGCGGAAGAACAGCATTATTAAGTGAACCGTATGAAGATGCGAAGGAAACGAATGGGGTTGCAATTTTCTCACGTGAAGAACTTGCAGAATTAGTGAAGAAAGCACGAGACTTACATATGCCAGTTGCGATTCATACTATCGGTGACTTATCGCTTGAATATGTCATTAATGCACTCGAATTATATCCACCAGCAAAAGGGTTACGTGACCGTATTATTCATTGTCAGCTTGCTCGTGAAGAGTTGATTGAAAGAATGAAAAACTTGTCGGCTATTATCGATATACAGCCGGTCTTTCTTTCCTCAGATTTCCCGTCAGTCATTGAAAAACTAGGCGAGCGTCGTCTTCGTTATGCATACGCTTGGAAGACGTTACTGGAAGCAGGATTACGCTGCAACGGTGGGTCTGACGCACCAATTGAACAAGTGAATCCATTTTTAGGCATATATAGCGCTGTTACACGTAGAAGTTTTATTGACGATGTATGCTATATGCCTGAGGAAAGATTAACGGTATATGAGGCTGTTTCTCTATTTACAACAGGAAGTGCCTATGCAATCGGAAAAGAAGCGAAGCGAGGGCAAATTATAAAAGGATATGAAGCAGACTTTACGATATTAGACCGTAATATTTTTGAAATTGAGGCAGAAGAAATGAAAGAAGTACAAGCAGAAATGACCGTAATAGATGGCCAAGTTGTCTATAGAAAAGGTATGTAAAAATATATGAGCGATTATTGAAATATATCGACTTACCGACAAAAATAGCAACTAATAGTTAGAGAAATAAACAACCGCAGAATTATGGAATTCCATAATTCTGCGGTTATTTTAATTCTATAAAAACGTTCTTTGTACTTTTTCCCAGAAAGAGTTGTTTTTTAATTTAACTGTTTTAATTTGTTTATCGCTTAAGCGTACAACAGCTTTTTCCACTTGTTTAATGCTAAGCGCTTCGTTATCCATGCCGATAACAGGATAATCGTTACCGTCTGGTCTTAGTTTTAAAGTTAATATACGTTCGTGATTTAAAATGAACGGTGAACCGAGCGTACGGTAAGTGTTGTTGTTTAAAGATGCTAGTTCGCTTACTTGGAAACATGGAATAAGTGGGTCAACAACTGCACCATGCAATGATTTATTGTAAGCTGTACTTCCTGTTGGGGTAGAAACTACTAAACCGTCCCCTCTAAATGTTTCGAAGTATAAATCATCAACGTGAACATCTACAACGAATGTTTTAATAATGCTAGAACGTAATGAGAACTCATTTAAACAATAGAAAGATGTACCATGATCTACATCTACCTGAATTGTTGGATATTTGCGCACTTCAATTTCATTTTTTGTAATTTCTTGAAGGGCTGTATCAATGTGATCAATGTGAAAATCGCAGTAGAACGAAGTTTCATCTTTCGTAGAAATCCCTGCGTATAAGCAATCTTCTCTAAAACCAGTTTTACGAACGGCTTGTAAGAAGGTTGCATCATCTCCAACACTGACGATAGCGTTTGCATTTTTTGGATGATCTAATATGGTAAATCCATTCTCTTCTAAAATACGATAGATTGGTTTCATTTTTTCAACGAGCGTTGCTTTGTCATCACCATAAAAGAAAAATAAATTGCGACGATCTGCCATTATGTATCCCTCCACTGCAGTTAAATTTTCTGTTTTTCGTGCTGCATATCATTAGAGTCCGTTCCCTGATGATATGTTCAAATAATATATTTCGATATAAATTGTCAAAATACCTTTTTATTTTTAGAAAAATTTTTATATTCAATCTTATAAAACTCTGTTTAACGATGAATAAACTTGTCGATAATGGGTATGGAGTGAAAGGATGATACGTATGAAGTGGCTCGTAATTGGAATAATAATTCTTCTCCTTTTTATTTTGCTTATACTATTGTCGAAAATATCGCTTAAGGTGACATTTTTATATTCAGAAATGGAAAAGCAATGTTTATTTCAAGTGAAAATATGGATGATTCGATATACATTTGATGTGTTGGAAAGAATTGAAAAACAGCAGAAAAAGACAGGACAGAAAATCGAAAAAGCTGAAGAGGACGGCGGACTAGATAATAAAATTATGGCGCAACTTGACAGTATTGGGGAACTGATAAAAAGGCTTCAAAAAGTTCATACTATCGTTAAAGATTTTCTCAAACGAGTGAAAATCAATGGTTGGAAATGGCATACGCAAATTGGAGCAGGCGACGCAGCTAGTACTGGAATTGTCACTGGATATGCATGGGGGACAAAAGGTATGGCTGCTGGAGTTGTCGGACAATATATGCATATTGTCGATGTACCAGAATTTGAAATTACTCCTGTTTTTCAAGGGAAGGGATTTGCATCAAGATGCGAGTTAACAGCATCTTTTCGTATATTCCGCACTATAAAAACAGCGATGAAATTGCTCATATTTATGAGGCAGCAAAAATCTGGTATGACAGAAAAATCTGTTCAAGCATAGGGGGGATATAGAATGGACCATCCAATTCAAGGTTTAATGACAACAGCAATGCAGCATTTAAAACAAATGACTGATGTAAATACAATTGTTGGTGACCCAATTAAAGCGGCAGATGGAAGTGTAATTCTTACTGTTTCGAAAGTAAGTTTCGGATTTGCTGCTGGTGGAAGTGAATTTGGTAGAGTAGAACATTCAGGCCGTCATCCATTTGGCGGGGGAAGTGGTGGAGGAGTTTCTATTAATCCTGTTGCCTTTCTTGTTATAAATGGAGATGGTGTGAAAGTATTGCACTTAGATAAACAAACACACGTCATCGATAAAATAATTGAATTAGCGCCACAAGCTGTTGATAAAGTGAAAGAAATGATGGATAAACGAAAAGAAGATGATCCTGAATTTCAAATTTAACGAATAAAGAAGCTAATCAATAGGTTAGCTTCTTTTATTTTTTTGTAAATAAAGCGATTTTATTTGCATTATCGATAGGGACAAACTATCATTTACATTGTACATATTTTGTTTAAATAAGGGAGGATTTTCAAGTGGCAAACGTAACTTTTAAAGGTAATCCAATGACTTTAGTTGGAACAGAAGTTAAAGTTGGCGATCAAGCGCCAAACTTCCAAGTATTAGCAAACGACTTATCTCCAGTAAGTTTAGAAACATACAAAGGCGAAGTAAAATTAATTAGTGTTGTACCTTCAATCGACACAGGTGTGTGTGATGCACAAACACGTCGTTTTAACCAAGATGCAGCAGGTATTGAAAACGCAAAAGTATTAACAATTAGCGCTGATTTACCATTCGCTCAAAAACGCTGGTGTGCAGCAAACGGTTTAGAAAATGTTGTAACACTTTCTGACCACCGTGACCTTTCATTCGGTGAAGCTTACGGCTTAGTAATGAAAGAACTTCGTTTACTTGCTCGTGCAGTATTCGTAGTAGATAGCAATGACAAAGTAGTTTACGTAGAATACGTAGGCGAAGGTACAAGCCATCCAAACTATGAAGCAGCATTAGAAGCAGCTAAATCTGCAAAGTAATGTGAAGGAAATGACCTCTTATAAAGAGGTCGTTTTTTCTCATATATCGCTACGTAACGGTGCCGATATATGAGAAAAAACGTTATATCATATATAACTTGAGAGGGAGCTCTTTACAGGAGGTCGCTTTTTCTTTTTGGAAAAAATCACTTTGTGGTATGATATAAGTTATGTGTAAAAGAGAGAAGGAGGAATGTACGTGAGTCAGACAGTGGAAACATTATTTTCTATTTTTGATTCTTCTGCGGTAGTTTTACGTAAAGAATTAGATGTGACATATTTAGAGGCGCTTGTAGAAACAGGTGATAACTTGTTTGAGGGAGCGATTTTACAAGAGGAATTATCCGAATCAGCAATTGAAAGGCTGAATCGTGAATATAGTACGTTTAATGAAGAAACATATAAAGGTGAAGAAATTCGTAAAGCATTTCAGTTAGCCATCTTAAAAGGAATGAAAGAAGGCGTACAAGCGAATCATGAAATGACGCCTGATGCAGTTGGGATGTTCATGAGTTACTTATTCCATAAATTTATGCAAGGTCAAAACGAAATTACAGTTTTAGATCCTGCAATTGGAACAGGAAATTTAATGACTACAGTGTTTAATAGCGCCAAAGAAGGACTAACAATGAGTGGATTTGGTGTAGAAGTGGATGAAGTGCTAATTAAACTTGCTTTAGTAAATGCAAATTTACAGAAGCATGCAATCGAATTCTTCCATCAAGATGGACTAGCACCACTTTATATCGATCCAGTTGATGCAGTCGTTTCAGACTTACCGATTGGTTACTATCCAAACGAAATCGGTGCCAGTGAATATAAATTAAAAGCAGATGAAGGAATGTCGTATGCTCATCACTTATTTATTGAACAAAGTGTGAAACATACGAAAGAGGGCGGGTACTTATTCTTCTTAGTACCAAACTTCATTTTTGAAAGTGATCAGGCACCAAAATTACATGCATTTATTAAAGAAACATGCTTTATTCAAGGGTTATTACAGCTTCCTGTTTCCATGTTTAAAAACGAGAAAAATGCAAAAAGTATATTTGTTCTCCAAAAGAAAGGCTCTAATGTAACAATGCCAAAACAGGCGTTATTAGTGGAGTTGCCTAAATTCTCTAACATGAAGGCGATGGAGAACATTATGGATCAATTAAATACTTGGTTTGCAACACATAAATAAAGCTGGGTATATGTAACAGAGTTAGTGATTCATGTAGTACAGTTTTATATAATATGTCATATTTTTAAATATATACTAGATTTAACTGAATTTTTTTGAAATCTGTAATATATATTTTTTCTTGGTGTTACAATTTTTTCACTTGAAATATATGTCGGACGATGTTTAAATTAAAATCGTGAGTATAAAATTTGCTAATGATGAAACGTTTTCATATTTAGTAAATTTGATTAGATAAAATCGAGCGGTTTGTGGAAACATCCACACAACTACCAAGAGAAAAAGGGGCGAAAGACTAGATGTCAAAAATCATCGCGATTAACGCAGGAAGCTCTTCCTTAAAATTCCAATTATTTGAAATGCCAAGTGAAACAGTATTAACAAAAGGTTTAGTAGAACGTATCGGTTTAGAAGATAGTATCTTCACTATTACTGTAGATGGCGAAAAACAAAAAGAAATTACAAACATCCCAGATCACGCAGTAGCAGTTAATATGCTTCTTAAAAAATTAACTGAAAACGGAATCGTTAAATCTCTAGATGAGATTGGCGGTATCGGTCACCGTGTTGTTCACGGCGGCGAAAAATTTGCTGACTCTGTTTTAATTACTGATGAAGTATTAGCTGATATCGAAGAATTAAGCGATTTAGCACCACTTCATAACCCAGCAAACGTTGTTGGTATTAAAGCATTCCGAGAAGTATTACCAAACGTACCAGCAGTAGCAGTATTCGATACAGCATTCCACCAAACAATGCCGGAATCTGCATTCCTATACAGCTTACCATATGAGTACTATGAAAAATTCGGCATCCGTAAATACGGTTTCCACGGAACTTCTCATAAATATGTAACTGAGCGTGCGGCTGAATTATTAGGTCGTCCAATTGAAAGCTTAAGCTTACTTTCTTGTCACTTAGGTAACGGTGCAAGTATCGCAGCAGTAGAAGGCGGTAAATCTATCGATACTTCTATGGGCTTCACTCCACTTGCTGGTGTAACAATGGGTACACGTTCTGGTAACCTTGACCCTGCGTTAATTCCATACATCATGGAAAAAACAGGCCAAACAGTAGAAGAAGTAGTTAACGTATTAAACAAGAAGAGTGGTATGTTAGGTCTTACTGGTTACTCTAGTGACCTACGTGACATCATTGCGAAAGAAGAAGAAGGCGACCACCGTGCGAAAGTAGCACTTGATGTATTCGTAAGCCGTATCCACAAATACATCGGTTCTTACACAGCTCGTATGAAAGGTGTAGACGCAATCATCTTTACAGCTGGTGTAGGTGAAAACAGTGCGATTATTCGTGAGCGCGTATTAGAAGGCCTTGAGTACATGGGCGTATACTTCGATGTAAAACGTAATAACGTATTCGGTGAAGAAGCATTCATCAGCTTCCCACACTCTCCAGTAAAAATTATCGTAATTCCAACTGACGAAGAAGTTATGATTGCTCGTGACGTACTACGTCTTGGAGATATTGGTTAATATATAAAAAGAAAGACGAGATCCTATAGGATTTCGTCTTTTTTCTTTTGGATGTATTTTAAAACACCATCCGGATATAATATTTTTTCTTTCTGAATGAATGCCTTAATAGGAATCCATTTCGCATACGTTACTGCTTGCTCATCTTGTATATTTAATATTTCCATTTCATATAGTGAGGTGTCTAATAAACGCAAAGAATATAGTTGAATGATTTCATGACCAATGCCCCCATCTAGATGAAAGACATTTTCTAAGCAACCTAAATAATTGGTGATTTCTATCTCCGTATGAAGCTCTTCTTTAAACTCCCGAATAACAGTATGTGCTGATTTTTCACCAAGTTCAATGGAACCGCCAAGAGGACGATAATATGTTTCGCCTTCTGTATAATATTCTTGTACGAGAAGGCGATCTTGATGTACAGCAAGACCGAAAGCTTTTGCACGTGGATACATAATAGAATCACTCCTTATTTGTTTTGTATAAGGAAGATTATAATGTATGGTGTGATAAAAGTATTCTGTATTTAAGTGTGCGGTCTAACTGTAATTCCATCAAATAAGTCTTTCCAAAATGCTTCATTGTATTGGTATACATCCATAATCGGGCATTTCATAACGCAAGTATGTTGTAATCCCCAATCTTCTTGAGTGATAGTTGGTATATCGGCAGGAATTAGTAACAGGACAGAGAATGTATGTGTAATTATTTGAGATGAAATTTGTTCTAGGGAACATGCTTCTTCGTATGTTCCTCCAGTTCGAATAAATAATATGGATTCTGCCGTTTCAATTGTAGTTAGAAAACGATTAGTTCGATGTTCGTAGTTTAACTTAATTTCTGTATAAGAAGGCCAAGTAGTTGGTGTGTTTACATCTGTTTTAAAGTCATGACAGGAGTCAATTTCATAAAGGTTGCCCCTTCATCTTAATTTTGCATCATCATCCCAAAATGAGATGAAGGATAAATTTTCTTAATTTAAAAAGCGGTCAAATCGATTTTGGAATAATAAATTTACTTTCGCTAATGAAGGACTTAGCATAAAATCAATAACGCCAAAAAATGGTGATAATTCTAATTGATATAATGCCCAAGTAGGCCAGCAGTTTTTTCCTAAGCTGAATTCTGCGTTATAATTTTGTTTTAGATTGGATAGATTCATGTGAAGCATCTCATCCTTTTTGCTATTATTTTATGTCACTCATAAAGGGTATATAAAAAGAGATATACAAGCATATTTGTAAAGAATAAGCAGAAATATGTTACAATAGAAAAAAATCGAACGAGGTGGTTGTTACGATGCGATCGAAGCGAGAACAAGCCATTTTAGACAATATAAAAGAATGGGAAGCGCAATTAGTTGAGCAAGAAGCGACCGATTTTCAAAAAGTGTTTGATAAATGGTTACATACTACAGTTGCGAAATTACCTGAGAAAAAGCGAAAAGAATTCTTCACGAAAGCAGATGGATGGCTCTTTCATTTGCATGCATTTATTCAAAGTTCACAAGCACAGTTAGATGCACGTAATCGGATTTTAGGAACATCGAGATTATTTGATGAATCGATTGAACAGCTTGAAGATTTGAAAGCATTATCTATTGATCAGTTAACATACATAGCAGAGCAGCAAACAGCACGTCATCGTCTATATTCGTTTGTGCAAGGCGGGGCGACAGGTGCTGGAGGTTTATTATTATTAACGGCAGATTTTCCGGTTATGATCGCGTTAAATGTGAAGGCAGTCCAACTTATTGCAACATCATTTGGGCATGATGTGAACAAGCCTTATGAAATGATGCTTGCGTTAAAGGTGTTTCATGCGTCATTACTACCAGGAAGACTTCAGCAATACGCATGGTACAATTTATTGCAAGAGCTGGAGCAAGAAGATTCGTTCTTTTATGAAGGAGACGAAGCAGTGTTGCAAACAGCTTCTACTGAAGTTGTGTTAAAACAAATTTTGAAGACATTTTCGATTTATGCTCTTCGTCGTAAATTATTCCAAGGTATTCCGGTAATTGGAATGGCAATTGGATCTACAGTGAACTATCGTTTAACAAGAAACGTTACTGAATTTGCAAATAGATTTTATCAAGTGCGCCATATAGTCGAGAAAGAAAAAAGAGCATAAAAAAAGCGAGAGGCCGAAGCCTTTCGCTTTTTTAATTTGTTGCATGTTTTTTGGACATTGGAACAGATACTGGCTGCTTTTCTGCTGTTTTTTCTGTTTTTGGATAATAAATTAAATCCAATGTTTTTGCCTGTACGGCAATCGAAAGAATAGTAAAAGCAATTTCTGTCCAATTTAAATAATATAATGAAAGCGCAAGAACAATCGCGTCAAAGACGAAGAAAATTTGCCCAATTGTAAAACGAGTTCGTTTACTTAATACAATTGTTAAAATATCGTCTCCACCGGTTGCACCGCCAAATCGCAATATAAAACCGAGTCCAATACCAGCTAACGCACCGCCAACTATTGCAGCTATAAATAAATTATTTGATAAATCTACCGTAAATGGAGAATAATTTTCCATTAAGGAATAAAATAATCCGAATGAAATAGAACCTAAGAATGAATAGCCAACCATTTTTCTACCCAAAAATGAAGCACACAGTAAAATAATTGGGATATCCATTAATACAGTTGAAATAGATGGTGAAATATCATAAAAGTTTTGAATGAATAGTGCAATTCCTACAAAGCCACCTTCTGTTAAGTGGTTTTGGAAGTGAATGTGATATAGCGCTGCTGCTAAAATAAATGAACCGATTAAAACCATAAAAATTTCTTTAATAATTTGCCGACTTTGGATGTTCCTCATCGTTATTCCTTCTTTCCGTAGTTAGTAGTCCTTTTTGTGTTGTAAACTAACTACGAGCTCACATGTAGCTTTCAGTTAGTTTACGAAAAAACTAACTACGCTATATGTCGCTGAAGAAATAACGAATAATCCTCTCGTCCATCAATTCTCCCTACCTTCGTTTTAGTTTAAGTCTTAAAACGACTAAACAAAACGTGGAGTAGGATTCGTCATTTAGCAATCCTGCTCTTCTTTGTTTTGTTTAGTTAGTAACAATTAAGTCCTAAACAAAACGCTATGTGTAAGAAGAGTCTTTTTTTTGCCAAATTATCCTTCGGGCAATCATAATTTCCCCACTCTCGTATTTTTTTCGCTAGACTAAAGTATCTGAGCTGAAAAATACGCTACGTGTATGATTCGTCAATACGATGCCACATGCTCCTTCGAGCGATCATGATATCAAAATCCCTTCCTTCAAGATTTATACTATTATATCATACTTTTAAAAAATGTATGCGGATGGAAACCGACAATAAACGGAGGGAATCTACAAAAAATGTTATGTTTAAATATTTTTGTAGCAAAGCCTAAGTTATTTCAGAGGATTGGACAGTTTGTAACGGTTTGTCCAATAAGCAAGAAAAAAAGGGTTTTATTCCGTTGTGTTCTTTTCATCACTTTTATCTTTAAAAAACGCATCCCAACTAATTACACTTAAAAAAGTTAAAGCGATAATAACGAAAGCACGCATAAGCTTTAGACCTCCTTTTGTACATAGTATATGAATCATTCGATTCGAAATGTGTCATTTTTTTACAACTCTTAACTATTATGAGAGTATATTAATATAGATAGATGAAGGGGAGAGTGAAGATATGCTAAAAGACATGTTCAAAAGAAAAGAATTAATATGCGTTTCATGTCAGAAAAAAATTCAATATGAAGAAGAACTTGTTGCTTTTGTAAAGTTGCCGAAAGAAAGAAGTATATTAGTTGGTCCATTTGATGTGTGTTTGGCGAAAACAGCACAAGAGATATATTGTAAATCATGTTACGACAAAAAAGCATGACCCAAAGTAATTGAGGGGCATGCTTTTTTCATTGGTGTGCTTTCCCCTCAGATACATTTTGAGTGAGTCGATACCAAAGCCAAAGGTCATTAATGATGGAAGCAAGATCGGCAATTTCTGAATTTAGTTTACAAGAAACTTCGAAGTCTTCTTCGTTATTTAAATGATGTTGTTTTGTATTAATATAGTGCTCAAGTTCTTTTATACGATCAGGAATTTTCCCGCGAATTTGTTCCCATTTTAGTAAAATAGCATGCTGCATTTTTTCGGGGATATCTTCCCAATCTTCTTGTAAATGCGGAATTTCAATTCCTAGATGATTATCGTATAAGAAATACTTTTCCATAAGTTCACCCCCGTTTTCCTGCTTATATTGTACAGAAAAACAGAAAGAAGTTCGACGAAATTGTTTGAAAAAATTTGAAAATGACTCTTGATACATTTTGTAAAAGGTGTTAAAGTTTGAATTAATATAAAAGAAAATGAATATTTATTCTTTAGGGGGATGCAAAATGGAGAAGAAAAAAGTTGTATTAGCATATTCCGGAGGTCTTGATACTTCCGTTGCAATTAAATGGTTACAAGAGAAGAATTATGATGTTATCGCACTTTGTTTAGATTTAGGGGAAGGAAAAGACTTAGGGTTTGTGAAAGAAAAGGCACTTTCAGTTGGTGCAATTAAATCATATATGGTGGATGTCCAAGAAGAATTTGCGAATGAATATGCATTGATGGCGATGCAAGCACACACATTATACGAAGGGAAATACCCTCTTGTCTCTGCATTATCTCGTCCGCTTATTGCGAAGAAATTAGTAGAAATCGCAGAACAAGAAGGTGCAACTGCAGTTGCACATGGATGTACAGGAAAGGGAAATGACCAAGTTCGTTTTGAAGTTTCTATCCAAGCATTAAATCCTTACTTAGAAGTGATTGCGCCTGTACGTGAATGGAAGTGGTCACGTGAAGAAGAAATTGCATATGCAAAAGAAAACGATGTACCAATTCCGATTCATTTAGATAGCCCGTTTTCAATCGATCAAAACTTATGGGGACGCAGCAATGAATGTGGAATTTTAGAAGATCCATGGGCAGCACCACCAGAAGAGGCATATGAGATGACATTAGCATTAGAAGATACACCGAATAAACCAGAGTTTGTAGAAATCGGATTTGAAGCAGGTGTACCGACGACTTTGAATGGTACTGCATATTCACTTGCAGAATTAATTAAAACGTTAAATGCACTTGCTGGAAAACATGGCGTTGGACGTATCGATCACGTAGAAAATCGTCTTGTCGGTATTAAATCTCGTGAAGTATACGAATGTCCAGCAGCAATGACGTTAATCACTGCACATAAAGAGTTGGAAGATTTAACACACGTAAAAGAAGTAGCACATTTTAAACCAGTGATTGAACAGAAAATAACAGAACTTATTTATAACGGTTTATGGTTCTCTCCTTTAAAACAAGCGCTTCATGCATTTTTACAAGAAACGCAAAAGAATGTAACAGGTACAGTGCGTGTAAAATTATTTAAAGGTCATGCGATTGTAGAAGGACGTAAATCTGAATACTCTTTATACGATGAAAAATTAGCAACATATACTGCTCAAGATGAATTTAATCATGATGCAGCAGTTGGATTTATTTCATTATTTGGTTTACCGACGAAAGTATACAGCCAAGTGAATCAAAAGAAGGTGGAAGCGTGAGCAAACTTTGGGGCGGACGTTTTACGGAAGAAGCGGAAGCGTGGGTTGAAGAGTTTGGAGCATCCATCTCCTTCGATCAACAATTAGTAAATCAAGATATAAAAGGGAGTATTGCACACGTAACGATGCTAGCAAAGCAAGGCATCGTTACGAAAGAAGAGGCAGAGAAAATAAAGATAGGTCTTCAATATTTATTAGAAGAAGCGAAACAAAATAAATTACATTTTTCGATTGAAGCTGAAGATATTCATTTAAATATTGAAAAGATGTTAATTGAAAAAATCGGTGAAGTAGGAGGGAAACTTCATACAGGCCGAAGTCGTAACGATCAAGTGGCGACAGATATGCATTTGTATTTAAAAGAAAAGGTAGAACATATTATAAAGGCTACAAAACAATTGCAAATTGTTCTTGTTCACCAAGCAGAAAATAATATTGAAACTATTATGCCGGGCTATACGCACTTGCAGCGTGCCCAGCCGATTTCATTTGCTCATCATATTCTTGCTTACTTTTGGATGTTAGAGCGTGATGTGAATCGTTATGAAGATTCATTAAAGCGTATTAATATCTCCCCATTAGGAGCAGGAGCGCTAGCTGGGACGACATTCCCGATCGACCGAGAATATAGTGCGGAACTTCTTGGGTTTAATGGAATCTATGAAAATAGTTTAGATGCAGTAAGTGATCGTGATTTCATACTGGAGTTTTTAAGTAACTCATCTATGCTTATGATGCACTTATCACGCTTTTGTGAAGAACTTATTTTATGGAGTAGCCAAGAGTTTCAATTTATTGAAATGAGCGATCAATACGCGACAGGAAGCAGCATTATGCCGCAAAAGAAAAATCCGGATATGGCGGAACTAATCCGTGGTAAAACAGGCAGAGTATACGGTAATTTATTCAGTTTACTTACAGTAATGAAAGGATTACCACTCGCTTACAATAAAGACTTACAAGAAGATAAAGAAGGAATGTTTGATACAGTCAAAACAGTAGAAGGATGCCTTCATATTATGGCGGGCATGCTTGAAACGATGACTGTAAACAAAGAAAAAATGGGGCAAGCTGTGACGCAAGATTTCTCCAACGCAACAGAAATTGCCGACTACTTAGCAAACAAAGGACTACCATTCCGTCAAGCTCATGAAATTGTTGGGAAGTTAGTGCTACATTGCACACAAAAAGGAATTTATTTATTAGATGTCCCGCTTGAAACATATCAAGAAATGAGCTCTTTATTTGAAGAAGATTTGTATGAAGTTCTTTCACCATATGCGGCTGTAAAGCGTCGTAATAGTGCTGGTGGGACAGGGTTTGAACAAATCAAAAACGCTTTGGAGAAGGCGAAGGGGTTAACGAAAGAAGTTATTAAGAATTGAGTTGGGAAGTACGCCAGTCTAGTAAAGTCTGGCGTACTTTATTTTTTACTAGCATTTAAGTTACAATGTAGTAAAAAATAACAATTTAGGGGAAGTCTATGAAAAAAATAGTGTTTATCATTGTACTGTTAATTAGCTTAATTGCAAATACTAAAGTGTTTCTTTTGGACAAATATATGTATGTTGGTGAAAAAGAAAAGCGAGAAGAAGCGATTATCGCAACGATGTGGCATTTGCAAGATAAAGGATATAAAGAAAGTGATATTGCATACATAAAACCAGCCTTTTATAGCAAAATTGGTTCATACGGTATGAATGTGCAGTTTAAAGATGAACCAAATGAATCATATACATATAGAGTTTTAAAAGATGAGAAAACAAATAAACTAACTGTACACCAAGATAGTAATGAGCCAGGTGGTATGGGCGGGAAGCATCAAGAGCTTAAATAAAAAAACGACTGATGGCATTCGCCTGCAGTCGTTTTTCTTTTAATCATACTTATGTCGATCTTCTGTAATTCGAATATACTCAATATCCATCAAATCACGAAGTAATGCACCATTACTTAGTTCAACGCCATGTTTTTCTTTAAAATGAGTGCGAATCTTATCTAGCATTTCAATTTCTTTGCCGTTCACGTCTAAAATAATGCGTTCAGAATCATCCATATAGCATCCTCCTTTTTTACACATATATATTTTGTCCGTCTATTTCTAAAAAATGTATGTTAACGTAATGTTAGGAAATAAGAAAGGGATGAAAAATGAGACGTATTTATCCCGCACTAACGGGCAGTAAGACCCCCACCTCAAAATTTAGCGAGAGCAAAGAAGTTAGGTGGGGATCAACTGCCCGTAAAAGCCCGATTGGTTCAACTAATAATCAGTGGGGGATGAACAAAACCCCCCACTGATTAAAGTTTCACTTTATTTTATAGGGCTAATTTTGTACACGCTAATTGTATTGTATGTTGCATTCCCAAACGTATTTTCATTTGGAAATGTAGAAACAGTACACGTTGCGATATTTATTTTTTCTCTATTTCTAGTAGATTGCTGTATTTCAATATGGCTTTCGAAAAGAAAACATGTACAAGATAAAAAAGAAATGGAACGGAAAAAGAGAAAACGTTCATTTTGGATGATGACGTACTGTTTGTCTTTAGTGCTTACTGCAGCTTTTTTTAGTGAGCATATTCCATTAGAAAGATTAAATATTGGATTTGGAGCGTTCGTATTCGCATACTATTTTTTTATGCACTTTCTTCCTTATATGAAAGAAAAGCGAGGAGAAGAGGAAAATCCGCTTGTAGAAGAAGCGAGAGAACAAGATCATAAGAGAATAGAAGGGGATATAAAGAAACTTGGAGAACAAAAATGGTATTTAAAATCAAAAATCATATATGTTCTTTGCTTCATTACGCCGCCAATTGGCTATTTGTCCGTCTTCTTACTTCGTAAAAAAATGACAGAAGATGCAAAGCAAACGTATTTAACAGTTGCGACGATTATGATGGCATTATGGTCTTTGAAGTTTCTTCCTTCCTATGTATTAGCAATTACTGTTGTTATTGTGGCTTGTCTTGTATTTATAGTGAAATATGTGAAATGAAAAACACCAAGCCCATGTGGACTTGGTGTTTTATCTATAAATTAAAGATCACCTTGCTCCTCATCACCACGAACAACAAGGACATCGCATTTCGCATAGCGAATAATATGTTCAGAGACGCTACCGATTAGGAAGCGTTCAACAGCATTTAAACCAGTCGCACCACACATAATTAAATCTACTTTATGGTTTGGAGCGATTTCTTTTGAAATTTTAGATTTAGGGTTACCAAATTCTAATACAGTTTCAATTTTTTCAAGACCAGCTTCAAGCGCAGTTTTTTTGTAGTCTTCTAATAAGTCTTCTGCAAATAGATTTGCACGTTCAGCAATTGCACGGCTATAAGCCTCTACTGCTGAGTACGCTTTTACATCAACGATATGAGCGATTGTTAATGTTGCATTGTTGCGCTTTGCGACTTGAATTGCTTTTTTAAAGGCTTTTTCTGCTTCTTTAGAACCATCCACCGCGATTAAAATATTTGTATATGTATTATTCATAGTAAATTCCTCCCAATCTGTTTTATAACTGTTTACAACTTAATTATAAAACAAATTTTGGTAACGTGCTTGCCAGAAACGTTACAGAATTTTGAAAACTCTGTTTCAATTCATTTTAGTTGTAATTGGAGCGAGAACTTGTTACATATGAAGTATAGCAATTTAAAAGGAGGCATGTTTGTGAGACACGCGCTCATTACAGCCGGTACGAAAGGTTTAGGAAAGCAAGTAACAGAAAAGTTATTGGCTAAAGGATATTCAGTAACAGTAACGTATCATAGCGATATCACGGCTATGGAAAAGTTGAAAGAAACATATAAAAATATGGAAGAGCGTCTACAATTCGTGCAAGCGGATGTCACGAAAAAGGAAGATTTACATAAAATAGTAGAAGAAGCGATAAGCCGTTTTGGCAAAATTGATTTCTTAATTAATAATGCTGGTCCATATGTATTTGAACGAAAAAAGTTAGTTGATTATGAAGAAGATGAATGGAATGAAATGATTCAGGGAAATTTAACAGCGGTATTTCATTTATTAAAACTTGTCGTTCCGGTCATGAGAAAACAGAGCTTTGGCCGTATTATTAATTACGGATTTCAAGGGGCGGATAGTGCACCGGGATGGATTTATCGTTCAGCTTTTGCAGCGGCCAAAGTAGGACTTGTTTCATTAACGAAAACAGTTGCTTATGAAGAAGCGGAGTATGGTATTACTGCGAACATGGTATGTCCTGGTGATATTATTGGCGATATGAAAGAGGCAACTATTCAAGAAGCACGTCAGCTAAAAGAGCATAACACACCGATTGGTAGATCTGGAACAGGTGAAGATATTGCAAGAACCATTTCGTTTTTATGTGAGGACGATTCCGATATGATTACCGGTACAATTATTGAAGTGACTGGTGCAGTGGATGTTATTCATAGACATCGATAGAATAAAATAAGATGAAGTTTCAAATAATTGGACAGTTTATCCATTGTGCTGAGAGGTGCGGATAATACTGTCTTTTAATATAAAATTAAATCTATCGGAAAACTTGTATTATTTTTTTGTCAAATATTGAGATATTATGTTAAAATATAAGAGCGTAGAAAGCGCTTTAAAAAATGATTCAGGGGTCATTTCATAACTCAAGGGGGAACTAATCATGCGTATCGGTATTCCAACAGAAATTAAAAACAATGAAAACCGTGTGGCAATGACGCCAGCGGGAGCAGTACATTTAGTACAAAATGGTCATGAAGTTTTTGTTCAAAAAGGAGCAGGTTTAGGATCTGGTTTTACGGATGAAGAATACGTACAAGCTGGTGCGAAACTTGTAGAAACTGCTGAAGAAGCATGGAATCAAGATATGGTTATGAAGGTAAAAGAGCCAGTAGCAAGTGAATACGGCTATTTCCGTGAAGGTTTAATTTTATTCACATACTTACACTTAGCTCCAGAACCAGAATTAACGAAAGCATTAATCGATAACAAAGTTGCATCAATTGCATACGAAACAGTACAATTAGACAATCGTTCTTTACCATTACTTGCACCTATGAGTGAAGTAGCTGGTCGTATGTCTGCACAAATCGGTGCACAATTCCTTGAGAAAAACAAAGGCGGTAAAGGTATTTTACTTGCAGGCGTTCCAGGGGTAAAACGCGGCAAAGTAACAATCATCGGCGGTGGTCAAGCTGGTACAAATGCAGCTAAGATTGCAGTAGGTTTAGGTGCAGATGTAACAATCATTGACTTAAGTGCAGAACGTCTTCGTCAATTAGATGATATTTTCGGTAACCAAGTAAAAACATTAATGTCTAATCCATACAACATTGCAGAAGCTGTTAAAGAATCTGACCTTGTTATTGGAGCAGTATTAATTCCAGGTGCAAAAGCGCCAAAACTTGTAACTGAAGAAATGATTCAATCAATGGAACCAGGTTCTGTCGTTGTAGATATTGCGATTGACCAAGGTGGTATTTTCGAAACAACTGATCGTATTACAACTCATGACAACCCAACTTACGAAAAACATGGCGTTGTTCATTATGCAGTTGCTAATATGCCAGGTGCGGTTCCACGTACGTCAACTCTTGCATTAACCAACGTAACAGTACCATATGCAGTACAAATTGCTAACAAAGGCTATAAAGATGCTTGCCTAGGCAACTCTGCATTATTAAAAGGTATTAACACATTAGATGGATATGTAACATTCGAAGCAGTTGCAGAAGCTCACGGCTTACAATACGCTGATGCGAAAGAGTTACTTGAAAAAGCTCCTGCTTTATCATAATAGAAATACAATTGAGACCTTCCTTTTCATAAGGAGGGTCTTTTTTATATGGGGAAATAACATGTGAATAATTGTTATTTATTGGTGTAAATCGATTTTTATTATGATAATTTAGAATTATATAATAAAAGAGGGGATTCAATGGGGAGTAAAAAAAGGAAGCAAAAGCAAGCTAAAAGACAAAAGTACATAAAGAAAAAACAGGAACAGAACATACCTTTTTCACAAAAAGTAGTCATTATGATAGAAAAAACATTCCGGTATATTTGTATGGCTCTGTATGTAATTTTGTGTATGTATTCATTTGGAGTGTTTTACAGTTTTGGGATAACTCCCAATATTATTGAGAGCATTCTAGAATTTATACTTGTTGTAATAGAATTAGCCTTATTCGTTATACTCTTTGCTACAGTATGGCCTAGTCATGAAAGTAAAAAAGATAGAAAAAGAAGCAAAAAATCTTCATACGCTTCAAGCTCATCAAGTGGATTCGGTCACTACAATAGCAGTGATTGTAGTAGCTCAAGTGATGGTGGAGATTAAGTTAATTTTTCAGAAGAACGACTAACGAAAGGATGGGATGAAATATGGAAACTGTGAACTTAATAGAATTAACAAAAGACATTCAAGATCAACATAAAAACTTCGTCGTTTCAAATATAAACAGTCATTGTTTACGAATCGCTGTATTTACTGGTGAATATGATTGGCACTATCATTCTAATTCGGATGAATTATTTATTGTGCTAGAGCGAGAATTACTTATTGATTTTGAAGATGGAGAAACAGCGGTTTTAAAGCCAAATAATTCTATTTTAATTCCAGCATGTACGATTCATAGAACAAGAGCATTAAAGAGAACGGTAAATCTTTGTTTTGAACATATAGAGGCTGATACGATTAAAGTGGAGCAATTATGAAAAAATTATCTGTAGCCGATTATAGAAAAGTTCTTCCGGTTTTAGAAGGTAATACAAGAACGACGACGTTTGCTTATGCGGTATGTGATCAAATGATAGATGGTGAGGTTTTTATAAACGGGCAATTAACAGCAGGATTAATTATTACAGCTAATGGTATCTATTATTTATTTGGTGATACGGATGATCAAAATTATAACGAAGAGTTATTTTCATATTTAAAAACGGCTATTGAAAAAACAGAGAAGAGATTTACACTGTTCACTTCGAGTGAAGAGTGGGAAATGATGATAGAAGAGCGTTTTAGTAATGTACTTCGGAACATCCCGCGAATGAAATTTCAAAGCGTAGCCTTTGAAGAGAGTCAACGAGATTTTAACAAAAATACATATGAAGTGAAGCGTATTGATAGAAGAGATATAGAGCGCAGCAGTGAATTTAAAGAGGAGTACTACAAAGAGTATTGGGGATCAAAAGAAACGTTTTTGAACAGTGGTTTTGGATTTTGTATAGAACAAGATGGGATAATTGTAGCTGAATGTGTCTCAATATTTAACGGGAATGGTTTTGCTGAAATAGATATTGCAACACATGAAGCGCATCAAGGGAAAGGATTAGCTCAAGCTGTTGCGACAAGGTTCATTGAACATTGCATGCAAAATGACATTATACCGAGCTGGGATTGTTATGTAGACAATATTCCTTCGCGAAAATTAGCTAGTAAATTAAGTTTTTATCATCCAATAGAATATAGTTTGTTTGTACGTAAGAAAACGGGGGAATAAAAATGAATGTAGAATTAACAAGATTTAAAGTTAAGCCTGGTAAGAGTCATCGAGTAGATGAATGGATGCAGCTTCTTAATGACAATTTGAAAGAAGTGCTTTTGACATTAAACGACGAAAAAATGTACGTTGAGACAATTTTCCGGGAAATAAGAGATGGAGAAGAGTACTTATATTGGTATTCTGTGCAAGGAGAAGGTGGTATTTTTGTCGAAAATTCGCATCATGAAATTGATAAAAAGCACTTAGCATTTTGGTATGAATGTATCGATGAAGAAGCACCGTCTATTGATATGAAAACAGAAGTTGTTATGATTCAAGATGTTGTGAAGGAAGCGATGAAATAATAGATTGTTATTTTATAACCGTAAAATGATCTTCTTTTTTGTTGTAATATATATTATTGGAGATGCTGTAGGATGAAAATTAGTAATAAATATATCACTCTCGGTGAAATAGAAATAATAAGAGAACCTTTAAATAAATTACATGAATATCATAATAATAAATCAAAACATTTTTCTGGTGATTATCCAAGAATGACATTTGAGGAACGTATTGAAAATTATAAACAGAATTCAAATTACGGAGAATATAGAATTGAATTATTAGTTGAGGCGGAAACAGATGATATATTAGGGTTTTGTATAGCGTATAGTAAAAGTGTAAGCGGAAAGATTGAAGTTTTATTCGTTGATGAAAAATACCGAAGAAACGGATTTGGCTTAAAATTAATGAATAGTGCAGTGGAATGGTTTAAAGCGAAGAAGATAGATGAAATTGAATTAACAGTAGTGTATGGAAATGAAGCTGTATCGTTTTATGAAAAGTTGGAGTTCTATCCTCGTTCAATTATTATGGCAACTAAGTCATAACGATAGTATGGGGAGAGAGGAGTGGGAGTTTTTGCTTCAAAAAAATGATTCATATTTTACTAAAATATATGTGAAAAGCGCATCAAAATGGATGTGCTTTTTATTATGAAAAAATTTATAAAAGCTGCATTTGAATATCTTTAAGTGAAAATAAAGAGGGATATCGAGAATATTTTAGGATAAACTATAAAGTGAAACTTTAATCAGTGGAGTGGTTCATCCCCCACTGATTATCAGCCCTCACCAATCGGGCTTTTACGGGCAGTCCGCCCCCCACCTAATTTCTTTGCTTCCGCTGAATTTTGATGTGAGGTCTTACTGCCCGTTAATGCGGGATAAAGAAATAAAAAACACCAAACCAAAAGACTTACCAATATACGGTATAGTCGTAACAGGAAAAACAGAGGATTTACAAAGTTTACAAGGGTCACCGTATATTAAGGCTGCTGTAAGAGGTGTAACAGTTGAGAAATATTGATTACAAGTAATTAATGTGAATAATCAGAAAATTTATGTTATAATATGGGAAAAGGAGGTTTATATGAGGCAAATACATGGAGCAATTTATATTTACATAACAATGTTTTTCGTGGCGATATCCTATGGATTGGGGCACGTGTATTCGCATCCTATACTAACTTTTTTAAGTGGAGCATGTATGGCGTTTGCGCTTCTTGTCCACCTTTTCTCAGTTTGGATCGTGAAATTTCAATTAAATATTAGTGAAATAGAAGAAGGCACTTTTTGAGTGGCCTTCTTTTTTAATAATATTTTGGAAGCTCTTGTAGCAATTTTTCAATTTCGTATTCAGTTTCTTTACATATAGACATTGTACGTAATCTGAAAAATAAGCTACGTAAGAAAGATTTTGTATTTCCATATAGAAACTCGTACGATTCAATAGGTAGTACTTGTTTTTGGACCGGTAATTGAGCTGCTAAGTCACGAAGGGCTAATATGAGTATTTCTTCTTTTAGGTCATTTTGCAGCATTGCGACAATCGGATAAACGAGACGCTCGTCTTCTTCATATTTGTAGTAGATAGAATGGACAAAAACTTTGTTTAACAAAGTTTTTAATATCTCTTCGTAATGTAAAGTTTCTAGTTTAGGATTATGAACAAGCGCCTCAAATGTATCGGAAGCATGAGCGATACTATGTGCCCAGCCGTGGTCTGGAACATATCCGCGGAAATCATGTTCATTGTTCATATATAGAATTAATTGATCTTTTACATTTGAAATATCAGTTTGTGATAAGAAATTATGATTTGTATCTGCATCTATAATGAGCGCAATTAATAAGGTGGTAAATGCGCGAGTAAATACAGCATCTTCGTCATCTGAATGAATTTTATACAATAAATATTTTTCACCGATGCTTTCTAATAATAGTTTCTGTAATTGTGTGTGTGAAAGGTAGTCCTTCTTGATGAGATGATAAAAAGTAGAGTAGATGAGTTTGTCCCTTAAATAGCTATCAGTATCGCCAATATGTTCAAGCATATTAGAACTTAAAGAATCAATGTTAAGTGTGTTATCCAGTATGTAATTATTATTACGAATTTCTTCTAATTGTTGTTGTAACATATAAACCCTCCTATTTTAGAAAATTCTGTATTTAAATAGTATAATAAAAGGAAGGAATAGGCAATGAAGTGAAACTTTAATCAGTGGGGGATTCCCCACCTAACTTCTTTGCTTTCACCGAAGTTTGATGTGGGGATCTTACTGTCCGTTAATACGGGATAAATAAGTGTTTTTGAATGGAGGGGGCATTATGAAGAGAGCATTATTCTTTTTCATTAGTATTTTCTTTTTAGGGAGTTGTTCGATTTGGTATGTTACTTTTTCTAGCGAGGGCAAAAGTTGGACGGGACAATATAAGGGCCATATTAAGGACGACAGTGAAGATGGAGTGTTTACGTTTCAGTACAAAGGCGGAGATGGGAATACAGAATTTAAAAATTTAGAGATTGCTATTAATGGAGCCTTTAGCACAATGACACAAACGTCAGAAAATCATAAAGGAGCAAAGATTGAAATGAAATCATCTTGTGTAAGTTGTGCGCCTTTATCTAAAGATGAACCGATAGAGGTTTTGATTAAATGGGATGATAAGTATGAGGAGAAGATGGTGTTAAATTTGAAATAGCCTAGAGTAAGGAGTTAAAAATGAATAGGCATATGAAAAAATTAATGTTTATAAGTGTATTTCTAATCATATTATCAGCTTGCACTACAAAACAAGTAGAGGTAAAAAAAGTACCTAAAGAAGGGTATATCATATTAAGAAATGACACGGTGTTTTTTGCCGATGATAAAACGTTTGAAACAAAAGTAGAGTTGCAACATTATATAGAACAACAAATGAATAAAGAGCATCCATCACATATAGTCTTGAGCTTTAAGGACAAAGACGCATATAAACAGTTAAAAACAGGGGATAAAATAAAAGTATGGTTTTCTCAAATACTTGAAAGTTATCCAGCAAAAATGATTGTAGAGAAATTTGAAATAGTAGAGAAATAGAAAAAGGCAGCAACCAAGCTGCCTTTTTTGTTATTTTACAAATTGTAATTCTTTCGGGAACTTCGTTAAAATTTCTGATCCGTCTTTTGTGATGTAAATATCATCTTCAATACGAACGCCACCTACGTTTGGTACGTAAATACCTGGCTCGATTGTGAAGACCATACCTTCTTTTAATGGAGACTCGTTGCCAGCTTTTACATCTGGATATTCGTGTACGCTAATTCCAAGTCCGTGACCAAGGCGGTGCGGGAAGAAGTCACCGTAACCTGCATCTGCGATAACAGAACGAGCAGCGTTGTCGATTGCGCCAAGTGTAACACCTGGTTTACATGCTTCAACTGCTTGTAGTTGTCCAGCAAGTACAGTGTTGTAAATGCGAGTTTGTTCTTCAGAAATCTCGCCGAATGCTACTGTACGTGTAATATCAGAGCAATAACCTTCAATGATTACACCTAAATCAAATAGTACGAAATCACCGCGCTTCATTTTGTTTGCACCAGGAATACCGTGTGGAAGAGCAGAGTTTGCACCCGCTAATACCATCGTATCAAATGACATTTTATGTATGCCTTTTGTTTTTAATTCGTGTTCAATAATTGCTAATACTTCTAGCTCGCTACGGTTTTCTTTAATTGCATTTACACCAACTTCAACAGCGTAGTCCGCCATTTTAGCTGCTTCGCGTAAAATAGAAAGTTCTTTTTCATCTTTAATTAAACGAAGTTCGCGAACTTTTTCCTCAGCTGATTTGAAAGCTGCATTTGGGAATAATTTCGTTAATTCTTCGTAGCGCTCTACGTTTAAATGTTCTTTTTCAATTGCAACTGCATTTGCATTGATGCCGCGGTCTTTAATTGCTTTTGCAATCATATCCCATGGTCTGTCAGTATCAGTAAATCCGATAATTTCATGTGCCCAGCCAGCGTTACGTGCTTGACCTTCTTCCATTTTAGGACAAATTAAAATAGGTTCTTTTTCTTGGAATACAAACATACCAAGTAATCTTTCATGCGGTTCACAGTAGAAGTTCGTCATGTAGAAGACGTTCGGTGTAGAAGTTAAGAACGCAGCTTCTACGTTTTTTTCTTTTAGCCATTGCATTAAATTTTCTAATCTAGCATTCATCGATTGGCACCCCCGAGATATTTAATTACAAATATAACTTTAACTCGGAAGAAAGCGTTATGACAAGTAAATAGATGTTAGAAAAGACAGGGAATAGAGAAATCATGTAGAATAAAAAGTGAGAATGTGAATAGGGGAGGAATGTAATAATGAAAGTATCTTATCATGGACATTCAGTTGTGAAAATTGAGGCGAATGGAAAAGTTATTTTAATTGACCCGTTTTTAACAGGTAATCCGAAAACAGATTTAAAAGCTGAAGATGTAAAAGTGGATGCAATCCTTTTATCGCATGGACACGGTGATCATGTTGGAGATACAGTAGAACTTGCGAAGAAAAATAATGCAGTTGTTGTAGCGCCATTTGAACTAGCAACATTTTTAAGTTGGCAAGGTGTAAATACACATCCGATGCATATTGGTGGTTCACATGAATTTGACTTTGGAAAAGTGAAGTTTACACAAGCATTCCACGGCTCTAGTTATATTGATGAAGCAAATAAGACGATTACATATACAGGTATGCCAGCAGGTATTTTATTTACAGCAGAAGAGAAAACAGTGTACCACGCAGGAGATACTGCACTATTCTCTGATATGAAGTTAATTGGGGAATTAAATAAAGTTGATCTAGCATTTTTACCAATTGGTGATAATTTCACAATGGGACCAGAAGATGCTGTACTAGCGGCAAAATGGATTAATTCGAAAACTGTTGTACCGATGCATTACAATACGTTCCCAGTTATTGAACAAGATCCATATCAATTTGTAGAAAAGCTACAAAATTGTACAGGGAAAGTATTAGAAGCTGGAGAAAGTATTACACTATAGAAAAGAAACCCTTCATTTGAAAAGAAAAGTGAAGGGTTTTTTACGTGTGTAGGACAGCTTTTAATGCTTGTATTTGTTTTGGTGATTCTTTTCTTTTTGTACGTGGTTGTTCAGGTGTTTCATTCAATTCCATTGCAACTTTTTTCCCATCTACGAAAGCTAAAAATATAGCACCTACAACCTCTAAAAATTTTTTCATCATGTGTACGCTCCTTTGTTTTATTTCTTGTCTTCATTGTATAGGGAATCAAGTGGGCGAACTATCGAATGAGATGACAATAGCATTACATTGTTGTAATAGAATGACTAGTGGAATGTAAGGGTCATTTTGTTATAAAAAAAATAGTACAGGTATGCAAAGAGAGAGTGTAACAGTTTTGAAAATATAGTATACTGAAAGTACAACACATGAAGAATTTAGGGAAAAGAAAGTATGGTGAAACCATTTGGCTACCAAGCATAACCAAATTTTAGAACATATTAATAGCCTGCCAGTAGGCCATAAAATTTCTGTAAGACAAATTGCGAAAGATTTGAGTGTAAGTGAAGGGACAGCTTACCGTGCAATTAAAGATGCAGAAAATAAAGGATATGTTAGTACAATTGAACGTGTCGGAACAATTCGAATTGAACAAAAGAAGAAAGAAAATATCGAAAAACTGACATATGCAGAAGTCGTTAACATTGTCGACGGTCAAGTACTTGGAGGCAGAGAAGGACTACATAAAACATTAAATAAATTTGTAATCGGAGCTATGAAATTAGAAGCGATGATGCGCTATACAGAAGCTGGGAATTTACTCATTATTGGTAACCGTACGAATGCACATCAATTAGCGCTAGAAACTGGAGCCGCTGTATTAATTACGGGTGGATTTGATACGGAAGATCATGTGAAGAAATTAGCAGACGAATTAAAGCTGCCGATTATTTCAAGTAGCTACGATACATTTACGGTCGCAACGTTAATTAACCGTGCAATTTATGATCAACTGATTAAGAAAGAAATTGTACTTGTTGAGGATATTTTAACACCAATTGAAGAAACGTTATATTTAAAGCCACATGATACAGTACAGCAATGGCATGCATATAACGAAGAGACAATGCACGGAAGATATCCAATTGTCGATGAAAATAAAAAAGTGCTAGGAATCGTAACTTCAAAAGACATGATCGGTGTAGCGAAAGAAACACCAATTGATAAAGTAATGACAAAACACCCAATTACAGTGAATGGTAAAATGTCTGTCGCAGCTGCGGCACGTATGATGGTGTGGGAAGGAATTGAATTACTTCCTGTCGTTGAGGAAGGAAATAAACTGCAAGGTATCATTAGCCGTCAAGATGTACTTCAGGCACTGCAAATGATTCAACGTCAGCCACAAGTTGGAGAAACAATTGATGATATCGTAACGAATCAATTTATGACGCCAAAAGAAGCGAAAAATGAGCATCTATATCAATTTTCGGTGACGCCGCAAATGACGAATTCAATCGGAACGTTATCGTACGGTGTATTTGCAACAATTGTGACAGAAGCGACAAATCGCGTCATTCGTGCGCAAAAGAAAAGCGATTTAATTGTTGAAAACTTAACAATTTATTTCGTGAAGCCGGTTCAAATTGATAATGTTGTATCCGTTCATCCGAAAGTATTAGAAATCGGGCGTAAATTTGGTAAGGTCGATGTAGAGGTGCATCATGAAGGTAATGTCGTTGGAAAAGCATTACTTATGGTTCAGTTAATTGATAAATAAAAAGATGGAACAAATCGTTTTGATTTGTTCCATTTTTTTTGTTGTTTTAAATTTGAAAGGCATGATTTTAGATGAGAGTTTTAGTGAAATATGTATGGGATGGAGTGGAAAAGTAACACGATAAAAGACAGAATAGTAATTTAATTTTGGTATATATTGTGTTATGATTATATTGTAAGAAAATGGATTTCTGGAAGGTGGTATACATTATGTCGTCAGCCGTACTCTTTTTTGGTAGTATCGCACTATTTTACTTTCTTGTAATGATACCGATCCAATATTTATATTTACAAGGTTTACATGAAAAAAAGGAAAAGACAGGATTATCTCAGCGAGAGCTATATGAAAAAATGTCTTTTGGAGAAGAACAATTACATTTTCACGTACAAGGTAACCCATTTAATATACCATCTGCGTTTGTTGCATATATGATTTTGAAAGTTAAGGGTCGTAAAAAAGCATCACAATATTGATGCTTTTTTTATGTTGCTTCATAGACTTCGGCTTCTTTAACTGCTAATGGTAAGAAGTGTTTGTATTGGCGAAACCCATTAAATACACTTGCACTACCAAATAGAACGAATAAAATACCAACGATAATACGAGCGGTTGAAAGTTCTAAAAAGAATTGGTTTACCCCGAAAAATAAAACGAATGAACCGAGTGCCATTGCGGATTTTCCTGAGAGCCAACCTTTTTCCATTGGGCGGTTTGTACGAAAGTATTTTGTTTTGTAAAAGAGGTACAACATAAATGAGACGATAATACAGAAGACTAATACTGGCATAATGAACACTCCCATCGCTTTGTGAAAAATAATAGAAAAGAAAAAGAAATATCTAAACTTTCTAACTTCTATTATAAAGCAATTGTTCGCATGTATGAAATACTTTCCGTTATAATGGAGGATAAAGCGAAGAAGTTGATTAAAAAGGAGATTATACATATGCATGAGCAAATTTTAGGAGCAATTAAAGAGTTTGATACAATTATTATTCATCGCCACGTGCGTCCGGACCCAGATGCATTAGGTTCACAGGGTGGCCTTGGTACAATTCTACAAGAATCGTTTCCAGAGAAAAATATTTATACGGTTGGGTACAATGAACCGTCGTTAGCGTACTTAAGAGTAATGGATGATATTGAAGATAGTGTATACGAAAATGCGCTTGTTATCGTTTGTGATACTGCGAATCAAGAACGTATTGACGATCAACGCTATACAAAAGGGAAGATGTTAATTAAAATTGATCATCATCCAAATGAAGATCCATATGGAGATATTACGTGGGTAGATACGGCAGCGAGTTCTACAAGTGAAATGATTTATGAGTTTTACACGTATGGAAAAGATAAAGGATTAAAAATAACAAAAGAAGCAGCTCGCCTTATTTTAGCTGGAATTGTTGGGGACACAGGTCGTTTCTTATTCCCGAATACAACAGCAAAAACACTTCGTTACGTAAGTGAGCTTGTTGATATGGGTGTGAAATTCACAGATTTATACAATGAAATGTATAAGACAAAAGAAAAAATTGCTCGTTTAAACGGTTATATTTTACAAAACTTTACGATGGTAGAAGAAGGAGCAGCTTACATTAAATTAACGAAAGAAGTATTAGAAGAGTTTGATGTACTTTCTTCTGAAGCATCTGGTGTTGTTGGAGCACTTGGCAATATTGATGGATTAAAGGCGTGGGTTCTATTTTTAGAGGAAGACGACGTAATTCGTGTTCGTCTTCGTTCAAAAGGACCAGTTATAAACAAATTAGCAATGCAATATAACGGCGGAGGA
This sequence comes from Bacillus sp. FSL K6-1338, assembly GCF_038006965.1. NCBI lineage: Bacteria > Bacillati > Bacillota > Bacilli > Caryophanales > Bacillaceae > Bacillus > Bacillus sp. FSL K6-1338. The sequence goes on along the minus strand of NZ_JBBOWI010000001.1, from coordinate 4,426,069 downwards.
CACCCGATGGCTTCTGGTGCGAAGGCATCTTCTTGGGAAGAAGCGGATCGTCTTTTTGCTGATTTACGTGAGATTTGTAAATAAGAGAGTATATGTTAGAACGAAAAGAAGGAGCGGCGCTAAAGCCCTCCTTCTTTATTTTTCTTTCTCTATAGTAATGCTAATTTCAAGCACTGTATCAAAAGATATTGTATCGACTTTAAAACGGTATAGCCGATCGTAATGTTTGTACGTCTTGTTTTCGATTACCTTTTTGAGTAGGTCTTTATTTTTTGCGATACTTTGAATGTTTTTCGTTAAAAGATGCTGGAGATCATTATGGATAGATGTAGTCATATTTTCGAGTGTAAGATTGTCTAAATCGTATTTTTCTCGATTGATAAGTTTTATTTTAATCTCTTGAATGGTTAAGAGCCGTTTATTTTCAGTGTTCAATTTTTCTTGATCTTCGAGAAGGACGTGGAGTTTTGCTTCTTGTTTTTCTATAATTTCTCTTTGTTCTGCTATTTTACTAGCTTGTTCTTCTTGAAAAACACCGTATATGTACAAAAAAATAAACCAGCTCAACACGCCTCCAACAGCAGCACCAGCTAATACTAAGTACCATCTTTTTGCTGTATTGGCACTTGGTACTCTCATACATGTTCCTGCGTTAGCCATTTAATAATAATGAGACCTGTTTGCATACCACCAGTTGCGAAAAAAATAAGGAGAATTTGTTTTACGATATCTTTCATATCTCCGCCAAAGAAACTTCTTTCAAAGCTATAAAAGGTATCGAATGTTCCGCCGATTGCTGCAACGAGTGCCCAAATTCTTAAATTTTGGGCGAATTGATTAATGTAAGTTAGAGCTGGTTTTCCGATAAGAAACGCACCAAATCCACCAATTAATGAACCGCCAAGTATAACCCCAAAGGCAATAAAATAACTAATAATAAGCAGAGAGAAAAAAGTATGTTCTCTTACATCCATCGTCATTCCCCTTTCTTCTTCATATATATGGACAAAGTATAAGAAGTATGTTTTGATTTCCGCTTTCCTCATCACCTATAATAAAAGTAGTCAAATAGGTAAAGAGAGGGTACAACAGTGAAGTTTGTGCATTTACAATGTCAAACCGTTTTTAGTTTATTAAAAAGTGCTTGTAAAATTGATGAGCTTGTAGTCAGGGCGAAAGAACTTGGTTTCTCATCGCTGGCTATTACGGATGAAAATGTTATGTATGGCGTTATTCCGTTTTATAAAGCATGTAAGAAACATGGTATACAGCCTGTTATTGGATTAACCGCTTCTATTTTTAGTGAAGAAGAAGAAAGGTCTTATCCGCTTGTATTACTTGCTGAGAATGAAATAGGCTACCAAAATTTATTAAAGATTTCTAGCAGTATTATGACAAAGTCCAAAGAAGGTATCCCTAAGAAGTGGCTTGCGCATTATGCGAAAGGATTAATTGCTATTTCACCAGGTAAAGATGGCGAAATTGAGCAATTATTACTAGAAGACAATGAGAGTCAGGCTGAAGAAGTAGCTCGAACATATCAAAATATGTTCGGCCATTTTTATATGAGTTTGCAGCATCATGCAATTCAAGATGAGTTGCTTTTACAAGAGAAGCTACCTGAATTTATTAGTAGGGTTAATATTCCAGTCGTTGCAACAAACGATGTGCGTTATATCAATCAAAGTGACGCACTTGTTCACGAATGTTTACTATCTGTTGAAAGTGGAACGAAAATGACTGATCCAGATAGGCCGAGGCTGAAAACAGATCAATATTATTTAAAATCATCGGATGAAATGGAAGCACTATTTTCCCATGCGCCGGAAGCAATCCAAAATACAATAAAAATTGCAGAGCGTTGCCAAGTAGAAATACCGTTCCATGTAAATCAACTTCCGAAGTTTCCTGTTCCGTCTAACGAAACGAGTGATATATACTTGCGTCGTGTTTGTGAAGAAGGTTTGCGGAAACGATATGGTGCGCCGAAAGAAGTGCATATAAAGCGTTTAAATCATGAATTAAATGTTATTTCTCGTATGGGATTTAGTGATTATTTCCTCATCGTATGGGATTTTATGAAGTATGCACATGAAAATCATATTTTAACAGGACCAGGTCGTGGATCAGCAGCTGGTTCACTCGTCTCATACGTATTAGAAATTACAGATATTGATCCGATTGAATACGATCTATTATTTGAAAGGTTTTTAAATCCTGAACGTGTGACGCTTCCCGATATTGATATTGATTTTCCAGACATAAGACGTGATGAGATGATTCGCTATGTGAAAGATAAATACGGTCAGCTTCGTGTTGCGCAAATTGTAACGTTTGGTACGCTTGCAGCAAAAGCAGCAATTAGAGACATTGCCCGCGTAATGGGGCTTCCGCCACGAGATATTGATATATTTTCAAAACTTATCCCATCAAAGCTCGGTATAACGTTAAAAGATGCATATGAAGAATCACAATCACTTCGTGAGTTTATACAAGGGAATCTTCTGCATGAGCGTGTGTTTGAAATCGCAAAACGTGTAGAAGGTTTACCACGTCATACGTCTATTCATGCGGCTGGCGTTATTATGAGTCAAGAACCGTTAACAGGCAGTGTAGCAATTCAAGAAGGACATAACGATGTTTATGTTACGCAATATCCAGCTGATGCGCTAGAAGAACTTGGGTTGCTTAAGATGGACTTTTTAGGGTTACGTAATTTAACGTTACTTGAAAATATTATAAAATTTATCGCGAACAAAACAGGGAAAGAAATCGATATAAGAAACTTACCTCTTCAAGATGAAAAGACGTTCCAATTATTAGGGAGAGGGGATACAACAGGTGTATTCCAGCTTGAGTCAGGTGGTATGCGAAATGTACTTCGCGGGTTAAAACCGAATGAGTTTGAAGATATCGTAGCTGTTAACTCGTTATACAGACCGGGGCCGATGGAACAGATACCAACCTTTATTGAATCGAAACATGGAAAAAGAAAAATTGAATATTTACATCCGGATTTAAAGCCAATTTTAGAAAGAACATACGGCGTCATTGTATACCAAGAACAAATTATGCAAATTGCATCGAAGTTAGCAGGGTTTTCGCTCGGAGAAGCAGATTTACTGCGCCGTGCAGTGAGTAAAAAAAATCGTGATATTTTAGATCAGGAACGTAAGCATTTTGTTCAAGGGTGTTTGCAAAATGGTTATGATGAGACGTCTGCTGAGAAAATTTATGATTTAATTGTAAGATTTGCGAATTACGGTTTTAACCGAAGTCACGCTGTAGCTTACAGTATGATCGGATATCAGCTTGCCTATTTGAAAGCGAACTATACGCTGGAATTTATGACGGCATTATTATCAAGTGCAATTGGAAATGAAGATAAAATTGTACAGTATATACGAGAAACGAAGCGGAAAGGCTTTCACGTTTTGCCGCCGTCTCTTCAGAGAAGTGGTTACAACTTCCAAATAGAAGGGAATGCGATACGTTACAGTTTACTTTCGATCCGAAATATTGGAATGGCTACAGTGACGGCATTATTAGAAGAACGAAAGAAAAAAATGTTCGAAGATTTGTTTGAATTTTGTCTCCGTATGCCGTCAAAGTTTGTGACGGAGCGCAATTTAGAAGCTTTCGTCTGGTCCGGATGTTTTGATGATTTTGGTGTTTCGAGAACGAATTTATGGAAAAGTATTAAAGGGGCATTAGAGTACGCGAATCTCGCACGTGATTTAGGAGATGCTGTTCCAAAATCAAAATACGTACAAGGAGAAGAGCTATCTTTTATTGAACAACTAAATAAAGAGAAGGAAGCACTTGGCTTTTATTTATCAAGTTATCCGACAGCGCAGTATGTAAAGTTAGCAAAAGAATTAGAAATTCCATCTCTCGCTCAGGCGATGCGACACAAGAAAAAAGTACAAAGAGCTATTGTGTATATAACAAGTGTGAGAGTGATTCGTACGAAAAAGTTTCAAAAGATGGCATTTATTACATTCTGTGATCAAAATGATGAAATGGAAGCAGTCCTCTTCCCGGAAACGTATATACATTTCTCGGACAAGTTACAAGAAGGAGCAATTGTTTTAGTTGACGGTACGATTGAGCTAAGAAATCATAAGCTGCAATGGATTGTAAATGGTCTATATCCGCTAGAGGAAATGGATGTTTATGAAGAAAAGAAAGACGCATCTGTTTACGTGAAATTGCCGTCTCAGTATGAGAAAAAGCTTTTAAATCAGGTTACGAAAATATTGTTCGACTATTCAGGTTTTGCGAAAGTACTAATTTATTATGAAAAGGAACATAAAATGGTACAATTATCTCGGAGTTTATCGATTCATCCAAGTGAAGAATGTTTAGGAGCACTTCGTGAAATTGTCGGGGAAGAAAATGTAGTTGTGAAAATATAATGGACAATTTCCCTACACTTCGATTATTATAGTAGTAGTGTTCGTGGTCAGACCACTTGGAGAAATTGATATCAGCAAGAATAATTTGAGGAGAGTGGATAGTTTGTCAACACTTCGTGAAGAAGCACTTCACATGCATAAAGTGCATCAAGGAAAATTAGAAACTGTATCAAAAGTAAAAGTAGAAAATGCAAAAGATTTAAGTCTTGCATATTCTCCAGGGGTTGCAGAACCTTGTAAAGAAATTTATGACGATAAAAGTAAGGTATATGAATATACGATGAAGGGAAATATGGTAGCAGTTGTGACAGACGGAACAGCTGTACTTGGTCTTGGTAACATTGGACCTGAAGCATCTCTTCCAGTAATGGAAGGTAAAGCTGTATTATTCAAGAGCTTTGCTGGTGTAGATGCATTCCCGATTGCCTTAAATACAAACGATGTAGATAAAATTGTTGAAACTGTAAAATTAATGGAGCCAACTTTTGGCGGCGTTAACTTAGAAGATATCGCAGCACCAAACTGCTTCATTATTGAAGAGCGTTTGAAAAAAGAAACAAATATTCCTATCTTCCATGATGATCAACACGGAACAGCTATCGTAACAGTAGCAGGTCTTGTAAATGCACTGAAATTAGTTGGAAAGAAAATGTCTGACATTAAAGTTGTCGCAAATGGCGCAGGTGCAGCAGGTATTGCAATTATTAAACTTTTATATCGCTATGGTGTACGCGACATTATTATGTGTGACCGTAAAGGGGCAATCTATGATGGTCGTCCTACAGGTATGAATCCGGTGAAGGATGAAGTTGCAAAATATACAAATAAGAATCGTATAGAAGGTTCTTTAGCTGATGTTGTACATGGTGCGGACGTATTCATTGGTGTATCTGCAGAAGGTGCATTAACAGAAGAGATGGTTCGTACAATGAATGACGATGCGATTATTTTTGCAATGGCGAATCCGGTTCCAGAAATTATGCCAGAATTGGCAAAAGCAGCGGGCGCAGCTGTTGTTGGAACAGGTCGTTCTGACTTCCCGAACCAAGTAAATAATGTACTGGCGTTCCCTGGTATTTTCCGCGGTGCACTTGACGTACATGCGACGCAAATTAACGAAGAAATGAAGATGGCAGCTGTACAGGCTATTGCTGAGCTTGTAGCAGAAGATGAGTTGAATGCAGATTATATCATTCCGGCACCATTTGACGCGCGTGTAGCGCCTCAAGTAGCGGCTTACGTTGCAAAAGCAGCAATGGAAACAGGAGTAGCTCGCCGTCAAGTAGATCCAAATGAGATCGCTGAAAAAACAAAACAATTAGCGCTGATTGGTAAAGAATAAGCGAGGAATTTCCATTGACATCATCAAATACAAAAGTATATCTCGAAATTGTAAAAAAAATCCGTTCCATTATGGAAGAGGATGGATTGGTAGCGGGGGATCGTTTGCCGTCTGAGCGTGAGTTAAGTTCACGCTTAAACGTAGGACGTTCCTCTGTAAGAGAAGCATTGCGTGCTTTAGAACTGGTAGGATTGATTGAAACGAGACGTGGTGAAGGGACATTTATTCGAAACTTTTATGATAACGGCCTTGTACAATTAATTGCTCCGTTCTTACTGCAAGATGAGAAAACAATTCGTGATTTATTACAAACGAAACGATTGCTTGAGAAAGATATGATTCGAATTGTATGTAATTTACCGAAAGAAACGTTTTCTAAAGTACTAAGTAGATTACACCAAGTACTTGAAGGAAATGAAAACTCAATCCCAACGCTTCATCAAACGTTCTTTAAAACACTTATTGAACAAGTCGATAATTATTTACTATATCGCATTTGGATGATCGTAAATGATTACGTAGCAACTCTTTCTTGTAAAGTTTCAAGAAATTCTATCGATATGTATAGAAAGCTTTATGCTACTTTGGAAGAAAAACAAGAAAATGATGCACTAAAAATTTACGATGAATTAGTAGAGAATATACAGTTTCACTCGTAATGTATAAAATTTGTCGAAATGACCATGACACGTTATGACAAACATTCTACCGCTTAGCGGTTAAAGTTAAACGTAAAGAGTGAGGTTATTAGACAGATTGAGAAGATAAGGCTAACATCAAACTTTGGTGTTAGCCCCATTTTCTTCTTACGCTAACCTTAGCTCTCAACGAAGGGGGTCAAATTGTGCTAAGAGATTTATTCGTGAAAAAGAAAAAGTACGCTGCAATACCTTCAGAACAAGTACGAAAAGATGTACCAGATGGCGTTATGACAAAATGTCCGGAATGTAAAAAAATCATGTATACGAAAGAACTTCTAAAAAATTTAAAAGTATGTGTGAATTGTGGATATCATCATCCTATGAATGCATGGGAACGTCTTGATAGTATATTGGACGAAGGGTCATTCCGTGAGTATGACAAAGAAATGGTTTCATTAAATCCACTCGAGTTTCCAGGTTATGAAGAGAAACTAGAGAGCGATCGTAAGAAGACTGAATTAAACGAAGCGGTTGTAACTGGTGAAGGAACAATTGATGACATGCTTGTTGTTGTTGCAGTAATGGATTCTCGTTTTCGAATGGGGAGCATGGGCTCTGTGGTAGGAGAAAAAATCGCCCGTGCGGTTGAAAAGGCGTACGACTTACAAGTTCCATTTATTATCTTTACTGCTTCGGGTGGTGCCCGTATGCAAGAAGGGATATTAAGTTTAATGCAAATGGCAAAAACAAGCGTAGCTTTGAAAAAGCATAGTAATGCAGGAGGATTATTTATTTCTGTTATGACTCACCCAACGACGGGCGGGGTTTCAGCGAGTTTCGCTTCACTTGGTGATTATAATCTTGCAGAACCAGGTGCACTTATCGGATTTGCTGGTAGACGTGTAATTGAACAAACGGTGCGTGAGAAACTACCGGAAGATTTCCAAACGGCAGAATTCTTACTAGATCATGGTCAATTAGATGCGGTGGTGCATCGTGATGATATGAGAGAATCGCTTCGCAAGATTTTAGAAGTTCATCAAGGAGGGGGAATGGCTGTATGGCAGAGCTAGAATTTGAAAAACCAGTTGTTGAGCTAAGAAATAAGATTCGTGAACTGAAAGACTATACGAAAAACAGCCAGATGGACTTCAGTGAGGAGATTCGTATTTTGGAAGACAAGCTAGAAAATTTAGAGGAAGATATATACGGTAATCTGAAAGTATGGGACCGTGTTCAAATTGCTCGTCATGCAGAACGACCGACAACGCTCGATTATATTGAGCACTTATTTACTGATTTTTTCGAATGTCATGGAGATCGTCTATTTGGCGATGATGCAGCGATTGTCGGCGGCATTGCGAAATATAAAGGGATGCCTGTAACTGTAATTGGGCATCAGCGCGGAAAAGATACGAAAGAAAATATTCGCCGTAACTTTGGAATGCCTCATCCAGAAGGATATCGAAAAGCATTACGCTTAATGAAGCAGGCGGAAAAGTTCAATCGTCCTATTATTTGTTTCATTGATACGAAAGGGGCTTATCCTGGTAAAGCTGCTGAAGAACGTGGTCAAAGTGAAGCTATCGCCCGCAATTTATTTGAAATGGCAGGTTTAACTGTACCTGTTATTTGTATCGTTATCGGTGAAGGTGGTAGTGGCGGTGCGCTAGGCCTTGGAGTGGGAGATTACATTCATATGCTAGAAAATTCCACTTATTCTGTTATTACACCAGAGGGTGCAGCGGCAATTCTTTGGAAAGATGCAGGAAAAGCAAAGGAAGCTGCAGAGGCAATGAAAATTACAGCAGCAGATTTGAAAGAATTAGGTGTAATTGATGAAATTATTCCAGAGGCAAAAGGTGGAGCTCACCGTAATCTTTCGAAACAGTCAGAAAATATAGATTTAATGATTAGAAAAACTTTTGAACAATTAAACGGAATTTCGAAAGATGAATTAATCGAAAAACGTTATGAAAAATATATGAAAATTGGGCAAGTTTCGTTTTCAAACGCTTCCATTGGGATAAAATAAGAAAAGCGTGCGTTCCTCTTCGCGAATGCACGTTTTTATTATGAAAAGACACATCTTCTCCATTGTGTTTTTATATTTTTTCGTGTTATTTTATTATAAGGCAAATAATCTTTATGAGGTGAGTACAAATGAAACGTATTGGTGTATTAACAAGTGGTGGAGATTCACCTGGTATGAATGCTGCCATTCGTGCAGTTGTTCGTAAAGCGATTTTCCATGATATTGAAGTATATGGTATTTACCATGGATACGCTGGATTAATTTCTGGTCACATTGAAAAATTAGAACTTGGTTCTGTTGGCGATATTATCCACCGCGGTGGTACGAAATTATATACAGCAAGATGTCCTGAGTTTAAAGACCCAGAAGTACGACTAAAAGGTATCGAGCAATTAAAGAAACATGGTATCGAAGGACTTGTTGTTATTGGTGGAGATGGTTCTTACCAAGGCGCTAAAAAATTAACTGAACAAGGATTCCCGTGTGTTGGTGTACCAGGTACAATCGACAATGATATCCCTGGAACAGACTTCACAATTGGTTTCGATACAGCTTTAAACACTGTTATTGATGCAATTGATAAAATCCGTGACACAGCTACATCTCATGAACGTACATATGTTATCGAAGTAATGGGACGTCACGCTGGTGATATCGCATTATGGGCTGGTTTAGCTGATGGTGCAGAAACAATCTTAATTCCAGAAGAAGAGTATGACATGGATGATGTTATCGCTCGTCTGAAGCGTGGTAGTGAACGTGGTAAAAAACACAGTATTATCGTTGTAGCTGAAGGTGTTGGAAGTGCAATTGACATCGGTAAGCACATTGAAGAAGCAACAAACTTTGATACTCGTGTAACTGTATTAGGTCACGTACAACGTGGTGGATCACCAAGTGCACAAGACCGTGTATTAGCAAGTCGTCTTGGCGCAAGAGCAGTTGAATTATTAATTGCTGGTAAAGGTGGACGTTGTGTAGGTATTCAAGATAACAAACTTGTTGATCATGATATTATCGAAGCGTTAGCTCAAAAGCATACAATCGATAAAGATATGTATCAATTATCTAAAGAATTATCCATCTAATTGACGTAATGTCAGATATTTGGGAACGGTTTCATAATTTTCGGAGGTGCAATATGCGTAAAACTAAAATTGTATGTACTATAGGTCCTGCTAGTGAAAGTATTGAAAAATTAGAGCAATTAATCGAAGCAGGTATGAACGTTGCTCGTTTAAACTTCTCTCATGGTAGCCATGAAGAGCACGGAGCTCGTATTAAAAACATTCGTGAAGCTTCAAAGAAAACTGGTAAAACAGTTGGTATCTTACTTGATACAAAAGGTCCAGAAATCCGTACTCACGACTTCGTAGACGGACAAGCTGAGCTTGTAACAGGTGCAGAAGTAGTTCTTTCTACTGAGCAAGTATTAGGTACTGCAGAGAAGTTCTCTGTATCTTATGCTGGTCTTTATGACGATGTAGACCCAGGTTCTCGCATTCTAATCGATGACGGTCTTATCGAACTAGAAGTAATCGAAAAAGCTGATGGAAACATCCGTACAAAAGTTCTTAACAGCGGAACTGTAAAAAATAAAAAAGGTGTTAACGTACCAAACGTAAGCATTAAGCTTCCTGGTATCACTGAAAAAGACGTAAAAGATATCATCTTCGGTATCGAGCAAAAAGTTGATTTCATCGCAGCTTCATTCGTACGTAAAGCGTCTGACGTATTAGAAATCCGTGAATTATTAGAAGAGCATGGTGCTCAATACATCCAAATCGTACCGAAAATCGAAAACCAAGAAGGTATCGACAACATCGATTCAATCTTAGAAGTTTCTGACGGTTTAATGGTAGCTCGTGGTGATATGGGTGTAGAAATTCCACCAGAAGAAGTACCATTAGTACAAAAACGTCTAATCAAAAAATGTAACGTGTTAGGTAAACCAGTTATTACTGCGACACAAATGTTAGACTCTATGCAACGTAACCCACGTCCAACTCGTGCGGAAGCAAGTGACGTAGCTAACGCAATCTTCGATGGTACAGATGCAATCATGCTTTCAGGTGAAACAGCTGCTGGTCAATATCCAGTAGAAGCAGTAACAATGATGGCTAACATTGCAGTACGTGTTGAAAAATCATTACAATACGAAGATATGTTCAAAAAACGTATTAAAGAGTTCACTCCAACAATTACAGATGCAATTAGCCAATCTGTTGCGCATACAGCACTTGCTCTTGATGTAGCTGCAATCGTAGCTCCAACAGAAAGTGGACATACTGCGAAAATGATCTCTAAATACCGTCCAAAATCTCCAATTGTAGCTGTAACATCTGACGAGCAAGTAGGACGTCGTCTTGCGCTTGTTTGGGGTGTACAAGCGTTTATGGCTGAGAAGCGCGCAGCTTCAACTGACGAAATGTTAGATACAGCAATTCAAACAGGTATGGATGCAGGTCTAATCGGACTTGGAGATACTGTAGTAATTACTGCTGGTGTTCCAGTTGCTGAAACTGGAACAACAAACTTAATGAAAATCCACGTTGTTGGTGAAGAAGTTGCTAAAGGACAAGGAATCGGTCGTAAAGCTGCAAAAGGTAAAGTAGTTGTAGCAAAAACAGCTGCTGAAGCTGTAGCGAACGTAAACGAAGGTGATATCCTTGTTACAACAAGTACTGATAAAGATATGATTCCTGCAATCGAAAAAGCTGCTGCTTTAGTTGTAGAAGAAGGTGGCTTAACAAGCCATGCGGCTGTTGTAGGCGTATCAATCGGTATTCCTGTTATCGTTGGTGTAAACGGCGTAACAGCAACTTTAAAAAATGGCCAAGAAGTAACAGTTGATGCAGCACGCGGAATTGTTTATAATGGACATGCGGAAGTGCTATAAGTAATACGGAGAGAAGGATCGGAGTCCTTCTCTTTTTTTTACACAAAAACGAGATAGAATTAGTTTAAAGCGCCTAGAATTGCTTTTAAAAGCGGTTTGTTATGAGTTTTAGTATGAAAGGGTATCTATATTTCGTATGATGTATATAGGCGTTGTGAGGGTGTTAAAAGTGAGTTGTGAGAGGGGGGTAGAACTATGAAGTGGTTACTATTCTTGTTTATTTTAATACCGGCGATTGAGATTACGGTCTTAATTGGATCAAGTCATGTAATAGGTTTATGGTCTACGTTCGCTATGATTGTATTTACAGGTGTTGTAGGTGTGTATTTGGCGAAAAGACAAGGATTTAAAGTGCTTGGAGAGATTCAATCTAAGTTGAATAGAGGGGAAATGCCAGGTGAGGCAGTACTAGATGGTATTTTTGTATTTGTAGGAGGTATTCTCTTGGTGCTTCCTGGGTATGTGACAGATGTGCTAGGGTTTATCTGCGTGATCCCTATTACGAGAGCTTTATTGAAGCCGCTTGTTATGAAGTGGATGGAATGGAAATTTAGAAAGAACTCTACTATTATCATTCAGAAGTAGCACTTAGATTATAACGATCTAAGTGCTATTTTTTTGTCTTGTAAGAGGAGAGGGGTTTTCTGATTGAGGCTTCGCTTTACTGCGCTATTTGTGGGGGATTTCTATCTCAAAGTTGGGTTGCTCGTAAGTGTCTGATGTGGGGGCGAATGATGAGTGGGGATGAACAAAACGTCCGCTTATTATATTTGCTATATAATTTTCGTTTGAACTCTTGTTGTGCTTCGATTAAACGTGTAATTTTTAAATGCTATTAATTTGGATGAATAAGATGGAGAGAAATGCAGCTAAATTAAAGTTTTGCTTTCATATAAAAGGTGGGGATTGTTAGTTGAAGCCTTATTATATGTAGTTTTGTATATTTATTCATTTACATAAAAAGTAATAAATGTAAGTAATAAATATATATAAAATAGAATAAAAATGTATTTTTGATTAGAAAATGTGTTTTTTATGCAAAAAAACAAGAGGATTATCCTTTTTCTGGGTAATGCTCTTGTTACATGTGAGTAGTGTGAAAAAATAAGTGAAAGGAATAATCAGTGGGAAATTCCCACTGATTACAGCTTGTTTTTTATATGAATTAGAAACTTTTATTTTGAAGGTGAACCTTTAATATATTTCCACAAGTCATGGAAGACATTAGCTTTGTGTAATGTATTAAGTAGTACTAAGGTGACTGGACCGATGATTAATCCTAAAAAGCCAAAAAGCTTAAAGCCGACAAATAGAGCGACGAGTGTTGCTAATGGATCGAGACCGATGTTAGATGAAAGTACTTTCGGTTCCATAATTTGTCTTTGGACAATCACGACGATGTATAAAATGAGAAGACCAATGGCGAATGCGGTATCGCCAGTGAAAAATACGTATATAACCCATGGAACGAAGACTGCGCCTGTTCCTAAATATGGTAGTAAATCTACAACTCCTGTAATAATCGCAATAGTAATGGCGTATGGTACGCGTAATATTAAAAGTCCGATCAGTACAATGACGGTTGTCATAGATACGAGTGTAAGTTGTGCTTTCACAAAACCAAATAAAGCTTTTTTTAAGTCGACAAAAATAGTTTTTCCGTAGCCATGTACACGATTTGGTAGTAATTTTCTTGTTTTTTGAGCAAGACGGTGCCAATCGTAACTAATGAAGAAAGTGGCTAATAAAATGAATACAAGGACAGTTAACGTTGTTGGCAGTGCACTAATGAAATTTGTTAATCCGCTTATAATGGCGGTTAAAAGTTCTTTCATTTGTGTTGTTGCTTCTGTTCCTAAGTTTTGAATGTTTTGTGTAATTGTATAGCGCTGTGGTTCTCCAAGATGATTAAATTTAGAGATTAAATCATCGTAGAGAGGCATAATATGATTAAGTGCAAATTGCTGAGCGAATGTAACGATATCCGGAAACTTTACTGTAACAAGTTGGAGTAAGTATGTTGTGGCAGATATTGCTTCAGTCACAAGATATGTAACAAGTCCAACGATAGCTCCAAATACGAGAATTAAGCTAACGAGTACTGCTAGTGCGCGAGGAAATTGTAGTTTTTGATTAAGGAAATTGACGACAGGATTAATCAAATAAGCAAATGCAAAAGCGATAATAAAAGGATAGATAAGCCCTGACATGTATAGTAATACATAGAACCCAGCTATCGTTGCTACAATGACAAATATGAGTCGCAATATCATATATAGTAAGTTTCGGTTCAAAGATGTATACCTCCCATTCCGATTTGGATTATCCTAATTCGTTCAACTTATAACTAGCGTGCTCTGCTGATTAAAGTCTTACTTTAGCGGCAGTAAATCTCCCGCCAAAGCCCAATTGATGAAGGCCAATAATCAGTGGAAGATGCCCAACTGATTAAAGTGTTACTTTATGTTATAGTGGAATGATGGATTTAGCCTGCTTTTTTCGGTATATGAATGGCTGTGAAAGCCTATTCGTGATGCTACTACTATATGGTAAAAACTTCATTTTCTCTTCTTTTTATTTTACCTGTTTCTTATTAGAAAAGAAAGAAGAGACGACTGTTTTCAAAAATGTATACATGCTTAAATTTTTTTGGTGAAAGTCTCTTTTTAGAATGTATAAAAAATTGAAGGTGTTATCGATAAATAGGCATCTGTATAGCATGTATAACGATAGGTTTAAAGGTATTTTTGTTTGGAAATGAGTTCATTATTTTCAGAAAGGAAGTGTAAACATGATTAGTCAGTCAACGTTATTTTTATTCATACTACTTATTATAGGACTTATTGCTAAAAACCAATCGCTTACTGTAGCTATTGGGGTGTTATTTCTATTAAAATTTACGTTTTTAGGAGATAAGGTCTTTCCTTATTTACAAACGAAAGGAATTAACCTAGGTGTAACGGTCATTACAATAGCGGTGCTCGTACCGATTGCGACGGGGGAAATAGGTTTTAAACAACTTGGAGAAGCGGCGAAATCGTATTATGCGTGGATTGCTTTAGCTTCAGGTGTAGCAGTCGCTTTGTTAGCGAAAGGCGGCGTGCAATTGTTGACAACGGATCCTCATATTACAACTGCGCTTGTTTTTGGGACAATTATAGCGGTTGCGTTATTTAATGGGGTTGCTGTTGGTCCGTTAATTGGGGCTGGAATTGCCTATGCGGTTATGAGTATTATACAAATGTTTAAATAAGGAATTTTATAGTAATATAAAATTTTTGAATTCTTTCTGTTCACAAAAGTCAGATAATTGTTTATAATAGGATTAGAAACTTTGAAAAGTTACATAACAGCAGAGACTTTACACCAGATAAAATAAAAACAACATAAAACAATTTTATAATGATATTGTTTTATGTTGTTTTTATCATAAAACTCTTCGGAATGTATTTTCCTCACTAACTTGTTGTTTTGAGCGTGAGGATTCGGGGAGACATTCACGCTCATGCTTTCCATGTAAACCATGGACAATAAGAGGGGAACATCGCAACAAATTTGCATGATCGTGCATTTTGCTTGCCTAAAGAGTGAACGGGCGTTCATAATTCATAAGGGGAGTAAATAGATATAAGGAGCAAGGTTGGGAGAATTTTCAGGAAAAGGAGAGAATGTCATGACTGTTATTCGAGGTTTAGAAGGGGTAGTAGCAACAACATCATCTGTGAGCTCTATTATTGATGATACATTAACTTATGTTGGGTATAATATTGATGATTTAGCTGAGAATGCTACGTTTGAAGAAGTAGTGTACTTATTATGGCACCGCAAGCTTCCTAATGAAAAAGAACTAGCGGAATTTAATGAAATTGTATCTGAATACTATAAAGTTCCAGGTGAGATTTTAACATATTTGAAACAAGTAGATTTAAAAATTGCACATCCGATGTCTGTTTTACGAACTGCAATTTCCATGCTATCATTATACGATGAGAGCGCTGAAATTATGGATGAAAAGTCTAATTATTTGAAAGCGGTTAAATTACAGGCTCAAGTAGGAACTTTAGTTGCTGCTTACGCGAGAATCCGTAAAGGTTTAGATATTGTTGAGCCAAGAAAGGATTTATCATTAGCTGCAAACTTCTTGTACATGTTAAATGATCGCGAGCCAAATGAAGTTGAAATTGAAGCTTTTGATAAGGCACTTGTACTTCATGCAGATCATGAGTTAAACGCTTCTACATTTACTGCACGTGTTTGCGTAGCTACACTTTCAGATGTATATTCTGGTATTACAGCAGCAATTGGTGCATTAAAAGGTCCTCTTCACGGTGGGGCAAATGAAAATGTAATGAAGATGTTAACTGAAATTGGCGAAGAAGAAAATGTAGAATCATATATTCATAATGCTCTTCAAAATAAAGTGAAAATCATGGGCTTTGGCCACCGTGTGTATGAGCAGGGTGATCCACGTGCAAAACACTTACGTGAAATGTCTAAGAGATTATGCGTGCTTTTAGGAGAAGACAAATGGTATAATATGTCTATCAAAATTGAAGACATTGTAACAAAAGAAAAAGGTCTTCCACCAAATGTTGATTTCTATTCAGCTTCTGTATACCATTGTTTAGGAATTGACCATGACTTATTTACACCTATTTTTGCAATTAGCCGTATGTCAGGCTGGTTAGCTCATATTCTAGAACAATATGAAAATAACCGTTTAATCCGTCCACGTGCTGATTATAATGGACCAACGCATCAAGTGTATGTTCCAATCGCACAAAGATAAGCAAAAAACACTATTTTGATAGTGAAAATACGCTTTCAAAAGTCTGATTTTTTCGGAAAGATGTAATGATTAGAATATTTTAATTTGACTAACGGTTTGAACTGAGGGGTTATTCCCTCAGTTTCATACATATGAAATTTCAAACATGGGGGTTATCACATTGACGACAGGTGAAAAAATTACTGTAACTAATGGTGTTATGAATGTACCAAACAATCCGATTATTCCATTTATTGAAGGAGATGGAATTGGTCCTGATATTTGGGCAGCTGCATCTCGCGTAATAGAAGCAGCAGTTGAAAAAGCTTATGATGGTGAGAAGAAAATCGTTTGGAAAGAAGTGCTTGCAGGGGAAAAAGCATTCAACCAAACAGGCGAGTGGTTACCAGAAGAGACTTTAAATTTAATCCGCGAATATTTAATCGCAATTAAAGGTCCACTTACAACTCCAGTTGGCGGTGGTATTCGTTCTCTAAACGTAGCACTTCGTCAAGAATTAGATCTATATGTATGTCTACGTCCAGTTCGTTATTTTGAAGGTGTTCCTTCACCTGTAAAACGTCCGGAAGATACTGATATGGTTATTTTCCGTGAAAATACAGAAGACATTTATGCTGGAATTGAATATGCACAAGGATCTCCAGAAGCAGAAAAAGTTCTTGCTTTCTTAAAAGAAGCAATGGGTGTTAATAAAATCCGCTTCCCAGAAACATCTGGTATTGGTATTAAACCAATCTCAGAAGAAGGGACAAAGCGTCTTGTTCGTGCTGCAATTCAATATGCAATTAACGAAAAACGCTCTTCTGTTACATTAGTTCATAAAGGAAACATTATGAAATTTACAGAAGGTGCTTTCAAAAACTGGGGTTACGAAGTAGCGGAACAAGAATTCGGCGACAAAGTATTTACTTGGGCTGAATATGATCGCATTGTTGAAAAAGATGGTAAAGATGCAGCGAATAAAGCGATGGCAGACGCTGAAGTGGCTGGAAAAATCATCGTAAAAGATTCTATTGCAGACATCTTCTTACAACAAATTTTAACTCGTCCACGTGAGTTCGATGTTGTTGCAACAATGAACTTAAATGGTGACTATATCTCTGATGCACTTGCTGCACAAGTAGGTGGAATTGGTATTGCACCTGGTGCAAACATTAACTATGTGACTGGACATGCTATCTTTGAAGCTACACATGGTACAGCTCCAAAATATGCAGGTTTAGATAAAGTAAACCCATCTTCAGTTCTTCTTTCAGGTGTATTATTATTAGAACACTTAGGATGGAACGAAGCTGCGAAATTAGTAACAGATTCAGTTGAGAAAACAATTGCATCAAAAGTAGTAACATATGACTTCGCTCGCCTAATGGAAGGCGCAACAGAAGTGAAATGTTCTGAGTTTGCTAATGAGCTTATTAAAAACATGGATGTAGCGATAATCAAAAACGCATAATTAAAGCGGGGGGTAAATTATGACAATCAAACGCAAGAAGGTTTCAGTCATCGGTGCAGGATTTACAGGAGCAACAACGGCATTCTTATTAGCACAAAAAGAACTTGCAGATGTTGTATTAGTGGACATTCCACAACTGGAAAATCCAACAAAAGGGAAAGCGTTAGATATGTTAGAAGCGAGCCCAGTACAAGGTTTTGATGCTAACATTATTGGAACATCTGATTACGCAGATACTGCTGATTCTGACGTTGTCGTTATTACAGCAGGTATTGCACGTAAGCCTGGTATGAGCCGTGATGACTTAGTAGCAACGAACTCTAAAATTATGAAAAGTATTACGCGCGACATTGCAAAACATTCACCAAATGCAATTATTGTTGTGTTAACAAATCCAGTTGATGCAATGACATATTCTGTATTTAAGGAAGCAGGATTCCCGAAAGAGCGTGTAATCGGCCAATCGGGCGTATTAGATACAGCTCGTTTCCGTACATTCATCGCACAAGAATTAAATCTTTCTGTAAAAGACATTACAGGATTTGTTCTTGGTGGACATGGTGACGACATGGTACCTCTTGTGCGTTATTCTTATGCAGGCGGTATTCCGTTAGAAACGTTAATTCCGAAAGAGCGTTTAGAAGCAATCGTAGAACGTACACGTAAAGGTGGCGGTGAGATTGTAGGCTTATTAGGAAACGGTAGTGCATATTACGCACCAGCAGCTTCTTTAGTTGAAATGACAGAAGCAATCTTAAAAGATCAACGCCGTGTATTACCAGCTATTGCGTACCTTGAAGGTGAGTATGGTTATAGTGACCTTTACTTAGGGGTACCAGTAATTCTAGGTGGTAACGGAATTGAAAAAATTATTGAATTAGAACTTCTTGCAGATGAAAAAGAAGCGTTAGATCGCTCTGTAGAATCTGTACGTAACGTAATGAAAGTTCTTGTTTAATAATTGAATAGTAGTGAAAAAGATTCGGGATTCCGAATCTTTTTCTACTATTTACCGAATTGTTTTTTTGAAATAATATGAAAACGCTATCATTTG
Source organism: Bacillus sp. FSL K6-1338 (assembly GCF_038006965.1). Lineage (NCBI taxonomy): Bacteria > Bacillati > Bacillota > Bacilli > Caryophanales > Bacillaceae > Bacillus > Bacillus sp. FSL K6-1338. The sequence continues at coordinate 4,407,438 of NZ_JBBOWI010000001.1, read as the reverse complement.
TAATATCCTATAATGAAACTGTAGATTTATACTATACATTGCCCTCATCATAGTAAATTTCGGATAAGGTATCGCTTTTAGTAGGATAATAAGGTGAAAAAATCGGAGGGGGTTGTAACATGTTAAAGAAAAAAGTTCAAATTGGTCGTAAAATGGATGAAATTACAGTAGGAGAGAAATTATCTATCACTGAAAAAATTGAGGATAAAGATTTGTTATTGTACTTAGGGTTAACGAATGATGCCAATCCATTATATATTCAGCATGATTACGCATCCCAAACTCCGTATGAAAAGCCGATTGTACCAAGCATTATGCTAACGGGAATGATTACAACGGCAGTTACGAAATATTTACCGGGTCCAGGAAGTCATATTACTAGGAAGGACCTTACGTTCGTGAAGCATGTTCACCATTATGAAACGTTACAAATCCACTTTGAAGTTGTGGCTGTTTCTGAGGAGGAACATACAATTGATATGCTTGTATCTGCTCATGATGAAAAAGGAGAAACTGTTGTAAAGGGTTCATTAACAGTAACGCCACCTTATAAATCTGTTTCCATTATGGAAAAAGCATTAGATAATTTTTAAAAGATGAAAATATGAATAGCGCTAGCATACCTTGAATAAGGATGCTAGCGCTATTTTTAGTTGAAGAATCCTTCTTTGAACCCTTCAGCAAATTCTGAGCAACCCGTTTTAATCGTATCCCAGCTCGGAGCGTTGAAAGCAAGGATACATGTGACTGCTAAAGATAGAATGGGTAGTATTAGTCGCATAATAGACCTCCTGATTGTATTAATTTATATATTAAGATTAATGATATAAATATCGGTAATTGAAGTCAATGAAAGGAGTGATTCTTTTAAGTGAGGTGGAAAAAAGAAGAAGTTATCTTTGAAACGATACGAGAAACTGAAGTGTGGGGCGATTCGATCGCGAATGAAATGTACGGGAGATTATTTGATGGATATGAAACGCTAGATTATAAAATAGCGTATGCTCTTTCGTTTTTCCTAGCACAAAATCAAGATTTTATCCCGCATTAACGGGCAGTAAGATCCCACCTCAAAATTCAGCGAAAGCAAAGAAGTTAGGTCGGGAATCAACTGCCCGTAAAAGCCCGATTGATTCAACTAATAATCAGTGGGGAATGAACAACCCCCACTGATTAAAGTTTCACTTTATAGTTCATACGGAAGTGAGCTTTAAAGAAGAGAGAGCAATCTATAAAGTTTGGCAAAATCCTGTGTAGTTGCAGGTGAAGCGTAATTACGTCTACTTTCTCAATTCTACACAAACGATCTCCATGAATAGACAATTATATTGAGAGGGACCTTGTTTTCTAGTATGATGAGAATAACGGGGGAAATACTAGGATGAAGAAGGTTTCAAGTCTATAACTTGGAGGAAAAGAATGAACAATCGTATTTTAGTAGTTGATGATGAGGAATTTATCTTAACTTTAATTGAATTTAATTTACAACAAGCTGGGTTTGAAGTTATAACAGCGATGGATGGAGAAATGGCGCTTCAAAAAGCGACAACAGAACGCCCAGATTTAATTATATTAGATTTAATGCTTCCGAAAATGGATGGTATGGAAGTGTGTAAAGAATTACGATTGCAGCGCGTTATGACGCCGATTTTAATGTTAACGGCAAAAGATGATGAGTTTGATAAGGTGCTAGGTCTTGAACTTGGGGCAGATGATTATATGACGAAGCCATTTAGTCCAAGAGAAGTTGTTGCTCGTGTGAAGGCAATTTTGCGCCGCACGAAATTACAACAAGAAGAACAAGTTGCAGAAGCGCCAGATGAAGATAGCATTACAATTGCAGAACTTAAAATTTTACCGGAGTTTTATGAGGCTTATTTCCAAGGAAGAAAGCTTGAATTAACACCAAAAGAATTTGAACTACTTGTGTATCTCGCGAAAAATAAAAGTCGCGTGTTGACGCGTGATCAATTATTAAGTGCTGTATGGAATTACGATTTTGCTGGTGATACACGAATTGTTGATGTTCATATTAGCCATTTGCGCGATAAAATTGAACAAAATACGAAAAAACCGACGTACATTAAAACGATACGTGGTTTAGGATATAAATTAGAGGAGCCAAAAGGGAATGAATAAATTTCGTTCCAGGCTTCTTTTTACATTTGTTTCTCTTATTGTATTTATTTTAGTTGGACTAGGCTTATTGCTAGAAACTGTGTTTGAAAACTACTATATAGATCATGCTAAAGAGAGAATGGTAAAAGAGACGGAGTATGTTGCGGCGTTAGCAGAAGAGCAAGGTTTTGATAAGGTCCTAAAAAATCCATACGTATTTGAAAAGTTAGAAGAAAAAATACCAGCTTCTATCGTATTTGTGAATGAAAAAAAGAAAGTTCAATATAGAAAAGGACAAGAATTGGCATTTAGTCCAGAGACGATTCAAGAACTTTCTTCGGAAGTGGCAAAACAACGAAGTAAAGTGATTACGAAAGAGACAGATCGAAAGAATCAATTTTATCATACGGTGTTCGTTCAAGATGTAGAAGGAAAACAAGGATACATTTTGGTGAAAAGTACAATCGATCCTTTAAGAGACGTACATCAAAAAACGTGGGGATTATTAATTATCGGATTTGTCATTGCTTGTCTCGTAGTTGTATTTTTAGGTATGAAAATTACAGGGCAATATATTAGGCCGATTGAATCAGTTACGAAAGTTGCAATTGAATTGGCGAAGGGTAATTATAAAGCACGTGCATACGAAAGTCATTCGGACGAAACAGGAATGCTGAGTAAAGCAATTAATATTTTAGCTCGTAACTTACAAGAGATGACACTGGAACAAGAAATGCAGCAAGATCGTCTGCATACGTTAATTGAAAATATGGGAAGCGGAATGATTTTAATTGATAGCCGCGGATATATAAACCTTGTAAACCGCTCTTATAAGGAAACTTTTCACGTAACAGATGAAGAATATTTAGATCGCTTATATTATGAATCGTTTCATCATACAGAAATTATTGAGCTTGTAGAAGAAATCTTTATGACAGAAGTGAAAGTGCGTAAACAAATGTTATTGCCACTTGGAATTGAGCGGAAGCACTTTGAAGTATATGGAGCACCGATTATCGGGACAAACCATGAATGGAAAGGGATTGTTCTCGTATTCCATGACATAACAGAGTTAAAGAAATTAGAACAAATGAGAAAAGACTTTTTAGCGAATGTTTCTCATGAATTAAAGACACCGATTACTTCTATTAAAGGTTTTTCAGAAACACTCTTAGACGGAGCGATGGATAATAAAAAATTCTGCGAACATTTCTTGCACATTATTTTAAAAGAAAGTGAGCGCATGCAAGGGTTAATTGAAGATTTATTAGATTTGTCGAAGATCGAACAACAAGGATTTAAATTAAATATGGGAACCGTTGATATGAAGGGGCTGCTTGAAGATATTCATATGGTGCTTGATAATAAAGCAGGAGAAAAAGAAATCTCTTTACAAGTGAATGTATTAAAACGTGTCTCTGTTATTGGAGATCCAAGTCGTCTGAAACAAATCTTTATTAATTTAATTAATAACGCGATCGTATATACACCGGCTGGAGGCGTTGTTTCAGTAGAGTTAGCGGAAGATAAATATAATGCTTATATAAAAGTATCGGATACTGGAATTGGTATTAGTAAAGAGGAAATTCCGCGTATTTTTGAACGCTTTTACCGAGTGGATAAAGCGAGAAGTAGAAATACTGGTGGTACAGGCCTTGGATTATCAATTGTAAAGCATTTAGTAGAGGCGCATCAAGGTACGATTACAGTAGATAGTGAAGTTGGAGAAGGGACAACGTTTACAGTTGTTTTACCGAAATCAGCAACTGAAAAATAGGATGAAGGATGTTTACAATATATTAACAATGTCTTAATTAAATATTAATAAAGCTCTGTTAATATAATACATGAAAACCCCTTCATCCAAGGAGTAATTTTGGACGAGAATAGTTAAACTGTTCTCGTCACTTCCCTTTATGCCAATATAAGTCTGTTTTATATATGAAAGAAAAGAACCGTTATTTTTCTTCTCTCTATTAGTCATGTTAATATAGAGAGAGGAAAGGAACGGTTTTTTTCTGTGAAAAAAATCATTTCAAATTTGCATGGGGAGGTTTCTGATTTGGAAAAAAAGGTCGTATTAGTAGATGGTAATAATATCGCGTATCGTGCTTTCTTTGCACTACCGCTTTTAAATAACGACAAAGGTATACATACGAACGCAATTTACGGTTTTACAATGATGTTAATGAGAATATTAGAGGAAGAAAAACCGACGCATATGTTAGTAGCATTTGATGCGGGTAAAACGACATTCCGTCATAAAACATATAGTGAGTATAAAGGCGGACGTCAAAAGACCCCACCTGAATTATCAGAACAATTCCCGTTTATTCGTGAGATGCTTGATGCATTCAACGTACCGCGTTATGAATTGGAAAATTATGAAGCGGATGATATTATGGGAACGCTAGCAAAAGAAGCAAGCGAACAAGGAGCAAGTGTAAAAGTTATTTCAGGAGATAAAGATTTACTTCAACTTGTTTCTGATAACACGCTTGTATGTATTCCGCGAAAAGGGATTACGGAAGTAGATGAATATACGAAAGAAGCTTTATTTGAGAAATATAGCTTATCACCAAAGCAAATTATCGATATGAAAGGTTTAATGGGAGACCAATCAGATAATATTCCGGGTGTACCAGGAGTTGGTGAAAAAACTGCGATTAAATTGTTAACACAGTTTGGAACGGTTGAAGAAGTGTATGACAATCTAGATCAAGTAAGCGGGAAGAAATTAAAAGAAAAACTGGAAGCAAATAAAGACCAAGCTCTTATGAGTAAAGATCTTGCAACTATCATTACAGATGCGCCGATTACAGTGCATGTGGATGATATGGAATATAAAGGATATGAAGCAAGTGATGTCGTTCCAATGTTCGAGAGTTTAGGATTTACATCTCTTTTAAATAAATTAGGTGTTACGCCAGAAGAAACGGCTCCAGCTGAATTAGATGATATTACATTTGATATTGTGGAAGAAGTTACCGAAGAAATGCTTCAGCAAGATAGTGCGCTTATTGTTGAAGTACAAGAAGATAACTATCATAAAGCAGATATTCAAGGTTTTGGTATTCAAAATGAAAATGGTTGCTACTTTATTCAAAAGGACATTGCTCTTAAGTCAGATGCATTTAAAGACTGGCTTGCAGATGGAGAGATGAGAAAGCATACATTTGATGCGAAGCGTGCAATCGTTGCACTGAAATGGAACGGTATAGATATACAAGGGGTTGACTTTGATCTATTAATCGCTGCTTATTTACTTGATCCGGCTGATACAGATAAAGATTTCCGTACTGTAGCGAAAATGAAAGAAACGCATGCTGTGAAATCTGACGAAGAAGTTTATGGAAAAGGCGCGAAGCGTGCTGTTCCAGAGTTAAAAGTAGTAGCGGAGCATGTAGCTCGTAAAGTGCATGTATTATATGATGTAAAGCAAACATTCGTTGAAGAGTTAGAGAAGAATGAGCAATATGAACTGTTTACAGAGTTAGAATTACCACTTGCGCGTGTATTAGCTGATATGGAAGTAAAAGGTGTAAAAGTTGATACAGAGCGTCTTCGTAATATGGGAGAAGAACTTGCAGGCAGATTAAAGGAAATGGAACAGGAAATTTATAAGCTTGCGGGAACAGAATTTAATATTAATTCACCGAAGCAGCTAGGTGTTATTCTGTTTGAGAATTTAAACTTACCGGTTATTAAAAAGACGAAAACAGGTTATTCTACGTCAGCTGATGTACTAGATAAGCTTATGGATCACCATGAAATTATTCCAAACATTTTACATTATCGTCAATTAGGGAAACTAAATTCAACTTACATTGAAGGTTTACTGAAAGTTGTACATGAAGATTCATCTAAAATTCATACTCGTTTTAATCAAGTGTTAACACAAACAGGTCGATTAAGTTCGACGGATCCGAACTTGCAAAATATCCCGATTCGATTAGAAGAAGGAAGAAAGATTCGTCAGGCATTTGTTCCATCAGAAGAAGGTTGGATTATGTATGCGGCTGATTATTCACAAATCGAGCTGCGTGTATTAGCTCATATTGCAAATGATAAAGGGCTAGTTGAAGCATTCCAACATGACATGGATATTCATACGAAAACAGCTATGGATGTATTTGGCGTTGAAAAAGATGAAGTAACTTCAAATATGAGACGACAAGCGAAAGCTGTTAACTTCGGAATTGTGTATGGTATTAGTGATTATGGTCTTTCGCAAAACTTAGGGATTACAAGAAAAGCAGCAGCGGAATTTATTGAAAAGTATTTAGAAAGTTTCCCTGGTGTACAAGAATACATGGAGGACATCGTAAAAGATGCGAAACAAAAAGGATATGTGGCCACATTATTAAATCGTCGCCGTTATATTCCAGAAATTACGAGTCGTAATTTCAATTTACGTAGCTTTGCTGAGCGTACAGCGATGAATACACCAATTCAAGGTACTGCAGCAGATATTATTAAAAAAGCGATGATTATTATGGCAGATCGTTTAGAAGAAGAAGGCTTACAAGCGCGTCTTCTTCTACAAGTACACGATGAATTAATATTTGAAGCACCAAAAGAAGAAATTGAAAAATTAGAGCAGCTTGTACCTGAAGTAATGGAGCATGCAATTGAACTCGCAGTTCCGCTGAAAGTTGATTATTCTTACGGTCCAACTTGGTACGACGCAAAATAAGGAAGTGATGAAATGCCTGAATTACCAGAGGTTGAAAACGTCAGACGGACACTTGAAAATCTTGTAACAGGAAAAACGATTGAAGATGTTATTGTTACTTATCCAAAAATAGTGAAACGACCGGATGATGCAGAAATCTTTAAAGAAATGCTAAAAGGCGAGAAGATTGAAAATATAAAGCGAAGAGGAAAGTTTTTGCTTCTATATGTAACAAATTATGTTATTGTTTCACATTTGCGTATGGAAGGTAAGTTTTTACTACATCAAGAGGATGAGCCGATTGATAAACATACGCACGTCCGTTTCTTATTTACAGATGGAACTGAATTACATTATAAAGATGTGAGAAAGTTTGGTACGATGCATCTCTTTAAGAAAGGTGAAGAGATGAATCAAATGCCTCTTGCTGACTTAGGTCCGGAGCCGTTTGATGCTGAATTGACACCGCAGTATTTACAAGAAAGATTGCAAAAGACAAATCGTAAAATAAAAGTTGTGCTATTGGACCAGCGTCTTTTAGTAGGGCTTGGAAATATATATGTTGATGAAGTTTTATTCCGTTCTCAAATTCATCCGGAACGGGAAGCTTCTTCTTTAACAGTAGAAGAAATTGAGCGGATTTATGAGGCTACCGTTACAACGTTAGGTGAAGCGGTAAAACGTGGCGGAAGTACAATTCGGACGTATATCAACTCACAAGGGCAAATTGGTTCATTCCAAGAACTCCTAAATGTATATGGAAAAAAAGGAGAGCCGTGTGTAACTTGTGGTACGATATTAGAAAAAACAGTAGTTGGCGGGCGAGGAACGCATTACTGCCCAATTTGTCAGCCTAGAATATAGAAAAGAGATAACATCGGATAGGCATTTGTCATATACATACAGCAGAGCTATGTATAAGGGAGGAGCTTACCGATGTACCTTTATTTATCTCTTATTTTATTAGCTTTTACATTAAGCTTAGATAGCTGTAGTGTAGGGCTAACATATGGGTTAAGAAGCGTAAGAATTCCACTAAAATCAATTATAATTATCGGAATCTGTTCAGCGGCTGTTATGCTTGTTTCAATGGGAATTGGACATATGATCGCGAAAATATTTTCACCTGTTATCGCAACGCGTATCGGTGGGCTTGTTCTTATTGGAATAGGGATTTGGGTGTTATATCAATTTTTTCGAAGTGAGAAAAAAGAAGAACCGAAGCAAGAGGAGAAGGTCTGGAAATTAGAGATTGCCTCGCTAGGGCTAGTAATTCAAATTTTACGGAAACCGACTGTAGCAGATTTTGATAAATCAGGCACCATTTCTGCAGGAGAAGCATTACTTCTTGGTATCGCTCTTTCTGTAGATTCATTTGGTGCCGGAATTGGTGCATCTTTATTAGGGTATGCACCCGCTATGATGGCGATATTAGTTGCAGTTATGAGTTCTTTGTTTTTGTTTATTGGAATGAAACTTGGGACGGTTTTATCGAATATGAAGTGGTTACAAAAATTTACATTCCTGCCTGGAGTATTACTCATTATTATTGGAATTTGGAAAATGTAAGTATGGGCGTGGAACATTAGTTTCGCGCCTTTTATTATGAGGAGGATTATGATGACAGTAGTAATTGGATTAACAGGAGGCATTGCAAGTGGAAAAAGTACAGTGTCTCAAATGTTTCGTGAATTGAGCATACCAGTTATTGATGCAGATATTATTGCGCGAGAAGTTGTAGAGCGAGGAAAACCAGCATATAACAAAATAGTAGAAGTATTTGGAACGGAAGTGTTGCAAAAAGACGGAGAACTGGATCGGCCGAAATTAGGGAGTGTCGTTTTCTATAATGAAGAAAAACGATTGCAGTTAAACAAAATTGTTCATCCTGCAGTACGTGAGGAAATGAATAGACAAAAGGAAATGTACATAAAAGAAAGTATGCAAGCGATTGTGTTAGATATCCCTCTTTTATTTGAAAGTAAATTAACAAGTCTCGTTGACCGTGTTTTAGTTGTAGCAGTTACTCCTGATACACAATTAGAACGTTTGATGAAACGAAATGGTTTTTCCGAAGAAGAAGCAACGGCGCGTATTCAATCTCAAATGCCGTTAGCGGAAAAAGTGAAAAATGCAGATGAAGTGATAAATAATGATGGCACAATTATGGGAACGAAAACACAATTGCAGGTGATTTTAAAGAAATGGAACATTATTGACTAAAAAATTGTGAAATTAATGAAAATGCTTAGTGACATATCTCCTTTTTGTGTTATACTATTATTGGGATTGGAGATAAATAGTATAACGCATTCAAGGGGGATAACATATTATGACTCGTGTGGCAATTAATGGATTTGGACGTATTGGGAGAATGGTATTTCGTCAAGCAATAAAAGAAAGCGCATTCGAAATTGTAGCAATCAATGCAAGCTATCCATCTGAAACGTTAGCACACTTAATTAAATATGATACAGTTCATGGTAAGTTTGACGGAACAGTAGAAGCATTTGAAGATCACTTATTAGTTGATGGAAAAATGATTCGCCTTTTAAACAACCGCGATCCAAAGGAATTGCCTTGGACAGATTTAGGTGTTGAAGTTGTAATTGAAGCAACTGGTAAATTTAATTCAAAAGAAAAAGCAATTCTTCACGTTGAAGCTGGAGCAAAAAAGGTTATTTTAACAGCGCCTGGTAAAAATGAAGATGTAACAATTGTAGTTGGTGTGAATGAAGACCAATTAGATATTACAAAACATACTGTTATTTCAAATGCATCTTGTACAACAAACTGTTTAGCGCCTGTTGTAAAGGTGTTAGATGAGCAGTTCGGAATTGAAAACGGTTTAATGACGACTGTTCACGCTTATACAAATGACCAAAAAAATATTGATAACCCACATAAAGATTTAAGAAGAGCGCGTGCTTGCGGACAATCAATCATTCCGACAACGACAGGTGCCGCGAAAGCGCTAGCAAAAGTTCTTCCGCACTTGAACGGAAAACTTCATGGTATGGCACTTCGTGTACCAACGCCAAACGTGTCTCTTGTTGACTTAGTAGTAGACGTAAAACGTGATGTGACAGTTGAAGCTATTAATGAAGCTTTCAAAACGGTTGCAAACGGTGCGTTAAAAGGTATTGTAGAATTCAGCGAAGAGCCTTTAGTATCTATCGACTTTAATACAAATACACACTCAGCTATCATTGATGGTTTATCTACAATGGTAATGGGTGATCGTAAAGTGAAAGTACTTGCTTGGTATGATAACGAGTGGGGCTACTCTCGTCGTGTTGTAGATCTTGTAACGTTAGTTGTTGAAGAGTTAGCGAAACAAGAAAATGTGCAACACATTTAAGTGAATAAGGGGGAGGGCAAGGCAATATTTGCCCTCTTTTTTTATTTTTTTCTGAAAAGGAAAAAAATTATATGAGTATATTTTAAAAAGTGGACATACCACGAAACGTTGTGATTACTGCATTTGTGAATCGTTTATTTTTTTAGGGAAAAGTAAAGAGGAAAATATGACAGAAAATCGAAAAAACTGTTGTTGCAAAATGAAAATAAACAAAGTATACTAACACTCGTAAACTTAAGAGCTGAGGTACGTAGTCACTACTTAAAGGGTTAGGACCTCTCTGGACTAACTTTCCCCCGTGGTAGTGGAGCAAGCCAAATTGCAAATTAGTTTTCAATTCGAACAGTTAGAATAAATTTACAAGGGGGAACTGTAGAATGGATACTATGGATACGATGGGTCGTCACGTGATCGCTGAACTTTGGGATTGCGATTTCGACAAGCTTAATGACATGCCGTATATTGAACAATTATTTGTGGATGCAGCACTAAGAGCTGGTGCTGAAGTGCGTGAGGTTGCTTTCCATAAATTTGCACCACAAGGTGTAAGTGGAGTAGTAATTATCTCGGAATCACATTTAACAATTCATAGCTTTCCGGAGCACGGTTACGCGAGTATTGATGTTTATACTTGTGGGGATCGTATTGATCCAAATGTTGCTGCAGAATATATTGCAGAAGGTTTAAACGCGAAAACGCGTGAGAGCATCGAGCTTCCTCGAGGCACTGGTAGCTTCGAAATTAAGCAGAGAGAAACAAAAGCTCTTTAAAAAAGAACATAATTGATTTAAAATGTAAAGAGGTGTATAATGCACCTCTTTTTTAGTTTATAAAAAAGAGGTAATATAACGTACTGGTTAGTTGAATAAATTGTACTCTTGCAAATGAGGTAGTGCCCTATATACCATCTTATTTTTAAGGATGAGATGATAAAGTGATGCGCTGAAACTTAAAGTGGTAAGAGAGTTAGAATGAGTTATATAATATTGTATATATATTTTAGGTGAAGTGAGTAGAGAAAAATAAAGAGTATAGTGTAAAGGAGTGAATGAATTGCGTTGTCCATCCTGTTCTCATAATGGTACAAGAGTGTTAGATTCGCGTCCGGTAGACGAGGGGCGCTCTATTCGAAGAAGGAGAGAGTGTGAAAGTTGCTTAAGTCGCTTTACGACCTTTGAAAGGGTAGAAGAGTCACCTCTTATCGTTGTAAAAAAAGAAGGCACACGAGAAGAGTTTAATAAAGAAAAGATTTTACGTGGTTTAATTAAAGCGTGTGAAAAAAGACCAGTATCTTTAAGACAATTAGAAGAAGTAACACAAAGCGTGGAACGTGAACTGCGTAATTTAGGTATATCAGAAGTGAAAAGTGATATGATTGGTGAAATTGTTATGGAAGAACTTCGCGATATTGATGATGTTGCTTACGTACGCTTTGCTTCTGTATATCGTCAATTTAAAGATTTAAATGTATTTATTGAAGAATTAAAAGATATACTGCAAAAAGAAAGAGAGTAGAAGTTGTATTTTATTCTCTTTACATACCGTAAGTAATAGGATAAGAGAGCTAGAAGCGTAAGCTAATAGCTCTTTTTCACTAAGAATTTATATAATGAAGATAGAACGAATGAAGTAGAGGATAGATTGGATGAGAGAAAGGAAAAGCAATAATGGAAAAACAGTCATGGATGGAGCTATTGCCGATTGATCGTTATAAAGTAAGTGCGAAAGGGCTACTGCATAATTACGACCGAAAAGTATTAACGATGTTGTATCAGCCGTTAATAGGTAGTAGAGCTTTTAGCTTATACATGACACTATGGGGGGAGCTAGAGCAAGATCGTGTATTTGGAAAAGAGAATACACATCATTCCCTTATGGTGACTATGCAAATGCAACTTCCTGAAATATATGAGGAACGAGTAAAGTTAGAGGCAATTGGGCTTTTGAAGGTATATATTAAGAAAGAAAAAGATATTCGAATGTTCATATATGAGTTGCAACCACCTTTATCTCCAAAGCAGTTTTTTGATGATATTGTTTTAAGTATCTTTTTATACAATCGATTGAGTCGGACAAAATATAATCAAGTAAAGCAATATTTCTTAGAAGAAGAATTTGATTTTGCTTCTTATGAAAATGTTACGCGCTCTTTCAATGATGTGTTTGGTTCGTTTAATCCAGGACAGCTTGAGCATGCGCAAGAAGATCTTCGTATCCCAAAAACGACAACTATGCCAAGTAACGAGAAGGGAGACGCTCCGAAAGTTTGGAATGATTTCTTTGATTTCTCTTTATTTGTAGATGGATTGTCCGCTCTTGTTCCTAAAAAGTCGATTACAGGTCAAGTAAGAGACTGCGTTATAACACTTGCTTACGTGTATGGTGTAGATGTGTTATCGATGCAAAATATCGTTCTTGGTGCGGTGACAGAGATGCAAACAATTGATATGGAAAGGCTTAGAAAAGGAGCTCGCGATTGGTATCAATTTGAAAATGGTCAAGCATTACCGGTATTAAGTGAAAGAGTACAGCCTCATGCTGCACGTACGATGAAAGAGAAAGAGCCTTCATCGCAAGAGGAGATGCTAATAAAGCAGCTAGAGGAAATCTCGCCAAAACAATTATTGAAAGAGATTTCTGGTGGTGCAGAGGCAACGAAAGCGGACTTGCAAATCGTTGAAGATGTCATGATTAATCAAAAATTGACACCAGGAGTTGTGAATGTACTTATTTATTACGTTATGCTACGCTCAGATATGAAACTTGCGAAAACGTATGTCGAGAAGATTGCTGGGCATTGGGCACGTAAAAAGGTTGGTACAGTAGCGGACGCGATGGCGTTAGCGAAAGAAGAGAACCGTCAATATCAAGAGTGGGCTGAGACGAAGAAAAAAGGCCGTACGGCGAAGAAAACGGTACGGAAAGAAATGGTACCAGATTGGCTTAAGGAAGAAGAGCCGAAGGAACAAGAGAAAGAAACGGCGAAGAAAGATGTAAGTGTAGAAAAAGATGCAAGTACGTTAGAAGATGAACGAAAACGATTAGAAGAAGTGTTAAAAAAATATAAGCGTGATTAATAGAAGAGAATGAACGCTCTTTGAGGTGAGAAAATGGAGCATATTCAAAATTCATTTGCAAAATTAATGGGAAATGAAAAATTTAAAAATAGATATGAAGTATTAAAGGCAGAAGTAATGGCGCATCCGCGTGTGAAAGAATTTATAGACGAACATAAAGGTGAAGTAACGACTTCTATGATTGAGCGCAGTCTTGTGAAGCTATATGAATATATTGGACAAAGTGTAGGTTGCGTGGATTGTCCGGATTTAGGTTCATGTAAAAATATGCTGCAAGGGTACGAGCCAAAGCTTGTTATTCAAGGGAAAATGATTGATATTCAATATGATCGCTGCGTTAGAAAAGTAGCACATGACGAGAGAAAGAAATATGAAAAACTCGTTCAAAGTGTATATATGCCAACGGATATTTTACAGGCAACTATGGAAAACTTAGACCCTTCTGATTTAAATGCACGTATCGATGCAATTGGTGCAGCGAATGAATTTTTAAGTACATATGAACCAGGTAAAAAAGCACAAGGTTTATATTTGTACGGTAAATTTGGTGTAGGAAAAACGTACCTTTTAGGAGCAATTGCGAACGAGCTTGCTCGAAAGAAAATAAGTTCGATGCTCGTATACTTCCCAGAATTTTTACGTGAAATCAAAAGTTCGATTCAAGATAATTCGATTGGTGAAAAGATTGATGCGGTTAAACGCGTACAAGTTTTAATGTTAGATGATATCGGGGCAGAAGCAATGTCAAGCTTTGTGCGTGACGATGTGCTTGGTGCAATCTTGCAATTCCGTATGTTAGAAAACTTACCGACGTTCTTTACGTCTAATTTTGATTTTAAACAACTGGAACACCATTTAACGTATACACAGCGTGGTGAGGCTGAAGAAATGAAGGCAGCACGTATTATGGAACGAATTAAATATTTAGCGAAACCAATTCCGATTGGTGGGAAAAATCGTCGTCATAAGTAAAAGAGCAAGCTGAGAAGCTTGCTCTTTTGTATTATAGTGATATTTTCTTTTCAAATATGAGGTCGAAATATTCAGGTTGTCCAGAACTGCCAATCGTAGGGGCGACAATCTGTACGAACCTCCAGTCATCTCTAGCATGTTCTTGAATAATTTCTTGGTAGTCTTCAGCTAGTTTTGAGCGAGTGAGCCCCCAATGGAATTCGACTTTTACGAATTTATATTCGAACATTCACATACCCCCTTTTAGTGATAAATAAAGTATACAATAAAAAATTCATAGTAGCTTGTATCATTTTTTTCTCCCTCCCTTAATATATATAAAATTAGCAAGCCAGATTGAGTGGATTTTCTAACGATAGGAAATGTAATTCTACTAAGAGTGAACTTCACGCGGAAAGGACTCTTATAGGATTTGTAACGTATAGATACAGTCCTTTAGAGCAGGGATAAAAGGGGGGACAAAAGTGATTGAAATTTGCTTCGAAGAAAAAAATGATGCTATGCACGTATATAGACAATTGCTGAAAAGAGCGGAAGTGTTATATAAGGAAACGAGTGTGTATTTACAGGAGCAAAAAGTGGTGATTCACATACCAGTACATGAATCGAATTATATTGAAAAGATCTTATTGCCAGTAATGGTGTATTTCATTGTGAATGTGAAACAAAATGAGTGGATTTATACGATCTTAAAAGAAAAGTTTTTTTATGAAGAACAAGAAGAGTGTCATCAAATATTGCACATGGCACATGAGATTTTAAAGGGAAGAAGAAAAGGTGTAGCTCAGGATTTAACTCGTAACGCATTTGAGTCATATATTAAGTCTTCTTTAAATAATTGGCTTTGTGATCCGCTCTCATTCTCGTTTTCATCATATATCCGTTTTCGTCTTCGTACATATAGGGAAATGGTGGCTAAACTTGCGGAAGTGGCAATTGATGAGTATAAGATGGAGCAAGAATACCAAATGTTCATTGAAACGCTTCGGCAACAAGTGAGTAGCCGTAAATCACGCTTGTCCTGTGTGCATCTTATTTTTGATGAAAGCTTTATCTTTTATGATGATAAAGGTAGACGTTTAAAACAGGAGAAGTTGGTCCAATATATAGATGAAGAATTATTAAAGCAAAATGATGTATATATTGATACAAAAGTAATTGCGCCGCTTCTTTCTATTTCGCCAAAAAAGATTTATTTATATACGAAGGAACAAGACCATAATATGATTATTACTTTGCGAAATGTGTTTCAAGAACGGGTCCAATTACATGGATTACATGATTTTGAGCGCAATGTGAAAAATTTAAAAAATAAAGGTAACGCCCTTGATTTTCTAAGTTTTTGAGCATATAATTACCTACATAAATGAAATATATCGAAATGTCATGATGAGGACATGAGTAGTTTTCTACGATTTTCAGAGAGGGAAGCCTTAGGGTGTGAGCTTCCTAGTACGGGATTATTACTTACCACCTCTAAACTTTAGCAGTGAACGATTCTTTTAGTAATTGCTAACGGACAACACCGTTATGTTGAACTTGAGCAATTAACGATCATGTTAATTGGAACAAGGGTGGAACCACGAATTCAACACTCGTCCCTTTTTATGGGATGAGTGTTTTTTATTTTGAGAAAAAGAGGAGTGACCAGTGATGGCAGATGTAGTTAAAATTACTTTCCCTGATGGAGCTGTGAAGGAGTTTCCAAAAGGCGTAACAACTGAAGAAATCGCAGCTTCTATTAGCCCAGGCTTAAAGAAAAAAGCTGTAGCTGGAAAATTAAACGATGAGATGATCGATCTTGTTACACCAATCGAAGAAGATGGTGCAGTTTCTATTATTACATTAGATTCTGAAGATGGCTTATATATTTTACGCCATTCAACAGCCCACCTTTTAGCACAAGCGTTAAAACGTTTATATAAAGATGTTAAGCTTGAGCTTGGCATTGGCCCAGTAATTGAAAATGGCTTCTATTACGATATCGATATGGAAGAAGCAATTACAGTTGAAGACTTCAAGAAAATCGAAAAAGAAATGCAAAAAATCGTGAACGAGAACTTAGAAATCGTTCGTCATGAAGTACCACGTGCAGAAGCACTTCGTCGCTTTGAAGAAATTGGCGATGAGTTAAAATTAGATTTAATTAACGACCTTCCAGAAGATGCAGTTATTTCAATCTATGAGCAAGGCGAATTCTTCGACCTTTGCCGTGGTGTTCACCTTCCATCTACAGGGAAAATTAAAGTGTTTAAATTATTAAGCGTTGCAGGTGCTTACTGGCGCGGCGATAGCAATAATAAAATGTTACAACGTATTTACGGTACTGCATTCGTTAAGAAAGCAGAACTAGATGAGCACTTACGTATGCTTGAAGAAGCGAAAGAGCGCGATCACCGTAAATTAGGTAAAGAATTAAAACTATTTACTAATAGCCAAAAAGTAGGACAAGGTTTACCACTTTGGTTACCAAAAGGTGCAACAATTCGTCGTATTATCGAGCGTTACATCGTTGATAAAGAAGCAAGCTTAGGTTATGATCACGTATACACTCCAGTATTAGGAAGCAGAGAGTTATATGAAACTTCTGGTCACTGGAACCACTACCGTGATGGCATGTTCCCATCAATGGAAATGGATAATGAAGAATTAGTTCTTCGTCCAATGAACTGTCCTCACCATATGATGGTTTATAAAAATGATATTCACAGCTACCGTGAATTACCAATCCGTATTGCGGAACTTGGAACAATGCATCGTTATGAAATGTCAGGTGCGTTATCTGGATTACAACGTGTACGCGGAATGACTTTAAACGATGCGCACATTTTCGTTCGTCCAGATCAAATTAAAGAAGAGTTAAAACGTGTTGTAAACTTAACTCTAGAAGTGTACAAAGATTTCGGTTTAGAGAACTACTCATTCCGTCTATCTTATCGTGACCCAGCAGATACTAAAAAGTATTATGCGGATGATGAGATGTGGGAAAAAGCACAAGGTATGTTAAAAGAAGCTATGGATGAAATGGGTCTTGATTACTATGAAGCTGAAGGTGAAGCGGCATTCTACGGTCCAAAACTGGATGTTCAAGTTCGTACTGCTCTTGGAAAAGACGAAACACTTTCAACTGTACAATTAGACTTCTTACTTCCAGAACGCTTTGAATTAACTTATGTTGGTGAAGACGGTAAGCAACATCGTCCAGTTGTAATTCACCGTGGTGTTGTATCAACTATGGAACGCTTCGTAGCCTTCTTAATTGAAGAATACAAAGGTGCATTCCCAACTTGGTTAGCTCCAGTTCAAGTACAAGTAATTCCAGTTTCTCCGCAAGTACATTTAGACTATGCGAAGAAAGTACAAGACGAATTGCGTCGTGCTGGTATCCGTGTTGAATTAGACACTCGTGAAGAGAAGATTGGTTACAAAATCCGTGAAGCACAAATGCAAAAAATTCCGTACATGCTTGTAGTAGGTGACAATGAAGTAACTGAAAACGGCGTAAACGTACGTAAATATGGTGAACAAAAATCAGAAACAATCGCATTAGATGCTTTTGTTGACATGATTAAAGTAGAAGGAAAACGATAAGAAAAAGCCGCGGTATACCGCGGCTTTTTTATGTAATATACTTGAGGGGAATTAGAAAAAATACCCATGTAACACTTATCGTAAAAAAGTATTGCAAGTATGTTAGTTGTTTGTTACAATATTTCTTGTTGTTAGTAAAACACATCGCGTCTTCTTGACAGACGTCATGTCCTATGATAAACTCATCAAGGATAATAGAATATTGTTTTGTGGAACAAGTAGAAGCACCCGCTTCTCACCTGATGGACGCATTCGCAGTTAGCAGGTAAATGTATTTCTTACTTAAGATTTTACAAGTGTGGGTGTCGTATGCCCGCACTTTTTTTGTCGGGTTCTATGACTACAAAATATGTTCTGAGAAAACCTTGGAGGTGGCTTACTATTAGCAAGGATATGATGATTAACGAGCAAATTCGTGCACGTGAAGTACGTTTAGTTGGCGCAAATGGCGATCAACTTGGAATCAAGTCTCGTAATGACGCTTTAGACTTAGCTGCAAATCTTAATCTTGATTTAGTATTAGTTGCTCCAAATGCGAAACCGCCAGTATGCCGCATTATGGACTACGGTAAATTCCGCTTTGAGCAACAGAAGAAAGAAAAAGAGCAGCGCAAAAATCAAAAAGTAATTAGCATGAAAGAAGTTCGTTTAAGTCCAACAATTGATGAACACGACTTTAACACAAAACTTCGTAATGCTATCAAGTTTTTAGAGAAAGGCGACAAGGTTAAAGCGTCAATTCGCTTTAAAGGACGTGCCATTACTCATAAAGAAATCGGTCAACGTGTTTTAGATCGCTTCTCAGAAGCTTGTGCTGAAGTTAGTACAGTTGAATCTAAGCCTAAAATGGAAGGACGCAGTATGTTCTTAGTTTTAGCACCGAAAAACGATAAGTAATAGATAGAGGAGGAAATACCTATGCCTAAACAAAAAACTCATCGCGGCGCTGCAAAGCGTTTCAAAAAGACTGGATCAGGTAAACTGAAACGTTCTCACGCTTACACAAGCCATTTATTCGCTAACAAATCTACAAAAGCTAAACGTAAACTACGTAAAGCTGGTGTAGTAAGCGCTGGTGACTTCAAACGCATTCGTCAAATGCTTGACAACTTAAAATAAGTTCGGCTGATATATAGAACAATTAGGAGGTAATATTATGCCAAGAGTAAAAGGTGGTACAGTTACTCGTCAACGTCGTAAAAAAGTTATAAAATTAGCAAAAGGTTACTACGGTTCAAAAAATACATTATTCAAGGTTGCTAACCAACAGGTTATGAAATCTCTAATGTATGCATTCCGTGACCGCCGTCAAAAGAAACGTGACTTCCGTAAATTATGGATTACACGTATCAACGCAGCAGCTCGTATGAATGGTCTTTCTTACAGCCGCTTAATGCACGGTCTTAAAAATGCTGGCATCGAAGTTAACCGCAAGATGCTTGCTGACTTAGCTGTTCATGACGAAAAAGCTTTCGCTGAATTAGCAACAGTTGCAAAAAACAACATTAACTAATTAATTAGTTGAAACCTTAGAAGAATTTTCTTCTAAGGTTTTTTGTTTGTATTCAGAGAGAAGTTTGAAGTTCTAAAGATTAACGGATGTGCTGTTATCGATATGACAAAATTAATATAAAAACTATAGCGGTATAGAAGAATATATATGTGAAGTCAGGAGAATCCTCCTGGCTTTTTTTAATTCTGCTCTTTTGGAAAGAAGAGTATCTTTCCTAGCCGAAACGACACTGCTATAATGGAAAGATGATATGGAACTTTCATCAGATGAACAATTTAAGAGCGATGACTGAAACGTATTTGTAAATTAAGGACAAGCTATTTTATAAAGAGGTAGATAGCTGACTTATTCATAAGAACTGAAACATAATAATGAACTTTGAGATGAAACAACATTGTTGCGTAAAATGCGATGTTGGAGGAGGACAATAGAATGGACTTACTACAACTATTTAAATTACAAAAAGAATTAGATGACCGTATTGCAAAAGAACATGACTTACAACCGAAAAAATTGTTAAAAGAAAAAATGTTAGCTCTTCTTGTAGAAATTGGAGAACTTGCAAATGAAACACGTTGTTTTAAATATTGGAGCAACAAACCAGCTTCGGAACGTGGAGTAATATTAGAAGAATACGTAGATGGTTTGCATTTTATTTTATCAATCGGAATTGATTTAGGGATTGATAAAAACTTCCTATTCTATAAATGTGCACAAACGAATAAAACACAAGTGGAAATTTTCTTAGACACATACGCGAAAGTAATTCGTTTTACAGATCAACCATCTATTACAAACTATATTGAATTATTTACGAGCTATCTTCGACTTGGACAAGCGCTTGAATTTGAGCAAGAAGAGATTGAAAAAGCGTATTTAGATAAAAATGAAGTAAATCATCAGCGTCAAACACAAGGATACTAATTTAATTTTTGAATATTTCAATTTAATTATTGTATAATGAATTGACTGAAGAAAAAGGAGGGTGTTGGCAATGACAAAATTAGACGCGACATTGACAATGCTAAAAGAATTAACAGATGCACGTGGTATTGCCGGTAACGAGCGTGAACCACGCGAAGTAATGAAGAAATATATCGAGCCATTTGCAGACGAGCTTTCTACTGATAATTTAGGAAGTTTAGTTGCGAAAAAAGTAGGGGAAGAAAACGGCCCGAAAATTATGGTTGCAGGTCATTTAGATGAAGTTGGCTTTATGATTACGCAAATTGATGACAAAGGTTTCCTACGCTTCCAAACGGTGGGTGGCTGGTGGTCACAAGTTATGCTTGCACAGCGCGTGACGATTGTAACGCGTAAAGGAGATGTAACAGGTGTAATTGGTTCAAAACCACCGCACATCTTACCTCCAGAAGCACGTAAAAAGCCAGTTGAAATTAAAGACATGTTCATCGATATCGGTGCTTCTAGCCAAGAAGAAGCAATGGAGTGGGGCGTACGACCAGGAGATCAAGTTGTACCTTACTTTGAATTCCAAGTGATGAAGAATGAAAAAATGTTACTTGCAAAAGCATGGGATAACCGAATCGGTTGTGCGATTGCAATTGACGTATTAAAACAATTAAAAGATGAAAAGCATCCAAACGTTGTATACGGCGTTGGAACTGTACAAGAAGAAGTTGGTCTTCGTGGTGCAAAAACATCTGCGAATTATATTAAACCAGATATCGCGTTCGCAGTAGATGTTGGTATCGCTGGAGATACACCGGGTGTAACGTCAAAAGAAGCGCAAAGTAAAATGGGCGATGGACCACAAATCATTTTGTATGATGCTTCTGTTATTGGACATACAGGTTTACGTGATTTCGTAGTTGATGTTGCTGACGAATTACAAATCCCATACCAATATGATTCAGTAGCGGGCGGGGGAACTGATGCGGGTGCGATTCATATTGCTGTAAACGGTATTCCTTCTATGGCAATTACAATTGCAACGCGCTATATTCATTCTCATGCAGCAATGTTACACCGTGATGATTATGAAAATGCAGTAAAGTTAATTGTAGAAGTTATTAAACGTCTTGATAAGGATGCTGTACATAACATTACATTTAATTAATAGAAAAAGCGAAGGAGATTTTCCTTCGCTTTTTTTATGTTTTAAAAAGGTCGTTCTAATCCTGCTGCAGTATGAGCGCCTAAAATAATTAAACGAGTTAATTGCATCGCCATAAAATGCGGGGTATATATCATTCCTCTTTTTAACCATGACATAATCATTCCGATGTGAGCCCCTGTCACATAACTAATCAAAATATCACGAGGAACCATAAGATCTTCGTCATCTGGTTGGGAAATAGACAAGCTTAATGTTAAATGCACTTGTATCGTTTTCATCATTTTATAAGAGTAGTTTCCGGCAGCTTTATCCCCAAGCATAACGTTATAAAAGTTTACATTTTCTGCGATATGTTCGAATAAAGCCAAAAATGTAGGATGAGGTGAATCGAATGTAAGTTGAAAATCTTCTTTATTTCTATTTTTCGGTTTAATTACTTCTGCTAGCTTCTCTAACATTTCTTCAATACTTTTGTCTAATAGGTCATATTTATCATGATAATGGCTATAAAATGTAGCGCGATTTACAGGAGCACGTTCTGCGATATGTTGCACAGTTACATTTTCAAAGCCTTTTTCGCCTACTAAAGCGACAAAAGCATCCTGAATGAGTTGTCTCGTTCGCTTTACACGTGGATCATTTGTATTTTTAATAGACATTTTACTTCTCCTCGTTTAATTTTCTATACTTAAACAACATATTGGTATTATATTGTTGTTTAAGCAACATTTCATACGTAAATTGTCGGTTGTAGATTCAAAATAATTATTTATAATTATAAACGATAGTCCTTCAGAAATCAGCACCGCTCGCAGGTAGATAAGTTTCGATTTACGCTGCAGATGGTGTGATTTTTTCGTTAAAAGGTTAATATAATTAACAATTAAACAATCTAAACAATAAGGACATAAATAGTTTAGAAAAAAATTATATGCGATATAAGGAGAGGAATGCAATGAATCAGTTTCGAAGAATGGTAATTATCAACATTATCACATTAATTGTACTAGTTGGCGGCGGTATTGGCGGTTATTACTATTACAACCAAACGGAAAATTACTTAAAAACAGACAATGCAAAGATCGATGGAAAGGTAATTCCGGTTGCTTCACCAGTAGCAGGGAAACTAACTGACTGGAAAGCTGAAGTTGGAAAAAATTACAATGAGAACGATAAATTAGGAGCTGTTACTGTAGCAGCAGCTAATGGAGAACAAACAGTAGATGTAACAATTCCACAAAATGCAACGGTTGTACAATCAAACGCAACAACAAATGCTTTCGTTGGAGCAGGTAGCCCGATTGCTTACGCATTTGATATGAACAATTTATGGGTAACAGCAAACATTGAAGAAACAGATGTTGATGATGTTCAGAAAGGTCAAGACGTAGACGTGTATGTAGATGCATACCCAGATACAACGTTAACTGGGAAAGTAGAACAAGTTGGTTTAACAACAGCAAATACATTCTCGATGTTACCATCAAGTAATTCAACAGCGAACTATACGAAAGTAACACAAGTAGTGCCAGTTAAAATTTCATTAGATCATAGCAAATCAGTAAATATTGTTCCTGGAATGAATGTGTCAGTTCGTATTCATAAGTAAGGGGGAGATGAGATGTCCTCAATTGCAATTGTAGGATATGCACTATTTTGTATAATCGTCTTCTTCCTTGTAAATCGTCTTTTACGAAAGAAAAAAACGAACGTGGGAGAAGAACAAGTCCCAGCCGTAAGTAAAATAGAAGTAAGTAAGCTAGAAGCAGTAGAGAAAGAAAGTGAACAAAAGCAAGAAGCCGAAATTTCTAATGTAGTTGAATTAGAAACAGGCAAGCAAGAAGAAGTAAAACAAGAAAAAGAAATGCCGAAAAAACAAACGTCTATGCCTATAGAGGATGTAAATGTAAAAGCAGTTGTAACAGTATTAATTCTCGGCATGTTCGTTTCTATTTTGAACCAAACAATCATTAACGTTGCATTGCCTCCGTTAATGAATGAATTTAACGTATCAACTTCAACGGCGCAATGGTTAATTACAGGGTTTATGCTTGTAAATGGTATTTTAGTGCCGATTAGTGCCTTTTTAGTTTCACGATTTACGTATCGTAAATTATTTGTAGCGGCAATGTTATTCTTCACAGTAGGATCTATCATTTGCGCTACTTCAGGAAACTTTACAATGATGATGACAGGCCGCGTAATTCAAGCAGTTGGTGCGGGTATTTTAATGCCGGTTGGTATGAATATCTTTATGACATTGTTCCCGCCTCATAAGCGCGGAGCGGCGATGGGATTACTAGGTGTTGCAATGATTTTAGCACCAGCTATCGGACCAACTGTAACAGGTTGGGTGATTGAAAACTATAGCTGGAACTTAATGTTCTATGCGATGTTTATTATCGGTTTAATTATTACGTTCCTATCTTTAAAATTCTTTACACTAGCTCAGCCAGTGTCTAAAACGAAATTAGATATATTCGGTGTTGTTAGTTCAAGTATTGGACTAGGAAGCTTATTGTACGGATTTAGTGAAGCTGGAAATAATAGTTGGACTAGTGCAGAAGTCATTATTTCACTTGTTATCGGTGTAATTGGTTTAGCGTTATTTATTTGGAGAGAGTTAACAACGGACAATAAAATGCTTGATTTACAAGTATTTAAATATCCAGTATTTACTTTTACTTTAGTAATTAACGCAATCGTTACGATGGCATTATTCGGGGGTATGTTATTGCTTCCAGTATATCTGCAAAACATTCGTGGCTTTACGCCAATTGAATCTGGTTTACTACTTCTTCCAGGATCATTAATTATGGGGATCATGGGACCAGTAGCGGGTAAATTATTCGATAAATATGGCATTCGTCCATTAGCGATAATTGGATTGGCAATTACGACGTATGCGACATATGAATTTACAAAATTATCGATGGATACACCGTATAGCGTTATTATGACGGATTATATTATACGTTCAATTGGTATGTCATTCATTATGATGCCAATTATGACAGCTGGTATGAACGCACTGCCGATGAAATTAATTTCTCACGGTACAGCAACGCAAAATACGTCAAGACAAGTAGCTGGTTCAATCGGAACAGCGATTTTAATCACACTTATGACGCAACAAACAACTGCTCACGTAGCAGATTACGGCAACATGTTAACAACATCAAACCCAATTTTAGTTGATAAAGTACACGGTATGGGGCAAAGTTTAGCAGCGATTGCCGGATCAGCTCAAGCAGGAGATGCGATGAGCACACAACTATTATATGGACAAATTTCAAAGCTATCTGCAATTAACGGTATTAACGATGCCTTCTTAATTGCAACGATACTAGCAGGTATTGCTTGGGTGTTATCGTTCTTCTTACAATCAGGCAATAAACCAAATAGAAAAGCAGGGAATTAAATTTCCTGCTTTTTTGTTTTCTTATAAAAAGATGCAATTAGATATAGAATGAATCACCTGCAGACATGAGTTCCCAGAAAATAACTCCTAATAGTCCCGCAATAAAAATAATGAATCCCATGTTGCGTATACTTTTAATTTTCATTTGTAATCCCCTTACCCCTGCTAATAATCCAGTTAAAGAAAACAATATCCAGTATAAAGTAGTTGAAATAGGGAGGATTGTCTCGCTATTCACCCCCATGCTCCAAAAAACAAAAGGTAGCGTTACAAAGGAAAAGCTAAGTACCCCCATTAAACCAACAAATAATTTCCGATGTTTAATACTAGTAATAATTAAAAAAATACCACCGAAAAATCCGCATAAGACAAGAAGTGGCATATAAACAATCCAAAGGAAGCTAAACATATATAATCTCCTTTTATGTAATGAGTTATATTTTACTACATCAGGTTCATTTTGGATATTATTAATAAATATGTATAAATTGATAGAAATGGGTAGTAATGATACGGATTATCCAAAAGTGCTAATTGAAGAAGAGTTTGAAGTTGTGATAAAAGAGTAAAAAGAGGTATCGTGATGATACCTCTTTTTAACTGAAGAATGCCAACGTATTATTTATAATATGAAATAACATAGCTGGAAGAATGGATTTTGTTTTCTTACATAAAATAGCCATTAATAATCCCATGAAGAAAGTAATTACCATTACTCCAAGTGAGTATGTATGAGCGATACCAAAGAAGAAACTTGTTAAGACTGCTGCAATCCAAAATGGAAAGCGCTCAGAGAAGAAATGAAGTATAAAACCACGGAAAATAAGTTCTTCAAAAATTGGTGTGAGTATTGCAAATCCGAGAAGTAATAGTATTTGATATTGCTTAAAAACGTCTAAGTTTAGTGCGGAAGATTGTTGCTTTGTTGCGTCTTGGAACACATAATTTAATAAGAAGTAGTTGATTATGATGTTTATAGCGAAGAAAAGAAGTAAATATACGTATGTGCGCCATTCTTTCAGTGCTTTAAAGTTAAAAGAGTTCAGTAATAATCTTTTCGCAGGTTTGAATTTAAAAATAAAGAATAACAACATGGCTAGTTGTAACCCTATACTTGCGGTGTTTGCAATAGATTCATACAGGGCAATTTGCTTTTTATTTGTAAGACTAGCCGTATAAATTGTTAAGGGCATTATTGCTAGGAACAAGGTAATGAGTCCAGTTCCGAAAAAAGCGAATAAAACGGAGCTAATAAATTGTCCCCATGACATAGAGTGTTTCTGTTCATCAGAAAGTTGTGTAGCGGATTGCATCTGTGAAATCACCTCTTTATATTTGTATATTAAATTATAGATTAATTTGTTTCTGAATGTAACATTTAAATATTACATACAAAGGTGTATTTTTCGTAAAATAATAAAAGAGGTATCACCCTGTAGTGATGCCTCTTTCTCATTGATAACTATGTTTTGCCTTGTTATTCAATTTTGCTTGCTCTATTTGCAATTCACGCTCTACCAATCGATCTAATTGCTGAATAGCTTTAAGTGCTTTTTCATAAGAAATCGTTCTATAATGATGAGCTCCGCCTGGTTCTTCATCTGCTTCGTCTGCCCATTTAATAATGCTTTGAAGAGATGTTCTTTCAATTTCTTGTTCCACTAAGAAAGAATCTGTATGCAGAAGAATCGCGATAGAAATTTCTTTTGCTAGTTTTGGATGTTCTCCCAATCTAATAAGCAATTTATGTGCTCTTTCTGCACCTTTAATTGCATGGATATCATTCTTTTTATATAAGTCATAGTCCCATTCGCCGCCTGTGTACCACGTATGATGTCCGATATCATGAAGGAAACCGGCTTTTGTCGCAGCATCGACTGAGGCGTGGTGCTTTTTAGCTAAGTGAAACGCATGGTAAGCGACAGCGATCGCGTGGACCATTCCGGAACGGTTTACGTATTTTTGTGTAATGTGATGTTTAAAAACTTGTTCAAGCGTAATACGGTGCATAAAACATTCACTCCTTTTATCTAATGATGTATACGAAGAAAAATCGATCGGTTTAAATGTATTTTGAACATTTTACTCCATCATAGTTCGTTAGTAAAGTAGAAATGTTTAGGAGAAGAAAAATTTTTTTCGTAAAAAAATCACCTTAGCTTATGCGAAGGTGATTTTCAAATTGCTTATTTTTTTAATCCTTGCTCTAGTGTTTCTAACATTTCGTGCTTTTCATTTTCATCAGCGTTTTTCCAAATGACTTCAAATAAGACGCCAAGACCTGGAAGCATTTTTTCTTCACCGCTTTGAATTGCATCGACAATTGTTTCTTGTAATTGATCTTGTGAATTACCAGATACATTCGCTAATACGGCACCGCGTAAATTAAAACTCATTGTTTTCACCTCTTCTTCAGAATTGAAACTGACGTTAGTTTTTGTTCTTTTTTATGTAAATATGTATGAAAAATAGGCTATAATGATAAGACAAGAAGAGAGGGAACTACATATTATGAAAAACATTGATTCAGTACAAAATCCGCGTGTAAAGCAGTGGAAAAAGCTGCAAACGAAAAAAGAACGCGATAAAAAAGGTTTATTTTTTGTAGAAGGATTCCACTTAGTCGAAGAAGCTTTGAAGGCAGGAATTGTAACAGAACTTATCGTTTCAGATCAGACAGACCTTCCGAAAGATTGGACAGTTAATGATGTAGAAATGTATATCGTGCCTGAGGCTATTGTAAAAATACTTCGTGAAACAGAAACGACGCAAGGTGTATTTGCTGTTTGTGAGAAGCATGAGAAAGAAGTAGCTCTTACTGATGGGAAATTCCTTTTATTGGATGGACTGCAAGACCCAGGTAATTTAGGAACAATTATTCGTACAGCTGATGCAGCTGGTATTCACGCCGTTGTGCTTGGAGAAGGTTGTGTTGATGTTTACAATAGTAAAGTACTCCGCTCTACACAAGGTTCTATTTTCCGCTTGCCAATTGTAAAAGGGAACTTAGAAGAATGGGTAGACAAGTTAAAAGAAAATAACGTTCCTGTATATGGAACAGCTCTTGAAAATGGAGTTCCGTATGGTGAGGTAACTCCGGCCGGAAGTTTTGCATTAATTGTTGGAAATGAAGGAAATGGCGTACGCCAAGAAATTCTTACAAAAACGGATCAAAACTTGTATATTCCGATTTACGGCGGGGCAGAATCATTAAATGTTGCGGTTGCAGCAGGGATTTTAACGTATTATTTACAAAGCCCAGTTGCGAACAAATAAAAAACTTCTTATAATAAGTTGAAGTACATTATATTAAAAGTTAAATAACGAAAAACGTTGATAGAGAAGAGTAGCTTACAAAATCGCCATATAGGGAGAGAGTGCCGTAGACTGAAAGCATTCTTATGGTAGACGGAAGTGAATTCACCTCTGGAGTTGACGCCAGGACCATGTATATGTAAAGGCGTTCCGGTCAGAATTGATCGTTATAACTAATGAGTGGGCAGACTTGTTCTGTCAATTTAGGGTGGTACCGCGAATTTACCTCGTCCCTTTTTGGGAGCGAGGTTTTTTTATTTTTAAAATTAGGAGGGTTCCAAAATGGAAGCACGTTTAAAAGAGCTAAAGCAAAAAGCGTTAGAGCTTATTGAAGAAGCGAAAGAGCTAAAGGGCTTAAACGACGTACGCGTAGCGTATTTAGGAAAAAAAGGTCCAATTACAGAAGTATTACGCGGCATGGGAAAATTATCAGCAGAAGAGCGTCCACGTATGGGAGCATTAGTGAATGAAGTACGTGAAGCGATTCAAACGCGTCTAGAAGACAAAATTAGCAACTTAGAAAAAGCAGTAATTGAAGCGAAATTAGCTACGGAAACAATTGATGTTACATTACCAGGTCGTCCTGTTGAAACAGGTTGTCACCATCCGTTAACAGCTGTTGTTGAACAAATTGAAGATGTATTCATCGGTATGGGTTATGAAGTAGCTGAAGGAACAGAAGTAGAAAAAGACTACTACAACTTCGAAGCACTAAACTTACCGAAAGATCACCCAGCACGTGACATGCAAGATACATTCTACATTACAGAAGAAACGTTACTACGTACACATACATCTTCTGTGCAAGCACGTACGATGGAAAATAATAAAGAAAAAGGCCCAATCAAAATTATTTGTCCTGGTAAAGTGTATCGCCGCGATGATGATGATGCGACGCATTCACATCAGTTCATGCAAATTGAAGGCCTTGTAATTGATAAAAACATTCGTATGAGTGACTTAAAAGGTACACTGCAAGTATTCGTGAAAAAGATGTTCGGTGAAGATCGTGAAATCCGTCTTCGTCCAAGTTTCTTCCCATTCACAGAGCCATCTGTAGAGATGGATATTTCTTGTATGATGTGTCATGGCAAAGGTTGCGGCACTTGTAAAGGAACTGGCTGGATTGAAATTCTAGGCGCAGGTATGGTTCACCCGAACGTACTTGAAATGGCTGGTTATGATTCAAAAGAATATCAAGGTTTCGCATTCGGTATGGGCGCAGAGCGTATCGCAATGTTGAAATACGGCGTAGATGACATTCGTCATTTCTATACAAATGATGTACGTTTCTTACAACAATTCAAACGAGCGTAAGGGAAGGAGAGGATAAATATGTTCGTATCATATCGTTGGTTACAAGAGTATGTAGATATTAAAGATGTAACAGCACAAGAACTAGCAGACAAAATCACGAAAAGTGGTATTGAAGTAGAAGGCGTTGAAGTATTAAATAAAGGTGTAAAAGGTGTTGTAGTTGGTCACGTATTAGAATGTGAAAAACACCCAGAAGCTGATAAATTAAGCAAATGCTTAATCGATATCGGTGAAGAAGAGCCAGTTCAAATTATTTGTGGAGCTGCTAACATTGCAAAAGGTTTAAAAGTGCCAGTTGCAAAAGTTGGTGCTGTACTTCCTGGTAACTTCAAAATCAAAAAAGCAAAACTACGTGGTGAAGCTTCTCACGGTATGGTTTGTGCTCTTCAAGAGCTTGGCATTGATGGAAAGTTAGTTTCAAAAGAATATGCAGATGGTATCTTTATCTTCCCAAGTGACGCTGAAGTTGGTGCAGATGCACTTGAAATTTTAAACTTACACGATGAAGTACTTGAGCTTGGTTTAACACCAAACCGTGCAGATTGCTTAAACATGTTAGGTGTTGCATATGAAGTGGCTGCTATTTACGGCCGTGAAGTAAAACTTCCAGCTATCGACTTACAAGAAACAGCAGAAAAAACTTCTGATTACATTTCTGTAAGTGTAGAAGCGAAAGAAGAAAATCCATTATACATTGCAAAAATGGTGAAGAACGTAAAAATTGGTCCATCACCAATGTGGATGCAAACCCGTCTTATGGCAGCTGGCATTCGTCCAATTAGCAACGTAGTTGATATTACAAACTACATTTTAATGGAATACGGTCAACCGTTACATGCATTCGATTACGATAAATTAGGTTCAAAAGAAATCGTTGTTCGTCTTGCAAAAGAAGGCGAAAAAATTGAAACATTAGATGATCAAGAGCGTACATTACAAAGCCACCATCTTGTAATTACAAACGGAACAAAAGCTTTAGCTGTTGCTGGTGTAATGGGTGGGGCGGATTCTGAAGTTACAAATGAGACAGTAAACGTTCTAATTGAGTCTGCATACTTTGCAGGTCAAACAGTGCGCCGCACATCAAAAGACTTAGGTCTTCGTAGTGAATCAAGTGCACGTTTTGAAAAAGGAATCGACCCAACACGTACATTTGAAGCAATTCAACACGCAGCTGCCTTAATGGCGAAATATGCTGGCGGTGAAGCACTTGAAGGTGTAGTAGAAGCTGATAACTTACAAGTACAAGAGCGTACAGTATCTGTTACTGCTGAAAAAGTAAACCGTGTATTAGGTACAAATATTTCTGCGAGTGAAATGGGTACAATGTTCGCGAACTTGAAATTTCCATTCACAGAAGTAGAAGGAACATTCCATGTAAATGTACCAGCACGTCGTCCTGATATTACAATTTCAGAAGACTTAGTAGAAGAAGTGGGCCGTCTATACGGTTATGACCACATTCCAGTTACATTACCTTCTGGAACGATGACTCGTGGTAAATTAACATCAGCACAAACGAAACGTCGTAAAGTACGTCGCTTCTTAGAGGGTGCTGGTTTATATGAAGCAATCACGTATTCATTAACGAGCGCTGACAAAGCGAAACAATACATGATTGAGCCAAACGAAAAGGCACCTGTAAACCTTGCACTTCCAATGAGTGAAGAGCGTAGCCAACTTCGTTTAAGCTTAGTGCCACAATTGCTAGAAGCAGTTTCATACAATGTTGCTCGTAAAAACGACAGCGTTGCTTTATACGAAGTAGGTTCTATCTTCTTACCAACAGAAGCAGGAGAACTTCCGAAAGAAGAACAACACCTTGCAGGTGTTATGACAGGTCTTGCTCTTCACCATGCATGGCAAGGTGAGAAGAAAGTAGTAGACTTCTTCGTTGTGAAAGGTGTACTAGAAGGACTATTCGACGTACTTGGCGTTTCAAACCAAATCACATATGCACCAGCGAAACGTGAAGGTATGCACCCAGGTCGTACAGCTGACATCGTATTAGATGGCGAAGTAATTGGTTTCATCGGTCAATTGCACCCAGAAGCAGAAAAACAATTAGATGTGAAAAATACATTCGTATTTGAACTATCTCTTGTAAAAATATTCGGTGCAGACGCTGAAGAAACTTACTACTCAGCAATTCCGCGTTTCCCATCTATGACACGTGACATGGCTGTTGTAGTAACAAAAGAAACAAAAGCTGGTGAAATGAAGCAAGTCATTGCTGAAGCTGGCGGAGAACTTTTGAAAGACGTAACACTATTCGACTTATACGAAGGTGAAAAAATGGAAGAAGGCAAGAAATCACTTGCATTCTCTATGACTTACTTCGATGCAGAACGTACGTTAACAGATGAAGAAGTAACAGAAGCGCATAACCGTGTATTAACAACGGTAGAAGAGAAATTTGGTGCGGAGTTACGTAAGTAATTAGAAAATTGCCGGATTCATTCCGGCAATTTTTTTATTGCACAATCGTCGACAGATGTCGGTAAGTCGATATATTACAAAAATCGCTTATATATTTTATGGCATCTTGCATCTTTCTCTCGAATGTAGTACATTAATTTTAGTTTAACAAAATGAAAGACGATGATAAGGAAAAGTAGTATATACTATAATCCAAAGCGAGTCAGGGGCGGTGAGAGCCTGATGAGGCGGTATATGTGAAGAACACCTTGGAGTTGCTAACCGAAATTGAATCTTGTATTCAAGAGTAGACTTAGACGGGAAGCCGGCCTGTTACAAACCGGGAAGTATGTATTACATACGAGTTAAAGTTGGTCTTTATGACAAATTGGGTGGTACCGCGAAGTTTAACCTTTCGTCCCTTTATGGATGAAAGGTTTTTTTGTATTTAAATATATCAGCAAAGGAGAATTTCACTATGGAAAACACATTAGTAAAAAGTCTGTATAGAGATACAGAAAAGTATGCAGGTCAAACAGTACAAGTATCAGGGTGGATTCGTAATTTACGTGATTCAAAAGCATTTGGTTTCATCGAATTAAACGACGGTAGCTTTTTCAAAAGCGTTCAAATCGTTTTCGATACAGAATTAGAGAACTTTAAAGAAATTGCAAAGCTTCCACTTAGCTCTTCAGTGAAAGTAGAAGGTAAAGTAATTGCAACGCCTGGAGCGAAGCAACCATTTGAAATTAAAGCAGAAAAAATTGATATCGAGGGCTTATCAGATTCTGATTACCCACTTCAAAAGAAGCGTCATACGTTTGAATACTTACGTACAATCGCTCACTTACGTCCAAGAACAAATGCATTCTCTGCAACGTTCCGCGTACGTTCTATCGCAGCATTTGCGATTCACCAGTTCTTCCAAGAGCGTGGATTCGTACATGTTCACACACCAATCATCACTGGTAGTGATACAGAAGGTGCTGGCGAAATGTTCCGCGTAACAACACAAGATTTAAACAACGTACCAAAAGGTGAAGACGGACAAGTTGATGAGTCAAAAGACTTCTTCGGTAAAGAAACAAACTTAACAGTAAGTGGACAGCTGAACGCTGAAGCGTATGCATTAGCATTCCGTGATGTATATACATTCGGACCTACATTCCGTGCAGAAAACTCAAACACAACTCGCCACGCTGCTGAGTTCTG
This sequence comes from Bacillus sp. FSL K6-1338, assembly GCF_038006965.1. NCBI lineage: Bacteria > Bacillati > Bacillota > Bacilli > Caryophanales > Bacillaceae > Bacillus > Bacillus sp. FSL K6-1338. Next base: position 4,374,368 of record NZ_JBBOWI010000001.1, on the reverse strand, counting down.
GATGGTTGAGCCTGAGATTGCATTCGCTGAGTTAGGCGATGTAATGGATCTTACAGAAGATATGCTGAAATATGCAATGAAATATGTATTAGAGCATGCACCAGAAGAAATGGACTTCTTCAACAGCTTCGTTGATAAAACAGTTCTAGAGCGTATGAACAACGTGATTAACTCTGACTTCGGTCGCATCACATATACAGAAGCAATTAAAGTACTTCAAGAATCAGGTGCTGACTTCAAGTACCCAGTAGAATGGGGTATTGACTTACAAACAGAGCATGAAAGATACTTATCAGAAGAGATCTTCAAACGCCCTGTATTCGTAACTGACTACCCGAAAGACATTAAAGCGTTCTACATGCGTATGAATGAAGATGGAAAAACAGTAGCTGCTACTGACCTTCTAGTTCCTGGCATCGGCGAATTAATCGGCGGAAGTCAACGTGAAGAAAGAATGGACGTTTTAGTAGACAGAATTAAAGAATTAGGTATGAACGAAGAGGACTACTGGTGGTACTTAGAACTTAGAAAATACGGCGGTACAAAACACGCTGGATTCGGTCTAGGTTTCGAGCGCTTCCTAATGTACATCACTGGTATGGCTAACATCCGTGACGTAATTCCATTCCCAAGAACTCCAGGTTCTTCTGAGTTCTAAAATATGAAAAAAGCGAGAGGATTTCCTCTCGCTTTTTTGTTTGCATAGTTTATGACCTCGTAGCAAAAAGTAACGCGAAGGGGTGAGAATAAAATGAGTAAAAAAGTGAAAAAAGATCATTCAAGATCGAGCCTAGGTTCTCCGGAAGTAGAAGGACAAGGAACGACGACACATGAAACAGGTTCTCATAAGGTATCTTCATCTAATAAGAAGCAGAAACAAAGCTAACATAAAAAAGGAGAGTCTTAGGGGCTCTCCTTTTTATGTATTACATCTTGTTATCGTTAATCTCTTTTGTAATTTGATTTATGTCTTTGTCTAATCGATCTAAATAGAAAAACCATAGTAAACTCATGAACACGTGATAGATGGCCATAACGCTAAGGCTATCAGATATGTTTTCGAATGTGGATTTAGTAGTGAAGAAAGTGCCCCAAACAGTAGAAATAATGAAGTAAGAAAGTGGACCTACGAGATGTACGAAAACATATAATAACTTTTTCACTTTTACAGCGTTTATATAAATTCCCTCCTTTAAATTATTGAATGCAGGCTTTTCACTTAGTATCTGAATATTTTCTCTAATTTTGAACTGTCTTTCGTGTGGATCGCCTAGTAAAATATTTAGAATCATTTGTAGAAGTAGCAATGGGAATCTCCTCGTATGTTAGAATAATCTGTATATTGTAATTGTCACAAAACTATAAGGACAATAGTAGGGTGAAACAAAAAACAGGAGTTTGTAGGCTCCTGTTTTTGTCGATACTATTTTAATAAGCGAAACGCCTTCTCCGTATTAGCGAAATGCAGTTTCACAAACTCGGGTAATCGTTCTTTACCAAGCTTTTGAATTAATTTAGCTGCAGCAATATCAACTTGTTTACCAGCACCTTTTGGAAGTGGCATACCAGCTTTTTTGCTTAGTTCGTCAAACTGTTTTACGAATGAGTAGCGAGCTAAAATAGAAGCAGCGGCTACTGCTAAATGGACGCTTTCACCTTTCGTCGCGAAATAAACATTTTCACGCTGTACCTGTTTTTGTTTTGCTAAATATTTATAGTATGTATCAGGTTGTGTGAATTGATCGATTAAGACGCCTTCAGGTTTTGTAGGTGCCATTTTACCTAATAAGTTTGTAATAGCTTTATTATGTAGCAAGGCTTTTAGCTTACCTTGGTTGTTTCCTTTATCAAATAGCTCGTTATATTTTTCATTATGAAGGACAAGAGAGCTGTAAGGAACAACATGTAGAAGTTGTTTCGCAATGGCAGTAATTTGATCGTCATTTAAGTTTTTAGAGTCTTTTACACCAAGTTCTTTTAGTAGTGGAATTTGCTTTGCATCTACATATACAGCAACGACTGTCATCGGTCCAAAGAAATCTCCCGTACCAACTTCATCAGACCCTACAATAGACATTGTACTGATGGAAGCAGGCGGTGCATAACGATGTGAATCGACAGTTTTTTTTACAGCTGTTTTGGGTGTTTGAGAGACAGTTTGCCAACGAGAAGCTTCTGCTTCAGCGCGGCCTCCTTGGAACATTACTTTTCCAGATTTATACGCTGTAATCGTGCAAGATGGTACCTTTGCCATGAAGATCCCGCCTTGCGGAGTTTTCGGGCTAAGCGAATGTTTATATTGTTGTTTCATGTCTTCAATTACTGTAGAATTTGTTTGAATTACGATAGAATTTGACATAATGGTCGCCCCTTTTTTTATATTGTTATTTTTATCATATCGGATTGTTCTTTCTGTTTCCATATTATGAAGGTTCATGGTATGATAAACTTTAGGATTCTGTACGTGATTGGAGGCCGGTGAGTTGTCACAACAAAAGGGAAAGAAAAGTCGAATTAATGTAGAAATCTATGGTCAACAATATTCAGTTGTTGGCGATGAAAGTACAAGTCATATCCGCATGGTAGCAGCGATTGTGGATGATAAAATGCGCGAACTCAATGCCAAGAATCCTTCGCTTGACACGAGTAGACTAGCGGTATTGACGGCGGTAAACGTCATACACGATTACATAAAATTAAAAGAAGAACATGAGAAATTGAAAGAAAGTATGACAAAAAAAGGAATGGAATAACATGATTGATATTATTATCATTTTACTGCTTGTTATGGGATTTTTCCTCGGCTTACGCAGAGGGTTTATTCTGCAACTTGTAAAGTTAACAAGCTTTATTATCGCATACCTTGTTGCATACTGGTACTGTAAAGATTTAGCGCCAGCACTTGCGAAATTTATTCCGTATCCATTTGATAAAAACGTATCTGTTCCAGAATGGATTGATGCAAATAATATTGAGACAGTATTTTATCAAGCGCTTGCGTTTATCATATTGTTTATTATCACTAAAATTGCACTTTCATTACTTGGTAATTTGTTAAATATGTTTGCAGAAATACCGGTTTTAAAGCAAGTAAATGCGTTTGCGGGGGCAATCCTCGGATTTTTAGAAGTATATATTATTTTGTTTGTCTTAATTATCATTGGAAACATACTTCCGATTGAACAAGTACAAACACCATTACAAAAATCATCAATTAGCAAAATAATTGTAGACGATACACCGATTCTATCTGAAAAGGTGAAGGAACTATGGCAGACAGGTAGCAGAGTATAACTTCTCTTTTTTCGGAAAGAGAAGTTTTTTTCTATGAAAGAAAGGCGGGGCAATGATGAAAGTAAATAAAAAACAAGTTATCAAATTATTAGAGACAATCGGGCTTTTTATGGAACTAAAGGGTGCGAATCCATTTAAAATATCTGCATTTCGTAAAGCGGCAGCAGCATTAGAAAGTGACGATCGTAGTCTTTCTGAAATTGAAGATTTCACAAAGATTCCAGGCATCGGAAAAGGAACAGCAGCCGTTATTCAAGAATATATAGAATCGGGAACATCTGAAGTATTACAAGAACTTGAGAAAGAAGTACCAAGTAGCTTATTGCCGTTATTAAAACTACCAGGTCTTGGTGGTAAGAAGGTAGCTAAGTTATATAAAGAACTTGGTGTTGTTGATATGGAATCGCTAAAAGCTGTTTGTGAGGAAAATAAAGTACAGGCTTTAGCAGGTTTCGGTAAGAAGACAGAAGAGAAAATATTAGAAGCAATCGATCAAGTAGGCTCTCGTCCAGAGCGTTTACCAATTGCGATGGTATTGCCTATTGCCGGGGAAATAGAGGAGAAATTGTCGAATATTGCTGAAGTAATTCGTTTCTCTCGTGCTGGTAGCTTACGCCGCGCGAGAGAAACAGTGAAAGATTTAGATTTTATCATTGCAACGACAGAACCAGCAGCGGTACGTGAGCATTTACTACAATTCGATAATATGATTGAAGTAATCGCAAGTGGAGATACAAAAGTTTCTGTCCGTCTTCAATATGAATATGATATTTCAATTGATTTTCGTTTAGTAAAACCAGAAGAGTTTATTACAACTCTTCACCATTTCACAGGATCAAAAGACCATAACGTAAAAATGCGTCAAATCGCAAAAGATAAAGGCGAGAAAATTAGTGAGTACGGTGTAGAAAACTTGGAAACAGGTGAAGTGAAAACATTTGAGAATGAAGAAGACTTCTTCGCTCATTTCGGTCTGCCATTTATTCCGCCAGAAGTGCGTGAAGATGGAAAAGAAATTGAATTAATTAAAGAGTATCCGAACTTAATTCAGTTTTCCGATATACAAGGTGATTTACATATGCATACAACTTGGAGTGACGGTGCTTTTTCTATTGAAGAAATGGTACAAGCGTGCCGTGCTCGTGGATATAAGTTTATGGCGATTACTGATCACTCGCAATATTTGAAAGTAGCGAATGGTTTAACGAAAGAGCGTCTTCGTGAGCAAGCGAAAGAAATTGAACGTATGAATGAAAAGTATCCAGACATTACAATTTTACGCGGAATTGAAATGGACATTTTACCAGATGCCTCGCTTGATTTTGATGATGAAGTATTAGAAGAATTAGACTATGTCATTGGAGCGATCCACTCTAGCTTCTCACAAGACCGTGAAACGATTATGAAGCGTCTGCGTACTGCACTTGAGAATAAACATGTCACAATGATTGCTCATCCGACAGGACGTCTTCTCGGGCGCCGTGAGGGTTATGATGTAGATACAGATTTATTAATTGAACTCGCAAAAGAGACAAATACAGTTTTAGAATTAAATGCGAATCCGAACCGTCTAGATTTAAGCGCGAAATTATTAAAACAAGCACAAGATGCTGGTGTAAAAGTAGCGATTAATACGGATGCTCATACACTTGAAATGTTAGAAGATATGGAAACAGGTGTAGCTGCAGCACGTAAAGGTTGGATTCAAAAAGATAACGTGATTAACACGTGGGATATTGAACGTTTATTAGACTATATTAAACGTAATAAGTAACACAAGGGGGACCTGCAACATGTTAGAAAGAACGTTGCGTGTATTAGAATACAATAAAGTAAAAGAACAATTACTTGAACATACAGCCTCTTCACTTGGCCGTGATAAAGTGAAGCATTTAGTGCCGAGCACTGATTTTGAAGAAATTGTAGAAATGCAAGATACAACGGATGAAGCAGCGAAAGTCATTCGGTTAAAAGGTAGTGCACCATTAGGTGGCATTACGGATATTCGTTCAAATGTGAAGCGTGCAAAGATTGGAAGCATGTTAAGCCCGAATGAACTACTTGATATTGCGAATACGATGTATGGTAGTCGCAATATGAAACGTTTCATTGAAGATATGGTTGATAACGGTGTCGAGCTTCCGATTTTAGAAACTCATGTCGCTCAAATTGTATCTTTATATGATTTAGAAAAGAAAATTACAAATTGCATCGGTGATGGCGGTGAAGTAGTCGATAGCGCGAGTGATAAACTGCGTGGTATTCGTACTCAAATTCGTACTGCGGAAAGTCGTATTCGTGAAAAGTTAGAAAATATGACGCGTTCTTCAAACGCGCAAAAGATGCTGTCTGACTCGATTGTAACGATTCGTAACGAACGTTACGTAATCCCAGTAAAACAAGAATACCGCGGCGTATATGGTGGTATTGTTCACGATCAATCTGCTTCTGGACAAACGTTATTTATTGAACCGCAAGTCATTGTAGAATTAAATAATGCACTACAAGAAGCACGAGTGAAAGAAAAACAAGAAATTGAACGTATATTATTAATGTTAACAGAAGAAGTGGCAGTAGAAGCCGATATCGTTTTATCAAACGTAGAAGTAGTTGCAAATCTTGATTTCATCTTTGCGAAAGCTTTTTATGCGAAGCGAATTAAAGCAACGAAACCAATCGTAAATAACGAGCGTTATATGGATTTAAGACAAGCTCGTCATCCGCTAATCGATCCAGAAATTATTGTGCCAAATAACATTATGCTAGGTAAAGATTTCACGACAATTGTTATTACAGGACCGAATACAGGTGGTAAAACAGTTACGCTGAAAACAGTTGGTATTTGTGTATTAATGGCGCAATCTGGTCTTCACATTCCAGTAATGGATGAGTCAGAGATTTGTGTATTTAAAAACATCTTTGCTGATATTGGTGATGAGCAGTCGATTGAACAAAGCTTAAGTACGTTCTCCTCACATATGGTGAACATTGTAGATATTTTAGAAAAAGCTGATTTTGAAAGCTTAGTTTTATTTGATGAATTAGGTGCTGGAACAGACCCGCAAGAAGGTGCTGCACTAGCAATTTCGATTTTAGATGAAGTATGTAACCGCGGTGCTCGTGTTGTTGCTACGACGCATTACCCAGAATTAAAAGCATACGGATACAACCGTGAGCAAGTTATTAATGCGAGTGTTGAGTTTGATGTAAATACATTAAGTCCAACTTATAAATTATTAATCGGTGTACCAGGTCGCAGTAACGCCTTTGAAATTTCAAAGCGCCTTGGATTATCTGATCGCGTTATTGATCAAGCACGTAACCACATTAGTACAGATACAAATAAAATTGAAAATATGATTGCGAAGTTAGAAGAAAGCCAGAAGAACGCAGAGCGTGACTGGAACGAAGCAGAGGCACTTCGCAAACAATCTGAGAAACTTCATCGTGAGTTGCAACGTCAAATTATTGAGTTTAACGATGAGCGTGATGAAAAATTATTAAAAGCGCAAAAAGAAGGGGAAGAAAAAGTCGAAGCTGCGAAGAAAGAAGCAGAAGGTATTATTCAAGAACTTCGTCAATTGCGTAAAGCACAGCTTGTAAATGTGAAAGATCATGAGCTTATTGAAGCGAAGAGCCGTCTAGAAGGCACAGCGCCAGAGCTTGTGAAGAAACAAAAAGTAAACGTGAAAAATACTGCGCCGAAACAACAGTTACGGGCAGGTGATGAAGTAAAAGTATTAACGTTCGGTCAAAAGGGTCAATTACTTGAAAAAGTAAGTGATACAGAGTGGAGCGTACAAATCGGTATTCTGAAGATGAAAGTAAAAGAATCTAACATGGAATACATTAACACACCGAAGCAAACAGAGAAAAAAGCAGTCGCAAGTGTAAAGGGTAGAGATTACCACGTTTCATTGGAACTTGATCTTCGCGGTGAACGTTATGAAGATGCAATGATGCGCGTTGAAAAATATTTAGACGATGCCCAGCTTGCAAGTTATCCTCGTGTATCAATCATTCACGGTAAAGGAACAGGAGCGCTTCGCCAAGGTGTACAAGATTACTTGAAGAAGCACCGCGGCGTGAAGAATTACCGTTACGGTGACATGGGCGAGGGAGGCCTAGGCGTAACAGTTGTCGAATTAAAATAGAAAACAACGAAACAAAGGGGAAACCATTATATGTTTATGGACAAACTTGCAAAAGTATTGTTAGCTTGTTGTGGAATATTTTTGGTGATTGGGGTTATTTATTTAGTTGTTTTTGCGAATTGAAAAAGCGTCAATCGTGGCATAATGATATTGCCATAGATTGACGCTTTTAATATATGTGAAAAGGAATAAAACATGAAAATCAACCAATACATAAGCGAAGCAAAATCCTGCTCAAGACGTGAAACAGATCGCCTCATTAAAGCTGGACGCGTGGCTATTAACGGCGAAATATGTACGCACGGTGCACTCGTGAGCGATGGTGATGTAGTAACGATTGATGGGCAGGTTATTGCAAAAGAAGAGAAAGAGAAGGTGTATATAGCCTTTCATAAGCCGGTCGGAATTACTTGTACAGCAGCCGATCATATTGAAGATAATATTATTGATTATATCAATTATCCAGAGCGAATCTTTCCAGTTGGGCGATTAGATAAAGCATCAGAAGGACTTATCTTATTAACGAATGACGGTACGATTGCGAATCAAATTTTACATGGTAATCATGAGCACGAGAAAGAATATGTTGTCACAGTCGATAAACCTTTTACGGACTGGTTTATTAATGAGATGTCCAGCGGTGTAAAGATTAAAGATGGTATGACGAAGCCGTGTAAAGTGACGAGAGTCGATCAATCAACATTTCGTATCATTTTAACGCAAGGGATGAACAGGCAAATTCGTAGAATGAGCCGTGCTTTCGGGTTTACTGTAATAAAGCTAAAGCGAGTACGCATTATGAATATAGAGCTAAATGAGCTTGAAGTAGGAAAGTGGAGGAGCGTTACATCGGAGGAATTAGACATTCTAATAGATCAGTTATAGGGAGGAAAAGTTTTCTCCCAATATTTTTTGTCAGAAAAAATAAAACTATTGATTTTTTAAAAAATAGCCCATATAATAAAAAACAACAAGTTTCGACAAGATATTTTATAAAAGTAATGATGAGGACATGAGTTGTATTTTACGATTCTCAGAGAGGGGAGCCTTAGGCTGTGAGCTTCCTAATACGAAAAGACAAGCTTACCACCTCTAAACTTCAAGAGTGAACTGCATGCATGATGCATTGTAATTCTTGGCGGATAAAACCGTTATCAATTTACACGAGCTATAAAATGAGCTTATTTCGTTATAAATTCATTTTATTAGAATAAGGGTGGAACCACGATTTCAACACTCGTCCCTTTGTTAGGGACGGGTGTTTTTTGCGTTCTTTTACGGGGAAGTGTGCTTGAAAGAGGATATGTGACGGATTCTTTTTCAGAATATTTTGTAAATTAATTATTTTAGGAGGTTAGTAGAAATGAAATCATCTTTAAAGTTTTCAGAGATGTTTGCAATAAGTTTAATGTTATTTGCACTGTTTTTTGGTGCAGGTAATATGATTTTTCCACCAGCGTTAGGGCAAGGTGCTGGAACGGACGTATGGATCGCGCTGTTTGGTTTTATTGTAACAGGCGTTGGACTACCTTTATTAGGCGTAATTGTTATAGCTTTAAAGGGAGATATTAATGAGCTAGCAGGACGTGTACATCCTATATTCGCACTTGTTTTTATCACTGCCATTTATTTATGTTTAGGCGTATTCGTAAGTGTGCCGCGTACAGGAACAGTAGCTTATGAGATGAGTGTTGCACCGTTTTTACCAAGTGAGATAGCAGGTCAGTCATATCCACTTGTTATCTTTACACTTATTTTCTTTGCAGTAACTTTCTATTTAGCTTTAAATCCTTCGAAATTAGTGGGGCGTATTGGTAAAGTGCTAACTCCAATATTATTAGCTGTTATTGCAATTATCGTAGGTAAAGCACTTATTACACCAATTGGAGAATTTGGTGCACCGACAGAAGTGTATAGTGCTCCTCTCTTCAAAGGATTTATTGATGGATATTTAACTTTAGATGGACTTGCAGCACTTGTATTCGGAAATGTTGTAATTCATGCGTTAAAAGAAAAAGGCATTACAAATAAAAATAGTATTGCAAAAGTAACAATCTTTGCAGGATTTATTGCAGCGCTTGGTCTACTACTTGTGTATTTAGCGCTTGCTTATCTTGGAGCTTCTAGTGTGTCACTTGGAATGGGCGCAAACGGAGGAATTATTTTAACAAATGTGGTGAATCATTTATTTGGCAGTTACGGAACTTTATTACTAGGGATCGCAATTACAGCAGCATGTTTAACAACTTCTGTAGGTATTGTTGCAGCTTGTGGTGATTACTTCTCTTCCTTATTACCAAAGCTTTCTTATCAAAAAGTCGTTTTCATTTTCTGTGTATTAGCATTTATGGTAGCAAATCTTGGGTTAACTCAGTTAAATGCATTAGCATTACCAATCTTAATCGCTATTTATCCAATTGGAATCGTACTTATCGTATTATCACTTGTTGAAAACTACGTTCGTCTTCCATTAGCGATGTATGTGGGGGGGATTGTAGGAGCATTTGCAATCAGTTTCTTTGATGGATTACACAATGCAAACCTTCAAATTGCAGCGCTAGCACCTATTTTAGATAAGATTCCATTATATAGTGTAGGAATTGGTTGGTTAGTTCCAGGCATAATCGGTATAGGATTTGGTTATATAGTTTCTAAGTTTCAAAAGCAGGAAATTGCTGTAGAAAAATAGAGAAAAGAGGCTTTCTATAATAGAAAGTCTCTTTTTTTGTAGAAAAAGCCATATATAGAGAAATTCAGATATTAAAAATTTTATACGTAATATAGTTGACAAAAAAATTATGAGTAGGCTAAGATTGACTTAGTTGTGGAAATATTGGAAGGGAAGTGAGGGATAAGGGGTTTCTATAACTATAGTGTTGTTATGGGAAGAGGTGAAAGAAGAGGCGAAGAGATAGTTTATTTTTTTTGATTTATATTGAGAATGATAATCAATAAAAAAGTTTTATAATTTTTTCTCAGTTTCTATGCCTTTGTATAAGGAATAGGGTGAGATATTATTTTTAATATTCAATGAGAATGATAATCAATAATACTTATGTTACATAAAAGAATGCTAATTAAATAATAGGTAAAAGAGATTATTTTTTTCTTATAAATTGAGAATAATTATCATTTTCAAAAAGTGAAATGAAAGATAACCAAGGAGGAAACAAGAAAAATGAAAAAGGTTTCTGTATTACCCGCTTTTATTATAACGTTCGTATGTATGCTAGCTTTTCTTGTAATGCCATACGGAAATGCTTCAGCAAAACTAGCTGATGGTACTTACGATATTAATTACGTAATTCAAAAAGCGGAAAATGATTCAGCTTCAATGGCAAATGACTATTTTGAAAAGCCAGCAAAATTAGTAGTGAAAAACGGTGAGATGAGAGTACAAGTTCCGATGAATCATAGTGCTTGGATTACAGAATTTAAAGCACCAGAGAACGGGGATTTTGTTGATGCGAAAGTTGTTAGTAAAGATGAATCGGCAGATAAAAGAACAGTAGAGTTTAAAGTAGATGATTTATCCAAACCGGCAGCTGTAAAAATTCATGTTGTTGTACCAAATGCAAACTATGACCACCACTACACAATTCGTTTTGCTTTTGATGCAAATGTAAAAGCTGTAGGTGGCGATAACGGCATAGCTGCTACTACAAAAAATAATGATCAAGCGAAAACAGATACACAAGTAAAAGAAGAGAAAACAAAAGTAGAGAGTAAGGAAACAGCTAAAGAAGTGAACAAAGAAACAAAAAATGAAAATGGAAAAGCTGAAAAAACAGATAATCCAAAAACAGGCGATGAAGCACGTATTGGATTGTTTGCAGTGTTAATTCTTATTTCAGGTGCTTTCTTAATTCGTAAAGTGAAGTTGAGTAAATAAATCTTTTGAAGGGTGATGAATATATGTTTAAACAATTTAAAATGATTATTGCCGTATTTGCTGTTTTATTTACGTTTATCGCAACACTAGGTTTACAAGATGCAAAGGCTGCTACAAAACTAGCTGATGGAAAATATAATATTGCTTTTACTGTATGGAAAGGCGATAAAGATGAATCGTCTAGAATGAATAGTTATTTTGAAAGCCCAGCAACATTAACAGTTAAAAATGGAAAACAATATGTTTCATTTAAAGTGAAAGATAGTGCTTCTATTAAAAGTTTCCAAGTAGAAAAAGGTGGTCAATTTGTAGAAACAACCGTGTTAAGTGAAAACAAAAAAGATAATACTAGAGTTGTAGAATTTGAAGTTGCTGACTTGTCAAAAAAACTAAATGGCAAGGTGAAAATTAATATTCCAATTATTAATTATAATGCTTCGTATGATATTCGCTTTGTATTTGATGGGAATAGTATTAAATAATTTTCAAAAGGGAGAGTCGTTCCATTGAACAGGTATACAAAAATTATTGTTGCTATGTTTTTAATGATATTTACATTCGTATCAACATTACAACCACTTGCAGTTCAAGCAGCTACCAAGTTGGCTGACGGTGAATATTCAATTGGCTTCAAAGTTTTAAAAGATACATCAGATGAAGAATCAATGATGAATCAATATTCAGTAAGCCCGGGAACTTTAAAAGTGAAGGATGGGAAAAAGAAAGTATCCTTTACATTAACAAATAGTTCATGGATTACGAAGTTTGAAACAGAAAAAGCAGGTAAGCTAGTTGCGACAAATGTAATTAGTGAAGATAAAGAAAAAGATACAAGAGTAGTAGAATTTGATGTAGAAGATGTAGAGAAGGTATTAAATGCAAAAGTAAAAGTAGATATTGATTTTTTAAATTATCATCATGAGTACGACGTTCGTATTGCATTTGATCAAAATAGCATTACACCAATTCATGTAGAAAAACCAAATGAAAAAGAGGACCCAGCTAATAAGCCAGATCCAAATGAAACTACCGATCCAGGTCAGAAGCCCGACCAAAAGCCTGACCCAGATCAACAACCAAATTCTAACACAATTACAGATGGTGCGTACAGCATTCCATTTAAAGTGTTAAAAGATCAAACAGATGAAGAATCTAAGATGAATACTTACATGGTAAATCCAGGAGTATTAAAAGTAGAAAACGGTAAGAAAAAAGCAATTGTAACACTAAAAAGTAGCTCATTAATTAAAAATTTCCAAACGGAAAAAGATGGCGTATTTGTTGATGCAAAAGTAGTGAGTGAGGATAAGGAAAAAGATACAAGAGTAGTAGAGTTTGAAGTAAACGATTTATCTAAAAAACTAAATACAAAAGTATTTATCGAAATGGCATCAAGAAATTATAAGCAAACGCATGATGTACAACTTTTATTTGAACAAGATAAACTTGAACAAATTAAAAATGAAGAGAAAAAACCAGAAGTAGAAAAACCGGAAGCAGAAAAACCAGAAGTAGAAAAACCAGAAGTAGAAAAACCAGATGAAAATAAAAAACCAGATGCTGAAACAATTAAAGATGGTGAATACAGCATCAATTTTAAAGCGTTAAAAGATCAAACAGACGAAATTTCAATGATGAACACATATACAAAAAGTCCAGGTGTGCTAAAAGTAAAAGATGGTAAGAAGTATGTATCATTTACGTTAACGAACAGTTCTTGGATTACAAAATTTGAATTTGAGAAAAATGGTTCGTTTGTTGATGCAAATGTAATAAGTGAAGATAAAAAAGCTGATACACGCGTAGTGGAAGTAGAAGTGCCAGATTTATCGAAAAAGTTAAATGCAAAAGTAAAAGTAGATATCGATTCAATGAATTATCACCATTTTTACGATATTCAATTTGCATTTGATAAAGGTAGCATTAAGCCGTTAGATAACCAAGGTGGAAACGACAATCAAGGCGGAAACAACAACCAAGGTGGAAACGACAATCAAGGCGGAAACAACAACCAAGGTGGAAATAACAACCAAGGCGGAAACAACAACCAAGGTGGAAACGACAATCAAGGCGGAAATAACAACCAAGGCGGAAACAACAACCAAGGTGGAAACGACAATCAAGGTGGAAACAATAACCAAGATAATAACACAACAATTGATCCAAAAGCTCTTAAAGATGGTGAATACAGCATTGGCTTTAAAGTGTTAAAAGATCAAACAGATGAAATCTCAATGATGAACACATACACAAAAAGCCCAGGTGTATTAAAAGTAAAAGATGGTAAGAAATACGTATCGTTTACATTAACAAATAGTACATGGATTACGAAATTTGAATTTGAGAAGAATGGTTCTTTCGTTAATGCAAAAGTGTTAAGTGAAAATAAAGAACAAAATACAAGAGTAGTAGAAGTAGAAGTAAACGATTTGTCTAAAAAATTAAATGCAAAAGTAAAAGTAGATATTGATTCAATGAATTATCACCATTTCTACGATGTTCAATTTGTATTTGATCAAGACAGTATTAAAGCTTTAGGGAACCAAGGTGGAAACGACAACCAAGGCGGAAACGACAACCAAGGCGGAAACGACAACCAAGGCGGAAACGACAACCAAGGTGGAAACGACAACCAAGGTGGAAACAACAACCAAGGTGGAAACAACAACCAAGGTGGAAATAATAACCCGAGAGTAATAGTTGATCCGAAAAATTTAGTAGATGGCCAATATGATATTACATTTAAAGTATTAAAAGATAAAACAGATGAAATTTCAAAGATGCATGACTATGTTGTAAATCCAGCGAAATTAATCGTAAAAGATGGTAAAAAATACATTGAGATGACGCTGAAAAATAGTGCGTGGATTACGAAATTCCAAACGGAAAACAAGGAACTATTCGCTGATGCGAAAGTAGTAAGCGAAGATAAAAATGCAAATACGCGAGTAGTACAGTTTGAAGTAGAAGATCTATTTAAAAAATTAAACGCAAAAGTAAAGGTAGACATCGATGAGATGAACTATCATCATTTCTACGATGTACAAATTCAATTTGATACAAATAATATCGGCGCGTTAGGAACTATTAAAGAGGAACCGAAGAATGAACCGGAAAATCCAGTGACTACACCGAAAGTAGATAATGTAAAAACAGTAGGTACTCCTGATTTTAACCGAAATGCAGATGGTCAGAAGAAAAAAGAAGATACAAAAAATGATTCAAAAAAAGAGAAAAACTCAAAAACTGCAGATACAGCACAACTTGGTTTATATATGGTGTTACTGCTAGGTTCACTTGCTTTACTAGTTCGTAAATATAGAGCAGGTAGATTGTAATTTTTGGAGTCTTGATGCATGTTCGCGTGCATCAAGACTTGTTTCATATTGTATGGAAGGGAGTGGTGATTGAGAGTGAAGAAAATCGTAAGTGTACTAATGGCTATCATTTTGTTAATGAGTATAGCCGGGTGCTCGTCACCAAAAAAAGAAACAGCAAAGCAGGTAAAGAGAGAGAGTAAAGAGCGCGTTGTTGCAACAACAGTGGCTGTTACTGAAATTATGGATGCGTTAGAAGTAGATTTAGTCGGTGTTCCAACAAGTTCTAAAACTTTACCGAAGCGATATAAAGGTTTACCTGAAGTTGGGAATCCAATGAGTCCAGATATGGAAAAGGTAAAGTCATTAAAGCCTTCAGAAGTGTTATCTGTGACAACACTTGAATACGAATTAAAGCCAGTTTTTGATGGTGTGGGTATGAAAGCAAACTTTTTAGATTTAACGAGTTTAAAAAATATGCAAAGTTCTATTAGCGATTTAGGTAAGAAATATGGACGTGAAAAACAGGCTGAAGCAGTAGTAACTAAGTTAGATAAAAAGGTTGCTAGCATTCAAAAGGAAGTAAAAGGAAAGAAAGAACCGACAGTGCTTATTTTATTAGGTGTGCCGGGAAGTTATTTAGTAGCAACAGAGCATTCTTATATTGGAGATTTAGTAAAACAATTAGGTGGTAAAAATATTGTGCAAGGTGAACAAGTAGAATATTTAGCTTCTAATACAGAGTATTTAAAGAAAGCTGATCCAGATATTATTTTACGAGCAGCTCATGGTATGCCTGATGAGGTTGTAAAAATGTTTGATAAAGAATTTAAAACAAATGATATTTGGAAACACTTTGCTGCGGTTAAAAATAACCGTGTTTATGATTTAGAAGAGCGTTTATTTGGAACGACAGGCAATTTAGCAGCAATTGAAGCTTTAGATGAATTGAAAAAAATGATGTATCCGTGATGCATTTTAATATAAAGGAAGAGTAGAATGAATAAAAAAACTTGGAGTTTCCTCATTGTTACTGCATTGCTCATTGTTATGACATCATTGTCAGCGATGAAAGGGAGTTTAGAAGTAGGTATTGTTGAACTTGTACAAGGGATATTTATAGGTGGAAATGAAGATGTTGAAGTCATTAAAGATTTACGTTTCCCTCGTATTATTATTGCGCTGTTCACTGGAGCGGCTCTTGCTGTTTCAGGGGTGCTTTTTCAAGCTGTTATGAAGAATCCACTCGCTGATGCTGGGGTAATCGGTATATCTTCAGGAGCAAGTTTTATGACACTCGTTATTATTACTTTGTTCCCGCAATTCTTTTTCTGGACCCCCGTATTCGCCTTTTTAGGTGGTGCGCTTGCGTGTTATCTCGTTTATTCGTTTTCATGGAAGTCAGGGTTAAGCCCACTTCGCATTATTTTAATTGGTATTGCCATTAATGCGATGTTTACTGGATTAAATGAATCATTCGTTACGATTTGTGGGTATTTTATTAAAAGTATTAAGCAAACGACGACTTCTAACATAACAATGAAGACGTGGGGCGATGTAGAAATAATGGTGACTTATGGAACGATTGGTCTTATTCTTGCTCTGTTCGTAGGAGCTTGGTGTAACTTATTATCGCTACAAGATAAGACTGCGAAAAACTTAGGCTTGCACGTGACGAGAGTTCGTCTTATTATTTCTGCCATTGCAGTACTCTTAGCGGCAGTATCAACAGCGATTGCAGGTGTTATTGCTTTTGTAGGATTGCTAGTTCCGCATATTTCAAGACAATTGGTCGGTTCAGACCATAAAGTATTAATTCCATTTTCTGCTCTTGCAGGGGCGTTATTAATTTTGACGGCGGATACGATTGGAAGGTTAATTGTGCCACCTAATGAAATTCCAGCAGCAACAATTATGGCGGTTATTGGTGGTCCATTCTTAATATTCTTGCTTAGAAAGAGTGATAAAGTTCATGGAAATTAAAAATGTAACCTTTTCATATGATAACGTAACAAATCGTTTAAAGTCTGTTAGTAGTGAAATAGAAATTGGGAAAATTACAACAATCATTGGCCCGAATGGATGCGGGAAATCAACATTACTTAGTGTCATGTCTAGAAATCACGTTCCTAGCAGTGGAGAAGTAATACTTGATGGGAAAGCGATTAGTGAATATAAACCGAAAGAGTTTGCTAGAAAGCTAGCAGTTGTCCACCAACAAAATGAGGCTCCAGCAGATATTACAGTGGAAAAGCTAATAAGCTTTGGGCGTATGCCATATAAAAATATTTTCTCTCCGCAAACAGATGAAGATAGAGAAGCGATAGAGCGTGCACTAGTATGTACGAATTTACAAAGTAAGCGTGATAAGCCAATCTATGCTTTATCCGGTGGAGAGAGGCAGCGAGTTTGGATCGCAATGACATTAGCTCAAAATACACCAATGCTTTTCTTAGATGAACCGACAACCTATTTAGATATTTACTATCAGCTAGAAATATTAGAATTAGTGAAAGAGTTAAATGAAGTGTATGGATTAACGATTGTAATGGTATTACATGATATTAATCAAGCCATTCGTTATAGCGACCATATTATCGTTATGAAAG
The DNA here is from genome assembly GCF_038006965.1 of Bacillus sp. FSL K6-1338. Classification (NCBI taxonomy): domain Bacteria; kingdom Bacillati; phylum Bacillota; class Bacilli; order Caryophanales; family Bacillaceae; genus Bacillus; species Bacillus sp. FSL K6-1338. The sequence continues at coordinate 4,357,102 of NZ_JBBOWI010000001.1, read as the reverse complement.
ATGGAGAGATCATTACGAAAGGTAATCCTAATGATGTAATAACAGAAGAGATGGTTAAAGCAATATATGGTGTAGATGTCATTGTAAAACAGGATGAAGATACTGGATTGTATATGGTACCTATGGGAATCTAAAGGCTGAGTATAATCCGTTTTGAGGTGATAATTTGAATAGCAAGAACGGACGGAAAAAGAATTCTTTTTTTCAACGCATACTTACAATTGCGTTTTTAGGAATCTTTTTCTATTCAATGTATGAGTTGGGTGGGATTTTCATGGATTATTATGAAAATCGTAAAGTAATGGCTGAGGCACAACATATTTATAAAAGAAGTCCAATGGAAGAAAAATCGGAAGACGGAGAGGTACGTAAACAGTTTCAGGATCTCCAGAAAATTAATCCAGAGATAGTCGGATGGATTACGATGGATGATACACAAATTAATTATCCAATCGTTCAAGCAAAAGATAATGATTACTATTTATTTCGTAATTATAAAGGTGAAGATATGAGAGCGGGAAGCATTTTTATGGACCATCGTAATGATGTGAAATCTCAAAATCGAAATACGATTTTATATGGCCATCGTATGAAAGACGGTTCTATGTTTGGTAGTTTAAAAAAAATGTTGGATGAAGACTTTTTCATGTCCCATCGTAAATTATATTACGATACATTATTTGAAGGATACGACGTTGAAGTTTTTTCAGTATATACGACAACAACGGACTTTTATTACATTGAAACGGATTTTGAAAATGATGCAGTATATACATCGTTCTTAAAGGAAGTTCAAGAAAAATCACTGTACAAAACGGATACGGAATTGACGGCTAATGATGAAATCGTAACACTTTCTACTTGTGACTATGCGCTTGATCCAGAGGCTGGAAGGCTAGTTATACACGCAAAGTTAGTAAAAAGAAATTAAAGAAAAAAGTATAGAATATGAGAAGTGATAGATAACGCTTCTCATATTCTATACTTTAAAAAAGAACTGTTTTTACTGTGCTGCAGCCATTGGCATACGTACAACTTTTACATCATAGTAAGCAATTTTATTATCAAGAATATATTCTGGCATTCCACCTTGATGTGAGTGAGCATCTTTAAATGCGGCGCTCTTTGTCCAACCTTGGAAATCTTCTTTTGCATTCCATCGAGTGCTAATTGTTACCTCATCATAATCAACTGTATTTTGCGTTAAAAGAACTTCTAGACCTAAAAAGCCTGGCATCGTTTCAACTTTACCTACTTTATTAAAACGCTCAATTAATTTATGTCCATTTCCCTTTGTAATTTTAGCTGTATTTGTAACAATAATCATGTTTATTCCTCCTATAAATGTAGCTATATTTTCAAGAACTCATATACATTAAATGATAATGAAAATCATTATCATTGTCAATGGTAAATGTGAAATATATAATTTTTTTCTATTATTTTGGACAGTGAGATTTCCATTTCAAAACGTAGTAAATATGTGGCGGTTAAGTGCGAGAATGAGCGAGTTGTACTAGCAAAGCAATAATATGGTATAGTGAAACGAGGCTGTTTTTTCAGGCTCGTTTTTTAAATGCTTCCTATAGAGAAAGCATGCAAATGGAAAGGAAGTTATTATATGCGATCAGAAGTAACTATAAAAATAAAACCGAAATTTATAAAAGAAATTAAAAGTGGATATCCACTTATTTTAAAAGATGCAATTCAAAATTTAAACGATGTTCGTGAAGAAGGGACAATCATCAAAGTAGTAGATGAGAAGAACAACTTTGTCGGAAAAGGTTATTATGGAAAACAAAATAAAGGATACGGCTGGATTTTAACGAGAAAAGAGAGTGAACAAATTAATCAATCTTTCTTTGAAAGTAAAATCAAATCTGCCTTACATAAACGAAAACAATTTTATAAATCAAGTGATACGACAGCATTCCGCGCCCTAAACGGTGAAGGTGATGGTCTTGGCGGACTAATTATCGATTATTATGACGGCTACTACGTAGTAAGTTGGTATAGTGAAGGGATTTATACTTTCAGAGATGAGATTATAGCAGCTCTGCAAAAAGTAGCAAACTTTAAAGGCATTTATGAGAAGAAGCGTTTTGATACGAAAGGGAAATATATTGAGGGTGATGATTTCGTAGCAGGAGAGCGCGGTGAGTTCCCGCTTATCGTAAAAGAGAACGGTGTGAACTTCGCTGTTTATTTAAATGACGGGGCAATGGTTGGTGTATTTTTAGATCAACGTAACGTTCGAAAACAAATTCGTGATAAATATGCAAAGGGAAGAACAGTGTTAAATATGTTCTCTTATACAGGTGCTTTCTCTGTATTTGCAGCGCTTGGCGGAGCGAGTAAAACGACGAGTGTTGACCTTGCAAATCGTAGTTTAAGTAAAACGATTGAGCAGTTTAGTGTCAATGAAGTTGATTATGAAGCACAAGATATTATTGTAGAAGATGTATTTCTTTACTTCAAATATGCAGCTAAGAAAAAGATGAAATTTGATATGGTCGTACTTGATCCTCCAAGCTTCGCCCGATCAAAAAAATATACATTTAGTGCAGCAAAAGATTATAAAAATTTATTGAAAGAAACAATTGCTATTACAGAAAATAACGGTATTATCGTTGCTTCTACAAATTGTAGTGCATTCGATATGAAAAAGTTTAAAGGCTTTATCGATACAGCCTTTAAAGAAATGAATGGCAAATATAAAATATTAGAAGAACATTCTTTACCAGAAGATTTCCGTACCATTGATCAATTTAAAGAAGGAGACTATTTAAAAGTAGTTTTCATCGAGAAAATTAAAGGTTAATAAAGAAAAAGGAGCTCGAGTTTACTTGAGCTCCTATTCTTATTGAACGATATTTTGTACTCTACCGACTTGCCCGTCCTGCAATCGCACTTTAATGCCATGTGGATGGGAAGGGGAGTTTGTTAAAATATCTTTTACAATGCCACGTGTTAATTTGCCTGTTCGTTGATCTTGTTTTAATACAATATCAACTTCAAGGCCGGGTGCGATATTAGAACGTTTTTGTCCGTTCATTTACACACCTGTACGTCTACGTTGGTTGTTTGTCTTCTTTGTTTGTTGGTTTTGTAATTTTTTCGTTTCTTGGTTTTGATTTTTTGCATTTTGACCATTTCCATTTCCTTGCTTTTTCTTAGCAAGTTGTTCACGCATTAAATCAGCTAAGCTTACTTTTTTGTTTTCTGACATGATAAGTCTCCTTTATATAAAGTTAATTATGAACAATCGTAGTGAATTTCATCATATCATTGTTAAGGAAGGAAGGGAAGTTGGTTTGAAAATTCATATAACTGTTTCCAGCATTCATTCGTTGCGATACAATTGATATGTTAATGTTTGTAAAAAAAGGGGATAGACATATGTCACATCATATTTTATTAGTTGAAGATGATATTTCAATTCAAGAGATGGTGGAAAAATATTTATTAAAGGAAGGCTTTCAAGTTACGATGGCGTCTGACGGGGAAGCAGGGGTGCAAACCTTTTTTAAATCATCTTTTGATTTAGTGATCCTTGATATAATGATGCCGAAGTTAGACGGATTAGAGGTTGTACGTATTATTCGTGAAAAAAGTGCTGTTCCGATTTTAATGATGTCGGCAAAAGATACAGATGTTGATAAAGCTGTTGGCTTAGGACTTGGAGCAGATGATTACATTTGTAAGCCATTTTCTATGATTGAATTGGCTGCACGTGTAAAAGCAGGGATTCGGCGGTCTACGAAATACTCGGCTACAGAAACAACAGAAAAGATGATTCAGATTGGCGATTTAACAATCGATCCAATTAATTTTACTGTAGAAAAAAACGGGAACCCTCTCAAGCTCACTTTAAAAGAATTTGAGATTTTAAAACTGTTCGTAAAAAATCAAAATCGTGTATTTACAAAAGCGCAAATATATACGTTAGTTTGGAATGAAGAGTATTACGGTGATGATAACGTTATTAATGTTCATATGAGAAGATTGCGTGAGAAAATTGAAAGTGATCCATCTAATCCAGAATATATTAAAACGTTATGGGGCATCGGCTATAAGTTGGAAGTGATGTAATATGGTCAATTTGTTAATAGGTATTATTTTTATATTGTTATGTGTTATTTATATGCAATATAAAATGAGAAAACATAGTAGTAAAAATTTACGATACACATATGAAAAGTTAGAAAGTATTGTAAATGACAAAACAGGCGAGACGTTACTCGTTATGACAGATGATCTAGAATTGCAAAAATTATTAGTGGCAATTAATCAATTATTAGATGCAAAACAGAAAACGAATGCAGATCATGCCAAAGTAGAAATTTCGATGAGAAAAATGCTTTCAAATATTTCGCATGACTTGAAAACACCACTAACAGTTATTCTTGGATATACAGAAATGTTAAATAAGGATAAAACGATAAGTGAAGAAGAACAACAAATATTACTTGAAAAAGTGCATACGAAAACATTAGAAGTGATGGAGCTAATTCATAAGTTTTTTGATTTGGCAAAATTAGAATCTGGTGACAAAGCAATTGAAATGACAAAAGTAAATATGAATGAAGTTTGCCGCGAGAAGATTTTATCTTTTTATGATTTAGTGACGACGAAAGGTTTTCAGGTTCATATTGATATACCAGAAAGAAATATATACGCACTTGGAAATGTAGAAGTATTAGGCAGAGTATTGAATAATTTAATATCAAATGCAATTACATATGGAGATGATGGAAAGACACTCGGTATGACTTTAAGAGATGATGAAACGAGTGTGTATATAGACGTATGGGATAAAGGAAAAGGAATTGATGAATCTCATATTGATAAAGTGTTTGAGCGAATGTACACACTTGAAGATTCAAGAAATAGATCGTACCAAGGAAGCGGTCTAGGATTAACGATTACGAAACGGCTTGTGGAAGCGATGGACGGAGAAATACATCTTTCTAGTAAGCCCTATGAAAAAACAATTTTTACAGTTGTATTAAAAAAGATGCTGTTTTAGCTTGTAGAGAAGTAAATTCTACAAGCTTTTTTTCAGCGTAAGGAATTTGTAAGGAACGGGTAAGAAAAAAGAGATTTCTGTTGTCTATTATAGAAATATAGAGTATTGCGAAAGGGGAAAGTAACATGACATATATAGTAAAAACAAACCAGTTAACGAAAGTGTTTAAAGGGAAAGAAGTTATTTCCGGTGTTAACATGCATGTGAAAAAAGGAGAAATTTATGGTTTTTTAGGACCAAACGGTGCTGGTAAAACAACGATTATGAAAATGATTACAAATTTAATAAAACCGACGAGTGGTGATATAGAAATTTTCGGTGAGAAATTAACAGATACATCGTATGAAGTATTAAAAAGAATGGGGACAATTATTGAATACCCAATCTTTTATGATAAATTAACGGCGAAAGAAAACTTAGACCTGCATTGTGAATATATGGGCTACTACGATAAAAATGCAATTGACCATGCTTTACATTTAGTGAAACTACAAGGGGTAGATAATAAAAAAGTAAAAGATTTTTCATTAGGAATGAAACAACGACTCGGTATTGCAAGGGCAATCGTGACAAAGCCAGAATTGCTCATTTTAGATGAACCAATTAACGGTTTAGATCCAATTGGCATTAAAGAGTTACGAGACTTATTTAAAATGCTCTGCAAAGAATACGGTATTACATTATTAGTTTCTAGTCATATTTTAGGTGAGATGGAATTAATGGCCGATACAATTGGTGTGATTCAAAATGGAAAACTAATAAAAGAAGTTTCAATGAAGAGTATTAACGGAAAGCAAACAGAGTACATTGAAATCACTGTTCCTGATGTGAAACGTGCAGCTTATATTTTAGAAGATAAACTTGGTATAAAAAACTACAAAATAATGAGTGGAACCATGATTCGTGTGTATGATACGTCAGTGTCTCAGCAGGCCATTTCAAAAGCACTTATTATGAACGATGTGGAAATTGAAAGTATTAATAAGAAACATAGTTCCTTAGAAGAATATTTCTTAAATGTAATGGATGGAGAAGGTATTCATGCTTAATGGACTGTGGCTGAACCTGGTAAGTGGATTTATCGTAATGCTAATAAGTGGAATTTTATATTATAGAAAACCAGAGCGGAAATGGTTGTTAATTCTACTAGTGATAGGAATGTTAAGCTTCGTTACTGCTGGAATTAGAATGTTAGCAGCATAAAGACAGTTATATAAAGAATGGAGGAGTGGTTTGTATGCTTAGATTAATGAAGCTCGAATGGAAGAAACATAAATTATCTAGTTACTTTAAAGGGGTAGCAATTTGTATTATAGCAATTTTCGCTGCAGTAAGCCTTATGGCGTTGGGAATTAAAGCCGAGGGAGACGTGCTCTTCTTTGACTTCACGCAACAAATGGTTTTAATAAACACTTTTATTAGGATAACATTCATTATTTTTAGTTCGGTCATTTTATCACGGTTAGTAATAGACGAGTATAAGAACAAAACAATGCAACTATCGTTTATGTACCCGCTGCAAAGGAAAATGCTAATGAGGGCGAAATTAACAATTGTTTTTTGTTTTTGTTTTGTGAGCACGATTATCGCTACTTTCATTATTAGTTTGCTCGTTTATTTTGTGAGTCCAATGATGGGACTGATTGAAACACCTGCTACGATAGGCGAAATAATAGCTATCGTTCCAGCTACTATTATAAGTGCATTTATGATATCTGGTATAAGTTTAATTCCTTTATTTTTTGGAATGAGAAAGAAATCGACACCTACAACGATTACTTCCGCAGTAATAATTGGTATGCTGATTAGTGGTAACGTTGGGGCTGGAAACGGTCAAGTAAGTATGTTTGATTTTATAGCTATCCCAATTGTGCTCTGTTTATTAGGGATTTTCATTAGTTATCTATCTTATCGTAAAATCGACAAGGTTGATGTGGCATGAAGTAAGCTTAAAACAACAACGAACTGGGGTATGAATGGTGAAAAAGATAATAGTAATTGCAATTTTACTTATTACAATTGCTAGTGTGGTTTTGGGGGTTAAGGTGTTTCAGGGGAAAGGAGGACTATCATGTTACGTCTTATGAAGCTAGAATTGAAAAAATTTAAGCTTGGCTGGTACGTAAAAGGGGCAGTTATTGCAAATATTACTATACTGGCATTAATGATCTTTACGAGCATCGTTGCTCAAGTAGAAGGTGATCCGGAAATAAGAGATCCGCAGATGATGTTGTTAACGGCTAGTACATTAGTAAGAGCAACATTTATTGTTTTTGGTAGTGTGTTAATCGCAAGGTTAATAATTGGTGAATATAAAAATAAAACAATAATACTTATGTTTTCTTATCCTATTAATCGGAGAAAAATGATGATTAGTAAGTTGGTCATTACAGCGACATTAACATTTATAACAGTTATTGTATCTAACATTTTAATAGTAGGAGTTTTCTTTGGGATAGATAGTTATTTTTCAATTCTTCCTAATCCATTTACAGTAGATCAATTAGTGCAAGAAGGAATAAATCTTGTTCCTTTAGCCATTGCAACTGCGGGAATAAGTTTAATCCCGCTATATTTCGGAATGCGTAAACGTTCAGTGCCAACTACAATTGTTTCATCTATTATTGTTGTGTCAATCGCAATTAATAACCAGCCAATATTTCCGATAGCGACTTTTCTACCTCTTCAATTCACATTTGCAGCGATCGGTATGGTGATTGCTTATTTTGGGATTAAAAATATTGAGAGTGAAGATGCATTATAAAGTTTCACATGAAACAAGTTACAGAAAAAGACAAGATATGTAAACATCTTGTCTTTTTTGTCGTTACATTTTAGGAGCTTCCATTCCAGCCGCAGCCCATTCTTCTTTTGCGGGACCATATACGCCAGGAACTGTTAAGCCGGCTTGTCGCATTAAAACCGTCATTTGCCCGCGGTGGTGATTTTGATGATTAATGAGTGTCATTAAAAATATAGAATTCGGCATAGGGCGACCAAAGAAGTCATTAATAGTAGCTAAGTCTTTATCAGTCCATTTACTTTGAAGTGTTTCAACAAAAGCCGCGTTTACTTTACGGTATTCATCTGCAATTGTTTTTGCAGAAGTTGGAACAGGATAATCTGTCGTTTCTCCTTCAAACTTTAGCCCTGTGCCAGATAGTATCACAGGAATTGCCGTCACGATATGCCAAGCAACTCTTCCTAAAGTCCAATGTTCAGGTGCAATTTCCTGTGATAAAGATGCATCGGTTAATGAATCAAGCATTTTCTGAGTAGACTCTGCTTCGTATGTCCATGATTGTAAAAAGCCTTCAATTGTTTGGTACATTATTGTTATCCCCCTCTACTTATGTTCATAGATTAAGTTCGAGAAGAAATGACAAGTTCCCTTTATGTTTTAATGATGGTATTTAAAATTTTATATATAAATTTTATGATACTATTGAGTGTATATAGAATTATATTAATTTAGGGAGATATTATGAAAAGATTGATTTTAGGAATCATAATTTTATTTTTAATGGTAGGATGTAGCAATGAAACCTATAAAAAAGCAATGGATCAAGGGAAATTGGCGTTAGCGAGTAAAGAATATGACACGGCAGTAGCATCATTTGAGCTAGCATTAGAAGAGAAAAAGGATGATAAAGAAGCAAAGGTATTAAAAGACCAAACTACTAAGATGATAAGTTCGATAAAAGAGAAATCGAGTGGAAATATAGAACAAGCAATAGGTTTGTTTCAAGAAGTAGAAAAGATGAAAGATGGTTCCGCAATCCTTCAAAGTCAAGCGAAAGAACAAAAAGATTCGCTCATAGAGCATAAAGAGTTAAAAGGTCAATATATAGGTCAATTGGAAAAGGCAGAGAAGTTAAAGAGTGATAAAAAGTATGAAGAGGCTAAAGGGATAGTAAATAAAATTGTTAACGATACTGGCCAAAATCAACAATTTATTTCGGAAAATCAACGGGCCGAAGAGCTGAATAAGCAAATCGATGGCTTACTAACTCAACAAGCAGAAGTTAAGAAAAAAGAGGAAGAGTTAAAAAATGAAAAGAAAAAAGAGGCTGATATTGGAAAGTTAAAGGGGTCTTGGATGTCATCAGAAAGTACAGACAGGCCAGTTGGGTTGGAAATAGAATCTATTAATAGTGAGAAAACAGGCGGAGAATTTATGGAACATAATATTTTTGGGAAAGGGACTACTATAGGAGACTTTCGAATATTAAGTGTGGACCAAGGGATTATTTCTGTAGAGCTTGTATTTTTAGTGGGGGAAATAAAGCATAAGGCTGATTTGAAAATTGAGGAGAACACATTAACTGTACATCATGAGTTTATGGGGAGTACTAAATCTGTGAAATTAGTGAGATCAGAGTAATTTATCCGGCTATTCGTCGGACAGTAAAACTTCCACCTCAAGATTCGGCTGGAGCAAAGAAGTTAGGTGGGAGATCCACTGCTCATAAAAGTCCGATTGGTGTGGGCTAATAATCAGCGGGGATGAAGAAACCCCCCACTAATTAAAGTTTCACTTTATTTAGTATATAAAAAGGAGGCTTCTAAAACGAAGCCTCCTTTTTAATTAACCTTCTTCCCACTCTTCCTCATCAACCATAAGAAATAAGGTGCTCCAAGTACAGCAACGACAAGTCCAGAAGGAATTTCTTTCGGATATGCAATTGTTCGTCCGAGTAAATCAGCAATGGAAAGAAGGATTGCTCCAAATAGTGCGGAGCAAACGAATAATCTTTGATGATTCATACCAACGACGATTCGTGCTAAGTGTGGCGCAACAAGACCTAGAAAGGCAATTGTACCGACAGCTGCGATATTTACAGATGCAAGTAGTGTTGCTAACACAATGAGGGCAAGGCGCGTTTTATTTACTGGTTGCCCGAGTCCCGTTGCTAAATCGTCTCCAAGTACGAGAACATCAAGTTGTTTTATTAAGAAAAAGATAATGAATACAAGAATTAGCGATGGATATAGAATGATATTTTCTAAGTGATTCCATCCTCTTGCATACGTGCTACCTGATAGCCATGTTAAAGCAGCAGCAACGTTCAAATTTGCTCTAACGATAAAGATTTGAATAATCGCTGAACCGAGAGCTGAAATACCAATTCCTATTAAAGCAAGGGCTGTTGGGCTAAATCCTGATTTCCATGAGAAGAAGAGAACAATTCCAACTGCAAGTAGTCCGCCGATAAATGCACCAATTGGTAGGAAGAAACCAGGAAGTGCGGGAAAGACATACATAATAGTTAAAGCACCAACACCAGCTCCCGATGAAATACCAATAATAGAAGGATCGGCGAGTGGGTTTCGTAATATACCTTGGAAAACAAGCCCACTTATTGCAAGGCATGCGCCAGCAATAGCAGCAACGAGCATTCTTGGTAAACGAAGGTTCATCATCATATTTTTATCAAATTGTGTTAATTGTCCTGATATAACATTTGTAATACTTTCGATATAAGCGTTACTACCGATTGTAACACCAAGAGTAATTGTCACAATGCAAAGTGTGATAGAGATAATGATTACCTTTTTATAAGAGTAATAGCGAGAACTAGCTCCAGCTGCATTCGCTCCGTTATCATTCATATATTGTTTCGATTTCATCATTCGATAGACTAAGTAAATAAGCCAAGGTGATCCAATCATTGCCGTGACTGCTCCGACAGGAAGTTCAGCCCCAGTTGGATCTATTAGTCTACCAACGACATCAGCTCCAAGTAATAGTACAGCTCCCCATAAGAAAGAAGAGAGAAGGAGAGTAAAGTGTTGACGGTAGCCAATAAGACGCATTAAATGTGGTGCAACTAAGCCAACAAATCCAATTGGTCCAACAACAGTTACAATTACTGCTGTTAAAAAGATCGCAGCAATGAAGGCGATAAGACGTGTTACTGCTGTTTTTTCACCAAGAGAAACAGCGACATCATCACCAAGTAAGAGAATGTTGAGTTTACGAGACATAAATAGTAAAACTAGGAAAGAAATAATGATAAATGGAAAAGCAAATTGAACGCCATCCCAGTTATTTTGAATAAGAGATCCAGCTCCCCATAAAAATAAACCAGCTGTTTCATTTTCATAGAAAAGCTGCATCGTTCCAGTAAAGGCAGAAAGCATTAATGTAACGACCATACCAGCTAGTGCCATTCTAAGTGGGGTTCCCTTTTTTCCACCAGAAATACGGTATACAAATAAAGCGGTAATAGCACCGCCGATAAATGTGAAAAGAAGTGAATTAATTTGCAGACCTTTTGGTAAAAAAATTGTAGCCGCTACTAGAAAGAAATATGCGCCAGAGTGAATACCCATTGTACTGGATTCAGCAAGTGGATTTTTCGTTAATGTTTGTAAAATGACCCCAGATGCAGCAAGAGCACCTCCAGCTAAAATGGCAATTACGGCCCTAGGTAATCGAAGCATAATTAAAGTTTGATGCTCTAGTGATTGGTTCGGTGAGATAAGAGCATCAATAATCATACTATAGGAAATGTTTGCTTGACCTTGTCCGATATGAATAAAGAAAAGGAGGAGCAAGAGAGCTGCTCCTCCTCCGAATACAAGACTTGCTCGAAGTGTATGTTGTAGGCTATTCATTGTGTAATCACTTCTTCGCTGTCATTACATCTGCTACTTGTGTTGCTAAAGATGTTGCAGACTCAGGACCACCGAAAATCCAAGTGTCGCCTTTTAATTTATACATTTTGTTTTCTTTTTTGAACTTTAATTCTTCCCAAGCAGGGTTGCCTTTTAGTTGAGTGTCAAAAATGTTATCTTCATCCGCTACAATGTAAATGAAGTTTGAATCTTGTACACTTTGTAATGATTCTACAGTTGTTTGTTTGAAACCATCTGGCTCAGATTTTCCTGCTTCAAAAGTATTTGTTAAACCTAATTTTTTTGTAACTTGTAAAGCTAAAGAATTGTCAGTTAAGATACGGAATGTTGGTACGTTTTTAGCAGTAAATGCTTGTGCCATTGCGATGTTTTTATCTTTTAAGTCTGCTTTCTCAATTTTTGCTTTTGCATCAGCGAAGGCTTTATCCATATCAGCTAATACTTTTTTACCTTCTTCTTCTTTTCCAACTGCTTTTGCAATTTGTTTAAATGTTTCTGTCATTTCAGCAAAGTGATCGTTATTGCTTGTTGATGGATCAAACATAACTGTTGGTGCAATTTGCTCTAATTCATTTTTAATTGCTTTACTACGGAATGAAGCTGTGATAATTAAATCTGGTTTTAAACGGCTAATTTCTTCTAAGTTTGGTTGTTGACGTGTCCCTACATCTACAACATCTTTACTTGGTTTTGTTTTTGTATTTACCCATTTATTATAATTCTTAATGTCTGCCATCCCTACTGGCTGAACACCAAGTGCTAATAAGTCTTCTGAATATACCCACTCAAGTACAACTACTTTTTTCGCTGGTTTATCTAACTTTGTTTCCCCTTCAGCGTGTTTAATTGTTATAGCTTGATTTTTATTGTCCGCTTTTGTTTCCTTTTTCTCCTCTTTTTGCTGTCCGCATCCAACAGCGAATAGAAGAACTACTATGAAAATACTGAGAATTTTCTTCATCTTCTGCCCCCAAATTAAGTGTTTTTTGTAACTAGCACCATAAGTGAAAATGGTTATCAATTACAACACCCAAATCATACTATGAGGATAATTTAAGTGTCAATATTTTTTTAAAATTTTGAATAAAAATAACAAGTTATACGGATTTTTATATATTATAGTTGCTATTTATGAAGAATCAGCCTCTTTACTAAAAAGATTGGCGAATGTGGAAAGTTTAAATGGGAACTTGTCTGTGTACGAAAGCGTAATGTGTATGGTTAATAATCTGTGGAGATGGGGCGAAAGTACAAGCAAAAGGAGAGTGAATCGCATGTAATAATTACTAGAATGTATGGAGGAAATCTGTGTTTTATCCCCCACTAGGCTAAGTATTTCTTTGTTATTTAGATAGGTGTTTTTTGATTCGGTGATTACGCTAAAAAGATCGAATGTAAAGGAAGTGATCAACATGTCTTCATGGAGCAATAACATAAATGGATATTGTGGGTGTAATAATCAAAATGGTGTACATGTTGATTCATGCTGTTTTAGTTGCGATGGGACAGTTCCTAAGGTTGGTCCAACCGGTCCGACGGGAGCGACAGGAATAACAGGAGCAACAGGCTCAACGGGAGCGACAGGAGTAACAGGCGACACAGGGGCAACGGGAGTGACAGGAGTAACAGGAGCGACGGGAGTAACAGGCGATACAGGTCCAACGGGAGCGACAGGAATAACAGGAGCAACAGGCCCAACAGGAGTGACAGGAATAACAGGGGCAACGGGTCCAACAGGAGCAACAGGTGGCACAGGCCCAACGGGGGCGACAGGAGTAACAGGCGACACAGGGGCAACGGGAGCGACAGGGATAACAGGAGCAACAGGCCCAACGGGAGCGACAGGCCCAACAGGCACAAGTATAACGGCAACATACGCATTTGCAAATAATACGTCGGGAACAGCAATATCGGTACTACTAGGTGGAACAAATGTCCCGCTTCCAAACAATCAGAATATCGGTCCAGGTATTACAGTGTCTGGGGGGAACACAGTATTTACGGTTGCAAATGCAGGGAACTATTATATTTCATATACAATTAATATAACCGCTTCATTATTAGTTAGTTCACGAATTACAATTAATGGGGCACCGCTTGCTGGGACTATTAATTCTCCTGCATTAGCAACGACATCATTTAGTGCGACAATTATTACGACCCTTGCGGCGGGGAGTGCAATTAGTTTGCAATTATTTGGTTTGTTAGCTGTTGCGACATTATCAACAACTACCCCAGGAGCGGTATTAACGATTATAAGATTAAGTTAATGACAAACTCTCTTACTCTTTTAAGATTAGGAGAGTTTCTACATATAATAAGAAGTTAATGAAGTAAAGCATAGTTATAAAAAGTCAGAATATTATGATTGTAACGCTATGGTGACTATAATATAATGAAAATAACCATCATGAATGAACATTCATTTATCCCGCATTAACGGGCAGTAAGATCCCGCCTCAAAATTCAGCGAAAGTAAAGAAGTTAGCTGGGTGATTAACTGCCCGTAAAATCCCGATTGGTGTGGGCTAATAATCAGTGGGGCTGAAAAATCCCCACTGATTAAAGTTTCACTTTATTTTTTATGTATTTGAAGGGGGAATGAAGGTGGAAAAAACATGGTTGAAAAGTTATCCAGAGGAAATTCCTAGTACGATTTCTTATGATATTCAGCCACTTCATGGATATGTAGAACAGATGGCTTCTCGCTACCCAGAAAAGAAAGCGCTTCACTTTTTAGGGAAGGATATTACGTTTTCGGACTTCCATGATAAGGTGAAGAGGTTTGCAAATTATCTTCAAAAGCTCGGTGTGGAAAAGGGTGATCGAGTTGCTATTATGTTGCCGAATTGTCCGCAAGCTGTAATTGGTTATTACGGTACATTACTTGCGGGAGGTATCGTAGTACAAACCAATCCACTGTATACAGAAAGGGAATTAGAATATCAGCTTCATGACTCGGGAGCAAAAGTAATTCTTTGTCTCGATTTAGTGTTTCCAAGAGTAACGAATGTTCAATCTGCTACAAAAATTGAGCATATTATCGTAACTCGTATTGCAGACTTTTTACCATTCCCTAAAAATCTATTGTATCCATTTGTGCAGAAAAAACAGTCGAATTTAGTTGTGAAAGTATCAGAGAGTGAAACGATTCATCTTTGGAATTCAGTAGAAAAAGAAGTGAATACGAATGTTGAGGTGCCTTGTGATCCTGAAAATGATCTAGCTCTTTTACAGTACACAGGAGGAACAACCGGATTTCCAAAAGGAGTTATGTTAACGCATAAAAACCTCGTTTCTAACACTTTGATGGGAGTGCATTGGTTATATAATTGTAACGAAGGTGAAGAAGTCGTCCTTGGGGTTCTTCCATTTTTCCATGTTTATGGTATGACAGCTGTTATGAATTTAAGTATTATGCAAGGATACAAAATGGTCCTTATTCCAAAGTTTGATATGAAAATGGTTTTTGAAGCGATTAAGAAGCATAAAGTGACATTGTTTCCAGGGGCTCCAACTATTTATATCGCTCTTTTAAATAGCCCGCTTTTAAAAGAATACGATATTTCTTCTATTCGTGCTTGTATTAGTGGATCAGCACCACTGCCAGTAGAAGTACAGGAAAAGTTCGAAAAAGTTACAGGTGGTAAACTAGTAGAGGGATATGGTTTAACAGAATCATCTCCGGTTACACATAGTAATTTTTTATGGGAAAAGCGAGTGCCGGGTAGCATTGGAGTTCCGTGGCCAGATACAGAGGCAATCATTATGTCACTTGAAACTGGTGAGGCATTACCACCAGGAGAAATAGGGGAAATTGTAGTGAAAGGTCCTCAAATTATGAAAGGATACTGGAATAAGCCAGAGGAAACAGCGGCTGTATTGCAAGATGGCTGGCTCCATACAGGTGACGTTGGATACATGGATGAAGATGGATTCTTCTATGTAAAAGATCGCAAGAAAGATATGATTGTCGCGAGTGGATTTAATGTGTATCCTCGTGAAGTTGAAGAAGTATTATATGAGCATGAAAAAGTGCAAGAAGTAGTGACAATTGGAGTTCCAGATCCGTACAGAGGAGAGACAGTTAAAGCATTTGTTGTGTTAAAAGAAGGTACGGAGTGCTCTGAGGAAGAATTAAATCAGTTTGCACGTAAATATTTAGCGGCTTATAAAGTGCCGAAAGTATATGAGTTTAGAGATGAATTGCCGAAAACGACAGTAGGGAAAATTTTACGCCGTATTTTAATGGATGAAGAGAAGAGAAAGAATGAGGATGAGCAAACGGGCTAAGGCCCTTTCTTTTTGAAAAAATAGGATTGACACTTTTCTAAATAGTCAGTATTATAAGAATATGAATGACTATTCATTCAGTCATCTTCTTGAAGGGGACAGTAAAGTGAAGAAAAATAGACCGAAATACAATCAAATTATTGATGCGGCAGTCATTGTGATTGCGGAGAATGGGTACCACCAAGCGCAAGTTTCTAAAATCGCAAAGCAAGCTGGGGTAGCTGATGGCACGATTTATTTATATTTTAAAAATAAAGAAGATATATTAATATCCTTATTCCAAGAGAAGATGGGAGATTTTGTCGAAACAATTCGTCAAAAAACAGCAGGAATTGAAAGCGCTGTATCGAAGTTATTCATGTTGGTAGAAACGCACTTCTTGCTGTTGTCACAAAATGATCCCCTTGCTATCGTTACGCAATTAGAGCTCAGGCAGTCCAATCAAGACTTGCGCCTTAAAATAAATGAAGTATTAAAAGGCTACTTACAAGTTATGGATGAGATTTTAGAGACTGGTATAAAACAAGGTGAATTTCAAGCAGATTTAAATGTTCGCGTGGCAAGACAAATGATCTTTGGAACAGTAGATGAAGTTGTGACCAATTGGGTAATGAGCGATCATAAGTATGATCTGGTCGCACTTTCAAAAACGGTACATGGGCTACTCATTGCAGCTTGTGGTTATCGTCAATAATGGGAGGGATCATGTTGAAATTCCTATCTGTAAGAGTTGAAGATCATATCGCGGTGGCGACGTTAAATCATGCACCAGCAAATGCGATGTCTTCACAAGTTATGCATGACGTTACTGAATTAATTGATCAAGTGGAAAAGGATGATAACATTCGTGTTGTTGTTATTCACGGTGAAGGACGTTTCTTCTCAGCAGGAGCAGATATTAAAGAATTTACATCTGTTACTGAAGCGAAGCAAGCAACAGAATTAGCACAGCTTGGACAAGTTACGTTTGAGCGTGTTGAAAAATGTTCAAAACCAGTTATTGCGGCAATTCATGGAGCGGCACTGGGCGGCGGCCTTGAGTTTGCTATGTCTTGCCACATGCGCTTTGCAACTGAAAGTGCAAAACTTGGTTTACCTGAATTAACACTTGGATTAATTCCTGGCTTTGCAGGTACACAGCGCTTACCACGTTATGTTGGGAAAGCAAAAGCTTGTGAAATGATGTTAACAAGTACACCAATTACTGGTGCAGAAGCATTGAAATGGGGACTTGTTAACGGATTGTTCTCTGAAGAATCACTTTTAGATGATACGCTTAAAGTCGCAAAACAAATTGCTGGAAAAAGTCCAGCAACAACTCGTGCTGTACTAGAGTTATTGCAAACGACCAAATCGTCTCATTACTATGAAGGTGTACAACGTGAATCACAAATTTTTGGTGAAGTATTTACGAGTGAAGATGGAAGAGAAGGTGTAGCTGCATTTTTAGAAAAGCGTAAACCTTCATTTAGTGGCAGGTAGTTCAATTATTTTTTTAATATAAATTAACAGAAAATTAAAATTGATAGAATCTTTCTGAAAAACAAGGGGGTAAATGGAATGAACATCTACGTACTCATGAAACGAACATTTGATACAGAAGAAAAAATCGTAATTAAAAACGGTGCAATTTACGATGGCGAAGCGGAATTCATCATCAACCCTTACGATGAATATGCAATTGAAGAAGCAATTCAAGTAAGAGACGCACAAGGTGGAGAAGTTACAGTTGTAACAGTCGGTGGCGAAGATAGTGAGAAAGAACTTCGTACTGCATTAGCGATGGGCTGTGATAAAGCGGTATTAATTAATATTGAAGATGATGTAGAAAATGGTGACCAGTTCACGACAGCAAAAGTGCTTGCTGAATATTTAAAAGATAAAGATGCAGATCTAATTTTAGGTGGAAACGTTGCAATTGATGGTGCATCTGGACAAGTAGGTCCACGCGTAGCTGAAGCGTTAAATATTCCGTATGTAACGACAATTACAAAACTTGAAATTGACGGTACAAATGTGAAGATTGAGCGTGATGTTGAAGGTGATACAGAAGTGATTGCAACTTCATTACCAGTGTTAGTAACAGCACAGCAAGGTTTAAATGAACCTCGTTATCCATCGCTTCCAGGTATTATGAAAGCGAAGAAAAAGCCACTAGAAGAATTAGAATTAGATGATTTAGATTTAGAAGAAGATGATGTGGAAGCAAAGACAAAAACAATTGAAATCTATTTGCCTCCTAAGAAAGATGCAGGAAAAGTGTTACAAGGCGAGCTGCAAGATCAAGTAAAAGAACTTGTATCGTTGCTCCATACAGAAGCGAAAGTAATCTAATAAAATACGAAATTATATATGCAGGAGGGAAAATCTATGGCTCGTAAAGTATTAGTAATGGGTGAAGTTCGTGATGGATCGCTACGTAACGTTTCGTTTGAAGCGGTAGCAGCAGCAAAAACAATTGCAGAAGGCGGTGAAGTAGTAGGTCTTCTAGTTGGAGACAGCGTTGCCTCTTTTGCAAATGAATTGATTCATTACGGTGCAGATCGCGTTGTGACAGTTGAAAATGATAAATTAAAATCATATACATCTGATGGTTATGCACAAGCGTTTTTAGCTGTACATGCTGAAGAAAATCCAGAAGGTATTGTCTTTGGACATACAGCACTTGGTAAAGATTTATCACCAAAATTAGCAGCGAAGCTTGAAGCTGGTTTAGTTTCTGACGTAACTGCTTTAGAGGTTGAAGGTGGAAATGTTATCTTCACTCGTCCGATTTACTCTGGTAAAGCATTCGAGAAGAAGATTGTAACAGACGGCATCTTATTTGCGACAGTGCGTCCAAATAACATTGCAACTCTGGAAAAAGATGAGTCTCGCAGCGGTGACGTATCTTCTATTACAGTTGATGTGAAAGATTTACGTACAATCATTCAGGATGTTGTCCGTAAAACAGCAGAAGGTGTTGATCTTTCTGAAGCGAAAGTTATTATCGCTGGCGGACGCGGTGTGAAGAGTGAAGAAGGATTTAAACCATTAAAAGAGTTAGCTGACGTACTAGGCGGCGCTGTTGGGGCATCTCGTGGTGCTTGTGACGCTGAATACTGTGAGTACTCATTACAAATTGGTCAAACTGGTAAAGTTGTTACGCCAGACTTATACATTGCATGTGGTATTTCTGGTGCGATTCAGCATTTAGCAGGTATGTCTAACTCAAAAATAATCGTTGCGATTAATAAAGATCCAGAAGCAAGTATCTTCAAAGTAGCTGACTACGGTATTGTCGGTGACTTGTTCGAAGTTGTACCTCTTTTAACAGAAGAGTTTAAAAAGTTAAAAGTACATTCATGATTTAAGTACCCTTGAGTTCCAAGTGAAGTACCCCTATATATAGAAAAAGGTGAGAGATCCCCTGTCTCTCATCTTTTTAGTATTTAATCCGTATTTTTATATAGTATAAAGGAACATTTTTTTGTTACAATACATAACGATACATATTATTCGCCACGTATATAAGTTAATGATATACTCTTGGTAGAATATACTTGAAGGAGGAAATAAAATGGCAATTGTAAACGCAAATGACCAAAGCTTCGCAGCTGAAACTAGCGAAGGTGTTGTATTATTAGATTTCTGGGCACCTTGGTGTGGACCTTGTAAAATGATCGCTCCTGTATTAGAGGAAATCGATGCAGAATTAGGCGAAAAAGTAAAAGTAGTAAAAGTAGATGTTGATGAAAACCAAGAAACTGCTCGTCAATTCGAAGTAATGAGTATTCCAGCTCTTTTCGTATTAAAAGACGGTAAAGTAGTTGATCAAGCGTTAGGTTACAAACCGAAAGAAGCGTTAGTAGAATTAGTTTCTAAACACTTCTAAAATAAAAAAAGCTACCAAATGGTAGCTTTTTTTATTTTCTTTTTTAGATCCTTTCCGTTACAATAAAGGAACGTATGTTGGGTGTTTTGGCATAGTATGTTTTCAAGTGAAAATAAAAATGCTAAGCATGTAGAAATGGAGGGAGACGAGTGCACGAACATTTGAAAGAAAAGTTGGCTATTTTACCAGATCAACCTGGTTGTTATTTAATGAAAGATAAGCAAGGAACGGTTATATATGTCGGAAAGGCAAAAGTGCTTAAAAATCGTGTGCGCTCGTACTTTACTGGTTCACATGATGGGAAAACACTGCGGCTTGTAGGAGAAATTGTTGATTTTGAATATATTGTAACCTCTTCGAATTTAGAAGCACTTATTTTAGAGTTAAATCTAATTAAAAAATATGATCCGAAATATAATATTCAATTAAAAGATGATAAAACATATCCTTTTATTAAAATTACAGCGGAGAAACAACCGCGCTTACTCATTACTCGAAATGTAAAAAAGGATAAAGGAAAGTATTTTGGTCCTTATCCAAATGCACAATCTGCTCATGAAACGAAAAAACTGCTAGATCGTATGTATCCACTTCGGAAATGCACGAATATGCCAGATAAAGTTTGTTTGTATTATCATATGGATCAATGTCTAGCGCCTTGTGTGAAAGAAGTGACGGAAGAACAAAATAAAGAAATTGTAGATGAAATTATTAAGTTTTTAAATGGTGGGCATAAAGAAGTTCGTTCAGAATTAGAAATAAAAATGTATGAGGCCTCAGAGAAACTAGAGTTTGAACGTGCAAAAGAGTTGCGTGATCAAATTGCTCATATTGATGCGATTATGGAAAAACAAAAGATGATTATGAGTGACTTAGTGGATCGCGATGTGTTTGGATATGCAGTGGATAAAGGATGGATGTGTGTTCAAGTTTTCTTCGTTCGAAAAGGCAAGCTAATTGAACGTGATGTTTCTATGTTTCCGATTTACGATGAACCAGAAGAGGGCTTTTTAACGTTTATCGGCCAATTTTATGAAAACAGTAGTCATTTTAAACCGAAGGAAATTGTCGTTCCAGGAAGTATAGACTCGGAATTAGTAGAGCGCTTTTTAGAAGTGGAAGCGACACAGCCGAAACGTGGTAAGAAAAAAGACCTTGTAGAATTAGCAAATAAAAACGCAAAAATTGCTCTTGAAGAGAAGTTTTACTTAATCGAACGTGATGAAGAACGAACGATTAAAGCGGTAGATCATTTAGGGAAGCAGCTTGGAATTGAAACACCGTATCGTATTGAAGCGTTTGATAACTCAAATATTCAAGGAACAAATCCCGTTTCTGCAATGATTGCTTTTATCGATGGGAAACCAGCGAAGAAAGAATATAGGAAATATAAAATTAAAACGGTTCAAGGGCCAGATGATTATGAGTCTATGAGGGAAGTTGTGAGACGCCGTTATACAAGGGCGCTTAAAGAAAATTTACCTTTACCGGATTTGATTATTATTGATGGCGGAAAAGGCCACTTGGCGGCTGCAAGTGATATTTTAGAGAATGAGCTCGGATTATATATTCCGATGGCAGGTCTTGTAAAAGATGACAAACATAAAACCTCCCATTTAATTATTGGAGATCCCCCGGAACCTGTGGTGCTTGAGAGAAATAGCCAAGAATTTTATTTATTGCAGCGTATTCAAGACGAGGTGCATCGATTTGCGATTACATTCCATCGTCAATTACACGGGAAATCTGTCATTCAATCAGCATTGGATGACATTCCAGGAATCGGTGATAAACGGAAAAAGGTATTGTTAAAACATTTTGGTTCATTAAAGAAGATGAAAGAAGCTTCTGTAGCAGAATTTGTCGAAGCAGGTATGCCAAAAAATGTTGCAGAGACGATTTATACGTATTTAACAGATAAGAAGACGTTGTAGTTTACAATGTCTTCTATTTTTTGTTATAATTTCTGAAGATTTAAAATAAATTGACGTGAATGAAAATACAAAAAAGTCAACTAAACTGATATGTCTAGTTGACTGTAGGTAATGCTTACACTTCAATGAGATCTTTTATATCCCATTTCACAAGAAATGTAATAGAGTCAGAACGTTTTTTCTTTTCTTCATATGACTCTGCAACGACGTTCCGTTGCTTTTGAATTTGTTCAGCGATGAATCCAGCTTCTAGTTGATAAGAAGAATGCCTTTTTTGTTTTTGACGTTCTGCAATGAGTGTGCCTTTAAGTTGGAACTGCATTTCACGACGCTTATGTTCAATAATGCTTAAAGTGCCCCAGCCAGCCTTTTCAAAGAACTGAATGACTTCTTCAATTGTTTCTAGCGGATATTTTCTTGCAAGGTTTCTACCAGACCAGTATAAAATACCATCTAAATCGTTGCCGATTAAATCAGGTAGTAATTCTTCACGTAGCAATTCATAAGCGAAGGCGTTCAATGAAACATCTTCTAAAGATGTTATATCGATTGTATTTTTACTCACAATATTCCCCTCTTTCTATAGGGATTATTATATAACATTTTTCATTTATAAAAACAGATTTTTCTTTAGGGAAATCTCAATATCTGAGAAGAAAAAAAGAATTGGCAAATTATATGCAAATTATGTATACGTTTTCTTGACGCTTCGACAAAAATAGGGGTAAAATGAACTTGTTATCAAATTATGCTGAAATATTTCGAATAATTTTTTCAGTTTTTCTTATGCCAATAGTGAAAAAACATTATTGTTATAAATTAATCTGAAAACAGCAGTCAAACATTCAAGGGGGTAATGGGGACATGAAAGGCCGCGAGTATACGTTTCGTAAGTGGCACTCATTAATGGGGGTCATCCCGGTTGGTGTCTTTTTGACGCAACATCTAATTGTAAACAACTTTGCAACAAGAGGAGCAGAGGCTTTTAACAAAGCTGCAGGCTTTATGGAGCTCCTTCCATTCCGGTATGCGCTAGAAATTTTCATCATCTTTTTACCGATACTGTACCATGCTATATATGGCTTATATATTGCATTTACAGCTAAGAACAATGCGGTTTCTTACGGTTATTTCCGTAACTGGATGTTCGTCTTCCAAAGAATTTCAGGTATCGTTACGCTGATTTTCATTTCTTGGCACGTCTGGGAAACTCGTATTCAAGCAATGTTAGGTAAAGAGGTAAACTATGATATGATGGCAGATATTTTAAACAATCCAGCTATGTTTGCATTCTACTTAGTTGGTGTTGTTTCAACAATTTTCCACTTTGCAAATGGACTATGGACATTCTGCATCAGCTGGGGAATTACAGTATCTCCACGTTCACAAAGAATCTCTACTTATGTAACATTAGCTATTTTCTTAGGTCTATCTTATGTAGGTGTGAGTGCATTATTAGCGTTCATCGATCCACAGCTAGCAAATCAGTAAGGAGTGGGAGAGCATGAAAGGGAAACTTATAGTAGTCGGCGGTGGCTTGGCTGGCTTAATGGCAACGATTAAAGCGGCAGAAGCAGGAGTGAATGTTGAACTGTTTTCTTTAGTACCAGTAAAACGTTCACATTCTGTATGTGCTCAGGGCGGAATTAACGGTGCCGTAAATACGAAAGGTGAAGGGGATTCTCCATGGATCCACTTTGACGATACAATTTATGGTGGGGACTTCTTAGCGAACCAACCACCAGTTAAAGCAATGTGTGAAGCAGCACCTGGTATCATTCATTTAATGGACCGTATGGGTGTTATGTTCAACCGTACGGAAGAAGGACTTCTTGATTTCCGTCGATTTGGTGGAACACAACATCACCGTACAGCATTCGCTGGTGCAACAACTGGACAGCAATTACTTTACGCATTAGATGAGCAAGTACGTCGTCATGAAGTAGCAGGACTTGTAACGAAATATGAAGGTTGGGATTTCTTACGAGCTGTTGTTGATGATGAAGGTGTGTGCCGAGGAATCGTTGCACAAGACTTACAAACTATGGAGATTAAAAGTTTCGGAGCTGATGCCGTGATTATGGCAACAGGGGGCCCTGGTATCATTTTCGGAAAATCAACAAACTCCATTATTAATACAGGTACAGCAGCGTCTGCTGTATATCAGCAAGGCGCATATTATGCAAATGGTGAGTTCATTCAAATTCACCCAACGGCAATTCCAGGAGACGATAAATTACGTCTTATGAGTGAATCTGCACGTGGTGAAGGTGGACGTGTTTGGACATATAAAGATGGTAAGCCATGGTACTTCTTAGAAGAAAAATATCCGGCTTACGGAAACCTTGTACCTCGTGATATCGCAACGCGTGAAATCTTTGATGTTTGCGTAGAGCAAAAACTAGGTATTAACGGTGAAAACATGGTGTACTTAGATCTTTCTCATAAAGATCCGAAAGAACTAGATATTAAACTTGGTGGAATCATTGAAATCTATGAGAAATTTACAGGTGATGATCCTCGTAAACTACCAATGAAAATCTTCCCAGCTGTTCACTATTCAATGGGCGGACTATGGGTTGACTATAAGCAAATGACGAGTATTCCAGGTTTATTTGCAGCAGGTGAGTGTGATTATTCTATGCACGGTGGTAACCGCCTTGGTGCAAACTCACTATTATCAGCAATTTATGGTGGTATGGTAGCAGGACCAAACGCAATTGAATATATGAAAGGTCTTTCTAAATCATCAGATGCTGTTTCGTCTACTGTATATGAGCAAAATGAATTAATCGAAACAGAGAAATTTAACAATATTTTAACGATGGATGGTAATGAAAATGCATATGTTCTTCATAAAGAGCTTGGAGAATGGATGACAGATAACGTTACAGTAGTTCGTGAAAATAAAAAGTTATTAGAAACAGATGCGAAAATTGAAGAGTTAATGGCTCGTTACAAACGTATTAACATTAACGATACAGCGAGATGGAGTAACCAAGGTGCTTCATTTACACGTCAACTTGCAAATATGTTTGAGTTAGCACGTGTTATTACAATTGGCGCATATAACCGTAATGAGAGCCGCGGGGCGCATTACAAACCTGAATTCCCAAATCGTGATGATGCAAACTTCTTAAAAACTACGATGGCAAAATTTGAAGGAGAAGGAAATGCACCAGCATTCCATTACGAAGACGTTGATGTTTCATTAATTAAACCACGTAAACGTGATTATTCTTCAAAACATGATGTAGCTGCTAAGGGTGAAGAGAAGGGGGATAAACAACATGTCTGAGAAAACAATCCGCCTCATCATTACGAGACAAGATGGACCAGATGCACAAGCGTTTGACCAAGAGTTTGAAATTCCATATCGTCCGAATATGAATATTATTTCGGCGCTTATGGAAATTCGTCGTAATCCTGTTGATTCAAAAGGGAATCAAACAACTCCGATTGCATGGGATATGAACTGCTTAGAGGAAGTATGCGGAGCATGTTCAATGGTTATTAACGGAAAGCCACGTCAATCATGTACGGCTCTTATTGATCAATTAGAACAGCCAATTCGCTTAAAGCCGATGAAGACATTCCCAGTTGTACGTGATTTACAAGTTGACCGCAGTCGCATGTTTAATGCTCTAAAACGCGTTAAAGCTTGGATTCCAATTGATGGTACGTATGACCTAGGTCCAGGACCAAGAATGCCTGAGAAAAAGCGTCAATGGGCTTATGAGCTTTCAAAATGTATGACATGTGGTGTTTGCTTAGAATCATGTCCAAACGTAAACAGTAAGTCTGACTTTATTGGACCAGCGCCGTTATCACAAGCTCGCTTATTCAACTCACATCCAACGGGTGAAATGCATAAAGCAGATCGCTTACGTGCAATTATGGGAGATGGAGGACTAGCGAACTGTGGTAACTCTCAAAACTGTGTGCAATCATGTCCGAAGGGTATTCCTTTAACAACTTCAATTGCGGCATTAAACCGTGATACAACAATTCAATCGTTCAAAGATTTCTTTGGTAGCGATAATAACTATTAATAAATATTGCCTCTTCATCTTGAAGGGGCAATATTTATAACTGTATTTTTCAGTTTATTCTGTTTTTTTGAGAGGAAGAGGAGATAACGTTGAAGAGAATTTCTTATATTGAAGACTTCGAGAAATGGGAAAGTGGTTTTTTATTTTACAATCCTGTAAAGGTTCGTTTTGGTGAAGTAGATATGTTTGGACATGTAAATAATGTCGTTGCTTTTACTTATTTTGAAGAAGCTCGTATCGCGTTGTTTAAAGAACTTGGATTTATGCAAGAGTGGACACATACATCATCAGACACGATGATCGTTGTTGCGGATTTACAATGTAATTTTATTAAGCAAATATATTATGATGAACAGTTGAAGGTGTATGTAAAGGCAGGATCGGTTGGGAATTCTTCTTTGGATTTACATTATATGGTGAAGAATGCAGAAGGAGAGGTTTGTTTAGTAGGTCGTGGAATGATGGTTCAAGCGTCGAAAAAAACAGGAAGAGGCGAACCATGGCCTGAAGAATGGAAGAAGAAATTACTACAATGATAGAGTGAAAGAAAAATAAGAGAGCAATTTGCTCTCTTATTTTTTGTCTTCCATTGCTTCTTCTAATGTTAAGTGATGTTTATATAGGTATGTAGCGTATGGATTACCAACGTAGCGTAAGTGCCATGGTTCATATGCATATTCTGTTGTATCTGTTTTATCTTCTAAGTAACGAATGACAAAGCCGAATTTATGAGCGTGTTCCGCGACCCAGTTTCCTTCTGCTGTCTCTCCGAAGATAGGCTCTAATTGAAATTTAGCTGTTTTTGAACTAATATCCATTGCTAAACCCGTTTGGTGTTCACTTGTACCAGGAATTGCGCTTACTGAATTAGCTTCAGCTTTTCCTTGACGTCTAACGTATGTATCATGCAACGATTTTTGACGTTTGTATGAACGATAACCAGATACAGCTGTAAGATCAATCCCTTCTTTTTTTGCAGCTTTGAACATGTTTTCAAGTGCTTCTGCAGCATCTTTGCGTAGTAGCGTTTTTTCTTTATCTTTTGGACTAGTGAATGGTACGTTTGGTCTTGTTAAGTCTTCAGGAGTGTATCCATCTGGTAGTTTTCGATGTTTATTAATTAAGACAAGATTAGATTTTGGATTTGTTACAACTGAAAAGTCATTGTCTATTTTCTTTGCATTATGATCAGCTTTTGGAAAAGCAGGAATCTCTTCTTTTGGGTGGTTATTATGTTTTTGACTTTCGACAGCTTTCGCTTCATTATGTAGTGGTGATTTAGAACCAAAGTAAGCGAAAGATGTGATACCGATTACAATAGTAGTGGCAGAAATAATTATTATCTTTTTCATAATGCCTTGTAATCACAGTCCCTTCTTAATAAAATATGTATCTTTTTTTATTATAAGTCTAGTTTGTTGGAAAAGAAATATAAGAGTCATAACGTAATAGAAATGCAAAGAAAATGTCAGAAAATGTGTGAATTTGTAGTATTTTTTTATATAATTCATTTCTTATCTTTCATGAATTGCATTTTTTATGTAATATATATACATAAGAAGATGTAGCGATTATCGAGAATAAAGAACTTCTTGTATAGACTAGGAGTGAATGGGAATGGATTTTGCAACAATTATTGGACTTATTTTAGGATTTTTAGCAGTGGTAGTAGGGATGGTCGTCAAGGGCGCTGACGTAACAGCCTTATTAAATCCTGCCGCAGCATTAATTATTTTTATCGGTACATTTGCTGCAGTATGTATTGCATTTCCGATGAATCAACTAAAAAGGGTTCCAAAACTATTTAAAGTTCTTTTTGGTTCAAATAAAAAGGATTTAAGTTATGAACAGTTGCTAGAATTATTTGTTCATTGGACATCTGAAAGTAGAAAATACGGTATTTTGTCTTTAGAGCAACAATTAGACAAAATTCAAGATGAATTTCTTTTGCGCGGTATGAAATTTGTGATTGATGGCGTATCCGCAGAAGATTTAGAGCAAATTTTGGAATCTGAATTAGAAGCAATTGAAGAAAGACATGCAAAGGGAGCTGCTATTTTTTCACAAGCTGGTACGTATGCACCGACATTAGGAGTTTTAGGTGCTGTTATCGGTCTTGTAGCTGCGCTTGGTAACTTAACTGATATTGAAAAGTTAGGTCATGCTATTTCGGGTGCATTTATTGCAACGATTTTTGGTATTTTTTCAGGGTATGTATTATGGCATCCATTTGCAAATAAGTTAAAGCAAAAATCTTCAGCTGAAATTGAGAAAAAACGTTTAATCATTGATTGTTTATTAATGTTACAAGAAGGTACATATCCGTTTATTATGAAGAACCGCATTTTAGGTGCACTTTCTGCAACTGAGCGTAAAAAGCTAGAAAAAGGAGCAGAAAAAAATGCGGAGTAAGAAAAATAGAAGAGGCAAAAAGAAAAAACATGATGAGCATATCGATGAAACGTGGTTAATCCCATATTCTGATATGTTAACGTTGTTATTTGCATTGTTTATCGTTTTATTCGCAAT
Organism: Bacillus sp. FSL K6-1338; assembly: GCF_038006965.1. NCBI lineage: Bacteria > Bacillati > Bacillota > Bacilli > Caryophanales > Bacillaceae > Bacillus > Bacillus sp. FSL K6-1338. The sequence goes on along the minus strand of NZ_JBBOWI010000001.1, from coordinate 4,328,749 downwards.
GAGTAGTATAGATGCTGCGAAGTTTAAACAGATGGCAGTTGCTTTTCGAAGTGAATTAGCCGGGGGAACAGGTAACAAAGAATTTTTAAGTGATCAAAAGCCAAATGATGAAAAAGAATTATCGGCAAGTAGCCTTGAGGCAGAACAAGCAAAAAAACAAGAAGAAGCTAGAGCTAAAGAAAAAAAAGAGATGGATGAATTGAAAGCATTACAAAAAAAGATTGATCAATATATTAATGAAAAACAATTATCCTCTTCTTTTCAAACTAAATTAACTGAAAAGGGATTAATGGTGACAATATTAGAAAATATACTGTTTGATTCGGGGAAAGCAGATGTGAAATTAGAATCTTTAGGGATTGCAAAAGAAATGTCTAGCTTACTTGTTTCAGCGTCACCTCGTGAAATTACAGTATCCGGTCATACGGATAATGTCCCTATTGCCAATGCACAGTTTGCGTCGAATTGGGAATTAAGTACGCAGCGGGCAGTTAATTTTATGCAAGTATTACTGCAAAATAAAGAATTACAACCAGAAAAATTTAGTGCGATTGGTTACGGAGAATACCGTTCGATTGCTCCAAACGATACACAAGAAGGAAAGGCAAAGAATAGACGTGTGGAAGTATTTATCTTGCCTTTAACAGAGAAAGCAAAATAAAGAGGATGGCGAATGCCATCCTCTTTATTTTACTTCAAATGATTTTAAGTTGTCGCGACGGATTTTATCTTTTTCTGCATCTGATTTTTTGAAATCATAATCATATAAAGCGCCTTCCCAATCGCCATACATTGGATTCGGGAAAATAATGAATTTCTCACCAAATTGTACTTTTGAATCTTCTACTGTTTGGTTACGATCTTTTACAGATTTTCCATCAAAACCTGTGAAATCAGATAAGTTATCACCGAAGAATAAGACAATATCATGAGTTTGAGAAACGAGTTCACGGCGTTTTTCTTTTCCTTTTTCTTTCGGATCTTGTAGTAATATATGTTCTTTCGTTGCTTGAGGAGCACCTACACGCTCAAGATTTTTAATTGTTGCATCTAGTTGGTTCGTTTTACGATTTGAGATATAGTAAATATCTACACCTTTAGACTCTGTATATTTTAAGAAATCAATTGCGCCTGGAAGGGCTTCAGCCTCAGCTTTGTTAATCCAATCATCCCATTTGTAAGGATAACCTTTGCCTGTTTTTACGCTCATTGCTTGATGAGGACTGTTATCTAAAACAGTTTCGTCTAAATCAAGTACGATAGCAGGTTTTTTCTCTGTCCCTTTTGCAAGAACTGCATCAAGTTTTAATTGACCAATGTTGTACCCTTGGTAGTAAAGTGCTTTCGTTTCACCGGCTGTTTGATACCATAAATCAGCCATTAATTGTTGTTCTGTTAATTTTACTTTCTCTTCTTTCGCCACTGTTTTCTCTGGTGTTCCTGAACATGCTACAAGTGATGTAGATAGAACCGCTACAGATAATAAAGTGGTAATGCCCCTCTTCATCTTCATATGTATCCTCCTTGATGTTAGAAAATCATTTTATATTATATATTAAAATATAATATTTTTATATGAACATTTGCATATTGTCTTTTATATATATAGTAGTATGTCCTATATTAGAAAGATGAGCAAAATAATAACAGTTGTTTTGACAAGTTTAATTGTCGTAATGACAATTATAATTGACAAAGAGCGCTTTATTATTTACAATTTTAACTAAATAGAACAAATGATGGATTAATGACGGTGTTTACATATAAGAGGATGAAGTGTAGCGCTATATTTTGTCTTGAATAAACATAGTCTTTGAAAGAGAGTACGAATGATACTAAAGGGGAGGCTTTAAACTTTGAGTTTACAAATTCAAAACTTAACGAAACAATTTGGGGAATCAAAAGCTGTTAACGGTTTACAAATTTCGTTACCAAAAGGTGAAGTACTAGGGTTACTTGGACGAAATGGTGCAGGGAAAACAACAACAATCAAAATGCTTCTCGGATTATTAACGCCTAATGAAGGTTCGATTACGTGGGATGGAAAAGCATTTGGGAATAGTGGCGTAACAATTGGGTATTTACCAGAAGAAAGAGGTTTATATACAAAAAGTAGAGTAATAGACCAGCTGCGATATTTTGGTAGATTAGAAGGGATGTCGAAGAAAGAAGTAGATCACGCTATTGATCACTGGTTAGAGCGTTTAGCGATACCAGAATATAAATTTAAAACGGCTGGAGAGCTTTCAAAAGGGAATCAGCAAAAAATCCAATTAATTGCTGCTCTTCTTCATAATCCGGAACTTCTCATTTTAGATGAACCATTCAGTGGCCTTGATCCAGTTAATGCCGGGATGTTAGCTAGTATTATTGAAGAACAAGTACAGAGCGGAAAGACGATTATTTTATCAAGTCATCGTATGGAACAAGTAGAGGCTTTTTGCCAACATGTATGTATTTTGAAAAAAGGTGAAGCAGTCGTAAAAGGACAGCTAAGTGATATTAAGAAAGAATACGGTTTCCGTAATTTAACGATTGAAGATACAGTAGAGAATGAAAAGGGATTAGAAGCTATACATGTATCGTATGAAAAACAACAAGGCCTTCTTTATGTGAAAGTACAAGGCGATGCGGAAGCTCTCGAGATTTTGCAACAGTTGCAAGAGCAAGGTGTTAGCTTACGACAATTTAAAATGTTAGAGCCGACGTTAAACGAAATCTTTGTAGAGAGGGCGAAATAACGATGCGTAAATTTTCTCACGTATTTTCATTTTATTTTAGGGAAGCGTTTTTATCTAAAAAATCATTAATTACGAGTGCGATTTTATTTTTAGTTGTGTTTGGGATTTTTGCATTTAATCATTTTACTTCAGGCGATGATAAAAATAAGGATAAAGATAAAATTGCAGTTGTAGTAGAGAGTTCCACATATAAAGTACAAAAAGATGAGCTAAATAAGCTATTGCCATCAGCAAAAATAACACTGGGTTCAAAGGATGATTTTGATAAACTGCATAAGCAAGTAGAAGATGGCGATTTAGATGGTCTATTCCATGTGACGGAAAAGGGTGGGGCTCCATCGATTACATATATGTATAATGGATTTCCAAGCCAAGCAACTTCCGCAATTATGGCAGGATATTTAAAGCAACAATATACGATGGTGACGATTGCCAAAAATAATGTTTCACCAGAAATTGCACAGCAATTACAAACAGAAATTCAAGTAAAGCAAGAAGCGATAAAAGATCGTACATCTTCTTTCGGAATTGCCTATTTCTTTACATTTGCTTTATATATGTTTATTGTAGCGTTCGGAAATACAATCGCAATGAATATTGCATCTGAAAAGGCGTCACGTGTAATGGAAGTAATGCTTCCGAAAGTGAAGCCTCTTACAATGATGTATGCGAAAATTTTAGCGGTTGTTTCAACGGCGTTATTGCAACTTGTCATATTGGCGTGTGGTTATCTTATTCCATATTTGTTGGGTTGGGTTGATTTAGAAAGTGCCTCACTATTTGGTATTCCAATTGACTTTACGAAATTAGATGCAAAGGTTATCAGCATGTTTCTTGTTTATTTCATTACGGGATATTTACTATATGCGATGATGTATGCTGCTGCTGGAGCTGTCGTGTCTAAGACGGAGGATTTACAAGCTGTATCTTTCCCGGTAATGATTTTAATTATGGCTGCATTCTTCATTAGTATTAAATCATTAAGTGATCCGAATAGTACTATCGTTGTTGTAAGTTCTTACGTTCCATTTTTTACACCGATGGTTACCTTCTCACGTATTGTAGCTGGTGAAGCAGGTATGCTAGAAATTACGATAACATTAGCGGTCTTATTGGCGACAATTGCGGTATTAAATGCTGTTACAAGCCGCATTTACGTAAACGGCGTAATGAATTACTCAGATAAAGTTAAATTTAAAGATTTAGCGAAATTTATAAAGCGTCAATAATGAGAGAAAAGCATGATTTCCTATTGAAATCATGCTTTTTCTTTATGTATAAATTAAAAATAGTATATAATAATAAGAGTTGTCTTTTAATAGAATGAATAAAAAGGAGGGTGTGCAGATGGGGATTAGTAGTCGTTTTACAGTAGGTGTTCATATGCTGACATTACTTGCGATAGATCGAAACTCTCGCTGTACCTCTGAATGGATTGCCGGTAGTGTGAATACAAATCCAGTTGTGATTCGTCGCATTACAGGAATGTTGAAGAGAGCAGGACTTGTTGATGTACAAGCTGGTAAAGGTGGTACGACACTTGCTCGAGATTTAGAAGAAATTACATTACTTGATGTATATAAAGCAGTGGAAGTTGTAGAAGAAGGACAGCTATTTTCCTTCCATGAAAATCCCAACATTGAATGTCCAGTAGGAGCTAATATTCAATCAGTATTAGAAATTATTTTAATGCAAGCGCAAGAAGCGATGGAAAACGTACTTGCAAATGTAACGGTAGATCAATTAGTTACAAATTTAAAGTCTAAAATGAAAGAATAAAAAAGCGAGCTTCCTCATAATGAGGGCTCGCCTTTTTTTTATTCAGAAATATTGAAAATTCTATTTTTCAGTATTTAAAATGAATTTACCTACGATAGCTGCGAAGATACCACCAAGAATTGGTGCTACGATGAATACCCATAGTTGAGAAAGTGCTTCTCCACCAACAAATAAAGCTGGTGCGATACTACGAGCTGGGTTAACAGATGTTCCAGTTAACGGAATTCCTAATAAGTGAATTAAAACTAATGTGAAACCAATTACTAGTCCCGCTAAAGAAGAACTGCCTTTTTTACCTGTTACAGCGACGATAACTAAAATGAATACGAAAGTTAAAATGAACTCAACTAAAAATGCTCCAGATAAACCAAGAGTTCCGAAACCATTTTGTCCTAAATTATCTAAAGGTGTTTTAGCAGATTTTAAAATTGTTACTAACGTTGCAGTTCCTAATAAACCACCTAAAATTTGAGCTAATACATAATAACAAAGTTCCATAGCGTTCATTCGTTTGTTGATGAACATAGCTATTGATACTGCTGGGTTAATGTGACATCCAGAAATTGTTCCGATGCTATATGCCATAGCTACAATAGATAGACCGAAAGCCATAGCGATTCCTAATGTTCCAATTCCTTCAATTCCGCCGCCAGTGACAGCTACTCCAGTTCCGAATAATACAAGTACAAATGTACCAATAAATTCAGCGATTGCTTTTTTTAACATAATTTACCTCCTATTAATGCGCATGAAACGTATTATAACATAAGTTTTAGTATAAACAGCCAATGAAGTACTATTCTGATAAGGCGAAATAGGGGGACAATAAAAAAGGGTATGGTTCATCTCTATAGAACCATACCCTTTTTTTATGCTGATTTTTTCTGTTTAACGACTGGAACAGAACGGTTTAAAATACTATTTGCAACCATTCCTAACATAATAATAATCATTCCAATGAGGGAAAGTCCTCCAGGGAATGAACCATTTAAGAAAATGATTTCGCCAAGCACGGTAAATACCATCGTTCCAGCTTGTGTTGCTTCAACTGCCCCGAGTAAGGCGAGGTTATCTTTTGCTAAGTCAGTAGCAAAGAAAAATGTCATCGTTGCAATAACGCCGGAACATAATGCTAATAAAAGCCCTTGAAGCATTTGGCTGGATGTTGGAATGCCAGTAGTAGAAAATCCATATACACCAAGCAAAATTGTTATAGGAAGACTTCCAATAGCCATTCCTAATACACGTTGGAACGTATCAAGGCGTCCGTCAACAAGTTCCATCATTTTTCGGTTACCGAACGGATATAAGAAAGCGGCTAATACGACAGGTAAAAAACCTGAAATGAACTGAGTCATTGTAATATGGCCTGCTGCAGTTGCTTGCATACAAATTACACCAAGTAAAATAAATAATGCAACATATAAGCTACGAAGTGGAATTTTTCCACGTACAAGTTTCGTACCTGATTTTGTTTCTATTTTCACGAAAAATAGTGGTGATAGTAGTAAACCAGCTAAAATCGTAACTTGCCAAGTTCCAGCAACGAGCCAAGCTGGAGAAAAGACAGCTGCGAAACTTAATAAAGAATAAAAACCAATACCTGCAACGGAACCCCATCCGATCCATGCTAATGGATGTTTTTTTAATTCTTCCCATAATCCCCTAAAGTTTTTGCGAAATAAAACGATAAGGAATAAAATAGGAAGAGCAAATAAAAAACGGAAGGAAGCTGTCCAAGCCCAGCTCGTTCCAGATACATTCATTGCTCTATTAATAATAAAGGTTGCAGAAAAAAAGGCAGATGATAAAAGACCTAATAAAATTGCGCGCATAAAGTATAGCACTCCTTTCGAAAATAAATAATTATGTATAGTATGATATACTTTAATTAAATAAAAGTAAACTATTTTATACTTTAAGGTGGTTTTATATATGAAAGAAAATGAAGATATACAAACGAAAGAAGTCATTCAACAAGTTGGACAGTTATTGAGACAAATTCGAAATGAACAGAAATTAAGTTTAGAAGAATTAGCTCATAAAACAGGAGTAAGTAAATTAACATTAGGAAAAATTGAAAGAGGGGAAACAAATCCGACGCTAGCTGTCATTTGGAAAATAACGAAAGGGTTATCAATTCCTTTATCCAGATTGATGGTTGTTGGAGAACCTGTAGCTGTTGCGCGCTGTGGAGAAGGATTTGCAGTAGATGAAGGACAAGCGTGGCATTTAGAAACGATGTTCCGTTATACGAAAGAAACAGGGATGGAAATGCACCGTGCTTGTTTACGATCAAATAGTATATATGAACCAGAAGCTCATCATGAAGGTGCGATTGAGCTTGTAACGATAATGAAAGGGAAAGTGTCTATTCAAGTGGAGAATGATGTATACGAATTAAATGAGTTTGATTCCATCCAATTTGAAGCGAATAAGAAGCATGTTTATAAAAATGAAGAAGAAGAAGTGGCGGTATTACATTTAACGATGAAATATTCTTCATGAAAAAATCACCTATAGAATTCTATAGGTGATTTGCTCTTCTTAAGTATATGAAATGATACCATTAGTACGAACGTGGCATAAGTAATAAACAAATGAAATAAACTAAAAATCCTGTCCCAAAACATAAAACAGCAATAACCCAAATGATACGAATAAGAGTAGAGCTAATATCAAAATATTCTCCTAAACCACCACATATACCAAATAGCATTTTATCAGTTTCGGATTTACATAACTTTTTTGACATATTCCAATCAACTCCTTTTTATATCAAACTGCATACTTTTATTCTATATGGAAATTTATGAGAAGACTATGGGGTTGTATTACATTTTTTTTTGAGAGACGATCATATTAATTGTCTTAATTTTCAGTGGATATTAAACTTGTAGTTATGAGGTGATTTTTAATAAAGGGTGGGGAAATAGGGATGACAGTATATTGGTTGACTAATGTAATGCTTGAATCAAGGTATACATATGAAGAAGAGAGAATTTCGCGAACAGAAACAGAATTATGTAGTTTACTCATTGAAGATGGACGAATTAAAAAAATTATAGAAGGGGTTGTTCAAGAAGATATAGTAATGCTTGATGCTAAGCACTTATTGATGTTGCCAGCTTTCGAAGAGATGCACATTCACATTGATAAAACATATTATAGTGGCCCCTGGAAAGCTTGTAAGCCAGCAGAAAGTATTTTTACACGTTTTAATGAAGAAGAAAAAATTTTACTAAAGCAATTAGCAACTGCTCAAGATAGAGCGGAAAATATGCTAGAGTTACTACTGCGAAATGGTGTAACGAATATTAGAACGCATTGTAATGTTGATCCGATTATTGGACTTGGTAATTTGGAGGCGACGTTAGCGGCATTAGAAACATATAAAAATCGAGTGTCTAGTAGAATTGTTGCGTTTCCGCAACATGGATTATTGCGCAGTAATTCTGTGCAACTCGTGAAAGATGCGATGCGTATGGGTGCTCATCTAGTCGGAGGAGTAGATCCAGCTACAGTGGATAATGATATTGAAAAATCATTACATACAATTATGGATATCGCAGTAGAATTTAATGCGGATGTTGATATTCATTTACACGATGAGAATAATCTTGGAACGTTTACGATGAAGAGATTGGCAAGTTTAACAGAAGAAGCAGGGTGGCGAGGGCGTGTAACAATTAGTCATGCACTTGGACTTGGTGGTGTTACTGATAAAGAGGCTGAAGAAGTGGCAGAAAGACTCGCAGCTGTAAATATTGATATTACTTCAACAGTACCAATTGGTAAACAAGTAATTCCAATTCCGTTATTAGATAAAAAAGGTGTTAAAGTTTCATTAGGAAATGATAGCATTACAGATCATTGGTCACCGTTTGGAACAGGTGATATGCTTCAAAAGGCAAATCGATTAGCAGAGCGTTTTGGATGGAGTGACGAAAGGTCTTTAGGAAAAGCAATTCGCTTTATTACGGGAGGAAAAGAAACGTTAAATAATGAAGGGAAGCGGGTATGGCCGAATGTAGGGGATGAAGCGAGCTTTGTTTTGACAAATGCGACATGCACTGCTGAAGCGGTAGCACGCCAAACAGAAAAAAGTTTAGTTGTGTATAAAGGAAATATTGTTGTTGGAAGCTTAAATGAGCTGGAATTAAATAATCTTGTGTAGAAGAATCGTTTAAATACCTTGGGGAGGGTTCTAATTGTGAATATAGAACTCTTCTTTTTTATTCTTACAATATATTTTTTATAGGAAAGCTAGAAGGGATGGACATTTTGGACAATCAACATAACCAAAATCATATTATGGGAACTTTGCAATGGTTTATATTTCTATTAGCAAATTCAATCGCACTACCAATTGTCGTTGGTGGATTATTTCATCTTACGACGGAAGAAATATTTTATTTAATGCAGCGTACGTTTTTTGTAGTTGGTATATCTTCTTTCTTACAAGGATGGATTGGGCATAGACTTCCAATTGCGGATGGACCAGCTGGATCTTGGGTTGGTGTATTTACAGTACTTGCTTATGCAACTGCCGGACAAGATCAATTGCATAGTACACTGCAAATTTTAGAGTTAGGAATGATAATCTCCGGTGTTATTTTAATAGGATTAGGAGTAACTGGTTTTATAGGACGTATTTTATTTTTATTTACGCCAGTTGTGACAGGGACGTTTTTACTTTTATTATGTTTACAATTAAGTGGTGTATTTTTAAAAGGAATGCTAGGAATTACAGCTACTATTTCTCAAATCGATGGATTTACAGCGATAATTGCGTTTAGTATATTTTTGTTCGTTATTATACTGTCTAATTTTGGAAGAGGTTTTATCAAAAGTTATGCAGTTTTAATAGGATTAATTAGCGGGTGGATTATTTTTCTCATTGCAGGAAAAGTGACGGTTCCATCTCAAGTAACTCATTTTGTACAACTTCCACAAATGTTTGCTTGGGGACTTCCAAAATGGAATACTGGTATGGCAGTATCCAGTTTCGTTATGGTATGTATTTTAGTTTCAAATACAGTGGCAGCTATTATAGCGATTAATCAAGCTACCATTCATAAAGCAACTATTGAACAAAAACAGTTGAAGGATGGTACGTGGGTTGGAGGGATTTCGCATATCATTTCCTCCGTATTTTCAACTGTAGGTATCGTTCCGTTACCAGCAACGGCAGGATTTATACGCTTAACAAAACAAAAATATATACGATCGTTCTTAATGGCATGTGCGTTACTAGTCGTAATGTCTCTTTTTCCAAGTATCATTCGTTACTTAGCATCTTTACCATCGGCTGTCGCATCGGCTGTTTTAATGGCTTCGTTCGTACAATTAATTGGAATTGGATTTAATAATATAAAACAAGTGCCGATGAGTGAAAGGAATGTAACGATTTTAGGAGTGGCAGTATTATTTGGAAGTGGCGTTATGTTTTTACCGTCTGGAGCACTCCAATCCTTGCCGTCTGTTATGCAATATATATTCGGTAATGGTTTATTTGTAGGTACGGTTGTAAGTATATTGCTAGAACAAATATGGCGCGTTGGAAAGTAAGTGGATAAAAAGAGTGTACGCAATGTATAAAAGTCTAAAATAACATGGGAAATAAAGCCCATTTTTATTCACCACCTGCACATTTCGTTCATACAATATCTTGACTAAATAAACACCCAACTTACACATACACAGCTCTGGCTTAAGCAAGGAGGGTTATACCAGTTGAAGGAAAAAGCGTATCAATCTAAACCTTTACTCACAAAGAGAGAAAGAGAAGTATTTGAATTACTGGTTCAAGATAAAACAACGAAGGAAATTGCAGGTGAACTTTTTATAAGTGAAAAGACAGTTCGTAACCACATCTCAAACGCAATGCAAAAGCTAGGGGTTAAAGGACGTTCACAAGCAGTTGTTGAGCTTCTTCGTATGGGAGAGCTCGAACTATAAGAAAGCAGCCGACTTTTATACAAAGAGTCGGCTATTTTTTTGTTTGCTTCACTTGCTATATGAATGATAAGAACACTCCATACATAAATAGGTAATAAGGAGGGGATAAGTTGAAAAGGATACTGTTAGTTTCAACAAGTGCTCATGATATGAATGGACACCCGACTGGTTTGTGGCTTGAAGAGCTCGCAGCTCCTTATCATTTATTTAAAAAGGCTAAGTTTGATGTTGATATTGTGTCAATAAAAGGCGGGAGAGTACCTATAGATAGAGTGTCTATTCCGAATGGTATACCTCGTGAATTCAAGCATGTAGCTTCTTTATTGCAAAATACGAGGCCGATTTCAAATGTTCATTTCTCGGATTATGATGCGGTTTTATTTGGTGGTGGCCACGGGGCGATTGTAGATTTTCCAGGTAATCCATATGTAGCAAATTTAATTGAGAATATGTATAACGATAACCGGATTGTAGCGGCTGTTTGTCACGGAGTAAGTTCCTTTGTCGGTGTGAAAAATAAGGATAGCTCGTTTTTTGTTGCCGGTAAGCGTATAACAGGTTATACAAACGATGAAGAAAAAGCTGTACATTTAGAAAAGCGCGTTCCGTTTTTGTTAGAAAGTAAGTTGAAAGAAGAAGGAGCTTTGTTTTATGTAGCTCCCAATTTTACGCCGCATGTGGTAGTAGATGGGCATTTAATTACAGGAAAAAATCCACAGTCTAGCGTGGAAATAGGTAAGGCTATAAAAAGGGCTGTAAATAAATTATAGAAAAAGTACCCGCTACTAACAAAGGTAGTGGGTATTTTTATCCCGCTATTTGCCGAGCAGCCCGTAAAAGCCCAATTGGTGAGGGTTGATTAAAGTTTCACTTTATCCTAAAATTCCCCCCTCAAAATTGGTTTGTAACCGTCCAGTTGGTGATAATGGATTATAGTTTTTTATGTATAGTATATGAAAATGTAATAAACTAAAAAGGCGTAATAAGTATAATAACTTCATTTATAATCATTCGTGAATTTGCTATACTATTTTGTATGGACAAAAGGGGAGGCTCTTTTAAATGAGAAAAGTCGCATGTGCAAATACTTATATTAATAAAATAAAGCCCGTTATTAGAAAGACGAGTTTTAGCCAATTGAAAATAGATGAAATTGCGAAATATATGGATATTAGTAAAGCTACTTTATATAAACGTTTTTCTTCGAAAGATGAAATTATTGAGGCGGTAGTAGAGGATTTCATGAATTATCTACTCGAAGGTGATGTGGATAATCAAGATGAAAGCATGTCTTTTGCAGAACGTTTCCAAAAGACGTTTATCCACTCTTTAAAATGTGTGACATATATTTCGGATGTTTTTTTGCAAGATTTGAAAGAAGCATATCCGCATTTGTCAGATCAATTAGTCGCTGCACAACAAAATCGTAATCATAATTTGCAAATGTTTTTTGAAGCGGGTATGGAACAAGGTTATTTTAATAAAATGAATGCACAATTATTTATGGTACAAGATGATGTGATGTTACGACGTATTATAGATCATTCTTTTTGTATTCAGTACGATATTACTTTAAAGAAAGCGATACTTGATTTTTATCAATTAAAGAAGTATCAACTTTTTAAACCAGAGTATATAGAAGCAATTGATGATTCTGAAATTGAAAAAGAAGTTATTGCTATTTTGCAAATGATTTCGTAAAAAAGCAGATCTCCCTTAATAGAGGGAGATCTGCTTTTTTTAGTACATATTATTTTTGCAACTGTTTTAATACTAATTCGGCTACTGGACCACCTGAAGCGGGGTTTTGACCAGTGATAACACGATTATCTTCTAGAGCAAAAGCTTCCCAAGGCTGTGCAGCTTTTTCGTAAAGTCCTCCATTTTTAATGAGTTCATCTTCTGTTAAAAATGGAACGAATTGATCTAATTCAGCTAATTTTTCTTCTTCATTTGAAAAGCCTGTTACCTTCTTACCGCTAATTAAACGATCCCCATTACTTAATGTAATATGAAATAAACCAGCAGCTCCATGACAAACGGAAGAAACAATACCGCCGTTTTCATAAATATTGCGGCTAATATTTTGAAGTTCTTTATTTTCTGGGAAGTCCCAAATAACCCCGTGACCACCTGCGTAATAAATAACAGCGTAGTCTTCTGGATTCACTTCACTTGGTTTCATTGTAGAACCGAGGCGATTCATAAACTCTTTCTTTTGGTACCATTCCCAATCGATGCTCTCCGCCATTGCTAAACTATGTGGATCAATTGGTGTATAACCGCCTTGTGGACTGACGTAATCAACTTCGTAACCCGCTTCTTCTACTTTTTTTACGAAATGTACAGCTTCACCGAGCCAAAGTCCGGTAGCCCTATTTAAATTTGGGTATTTTTCTACGCTTGTTAATACAACTAACATTTTTTTCTTCATCATAATCCTCCTATAATGTCTCTTCTATATAAAAGTTCTGTATTCGTTTCATTTTATTAAGTTAAAAAATGCAAATTTGAATAATCATGCCAGTCCTCCTTATATCAGCTTCGAAATTAGTGTATAATAACTTTTGAACAAAGTAAACTAAAAAGACTAAACTAGTTTACTTTGTATGTTTTTCGTTGACAAACTGTAATGCTGAAACTATGATAGTTCCATGAATATCGAACAATATACGTGTTTCGTTTCGAATTCAATTTATCGCACGATAAATTAGCACCATTTATACATTTAATGAAGTTGTTTAGTGGTGATACAACATTTAAATAACTTCATTTTTTTATCAATAGTTTGACAGTTTTAAAATTGTAATCAGGAGAGTGTTACACATGGGGAAAGATATAAGTAACCATTCGAAATGGTTTGTTTTTACATTATGTTTTATTGTTTTGTTAGGACCGATGAACGCTGTGTTATTTAATGTAGCGCTAGAGGATATTGCTAATGATTTATCAATTAGTCAATCGAAAGTAAGTTGGGTTGTAGTAGGGTATTCTTTAGTCGTCGGTATTGGTTCGATGATATATGGAAAACTGGCTGATCGTTACAGTGTAAAAAGGCTATTAATTATTTCTATTATCATATTTGTAGCTGGTTCTATTGTTGGGTTTGTGAATCAATCTTATGAGATTATCATTTTCGCAAGGCTAGTGCAGGCGAGCGGAGGAGCAGCGTTTATTGCGCTTAGTATGATTGCGGTGGCTAAATTAGTTGCTCCAGCTAAAAAACCGGGTGCGTTAGCAATGATTAGTTCTTCTATTGCATTAGCGGTTGGTATTGGACCTTTAGTTGGTGGGGCAATTACAAATACGTTAGGGTGGCCGTATTTATTTTTATTTATGGTTATTTCAATGGTTGGTATTTTCTTGCTCGTAAAATTTATGCCAGAAGAGGTGCAACATACCGATGAAGTGTTCCACTTTGATTTCATTGGAGCATTTTTATTATTTGTATTGATTACGACCGTTTTATTAGGAGTGAATATTAATAGTTGGCTTTTTGTGTTATCTGTTGCTTTCCTATTTTTATTCAAGGCTCATATGAAGAGAGCAGAGTCACCGTTTATTGATATTGAGTTGTTTACAAATAAACCATTACTGCGTTTAATAGCGGTCGGATTTATCATTAATGTGGCGTTATGTGCTAGTTTATTATTATTACCATTACTGTTAGGAAGAGGGCACGGGTTGTCTCCGTTCGTTATTGGAATTGTATTGTTTGTTGCATCTCTCTTTGGTATTGTATCTAGTTTTATTACCGGAAAGATTATTCCTGCGTTTGGGAATGTGAGGATGATGTATGTAGCGTCTGTAGTTATGATCATTGGCTTTTTAATTTTAGGGATTATTCCAGACGGGAACTTACTCTTTATTTTATTTGCGGTTATTTTAAAATTTATGAGTTATTCGGCAATTCAAGTATCATTAAACACATTTATTCCGAAAACATTAAATCCAGCTAAAGTTGGAGTCGGCCTTGGTTTATATAATTTAATTAACTTTTTCGGTATGGCATTCGGGCCAGCTGTAGCGAGCAAAATTATGGAATCTACAAATAGTTATCGATTGAATTTTATTTTGATCGTCATTTTAATTTCTGTTCATTTCGTCTTATTAATGGGAATGTCTTCTTTTCAAAAAAAGATGGAGCAATGAATATGCACTTTATATAGAAGAAACCGACTTTCTTATAGAAGGTCGGTTATTTTTCTATCTTGCAAATTATGAAAAAAAGGAGCAAAATAAAAAAGGTCCTAGTCTATACATGGGCAAATGAAAATTTTCATACAGAAGCATTTGAAGTGAGCGAACTTAAAGTGTGTAAAATATAATGATAAACATAAAAGATGATGAATGAGAAAACGGGTGATGAAGTTGAATAGAGCAATCGGTGTTATCGATTCAGGAGTTGGCGGTTTAACAGTAGCGAAGGAATTAATTCGTCAGTTGCCGAAAGAACGTATCATATATTTAGGAGATACAGCACGTTGTCCTTATGGTCCGCGTTCTCGAGAAGAAGTGCGTCAATTTACGTGGGAAATGACGGAGCATTTACTAGATTTAAATATCAAAATGTTAGTTATTGCGTGTAATACAGCAACTGCAGTTGTATTAGAAGAGATGCAAAAACAATTACCAATTCCAGTAGTAGGAGTTATTCACCCAGGATCACGTACAGCTTTAAAAGTGACAAACACGTATCATGTTGGGATTATTGGAACGATTGGAACCGTGAAAAGTGGTGCATACGAAGAGGCGTTAAAGTCTATTAATAACCGTGTTATGGTAGAAAGTTTAGCTTGTCCACCTTTCGTTGAACTTGTAGAGAGTGGGAATTTCGAAAGTGAAATGGCGTACGAAGTTGTAAGAGAAACGCTGCAACCACTGAAAAGTACCGATATTGATACTCTTATATTAGGGTGTACACATTATCCGATTTTAGGACCTGTTATTAAAAAAGTAATGGGAGATAAAGTACAACTAATTAGTTCTGGTGATGAAACAGCACGTGAAGTAAGTACAATCTTATATCATAGTAAAATGTTGAATGAAGGAGAAGAACAAAGCGATCATCTCTTCTTAACAACAGGAAAAATAGGCTTGTTTAAAGAAATTGCATCAAAATGGTTCGGTCAACCGATTGAAAATGTGAAGCATATTCATTTAGAAAAAGAATAATAGTAGAATTCATATAAGTAAGCTCCTGAGAAATCAGGAGTTTTTGTTTATCCCGCTATTTTCCGGGCAGTAAGACCCCCACCTCAAAATTCAGCGGAAGAAAAGAAGTTATGTGGGGGATGAACAAAACTCCCACTGATTAAAGTTTCACTATATAAGAGGCACAGCTTGTTCTAAAATGTGAAACGGCTCGTATACATAATAGTACAAACTTAGATTTTAGGGGGGAATGGCATGCCTAAATCCACTTTTAAATGGGTTGTTGGTGCTACTGTGAGCGCTGTTTTACTAACAGGGTGTGGCTTTATAAATCAGGAGAAAGCAACTGAACAAATTGATCCGCCAAAACAAGTTACGTATACAGAGGGTGGGAAGAAAGAAGTAGCTAAAAAAGATAAGCAAGGGCAAATGGTAAATAGAGAACTATACCTTGTTGATAAAAATGGTTATGTTGTACCACAAACATTAGCTATACCTACTCCGAAAGCAAATGAGACTGTGAAGCAAACGTTAGAATACCTTGTGAAAGATGGACCAGTAACGAATTTATTACCGAATGGGTTTCGTGCAGTCATTCCGGCGAATACAACGATGACCTTAGATTTGAAAAAGGACGGGACGGCAGTTATTGATTTCTCTAAAGAAATGAAAAACTATGCGAAAGAAGAAGAGCGGCAAATCGTTGAATCTATAGCGTGGACGTTGACGCAATTTACAGAGATAAAACAAGTGCAGTTCCAAATAAATGGTGAGAAATTGGCAAAGATGCCTGTTGGTGGTACACCGCTTGGTGAAGGAGTGAGCCGTGCAAATGGTATTAACTTCGATGATGAACAAGTAGCAGATGTAACAAATACAAAACCAGTCACACTGTATTTTATGGCGCAAAATAATAATAAACAGCAATATTACGTACCAGTAACGCGCCGCGTTGCTGAAGGAAAAGAAAATGATTATGCAGCAATTATAGATGAGCTTGTAAAAGGTCCGATTCATCAATCGCTCCTGAATGATTTTAATCCAGGCGTTAAGCTTATTACGAATCCGAAATTACAAGACGGAAATCTTACATTAAACTTTAATGAAAATATATTTGTAAACCCAGATAAAAATATGATTTCAAATTACGTATTGAAGTCGTTAGTTTTATCTTTAACAGAAAAGAAAGGTGTGAAAAATGTTTCTATTGAAGTGAATGGAAAAGCAAATCTTATAGATGAAAAGGGCGGAAAGTTAATAAAACCTGTAGATCGTCCAGAAAACGTGAATACAGGTAGTTTTTAATCTTGAATAATTTGATATACTTAAGTAAGAAAGGAGAATTGCTTTTTGGGTTCTCCTTCTTTTATTGTATACATATCATACATTTAAAATTGGCTATACTAACGAGTAGTAATTAAGAGGAGGTTATTTTTATGCGAGTAGATGGTAGAGAGAAAACAGAATTACGCCATATACATATTCATACGAATTATTTAAAACATCCAGAGGGATCTGTATTAATTGAAGTTGGGGATACAAAGGTGATTTGCTCAGCGACAATTGAAGAGCGTGTACCACCGTTTATGCGTGGAGAAGGAAAGGGCTGGGTAACAGCTGAATACGCGATGATTCCGCGTGCAACAGAACAACGTACAATTAGAGAGTCAAGCAAAGGGAAAGTAACAGGACGTACAATGGAAATTCAGCGTCTAATTGGACGAGCATTACGTGCGGTAGTTGATTTAGAAGCGCTTGGCGAGAGAACAGTTTGGATTGACTGTGATGTTATCCAAGCAGATGGTGGAACGAGAACAGCGTCTATTACAGGTGCATATGTAGCGATGGTACTAGCTTTTGAGAAGTTATTACAAGCAGAAAAAGTATCTAAAATTCCAGTAAAAGATTATTTAGCAGCAACGTCAGTAGGGATTGTTGAAGAGCAAGGTGTTGTTTTAGATTTAAACTATGCAGAAGATTCTAAAGCAGACGTTGATATGAACGTGATTATGACTGGAAAAGGCCAATTTGTTGAAGTGCAAGGAACTGGAGAAGAAGCGACGTTTAGTAGAGCGCAGTTAAATGAACTACTTGATGCTGCGGAAAAAGGCATTTTCCAACTGATTGATATGCAAAAAGAAGCTTTAGGCGACATCGTATCTCATATAGAGTAGAGGTGGAAAGTATGAAACAAGTTGTTGTAGCGACAAAAAATATGGGTAAAGTACGTGAGTTTGCTGAGTTATTTGAGCGATTTGATTTAGAAGTAAAATCATTACACGATTTTCCTCATATTGAAGAAGTTGAAGAAACAGGTGAAACATTTGAAGAAAATGCGATCTTAAAAGCGGATAGTTTGAGTAGACAGCTGAATTCGATCGTAATTGCGGATGATTCGGGTCTTATTGTAGATGCTTTAAACGGAAAACCAGGAGTGTATTCAGCGCGTTTTGCTGGTGAACCGAAAAATGATCAAGCAAATATCGATAAAGTGTTACAAGAATTAAATGGCATTGACTTTGAAAAGCGTAAAGCACGTTTCTATTGTGCATTAGCAGTTGCTTTCCCTGAAGGTGATAAAAAGCCTGTCATTGTAAATGGGACATGTGAAGGATTTATTTTAGAACAACGCCGCGGAGAAAATGGTTTTGGATACGATCCGATCTTTTATGTGGAAGAATACAAAAAAGCAATGGCGGAATTAAGTTCAGATGAGAAAAATGCTATTAGCCACCGTGGTCGTGCTCTTCGTAAGTTAGAAGAAAAAATCCCGGAATGGTTTTTAGGAGAATAAGGGAGAGAGTATGATGAAAGCTTTAATCGTAAGCGATAGTCATAGCTCTGTGAAGGAATTACAGCAGTTGAAAGAGAAATATGAAGGGAAAGTAGATATCATGATTCATTGCGGTGATTCAGAGCTAACGCCTGCTCATGAAGAAATGCAAGGTTTCCGTGTTGTAAAAGGAAACTGTGATTATGCTAACTTTCAAGATGAAATTGTAACTGATGTAAATGGAATTCGCTTCTTAGTTGTGCATGGACATCGCCATAATGTGAAAATGACATTACAAACGCTAGCGTACCATGCGGAAGAAGTAGGAGCGCAAGTTGCATGCTTCGGACATTCTCACGTATTAGGTGCGGAATTAATCGACGGCGTTTTATTTATTAATCCAGGCAGTATTTTATTACCACGTCAGCGTGTAGAAAAGACATTTGCTGTATTAGAAATGGATGAAAATCAAATGGAAGTTCGTTTTGAAACATTAGACGGACAACTAGTTGAACAAGCAGTTTTTAAAAGAGGATAATAAAATTTATCCTCTTTTAAAAAAGGTGTTGACTTTATGTATGGTTATACATATAATAAATATTGTCGATAGGGCAACGGCGCTAACGAAGAAAAGAAAATAACATATGCGGGTGTAGTTTAGTGGTAAAACAAGAGCCTTCCAAGCTCTGGTCGAGAGTTCGATTCTCTTCACCCGCTCCATGTCCCAGTAGCTCAGCCGGATAGAGCATACGCCTTCTAAGCGTACGGTCGGGAGTTCGAATCTCTCCTGGGACGCTAACAAAAACCTTGTTATCTTTTGATAACAAGGTTTTTGTTTGTCTAAAAATTGATGTTTGGGTTATAAGTGTAGTTCATTCTTAATATCTGCGACCTTTCCTTCGATATTAAGCAGTTGCATATGTACTTCTTTTTCTTAAATAAAAAGAGCGCCGTTTATCCCGCTATTTGCCGGGCAGTAAGACCCCCAACTCAAAATTCAGCGGAAGCAAAGAAGTTAGGTGGGGTCGGGCTGTCCGTAAAAGTCCGATTGGTGAGGGTTGATTAAAGTTACACTTTATGCGCCCTGTTCCTCATATTTAATTTAAAGAATCAATAGGCTTATGGTAGAACTCAAATCCATATCCAGATTCTCCTAATTGTTCACTTGCAATGTTATAAAAGTTTTTACCATTCTAGTGTGATTGAGTAGCCGTTATCGGAACTTATCCCTGATAGTGTGTTACAATTAATAGAAGCGGAAAACGAGAATCTCCAATTGACTGGACGTGTGATTAGTTGGACAGTTTAAGAAGGTTGTATAAAAAGGGAGATGGCGCAAAGATGGCGAGAACAAAAGAGAATGATTTAACGGAGAAATTGGCAGAAGGTCAACGGAAATATGGTGACGGCAACTTTACAGTACAGAACATCGGTGATGAAACTAATCCGAATTGGACTGTCGTAAAAAATGTGAGGAAGGGATCGGCAGGCATTCGCGAAGGAGAAGATATATTAAGACTGCGATCAAAATATATAAAATAGTATGGAATGGGCGGAGCGGGAGTTCGAATCTCTCCTGGGACGCTAAAAAAACCTTGTTATCTTTTGATAACAAGGTTTTTTGTTTTAAATTAGTTATTAATAAACTTCTCAAATACAAAACCATAATCTTTCACATTGTATTGTTTCTTCGTATCAACAAGCCAGTTAAAGGCAATCTCGTTCATCTCTTTAAATTGCTCTGCTAAGTTTACTTGTGCGTTTGAAATACGGCTGAAAGCATTAGATGCCATATCTAAACTTTTATGTGCATATTGTAATGTAATGTCGTTGTCGTATGAAATTTCTTCAATTTTAAGTAAAGCCTTATATAAATCTTTTAATTCTTCAATATGTTTTTTATGAACATCAATTGAGTAATGCTCATCTCCCATTTGAAACTTAATTTCTATATCTAAATCAATCGTTCCTGCAGTTTCAAGTGCTACGTTTTTAATTTGATATTTACTATAGCTATAGCGGCGCAGTGTGCGTTTTTTACTTGTTGCGCTTGTACCATCTAGGTGGAGTAATCCTTTGTTTGTGAAGCAATATTCATCTGATTTGGATTTAATTAGAAAATAAATTTTCTCTTCATCTTCGTGCATCACGTAATCATCAGCATCAACTTTATCGTAATCTTTCGGTGTAATGACAGAACCTACATCGCTTAACCCTAAAACATCAGCAGCTACTTTTTTGAACATATATAATCCCCCTTGTAAATTAAATTCTTAATTGTACAAAAATATATTAACATGATTTTCATTTTTTGTTTTCTTGTAATACGAAAATATCTGAAGGTAAGTTAAGAAAAGTAACGCATAATTATTTTGATCCTAAATTATTTAGTAAATCTATTAGTCTAAGAGTCGATTCGCCGAAAAGTAACCAAGAGAAAAAAGCTAATTTTGCAAGTGATTATAGAGAAATTTCGTGAAAGCACCTCAAGCGATATGAGGTGTTTTTCAATCCCTTTTTGAAATCTTACAATTCTGTAAGGTAACTGTAAGGTAGTTCGATGGTAAGAAATTGCTAATCTTTTATAATGAAGATAACAACGATAAAACGAGGAGGAAGAAATGATGAAAGGGTTAGTTGTAACGGGCTTAACGGTTGCTTTTGGATTTGTAGCGTATGAGAAATTAACGTATGTAGTCGATGTTGTGAAACATTTGATTGCTTAGAGAAAACAGCTATGAGAGGGAAAGGGAATGAGTGAATGAATGGAATGGTTATTTGGAATTATAGGTACTTGTAGTGTAGTGTTATTGTTCTTTGTCCCAAGTGGTATACTTAGTTCGACAACAAGTTTGTTCTTCTTAAGTTTGTTTGCTTGTACGATGCTTATTATTATGTTTTTAATGAAGCGAAGTAAACCAATCTTCTATTTTAGCATGATTGTTATGGCAATTATTGTTCTCCAAATTATTACCCTTGTAATATACCCCACAATTATAAAAGCTTTCCATTAATGATGAATCCTCTGCGCTTGTTGCTGGGGATTTTTATTTGTACAATTTTAATTTTTAGTAGAGATTTACTCGTATCGGAATATAAAAATTAAATATTTTTATATTTCAAACAAATGATTTAGGGATGTTGTGTTCTCATTACGCATTTGATATATTTACTTTGAGCATAATTAAAATCAAGAAAAAGAGGCGGACGTATGGATAAAAAAGAAAATACGGTCGTATTGTTTCCGCAACTATCAGAGCGCTATATTGATGAAGGTTTTTTAGCGCTGAAAGAGCGGAAATTCGAAGATGCATTGCGTTGCTTTGAAATATTACGTCAGTATAATGCGGAAACGGAACAAACGGAATTAGCTTCAGTTATTTGTTTACTCGAATTAAAACGTATGGAAGAAGCGAAAGATAAATGTGAACAGTTGCTTAAAACAGGAGTTGTCTTATTTGGTGATATTCTTGAAACGTACGTAACAATTTTAGTTCAAACAAATGATTATGAAGGTGTTATTGAAACTGTTGAAAAGGTTTTACAAACGAAAGATATAATGCCTGATCAAAAGGAAAAATTAGCGCAGCTTGCTTTATTTGCAGAAGGTATGCTAAATGAGGGAGACGCATCGCTAGTGGATTCAAACTTTGAATTGGATGAGTTTACTAATGAAATTTTTGGAGAAAACTTTGGACAGAAGCTAAGAGCGATTCAGCGACTTTCGTTAAAAGATTTAGATCTTGCATTACCTGTTTTAAAGAAATTTTTAATAGACGAAGAGCAGCACCCCTATTTGAAAACTTCTATTTTGTATAAAATGATAGAAAGTCAGGTAGAAGAAGAAATAGAGGTAGAAAAGTTTGGAAATACGATTAAGGTGATTCCAGCATTTACAGGTCATAATGAGGAGCAATCCAATAACATTATACATAAATTATCAAGCCGATTAGAGCAAAATTATCCCGATATATTTGAAGCGATGGTTACATATTGGAAAGAGTTGCAAATTAGCGTTTTCCCATTCGCTCTATTAATGGATAAAGAAGAGATTTGGTCAGCTGTTTTAGAGAGAATTGGAAGAAAGCGTTTCGGATTGGCTATTGATGAAGAAGAGCTTATGGCAGCATATAATATCGAATTGGAAGAGTTTCATATTGCCTATCAATGGTTATTACGTGTTGAAAGAGAAGGATATTTGCCCGTATAATTATGAAAAAGAATCGTTCAGTTCTTGAAACGAGCATATTCTATGTTATAATGTAAGGGTTGCAAAAGGCAGAAATCTGCCTGTTTGTAAGAGAAGAGAAGTGCAATTCTCTTACTTAATATGTTTCATATTATTCTCGAACAAAATATACCGTAGTTGTCTTCTGGGCAATTAGTAGATTGGAACATTATATCTGAAAGCTTTTGCTAGAGGGTTATTTGTGTATTTGTTATTTCAAAAAAGAGATAATGAAGATTTTAATCTATAGAGGTATGTGCATACATTATTATAGTTGGAGGGAAAGAATAAATGTCTACAAAATGGGAAAAATTAGAAGGTAACGTTGGCGTTTTAACAATCGAAGTTGATGCTAAAGAAGTAAACAACTCTATCGACGCTGCGTTCAAAAAAGTAGTAAAAACAATTAACGTACCAGGTTTCCGTAAAGGAAAAATGCCTCGTCCATTATTCGAACAACGCTTTGGTATTGAATCTTTATACCAAGATGCTTTAGATATCATTTTACCAAAAGCATACGGTGAAGCGATTGAAGAAGCTGGTATCTTCCCAGTTGATCATCCTGAAATCGACATCGAGAAGTTCGAAAAAAATGCTAACCTTATCTTCACTGCAAAAGTTACAGTGAAACCTGAAGTTAAATTAGGTGAGTACAAAGGTTTAGCAGTAGAAAAAGTTGAAACAACTGTAACTGACGAAGATGTAGAGAACGAATTAAAATCTTTACAAGAGCGTCAAGCTGAACTAGTTGTTAAAGAAGAAGGAACTGTTGAAAACGGTGATACAGCTGTAATCGACTTCGAAGGTTTCGTTGATGGCGAAGCATTTGAAGGCGGAAAAGGCGAAAACTACTCTCTAGCAATCGGTTCTGGTACATTCATCCCAGGTTTCGAAGAGCAAGTAATCGGTCTTAAATCTGGTGAGTCTAAAGACGTTGAAGTATCATTCCCAGAAGAGTACCATGCTGCTGAATTAGCTGGCAAACCAGCAACATTCAAAGTAACAATTCACGAAATCAAAACAAAAGAACTTCCTGAGTTAAACGACGAGTTCGCTAAAGAAGCAGACGAAGCGGTTGCAACTCTTGATGAATTAAAAGCAAAACTTCGCACAAACTTAGAAGAAGGCAAAAAGCACGAAGCTGAGCACAAAGTACGTGACGAAGTAGTAGAATTAGCTGCTGCTAACGCTGAAATCGAAATTCCAGAAGCTATGATCAACACTGAGTTAGATCGTATGGTTCGTGAATTCGAGCAACGTTTAAGCCAACAAGGTATGAACCTTGAGCTTTACTACCAATTCACAGGTACTGACGCTGACAAATTAAAAGAGCAAATGAAAGAAGATGCACAAAAACGTGTAAGAATCAATCTTGTTCTTGAAGCTATCATTGAAGCTGAAAACATCGAGGTTACTGAAGAAGAAGTAACTGCAGAAGTTGAAAAAATGGCTGAAATGTACGGTATGCCAGTAGACGCTATCAAGCAAGCTCTTGGAAGTGTAGACGCTTTAGCTGAAGATCTTAAAGTGCGTAAAGCTGTAGACTTCTTAGTAGAAAACGCTGCATAATAAAATAACAAGGCACGATTTTAATCGTGCCTTGTTTTATAAATATAGAAATATATTTATAAAACTTTTCGATGGAGAAGGAAATGTTCCTTTACAAGTCGAATATACATATTTCAAAAGTTTTAAAATTTTTTTATTTGTACATAACTAGTCATATTATTTGTATTTCTCGCCACGTAGTGACATAATATGTATTTACATACGATACATTTATCGTGTACATACGAAGGCAAGAGGTTAGCACTTTGTAAGGGGTGTGAAAATATGTTTAAATTTAATGATGAAAAAGGGCAATTAAAATGTTCTTTCTGTGGTAAAACACAAACGCAAGTTCGAAAGTTAGTGGCAGGTCCAGGTGTTTACATTTGTGACGAGTGTATCGAACTTTGTACTGAAATTGTACAAGAGGAGCTTGCGAAGGACGAAGAAGTAGAATTCAAAGATGTACCGAAACCGGTAGAAATTCGTGAAATCTTAGATGAGTATGTCATCGGGCAAGATAGCGCGAAAAAAGCACTAGCGGTAGCGGTATATAATCATTACAAACGCATTAATTCTAACAGCAAAATTGATGATGTAGAATTAGCGAAGAGTAATATCGCACTTATCGGGCCAACAGGTAGTGGTAAAACATTACTGGCACAAACGTTAGCGCGTATTTTAAATGTTCCATTTGCAATCGCGGACGCAACATCTTTAACAGAAGCTGGATATGTTGGGGAAGATGTAGAAAATATCTTACTAAAATTAATTCAAGCAGCTGATTATGATGTAGAGAAAGCGGAAAAAGGAATCATTTATATTGATGAGATTGATAAAGTGGCACGTAAGTCCGAAAATCCATCAATTACACGTGATGTATCTGGTGAAGGTGTGCAGCAGGCACTTCTGAAAATTTTAGAAGGTACTGTAGCAAGCGTTCCACCTCAAGGTGGTCGTAAGCATCCGCACCAAGAGTTCATTCAAATTGATACAACGAACATCTTATTCATTTGTGGTGGAGCGTTTGATGGCATTGAGCCGATTATTAAACGTCGCCTTGGTGAGAAAGTAATTGGATTTGGTTCTGAGAAGAAAAATGCTGATGTAAATGAGAAGCATGTTTTATCTCACGTATTACCAGAGGATCTTTTAAGATTTGGTTTAATTCCAGAGTTTATCGGTCGTCTTCCAGTTATTGCGAACCTAGAGCCACTTGATGAAGATGCTCTTGTTGATATTTTAACGAAACCGAAAAATGCACTTGTTAAGCAATTCCAAAAACTATTGGAGCTTGACGATGTTGAGTTAGAGTTTGAAGAAGGTGCACTAATCGAAATTGCGAAAAAAGCAATTGAACGTAAAACGGGTGCTCGTGGACTTCGTTCTATTATTGAAGGCTTAATGCTTGATGTAATGTTCGAACTTCCATCTCGTAAAGATATCGAGAAGTGTATTCTTACAAAAGAAACAGTAGCTGATAATGAACCGCCAAAATTGGTGTTACAAGACGGTACTGTACTTGATACAAAAACATCTGCATAATGCGAAAGGGAAACAGCAATTTTTATAATTGCTGTTTTTCTTTATGTTTAGCTACGTTCCTCCGCGGAAATACTAAGAGATAAAATATTGCGGGAGGAAATAAATAATGAGCTGGACAAATATATTTTTAGTTGTTCAACTTGTTTTTGGTGTAATTGTCGGATTATATTTCTGGCATTTACTTCGAAATCAACGAACACAAAAAGTTTCAATTGATCGAGAATCGAAAAAAGAATTAGAACAGCTTCGTAAAATGCGTGAGATTTCTTTAACAGAGCCGCTAGCAGAAAAGGTGCGTCCTACAACCTTTTTAGATATTGTAGGGCAAGAGGACGGGATTAAGTCGTTAAAAGCGGCTCTTTGTGGTCCGAATCCGCAACATGTAATCATATATGGCCCGCCAGGTGTTGGGAAAACAGCGGCAGCACGTCTTGTATTAGAAGAAGCGAAACGAAATCCTAAATCTCCATTTCGTACGAATGCAACATTTATTGAACTTGATGCGACGACAGCTCGGTTTGATGAACGTGGTATCGCAGACCCTTTAATTGGTTCGGTGCATGATCCGATTTATCAAGGTGCTGGGGCGATGGGACAAGCAGGTATTCCGCAACCGAAAAAAGGTGCTGTAACAGATGCGCATGGTGGTATTTTGTTTATTGATGAGATTGGCGAACTCCATCCGATTCAAATGAACAAAATGTTAAAGGTGTTAGAAGATCGAAAAGTATTTTTAGAAAGTGCGTACTATAGTGAAGAAAATACGATGATTCCAACATATATACATGATATTTTCCAAAAAGGCTTACCGGCAGATTTTCGCTTAGTTGGAGCAACGACACGTTCGCCAGAGGAAATTCCTCCTGCTATTCGGTCACGTTGCTTAGAAGTATTTTTCCGTGAATTAGATACGGAAGAAATTCAAAAAGTAGCGAAAAATGCCGCGGAAAAAGTAGAAATGCAAATAGGCGAAAATGGTATTGAAATGATTGGGATGTATGCAAGAAATGGACGAGAAGCGATTAATCTCGTGCAAATCTCTGCTGGTATGGCGATAAATGAAGAACGTTCTTTCATTAAAGATGAAGATATAGAGTGGGTTGTTCACTCAAGTCAGCTTACACCGAAATACGAAAAGCACATTTATCCGATTCCAAGGATTGGTCTTGTAAATGGTCTTGCTGTATACGGACCAAATACAGGTGCGTTATTAGAAATTGAAGTAACAGCAATTCCGGCGAAAGATAAAGGGTCGGTAAATGTTACCGGAATTGTAGAAGAAGAAAGTATTGGTAGTCAAACGAAATCGATTCGCCGTAAAAGTATGGCAAAAGGCTCTGTTGATAATGTATTAACAGTACTTCGTTCTTTAGATGTGTTGCCAGAAGGATACGATATACATATTAATTTTCCAGGTGGTATCCCAATTGATGGACCTTCTGCAGGAATCGCTATGGCAACAGGTGTATATTCTGCGGTGCATCGCACATATGTAAATAATGAAGTAGCGATGACAGGTGAAATAAGTATACACGGAGAAGTAAAGCCTATTGGTGGCGTGTACGCAAAAATAAAAGCTGCGAAAAAAGCGGGAGCTAAGAAAGTCATTATTCCTGCTGAAAATATGCAACCATTTTTGTATACTATAAAGGGAATCGAAATTATTCCTGTCCGTAAGTTAAAAGAAGTATTTGAGTTAACATTTATGCAAGAAAATGCGCATAGAGAGCTAGATGTACATACTAACGTAGACGAAACAGATGCACAATCTATGTAAAAATAAACAATAATAAAATTTGCCAGACTTCGTTTAAGTTTGTATGCTTAATCGGAGTCTTTTTTCTTTTCGTGAGGTAGAAAAATAAGCTATTTATAATTGCGAGGAATCTCAGCAATTGCATCTAGGTGTATTGTAATATAAAATAGTTGAACAGGAGTTTAATTTATTATGGAGGTGCTATGTCTAGTATGAATACGAACGAAAGAATCGTGCCCCTCCTACCATTAAGAGGCGTTCTCGTATATCCAACGATGGTTTTGCATCTTGATGTAGGACGTGATAAATCGATACAAGCACTAGAGCAGGCGGCAATGGATGAAAATATCATCTTTTTAGCAATGCAAAAAGAAATGAATATCGATGATCCGAAAGAAGATGACATATATAGTGTAGGTACAGTGGCGAAAGTCAAGCAAATGTTAAAATTGCCGAACGGTACGCTTCGTGTCCTTGTGGAAGGTTTACATAGAGCAGAAGTAATAGAGTTTATCGAAGAAGAAAATATAGTACAAGTGTCTATTAAAACGGTAACTGAAGAAGTAGAAGATGATTTAGAAGAGAAAGCTCTTATGCGTACGTTACTGGAGCATTTCGAACAATATATTAAAGTTTCGAAAAAAGTTTCAAATGAAACATTTGCAACGGTAGCTGATGTAGAGGAACCAGGGAGATTAGCTGATCTAATTGCTTCTCACTTGCCGATTAAAACGAAGCAGAAACAAGAGATTCTAGAGATTGTATCTGTAAAAGAACGATTACATACACTTATTTCAATTATTCAAGATGAACAAGAGTTACTTAGCCTAGAAAAGAAGATTGGACAAAAAGTGAAACGTTCAATGGAGCGCACGCAAAAAGAATATTTCTTACGTGAGCAAATGAAGGCGATTCAAACTGAACTTGGCGACAAAGAAGGTAAGGGCGGAGAAGTAGAAGAACTTCGTGAAAAAATTGAACAGTCAGGAATGCCTGAAGAAACAATGAAGGCTGCGCTGAAAGAATTAGATCGTTATGAAAAGTTACCAGCAAGTTCTGCGGAGAGTGGTGTTATTCGCAATTATATTGATTGGTTATTAGCGCTTCCGTGGACAGAGGCAACAGAAGATATAATTGATCTTGCTCATTCAGAAGAGATTTTAAATAACGATCATTACGGTCTTGAAAAAGTGAAAGAGCGTGTACTTGAATATTTAGCTGTACAGAAGTTAACGAATTCATTAAAAGGACCTATCCTTTGTTTAGTAGGCCCTCCTGGGGTCGGCAAAACTTCGTTAGCGCGTTCAATTGCAACATCATTGAATCGTAAATTTGTCCGTGCATCTCTTGGTGGTGTGCGTGATGAATCTGAAATTCGTGGTCACCGCCGTACATATGTTGGAGCAATGCCAGGACGCATTATTCAAGGTATGAAAAAGGCGAAAACAGTTAATCCAGTCTTCTTATTAGATGAGATTGATAAAATGTCTAACGATTTCCGTGGAGATCCATCAGCGGCATTACTTGAAGTATTAGATCCAGAACAAAACCATAACTTCAGTGATCATTACATTGAAGAACCATATGATCTATCGAAAGTTATGTTTGTAGCAACCGCTAATACACTTTCAAGTATTCCAGGTCCATTACTTGACCGTATGGAAATCATTTCGATTGCTGGCTATACAGAACTTGAAAAAGTACACATTGCTCGTGAGCATTTATTGCCGAAACAATTAAAAGAGCATGGCTTACGAAAAGGTAATTTACAAGTGCGTGATGAGGCGCTTCTTGAAATTATTCGTTATTATACACGTGAGGCTGGTGTTCGTACGCTAGAACGCCAAATTGCAAAAGTTTGCCGTAAAGTAGCGAAAATTATCGTTACAGCAGAACGTAAACGTATCGTTGTGACAGAGAAAAAGATTGTTGATTTACTTGGTAAACACATATTCCGTTATGGGCAAGCTGAAAAAACAGACCAAGTTGGTATGGCAACAGGTCTAGCTTACACAGCAGCAGGCGGCGATACACTTGCAATTGAAGTTTCTGTAGCGCCAGGAAAAGGGAAACTAATTTTAACGGGGAAACTTGGGGATGTTATGAAAGAATCAGCACAAGCTGCGTTTAGTTATATACGCTCTCGTGCAGAAGAGCTTCAGATTGACCCGAATTTCCATGAGAAAAATGATATTCATATTCATGTTCCAGAAGGAGCAGTTCCAAAAGATGGACCGTCAGCAGGTATTACGATGGCAACGGCACTTATTTCTGCACTAACAGGTATTCCTGTAAGTAAAGAAGTAGGTATGACAGGTGAAATTACACTTCGTGGTCGTGTATTACCAATTGGTGGCTTAAAAGAAAAAACATTAAGTGCTCACCGCGCAGGCTTAACAAAAATTATTTTGCCAGCAGAAAACGAGAAAGATTTAGATGATATTCCAGAGAGCGTAAAAGAAAACCTTACGTTTGTGCTTGCATCTCATTTAGATGAAGTATTGGAGCACGCATTAGTAGGAGTGAAACAATGAAAGTAACAAAAGCAGATATTGTAATTAGTGCTGTTAAACCAGAACAATATCCAGACAGTGATTTACCAGAAATTGCATTAGCAGGTCGTTCAAATGTCGGGAAGTCTTCCTTTATTAATAAAATTTTAAATCGTAAAAAGTTAGTGCGTATTTCTTCTAAACCAGGAAAAACGCAAACACTGAACTTTTTCTTAATCAATGAGATGATGCATTTTGTTGACGTTCCAGGTTATGGATATGCGAAAGTGTCTAAATCGGAGCGCGCGGCATGGGGGAAAATGATTGAAACGTACTTTACAACGCGTAAGCAATTAGACGCAGCTG
This sequence comes from Bacillus sp. FSL K6-1338, assembly GCF_038006965.1. NCBI lineage: Bacteria > Bacillati > Bacillota > Bacilli > Caryophanales > Bacillaceae > Bacillus > Bacillus sp. FSL K6-1338. The sequence goes on along the minus strand of NZ_JBBOWI010000001.1, from coordinate 4,298,406 downwards.
TATTAGTAGTTGATTTACGTCACCAACCAACAAGTGATGACGTGATGATGTATGATTTCTTAAAGCATTATGAAATCCCAACAATTATTATTGCGACGAAAGCCGATAAAATCCCGAAAGGGAAATGGCAAAAGCATTTAAAAGTTGTAAAAGAAACGCTTGCTGTTGAAATTGGCGATGAAATCGTTCTATTCTCTTCTGAAACAGGACTTGGAAAAGAAGAAGCGTGGAAGGCAATTCATAAAATGACAAAAACAAAAAACGCGTGACGAATGTCGCGCGTTTTTTTCTTTATATAAGCTGTTAACGTACGTTTAATGTAACTTCAATATTACCTCGTGTTGCTTTAGAGTAAGGACATACACCGTGAGCCGCTTCTACAAGTTCTTTTGCTTCGCTATGTGAAACGCCAGCGACATGTACATCAAGCACGGCAGATAGGCCAAAACCACCATCTGTATCTTTTCCGATAGAAACGTGAGCGGTTACTTCTGTACTTTCTACTTTCATACGTTTTGTACGAATGACAAGTTGTAATGCACTATCAAAACAAGCTGCATAACCAGCTGCAAATAGTTGTTCTGGATTTGTTGCTTCTCCGCCTGCACCACCTAGTGCTTTCGGCATTTTTACATCAAGATTTAATATGCCATCATCTGAAACTACTTTCCCATTTCTTCCACCTGTTGCTGTTACTGAAGCAGTATATAATTTATCCATATTTATTCCCCTTTTCCATCATTAATTGTTTTCATTGTTTCAATTAGTTTATTTAGCTCAATTAATAAAGAGCGATATTCTTGCTCTGTAATTCCTAAATTTGTAGCCATCGTTGTCGGTAATGAACAAGCCTTTTCCTTTAAATCTTTGCCTTGTTCTGTTAATTCAATACAAACTTTTCGCTCGTCTTCTTTGGAACGAACACGTTTTACAAGTTTTAATGATTCCATTCGTTTTAACATAGGTGTTAACGTACCGGAATCTAAAAATAGACGTTCTCCAATTTCTTTTACTGTTAGTCCATCTTGCTCCCATAGTACGAGTAAAGTAATGTACTGGGGATACGTAATACCCATCTCTTCTAAATAAGGTCGATAAAAACGAGTAACCTCTCTAGAACAGGCATAAATAGAAAAACAAAGTTGGTTATCTAGATGCAAAGAGTCCTCTGTCATACATAACTCCCTTCTAATTAAGTTGTGCACAATTTAATTTTGTGAAATCAATATAACGAAAAAGAAATAAAATGTCAAATACATTGTATTGAGAAAGTGTTTGCTACATTTTGGAACAATCATACATATTTTCCTTCATGATGAAAGAAGATAGGAAAGATGATGTTATAATTTATATGGAATAGTTTCCATCACTTGATTATGAGGACTTTTTTTGGTAACGTACAAATAGAGTTATTAATTTATAATCATTATAAAGTAGAAGATTTTTTTATTAGTTTACTGAATCTCCTTTATTACATACGGAGAATAATTAAAAAATAATCGGTTGTTCACACGATTGTCAGATTCATAAGAGGAAAGTTGTATTATGATAGTAGATAAAGTGATAAAACGGGTGAAGGGGGACATGCTGCGTGCATATTCTTGTTGTTAGTGTAAATTATCGAACAGCCCCTGTAGAATTTCGTGAGAAACTCACATTTCAGGCAGCAGAGCTAGAGCGAGCGATGACTACATTACAAAATCAAAAGAGCGTGTTAGAGAATGTCATTGTATCAACTTGTAATCGCACTGAGATTTATGCTGTTGTCGATCAATTACACACGGGACGGTATTATATTAAGAAGTTTTTAGCTGATTGGTTTCAGCTTGAAATAGAAGAAGTCGCGCCATATTTAACTATTTTTGAACAAGATGGTGCAATAGATCATTTATTCCGCGTAACGTGCGGTTTAGATTCGATGGTAGTCGGAGAAACACAGATTTTAGGTCAAATAAAAGATAGCTTTTTAGAAGCGCAACAAGTTAAAGCAACAGGCACAATTTTTAATGAATTGTTTAAGCAAGTCATTACATTAGCAAAACGTGCCCACTCAGAAACAACAATCGGGGAAAGTGCAATGTCTGTTAGTTATGCTGCTGTTGAGCTTGGAAAGAAAATATTTGGCGAGTTAACAGATTGTCATGTGCTTATTCTTGGTGCTGGTAAAATGGGCGAACTTGCACTGCAAAACTTATATGGAAGTGGTGCTCGTAAAGTAACAGTTATGAATAGGACACTTTCGAAAGCAGAAGTAATGGCTGAGAAATATATGGGACATGCAAAATCGTTAAGCGAATTGCAATGTGCATTATTAGAAGCAGATATTTTAATTAGTTCAACTGGTGCATCTGAGTATGTCATTACGAAAGAGATGATGACAAAGGTGGAGAAAATGCGCTCTGGTCGCCCTTTATTTATGGTTGATATTGCAGTACCACGTGATATTGATCCAGCGATTGATGAGTTAGAAGGTTCTTTTTTATATGACATTGATGATCTGCAAGGAGTAGTGGAAGCAAATCGTGCTGAGCGTTTGAAAGAAGCGGAGAAAATTCAATTTATGATTGAAGAGGAAATTGTTCTATTTAAAACGTGGTTAAGTACACTTGGTGTTGTTCCATTAATATCAGCTCTTCGTGATAAGGCACTTGCAATCCAAAGTGAAACGATGGTAAGCCTAGAGCGAAAAATACCAAACCTTAGTGATCGTGAGAAAAAAGTCATTAGTAAGCATACGAAAAGTATTATTAATCAATTATTAAAAGACCCAATTTTAGTAGCGAAAGAAATAGCTGCTGAAGAGGGAGCGAGCGAAAAATTAGCGTTATTTGCGAAGATTTTCGATTTAGAAACGGAAGAAGTAGAGAGTCGTGCGGAAGAAGTAGAACATAAAAGAGTGTGGACACCATCCGTTCCATCTTTATAATTTGGAAGGATGATCGGATGAGTTTTTTTAATAACAGTATTATTTATCATATTGCAATTATTTTATATGCTTGTAGCATTAGTTTATATTTTATAGATTATTTCCAAAGTAACCGAAAGGCGAACCGATTTGCTTTTTGGTTACTTTCGATTGTATGGGTATTGCAGTCTATTTTTATGTTGCTTAGGGCGACAGATTCAGAAACGAACCCCATTTTAACTTTATTATCAGGGATTTATTTTTATGTTTGGTTATTGATTACGATGTCGTTAGTCATAAATCGATTTATGCGCGTTGACTTTTTAGTCTTCTTTACAAATGTTGTTGCATTTGGCGTAAGCGCTTTTTCTATTTTTACACCGCTCGGAAAGATGTCGCCAGTACTTGCAGAGCAATTAGTTTCAGAACTTGTATACGTGCATGTTGGAATGGCGATTATTTCTTATGCAACGTTTACGGTATCATTTATTTTTTCTATTATGTATTTACTGCAATATCGCCTATTAAAAAAGAAAAAGTGGAATGCGAGATTAAGAAGGTTAGGGAATTTACCGAAGCTTGAATCTACGTCTTACGGATTAAATTTATTTTCTGTTCCATTTTTCTTACTAGCAATTTTATTAGGATGTATATGGGGATATACAAAATTAGATAATTTTCATTGGTATGATACGAAAGTAATTGGTTCGTTTGTCGTTCTATTTGTATACTGTGCGGGCTTGTATTTAAGAGCGGCAGATGTATTGCAAGGGAAGAAAATTGTACTGTGGAATGTAGGGGCCTTTCTCGTAATGCTAGTTAACATTTTTTTATTAAGTAGTTTATCTAATTTCCACTTTTGGTATTTATAATGAGGAGAGAGAATTATGCGCAAAATTATTGTAGGGTCACGAAAGAGTAAGCTAGCATTAACACAAACAAACTGGTTTATTGATCAGTTAAAAGCACTTGGTTTACCATATGAATTTGAAGTGAAAGAAATTGTCACCAAAGGTGATGTGATTTTAGATGTTACTCTTTCAAAAGTAGGCGGAAAAGGTTTGTTCGTTAAAGAAATTGAGCATGCGTTACTTACGAAAGAAATCGATATGGCTGTACATAGTATGAAAGATATGCCAGCCGTACTTCCAGAAGGGTTAATGATTGGCTGTACACCAAAGCGTGTTGACCCTCGTGATGCTTTTATCTCAAAAAATGGAGCATCGTTTAAAGAGTTAGCGGAAGGTGCTATTTTAGGTACGAGTAGTTTAAGACGTAGTGCACAGCTACTCGCTGCGAGACCAGATTTACAAGTGAAGTGGATTCGCGGAAATATCGATACACGTTTACGTAAATTAAAAGAAGAGGATTACGATGCGATTATTTTAGCGACAGCTGGATTACAAAGAATGGGCTGGGATGATGAAGTTATTACAGAACATTTAGATGAAACGTTATGTGTACCTGCTGTAGGACAAGGTGCATTAGCGATTGAATGTCGTGAGGATGATAAGGATTTATTGCAGTTGTTAGCGCATATGAATGATGCGATAACAGAAAGAACAGTGGCAGCGGAGCGAGTATTTCTTCATAAACTTGAAGGTGGATGTCAAGTTCCAATCGCTGGATATGCAACCCTTAAAGAAAACGATACAATCGAATTAACAGCTCTTGTTGGCTCTATGGATGGCTCTGTTTTATTAAAAGAGACAGTAGTAGGTACTAATCCTGAGGAAGTAGGATTAGAAGCCGCGGGCCGTTTAATTAAACAAGGCGCCAAAGAACTCATTCTTGCTGCAAATAAGGAGCAACAATAAATATGAACGCTCTCGCTGGAAAAACGGTATTGATTACACGTGCCCAGCATCAAGCGAAACAAATGAGTGTAGCAGTGAAAGAAAAGAGCGGAATTCCATTGGAAATTCCGCTTTTGCATATGGAAGGTATGTCTCATAGGCAAATTCAACATATTGAAGGGCAGCTACATTCGTATGACTGGGTTATTTTTACGAGCAGAAATGGTGTAGCTTTTTTTCTAGATAGTTTGAACAAGAAACTACCGCTAACCATTAAAATTGCTGCGGTAGGTGTGAAAACAAAATTAGAGTTAGAAAAAAGGGGCTATCAAGTTCATTTTGTTCCAACTTCATTTGTTGCAGAAGCATTTGCAGAAGAGTTTCTAAAAGAATTAAGTGGAAACGAACGTATTTTATTTCCGAAAGGGAATATAGCAAGAGAGGTAATTCCGGTTGCACTTCGGGAAATTGGTGTTTCTCTAGATGAGCTAATCGTATACGGTACGAAAGTGAATATAGAAAAAAAGCAAGAGCTTATAGCGGCATTGAAGTTAGGGAAAGTAGACATTATTACATTTACGAGCCCTTCAACTGTTACTAGTTTTGTTCGTTTACTTGAGGGTGCAAACTGGAGAGAATGGACAAAAAAATGTACAATTGCTTGTATAGGACCTATTACGGAAAAAGAGGCAAGCCGTTATTTTCCGTCTGTTATTGTGCCGAAAGAGTACACTGTAGAAGCATTACTACAATGTGTTTGTGAATCTATAAAATGAAAGAATGGGGATAGAAATCTATGAACTCTTTACAATTTAATCGTCATCGTCGTTTAAGACAAAGCGGTAGTATGCGTGCACTTGTGCGTGAAACGTTTTTACATACGGAAGATTTTATTTACCCTATTTTTGTATTAGAAGGTGAAAATGTTCGTAATGAAGTTCCTTCTATGCCAGGCGTATATCAAATGTCTTTAGATTTATTGCAAGCTGAAATGCAAGAAGTTGTTGATTTAGGTATTCGTTCTGTTATTGTATTTGGTTTACCTGCTGAAAAAGATGAAGTTGGATCATCAGCATATTGTGATCATGGAATTGTACAACGTGCTATTCAACAAATTAAAGGCGATTTCCCTGAGCTAGTAGTAGTTGCAGATACATGTTTATGTCAATTTACAAGTCATGGTCATTGCGGTGTAATTGAAGATGGTATTATTTTAAATGACGAGTCTCTTGCAGTTCTTGCGAAAACAGCTGTAAGTCAAGCGAAGGCAGGAGCGGACATTATTGCGCCATCAAACATGATGGACGGCTTCGTAACAGCAATTCGCCATGCATTAGATGAAAATGGTTTTGGACACGTGCCAGTTATGTCGTACGCTGTGAAATATTCATCAGCGTTTTATGGGCCATTCCGTGATGCTGCGCACGGTGCGCCGCAATTTGGTGACCGTAAAACATATCAAATGGACCCAGCGAACCGTATGGAAGCATTCCGTGAAGCAGAATCAGATGTAATGGAAGGGGCTGATTTCTTAATTGTAAAGCCAGCTCTTTCTTACTTAGATATCATTCGTGATGTGAAAAATAACTTTAATTTACCAATCGTTGCTTACAACGTAAGTGGTGAATATTCAATGATTAAAGCGGCAGCGCAAAATGGTTGGATTAATGAAAAAGAAGTTGTGCTTGAAAAATTAATTAGCATGAAACGTGCAGGAGCAGACTTAATTATTACGTATCATGCGAAAGATGCAGCAAAATGGTTGCAAGAAGGAGGCGTTAAATAATGAAAAAGTTTGATAAGTCAATTGCAGCGTTTGAAGAGGCGCAAGATTTAATGCCTGGTGGCGTAAATAGCCCAGTTCGTGCCTTTAAGTCTGTTGGGATGAATCCGTTGTTTATGGAGCGTGGTAAAGGCTCTAAAGTATATGATATTGATGGAAATGAATACATCGACTACGTATTATCATGGGGGCCTTTAATTCATGGGCATGCAAATGATCGTGTTGTTGAAGCGTTAAAATCTGTTGCTGAAAGAGGTACAAGCTTCGGTGCACCGACAGAAATCGAAAATAAATTAGCGAAACTTGTTATTGAGCGTGTACCATCGATTGAAATTGTCCGCATGGTTAACTCTGGAACAGAAGCGACAATGAGTGCACTACGTTTAGCTCGTGGTTATACAGGCCGTAATAAAATCTTGAAATTCATCGGTTGTTACCACGGTCATGGTGATTCGTTATTAATTAAAGCTGGTTCTGGTGTGGCGACTCTAGGTTTACCAGATAGCCCTGGCGTACCAGAAGGTGTAGCGAAAAATACGATTACAGTAGCTTATAATGATTTAGAAAGTGTGAAATACGCTTTTGAACAATTCGGTGATGATATTGCTTGTGTAATTGTAGAACCAGTGGCAGGGAATATGGGTGTTGTTCCTCCGCAACCAGGATTTTTAGAGGGACTTCGTGAAGTAACAGAACAAAACGGTGCACTGCTTATTTTTGATGAAGTAATGACAGGATTCCGTGTTGCTTATAACTGTGGACAAGGTTACTACGGTGTAACACCTGATTTAACTTGTTTAGGTAAAGTAATCGGTGGTGGCTTACCAGTAGGAGCGTACGGTGGTAAAGCAGAAATTATGCGCCAAATTGCGCCAAGCGGACCGATTTATCAAGCTGGTACTTTATCAGGTAACCCACTTGCAATGGCAGCAGGTTATGAAACGTTAGTACAGTTAACGCCAGAATCGTATGTAGAATTTGAGCGTAAAGCTGAAATGTTAGAAGCTGGATTACGTAAAGCAGCTGAAAAACATGGCATTCCACATCATATTAATCGTGCAGGTTCTATGATTGGTATTTTCTTTACAGATGAGCCCGTTATTAATTACGATGCAGCAAAATCTTCAAACTTAGAGTTCTTTGCGGCTTACTATCGTGAAATGGTAGAACAAGGTGTATTCTTGCCACCATCTCAATTCGAAGGTTTATTCTTATCGACAGCACATAGTGACGCAGATATTGAGGCGACAATTGCAGCGGCTGAAATTGCAATGTCAAAATTAAAATAATGTATTAGAGAAAAATCGCTCTCCATAAGGGGAGCGATTTTTTTTATTCATAAAGTAAGCTTTCCCTACATAAATCTGTAATGACATATAGTTTGGGAGGGGGAAAAGAAGTGGCTGCAGATCATTCGTTACGATTTTCATTAAAAGAATCTGTTTGGTTCCAAAAGGGACAGGAAGTCGATGAACTTTTGTCAATTTCGTTAGATCCAGACGTTGAGATAGAAGAGCTTGATCATGAAGTAATCGTGAGAGGGCAATTAGATTTAACGGGAGAGTATGTTGCAAGGCAAGATGATTCGGCGTATTCACTAAGAGAACTATCGCCAGCAAAGTCAATTGATTATGTAGAAACAAGGGAAGATGGGGTTAATGAACTTGTTCATTCCTTTCCGCTTGAAATATCAATTCCGAGAAATCGCGTGAAAGTAATTGAAGAACTATATGTATCAATTGAGGAATTTGATTATGAATTAAAGGAAAATGGTTGCTTACAATTATTAGCGGATATATCTATTACTGGTTTATGTGATGAAGAGAGAAGCGAGGATGAAGAAGAAACGGTGTATGCTGATTTAGAAGAAGATTCAGCGCAAGAGGATGAGAATAGACCGGCGCCCCATGTAGAAGAACCAACATACAAGGAATCAGATGAGTGGGAAGATTACGCATTTGAACCGTTCCAATTAGAGGAAAGAAAAGAGCAGGAATTAGAAGAAGAGAAAATAGAAGAACATGAATTTGTGGAACGTGAAGAGGAGCAAGAAACAACGCCGCAATTTGAATTGTTCGGACGAAAAGATTTCAAGAAAGAAAAAGCGAAAAAGCAGGAAGAACAAGAAGAAGAGTACTCACAGCGAGATGAAAATGCGCTTTATTTAACAAAACTATTTACGAAAGAACCGGAAGAGGAATTTACAAAGTTAAGAATGTATTTCGTACAAGAAGGGGATACAATTGAATCTATTGCAGACCGTTATGAAACATCGGTACAAAATTTGTACCGTGTCAATCAAACAGAAGATATATTTTTAAATACGGGGCAAATTATTTATATTCCCGTTTCAAGAGTAAAGGCGAAATAAAGAAGTGAGTGTTTTCACTCACTTCTTTTCTTAGAAGTTATGTTTTGAATAGAAAGGGTTATTCGTATGGATATTGAATTGCGAAATCACTATGAACCTATCGTGAGGCAATATAGATTGGATACGCAGCATATGGAAGAGCACGGAAATGTAATGAAAATTTATACGAATCAAGGTCCATATGCACTTAAGAAAATAGAAGGCAGAAAGTTAGAGCGGAATAACTTTCTGCATCATATTCAATATTTGAAGGAGAAAGGTTTTTCAAATTATGTACCTATATACCATGCGACGGATGGAAATTATATTTTAAGTGACGGGACGTATAATTATTATTTAATGCCTTGGTTAGAACGTGCAGAAGGAAATGGTGAGGACAATGATCAATACCATAAAATGTTTCAGACACTCGGAACGTTGCATCAAAAAACTGTGAAGGAAGAAACGTATACGGAAGAAGATTTAGAAAAACATTATACAACTATATCCAATCGCTGGGAAAATGATGGTGAGATGTTAGAAGAGTTTCTCGTAGAATCTGAATCAAAATGGTATATGTCCCCGCTTGAATTGCAATATTGTACGTACTATCATCATGTAATGAGAGCGCGTGAATTTGCAACGAAGCAATTAAATGAGTGGAACGATGCGATGAAAGAAAAAGATAAAACGCGTATTACTTTTGTACATGGTAACGTGTCACTTAATCATTTTTTATTTGACTATGAGCGGAATGGCTATTTTATTAGTTTGGAAAAATCGAAGTTTGCAACGCCTGTGCAAGATATAGTAGGTTTTTATTCACGGTCTTTAAACACATATCCGATCGCAAGAAGTGATCGGTTTGAATGGTTTCAAATGTATCAAAAAAATTTTCCGTTTACGAAAGAAGAGCAACTTCTCATGTTTGCTTATATGACGTACCCATCACAATTTATTCGACAAATCGGTTCGTATAGAAAAAGAAAAGATAATCGCAACGAGGAAAATGAATTGCTGGAAGTAAAGAGTTTGCAACAATCGCATTGGCTCGTTAGCAATATAGAATATTTTCTATCACAATTACAAGCTGCCCAGCAAGGGAACGGGTAAAGTAAAACTTTAATCAGCGGGGCTCCCGCCTAACTTCTTTGCTTCAGCTGAATTTTGATGTAGGGATCTTACTGCCCGCAAATAGCGAGATAAAGAAGATAAGTAGAGAATGCTACTTATCTTTTTTGTGCGCCTGAAAATTCATAGACTTAAATTTATCTTGACGAATAAGGTTTCGTTTTTTACACTATTGTATATAATAATTAACAATCATATAAATGCCTTGAAGGGGAAGAGTATAACATGAAACGTCTTCAGAGAGGAGAATCATTAGCTGGGAGATTCTCTAGATAGTTATGTTAGAAGGTAGCCCTGGAGCATCTTTTCTGAACGGAATAGTTCTTATTAGGAAAAGACGGATTTGTCCGTTATCAAATTAAGAGTATAAGCAAATTATGAATTTGTTTGTAAATAAAGGTGGTACCGCGATGTCCCTCGTCCTTTTTGGATGAGGGACATTTTTTATTTTAAGGAGGGAAAATAATGTCAAACACGGAAAAGAATTTACCAACTAAATATGATCATATGTCCGTTGAAGAAGGCCTTTATCAATGGTGGCTTGAAGGCAAATATTTTGAAGCAACAGGAGACGAGAAGAAACAACCGTATACAATTGTAATTCCACCTCCGAACGTAACTGGTAAGTTACACTTAGGTCATGCTTGGGATACAACTCTTCAAGATATTTTAACTCGTACGAAGCGTATGCAAGGATACGATGTACTATGGCTTCCAGGAATGGACCATGCTGGTATCGCAACACAAGCGAAAGTAGAAGGAAAACTTCGTGAAGAAGGTATTTCACGTTACGATCTTGGCCGTGAAAAATTCCTTGAAAAAGCTTGGGAGTGGAAAGAAGAGTACGCTTCTCACATTCGTCAACAATGGGGGAAAGTTGGTTTAGGACTAGACTATTCTCGTGAACGCTTCACATTAGACAAAGGTTTATCAGATGCGGTTAATAAAGTATTCGTTCAATTATACGAAAAAGGCTTAATTTACCGTGGTGAATATATCATCAACTGGGATCCAGCAACACGCACAGCTCTTTCTGATATTGAAGTAATTCATAAAGAAGTTCAAGGTGCATTCTACCATATGAACTATCCGTTAACAGATGGTTCTGGCCACATTCGTCTTGCGACAACTCGTCCAGAAACGATGCTTGGTGATACAGCAGTAGCAGTTCATCCAGAAGACGATCGTTACAAACATTTAATCGGAAAAACAGTTACACTTCCAATTGTAGGCCGTGAGATTCCGATTATTGCTGATGAGTACGTAGAAAAAGACTTCGGAACAGGTGTTGTAAAAATTACACCAGCTCATGACCCGAATGATTTTGAAGTAGGTAACCGTCATGACTTACCACGCATCTTAGTAATGAATGAAGATGGATCGATGAACGAAAAAGCTGGTAAGTATAACGGTATGGATCGTTTCGAATGCCGTAAAGCATTAGTGAAAGACTTACAAGAGGCTGGCGTATTAGTAGAAATCGAGCCTCATATGCATTCAGTAGGTCATAGTGAGCGTAGCGGTGCAGTAGTTGAGCCTTACTTATCAACACAATGGTTCGTAAAAATGGCTCCACTTGCAGAAAAAGCAGTAGCACTTCAACAAAAAGAAGAAGAAAAAGTAACGTTCGTACCAGAGCGTTTTGAAAACACATACTTACGCTGGATGGAAAACATTCATGACTGGTGTATTTCTCGTCAATTATGGTGGGGACACCGTATTCCAGCTTGGTATCATAAAGAAACTGGTGAGGTATACGTAGGTACAGAAGCACCAGCAGATATTGAAAACTGGAATCAAGATAATGACGTACTGGATACATGGTTCAGTTCAGCGCTATGGCCGTTCTCAACACTTGGTTGGCCGGATGAAGATTCAGCAGACTTTAAGCGCTACTATTCAACAGATGCATTAGTAACTGGTTATGACATCATCTTCTTCTGGGTATCTCGTATGATTTTCCAAGGTTTAGAGTTTACAGGCGAGCGTCCATTTAAAGATGTATTAATTCACGGTTTAGTTCGTGATGAGCAAGGTCGTAAGATGAGTAAATCTCTTGGTAACGGTATTGACCCAATGGATGTTATCGAGAAGTACGGTGCAGATGCAATGCGCTATTTCTTATCAACAGGAAGTGCACCAGGTCAAGATTTACGCTTCAGCATGGAGAAAGTAGAATCTACTTGGAACTTCATTAATAAAATTTGGAATGCATCACGCTTCGTATTAATGAACATGGATGATATGAAGTATGAAGAAATCGATTTAACTGGTGAAAAATCAGTTGCAGATAAGTGGATCTTAACTCGCTTAAACGAAACAATCGAAAGTGTAACACGTAACATGGATAAATATGAGTTCGGTGAAGCTGGACGTTCATTATACAACTTCATTTGGGACGATTTCTGTGACTGGTACATTGAAATGGCGAAGCTTCCACTATACGGTGAAGATGAAGCAGCTAAGAAAACAACTCGTTCTATTTTAGCTTACGTATTAGACCAAACAATGCGTCTATTACATCCATTCATGCCATTCGTAACAGAAAAAATTTGGCAACATTTACCACATGAAGGCGAATCTATTACAGTAGCTGCGTGGCCAACAGTTCGCGAGGATTTACAAGATACGGAAGCTGCGGCAGAAATGCACCTTCTAGTTGATATCATTCGCTCTGTTCGTAACATCCGTGCAGAAGTAAATACGCCAATGAGCAAAAAAGTTCAAATGCAAATTAAAGCAAAAGATGAGGCTGTACTTGCTCAACTTACGAAAAACAGCTCTTACATTGAGCGTTTCTGTAATCCAAGCGAATTAACAATTCAAACGGATTTACAAGCGCCAGAAAAAGCAATGACTGCAATCGTATCAGGTGCAGAGTTATTCTTACCATTAGCTGATCTTATCAATCTTGATGAAGAGAGAGCTCGTCTTGAGAAAGAACTTGAGAAGTTCGATAAAGAAGTAGAACGTGTACAGAAGAAACTTTCTAACCAAGGTTTCGTAGCGAAAGCTCCTGCGGCAGTTATTGAAGGAGAGCGTGCGAAAGAGCAAGATTACCTAGAAAAACGCGAAGCAGTTCGTCAACGTCTAGTAGATCTTGAAAAGTAAAAATGTTTTTAGAGACTCACTATATTGGTGAGTCTCTTTTCTTTGCGTATAATAGAACTATGAAAGTTGTCTTTTGAAAGGGGAAAAGCATACGTGATACATACATACGAAGAAGCGATAGGGTGGATTCATAGCCGATTGAAATTTGGAATTAAGCCAGGATTAGAAAGAATGAGATGGATGCTAGAAGAACTCGGAAATCCAGAGCGTCATATAAAATGTGTTCATCTTGCTGGTACAAATGGAAAAGGTTCAACGTTAACATATATGCGCTACATGTTAGAAGGCGCGAAATATAAGGTAGGAACGTTCACCTCTCCTTATATCGAAACATTTAATGAACGCATTAGTGTGAATGGGACACCAATTGCAGATGAAGAGATTACTGAACTTGTAAAGATGGTAAAACAAGTCGTGGAAAAACTAGATGAGACGGATTTAGGGGAAGCGACGGAGTTTGAAATTATTACTGTTATGGCAATTTGTTATTTCGGTAAAGTCAATTTCTGTGATGTTGTTCTATTTGAAACAGGGCTTGGTGGACGTTTTGATTCTACTAATGTTATACACCCTGTTCTCACGATTATTACGAATATCGGTCACGATCATATGCATATTTTAGGGAATACACTAGGAGAAATTGCATATGAAAAGGCGGGGATTATTAAATCTGGTGTGCCGGTAATTACTGGTGTGCAGGACGAAGAAGCTTTGGAAGTCATTCAAAATGTTGCAAAGGAAAACCATGTAAACCTATACGAACTTGACAAGCATTTTACAGCGTTACATAAGCAGTCTAAAGAAGATGGGGAAGAGTTTGATTTTACTTGTCCTTTTGCCGCATTTGAAGATTTGCAAATCTCAATGAAAGGCATTCATCAAGTAGGAAATGCAGCGCTAGCACTTATGGCAGTCATGTATGTAAAAACATATCTATCATTTTTAATTGAGGAAGAGGAAATAAGAACGGGATTACGGGAAGCGTATTGGATTGGGCGCTTTGAAAAGCTGCAAAGTAACCCGGATATTATTATAGATGGTGCCCATAATCCAGAAGGTATTGAAAGCCTTGTGAAAACAGTAGAAGCGCATTACAAAGATAAAAATGTAATAGTTTTATTTACTGCCCTTGGTGATAAACAATTGCATAACATGGTAGGCCAATTAGAAACCATTGCAGATGAAATTATTTTTACAACATTCGCCTTTGATCGTGCTATCTCTGCTGATAAACTTGCATCATATTCACAAAAAGAATCAAAATTAGTTTTTGAAAATTGGAAAGAGGCAATTGATACAAAAGTTGAAATGATAGGAGAAAATGATGTTTTCATCATAACAGGTTCTCTTTATTTCATTTCTGAAGTTCGAAAATATATTCGCGAGAAAAACTAGATAGTCTTTGCTATCTAGTTTTTTGTTCTACAAATGAAGTCAAAAGCATACATATAAGATAAATATATAGGGTTATTTGGCGAATTTCTCTGACAAATATCTCGTTTTTTTGTGAAAGGAATATGATATGATGCGGACAACGATAAGAGGTGAGGTGTGAGTGTATGGACAAGCAATCACGAACGATCTCAGTGAAAGTGAATGGAACAGAAGCGAAGTATGAGGAAAAGAAGAAAGATGAATTTGAATGGATGGTAGTAGAAGGTGAACGACCGAGAAATGTTGTTCCGTTTCAAAAAGCGAAATCGATGTCTGTGGAAAAATACCGAAAGAAGTGGAGTAATACATTAATTGCAATCGTTGCAACCGCAATTATTATCGGTACGGCGTTTGGAATGGGGATGCTTCATTTACTCACCGGACAAGGAACGACAGGAGGAAGTGAAGTAACAGCTTCCAAGCCGACTGGGAATGGAGAATCAAAGGTGGGTGGAACGGCAGGACAAACATCAGAACCAAAAGAAGAAAAACAAAAAGCACAGGCAGGAGCGTCATTGGATCCGATGAAATTATTTTTTGTTCAAGGGGGGCTTTATTCTTCTGAAGAAAAGGGACGAGCAGCTCTTGAAGAATGGAAAGGCAATGGGGGCATTGGAGCTTTGAGACCGAGCGGGGATAAGTATGCAATAGTTGTTGGTATTGCTAGCGATGAACAGGCTATAAATCAATTAATGACTCAGTATAAAAATGATGGTGTCTCCGTTTTAAAAAAGAACTGGGATATAACAGATAAAGCGTTGCTGAAAGATGATAAAGAAGTAGGAACATTTTTAACAAAAGTGCAGCCATTATACACTCATTTAGCAAAATATGCTTCTAGTGTACAAGTTGGTGGAAAAAGCAGCGCAAAAGATATAGAAGCGATTGAAAAAGAATGGAAAGCGATTGAAAAAGAGGGGAAAAGTATGAAGCAAGAAGAAGCAAAGAAACTGTATATGTATACGTCGGTAGCTGTACAAACAGTAAAAGATGGGAAAATGGATAAGGAATCTTTGGTGAAATTAAATCAAGTTATTATTGATGGCCTACTTTCGTATGAAAAAATTGTTTCGTAGAAAGTGAAATGATAGGATAATAAAATGAGTAAGAAAGAAGTACATGTACTTCTTTCTTTTCTTTTGAATTTAGAGCAAAGTGCTTTCTCTATGACAGGAATATAATCGTATGCAATAAAGAATTGTTATTTTAGTTAGAGAAATTAATATTTCTTTCATTTGTGGACAAACTATTCCTTTGATACGATTGATATAAATTGTTCTGCTTCATGTGAGAAAGGAAGGAGAAAATATGAAAAAAATAATTTTAGCTTCAGGATCACCTCGGAGGAAGGAATTGCTTGAGTTAGCTAGCATACCATTTGAAATCGTTGTAAGTGAAGTAGAGGAAACAATTGGTGCATATTCATCGCCTTCTGATATTGTAATGTCGCTTGCCTTGCAAAAAGCATCAGCGGTGGCAGAAAATAATAGTGATCACATTGTGTTAGGTGCAGATACAATTGTTACATATGAGTCGCGTATTCTTGGTAAGCCTTCTAATGAGGATGAGGCGAAAGAGATGTTACAATTACTATCAGGGAAAACACATGAAGTGTATACAGGTGTTGCGATTATATCAAAAGAAAAAACGGTTACTTTTTATGAGCGTACAGAAGTTACGTTTTGGGAGCTAACAGAAGAGGAAATTGATACATACGTCACGTCGAAAGAACCTCTTGATAAAGCCGGTAGTTATGGGATTCAAGGTAAAGGATCTATTTTCGTTCAAAATATTCAAGGGGACTACTATAGTGTAGTTGGCTTACCAATTGCACGTCTCGTTAGGGAATTAAAACAATTTGATATTGATGTAACCCATGCGTAAAATTGCATGGGGTTTTCTTTGAGAGAACAAATAAAGGAGTGGAGAGATGAACGGTATTCGTGATGTTGTAAGAGAAGAACAGCCACGGGAGCGTTTATTGTTAGAAGGTGCCGGAAGTTTATCAAATCGAGAGCTTCTCGCAGTATTACTCAGAACAGGTTCTAAAGAAGAAACAGTGTTAAAGTTATCAGATAAAATTTTACACCAATTTGATGGCTTACGTATGTTGAAAGATGCAACATTAGAAGAGCTAATTAGTATACATGGTATTGGGATTTCAAAGGCATCGCAACTTATGGCAGCCTTTGAACTAGGCAGAAGAATGGTGCGTTTAGAATATCAAAATAGATATAGTATTCGAAGTCCAGAAGATTGTGCGAAATACATGATGGAAGAAATGCGTTTTTTACAACAAGAGCATTTTGTTTGTTTATATTTAAATACAAAAAATCAAGTTCTACATAGGCAAACGATTTTTATTGGAAGTTTAAACACGTCAATTGTACACCCCAGGGAAGTTTTTAAAGAAGCCTTCCGTCGTGCAGCAGCCTCTATTATATGTCTTCATAACCATCCCTCAGGAGATCCCACGCCGAGCCGTGAAGATATTGAAGTAACAAAACGTTTAGTAGAATGCGGCCAGATTATCGGAATTGAAGTGCTAGATCATATTATAATAGGTGACCATAAATTCGTGAGTTTAAAGGAAAAAGGTCATATTTAAGACTATGCTTTTTACTTATTTTGTTTTATAATGTGATTTATGAGTTTTTTGTAGAAATTTATCTACAAAAAGGATAAAGATATAAAAAACGTACTGTTTTTATAATATAAAGTAAGAAAAAATGAGTCCGTGAAAACAAGAAAGGAAGATAAATAATATGTTTGGATTTGGTGGATTTACTCGCGATCTTGGAATA
Organism: Bacillus sp. FSL K6-1338; assembly: GCF_038006965.1. NCBI lineage: Bacteria > Bacillati > Bacillota > Bacilli > Caryophanales > Bacillaceae > Bacillus > Bacillus sp. FSL K6-1338. Next base: position 4,281,092 of record NZ_JBBOWI010000001.1, on the reverse strand, counting down.
GACTTAGGAACTGCGAACACGCTTGTATATGTAAAAGGAAAAGGTGTAGTTTTACGTGAACCTTCAGTAGTTGCGTTACAAACTGATACGAAACAAATCGTTGCTGTAGGTAGCGACGCAAAACAAATGATTGGTCGTACACCAGGGAACGTTGTGGCACTTCGCCCGATGAAAGACGGTGTAATTGCTGATTATGAAACAACTGCAACAATGATGAAATATTACATTCAACAAGCTCAAAAATCAAACGGTTTCTTCTCACGTAAGCCGTATGTAATGGTATGTGTACCATCTGGTATTACAGCTGTAGAAAGACGTGCAGTAATCGATGCGACTCGTCAAGCGGGTGCTCGTGATGCTTATCCTATCGAAGAGCCATTTGCAGCAGCAATTGGTGCAAACTTACCTGTTTGGGAACCAACTGGTAGTATGGTAGTTGATATCGGTGGTGGTACAACAGAAGTTGCAATTATTTCTTTAGGAGGTATTGTAACAAGTCAGTCAGTTCGTGTTGCTGGTGATGATATGGACGATTCAATCATTCAGTACATTAAGAAAAGCTATAACTTAATGATCGGTGAAAGAACAGCTGAAGCATTAAAATTAGAAATCGGTTCTGCAGGCGAGCCAGAAGGTATCGAGCCTATGGAAATTCGCGGTCGTGATTTAGTAAGTGGTTTACCAAAAACAGTACTAATTCAGCCAGAAGAAATTGCAGATGCATTAAAAGATACAGTAGATGCGATTGTAGAATCAGTTAAAAATACACTAGAAAAAACTCCACCTGAATTAGCAGCTGATATTATGGACCGCGGTATTGTATTAACAGGTGGCGGGGCATTACTACGTAATTTAGATAAAGTAATTAGTGAAGAAACAAAAATGCCAGTTCTTGTTGCAGAAGACCCATTAGATTGCGTAGCAATTGGAACAGGTAAAGCATTAGACAATATCGATCTTTTCAAAACTGCTGCTCGATAATATTGCAAAATAAAAATCAGTGAAATTAAGAGGGTGTGAACGTGCCACAGTTTTTCTTAAACAAAAGATTAATTGTTTTGTTAGTTAGTATTATTCTTCTCGTGGCATTGATTGGAATCTCATTGAAAGAACGGAACAGTTTAACATGGCCAGAGCAGTTTGTTAAAGACACTGTCGGTGTTGTAGAACGTGTATTCCAAAAGCCAGCGAAATACGTAGCTGGATTCTTCGAAAATGTAGAGGATGTAAAGCGCACGTATGAAGAGAATAAAGAATTAAAAGCAAAATTAGATAATTATGCAGGTCTATCAGGGAAAGTAAAACAATTAGAAGATGATAACAAGAAGTTACAAGAGTTAACTGGAAAAAAGGAGTTGCTGAGCGATTATACTGAGATTCCAGCTACTGTTGTTTCTCGTAGTTCAGATAAATGGTACGATTTAATTGGAATTGATAAAGGGGCACAGCAAGGAATTAAAAAAGATATGGCTGTTATGACTTCACAAGGTTTAGTTGGACGTGTGAAAAGTGTATCTCAGTTTACATCATCAGTAGAGTTATTAAGCTCTATGAGCCGAACAAATCGTGTATCTGCTATTGTACAAGGGCAAGAAAATATCTTTGGTTTAATTGAAGGTTACGACAAAGAAAAACACTTACTTCTTTTCACAAAGATTGGTTCTGATGCAAAAGTAGAAAAAGATCAAATGGTTGTAACATCTGGACTAGGTGATATTTTCCCGAAAGGTCTTGTAATTGGGAAAATCGTTGATGTACAACCAGATGCATACGGCTTAACAAAAACAGCTTATGTAAAACCTGCCGCTGATTTAAATGACGTAGAGCATATTATGGTTGCTAAACGTAAAAAGCCTTCAGCGCCATTAGAATAGGAGGGAGAGAAGAGATGATGAAGATTTTAAAAAGAGCAGCTCTTCCTCTTTTGCTCCTTTTTGTGTTTCTATTTGAAAATATGTTTGCTACCATTGTTCCAACAAATGTGTTTTGGAAAGAGAGTATAGCAGCACCGCATTTCTTTATAATCGTCTTATGTTTTATTACAGTGTATTATAGTCCGGTCCAAGGGATTTATTACGGACTATTATTTGGTTTCTTATTTGATACCGTATACACAGAACTTGTCGGTATATATATTTTTGCTTATCCGATTTTAGCTTATTTAGTTTATAGTGTGATGAAAGTACTGCAATTGAATTTATTTATTGTTGTTTCCATCATATTAGCTAGCGTTGTAGCACTAGAGTATTATGTGTATGGATTTTTAACTTTGTTGGGACGTACTCATATGCCAGCGTATGTCTTTTTCACAGATCGTCTCCTTGCTACTTTATTGTTAAATGCTATTTTCTTGTTGATAGTTTGTTTCCCACTGAGACGATATATATTGCGTCTTTCAAAAGCGATGGAAGAAAAAGAAAAAAGGATTTTCTAATTTTATGTCGAATTGAATCGGTGGGGTGAACTTTAGTGGAAGAAAAAAAGCAACAAAATGTAACGATAAAAGGGACAAAAGATGGGATAACGCTTCATTTAGATGATTGTTGTTCATTCTCTGAATTGTTGATAGAATTAGACGAAAAACTTTCTACACATTACTACGATGGTGATGGACGCTCTTTAATTGAAGTGCATGTGAAAGTAGGAAATCGTTATTTAACAGAAGTCCAACAAGAAGAGATTCGTACGTTAATTCGTAATAAAAAGAATCTTGTTGTGGATTCAATTAAAAGTGATGTTATCACTAAAGCAGAAGCAATAGCTTGGAAAGAAGAAACAGAAATTGTCCCTATTTCCAAAATTGTTCGCTCTGGACAAGTTTTACATGTAAAAGGAAATTTGTTGTTAATTGGAGATGTTAATCCAGGCGGAACGGTTATCGCTGGGGGGAATATTTTTGTTGTAGGATCATTAAGAGGAATTGCACATGCTGGGTATTATGGGGATTCGGATGCTGTAATCGCTGCATCTGTTATGAACCCGATGCAACTTCGAATTAGTGATGTGGCAATGCGGGCTCCGGAAGAGAAAGAAGACGGAGCGGAGGCGGCAGAATGTGCGTATATTAATGAGAACAATCACATTGTTGTCGATCGCCTGCAACTTCTCACTCATCTTAGACCTAATTTAACAAAGTTAGAAAGGGGAATTGTATAGCTGTGGGAGAGGCAATAGTAATTACATCTGGAAAAGGCGGAGTAGGTAAAACTACAACGTCTGCGAACATTGGTACGGCCCTAGCGTTATCTGGAAAGAAAGTGTGCTTAATTGACACAGATATCGGTCTTCGAAATTTAGACGTAGTAATGGGGCTGGAAAATCGTATTGTATTTGATCTTGTTGATGTCGTTGAAGGGCGTTGCCGTTTACCTCAGGCTCTTATTAAAGATAAACGTTTTGATGATCTTTATTTATTACCTGCAGCACAAACGAGTGATAAATCAGCGGTAACACCTGAACAAATGGATGAATTAATACAAGTATTACGTCAAGATTATGATTACATATTAATTGATTGTCCTGCGGGGATTGAGCAGGGATTTAAAAATGCGGTAGCTGGTGCGGATAAAGCAATCGTTGTTACGACGCCAGAAGTATCCTCAATGCGGGATGCGGATCGTATTATTGGGCTTTTAGAAAAAGAGGATATTGAACCACCAAAACTTGTTATTAACCGTGTACGTAGTCATATGCTTCATGAACAGGATATGTTAGATGTTGATGAAATTGTACGTACATTGTCAATCGAGCTTCTTGGTGTTGTCGAAGATGACGATGAAGTTATTCGAGCTACAAATACAGGTGAACCTGTGGCGTTGCAACCAAGCGGAAAAGCAGCGTTGGCTTATCGTAATATCGCAAGACGCTTGTTGGGTGAGAATGTACCATTACAAGCATTTGAACAAGAAAAGGTATCGGTATTTGCAAAGGTAAAAAACTTCTTTGGAATCCGTTAAAAGCACTTCGCACATATGCGAAGTGCTTTCTTTTTTCTTCACACGAATATCTTTCTTTCTTAGCTCATACACATGTACAAACTGTATACAACTGTTTCTATTGAAATTAGCTTACGGAAAGAAAGGAGACAGTATGAAGAATAGACGCGTAGAAGAAATTAAAAAGCGGATTGCGAAAAGGAAGGCCGAGCAAGAAAGGATGGAGGAAGAGCAGTATTTTACCGGAGGGAATTTTGGTAGCGAAACAGTATTTATTGAAGAAGGAGAAAAGGAAATTCACCCTTTATTTCGAAAGGAAGTCTTTTTCTTCAAAGTTTTATTATCAGCAATATTAGTTCTTTCGGTTGCTATTTTATATAAGAATGCCCCGTCTTCGTTCGATGGTGCTAAAGCTGTTACAGAAAAAGTGATGAAAGAGGAATTTCAGTTTGCTACTGTAGCGAAATGGTATGAAAAGCAATTTGGAAAACCGCTTGTATTTTATTCACCGAATGAGAAAAAAGAAGGAAGTATTCAGCAAAAAAATTATGCAATTCCTGCTTCTGGAAAAGTAATGCAAGGGTTTCAAAAAAATGGCCAAGGTGTATTTGTCCAAACAGCTACAAATGCAACAGTTGAGTCAGTGAATGAAGGATTAGTTGTTTTTGCGGGTAAGAAAGAGGAACTTGGAAATACAGTTCAAATTCAACATGCAGATGGTACGGAGTCATGGTATGCAAATTTAAACGATATGTCAGTGAAATTATATGATTACGTTTCAAAGAAACAAAAAATTGGAACGGTGAGTAATGATACAAATGATAAAAATGGAAAGTTTTATTTCGCGATAAAAAAGAATGAAAAATTTATTGATCCGATCCAGGTGATATCATTTGATTAAATATAGGGACGTCTTAACGAAAATTTCCGTGCATCCATTATTTTGGGTTATCATTGTCATTGGTATTTTTACTGCACGTTTTAAAGAATTAATACTGTTATTTTGTATTGTTCTTATTCATGAACTTGGGCATGCTCTTGCAGCAGCGCACTATAATTGGCGTATAAAAAAAATTCAGCTTTTGCCGTTTGGTGGCGTGGCTGAGCTTGAGGAACATGGTAATAAGTCGTTGAAAGAGGAACTTGTTGTCGTAATTGCAGGACCGATTCAACATGTTTGGATGATGCTAGTAGGTTATATATTATTTGAAGCCGGTTGGCTGAACGCGGATTTATATTATTTCTTTATGTGGAATAATATAATTATTTTAGCGTTTAATTTACTCCCTATTTGGCCGTTAGATGGCGGGAAAGTATTGTTTAATATACTATCATATCGTTTTCCTTATTTACAAGCACATGGAAAGATGATGAAATTGTCATGTGTTTTTTTTGGTGTAATATTAGGATGGCAGTTACTCTGGAATAGCAATAATATTATGATGTGGGTACTACTCATGTTTTTGGCAGTGTCGTTATATCAAGAGTGGAAACAAAGACGGTATGCCTTTATGCGTTTTTTATTAGAACGTTATTATGGGAACAAAAGAGGAATTGAAAAGATTGCACCTATTGAAGTGCAATCAGAAGATCATTTATATAAGATATTCACAAAATTTCGTAGAGGATATAAGCACTCTATTATCGTCCATGGAAAATATAAAGAACATTACACATTAGATGAAAATGAACTGCTCTATGCATATTTTACTGAAAAACGAACAACTTCATCAGTTGAAGAATTAATCGGTTAGTGTTGACGATAGCACTAACCTTTTATTATTGTAAAAGCAAAGAAGATTATAAAGTGAGGAAATAATTTTGAAAACGTTATATGTGAATTACGCTGGATCGGAAAAGCGCGTTGCAATTGAAGAGAAGAAAAAAATTGTTGAGTTTTTATGGAAACGTAATGAAGAGCAAGAGATTGTTGGGCATATTTATGCCGGACGTATCGTAAGAACAATCGCTGGAATGAACGCAGCATTTGTAAACATCGGTTTAGAAAAACATGCGTATCTTTCATACGATGATGTACCATCTTGTTATCGTATACATGAAGGGCAAGCGATTCTCGTACAAGTTGTAAAAGAGGCAATTGATACGAAAGGGCCTAAATTGACAGCGAATATAGAATTTACCGGGAAATATGTCGTTTATATGCCGTTTGATGAGATGCGCGCTGTTTCTCGGAAAATAAAAAATAATAAAAAAAGACAACAGTTACTCCAAATTGAGGTAGAAGGAACAGGGGGTTACATTTTCCGCTCTGCTTCTGAAAAAGGAGCGATTGAAGAAATACAAGCTGAAATGCAAATGTTACAGCAGTTATATGAAGAGCTAAAAAGAAAAGAGGGCCAAGGAAAGGCGCCGTTATTACTTCATCGACCGGCCACCTTTTTAGATCGTGTATTCCAAGAGAATCCGATTGAAACAATTGAAAAAGTAGTTGTAGATACAAGAAGTATAGTAAAAGAATTAGAGGGAAAGATTGGAAAAGAAAAAGTATCTTTTTATAATGAAAAATCTTCAATGTTTAACCATTTTGGAATAGAGCGTGAAATCGAGAAAGCACTTCAAAAAATTGTATGGCTCCCGAATGGTGCTTATTTAATTGTGGAACAAATGGAGACGATGACTGTAATTGATGTGAATACGGGCAAGTTTACTGGAAAACAGAATTTACAAGATACAGTCCTTCGTACAAATGAAGTGGCAGCTGAAGAGATTGCACGTCAATTAAGACTGCGTGATATCGGTGGTATGATATTAATTGATTTTATTAATATGAAAAGAAGAGAAGATAAAGAAATGGTAAGAGAATGTCTCATGGCTGCTATGCAAAATGATCGCACATATACAAGAGTGCTTGGGTTTACAGAGTTAGGGATTTTAGAGATGACACGTAAACGTAAGAAACATTCTTTACGCGACGTATTACTAGAAGAATGTGTACCGTGCAAAGCGACGGGGTATATGATGTCATATGAGACAATTGCGTATGAGTTAGAGAGAGAGCTAATTACATATGGCAATATAGAGGATGAGGCAGTATTAATCGCTGCATCTAAAGACTTGCAAAAACAATTTTTGCAAAAAGAATTACAAAAAAATATTCCATTTGAAATTTATTTCAAAGATGATATGATCGAAAAGTATGCAATTGTCCGTTTTGGAAGTAAAACAGAAATTGTAGAGCGGAAAAAATAGTTAGCAGAACATTTATTGACAACCGTCTATGATTCATGATAACATCTTTATGTTATAGTTTATAGCACCTAAACGGCTATATGCTACAACCGCACAAGACAGGTTCCCTAAAGGCATATATGTCTACCTCGTTTTTGGCGAGTCTTAGTAATTAAGAGGAGGTGCAAGTATGTACGCAATTATCGAAACAGGTGGAAAACAAATTAAAGTTGAAGCTGGTCAAGCAATCTACATTGAAAAATTAGATGTTGAAGCTGGTGAAACTGTTACTTTTGACAAAGTTCTTTTCGTTGGTGGCGAAAACGTTAAAGTTGGTAGCCCAGTTGTAGAAGGTGCAACAGTTACTGCGAAAGTTGAAAAACAAGGTCGCGCTAAGAAAATTATCGTTTTCAAATACAAAGCGAAAAAGAACAATCGTAAGAAACAAGGTCATCGTCAACCTTACACTAAGCTAGTTGTTGAAGCTATCAACGCTTAATCCAGGTTAACATGATTAAAATTACGATAAGTCGCACGAAATTAGGAAGTATCCAATCATTTAAAATGACTGGACATGCCGATTATGCGCCACATGGACAAGACCTTGTCTGTGCTGGAACTACAGCGGTTGTGTTTGGTTCTATAAATGCAGTGGAAGAACTTTGTAATGTGCAGGCAACTATTGAACTCGGAAGTGATGGCGGATTCTTAACGTATGAATTGCCTAATGATTTAGACGTTCATACAGTAGAAAAAGCACAGATACTTTTGGAAGGATTGGTTGTTTCGCTTAAGACGATCGAACTTGATTACGGAAAGTATATCCGTTTAATAGAAAAAGTGCAGGAGGTGTAACGTATGTTAAGATTAGATCTTCAGTTTTTCGCATCTAAGAAAGGTGTAGGTAGTACAAAGAACGGTCGTGACTCTCAGTCAAAACGTCTTGGTGCTAAACGCGCAGATGGTCAAACGGTTTCAGGTGGTTCAATTCTTTACCGTCAACGCGGTACAAAAATTTATCCAGGTGTTAACGTTGGTCGTGGTGGCGATGACACTTTATACGCGAAAGTTGACGGCGTAGTACGCTTTGAGCGTCTTGGCCGTGACCGCAAACAAGTGAGCGTATATCCTGTTGCTCAAGAAGCATAAGAACTCACGGAAAACTCTAACCTGAGTGCAGGTTAGAGTTTTTCTATATTAAGGGGTATCTAAATGAATGAAAAATGGACAATTATAGATGCATTGCGCCATTCAAGACATGATTGGCTCAATCGTATGCAGATGGTGAAAGGAAACCTTTCCCTTGGAAAAGTGGAAGAAATTCATAGTCTCATCGATCGTTTTGTCCAAGAAGCGAGACAAGAATCCAATCTGATGGGGCTATCAATGCCTTTATTTTCAGAGTGGATTTTAACATATAATTGGAAACAGCAGCCGTGCTTATTGGAGTACGAAGTATTAGGGAAATTACATAACTTATCTCACTTAGATGAGACTGTATGTACATGGACGAATCAATTTTTCTCGATGCTTCAGCATAGTTTAGACGTATATGTTGAAAATTATGTTTGTATCACAATTGAATGTGACGCGGATAATGCTCGTTTCTTTTTTGATTTTCGTGGTAAGCTAACGAGTGTAGAAGAACTACAGAATTGGCTTGCGACCCAAAACAATAAATGGTATTCCATTTCTTATACAGTGCGAGACGAAGAAGTCTCAGTTATATTACAACCAATTGAAAAAGTGTGGTGAAATAATGTTTGTAGATCAGGTCAAGATATATGTAAAAGGCGGCGACGGTGGTAACGGTATGGTTGCGTATCGTCGTGAGAAGTATGTTCCTAAAGGTGGCCCAGCAGGTGGCGACGGCGGTAAAGGTGCAGATGTTGTTTTCGTAGTTGAGGAAGGCTTACGTACATTAATGGACTTCCGCTACCAACGTCATTTCAAAGCTGATCGCGGTCAGCACGGAATGAGTAAAGGTCAGCACGGACGTAAATCTGAAGATTTAATCGTAAAGGTTCCACCAGGAACAATAGTAAAAGATGAAAAAACTGGTCAAATTCTTGCCGATTTAGTAACGCATGAACAAACTGCTGTAATCGCAAGAGGTGGCCGTGGTGGCCGTGGTAACTCACGTTTCGCAACAGCTACGAACCCAGCACCAGAAATCGCTGAAAACGGAGAACCAGGTCAAGAACGTGATGTCATTCTAGAACTTAAAGTACTAGCAGATGTTGGACTTGTTGGATTCCCAAGTGTAGGTAAATCTACATTATTATCTGTTGTATCATCAGCACGTCCGAAAATTGCAGAGTATCACTTTACAACAATCGTTCCGAATCTTGGTGTTGTTGAAACTGGTGATAACCGCAGCTTCGTGATGGCTGACCTTCCTGGACTAATTGAAGGCGCACATGCTGGCGTTGGACTTGGACACCAATTCTTACGTCATATCGAGCGTACACGTGTAATTGTACATGTTATTGATATGTCTGGTTTAGAAGGCCGTGAGCCATATGAAGATTATGTTACAATTAATAATGAATTAAAAGAATACAATATGCGTTTAACAGAGCGTCCGCAAGTTGTTGTAGCAAACAAAATGGATATGCCAGATGCAGAAGAGAACTTACAAGCATTTAAAGAGAAAGTGGGAGACGAAGTAAAAATCTTCCCAATTTCAGCTGTAACGAAACAAGGTGTTCGTGATTTACTATTTGAAGTAGCGAACTTATTAGAAACAACACCAGAATTCCCAATGTACGATGTTGTCGAAGAGTCTGAAGCAAGTGTAATGTATAAATTTGATGCTGAAAGTCTTAAATTTGAAATTACACGTGAAAGTGACGGCACATTTGTTATTTCTGGTTACGATATCGAGAAGACATTCAAAATGACAGACTTCTCACGTGATGAATCTATACGTCGTTTCGCTCGCCAAATGCGCGGAATGGGTATTGATGAAGCGCTTCGTGCACGTGGTGCAAAAGACGGAGATATTGTAAAAATTCTTGAATATGAATTTGAATTTATCGATTAAGACTGCCGAAATATGGCAGTCTTTTTTTTATCCCACTATTTGCCCGTAGAACCTCCACTGATTAAAGTATCACTTTATATTGCAATAGTTAGATTATTATAGGGAAAAATCCCCACTAATTAAATTTTCAATTTATAATGGAAAAAGGAGTAAATGTAGAAGAATTCTTTTATGGGGAGAAAAAGAACATGTATAAAATATTAATTGTAGAAGATGATGAGAAAATTGCGGGAATATTAGAGGAGCATTTAGAAAGGTATGGCTATCAATCATTTAGAGCAAGTGATTTACGTCATATAAAAGATGAGTTTGTAAAAATAAATCCTCATCTTGTGTTACTTGATATTAACTTACCGTACTTTGACGGTTTTTATTGGTGTCGTCAAATTCGTACTGTATCGAATGCGCCGATTATTTTTGTTTCTGCAAGAACAGGGGAAATGGATCAAGTGATGGCGATTGAAAATGGCGGCGATGATTATATTACGAAGCCATTCCATTTAGATATCGTAATGGCAAAGGTGAAGAGTGCGCTTCGCCGTGGCTATGGAGAGTATGCCTCTGCTGCTGAGAGTGATTGTTTAGGTGTAAATGGACTGTTGTTATTCCCGTCCCAGCATATCGTTGAGTGGCAGGGACAACAAACTGAACTGACAAAAAATGAGTTTTACTTATTAGAGTGTTTAATGAAACAGGTGAATCAATATGTAACGCGTGAAGAACTGTTAGAAGCTCTATGGGATGAAGTAGCATTTGTGGATGATAATACATTAACCGTAAATGTAAAACGTGTAAGGAAGAAACTAGAAGAGCTAGGCATTAAAAATGCAATTGTAACGAAACGTGGATATGGTTATGCGCTTCTTACGGAGTGGGGCGAAGGGCATGAAGGTTAAAAATTACCTCGTGGATCGCTTTCCTTTAATTCTTTCTTATATTGTTAGCCTTTGTTTATTTGGGCTCGTTTTGCAGTTGCAAAGTCTTTTAGAAAAGAAATCCATTGATTGGAGTACGTGGTTATATGGACTTTTATTAGGAACAGTTGTGTTTACTGTATACCTCATTTACGATTATCGAAAACGGAGTGTGTTTTTAAAGAGGATCGAAAAGTACGTTACTGGCGGAAATACATTACATGACTCTTTACTTATTGATGAATCTTATACATCAGAGCAAGAAATGGTCGTTGAATCTTTTACGTTATTAAGACAGCAATATATGAATGAAATTCATAAACAGCATGCGAAAGAGCAACAGCAAATGATATTTATGAACCAATGGATTCACCAAATGAAAACACCAGTATCTGTTATTGAATTATTGTTGCAGAAGTTTGGCAAAGAGCATCGTGAGGCAAGAGTAACAGTTGAAAGTATCCGTGAAGAAAATAACCGTATACTAAATGGGTTAGATTTAGCGTTACATATGGCAAGACTAGAGCAGTTTGCGAAAGATTATAAGGTAGAAGTAGTAAATGTTATAGATATCGTGCGAGGTATTATTAATGAAAACCGAAAATCCTTCATTCAATCGTCTGTATTCCCGAAAGTGATGTTTGAAGAAGATACTTGTATGGTTGCATCTGATAGAAAATGGCTGAGCATTGCTATAGGTCAAATTGTTGTAAACGCAATCAAGTATACCAAAATTTCAGCGGTAGAGAAAAAAGAAATTCAATTTCAAATTGAAGAGAAAAATCAAAAGGTGTTATTACATATTAAGGACAATGGAATTGGTATTCCAGAGCAAGACGTAAAGCGCATATTTGACCCATTCTTTACGGGAATAAATGGACGTAAAACGAGAGAAGCGACTGGGATGGGCTTATATATTACGAAGGAAATTTGCGATAATTTACATCATGGAATGTATGTTCAATCGGCTGAAGGAGAAGGGACAACATTCACGTTCCAATTTGCAAAAGATGAAGAATATCATACATTGATGAGAAAAATGACAAAACTGTAAGATAACAAAACGTTTTGTAAGGGAAATCACTCGTTTCTTTTTCTTATTTTTCTTATAGTAAATGTAAGAAGAAAACACATAGGGGGATTAGAAATGAGTGTTCTTGAAGTAAAAGGATTAACGAAGGTGTACCAATCAAAAGGTTCAGTAGCGACGACTGCTTTAAACGATATAAATTTTAAAATAGAAGAAGGCGAATTTGTAGGGATTATGGGTCCTTCGGGAAGCGGGAAAACAACGCTTTTAAATTTATTGGCGACAATTGATAAGCAAACTTCAGGTCATGTGCTTGTAAATGGGGAAGAAATTAATCAAATGCGTGCTGCAAAATTAGCGGAGTTTCGCCGTACACATTTAGGGTTCATCTTCCAAGATTTTAACTTACTTGATACGTTATCTATTAAAGAAAACATTATTTTACCACTTGTAATGGCGAAGAAATCTGTAAATGAAATCGATGCGAAAGTACTGGAAATTGCGAAGTTTTTAAACATCGAAGAAATTTTAAATAAAAAAGTATACGAAGTATCAGGCGGACAACAGCAACGTGCAGCAGCTGCGAGAGCGATTATTCATGAGCCTACGTTAATTTTAGCAGATGAGCCGACTGGAAACTTAGATTCGAAGTCAGCAAAATCATTAATGAGCGCGTTGCAAGACTTACATGAACAAAAGAAAGTGACAATTGCAATGGTAACGCATGATCCAGTAGCAGCGAGTTATTGCGAACGTATTCTATTCATTCGCGACGGAGAAATTTTCTCAGAAATACATAAAGGAAGAACGAAACAAGCCTTTTTCCAAGAAATTCTGGACGTACTTGCGATGCTAGGAGGAGAATATCATGAACTTTCGCCAGCTCGCGCTTAATAACGTAAAAGGGAATTGGCGTAACTATAAAGCGTTTCTTATAAGTAGTTGTTTATCGATTGTCGTATTTTTCATGTATGCTTCTTTTATTTATCATCCAGATGTCGTAAGCGGTAATATTAGTATGAGAAAGATGATTACAAAAGGATTAGAATCGATGAATTATATTGTGGTCATCTTCTCGGCACTCTTTATTTTATATGCAAATTCAACGTTTTTACGAGCAAGAAAAAAAGAGTTTGGTCTACTAACATTAATAGGCGGAACGAAATCGCAGCTCGGCCGAATGATTATATTAGAACAACTGATGTTAGGTGGTATTGCAATTGTAGTTGGTATTGGGGTTGGAATGCTTTGTTCAAAATTATTTTTCCAAGCGTTAAGCGTATTATTGAAAATAGATAAGACACTTCCACTCGTTTGGAATAGTAAAGCAGTTCTTATTACAGCTGGTGTATACTTTATTCTATTTTTAATCCTATCATTATTTAGTGTTTGGACAGTAGGACGCTTGCAAATTATTGATTTATTAAGAGAAGCAAGAAAGCAAAAAGTAGAGCCGTTTGCATTTACATGGTTAAGTGTAGTTGGTATAGGATGTATTATTGCTGCATATGTACTTAGCTTCCAAGTAACGTTTCTGAATTTCATCATCCTCTTTTTACCGGTGGTAGGACTGACAATTGGCGGAACGTATTTACTATTTACACAAGGTAGTACAGTTGTATTAAAAGCATTACAAAAAAGAAAGCAATCTTTCTATACGTATCCAAATATGTTTGTTCTTAGCAACCTTATTTATAAAATGAAAGATAATGCTCGTTTTCTATTTGTAATTTCTATTATTACGGCGATTGTATCCTCGGCAGTTGGCACGCTTTACGTATATTTTGAAAATTTGAGTGCGAAAACGGTAGAACTTACACCACATGCTATCTCATATGAGGAAAAGGGGTTAAATACATATAGCCTTATTAATGAAGAAAAGGTACAGGAGCTTGTGAAGAGACACGGGTTTGAAGATGCGCGAAAAGTAACATACATAAAACTACCAGCAACACAGAAAATAACGTTGTTTAATAGTGAACATGAAGTACCGATGACGATTATTTCAGAAAAAGAATATAATGCGGAAGTGCGTAAACAAAAGAGAGAGCAACCTTCAGAAATTCATAATGCAATGGGTAGTGCAACGATGGTTATGGTTGATATGTCAAATGAACTGATGAAGATAGATCGTACGAAACCGTATGAATTTACAATTAACGGACAAAAGCAGTCTGTTCAATTAAATGCCCCAACGCAGTATTCTGTTTTTAATGATAGTGAATATCTCGTTGTAAATGATCAAGATTTTGAGAAATATGCAAAACTCGTACCAGATGAAGAAAAGAGGAAATATTACGGTTATTATATTGAGGATTGGAAAAGTACAGAAGATCTTGTATTAGATTTGAAAAATGAAATTGCACCAGAAAAGCAAGGAGAATTGAGAAATTCAGTGTTTGCGTATAAGGATATAAGAGAAGGTGGAGCAATTACAATGTTCATCGGTTTCTTCGTAGCAGTACTGTTCTTCTTCTTCGCTTGTAGTATGACATACTTTAAATGGTTTAACGATAAAGAACAAGATCGTATTCAATTTAAATCGTTAAAGAGAATCGGTATGACAGATAAAGAAATTCGCAAAATTGCGATTCGACAAATGGGAGTTATCTTCTTTATCCCAATTTTAATCGGTTCCATTCATAGTGGAGTTGCTCTTCATACGTTAGGGAAAATGCTTTATATTGATTTGTGGAAATCAGGTGCGCTTGTAATTGGAGCATACATTTTAGCTTCTGCCATTTACTTTATGATCGCGCAAAGAGGATATTTAAAACACGTAAAAAGCTAGGGGAATCTCTAGCTTTTTGCCTATGTAGTAAGTTACAGGAGGACGATAGATGAACATTCGGCAACTAGCGCTGCAAAATATAAAAGGAAATTGGCGTAATTATAAAGTGTTTTTCTTAAGTAGTTGTTTTGCAATATTTGCTTCTTACGCATATATGTCTGTCATTGTGCATCCATATATGCAAGAGACGATGTGGTATCAAAACGTACGCTGGGGACTTATCATATGTAATGTTATAATCATTTCTTTTTTCGTCATATTTATTTTGTACTCTACTTCTATTTTCATAGAAGCACGTAAGAAAGAATTAGGGTTATATATGTTAATGGGAGCAACGAAGTCTAACGTAATAGGAGTGATTATGACCGAGCAAATTTTAATTGGGGTCTTCGCGAATATTTTCGGTATTGGGCTTGGTATGATATTTTTAAAACTCTTTTTTATGGTATTTAGTATGTTACTGGGGCTTCCGAAAGAACTGCCTGTCATATTTGACGTAAGGGCGATTGGTGTAACATTTATTACATATATAGTCGTTTTTATTCTATTATCTTTTATAAGTGCTTTACGTATATGGAATATAAAAATCATTCGGTTATTGAAAGAATTTCGAACAGATAAAAAAGAGAAGAAAACATCAAAGTGGCTCTGTTTATTCGGTTTTGCTTGTTTAGTGGGCGGGTATGCGTTGGCGCTACAAGTGACGATGGCTACGATAGCGATATACTTTTTCCCTGTGTCTATACTTGTCTTTTTTGGAACGTACTTTTCTTACGCGCATGGTGCTACCCAAGTGTTAGAAATGATAAAGCGAAATAAAAAGATTATGTATACATATCCGTATTTATTTATAGTGAATCAATTGTCACATCGAATGAAGGAAAATGGTCGCTTTTTCTTTCTGATGTCTATGGCAACGACGTTTGTAGTTACAGCAACAGGTACGGTGTTCTTATATTTTTCTAGCATGCAAGATATGTGGCGAACTGGAGGGATACACTCGTTTTCGTACATAGAAAAAGGTATTTCTACTCATGAAGTCTTTGAAGAAGGTGCGGTTGAAAAATTACTGCATCAATATGAGTATGATGATTTTCAATATATGAGTTTTATTGGAGTGTATGCATCCTTTCAGTCTAATAAGGGAGAAACAACAATAGCACCGCTTATAAAAGAAAGTGAATATAACCAAGAAGCGAGGAAACAAAAACAGAAAACGTATCGTCCTAAAAAAGGTACAGTGACACTCGTTTATTATAATAAATACAATAATTCGAATGTATATAATCAAAAAGAGATTCAATTGCGAGTAATGAATCAACCATATCAATTCGTATTTAACGGTCAGAAAGAAGGTGTTCAATTTAACCATCATCCCTCGTACATTAATGGTCTGTTCTTCGTTATGAATGATGAAGATTTTGACAGTATAGCAAATCAGGTTCCTGATTCTGAAAAAATGATATATAGAGGCTACACATTACCAAATATCGAAAAGACGAAGAAATTAAATGAAGATTTACGGAAACATATGAAACAAGATAATAATGCATTTCGAAGCAATATGGAGTTATATGTAAATATGAAAGAAGGCGGCGATATTACTCTATTTGTAGGCTCATTTATTAGTATATTATTTTTTCTTACTTCATGTAGTATCGTGTATTTTAAATGGTTCCATAATATTGCATCGGACCGAAAGCAGTATGGTGCACTCTCTAAACTTGGAATGACGAAGGAAGAAGTATGGAAAATTTCTCGTTGGCAATTATGTATGCTATTTTTTGCGCCAATTATAGTAGGGAGTATGCATAGTGCAGTTGCGTTATATACGTTTCATAATACGCTTTTTATGGATGGATCATTAAGAAAAGTAGGTTTGTTCATTCTGTTTTATATCGCAGCATGTATCATTTATTTCTTCTTCGCTCAAAGAGAATATAAGAAACATTTAGACTAGCGAAAGCTAGTCTTTTTTTAATATTCGAAATTTGCATAGAAGAATATAAAAAAGTATGGTATAACAGTAAGAAAACGAAAAAGAGGGGAAAAGACGATGATTCGAGTAGGATATTTAGGACCAGAAGCAACATTTACAAATATGGCGGTGAGTCGTTTTTTTCCGGAAGCAGAGCATGTACCGTATCGAACGATTCCAGATTGTATAGATGCAGCTGCAAATGAAAATGTAGACTTCGCAGTTGTACCGTTAGAAAATGCAATAGAAGGTTCAGTGAATATAACGGTTGATTACCTTGTACATGAGCAGCCGCTTTCCATTGTAGGAGAAATTACAGTACCAATTCAGCAGCATTTACTTGTACATCCGCAGTATGCAGAAGTGTGGGATGAAGTATATGCGGTGCATTCTCATCCGCATGCCATTGCACAGTGCCATAAATTTTTAAATGAAGAATTAAAAGGAGTAACTGTTCGAGATATGACATCCACAAGTGCCGCTGCGCAATATGTGAAAGAACATCCTGAAGAGAAAATTGCCGCTATTGCAAATGAAGCAGCTGCAGAAAAATATGGATTAACAATTGTGAGGCGTAGCATTCATACGCATAAAAATAATCACACACGTTTCCTAGTACTCCATAAGAAAAAGAAAGCAGTACTCCCGAATAACGGAGAGAACCGCGGAGAGAAAACGACGCTTATGATAACGTTACCTGCAGATTATGCAGGTGCCCTATATCAAGTGTTATCAGCTTTCGCATGGAGAAAATTAAACTTATCAAAAATCGAATCGCGTCCGATGAAAACAGGTCTTGGAAATTACTTTTTCTTAATCGATGTCGATAAAGCGTATGATGACGTATTATTGCCAGGCGTAACTATGGAACTTGAAGCACTCGGTTTTTCTGTTACTGTGCTGGGGAGTTATTCTTCTTATTGGTTGTAAAGGGAGCTGTTGTTAAACTTGTTTGAAATGAAAAGTTGTTTATCGGTTTGAGGCAGAGTAAGCTATCGATTCTATTGGAGTAAGTGATGTAATTAAGCTAGCAAAATAAAGAAGCCGTCCTAAAAGATATTTTAGGACGGCTTTCTGTTAGGAATAGGTCACTCTTTTGTCGTGTTTTTAGTACGCATCATTACAACTATTATAATAATAGGATTCATCATTGTTCGAATTACCGCAGCAAATACAATTCGTTTGTTGTATTAATAGATTAAGTGTAGATGGAGCTACAGTATCTGAGAAAGTAATACTCAAAACATCTTCTACTAAAAATGTTTTAATATCTCCTGGTGTTAAGGTAAATGTAAGTGGAGAGCGATGGTTTAATCTTGCAATTGTTAATCTAATCGTTGTTGCAAATGCAGGACTGAAACTAAATTTAATAAGTGTCTTATTATGATTTTTAGTGAAGTTTTCAAATACAGTTCGAGGAATTCCAGTTGTTATATCAAGATCTTGAGGGGTATCTTCCGTACCGAAAATAGTATAGTTCTGTATAAAACAGTTAGTTGAATCTGAATTTGAAGAATTACATGGATGATCATTTTTCTTATAATATTTTTTTCCATTTTTTAAGAAGTAATCTGCCATAACTAATCACTCCCTTCATATATAAGGGTTAAAGGTTGTCCATATATAATATGAAATATATTTTTATATGTTTGGACGTGAAGGAAGAGAAAATAAAAATACTCCCATTAGATAAACAGATTTTTATTTTTTATCTGTCTACCTAATGGGGAGCATATCAGAACTTAATACTGTTTTACCTGGTGGGATTCTTTATTTTAACTTCACAAGACGCTCTTCTAACTGACCACGCCAAATATCAGCTAGTTCTGGAACAGCAAGAATTTTTTCTATGCCATCTTTATCTTTTCTATTATGAAAATAGATTTCGTTAGAGAACAACACAGAAATATTGCTCGGTTGACGTTCTAGTAATGTAATTTTAGAATCTTTACGTACAGTACCTTCTTGAAGAACACGGCATAGGTAGCCAGTAAATCCAGTTGCTACAATGCGCGGCAAAATGCCAGGAATACCGAGGCGTTTTGAAATAGTGCTACAAGGTACTCTTGCTTGTGTCACTTGAATGATTGCTTCACCTAGTTGATATGTATCTCCGATGCAAACATCACGCTCTAACATATTTGTTACGGTAATGTTTTCGCCAAATGTGGAAGCTGGAAGCGTAGTTTGAAATTCCTCTTCCCATAGTGCGTAATGCTCGTGTGGGTATACACAAACAGCTCGATCAGGACCGCCATGATGTTTTAAATCTGCTACGTCATCGCCGAGGAATCCATCTTTTGAGAGGAAAGCTTCTTCTGTAAGTTCCTTACATATACCAGTAATCATTTCTTTATCTTCGCTATATTTCATTTGTTTCGGTTTGCCAATGCTAAAGTGAACGAGTTTAATTCCCATAAGTGATCTCCTTTACGATTGATTACAATATTATAGCATTAAAAAAGCACAGAGAATTATAAAAACTCTGTGCTTTACATTAATAAACGAGAAATCCTGCTTTATCCAGTGCCTTGCAAGCAGCATCTAACTTTTCTTTAGAATCGGCCTCAATTGTATGTAAGTGAATACCATCTGTTAGTTGCGAAAGGTAAGAAGCATTTGTGTTTTCTATTTTTTGTAAATATTGTTCTACATCAAAGCGATTACTTACCATAATAGATGCTGTTAAATCGCCGTATACAGGATGCTCAACTTTTACGTCTTTAATCGTAACACCGTGATCAACAAGCATTGTAAGTTCTTGACGTACTTCTGCTGGTTTGTGCTGGCATACGATTACGCGTTCAAAAGCTTGTTGTTTCTCTTGTGGCTTTAAATATAAATAGCCTTGAGCAGTCGCAATAATTGGTTCGTTTCGTGCTTTAAGTAAGGAAATATCTTGCACGATAACTTGCCTACTTACGTTTGTCTTCTTCGATAGTTCATTTCCAGATAACGGCTCATTTGCAGCGAGAAGCCACTGGAGGATAAGCTGTCGTCTTTCTTCACCTAAAATCTTTTTTTGTTCATTTTGTTTCATTATGATTTAACACCTCTATAAAATTGATTTCCAATTGTGTGTAGTGCATGAATAGTAGTATCAATTTGATCTTTCGTTGTTTGTTGTCCGAAAGAGAAGCGGACATATTGTTTGGCCTCTTCATACGTTTTTCCAATTGCAAGCATGGTTTTCGAAGGTTCTTGTTTACCGACTTGGCAAGCACTTCCGGTGGAAATGGCAATACCATGACGATTACATTCTAGCATAGTATATTGACCTTCTATTCCTTTTATTGTAACCCCAACAATATGTGGTAAACAAGAAGTAGAATGACCTTCTACTTCAATTTCTAGCGGAAGTGTTTGTATTTGCTCTAAAAAGTAGGATCGTAACTCTTTAAAACGTAAACTTTCTTCCCATTGAGTTTTTAATATATTTTCAGCAGCTGTTAAAAAAGATGCGATGCCGGGAACGTTAACTGTACCTGGGCGAAATCCTTTTTCGTGAGAAGTTCCTGGAAATACTTGTTCCCAGCGAGATTGCGGATTTATGTAGCAAGCGCCGACACCTTTTGGTCCGTATATTTTATGTGCTGAAACAGAAAGACTATCAATCCCCATCTCAAAAACATGGATAGGCAGTTTACCAAACGTTTGCACACAATCCGTATGAAATAAAACATTATATTTTTTCAAAATTGCCCCGATTTCTGTAATGTTTTGAACGGTTCCGATTTCAGAGTTTCCATGCTGTATACTTGCTAGCACAGTATCTTCTGTAATAGATGCCTCTAAATCTACTAAACAAATGAGTCCGCTTTTATCAACAGGAATTTCAGTGATCGTATAGCCTTTTGATTTTAGAGATTGAAAATAACTTCGAATGGATGCATGTTCCATAGGTGTCGTAATAATATGCTTCTTATTTCGGGCATTTAGAAGTGATTGGATTGCAAGATAGTTTGATTCTGAGCCACCGCTTGTGAAGAATACTCCTTGTTCTTTTCCACCAATCATTTCCGCGAATGTTTTTCGGCAAACTTGTAATAAAGAAGAAGCCGTTCCTCCAATGTCATGTAAACTTTGTTCATTTCCGAAGTATTGAGAAGCTGCTTTCATATATGTTTGTAACGCTTCCTCGCTCATAGGTGTAGTAGCTGCATAGTCAAGATATATCATCATGTAAGTTCCTCTCTCTAGTAAGAGTTACATTTCTTTTACTTTTTAAATGGTAGTGAAAATAAGAATTATAAAAAAACTCTTGTCATTATTTTAAAACTATGTAAATATAGGTGTCAAGACAGTTGAAAAGTGTAAAGTAGGAGGCAACAATTATGCCAAGTGCAGATGTCTTAATTATTGGAAGTGGCGTTGCGGCACTTCGTGTTGCAAAAGAGATTTGTCACGAAAAGAATGTGATTATTATCACAAAGGAGACGAAACGTAATAATAATACACATTTAGCTCAAGGTGGAATTGCCGCAGCGGTAGCTACATATGACAATCCTAATGATCATTTTGAAGATACGTTAGTAGCAGGGTGTCATTATAATAATGAAGAAGTGGTCCGTTATTTAGTCGAGGAAGGGCCGAAAGAAATTAATAACCTTATTGAAAGAGGAATGAAATTTGATGGAGATGAAACAGGTCCTCATCTTGGAAAAGAAGGAGCGCATCGAAAACGTCGTATTTTACATGCAGGTGGCGATGCAACAGGAAAGAATTTATTAGAGCATCTTATTCAAGAAGTAGCTCCATACGTTACGGTAGTGGAACAGGAAATGGTGCTCGATTTTATTATAGAAAAAGATAAATGTGTTGGGGCTTTAACTCGTAACAATAAAGGAGAACTGAAACGTTACAATGCAGATTATACGGTGTTAGCTTCAGGCGGTATTGGCGGTTTATACGCCTTTACTTCTAATGATGAGACAATTACAGGCGATGGACTTGCAATGGTGTACCGTGCAGGCGGAGAGCTTGTAGATTTAGAGTTTATACAATTTCATCCGACGATGTTATACGCGGGTGGGCGTTGTTCCGGCCTCGTGTCCGAAGCTGTTCGCGGAGAAGGAGCTGTTCTTATAAATGGAAAAGGGCAGCGTTTTATGATGGATATACATTCCGAACAGGATCTAGCGCCTCGTGATGTAGTCGCAAGGGCTATTCATGAACAGCTACTTGTGGGTGAAAAAGTGTACTTAAACATCGAAATGATTCAAAACTTTGAACAACGCTTTCCGACCGTGTCATCGATATGTAAAACAAATGGAGTCGATATAAATAAAAAACTTATTCCAGTCGTGCCCGGTACTCATTTTCACATGGGCGGCGTGAAAACGAACTGTGATGGAGAGACGTCTATTCCGAACCTATACGCAGTCGGTGAAGTAGCTTGTAATGGGGTTCATGGTGCAAATAGATTAGCGAGTAATTCATTATTAGAAGGTCTTGTGTTTGGAAAAAGAATCGGACGACACATTTTATCTAGAGAGACAAAAGAAAAGGTGAGCATGCTAGCCGAAAAGGAAGCGAAGTTTATCGTTCTGAATCATTTACCGACGAAAGAAGAAATACAAAAATGCATGATGAAATATGTTGGGATTGTGCGAACAGAGCAAAGTTTATCTTATGCGAAGAGATGGCTTAGTAAGTACGGTGTTCGAAATATGATATTACAACATGATGTTCTTACGAATGAAGAGATAACACTTATTAATATGTTAACGGTTTGTGAGCTTATAGTTGTGTCAGCTCTGCAAAGAGAAGAAAGTATTGGTGGGCATTACCGGAGTGATTATCCAGATAGAAATGTAGGAAAGAAAGAGATTGTTCGAGTAAAGAGAAAACTACAACTTGTGTGATGAGGGGAAGAGGGGCTTTATGAACACGATAAAAGTGAAAGAAGCATTAAATCGATTTTTTTTAGAAGATATAGGAGAAAGAGATGTAACATCTCAGCTTATTTTTCCAGATAACTTGCTTTCAAAAGGAACGTTTCTTTCGAAGGATACAGGGGTCTTTGCAGGACGTTTAGTAATTGAATCGGGATTTAAATTAATAGATGAGAGAATTGAAGTAGAGCTTCATAAAAAAGATGGGGATCTTGTAGAAAAAGGCGAAATCATTGCAACTGTGCAAGGTCCAATTGCATCGTTATTAACAGCAGAGCGCGTTATATTAAATGTTATCCAGCGTATGAGCGGAATAGCGACGATGACGCGTAAAGCGGTTCTTGCTTTAGATAGCAGCCATACACGTATTTGTGATACGCGAAAAACAATGCCGGGGCTACGTATGTTTGATAAGTATGCAGTCGTGTGCGGAGGAGGATTTAATCACCGTTTCGGTTTATATGATGGTGTCATGATCAAAGACAATCATATTGCCTTTGCGGGTTCTATTACGAAAGCTGTTACATCGCTGAAAGAAAAATTAGGACATATGGTGAAAGTAGAAGTGGAAACAGAAACGGAGGAGCAAGTGAGAGAGGCTGTAGCGGCTGGTGCGGATATTATTATGTTTGATAACCGTACGCCAGATGAGATTAGAGAGTTTTCAAAGATTGTACCAAGTGCCATCGTTACGGAAGCATCAGGAGGCATTACAATTGAAGATTTATCGAAATACGGAAAAACAGGGGTAGATTATATTTCACTTGGAGCGTTAACACATTCAGTGAAAGCACTTGATATTAGTTTCAATATTGAAGGATAAGGAAAGTGGCTTAGAGGGGGGAGAAAGGAATATGAGTATTTTAGAAAAAGTGCAACCAATTGAAACGATGTTACCGGAGCGTTATCACAAGATGTCAAAAGAAGATATGGAAAAGCGTGTTCATGAAATTAAAGAAAAAATGGGAAAAATGTTATTCATTCCAGGACATCATTACCAAAAAGATGAAGTGGTACAATTTTCAGATGCAGCAGGGGATTCACTTCAGCTTGCGCAAGTTGCAGCGAGCAATAAAGACGCAAAGTATATTGTGTTTTGCGGGGTGCACTTTATGGCGGAAACAGCAGATATGTTAACGACAGATGATCAAATCGTTATTTTGCCAGATATGCGTGCAGGATGTTCGATGGCAGATATGGCAGATATTGAACAAACAGAAAGAGCGTGGAAAGAGCTCACGAAATTATTTGGAGATACGATGATTCCGTTAACGTATGTGAACTCTACAGCTGCAATTAAAGCGTTTTGTGGTCGTAACGGAGGAGCAACAGTAACTTCTTCTAATGCAAAGCAAATGGTATCTTGGGCGTTTACTCAAAAAGAACGTCTCGTCTTTTTACCGGATCAACATTTAGGAAGAAATACAGCGTACGACTTAGGTATCCCGTTAGATAAAATGGCAGTATGGGATCCGCATACTGATTCTTTAGAGTACGATGGAGATATAGAAGAAATTCAAGTGATTTTATGGAAAGGTCATTGTTCAGTTCATCAAAACTTTACAGTGAAAAACATAGAGAATGTACGAAAAAATCATCCGGATATGAATATTATTGTACATCCAGAATGTTGCTATGAAGTTGTAGCTGCTTCAGATTATGCAGGGTCAACGAAATATATTATTGATATGATTGAATCAGCGCCATCTGGTAGCAAATGGGCGATTGGTACAGAAATGAATTTAGTGAATCGAATTATTCAGCAACATCCAGATAAAGAAATTGTTTCGCTTAATCCATTTATGTGTCCATGTTTAACGATGAACCGAATTGATCTGCCTCACTTATTATGGGCACTTGAAACGATAGAAAGAGGAGAAGAAATTAATGTTATTAGTGTAGATAAACAAGTAACGGCAGAAGCGGTTCTTGCATTAAATCGTATGTTAGAGCGTGTGTAAAGCAACGGTATTCCCGTTGCTTTTTTTCATGCACATAATCATAACGAGAACGAAATGGGCATACATTGTTGTGAAGAAATCATTGCGATTTTTTTATGCTTATTCCACTTCAAATGATATTGAAAATCGAAGAAGTGATGAAAGTGAAAAGAAGTTAACGTTATTTAGAAAGAGTTACTTCATGAGATTTGTTACTTATAGATAAGTTATACAGGAGGGGGAAAATTTGAAAATTCATATCGTGCAAAAAGGGGATACCCTTTGGAAAATTGCGAAAAAGTACGGAGTGGATTTTGATACGCTGAAACAAACAAATACACAACTTAGTAATCCTGATCTAATCATGCCAGGTATGAAAATTAAAGTGCCATCAAAGAGTGTTCATATGAAACAACAGGCTGGAGCAGGCTCAGCGCCTCCAAAGCAATACGTAAAAGAAGTGCAGCAAAAAGAATTTGCAGCAACACCAACTCCGCTTGGAATAGAAGATGAAGAAGAAGTTACGTATCAATCAGCACCAATTACACAGCAGCCAGCTATGCAACAAACACAAAAAGAAGTGCAAGTAAAACCGCAGAAGGAGATGCAAGTAAAGCCGCAAAAAGAAGTACAGGTGAAACCACAGAAGGAGATGCAGGTAAAGCCGCAAAAAGAGATGCAAAAAGAACAGCCAATTCAAAAAGAAAAACCAGTTGAAAAACCGTCTGTTATTCAAAAACCACCTGTGATAGAAAAACAAAAACCGGCGGAAAAAGAAAACACGAAGTTTTCGGTAAATGTATTACCGCAGCCGCCACAACCACCAATAAAACCCAAAAAAGAATATAAAATTTCAGATGTAATAAAAAAAGGAAGCGAGTTAATTGCTCCTCAAATTAGTAAAATGAAACCTAACAATATCATTTCTCCGCAAACGAAAAAAAACAATATAGTATCGCCGCAAGTGAAGAAAGAGAATGTAGGGAATATAATATCGCCGCAAGTGAAAAAAGAAAATGTAGGGAATATAATATCACCGCAAGTGAAGAAAGAAAATGTAGGGAATATAGTGTCACCGCAAGTGAAAAAAGAAAATGTAGGGAATATAGTGTCACCACAAGTGAAGAAAGAGAATGTAGGGAATATAATATCGCCGCAAGTGAAGAAAGAGAATGTAGGGAATATAGTGTCACCACAAGTGAAGAAAGAGAATGTAGGGAATATAATATCGCCGCAAGTGAAGAAAGAGAATGTAGGGAATATAGTGTCACCACAAGTGAAGAAAGAAAACGTAGGGAATATAGTATCACCAAATGTATCGAAAGAAAATGTAGTTATTCCACAAGTCATACCGCCAAATATTCAAATGCCAAATATAATGCCAATTATGGATAACAACCAACCACCGAATATGATGCCAATTATGGATAACAACCAACCACCGAATATGATGCCAATTATGGATAATAATCAAATGCCGAATATGATGCCAATTATGGATAATAATCAAATGCCAAATATAATGCCAATTATGGATAACAACCAACCACCAAATATGATGCCAATTATGGATAACAACCAACCACCGAATATGATGCCAATTATGGATAACAATCAAATGCCGAATATGATGCCAATTATGGATAATAATCAAATGCCGAATATAATGCCAATCATGGATAACAATCAAATGCCGAATATGATGCCAATTATGGATAATAATCAAATGTCGAATATGATGCCAATCATGGATAACAATCAAATGCCGAATATGATGCCAATCATGGATAACAATCAAATGCCGAATATGATGCCAATTATGGATAACAATCAACCACCGAATATGATGCCATATCAAATGCCGTATCAACAGCCTATGATGCCGCCGAATCCATATTATCAACAACCAAACCCATATCAAATGCCATATCAGCAAGGGGCGCCGTTTGGACCGCAATATACGTCTATGCCAAACACGAATATGATGCCAATGGATAATAATATGCCGCCGCTTGTGCAGGGTGAGGAAGATTGTGGATGCGGAGGAGAAAGTAGACTATATAGTCCACAACCAGGCGGTCCGCAATATGCGAATCCTTTATATTATCAACCAACTCAATCTGCATATGCACCACAGCCAGGAACGATGTATTATCAACCAGATCCACCAAATGTATTTGGAGAGCCCATTTCAGAAGAAGAGGACGAAGAAGAAGTTTAAAAAGGCGGGAGTATTTCCGCCTTTTTTGCATGCGTGTTAATTAAGGAAATGAAGGGTTTTTATGAAGTGCTAGAAAATTCCCAGTGAAATATTAACAGTGTAAAAACCCTCTCTGTTACTCATCATAAGAGGGAGCTTTTCAGAAGAGAAGCTCATTCTAACAGAGGGGGTTTTTGTATTGAATACGAAAGTAAAAGTGATTGCTGCTTCTTTGTTAGTTACCAGTGCATTAGCTGCATGTGGTACACCAAAAGATAACAATGCAATGGATGGACGTAACTACAATTACGAGCGTACATCTTATAATGATACACACCAGTATCGTGATAATGTAACGCGTAATGATCGCTATACAGATTATGTAACATATAGAAATGGTCGTAACGATACAGGATATAACAATTATTACCGAGATGTAAATTACAGCGGTCAAATTGCTAATCCACATCCAACACGTAATATTACAATGAACAATTCATACATTAACAATGATGGTAAAACAGCAGAAAAAATTACAAATCGTGTGAAACGTATGAATAACGTGGACCGTGTGTCTACAGTTGTATATGGAAACGATGTGGCGATTGCGGTAAAACCGCGTAATACAGTGACAAATGAAACGGCGATGGCGAACGAAATTCGTCAAGCTGTTGTAAATGAAGTTGGAAACAGAAATGTCTATGTTTCTGTAAGAAATGATATGTTTACTCGTGTCGATGCAATGAGCACACGCCTACGTAACGGTACAATTACAAACGATTTTAATCGTGATATAGGAAATATGTTCCGAGACATTCGTTACGGTTTAACTGGTACTATGCGATAGCAAAACAAAAGAGGAAGGGATAGCCCTTCCTCTTCATTCATCGTTGTCTTGTAAACGACGTTTTTTAATAAAATAACTAACGGAGTAAGAAACTAAAAAGCATATGAGGAAAACACTACCTGTTAGAATAGCTTCAAATAGAGGTCTTTCAGGACTGAAAATGAGATAAATAATAGTAATAATAATTCCAATAAGAAGAGAGCGTAAAACAAGCTTGTAATAAGGGGGTAATTTTATTTCCTTTTCGCCTTCTTCTACATCGATTGAAACACTTAACTGTAAATAAGCAAGTAAAATACTCGTAAGCATAAATAATAGCCATAATGGAGATTTCGTAATTTGATCAATTCCTTCAGTGGATCCGATATAGCCTAAAATCCCAACTACCCCAATGTATTGAAAAAGAAAGGCCATACGTATGTTTTTTAATGTTTGAAGAATGAGACGTTCATCCTTTATTTTTTCACAATATTCATCCCCTACTTATTATGATTTCGCTTTTATATCTATTGTAATATATATTACAATTATCAGTTTGTAATTTACATAAAATAATTTGGATGAAACAGGAAATAAGATATTTTTATAAACATGTTGCACTTATACTTTATTAATGTTATATTAACAAAGCGATGAGCTAATTTACGTAAGACGAGAGATATGCTTAAGTGCTAAACACGCGAATGTGGTCGCCTGGTCTCTCGCCGTAAACGCATCAAGACGCCTGCTTTGCAGGCGTCTTTCATTTTATATAAAAGTAAATGATACATGCAGATGAGGTAAATGCCTATCTGCATTTTTTATTTTTTCGAAAGAAATGTAATATGGATAAAACCCCCATTTCCGGAAAAACTACTAATGAAAGTTTGATTTTGCCTAGAAGAGGTGAACGGAAATGAAATGGATACTGATTGCGGTGCAAGCTTTCGTTATGATGTTTTGTTTCGTTTATGAAACGAATGTGAAGGCGGAAGGGCCAGTACCAGAAGTAACGAAAAAAGAACCCGAAGTTACAATTTTATTAGAGCGTATGTATGTTGATGGAGAAGTAAGTGAGGAAATACTTACAGAAAAAGTGGTGGATTTAGAAAAGTTTTTACAGCAGTATAAAGAATGGCAGCTCGTTGATCGTGATGATGTACAAATTGTATTGCAAAAGAAAGTTGATGATATTTCTCCGTTATTGAAAACGAGCGGTTATTTTGGCGTGTCAGAGGAAGGGATATTACAAATTTTCAAAGGTGTACCGAAAAGTGATAATGCGATTCACTCCTTCTTCCAAATTGATATGAAAAAGCTTGAGAGTTATGAGCGTGCGAAATTGAAGCGTGGTATTCGGATTAAATCAAAAGAAGGTTTTGTGAGAACGATTGAAAAAATGAAGCAATACGCAGTGCAAAATAAGAAAAAAAGCAGCTCATGGTGAGCTGCTTTTTCTTACTTATTCTTAGCTAAAATTTCTTTTGCGATTTCATCGATTAGCATATCTTTTCCGATTGGATTGAATGCTTTCGTATTGAAGATTTCGTTTGATACTTCATATACATGATTGTTTTTCACAGCTTTATTGTCTTTCCAAACGGCACTGTTTTTGTAGTCTTCGTAAACTTTATCAGCTTCGCCGCCAAAGTTTACAATAAACATTTGATCAGGTTGGAATGCAACAAGACCTTCTAGCGATACTTGCGCCATTGTTTGTTTTAAATCTGTACCTTTTGTTGCTGGAAGTTTTAAGTCATTAAAGATGATGTCACCGTATCCGAAGCTGCCGTATACGCGGAAGTTTTGTGGTGTAACTGCAACGAACATAAAGTTCTCATCTTTTGTTTTCTCTTTAATTTTTTTAGATAAAGAGTCTGCTTTCTTATCGTAGTCTGCAATCCATTTGTCTGCTTTCTTCTCTTCGCCAAATAGCTTACCTACTTCTTTAAATTTACCACGCCAGTCTTCTAAGTTTGTTTCTAGAACAACTGTAGGTGCAACCTTTTCTAGTTGATCATAAATTTTTAATTGACGGTTGTTTAAAATAATTAAGTCTGGTTTTAAAGCAGTAACAGCTTCTAAATCAACTTTAGGTGCCCAGTACCAACCTACTGCTTTTACTCCATCTAACTTATCTGTTAAGTGATTTTGGATTTTATCTTTATATGTATTTGCTGTACCAACAGGTTTGTGTCCAAGAAGTAATAGTTCTTCTGTTGATCCAGATAAGTCAACAATTCTCTTTGGATTTACTGGAATTGTTGCTTCACCTTTAGCATGTTTTACAACTTTTGTTTTCGGTTGTTCTTTTGCTTTCGATTCTTCTTTTTGAGAAGAGCAGCCAACGATAGAAAGAACAACAAGCATAATAGTAAATAAAATAAATAGCTTACGTTTCATCCTGATGTAACCCCTTTAATTAGTATTGATAATCATTATCGACCTCTGTATATTAAGGTGCTTTAACCTTTCTGTCAATGGAAAATAACAGAAGTTTCAAGTGGAGAACATTTGTTGGGGCAGTCTCGCTTTTCTATCATTAAATATGTTAAAATGGAATACATGATTTAAGAGGGAGAGATCGTATTTTGTTTGAATATGTTACAGGTTACGTGGAGTATGTAGGGCCGGAATATGTCGTAATTGATCATAATGGAATTGGTTATCAAATTTTCACACCGAATCCGTATGTATTTCAAAGAAGTAAGCAAGAAATCCGTGTCTATACATATCATTATGTGAGAGAAGATATTATGGCACTTTACGGGTTTAAAACACGTGAAGAGCGTTTATTATTTACAAAGTTGTTAGGCGTGTCTGGCATTGGGCCAAAAGGCGCTCTTGCAATTTTAGCTTCTGGTCAAACAGGACAGGTCGTTCAAGCGATTGAGCATGAAGATGAGAAGTTTTTAGTGAAATTCCCAGGCGTCGGAAAGAAAACAGCACGCCAAATGATTTTAGATTTAAAAGGAAAACTAGCAGATGTCGTACCAGATGCATTTGTTGATTTATTCTCAGACACAGAACGTTTTGATGAGAAGAAAGGTACATCAGCTGAGCTTGATGAGGCACTGGAAGCTCTGCGCGCACTTGGATACGCAGAACGCGAAGTTTCTCGCGTTGTACCAGAGTTATTAAAAGAATCATTAACGACGGATCAGTATATTAAAAAGGCACTTAGTCTTTTACTAAATGGTAAGAGGTGAGTATAATGGACGAACGTCTCCTTTCAGGGGAATCTGCATATGAAGATTCGGATTTAGAATATTCATTACGGCCACAGACGCTCCGTCAGTATATTGGCCAAGATAAAGCGAAACATAATTTAGAAGTATTTATTGAAGCGGCGAAAATGCGTGAAGAAACGTTAGATCATGTGCTTTTATATGGACCACCAGGTCTTGGTAAAACGACGCTTGCGAATATTATTGCTAATGAAATGGGCGTTAATGTTAGAACAACTTCAGGTCCGGCAATTGAAAGACCAGGAGATTTAGCTGCTGTATTAACAGCGCTTCAGCCAGGAGATGTATTATTTATTGATGAAATTCATCGTTTGCATAGATCAATTGAAGAAGTATTGTATCCTGCAATGGAAGACTTTTGCCTTGATATCGTAATTGGAAAAGGGCCTTCAGCACGTTCTGTACGCCTAGATTTACCGCCATTTACATTAGTTGGAGCAACGACACGCGCCGGAGCATTATCAGCGCCGCTTCGTGACCGATTCGGTGTACTTTCAAGGTTAGAGTATTACACAGTAGATCAGCTTTCTGCGATTGTTGAACGTACAGCAGAAGTATTCGAAGTTGAAATTGATTCGTTAGCTGCACTAGAAATTGCAAGGCGTGCTCGTGGTACACCTCGTATTGCAAATCGTCTTTTAAGACGTGTACGTGATTTCGCGCAAGTTCGTGGTAACGGAACGGTTACGATGGAAATTACACAAATGGCATTAGAGCTACTGCAAGTAGATAAATTAGGTTTAGATCATATTGATCATAAATTACTGCTTGGTATTATTGAGAAATTCCGTGGTGGTCCAGTTGGATTAGAAACGGTTTCAGCAACAATTGGAGAAGAATCTCATACGATTGAAGATGTGTATGAGCCGTATTTATTACAAATTGGCTTTTTACAAAGAACGCCAAGGGGCCGAATTGTAACGCCGCTTGCGTATGAACATTTCGGAATGGAGATACCAAAAGTATGACGGAGATGCCAAAGCTGCTTATTACAGCGGGGATCTTACTCATTGTTGTTGGATTAGCTTGGAAGTTCATTGGAAGGCTTCCAGGCGATATTTTTGTTAAAAAAGGAAACGTTACCTTTTATTTTCCTATCATTACATGTATTGTGTTAAGTATTGTATTATCTTTTATTATGTATATAATAAATCGATTCAAATAAGAAATAGGTGGATATAGCTATGGATATAAATCTGTTTGATTTTCATTTACCAGAAGAACTTATTGCACAAGTCCCGTTAGAAGATCGTGAAACATCAAGATTAATGGTGTTAGACCGTGAAACAGGTGATATTGAGCATAAACATTTTACGGACATTCTTTCCTACTTACATGAGGGGGATTGTTTAGTTTTAAATGAAACGAAAGTTATGCCTGCTCGTTTGCATGGTGTGAAAGAAGATACAGGCGCACACATTGAAGTACTTCTTTTAAAACAAGAAGAGGGCGATAAGTGGGAAACGCTTGTAAAGCCAGCGAAACGTGTAAAAGAAGGAACTGTTATCTCTTTTGGCGAAGGAAAATTAAAAGCAACTTGCACAGGAACTGCAGATCAAGGTGGACGTCAGCTTGAATTTTCATATGACGGCATCTTCTATGAAATTTTAGATGAACTTGGGGAAATGCCACTTCCTCCATATATTAAAGAGGCGCTAGAAGATCGCGATCGCTATCAAACAGTATATGCGAAAGAAGTTGGTTCAGCAGCAGCGCCGACTGCGGGACTTCACTTTACAGAAGAGTTACTTGAGAAGTTAAAGCAAAAAGGCGTTCAGTTAGCATTCATTACACTTCACGTAGGACTTGGAACATTTAGACCAGTTTCTGCAGATACGATTGAAGAACACCATATGCACGCAGAATATTACCATATGTCTGAAGAGACAGCGGCATTATTAAATCGTGTAAAAGAGAATGGTGGACGTATTATTACTGTAGGTACGACATCAACTCGTACGTTAGAAACAATTGCAACAGATCATAACGGTAAGCTTTGCGCCGCTTCTGGATGGACAGATATTTTCATGTATCCGGGATATGAATTTAAAGCAATTGATGGTTTAATTACAAACTTCCACTTGCCGAAATCAACATTAATCATGCTTGTAAGTGCATTTGCAAATAGAGATAATGTACTTCATGCTTACAATGAAGCAGTAAAAGAAAAATATCGTTTCTTTAGCTTCGGTGATGCAATGTTCGTTGCATCTCACGCTAAAATGAGAAACAAATAAAAGGAGTAAGTTATGACAGCAATTCGTTATGAATTTATTAAGACATGTAAACAAACGGGTGCCCGTTTAGGTCGTGTGCATACACCGCACGGTTCATTTGATACACCAACATTTATGCCAGTTGGTACACTTGCGACAGTTAAGACAATGTCACCAGAAGAATTAAAAGCAATGGATTCTGGCATTATTTTAAGTAATACGTATCATTTATGGCTACGTCCAGGTCATGAAATTATTCGTGAAGCAGGCGGCTTGCATAAATTTATGAACTGGGATCGTGCAATCTTAACAGACTCTGGTGGTTTCCAAGTATTCAGTTTAAGTGACTTCCGTCGTATTGAAGAGGAAGGCGTTCACTTCCGTAACCACTTAAATGGAGATAAATTATTCTTATCACCAGAAAAAGCGATGGAAATTCAAAATGCATTAGGTTCAGATATTATGATGGCATTTGATGAGTGTCCACCATTCCCAGCTACTTTTGAATATATGAAGAAGTCTGTAGAACGTACAAGCCGTTGGGCAGAACGTTGCTTAAAAGCGCATGAACGTCCACAAGATCAAGGTTTATTCGGTATTGTACAGGGCGGGGAGTACGAAGAGCTTCGTCGTCAAAGTGCAAAAGACCTTGTTTCAATGGACTTCCCTGGTTACGCTGTAGGTGGTTTATCTGTAGGTGAGCCGAAAGATATTATGAACCGTGTACTTGAGTTTACAACACCACTTCTTCCAGATAATAAGCCACGTTACTTAATGGGAGTAGGTTCTCCTGACTCATTAATCGATGGTGCAATTCGTGGTATTGATATGTTTGACTGCGTACTTCCAACTCGTATCGCTCGAAATGGTACATGTATGACAAGTGAAGGTCGTCTAGTTGTAAAAAATGCGAAATTTGCAAGAGACTTCGGTCCGCTTGATCCAAATTGTGATTGCTATACATGTAAAAATTACTCTCGTGCGTACATTCGTCACTTAATGAAATGTGATGAAACGTTCGGAATTCGTTTAACGTCTTATCACAACCTTCATTTTCTGTTAAACTTAATGGAGCAGGTGAGACAAGCTATTCGTGAAGACCGTCTTGGCGATTTCCGCGAAGAATTCTTTGAACAGTATGGCTTTAATAAACCGAATGCTAAAAACTTCTAATACATAATTTAAAAGGAGGAACAAAAGATGAATGCAGGTATGATGAATATCGTTATGATTGTTGCGATGTTTGCGATTTTCTATTTCTTATTAATTCGCCCGCAACAAAAGCGTCAAAAAGCAGTTGCTCAAATGCAAAACGAATTAGCAAAAGGTGATGCTATCATAACAATTGGTGGCTTACACGGTACAATCGAATCAGTAGATGACACGAAAATTGTTATTAAATCTGGTGGTTCACACTTAACTTTCGATCGCAATGCGATTCGTGAAGTTGTGAAAAACTAATGTGGAAGGCCCTGCATGAAATGTGCAGGGCCTTTTTTAGTTACTTTGCTTTGACATATTTA
This sequence comes from Bacillus sp. FSL K6-1338, assembly GCF_038006965.1. Lineage (NCBI taxonomy): Bacteria > Bacillati > Bacillota > Bacilli > Caryophanales > Bacillaceae > Bacillus > Bacillus sp. FSL K6-1338. Next base: position 4,246,362 of record NZ_JBBOWI010000001.1, on the reverse strand, counting down.
CACCGAAAATACCACCGAGTGTACTCGCCCCCATTAATGCTAATTGATAAAGTAATTGTGAGTTCGATAAAGTTTGAGAAAAGCCTAAATAGTTAACTAGAAAAACGAGTATAGTGAACGTGAGACCTGTTGTGAGACCTACCAGCCACCCTTTCCCCTGTGCTTTGTTGCCAGCAATAAAACCAGACATAAGCATAGATAAAAGAGCGAGTATAAAAATAGTAACGGCTAATGTCCCTTCGTTTATATTCGTAAACTTTAATAAAAGAGCCATAATCATGCTAGTAAGAGATGCGAGAATTAATAGTGTAGTAATACCGAATCCGATTGCAGTGGATAATTTTTTCGTTCCATCCATTTATACATTCCCCCTTTTTAATACAAGCATATTTTCCTTTTGTCTAAGTTAGACTAGTTTCTTTTTTATAGGGGAGTCTATACGTAAAAAAGGAGATGTAGAAATGGAATGGATATCAATAATTGGACGGACAATGCTTTTGTATACCATCATCTTAATTATTTTTCGTCTTATGGGTAAACGTGAGATAGGAGAGCTAAGTGTATTAGATTTAGTCGTATTTATTATGCTTGGAGAAATGGCTGTAGTAGCAATTGAAAATACCGATAAATCACTTTGGCATCAATTAATTCCGATGACTTTTCTTATGTGCATCCAAATTATTTTGTCAGTCATTTCCCTAAAGTATCAACGCTTTCGGCATTTAATAGAAGGTGAGCCGGCTATTCTTGTAAACGCGGGGAAGATTGATGAAAAGAAGATGAGAAAGCAACGTTATAATATAGATGATTTAATGATGCAATTAAGGGAGCAAGGAGTTGGAGATATTCGGGATGTAGAATATGCTATTTTGGAACCGTCTGGGAAGTTATCTGTCTTTCAAAAACAAAAAAATAAACAGGATGTATTGCAGTTTACTCTTCCTCTTATTATTGATGGAGAAATTCAATCTAGTCATTTACAAATGATTGAACATACAGATGAATGGCTTATTGAGAAATTAAAAAACTTAGGTTATAACGATGTGACACAAATTTTATACTGTAGTTTTCAAAACGGAAAATTTTTTGTTGATGTAAAAGAAAATTAGAGATTTATTCTTTGAAAGAGTAAGAATGATTAGTTTAACTAATAATCAGTGGAGATTACCCCACTGATTAAAGTTTCAACTTATTTCAAAAATGAAAGTTTACGAATGATAGGGAGACGACTTAACTCTTCTTTTCGAATGAGTTTGAAGGTGAAGAGAAGTACGATATAAACAATTGTTGTTAAAGTGATTTCCCATAATGTTTGTATGCCGAGGGAATGAGAGAAAATAATATATTTATGAATATAAAAACCGAAGGCGCCTGCGATACCGATGGCAAGTCCGCCGAAAATATAGTCTTTTGCGTAAATGGTAAATGTAATCTTTTTTAAAACAGTAGCGTAGTGAAGAAATGTTACTGTTACAATATTTGCAGCGATAGCGAGAGCAACTCCCATCATTTGAAATTCTGGCCTTGAGGCTAGTACAAAAATAACAATTAATTTCACGGTGGCGCCAATAAATGTATTCATCATTGCAGCTCTTGCTAAGTTTAAAGCTTGCAAAACAGAGGTCAGTGGACTTTGGAAATAATGAAATAAAAAGCAAGGTGCAAGAAGTTGAATGAATGCTGTTGCGCTGTCTGATCCGTACATAAGAGTTAAAACAGGAGAAGCGAATACATATAATATAACGACAGACCATCCCCCGGTAATTAATGAAATTCGAAGTGCTTGTTGTAAGCGGTGCTCCACTAATTTATGTTGTCTTTTTGCCATCGCTTCACTAATAGAAGGGACGAGCGCTGTAGAAAGAGCGTATGTAATAAAGGCGGGTAGTGATAGGAGCGGGAATGCATAACCGTTTAACATGCCGTATTGCTGGGTTGCAACAGAAGCAGCGACACCAGCGATTGCTAAGCTTTGCATAACGACAATAGGTTCAAAAAAATATGAAACGGAGCCGATTAAACGACTTCCTGTAGTGGGAAGAGCTATATCCATAAGGGAATAAAATGTTCCTTTGCTCTCCTTTACAGTAGTGAAAAATCCAGAGCGTATTGATAAATGTTTTTCGCGCTGAAATAACGTGAGTAAAAATAATAAGGATGCAACTTCACCGAGAACAGCTGATAACATAGCACCGGCTGCAGCATATTCTACGCCGTAAGGTAAAAATAATTGAATGCATATAGCGATAATGGTAATGCGGACAACTTGTTCTAGAACTTGTGCATAAGCGCTAGGTTTCATATTTTGTTTCCCTTGAAAGTAACCGCGCAAAACAGAAGAAATGGCAATAACAGGAACGACGGGCAAAATGGCTATTAATGGATAGTACGTTCTTTCGTCGGTTAATAATGTTTTTGCTAAAATAGGTGTGAGGAACATAATTCCGATTGTTAATATGATACTAATAACGGATGTAACAGCTAGTGATACAGTTAATATTTTTTTAACTCTTTGTTTATCGTTCACAGCTTCCGCTTCTGCTACAAATTTTGCGATTGCGACAGGAAGACCGATTTGTGTTAATGTAATTGCTAAAATGAATGTAGGAACGGCCATCATATAAAGACCAACGCCTTCTTCACCTAAAATACGTGCCATTACTATACGATTGATGAAACCGAGTATTTTTGTAATAAATCCGGCTATCATTAAAATAAATGCGCCTTTTAAAAAGCTTTGTCTCGTCATGTTCTTCTCCTACCTTCTCAAAATCAATGGAATGATTTACAATAATTTATATGCACGTACGAGACAAGAATGACAAGCATTTAAGAGAGTGAACTATGATAGCGCTCTTGAAAGTAGTTATTGCTGTCCATTAGAGCGGGATTAAAGCGACTTTTTCGTGCTGAAATAAGAAGGAGATGTTATAGATGTTAGATAAAGAGGCTTTGGTAGAATCATACCGCGGACAGTTACAAGTCGTTTTAGAAAGTAAAGTAGAAGAGTTTCACATGTTCGGTTACGACCGAGTGACAGATGATGATATTTGGAAGTTTCTCAAAGTGAAAAAGTGGAAAAAGATAGACAGTGATGTTAGATTATATGAATTGGTAAATGATGTATTAAGAGTAAGTGCTAATGAGTATATGACATATTTAACTGTTGAAGCGTACCAAGCGCCACTTTGGTCATTTGATGAGTACGAAAATAAATAACCGACTGCAATTGGTTTGTTCTTCCTTTTGCAGTATAATGATATGTATTGATAAAGAGGAAATAATTATGTCTAAGATTATATATAAAGGAGGTAGTGAAGAGGAAAATAAACGATGAAAGTCTAGGTAGTGTAAAAGCTTACCTATACAGCTAGTGATGAACTAGCAAAAATTATAGAAAGGAAGTCTACTAACTAGGCGTATGCACACGTATAAAAGTGAATCGTAAGAGATTTATTTAAAGTGTTAGTAGCAGAAAGAGGGTACATATGGCAAAGCGTGGTACGAGAATTGCCGCCTTTTTCCTCATCGTCTTATTAATCGGTGGAGTAATTGGTGCGGCGGGAAAAGACATAGCAAAAGGAATTAGTCTAGGACTAGACCTTCGCGGTGGTTTTGAAATTCTGTATGAAGTAAAACCAGCCAAAAAAGGTGATAAAATCGATCGAGACGTACTTGTAAGTACAGTAGGTGCTCTTGAAAATCGTGTCAATGTTCTCGGTGTAAGTGAGCCGAACATTCAAATCGAAGGGCAAGATCGAATTCGTGTACAGCTTGCTGGTGTACAAGATCAGCAAAAAGCACGTGAAATGTTATCAACACAAGCGAAATTAACATTCCGTGATGTGGATGATAACCTTCTTATGGATGGAACGGATTTAAAAGGCGGCGGAGCGAAGCAAACATTTGATGAGCAAGGCCGTGCGAGCGTAGGTCTTACACTGAAAAGCGCTGAAAAATTCCGTGCAGTAACTGAAAAAATTTCTAAAATGCCACCACCAACGAATTTAATGGTAATTTGGCTGGACTTTGAAGAAGGAAAAGATTCGTATAAAGCAGAATCTGCAAAACCGAATCCGAAGTTCTTATCAGCGGCAACAGTAAGCCAAGTATTTAACCAAGCTGAAGTATCTATCGTAGGTGGAAACTTCACAGTTGAAAGTGCGAAACAACTTTCATCTTTATTAAATGCAGGTGCACTTCCTGTTGATTTAAAAGAAATGTATTCAACATCTGTTGGAGCGAAATTTGGTCAACAAGCGTTAGAGCAAACGATTTTCGCTAGTGCGATTGGTATCGCTCTTATTTTCTTATTTATGCTTGTATTCTACCGTTTACCAGGACTTGTAGCGGTTATTATGTTAGGTCTATACATTTTCGTTACATTACTTGTCTTTAACTGGATGCATGCAGTTCTTACGTTGCCAGGTATTGCGGCGTTAGTGCTCGGGGTAGGTATCGCAGTTGATGCGAATATTATTACGTACGAGAGATTGAAAGAAGAGCTGAAAATTGGTAAGTCCATGATGTCGGCATTTCGTGCTGGTAACCATCGTTCATTAGCAACAATTCTAGATGCAAACGTTACGACTCTTGCAGCAGCTGGTGTGTTATTCGTTTATGGTAATAGCTCTGTAAAAGGATTCGCAACAAGTTTAATCGTAAGTATTTTAGTTGGTTTTATTACGAACGTATTCGGTACTCGTTTCTTACTAGGTTTACTTGTAAAGAGCCGTTACTTTGATAAAAAACCAGGATATTTTGGTGTGAAACAAAAGGATATTATTCCATTAACAAAAGGTGTAGTACATCCGCCAACGAGATTTGATCGTATTAACTTTGTAAATATCGGTCATAAATTCCTTATCTTCTCGATTGTAGTTGTGATTGCGGGTGCAATTATCTTACCAATTTTCAAATTGAATCTTGGTATTGACTTTGCAAGTGGTACACGTATTGACTTGCAATCAAAACAAGCAGTTACTGTGGCTGATGTTCATAAAGATTTTAAAGAGTTGAACATTGATGTGAAGGAAGAAAATATTGTACCGACTGGGGATGACAATAAAGGTTTCGCAGTTCGTACATTAGGTGTTTTATCAAAAGATGAAATTGCGAAAACAAAAACATTCTTCCATGATAAATATGGTACGGATCCAAACATAAGTACAGTTTCACCGACAATCGGTAAAGAGATTGCACGAAATGCATTTATCGCTGTACTAATTGCTTCTGCAGTTATCATTTTATACGTAAGTATTCGATTCCGATTTACGTATGCGTTATCTGCAGTGCTTGCGTTACTACATGACGCATTCGTTATGGTTGTTATGTTTAGTATTTTCCAATTGGAGGTAGACTTAACGTTTATCGCTGCAGTACTAACAATCATCGGTTATTCTATTAATGACTCGATTGTTACATTTGATAGAAACCGTGAATTATACAAACAGAAAAAACGAGTTCGCGATATAAAAGACTTAGAAGAAATCGTAAATGCAAGTATTCGCCAAACGCTTGGTCGTTCGATTAACACAGTATTAACAGTGTTATTCCCAGTAATTGCACTGCTTATCTTCGGTAGTGAGTCATTACGTAACTTCTCGTTTGCGTTACTTGTTGGATTAATTGTAGGTACGTACTCTTCTGTTTTCGTTGCTTCTCAAATTTGGTTAATGCTTGAAAACCGTCGTTTGAAAAGAGGTAAAAACAAGAAGAAGGTTGAGAAAGTAGAATCTGAACCGCAAGTATAGAAAAGATGATGTCTCTTTATGAGGCATCTCTTTTTTCGTTTGTGGATACAATAAGATAGCAACTTTTTAACGGGAATAATATGGAAGAAAGTGGTGGTTTTATCGCTGTTTTTGTTAAAATAAAATGATAGGTTAAGAAAAGAAGGGATTTTAATTATGGAAAAAGATGAACGTTTTAAACAGGCCGAGTTTGGTGCTATTGTCGGGATCGTTGGTAATATTATATTAGCAATTGTAAAGGCGGTAATTGGTTATATTGGGAACAGTAAAGCACTGTTAGCAGATGCGGTGCATTCTGCATCAGATGTAATTGGTTCGCTAGCTGTACTTTTTGGATTGCGAGCGGCAAAGCAGCCACCTGATGAAGATCATCCGTATGGTCATGGTAAAGCGGAATCGATTTCAGCGATTATTGTTGCGGTATTATTATTTATTGTGGGACTCGAGATAGCGATTTCGTCTATAAAAGCTTTTTCGCAGGAACTAGAACCACCGAAAGGAATTACGATTTTTGCTGTTGTTCTTTCGATTATCGTGAAAGAAGGAATGTTCCAATATAAATTCCGATTAGGGAAGAGGGTAAATAGTGATGCAATTATTGCAAATGCATATGAGCACCGTTCGGATGTATTTTCTTCAATTGCAGCTTTAATCGGTATTTGTGCAGCTATAATCGGTGGTAAGCTTGGTGTAGACTGGCTTGTATACGCTGATCCGATTGCAGGATTAGCTGTTTCACTTCTTGTTGTAAAAATGGCATGGAGCATTGGAGCGGAAGCAATTCATGCAACACTTGACCATGTTCTTCATGAGGAGGATGTTATTCCGCTTAGAGAAGCAGTTCTTCAAGTAGATGGTGTGAAAAAAATTGGTTCTTTATATGCACGGGAGCATGGTCATTATGTTATTGTCGATATTAAAGTGTCTGTAGATCCACACATTACTGTAGAAGAAGGACACCGCATTGGAAAACATGTGAAAGAAATACTTATGAAACAAGAGAATGTACAAAATGTATTCGTACATATAAATCCGTATTCTCCAAATTAAACATCATTAACATTTTTGTATATAGATATTGCATCGTAGTTTGCATTATATTGTCACCCCTTAATCTGTCTTGTATAATAAACAGGTTAAGGGGTGATTTCGTGTTACAACCGAAGACGCGTTGGAAAGAAAAAGAATATAATGACGAGCGAGTGAGTGAATTAGCAAGTAAATTACAGTTATCGCCACTTGTCGTTTCATTATTCCTCGGTAGAGGGCTAGATACAGAAGATAAGATTTTAGATTTTTTAAATACAGAAAATCAAGAATTTCATGATCCATTTTTATTAGAAGGAATGGATAGAACGGTAGAACGTGTAAATAAGGCGATTCAAAATGGAGAGCAAATATTAATATTTGGTGATTACGATGCGGACGGAGTAAGTAGTACGACGGTTTTATATCTTGCTCTTCAAGAATTAGGTGCAGAAGTAGAATTTTACATTCCAAATCGTTTTACAGAAGGGTATGGACCGAACGAAGAAGCGTTTCGTTGGGCGCATAGCGCAGGGTTCTCACTGATTATTACTGTCGACACTGGCATCGCAGCAGTACATGAAGCGAATGTAGCAAAGGAGCTTGGAATAGATCTAATTATTACAGATCACCATGAGCCACCGCCAGAATTGCCAGAAGCACTTGCGATTATACATCCGAAATTAGATGGCGGTGTATATCCGTTTCACTATTTAGCTGGTGTAGGTGTTGCGTTTAAAGTTGCGCATGCACTATTAGGCCGTGTACCAGAACATTTATTAGAGATTGCAGTAATCGGTACAGTAGCCGATTTAGTATCACTTCATGGTGAAAATAGGTTGCTAGTGAAACGCGGTTTAAAACATATGCGTATGACGAAAAATATCGGACTAAAGGCGCTATTTAAAGTTGCTAACGTTTCGCAAAGTGAAATTACAGAAGAGAGTATTGGCTTCTCACTCGCACCGCGTATTAATGCGGTCGGACGTTTAGAAGATGCAGCGCCGGCTGTACACCTTTTATTATCAGATGATCCAGAGGAAGCGAAAGAGTTGGCCGAAGAAATTGATGAGCTGAACAAACTGCGAAAAGATATTGTAAAGCAAATTACAGAAGAGGCTATCGCTGAAGTTGAAAATAACTTCCCACCAGAAGAAAACAAAGTATTAGTACTTGCAAAAGAAGGCTGGAACCCAGGGGTAATTGGAATTGTTGCTTCTAAATTAGTTGAACGTTTTTATCGTCCGACGATTGTATTAAGCATTGATCCTATTAAAGAAACAGCAAAAGGCTCAGCGCGTAGTATTGCAGGATTTGATTTGTTTGCAAACTTATCAGATTGTAGAGAGTTATTGCCACACTTCGGAGGGCATCCGATGGCAGCGGGAATGACGCTACATATGAATGATGTAGATGAATTACGTCGCCGCTTAAATGAACAAGCAGATGCAATTTTAACAGAAGAAGATTTTATTCCAATTACAGCAGTTGATGTTTTTTGCAAAGTAGAGGATGTAACGCTAGCGGCAATTGAAGATATGCAAAAACTAGCACCGTTTGGTATTGGAAATCCGAAACCACGTATTGCAGTGAAAGATGCAGAGTTAGAAAGTATTCGCGCAATCGGATCAGATGGCTCTCATTTAAAAATGGCTCTTCGTGATGGACAAGCAACACTGGATACAATTGGATTCGGTTTCGGTGCATATGCGAAAGAAATCTCTCCAGTTGCAAAGGTATCTGTAATAGGGGAAGCATCCATCAATGAATGGAATAATTTTAAGAAGCCACAACTAATGGTACAAGATATTGCTGTAGAGGCGTGGCAATTATTTGATTGGCGTAGTATGCGTAATGCAGAAGCAAATTTAGCAGAACTTCCGAAAGAAAAAATAACAATGGTGTATTTTTCTGAAGAGGTATTGAATAAATTTTCTTTAGAGGACTATAAAGAAAAGCTTATGCATGCGTCAGAAGTAACGCATTTAGATGATCAATACATCGTGTTACTCGATTTGCCAAAAGGAACAGATGAATTACGTGAGTTATTTAAAGTAGGATTCCCAGCGCGAATTTATACGCTGTTTTATCAAGAGAATAACCATTTATTTAGTACAGTTCCTACGAGAGAACATTTTAAATGGTACTATTCTTTCTTAAACCAAAAAACACCATTTTCTTTAAGACAATATGGAGAACAACTATGTCGTCATAAAGGTTGGTCAAAAGATACAGTAAATTTCATGACACAGGTGTTTTTTGAGTTAGAATTTGTTACAATAAAAGATGGCGTCATTTTTATGGCAGACAAAAAACAAAAGCGTGATTTAATTGAATCGAACACATATCGTGAGAAAATGAACCACTTACAATTAGAAAAAGAATTGGTTTATAGCACATATCAGCAACTATATACATGGTTTGAAACGATTCGTAATCATAAAGAAGTAGAACAGTTAGGGTAAAGGATTTGTATTTACAAACCTTTTAGATCTGAGGAGGATTCAGAAATATGGATTTCAAGCAACATATCGCAATTGTACCGGATTATCCGAAAGAAGGTATTGTGTTCAAAGACATTACACCTTTAATGAATGACGGTAAAGCATACAAAGCAGCAACAGATGCAATCGTTGAGTACGCAAAAGAAAGAGATATCGATGTTGTAGTAGGACCAGAAGCTCGTGGTTTCATTATCGGTTGCCCAGTTTCTTATGCGTTAGAAGTAGGATTTGCACCAGTTCGTAAATTAGGGAAATTACCACGTGAAGTAATTACAGTTGACTACGGTAAAGAATATGGTAAAGATGTTTTAACAATCCATAAAGATGCAATTAAGCCAGGTCAACGCGTATTAATTACAGATGATCTATTAGCTACAGGTGGAACAATCGAAGCGACAATTAAGTTAGTTGAAGAGCTAGGCGGAGTTGTAGCAGGAATTGCATTCTTAGTAGAGCTTACTTACTTAGATGGTCGTAAAATGTTAGATGGTTACGATGTATTAGTATTAGAAAAATACTAATCACTATATAGGTAAAACTACGGTGATAAAAAGTACCCGTGAATCTCTTGGAGAGGAGCGGGTACTTTTGTATAATTGAACAAAAAATCATGGTGAAATGTCAGTAAAATCTTTTCCTTTTCACAATTCACAATCATTGGGTTATAATGATAGAATATAATTTATTCTATTAAATAAAGATAAAGTCAATTTTCAATAAAAGGTGATTCGATGGCAAATGAGCAGGTACTAACAGCTGAACAGGTACTCGAGAAAGCAAGTCAATATTTAGCGGATGAAGATATTGAGCTAGTGGCACGTGCCTATGAATATGCACGTGATGCGCATAGCGAACAATATAGAAAATCGGGTGAACCGTATATTATTCATCCGATTCAAGTTGCAGGTATTTTAGTTGATTTACACATGGATCCAGCTACGGTATCAGCAGGTTTCTTACATGATGTAGTGGAAGATACAGAGATTACGTTAGAAGATATTGAACGGGAATTTAACAAAGAAATTGCTATGCTTGTTGATGGTGTTACAAAGCTTGGGAAAATCAAATATAAATCTCACGAACAACAACAAGCAGAAAACCATCGCAAAATGTTTATTGCAATGGCTCAAGATATTAGAGTTATTTTAATTAAACTAGCTGATCGTCTTCATAACATGCGTACATTGAAACATTTGCCTCAAGAGAAGCAGCGTCGCATAGCGAATGAAACGTTAGAAATCTTTGCACCTTTAGCACATAGACTCGGAATTAGTACTATTAAATGGGAGCTAGAGGATACGTCACTTCGCTATTTAAATCCACAGCAATATTATCGTATTGTAAATTTAATGAAGCGTAAACGTGCAGAACGTGAAGAATATTTAGACGAAGTAATGACTGGTATTCGTGAGAAATTAAAAGAAGTTGCAATTCAACCTGAGATTTCTGGAAGACCGAAACATATTTACAGTATTTATCGTAAAATGGCACTGCAAAATAAGCAGTTCAATGAAATTTACGATTTATTAGCTGTACGTGTTGTTGTAAATAGTATTAAAGATTGTTATGCGGTGCTTGGAATTATTCATACGTGCTGGAAGCCGATGCCAGGTCGTTTTAAAGATTATATTGCAATGCCAAAAGCAAATCTATATCAATCTCTTCATACGACCGTAATTGGACCGAAAGGTGACCCACTTGAAGTGCAAATTCGTACGAAAGAAATGCACGAAATTGCAGAATTCGGGATCGCGGCACACTGGGCGTATAAAGAAGGAAAAACAGCAGAAACAACAGGTACACTAGAGAAGAAACTCACATGGTTCCGTCAAATATTAGAATGGCAAAATGAAGCTTCTAATGCAGAAGAATTTATGGAGTCATTAAAAATTGATTTATTCTCTGACATGGTATTCGTCTTTACACCGAAAGGCGATGTAATGGAATTACCACTTGGATCGGTTCCGATTGATTTCGCGTATCGTGTCCATTCGGAAATTGGGAATAAAACAATTGGTGCAAAAGTAAACGGTAAAATGGTGACGCTGGATTATAAATTAAAAACAGGCGACATCATTGAAATTTTAACGTCGAAACATTCCTATGGCCCAAGTCAAGATTGGGTAAAACTTGCTCAAACATCTCATGCAAAAAATAAAATTCGTCAATTCTTTAAGAAACAACGTAGAGACGAAAATATTGAAAAAGGCCGTGAACTTGTTGAAAAGGAAGTACGTGGTCTAGAGTATGAGATGAAAGAAGTATTAGCGTCTGATAACTTAAAACGCGTCGCTGAGAAATTTAACTTTGCAAATGAAGAAGATATGTTTGCAGCAGTTGGATATAGCGGAATTACAGCTTCGCAAATTGTTACGCGACTCACGGACAAGTTCCGCAAACAACGCGAAGAAGAAGAGATTGTTGAAGTTAAAGAAGTTCGTAAACCGATGAAAATTCGAAAATGGGATTCTGGTGTAAAGGTAAGCGGTGCTGATAATTTATTAATCCGTTTATCGAAATGCTGTAACCCAGTTCCGGGCGATGATATCGTTGGATATATTACAAAAGGCCGAGGTGTATCGATTCACCGCCGTGATTGTGTAAATGTTCATACAGAAGAAGCTGTAGAAAGATTATTAGAAGTAGAGTGGGAAGGTAGCCCTGAAAAAGAAATTGAGTATAACGTTGATATTGAAATTTCAGGTTACGATCGCCGTGGTTTATTAAATGAAGTACTGCAAGCTGTTACAGAGACGAAAACGTACATTTCAGCTGTTTCTGGTAGAAGTGACCGTAATAAGATGGCGACAATTAATATGTCAATCTCAATTCGTAACTTACAACATTTGAAAAAAGTAGTAGAACGCATTAAACGTGTTCCGGAAATTTATGCAGTACGACGCATGATGCATTAATAGGGAGTGTAGAAAGATGAGAGTTGTTTTACAACGATCAAAGAAAGCGTCTGTCACGGTAGACGGTGAGATCGTAGGACAAATTCCGTTCGGTTTAACATTACTAGTTGGCATTACGCACGAAGATACAGAAAAAGATGCAACTTACATTGCGGAAAAAATTTCAAACTTACGTATTTTTGAAGATGAGAGCGGAAAGATGAATCATTCTGTACTTGATGTAGAAGGACAAGTTCTATCTATTTCGCAATTCACATTATACGGAGATTGTCGCAAGGGGAGACGTCCAAACTTTATGGATGCTGCGAAACCTGACTATGCAGAGCGTTTATACGATTTCTTTAATGAAGAAGTTCGTAAACAAGGATTGCATGTAGAAACAGGGAAATTCGGAGCAATGATGGACGTTTCTTTAATCAATGATGGTCCGGTGACCTTAATTGTAGACAGTAAATAGTGTTGATAAAAAAGAGAGGGTTATATAATCCTCTCTTTTTTATACATTGTTGTATGTTTTGTTCATTTATCATACGATTAATTTGAAGGGGAATAAAAGGAAAAGAAGGTGTAGTATGCTTCAAGAATTTAATATAGCTTTACGTTTTATGCTAGAGTTATGTATTCTTGGGATTGTTGGATACTGGGGGTTTCGAGTAGGAACAACAACAGCTATAAAAATTACACTTGCTATTATTATTCCGATTGTTGTTGCTGCCATTTGGGGGTTATTTGGAGCTCCACATGCAGAATGGGAAGTAAAAGGTATATTACATGTATTATTAGAAATTATCGTATTTGGAGTAGGTGTTGCAGCATTATATCATTTGAAGCATCATATGCTAGCAAGTGGACTGGCTATTGTTATTGTTATAAATCGAATACTAATGTTTATTTGGAATCAATAGCAGTTTCGGTTATGTATAACTCTCTCATCAATATGGAACAATAAAAAGTAAAACATCCATATTGAATGTGAGGGATATACGTATGCGCATGAATGAAAAAGGGCATTCTGTTACAAATGGTGCAAATCAACTATTTAACGTGAATTTTCATGATTTTATTTCAAAAGAGCAAAACAATACTTCAATGGAGCTTGCTTCCGAGTTTGGGATTTCTCTTCAAGATGTAAAGCGTCTAAAGAAGCAGATTGAACGTTCTTAGAGCACTTGACAATCCTACTTAACAAACGTATAGTAATTTTATATTTACATATGAATATAACCGTTGATAGAGAAGAGTAAATGAGACACACATGGAAAGAGAAGGAATGTCTTAGGCTGAAAACATTTCTGCATGATGACTGATTGAATGACACTCTAGAGGTTTCAACTTGAACGGCATATATGCTTAGTAGGGATGAACGCATATTTAAGCGTTATTAAAAAAGTGGAAGCATACGTGCTTCAATTAGGGTGGCACCACGGGTATAATACTCTCGTCCCTACTGTTTAAACAGTAGAGGCGGGAGTTTTTTTATTTTTATTAAGATTAAAACAATTTGAGGAGGAACTGAATATGTCTATTCAAATCCCACGCGGAACGCAAGATATTCTTCCAGGCACTGTTGAGTTATGGCAGTATATCGAAGGGCAAGCACGCGAAATTTGCCGTCGTTACAATTATAAAGAAATTCGTACACCAATTTTTGAGCACACGGAGCTATTTTTACGTGGTGTTGGTGATACGACAGATATCGTACAAAAAGAAATGTACTCATTCCAAGATCGTGGAGAGCGCAGCTTAACATTACGTCCAGAAGGTACTGCACCTGTTGTACGTTCTTACGTTGAAAATAAAATGTTTGGTGATGCAACACAACCAACGAAATTATACTATATCGGTCAAATGTTCCGTTATGAAAGACCACAAGCAGGTCGCTATCGTCAATTCGTACAATTCGGTATCGAAGCAATCGGCAGTAATGATCCTGCAATTGATGCAGAAGTAATTGCACTTGCTGTTGAATTTTACCGCGGCATGGGCTTAAAAAATATTAAAGTTGTATTAAACAGTTTAGGTGATGCAGCGAGCCGTCAAGCACACCGTGATGCATTAATCGCACACTTTGAGCCACGTATCGGCGAATTCTGCTCTGACTGTCAATCTCGCTTAGAAAAGAACCCACTTCGAATTTTAGACTGTAAGAAAGACCGTAACCATGAATTAATGGGAACAGCACCATCTATTACAGAATACTTAAACGAAGATTCAGCAGTATACTACGACAAAGTTCAAGAACTATTAACGATGATGGATGTTCCATTTGAAAAAGATCCGAACTTAGTACGTGGTTTAGACTACTATCAACACACTGTTTTTGAAATTATGAGTGAGGCAGAAGGTTTCGGTGCGATCACTACATTAAGCGGTGGTGGCCGTTATAACGGACTTGTACAAGAAATCGGTGGACCAGAAATGCCAGGTATCGGTTTTGCAATGAGTATTGAACGTTTAATTATGGCGCTAAAAGCTGAAAATATTGAATTACCACTTGAACATAGCATTGATTGTTACGTTGTAGCGCTCGGTGAAAAAGCGAAAGACCATGCTGCAAAAGTTGCGTTCAATCTTCGTAAAGCTGGATTGTCAGTTGAAAAAGATTATTTAGATCGCAAAATGAAAGCACAATTTAAATCAGCAGATCGTCTAAAGGCGAAATTTGTAGCTGTATTAGGAGAAGATGAGCTGGATAAAGGTATCATTAACTTAAAAGATATGGCAACAGGTGAACAAGAAGAAGTAGCGTTAGATGTATTTGCTTCATACGTAGCAGAGAAATTAATATAGGGGGAACTTACAGTGGCTGAAAGAACACATGCATGTGGAAAAGTAACAGTAGAAGCTGTTGGACAAACAGTTCAATTAAAAGGTTGGGTACAAAAACGCCGTGACTTAGGTGGATTAATCTTTATCGATTTACGTGACCGCACAGGTATCGTACAAGTTGTATTTAACCCAGAAACATCAAAAGAAGCGTTAGAAGTAGCAGAAACAATTCGTAGTGAATACGTATTACACGTAGAAGGTACAGTTGTTGAACGTGGTGAAGGCGCAATTAATGACAATATGGCAACTGGTCGTATTGAAGTACAAGCAACAAAAGTAAATGTACTAAATGCAGCGAAAACAACGCCAATTATCATTGCTGATGATACAGATGCATCAGAAGATGTGCGTTTAAAATATCGTTATTTAGACTTACGTCGTCCTGTAATGTTCAACACATTCAAAATGCGTCACGACGTAACAAAAACAATTCGTAATTTCTTAGATACAGAAGAGTTTTTAGAAGTCGAAACACCAATTTTAACGAAAAGCACGCCAGAAGGAGCTCGTGACTATTTAGTACCAAGTCGTGTACATGATGGTGAATTCTATGCATTACCACAGTCACCACAGTTATTTAAACAGCTTCTTATGGTCGGCGGATTTGAGCGTTACTATCAAGTAGCACGTTGTTTCCGTGACGAAGATTTACGTGCGGATCGTCAACCAGAATTCACGCAAATCGATATCGAAGCTTCATTCTTAACACAAGATGAAATTTTAGATATGATGGAGCGTATGATGACGAAAGTTATGAAGGATGCAAAAGGTGTAGAAGTTAGTGCACCATTCCCTCGTATGAAATATGCTGATGCAATGGCTCGCTACGGTTCTGATAAGCCAGATACACGCTTTGAAATGGAACTAACAGACTTATCTGAGTTTGCAGCAGGTTGTGGATTTAAAGTGTTTACAAGTGCTGTAGAAAGCGGCGGACAAGTAAAAGCAATTAATGCAAAAGGTGCTGCAAGTAAATACTCTCGTAAAGACATCGATGCATTAACTGAATTTGTGAAAGTATACGGTGCAAAAGGTCTAGCTTGGCTTAAAGTTGAAGAAGACGGCCTAAAAGGACCGATTGCGAAATTCTTCGGTGAAGAAGATGCAAACGTGTTAATGACTACATTAGAAGCTACTGCTGGCGACTTATTACTATTTGTAGCAGATAAGAAGAGCGTTGTTGCAGATAGCTTAGGCGCACTTCGTTTACGTCTAGGTAAAGAGCTTGAGTTAATTGACGAAAGTAAATTTAACTTCCTATGGGTAACTGATTGGCCACTTCTTGAGTACGATGAAGATGCAGATCGTTACTTCGCAGCTCACCACCCATTCACAATGCCATTCCGTGAAGATGTTGAGCTACTAGAAACAGCACCAGAAAAAGCACGTGCACAAGCATATGACCTTGTATTAAACGGTTATGAGCTTGGTGGCGGATCACTTCGTATTTACGAGCGTGACGTACAAGAAAAAATGTTCAAAGCACTTGGATTCTCACAAGAAGAAGCGCAAGAGCAATTCGGATTCTTATTAGAAGCATTCGAATACGGTACACCACCACACGGCGGAATCGCATTAGGTTTAGACCGTCTTGTTATGTTACTTGCAGGCCGTACGAACCTTCGTGATACAATTGCATTCCCGAAAACAGCAAGCGCAAGCTGCTTATTAACAGAAGCTCCAAGCCCAGTTGCAGAAGCACAGCTTGAAGAATTGAACTTAAAATTAAGCTTGAAAGAAGAGAAGTAAGAATAGGGTCTAGATGGTTATACTATAACCGTCTAGACTTTTTTTGAGAGGAAGTTTAAAAAAGTCCGGTTCAGATGGAGGTCGCATCTCGTCGTTGCTTATGCTAGTCCGGTGCTCGAGTAGTTAAAGCTACACTGCGCTCCTCCTGGCATAAGCGCCTCGAGCTGCTCGTCCCTCTGAATCCTCCTTTTTAAACATGTATTGAAAGGGAAGTTTAAAAAGTCCGGTGTACACTATGTTTTCATTTTCGAAATATGTATTTTTAGGAATTCTATAACTTTTTCTATACAAATAGTCGGAAAAACGCTAGAATACATGGTAGACCATTTTTGTAATAGGAGTGTAGAGCTGAATGTTACATCAATTTTCACGTAATGAATTAGCCTTCGGTAAAGAAGGACTTGAAATATTAAAAAATAGTACAGTCGGTATTTTAGGAATTGGTGGCGTAGGGTCATTTTCGGCAGAAGCGTTAGCACGTTCTGGCGTAGGACGTCTCGTATTAGTTGATAAAGACGTTGTAGATATTACAAACGTAAACCGTCAAATTCATGCTTTAGTATCTACTGTAGGACGTTCAAAAGTAGAATTAATGAAAGAGCGTATTGCAGACATTAATCCGGAATGTGAAGTAATTGGACTAGAAATGTTTTATACAGATGAAACATATGAAGAGTTCTTTAAACACGGTTTAGATTTCGTAGTGGATGCATCTGATACAATTACGTTCAAAATCCATTTAATTAAACAATGTTTACGTCGTAAAATTAAAATTATCTCATGTATGGGTGCAGCAAATAAAATGGACCCAACTCGTTTCCGTATTGCGGATATCTCTAAAACACATACAGATCCAATTGCGAAAGTAATTCGTACGAAGCTTCGTAAAGAGGGTATTAAAAAAGGTGTAAAAGTTGTCTTCTCTGACGAGAATCCAATCGTAATTCGTGAAGAAGTACGTAAAGAGATCGTACCAGACGAAAATGCAAAAATTCGTAAAGCGAAATTACCACCTTCATCAAATGCATTCGTACCATCTGTGGCAGGCTTAATTATGGCAAGTCACGTTGTACGTGAACGTATTAAAAACGTAGAAGTGAAACGTGTGGGGCAAGAATAAAGTGAAAGCATATATCCATTTTGGATATATGCTTTTTTATATGTATTAAAGAAATAAAAATATTTGCATTACTACTAGTTCAAATGTGAGCAAGGCTAGTAAGTAATGATTATATTTACCCAATCTATTTTGGGCGTTTCTTTGTATGACAGGGAGGAATGTTATTGTCAATCTTTGTCGTTAAATCGATATCCTTTGTCGAATCGTTGATATATTGCAAGTTGTGATAGATATATTTGAAAAATCGTTGATATATTGCAAGTTACGATAGATATATTTGAAAAATCGTTGATATAATTTCAATTGCCGATATATATGGTTCACCGAAAACAAACAAGGATGTCACTTTTTTAACTAAGTGACATCCTTGTTTTTAATTCTCTGCAGAATAAATAATATCTAAATTCCCGTTTTGATCGGTTTTGAAAATCGGGGCAATTTGATCTTCTTGCTCTTCGACTGAAACAAGTTTTCGAGCACGATCCATAATTCTAACAAGCATCGCGTAATCTTCTTCGATTGCTTGTTGTTTTTTTGTGAGTACCGCTAATTTTGCTTCAAGTTCATTATTCGTTTTTTGTAGGGAAGTGAGCTGATTTTGTAATACATCATTTTCAGTTTGCAACTTTGCGATTGAAGGGTTATTATGTTCCATGTTTTGCAAAAATGAGATGACATTTTGCATTGTAAGTTCCTGTTTACTTGGCGTAATATCTTCTGAAAACTCAGCATCGATTACGAGTTGTTTCGTTTTCGTGAACTGATCTTTTTCTATTTTAGCTTCAGAACGTTTTAATTCTTTACGTTGTTTTTTTGCAATCTGCACTGCATCTTCGTAATTCGCTCGTACTTCAGCATTCCATCTAAAGCCACAAGCTGCTGAAGTGCGGTTCAACGCATCGCCGACTTCATCAAATGCTTTTATTTGTGTACTTCCGCTGCGAATATGTCGTAAAACAGTTTCTGCTAAAAGGAGATCATCTTCTTTTGTCCATGCATCTTGACGTGTTTTCATAAGCGAAGCCTCCATAATGGTGACGTTTTCGTTTATGTTACCCTTTATTTTTCGTTTTATTCGAAGTTTGTAATCTTTCATAAACAGTAGAAAGTGCTTGCTCAAATTTTCCTGTCGTTTTCGGTTTATAATATTGCTTGTTTTTTATTTTATGAGGTAAGTATTGTTGCCTTACCCAGCCGTTTGGATGGTCGTGTGGATATAAATATCCAATGCCTCTTCCAAGTGATTCTGCGCCTTTGTAATGACTATCTTTTAAATGGCTTGGAATATCACCTGTTTGATCGTTACGTAAATCATGTAGTGCAGCATCCAGTGCTTTATAAGCTGAATTTGATTTTGGTGATAAGCATAGCTCGATAACGGCATTTGCAAGTGGGATGCGTGCTTCTGGGAATCCGACTCGTTCAGCTGATTCAATTGCAGCTAGTGTACGCGGTCCAGCTTGTGGGCTAGCAAGTCCAATATCTTCATAAGCCATAATAAGAAGGCGTCTGCCAATACTTTGTAAATCACCTGCTTCAATAAGGCGTGCTAAATAATGGAGCGCTGCATTTACATCACTTCCGCGCACTGATTTTTGAAATGCTGATAATACGTCATAATGAGCATCGCCGCCTTTGTCGTGAACGAAGCTCTTCTTTTGTAAGCATTCTTCTGCAATCTCGAGTGTGATTTCAGCCGCTTGATCGTCTGTAGTAAAGCTGGATAATACAGCAAGCTCAAGTGCGTTATAAGCGGAACGCATATCACCACCAGAGGCGTTTGTAAAGTGATGTAGTGCTTCATCTGTTATCGTTAAAGCATATTCTCCAAGGCCTTTTTCTTTATCTTCTAAAGCTCTTTTTAACCCAATTAAAATATCATCTTCTGTTAGTGCGTGTAATTCGAAAATTTGACATCTGCTTCGAATAGCGGAGTTTATTGCATGGAATGGATTACTTGTCGTTGCACCAATTAAAGTAAGAAGTCCGCTTTCTAAATGAGGTAATAGAAAGTCTTGCTTTGCTTTATCTAGACGGTGAACTTCATCTAAAATTAAAACGAGGTGTCGATGCATCTTCGCTTCTTGTACGACAACTTCCATATCTTTTTTATTGTGAGTAACAGCGTTTAATAGACGAAACGGGGTACCGGTACTTCCTGCAATTGCACTGGCAATGGATGTTTTTCCTGTACCTGGAGGACCGTATAAAATCATAGATTGAAAATGATTTGCTTGGACCATTCGCCATAAAATCTTTCCTTCACCAACTAAATGCTGTTGCCCAATAATTTCTTGAATATTTGTAGGGCGCATTCGATGTGCGAGTGGTTGTTTCATTTAGACCGTCTCCCTTAACATATAATCTCGTTCTATCGTATCATTTTTTTCTACGGAATTTGAAATAGTATGCTGTTTTATGGGAAAAATGAAGATGAATATTTTCATTTTTCTTTCAATTGTAATAATTCCCGAGTTTTTCAATGTGATTTTATGTTATCATTTTGATACACAAGTTGAAATTTCTTATAATACTATATTATGCTATAATTTCATAGGATTTTAAATTGTGTTCTTTTTATAAATAAGATATAACCAATAGAAGTGAAAATTTGAAAAGAGGTGCAAAATAGATGAAGATTTCAACAAAGGGCCGCTATGGCTTAACAATTATGATCGATCTTGCAAAAAAGTTTGGTGAAGGTCCGATTTCATTAAAATCAATTGCGCAGGCGCATGACTTATCGGAGCATTACTTAGAGCAATTAATTTCACCACTTCGTAACGCTCGTCTAGTGAAGAGTACGCGAGGTGCATATGGCGGATATGTATTATCTGATCAACCAGCTAACATTACAGCTGGGGATGTGATCCGTGTATTAGAGGGACCGATTAGTGTTGTAGAAATGATAGAAGAAGAAGAGCCAGCACAGCGCCAGTTATGGATGCGTGTTCGTGATGCGGTGCAAGAAGTGTTAGATAGTACAACGTTAGAAGATTTAGTACGTTATGAGGAAGAAAATCACGGAGGCTATATGTTTTACATTTAATTCCTTGTGAAACGATTTGGAAAGAAGGAGATTTAATGGAACGCATTTACTTAGATCATGCTGCGACATCTCCGACTCACCCAGAAGTGGTCGGAAAGATGATTCCATATATGACAGAAATATTCGGGAACCCGTCTAGTATTCACTTTTATGGACGTCAAACTCGTCACACAGTAGATGAGGCGAGACGAGTGTGTGCACGCAGTATTCATGCGAATCCGAATGAAATTATATTTACGAGCGGTGGTACAGAAGCTGATAATTTAGCGCTTATAGGTGTAGCACGTGCGAACCGTCATAAAGGTAATCACATTATAACGACGCAAATTGAACATCATGCGATTTTGCATACGTGCGAATTGTTAGAGCGTGAAGGGTTTGAAGTGACATATTTACCTGTCGATGAAACAGGGCGCATTCAAGTTTCTGACATACAAAAGGCATTAACCGAAGAGACGATTCTTGTATCTGTTATGTTTGGGAATAATGAAGTAGGGACAATGCAACCAATTGTAGAAATAGGAAAGCTACTAAAGGAGCATCAAGCTTATTTCCATACAGATGCGGTACAAGCTTATGGTTTGGTAGAAATTGATGTGAAAGAGTTTGGTATTGATTTATTATCCATTTCAGCCCATAAAATTAACGGACCAAAAGGTGTAGGGTTCTTATACGCTGGTGCAAATGTGAAATTTGAGCCGTTATTAATAGGCGGAGAGCAAGAAAGAAAACGCCGTGCTGGTACGGAAAATGTGCCTAGTATTGCTGGGCTTCAGCATGCAATTCTTATTGCTGAAAAAACTCGTGAGCAAAAAAATGCCCAATATGAAGAGTTTAAAGATATAATGGTATCTGTCTTCAAAAATGAAGGCATTACTTTCGAGGTAAACGGAAACTTAGAACATCGCTTACCGCATGTGCTTAATGTAAGTTTTACAGGAATGAACATTGAACCGTTTCTTGTGAACTTAGACCTAGCTGGCATTGCAGTATCAAGTGGTTCTGCTTGTACAGCTGGTTCGATTGATCCATCACATGTATTAGTAGCGATGTTTGGAAAAGACTCCGATCAAATACGTTCATCCGTACGCTTTAGTTTTGGGCTTGGAAATACGAAAGAGCAAATTGAAAAAGCGGCGTACGAAACAGTGAAAATCGTGAAGCGATTAACACAAAATTAGCATGGGAGGTGACATGATGAACAAACTACCTCACGAAACACGCGTTGTCATCGGAATGTCCGGTGGCGTCGATTCATCTGTAGCAGCACTTTTATTAAAAGAGCAAGGTTATGATGTAATCGGAATTTTTATGAAAAACTGGGATGATACAGATGAGAATGGTGTCTGCACAGCAACTGAAGATTACAATGATGTAATTGAAGTGTGTAACCAAATCGGTATTCCGTATTATGCAGTAAACTTTGAAAAACAATACTGGGATAAAGTATTTACGTACTTCTTAGATGAGTACCGAGCTGGTCGTACACCAAATCCAGATGTAATGTGTAATAAAGAAATTAAATTTAAAGCATTTTTAGAGCATGCAATTGCGCTTGGTGCTGATTATGTAGCAACAGGCCATTATGCACGCGTTGCTTATATGGACGGCGAATATAAAATGCTTCGCGGCGTTGATGACAATAAAGATCAAACATACTTCTTAAATCAATTAAGCCAAGAGCAATTATCAAAAACAATGTTCCCGTTAGGTGAATTAAAGAAACCGCAAATTCGTGAAATGGCGAAAGAAGCTGGCTTAGCGACAGCGGCGAAAAAAGATAGTACAGGTATTTGCTTCATTGGTGAGCGTAACTTTAAAGATTTCTTAAGTAACTACTTACCAGCGCAACCAGGTGTAATGCAAACATTATCTGGTGAAGTGAAAGGAAAGCATGACGGTTTAATGTACTATACAATTGGACAACGTCATGGACTTGGAATTGGTGGTAACGGTGATCCGTGGTTTGCTGTTGGGAAAAACTTGAAAGAAAACATTTTATATGTTGATCAAGGATTCCATAACGAACTTCTATATGGTGATGAAGTTATTGCTACGAATGTAGGATGGGTAAGTAACAAAGTAAAAGAAACAGAATTTAAGTGCACGGCGAAATTCCGTTATCGTCAAGAAGACAATAAAGTAACGGTTCAAATCGTTGATGAAAATACAGTTCGTATTCTTTGTGATGAGCCAATTCGTGCAATTACACCAGGACAAGCAGTTGTGTTCTATGATGGAGATGAGTGCTTAGGCGGTGCTACAATTGATGAAGTATACCGTAGTGGTAAGAAATTGGATTATTTAGGATAAATGAGAAGCCTCTGCCGATTAGCGGTTAGAGGTTTCTTTTACATAAAGCGAATTTTCGTTCGCTTGGAAAATACATTCTTTGTTATAATTTGTTGTAGAGGTGAAGGACATGTCAAACAAACTTGAAACAGGTATTCAATATATGCAAGAAGGAAATTGGGAAGAAGCAGCTAAAAATTTTACAGAAGCAATCGAAGAAAATCCAAAAGATGCGCTTGGATACATTAATTTTGCAAATTTATTAGACGTATTAGGTGATAGCGAACGAGCGATTTTATTTTATAAACGTGCACTAGAGTTAGATGATAAATCTGCAGCTGCCTATTATGGTTTAGGAAATGTATATTATGGCCAAGAGCAATTTACTGAGGCGAAAGCTGTATTTGAACAAGCAATGCAAGCTGGATTACAATCAGCTGATGTAACATTTATGTTAGGTATCACACATGTACAGCTTGGAAATGATCGTCTTGCACTACCATTCTTACAAAGAGCAACAGAATTAGATGAAAACGATGTGGAAGCTGTATTCCAGTGCGGACTTTGCTTCGCTCGACTAGAACACATTCAAGAGGCGAAACCTTATTTTGAAAAGGTATTAGAAATGGATGAAGAGCATGCAGATGCGTATTACAATTTAGGTGTTGCGTACGTATTTGAGGAAAATAATGAGAAGGCTCTCGCTTTATTTAAGAAAGCAACTGAAATTCAGCCAGATCACTTTTTAGCGGGTAATGGCGTTCGTTTATTAGAGCAAGAAGCTGAATAAGATAAAAATATAGTTTAATGGGTAGTTATCCCTCATCTAAAGAGGTGGGGGATGTACTGCTCATTAAAGTGAAAATATCGGAAAGGAGAGGAAAGATGGGAAATCAACATGCAATGGATTTGTTTGAGGAAGAGAAAAAGTTTATAAAAGCGCAAGTTCTTCATACCATTTTCCACAACGAAGAAAACCTCTATTCCGTTGTCAGTATGAAAGTCATTGAAACGAATGAAACATATGACGAAAAGAAAGTAATGATAAACGGTCATTTTCCCCGCATGCATGAAGATGAAGTGTTTACATTGACAGGTCACTTTAAGGACCATCCAAAGTATGGAAAACAATATATGGTTGAAACATTTAAAAAAGAATTGCCGCAAACAAAAGCAGGTATGGTGCAATATTTAGCGAGTGATTTATTTAAAGGGATAGGAAAGCGTACAGCGGAAAAAATTGTGGATCATCTCGGGGAACATGCTATTTCTAAAATTATGGATGACCCTGAGGCGTTAAATGGTGTTGTTAACAAACAAAAGGCTCAGAAAATATATGAGACAATTGTTGAACATCAAGGATTAGAGAAAGTAATGAGCTTTTTAAATGGCTACGGTTTTGGAACGAAACTTTCTATTAAGATTTACCAGCAATATAAAGAGATGACATTAGAAGTGATTCGTAATAATCCGTATCAACTTATTGAAGAAGTGGACGGGATTGGTTTTGGACGAGCGGATGATATAGGGCGTGCGTTAGGAATATCGGGTAATCACGACGACCGTGTACGAGCGGGATGTTTTTACACATTAGAGAATGTCTCATTGCAACTTGGTCACGTTTATATGAGGAAAGATCAACTTGTAAGAGAAACGATGTCACTTTTAAACAATCAAGAAGGAAGAGTGACTGAGGAAGATATTATAGGTTGTATTGAAACGATGCAAAGTGAAGGGAAAGTCATCATAGAAGAAGAACGAGTGTATTTAGCAACTTTATTCTACTCTGAAAAAGGTGTTGTAAAGTCTATTCGTCGATTGATGAATCAAGAGGAAACACCTTCATTTCCTGAAGCAGAAGTGTTAAAAACATTAGGTGAAATTGAAGAACAGTTAAACGTGCAGTATGCACCGTTTCAGCAAGAAGCGATTCAAACGGCACTTCATAAGCCAATGATGTTATTAACAGGTGGACCAGGAACGGGGAAAACAACTGTTATTAAAGGGATTGTTGAAATGTATGCGTCACTTCACGGATTATCGTTAAATCCGAATGAATACAGTGATGATAATCCATTTCCAATACTATTAACAGCTCCAACAGGAAGAGCAGCGAAGCGGATGAGTGAATCGACAGGACTTCCAGCTTGCACAATTCACCGTTTGCTTGGCTGGACGCCAGAAGGATCTTTCCAGCGTAATGAAACGGATCCTGTCCAAGGTAAGCTCCTTATTATTGATGAATTTTCAATGGTTGATATTTGGCTTGCGAATCAGCTATTTAAGTCGCTACCGACGAACATTCAAGTTATCGTTGTAGGTGATGAAGATCAGTTGCCATCTGTAGGACCTGGACAAGTATTAAAAGATTTATTAAATGCAGGCGCAGTTCCGACAGTGAAGCTTACTGAAATTTATCGTCAAGCAGAAGGCTCATCTGTTATTCAACTTGCCCATGCAATCAAAGACGGCACGCTCCCGCCAGATTTAGCACAAAATAAAAAAGATCGTTCATTTATCAGCTGTACAGGGGCTCAAATTGTTGAGGTTGTGAAAAAAGTTTGCGAAAATGCTAAAACAAAAGGATTTAGTGCAAGGGATGTCCAAGTATTAGCGCCGATGTACCGCGGGCCTGCTGGTATTAATGTATTAAACGAAGCATTGCAACAAGTATTTAATCCGAAGAGGGAAAAGAGTAAAGAAATTGCTTACGGTGATGTTGTATACCGAAGAGGCGATAAAGTACTGCAACTCGTTAATCAGCCAGAGAGCCAGGTGTTTAATGGTGATATTGGAGAAATTGTTTCGGTGTTTTATGCGAAAGAAAACGTTGAGCAACAAGATATGATTATCGTTTCATTTGATGGAATTGAGGTAACGTATACAAAGCCCGATTTAAATCAAATTACGCATGCATATTGTTGTTCCATTCATAAATCACAAGGTAGTGAATTTCCGATTGTTATTATGCCGATCGTGAAAAGTTACAACCGTATGTTACGTCGTAATTTAATTTACACGGGCATTACAAGAAGTAAGAAGTTCCTTATTATTTGCGGGGAGGAAGCAGCTTTCAAATCCGGTGTAAATCGCCTTGATGATGCAATGCGTCAAACAACTTTGGCTAGTCGCTTGCAGGAATCACAAGGAGAAGTACAGATGGTCACAGTTAATGGCGAAGAAATGGACGTGGAAAACATTTCACCGTATGATTTCATGTAACAAGGTGAAATTATATAGTGAAACTTTCAAACGCATAGCGTTGAAAGGCTCCAGCGATGTATAAACGAATGCAGTTTGGACATAATGGCGAATAGAATCTGGGAGTCTGTAAGGAGATGAAAGCCATATGTTCATTTGTCCAAATTGCAAAGGGAAAGACATTGGAAAAATAGGTGTCAACCAATTTTATTGCTGGAATTGTTATATCGAATTATCGGTTTCAAAGGGGAAAATCCATACGCATCAAGTTGAGGAAGATGGTTCATTAAGCTCTCTTGATGATTTATTTGATGAGAATGAAAGAACGATCGGATAACGAAAAGGGGGATTTACTTTGAATCTACGCAATTCATTAATCGCATTAGGTGTTGGAGCTGCAGCATATCAATATGCTCGTAAGCAAGATGTATTTTCAAAACGCAATATGAAAAAAGCACGTAAGATGATTAAGTCTTACTTATAATCATTTCGATAAAGTGAAAAACTCCCTTATTGACGAGGGAGTTTTTTTATGCGCTCATATGCAAATAAAAAAGTCCGATTTCTGAGAAAAGATAAGATAGACCGTAGCAGCCAACGCCGAGTATTCCATACTGCCATAATTGCTTCGCTTTTTCTTTACGTGAGGAACGAATAAAGAACCCCTTCCAAATACCAAACCCGATACAAATCCATTCAAGAATCATAAAAAGTGCTGATAATCCAAGCATAAACAAAACCATAATTAGCCCTCCTGATTATATTAATTCATGCTGTATTCTCAGGGGTGGTTGTCCTTGTTATGTTATTTATATGTACGTCTTTAAAAAACAGTATGGTCCGTATGAAAAGATTTTAAAAGTTTCGCACATAACCTACCCCATTTATTTTCAAAATAAAGGTGGAGGAGGTTTTTCATGTGAAGAATCTTAAAATCATTTGGATATATCGTTTAGGATTATTATTACTTGTTTTTCTTTGTTTGCTCGTCTTTTTAAAAATTAAGCCACTATGGGCACCGATTATTTTTGTATTTAAAGTAGCAATCACGCCATTTCTTATCGCTTGTTTTATTGCGTATTTATTGCATCCTTTAATTGAAAAAATCCATAAGGAAGGGATGCCCCGTACACTTGCCATTTTGCTTATTTATATCCTTTTCTTTGGCGGAATTGGTTATGGGATTTATAAAGGAACGCCAGTCGTTATTAAACAGTTACAAGAGATTAATGAACAATTTCCGCAGTTTACAAAGATGTACGATTCGTGGATGGATGGCGTTACAGAACAAACAGCGAATTTCCCTTCGTTCATTCATGAAAAGGTGAAACAACTTTTTGTGGGTGTGGAAACGAAGATTCAAGCGCTTTTAAATAAAGTGATGAGTACAGCTCGTGGTGTACTCGATTCATTGCTCATTATTTTCTTAATACCGTTCATTGTATTTTACATATTAAAAGATTATGGTGAGTTTTATCATATCTTTTGGAAACTAGTCCCAAGTAAATGGCGAGGTACGGGGCAAATGCTTGCGAAAGAAATTGATAAGTCACTTGGAAGTTATATTCGAGGACAGTTATTTGTTTGTTTGGTATTAGGGGGAGTATCAGCTCTTTCTTTTTGGTTTATCGGTATGAAATATCCATTATTGCTTGGTATTATTATTGGGGTAACGGATATAATCCCGTACTTCGGCCCTATTTTAGGAGCGATCCCGACGTTAATGATTGCAGCAACAGTATCAACGAGCTTACTTATTAAGGCGGGTATTACGATTGCTATTTTGCAATTTGTGGAAAGTAACATTTTATCGCCTTACATTGTTGGTAAGTCACTTCGTATGCATCCCGTTATTATTATGCTTGCATTACTAGTTGGAGGGGAAGTAGCTGGTATTGTAGGGTTACTAATATCGGTTCCCATCTTAGCAGTTATTCGCACCGTCATTGTTCATGTGAAGCCTCTCTTGAAAAAAGAAGATGTGTAAGTATAGAAGCCCTCTATGTAAGAAATAGAGGGCTAATCGTATATTTATTTAGAAATCTGCTCGTGTATCTTTTGAACGAGGGAGCTCACATCATTTGTTTGAATATGTTTTATTTTTTTCCATTCGTTATCATACATAAATACAATTTGATTGTTGAAAAGACGCTTTTGTTCTTTTAGATTAGAAATTTTTGCGAAAGAGTACTCTTCAAATATTGGATTGTTACTTACATCTGGTCCATAAAAGAATAGCCTTTTGTTCGTTAAAATCAATAGGCCTGGTCTCGCGACGGAACGATAAATAAATATGTCTAATGAACATGCTGCGTAAAGTAATATTGTTTCGTTAGTCGCTAATATGTTTTTAGCTTTGCTAAGTAAGGTTGTCATTGTGATCGCTCCTTTATTTTATTAACAATAATTTAATTATAGCAAAAAAGGTAATATTTATAATTTTTTATAAATTATTCTTGTAAGGAGATTCCGATTTGTTAATAAACGCATAATATATGAAAAGGCTGTTAAGAATGAATAGTAGAATACCTATGATAAATAAGCAATTAATACAATATAAATGATTATCTACATTGACAAACTTAAGAGAATTCTATTATATTTAGTCATATAATACATTAAATCAATGACGGAACAAGTACGTTACAGTCCATTTATAGAGAGAAGCTTCCATATGGCTGAAAGAAGCTTTAAATGAAGGGTAACAGAAAGCTAATCCTGAGAGCAGCTAATCACTGCCGTCTTGCCACGTTACGGCACCATGAGGTGATGAATTGATTGTTATTGTAATCAATTCATAATTAGGGTGGTATCGCGAGTTAACTCTCGTCCCTTTTATAGGGACGGGAGTTTTTTATATTTAAGGAGGAAAATACAATGAAACAACTAACAGGCGCACAAATTCGTCAAATGTTTTTAGACTTTTTCCAAGAAAAAGGACATGCAGTAGAACCTAGTGCATCACTAGTTCCACATGAAGATCCATCTCTTCTATGGATTAATAGTGGTGTAGCTACATTAAAAAAATATTTTGATGGACGTGTAATCCCACAAAATCCACGTATTACAAATGCTCAAAAATCAATTCGTACAAACGATATTGAAAACGTAGGGAAAACAGCTCGTCACCATACATTCTTTGAAATGTTAGGAAACTTCTCAATCGGTGATTACTTCAAAGAAGAAGCAATTACATGGGCTTGGGAATTCTTAACGAGCGACAAATGGATCGGATTCGATAAAGAATTACTATCAGTTACAATCCATCCAGAAGATGAAGAAGCATTCACAATTTGGAATGAAAAAATGGGCGTTCCAAAAGAGCGTATTATCCGCTTAGAAGAAAACTTCTGGGATATTGGTGAAGGACCAAGTGGACCGAATACAGAGATTTTCTATGACCGCGGGGAAGCTTACGGTAATGACTTTAGTGACCCAGAATTATATCCAGGCGGAGAAAACGAGCGTTACTTAGAAGTATGGAACCTTGTATTCTCTCAATTTAACCATAATCCAGACGGTTCATATACACCACTTCCTAAGAAAAACATTGATACAGGGATGGGTCTAGAACGTATGACATCTATCGTTCAAGATGTGCCTACAAACTTTGATACAGACCTATTCATGCCGATGATTGGTGCAACAGAATCAATTTCTGGTGAGAAATATCGTAATGGCGATTTAGAAAAAGATATGGCATTCAAAGTAATTGCTGACCATATCCGTACAGTAACATTCGCTGTTGGTGACGGTGCTCTTCCATCTAACGAAGGTCGTGGTTATGTATTACGTCGCTTATTACGCCGCGCTGTTCGTTATTCGAAGAAATTAAACATTAACCGTCCATTCATGTTTGAATTGGTACCGGTTGTTGGAGAAGTAATGAAAGACTTCTATCCAGAAGTACTTGAAAAGAAAGATTTCATTGCGAAAGTTGTGAAAAATGAAGAAGAGCGTTTCCATGAAACACTTCATGATGGTGAAGCAATTTTAGCTGAAGTTATTGCAAAAGCAAAAGAAGAAAAAACAACTGTTATTTCTGGAGTAGATGCGTTCCGTCTATATGACACATACGGTTTCCCAATCGAATTAACAGAAGAATATGCAGAAGAAGCTGGTATGACAGTTGACCAAGAAGGCTTCGAAAATGAAATGGAAAAACAACGTGAGCGTGCACGTGCTGCTCGTCAAGACGTTGACTCAATGCAAGTTCAAGGCGGTGTACTTGGAGAAGTTAAAGTAGCGAGTGAGTTCGTTGGTTACGGTACAGTTGCAACGGAAAGTAACGTTGTTGCACTTGTGAAAAACGGTGAGTACACAGATAGCTTACAAGCAGGGGAAGAAGGACAGTTAATTCTTGACGTAACACCATTCTACGCTGAGAGCGGTGGACAAATTGCTGACCGTGGTTACCTTCTTGCTGACGGCGTGAAAGTTCTTGTAAAAGACGTACAAAAAGCACCAAATGGTCAAAACTTACACAAAGTAGCTGTGGAAGAAGGCACGTTAACGAAAGATGCAGCTGTGAAAGCTGTTATCGATACGAAAAACCGTAGTAGCGTTGTGAAAAATCATACAGCAACTCACTTACTACACCAAGCATTAAAAGACGTACTTGGAACGCATGTTAATCAAGCAGGTTCTCTTGTAACTTCTGAACGTCTACGCTTTGACTTCTCTCACTTCGGTCAAGTGCAAGCTGACGAATTAGAAAAAATTGAGCGTATGGTAAACGAGAAAATTTGGGAAAGTATTAACGTTGAGATTTCTCAAAAATCAATCGGAGAAGCAAAAGAAATGGGCGCAATGGCATTATTCGGTGAAAAATACGGTGATGTTGTACGCGTTGTACAAGTTGGCGATTACAGCTTAGAGCTTTGCGGTGGTTGTCACGTTGATAATACAGCTTCTATCGGTATTTTCAAAATCGTTGCTGAGTCTGGTATCGGTGCAGGAACTCGTCGTATTGAGGCGGTAACTGGTAAGTCTGCATACGAATTAATGAACGATCAAGTAGGTTTATTAAAAGAAGCAGCAGGAAAAATGAAAACAAATCCGAAAGATATTTTAACAAGAGTTGATGGTCTATTTGCTGAAGTGAAACAACTTCAAAAAGAAAACGAATCTCTTGCTGCGAAATTAAGCAATATTGAAGCTGGAAACTTAACTGATTCTGTAATGACAGTTGATGGTGTGAATGTATTAGCAGCGAAAGTAAATGTTGCAGATATGAACAACTTACGTACGATGATGGATGATCTAAAAAATAAATTAGAGTCAGCAGTTGTTGTATTAGCGTCTGTTAATGACGATAAAGTAAACATCCTAGCAGGTGTAACGAAAGACTTAATTAGCCAAGGTTACCATGCTGGTAAACTTGTGAAAGAAGTAGCTTCTCGTTGCGGCGGTGGCGGTGGCGGCCGTCCTGATATGGCACAAGCAGGTGGTAAAAACCCAGCTCAAGTCGAAGAAGCTTTAGCATTTGTACAAGAGTACGTTAAATCTGTTTCAAAATAAAGAGATAGTAGTGTACAATGGTAGGGAGAGGAGAAGTTCTTCTCCCTATACTTACTATATAAGTGAGGTGCTTGAAATGGACGGTTTTGATAAAACAATGAAGTTTAGCATTCAAGATGAAAAACAGAGTGTCCATGTAAATGATGTACTTTTAACTGTGTATGATGCACTTCAAGAAAAAGGCTATAATCCGATTAACCAAATCGTCGGTTATTTATTAAGTGGAGACCCAGCATACATACCTCGCCATAAAGATGCACGAAGCATCGTTCGTAAGCTTGAACGTGATGAGATCATTGAAGAGCTTGTGAAGTCTTACTTGAAACATCATCGTGAGGAGTAGTTTATGCGGATATTAGGTTTAGATGTAGGTACAAAAACAGTCGGAGTTGCAATGAGCGACGAAATGGGCTGGACAGCACAAGGATTAGAAACAATTAAGATTAACGAAGAACGAGGTCACTTTGGTTTTGATCGTATTTCTGAGTTAGTAAAGCAGTACAATGTGGACAAAATAGTAGTAGGTTTACCTAAAAATATGAATGGTACAATTGGCCCACGTGGTGAAGCGTGCCAACAATTTGCAGAAAACCTACGAGAGCTGTTACAATTAGACGTTGTAATGTGGGACGAGCGTTTGTCGACGATGGCAGCGGAACGTCTACTCATTTCAGCGGATGTAAGCCGTAAGAAGCGAAAACAAGTAATCGATAAGATGGCTGCAGTCGTAATCTTACAAGGATTTTTAGATAGTAAATAAGAGGTGACCAAAATGGAAGAAAATCAAATTACAATTGTAGACGAAAAAGGTAACGAACATTTATGTGAAATTATTTTCACTTTTGATGCTGAAAAATTTGGTAAAAAATCATACGTAGTCTTCTCTCCAATCGGTGAAGTAGACGAAGATGGAGACCAAATTTATGATGCAATGGCTTATGAGCAAAATGAAGAAGAGGGCGGAAGTTTACTTCCAATCGAATCTGAAGAAGAGTGGGAAATGGTACAAGAAATGTTCAACACTCTTGCTGATGAGCAAGAAGCTGAATAATAAGTACTGAAAAGATGGACGACATACAGTCCATCTTTTTTTTGTATTTATATGTAAAATGAAAGATTTTTTGTCGAAACTGTGTAATCCTTTGTAGTATAATGAGACGGATTGTAGAAAAATAAAATGGATACTAAAAAAGATAGGCGAATTTGTTGTGGCTTTCCATCATGCTGTATAGAAACATATACATATGGTCTACAATTGAATAAGGAGGAAGAGTTTTGATAGAGAATCAAGTGAAAAAGAAGCGTAGACGCATCTTTTTATTTTCGATTATTGCACTGCTTTTAGTTTGTGGTTCAGTCTATGCGTATATTTCATCCGCATTAGGACCAGTTGATAGCGGGAATAAAAAAGAGATTGAAGTAGAAATTCCGAAAGGATCATCTACAAGTAAAATTGGAGAAATTTTAGAAGAAAAAGGCGCTGTGAAAAACGGTACAGTTTTTAGTTTTTATACAAAGGCTAAATCGAAAAGTTTACAAGCAGGTACATATTTATTAAATCCTTCGATGAAGGCTAAAGATGTTATCGAACAAATGTCATCTGGCAACGTGCATCGTCCAGCTCTTTATAAAGTGACGATCAAAGAAGGAGCTCAAGTAACTGAAATTGCAGAAACGATTGCGGCAGAACTAAAGTGGAATAAAGATGATGTTACGCGTCAATTAAACGATAAAGCATTTATTCAAAAAATGCAGCAAAAGTATCCGAAGTTATTAACGGATAAAATCTTTGATAGTAATATTAAATACCCATTAGAAGGTTATTTATATCCTGCGACGTATTCATTTTATAAGAAAGATACGACGTTAGAAGAAATCGTAATTCCGATGCTTGAGAAAACAAATGCAATCATTGTTCAAAATGAGGCAAAAATGAAAGCAAAGAACTGGGATGTTCATCAGCTTTTAACATTATCTTCACTTATTGAAGAAGAGGCAACTGGTTTTACAGATCGTCAAAAGATCTCTAGTGTCTTTTATAATCGTTTAGAGAAAGGTATGCCGCTTCAAACGGATCCAACGGTATTATATGCACTTGGAAAGCATAAACAACGTGTATTATACGAAGATTTAAAGGTCAACTCACCGTACAATACGTATGTTGTAAAAGGATTGCCGGTAGGGCCGATCGCAAACTCTGGTAAACATTCAGTGGAAGCTGCGTTAGAACCTGCGCAAACAGATTATTATTATTTCTTAGCTGCACCAAGTGGTGAAGTGTACTATGCGAAAACATTAGAAGAGCATAATGCATTAAAGCAAAAATACATTACGAAAAAACAGTGAAATGGGGAGGGATAGCGAAAAAAGTCGCACATCCCTCTTTTTTGTGGTAAAATATATCGGGTTAAAAACTGGCAGAAGAATCGTTTTTAATATCAAAACGGGACGTACAAGCTAAGGGTAAAACTGGCTTGTATTTTTATTGCATTCTATGTGGGAAAAGACGTCATAGAGGCACTTCTCCATGTAAATAAGGAGGACCATTTATGGAGGATGCAGTTAACGAGTACCTATTATCATTTATTGATCCGAAAGATAAATTAATTCTTGAAATGGAAGAATATGCAACAGAAAATCATGTGCCGATTATGGATCGACTTGGAATGGAATTTATGCTGCAATTTTTACGTTTAATTGGACCGAAAAGCATTTTAGAACTTGGAACAGCAATCGGTTATTCTAGTATTCGTATGATGCAAGCTATTTCAAATTCACGTATTGTGACAGTTGAGCGCAATCGTGAGCGATATGAAAAAGCACTTGAATATATAGAACGTTCCCCAGTAACAGATCGTATTTCAGTTATTTACGGTGATGCGTTAGAGACAGGTGAACAAGTAAAAGAACACGGGACATTTGACGTTATTTTTATTGATGCAGCAAAAGGACAGTATCGTCGCTTTTTTGACTTATATGAACCGTTATTAAATCCTGGTGGCGTAATTATTTCAGATAATGTTATGTACCATGGTCTTGTAACGACAAAAGAGAAAATTGAAAACAGACGTACACGTGGTTTAATCCGTCGTATTAAGACGTACAATGAGTGGCTTATGAACCATGAAGGATACGATACAACGATTTTCCCAATTGGTGATGGAGTAGCTGTTAGTAAAAAGAGAGGGTGACCAAGGTATGAAGAAACCTGAATTGTTAGTAACGCCAAGAGCGGTGGCGGATATCGAACTTCTTGCGAAAGCAGGAGCAGATGCGGTAATGATCGGTGAGCAAAATTTTGGTTTACGTTTAGCAGGGGAGTTTTCACGTGAAGATGTAAAACAAACTGTGAAGATTGCACATGAAAATGGTGTGAAAGTATACGTAGCCATGAACGCTATGTTCCACAACGATAAAGTAGAAGAATTAACAGATTACGTTTCATTTTTAAATGAAGTAAATGTAGATGCAATTGTTTTCGGAGATCCAGCAGTATTAATGGCTGTTCGCGAAGTAGCGCCAAATATGCAGTTGCACTGGAATACAGAAACGACAGCAACAAACTGGTTCACTTGTAATTACTGGGGACAAAGAGGAGCGAAGCGCGCTGTATTAGCTCGTGAGCTGAGCTTAGATGAAATTGTTGATTTAAAAGAAAATGCTGAAGTGGAACTAGAAGTACAAATTCACGGTATGACTTGTATGTTCCAATCGAAGCGTTCATTAGTAGGAAATTACTTTGAGTATCAAGGACGTAATCTTGACATTGAAAAGAAAAAATATGAAGAGAATATGTTCTTATATGACCCAGAGCGTAACAATAAATATCCAATTTATGAAGATGAAAATGGTACTCATATTATGAGTCCGAACGATATTTGTTTCATCGATGAATTAGAGGAACTAATCGAAGCTGAAGTTGACAGCTTAAAAATCGATGGTGTACTAAAAAGCTCTGAATACATTATTGAAGTAACGAAGAAATATCGTCAAGCGATTGATTTATGTGTGGAAGATCGTGATGCATATTATGACTTGAAAGATGCTCTATATAAAGAAATAGAAGAAATGCAACCAGTAAATCGTCCGTTAGACACAGGATTCTTCTTTAAAGAAACGGTTTACTAAACGAGGAGGGTGTAGGAAATGACTGTACAAGAAATTTCACGAGTGATCGATGGCAAACGTGTTATTGTGAAGAAACCTGAACTGTTAATCCCTGCGGGTAACTTAGAAAAATTAAAAGTAGCTATCCATTACGGGGCAGATGCTGTATATTTAGGTGGACAAGAATTTGGTCTTCGTTCGAATGCAGGTAATTTTACGCTAGAAGAAATGGCAGAAGGCGTTGAGTTTGCAAAGAAGTATGGAGCAAAAATATACGTAACAACAAATATCTTTGCACATAATGAAAATATGGACGGGCTAGAGGAATATTTAAAAGGGATTGAAAAAGCTGGCGTAACGGGGATTATCGTTGCTGATCCGCTTATCATTGAGACTTGTAAACGTGTAGCGCCTTCTGTTGAGGTGCATTTAAGCACACAGCAATCACTATCCAACTGGAAAGCAGCACAGTATTGGAAAGAAGAGGGTTTACATCGTCTTGTATTAGCTCGTGAAGCAAGCTATGAAGAAATGAAAGAAATCAAAGAAAAAGTGGATATTGAAATTGAAGCATTCGTCCATGGTGCAATGTGTATCGCATATTCAGGAAGATGTACATTAAGTAACCATATGACAGCGCGTGACTCTAATCGTGGCGGTTGTTGCCAATCTTGCCGCTGGGATTATGATTTAGTTCAAACAGTATCACAACATAAAGATGCAAAAGAGCTTCCTCTATTCCAAGAAGAAGATGCTCACTTTGCGATGAGTCCAAAAGATCTAAATTTAATTTTATCAATTCCGAAAATGATTGAAATTGGAATCGATAGCTTAAAGGTAGAAGGACGTATGAAATCAATCCATTACGTAGCGACTGTAGCAACTGTATATCGTAAAGTAATTGATGCTTATTGTGCGGATCCAGATAACTTTGAGTTTAAACAAGAATGGTTAGATGAGCTTGATAAATGTGCAAATCGTGATACAGCTCCTGCATTCTTTGAAGGGGTTCCAGGACATCAAGAGCAAATGTTTGGAAATCATAGTAAGAAAACAACGTATGATTTTGCTGGTTTAGTGTTAGATTATAATGAAGAAACGGGCATCGTAACGATTGAGCAACGTAATCATTTCAAACCAGGACATGAAGTGGAGTTCTTTGGACCAGAAATAGAAAACTTTACGCAAACGGTGGAGAAAATTTGGGATGAGGATGGAAACGAATTAGATGCAGCGAGACATCCGTTGCAAATCGTGAAATTCAAAGTGGATCAACGAGTGTATGTGAATAATATGATGCGCAAAAGCATACTTCAATAAGAAAGAGTGATAGTCGAATGGGGACGAATAAGCCTGTTGTAATTGGAATTGCTGGTGGTTCGGGATCAGGTAAAACGAGTGTAACGAAAGCGATTTTTGACCATTTTAAAGGTCATTCTATTTTAATCTTAGAGCAAGATTATTATTACAAAGATCAAAGCCATTTACCAATGGAAGAGCGTTTAAAAACAAATTATGATCATCCGCTTGCGTTTGATAATGATCTGTTAATTGAACATTTGCAGCAGTTGCTTGCATATGAGCAAATTGATAAGCCTGTATATGACTATACATTGCATACACGTTCAGAAGAAATTATTCCAGTTGAGCCGAAAGATGTAATTATTTTAGAAGGAATTCTTATTTTAGAAGACCCACGTCTTTGCGAGTTAATGGACATTAAATTATTCGTTGATACGGATGCTGACCTTCGTATTCTGCGCCGCATGCAGCGTGATATTAAAGAGCGCGGTCGTACGATGGATTCAGTTATTGATCAGTACGTAACTGTTGTACGTCCAATGCACAATCAATTTATTGAGCCTTCTAAGAAATTTGCGGATATTATTATCCCTGAAGGTGGACAAAACCATGTTGCAATTGATATTATGGTGACAAAAATTGCAACAATTCTTGAACAAAAAGTAAATTTGTAATAGCATAGTAAAAGATATACGGTAGGAAGGGATTTTTTCCCTTCCCATCGAATACAATGAAACATGCAACCTCATCTATATATAGGTGAGGGCATATTTATATCAACTTTCCATACATATCTTCTTTATATAAAGAAGAATTGGAAATACGGGGTTGTATGTGACAACTCCGCTAGTGCAAGGGTACTAGAAACCTCCGCTAACAATGGAAGCGGAGGAGTTTTCATATGGAACTCCTCTTTTTTTCGGGGGATTGGTATATAAAAGGAGTGGAAAATATGTCAACAGAAAAAACATACCCTATGACACAAGAGGGTAAGCAAAAACTAGAGAACGAACTTGAGCAATTAAAAACAGTAAGACGTAAAGAAGTAGTAGAACGTATTAAAATCGCACGTAGCTTCGGGGACCTTTCTGAGAACTCTGAGTACGATGCAGCAAAAGATGAGCAAGCGTTCGTAGAAGGACGTATTACACAATTAGAAAATATGATTCGTAACGCAGTTATCATTAAAGATAATGGCGAAGTATCTACTGTTGTTACATTAGGTAAAACAGTAACATTTAAAGAATTACCAAACGGAGATGAAGAAGCGTACACAATCGTAGGTAGCGCGGAAGCTGACCCATTTGAAGGAAGAATTTCTAACGATTCTCCAATCGCAAAAAGCTTATTAGGTAAGCAAATTGGTGAGAAAGTAACAATCCAAACACCAGGCGGAGAAATGCAAGTAGAGATTGTCTCTGTAAAATAAAAAAAAGATTCTCCTATCGGGAGAATCTTTTTTTTTGTAGAATGAAAAAAATTGTGTAAACCTTAGAGTAATTCGACAAAAAATGTCAAAAAAACACTTTAAGCTTTGATATCATAATTGGAGAATATAGGTTTTAAAAGGGAAAAGGGGCTAATTATGAAACATAAAATCTTTACAGGATTGGTGTGTAGTATATCCATATTAGGACTTGCTGCATGCGGAACGAATGAAGAAACTACATCATCAAAGGGAGAAAAAGTAAAGCAAGAAGAAAAAAAGGATATTAAAGCAACTGAGAGTTCAAAAGCCTTAGAAAATCCAAAAGATAAAAAGGAATTTAATGATTTTGATGTAGCGTATCAATTAGCTATTGTTATGAAAATATTTCAAGATGTAACGATTAAGTATGATTACGCAATTGGAAATCCAGATTATTTATTGCGAGATTCGATGGATCAAAAAACAATAGATGATATGAAGAATATGTTACAAGAACAGGCGAAGAATAATGATAAAATTTTAAAAGATGAAGTGAATCAAGCGTATACATATTTAAAACAATCGAAAGTAAGTAATAAAGATGATATTCAAAAAATAATAGATGCACAAAATAATTATTTACATATTGTAGATAAGATGATTACTTGTATTGATTCTGTAACAGTTGAGAATGCAAAAGAAAAAAGAAATGAAATGGATAATCTTAGTAAGGATTATTTAAAAATAGCGGCTAATGTAACAACCACTGTAATTGAAGTTGCTAAAAACACTGGAGTGAATGAAACTGAATTTAGATCGCTTCTTATGAAATTTTTAGAGAAGCCAAAGAAACAATAATAACCTTATATAATATCTGTTTTTGTTTTGGGGATTGTATAAATAAAATAGTACCTCGTCTAAACTATAATAGACGAGGTGTTTTTTTATGAAAATAAAACGGAGAATTGCAATTGTTTTAATTTGTTTTATGGGCATTATGTTTTTATTGCTTTGTCGTTTAATTCAAATCCAAATTATAGATACAGAATCATTTACTAATCGCAAAATAAATTTAATTGAAAAAAGTGTTACGCAACGTACGCAATCCATTGCAGTAGACGATGGACGTGGGCAGTTTATAGATCGTAATGGTAAAGAAATAGGGGAGGAAAAGTATCCTGTTTTAATTGTTTTTCCATTTTTACAAATAAAAAATGACATGTTAGAGAAAATCGCGCATATCATTGGTGTGTCGAGACAAGAGATCAGAAGACAAATGAAAAATAAAAAAAATGCATTTATACTGCAAGGGGAAACTGCTCCATTTCGAGTGACACGAGAGCAGATGGAGAAGGTGAATCAATTACATGTATTAGGTATTGTAGCAGCTGAAGTGCGATTAAAACAAACTGGGGAGATAAATCATTTAATTGGTGATGTAGGGGAGAACGAAAGAGAATTTCAAAAGCGATATGGAGAAGTGAAAAAAATTTCAAAACAAACGCCGATAGGTATTTCAGGATTACAGCAATCATTTGATGAATTTTTATTGACTGATGGAGAGGCAAAAGTATTGTATCAAGTAGATCGGCAAGGAGAACCAATTTTCGGAAAGCAAGCGAAATATACTTCACCAGGAAATCCATTTTACCCAGTTAGGATTCAAACTACTTTACATAAAGGGTTGCAGCAAAAAGCAGAAGAAGTGATTGAAGCAAATGAAATAAAGAAGGGGGGATTAGTATTACTTGATGTAAAGACAAATGAAATATTAGCGATGGTCAGTAAGCCGTCTTTACAAGTAAGAGATAAGAATTTATATGAGACTACACTTGAAAATCAAATGTTAACGCCGCATTTTCCAGGCTCTGTTTTTAAAACAGTAGTTGCAGCTGCAGTCATTGATCAAAAAGTAAATTTGTTTAATCGGACATTTAATTGTAATAAAGATTTATATGGTGAAAACGACCCACAAGTTATGATGGGTACACTTAACTTCAAAGAGAGCTTTGCTAGGAGCTGTAACAGGACATTTTCCGAGTTAGGTAACGAGCTATTACAAAAGGATAGGACGGTGCTAGAAACATACGTAGCAGCTTTAGGAGCAAATGAAAAGGTCGGATGGAAAGGTTCTGTATTTCATACACCTCATTTCGAGCAAATGCCAGAAGAAAAAGGCTCTACTATTTGGGGGAATGAAGAAAACAAAAATAGTAAAAAAGCGGTAGAGCAAACAGCGATTGGACAGAAAGATGTACGTATATCACCTCTAGCAATTGCTAATATGATGGCGACGATTGCGAGGAATGGAAAAAAGATGGAAGTGAAAGCTGTTGAAAAAATAGTATATAAAAATGGAGCGGATTTTTTTACATTTGAGAACCATACGTTACATGGAAAACAGCTTTCGTATGAAACAGTGAAAACATTACAAGAGTTATTAAGAGGCGTTGTAACAAGGGAGAAAGGAACAGGAACGGCATTCCACTCGTTGCCGCTCAGTGTCGCTGGAAAATCCGGGACAGCGCAAACAGGGAAAGGGACGAGGGTGAATCGCTGGTTTGCAGGTTATTTTCCGTATGAGAATCCAAGATATGCTTTAGTTGTTGTTGATCTAGAGACTGATAACAAAGTGAATAAAGTCACACCTATTTTTAAAGATATGGTAGGAGCAATCTATCAATTGGAGAATGAAAAGTAATCTTGCAATTTATAGTGAATTGTTTTCATTTCATGAAAATATCATTGTAAATGTTCAACCTTTCTAGATTTAATGTTACAATAGCAATTAGGAAAAACTGCATGGAGGTTTGGAGAATGGCAGGAGGATCAAGATTCCAACAGAAACAACAAAAACGTCGTCAAAACGGTGTTTTAAATATTGCAATCGCTATTGTATTACTATTAGTAGCTATTGTAGCATATCAATTGTTCGTTCCTAGTACGAAAGAGCAAGCATCTTCTACTGATAAGAAAGTCTCTCAACAAACAACAAAGAATGAGAAAGCTGGAAAATCAGAAGATAAAGAATCTGCTAAGAAAAAAGAAAAAGAAAAAGAGCAAGCAGAAGCTAAGCAAAAAGCTGAAGAAGAGAAGTTAAAGGCTGAGGAAGAAAAGAAAAAAGCTGAAGAAGAAGCGAAAGCTAACGAGAAAGTATCAGCTGAAAAAACTGTATCCAAGGCAAAAGAGGCTTATACAAAACCTTCTTGGAAAGCTGTAGGAACAGAACAAGGTTCATCACCAGCGATGACGTTTAAACAGGGGTCATCAGATTGGAATGAGATGCAAAGTGCAATTGCTGCAGGTATTGAAGTACCGAAGGAGCAATTAGTATTCCATTTTGTTGGAAGAGACAAAACTGGAAAGAGTAAAGCTTATGGTGACGTTCAAGATAAGCAAAGTGGAAAAAGATATTACGTAAATATTGATTGGGTAGATAATGAGGGCTGGAAACCAGTACTTGTTCAAACTCTAAACTAAAAAAGAGAAGCTCCTTAGGAGCTTCTCTTTTTTAGTTAACGCAATTTCTTTAATTTAAAATGAACAACCGCGCTATAATACGGTCTTTTGCTTTCAGGATCCATAACCATTTGATGTGAGATGTGATGAACTTCAAGCATAAGTGCTTTATTATTATCGATTTGTTCACTAATTTTTCGTTCTAAAGAAGCTAAGTCTCCCGCTTCAAAAAATTCTACTTTATCTTCTAACATTTCAAAGGTAAATGACATGAAGACGGCCCCTCTCCTATGTAATCAACTATAGTGTAACAAAGAAAAGAAGGAAATACCATGTACATTTCAATTGACATTTTTAGAAAGAGGGAATATCATACTGATAAAACCGATAAGAAAAAGGGGAATTTTTATGGGCACAGAATTTAATGGTTTATTTGATGAGTGGGCTCATACGTACGACTCATTCGTACAAGGCGAAGATATACAATATAAAGAAGTTTTCGCCCATTATGAGGATATTCTAGAGGATGTAGTTAACAAGTCATTTGGTAATGTATTAGAATTTGGTGTCGGTACAGGTAATTTAACAAATAAATTATTACTTGCTGGCCGCACAGTTTACGGTATAGAACCGTCGCGTGAAATGCGTATGATTGCAAAAGAGAAATTGCCAAAAGAATTTTCGATTACAGAAGGTGATTTTCTTTCGTTTGAAGTCCCAAATTCAATTGATACCATTGTAAGCACCTATGCATTTCATCATTTAACAGATGATGAAAAAAATGTAGCGGTTGCGAAGTATAGTCAATTGCTAAACAAAGGTGGTAAAATAGTGTTTGCTGATACGATATTTGCAGATCAAGATGCATATGATAAAACTGTTGAAACAGCAAAACAAAGAGGTTTTCACCAGTTAGCAAACGATTTGCAAACGGAATACTATACACGTATTCCAGTTATGCAGACTATTTTTGAAAACAATGGCTTCCATGTAACGTTTACGAGATTAAATCATTTCGTTTGGGTAATGGAGGCAACTAAGCAATAGAAAGAGGGATTAGATTGAGAATTGCTGTAATTGGAGCAATGGAAGAAGAAGTACGTATTTTACGTGACAAATTAGAACAAGCAGAGACAGAAACGGTTGCAGGTTGTGAATTTACGAAAGGACTATTAGCAGGACATGAAGTAATCTTGTTAAAGTCTGGTATTGGTAAAGTAAACGCAGCGATGTCAACGACAATTTTATTAGAAAAATATAAGCCTGAAAAAGTAATTAATACTGGTTCAGCTGGTGGATTCCATCATTCTCTAAACGTTGGTGATGTAGTTATTTCCACTGAAGTTCGTCACCATGACGTAGATGTAACAGCATTTAACTATGAATATGGTCAAGTACCAGGAATGCCGCCTGGATTTAAAGCTGATGAGGCGTTAGTTGCATTAGCTGAGAAATGTATGCAAACTGAAGAAAATATTCAAGTTGTAAAAGGCATGATTGCAACAGGCGATTCATTTATGAGTGATCCGAACCGCGTTGCAGCCATCCGTGATAAATTTGAAAATCTTTATGCGGTAGAAATGGAAGCAGCAGCTGTCGCACAAGTATGCCACCAATATGAAGTTCCGTTTGTTATCATTCGCGCACTTTCTGATATTGCTGGTAAAGAATCAAATGTTTCATTTGATCAGTTTTTAGATCAAGCAGCTCTTCATTCTACAAACTTTATCGTAAAAGTGTTAGAAGAGTTAAAGTAATGTAACAAAAAGGCAACTGTCTCATATAAAGAAAATACATACAGTTGCCTTTTCTTTATTGGCAAACAAGGGGGAGAACACGATGAATGTATATCGTGGAGTTCATGAGTTAATTGGTCATACACCAATTGTAGAAATTACTCGTTTTTCACTTCCGAAAGGGGTCCGCTTATTTGCAAAGCTTGAATTTTATAACCCAGGCGGAAGCGTTAAGGATCGTTTAGGAAGAGAATTAATCGAAGATGCGCTAGAAAAAGGGCTTGTTACCCAAGGTGGAACAATTATTGAACCGACTGCTGGGAATACTGGTATTGGACTGGCACTTGCAGCATTAGAACATGATTTACGTGTTATCGTTTGTGTACCAGAGAAATTTAGTATTGAAA
Source organism: Bacillus sp. FSL K6-1338 (assembly GCF_038006965.1). Classification (NCBI taxonomy): domain Bacteria; kingdom Bacillati; phylum Bacillota; class Bacilli; order Caryophanales; family Bacillaceae; genus Bacillus; species Bacillus sp. FSL K6-1338. The sequence goes on along the minus strand of NZ_JBBOWI010000001.1, from coordinate 4,201,985 downwards.
AACAAGAATTAATGAAAGCACTAGGTGCAACGGTCGTGCATACACCGACTGAGCAAGGAATGACCGGTGCAATTGCAAAAGCAAAAGAATTAGTAAATGAAATACCGAATTCATACTCTCCAAGTCAGTTTGCGAATGAAGCAAACCCGCGTGCTTATTTCAAAACACTAGGTCCTGAACTTTGGGATGCACTGAATGGAGAGATTAACATATTTGTTGCTGGAGCAGGAACTGGCGGTACGTTTATGGGGACTGCATCTTATTTGAAAGAAAAAAATATAGATATTAAAACAGTTATCGTAGAGCCAGAAGGATCTATTTTAAATGGTGGTAAGGCTGGTTCACATGAGACCGAAGGAATTGGACTGGAATTTATCCCGCCATTTTTGAAGACATCTTATTTTGATGAAATTCATACGATTTCTGATCGAAATGCATTTTTACGAGTGAAAGAATTAGCGCAAAAAGAAGGACTTCTCGTTGGGAGCTCTTCAGGAGCAGCATTTCATGCGAGCTTACTTGAGGCAGAGAAGGCAGCACCAGGTACAAATATTGTAACCATTTTTCCTGATAGTAGTGAGCGCTATTTAAGTAAAGACATATACAAAGGATGGGAATAAAAAATGAGAGCAAAGACAAAGTTAATTCATGGTATTCGCATAGGAGAACCTTCAACTGGATCTGTAAACGTACCGATCTATCAAACAAGTACGTACAAACAAGAAGCGGTTGGTAAGCATCAAGGATATGAATATTCACGTACAGGTAACCCAACACGTGCAGCTTTAGAAGAAATGATTGCCGTATTAGAAAATGGTCATGCTGGATTTGCATTCGGTTCTGGAATGGCTGCTATTACAGCGACAATTATGTTGTTCTCAAAAGGTGACCACGTTATTTTAACAGATGATGTTTATGGTGGAACGTATCGTGTTATTACGAAAGTATTAAACCGCTTCGGTATTGAACATACATTTGTAGACACAACAAACTTAGAGGAAGTTGTAGAAGCAATTCGTCCAAATACGAAAGCGATCTATGTGGAAACACCAACGAACCCATTACTAAAAATTACTGATATTAAGAAAATATCTACTCTTGCTAAAGAGAAAGATTTATTAACAATTATTGATAATACATTCATGACGCCATATTGGCAGTCGCCGATTTCTTTAGGAGCAGACATTGTACTTCATAGTGCAACGAAATATTTAGGAGGTCATAGTGACGTAGTTGCAGGTCTAGTAGTGGTAAATAGCCCACAACTAGCAGAAGACCTTCACTTTGTACAAAACTCAACAGGAGGTATTCTTGGACCACAAGATAGCTTCTTACTACTTCGCGGTTTAAAAACATTAGGAATTCGTATGGAAGAACATGAAACGAATTCACGCGCTATTGCTGAATTTTTAAATAATCATCCAAAAGTAAATAAAGTATATTACCCAGGTCTTGAATCACATCAAAACCACGAATTAGCAACAGAACAAGCAAATGGATTTGGTGCTATTATTTCGTTTGATGTAGATAGTGAGGAAACATTAAATAAAGTACTTGAGAAACTGCAATACTTTACACTTGCTGAAAGCTTAGGAGCAGTAGAAAGTTTAATTTCTATCCCATCTCAAATGACACATGCATCAATCCCAGCAGATCGCCGTAAAGAATTAGGAATTACAGATACATTAATTCGTATTTCTGTCGGTATTGAAGATGGTGAAGATTTAATTGAAGATTTAGCACAAGCGCTAGCGTAATAAAAAATGCACTGCTAATGTGGAGCAGTGCATTTTTTATTATGTTAATTTGTGAAATATTTCACAAATTATACATACGCAAATGAAATGATTTCATGTATATTGAATTCATGAAATGTTATTCACGAGTAAACTTGTGAAGTGTTTCACAAACAATGGGATTCATGTAGGACGGTAACTCTATTTTTTTTCGCTAATCGGGACTTATTATGACCTATAGGGACTTATAAAGACCGTGATAACAGAATAGGAGGAAATTTACATGGTAGTCAAAGAGAAAGTTGTAAATGAAATGCAAGAGGTAAAAGAGATGATTGATACGTTAGTAAATAACGGTCAACAAGCTTTACAAGCATTAGAAAGTTTTACACAAGAGCAGATTGACAACATTGTTCATGAAATGGCATTAGCAGGTGTTGATCAACATATGCCACTTGCAAAATTGGCTGTTGAAGAAACAGGCCGTGGTGTCTATGAAGACAAATGCATTAAAAATATTTTTGCCACTGAATATATTTGGCATAGTATAAAGCAAGATAAAACGGTAGGAATTATTCACGAAGATCCTCATGAAGAAATAATAGAAATTGCAGAACCTGTCGGTGTAGTAGCTGGGGTAACACCAGTAACGAATCCAACGTCGACAACAATGTTTAAAGCGTTGATTGCGATAAAAACGAGAAATCCAATTATTTTCGCATTTCATCCTTCTGCACAAAGTTGTTCGGTGGCAGCAGCGAAAACCGTATATGATGCAGCAATGAAAGCTGGTGCACCAAAACATTGTATTCAATGGATTGAAAGACCGTCTGTCGAAGCGACGAAACAATTAATGAACCATGATGGTGTGGCACTCGTTCTAGCAACTGGAGGCGCTGGTATGGTGAAATCAGCTTACTCTACTGGAAAACCAGCGCTAGGTGTAGGTCCTGGTAATGTACCGTGTTATATAGAAAAATCAGCACATGTAAAACGAGCTGTTAATGATTTAATTTTATCGAAAACATTTGATAACGGTATGATTTGTGCATCGGAACAAGCAATCATTGTCGATAAAGAAATCTATGATGATGTTAAAACAGAAATGATCGAAAACAATTGTTACTTTGTAACAGAAGAAGAAAGAAAAAAATTAGAAAAGCTCGTTATAAATGAAAATACATGTGCAGTAAATAGTGATATTGTAGGAAAATCAGCACAGTATATTGCCGAATTAGTTGGGATTACTGTTCCTGAACATACAAAAATGCTTGTAGCTGAAATTCAAGGTATCGGAGCAGCATACCCGTTATCTCGTGAGAAACTGAGCCCAGTATTAGCCTGTGTGAAGGCGAATTCATTAGAAAAAGGATTTACATATTGCGAAGAAATGTTGAACCTCGGTGGTTTAGGACATTCAGCAGTTATTCATTCTACAAATAAAGAAGTGCAAAAGCAATTTGGATTACGTATGAAAGCTTGCCGTCTCATTGTAAATGCACCTTCATCACAAGGTGGAATAGGGGATATATATAACGGATTTATTCCATCACTTACACTTGGTTGTGGTTCTTACGGAAAAAATTCAGTTTCCCAAAATGTAACAGCGACTCATTTATTAAATATAAAAAGGCTGGCAAATAGAAAAAAGAATATGCAGTGGTTCAAATTGCCACCAAAAATTTATTTTGAAAAACATGCTACAGCGTATTTAGCAAATATGCCTAACATTTCACGTGCATTTATTGTAACGGATCCTGGAATGGTTGAACATGGCTATGTGGATACAGTCACGCACTATTTAAACAAGCATGCAAATGATGTGAAAATTGAAGTTTTCTTTGAGGTCGAACCAGATCCATCAGATGAAACTGTCTTTAAAGGTGCGGAAATGATGAGAAGCTTTAAGCCAGATGTAATTATCGCACTTGGTGGTGGTTCAGCTATGGATGCAGCAAAAGGAATGTGGTTATTCTATGAGCATCCAGAAACGACATTCTATGGCATTAAACAGAAGTTTTTAGATATAAGAAAACGTACATGTAAATATCCGGAATTAGGAAATAAGGCACAGTTTGTTGCGATTCCAACAACATCAGGAACAGGATCAGAAGTGACACCATTTGCGGTTATTACAGATAAGAAAAATAATATAAAGTATCCGCTCGCAGATTATGAATTAACACCAGATGTAGCAATTGTTGATCCACAATTTGTAATGACAGTACCACCACATGTAACAGCAGATACTGGTATGGATGTTTTAACACATGCAATTGAGGCGTATGTTTCTGTTATGGCAAATGACTATACAGATGGATTAGCATTAAAAGCTATTGATCTCGTATTCAAATATTTACCAAGAGCATATAAAGATGGAAATGATGAAGAAGCACGAGAAAAAATGCATAACGCTTCTGCAATTGCAGGGATGGCATTTGCAAATGCTTTCCTCGGTATTAATCACAGCTTAGCACATAAGATTGGACCAGAATTCCATATTCCGCACGGACGTGCAAATGCCATTCTAATGCCGCACGTAGTCCGCTATAATGCTATTAAGCCAAGAAAACACGCATTGTTCCCAAAATATGAGCACTTTGTAGCAGATGAACGCTATGCACATATTGCGAGAATGCTCGGGCTTCCAGCAAGCTCAATAGCAGAAGGTGTGGAATCACTCGTCAAAGCAATTACTGAGCTTGGAAAAAGCTTAAATATTAATATGAGTATTGCAGGACAAGGGGTAGATAAAGAGCAATTTGAAGAGGTTGTTGGAGTATTAGCAGAAAGAGCTTTTGAAGATCAATGTACAACTGCTAATCCAAAGTTACCGCTTATTTCAGAGCTGAAAGAAATTTATATGGAAGCATATAAAGGTGAATAATGATTAAAAAAGAGCCGCAGTAAAGCGGCTCTTTTTTTGTTGGAAAACATCTCCCAGAATGGCTGTATTTACTGGTCTTTCAGTTTCATAGAATATGATAAAGTGAAATGGAGGAGTGAGAATATAATGAGAGAATTACAAGGGAAAATAGAAGATTATACTAGGTTCGGACAAATTCTTCTCGCTGTAAGTACATTGTTAATGGTTGGCTTGTTGATTCCGGATGGAGCAAAAGAGACAATCCAATTTTTTGTTATGATGGGGAGTATCGTTATATTTTTAAGTTTATCGTTCTTTTTCTTTCAGCGTGTGAAAGTGATGCGTGACCAGTTAGAGGAAAATGAATGTGAATAATATTGTTAACTAGAGCGCGGCGAAAAGAAAGAATCTTTTTGTCGCGCTTTTTGTTTTTTGTAGAAAAATGTATGCGTTTCATGTTGACAATGATAATCCTTATCAATTAAAGTAGAATAGTAGTTAATGATTATCATTATCAATTAGAGGTGAAGGAATGAAAAAATCTATTACGCTATTTACAGCGATTTTATCTATTTTTTTCTTGTTAATAGGTTGCAGTGCCAAAGGGGACGAAAAAGCGTCTGCAACCAAAACAGAAAAAGGAAAAGAAAAAATCGAAATTACCGACCTGTCAGGGAGAAAGGTAACATTCGATAAAGTACCAGAAAGTTTTGCAACATTAAGTATGGGAGACATGGATATTATTCATGCTTTAGGTGGAAAAGTAGTAGGTCGTCCGGATACGAAATTAACTCTTCCAGAGGAGTTAAAGAAAGCAAAAGTAATCGGGAATGCACATCAACCGAACTTTGAGCAAATTGCTAGTTTAAAGCCCGATGTACTTGTTGCTAACAATGGATTCCAAAAGAATGTGCCAACGGTTGAAGGACAGGGAACGAAAGTAATCATTTCTTCTGCGAATTCTGTACAAGATATTCAAAAGAATATTGAATTATATGGAACGGCAATGAAGAAAGAAGATAAAGCAAAAGAACTTAATCAAAAAATCAATAATGAAATGAAGAAATATGAGAAAAAGAGCGATGTGAAAGCATTGCTAGTGTATGGCGCACCAGGTACTTATTTAGCGGCATTACCAACATCTTTATCAGGTGATATTTTAGAAAAAACAGGCGGAAAAAATATTGCTTCTGATTTTCCAGAAATGAAAGAATATCCGCAATATGCACAGCTAAGTGTAGAACGTATTATTGAGGCGAATCCAGATGTGATTTATTTAATTACACACGGAGATCCAACAAGTGTGAAAAAAGCATTCGAAGGCGAAATGATGAAAAATGAAGCGTGGAAAAATTTAGATGCAGTAAAACAAAACCGCGTAGTTATTTTGCCACCTGATTTATTTGGATCTAATCCTGGGACAAAAGTTACAGAAGCAATGGACTTTATGTATAAAAGTATACAAGATGTAAGGAAATGATACGTATGGAAAGTAGTGAAGTAGTAAGAGAAAAGGAACATCCTTTTGCGAAAAAAAGATGGATAATAGCAGTTACTTTAGTTGTATTAACAATTCTAGGCCTCTTTTACGGACTTTTCGCAGGAAGTTTATCTTTTTCTGTAAGAGACATTCTAACAGGTATACAAGATGAGGGTTCGACAGTTCATCGAATTGTATGGGATCTTCGCATACCGAGAGTTCTCGTTGGGTTTATAGTAGGAACATGTTTAGCTGCATCTGGTACACTGCTGCAAGGGGTTATGAGAAACCCTCTTGCAGATCCTGGTATTATCGGAGTTTCATCTGGGGCAGGCCTTGTAGCAATTGTCATCATGATTTTATTCCCACAGCATCTAGCTTTTTTACCACTAGGGGCGTTTTTAGGAGCTTTCATAACAGCGATGGTTATTTATGCTTTATCATGGCAAAAAGGGGCACCACCTTCAAGAATCGTCTTAGTAGGGGTGTCGATCAATGCATTAATTGGTGCAGCAACGTCAGCATTAATGTTATTACATAGTGACAAAGTACAATCCGTGTTACCGTGGCTAGCGGGTGGTATTGGTGGTGTAAGTTGGGCACATTTAAACATGATTATTTATTATGCAATATTCGCCATTATATTAGCTTTCTTTGGCATTAAGCATATTCGAGTGTTAATGCTTGGAGATGAAATGGCAAAGTTATTAGGACATAACGTGGAAAAAAGTCGGTTTTATTTAATCGTAGTAAGTACATTATTAGCTGGAATTGCAGTAAGTGTATCTGGTCTTATTGGATTTGTCGGTCTTGTCGTACCACATATGCTACGTTTATTAGTTGGAAATGATTATAGATATTTGCTACCTTTATCATGCCTTGGCGGCGGTGTATTACTTGTTTTTGCGGATGCAATAGCTCGAAGTTGGTTCGATCCAATCGAATTGCCTGTTGGTATTTTACTGTCCTTCTTAGGTGGTCCGTTCTTCTTATATTTAATTCATAGAGGAGGAAAACAACGTGATTTCCGTTAACAAAGTGTTTTATGCACACTCTGAAAGATTTCAAATGCAAAATATGAATGTACATATTAAGGCTGGAGAAATCGTTAGTTTAATTGGTCCGAATGGATCGGGAAAATCTACTTTGCTTCGTTTAATAGCAAGGCTACTGAAACAAAGCGAAGGGGACATCATTTTAGATGGGAAAAACATTCATATGATGAAGAGTGCTGATGTAGCGAAGCAATTAGCAATGTTACCACAAATGCATGATCATCAATTAGATTTAACAGTGAAAGAACTAATTGAGTTCGGAAGAGGTCCACATAAATCATGGAGTAGCCGCTTAAATAAAGAAGATGAAGAAATTGTTGATTGGGCATTGTCTGTTACAAATCTTGAAGGGTATGAATATCGTCTTTTACATTCTTTATCAGGAGGGGAACGGCAACGTGCTTGGATTGCCATGACGCTAGCGCAACGTACAAATGTCTTACTATTGGATGAACCAACAACCTTTTTAGATATCGTTCACCAGTTGGAAGTAATGGAACTTGTGAAACGATTAAATGAGGAGTATGGAATGACAATTATAATGGTTTTACATGACATTAACCAAGCTGCTCAATATAGCGATCGTTTACTCGTATTAAAGCGAGGAAAGATTCAGTATGATGGTATACCAGAAGAAGTGCTATGCCATGAAATGTTTCAACATGTATTTGGCATAGATGTAGATATCTTTCAAGGAAGTGACAAGCCGTTTTTTACACCGAAACGAATTTCTAAAAGGGGAGAAGAGCGATGCAAACAGAAGAGCGTATTACCACTGAATTAGTAAGAGAATTTGTTATGGCAGCTCACGGGGATTTAGAGAAAGTACAAGAGCTATTGGTTGAATCGCCAAGCTTACTTCACGCCTCTTATAATTGGGGTGGATCAGATTGGGAAAGTGCGTTAGGGGCATCGGCACATGTAGGTCGTAAAGATATTGCTCTTTATTTACTAGAAAAGGGTGCTCGGATGGATATTTTTGCAGCAGCTATGCTTGGTGAATTAGAAGTTGTACAAGCTATTTTAGTAGCTCAACCAGAAGCATTGCGTGCATCTGGTCCTCATGGCATTTCTCTTCTTCAGCATGCACGAATGGGTGGAGAGAAATCTAAGCGTGTATATGATTATTTAGCAATACTATCTTAATGAACGAAGGAAGTTCTTATGTGCGGTAAACTTTTCACTTGAAACAATTGGAAAGTTTACCGCCCGTTAGAACGGGATAAGTATCTAGTATATTTGAAAATCCTACACCCCCTCAACTGTAGTTTTCTTAATACTAGTTATGATATGGATGCAGTAGACGAAATTTGTCTACTGCTTTTTTTAGTCGTTAAGAATGAATATTCTGTATTTTATTGTAGGTTCATTTATCCCGCTATTTGCGGGCAGTAAGTCTCCCGCCTCAAAATTCAGCTAGAGCAAAGAAGTTAGATGGGAGATCCACTGCCCGTAAACGCTCGATTGGTGAGGGCTGATAATCAGTGGGGGTGAACAAAATTCCCCACTGATTAAAGTTTCACTTTATAATTAATAGTAACATTTCGTATGCATACAAAACATGATCGTGAAATTAAGAATAAATTAGTGGAAAGGAGTGCAGGCATGTTTCATACAGATTGTTTACAAATTCGCAAATATACAATGGATGATTTACAGTTCTATGCTTCACTATGGGGGAACGAGAAGGTAATGCGCTATATTGGAAATGGGACGTTAAAAACATATATACAGTGTAAAAAAAGTTTGGAGGAGTGGGTCATTCCTAGCTATAAAAACGGTCTCGGTTTATTTGTATTGATTGAAAAGGAAACGGGAACAAGAATTGGTCATGCAGGGCTGGTAAAGCAGCAGATTGATGGAAAAGAGGAAATTGAAATTGGTTATTGGTTACTTCCTCAGTATTGGGGAAAAGGGTATGCAAAAGAAGCGGCGGCAGCATTTCGAGACTACGGTTTCCAAGCATTACGAATGAATAAATTAATTTCTCTCATTAACCCGAATCATCCCGCCTCAATATTTGTTGCTAGAAAGACAGGGCTCAGCTATGAGAAAACAACTTTATTTCATGGGATGGATGTTCTTGTTTATTCCATTAAACGTGTTGGATGAAAAATTACTTTTTTAAAGGTAAATTGCATTTTTTGAAGAATGGTATATGAAAATAAAGGGGGGATTACATGTACATTTATCATAATGGACTTATTATTCGTGAGGGAACGAGTAGCGTACCAGCATATGCAATTAAAGCATTGTTTGAAGATGCCGGTTGGAGTAATGATAATATCCCTTCTTGGCAAATTGAAAAATTTACGATAGCATTTGAAAATTCAACATGGGCTTTCACAATTTGGGATGAAGAAGAGATGATTGCGATGGTTAGGGTCATTTCGGATGGAATTATGATCGCGAATATAGTAAATTTAGTTGTGAAGTGTGAATATAGAGGGAAGGGATTAGGTAAGAAGCTTGTAGCTCTTTGTTTGCAAAAACTTCCCCACGGTGATTGGTTTGCGCATACATCTGCGAACAATTTTGATTTTTATAGAAGTTGTGGATTTGAAGTTAGAGAGCTATCGAGAAATGGAACATGTGCGTACTATGGATATCAAGTCGCGAAAAGAGATGGTCACCGATAAATGAACGGAAAGTAAAAAAGTATAGCGAGGTAATTTTGAGACTTTTGATAATAGAGAATGGATTGAGGCTCTTTTTATGATAAAATAAAAGAAAATTCCGTTTATTATTAGGGGGATAAAAATGAGTATAAAAGTTGGGGATGTATTTAAATATGAAAGAAGATTTACTGAGGAGGAAGTTTTTGAATTTGCAAATATTACAGGTGATAAAGGTAGACACCATATGGAATACGATGAAAACGGAAGACTAATGGTTCATGGTTTATTGACTGCTAGTATCGGAACAAAGGTGGGCGAAGAGTTACATTACATAGCAAGAGAATTAGTAAGTGAGTTTATTAGACCAGTTTTTACAGGAGATACGATCACTTGTGAATTAACTTTAACAAATATTGAGCAAATGGAAGGTTATAAAAAAGTTTCAATCGAGTCAGTTTATCGCAATCAGCATGAAAAGACGGTACTAGTTGGGACAAGTTATGGAATTATAAGGGGATAAAAAAGAAGCCTGTTAATCAGGCTTCTTTTTTATTATTTAGTAAACACGTTTTCGATTTTCCGCATAACTCGAGATGAGTAATAATGCAGTTTCTTCTCCTATATTACGAACAATATGAGGAACGCATGCATTCCATGAGAAAGAATCACCTTCTTCTACAATTGCAATATCTTCACCGTGCTGAACTTCTAGTTTTCCGCGTAATACAAGGTGACATTCTTCCCCTTCATGGGCATTTGGTGAGTTTTCTTTCGGGAATCCAGTAGGGATTTCTACTAAAGATAGGCGAAGGCCCCCTTGCTCCGCAACATGTTCAATTCTTTGCTCATCTTTGCCGTATACACTGTATTTCCGTTCTTCTTTTTTGACAATTTTTAATCGATCTTTTTGCTCTAACAATAAATAGGGAAGGGGAACGTTTAAAAAATTGGAGATCGTTTCTAAAGTTGAGATAGATGGTGATGTTTTATTATTTTCAACCTGACTCATAAATCCTTTAGAAAGACCTGTTCCCTCGCAAATTTGTGCAATTGTTATGCCTCTACGTTGACGAATTTCACGTATTGCAGAACCAATATTCATAAAATCAAGCTCCTTTTTGTAAACAACTATTTGTATCATAGCAAAAAAAATATATTTTTTCCCAGTGAAAATGAATTGACGAATAAAAAAAATTAGTGTATGTTTTGTAATGTAAATAAAAGTTTTGTATAATAAAACTATAAAGGAGAGAATGAAATGAATCAACATATTGGTAACTTAATTATTCGTATCGTGTTAGGGGTAACATTCTTCATGCACGGTTTAACAAAATTCCAATCAGGAATTGACAATATTGCAGGATGGTTTACAAGTATTGGTTTACCAGGAGGACTTGCATACGGTGTAGCAACGTTTGAATTAGTTGGAGGTCTATTATTAATTCTAGGTTTAGGTGTAAGATATATTGGATTATTATTTGCACTTGTTATGGTTGGAGCAATCGTAAAAGTGAAATGGTCAGCTGGTTTATTGGGAGATGGAAAAAATCCTGGTTTCGAATTAGAACTTGCATTATTAGCAATGGGTGCATACTTATTTGTTGCAAAAGCTGATGGTTTTGTAGATAATTTCTTAAAAGAAAAAATGTCAAAGAAGAACTAATTTAAATGGGGGGGCTAACAAGATGAGTTTTCAACTTCATCCCGATACAACACTTGATGTTGTTCATTTATACGTATCTAATGTAAAGAAATCACTAGAGTTTTATACGGAAGTACTAAGTATGAAGGTGCTAAAAGAAGAAGAAGCAGTCGTTACATTTGGGAATGAAAATGATGAACCACTTCTTATCATTGAAGAAAAGAAAGAAGCTTTTCCGAAGCAAAGAGGAAGAACAGGGTTATATCATTACGCAATTTTATTACCAAGTAGACAGGATTTAGCGAATGTTCTTCGTCATCTTGTAGAGATGGTATATCCACTACATGGCGGAGCCGATCATTACTTTAGTGAAGCTCTTTATTTAGCTGATCCAGATGGAAACGGGATTGAAATTTATCATGATCGACAAAAAGAAGTTTGGCGTGATGAGAATGGAGAACTCCCATTTGTTAGTAACCCGTTAGCTGGTGAAGAATTATTACAACAAGGAAGTACATGGAATGGCTTTCCAGCTGGTACTGTGATGGGGCATATTCATTTCCATGTAGCTGATTTAGAGGAAGCGAAACGTTTCTATGTTGATGGTCTTGGTTTTGAAGTAACGATCCCAGCTCGTAATGGAGCGTTGTTCGTATCTGCAGGTGGTTATCATCACCATATCGGTTTAAATACATGGCAAGGTGAAGGGGTACCACCGCAAATGCCAGGTTCTGTTGGTTTAAAATATTTCACAGTTGTACTAGCGAATGAAAAACAAAAAGAGCAAGTATGTGAAAGCTTAAAAAATATTGGCAAGATTGCTACGTACAAAGATGGAATATTACAAGCCCAGGATCCATTTGGACATTGTATCCATTTCAAAATAAAAGGAGAAGCCTAAAAAGGCTTCTCTTTTTTATTTTCTTATAATTGCTTTTTCGTTTTGTAAAAATAGTTCATCAAATTGTTTTGCAAGCTCAAAATCTAGTTTCGTTAAACCTTTTGCATTCCAAGATGACAAAGTAATAATAACTGCTTTATACTGGATAAGGATAAATGGATGGTGATTATGTTCTTCTGATAGTTTGGCGGCTTCAGAGACAAATTCGACTCCTTTTAAGTAGTCGGAAAACATATATTTTCGTTCAATCCATTTCTCATCTTTTACCATCCATTTATCTACCTTCAATAATTCTTCGTGAACTTCTTCTTCAGTTAATCTTAGCATCATTTTTCACATCCTTTACTGGAAGTAAAGCAAGACCATTGTTAATAAGGCGTGTTACAGCTTCATCAGTTGTGAAAGTAGAAAGTTGTTGTAGTAATGTTGCCGATGCTTCATGCCCTTTGTTATGCTCTAAAAGTAACTCTAATATTTCAAGGCGCAGCAACCATTCTTTCGCATAAAATTTATTTAATACTTCTTGAATTGCTACTAATTGATCGATATGCGCGTTGTGTAAAATCCCCTCACTTCGAATATCTCGCACTGTTTGATACATACGTTCAAGTTCATTCAGTACAAGTGGAGCAGGAAGTCCTTGAACTTCTTCATCCATTGGGAAAAATGCTGCGGCATCTGCGGCACCTGGGAATACTGAAGTGATTTGTGAGCCAACAGCCATATCAAATGCGCCCCATGAAGCATCAAATAAAACGCGGGCGTTATAAGTAACTGTGCAATCGATAAAGGAAATAAGAGCAATTTTCTTATCGTTTTTCACAATATCTGTTACTGTTCCTTTTACATGAATACCACTTGCGAAAGTAAACTCAGCGATAGTTCCAATTGTAATTCCTAATGATTGTAGTTGTTCGTCTGTACAATTTTCTAATGCAATATTTTCAGTGAGTAATCCAATCGGTGTTCCAAATCCGTCACTGTGTACAGAAGTAGAATGATTCGCTAACTGTTTATTATGAAGCGCTAATGCCGTTGGCGAATTTGTTCGCATGTAAATTAATTCACCTGCATCGTTTTCAATTGTCTCGCTAAATGTACCTGTAATTTGTAATCCACTATTTAGCTCAGCTGTTGCATAGTTCTCAGAGCGAATTGCTTTTTCTAAACCTTCTTTTCCACCTGTTTTAAAGGCCATTGTTTTAGAAAATGTTTCAAGCGCATCTGTTAATTCTTCAAAGGATTCACAAACAAATAGTTGTGGTTGCATTTTTGTTACGTCATAAGTTGTCCCTGTACATGCTTCGATAGAAAATGGAACCTTTTCTACAGCGTCTGTTAAGCAATGTTTGCTTTCGCCAACAGAAGAAAGGAGACCAGCACCATATATCTTTGGATCATCTATATTTCCGATCAATCCATATTCTACTGTCCACCAGAAAAGACGTGAAATTTGTTCAGCTTCCGATAAACCAGAAACTAAGTTTTGTTTTTCAATTACAGCATTTTCAGCAGCCTTAACTTCATCAGGAGTAGAAGTAGGGCTTTCTTTTACTATCGTTAATGTACGAACAGCTTCAAATGCATCATGTTCTTCTTTTGTAGAGAAAGCTTTTGCACCAATTTGCCCAAAACGTTTCACATATTTTGCATATGTAGGATCAAGTAAAATCGGTGCGTGTCCTGCGGCTTCGTGTACGATATCTGGAGCTGGTGTGTACTCGATATTTTCTACTTTCCGGATATCTGTTGCAATCGGTAGTAATCCGTGTCCTTGAAAATCGAAGAATGCTACGCCAGGAATAAGTCCGTCAATTGTTACAGCGCCCCAGCCGCTTGGTGCCAAACACTCATTCATTTCTTCTACTTTTGGAATTGCATCTATATTAATACCAGATGATTGTAGTCCGTTCACATAGGCTGGATGAGCAACGTCTTTTAAGAAGCTATGATTTTGTCTCATAATATAACGCCACACAGCGTGATTCACCGGTGTGTATTGATCATAATGTTGTGTGGATACAAATGGTTTTAAATGCGATGGAATTTCTGTTTTCTTTGTCATTTAGACATCCTCCTTTTTTTCAATAAAATTGAATATCGATTTCGAATAGCTTGTATCACCCCCTTTCATTATTTGTAAGCGCTTATAAAATTTTATCATAAGATTCGGAATTATTTAACATATGTTTCTGTGATAAATAGAAAAAGCCCCTATCGGAAAATCCGATAGGGGCGAAAGAATCGCGGTACCACCCTATTTGTAAGTGAAAATATACTTACATCTCAATTAATGATAACGGAAAAATTCCGTCTTTTCCTTCATGCATAAAAGCACTACGAAAAAGAAGCTCCAGAATTGTAATTCATACTTATATATGTGCTAATTTCCACCGACCATTAGCTCTCTGTAACAGGGATATAAGGTACTACTGCGATTCTTTCAACGCGTATATATGAAATTGTGTAAGAGGATGGATGCAAAAAAGTCCCTATCGGAAAATCCGATAGGGACGATAAAAATCGCGGTACCACCCTATTTGTAAACAACTAATTGTTTACCACTCACTTTACGATAACGGAAAGATCCGTCTTTCTCTTCATGCATAAAAAGCATTACGGGAAAGAAGCTCCAGAATTGTAATTCACGCTTGTATATGTACTGATTCGCACCAACCATCAGTTCTCTGGGACAGTGATATAAGTCGCTACTAGCATTCCTTCAAAGCCGATATATAATTCGTTCAACTAAACTATGTTTTGTATTATAAAACTATATTAAAAAAATTGTCAACAAAAATTTTTTATCCCGTGTTAATGAGCAGTAAAATTCCTACCTCAAAATTCGGTGGGAGAATAATTGCCCGTAACCCCCGATTGGTGAAGGCTAATAATCAGTGGGGATGAACAAAATCTCTACTGATTAAGGCTTCACTTTATTTCACTTCTAAATTAACAGTTAAATTAGAGGTATTGCCAGCTGCATCAGTTGCTACAATGTGAATAGTATTTTTTCCTTCTTGTAATTGAGTGCGATCGAAATAAATGTCATAGCTTTTCTCCCAAGGGTTCAGGAATGCCTGTTCCCATACACCATTTCCGTTAATTTCATATTGCATTCTCACTGGAATACCAGGTGCTATCCAACCAGATTCTGACATCCAATCTAGTAGAATATCATCAACTTTTCCTCTAATTACGAGATTTTCTTGGTCAATCTCGTGTGTTAACTTAGGTGCAGTTCGATCAAGAAATACAGCAGCTGTTTGCTTTGTTTCTCCGCCAGAATTTGAAGCAACTGCTTCAATTTGATATAGCCCGTCAGCTAAAGGAGTGCCATCTGCTTTTGTACCATTCCATTTGAAAGGTTTATACCCAGGAGTTGCATTTTTAGCTTGATGGATAATCCCTTGATAAGTTACACGTTCTTTCGTAACTAAATTTGCATGCAATGTGAAATCATCCACAGGTGCAACTAAATAGTAGTTGATGAGATTATCATCTAGTACGTGGTCGCTATTTGGGCTAAAAGTAGAATTAATAATTTCAAGTCCATCAATACGTTTATAATCTTTAGGATCTATACTAAATGTGAATGGAATTCGAATTTCTTCTTTCGCCCCGTGTTCTTTTACATATACATTTCCAGTATACACACCTTGTGGTAGTGAGCTATCTACAGTGATAGTAAATGGTTTTTCGGTACTACTATTCGGTTGTATGCTAATCGATGAAGGGACAGAAGTTTTTACTTTTGTTTTTGTGTTTGCATCTAATAATTCCACCCGAGTTGAAAAACTTTTCTTTTTACTAGAAAGGTTTTGTAATGTAACATTTTGTGTTAGTTTTACTTTTCCGCTATTGGGCTTAATAAGACCAAAACTGACATTGTTAGGTTTTACTAATATATTTGTTTGAGCTGCTTTCGGAATGTTAATTAAACCAGATCCTTGTGCCATAACAGGGTATGTATTTTCATTGACATCATGTAATGTTTTTGCATTGTTAGCAAGTGCCGCTTTCAATTGTTCTGTCGTCCAATCAGGATGCATTTGACGCAAGAGGGCAACCGCTCCAGCTACTTGCGGAGCAGCCATACTTGTTCCGTTATGCGATTCATATCCGCCTCGCGGTACTGTACTAGTAATTTGTACTCCAGGTGCAACAACATCAGGCTTTATTAGCCAACTTCCTTGTGATGGTCCTCTTGAACTAAAGTTACCGATAAGTTCTGTGTGCTTTGGTTGTCTAATTTTTATATTTTTCTTTCGTTTTGTAATTAAAGTTTTTAATTCTTCCCCATTTGTATTTGATAATTGCATTACTGGGACAGCTAGATGTTCACGTGAAAAATATTCCGGCATCATATTAATTTCTTTTTCGCTAGAGATTAATAACACACCAAGTGCACCAGCTTGCTTCGCTTGTTCTGCTTTTACTAATGTACTAGAAGTACCTTGTAAAATAAGTGCGAATTTCCCTTTCACATCTTGTTTTGCATAATCACTTGGATTGCCATAACCAACATATACAAGAGGAGAATCATTTCCTATTGGAAAATCGGATTTTGATAATGGTAACCCTTGATATGTTTTGCTGGAACCAGTTACTTGAAATGTTGGAAACGGGATAGAAACCGTAGATGCTCCAACAGAAATGACACTACTTGCGTTACCGGGAGCATCAACAGACCAAGGTTTTGGTCCGTCATTTCCATTTGAAACGACAGCAGTAACACCAAGTTTCGCTGCTCGTTCTAACGTTAATGTTACAGGCTGATCAGGTACATTTAAATCCTGCCCAAGGGAGAGGTTTAACACATCCGCACCATCTTGAATTGCTCGCTCAATTCCTTGGATAATATCATCTGTTGTACCAGTTCCACCGTCATTCATTACACGATAGGCTAGAATAGAAGCGTTTGGAGCAACGCCTTTAATTTTTCCATTACCTGCAATAATTCCAGCTACATGAGTACCATGTACGTTACCATCCATTGGATCGTTATCTTCATCAACCGTGTCATATCCACCGATATAATTTGCCTTTAAGTCAGGGTGTGTATAGTCTACGCCAGAATCGATAATGGCTACTTTCATGCCTTTTCCATCAAGCGGTTTGCCAGATGGATCTTTTAAATTCCACGCTTCAGGTGCACCAATTGTCAGTCCACCGGTATTTGGTGCTTCTTCGTTAGTAGCACTTTTTGATGTTTCATGCAATTTATATGTTAAGTTCGGATAGACTGCTTTTACTTCAGGTAAAGAGGCAAGAGAGGTAATTTGATCTCCAGGAACTGAAATAGAGAATCCAGAAAATAACGTATTATACACTTCTTTAATTTTTGCACCAGGTGCTTTTTCTTTTATTTTCTTAGTCGTATCTTCTTGTGATTTTTTTAGCTCAGCATGATAAGACTGCGCATTACTATTTTGTAAATCTGGAGCATGCTGAATATTAGTTTGAGCAGCGAGAGGTGCATGTTGTAATTCTACAATTACTGATATTTCTTTTGTTGTTTTCGTTTCAA
Organism: Bacillus sp. FSL K6-1338; assembly: GCF_038006965.1. NCBI lineage: Bacteria > Bacillati > Bacillota > Bacilli > Caryophanales > Bacillaceae > Bacillus > Bacillus sp. FSL K6-1338. The sequence continues at coordinate 4,184,157 of NZ_JBBOWI010000001.1, read as the reverse complement.
CATTTTGAGCGATTTTATGTTCTCCCCACTGTTCAATCGTTGTTTTTAATTGTGGACTAAATTGCTTCTCCTTTTGTAGTGATTCAGCATGAGCGCTTAAAGCTCCAAAACTAGAAAAGACAAGCGCCATGCTTAATAGTGTAGATGTAGTTTTTTTCATTGATACTCCCCCTAATAAAAGTGCTAATATTCAGAAATAAAATCTTACATTTAATTTGGAAATTATAAATATAAATGTTAGCTAAACTATACTTTCGACATAATTCATACCAATCCTCTATGGATTGGAAATTTCTTGGGAAATTTTTTCTGATTATGTCGAATCGATATTTTTCACATATTGTAGGGAGAAAGTGAGGAATGCTATGAGGGAAATGGAGTGATGGTATGAAAAGGCTAATGGTAAGTGGTAGTGTAGTGTTGTTTATGTTTTTATGTTCTATCACTATTACTAGTGCAGAAAATAATAGTGTGAAAGTTGCTTTTATTCGTCATCATAACCTTTGGATTAAAGTTGATGGGAAAGAAATACAGATTACAAAAGGAGAGTACATAACAGGGCCGAAGTGGTCATATGACGGGGAGTGGCTAGCATATGTAAAAGGGAAGAAACAAAGTATTCTTGAGTTATATCGGCTGAAAGATGGAAAAAAAGTTACGCCGTTTCACTCAGAAGCATCGAATTATCAATGGTCACCAACAGAAAATATAATTGCATTTATATTTACAGGTACATTAAATACATTTGATGTAGAAAAAAAGAATGCAGATTTTGAAAATGTATCGGCTGGTGTAGGGGATTATGCATGGTACCCCGATGGAAAGAACTTTCTTGTATCCTCTGAAGCGAACTTACTTCCAACAGGATGGACAGGGGCTCAGCTATATGAAGTGCAAAAAGATGCACATATGAATCCTCACAAAATGAAGCATTTGTATGCATTGCCAAATGAACATGATGATTTCCTAGCGCTAGTAGCAAGTGGCTTTAAGTGGTCACCAGATCAAAAGTGGATTTCATTTTTAGCAGTACCGACAGCTTCATGGTCAGCTGATAGTAATACGCTTTGCTTAGTTCGTGCAGATGGAAGTCGGTTTGAAAAAGTAGATCAAATGTTATTAAACGAACAATGGTTTCAATGGGCACCATCAAAAAATATATTAGCTTATATTGAAGGGAGCGGAAGAGTTGCATTAGAAAATAAACATTTAAAAGTAAAGGAATTGCCAGCACTTCAGCAGAACATATTTACGCCGAAAGGATATGTTGATTGGGATTTTGTATGGAAGAACGATAGAGTAATTATCGTTTCACGAGCAAAAGAGGCAGGAATAGAAACTCCACCAGAAAAAAGGCCACTACCATCTTTATATGAGGTCGATAGTACAAGTAATGCACAGCATCAAATCACAAAGAAAACGAACAAGCAAGGGGATTACCACCCGATCTTCATGAAGAAAAGTAATCAATTAATTTGGATACGTTCAGACCGTAAGAAAGCGGATGTATGGCTTGCTCATAAAGATGGGAAACAGGAAAAGAAGTGGATTGAAAATATAGATGTACCAGCGTGGTATTATGAGAAATGGAATTGGGGAAATGTTATCTCGGTGAAATAACAATAAAAAAACTGCCTAAAAAATCATTTTAGGCAGTTTTTTATTGTTATTTATGTGTTTTATTTGGCTTTTTTTTCGCTGGGTTTCCGTTCCCTTGGCGCTTTCTATTTTGTTCATCTTTTGCTTGTTTTTCATGTAGTGTATCTAAAAATTCATTCGAGTTACTCATGTTTATATCTCTCCTTTCATTTTGTCATGATTACTATAACCATTTAGGAGGATAATCATGAGTTAGAAATTAGGCACTTAATTTTCTTCGATAATGTAAGTAAAATATTCCATACATAACAAATAGCATGAGTAAAACTTGTATCTCTACATTTTCTTTTAAAAAAGCTGCGATAGGGTCTGGTAAGTACGGTGATTTATCGTTTGTGCTTAAACCTAACCATTTATTTAAGAGGCTAATGGTACAAAACATAAAAACACCGGACCAGCTTGCCGTAATTGCTTTTTGTTTAATTTTTGTTTCACGTTCATCATCTGCAATCCAAGGATTAGCAGTTTTATCACTACTAAAGAAGCCATTTATATATCCCCATAGAATCATTCCAATAAAGACAATTATCCATTTCATATATGTAATTCTCCTTTCAGTGTAAAAAGTATTTTACATATTGGTTTTCATACAGCAGGAATAAAGAATGCAATAGGGAAGAAATATGTGTGAGGATTTTATAGTAAGAGGAGGCTGAATATGAAACTTGTTTTTGTTCGGCATGGTGAAGGTGAACATACAACGGATTTACCGGAAAGCTTGCAAGTGTTGGATCCACCATTGACGAGAGTAGGAATGGCTCAAGCTAAATTACTTCAACGTGATGTATCATTACAAGAAACGGATATATTAATTGTTAGCCCTACACTTCGAACTTTGCAAACAGCGACAATATGGAGTGCGAAATGTAGTTGTCAAAAAATCGTTCATCCATATGTATCTCCGTGTATTTTTCCTTATCGAGAAGGCGCGAAAACATTACCATGCGATCGCATAGTAGATCAGGATATGATAAAAAAGTTATTTCCACATTTTTCGATAGAGAAAAGCTCAAATAATCAGTTATGGAAGGAAGGTATAAACAATATTTCAGAGAATAGTTTTCAGCAAATAGTAGATGAATTTCTTCTTTGGTCTTATGGACTGGGTGCTGAAAGAATTTGCATTGTATCTCATGATGGAACAATTACAGCATATAGACAATATTTACAGAAAGTCGTTTTAACTAGATCAGATTTTTTGAAAGAAACAGGTATATATGAAATGGCTTTATCCCATAAAAGTCTGATTGATAAGGGCTGATTATAGAATGGGGGTTGTATGTTGAATATTGCATTAGTAATTGGTTTTAATTCGGATTTAGAGGCGCAATCAATCCGAGCATCTCTTGAATATTTTGGTGCAAGGGTTGTGACATATTGGATTGGTAGACCGAAAGATTTTGTGGAAGTTCTTTCTGGAAAGAACTTATTTAACAATATTAATTATATTATTTTTTGCTTTCATGGTGAAGAAGGGAAGTTTGTCATGGAAGAGTTAGGCGAAGAAGTATATGAACAAGATGAACCGAGAGGGTATTTTGGTGCAGCAGAAATTTATAAATATGCAAAATTGCATAATACACATATTGTAAATAGCGGGTGCACGTTAGGGGAGCAAAATCTAGCAAAATTTTTTTTACATAGTGGTGCGAAATCATATATTGGATCGATTAATTATGTAGATGGAAATGCAGCACTTATGTTTACTATACGCTTATTTTATGGGGTTATTAACCATGGGAAAACGTTAGAAGAAGCGTTTCAAGAATCGAGTTTAATTGATGAGGAGACACATACATTTCGATTCTATAATTAGTGTGAAACACGTTTATTCTATATTCGAATAAACGTGTTTCACATTTAACTCACAATTTTTTTACATTTTTTTCAATGAAAATGATTATCACCTGTGGTATGATATGTTCAAGTTTTTACAGGTAATAAAAGTTACTATATAAACGTTAGTTTTTAATGTTTCATACATATGTCATGAATTATTCATAATTAACGTTTGAAAAATAAGTAACTAATGTTATTATATTAACTGTAACTAACTTAATTACAACTTTAGGAGGAAGATATGGTTATTCAATTTTTAAGAGAAAACAAAGCAGTTTCTTTTGCATTAGCAGTAATTCGAGTATATCTTGGTTACACATGGTTAATGGCTGGAATCGGTAAACTACAAGGAAAAGGATTCGATGCAACAGGTTATTTGCAAGGCGCAATTGAAAAATCTAAAGGCGCACAACCGGCTGTTCAATCTTGGTGGGCATCATTCTTACAAGAGTTTGCAATTCCAAATGTAGATTTGTTTAATACGCTTGTAACATGGGGAGAAATTTTAGTCGGAATTGGTTTAATTGTAGGCTGTTTAACAAAAACAGCGGTCTTTTTTGGTCTTGTAATGAACTTTTCCTATATGTTTAGTGGGTCAATTGGTGTGAATCCTGAGATGGTTATCTTATCTATGTTTGTTCTTGTTGCCGGTATGAACGCTGGGAAATTTGGAATGGATGGCTTCGTTATCCCGAAAGTATTAGGATCAAAAACTCAAAAACGCCAAAAGCAAGCTGCTTAATATATGAAAATGGGTATCTCACAATGAGATACCCATTTATGTTATTTTTCAATTTTGATCGGATTGTTCTTAAAGAAGTCTTGTACATACCCGACAAATTCTTGTGGTTCTTGGCGAAATGGTGCATGATAACCTTTTTCAATAATATGTAAAGTGCTATTTTTTAAGAATTGATGATACGTTTCTCCTTCTTTCCAAGAAACGCTACTATCATTTCTGCCCCATATAATTAAAGTTGGCTGTTTCATTTCATTCGCATTAATTTTAAGACGTCTAGGCCATAGTTTCATTTTGTTATAATGTTCTTCATCATTACGTTTGAATTTCACTTTGCTCTCATCATAATCTGTAATAGAAGAAACGGCATTTAAATCAGTCGACAATTGTGGTTTTGGTGAGCCTTGTTTATTAACGAATGTATGAGGGCCACCTGTAGCATCAGTTAAAATAAGGTGAGTAACTGCTTCAGGATATAAATATGTTAAATTTAGAGAAATTTCTCCCCCCATGGAATGCCCCAGTATTGCGAATGAATCATATCCTAGTTTTTTCATTAATTTATAATACAAATTTGCATGAGTTGGAAAAGAATAATAAAAATCCATTGGCTTAGATGAGCGCCCGAATCCCAAAGCATCTACAGAAATAATTGTATGATCTTTTGCTAAATCGGAGTAGATCTTTTGAAAACCATCTGATGACCCTCCAAAGCCATGAATCATAAGTAAAGGTGGTTTTTCATTACCAATCTTTTTAAAGTAAATGGTTTGACCATCTATTTCTACCATTTTTTCCTCGGTAGCTAGTTTCGCTGTAATTGTATTTTTAACTTGCTTTACTTGTTCTACTGGCTTTTCTGCTGCACTACATCCTACTAATAGTGTAAGAGTAAGACAACCTATCATAAAATAGCTAAATCGCTTCAATTAGGTGTCTCCTTTCTAACATAACGCTGTATCTATCATAGCAAATAGCATATTACGATTTCCAGGAAGTTGGCTACCATTTTTTATCATAAGAGGTGAAAGGAGCGTTTCTTGGAAATTTTCTGTTTGAAGAAATTGACGAAATGTAAATTGTGAGTGTGGGACATCAATTCGTACTATACCATTCCAACATTCACATATCTTTTTTAATAATTGAATAGAATCTTCTTCTTGCTTGGCGATAAGTGGATTGATACATAATATATTGCCCTTTCGTATGCATAATGAAAAAGCTTCTATACAGTTATTTCTTTCAATTTTAAAAGAGTGTACGGCCCTTGGTAATAGCAAAGAGTAAAGTAGAGAACGATTCATACCAGTTGCAATTTGATCGAGAGAAGTAAGAGATATAAGGTCTTCTTCTTGTACTTGTTGTAAGTGAGAAGGGTACGTTTTAATAGTTTGCTTTTCAAAACGATGAATCGTTGTTGCTGTTTGAAATCCGCATGATGTGTATAGAGGTTCGCCAGCTTTTGTCGCAATAAGTGCAATGGGTTGTTTTGGATGAATTTGTTCCAAGCAATGATTTAGCAACATGCGCCCGATTCCGCGTCCTTGAAAATTAGGGTGAACGATTAACATACCAATGGAAGTGAAGTTACTTGTAAAGGGAAATACTCCTCCAGTCGCAATGAGTTTGTTTTCATGAATGTAACCTACAAGTGTGCCGATAGAAAGATACATTTCGAATTGTTTTTTCATAAAAATTTCATCGTGTAACCATCCAACAGATTTGCAAAGATTAAGTAATTCAAAAATAAAAGATTCATTTAGCTTTACTATTTTCATAAAGGCTCACCGCATTTCTATTTATTTTCATAAACATTGAGTCAAAATGTAAAAAAAGAGATTTACGTTAAATGAAATCCAGCTTGTTTATATTTAAATTGTAAAGGGCAGGATAGTTGATACGAAAAGACAAAGTTATACAAATTATAACTGATATTTACATAAGTTAACAAAAAATTTACATACAGCTAATTTTCTCTTAATAGTCTTCCATTAAATTTGATAGTGGGAAATGAATAACCTAATTAGGGGGACAAGACAGTGAAAAAGTTTGTGAAAAAAGCATGGCCATTTGCAGTTGTGGCATCATTAGCAGTTACTTCGGTAGCAACATGGAATTTTACTCGTTCTAGTGAGGTTAATGCAGATGAGAACGGAAGCAATGCAAAGATTAAAAATGTTATCGTATTAATTGGGGATGGTATGGGCCCTTCATATATGACGGCTCACCGGTATATGAAAGATAATCCAAAAACTTTTGAAATGGAATCTACAGAATTTGATAAGCATCTTGTAGGAACACAAAAAACATACCCAGAAGATGAACATGAAAATATTACAGACTCTGCATCAGCAGCAACAGCTATGTCAGCAGGGATTAAAACATATAATGCTGCAATTGCAGTTGATAATGATAAAGCGGAAGTGAAAACGGTTCTTGAGCAAGCGAAAGAAAAAGGGAAATCAACGGGACTTGTTGCAACTTCTGAAATTACACATGCAACACCAGCTGCTTTCGGTGCGCATGACATTAGCCGTAAAAATATGGACGCAATTGCAAATGATTATTTTGATGAGAAAATTAAAGGGAAGCATAAAGTAGATGTTATGCTTGGCGGCGGCGTAAAGAACTTTGTTAGAAAAGATCGTAATCTTACAGAAGAGTTTAAGAAATCTGGTTATAGCTATGTAACGGATCGAGATCAATTGTTAAATGATAAAAATAATGATCAAATTCTTGGTTTATTTGCACCAGGTGGATTAGATAAAATGATTGACCGTAATGATAAAACACCTTCATTAGAAGAAATGACTAATGCAGCAATTGAGCGTTTGAACAAAAATAAAAATGGTTTCTTCTTAATGGTGGAAGGAAGTCAAATCGACTGGGCTGGACATGATAATGATATCGTTGGTGCAATGAGTGAAATGGAAGACTTCGAAAAAGCTTTCAAAGCAGCGATTGAGTTTGCGAAAAAAGATAAAAATACGTTAGTTGTTGCAACGGCAGACCACGCTACAGGTGGATTATCTTTAGGTGCCAATGGCGAGTATAACTTTAAAGTAGATCCAATTAAAGCTGCAAAACGCACACCAGACTTTATGGCAAATGAGATTGCAAAAGGTGCAAATGTAGAAGAAACATTAAAAAAATATATTGATTTACAATTAACTCCAGAAGAAATTCAAGCTGTAAATGATATAGCTCCGTCAAAAGATGTAACAAAGATTGATAATGCAATTGAAGATATTTTCAATAAACGCTCGGTTACAGGCTGGACAACAGGCGGGCATACAGGGGAAGATGTAAACGTGTATGCATTTGGTCCTGGTAAATACTTATTCTCTGGCGTTCAAGAGAATACAAATATAGCGAAACGTGTCTTTGATATTGTTGGCGGCGGCGATCCGAATAAAGGAAGACGATAATTAAGAGCGAAAGTGAGGCGAACTGCCTCACTTTTCTTTTTAGGAGTTGGGAATATGAAAAAATTATTTAGGGAATTAAGATTCCTTCTAGTATTTGTAGTATTACTAGTTGGATGTCAACAAGAAGAGAATAACGTAGAACAAAAATCTATTATTAAAAAAACTGAGGAAAAGGTACAAATAACAAAAGAAGAAGAGAGATCTATTCAAGATGTTATGAATACATTTGTGCGAACGACGAATGAAAAAAATCTTGCAGAACATATGGAGTTATTTTCAAAGAAGATGCCTAGTGCTGAAGACTTAAAAACACAAAAAGAAGCCGCATTTCAAAAGGGAAATAAGAAAATTGAATTGGAACATATAGATATGAAAGCTAGTAAAGTAGGGTATGTTATTGTTGAAACGAAAGAAAAGGAAGTAGATGACAGTATCACTCTTCAAAAGAAAGTACAGTATGCTCTTGGAAAAGAAGATGGTAAATGGAAGATTGAAGAGGTTCGAACAATAGAGAAAAAATAACGTGAAACTTTCATAAGTGTGGGGGTCGTACTTCCCAAACTGGTAGAAAAAAGGTTCTCATTGGCGAGAACCTTCTTTTATAGTGGTAGCATAATTTGATTTGAGCATGCCTCAATATCATCAATATCTTGACGAATTGTGGCCATTTTATTATCAAGATCTTCAGCTTTCATTGCTGCATCATGTAGTTCATCTTTTAAATACTCCGGTATTTTCCCTTCATATTTATAATAAAGTTTGTGTTCTAAACTTGCCCAAAAGTCCATTGCCAGTGTACGTAACTGAATTTCTGCAAATACATCTTTTGTACCAGAATTTAGTGATAAAGGGTATTTAATAATCATGTGTAAACTTTTATATCCGTTTCGTTTTGGGTTAGCGATATAATCTTTTACTTCAATGACTTCCATATCTTCGCGTTTTTGAATGACTTCTTTCAAATGATAAATATCTTCTACGAAGCAACATGTAATACGAATACCAATAATATCTTGTAAATTTGTTTGAGCGTTTTCAACTGTTGGTAATAAGCTTTTGCGTTCTAGCTTTTTAATAATACTTTCAGGTTGTTTTAGTCTTGTTTTTATATGTTCAAACGGGTTGTAATCCTCTAGAAATTGAGCTTCCCGGTTCATAATTTCAAATTTAGTTTTTAACTCTTCTAAAGCAAATGTATATGGTAATACAAAAGCTTTCCAGTAGTTAACTGTTGATTGATTATATTCCATTTATATACACACCTTTTCCTATTTACAAGTGAGGTCGTTATTATACTAAATACCAAATCATATAAGCACAAGCAGCAAATGATGAAATCATAAAGCGATATTTAGTTTTCATACTTTCAACTCCTTTCGAGTAAGATTCTATATAAATAAACGTGATTGTTAATAAGTTCACTATGTACAATTTCTATAGTAATGGATTCGTGTGAATTTCGTATGAACTAATTGTTTCAGCTTTTTGTCTTTTTTGCTGTTAATCATAATTATTATTCGGATTTAAAGTGTTTTTATTTGATTTATCTATTCGTATAAATTAATGTATATTTAAATTTACAGTTATCGAGGAGGATATATGGTGAACTTTGAAGAATTAGCAATTGCTAGACGTTCTGCAATGAAATTTATACAAGGTATAGAAATCCCTGATGAGGATTTTAAAAAAATATTTGAGTTAACTAAGCTTTCTCCATCTTGCTATAATTTGCAGCACACACATTATGTTGTAATTCGTGATCAAGAGCGAAAAGAAAGATTAAAAGAATTAGCATTCGGTCAATATAAAGTATCGAGTGCATCAGCGGTAGTGCTCGTTTGTGGTGATAAGAGAGCATACCAAAATGTCGAAAATATTTACTTCGGTATGAAAGTTTTAAAAATGATTGATGAATGCGAATATGAAGATACCATTAGGCAAACGAAAGGTTTATATGAAGGAAAAGGAGAGCGTTTCATGGAGGATGAAGCGATTAGAAATGCTTCATTAAGCGCGATGACTTTTATGTACGCAGCTAAATATTATGGCTATGATACATGTCCAATGATTGGTTTCGATGAAAAAGCAGTACAAAGTGAATTAAATATGCCAGAGCATGTAATACCTGTTTTAATGATTACGATAGGGAAAAGTGATACGACTAAAGTTCGTCCAAGAGGATATCGAAAGCCAATTAGTGAGTTTGTTACATACGAATCGTTTTAATAAAATTTATTTAACTATAAAAACAAGGGGATTTTAAATGGAATCTTCTTGTTTTTGCAATTGACAAATAGAATGAAGTTTTATAATATATAAATCGTAATCATTACGTTTTAGTTTGCGATCTTTGAAAGAAAGGAGAATTACCTATGCGTGTAAATATTACATTAGCTTGTACGGAGTGCGGTGATCGTAATTATATTTCTAAAAAAAATAAACGAAACAATCCAGAACGTATCGAACTAAAAAAATATTGTCCACGATTAAAGCGAGTAACGTTACACCGTGAGACGAAGTAGAAGACTAGAGATATCTCTAGTCTTCTTTTGTTAATAAGTTTTGGTTTTCTTTGTTATAATTACCTTAAATTGTAACGAGGGAGAGGGCATGGTGAATCAAAAAGATAAAGAAAGAAAAGAGCACGTAGCTCATCTTATTGAAATTCCAGATGAATATAGGCTTGTTGTAGATGATCAAGAAGGGGTTGATGACCCGTATCATCTATTATGGTGGGGACATAAAGATGATGAGGAGAAACAGATACAAATTACATTAAATAGACATACTGGTAATTTAATTGAATTTAGGATAGATGATGGAAATTCTTTTTCGAGTGATAAGGGAGCAATAGAGGAGAATAAAGCAAGAGAGGTTGCAAATACATTCTTAAAAAAATATACAAAAGAAGGATATGAATTCTATACATATGTAACGGTTAAGGACGACAGGCGCGGTTGGAAAGAAGTAAATTATATGCAAGAAGTGAATAGCTATCCATTGCCGAATACTGGGTGTGTTGTGCAAGTGCACCCTTCAGGTAATGTTGTGCATTTTCATTACAATGGACAAAAAGCCATAGAGAAAAAGCCGTTATGGCCAAGTGAAATTGTTGGGGAGAATATCGTTTTAGAAAATTTGAAAGCTAGACAAGATATGAGACTTGTATTTGTAGATTTAACATACTCTTCATGTGAGTATGAAAACGGGGAAGAAGTAAAAGGGTACCATCTTGTATATGAACCAGAGCCTAGTCATGCGTTTATTGATGCAAGTACAGGTAAAGATTTATATGGGCCAGAACACTATAAATTACCTTCTACAGTACTTGTTGATAAACCGCTAAAGAGTAATCAAAAAAAAGATGTGTTTGATTTATTTGATTGGGACAAGGGGAAGTTTGTCAAAATAGATGAAAAAGTAGATGAGGATGAAGTCCGGATAAAATTTGTATTAAAAGAAGAATTACAAAAAGAAATAGAAGAGAAGGGTTCATATTCAATGGATGAGTTTTATAAAAAACATTTTCCAATGTTGAAACATGATGAATTCGTAGTAATTACTCTAGATAAAGAAACAAATCAATTGCTTTCTTTTTTTATGTGGAAGGATGAGAAAAAAAGGAAAACAATCTTATCAAGAGAGCAATGTTTAAGCAAGGCACTTCAATTTTTAGAGCATATTATCCGAGATGCGACAAAGTATGTTCAACTTTGGGATAATTATGAGGAGGAAGAGGGGATAGAGAGGTTTTCCTTTTCAATCTATGTAAATGACATTCATGTAGAGCGGAAATATATTATGATCAACATCAATGCAGAAAATGGTGCTGTGATGCACTACTCTGGAGAGTGTGGCAACTTTATAAAAGAATTACTTACATATGAAACAACACCAAAAGTAACAGAAGAAAAAGCGTTAGAAATATACAGAGAGGCTATCCGAGTTAAATTAGAATGGTTTGTAGATCATGATGCAGAGGAAACGAAATACAAACTACTGTACAAACAAACGACAGATGAAAAACATAAAGAACCTTTTGATTGTAGTCGGGAAATTCGTTATATTGATGCTCAAACTGGGAGAAAGATTTGGAGTAAGTAAAATAAAAAGAGTTATTTTTCAAAGAATATAAAAATAACTCTTTTTATTTTTATAATTTGCCTGTTCGTTTTTCAAAAGTAAATGTGATAGGAAAATCGGAATGAGAACTATCATTTTTAAATGTTACTTTCCATTCTTTAGTATGGGCTTTAATTTCAAAATTAAGAAGATTCATTGCTCTACGTTTATCTATTTCTAAAAACATATTATGAATTTCCGGTTCTTGCTGTAAATTAAGAGCCTTTAGTGTGACTGTAAATGTGAAAAAATTCTGCCCTTCATATACTATCCTTGCTATTTTTGTTTTTGGTGTATTTAACACTACATAAAAACGGTCTGATTGAGTTAATTGTACAGAGTCATCGGTAATTTCATTCTCGCTATTATAAAGTTCAACTAAGAAAGATGTACTACGGGAAGAATCTGTTTTGCTTGTAATATGTAATTCAGTAGGAATCATGGGTATTTCATAAAACTCATTTTTTATTATAGTATTGTAGTCTTCTGAAAATTTACGAACTTCTTTTGGAAAAGAGTCTTCTTCTTGTGTATTTAAAAAGGTTTTATGTTGCTTTGGAAATTTTTTATTAAACTTTAATGTTTCTTTAAAGTAATAATTGGATCCAGTCAAAAATAAACAACTACAAATTAATAAAAAAATTCGATACGGATTTTGAAAGTGAAAGAAAAATAGTATACATGTAATAATTCCAATTACATAGAGAATAAAGATAAGTAGTTCTAGTTTTGAGTGAAAAGAAAAACCATAGTTATGAAAAAATTTCATTCCAGTTATAATTTGAGCTCCAAAAAATAAAGAAATTCCAAATTGAAAAAATAATAAATCAGGCCCTCTTTTAATAACAAAAGTAATGAACGAAATGAAAAGTAAAAATCCCCCTAAATAAATTGTTACATTTAATAATCGATCTAATGTAATCATGAATAGTGTCCCCTTTAATAGCATATTCATATATAAATAGCAATTTCTTTTAATTATAATATAACAATAAAATATTTTAAATGTTAGAAGTGTTGAGTTTTATAAATAAACTGTACAGACACAAACAACCTCACGCCTACATACACATAATAAAGACCACTATTTTGGCGGAGGTGAAAGGTTTGAGTCTATTCGCCGCAATTGGATATATGGTTCGAGAAGTGTTTGTCTTTGTTTCTTATGTAAAGAATAATGCGTTCCCGCAGCCGTTATCATCAGATGATGAGAGAAAGTACTTAGAGTTAATGGAGCAAGGTGATGCTCAAGCGAGAAATCTTTTGATTGAACATAATTTACGGCTTGTAGCTCATATCGTTAAAAAATTTGAGAACACAGGAGAAGATGCAGAAGATTTAATTTCAATTGGTACGATCGGGCTCATTAAAGCGATCGAGAGCTATTCTGCAGGAAAGGGAACAAAGCTTGCGACGTATGCAGCACGCTGTATTGAAAATGAAATTTTGATGCATTTACGTGTACTAAAGAAAACGAAAAAAGATGTTTCACTTCATGATCCGATTGGGCAAGATAAAGAGGGCAATGAAATATCGCTTATTGATATATTAAAATCAGAGTCTGAAGATGTAATTGATATGATTCAGCTTAGTATGGAGTTAGAAAAAATTAAAGAGTATATCGATATTTTAGACGAAAGAGAAAAAGAAGTGATTGTGAAACGTTTTGGACTTGGGCTAGATAAGGAGAAAACACAGCGGGAAATCGCTAAGGCGCTTGGTATTTCTAGAAGCTACGTATCAAGGATTGAAAAGCGTGCTTTAATGAAGATGTTCCACGAGTTTGTAAGGGCAGAGAAAGAGAAAAAAGCGAAAGAGTAAAGTGTATTAGAAGCAGCCATATTTTAAAAGGGGCTGCTTTTCTTATTGTAAATAAGAAAAGAAAACGCGTTATGCTAAGAAGAAATACATGTTCACTGTTGAAAATGACGGATTCTATCTGTAATATTAGAAGGTGCTAAATAATTTAAGAATAATACCATACTTAGTTTTCTGTATGTATAATAAGGCTGCTTTATATGATATGTGGGAATAAGAACCAATTTTACATATGATATAGAAAGAAAAAAAGGGAAAACTAAAGTTATAGACTGATTAGGGGGTTTCGCAATTTGCGACGTACATTATATCGACTTATGATAGAACTTACAAATGGTCGCTTTACTTCTTATATATTACGTAAATTTGCACAATCTCGTTTGAGCTCTATCATTATTCCATCGTATGCGAAAGTTTTTCAAATTAATCAAGATGAGATGGAAAAGGGCTTGAAGGAATATAGAACATTGCATGAATTATTTACGCGTAAGCTAAAAGAAGGAAAGCGTAGTATTGATACAGATGCATCGAGTATCGTTAGTCCTGTTGATGGTGTTTTTGCAGATCATGGTCCTATTGAGGATACAAAAACATTTGATATTAAAGGAAAGCGCTATTCAATTGTGGATATGCTAGGTAATGAAGAACGTGCAACGCGATATGCAGGCGGTACATATATGGTAATTTATTTGAGTCCAAGTCACTATCATCGCATTCATAGTCCGCTTTCTGGTTCTGTGACTGAAAGGTTTGTACTCGGTAGAAAATCATATCCGGTAAATGCAGCTGGTATGGAATACGGGAAAGAACCGCTGTCAAAAAATTATCGTTCTGTTACAGAAATAAGCAGTGATGGTGAGCATATGGCTCTTGTAAAAGTAGGTGCCATGTTTGTTAATAGTATCGAGCTTTTGCATGAGAGAGATACTGTTCAAAAAGGTGAAGAAATGGCATACTTTACATTTGGTTCAACAGTTGTGTTATTGTTTGAAAAAGATATGATAGAAGTAGTGCAGGAATTAAAGAGTGGACAAGAGCTTCGTCTTGGTGAAAAAATAGCTACTCGATTAGCTCATAAATAAAGAAAAGCTTTTATAACCGTAAGTAAGAGTTATGGGCAAAGATACTTAATGATGAAATCCCCTAGATGGGAGTACTTGTTTATTCGAGAGCCATCGTAGGATGGCTCTTTTTACAGGGCATCCAATAATTTATCCTGTAACTGTTTGATTGGTACGGGCTAATTAAACCTTTCACTTTATATGTAATCAAGAAGATTTGACAAGCTTGTCCTCTAATGAGCGTCTAATGATTTCTTGTTTTATAAGTAAAATGAAGTCGGGATTTAATTTTAGTTCTTTTGCTTTATAATAAGACTCAGTGAGTAACTCAGTGGATAACTGTTCCATATGTTTTGTTTTCAAGGTGAGTCACCTCCTAATAATATAAGGATTGATTCGTTGATGCATTTAATGTACCAAAAAAATATGACAGTCACAAACGGGTGGTTATCCACATACCTAGGTGGATAAAGTGTGTATAGTTTGTTAGTAAATTCCAAATTAACTGAAAAATTAATGTGGAAAATGTGTACAATTTTATCCACAGGTTATATATCGAAAAATGTTGTCGAAAAATTTTATGAAAAATCCTCAAAGAGGTGAAAGAAATTGAAACTATTTTTACCAAATGAATATGTGAAAAATGTATATCATGTTCAACCAGAAGATTTAAAAAAACGTGGGATTAAAGGTGTTATTACTGATTTAGATAACACTTTAATTGAATGGGATCGTCCAAATGCAACCCCGCAACTTGAAAAATGGTTCTTGAAAATGAAAGAGCACGGCATCCAAGTAACGGTTGTTTCAAATAATAATGAGCAACGTGTAAAAGATTTTGCTGACCCATTAGGCATTCCATTTATTCATAGTGCACGTAAACCATTTGTTCGAGCGTTTAAGCGTGCGATACAAGAGATGCGTTTACAGGCAGAGGAAGTTGTGGTAATTGGAGATCAGTTACTGACTGACGTGCTTGGTGGAAACCGAGTAGGGCTTCATACAATTTTAGTTGTACCGGTAGCACAAACGGACGGATTAGTGACGCGCTTTAATCGAAAAATTGAACGCAGAATTATGAAAAATATGAAGAAAAAAGGTTTAATTAACTGGGAGGAATAAAGTTTGACTGAAACAATTAAATGTATTGGTTGCGGTGTAGAAATTCAAACAGAAAATAAAAACGAAGTGGGGTATGCTCCTACCTCATCTTTAGAGAAAGAACAAGTTATTTGTCAACGTTGTTTTCGCTTGAAGCATTACAATGAAATTCAAGATGTATCGTTAACAGATGATGATTTCCTACGCATTTTAAATGGAATTGGAAAATCAGATGCATTAGTAGTCAAAATTGTAGATATTTTTGATTTTAATGGTAGCTGGTTACCTGGTTTACATCGTTTCGTAGGAAATAATAAAGTATTACTTGTTGGAAATAAAGCTGATTTAATTCCAAAGTCAGTAAAACATGATAAAGTAAAGCATTGGATGCGCTATAGTGCAAAGCAACTAGGATTAAAACCAGAAGATGTCTTTTTAATTAGTGCAGCGAAGGGACAAGGAATTGCTGAACTAGCAGATGCTATTGAGTATTATCGCGGCGGCAAAGATGTTTACGTTGTTGGATGTACGAATGTAGGGAAATCGACATTTATTAATCGTATGATTAAAGAATTTAGTGATGAGACTGAAAATGTAATTACAACATCTCATTTCCCAGGAACAACACTTGATTTAATTGATATTCCATTAGACGAAGAATCTTCTTTATATGATACGCCAGGTATTATTAACCACCACCAAATGGCTCATTATGTTGGAAAGCAAAGCTTAAAGCTTATTACACCAACAAAAGAAATTAAGCCGATGGTATTCCAATTAAACGAAGAACAAACGTTATTCTTTAGTGGATTGGCACGTTTTGATTATGTAAGTGGTGGTCGTCGTGCGTTTACTTGTCACTTCTCGAATCGCTTAACAATTCATCGTACAAAGCTTGAGAAAGCAGATGAATTATATAAAAATCATGCTGGGGATTTACTAAGCCCACCAACGCCAGAAGAATTAGCAAATATGCCTGAGCTAGTGAAATACGAATTTAATATTCGTGAACCTAAAACGGATGTTGTATTCTCTGGATTAGGATGGGTTACTGTGAACGAACCAGGAGCAAAAATTGTTGCACACGTACCAAAAGGAGTAAGTGTTTCACTACGTAAATCTTTAATTTAATATGGAGAGGGATTTATGAAACAATTATATGGTGTAATCGGAAATCCAATTGGACATTCATTATCACCCGTTATGCATAACAATGCATTTGAACACTTGAATATGGATGCCCATTATCATGCGTTTCTTGTTGAAGAGGAAGTGCTAGGGGAAGCAGTAAGAGGTTTAAAAGCATTAGGTATTTCAGGATTTAATGTAACAACTCCGCACAAGGTTGCTATTATGGAGTATTTGGATGAGATTGACCCATTGGCAAGGAAAATCGGTGCAGTAAATACAGTGGTTCATAAGAATGGAAGGTTAATTGGCTACAACACAGATGGGATTGGTTTTGTTCGAGCGTTGCAGTCAATTAGTCATGAACCACTTCAAGGGAAACGTATTTTGTTACTTGGTGCAGGTGGTGCTAGCCGAGCTATTTATTTTTCTCTTGCTGATGTAGGTGTAAAAGAGATTGATGTAGCCAATCGTACAGTAGATAAGGCGAAAGAACTTATTGCTGCACGTACGGCCGATGTTAATTCTGTTGCTTTGTCGTTAGAAAAAGCGACAGAAGAACAAGGGAATTATGATATTATCATTCAGACGACAACAATAGGTATGCATCCACACGTCGAACATACGCCATTACAAATTTGTTCGTTAAAAAAAGGAACGATTGTATCAGATATAATTTATAATCCATTTGAAACGAAAATTTTATGTGAGGCAAAAGAGCAAGGTGCAATCATTCAAAATGGTATTGATATGTTTGTGTATCAAGGAGCACTTGCATTTGAAATGTGGACAGGAAGTGTACCGAATATCGGGAGAATGAAACAATTAGTTATAGAAAAGCTTGGAGGCTAACATATATGTTAACAGGAAAACAAAAAAGATTTTTACGTGCACAAGCACATCATTTAACACCAATTTTTCAAGTAGGAAAAGGCGGAGTAAATGAAAATATGATTAAACAAATCGCAGATACTTTAGAAGCTCGTGAGTTATTTAAAGTAAGTGTATTACAAAACTGTGAATTTGATCGCCGTGAGGTTGCGGAAGAACTTGCAAAAGGTGCACGTGCTGAAATCGTTCAAGTAATTGGAAGCACAATCGTTTTATACAAAGAATCAAGAGAAAATAAACAAATTAAGCTTCCTCGATAAAAAGATTAGCATGCGCTATTTTTATCGCTGATGCGTAATGATGTAGAGAGCGAAACCAATTGAACTTTTATTAATAGCAACTCTCTTCATTCCTAACCAAGGAGAGTTGCTGTATGTAAAAGGAAGGGGCGTTTCTTTTGAGGAAAATTGGCATCATTGGCGGTACATTTGATCCGCCTCACTATGGACATTTGCTAATTGCAAATGAAGTATATCACGCTTTGGATTTGGAAGAAGTATGGTTCTTGCCAAACCAGATTCCGCCACATAAACAAGGACGTAATATTACAAGTATAGAAAGACGTTTACATATGTTAGAGCTCGCGACTGAGGCAGAAGAACACTTTTCTATTTGTTTAGAAGAGTTAAGCAGGAAGGGCCCATCTTATACGTATGACACTATGTTGCAATTGACGAAGAAGTATCCGGATGTGCAGTTTCACTTTATTATTGGTGGGGATATGGTTGAGTATTTACCGAAGTGGTATAACATTGAAGCTTTACTTAATCTTGTAACGTTTGTTGGAGTTGCGAGACCTGGGTACACATTGCATACGCCGTATCAGATTACTACAGTGGAAATTCCGGAATTTGCAGTTTCTTCATCCTTATTACGTGAGAGATATAAGGAGAAGAAAACGTGTAAATACTTACTTCCTGAAAAAGTACAGGTATATATCGAGAGGAATGGGTTGTATGAATCGTGAGAATGCACTTCATATTGTTAAACAACAAATGCATGAAAAACGTTATACACACACAATTGGTGTAATGGAGACAGCGATTGAGCTGGCTAAGTTATACGGTGTGGACGAGAAAAAAGCAGAGATGGCAGCTATATTCCATGATTATGCGAAATGTAGAGCGATTTCAGAGATGGAAGAGATTATTAAACGTGAAGATTTGCCGAAAGATTTACTTTGCTATAATAAAGAGTTGTGGCATGCGCCTGTTGGGGCATACTTAGTAGAAAAAGAGGTAGGCATTACGGATTCTGAAATTTTGCAAGCTATTACATATCATACAAGTGGTCATGAGAACATGACAATGTTAGATAAAGTGATTTATGTAGCTGATTACATTGAGCCAGGGCGAAAGTTTCCAGGTGTGGAAGAGGCTCGTAAACTCGCATATACGGATATAAATCAAGCTTTATTATTTGCGTTAAAGAAAACAATTCAATTTTTAATGGAAAAAAATCAGACGATTTATCCATTAACATTCCAAACATACAATGCAGTTATCAAGGAGGAAATGAGTAAATGAACGATAAAGATTTATTAGTATTAGCGGCAAAAGCAGCTGATGATAAAAGAGCAGAAGATATGGTTGTCCTAAATATGCAAGGTATTTCACCAATTGCAGATTATTTCATTATTTGTCACGGTAATTCAGATAAACAAGTGCAAGCAATTGCACGTGAAATTAAATCAAAAGCACATGAGTTCCAAATCGACGTACAACGTATGGAAGGTTTTGACGAAGCACGTTGGGTATTAGTTGATCTTGGAGATGTAGTTGCTCATGTATTCCATAAAGATGAGCGTAATCACTATAATTTAGAGCGTTTATGGGGCGATGTGCCACGTGAAGATATTACAGAAGAGCTAGGCCAATGAAATACGAACAATTTGCATCGTTGTACGACGAACTAATGAATGATGTCCCTTATGATAAATGGGTGGAATTCACAGAGGAAAGCCTGCAGCAAGCAGATATGAAAGAGGCAAAAATTCTTGATGTAGCATGCGGTACGGGTAATGTAACCCTTCCGCTTGTGCAAAAGGGTTACGATTTAATAGGTGTCGATCTTTCAGAAGAAATGTTAACAGTCGCTCAGCAAAAACTGGGAGCAGAGGGATACTTTATTCCTTTTTATCAACAAGACATGCGAGAGCTTGATGTTCCAGGTGAGTTTGATTGTGTAACCATCTTTTGTGATTCATTAAATTATGTATTGCAAGAAGATGGAGTGCAAGAAACATTTAGAAGAGTATTTCACCATTTACGCCAAGATGGCTTGTTTTTATTTGATGTACATTCTTTATATAAAATACATCATGTATTTCAAAATGAAACGTATACAGTGAATGGAGAAGAAATATCTCTTATTTGGAATTGCTTCCCTGGTGAAGAATCAAATAGTGTAGAGCATGATTTAACATTCTTTGTTCAAGATCCAGAAGAAGATGTGTACCATCGGTTTGACGAATGTCACGTGCAACGTGCATATCAAGTGGAAGAGTTAACGAAATGGCTTGAAGAAGCAGGTTTTACAGTGCTTCGTGTAACAGGTGATTTTGAGCGACTTGAAGTTACAGAACAAACAGAGCGTATTTTCTTCATGGCGAAGAAAAACGGATAAAGTGAAACTTTAATCAGCGGGGTACGAAGCTCCCCGCTGATTATTAGTTGAACCAATCGGGCTTTTACGGGCAGCCCGACCCCCTCCTAACTTCTTTGCTTTCGCTGAGTTTTAAGGTGGGGATCTTACTGGCCGTTAATGCGGGATAAAACAAAAGCAACCGAGAAGGTTGCTTTTGTTTTATAAAGAAGATGTATTTTTAGTTCTAGCATAATCTGAAGATCGTATGCGTAAAGTGTGGGAATAGTAGTTGAAGTGAAAATGTATTGTAAAAAAGTAATTATTTATAAAAAAGTAATTATTTATAAAAAGGATTTGGAATGTAAATGACGTATTTATTATGTGTGTTTATTGAATTGCTGATCAACGCATTCTAAATCTTCATCAAATTTTTCATGTGTTCGCTCGATTAACTTATGGAACATATCTCCAACGTGTTCTTCTAAAACCCGAATGCCTTCCCCAGTAACGCCGCCTTTCACGCAAACCTTTTCTTGTAAGGTAGGTAATGTGAAGATTTCTTTTTCAAGTAATTTCCCCATCCCCACGACCATTTCACTTACTAAAGTAGTAGCCTCTTCGTGTGTAATATTTGTTTTATCTACAGCAGCGTTAATGAAGCATTGTAGTAAATAACTAAAGAAAGCAGGACCGCAACTTGCTATATCAGATGAAACGCGCGTTATATCTTCTTCTATTACAAGAGGTGTAGAAATGTTTTTGAATAGACGAAGTAATTTTTGTTGCCATTCTTCAGAGCAATTATCTCCAAATGTAAATAGTGAGGCGCCAGAGAGGGCGCGGTTTGTGATACTTGGAATGATACGCGCGACGTGACAAGGTACGAGAGTCTCTAATTGTGATGGAGATATTGGACTCGTAATAGAAACTAAGCACGTTTCATCAGAAAAATGTTCAGCGTATTTTTTTAGGATAGGGTATATATCTATCGGCTTAACGCAAATAAAAATAAGTTGTGATTGTTCGATTACTTCCGGGATTGTTTTTGCTATATGAACAGAAGGGTATTTTTCTTTTATATGATATGCTTTGGCAGGCGTCCGATTAATGATTGTAAGGCACGAAGGTTTGACAGCACGGGTTTCTAAAAATGCATCGATTAGTATATTCCCCATGTTTCCTGTCCCTATAATTCCTATGTTCAAAGTTTCATCCCTCCTTCGTAACAGCTTTCTCCTAAACAATATGAATGATGTTATAAATTTATGATTAGAGGTGTAAAATGATGTGGGATTTTCCGAAAAAGTGGTTAGGTTTAGTAGCTATTATTGGAACTTTACTTTTTCTTGTTTTTTGGAAAACGAATCAGAGTGTAGAACGAACGCCTATTACAATGAATGTGCAAGAGAAGGAGATAGAAAAAAAGGGTAAACCGAAAATATCGGATACAAAGGAACAGAAAAGAACAATTATAATTGATGTGAAAGGAGCGGTTAATAAAGAAGGGGTATATGAAATGAAGGAAGGAGATCGCGTAAAGGATGCGGTTCAAAAGGCTGGTGGTTTTTTATCAGAAGTAGATATCAAAAAAGTGAATTTAGCACAAATTGTACAAGATCAAATGCTTCTTTATATACCGAGTAAAAATGAGTCAGAACAAGGGATGTTTACTTCTTCTAAGGAAGATGGCAAGATTCGAATAAATACAGCAGCGAAGGAGCAATTGGAAAAGATTACAGGAATTGGCTCTCGAAAGGCAGAAAGTATTTTGAAATATCGAGAAGAACATGGTCCGTTTCAGAAAATAGAAGATTTATTAGAGATTGATGGGATTGGTGCGAAGTCTCTTGAAAAGATAAAAGATCAAATTATTATTCCGTAAAAGATTGACGAAGTTTTTCTTCTTTCGCTACACTACAAGTAGACAAAAAAGTAGGTGAAAAATATGGAACGAATTTCATGGGATCAATATTTTATGACGCAAAGCCATCTACTATCGTTACGTAGTACATGTACAAGGCTTGCGGTAGGAGCGACAATCGTTCGCGATAAACGAATTATTGCTGGTGGATATAATGGTTCGATTAAAGGTGGCGTACATTGTATAGATGATGGTTGTTACGTAATCGATAATCATTGTGTTCGGACAATTCATGCCGAAATGAATGCTTTATTACAATGTGCCAAGTTTGGTGCGAAAACAGAGGAAGCAGAAATTTACGTTACGCATTTCCCTTGTTTACAATGTTGTAAGGCAATTATTCAAAGTGGTATTACAGCGGTTTATTATGCGCAGGATTATAAAAATCATCCATACGCCATAGAGTTATTTGAACAAGCGAATGTAACAGTGAAGCACGTTCCGCTAGAATATGATATTGCTGCATTAGAGGAGCAAAAACGTTATACGGAGTTAAAAGAATTATTTGCGTCTTTAGAAAAAGATAATTTATCAATGGAAGAATTACAGCATGTATTCACGAAAGCAAAAATGATGCTATAAGGAGTGAGTATAAGTTGCAGGAACAATGGGGGTATGTTGCAATCTCGTTTATAATAGGGATTGCAATTGCCTTTTCCTCGTCACTTTTATTGATAGTTTTTTGCCTCTTTTTAAATATTTTCTTCTGTTTATATCGCACTTCGCGTAAAACCTTCTTTTTTTGCATTGTAGCGTGCTTTAGTGGCGCTATATACACTTCTTATGTTCAAGGGTGGAATAAGTCTCTAGGAGAGTCCTATGGAGTTACAAGAGGTGTTATACAAAATACACCGCTTGTTAATGGCGATCGCCTATCTTTTCAATTTGAAGATCACAATAAAAATATAGTGCAATTAAGTTATAGAATAAAATCAGCTCTGGAAAAGGAAAAAATGCAACAATTATACGCAGGGATATCATGTGTATTCGAGGGTGAGAGGAAAGAACCACAAACAGCTCGGAATTTTCATGGTTTTAATTACCGTGATTATTTATACAAGCAACATATTCATTTCACATTTGAGGCTACATATATTTCTGAATGCTATAAAACATCACTGTCGCTTATGCAATGGATTCTCCTTTTGAGGCAACAAGCAATCTCGAAAGTTACAGAAATGTTTCCAGAGCAATCAGGTGCTTTTATGAATGCGTTACTATTTGGTGATAGACAACAAATGACGTTTGAAGTGGAAGAGCAATATCAACAGTTTGGTCTTATACATTTGTTAGCAATTTCAGGTTCGCACATTGTATTGTTAATGGGGATAGTATATTTTATTTTGCTAAGAAGTGGTGCGACGAGGGAGGTAGCAACAATTTGCCTTATCGTCTGTATTCCTTTGTATATGGTTTTAGCAGGGGCGTCACCATCTGTTATAAGGGCTTCTATAGCAGGAGTTTTGATGTTGATTGCTTTTATGTGCTCGATTCGTTTATCTAGTTTAGATGCTTTAAGTGTAACAGCTATATGTATGCTTATATATGACCCTTATCTTGTTTTTAATATTGGATTTCAGTTTTCTTTTGTAGGTAGCTTCGCTTTACTTTTGTCTGCTCCGTTCTTATTAGGGAGTAGCAACGGAGTAATCCGAAATTCTATTTATATTTCTATCATTTCACAGCTCGTTAGTACTCCGATCTTGTTATATCACTTTGGTTATTTTTCTCCATATAGCATTTTCCTCAATCTTTTATACGTTCCGTTTTTATCTATCATTGTATTACCATGTAGCATTATTATTTTACTGTGTATGCCAATTGTCCCGTTTCTCGCAAAAGGATTTGCGGATGTGTTATCAATAGGCTTGAGTATGTCTAATGTTCTTCTAAGTTATTGTGAAAGTTTACCATTTAACCAGCTTATTTTCGGGAAAACGTCCTTCAATCTTGTAGCTGTATATTGCACGAGTATTGTCAGTATATTGATAGTTTGGGAAAGGAGAGCGCCGAAAAAAATGGTTTGTATAGTTGTGAGTATATTTCTTTTTATTAGCACGTGTCATTATGTATATCCATATTTTAGAGGAAGCGGAAGTGTAACATTTATTGATGTTGGACAAGGTGATGCAATATTAATTCGCCTTCCGTATGATAAAGGGGTTTATCTTATTGATACAGGTGGAACGCTTCGTGTCAATAAGGAAGAGTGGCAACAAAAAAAGCATGAATTTTCTGTTGGAACTGATGTTTTAATACCCTATTTACAAAAAGAAGGTATTAAAACAATTGATAAATTAATCGTAACGCATGGAGATGCAGATCATATAGGTGCTGCGCAAGAATTATTATCATATATACCTGTAAAAGAAGTTGTATTTGGCCGGAAGGGAAAAGATGCAGTATTAGAAAAAGTAGTAAAGAAACAGGCATTAGAAAAGGAAATGAAAATAACTGAAGTGGGGGAAGGGGAAAGTTGGAGTGTAAATGAAGCTGAGTTTTTCGTTTTAGCTCCAAAAGGAAAAGAAAAAAGTGAAAATAATGCTTCAATTGTAATATGGGCAAAATTTGGAGGATTGACGTGGCTATTTACAGGCGATTTAGAAGAAGAAGGAGAGCAGTTTTTAGTATCTGCGTATCCAGATTTGCGAGTGGATGTTTTAAAAGTTGCTCATCATGGAAGTAATACGTCATCTATAGAGTCTTTTTTGAACGTTATACAGCCCCGTGTAGCGATTATATCTGTTGGTAAGCAGAATAGATATGGACACCCGCATAAAGAAGTAATAGAACGTTTGGGGAAGATGGGGAGTGCGATATGGCGCACGGACAAGCAAGGTGCTATTTCCTATGTTTTTAAAGGGGAAAATGGAACCTTTCAAAGTAAAATCACATATGATAAGACATATAATAGGTGAAAAAGAGAAGACTGCCATGAAGTGGCAGTCTTTAAGAACCGATAAATTTAATAACAGTTGCAATGATGAAAAGTGTTGCGAAAAAACCAAATGAGACGATAAATCCTACCCCTGAATCAATAGCGTCATTGCGTTTACTTTGAACGTTTTGTTCAAAATCATTCATTTAGAATCCCTCCCCAACATTCCACTTTAGTATAAAATATTGTCAGAAAAAAATCTACAATTTCAATGTGAAGAGAAAATGAGCTTTTTGCGAATTTTAGATTATGAAGTAACGTGAGTTTTTTGTTTCCAAGCATGTTAACAGTTGGCACTTATACTGGAATTTTTATTGTGAATAATAAAGGGAAGGTGATTACCGCACACCAATAAGAAACCCGGGGCTTATTGCGTGGCGTTTAATATAAATAAAGGGACGGGTTATAAAGCCTGTTCCTTTGTACTTGTAAAACAAAAGCTAGGGCATTAGTATAAATATATATTGCCAAGTTAGGGAGTAGGAAAAAGTATGAGTGATATACATAAAAAAATTAAAAAGAAACAGTTTGCTCCGTTATATTTACTATATGGGACGGAAGCTTTTTTTATAAATGAAACGATAAAGCTTATTACGACAGAAGCACTTGAAGAAGAAGATCGAGAGTTTAATGTTGTGACATACGATTTGGAAGAAGCGTATTTAGAAGATGTGGTTGAGGATGCGCGTACGCTTCCTTTCTTTGGAGAGCGGAAAGTACTGTTAATAAAATCACCGCTATTTTTGACTTCGCAAAAAGAAAAGTTAGAGCAAAATATAAAAATTTTAGAAGAATACATTGGTGAACCTTCTCCATTTTCTATTCTTGTTTTTGTTGCGCCTTACGAAAAACTTGATGAGCGAAAAAAAATTACAAAAATATTAAAGAAAACAGCAGATGTAGTAGAAGCGAATGCGATGCAAGTGCAGGATGTTCAGAAGTGGATTGTTGCTCGAGCAGATGAAGTGCATGTGCACATTGATAACGCGGCTGTTAGTTTGTTGCTAGAGCTTGTGGGAAGTAATGTAACGATGTTGGCGAAGGAAATGGACAAGTTAACGTTATACGTTGGTATGGGCGGAGAGATTACGACGAAACTTGTTGCAGAGCTTGTGCCAAAATCAGTTGAGCAAAATGTATTTGCTTTGACAGAAAAAGTGGTGAAAAAAGATATTGCAGGTGCAATGCAAATTTTGGATGGATTATTTACGCAGCAGGAAGAACCGATTAAATTGCTTGCGTTATTAGTGAGTCAATTCCGTTTGTTGTATCAAGTGAAAGAGTTACAGCAACGTGGTTATGGGCAAAATCAAATTGCATCTCATATTGGTGTACATCCGTATCGTGTAAAATTGGCGATGAATCAAACGAAATTTTTCTCTTTTGAAGAATTAAAAAAAGTGATTATAGAATTAGCGGAAGCTGATTATAGTATGAAGACGGGAAAGATGGATAAGAAACTTGTGCTCGAGTTTTTCTTAATGCGATTAAATCATATGTGATGACACAAAAAAAGTTCATGTACCTAGTGCATGAACTTTTTTTGTATATAAAAAAACGATCCAAATGGATCGTTTTTTAAACGCCTTACGCGTTTACTTGTTTCGCTAAGCGAGATTTTTGACGAGATGCAGCGTTTTGGTGGATAAGACCTTTACGAGCTGCTTTGTCAAGTTTTTTAGAAGCAGTTTTGAAAGCTTCTTTAGCATTTTCAAGATCGTTATTAGTAACTAAAGCTTCTACAGTTTTAACAGCAGAACGCATGTCAGACTTGATAGAAGCGTTATGTGCACGACGCTCTTCGCTAAGTTTAGCGCGTTTGATAGCAGATTTGATGTTTGCCATACTTTTCACCTCCCTGGTGCAATCGAATGACTCGATTCTTACATAGAACAAGTGATATTCTATCAAACGGTGAAGAGAATTGCAATAGTATATCCATGAAATTTCACGTAAAGGAAAGAATGACCTTATATAACTTTGGGAAATCTAACGATATTTACTATGAATTACGGAGGAGATACGATGAAAGAACCATTGGATTTAAGTAAATATAGCGTTAGAACTGACCTTGCTGTAGAAGCTCATCAAATGTTGCAAGAAAGCCAAGAAGAACAAAAAGGGATACAGGGGGTAATTGTAAAAGAGAGGGAAGAAGAAGGTACTATAATTACAAAAGTAACAATTGATGAAGCTGCCTCTGAAGCGATGGGTAAAAAACCTGGAAATTATTTAACGCTTGAAGTACAAGGTATACGTCAGCAAGATACAGAACTTCAACAAAAAGTGGAGCGTATTTTTGCAAAAGAATTTTCTTATTTCTTAGAAGAGGTTGGTGTTACAAAAGAAGCGAGCTGTTTAATTGTAGGCCTTGGGAATTGGAATGTAACACCGGATGCTCTTGGGCCAATAGTTGTAGAAAATGTATTAGTAACGAGACATTTGTTTCAATTGCAGCCTGAAAGTGTAGAAGAAGGATTCAGACCTGTTAGTGCAATTCGGCCGGGAGTAATGGGGATTACAGGCATCGAAACGAGCGATGTTATTTATGGGATTATTGAGAAGACAAATCCAGACTTTGTAATTGCGATTGACGCATTAGCTGCCCGTTCTATTGAACGAGTAAATAGCACGATACAAATTTCTGATACTGGAATCCATCCTGGATCAGGGGTTGGGAATAAACGTAAGGAACTAAGTAAAGAGACATTAGGTATCCCTGTTATCGCAATTGGTGTTCCGACTGTGGTCGATGCCGTTTCGATTACAAGTGATACGATTGATTTTATTTTGAAACATTTTGGTCGAGAGATGAAAGAAGGAAACAAACCTTCAAGATCTTTGTTACCAGCGGGATTTTCATTTGGAGAAAAGAAAAAATTAACAGAAGAAGATATGCCAGATGAAAAGAGCCGAAATATGTTTTTAGGTGCTGTTGGTACGTTAGAAGAAGAAGAAAAAAGAAGGTTGATTTATGAAGTGCTATCGCCTCTTGGTCATAACTTAATGGTGACCCCAAAAGAAGTAGATACTTTTATTGAGGATATGGCGAATGTAATAGCGAGTGGTTTAAATGCAGCGCTGCATCATCAAATTGATCAAGATAATACGGGAGCGTATACACATTGAGGGAGAAAGATGATAATAGTTTGAGTCGTTTTGCGCTTTTGTGTATATGTAGTGTAGCTTTATGTTTACTTATGATGATAGCAGGAGTGTCACTTGCTAATCATGGTTTGAAAAGTATGAAAGGTTATCGGCAATTGTCGTATGAACAAATAGCTCATATGACAGGGACAGAGAGTACAGGTGCTGAATCAGAAATTTTGGGTAGTTCGTTTTCAGCTTCAGAAAAACAACAACAATTAGAACGTTTAAGAAGTTTTAATGTTGTAGAAGGAATTGGGATGGCGTTAGCAAGTGTAGCTTATGAAATGACGAAGTTCGGAACGGATATAGTTGTTGGGAAAATAAAGGGGATTTTTAGCTAAGAGTAGCATGGGAGATGGTTGTTTTACTGATTTGTAAGACAACCGTTTTAAAATTTGAAAAGGGTTTGTCTCTTATGGTTTATTCGCATAAGATATAGATAGAATGATTTGTATCGTAAGCAGCACGAGTTTTCATTGAATCTTTGTTGCTCTATTGATATAATCAGTGCTAGTGTATATTGGCGAGACTATTAGGAGTTGAGAACATAGATGAACAAAGAAGAAAGAGCAAAAAGACAGTCCAAAATTCGTAATTTCTCTATTATTGCTCATATTGACCACGGAAAATCAACGTTAGCAGACCGTATTTTAGAGAAAACAAATGCGTTAACACAACGCGAAATGAAAGCTCAGTTGCTTGACTCTATGGATTTAGAGCGTGAGCGTGGTATTACAATCAAATTAAACGCAGTACAATTAAACTATAAAACAAAAGATGGTGAAGAGTATATTCTTCATTTAATTGATACACCAGGACACGTCGACTTTACGTACGAAGTATCTCGTAGTTTAGCGGCTTGTGAAGGCGCGATTCTTGTAGTAGATGCAGCGCAAGGTATTGAAGCGCAAACGTTAGCGAACGTATACTTAGCGCTTGATAACAACTTGGAAATTTTACCAGTTATCAATAAAATCGACTTACCAAGTGCGGATCCAGAACGTGTACGTCAAGAGGTAGAAGATGTAATTGGTTTAGATGCATCAGAAGCGGTACTTGCTTCTGCAAAAGCTGGAATTGGTATTGAAGAAATTTTAGAACAAATTGTTGAAAAAGTACCAGCTCCGGCAGGTGATTCAGAAGAGCCGTTACAATGTATGATTTTCGACTCTTTATATGATCCGTACCGTGGTGTAATTGCTTATATCCGTGTTGTAAATGGAACGGTAAAAGTTGGCGATAAAGTACGTATGATGGCAACGGGTAAAGAATTTGAAGTAACAGAAGTAGGTGTATTTACACCGAAAACTACGCAACGTGACGAGTTAACAGTAGGTGATGTAGGTTTCTTAGCAGCATCTATTAAAAACGTAGGTGATACACGTGTTGGTGATACGATTACACATGCGAAACGTCCAGCTGCAGAGGCGTTACCAGGTTACTGTAAATTAAACCCGATGGTATTCTGTGGGCTGTATCCAATTGATTCTGCTCGTTATAACGATTTACGTGATGCGTTAGAAAAATTAGAGTTAAACGATTCTGCTCTTGAGTTTGAACCAGAAACATCTCAAGCGTTAGGATTTGGTTTCCGTTGTGGATTCTTAGGACTTCTTCACATGGAAATCATTCAAGAACGTATTGAACGTGAATTTAAGATTGACTTAATTACAACAGCGCCAAGCGTTATTTATAAAGTTTATTTAACAAACGGTGAAGATGTTATTGTTGATAATCCATCTAATATGCCAGACCCACAGTCTATCGATCGTGTAGAAGAGCCGTTTGTGAAGGCTTCAATTATGGTTCCGAATGACTATGTTGGAGCTGTAATGGAAATTTGCCAAGGTAAACGTGGAACGTTTATTGATATGCAATATTTAGATGAAACGCGTGTTACATTAACATATGAAATCCCGTTATCAGAAATCGTATATGACTTCTTCGATCAATTGAAATCAAATACGAAAGGGTATGCATCATTTGATTATGAGTTAATTGGTTATAAACCATCTAAACTTGTGAAAATGGATATTCTTTTAAATAATGAACAAGTGGATGCTTTATCATTTATCGTACACCGTGATTCAGCGTATGACCGTGGTAAAGTAATTGTAGAGAAATTAAAAGAATTAATTCCGAGACAACAGTTCGAAGTGCCAATTCAGGCGACTATCGGAAATAAAGTTGTAGCACGTTCTACAATTAAGGCGATGCGTAAAAACGTACTTGCAAAATGTTACGGCGGTGACATTTCTCGTAAGCGTAAACTTCTTGATAAGCAAAAAGAAGGTAAAAAACGTATGAAGTCTGTTGGTTCTGTAGAAGTGCCGCAAGAGGCATTCATGGCTGTACTGAAAATGGATGACAACTAATATTTGAAATAAAAAAGAAGTCGTTTGTACGGCTTCTTTTTTCTGTATAATTACTTTTTAGACATCTGAGCAGCTCTCATTTACAATAATGAGAGAGCTTTTTAGTTCATATAGAGTTAGGAGATTGTTAATGTCCGAAAATATTCGAAAAGATATTCAAGATAAAATACAAAATGGCAATTTTAATTGTGAAAAGGAATTGACGCTTTCTATTATTAGTGGAAAGTGGAAAGTTGTGATACTGTGGCATCTTGGTGTGGAAGGGCCTCATCGTTTTAGTGAATTACAACGGTTATTCCCAAGCATTTCTCATAAAGTTTTGTCGAACCAATTAAAAGAGTTAATGGAAGATGGGATTGTTGATCGAACAGTATATCCCGAAATTCCTCCTCGTGTTGAGTATTATATGACGGAACTAGGCATGTCACTTTTACCGATCGTTGAAATGATGTATGATTGGGGAAAAATGCGAATGGAACAAATTCGTAATACGTTAGAGAAGTAGAGAATCCTCCGGAGTGCGGAGGTTTTCTTTTTAGAAAGGTAGGAGTTATATTTGGTACAAGCTGCATATATTCATATCCCGTTTTGTCAGCACATTTGTCACTATTGTGATTTTAATAAAGTGTTTATTGAACGCCAACCGGTTGATCAATATTTAGATTATTTAGAGAAGGAAATAATAAATACGGTTCAAAGAGTTCCGTTTGATAGTATGAAAACGATTTTTGTGGGCGGTGGAACTCCGACAGCGTTAAATATGGAACAGACAAAAAAATTACTCGAGATTATTAATCGTCATTTGCGCCCGTTTGCTCCGAATTGTGAATTGACATTTGAAGCGAATCCAGGAGATCTACCGAAAGAGAAGTTGAATGTACTACTAGAAGGTGGAGTGAATCGAATTAGTTTTGGTGTGCAAACGTTCCGTGATGAACTGCTTGAGAAAATCGGGCGCAAGCATACGAGGGAAGATGCATTCCTAGCGATTCGAGAAGCTCAGGAAGTAGGCTTTAAAAATATTAATGTAGATATTATTTATGCTTTGCCAGGACAAACGATAGAAGATGTGAAGGAAACATTAGACATTGCTTTTACGCTTGGTGTACAACATTTCTCGGCATATTCATTAATTGTGGAACCTAAAACAGTGTTTTATAACTTAATGAATAAAGGGAAATTGCGTCTTCCGGGTGAAGACCATGAAGCGAAAATGTATGAAATGGTAATGGATGAAATGGAGAAACACGGTTATAAGCAGTATGAAATTAGTAATTTCTCAAAAGGTGACAATAAAAGTAGACATAATCTCACATACTGGAATAATGAAGAGTATTATGGCTTTGGAGCTGGAGCTCATAGTTATGTGAATGGGGAACGTATTCAAAATGTAGGTCCGCTGAAGCAATATTTTAATAAAATTGATGAAACAGGATTTCCGTATTTAGATGTTCACGTGGTGACGGAGAAAGAAAAGATGGAAGAAGAGTTGTTCTTAGGACTTCGAAAAACAAAAGGTGTATCTAAAATAGCATTTCAAAAGAAATTTAATATGGAGATGGATCAAGTTTTCGCGAAGCAGTTACAAAACAACCAAGAACAAGGATTGCTTGAAGAGAGCGATGGATATGTTCGTTTAACGCGAAAAGGAAAATTATTAGGGAATGAAGTATTCCAATCATTTTTAATTGACTAATTAAATGTTCCATTAACGTGAAAAAGTTTCATTATTTCGTGACGTTTCCGTTGACAATTGAATGTCAATTTTGGTAAGTTATTAATAGATTTAGCACTCAAAGACAAAGAGTGCTAACAGAGGTGATGATGAGATGCTTACGGAACGTCAGCTCTTAATTTTACAAACAATTATTGATGACTTTATTGGATCAGCGCAGCCTGTTGGGTCTAGAACGTTGGCTAAAAAAGATGAAATTACATTTAGTTCAGCTACTATTCGAAATGAAATGGCGGACTTAGAAGAATTAGGTTTTATTGAAAAAACGCACAGTTCTTCTGGACGTGTTCCTTCTGAGAAAGGCTACCGATTTTATGTAGACCATCTTTTAGCGCCGCAAAACTTACCGAACGCTGAAATTGTACAAATTAAAGATTTATTTGCTGAAAGAATTTTTGAAGCGGAAAAAATTGCACAGCAATCTGCTCAAATTTTATCAGAACTTACGAATTATACGGCCATTGTTCTTGGACCGAAGTTAAGCACAAATAAACTTAAAAATGTACAAATTGTGCCGCTTGATCGTCAAACTGCAGTCGCTATTATTGTAACTGATACAGGGCATGTACAAAGTAAAACGATTACCGTTCCGGAATCTGTTGATTTATCAGATTTAGAAAAAATGGTTAATGTTTTAAATGAAAAGCTATCTGGCGTACCGATGGAAGAACTTCATAATAAAATCTTTAAGGAAATTGTTACAGTTTTACGTGGGTATGTTCATAATTATGATAGTGCAATAAGAATGTTAGATGGTACATTTCAAGTTCCGTTATCGGAAAAGATATACTTTGGAGGAAAAGCAAATATGCTTTCGCAGCCAGAGTTCCATGACATTCAAAAGGTTAGATCTTTGCTTACCATGATTGATAATGAAGCTGAATTTTATGACATTTTGCGTCATAAACAAGTCGGGATTCAAGTGAAAATTGGTAGGGAAAACACTTCGACGGCTATGGAGGATTGCAGTTTAATTTCTGCAACATATTCGATCGGCGAAGAGCAACTTGGAACAATTGCTATTTTAGGTCCGACAAGAATGCAATATTCTCGTGTAATTAGTTTGTTACAGTTATTTACGAGACAATTTACAGATGGACTTAAAAAGTAAATGAGAGTAATACATTCGCTCAAGTGATGAAATTTTCATTGCTGTGTGTAATATATAATGCTTAGGTAATCATGCTATGCATGATACCTAATACCTTTTAAGGAGGTGAATATTGTGGAAGAGCGTAACGAACAAGTGGTAGAAGAAGTAAAAGAAGCGCAAGTTGAAGAAGCTGTCACGCCAGAAAACAGTGAAGAAACTGTAGAAGAAAAAAGTGAGGCTGCTCTTTTACAAGAAAAAGTAGATGAGTTACAAGCGAAACTAACGGAAACGGAAGGTCGCACATTACGTCTACAAGCTGATTTTGAAAATTATAAGCGCCGCGTCCAAATGGATAAACAGGCTGCTGAAAAATATAGAGCACAAAGTCTAGTTTCAGACATTTTGCCAGCTCTTGATAATTTTGAAAGAGCAATGCAAGTGGAAGCGACTGATGAGCAAACGAAATCCTTGTTACAAGGCATGGAAATGGTGCATCGTCAATTGTTAGAAGCGCTGACTAAAGAAGGTGTGGAAGTGATTGAAGCTGTTGGTAAACAGTTTGATCCTAATGAACACCAAGCTATTATGCAAGTGGAAGATAGTGAATTTGAATCAAACGCGGTTGTGGAAGAATTCCAAAAAGGTTATAAATTAAAAGACCGTGTGATTCGCCCATCAATGGTAAAAGTAAATCAATAATTTACATAAAACTAGGAGGATTCGCCATGAGTAAAATTATCGGTATTGACTTAGGTACAACAAACTCTTGTGTAGCTGTTATGGAAGGTGGAGAACCAAAGGTTATTCCAAATCCAGAAGGAAACCGTACAACACCTTCTGTTGTAGCTTTCAAAAATGAAGAACGTCAAGTTGGGGAAGTTGCAAAGCGCCAAGCAATTACAAACCCAAATACAATCATGTCTGTTAAACGTCATATGGGTACAGACTACAAAGTAGAAGTTGAAGGTAAAGATTATACACCTCAAGAAATTTCTGCAATCATTTTACAAAACTTAAAAGCTTCTGCTGAAGCATACTTAGGTGAAACAGTAACGAAAGCTGTTATTACAGTACCTGCATACTTCAACGATGCAGAGCGTCAAGCAACGAAAGATGCTGGTCGTATCGCTGGTTTAGAAGTTGAGCGTATCATTAACGAGCCAACAGCAGCAGCACTTGCTTACGGTTTAGAAAAACAAGACGAAGAACAAAAAATCTTAGTATATGACTTAGGTGGCGGTACATTTGACGTATCTATCCTTGAGTTAGCAGACGGCACATTCGAAGTTATTTCAACTGCTGGTGACAACCGTCTTGGTGGCGATGACTTTGACCAAGTTATCATCGATCACTTAGTAGCTGAGTTCAAAAAAGAAAATAACATCGATTTAAGCCAAGATAAAATGGCGCTTCAACGCTTGAAAGATGCAGCTGAAAAAGCGAAAAAAGATCTTTCTGGTGTAACACAAACTCAAATTTCATTACCATTCATTAGTGCTGGAGCTGCTGGTCCATTACACCTAGAATTAACGTTAACAAGAGCGAAATTCGAAGAGCTTTCAGCAGGTCTTGTTGAAAGAACATTAGAGCCAACTCGTCGTGCATTAAAAGACGCTGGTTTTGCTCCAAGCGAATTAGATAAAGTTATTCTTGTTGGTGGATCTACTCGTATCCCAGCTGTACAAGAAGCTATTAAACGTGAAACTGGTAAAGAGCCATATAAAGGTGTAAACCCTGATGAAGTTGTAGCATTAGGTGCTGCAGTTCAAGGTGGCGTACTTACTGGTGATGTAGAAGGCGTTCTATTATTAGACGTAACTCCACTTTCTTTAGGTATTGAAACTATGGGTGGCGTGTTCACGAAATTAATCGAGCGTAACACTACAATTCCAACAAGTAAGTCACAAGTATTCTCGACAGCTGCTGATAATCAACCAGCAGTAGACATTCACGTATTACAAGGTGAGCGTCCAATGTCAGCTGACAACAAAACGTTAGGTCGTTTCCAATTAACTGACCTTCCACCAGCACCACGTGGTATTCCACAAATCGAAGTAACATTCGATATTGATGCGAACGGTATCGTTAACGTACGTGCGAAAGACTTAGGAACAAGCAAAGAGCAAGCTATTACAATCCAATCTTCTTCAGGTCTTTCTGATGAAGAAGTAGAACGTATGGTACAAGAAGCGGAAGCAAATGCTGACGCTGACCAAAAACGTAAGGAAGAAGTTGAACTTCGTAACGAAGCTGACCAACTTGTATTCCAAACAGACAAAGTTGTAAAAGATTTAGAAGGTAAAGTAGATGCAGCTGAAGTTGCAAAAGCAACAGAAGCGAAAGAAGCATTACAAGCTGCAATTGAGAAAAACGAGCTTGAAGAAATTCGTGCGAAAAAAGATGCTTTACAAGAAATCGTACAACAATTAACTGTTAAATTATACGAGCAAGCTCAAGCAGCTGCTGGTCAAGCAGAAGGTGCGCAAGGTGCACAAGACGCTGGCACGAAGAAAGACAATGTAGTTGACGCTGAGTTTGAAGAAGTAAAAGAAGACAAGTAATTCAACTGTAAACATAATAAGTAAGATGACAAAAAGTCAAAGTCAAGCGTGCCTTGACTTTGGCTTTTTTCACGAATGAGAAGTGATGTGTGAGGATCTTAAGTTTTTCGCTTTGCATACTGTAAGTGAGGAAACTTTGTTGCAAAGCACTTTCTTTCGGTGTTAAAATTACGTTTATGTGAAAGATTCGGGGGTTGTAAATTTATGAGTAAACGAGACTATTATGAGGTCCTTGGACTTAGCAAGGGCGCTTCAACAGATGAAATAAAAAAAGCGTATCGTCGTTTGGCTAAAAAATACCATCCAGACGTAAGCAAAGAAGAAAATGCAATTGAAAAGTTTAAAGAAGTACAAGAAGCATACGAAGTGTTAAGTGATGATCAAAAGCGTGCGCAGTACGATCAATTTGGTCATGCTGGTGCAAATCAAGGATTCGGTGGATTTGGCGGCGGAGGAGACTTCGGCGGTGGCTTCGGTTTTGAAGATATATTTAGTTCTTTCTTTGGCGGTGGCGGCGGCAGACGCCGTGATCCAAATGCTCCGCGCCAAGGTGCTGACTTACAATATCAAGTCACTTTAGATTTTGAAGAAGCTATTTTTGGTAAGGAATTAAATGTGGAAATTCCAGTAGAAGATCCATGTGATACTTGTAAAGGTAGTGGAGCAAAACCAGGAACTTCAAAAGAAACATGTAAACATTGTTCAGGCTCTGGTCAAGTGAGTGTAGAGCAAAACACACCGTTTGGTCGTATCGTAAACCGTCAAGCTTGTGGTCATTGTTCAGGAACTGGACAAATTATTAAAGAAAAATGTACGACATGTCACGGTTCAGGTAAAGTTCGTAAACGTAAAAAAATCAATGTTAAAATTCCAGCGGGTATCGATAATGGTCAACAAATTCGTGTGTCTGGAAAAGGTGAAGCCGGCGTAAATGGCGGACCAGCAGGAGACTTATATGTAGTCGTTCATGTAAGAAATCATGAATTCTTCGAGCGTGAAGGAGATCATATTATTTGCGAAATGCCATTAACATTTGCGCAAATGGCGCTTGGTGATGAAGTGGAAGTTCCTACTGTTCATGGTAAAGTGAAGCTGAAAATTCCAGCAGGAACACAAACAGGAACAGAATTCCGCCTAAAAGGAAAAGGTGCTCCGAACGTACGTGGATACGGCCAAGGAGATCAATATGTAGTCGTTCGCGTTGTTGTACCGACGAAATTGACTTCACAGCAAAAAGATTTATTACGTGAATTTGCAGGACAAGAAGAGCAGGATGATAGTTTATTCGGAAAGCTTAAACGTGCTTTCAAAGGGGAATAATGGAAATAAAAAATGGAGTTGGTAAATTGTGAAATGGTCAGAAATTAGTATTCATACAACAGAAGAAGCAGTAGAAGCTGTCTCTCATATTTTACATGAAGCTGGTGCTAGCGGAGTTGCGATTGAGGATCCAGCGGAGTTAACGAAAGAGCGCGAGCAACAATATGGTGAAATTTATGCATTGAATCCAGATGAATATCCGGCGGAAGGTGTATTAATAAAAGCATATTTCCCGCAAACGGATTCTTTACATGAAACGATTGCAGGTGTAAAATCATCTATTGATGTGCTTCCATCTTACGACATTGAAATTGGTACTGGAAATATTACCGTTAACGAAGTCAATGAAGAAGATTGGGCTACTGCTTGGAAAAAATATTACCATCCAGTACAAATTTCTGATACATTCACAATCGTACCGACGTGGGAAGAATATACACCATCTTCTCCTGATGAAAAAATCATTGAATTAGACCCAGGTATGGCGTTTGGTACAGGAACTCATCCAACAACAACGATGTGTATTCGTGCTTTAGAAAAAACAGTACAGCCAGGTGACGCTATCATTGATGTAGGAACAGGTTCTGGTGTGCTTAGTATTGCAGCGGCAAAATTAGGTGCGTCTTCTGTTCAAGCATATGATTTAGATCCGGTTGCAGTTGAAAGTGCAGAAATGAATGTGCGTTTAAATAAAACAGATGATATCGTGTCTGTTGGGCAAAATAGTCTTTTAGAAGGTATTGAAGGTCCTGTTGATTTAATCGTAGCTAACTTATTAGCAGAAATTATTCTTTTATTCCCTGAAGATGCAGCGAGAGTTGTGAAGTCAGGTGGATTATTTATTACATCGGGCATTATTGCTGCGAAGGAAAAAGTAATTTCTGAGGCGTTAGAACAAGCTGGATTTACAATTGAAGAAGTGTTACGAATGGAAGATTGGGTAGCAATTATTGCACGAAATGCGTAATATAGATTTTAGTCTATAATGAAAAGGGGAGTCTCTCACTATAAGGTGAGGGACTTGCCGTTTGTTATATGAAAAATGATAATGTTTCGTTCTTTTCGTAAGTGTTGACTTACGAAAGGAACGAAACTCTACTAAGGTGATTATATGCAACGTTATTTTGTAGAAGAAAAACATGTAAGTGAAGCAAAAATTCGCATTGTAGGTGATGATGTACATCACATTGCGAGAGTAATGCGTATGACAGCTGGCGATCAAATTTATTGCTGTGTAAACGGAAAAACAGCAGTATGTTCAATTGATGAAATTACCAGTGAATTTATTAATACGGCTATTGTAGAATGGGTAGAGGCGTCAAGTGAACTTCCTGTTTTCGTGACGATTGCAAGTGGACTGCCAAAAGGAGACAAGCTAGAGTTGATTTTTCAAAAAGGAACTGAGCTTGGGGCAGCTGCATTCTTACCATTTCAAGCATCTCGCTCTATCGTAAAATGGGATGCGAAAAAAGCTGATAAAAAAGTTGAGCGTTTAAGAAAAATTGTGAAAGAAGCTGCGGAACAATCACATAGAAGTGAAATTCCGGAAGTACATGCTCCGGCATCATTTAAGCAACTGCTTAAAATGAGTGGTGAGTATGATGTTTGTCTTGTTGCTTACGAAGAGGAAGCAAAACAAGGCGAGAAATCTAATTTTGCGAAAGCTTTAACGACAATGAAACCAGGTCAAAAGCTATTGATTGTATTTGGCCCAGAAGGCGGTTTAGCTGAGGAAGAGATTACAGCGCTTCGTGAACATAAATTTGTACCATGTAGTTTAGGACCAAGAATTTTAAGAACAGAAACGGCGCCGTTATACGCGTTAAGTGCTGCTTCGTATCATTTTGAATTGATGGGGTGATGATCAATGTCAACTGTTGCGTTCCATACGTTAGGTTGTAAAGTAAACCACTATGAAACAGAAGCCATTTGGCAATTGTTTAAACAAGGTGGTTATGAAAGAACAGAATATGAAAAGAAAGCTGATGTTTATGTTATTAACACATGTACAGTAACGAATACTGGGGACAAAAAAAGCCGTCAAGTAATCAGACGTGCTGTGCGTCAAAATCCAGATGCAGTTATTTGCGTAACGGGATGTTATGCACAAACATCTCCAGCTGAAATTATGGCGATTCCAGGTGTAGATATTGTAGTTGGTACACAGGATCGTGAAAAGATGTTAGGTTACATCGAAGAATTCCGTAAAGAGCGTCAACCAATTAATGCTGTCCGCAATATTATGAAAACACGTGTGTACGAAGAACTTGATGTACCTTATTTCACGGATCGTACACGTGCGTCTTTAAAAATACAAGAGGGTTGCAATAACTTCTGTACATTCTGTATCATTCCTTGGGCGCGTGGTTTAATGCGTTCTCGTGATGGAAAAGAGGTTATTAAACAAGCACAACAATTAGTGGATGCAGGCTATAAAGAAATCGTATTAACGGGTATTCATACAGGTGGATACGGCGAAGATATAAAAGATTATAACTTAGCTGGATTACTTCGTGATATGGAAGCGGAAGTAGGCGGATTAAAACGTCTTCGTATTTCTTCTATTGAAGCGAGTCAAATTTCAGATGAAGTAATTGAAGTGTTAGATAAATCTGAAGTAGTTGTACGTCACTTGCATATTCCGTTGCAATCTGGTTCTAATACTGTATTAAAACGTATGCGTCGTAAATATACGATGGAATTCTTCCAAGAGCGTTTAGATCGTTTGAAAGAAGCGTTACCAGGCCTTGCGATTACATCTGACGTAATCGTTGGTTTCCCAGGTGAAACAGAAGAAGAATTCATGGAAACATACAATTTCATTAAAGAGAACCGCTTCTCTGAGTTACACGTGTTCCCTTATTCAAAACGTACAGGAACACCTGCAGCACGCATGGAAGATCAAGTTCCTGAAGATGTGAAGAACGATCGTGTTCATCGTTTAATTGAGCTATCTAATCAATTAGCGAAAGAATATGCATCAGCGTTTGAAGGTGAAGTGCTTGAAATCATTCCAGAAGAGCAATTTAAAGACGGCGACCGTGAAGGGTTATATGTAGGGTATACAGATAACTACTTGAAAATTGTATTTGAAGGATCAGAAGAATTAATTGGTAAGCTAGTGAAAGTGAAAATTACGAAGGCTGGCTATCCATATAACGAAGCGCAATTTGTTCGTGTTCTTGAAGATGATGTGAAAAAAGAATCAGCAAGCGCATAAAAAAGAGCGTGCAACCGGAAATGGTTTGCATGCTTTCTTTATTTGAAGCGGTTAAGTACTAGAAGGTAGGGAGGCGTTTCGTGCATCCCTGTATGAAAAAAGTTGAAATGATAAAAATATAGTTGTCTTCATGAAAGAAGGATACTAGATATTTGTATAACTTTTGAAAAGGAAATGCTTCTATTCTTCTTTTATTCTGCCAAATAGTTGACCTGAAGTGATAAAATGTATTATAATCGTAAAAGACATGCTGAAGAAGTGTTTCTTTTTGCATGCTGAAGTTAGTATGTAAGTGTGATGTTTCGGAGGGAGGGAAAGAGAATGTCAAAAACAGTCGTTCGTAAAAACGAGTCTTTGGAGGATGCACTTCGCCGTTTTAAAAGATCGGTTTCTAAAACTGGTACACTTGCTGAAGCAAGAAAGCGCGAGTTTTATGAAAAACCAAGTGTAAAACGTAAGAAGAAATCTGAAGCGGCAAGAAAGCGTAAATTCTAAGAGAGGGTGTAAGTTATGAGTCTTCTCGGTCGTTTAAACGATGATATGAAACAAGCGATGAAGAATAAACAAAAAGAAAAATTAACCGTTATTCGTATGGTTAAGGCTGCTTTACAAAATGAAGGTATTAAACTGCAACATACTCTTACTGAAGAAGAGGAAGTAACAGTTTTAGCTCGTGAAGTAAAACAGTATAAGGACTCCCTCCTTGAATTTAAAAAAGCTGGTCGTGAAGACCTTGTTAATAAACTGCAAAGTGAAATTCAGATTTTAAGCGCATATTTGCCAGAGCAATTAACTGAAGAAGAACTAGTTGATGTAATCAAACAAGTTATTTCTGAAGTTGGTGCGACTTCTAAAGCAGATATGGGTAAGGTGATGACTGCTGTTATGCCGAAAGTAAAAGGTAAAACAGACGGATCACTTGTGAATAAGTTGGTTATCCAGCTATTAGCATAAAAAAACGTCTCATTTCGTATGAGACGTTTTTTTATTGTTCTTATTAAGGAAAAACACTATATTGCTTAAAAAGCGTTTCTGTAAGTGATAGAAACGCCTCTGGTATGTAAAAAAGGGTAACGGCCTTAGTTATGATTAATCCCACCATAAAAAAAGCTTTTTCGTTTTCTTAATTTCTTCGACTAACTCCTCAATGCTTTCTGTTCCTTGTTCCACTATATCTGGACAAAATTCATACATTTCTTGCGCGAAAGATTGCATTTCGGCGTCTGTAGGTAACACGCTAAAAATGGTATCAACCCAGTCATAATCTGCACTGATTATGATAAAAGGATAGCGATCATTCCATTTTCTTAGTTTAAAAATAACATCTTTATTGCTAACTTCGTAATTAACGCCATTTGTTGGTTGGATTGCAAGGATATCAAATTGGCCATTTCCTTGTATACTTCCAATGCTACACTTACTCTTACTTCCTTGACTAAAACTTCTTTCACAAATAAAAGCTAAGTATGGGGGGCTGAAGCTCAGATTGAAGTTTTATAACTTGCTGTTCAGCATAATCTTCAAAGGTAACGACAGAGACTCCAGCTATTTTAGATTTTGAATCAGTTGCATAGAAGGGCTAGATGCTACTGTCAGTGACTTGTTTTATAACATTCAAAATTTCTTGACTAAATCCAATTTCCTTTCGTATTTCCTCGCTTATTAATTCATTTTTTTGTTTTTTAGTAAATCCTAATATTTTTTGAAATTCATATAACAACTACCTATAAAGTATTCTTACTTACAACGTAAAATTTAGAGTGGAGCAATTTCTTTTTCGAATTTTATTTCATTTGTCTAATGAATGACAACTACTTATTCTATGGTCAGTATGTCACGCCCAGAACAAATTGTAACAGGGTTTTTCAAGTTTCTAACTTCTCACTAGGCTCAATTTCTTCATGCAACTTGTACTGATATCCCCTAGGGGCGCATATTCTTGTATTAATACTTCTATTATTAAGGATCACATCCTCTGATCCATCATTGTCCCGATAAATATGATTTCATATAGCGACTGTTTTATTAACATGATATGAACTCTTACAGAATATAGTTATGTTAGTGAAGTCGTTATAACACGATAGGCACTTGTGAAGAAATACATATATGGGATGAGAGGGGGGTCTTTCGAGATGAAGAAATTAGAACAAATGAAAAATTGGTTAACAAAACAAGTAGACCTACCAGTGGATGTATTAATGGATCTACCTCGGATTACTCTTGTTGGGCAAATACATATTTATATAGAAAATCATCGGGGACTATTAGTGTTTTCAGATAAAGAAGTGCGATTGCTTTTAAAACACGGTCAATTACTAATTAAAGGACAATCCTTTGTTATTAAAACGATTCTTCCAGAAGAGCTTTTGCTCGAAGGGATAATTGAGCAAGTAACATTTTTAGAAAATGAAAAAAAAGGTGATTGAAGTGAAACTTCCATTAGTGAAGTTTTTCTTCTTTATCCTGTAAAAGTTTCGTTGATAGAGATCGATTACAGTTTTACTTTGTTTCATTTTAGTACGAGCTATTTTAATGCTTCAAATCTACTTTTAGAAAGGTAGTGAAGGTGGTAAATGAAAAATAAATGGTTTATAAAGTGGCTTGGATATGTAAAAGTGCGAATTGAAGGTAGAGGAGCGGAACGGTTTGTTAATGAATGTGTACGGAGGAATTTATTAGTTTGGGATGTTAAGAAGATAGCTGATGAAACGTTAGTTTTTTGTATGTTGTTACGCGATGTGAAAAAAATAAAACCAATTTATAGAAAAAATGAATGTAAATTATATTTTATTGGACGTTATGGTTTTCCTTTTTGGAATAAGCGTTTAATTAAAAACAGTGGATTTTTAATTGGGTTTTTAATTTTCTTTTTTGGCGTGATTGCAATGTCCAATATGGTTTGGAAAATTGAAATTACAGGAGCAAAACCTGAAACAGAATATATATTGATGAAAGAATTGGATAAAATGGGTATTAAAAAAGGAAAACTGCAGTTTCAAATGCCGAATGTAGAAGATGTACAACGCCATTTGACAGATAATATTAATGCCATTACTTGGGCGGGATTAGAAGTAAGAGGAACGACGTATCATTTTAAAATTGTTGAAAAAAACGAACCGAAAAAAGAAAAGGAACAAATGCCGCAAAATTTAGTAGCAAAAAAAGAAGCGATTATTACAAAAACGTTTGTAGAAGTTGGAAAGCCGGTTGTACTGAAAAATGATCATGTAGAAAAAGGGCAGATTCTCGTATCGGGAATATATGGTAATGAGGAAAGTCCAACGATTGTTTCAGCGAAAGGTATTGTGTATGGCGAAACGTGGTATACATCTAAGGTGGATGTCCCGTTAAAGACGCAATTCCAAGTGTATACTGGTAATGTATACAATGAACATTTTCTTAAATTTGGGGGTACGAAAATAAAAATATGGGGATTTCAACATGATAAGTATAAACGCTCTCGTACTGAAAGCGTAAAGCATGATGTGAAATTATTTGGTTTTACACTGCCGATTGCATATGAAAAAGATGTTGTGAGAGAAGAGG
The DNA here is from genome assembly GCF_038006965.1 of Bacillus sp. FSL K6-1338. NCBI lineage: Bacteria > Bacillati > Bacillota > Bacilli > Caryophanales > Bacillaceae > Bacillus > Bacillus sp. FSL K6-1338. The sequence continues at coordinate 4,139,923 of NZ_JBBOWI010000001.1, read as the reverse complement.
AAGAAGCGAACCGAGAATATACAGAAAAGCAAGCGCTGAAAGTAGCGAAAGAGATGGCCGAAAAAGAACTAAAGAAAAAATTGGATGAACATGCTATGATTGTAAGTGATAAGATTTTGAGTAAAGAGGTTGAGGCGGATCAACTAAAAGTCACATTGCATTATACTGTGATTGAAAATATTGCAGAGCCACAACCAATATCCGAATCCGATATTCAAGGAGACTGAGTAATGGCAGAACAATTAGTAGAAATGAACCAACAATTGGAAAATACTAACGAAGCAATCGCTCTTTTTGGAGTCAATGATGCGCATTTAAAAGTAATTGAACGAGAACTGAATGTATCGATCGTAACTAGAGGAGAAACTGTTCATGTATCTGGGGCAGTTGAAACGGTGACACTCGTAGAAAAAATCTTACAGCAATTACTTGTTGTAATTCGTAAAAGTATATCAATTTCAGAGAGAGATGTTGCGTATGCAATTCAGCTCGCACAACAAGGGAAAGTTGCTCAATTTGAAGAGTTATATGAAGAAGAAATTTTCAAGACTGCAAAAGGTAAATCCATTCGTGTAAAAACAATGGGGCAAAGACGATATATTCATGCAATGAAGAAGAATGATATTGTCTTTGGGATAGGGCCTGCAGGAACTGGAAAAACATACTTAGCCGTAGTAATGGCTGTGAGAGCTTTAAAACAAGGATATGTAAAGAAAATCATTCTAACAAGACCTGCTGTAGAAGCTGGAGAAAATTTAGGTTTTTTACCAGGGGATTTGAAAGAGAAGGTAGATCCATACTTACGCCCATTATATGATGCCTTACATGATATTCTTGGACAAGAATATACGCAGCGTATGATGGAACGAGGAGTAATTGAAATCGCGCCGCTTGCTTATATGAGGGGGCGTACGCTTGATGATTCATTTGTTATTTTAGATGAGGCTCAAAATACAACGGGTGCTCAAATAAAAATGTTTTTAACAAGATTAGGTTTTAGTTCTAAAATGGTTATTACAGGCGACCCTTCACAAGTAGACTTGCCAAAAGGGGTAAAATCAGGGCTATCTATAGCTGCTAATATTTTATCTGGTGTATCAGGTCTGTCATTTATTACATTAGAACAAACAGACGTTGTCAGACATCCATTGGTGCAACGTATTATTGAGGCATATGATAAAATGGAATGATCCTATTTGTCAGGATCATTTCTTTTTGTATGATAAGGTTGGCGAACGGCATATTTTTTACTATCATGAAAGATAAGGAAAATAAACTATAGGTACTGGTGTATAAAATGTTACCTCAAAGTATCGTTGGGTAGAAGAAATGAAAGCTATAAATAGTTTCACTTTATTTCTGGAGAGGAGAAGGTATTGAAATCATGTCAAGATCTCAAGAAATTTCTAAGTGGTTTCGTAATTTACAACATTCGAAAAAACTAAGTTGGATTTCTTACGTTGTATTAGGAGCAGTGCTGTTTTTTGCGCTTATGAATAATGTAAAACCAGAGCAATTAGATGTTAACATGTATTCTATTGCGAAAAAGACAATCCATTCTCCTATAAAAATTGAAGATAAAGTTACAACGGATAAAAAGAAAAAAGAAGCCTCTACAAAAGTTGAAGATCAATATACATATAAAAGTGAGTATAAACAAAATAAAGTTGATATTGTGAATGACGTCTTTGCTAAAGTGGATGAAGTGGTGCAAGAGATTAAAGCTGTTGGACCGGATGATCAAAAAAAGATGACTGATGCTGAGAAAGTGGACAAGTTAAAAAAGAAACTACCCGCTGACTTAACGAAAGAATTATCTGATTCAAACTTACTAAATTTGATTAATGCAGATTCGAGCCAATTAGTATTAGCGAAAGATGCTGCGGTCACAGCGATTAATAGTATCATGACTGAGCACATTAAAATGGACGAATTGAAAGATGCGAAAGAACGATATGTAAGTGAGATGAATAGTGTTAATGTTGATAATGGTTTAAAAGAGTCAATTAAGGCGCTAGGAAGATATGCAATTTCAGCGAATTATTTTTATGACCCGATCTTAACGAAAGAGAAGAGAAAAGCAGAGGAAGATTTAGTTCCACCTGTTTATATTCTTCAAGGACAAGTTCTCGTTAGAGAAGGTGAAACAATTTCAAGTGATGTGTATAATCAGTTGAAATTAGTTGGCTTGTTAGAAAAAGGGAACGGTTTTCAACCTTATGTTGGATTAGCGGTACTCATTGGTGTGTTACTATACTTTATGCATAAACAATTTGAATTATTTTTAAAGAGAAAAAGAGAAGATAGACCGTATGTTTTAGCGTATATCACAATTTTGTCTATCACAATCGTTTTAATGAAAATCATTAGTTTGTTTCAAAAACTTGAATATGCAGGGATTGCATATGTTGTCCCGGTTGCGATGGGAACAATACTTGTGAAATTAATGATTGGTGATCGATTTGTCTTTTTAACGAGTATGATTTTTTCTGTATGCGGAAGTATTATGTTTAATGAAGGAGTAACGAGTACATTAAATTATAGTGTAGGGATTTACGTATTGTTAAGTTCATTATCGGTTAGTATTTTCTTGAGAGAAAAAAATCGTCGTACAATGATTTTACAAGCTGGTATACTCGTTTCTGTATTAAATGTAGTCGTATTGGCGGCGCTCTTATTATTACGTAATGGGAATTTTTCGCCTCTTGAAATTGGTACGCAATTATTAATGGCTTCACTTTCAGGGATTATATCATCCGTTTTGGCTATGGGGATTTTACCATATTTAGAAAGTGGACTTGGAATCGTATCAAGTATGAAGCTTATGGAACTATCAAGTCCAAATCATCCGCTTTTACGCAGAATTTTGTTAGAAGCGCCAGGGACATATCATCATAGTGTAATGGTAGCGAATCTTTCTGAAGCTGCTTGCGAAGCAGTCGGGGCAAATGGTGTATTAGCGCGTGTAGGGGCATATTATCATGATGTAGGAAAAACAGTACAACCACAATTCTTTATTGAAAACCAAATGGGGATTGAAAACCCGCATGATAAATTAGATCCTGTAACGAGTAAAGATATTATAATTGCTCACGTAACGGATGGAGTAAGAATGCTCGAAGAATATCATATTCCACAAGAAATTATTGATATCGCTGGGCAACATCACGGTACAACGTTACTGAAATATTTTTATTATAAAGCGATTAAAGAAGATAAAGAAAAATATACAGAAGAGATGTTCCGTTATCCGGGTTCAAAAGCAACTTCGAAGGAATCGGCAATTGTTGGTATTGCTGATAGTGTAGAAGCTGCGGTACGTTCTATGAATCACCCAACGCCAGAACAAATTAATAATTTAGTGCAAAGCATTATTAAAGATCGATTGCAAGACGGTCAATTTAGTGAATGTGATTTGACGTTTAAGGAACTACAAATCGTTGGGAAAACGTTATGTGAAACGTTAAATGGTATTTTCCATTCGCGTATTACATATCCGGAAATTCCGGAAGAAAAGGAGAAAGAATGAGTTTGTTAATTGATTTTATTGATGAAACAGAAGAAGTAAAAGAAGCGTATATGAGTTTAATTCGTGAAGTGTTAGAAAAGGCAGCTCAAATGGAAAATATCGAGGATGGCGCGGAGGTATCGGTGACATTTGTAGATAATGAGCGCATTAGAGAAATTAATCGTGATTACCGAGATAAAGATCAACCTACAGATGTAATATCCTTTGCCATGGAAGAGATGGGAGAAGGGGAAATGGAGATTGTTGGTGCAGAGATGCCGCGCATGTTAGGTGATCTTATTATCTCTATTCCAAGGGCGAAAGAGCAGGCTGAAGAGTACGGCCATTCTTTCGATCGTGAACTTGGATTTTTGGCGTTACATGGCTTTTTACATTTGCTTGGTTATGATCACATGACAGAAGAAGAAGAAAAAGAAATGTTCGGAAGACAAAAAGAAATTTTAGAAGCTTTTGGATTAGGACGATGAAAAAAGGAAAACTTATAGATAGTTTTGGATATGCTATAGCTGGTATGTTCTTTTGTCTTCGTCATGAACGAAATATGAAAATTCATTATTTAGCCGCAGTCATTGTTATATGCTGCGGCTTTTATTTCCATATTACGAAAATAGAGTGGATGATATTACTTATTGTAATAGGGAGTGTAATGAGTTTAGAAATGGTAAATACGGCTATAGAAAAAACAGTAGATTTAGCGACTGCTGATATTCATCCGTTTGCAAAAATTGCAAAGGATGTTGCAGCAGGAGCGGTTTTATTGTTTGTAATTATAGCTGTTATAATTGGTGCTATTATCTTTTTACCGTATATGGTATAGTTGCATTCCGAAGCTTTTATTAAGCTTTGGAAGTGCCGTAAGGGCCTTTAATGAGAGAGTGTATCTCTTCATAGCTGTGAACAGGAAGGATGCGGGAATATGAATAGTAAACAATTAATTTTAGAAGCAATCGAAGCGCGTAAACAAGCGTACGTACCATATTCTAAATTTCAAGTAGGTGCAGCATTATTAACGAGCGATGGAAAAGTATATCGTGGATGTAATGTTGAGAATGCATCATATGGCTTATGTAATTGTGCTGAAAGAACAGCTTTATTTAAGGCGGTTTCTGAAGGGGATAAAGAATTTGTAGCCATTGCGGTTGTAGCAGATACAAAGCGTCCAGTACCTCCTTGTGGAGCATGTCGACAAGTTATGGTAGAATTATGTAAACAGGATACGAAAGTATACTTATCAAATTTACATGGTGACGTTCAAGAGACGACAGTCGGAGAATTGTTACCAGGAGCATTTTTAGCGGAGGATTTACATGAATAGAAAAGGTTATAAATCAGGTTTTGTCTCTATTATTGGCAGACCGAATGTTGGAAAATCTACATTTTTAAACCGTATTATCGGCCAGAAAATTGCTATTATGAGTGATAAGCCACAAACGACTCGTAATAAAATTCAAGGTGTATATACAGAAAATGATTCACAAGTTATTTTCATTGATACACCAGGAATACATAAACCTAAACATAAATTAGGCGACTTCATGGTAAAGATGGCTCAAACGACATTGAAAGAAGTTGATATTGTTCTGTTTATGGTCAATGCAGTTGAAGGATTTGGTCGTGGTGAGGAATTCATCATTGAGAAATTAAAAGAAACGAAACAACCAGTATTTTTAGTAATTAATAAAATTGACCAACTTCATCCAGAACAATTACTAGAGTTAATTGATCAATATCGTAAACTACATGAGTTTGCAGAGATTGTACCAATTTCTGCGTTAGACGGTAATAATGTGGATGCTTTAATTGGAACAATTAAAAAGTATTTACCAGAAGGACCACAATACTATCCAGATAATCAAGTAACGGATCATCCGGAGAGATTTATTATTGCGGAGCTTATTCGTGAGAAAGTACTACATTTAACACGTGAAGAAGTGCCGCATTCTGTGGCTGTTGTTATCGATGCGATTCAAAAGCGTGAGGGCGGCGCAGTTTATATAAATGCAACGATTGTTGTTGAACGTGCATCGCAAAAAGGAATCATCATCGGAAAACAAGGGAAAATGTTAAAAGAAGTTGGTAAGCGAGCTCGTTTTGATATTGAAGCGCTACTTGGTTCTAAAGTATTTTTAGAAGTATGGGTAAAAGTGCAAAAAGATTGGCGTAACAAGCTGTCACAGCTTCGAGACCTTGGTTTCCGTGAAGACGAGTATTAAAATATAGTAAAGCTGTAATCAGTGGATGGTTTGTTCATCCGCTGATTATTGGTTTTTATGAACTTTGATAAATTAGGAAAAATTTTTCTCACATGAAAATGGACAAAATGGGTCAATTTAATAACAACAAAGGAAATTGGTTTATAGGCTACGCTTATTGAGAAAGGTGGATTCTTATGCTAGATTTTACCTGGAAGTTTTTCTCCAAAACAGGAAGCATTGAAACGTACTTGCTTTTGAAAGAAATGGAAAAAGACGTAAACGATGAGATGGATCAACATGAAGAGGAGCTAGCACATCTAGACTCTCCAATTTCTTGACCCGTTTTGTTCAAACCTTGGATGGTGACGAACATGTTTCAAAAAGTTGAGGGCATCGTTATCCGTACGACAGATTACGGAGAAACGAACAAGATTGTTACAATATTCTCAAGAGAACTTGGTAAGATAAGTGCAATGGCAAGAGGGGCAAAAAAACCGAAAAGCCGGTTAGCATCTGTGTCGCAATTAATGACACATGGCCATTTTCTTATTCAAATGGGATCAGGGCTTGGAACATTGCAACAAGGCGAGATTATTTCAACTATGAAAGAAATTCGCGAGGATATATTTTTAACTGCTTATGCATCATTTATTGTTGAGTTAACTGATAAAGCAACAGAAGATAAAAAACATAATCCGTATTTATTTGAAATGTTATATCAAACGTTGCATTATATGTGTGAGGGTGTTGATTCAGAAGTATTATCATTAATTTATCAAACGAAAATGCTTCCGGTATTAGGGATGCGCCCGTACTTTGATACATGTGCGATTTGTCATCAAGAAACAGACTTTGTCGCCTTCTCCGTCAGGGAAGGCGGTTTTCTGTGCTCACGTCATGCAGAGCAAGACCCATATCGTATACCGGTAGGAGAAGCTGTTCATAAATTATTACGTCTTTTCTTCCATTTCGATTTACATAGGCTCGGAAATGTATCGGTAAAGGATAGCACAAAAAAACAAATGCGTTTAGTATTGAATACATATTATGATGAATATTGCGGAATTTATTTGAAATCAAGACGTTTCTTAGAACAACTTGATAAGTTTCAAATATAATTTTGGGCCGTATACGGTCCTTTTTACATACTTTCTTTTTCGAATAGCATATTTAGTATATAATATTTAAGAGATAGTATAACTTTTTTCGTTGTGCATTAAAGGTGGTGATTATCATAGAGCTGAATAAACGGCAAGAACATATCATTCAGATTGTAAAAGATCACGGTCCTATTACAGGGGAATCAATTGCAGCGCAATTGGGTCTAACACGTGCGACGCTAAGACCAGACTTAGCAATTTTAACGATGGCTGGTTATTTAGAAGCACGTCCACGTGTAGGTTATTTTTATACGGGTAAAACTGGGGGACAGCTATTATCTGAAGCTGTTAAGAAAATTAAAGTACAAGATTATCAATCTAGACCGGTTGTAATTGATAAAAATGTTTCCGTATACGATGCAATTTGTACGATGTTTTTAGAGGACGTTGGTACATTGTTCGTTGTAGATCAGATGACTCTATTAGTTGGGGTTGTGTCTCGTAAAGATTTATTAAGAGCGAGCTTAGGAAAGCAGGATTTAACCTCTCTTCCGGTTAATATTATCATGACAAGGATGCCAAACATTGCGATGTGTCGTAGAGAGGATTCTTTATATGATATTGCGATGGAATTAATAGAAAGACAGATTGATGCAATGCCAGTTGTAAAAGATACGAAACAAGGTTTAGAAGTGATTGGGCGAATTACAAAAACAAATATTACACGTGCGTTTGTAAATTTAGTAAATAACGAATAAGTGTAATTTGTTTAAAGTGAGGTAATGTAATGGATAATAAAATCGTATATGTCGTATCTGACTCTGTAGGGGAAACGGCTGATTTGGTTGTTCGAGCAGCAATGGGGCAATTCCCGTTTGCTCCTGATATTAGACGTGTACCGTATGTAGAAGATACAGGGACATTAAAAGAAGTGATTTCGATTGCTAAGAGTAATCAAGCACTTATATGTTTTACGTTAGTTAAGCCTGATATGCGCCAGTATTTAGTGACGGAGGCTGCAAGAGAAGGGGTAGAGGCATACGATATTATCGGCCCTCTTATTGATCAAATTGAAGAAATTACGGGGCAAGTGCCGAGGTATGAGCCGGGTGTTGTCCGTAGGTTAGATGAAGAATACTTTAAAAAAATTGAAGCGATTGAGTTTGCTGTGAAGTATGATGACGGCAGAGATGCAAGAGGTATTTTAAAAGCAGATATCGTGTTGATTGGTGTTTCGCGTACATCAAAAACACCACTTTCTCAATATTTAGCTCATAACAAACGCTTGAAAGTTGCGAATGTACCACTCGTACCAGAAGTTGACCCACCTGAAGAACTATATCAAGTGGCAAAAGAAAAATGTTTCGGTTTGAAAATTACGCCAGATAAGTTAAATCATATTCGAAAAGAACGATTAAAATCACTTGGATTAAGTGATGGAGCAACGTATGCAAATATTAATCGTATTCAAGAAGAAATTGATCACTTTGAGGAAGTAATTAGTAAAATAAATTGCCAAGTAATCGATGTATCCAATAAAGCGATTGAAGAAACAGCAAATATTATTGTGAATGCAGTGCAAAACCAAAAAATGTTTTAGCACATTTACCAAAGGTGAATGTGCTTTTTTCGCTCTGGTGAAATATGATATCTATGGATTTTGTAATAGATTGTAGTGTAATGGTTATACTTATACTCCTTTGTCTTTTAGTATATTCAAGGTGTGAGTTTGTCATCCTGAAATGTAAGATGAAAAAATAAAGGGATATGTAGCGTAGTTGAAGAAAATATATTATAATAAAAAATTGTGATAAAAACCTATATTTTACGTTTAGACTTTAATTTTTCAGAATAAACTAGGGATAGGATTTACGAAAAAGACATGTAATTACGTTAAATCGACAAAATCTATACAAGAAAACGCACATTATGGAAGGATTCACAGAAGGGATGTAGAATACAGAAATATGCAAAACATCAACAACATATTAGTTGGTATAGATGCATGTCCCGTGAAGAATGAAATTGTGCAAGTTGGAGCGGAATTTCATGTCGGAATTTTGTTTGTCGCATCATATGCTCATCCTTTAAGGAAATAGCAAGGCAATTGGATCTTTGTAGATACTGAACAAAATGGAGTTGATTGTTATATGGATCAACATGAAAAAGCTACAGATCTCAAGATCAAACAGTATATGTGACTTGCTACTCTTCTTGTAAAAAGGTGTATATGTATTGTTTCTAAGAGGTACATTTGTAACAGATGAGCAAATGTATACAATTTTATATAGCAGGTATGTATCTGCGATTTATGCAGATAAAGGACCTATAGGAAAGGTTCAAAACCGTTTATACAATGTAATCGGCAACACTTTCTAACAAGTTTAGAAAAATATTGTCGAATTATAAAGGAATTTTTTAATTTATATCGAATACAAAATACGACACGGAGATGGAGTTATGGGGAACAGAATTCCCGAAGAAGTTGTTGAACAGATTCGGACATCATCCGATATTGTAGAAGTAATTGGTGAATACGTTCAACTTAGAAAACAGGGGCGTAACTATTTCGGCCTTTGTCCATTTCATGGTGAGAATTCTCCTTCATTCTCTGTTTCATCTGATAAGCAAATTTTTCATTGCTTCGGATGTGGAGAAGGCGGAAATGTATTTTCATTTCTAATGAAAATGGAAGGACTGGCTTTTACCGAGGCTGTTCAAAAGCTAGGCGAAAGAAATGGAATTGCGGTTGCAGAGTACACATCAGGGCAAGGACAACAAGAAGACATATCTGATGACACTGTCATCATGCAACAAGCTCATGAATTATTGAAAAAGTATTATCATCATTTATTAGTAAATACGGAAGAGGGAAATGAAGCACTTTCATATTTATTAAACCGTGGTATTACGAAAGAGATGATTGAGAAGTTTGAAATTGGTTATGCATCACCTGCTTGGGATGCAGCGACGAAAATTTTACAAAAAAGAGGTTTATCGCTGTCTAGTATGGAACAAGCTGGCCTTCTAATAAGAAGTGAGAAGGATGGTAGTCATTACGATCGCTTCCGTGGAAGAGTTATGTTCCCGATCTATACGTTACAAGGTAAGGTGATAGCGTTTAGTGGAAGGGCGTTAGGAGATGACACTCCAAAATATTTAAATAGCCCGGAAACGCCAATTTTTCACAAAAGTAAATTGTTGTATAACTTCCACCAAGCAAGACCGTTTATTAGAAAGCGTGGGCAAGTGGTTCTTTTTGAAGGATATGCCGATGTACTAGCTGCGGTAAAAAGTGGCGTGGAAGAAGCCGTTGCGACAATGGGAACGGCTTTAACTGAAGAACAAGCAAAACTTCTGCGACGTAACGTTGAAACTGTTGTTCTTTGCTATGATGGTGATAAAGCAGGGCGAGAAGCGACGATGAAAGCAGGGCAATTATTGCTAAAAGTTGGTTGCCAAGTGAAAGTCACATCCTTGCCAGATAAGCTTGATCCTGATGAATATGTGCAACAATATGGGACTACCGCTTTTGAAAATCTTGTGAAATCAAGTGTGAGTTTTGTTGGTTTTAAAATAAATTATTTGCGTTTAGGGAAAAATTTGCAAGATGAGTCTGGCAAAGAAGAATATGTGAAAAGTGTTTTAAAAGAGTTATCGTTGTTACAAGATGCGATGCAGGCAGAGTCATATTTGAAGTCATTATCGCAAGAATTTTCGTATTCAATGGAAACACTTTTGAATCAATTGCACCAATATCGCAAAGAACAAAAGGTACAGCAAAAACAAATAAAGCAGGTTGCTAAACCGTCTCAAGTCGTTCAAACAAAACCGAAGTTAACAGGTTTTGAAAGAGCGGAAAGAGAAATTATTTACCATATGTTGCAAAGTGCAGAAGTAGCTGTTCGTATGGAATCCCATATAGAAGATTTTCATACAGAAGAACATAAAGGGATTTTATATGAACTATACGCATATTATGAAAAGGGAAATGAACCTTCAGTCGGAACATTTTTAAGTTGGCTCTCTGATGAAAAGTTGAAAAATATTATCACTGATATTTCGACGGATGAATTTATTAATCCAGAATACACAGAAGAAGTGTTGCAAGGCCATTTGGAGACGCTTAGACGCCATCAGGAAAAACTTGAAAAGATGGAGATCATCTTTAAAGTGAAACAAATGGAAAAAACAGATCCTGTAGAGGCTGCTAAATATTATGTAGCATATTTACAAAATCAAAAAGCGAGAAAATAGCTTTTTTGATAAAGTTTTAGTATAATGAATGTTTGTATCTCGCGTAAGGAGGGGAACAGATGGCTGACAAACCAGCTCGTTCTAAACAAATTGAAACTGAAATGACCCTTGAGCAAGTGAAAGAGCAACTCACTGAGCTCGGAAAAAAACGTGGCGTTCTTACATATGAAGAGATTGCAGAACGCATGAATGGATTTGAAATTGAATCCGATCAAATGGATGAATACTATGAATATTTAGGTGAACAAGGCATTGACTTAGTTGGTGATAATGACAACGAAGAAGGCCCTAATAATCGCCAAATTACAAAAACAGAAGAAGAGTTTGACCTCAATGATTTAAGTGTACCACCTGGGGTTAAAATCAACGATCCTGTTCGTATGTATTTAAAAGAAATTGGTCGTGTAGACTTACTATCTGCAGAAGAAGAAATTCGACTTGCAACGCGTATTGAAGAAGGCGATGAAGAAGCGAAACGTCGTCTTGCAGAAGCAAACTTACGTCTTGTAGTAAGTATTGCAAAGCGCTACGTAGGCCGTGGTATGCTTTTCTTAGACTTAATTCAAGAAGGTAATATGGGTCTAATTAAAGCTGTTGAAAAGTTCGATTATCGTAAAGGTTTCAAATTTAGTACGTATGCAACTTGGTGGATTCGCCAAGCTATTACACGTGCCATTGCAGACCAAGCGCGAACAATTCGTATTCCAGTTCATATGGTTGAAACGATTAATAAGTTAATTCGTGTACAACGTCAATTATTACAAGATTTAGGTCGCGAACCGTCTCCTGAAGAGATTGGTGAAGAAATGGATCTTGCTCCAGAAAAAGTACGTGAAATCTTAAAAATTGCACAGGAGCCAGTTTCTCTTGAAACACCAATTGGTGAAGAAGATGACTCCCATTTAGGTGACTTTATTGAAGACCAAGAAGCAACATCGCCTGCGGACCATGCAGCCTATGAATTGCTAAAAGAACAATTAGAAGATGTGTTAGATACACTAACAGATCGTGAAGAAAATGTTCTGCGTCTTCGTTTCGGTTTAGATGATGGACGAACTCGTACGCTTGAAGAAGTTGGGAAAGTATTCGGCGTAACGAGAGAGCGTATCCGTCAAATTGAAGCAAAAGCACTTCGCAAATTAAGACATCCAAGTCGTAGTAAGCGTCTTAAGGATTTCTTAGAATAGGTTATTTTTTAAGTTTACTTCACCTTTGTGAAGTAAACTTTTTTATTTTGTTAATTTTTGTTAAAATTTAGCTATCGGCAACGATTACAATTTCTTGTAATTTATTTTACAGAATTGTCTTTTGATTTGCAAATGCTCATTTTTCGATTTTTCGATTAATTTTGTTTATTCTACACAAAAATATATGTAGAAAAGCGAAAAATATGATGAGAAACGTTAATAATTATCGAAATAATAAGCTATATGACAATAAAAAACAATAAACTGAATTTATGGAATATTTTTAACAAGCAGTAGTTTACTCTTTTCTGATAGAGCGTTTTCAAGTACAATGGAAATGACTGAATCATCTAACTATTTAGGGGTATAGAGGGGGGGAGAAGAGATATGAAACGTAATCCGCTGATTCCGTTCGCTCTTATTGCAGCATTAGGTATTATCGTTATGTTTGTATTTTCATTTCAGGGGCTAAATAAATCTAAAGAGTTAGCTGATGCAAAAAATGGCGGGAAGCCAGCACAAACAGCATCAAAACCAGAGGATATTGTGAAGCAAAGCTGTACGAGCTGCCACGGTGATCAGTTACAAGGGGCGGTAGGACCTAACTTACAAAAAATTGGTGGGAAACTTTCAAAGGATGAAATTAAAGAAATTCTTTCGAAAGGAAAGGGCAATATGCCTGCCAATATAGTTCCAGCTGATCAAGCCACTAAAGTAGCTGATTGGTTATCGAAGAAAAAATAAAGTCCCGTATGACAAGCCTTTTGCTTATGCAAAGGGCTTGTTTTTCTATATTTTCTAAAATACGATGAATGATATAGAAGTGAATTGTTGTTATGGGCTTGCAACAACTACTATAAATTCATTATCATGGAGACAGACTGACAAGAGAAGGAGTAATGGAAATACATGAATGAAGTAAAGCTTTCAAAACGATTAGAAGAAGTTGTGCGTGAAATACCAGTAGGATCTACAGTTGCTGATATTGGATCGGATCATGCGTATTTACCGTGTTATACAATTATAAATAATATTGCTACAAAAGCAGTTGCAGGAGAAGTTGTAGATGGACCATTTCGTTCTGCACAAGCAACTGTAGCTGAAAGTGGCTTACAAGATAAAGTAGATGTACGTAAAGGGAATGGATTAGCTGTTATCGCGCCAGGAGAAGTAGATGTTATTACGGTTGCTGGAATGGGCGGAGCGTTAATTCGTGACATTTTAGAAAGTGGTAAAGAAAAATTAGAAGGTGTAACACGTTTAATTTTACAGCCGAATATTGCAGCACATCATATTCGTGAATGGTTTGTTGAAAATGGTTGGGAGCTTATCCATGAAAAAATCGTAAAAGAAGATGGGAAAATTTACGAGATTTTAGTAGGAGAGCGAGGAAATGTCGAAGCACCTTACTCGGAAAATAAACAAGCGGGATTGTTTATGGGGCCATTTCTAATAAAAGAGAAAAATGAAGCTTTTGGTGAGAAATGGGAAGGGGAATTGAAAAACTTCCAAAATATTTTAAAACAGTTAGAACGTGCGGCTAATTCTGAAGAAACAAAAGCGAAACGTGCAGAAGTAGAAGCGAAAATGAAAATGATAGGGGAGATTTTATCATGAGTAAAATTCCAAACGGCCATGAAATTATTTCTTTATTTGAAAGTATGTATCCGAAGCATTTGGCGATGGAAGGAGATAAAATTGGTCTGCAGATTGGAGCGCTTAATAAATCTGTACAACACGTATTGATTGCGTTAGATGTAACGAAGGAAGTTGTGGAGGAAGCGATTCAATTAGGAGCGAATGTCATTATCGCGCATCATCCTTTAATTTTTAATCCGTTAAAAGCGATTCATACAGATAAAGCGTACGGAAGAATTATTGAAACGTGTATTAAAAATGATATTGCCATTTATGCAGCGCATACAAATGTGGATGTTGCCAAGGGCGGAGTAAATGATTTACTTGCTGAGGCGTTAGGGTTGCAAAATACAGAAGTTCTAGCACCAACATATGCGGAAGAAATGAAAAAAGTTGTTGTGTTTGTGCCAGTAACTCATGCAGAAGAAGTACGAAAAGCATTAGGAGACGCAGGTGCTGGTCATATCGGCAATTATAGCCACTGTACGTTTAGTAGCGAGGGTACAGGTACGTTTGTACCTCAAGAGGGGACAAATCCTTATGTAGGGGAAACTGGACAGTTAGAGCGCGTAGAAGAAGTGCGAATCGAAACGATTATTCCAGTTTCACTACAACGAAAAGTGATTAAAGCGATGGTAACGGCACATCCATATGAAGAAGTAGCGTATGATGTGTATCCACTTGATAACAAAGGCGAAACATTAGGGCTTGGGAAAATAGGATACTTAAAAGAAGAAATGACACTTGGACAGTTTGCAGAACATGTAAAGCAATCATTAGATGTAAAGGGTGCACGAGTTGTTGGGAAATTAGATGATAAAGTGCGCAAAGTAGCTGTACTTGGTGGTGATGGTAACAAATACATCAATCAAGCTAAATTTAAAGGAGCGGATGTATATGTAACAGGTGACATGTATTATCATGTTGCTCATGATGCGATGATGCTCGGTTTAAATATAGTTGACCCAGGACATAACGTTGAAAAAGTAATGAAGCAAGGTGTGCGAAAGCAATTACAAGAAAAAGTGGATGCAAAGAAACTCAATGTACACATTCATGCTTCGCAATTACATACAGATCCATTTACATTTGTATAAGAAAAATAAAAACCGTTGCTCATATAGGCAACGGTTTTTATTATTGTTCTTTTTTCACTTTTACACGAGGTAATATTTTTTGTAACGGTACTTTTCGAACTCTCTCCCATGTAGCGGGATTCATTGGGTCATATTGATCTAAGAAAGCGATAACTTCTTTTGTAATTGGAGTTGGAGTAGAAGCGCCTGCTGTAACAGCTACGTTTTCTACACCTTGTAGCCACTCTAATTGGATTTCGCTTACATCAGCAACTCGATATGCTTTTGTACCTGCGATTTCTTGTGATACTTGTGCTAAGCGATTTGAATTGTTACTTTTCGGATCACCAACAACAATTGTTAAGTCTGCAACATCAGCTTGTTTAGCGACAGCTTCTTGGCGAACTTGGGTTGCTAAACAAATTTCTTTATGGAATTCTGCTGTTGGGAATTTTTTTTGAATGTCCTCCATCAAATGTTGAACATCCCATTGACTCATTGTTGTTTGATTCGTTACTAAAATTTTATCTGTTGGGATTTCTAATGTTTTTAAATCATCGGCTCTTTCGATAAGGTGAACGATGTCAGGTGCAATACCGACTGCGCCTTCTGGCTCTGGATGATTTTTTTTACCGATATAAATGACATGATACCCTTCCGCTTTCTTAGCTTCGATAAGGTCATGCGTCTTGGTAACATCTGGACAAGTGGCATCGATTGTTGTTAAACCTTTTTCTTTTGCACGTTGTTTAACTTCTGGAGAAACACCGTGTGCAGTGAAAATAACAGTACCAGAATCAATTTTATCTAAAATTTCTAAGCGACTTGGACCGTCTAATGTGATGATTCCATCTTCTTCAAAAGCGTCTGTAACATGTTTATTGTGAACAATCATACCTAAAATATAAATGGGTCTCGGCAATGATTTATCTAATGCGGCGTTACGTGCAATTACCATTGCATCGACAACACCGTAGCAATAACCACGAGGGGAAATTTTAACAATTTTCATATGAGTAATCCTCTCCTTCTAAACAAGGGATACTTTTGTGCATAGTCTTTTACATTATAAAGGAGGAGTGGATAGAAAACAAAGGATTGTTACACATATAGTTTTGGTTTTGTTGCTGTTTGTTGAACTGGTTCTTTCGGTAACTCTTTTTCTATTACAGGTTCAATCACTATTTTCTTTCGTTTTCGTTTCTTTTTTTGAGGTGTAGGAGGCGGATTTTTTACCTCAACTGGCTCTGTTACATTTTCCGTTTGATTTTCTTCCGTACTTTTTCCAGAGGTGAGGATTTTAACAATGCTTGGTAGACTACGCATAATAGGACCGTACTGTTCGACGACAGGACCTACAGATTGAACGACTTGGGATACTTTTTCGATGTTATTTATCATATTAGTTGGATTCGAAATTAAATTCGAAAAAAAACTGCCGATGCCACTGCTTGCTGCAGCTGTAGTTGCTGCCCCGCCGCGCGTTTCATTTGATTCATACATTTGAGGCGGTATCATTTGCTCAGGATGTTGCTGCATGTATGGTTGATATTGTGGATGTTGCTGAGGATATTGTTGCTGGTATTGCTGCTGATATTGCTGCGGCGGTGGTTGCTGATGCATCATCGGTGGGCCTTCCATTTGTCGGTAAGGCGGAACCATTTGCATAAAAGGCTCGGTTGGATCGTGTTTTTTAAAAAGCTTAGCAAGAAAACCTTTCTTTTTTTGCGCCATTGGTGGTAGTTGTGGAATGGGATATGGTGTATAAGGTTGTTGTCCTTGATTCGGATACATTTGCCTTGTAGGGGATTTCGGAAACATGTGAGAAATCCTCCTTTCTTCAGTTAGGTATATACACATACAATATGCAATAAAAGGGAAGAAGGTTAGTTTTTGAAGTGAAAACCTAAACTAAAGATGGATTTTACTTGTAGATTTCGATATAATGTAGACTTGACTGATTTGTGCGCGCAGTAGAAATTTTAGAAAGAAGGTGTAACTTATGACACAAAAAACTTTTACACAGTATGATTTTAAACCATTTTTAATAGATGCAGTTCGTGAACTACGCTTTACAGAGCCGACAGGAATTCAGCAGAAAATTTTCCCGGTCGTGAAAAAAGGTGTAAGTGTAATTGGGCAATCCCAAACAGGTTCTGGGAAAACACATGCATACTTACTTCCTACATTAAACAGAATTAATGCAAGCCGTGAAGAAGTACAACTTGTTATTACAGCACCTACTCGTGAGTTAGCACAACAAATTTACGAAGAGATTGTGAAATTAACAAAATTCTGTGCGGAAGATCAAATGATTACAGCGCGTTGTTTAATTGGTGGAACTGATAAACAACGTTCAATTGAAAAGTTGAAAAAACAACCTCATATCGTAGTTGGGACACCAGGGCGTATTAAAGACTTAGTTGAAGAACAAGCATTATTTGTTCATAAAGCAAATACGATTATTGTCGATGAAGCAGACTTAATGCTTGATATGGGATTTATTCATGATGTAGATAAAATTGCAGCACGTATGCCTAAAAACTTGCAAATGCTAGTTTTCTCTGCAACAATTCCTCAAAAACTAAAACCGTTTCTGAAGAAATATATGGAGAATCCAGAGCATATTCATATCAATCCAAAACAAGTTGCAGCTGGAAACATTGAACACTATTTAGTGCCTTCTAAACATCGTAATAAAATTGATTTAGTGAATAAAATGCTACTTCAATTTAAACCGTATTTAGCAGTTGTTTTCACGAATACGAAAAAGATGGCGGATCAAGTTGCTGATGGATTAATGGAACGCGGCTTAAAAGTTGGACGAATTCACGGGGATTTATCACCACGTGATCGTAAAAAAATGATGAAACAAATTCGTGACCTTGAATTCCAATATATTGTTGCGACTGATTTAGCAGCACGTGGTATTGATATTGAAGGGATTAGCCATGTTATTAACTATGAGCTACCATCAGATTTAGATTTCTTCGTTCACCGCGTTGGAAGAACAGCACGTGCGGGGCATTCTGGTATTGCAGTGACGATTTATGATCCAGCAAACGAAGAAGCGTTAGATAGCTTAGAAAAACAACGTCATATCGAGTTTAAACATGTAGATTTACGTGGAGATGAGTGGGCGGATTTAGGTGAGCGTCGTCGTCGTAAGAGCCGTAAAAAACCAAATGACGAACTTGATGTTATGGCAACAAAAGTTATTAAAAAACCGAAAAAAGTAAAACCAAACTATAAACGTAAACTTGCAACAGAACGTGACAAAGTGAAGAGAAAATATAGCAATAAAAAAAGATAAGGGGTTTCCCTTATCTTTTTTTAATCCCGCTAATTTAAATGAAGAGTATAGTCTGTTTAAATAGTCAAATAAATTTGTGTAGTGCGTCTTTTGTGAACAAACAATTCACTACATATTTCTACAAATTATGCTATCATTATATCTATTGTATATTGAAGAGGTGATTGTATGTTAAAGATTGGATCTCATGTTTCCATGAGTGGTAAGAAAATGTTATTAGCAGCAAGTGAAGAGGCTGTTTCATATGGTGCAACGACGTTTATGATTTATACAGGTGCACCGCAAAATACACGAAGAAAACCAATTGAAGAATTGAACATAGAAGCAGGAAGAAAACATATGGAGCTGAATGGAATTGAGGAGATTATCGTCCATGCACCGTATATTATTAATGTTGGGAATACGACAAAGCCAGAAACATTCCAATTAGGTGTAGACTTCCTTCGTATGGAAATTGAAAGAACATCGGCATTAGGTGTAGCGAAACAAATTGTTCTTCACCCAGGAGCGCACGTTGGTGCTGGAGCAGATGCTGGTATTCAACAAATTATTAAAGGGCTTAATGAAGTATTAACGCCAGAACAGACGGTTAACATTGCATTAGAGACGATGGCAGGAAAAGGAACAGAATGCGGTCGTAGCTTTGAAGAAATTGCAAAGATTATTGATGGTGTAAAATATAATGAAAAGCTATCTGTATGCTTTGATACGTGCCATACGCACGATGCAGGATATGATATTGTAAATGACTTTGACGGCGTGTTAAACGAATTTGATAAGATCGTTGGTATAGATCGTTTACAAGTACTTCATATTAACGATAGTAAAAATGTACGCGGAGCAGGAAAAGACCGTCATGAAAATATTGGATTTGGTCACATTGGGTATAAAGCATTGCATCACATTGTACATCATCCACAGTTAATGCATGTACCAAAAATTCTTGAAACACCGTATGTAGGGGAAGATAAAAAAGATAAGAAACCACCATACAAATTGGAAATCGAAATGCTGAAAAACGGTAATTTTGATGAAGGGATTCTTGAAAAAATTAAAGCACAATAAGGAGGGGAAATCCCCTCCTTATTTTAGTAGTTGCTGAAATAATGTATTTACTTGTTGGGCAGTGGCAGGGGAAGTTACTCTTGCGATCTGTTTTAAGAGCTCTAGTCGCTCGTTGTTATCGTAAATATTAATATTTTTACCTTTCATAAGTAAAACGATTTGGTCAGCTTGTGCAGTCGTAATAGAAACTTCATATTCTTTGCTATATTTTAATAACTCTTTTGTAGAAATATGATTTAATTTTTTATTAACAATTTGTTTTATGAGGTTCATCTTGTTATCCTCCTTCACGCGTTCTTCTATCGAAATATATGAGCATATAGCTTGTACATATTCGTATGGAGTTTCTTTTTTCATGAGGAAAAGAAGCGTATGTTATAATATAAGGACAAAACTACAGAAAAAGAGTAAAGGGAGGACCTATGGAGCAAAAGCAACATCGAAAAGAAAGTGTTATTCATCTCATTTATCGTTTAGTTATGATTATTTTTGGAGCAGCATGCGCGGCGGTAGCGATTGAACTATTTTTAATGCCAAATAAAATTATTGATGGTGGAATTATTGGTATTTCTCTTATATTAGATTATCTTACTCCTAACATTTGGTGGTTAAGTTTTTCTACTTTAGTCGTTGTTCTCAATATCCCATTTATGTATTCGGGTTATAAGCAAATTGGAAAAACATTTATGTTATCTTCGACATTTGGTATTGTAGCGTTAGCTTTCATTGAGTCAACGTTACATGCGGTGCCACCATTTACAACAGAACCTATTTTAGCGACAGTGTTTGGTGGGCTTATTTTAGGTCTTGGTGTAGGACTTGTAATTCGTCATGGTGGGTCGTTAGATGGAACTGAAATTATGGGGATTTTATTAACGAAGAAATTACCGTTCTCTGTTGGTGAATTCGTAATGTTTGTGAACTTATTTATTTTTGCATGGGCAGCATTTGTGTTTGGTGTGGAACAAGCGATGTATTCTGTTATGACCTACTATATTGCATTTAAAACGATCGATACAGTAATTCAAGGGCTAGATGAAACGAAGGCGGTTTTAATTGTATCTGATCAATACGAGGAAGTATCAAACGCGATTTTGCATCGTCTTGGCCGTGGAACTACAAAGCTGGTAGCAAAAGGTGGTTACACGGATAAAGAAAAAGAAGTTATTTATGCAGTTGTAACGCGTCTAGAAGTGACGAAGTTAAAATCAATTGTGCATGAAATTGATGAAAATGCGTTTGTGACGATTATGAACACGCAAGAGACAAATGGTGGTAAGTTTAAATCGGCTATTCACTAAAAATTTATAGGAATATTTTTCGAAAGCAGAGAATTTTTCTCTGCTTTTTGTTATAATAGTAAGGTTTCTTGAAAAAATAGATATATTTTAGGCAGATTGGTTTACAACTATAATAAGCTGTACTATAATTCAAATAGATATAAATCGGAATCATTCTGAATTAAAATAGGTGAGATGCTATGAATAATATATTAGAGATTGAAGGTTTAACATTCCGATACGAAGATCGGAATGTGTTAGAAAATATTAATTTGCAAGTTCCGAAGGGAGCTTTTTTAGGTTTAGTGGGACCGAATGGTTCAGGTAAATCAACTTTACTTAAGTGTTTATTAGGCGTTTTAAAGCCAAAAGAAGGAAGCATTCGCGTGTTTGGCGTTGATAGTAAGAAGTTTAAGGAATGGAACAAAGTTGGTTATGTATCCCAAAAGGCAAATAGTTTCAATTCTGGTTTTCCAGCAACTGTTTCTGAAGTTGTGTCAATGGGACTTGTTTCGAAAAAAGGGCTTTTTCGCTTTTTCACAAAAGAAGATAAGAAAAAGGTAGAAAAAGCAATTGCTGATGTAGGGATGAGTGAGTTTCAAGGTCGTAACATTGGAGAGCTTTCTGGTGGACAGCAACAGCGTGTATTTATTGCTCGTGCGCTCGTTAGTGATCCTGAATTGCTTATTTTAGACGAGCCTACTGTTGGAATTGATGTAAAAAATGTGGAAAGTTTTTACGAAATATTAGAGGATTTAAACAAAAGGTTGGGAATCACATTAATTCTTGTTACTCATGATATGGGAGCTGTTACCGAAAAAGTAACACATGTTGCATGCCTAAACCAACATCTACATTTCCATGGAAATGTAGAGAAGTTCCGAGAGTTAGAAGATGCAGAAATGTCCGTCTTATATGGACATCATGTTCATCGTTTAGAACACGAACATGAGCATCACGGGAGGATATAATGATACAAGATTTTTTACAATATGACTTTTTACGTAATTCTTTATACGCAGGTATTTTAATTGGACTTGTTGCACCGCTAATTGGTGTGTTTGTTGTTATTCGTCGTTTATCTCTTATTGCGGATGCATTAAGTCACGTGACGTTATCAGGTATTGCAGCAAGTTTATTACTTGAAAAAACCATTTTTACAGGTGGATTTTTAAACCCCTTATATATGGGGATGATTTTTTCAATTGGTGGAGCGCTACTAATCGAAAAGTTAAGAACTGTATATAAGCACTATCAAGAATTAGCAATTCCGATTATCCTTTCGGCAGGGATGGGAGTTGGAGTTATTTTCATTTCACTTGCAAATGGATTTAACACAGACTTATTTAGTTATTTATTTGGTAGTGTTAGTGCTGTAATAAGTACGGATTTAATTATTATTGGGATTGTAGCAATTGTTGTTGTTGCGACAATTATTTTATTATATAAAGAGCTGTTTCTACTATCATTTGATGAGGAATACGCAGTATCAACTGGTTTAAGAGCGAAATGGATTCACTTTATTTTCATTATATTAGTTGCTCTTGTCATTGCAGTATCAATGCGTGTAGTAGGGGTTCTTCTCGTATCATCATTAATGACGTTGCCAGTTGCAGCGAGTATTCGTATTGCTAAAGGATTTAAACAAACAATTTTCTTTTCCATTTTATTTGGTGAAATTGCAGTTATTGGTGGAATGTTTGCTTCGTATCAACTTGATTTAGCGCCAGGTGGTACAATTGTTATGATAGCAGTTCTTATTTTAATCGGTGCGATTTTATGGAAGAAGAAAAAAACTGCATAAAGTAGGGATAGGTATGAATCTAACGGAAGCTTTACGCCTAATGAAAGAAAAAGGATACAAACATACTGGAAAAAGAGAAGAGATGCTCAGATTATTTGCAGCACATAATCGTTATTTAACTGCGAAAGACGTTTTAGAGCATATGAAAGACGACTATCCAGGGCTTAGTTTTGATACGATTTATCGTAACTTAACAGTTTTTGCTGAGATTGGTGTTTTAGAACAAACGGAATTAAATGGTGAAAAACATTTTCGTTTTACTTGTTCTATTATGGAACATCATCATCATTTTATTTGTTTGGATTGTGGGGGGACGAAAGAGATTACTTCCTGCCCAATGGATTTTATGAATAAAGATTTTACTGGTTATGAAGTAACGGGTCATAAGTTTGAAATATATGGTCGTTGTCCAAAATGTGCAAAGTAAAAGCTCGTCGGTTATATAACTGACGAGCTTTTTTACGTAGAAAAGAAGGTTGCTCACAAATATTGTGGCAACCTTCTTTTTATTGTTCTTGTGTCTCTTTTTCTTTTTCTCGTTCAGCAGCCATTTCAGCAGCAATTACGTCGATTTCTTTTTTCAGTTCTTCTACCATTGTTTCTTCTGGTACTTTACGAACGACTTGCCCTTTACGGAATAATAATCCCTCTCCACGTGCACCAGCAATACCGATATCAGCTTCACGAGCTTCACCAGGGCCATTTACAGCGCAACCAAGTACTGCAACTTTAATTGGTACTTGAAGTGTAGAGATGTATTCTTCCACTTCGTTAGCGATGCTAATTAAATCGATTTCAATACGACCACAAGTTGGACAAGAGATAAGTGTCGCTGCGTTAGACGCAAGACCGAATGATTTTAATAATTCACGAGCAACTTTTACTTCTTCAACTGGATCAGCACTTAATGAAATACGTAGTGTATTTCCGATGCCTTTACTTAAGATTGCTCCAAGACCAGCGGCACTTTTTACAGTTCCAGCAAACAATGTTCCAGATTCTGTAATACCTAAATGTAATGGGTAATCAAAAGCGCGAGCAGCTTTCTCGTATGCTTCGATTGCTAAGTTAACATCAGAGGCTTTCATAGATACGATAATATCGTGGAAATCTAAGTCCTCTAAAATTTTAATATGATGTAGCGCGCTCTCAACCATACCATCTGCAGTTGGGTACCCGTACTTTTCTAAAATGTGACGCTCTAATGAACCGGCGTTTACACCAATACGGATTGGAATACCGCGCTCTTTTGCTGCATTTACAACAGCTTCTACTTTATGGCGACGACCAATATTACCTGGATTGATACGTACTTTATCAATGCCACCTTCAATTGCTTTTAAAGCAAGGCGATAATCAAAATGAATATCAGCAACAAGTGGAATGTTGATTTGTTTTTTTATATCAGCAATAGCATCTGCTGCGCGTTCATCTGGAACGGCAACGCGGACGACTTGACAGCCGGCTTCTTCTAAACGCTTGATTTCAGCAACTGTTGCTTCAACATCATGTGTTTTTGTTGTTGTCATACTTTGTATAATTAATTCATTATTACCGCCGATTGTTAAATTACCGACTTTAACTGGACGTGTTTTTGTACGATGAGTCATTTCATTCACGAATAGATCGCTCTCCTTATAAAAGAAGTTTCTTATTTAGTCCCTCATATCAATGATAGTATACGTGATATAGGGCTATAGAAACCGAAGTGCTCGGTTTCACTTTTACTATTGTATCAGCGCCTTTATGTAATTGACAAGGATTAAGTGATAGCTTATTGATATAACGGGAATTTATAAGACTTTCCAATTTGGATTTTTGTAGCAGATGTACTTTTGTTTAATAGTTTAAAGTCGTCAATGACTTTTTCTATGGAAGGAATTTTTTTCTTGTTAATTTGTTCTGTAATAGAAAGAACTGTCTCACCAGTTTTTACTTCAATTGTTTTATAAGATGTATCCGTTTCTTTTTCTGTTTTATTCTCTTTATTTTGTTGGCTGTCTGCGTTCTCTTTTTTAATCGTTTGGGCAGAGGTTGTTTTTTTATATGAACTTAACATCGGTAAAGTACCGATTTTTATATCGTAATAAAATACATAACCGAGAACAAGCACGAATAGGAATATACCTAACCTCTTCATATTCTTCACTCCTTTGCTAGGAATATATGCTTGTCCAAAAAAAAAATGCCTATTTAGGCATTTTTTTATTTTTCTTTCGGTTGGGGTACCTCTTTAATCGTTAAGTATAGAACGATTAAAACAACAGCGATATAAATGAATGTTGCCCCAGGTACGACGATTTTGAATAAATCCATAATCATGAAGAAAATGGTTGGGATTGTGTAGCTGTATGCAGTTAGTGTCCAAACTTGTTTATAGGATAGTTTACGTTGACCGCTCATAGCAGAACCGATGAACGCAAGTAAGGTCACGCCTACAAAAGTGATGAATAATTGGAATAGGTACACTAAGAATCCGATAACGAATAATAAAATTGGATAAATATTATCGAATAAAGAAATAAATTCTTGTAGATCTTTTTTCTCAAGAGATGCACCTAACAAATCGTTATAAGAATACGTTTGTGTTTGACCATTTCCCATAGAGACTACTTTATCTTTTAAAACAAATAAACCTGTTTTATTTTGATATTTTTCTAGGTCTGTTGAATTTGGATCAAATACGAAAAGTGCATTTCCTTCTTCTTTTTCAATGGGTTGATCAATATCGGCTTTTAGTTCGCCATTTTCAATCTTAAAGTCAGGTAAATCTTTATCGATGACTTGATTTACCATGCCTACACCATCTTGGATAAAACTACCGTACAAAAAAGTTCTTGGAATAGTAGTAATTAAGCAAAGTAGCATAATATACAAAATGGTTTTACCGATTTTTTGAAAACGGAATAGCGCCATATCTTTAGGCGAGTATATGCTTTTTACGAATTGGGTAAATATGGACATAGATTCACTTCCTTTATGTATGTATAAAATCATTGTAACGTAGGAATCTAGAGAATCTCAAGATATATTATATTTACATATAGTGGAGATAACTAAATTTCTTTTTATTAACTTTCTTCTTTTAAATAAGAAAAATACAATTGACACTTTTCTTTTCTATATGGTAAATTTATCTTACCTTTCTTAAAGGGCATATCCGATAGGAATTCCTTTATTTGATATGTTGTTACATACATAATTATGGACCCTTAGCTCAGCTGGTTAGAGCAGACGGCTCATAACCGTCCGGTCGTAGGTTCGAGTCCTACAGGGTCCATATCCATTTCGCATGTTTATTATGTTAGCAGGAAGCTTCCTTGTAGAAGGAAGCTTTTTTTACGGAATATATGAGCATTTTAATTGAAAAGAAGTGGGAATTTTGCTACTTTAATGATAGCAAGACAATGTGATTTATTTGTTTGCACCCTATGGCAATTAGGGTAGAATGAAGTTGTATGTCACTAAGTGGCAATACATAAACTGGGAGGAATATAACAATGGCAAAACACGAATTACCAAATTTACCTTATGCGTATGATGCTTTAGAGCCTCACTTTGACAAAGAAACAATGAACATCCATCATACAAAACATCACAATACGTATATTACAAACTTAAACGCTGCTTTAGAAGGTCATGCAGAATTAGCTGACAAAAGCGTAGAAGAATTAGTTGCAAACTTAAACGAAGTACCAGAAGCGATCCGTACAGCAGTACGTAACAATGGTGGCGGACACGCTAACCATACATTCTTCTGGACAATCTTATCTCCAAACGGCGGAGGACAACCTGTAGGTGAACTTGCAACTGCAATTGAAGCGAAATTCGGTAGCTTCGATGCATTCAAAGAAGAATTCGCAAAAGCTGGCGCAACTCGCTTCGGTTCTGGTTGGGCTTGGTTAGTAGTAAACAATGGTGAGTTAGAAGTAACAAGCACTCCAAACCAAGATTCTCCTTTAACTGAAGGTAAAACTCCAGTTATCGGTTTAGATGTTTGGGAGCACGCTTACTACTTAAACTACCAAAACCGTCGTCCAGACTACATCGGCGCATTTTGGAACGTTGTAGATTGGAACGCTGCTGAAAAACGTTACCAAGAAGCAAAATAATCGTAATAAATATAGAAAAAGCTAGGGGAGAGCCCCTAGCTTTTTTCTATGCTTTCCTTTTACATAATTGGGCTTGTCTTTGGAAGACTAGAACATGAAGTAAAGGAGAGTTGTGTATGAAGTGGAAACATATAATTGGTGACGTTGAAGTGAATCGGGATTTAGTGTTATTGCTCCTTATAGGAGGTTTATACACGCTCGCAATTTCTTTATCGAATACGTTTGTAAATATTTATTTATGGAAGCAAACACAAAATTATGTGAATCTTGGCTTGTATAATTTGGCCAGCGTTGTATTACAGCCTCTCACATTTCTTGTAGGGGGGAAATTAGCGAAACGTATCGATCGCTCGATTTTATTACGAATAGGAGTAGGAACGCTCGCAATTTTTTTTATCGTTGTTTTAGTGGCTGGAAAAAGTGCTTCTCAGTATATTTTATTAATGGGGGCTCTTTTAGGAGTAGGATACGGTTTTTACTGGTTGGCTTTTAACTTATTGACATTTGAAATTACAGAACCAGAAACAAGAGATTTCTTTAATGGATTTCTTGGACTTCTTACATCTTTCTCTGGGATGATTGGACCAATAGCAGCAGGATACACAATTTCACGCATGGAGAAATGGAGTGGTTATACTGTTATATTCTTTCTTTCATTAGTTTTATTTGCAATTGCTGTCGTCTTAAGTTTCTTTTTATCTAAAAGAGAATGTGAAGGGCGTTATGAAATTGTGCAAGTATTGAAAGAACGAAGAGTTGATAAAAATTGGGGAAAGATTACACGAGCTCATTTTGTCCAAGGATTGAGAGAAGGAACGTTTATTTTTGTCATTTCAGTATATGTGTATTTAGCAACTAATAGTGAGTTCGCATTAGGGAAATATAGTTTAGTGAACTCTGCTGTATCCTTTGTATGTTATTACTTGGTCGCTCGCATGTTAAAGAAAGAGTGGCGAAAAAAAGCAATTTTACTTGGGGGCATTATTTTATATGCTGTCGTCTTTTTAGTTATTTTCAATGTTACATACACGAAATTACTTATTTATGCGGCATGTATTGCGGTTGCATATCCTATTTTACTTGTTCCATACGGGTCAATGACATATGACGTAATTGGTAGAGCTAAAAATGCGAGAGAATGGCGTGTGGAATATGTCGTTGTCCGGGAGTTATGGTTAAATGCCGGAAGAATCTGTTCCATTTTAAGTTTTTTATGTGCTGTACTATTCTTTCCACCTGAAAAAAGTTTACCTTACTTATTATGTATTTTAGGTGCTGGACATTTTCTTATTTATTTTGCAGTTAAAAATGTCAAATATGATGGGGAAAATGCAGATAAAACAAGTGTTGTAACGCAAGGAACTACGCAGAATCAAACTGAACCAGAAGGTTAACTTCTCGTTTGTTTTATGCTAGAATAGAAAAAGATGTAAAACAGCAGTGAGGACACCTGTATGAAGGTGTCCCTTTCACATTACATAGCTGTTGGTAGAGGGGGTTTGTATGAGCAAGAAGCAGAAGCAAAATAAGAAAAAGACCCACGTTCCTTTTCGGTTAAACGTGCTGTTTTTCTGCGTGTTTTTAATGTTCTCCGCGGTTATTGTAAGGCTCGGATATGTACAAATTGTTCGCGGTGAAGAATATAAGAATGAAGTGGAGAAGAAAGAAAACTCAACGATAAGTAATCCTGTACCGCGTGGGAAAATATTTGACCGTTATGGGCGACCTGTAGTAGATAATGCAGCCATTCGTACTATTACATTTACAAAAATGAAAGGATCAACGGCAGAGGATCGCTTAGAAACAGCGAAAAAGCTAGCAGATTTGATTGAAGTACCGACAGATAAATTAACAGATCGCGATAAAAAAGATTATTGGCTTGCTATGCATAAAGAGGAAGCTAAAGAAAAAATTACGAATAAAGATCGTCAAGAGTTTAAAGATAAAAAAATTGATGATAAAGAATTAGACGAGCGTCAGCGAAGTCGTGTAACAGAAGAAGAGATTAATCAATTATCCGCAAAAGATCTAGAAATATTAGCGATTAAAAGTAAGATGGACGGCGGATATGCAATGACACCTCAAGTTATTAAAAAGGATGCTACAGAAAAGGAATATTCGATTATTAGTGAAAACCTAGCAGCATTACCAGGTGTAGATACGAATGTTGATTGGGATCGAAAATATACGTACGATGATTTATTCCGAAGTGTACTTGGTGGGGTGTCGACATCTGATGAAGGCTTACCGAGAGAAAGACTAGATTACTATCTTGTCCGTGATTATAATCGGAATGATCGAGTAGGCAAAAGTTATCTTGAACAACAGTATGAAGATAGCCTGCACGGTACGAAAGCAGAAGTTAGAAATGTTACAGATAAAAACGGTAATATTTTAGAAACGATTAATGTATCAAAAGGGCAAAGTGGTAATGACTTGAACTTAACAATTGATATGGAATTACAAAAGCGTGTAGAAGATATTCTTGCGAATAATTTAATGAGATTTAAAGGAAGCGAACCTCTTTTAGATCGCGCATTCGTTGTAATGATGAATCCGAAAAATGGTGAAGTTTTATCCATGGCTGGGAAACAATTAGTTAATGAAGATGGTCAAACGAAAGTAAATGACTTTGCATTAGGTACCATGACAAGTTCTTATCCGATGGGGTCAACTGTAAAAGGTGCAACAGTACTTACTGGATATCAAACTGGTGCGATTCAACCAGGGGCAGTACAATTGGATGAACCAATTAAATTAAAAGGTACACCTACGAAGTCGTCTTGGAAAACGATGGGATATATTAATGACCTTACAGCTTTAAAAATGTCTTCTAACGTTTATATGTTTAAAACAGCGATGAATATCGCTGGTGTTCCATATGTGAGAGGTGGTACGTTAGATATACCTCAAAAAGCATTTGATACGATGCGTTATTATTTCGGACAGTTTGGACTGGGTGTAAAAACAGGAATTGATTTACCCAATGAATCTGCTGGTCAGATGGGTAGAAGTAGTCAACCAGGTTTCTTACTAGATTTATCAATTGGACAGTATGATACGTATACACCGCTTCAATTAGCGCAATATATTTCGACGATTGCCAATGGCGGATATCGTATGCAACCACAAGTTGTAAAAGAAATTCGTCAACCAGCAGTGAAACCAGATGAAGTTGGGAAAGTTGTTCAATCTATGGAACCGAAAGTATTAAATCGTGTTGATATGCCAGAGTCGCAAATTAAACGTGTTCAAGAAGGATTTAGACAAGTGTATAATGATTCAGGTGGTACAGCTACAAAATACTTTACAGGTGCAAAATATAAAGCGGCAGGGAAGACAGGTACCGCGCAAACTGTGTATGGCGGAGATAAAGAGATTGGTAGAAAGGCAAACGGTGAACGTGTGGAAACATATAACCTAACATTAGTAGGTTATGCGCCACTTGAAGATCCAGAAGTAGCATTCTCTGTTGTCGTTCCGTGGGTACATGATGATAAGACTGGTATTAATGGATATATTGGTCGTGAAATTATGGACGCTTACTTTGATTTGAAAAACAAAGAAGTAAATGGTGAAACTCCAAAAGATGACAAAGACAATAAAAATAAAGATCAAGATGATGAATAAAAAAATTGTAAAAAAGCACACTATCTGAAAAGATAGTGTGCTTTTTTTTATGGTTTATGCATATCGTGTAATAAATGTGGACAAGTATACAACACTGAAAAACACGCGGCCGTATAAATGATACTTGTATATGATGAGATAGGGGATAACTGTTTTATAGGGAAATCATCAGAGAAAATGAATAGCTACTACTGATTAAAATTGTATCGTATGTTGATCTTTGTGGAACTTTACAAAACTTTTACAAACAATTAAAACCGAATTAATAGTTTAGCAGTATTCTTATATCTGTAATCCTGTTATTTCCGGTTACTTCTAGGAGGAAGAACACGTGAAATGGATGCGTACACCGATTAAAATTTTCGTACTATCAATATGGTTCCTCTGTTTTGAAATGTCTACTGCATTTGCTTTAAATAATACGGGAGAAGTGAGAGTTGATGGATCCTCAACGGTTTTTCCTATTATAGAAGCAGTAGCGGAGGAATATACAAAGGTGCATCCAGACGTGAAAATTTCCATCAGTATTTCTGGAACTGGGGGAGGATTTAATCGTTTCGGTAAAGGAGAAGTAGATATAAATAATGCTTCGAGAGTAATGAAACAAGTCGAGAAAAATGAAATGAAGAAAAATTCTATTCAATTCACACCTTTTGAGGTGGCTAACGATGGTCTTACAATTGTTGTGAATTGGCACAATACATGGGTAGACGATATGTCAGTAGACGAGTTACGTCTACTGTGGAGTGAAGATGGAAGTGAGAAGCGATGGTCACAAATTCATTCAACATGGCCACGTGAACAAGTGAACTTTTATGCACCAGGCGTAGACTCTGGTACGTATGATTATTTTCAAAATGTCATCTTACAAAATCATCGCATTGTAAAAAAAGTCTCTTTGTCTGAAGACGATCAAGTTATTATGCAAGGGGTAATGAATGATAAACATGCCATTGCTTTTGTAGGATATGCTTATTATATGGCTAATCGAGATAAGGTGAAAGCAATAAAAGTAAATGGTGTATTTCCGACGAAAGAGACCATTCAATCAGGTAAATATAAGCCGTTATCTAGGCCGCTACTTACTTATGTGAATAATGCATCTATCCGAAATAAAATGAATGTAGCAAACTATGTTGAGTTTATGATTCAGCATGTTGGTAACCTCGCTGAAGAGGTCGGTTATGTAAAATTGCGAAAAGAAAAATACAATGAACAGCTGCGTATGTTAACAGAAATAAAAAGGTAATGTCAGGGTGGAAAGGGGTTTTCATCTTTGGCTCATAATGACAAAAATCAAATTACATTTTCTGTACAACATTTGATTGAAAGAAATAAAAAGCAAAGAAAAAAAACGCAGCGAATCAATCGAATAGTACCTTTATTACTAAAAATAATTGCTAGCGTTTCTATTGTGACGACACTTGGAATTGTTTTTACGCTCTCTAATGAAACAATCATGTTTTTTCAAAAAATATCACTATACTCCTTTTTGACGGAGAAAGAATGGTTACCATTTTTT
Source organism: Bacillus sp. FSL K6-1338 (assembly GCF_038006965.1). NCBI lineage: Bacteria > Bacillati > Bacillota > Bacilli > Caryophanales > Bacillaceae > Bacillus > Bacillus sp. FSL K6-1338. Next base: position 4,108,215 of record NZ_JBBOWI010000001.1, on the reverse strand, counting down.
GAAGATCCTAAATTTGGTATAGTACCACTTATATGTGGAACGTTCCTTGTAACAGCGCTTGCTATGTTTGTGGCAATTCCTATCGGTTTAGCGTGTGCTGTATTTTTAAGCGAATATGCTTCAAATAGTGCACGGAAAATATTAAAGCCGATGTTAGAGCTATTAGCAGGTATCCCGACAATTGTATACGGTTTTTTTGCATTAACAATTGTTACACCGCTTTTACAAAGGATTATACCAGATTTACAGTTTTTTAATGCGATTAGTCCAGGAATCGTTATCGGATTTATGATGATGCCTACAGTTGCATCTCTATCTGAAGACGCGATGAGATCTGTGGCGAAAGGGACGAAAGAAGCTTCATTAGCACTCGGAGCGACGCGGTTTGAAATGGTAAAACAAGTGGTGTTTCCGTCCGCTTTTACAGGGATTATGGCAGCAATTATATTAGCGGCTTCTCGTGCAATTGGTGAAACGATGATCGTTGTAATTGCAGCAGGATCCACACCAAATGTATCGCTTGATCCGACACATTCTATTCAAACGTTAACAGCCTATATTGTGCAAGTAAGTTTAGGTGATGCTCCGCATGGAACGGTTACGTATTACAGCATGTATGCTGTAGGTGCAACTTTATTTATGTTTACTTTTATTATGAACATCATTTCGCAGTCTATTATGCGCCGTTTTAGGAGGATGACATAATATGCGAATGTTGAATCATAATAAAATACAAAAAAACATGGCATCACGCTTTTTAAAAGATCGAATTTACAAATTGTTATTTTATATAGCAATTTTATTTTCAATCGTAATTTTGTCTGTGTTACTGTTTCAAATTGTTGAAAAAGGCATAAGTTATCTTTCAATAGATTTCTTTACAAATTTCGCTTCACGTAATCCGAAAGAAGCTGGTATTGCTGCAGCTTTGTCAGGGACAATATTATTTATGAGTATTGTTATACCTGTTTCTTTTATATTTGGAGTTGGAACAGCTCTTTATTTAGAGCAATATGCGAAGGAATCTCTATTTAAAAAAATAGTAGAGATTAATAATCAAACGTTAGCAGGAGTACCATCCGTTGTATTTGGATTGCTTGGTTTAACTATTTTTGTATATGCTCTTCATTTAGGAGAGAGTATAGTTGCAGCAGCACTGACGATGAGTTTACTCGTCTTACCAACAGTTGTTGTGGCGAGTCAAGAAGCAATCCGATCAGTACCAAGTGTATTATTAGAGGGTTCTTACGGATTAGGTGCTACGAAGTGGCAAACGATGTATCAAATTGTATTGCCATATGCTTTTCCAGGGATTATAACGGGCTGTACGTTAGCGATATCAAGAGCAATTGGAGAAGCAGCACCACTATTAGTGATCGGGGCACTTGCGTTTGCGAATTATGTTCCATTTAGTATGTTTGATAGATTTACAGTTTTACCAATCCAAATTTTTAATTGGATGAGTAGGCCACAAGAAGAATTTCAGTATGTAGCAGCAGCTGGGATGATTGTTTTGTTAGGTTTGTTGCTATTTATCAATATATTTGTTTTATGGTTACGAAATCGAAAATAAGTTGGAAGTGGATGAAAGGGGAATTCAAATGGTAGCAACAGTAGTAAATGTACAGGTGAAAAACGAAGAGAAAATCGAGACTGCGCCAAAGAAAGTAGTATTTGATACGAAAAACTTAAATTTATGGTACGGGGAAGACCATGCTTTAAAAGATATTAATTTAAGTATTCATGAGAATGAAGTTACAGCCATTATCGGTCCAAGTGGCTGTGGTAAATCAACGTACTTAAAAACGTTAAATCGCATGGTAGAGTTAGTACCGATCGTTCGAACTACAGGTGTAATTGAATATAGAGAACGCAATATATTTGATAAATCATATCCAGTTGAAGAATTAAGAACACATGTAGGAATGGTGTTCCAAAAGCCAAATCCATTTCCAAAATCTATTTATGAGAATGTAGCATACGGTCCAAAAATCCATGGTATTCGTGACAAAAAGACATTAGATGAAATTGTTGAAAAAAGTTTACGTGGAGCAGCGATTTGGGATGAATTAAAAGATCGTTTGCACGATAATGCATACGGTTTATCTGGTGGACAGCAACAGCGTCTATGCATCGCACGCTGCTTAGCTATTGAGCCAGACGTTATTTTAATGGATGAGCCAACATCGGCATTAGATCCAATTTCAACATTAAAAGTAGAAGAATTAATTCAAGAGTTAAAGAAAGACTTTAGTATTGTTATCGTAACGCATAATATGCAACAAGCAGCGCGTATTTCAGACAAAACTGCTTTCTTCTTAAGCGGGGAAGTTGTGGAGTATACAGATACAAACAAATTATTTACGACTCCTTCAGATAAGCGTACAGAAGATTATATTACAGGTCGCTTTGGCTGATATCGTCGCAAAGCTAAGAGAAAATGCCCTCTTAACAGAGGGCATTTCTTATTTTTATCTCACTTTAATAGGGAAGTAATACTTCCCTTATTTTAAGTTTTATTACAAGCGTAAGAGGCTATGTAGGAGATTTATCCCGCTATTTGCGGGCAGTAAGACCGGATTTCAAAATTCAACAAAAGCAAAGAAGTTAGATGGCGGGCCGCCTGTAAAAGCCCGATTGATGAGGGTTGATTAAAGTTTCACTTTATATATAATGGCACATAATATTGAGGGGGAAGAAAAAATGGTAAGAGAACAGTTTCAAGGTGATTTAAAAGTGTTACAGCAAAAGGTAATCGAGCTTGGAGAATTAGCAAATGCGGCTTTATTGATTGCTATGGAAGGTCTGCATACAAGGGATGTAGAGAAAGCGTTAGAGGTCATTGATGGTGATTACCGCATGGATAATTTAGAAGAGGAAATAAACGATCTTGCACTTATGCTTATTACGAAGCAGCAACCTGTAGCAAGTGACTTAAGAAGGATTTTTATTTCAATTAAAACAGCGACAGATTTAGAGCGTATTGCAGATCATGCTGTTAATATTGCAAAGGCTACAATTCGTCTTGGGGAAAAAGAAGTGGCTGTTAGTTTGCACAACCTGGATGAAATGTTTGCGATTGCAAATGAAATGTTGCATTTAGCGTTAGAAGCATATGAACAAGAAAATTTAACTTTTGCGAAACAAATCGCTGAAATGGATGATTCTGTTGATGAAATATATGGAAAATCAATTCGTGAGTTTATATCTTCAGTTCCGGAACAACCAGAAGCAATTACGCAAATTACACAATTATCATTTGTGGCGAGATATATTGAGCGTGTAGCAGATCATATTACAAATATTGCTGAAAATGTCTTTTATTTAGTAAAAGGAAAGCATTATTTATTGAATGAGTAGGAATTAAAGCAGGTGATGAGAAATCACCTGCTTTTTTTAGTCAAAACATGACAAAAAAAGCTCGTTGTTTCCTTTAGTTTATGATGATAAGATGTATCATAATGTAATGGGAAAATTAGTATATATGTTGTTCGTTAATAAGTATTATTTATCAATTAATAGTAAGCGCTTTCTTTGAGTTTGAACCGTACGTTTTTATAGGTGGGACATTTAATTATAGGGTCTTTTAAATGAGGATTCGTTTAACTAATCAAGTTTATGCTGCTAGTTCATGTGGGATAGAGAATATACATATGGTATATGGAGCTACTGAACATTATATAAGTGGAGGCTGAAGTATATGAAGGGGGTTATTTTAGCTGGAGGAAAAGGAAGACGCCTTAGACCATTAACATGTAATACTCCAAAGCCGATGTTACCATTATTAGAAAAACCAGTTTTAGAATACAATATTGAGTTATTACGCCAGCATGGTATTCGTGAAATTGCAATTACTGTTCAATATATGAGTACGACCATTAAGCAATATTTTGGTGATGGTAGTAAATGGGGAGTTAACTTGTATTATTTTGAAGACTCTCCTCCGCTTGGTACAGCAGGGAGTATTAAACAAGCAGAACAATTTTTAGATGAAACATTTGTTGTGATAAGTGGGGATGCATTAACTGACTTTCAATTATCAGAAGGAATTAGGTTTCATGAACAAAAGAAAAGAATAGTAACAATGTTTGTGAAAGAAGTAGAAAATCCACTCTCATTTGGATTGGTTGTAATGAATAAAGACCAGGAGGTTACACGATATATAGAAAAGCCGGGCTGGAATGAGGTAGTCTCTAATGTTGTGAATACAGGCATATATATTATGGAGCCAGAAATCTTTTCTTACATACCGCCTAGGCAATTTTTTGATTTTAGTCATGATGTGTTTCCGTTATTGGCAAATAAAAATGTGTTATTCGCATATTTGTCAGAAGGTTATTGGTTAGATATCGGCACATTTAATCAATATCGACAAGCACAATTTGATTTGTTAACGAAAAAGTTACAAGTACCTATTCCTTATACGGAAGTATTACCGATGGTATGGATGGGAGAAGGGGTGACGATTGGCAAAGGGACGAAAATTCATGGCCCCTCTTTTATTGGAGAAGGAGCAAAGATTGGTACAGGAGCTGTAATTGAGCCATATTCTATTATTGGGAAAAATAGTATCGTTTCAAATTATTCTCATCTTCAAAAAAGTATTGTTTTTGCAAATGCCCACATTGGGAAGTATTGTGAACTATTAGAAACGACAATAGGAGAGCGTACAATAGTTGAAGATGACGTTACACTGTTTCAAAAAAGCGTTGTAGCAGATCACTGTCATATTGGGAGAAGCACGGTAATTAAGCAAAAAGGAAAACTATGGCCTTATAAGGCCATTGATAGTCATTCGATAGTAGGAGCAGCTGGTATTCAAGAGAGTGAAATGAGTGCAGGTTGGTTACAAAAAAGCCGCATTGTAGGAAGAGGGAATGTTGAAATTACTCCCCAGTTTATCGTGAAGATTGCGATGGCGTATGGATCTCTTTTTACAAAAGGAGAGAGTATATTAATTGGAAGTCAAGAAAATATAGAAACAACCTCTTATAAAAATTTATTTTTACATGCTATTCATGGTATAGGGATTCATACGATGGAATGTAAAGAAATGAACGAGTCACTTTTTCAATATAGTGTTCATCATTTGCAATGTGCAGGTGGTGTTTTCATTCAAGTGGAGAATGAGAATGAGATTGTTATAAAGTTATACAGTCAAGCTGGCATGCCGTTAACGTATAAGCAGCAAAAAGAGATAGAACAAGTATATATGTCCGAATTGTTTTATTACGTACATGAGAAAGAAATGGGGCGTAATGAGCTGGTTCATGTTTCTATGAATGAGTATATAGAAGTTATATTGGAGCATATTGATATCGAGAAAATACAGATGCAGAAGTTTCATCTTCTTATTAATAAGAGAAATGATACGTTGCAACATTTACTTATGCTCTTTCTGCAAAGACTTGGTTGTACAGTTACATGGATTTATGCAAGCGAACAAAAAGATCATGTGAAAGCTTTGATGAAATCAAGTAAAGCGAATATGGCTCTTATGTTTTCTGAGCAAGGAAATCATTTCGAGTTATACGATAAACATAGTAATATTTACCAGGGTACAGATTTGGAAGAGGTAGATATTCCGGATTTCTTACTCGAATCGACAGGAAATATTTACCCGATGTCTTTGAAGTTAGGAGAATGTTATCTTCTATTTTATACGCAGGATGAAAGAAAGTCGTTTCAAGTAAGGTGGAAGCGAGATATTTTATATCGAATTGGAAAATTATTCGAGCTAATAGCATTGCAAGGAAAAACGTTTCTCAGCATAGTAGAGCAATCACCGCCGCTCTATTTACTTTATGATGAAGTGGTATGTTCATGGAATGAAAAAGGGGAAATTATGAGGAGATTATTGGATGATATAGAAAGGAAGGGAGAAGGTATATTTGAAGGAGTACAGTTCAAATATACTGAAAAAGAGTGGTCTTATATCGTTTCTGACACAAAACAACCAAAATTTTTAGTGTATTCACATGCTAGAAACCCAGTAATAGCAAGGGAAAACATGAAAAATCTTATAGAAAAAATTAGACAATATCAAAAGGTGTAGAATTTTTATTTTAAAAGTGGTATTATAGTATAGTCTGATTTAAGTTATTAGTACTGGAGGGAAATAAGAATGCGTGTGAATATTACTCTAGCATGTACAGAATGCGGAGATCGTAACTATATCTCAAAGAAAAATAAACGTAACAACGCTGAGCGTATCGAGCTTAAAAAGTATTGCAAGCGTGACAAGAAGTCTACGTTACACCGTGAAACAAAGTAAGCAGTAGGAATATTTTCCTACTGTTTCTTTTTTTATTCGATTCCTATGTTAAAAGTGATACACTATCATCATAGAGAAAAGTGTCACTGTAGGGGGGAAATGTGTGAAAGAAGAGAAAGTGCGTTTGCGTAAACAAATAATAGAACACATGAATTCTTTATCAGAAGAACAGTATACAACTTTATCAGAACAGATTGCATTTTTGCTGTATGCGCAAAAAGAGTGGGTTGAAGCTAAAACAATTGGAATTACTCTTTCAATGGAAAATGAAGTGAATACATATCCTATTATTGAAAAAGCTTGGGAAGAAGGAAAGAAAGTTGTAGTTCCTAAGTGTAATAAAGGAACAAGAACGATGTCCTTCCGGCAAATTAATAATTTTGATCAATTAGAAACGGTGTATATGAATTTACGCGAACCGATTCCCGGGCTTACGGAAGAAGTGAATGTGGATGGAATTGATCTTCAAATTGTGCCGGGCGTAGCTTATACAGAACGAGGAGAGCGAATTGGGTACGGCGGTGGCTATTATGATCGTTATCTCGTGCATTATAAAGGGAAAACGCTATCATTAGCGTATGGTTTTCAAATGGTAAAACACATTCCGGTAGAGCCATTTGATAAAAATATAGAAAAAATTATTACAGAAAAAGGAACAATGCTCATAAATGAGCTTGTCTAGACAAATAAAAATTGACGAGACTTTTTCTTCTTGATTATAATAAAATATGTGAACGTTTTCTTATTATAATTTTTTATAGTAAGCGAGCATAGAGGGTGATGAAATGGTATCTATTTATGATATTCAGCAATTGCTAAAGAAATTTGGTACGATTATTTATACGGGAGATCGAATTGCAGATTTACAATTAATGCAAGATGAATTGCGTGAATTAAATCAATCACAGCTAATCGATCCACAAGACTATCAAACAGCTTTATTTTTATTGAAGCAAGAAATTCAAAAAGAGCTAAATAAGAATTAGATAAAGGTAGGTAAGCAACATGGAAGAGAAATGGTTAGTTGGTGTTGACCTTGGTGGTACAACGATTAAATTAGCATTTATTAATGTATACGGTGAAATTTTACATAAGTGGGAAATCCCTACGAATACAGGTGAGCAAGGAAAACATATTACACTTGATGTTGCGAAAGCAATTGATAAAAAGCTAGAAGAATTAGGCGAATTGAAGAGCAAGTTAATTGGTATTGGTATGGGAGCTCCTGGCCCTGTACATGTGGCATCTGGAATGATTTATGAAGCGGTTAATTTAGGGTGGAAAAACTATCCGCTAAAAGATTTATTAGAAGTAGAAACAGGATTACCTGTTGTTATTGATAATGATGCAAACTTAGCAGCGCTTGGTGAAATGTGGAAAGGTGCTGGTGAAGGTGCAAAAGATTTAATCTGCATGACACTTGGTACGGGCGTTGGTGGTGGTGTAATCGCCAATGGTGAGATTGTACACGGCGTGAGTGGTGCTGCTGGTGAGATTGGACATATTACAGTAGTTACAGAAAATGCTTTCCCATGTAATTGCGGGAAGTCTGGTTGCTTAGAAACAGTAGCATCTGCAACAGGTATTGTACGTGTTGCTATGCAAAAAATACAAGAGACTAATAAAGAAAGCATGTTGCGTTCTATGTTAGCTGAAGAAGGACGTATTACATCAAAAGATGTCTTTGAAGCACTTGGACAAGGTGATGAATTAGCAGGCGAAGTAGTAGAAAAAGTAGCTTCTTATTTAGGATTAGCTGTAGCGAACCTTTCTAGTACGTTGAACCCAGAGAAAATTGTTATTGGTGGAGGCGTGTCTAAAGCTGGAGATGCGCTATTAGAACCAATTCAACGCTATTTCGAGCAATACGCTTTCTCACGTGCTGTAAAGAGCACGAAGTTAGCTATTGCAACACTTGGTAATGATGCAGGTGTTATCGGAGGAGCTTGGCTTGTAAAAAAGCACAAATACGAAGCGAAGATGATATAAGATGTGAAATATGAAAAGAGGAAGGGGGAACCCTTCCTCTTTTTGTGTGAAATCTCGATGAAGAATAAAGTGTAAACGAATTAAGCTGCTGGTGGATACCCGTTATATAGAACAGTCATGATCGTAAACCATCCGAAAACGAGTACAGTTGCAATTGCAAAGCCGCTCGCGAAAAAGTTTTTTTCACGAAGTGTTCTAAGCGTAGCAAATACAGCTAACAGAGTGACAAGTGTAAAAATAATAACAAGGCCCATACAATATCCTCCTCTGTCTACCCATTTCTTATTATGAGTTTTTGGAATATTTACTCTTTTATATTGTACATGTTTTAAAAATGATTGTCGAGATAGCATCCTTTCTTTTCCTCAGAGAAAGAAATGTTGTATCATTAAAAGTAAGTTTAATAACTGGAGGAGATTTCATATGAAATGGATACAAATGCCGTTAGGCCCATTGCAAACCAATGCTTATATTTTAATGAACGATCAAAAAGAGTGCATTATCTTTGACCCTGGTCATGAAGGTGAAAAGCTCGTTACATATTTACAAGAAGAACAATTAAAACCATTGGCGGTTTTATTAACACATGCTCACTTTGATCATATCGGTGCTGTTGATGCGGTAAGAGACGCTTTTTATATTCCTGTATACGTACATAAAGAAGAAGCAGATTGGTTAGGAGATGCAACTGTAAACGGCTCTCAAATTTTTATGATGAACCGCAGTATTACAGCAAAACCAGCGGATCATATTATTGATGCAGAAGGTACATTAACAATTGGATCATTTAATTTTGAAATTTTTGAGACGCCGGGACATTCTCCAGGAAGTATTTCTTATTATAGTAAAGAGGCGAATGCTGTATTCTCAGGAGATGTATTGTTCCAAATGAGCATTGGAAGAACAGATTTGCCTGGTGGAAGTTTTGCTGAATTAATTGGAAGTATTGAAGAGAAATTATTTGTATTACCAGATGAAACAGCGGTGTTATGTGGACATGGTCCAGAAACAAGCATTGGCTTTGAAAAAGAAAATAATCCGTTTTTACAATAAGGAGTCATTATGGGAATGGAGCTCATTTTAAGAGAATGGATGGGGAAAGAAAAGGATTATTCAATTTCATATAGTACGTATATGAACCTTGTATTGTATACAGAAGGTCATGGATATTATATGAAAGAACGTGAAAAGATTGGAAGAAAAGGGGATTTTTTTACAAGTAGCAATGTATCCTCTGTTTTTGCAAAAACTTTTGCTAAACTTTTTATTCGTCTTGTTGAAAATGGTGAAGTTGCTTCGAATATTTGTGAGGTTGGTGGGGGAACTGGAAAGTTTGCCTATGATGTTTTACAAGAATGGAAGCAATTATCTCCGAAAACCTTTATTGATTTAAACTATTCAATGATTGAAGTGAGCCCTTTTCATAGGAAATTACAGCAGGAGCAACTTGGCTCATTTTCTAATGTATCGTACTATACCTCCTATAGTGAAATGGGAGATTCTTTCGAGGGAATTCTTTTTTCGAATGAGTTGTTTGATGCATTTCCTGTTGAAATAATTGAGAAAAGAAATGGTATGTTGTATGAAGTACGTATTACATATACAGAGGAAGGAAACCTTTCAGAAGTATGTAGGCCGTTAGATAAAAGAATTGGTCGATATTTATTGAAATATAATATTCATATTGCTGAAGGGCAACGTTTTGAAGTACCAATTGTGATGGAGGAGTATATAAAAGAAATTGCGAAATGGTTTCAAAAAGGTATATGTATTACAGTTGATTACGGATACACAAAAGAAGAATGGATGCATCCAGCACACCGTGAAGGAAGTTTGCGAGGGTATTATCAGCATAAGCTAATACGAAACCCACTAGCGTATCCAGGTGAAATGGATCTTACTACTCATATTCATTGGGACGAGCTAACTGAGATGTTTAGTCTGCAGGGAATGAGTGCAGTATGGCATAAGAAACAATCTGAGTTCTTGTTAGCTGCAGGAATATTAGAACAGCTTACGAGCCATCAAGATACGAATCCTTTTTCTGAAACGCAAAAAAAAAATCGAGCAGTTCGTTCTATGATTTTGAATGGAGGAGTAGGGAGTGCGTTTGATGTTGTTATACATACAAAAGATATGCAACATTTGCATTTGGAGCAGTATGTAACAATATAAAAAAACAAGACACAGTATATACTGTGTCTTGTTTTTTAATACGACTTATGTAGTATTATATATTTCCTCTCATGATATATATTTATATTAAAGATATGAGATGAAAAATATAGAATACGTTCTTTTTCTTCGATTATTAGTCCCTAACCTAATAATACGCGAACGAGTTGAATTATTGTTTCGTTCTCTACTTTGTAATAAATTTCTAATCCTTTTCTTTCACTAGAAACGATTTTAGCGCTTTTTAATTTTGCTAAATGCTGTGAAATTGTAGATTGTGGCATGTTTAAGCCAGTATACATTGTAGAAACGTTGCTTGGACCGCGCTCAATTAATCCTTTTACGATACATAAACGAACAGGATGAGCTAGTACTTTTAATAATTCTGCATTACTTTCATATAGTTCTAATTCTTTTTGAAAGGTTTCTAACATGTTCTTTTCCACCTCCGTGTGAGCTATTATACCATACTATACATACCAAAAATTTAAAGAAAAGAAAATAGTTGTTGCAGAAAAAAAGTCCTAAAGTAAAGAAATTGTAAGAAAAGAGACCCTGATGTAAATAAAATAGGTAAATTAGCACGTTTTTGTAAAATAAAATTTTTGGGTGAAAATTTCGATGCGTTTTAAAAATTGAAAGATATAGATATATTTGTAACACAATTTTATCATGATTTTCTTATTCTTTCAAATGAATATACAAAATTTTTAAAATAATATGACAAAGGAATTGTAATGATATATATAGAATATAAAACAGTTTAAAAGAAAAGAAGCTGAATGTAATTCGCTTCTTTATGATGATAACGAAATATTTGATTACAGCTGATAAATCTTAGGATAATCAAGTCATTAGTCATTTATTCTAAAATTCATCTTTTAGCAACGTTAAAAACCTGTGATTCCATATGTTCTCGTAAAAATCAATCGTCTCTTTTGCGGACATAAAAGGATTCTTCAACGTAGAGGTTGTTTTCTGTGCCATAAAGTTTTCGTATCCCAGTCCGTGGGCAAACTTAATCGTAGCATCCATACAGTACTCTGTTTGGGCACCACAAAATTCAATGCGCTTTACAGATAATTGATCTAAAATTTCTTTTAAGTTTGTTTTATAAAATGAATTTGCATGTGTTTTTCTTACAAAAAAATCTTGTTCTTGAACATCTAGATCGGTATGAATAGCCCAATTTTCTTTCTCGGGTACTAAATCATCATCACAATGTTGAACAAAAAGGATTGGTTTATTTAATTTTCTGTATGAAGAAATTCTTTGATTTACTTTTGTTAGTAAGTTCTGTAAATCAAATAAATGCTCTCCGCTATAACATACTCCATTTTGTAAATCGATAACGATTAAAATATCTGTACAAGTATCCATTATTTTTGCTCCTTTTTTATTTCTTAATATATCAATTAATAAATTACTTGGAAATAGATAAAAATTTTATTTTTTAATGAACTATATAGACAGAAAAGCACTAAAACGAGTATGGTAGACAGCATAAAAAAAGATATGAAAACTTAATTTCATATCTTCTATTCATTCTATACATTTACAGGTTCTTCTACATAAGAAAGGGCATTTTCAAAATCGGATATTAAATCGTCAACATTTTCAAGGCCAACTGATAACCGAAGTAATGAATTAGAGATCCCTCTTTCATCACGAGCTTCTTGCGACAGTGCTGCATGTGACATTTTTGCTGGGTAAGAAAGAATTGACTCTACCGCTCCTAAACTAACTGCAAAAACGGGTAATTTTACTTTTGACAAAAATTGGCGGAGTGCATCTTCTGACTGCAAAGTAAACGATAAGACCGCTCCAGCTGATGTTGCTTGAGATTGTTGAATATCAAATCCGAGATGCGTTTGTAATCCAGGATAATAGACATTTTGTACTTTAGTGTGCTCTTGTAAATAATGTGCAATTTTATTGGCATTTTTAGCTGAATGCTCGAGGCGTACATGCAATGTTTTTAGGCCACGAAGTACGAGAGAACAATCTTGAGGCCCTAAAATAGCACCGAATGCATTTTGTAAAAATCCAAGCTTTTGAGCGAGTTCTGCATCTTTTACTACTGCTAATCCGGCAGTAACATCACTATGACCAGCAATAAATTTTGTAGCACTATGAAGAACGACATCAGCTCCAAGTTCAAGTGGTTTCTGGAATAGTGGTGTCAAAAAAGTATTATCAACAAAAGTAAGAGCGCCAATAGATTTTGCAAGTTTAGAAACTTCGCGGATATCTGTCACTTTTAAAAGTGGGTTAGAAGGTGTTTCTACATAAAAGAGCTTTGTATTTGGTTTAATGTTTTGTTTTATTTCTTCTAAATTGGTCATATCAACAAATGTATGTGAAACACCGTAACGGGAGAGTACCTCAGTTATCACTCTGTAAGTGCCTCCGTATACATCTTCTGAAATGAGTACGTGATCACCTTGTGAAAGAAGGAGGAATGCAGTGGAAATCGCTGCAATGCCTGATGCAAAGGCGAATCCCTTTGTTCCACCTTCTAATAAAGCAATGATATCTTCAAGAGCTTCACGAGTTGGATTTCCTGACCTGCTATAGTCATATTTTCCGAACGTATCTACATCAAACTGGTGAAAAGTTGATGTGTTATAAATGGGAACGTTCACAGCGCCCGTTTGTGAGTCATGTTTATATTGGTTGTGTAGTAAGAGTGTATCTATAGAATAGCTCATATTTTTACACCTTCTTTTACGAGTTTAATGGCTTGCTTTAAGTCTTGAATTAAATCGTTACTATTTTCAATGCCAACGGAGAATCGAAGAAGACGATTGCATACACCGTTTGCTGTTCTAATATCTTCAGGAATATCAGCATGTGTTTGCGTTGCTGGATAAGTCATTAAACTTTCTACACCACCAAGACTTTCTGCAAATGTAATTAAGGATAAAGATTGTAAGAATGGATTAATCCAAGCTTCATCTTTAAGGCGGAATGAAATCATGCCGCCTCTTCCTGGATAAAATACATCTGTCACCCCGTTTTCATCATTTAAATATGCAACAACTGCTTTCGCATTTTCTTCATGTTGTCTCATGCGAAGCGCTAACGTTTTCATACCGCGAATTAATAACCATGAGTCAAATGGGCTTAAAACCGCGCCTGATGCATTATGATAATGAGCGATTTCCTCGCAAAGTTCCATTCCTTTTGCAACGACAAGTCCGCTTAGTACATCGTTATGTCCCCCTAAATATTTCGTTGCGCTATGGAGTACAATGTCAGCACCTTCTGTTAATGGTTGCTGTATATAAGGTGTGTAGAATGTGTTGTCTACAATAAGAAGTAGTCCGTGCCTTTTCGCTACAGTTGCGACAGCAGCAATATCAGTAACTTGCATTAATGGATTAGTTGGAGTTTCTATGAAAATAGCCTTCGTTTCAGTTGTGATAGCTTGCTCAATTTGTTTAATAGATTGTGTATTTACGTATCTACATCGAACATTCCACTTTTTTTCGTGCTCAGAAAATAATCGATACGTTCCTCCGTATAAATCTTCAGATACAATAAGTTCGTCTCCAGAGTGGAATAGAGAAAGGACGAGGAGAACAGCCGCCATCCCTGAACTACAGGCATAACCTTGTTCGCCATATTCTAAGTCTGCGATCGCCTGTTCTAAAAGACCGCGAGTTGGATTGCCAGTTCGTGAATAGTCAAAGCCAGTAGATTTACCAATTCCTTCGTGACGATAAGCGGTTGAGAAATAAACCGGTGGATTAACCGTTCCTGTTGTAGTTTCACTGCGATTTCCGATTTGTGCTAGTTTCGTTTCGATTGTTGACATGTGAAAATTCCTCCTTTTTAAATTGAAACATTAAGTGAATATAAAATAAAAAAAGCCTTCTAAGAAGAAGGCTTTCGGTTTGAATAGAGTCTTCTTCTCATCTGTCAAATCTTTCACAATTTGCTGGAATTAGCACCTTATTAACAAACTGTTAATGGTTGCTGAGGCGTCATAGGGCCAGTCCCTCTACCTCTCTAGATAAGAATGTTCGTATGAAATTTTTATTATGTTTTTAACTTTACAACAAAAGATAATTGAATTGCAAGTTTATTTTAAATAATTTTTATTTTTCCGCAAGTATCATTGACTTTTACTTTTGTGCATGCTAAATTTATTAAAAAATTAACAAACATTGTTAAAAGGGGAACGCATTTCCTTTTAGCTACATAAATAAAATAATAAAGACAACTCTTATTGAGAGCGGTGGAGGGAAAGGCCCTGTGAAACCCGGCAACCTTCAAACGAAATGTTTGAAACGGTGCTAATACCTGCAAAACGAATGTTTTGCATAATAAGAGGAGGAACGATTATGTCCCCCTCTTCAAAGTGAAGAGGGGGTTTTTATATTGATAGAAATGAGGGAGATTCGTGAAATTACTAGATTTATTATCAAAAGGAATTGTAATAGGTGATGGTGCGGTTGGGACGTTATTGCATTCACATGGTTTGCAAAGTAGCTTTGAAGAATTGAATGTATCTGATCCAGACTTAATTATATCGATTCATAAACAATATGTAGCTGCTGGAGCAGATGTAATTCAAACGAATACGTATGGGGCAAATGAGACGAAATTACGTATGTATGGTTTAGAAAATCAAGTTACAGAAATTAATAGAGCGGCAGTAAAACTGGCGAAAGCATCTGTTACAGACAGAAATGCAATTTTAGGAACAATTGGTGGTATGAAACACATCGGAGCCGTTACAACGACTGATATGGAAAGGGAGTTTATGCTACTTGAACAGGCAGGGGCTTTACTAGAAGAACAGGTTGATGGATTACTATTAGAAACTTTTTACGATGAATTTGAATTACTTCATGCCGTTAAAGTATTGCGTAAGCAAACGAATATTCCAATTGTTGCTCAATTAGCGTTACATGAAGCAGGTACGACTCAAAATGGAAATGATGTCAATGAAATATTAAAGCAACTTATAGATTGCGGTGCAAATGTTGTTGGATTGAATTGTCAACTAGGGCCGCTTCATATGACGGAAGCTTTCAAAATGATATCGATTCCGCAAAATGGCTATTTATCAGCATACCCAAATGCAGGTCTCCCGAATTATGTGGAGGGACGTTATGTATATGAGGGAAGCCCAGCTTATTTTGAAGCGATGACACCGAGATTTATTGAGCAAGGTATTCGATTATTGGGTGGTTGTTGTGGTACGACTCCAGAACATATTCAAAGTATGAAGCGCGCTGTTGCGAATATTACCCCTGTAATAGAAAAAGACACGATTCAAAGGCCGAAAGTCGTTCATACGCATGAGAAACGTTCGAAGGCTCACGTCACTCTAGCAGAGAAAGCGAAAAAACAAACGACAGTTGTAGTGGAATTAGATCCACCGAAAACGTTAGATACACAGCGTTTTTTTGAAGGAGCAAGAGCGTTAAAAAGAGCGGGAGCAGATGCTATTACTCTAGCAGATAATTCATTAGCATCGCCTCGCATCTCGAATATGGCAATGGGTGCGTTATTAACCAAGCATGATATCCCAGTATTGACACATTTAACGTGTAGAGATCATAACGTCATTGGACTACAATCTCATTTGTTAGGTTTATCGGCGTTAGGGATGGAAGAAGTGCTAGCTTTAACTGGTGATCCAGCGCGCGTTGGTGATTTTCCCGGTGCAACTTCTGTATATGATTTATCCTCTATTGAGCTCATTAAAATGATTAAAGAAATGAACGATGGACGTTCAATTTTAGGGAAATCAATTGGACCGGCGACAAGGTTTTCTGTAGGCGGCGCATTTAATCCTCACGTGAGGCACTTAAAAGCAGCGGTTAAGCGAATGGAACGAAAAATAGATGCTGGAGCGGAGTATTTTTTAACTCAGCCAATTTACGATATCGCGCTAATTGAAGAAGTGTATGAAGCGACAAAGCATTTGGAACAACCTATTTTTATTGGAATTATGCCGTTAGTAAGTAAGCGGAATGCAGATTTTCTTCATTTTGAGGTGCCGGGTATTACTCTTCCTGAAGAAATAAGAGAGAGAATGGATGGACACGAAACGAAAGAGGCAGCAATTGAGGAAGGGATTCGCATTTCGCAAGAATTAATCGACATAGCGATGAAATATTTTAATGGTATTTATCTTATTACACCATTTTTAAAGTATGAAATTACAGAACATCTTGTTAAATATGTAAGAGAAAAGCAAGAAGTGAAAGAAGGTATTAATTGATGAAGTGTATAGAAGAAAAATTACAGAATAGCATTTTAATATTAGATGGGGCAATGGGGACAATGATTCAGCAAGAGGATTTAACTGCTGAAGATTTCGGAGGAGAAGAGTACGAGGGCTGTAATGAATATTTAGTAGAAACAAGACCAGACGTTATTTTAAAAATTCATAAAGCTTATATTGAAGCTGGAGCGGATATTATTGAAACAAATACATTTGGGGCAACGAATATTGTACTAAGTGATTATGAGCTGTCTCATTTAGATGAAGAACTAAATGAAAAGGCAGCACTTTTGGCGAAGCAAGCTGTTAAAGAAAGCGGGAAGGAAGTATATGTTGCGGGAGCAATGGGACCAACAACGAAAGCAATTAGTGTTACAGGTGGTGTGACTTTTGAAGAATTGATTGAGGCTTATACAAGGCAGGCACGAGGATTGTTAAAAGGAGAAGTTGATGTATTACTCGTTGAGACGAGTCAAGATATACGTAACGTGAAAGCAGCTTATATTGGAATTCAAGCTGCTTTTGAAGAAATGAAAAAAACGGTTCCTATTATGATTTCAGGAACGATTGAGCCAATGGGAACGACTCTGGCTGGGCAAACAATTGAAGCTTTTTATTTATCAGTAGAACATATGAAACCATTATCTGTTGGATTAAACTGTGCGACTGGTCCGGAGTTTATGAGGGACCATATTCGTTCACTATCTGATTTATCGGAGTGTTACATTTCTTGTTATCCAAATGCAGGTCTTCCTGATGAAGATGGACATTACCATGAATCTCCATCTTCTCTTGCTGAAAAGGTGAAGCGATTTGCTGAAGAAGGATGGGTTAATATTATCGGTGGTTGTTGTGGCACGACACCAGAACATATAAAAGCAATGAAATCCGCGCTAGCATCTCTTAAGCCTCGTGACCATCATGAGAGAGAAGGACATGGAATTAGTGGATTGGAGGCACTGCAATACGATGAGTCTATGAGACCGTTATTTGTAGGTGAAAGAACGAATGTTATTGGATCACGTAAATTTAAACGGTTAGTAGCAGAAGGGAAATTTGAAGAGGCTGCTGAAGTGGCAAGGGCGCAAGTGAAGAAAAATGCTCATATTATTGATATTTGTATGGCAGATCCTGATCGTGATGAAATAGAAGATATGGAGAAATTTTTGACAGAAGTTACGAAAGTGTTAAAAGTACCGATTATGATTGATTCAACGGATGAAAATGTTATGGCAAGAGCACTTACTTATATTCAAGGAAAAGCTGTTATCAACTCTATTAATTTAGAAGATGGAGAAGAGCGTTTTGAAAAGGTAACACCGCTTCTTCGTAAGTATGGTGCTGCAATTGTAGTTGGTACAATCGATGAAGATGGTATGGCAGTAAGTGCTGAAAGAAAATTAGAAATTGCAAAAAGAAGTTACGAATTATTAACGACGAAATATGGAATACGTCCGTCAGATATTATTTTTGATGCACTTGTGTTTCCAGTAGGGACAGGTGATGAAGAATATATTGGTTCAGCGGCAGCGACTATAGAAGGAATTCGTCTTATTAAAGAAGCGTTACCAGAGTGTTTAACGATTTTAGGTGTAAGTAACATATCATTTGGTTTACCACCAGCTGGACGTGAAGTATTGAATTCCGTCTTTTTATATCATGCTACGAAGGCTGGATTAGATTACGCGATTGTTAATACGGAAAAATTAGAACGCTATGCGTCGATTCCAGAGGAAGAAAAACACCTTGCAGATGCATTACTGTTTGAAACGACTAAAGAGACGTTAGAAGAATTTACAAACTTTTACCGAGTCGCTAAAAAGAAAGATGTCGTTGTGCAAGAAACGTTAACGCTTGATGAAAGACTAGCAAATTATATTGTAGAAGGTACGAAACAAGGATTACACGAGGATTTAAGTCTTGCACTTGAAGAAGGAAGAAAACCTCTTGATATTATTAACGGTCCGCTTATGACAGGGATGGACGAGGTAGGACGACTATTTAATAATAATGAACTTATTGTTGCTGAAGTATTGCAAAGTGCCGAAAGTATGAAAGCTGCTGTAAGTTATTTAGAGCCATATATGGAATCTAGTGATAGTGCGAAAAAAGGGAAAGTATTATTAGCAACTGTAAAAGGTGACGTGCATGATATTGGGAAAAATCTCGTTGAAATTATTTTAGCGAATAACGGATATGAGATTATTAATTTAGGAATTAATGTACGTTCAGATCGAATTGTTCAAGAAGTACAAGAAAAGAATCCGGACATTATAGGACTTTCAGGTTTATTAGTAAAATCAGCGCAACAAATGGTAACGACTGCTGAAGATTTAAACGCTGCAAATATTGATGTTCCCATTGTTGTAGGTGGTGCAGCATTAACGAGAAAGTTTACAGATAATCGGATTTCACCATCATATAAAGGGCTCGTTTGTTATGCGAGTGATGCGATGACGGGGCTCGATATTATTAATAAGCTTCAAAAAGAAGAAGAGCGTGAGAAGATGAAACAGGATAAGAAAGAACGGCATCTTCATATCGTAAAAAAAGAGGAGAAGAAAGTAGAAATTCCAGCAGTAATTGAGCCATTACCAAAGGCTGAGGTTATCGTGCCTGATTCAACAAAACGAATTGTATTACGCGATATTCCCGCCCTTCATCTCGCTCCATTTTTAAATAGACAAATGCTACTTGGGCATCACCTTGGATTAAAAGGAAATGTGAAGAAGCTTTTGAAAGAGGGAGATAAGAGAGCGCATGAATTAAATGATTTAATAGATGAATTATTGCAAGAAGGACAATCTTGGTTAAAGCCAAAAGCAGTGTATCAATTTTTCCCAGCGCAAAGCGATGGACAAAACATTGTAATATATGATCCAGAAGATCATACGCGTGTTATAGAGCGTTTCACGTTCCCTAGACAAGGAAAGGCCCCCTATCGTACTTTAGGCGATTATTTGCGCCCAATTGGAGATGAGATGGACTATGTTGCTTTCTTATCTGTTACGGTTGGGGAAGGAGTTCGGGACATTGCTGAAGAGTGGAAGGCGAAAGGTGATTACTTACGTAGTCATGCCATTCAATCGTTAGCGCTTGAATTAGCAGAAGGACTTGCTGAAAAAACACATATGCTCATTCGTGACCGCTGGGGCATTCCAGACTCACCTGAACTGACGATGGAAGAACGTTTCCGTACGAAATATAGAGGAATACGCGTGTCATTTGGTTATCCGGCGTGTCCAGAACTTGCAGATCAAGAAAAGCTATTTCGCTTAATTCATCCAGAGGAAATAGGTATTTCATTAACAGAAGGATTCATGATGGAGCCAGAAGCGTCCGTAACGGCTATGGTATTTTCTCACCCTGAGGCAAGATATTTTAGTGTATTATAGTCTAGAAGGGGGAGACGTATGAAGAAAATAGTCTTTACAGGTGGCGGTTCGGCAGGACATGTAACACCTAATTTAGCCATTATCCCACATTTACAGGAAGACAACTGGGATATCTCTTATATTGGTTCTCATCAAGGTATTGAGAAAACGATTATAGAAAAGGAAGGCATTCCCTACTATAGTATTTCGAGTGGAAAGCTACGTCGTTATTTTGATTTGAAAAATATAAAAGATCCTTTTCTTGTAATGAAGGGTGTTATGGATGCGTATGTAAGGATTCGAAAACTAAAACCAGATGTGATTTTTTCAAAAGGCGGTTTCGTATCTGTACCAGTCGTAATTGGAGGATGGCTAAATAGAGTACCAGTTTTATTACATGAATCTGATATGACGCCAGGACTAGCAAATAAAATTGCGCTTCGTTTTGCTTCGAAAATATTTGTTACATTTGAAGAAGCAGCGAAGCATTTACCGAAAGGAAAAGTAATATATACGGGATCTCCTGTACGTGAAGAAGTGCTGAAGGGAAATCCTGAAACAGGTTTAGCATTTTTAGGTTTTTCACGTAAAAAGCCAGTTATTACGATTATGGGAGGCAGCTTGGGCGCGAAGAAAATTAATGATACGGCTCGAGAAGCATTACCAGAACTTCTTAAAAAGTATCAAATTGTTCACCTTTGCGGAAAAGGTAACCTTGATGAAAGTTTACAAAATAAAGAAGGATATAGACAATTTGAATATGTACATGGAGAACTGCCGGATATATTAGCGGTAACAGATTTTGTTATTTCACGCGCGGGCTCCAACGCAATTTTTGAATTTTTAACATTACAAAAGCCGATGGTTTTAATTCCATTATCGAAATTTGCAAGCCGTGGAGATCAAATATTAAATGCAGAGTCCTTTGAAAGGCAAGGGTATGCCTCCGTATTATATGAAGAAGATGTAACTGTAAAATCTCTGATAAAGTATGTCGAAGAATTGAATCAAAATAATGAGAAGTATAAAACAGCACTAAAAAAATATAATGGAAAAGAAGCAATTCAAACAATCATTCAAAATATTTCAGAGGCATGATGAAACAATCATGCCTCTTTTAGTAGGGTGAAAGATTCCAAGAATTGATATTTTTATGTTACAATAAAGTGAAACTTTAATCAGTTGGGTGCATCCCACATCTAACTTCTTTACTTTTACTGAAATTTGAGGAGGGAGTCTTACTGCCCTCAAATAGCGGGATAATAACTGGGTTAATAGAGAAATTCCAATTAATGAGGCGTGAAAATACGAATGGATTAGGAGTGACTGTGTTGGAGCTAAGTCTCTATGAAAATACTGCACTTATTATATGCTTTGTGTTGTACGTTGGTAGTGTTATTGTTTATATTTCAAGGAAATTTTCGCAAGAAAGAGAGCTTGAAAAGTCAGAGATAACAGCTGAACTAGAAATGTTAGCTGATGAAAGTTATAAAAAACAAAAAATAAAAGAAGACCATGAAGCATCCCATCATTTAAACGCAAATAAGTTTTAAAGATGGGGATTTTTTTTGAAGTTGTTCTTTATTATAGCTATAACAAATAACGCTAAAAAGGAGTTTCCCCATACATAATGAAGGAGTGTATATAAATGAATTTTTATATCGCCTCAGGTTTCCAAAATAAACATCTTGTACGTTCCGTAGCAAATGAACTGAAACATGCAGGATGGCACCATACATATGATTGGGCCAAAAACGAAAGAGCAGCGAATCAAGAACAATTAAGAGAAATTGGTCAGGCAGAACAAAATGCTGTAAAAGAAGCGGATGTGTTTTTACTTATATTAGATGGCGGAAACGGGAGCCATACAGAGTTTGGAATGGCGATTGCGCTAGAGAAAACGATATATGTATATCATGCAGGAAATCCGCTCCAAACAACGTTCTATCACTTGCCAGAAATAAATATTTTTGAAGGAGATGTAGCTGAGTTTGCATCTTATGTTATGAATCATGTGAAATAATGTAACTACCTAAAAGGTTATAAAAGTGATCTTTTGGGTACAGTGATGATAAGAAACGTATATAAAGGAGTACATAATATGAAATTAGAAAATGGATGGGAAACGAGCTTTTTAGAAGTCGTACAAAATAGTGAATTTAAGAAAGAGGCACTTCTTAGTCAATTGCTTTGTCAGGATAGTGAAGAAGTAGAAGAGCTTGTGGATGATTACGGCTACGAAGAACTTGTTGAACGTGAACATGATGATGAGTTAGCTGAAATCTTAGGAGAAGAACTTTTTAGTGAGATGGAACGCCAAGTATTCTTATC
The DNA here is from genome assembly GCF_038006965.1 of Bacillus sp. FSL K6-1338. Lineage (NCBI taxonomy): Bacteria > Bacillati > Bacillota > Bacilli > Caryophanales > Bacillaceae > Bacillus > Bacillus sp. FSL K6-1338. The sequence continues at coordinate 4,085,828 of NZ_JBBOWI010000001.1, read as the reverse complement.
TTCAAACCCAGAAGAAAAACTTATTGCATTCGTCAATGGATTAGGTTTTCATGTGTTAGATTGGATCGTTCTTCTTGAAACAGAATTTGGAATTGATAGTGCAAACTTTACATCAGATGCTGTAAAGGTGTTAGAAAAGCGTTTCAGACAGTTTCCGTACATAGAGGACAATACAATTTTTGATATGACATTTGGAGAATCGATGGATGTATTAGAATCTGTTACAGGATTACAACTAAAGGAAAAGATGAACATATAATGAAAAAAGAACGTGATTGGATCACGTTCTTTTTTTACATAATAATAATTTTATCATCTAGTTTTGTCTGCCCGGTAAGAAGTGCGTTTAAATATTCCACTTTTCTTATACAAGCTTGTATATGTCTTTCAACCTCTTGTAACTCTGCTTGGTGATGTGTTTCAATTGGATGAATTTGTACGTTGAATTTTTCAAATTGACTACTATATGTTATTTCTGCATAGCCGCTCATAATATCGGTTTCGTTATGAAATAAAAATTGCCTCGTTTTGTCACAGAATGATACATCCTGAAAGCCATATACTTTTAATGCTTCAATTACTTTTTTTATCATTTTTGTATTCATTTTTTTAACCCTCTTTACGAAGTTCTACTTTTATATTATAACATAAAAAATTACATAGAAAGCGCTTCCAAGTGTATTTTATTATAAACTTTACGTTTCAATCACAAAAATGAAACAAAGAAAAAATAATTGTAAAGAAGGAAGGACTCTTTTATTGTTTCGTCATATATATAGAGAAATAGTGCAATGAAAGGAAATTTTCCGAGGTGGAGATCGTATTTCCAATTTGAGCGCAGTAAAAGAGGTGAAAATCTTGAACTTTGATATTGTAGGACAAAAAGCATATATAAAAGATGGACCGCATCGGAACCGAATTGGAATTGTAAAGAAAAACGAGACAAAATTAGCATCGCAGTTTGCTATTGTAATTGGAGAACAAATCATTGATGTAGAGCTAAAGGATATCGTGTTAGTTGGGGTGGACGTAGGACAATTTCATAAATGGTGCGAACAAAATGGTTATTTGTGAAAAGGACGGGCTGTGAGATAATGAAATATATTTGAGAGAAGAGAATATGTTATTATATTCTCTTTTTCTATGTGTAAGGAGACGAAGATGAAGTATACAGAACGAGATTTTACACTGGAATTGAAAGAGAAAATTCAATGCATGGAGAAGGAAATAGAACGGATATCACTTAAACTTTATAAAGAGTATTCGCATTTATACATAGAAAAAAACATGGAATTAGATATGGGACTTGTTAAAGATAAAGAGCATCCTTTTGAGGTGGGATATGGTTCATCAGTTGCTATAGCTATATTAGATGAAGAAAAAGAGATGATTGGATTTTACAATATACCAATTTGGAAATGCGAAAGAATCTTTTTAGGAATGCCAATTCAATCAAACATTTTGGGTAGTAAGAAAGTAGGGGAACTCGCTGATGAATCTTGTTATGAGATTGAGGAAGAGTTAAAAGAGCAATTAAAAGAATACTTGGAGTGATAATTCTCAAGATAAGATCTATAAAGAGGGAACGGAATAAAAAAGACGCTAACAATTGTATGTTAGCGTCTTTCTTTCATTATGAAGCAATTTCACCAGTTTTTGTATCGTCTTGATTGTACGTATCTTGATCTAATTCACCAAGCCATTTACTTGAAATAAGACCTGCTGTCATAGAACCACTTACGTTAAGAGCTGTACGACCCATATCGATTAATGGCTCAACTGAGATAACTAGAGCAACAATACCGATTGGTAAGTTCATTGTAGATAGTACGATTAAAGCTGCGAATGTTGCACCGCCACCAACTCCGGCAACACCGAATGAGCTAATAGCAACAACAGCGATTAAAGTTAAAATAAATTGTGGTTGTAATGGATCAATTCCTACAGTTGGAGCGACCATCATTGCAAGCATTGCTGGATAAATACCTGCGCAACCGTTTTGTCCGATAGATACCCCAAATGAAGCTGCGAAGTTTGCAATTCCTTCGGAGATACCAAGCTTTTCTTTTTGAGCTTCAATATTTAATGGCATCGCACCAGCACTAGAGCGAGATGTGAATGCAAAAGTTAGTACAGGGAACACTTTTTTCAAATATTGAATTGGATTTAAACCAGACAATGCAATTAATAATAAGTGAATGATAAACATTACGATAAGTGCTACATAAGAGGCTAACACGAAGTTACCAAGCTTTAAAATAGCATTTATATCGCTACCAGCAACTGTTTTTGCCATAAGAGCTAATACGCCGTATGGAGTAAGGCGTAAAATTAATGTTACCATACGCATTACGATTGCATATACAGCATCAAGCATTTTCTTAAATAGCTCTGCTTGTTCTGGATATTTTCGTTTTACACCTATAAAGGCAATGCCGATAAAGGCTGCAAATATTACGACAGAAATTGTTGATGTTGGACGAGCGCCTGTTAAATCAAGAAACGGATTTGTAGGCAATAGCTCTAATAATTTATCTGGAATTGTTGTCTTTTCAATAGAAGTAAATCTTTCTTCAACTAGTTTCAGACGAGCAGATTCTGCATCACCTTGTTGCAAGCCTGTTGCAGATACATCAAATCCTGCACTTGCAGCGATACCGACAGCTGCAGCGATTCCTGTAGTAAGAATTAAAATTCCGATAATAAGACCACTAATTTTACCAAGGTTTTTCGTTAACTGTAATTTTGTAAATGCTGAAATAATAGATACTAAAATAAGTGGCATAACGATCATTTGAAGTAATTTCACATAACCGTTACCAATTAAGCCAAACCAAGTATTTGATTCAATAATTACTTTAGAAGTTGGCTCATAAATGAATTGTAATATAAGACCGAATAAAATTCCGACTCCTAAAGCGGTAAATACACGTTTATTAAAAGATACATGCTTACGTTGCATATAATATAATACGCCAACTAAGATGAGCATGACTGCAACGTTAATTCCGACAAGCAGTGTATTCATGTTGATTCCCCCTAATTCCAATCTGTTATATAGAATATAAGGTAATAAAACCTATAAGTCAACTAGGAAATTCCGGGATTAAAAAAAAGATGGCAAAATGCCATCTTTTAATGTCCAGCCCCAGGGACAAGTAAAAATGTCGTGTAGTATGTAAATCCTATGAAGAAAACAGTTAAATATGCCCCGAATACGTATATATACATACGCTCTGTTAATTTTAAATAGCTTAAAAGTACGAAGAAACCTGTTTGTCCTAAAAATAGTAGTGCAGCCTGTTGCATATCTCCTACGTAAAACATAACCGAGAAAATTCCAGTCCAAAAGCCGAGAACGCGAAACATGCGATCCATGCTATTTCCCTCCTTTTCTAGAAAAAGTAAAACCTCTTTTCATTATAGTTTATTTTTCTTACTATTGTAAATATTCATTCATATAAAAAGAAGCCAATTATTATTGGCTTCTTTTTATATGAGAAATTAAATTGTTAGTTTATAATTACAAGATTTACATCCATCTAATAGACTATCATTTCGAGTTAATTCCATGTTAGGGAATAGGATTTCAAAAATTCCTTTCATCATATCTCCGTGCATGTTACAAATTTCAGTTGGATGATGAACAGCCACTTCTTTAAATGGACAATTGTGTACATCATAGAAAATTTTTGTTCCATCTGCACTTAATTCAAATGCAGGTGATAAGCCGGCTGTTGAGAAAGCTTCTTTTGCAATTTGAACTTTTTGTTCTACTGTTAAAGCACCTTCACTCACATTTAAACGTTGCATATGTTGTTGCATTAATTCGGCCCCCAATTGTTTTCCTGTTTCGTATAGCGCTTTCTCACCAGCAGCGCCAAGGCTAAGTAAAGAATTAAATGCTATTCTTGCTAACAATTGATAATCACGGAATGGAAATTGCAATTGAATAACATCTTCAGATAAGACATATAATCTGCTTGGTCTTCCGCCTTTTCCAGTTTTCTTTGTTTCCGATTTAAGCATATGAACATCTTCTAATTTAGATAAATGTAAACGTGCTACGTTTGGATGAATATCGAATTCATCTGCAATTTCTTGTACAGTTACGTAACTATGTTTTTGCGAAATATATTTATAAATGTAATAACGAGTTGGGTCAGCTAAAACACCTGTAATTTTTAAAGCTTGTTCCATGAGGATCTCCACCTTTATCACTTTATCCAAGATAATAACATTATAATACAGATAAACATGAGTATAGGTAATTTCAGACAATAATTCGGAAATTGTTCATAATTTCACAAACATATTTTTCCTTTTTCCTCTATTGAAAATACAAAAATCCAAATTTTTATTGTGCATGTTTTCATGCTATATACATAGTGAGGAGGGAAAAGTGATGAATGGGATTGAAATTTTTGCGAATACAATTTTAAAAGAAGCGTGTAGGGTACAAGCGTCAGATTTACATATTGTGCCCCGGCAGAAGGATGTAGCGGTGCAACTACGTATAGGAAAAGATTTAATGACGAGACAATGTATTGAAAAGGAGTTTGGAGAAAAACTTGTCTCACATTTTAAATTTTTAGCATCTATGGATATAGGAGAGAAACGGAAGCCACAGAATGGTTCGTTGTATTTGCAAATTGATGGACAAGAAGTGTATTTACGCCTTTCAACACTTCCAACAGTATATCAAGAAAGTCTCGTTATTCGCCTTCATTTACAAGCATCTGTTCAGCCCTTATCACATCTTTCGTTATTTCCAAGTACGGCAGCAAAACTACTCTCGTTTTTACGCTATTCACAGGGGCTACTCGTGTTTACTGGACCGACTGGTTCTGGGAAGACAACGACAATGTATGCATTATTAGAGGTAATTAGAAAAAAGAAAACACGTCGTATCATTACACTTGAAGATCCGGTTGAAAAAAGAAGTGACGATGTATTACAAATTCAAATAAATGAAAAAGCGGGTCTTACATATGAAACAGGATTAAAGGCTATTTTACGTCATGATCCAGATATTATTTTAGTCGGTGAAATCCGTGATGAAGAAACAGCAAAAATAGCTATAAGAGCAAGTTTGACAGGACATTTAGTAATGACAACGCTGCATACGAATGATGCGAAAGGAGCAATCATTCGTTTCATGGATTATGGTATAACGAGGCAAGAGATTGAACAGTCTTTATTGGCTGTAGCTGCACAGCGACTTGTCGAATTGAAATGTCCGTTTTGCAGAGGGAAGTGCTCAACTTTATGTAAATCAATGAGGCAAGTAAGGCAAGCAAGCATTTATGAGCTGCTATATGGGTATGAGTTAAAACAAGCGCTTAAAGAAGCGAATGGTGAATGTGTTACTTACAAACATGAGACTTTAGAATCGTCAATACGAAAAGGATATGCTTTAGGGTTTTTAGAAGATGATGTTTATGTTTAAGAAAACTTGGAGTTTAAGTAATCAAGTAGTATTGTTGAAACGTTTAGGAGAATTATTAGAAAAAGGCTACTCTCTTTTACAAGCATTAGAATTTTTACAGTTTCAATTACCTGTAGAAAAGAAAGTACAATTGCAACGCATGGTTGAGGGATTAAAAGATGGGAAAAGTCTACACGATTCTTTTCATCAGTTAAGGTTTCATCAGGACATGTTAAGTTATTTATTTTATGCCGAGCAACATGGTGATATTTCTTTCGCTTTGCAACAAGGAAGTGCACTTCTTTATAAGAAAGATAAGTATAGGAGAGACATGATGAAAATAATGCAGTATCCTATGTTTTTGGTGTTTTTTCTACTAATCATGCTTTTTATTTTCAACCTCATCTTATTACCTCAGGTTGAAATGGTTTATAGTTCGTTCGGTTCTAATACACCACTACTTACAGAACAAATTTTAAGTGCAATAAAAATGCTACCTTACATTATTTTAACCGCTATTGTAACTGTTATTATTGGATGTAGTTTATATATGTTGTATTTTAGGAAACTTCCACATATTAGACAGGTAAAAATCATGCATCGTATTCCCTTCATCAAAACATTTCTTATTTTAAAGCATTCACATTATTTTGCTACTCAGTTGAGTGGTTTATTAAATGGTGGACTATCAGTATGCGAAGCTTTAACAATAATGATGGAGCAAAGATATCATCCGTTCTTTCAATATGAAGCGAGCCGAATTGAAAGACAATTAATTGGAGGAGAACAGTTACAATCTATCATTGCTAAAAGTGGGTATTACGAGAAAGAACTTTCTTATGTTATTACGCATGGACAAGCAAACGGTAATTTAGCGATTGAATTAGGTGACTATAGCGATCTTATTATGGAAAAGATGGAACGGAAAATTAAACATATGGTAGTTATCATTCAGCCTATTTTATTTACATGTATTGGAGGAATCGTTGTCCTTATGTATTTAGCGATGATTATGCCGATGTTTCAAATGATGAATTCTATTTAGGAGGCATTTGTATGCAGAATGAGGAAGGATTTACTCTGTTAGAGATGCTATTAGTAATGGTTGTCATAACTATATTATTACTATTAATTATTCCGAATGTAGTTACACAGCGCTCATCGATCCAAGGAAAAGGGTGTGCAGCTTACGTGAAATCTATAGAAGCGCAAATACAAGTATATCAATTACAACATAATAAAATTCCATCGTTAAAAGAACTGATAGATGAAAAGTATATTACACTTGATAAGTGTCCGAATGGCGAATCTATTCATATTTCAGATGATGGCACAGTATCAATTAGGACATTGTGAAACAACAGGGGTTTACTTTTTTAGAGATGTTACTCGTTTTATTTGCTATTTCTGTATTGAGTATAGTTACGTATTTTAGTGTTCATTCCTTATACGAGCGACAAAAAGTTGAACAATTTTTGAGACAGTTTTCAAATGATGTTTTGTATATGCAGCAATTAGCGATAAACCGTCAAAAGCACTATACATTACGTTGGTATAAAGATAGAAATTTGTATGCTATAAAAGAGTTAGGTACAAAGTATTATATCGTCAAGCGGGAGTATGAAGAAGATATACAAATTGATTTGCATACGTTTCCAAACCCGATGACATATAATCCAAGTGGAAATATTAATAGAGGTGGTACGATTATAATTTCGTATCGAAATTATAAATATGAAATTGTATTTCAGCTTGGAAGAGGGAGATTTACGTATCGTGAAATGTCAAAAAGGGTCCATAATGGCTGAAATGATTGTGTCGTTAAGTGTTTTAATGATGGCTGTATCGTTACTACTACCGCAAACAGTATTAGTTATGCAAGAAAGAAAAAATATACAAATTCGTTATAAGGCATCTGGGTTATTAAAAAAAGAAGCAGCTATATATATGTATGGAAATGAAGAAAAGCGAATAATAGAAAAGAATATGAATGGAATTGTGTATTACACATATTGGGGAGGCAATGAAGTTTGTACCATGTGGAGAGATGTGAAAGAAAGAATGGTGGAACAATGCTTTTATGTAGGAGAAAAAGTAAATTAGAATTTGGTTTTTCATTAATAGAAATGATTGTATGTCTGTTTCTATTATCAATATTTTTTTTGCTCTTTCCCCGCCTACATTTCATTGAAATGGAAAATAAACAGTCAAAAGGATTAAATGATTGGGAGTGGGATGTGTTTTTAGGTCAAACGCAATTGGAGTTTCGTGAAGTATCATCTGGAGAACAGCTAGCATTTGAAAATGGAGAAAGTATTTTAAGATTCCGATCGCGTAATGGGAGTGAAGTATCATATGAAAAAGAGAATAGTCGTCTTATAAGAAAGGTAAATAGGCGTGGGAGAGAAGTTGTTTTACAAAATATTGGAACGGTTTCTTACAAACTAACACCTCATGTACTCATTATAAATGTGAAAGATACTAGTGGGAAAATATATGAAGGGGTAGTTATGCGATATAGTGAAATGGAAATGAATGTATGAGAGGGCAAAATGGGTTTACAATGCCTGGAACGATCATCTTTCTTATTTTATTAACTTCTTTTTTTATATACGAAACCAATATGCTGCTTACAGATAAAAATTTTTATATGGAAATAGAACAAAAGTTTTTACTGGATGAACTACTTAACCGATCTATTACAGATATAAAAAAAGACTTACAGCAAAAAGAAAAAGAAGGTGCATTTTTCTTTCAGTATGAAAAGGGAGAAGCGAGTGGGAATTATGTTTTTGAAAATGATTCAATTTTCGTTGCGTTGCAGTGCAAACTCAAACAGGAAGCTTTCTATACGGTGAGCTTTCGGTATAGAAAAAAGGATGGAAAAATAGTCGATTGGATAGAAGGATAATATGTGAAATATATGGAGATAAACCAGGGGTTTCTATTATAAATTGAATTGACTTTTTAGAAGAAATAGATAAATATAATGATTAAAAGTTTAAATTTTCTCAAAAAAGAGAAAGGTAGAAAGAATATGATATATTCATGCTATCCAATCATTATTTTTAGGGAGAATAGGGAAATGACAAATAACAATCAAATAGGTGAAAATAAGGAACAAACTATTTTTGATCATAAAGGAAATACGATTATGACAGAAGATAGAGAAATACACATTATTTCAAAATTCGAAGAACCTCTTATTGTCGTATTAGCAAATGTACTAAGTGATGAAGAGTGTGATGAATTGATTGAAATGTCTAAAAATAAAATGAAGCGTTCTAAAGTTGGTTCATCACGTGATGTAAATGATATTCGAACAAGTAGCGGTGCATTTTTGGAAGACAATGAACTTACTTCAAAGATTGAAAAACGAATTTCATCTATCATGAATGTTCCTGCGTCGCATGGAGAAGGGTTGCACATTTTAAATTATGAAGTGGATCAACAATATAAAGCACACTATGATTATTTTGCGGAACATAGTAGATCAGCTGTTAACAATCGTATTAGTACGCTTGTAATGTATTTAAATGATGTAGAAGAAGGCGGGGAAACGTACTTCCCGAAATTAAATCTTTCTGTACATCCTAGAAAGGGAATGGCAGTATACTTTGAGTATTTTTATCAAGATCAATCACTAAATGAGCTTACGTTACATGGAGGGGCACCTGTAACGAAAGGCGAGAAATGGATTGCAACGCAGTGGGTGAGAAGAGGTACTTATAAGTAAAAGCGAGTGTTACGTTTTGTTCTTCATAGTATAAGAACAAAACGTTTTTTTATTAAACAAAGTAGCATCTTTCGTTATAATAACAATTAATAAATGACGATTGAGAGGACAGAAAATGAAATCTATATACATAACCGGCTATATGGGAGCAGGGAAAACAACAATTGGAAAAGCATTAAGTCAAGAACTTCAAATGGATGTTGTAGATACTGATCAAAAAATCGAAGAGAAGCAAAAGAAGGCAATTCGTGATATTTTTGCCGAAGAAGGCGAAATGACTTTTCGGGAATATGAAAGCGAAATGTTACGTTCGCTACCAGTCCATAATGTCATTATTACAACTGGTGGGGGAATTATTGAACGAGCGGAAAATCGCAAGTGGATGAAAGAGAACGGAACTGTCGTGTATTTATATTGTGATCCAAATGTAATTGCAGAAAGGCTTCGTGAAGATACGACACGTCCACTATTTCAAAAGAAAGATATAGATGCATTCGTAAAGAAATTTGAATCACGCCGAACTTATTATGAAGAGGCTCATATTCATATCGATACGACAAATAAGTCTGTAAAGCAAATTATGAATGAATTAAAGGAAAAGATTAATGTATAAAAAAGTGGACATACTAATCAAGTAGAGGTGATGATAATATGTCTACTAATGATTATGTTCGCTTTGTGACGCAGCAGTTTGTGTCGTATATGGATGCTCCAAAAGAAGATCGAAAACAAAAGAAAGAACAACGCCGTGCTGAAAAAGAGCCATTTATGAATAAGTGGTTTGGTGTTATGCCGCTGAGTGCTGCTTTGTTTTATCGAAATGTAAAAAGTAAAAGAAAAAAATCAAGTTAAATTTTAGTCATATGTCTAGCAAAACAAAGATCCCCTAGTGTCGTAATACACTAGGGGATCTTTGTTTACTGCACGGATTCTTGTTCTTCCGTAACGGCATGTATTTTATTGTTCACCCATACGAACCCTATTCCGATACAAATAGAAATGCCCCAGCCGACAGCGGTCATAATCGCTCTCATTTCACCGTAGCCATCTACACCAAAAACAGAGATGAAATAAATTTTTAAAAAGCTTTTTAATATAAATTGCAGCCCGAAAAATAACGTTAAATATTGCAGTGCTGGATATATACGACTATCACGATAAAGCTCACGACTTTTATCGCGGTCATGGCCTTGCAGCGCTGCAATATCTGCTGCGAAATATAACATAAGTGGTTTTTTTATAAAAATTGTACATATGACGATAATACCGAGTACGATGTGATAATACGCATCGTTCCATAACATTCGTTCAGCTGACCCAGATAATAGATCTACCGTTGTATTAGAAATGAGTGTAATTAAAATAAAGAATCCTGTCACGTTAAACTGTTTTTCTTTTTTAAAGGTATACAGTGTATAAATAATCCCCGGAACAGAGGAAAGTAACATCGCGTAATAAGGATCGATATAAGGTTTTGCAAATTTCCAAATGAGGAATGGGATTACGAGATAAAAGACAAGATCTAATATAGCTTTTTTATTTTGATTCATACAAAGCCTCCTTAAGTCATACATATATTTTATAATATAATTTCTGAAAATTGTATAAGGTTTAATGGGAAAAGAAAAAATATATCAATTTTTGAGGGATTAGTAGATTGAAAAAAATTGCCCCTAGCGTAGTAAGTTTTTTTAGTATATAATAAAGGAAACGCTTTCATTTTTAGTTTGTTCACAAAATGGACGGAAAATCACATATTTACTATCGATATGTTGCTTTATAATGAAACTAATTAAATATACATGCATACAATATTGTGAAATAAATAACATAAATAATCTATATAAATGTAAACGTTATCAAAAGAGAGAGGTGGAGACAATGAGTAAATTTTTCTTCAATCATAATCCAGCAACAGTAGAGGATGGAAGGCTTGTTAAATATGCTGAAATTATTTATGGAGAAGGTGGCCGTTCTGTATTAGAAAATTTAATGGTGAAGGCATCTATCAGATTGCGTGATCGTTATCCGAATAAATCTGACGAGCAGATCTCGAACCTAGTAAATAAAGGCATCCATGATATGTTTCAAAAATATGTGAGCGAGTAAGAGTAGCCAATGGCTGCTCTTATTTTTTTGTATAAGGATTGAAACTCTAGCTGAAAATAAACATGTATTTTGAAAAACGCAAAAAGGAGTGGGAAAGATGAGCAATGGAATTGGACGTTCGAAAGAAAATCTTCCAACTGATGCAAATCATGTGAGCGCAAAGGATCGTGCACAGCAGAAACGTATGGCACAGAAAAAACAGCAAGAGCGTAGTGGCGATAGCGAGTAGGGTAGAAAATAGCTCAAAAGAGGCTCCTTCTAAAGCAGAAGGAGCTTCTTCAAGATAGAAAATGATTCGCGGTAACATAAAAAAGGCCACCGTTAATAATTTGCACTGTAATACGTGGTTCATACTGTTCTTGCAGAGCTTGTTTTTCAATTTCATAGCTCTCAGGAAGTTCGTCACTTTCTTCATAAAAACGGTTTAAAAGGTCTAGATCATGATTCCAACGCACTCTTGCTTCTTTTGCCCACGTATGGTCATCTTCTGCAATTATATTTTTTAAAGCGTCTTCTATGCGTTGTAAACCACTTTGAGGTTTAATGATGGGCGAGAGCGTAAAACAAAAATCAGGTATTTTTGGTGTAAGTTTAATGTTTGTTAATGTTTCATGAAAGTTTGCCATCATTGTCCCAGAAATGAGATGAATGCCAATCGAGTGAAGGATGTCTTTTTTTCGATCACATTGATAGGAAACTTTTATATTAATACCGAGCCAAGGGTGGAGCGGTGTATGTGTTGCCCCATTATGTCTTACATCCTCATATAAACGTATGTAAGAGCCTAATTCTTTTGTCGTTTGGAAAATTTGATGTAGACGTGGTGAACCGTAGTGAATAAGCTCACCATCATTTTCTTCATTTTCTTCATTTTCTGGATTTGTAATAAGAGTAAGGCGCATCGGATTCGGTACGCCTCCTGTTTTCTCAAGATAGTGCCAATAAAAAGGGCGATTCATTAATAATTTATCCATCTCAATTGTTAACTGTACATCTAATAAATGAGGAGAACGTTCTAAAATTTCACAGTTATTCGCCTCAAAGAAATTGTATAAGTAATTATGAATTTCATGTTGCTGCATAGCCTTGCACCTCAGCTTCATTTCGTTTCGCAAAGTCGATAATAGATGTTAAGTTTTCCATCTTAATTCTAATTTCACCTTCGCTTTTTGATTGCGCGAAAATTTCTTGAATGTGCGCGTCGATGTTTTTCATATTAATTCTCGTTAAAATTTCATCGAGTTCACCGATAACACGCTCGAATAAGTTGATTTTTTCATATAACAGTTTCAAAATATGTTCTTCAACAGTATGCTTTGTAGCTAAGTTATAAATATGAACATCATTCTTTTGACCGAGACGGTGAATACGTCCGATTCTTTGCTCAAGACGCATTGGATTCCATGGCAAATCATAATTGATCATATGGCTACAAAACTGTAAGTTAATGCCTTCTCCGCCAGCTTCCGTTGCAATTAACACTTGGGCACGATTTTGGAAAAGTTCTTTCATCCAATCTTTCTTCCCGCGTTTAAATCCGCCGCGGAATGGGACAGAAGAAATACCGTGTTGTTGTAAAAACCATTGTAAGTACATCTGTGATGCTCGGTATTCCGTGAAAATGACGACTTTATCGTCAATTTCTTTTATAAGCTCTAGAGCTTTAGTTGCTTTCGAGTTGAAAGGAATATGATTAATTTTGTCCATTAGCACATCGATATGTGGATCTTTTATATAATGTTCATTTTCTTTCTGTCTTTTTTCTACATGCTTTTTCAATGAATAGTAAACAGCCTCACGACTACTACACGCTTCCCGTTTTAAAGTTAACGATGAGAAAGCAGATGTGAAGGCGTCTTGTCCTCGCCAATTTTCGATATCATTATATAGAGCTTGTTCTTGTTCATTAAACTCAACAAAAATTGTACGTACATGTCTCTTCGGCCAATCGATACCGGTATTATGTCGTCTATTTCGCACCATTACTTTGTTAATGAGAGCTTTTAAGTCTTCATCTGATTCGGCTGAGCGATTTTTGGAAGCGTAATATTCTTCAAAGTTGGATTGATTGCCTAAATGTCCTGGCTTTAATAAAGAAACAAGGTTAAAAATTTCATCAATCTTATTTTGAACAGGAGTAGCGGTTAGTAATAAACAAAACTTCTTTTTTAATCGTTGTGCAAATTCATAGTTTTTTGTTTTATTATTTTTCAGTTTATGTGCTTCATCGATAATAATAAGGTCATATTCTAAGTTCAACACGATATCGCGATGTGGTGAACGTTTCGCAGTATCAATTGATGATACGATTACGTCAGCTTGTTCCCACGAGTAGCTTTTCTTTTGTGCTACAGCGGGAATGAAAAACTTTGTATTCAGCTCGTATGCCCATTGTGATACGAGAGAGGCTGGGACAAGTATAAGTACCTTTTTCACAAGCCCGCGGACCATGTATTCTTTCAAAATAAGTCCAGCTTCGATTGTTTTTCCAAGACCTACTTCATCTGCTAGAATCGCTTTACCATTCATTTGTTCAATCACATTTTGAGCGACTTCTAATTGATGCGGAAGCGGCGTGAAATGGGATAAATGTTTCGGTGCTTGTAGTCCATCAAAAGTAGGAACAAGTAACGATTTTTCTGTTTCATAAGCTAAGTGATATAAATCCCAGTTTGTCCAAGGACCATCTTCATCAATTCTATTTAAAAAATTGTTTTGCCACGTCCGATCTACGGAAATATCGACATTCATTACGACTCTCCCACCTTTTATAAACTAAAGTAATTATTTTTTAATGTATGATGATTTGCCTCAAAAGAAGGCATAATTATCGTTATTAAAGGCTATATGATAGACAATAATAAAGTATTAAATCTCAAAAGCTGTATTTATTGTGTTTTAACATAAAAAATTCTAAATTATTTTTTATGCTAGAATATTGATGAAATATAGCGAATGATGTTAGGATAATGGTGTGAAATGTGTGGAATCTTTCGTATTTTATCCAAGAAAGTGATTTTTTATTTACGCTTTCATAAAAAAATATAATGAGATTCCGTATATCCTATCTTTTCAGAATGAAAATGTTTAGAAAAAGGAAGCAACTTTTATTGATTTGTCAAAGCATAAGGGGGAGAGAGCATGATTACATTACAACGTACACCGTTATTTGATGTATACGCGAAGTATGGTGGGAAAACAATCGACTTCGGTGGTTGGGAATTACCAGTTCAATTTTCAAGCATTAAAGAAGAACACGAAGCTGTACGTACAGCTGCAGGTTTGTTCGACGTGTCTCATATGGGAGAAGTTGAAGTAAAAGGTGTAGATAGTTTAGCATTTTTACAACGTGTTGTTACAAATGACGTATCTACCTTAAAGGTAGGGGGCGCACAATATACAGCTATGTGCTACGAAAATGGTGGTACAGTAGATGATTTATTAATCTACAAACGTGGTGAAGAAGACTATTTATTAGTAATCAATGCATCAAATATAGAGAAAGATTACGAATGGTTAGCAAGTCATGTAATTGGCGATGCGACAGTAGTCAATGTTTCTAGTGAAGTTGCACAGCTTGCAATTCAAGGACCAAAAGCAGAAGGCATTTTACAAAAAGTTGTGTCAGAAGATTTGAAAGAAATTAAGTTCTTTAAATTTAAAAACAATATTCTTGTAGATGGAATTCCAGCACTTGTATCTCGTACAGGTTACACAGGTGAAGATGGATTCGAAATTTACTGTAAGAGTGAAGATGCTGCAAAACTTTGGGAGAAACTTCTTGAAGTTGGAGCAGAAGAGGGCTTAAAAGCATGTGGTTTAGGTGCTCGTGATACACTTCGATTCGAAGCAACATTACCACTTTATGGACAAGAATTATCAAAAGATATTACACCGATTGAGGCTGGAATTGGCTTTGCGGTAAAAACAAATAAAGAAGCAGACTTCTTTGGAAAAGCAACGTTAAAAGAGCAAAAAGAAAACGGTGCGCCTCGTAAATTAGTCGGCATCGAAGTAATCGAACGTGGAATTCCTCGTACGCATTACCCTGTATTTATTGGTGAAGAAAAAATTGGGGAAGTAACGAGTGGTACACAATCTCCAACGTTAAAGAAAAGCATTGGTTTAGCACTAATTGATGTAAAATACGCAGCAGTTGATACAGAAGTAGAAATTGAAATTCGTAATAAACGCGTCAAAGCAGTAGTTGTTCCAACACCATTTTACAAACGTTCAAAGTAACGGGGAGAGGGGTAGATTTCATGTTGCATCGTTATCTTCCAATGACAGAAGAAGACAAAAAAGAAATGTTACAAACGATCGGCGTTCAAACGATCGATGAATTATTCTCTGATATTCCAGAGAGTGTTCGTTTTAAAGGGGATTTAAAAATTAAAGAAGCAAAATCAGAGCCAGAACTTTTAAAAGAGCTATCTCAAATGGCTAGTAAAAATGCTAACTTAAAAGAATACGCTTCTTTCTTAGGAGCAGGCGTATACGATCATTATGCTCCAGTAATTGTAGATCATGTTATTTCTCGCTCAGAATTTTATACAGCTTACACACCATACCAACCGGAAATTTCACAAGGGGAATTACAAGCAATCTTTGAATTCCAAACAATGATTTGTGAATTAACAGGAATGGATGTAGCAAACTCTTCTATGTATGACGGGGGTACAGCTTTAGCTGAAGCGGCAATGTTAGCAGCTGGCCATACTCGCAAAAAGAAAATTCTTGTATCTAGCGCGGTTCATCCAGAATCAAGAGCAGTACTTGAAACGTATGCAAAAGGTCAAAATCTTGAAGTTGTTGAAATTAATCATAAAGATGGTGTAACAGATTTAGACGTATTACAAAGTGAAGTAGATGATACAGTTGCTTGTGTAATCGTTCAATATCCAAACTTCTTTGGACAAGTTGAAAAATTAGCTGATATTGAAAAAATCGTTCATCAACAAAAATCATTATTTATCGTTTCTTCAAATCCATTATCATTAGGCGCATTAACACCACCAGGGAAATTTGGTGCTGATATTGTAATCGGTGATGCACAACCATTTGGTATCCCAACGCAGTTTGGTGGACCGCATTGTGGTTACTTTGCAACAACGAAAGCATTTATGCGTAAAATTCCAGGACGTCTTGTTGGACAAACTGTAGATTCAGATGGTAAACGTGGATTTGTATTAACGTTACAAGCACGTGAACAGCATATTCGCCGTGATAAAGCGACATCTAACATTTGTTCAAACCAAGCGTTAAATGCATTAGCAGCTTCTGTTGCAATGACGGCACTTGGCAAACAAGGTGTGAAAGAAATGGCACGTCAAAACATTTCTAAAGCACAATATGCAAAACGTCAATTTGAAGCGAAAGGCTTTACTGTAACATTTGCTGGACCATTCTTCAATGAGTTTGTTGTAGATTGCAAACGTCCAGTGAAAGAAGTAAACGATGCATTATTACAAAAGAATATTATCGGCGGTTACGATCTAGGCCGTGATTATAAAGAGCATGAAAACCATATGCTTGTAGCGGTAACTGAGCTTCGTACGAAAGAGGAAATTGACACACTTGTAAACGAAATGGGGGCTATCCAATGAAGAACCAAGACCAAGCACTTATCTTTGAAGTGACTAAAGAAGGACGCGTAGGATATAGCTTACCCAAATTAGATGTAGAAGAAGTGAAACTAGAAGATGTGTTTGAGAGCGATTATATTCGAGTAGAAGATGCAGAGCTACCAGAAGTATCTGAACTTGATATTATGCGCCACTATACAGCACTTTCAAACCGTAACCACGGTGTTGATTCTGGATTCTATCCACTTGGATCTTGTACGATGAAATATAATCCGAAAATTAATGAGAGTGTAGCTCGTTTCGCAGGATTTGCAAATATTCATCCACTGCAAGATGAAAAGACAGTACAAGGTGCAATGGAATTAATGTACGACTTACAAGAGCATTTAATCGAAATTACAGGTATGGATACTGTTACTTTACAACCAGCAGCTGGTGCACACGGAGAATGGACAGGTTTAATGTTAATTCGTGCATACCATGAAGCAAATGGTGACTTTAACCGTACGAAAGTAATTGTGCCTGACTCTGCTCACGGAACGAATCCAGCATCTGCAACTGTAGCTGGTTTTGAAACAATTACAGTAAAATCAAATGAAAATGGCCTTGTTGATTTAGAAGACTTAAAACGTGTTGTCAATGAAGAAACAGCAGCACTTATGTTAACAAATCCTAATACATTAGGTCTATTTGAAGAAAATATTTTAGAAATGGCAGAAATCGTCCATAATGCAGGCGGTAAATTATACTATGATGGTGCAAACTTAAATGCGGTATTAAGCCAAGCGCGCCCAGGAGATATGGGATTTGACGTTGTGCATTTAAACCTTCATAAAACATTTACAGGTCCTCACGGCGGTGGTGGCCCAGGTTCTGGTCCAGTAGGTGTGAAAGCTGATTTAATTCCGTACTTACCAAAACCGATTTTAGAAAAAACGGAAAATGGTTATCACTTCAACTACGACCGTCCAGAAGCAATTGGTCGTGTGAAGCCATTCTATGGTAACTTCGGAATTAACGTTCGTGCATACACGTATATTCGCTCTATGGGTCCAGATGGCTTGCGTGCAGTAACTGAGTATGCTGTATTAAATGCGAACTATATGATGAGAAGATTAGCGCCATTCTACGATCTTCCATTCGATAGACATTGTAAGCATGAATTTGTATTATCAGGTCGTCGTCAAAAGAAACTTGGCGTACGTACATTAGATATTGCAAAACGTCTGCTTGATTTCGGTTACCATCCACCAACAATTTACTTCCCATTAAATGTGGAAGAATGTATTATGATTGAGCCGACAGAAACAGAATCAAAAGAAACATTAGATGGTTTCATTGATAAGATGATTCAAATCGCTAAAGAAGTAGAAGAAAATCCAGAAGTTGTACAAGAAGCACCGCATACGACAGTCATTAAACGTTTAGACGAAACGATGGCTGCACGTAAACCAGTTTTACGTTATGCAAAGCCAGCTCCTGTACAAGTTTGATTAGAATAACAAAAAAGAACTCGCTGCGGCGGGTTCTTTTTTTGTATGGAGAATTTGTGCAGAAATAGTGAAGAAAATGTTAAAAAATTATATTTTTTGTTTCCTAATGGTGTAAAGGTGTAGTTTTATAGGTAGTTTTGTTGAAAAAGTCGGTTTGATAAAAGTATTTATTTTTGTTAGAATTTTATTGAAATTAAGAAGATGTGATGAGGCAAAAATTACTCATTTTTATGTATATGTGAAAAAACGAGCAAGACGGGGGTGAAAGTGTGGGATATCGATGTTATAGAATGGTATACCATTTAGAAAATGGAGAAACAATTAAAGATGTAAAAGAATTTTGCTATCGAGACCAAGGGAAAGTGTTAGAAAGAGTAGCAAATCGTGTAATGGATAATAGAGAAGTGACGGCAATTGATAAACAAGGAACAATCATTTCAATAGCATGTGAGGACATTGTAAAGGTGGAACTTGATTACATAACAGAAAGTTAACCTTGAGTCATATCGAATTATTCGATAAAATAAACTGTTGAATGGTGAAGTGAGAAGAGAGGAGTTTATCATGGGTAGTACAAGACACTTTTATATGTTTATCTTAGCGTTTGTTCTTGTTGTGGCATTAACGATTTACTTAATCGTTGACAGCAGCTGGTACAACACAGTTCATCCGGCATTTCTTCTGTTTATGTATATAGGAATTGCAGTAGTAAGTTTCGGAATGAGAGACGAGATGTTAGATCGCTTTGAAAAGTGATACATATACGAAAGACCAACAGGGAAATGTTGGTCTTTTTTTCTTGGGGAAATTTCAAAAGGCACGTTCTTCAATAACGACAATACGAGAGCAGTAGTTTATAAAAAGAAACGCTATTTGGCACATCTTTTGGAGTATGTAATATAAAGCTGAAAACGATGATGAGAATAAGAAATAGGAAAAATAAAAATAGGATTTGTTTATGTATGGAATTTGGCATATTATTCACTCCTTTTTTAGGTAGTCTGTCCAAAAGAAAGGAGTGTATGAAAAATTTTAGGAGGGGAGAATGATGAACAAAAGAAAATGGTTATATAGAATAGGGGTACTTTTCGTTTCAATCGGTCTCATATTAGCAAATTTTTATTCAGACATACCATCACCGTTTCCTAATTTGCATAAAGGGATTGGTATAAGTATTGTCATAGTTGGTCTGTTTTGTCTTATTGCATCTAACTTTTATAGAAAATCTGAATGAATACAAAAAAGGACAGTTACTCTTTTTTAGAAGTACTGTCCTTTTTAAATAACTTATTCCATAGCTTGGCGATACTCCATATAATGACGATTGCAATGGAGGCGATAATGGACCAAACAATCGATATAATTTCAAGTGTCATGTTAGGAAGGAATGTGAGAATGGATAATACTTTATGAAACAATGATTCTATTATATGAAAACTTATTTGTAATAGAATGACAATCCCGAGTGTAATCCATGCTAACAGTTGATTCCCTTTTTCTTTCCACATGACATTCACCTCACGTTAGCTTAATAGTTTTAAGCCAACAGCGCCGCATAAAATGCAGCTTAAGAAAGCAAGACGACGCCAATCCGCTGATTCTCGGAAAATGAGAATGCCTAGAAGTGCACTTCCAGCAGTTCCGATTCCAGTCCAAATCGCGTAAGCAGTTCCCATCGGTAACGTGTTCATCGCAAGAGATAAGAAGAAGAAGCTTACGCCGAAGTTAGCGATTAAAATAACTTTTGGTGCCCAGCCTTTCTTTTCAGTGGCTACTTTCATAAAGAGTACACCAATAATTTCACAAATACCAGCTAGAATTAAAAATACCCAAGCCATTTTATGCAGCCTCCTTCGTTTCTTTTTCTTCTGTTACTCGTTTTAGACCAATTACTCCGAAGAAGATTAAACCGATTAATAAAACTTTTACAATAGAGAAAGGTTCTCCGAAGATGAAAATCTCTGTAAGAACGATTCCGCCAGCTCCGATTCCTGTGAAGACTGCATATACAGTGCCGACAGGTAAATCTTTATAAGCTCTAAATAATAAGACGAAACTAATTGTAATTAATAGAGCAACACCAGCCCACTCAAGTGGTGCCTCCGCTTTTTTTAGTCCAATCACCCAAAAGATTTCAATAATACCAGCGATGATTACATAAATCCATGCCATATGTCATTTCTCCTTCCTACCAGTCGTTAGGTAAAGTGCTTAAAAACGACGCATTGCAAAGGAGCAATCCGTCAGTTTGAAAGTCCACGCCAAAATACTTTCCAAGAAGCGTCTAAACGTGTCTCAAAACGATTTAAACCTGCGTATAATAGTTCAACCATAAGACCATCGAGTAAGCATAGAAAAGCCTCTAAGGCGTCTTTTACTTCAATGTTATGCAGCTCATCTTGTTCGCTTGCTCTTTTAAATACAGGGAATAAAAGTTTTCCGATGTTTTCAATGTGTACATTTGCTTTATCAATAATTTGTTCGCGAAATGCATCAGGCGGAAAATAAGAAGTTCGTAACCAAAACATTGATTCTTCACTTTCACCAAATCGTTTTGCATAGCCTTTTAATAATTTTAAAAGCAATTCTTCAGTGGACGAATTGGAAAAGCTTTCGATATCGCCTGTGAAGCTCTGCAAATCTTTTTGAAGAGCAGATTCTAAGCATATGAAATATAGCTCTTCTTTTCCTTTAAAGTGTGCGTAAATCGATGGTTTTTTAATCCCAACTTCTTGAGCAATATTTGCCAATGAAGTTCCTTCATAGCCGTAGCGTGCGAAATGAGAAAGTGCTACAGCTTTAATGCGGTTTGCTGTCATTTTCATCCCCTACCTACCGTTCGTTAGGTTAATTATATGAGATGAAAAATATAATGTCAATAGGTGAAGAGCTGAAAAAGAGCATTATAGGTAACGCTCTTTTTAGACAGTCTCTCGCTTAATTAAATGGAATGAAAGCTCTTTTGCACTGCCGACAATTTGCTCGCTTTGAATCTGCTTATGGAATAAAGAAAAAGCATGTGAGCCCATTGCGAGACCGGGATGTTCAATTGTGGAAATTTCTAATGCCTTTGAAATTTCATGATTATCAAATCCAAGGATAGCAATGTCTTCAGGTACTCGGATGCCATGTTTTCGAGCCTCTGTTAATAAACCAGCTGCAACTTGATCGTTCGCTGTGAAAATAGCAGTTGGACGATTTTTCATATTTAAAATACGATGGAGTATTTGTGCTCCGTCCTGCATTGTATAGCATTGGTGGAAAATCCATTCAGGATGCAACGTCTTCCCTTCGTTACAAAGTGTATCGGCGAACGCCTTTTCACGCTCCATGGAATTTACACTTGTTTTTCTCGCTAAACAAATTCCGATCTTTTCATGGCCTTTACTTAGTAAATAGGTAGTACCGAGACGAAAGCCTTCATAATGATCTACGTAGATGGATGAAATGAGGGGATGGTTCATTTTTTCACATGAAATAATAGGGGCAAATTTTGCGAAAGGTTCGATTTGTTCCCAAGAGCTCGTCCGGGAGCAAATAATCATCCCATCAAATTGTTTCATTTTCATCATTTCAAGAACACGAATTTCTTCAAGGCTATCGTAATTTGTTTGGCATAAATTAATGTGATACCCAGCTAATAATGCTTCGTTACCAATTCCTTCAATAATGGTACTGAAGTAGGGGAGGTTAATGAAAGGGAGCATAACGCCAATTGTATATGTTTTCCCTCTTATTAAATGGACAGCATTTATATTTTTTGCGTAGTTTAATTCTTCAACAGCATCTAGAACACGCTTACGCTTTTCTTCTTTTACGTAAGGGTGATTATTCAGGACACGAGAAACAGTTGATATCGATACACCAGCAGTTTTAGCAATTTGTTTTATATTGGCCATATGTATCACCTCTTTCTCTTATTATAAAGGGAAAATAATAAGAAAGAAAAAATCTTGACCTGAAAAGCTTTTCACAAACTATGGTATTAATAAGACTTCTTTTTATTCGCGTAACCTTTTCACTTGGGCGTAAGAATGATAGGGGTCTTTTTTGTTTGCAAAAAGTGTTGTCAAAATGTGTGAGAATAACGTGGAAAGTTTTCAAAGGTGTAGTTTGGTGACAAAGCGAATATGAAGAGCATATAAAGTGAAACTTTAATCAGTGGGCGCCATCCCCCACTGATTATTAGCCGGCACTAATCGGGCCGTTAGTGCGGGATCAACGCTTCGTTCGTTAAGAGAGCGGTATGAAAGGGCGGAAACAAATTGAAAAAAAGAATCATTTGTTTCGTGTTTTCTAGTTTTGTACTTAGTTCGTGTTCGTTTCAGCAAACGATGCAAGAAGAAAAACACTTTGTGGGAACAACAGGAGGAGCTATGGATCGTGTTACGGATCCTATTCCGCTAAAGGAAATTCCAAAATATTTTCCGGTGAAGTTTAAAGTTCCAACGTTTTTACCGTACGACATTATAAGTGATGTAAAGGGTGAAGTAAGAACGCTTGGGAAAAAGAAGGCTGTCTTAACGATTAAATATAAACAGCAGGAGCAAGGTAGAAATGAGTATATTGAGTTAAATGTCGCGAACTTTCCTTATAGTTTTCCGGATTTCGTGGAAGAGAAGCGATTTCAAGAACAAATGAAACTAAATAATGGAACGTCTGCTTATTTTAAAAATAAAGATGATTATGAACGTGGTGACGAATTTGCTACGCTTCTATGGAAAGAGAAAGGAATTGAATATCAGCTATTGTATCGGAATGTAGAAGAGAGCGATAAAGACACGATTAAGCAAAATTTATTATACATTGCGAATAAGATGAAATGAAAAAACTAGCTGATTTATTCAGCTAGTTTTTTGTATGTTATTATTTCTTTTTAATTTTGCCTGTCCAAGATTTAAATCCACCTTGTAATTGGTAGAAATCTTTGTAGCCTTGTTTTTTTAAGTATTGCGCTGCACGACCTGTACGGAATCCGCTTTGGCAATATAAGTAAACAGGTTGATCTTGACGAAGTTCTTTATGGCGAAGGCGAATTTGTGATAACGGAATGTTACGTGCACCTAAAATGTGCCCTGCGTTATATTCATCTGTTTCACGAATATCGATAAGCTGTGCTTTACGGTAGCCAGCGCGAAATTCTTCTTCTGTAAGAGTTTTAATTAATTTTTTCTGATAGAAGTACATCCATACAGTGTAGCCGATGAATGCTACGATTACGGCTAATAAAATAATCCAAGTTGTTGACACGATTCTATCGCTCCCTTTTTTCTTATCCTACTTTCAATATTATAATGCCCATATGTATTTATGCAACAGATTCATTTGCATATAAGAAGAAATTTCGTATTCTTTCACAAATTTTGTCGAATTTGGTAGACTAGAGAATGTGAAAAATACTTGGTTATATGAGGTGCAGGATGGGAAAAGAAAAATGGTGTTATATTAACTCTGGTCAATGTTCACCGGCATTTAATATGGCGTTAGATGAATGTTTATTAAATTGGCAAAGTGAAAAGAAAATGCCACCAACAATTCGTTTTTATGAATGGGAAGTACCAACATTAACAGTTGGATATTTTCAACGTGTTGAAAAAGATATTAATATGGATGTAGTTAACGAAAAGAAATATGGATTCGTTCGTCGTCAAACAGGCGGCAGGGGTGTACTACATGACAAAGAGTTAACGTATAGTGTTATTGTGTCTGAAGATCATCCGAATATGCCGAAAACAGTTACAGAAGCGTATCGTGTTATTTCGCAAGGCTTATTAGATGGTTTTAAGGCATTAGGGCTAGAAGCATATTATGCAGTTCCAAAAACAGAAGCAGATCGTGAAAATTTAAAAAATCCACGTTCAGGCGTATGTTTTGATGCACCAT
This sequence comes from Bacillus sp. FSL K6-1338, assembly GCF_038006965.1. Classification (NCBI taxonomy): domain Bacteria; kingdom Bacillati; phylum Bacillota; class Bacilli; order Caryophanales; family Bacillaceae; genus Bacillus; species Bacillus sp. FSL K6-1338. The sequence continues at coordinate 4,061,594 of NZ_JBBOWI010000001.1, read as the reverse complement.
CTTGGTATGAAATTGTAGTGGAAGGAAGAAAAATTGCTGGTAGTGCTCAAACACGTCAAAAAGGTGTTATTTTACAGCATGGATCGATTCCATTAGAAATTGATTTAGATGAACTATATGATCTATTTTTATTCCCAAATGAACGTGTGAAGGAACGTATGAAAAGTATGTTTTCTTCTAAAGCGGTAGCAATTAATGAATTAACAGACCGTACATTTACGATAGAACAGTTAATTAAAGCGTTTGAAATTGGGTTTGAAAAAGGATTGGATGTAGAACTTGTTCCATATGAATTAACAGAAGAACAGTTACATGAAGTTCAAACGTTAGCGAAAGAGAAGTATGAAAGTAATGAGTGGAATTATAAAAAATAAGAGATGGCAATTGCCACCTCTTATTTTTTTATAGTAAATTAAGTACTTTTTCTACTTTGATTCCTTTATCTTGTAAAGAACGAAGGCGACTTACAACGTCCATAATTTCTTTGTCAAATGTAACGCTAATACCTTGGCTTTGTAGTTCTTCTTTTAAGCTTTCAATAGAATCATCTATGTCGATGCCAAGCTCGTAATCTTGACAAACTTCAATTGTCTTTTTCACGAGTTTAACATAATTTTCTTGTAGTTTTGAATTTGTTTCAGTCAAAGCAGGCTGCTTCGGTTTTGCAGGAGCAACCGGTGCTGTTTCTTGCTTTGTAACTGGAGTAGGGACTACTTTTTTCACAGGTGCTGGAGTAGTTAGTTCTACAGCCGCTTCTACACTTACTGGCTTCGGTGTCGGTACCGGAGTAGGCTTAGGTGCCATAGCAGGTGTTTCCACACGCGTAACAGGCTTAGGAGCGGGTGGAATTGCTTTTGGAGCTTCTACAACTACTTCTTTTTTCGGCGCTGCTTCTACCTGTGTTTCTTCTTGCTCGGCAGCGTCTTTATTTTCTTTACTCCACATAACGCGTTCAATTTCTAGAGAAACATTGTTTTTGTTCATCGCTGTTAATGTAACTTTACCAACTTCAGCGTTTCCAGTGAAATCAACAATTTTATAAATAACACTCTTGTTCCAATCCACGTTTCCGCTCAAAAATAATTCTTCGTTACATTTCGGCGTTAAGCCCTCGATTTTAATTTCTGCGTTTACACCGTTTTCACTATATACCATAATTAGCGAAGCATTTACATCTTCGTCTGCTAACATTAGTTCACGTACCATTTTGCCGGTGCGTACTTGCGTTTTCTTCTTAACTGACATCTAATTTCTCCTCTCAAAAATTCAGTAATAATAAAAAAATCGTATAACGAAAAATAATTGCTCACGAAGATTTATGATACCGATAATAAAAGCATCACGTCAACAATTAACTTTAATTATTTTGCATTTTTCTTATTTTCTTTATGAAATTTTTCAATTTGTAAAATTAGACAGAAGAAAAACAGCCTTTTGAAGGGCTGTTAAAAATTTGATTTTTTGTATAGTAATTTATATAAAATAAAAAATAAGATAGCAATTAAGGCACTTTGCCAAAAGTTTAGATGGTAAATGAGATAAGGTTGCTTTTGGAAATAAATATTTAAGAATACAGCGGAACAAAATGGAGTAGCAAATGCGAATCCAAATAGAATTCTTCTTTTCCAATTCATTTTCTGATCAAAGGAGTAACGCTTTAATAAATATAAAATAAATAGTATACCTAGTATAATTATTGAAACAGACAAAGTAGTTCCAAGGATGCTAAAAGGCGGACTTGATAATGTATTGTTTTTTTCAAAGAGAAACATAAAAAATGAAATAATTGCATTTATGCCAAACTGTATAGCAAGAAGTAAGCTAATAGAAAATCCAATTAAAGAAGTTTTTTCTAACTTTGTTTGAGTTGGTAAAGCTGATATAAGTTCATCGCAATAAGATTGTAAATTATCTCCAAAGATGTCATAAGCGTTTTTATTTTCTGCTTGTGCTTCGATGAGGTGATCTAATATTTCTAGTAACAGTTCCTCCATTTGTTGCTCGGGTACGTTTGATATTCGAAGATATACTAACATATCACCATAAGCAGCCTCGTTTTCGGAAGTTAGAAGCTCACGTTTTTTATTATTCAATTCAATCATGTCTTGTGCATTCATCCCTATCACTCCCCCTGTAATAAGTTATTTACCGTAGTAGAAACCATTCCCCAGCTTTGTTTAAATTCTTCAAGTTGTTCTAACCCTTTATCGGTTACGTGATAATATTTTCGCTTTGGACCGAGTGAGGAAGCTTTTAATGTTCCTTCAATCAATTTTTCTTTTTGCATACGTAACAATAACGGATATATGCTTCCTTCGCTTACGAATGTAAAGCCGTGCTTATTTAATTTTGTACTCAGTTCATATCCGTACACTTCTTCTTGTGAAATAATGTATAGGATGCAACCTTCGAGCACACCTTTTAACATTTGGCTGTGCATGATTTCACCACCTTTTATTTAGGTAACTTGCGTTGCAAGGTAGCTGTTATCCAAATTATAACATTCAGTAACTTGCAAAGCAAGTTACTGAAGTGGAAAACTTTAATGCGTGTTAATTTTTCAATGCTTCCCATACTAACGAGAGGAGGGAAGCATATGAAACCATTTATGCCAAAACTCGTTTACTTTGAACCAAAGGCACTTGAATATCCACTTGGAAAAGAGCTTTATGAGAAGTTTACGAAGATGGGATTAGAAATTCGTGAAACGACATCACATAATCAAATTAGAAATTTGCCAGGAGAAAATGATTTGCAAAAGTATCGTAATGCAAAGGCTACACTTGTCGTTGGAGTGAGGAAGACGCTAAAGTTTGATACGTCAAAACCGTCAGCTGAATATGCAATTCCGCTCGCAACAGGGTGTATGGGACATTGTCATTATTGCTATTTGCAAACGACACTTGGGAGTAAGCCTTACGTTCGTGTGTATGTCAATCTTGATGAAATATTTGAGAAGGCAAAGCAATATATGGATGAAAGGGCACCTGAAATAACAAGATTTGAAGCAGCGTGTACATCAGACATTGTTGGAATTGATCATTTAACACATGCATTAAAGCGGGCGATTGAATTCATTGGAGAAAGTGAATATGGGCGCTTACGTTTCGTCACGAAATATTCGCACGTTGATCATTTATTAGATGCAAAGCATAATGGGAAAACTCGTTTTCGATTTAGTATAAATTCACGATATGTAATTAAAAATTTTGAACCAGGGACATCGCCGTTTGAGGAGCGAATAGAGGCTGCACGTAAAGTAGCAGGTGCGGGTTATCCACTTGGATTTATAGTTGCGCCGCTTTATATGCATGAAGGGTGGGAAGAAGGATACCGTGAACTATTTGAGCGACTGTACAATGCACTAAAAGATTTATCAATACCAAATTTAACATTTGAATTAATTCAACATCGCTTTACAAAACCGGCAAAAAAGGTCATTCAAGAGCGTTATCCGAAGACGAAACTTGAAATGGATGAAGAGAAGCGTAAATATAAATGGGGACGATACGGCATCGGAAAATACGTATATAAAAAAGATGAAGCAGCAGTATTGGAAGAAACGATAAGAGGTTATATAAATGAGTTTTTTCCTAATGCAGAAATACAATACTTTACTTAAGGGGAGTCTGTATGCAAATACAGATTCTTTTTTGTTTTATATATTTAGGCTCGTTTCCACCTTGTCACGTTATTCTTTCTGGTGTATCATTTTATTGATTGCTTCGTACGGAATAAGCAAAATGAACTTGGATGGAGGAAACCGATGCCTACCCCTAGTATGGAAGATTATATTGAACAAATTTATTTGTTGATTGATGAAAAGGGTTATGCCCGCGTATCTGATATTGCTGAAGCGCTTAGTGTACATCCATCCTCTGTAACAAAAATGGTGCAAAAATTAGACAAAGATGAATATCTAATTTATGAAAAATATAGAGGGCTTGTATTAACAACAAAAGGTAAAAAAATCGGAGAACGTCTCGTATATCGTCATGACTTGCTAGAGCAATTTATGCGTATTATCGGTGTGGATGAAGGTAAAATTTACAATGATGTAGAAGGAATTGAGCATCATTTAAGTTGGGAAGCGATTGATCGCATTGGTGATTTAGTGGAATACTTTGAACAAGATGCAGTCCGAGTGGAAACACTTCGCGGTGTTCAAAGAGCAAATGAAGAGAAAAGTAATTAAGGGGAACGTATGGCGTTTCCTTTTTTATTTCAATTCGAAAAGGATGGGAGAATTATGAAAGCAATTATTTTTGATTTTGATGGATTAATTGTGGACACAGAAACGATATGGTTTCACTCTTTCAGAGATGCTGTTCGTGAATACGGCGAAGAACTACCTTTAGAGGAATTTGCGAAATGCATTGGAACAACAGATGAGGTACTTTATGCATATTTAAATGATCAATTAAAAGAGAAGTTTAACAAAAGTGCATTAAAAGAAAAAGTGGCAACTTTACATAAAGAGAAAATGAAAATACCAAAAGCTCGTGACGGGGTAAAAGAATATTTAGAAGAAGCGAAAGAAATGGGATTAAAAATCGCACTAGCTTCTAGTTCGTCTAGAGAATGGGTTATTCATTTTTTAGAAGAGCTACAGATTCGAGATTATTTTGAAGTTATTAAAACGAGAGAAGATGTTGAGAAGGTAAAACCAGATCCAGCTCTTTATCGAATTGCAATAGAAGAATTAGGAATTAAGCCGTCTGAAGCTGTTGTGTTTGAAGATTCATTAAATGGATTGAGAGCAGCAATTGCAGCGGGATTAACGTGCGTTGTGGTACCTAATGATGTGACACGGAATTTACCATTTGAAAATCATCATCTTCGAATTGAAAGTATGGGAGAGAAAAGTTTAAAAGAAGTGCTTCAAAGTATAAAAAAAGACCGTATTTCCTAAAAGGAAGCACGGTCTTTCTTTTTGCTTTTTTTGCCTTCAATGACAGTTAAATGAGACTGTTTTCTTTTTCGTTTCAAAGTGGAAGAATTCCCTTTTTTACTTTTGTCATTAGAAGTATTTGACTTAAAGAAAGAATTGCCTAGGGGTGCTACATTTTGTTTCCCATGTTTGCGGTTCGATTGTTTTGCCGCACGCTTATATGAGCTTTGCGAATTTGCAGAACCACTGGAATTTGTAAACATCTTGTATAGCAAGTAAAAGATACCGACAACAAGTAACATGTACCCGATATTTCTTAATACACCCATGGGATTTGTAATAACAGATGAAACAAGGCCGAATATTGCCAATCCGATAATAAGCACAAATATAGCGAAAGTAAACGAACGACCGTTCATAAGGGACACCTCCTAAAAACGTATATTAAAATTAGTATATTAACGATGAGGAAAGGAGTTGAACACCATTTTTAAATAATTATTGTTTGTTCTCTAAACGTAATAATTCTTCAAACGATGCAATTGCTACTTCCACTTGATCATCTGTTGGTTCTTTCGTTGTTAATAGTTGTAGCCATAATCCAGGATATCCAAGTACGCGTAATACGGGAATATCTCGTAATCGATTTGTAAATTGCAATACTTCAAAAGAAATACCAAGTACAACTGGAATTAATAAAATTCTGTTTATAACTCGTGCCCAAAGAGGATCTGTAGGGACTAGGAAATAAACGAACATTCCAATAATGACTGTAAATATAATAAAGCTACTGCCGCATCTATAATGGAGACGAGTTTGCTTTTGAACGTTTTCTACAGTCAGAGGAAGGTCATTCTCATAAGCATTGATTACCTTATGCTCTGCACCGTGATACTGAAATACCCGCTTAATAAGTGGGGTTAAAGAAATAAAGTATATATAGCTCAATAATAGCATGAGCTTAATGACACTTTCGACAATGATTTGCCCAGTATGAGATGGGAAAATCGGTCTTGTTAATTCAGCTAATAGTGCAGGAACTGCTGTGAAAATGACTTTACCGAATATGAAAGATAAAACGCCAACAGCTGCAACTCCTAATACCATCGTTAATTTTGATTGTTCTTCTTTTTTATTAGCAATTTGTTCATCATCTTCTGGGTGGACGTCAAATCGTTCAGAAGCGAAGTTTAAATGCTTTGCTCCATTCGCACTTGCATCCACAATAGCGGCAATCCCTCGTAAAAATGGAATTTTTTTTAGGATAGATAATACTTTATTACGAACGCGTGGTAATCGATAAAATTCAATCGATTTATCTTTACGACGAACCGCTGTAACAGTATATTCTCTACCGCCAAACATAACTCCTTCTATGACCGCTTGCCCGCCATATATTTGTTTTGACTCTTCTGCCATGTTAACACCAACCTGTATTTGTTTCTCTCTTATGTAGAAAAAGAGGCAATTGTCATACTGGGTTCTGTCGTTTTGAAATAAGACAATCACCGAGTTTCCTTTATTTTATCGGCAAATACAAGTAGATGACAAGGGAAAATATTATGAGAGTCGGACATTTCTTATTCTTTTTATAGACAAATTTCGCAGGATTTAAACATGCTTCAAAATAGTTTCGGGCATACTATTGAGCGGAGGTGTCGATGTGAGTCAAGAACAATTAGGAACAAGGAATTTTGTGCAGATCGGTTTGTTTGGTGGAATCTTTTGGGGCGGGATATGGTATTTCCTTCATATATTTTCATTCACGGAGGCGGGACCGAATTATTTCCTTTTACCATTTGCGTTTGGAAGTTGGAAAGAGGGGGTATGGGGCAATGTGTCCGGAATAGTGTGTATGGGACTTCTTTCAATTTTGATTGCCTTTTTATATAAAGCATTTTTTGCAAAGTTTGAAGGGATTATTGCGGGAATTATTTATGGGCTATTTTGGTGGGCATTACTGTTTTTGGGGATGGGTTTAATGGCTCCTGTTATTAAAAGTGCGCTCCATTTGCCAAAAGAGACAATTGTAACGACAATATGTATTTTTATATTATATGGTGTGTTTATAGCATATTCTGTTTCTTATGCAGTAAATAGCAATAAAGTAGAACAAGAAGGGCAAGAGAAGACGAACTATTCAAATAAGTAACTCCTATGTTAAAATATTGTATAGATATTAATATTAAGGAGTTTTAAGAATATGAAAAAGTTACTCCTCGTAAACGGTCCTAACCTAAATCGCCTCGGTGTTCGTGAGGTAAATGTATATGGAAAGGGCACGCTAGCGACACTTGAAGCAGATATGAAGCAAGAAGCAGAAACAATGGGAGTGGAGTTAGAATGTTTCCAATCGAATCATGAAGGTGCCATTATCGACATTATTCATGAAGCGGAAGATATATATGAAGGGATCATTTTAAATCCGGGAGCATTTACGCATTATAGCTATGCGATTCGTGATGCCATTGCGAGCATTTCGATTCCTGTTATTGAAGTACATATTTCTAACATTCATCAGCGTGAATCATTCCGTCATGAATCTGTGACGGCAGCTGTTTGTGCAGGTCAAATTGTAGGATTTGGTTTTTATGGCTATAAGTTAGCGTTATTTGCATTAATGGAGAAATTGAGGGGGGCATAGAGTAATGGAGAAAATTGAAGGATTACGAAGTGCATTTGATGAGGCTGGCATTGACGGTATTTTGTTAACAAATGAACATAGTCGTAGATATATGGCTAACTTCACAGGAACAGCAGGCGTTGTTCTTATTTCAAAAGATCGTGCTCAATTTATTACAGATTTCCGTTACGTCGAGCAGGCAAGTAAACAAGCGGTTGGATATGAGGTTGTACAGCACGCAGGATTGATCATTGATGAAGTGGCAAAGCAAGTGAAAGAGCTTGGAATTCAAAAACTTGGTTTTGAGCAAGATACTCTTACATATAGTTCTTATTCAGTGCATAAGGAAGCGATTGATGCTGAATTTATCCCGACTTCTGGACTTGTAGAAAAGTTACGCTTGATAAAGACTGATTCAGAGATTAAGATATTAAAGGAAGCTGCACAGATTGCAGATGCTGCCTTTGAGCATATTCTATCATTCATTCGCCCGGGAGTATCTGAAATTGAAGTGTCAAATGAACTTGAATTTTTCATGAGAAAACAAGGAGCAACATCTTCTTCGTTTGATATTATCGTTGCTTCAGGTCTTCGTTCGGCATTACCGCACGGCGTGGCATCTGAAAAAGTGATAGAAACAGGAGATTTCGTTACATTAGACTTCGGCGCTTATTACAAAGGATATTGCTCTGATATTACTCGTACGATTGCAGTCGGTGAACCATCTGATAAATTAAAAGAAATTTATAATATCGTTTTAGAAGCACAACTACGTGGTGTGAACGGTATTAAAGCTGGTTTAACAGGTCGCGAGGCTGATGCGCTAACGCGTGACTACATAACGGAAAAAGGATATGGTGAATACTTTGGACACACTACTGGTCATGGAATAGGTCTTGAACTCCATGAAGCACCAGGTTTAGCGTTCCGTTCTGATACAGTACTTGAACCAGGTATGGCTGTAACAGTAGAGCCAGGTATTTATATTCCAGGTATTGGCGGCGTACGTATTGAAGATGATATCATTGTGACAAGTGAAGGTAATGAAGTAATTACGAAATCACCAAAAGAACTTATTATTTTGTAATACACAGGAGGATTTTTTTACATGATTTCAGTAAACGATTTTCGTACAGGTTTAACAATTTCAGTGGACAATGCCCTTTGGCAAGTACTTGATTTCCAACACGTAAAGCCAGGTAAAGGTGCTGCATTCGTTCGTTCTAAACTACGTAACATTCGCACAGGTTCTGTTCAAGAGAAAACATTCCGTGCAGGTGAGAAAGTAGAAAAAGCACACATCGAAAACCGTCGTATGCAATACTTATACGCAAGCGGTGAGGCTCACGTATTTATGGATAACGGAACTTATGAGCAAATCGAACTTGGTGAAAAACAAATCGAGCGCGAGCTTAAATTCCTAAAAGAAAACATGGAAGTAGCAATTATGACTTACCAAGGCGAAGTACTTGGTGTTGAACTTCCAAACACAGTTGAATTACAAGTTACAGAAACAGAGCCTGGTATTAAAGGTGATACTGCTTCTAACGTAACAAAACCAGCTACATTAGAAACTGGTCTTGTTGTACAAGTACCAATCTTCATTAACGAAGGCGAAATGCTTATCATCAACACTGGTGAAGGTAAATACGTTTCTCGTGCATAGTAAAAAAGCACTCGTGATAATTCACGAGTGCTTTTTTTATAGGAAATAGGGTAGATAGTAAATAACTGTTATTATAAAACTGACTAAAACAAGTGAAAGAGTACCCATAATAGATGGAGTCAAAACAATTTGAAATGGTTTTATTTCGCCAGTCTCAACGCCAGTTAATGTTTTACTTATTGCGTGATCTGTAATGTTATTTCTATGGTTACTCATAATAATTAACCACATAATTGCAAATATTGCCAAACTACCAAGGAAAAAGGTCTCTATAAATGACCAACCGACCAATAATGAAAAAAGATAAATAAGAGCTAATTCTACTACAACGGTTAAACTAACTTTCAATACCTTCATATTTTGCCTCCTCATTCTGTAATTTCAACCAATTTAAAAAATTTTCACGTGACACGACATGCAGAGAGCAAGGTGACTTTACTTCTTTCTCTAGTGCAGCGTGTTCGTCTGGAAACTTGTTTTCCACATGCAATGAAATATAAGGTAGTTTTTCTTGTGCTTTTAAAGAGCGGATATTATTCGTTTTAGCACCAGCAAATACGTAGGAAAGTTGTAAGTCTAAAAAGGCGATTTTAAAGATTTCTTTTTTAGCAGCCTCGTTATAGCCTTTTCCCCAGTACGGATAGCCGAGCCAACTACCAATGTGAGATTGCTTTTTCTCATTATTAATATGTTTAAGTGTGGTGAGGCCAATTATTTCATTTTCTTCATTCACAATCATTCTCGATAAGGATTTCTTTTGACGCTCTTCTTCTATTGCGAAAAGAAGAAATGTTTTCGTGTCTTCGATGTTTTCTACCGTTATCCCCAATGCATTTTTTATATGTGGATCACTTGATAGCTCGAAAATCACATTTGTATAGCATAAATCTAGTGGTAATAAAGTGACGTGCTGCATGGTTTAAACCCCTTTTAAACTAAATATACCATAATATACCATGAAATAATATGAATATTCAGATTGTAATTCAGACTTTAGAGAAAAATTATGTTTTTACTTCTGAAATAGACAACCTCTGCATATGGTTGTACAAATATATTCTTTTTTAGAATACGAAGTTAGTAACTGTTACGGGAGAAGGTGGAAGAATGAAACAGTGGCTAGCGGCAATGGAAACATCCGTGCTTGTTATGGGGGCACTTCGATTATTTTCAGGTAGTGCGGAGATATTTGCTGCTTTGCTTATGCTTTATGTGAATGATGCGAAGAAAGCGTTGTTTATAAATGGTATGTTGGCGTTTGTTGGACCTACCGTATTAATTTTAACAATGACAATTGGGATAGCGAGTGTAGCAAGTGAAATTTCTTTCTTGAAGCTCTTTTTTCTAGCGCTTGGAATTTGCTGTATTTTTATCGCATTACTGAAATAGTAAGTCGAGTATAGTGGGGAGAAGCCGATGAAAGAGGTATTAGAAGTTTTACCAAAAACGATGAAGTACTTAATTGAAGAATGTGAGCAATACGATGCTTTAGAGGAAATTCGTGTTCGAATTGGAAGACCGCTAGAGTGTATTGCACACGGAAAGGTGTTTTTTTATGACTATATCACTACTGCAGAGGATGCTATTTACTTATTGAATAAGTTAAGTCAATTCTCAATTTATACGATGGAAGAGGAATTAAAACGTGGGTATGTGACGCTTCGCGGGGGGCATAGAATCGGGTTAGCGGGAAAAGTCATTACAGAAAAAAGCGCAGTGAAAATGATTCGTGATGTCTCTTCCTTTAATATTCGTATTGCTCGTCAAAAAATAGGGATTGCTGAACCGTTTTTGCCATATTTGTATGAAAAAAGATGGTTAAACACGATGGTAATTGGCCCTCCGCAAACGGGAAAAACGACGCTTTTAAGAGATGTAGCACGTTGCATGAGTCAAGGGGTAAGTGCTTCGGAAATTCCTTCCTGTAAAGTGGGGATCGTTGATGAACGGTCAGAAATTGCCGGCTGTGTGAAAGGGATCCCGCAATATGATTTTGGTACCCGAGTCGATGTGTTAGACGCATGTCCAAAGGCAGAAGGAATGATGATGATGATTCGTTCTATGAGTCCTGATATTTTGATCGTAGATGAAATTGGTCGTAAAGAAGATAGTGAAGCAATTATGGAGGCAGTGCATGCAGGTGTTCAGCTTTTTATAAGCGCACACGGATTTTCCTATGAGGATGTTGTGAGACGTCCATCGCTCAAGGCAGTGCTAGAGCTTCGTATATTTGATAGGTTTGTGGAGTTGTCAAAAGCGAGGGGTCCAGGAACGGTTATGCAGGTGAAAGATAAATATGGAAAACCAGTGTTATCAAATAGAAAGGCTGAGGGCGTATGGTGAAAATATTTGGTGCAGTGTTAATCGTTGCGGTCAGCACCTTTTTCGGGTTTTCATACGCTAAAAGATACAGTGAAAGGCCGAGGCAACTTAGATTATTAAAATCAGCACTTCAATCATTAGAGGCAGAAATTATGTATGGACACACACCTTTATCTGAGGCTGCCGAGCGATTAGTTAAACAAATGCCGAAGCCATTAAATTGGATCTTTCAAAGTTTCGCTAAAAAACTAGAAAGTGGAGAACAAACAGTAAGGGAAGCTTGGATAGATAGTTTGAAAGAGAATTGGAAGTTGACGGCGTTTCAACAAACCGAGTATGAAATACTGCAGCAATTTGGTGAAACGCTCGGGCAACATGATCGTGAATCACAACAAAAACATATTCGCTTATGTATTACACATTTGGAGAGAGAAGAAGAGGAAGCAAAAGCTTTACAACTGCAATACGAGGAAATGATCAAGAGCTTAGGGGTACTAGCAGGGCTACTTATTGTAATTTTACTGCTATAGGGGGGAGAAAGGCGATGTCCATTGATGTTGGATTAATATTTCAAATCGCCGGAATCGGCATTGTTTTAGCTTTCATTCATACTGTACTAAAAGAATTGAAGCGTGAGGATATTGCAAATTGGGTTATCCTTGTCGGTTTTGTCGTCATTTTATTTCATGTCGCATTTTTAATTAATACGCTATTCGACAAGATTAAAAGTGTCTTTCTCTTCCAGTAAAGGAGGCGGTTCGAATCGAAATTATACAAATTGTCGGATTAGGCCTCGTTGCTACGTTTTTAGCTGCTGTTTTGAACCAGCATAAATCTAGCATTACATCTTTATTTATTGTGTTCGTAGGTAGCGTGATGTTTCTTATTTTAATTGATCAAATTCATGCTATTTTACAAATGATTGAGAGAGTAGCGAGTGAAGCGAAAGTTAGTAACGTCTATGTGGAAACGTTACTAAAGATTATTGGAATTGCTTATATTGCTGAGTTTGGAGCCCAAATTACAAAAGATGCTGGTCAAGGTGCCATCGCTTCGAAAATTGAACTTGCTGGGAAAATCCTCATTCTCGTTATGGCAATTCCTATTTTGACGGTTGTAATTGAAACTATTCTCGGATTTTTACCGACGGGATAAGGGGGAGTGAATGTTGAGGAGGTTTGGAGCTAAGCTGCTATTTGCTTGCTTCCTTTTCTTTTCTTTACCGGTTGTTGTACAAGCTTCTCCTGTAGAAACAAACGTCGTTGATCAACAATTGGATAAGCTCGGAATTGAAGATGTGAAGCAATTTTGGGACGGGCTTGTTACAAAATATGGAGGCTATTTGCCAGAGAGTCAAAAAGGGAGCTTTATGGAGTTTGTAAAGGGAGAAAAAGAATTCTCTCTAAAAGAGTGGATGATAGGGTTATTAAAATATTTATTTCATGAGCTTGCAGCTAATGGAAAACTGCTTGGCACACTTATTATGCTCACAATCTTTAGTGCATTGTTGCAATCACTGCAATCCGCTTTTTCAAAAAGTAGCGTAAGTAAAATTGCTGATGCTGTTGTATATATGGTACTTATTATTTTTGCTTTAAATAGTTTTTATGTCGTTATGACATATGCAAGAGAAACGATACAAACAATGGTAGATTTTATATTAGCATTATTGCCAATTTTGCTGGCGCTTATAGCAACTGGCGGGGGGGGTGTATCTGTATCGTTTTTTCATCCGGTTATCATTTTCTTAATGAATACGAGTGGGCTTCTTATGAATTATATCGTTCTACCACTTTTATTACTGGCAACGATATTAAGTATTGTAAGTACAATGAGTGATCAATATAAAGTGACGAAATTGTCCAAGCTTCTGCAAAATGTTAGCGTTGGGATTATCGGTATTTTTTTAACGATTTTTTTAGGAGTATTATCTGTACAAGGAACAGCAACAGCTGTTGCTGATGGAATAGCTGTGAAAACTGCTAAATTTGTAACAGGAAACTTCATTCCAGTAGTTGGAAGGATGTTTACAGAAGCGGCAGATACTGTTATTAGCGCATCAGGATTATTGAAAAACACAGTCGGAATTATTGGGCTCGTCATTTTATGCTTAATTGTTGCCTTTCCAGCGATTCAAATTTTCTGTATCGCATTTATTTATAAATTCGCAGCAGCAGTATTGCAACCGGTTGGCAGCGGAGCAATTATTCAATGCTTAGACATTATTGGACGAAGCATCATTTACGTATTTGCTTGCTTAGCTATCGTATCATTTATGTTCTTTTTAAGTATTACAATTATTATTGCTGCGGGGAATATTACACTTATGATGCGGTAGGAGGTGAAGAGTATGCAATTTGTTACAGAGTGGATTAGAAATATTATCGTTTTTTTGCTCTTAGCGACAATGCTTCATCTTATTCTTCCAAATTCGAATTTGCAAAAATACGTTAAATTTGTTGTAAGTCTTTTGTTAGTTGTATTAATTTTAACGCCTCTTTTTAAATTATTGCAGACAGATGTAAATGAAGTAATTGCAAATTTTAATGAAGAAAAGTACGTAGCAGAAGGATCTGTAAAAAATTCAATAGATTCGAAGAAAAAAGAAATACAAGCTCTAACACGTGCATATAGTTTAGAAGAGATGGCTACCAAAATGAAAAAAGAAGTAGGAAAAGAGTTTGAGAAAAAGTATGGTATGACTGTCTCTGAAATACAAATAGTCGCAGCAGAAAATACAGAAGAAGTAAAGTCGGCGAAAGATATTCAATCTGTTGTTGTGACGTTGAAAGAAAAAGAACGCAGTAAAAATGATGCAATCGAAACAGTAAAGCCAATTGAAATTAATACGAAAGAGCCTCCAAAAAAAGTGGAAGAAACGAATGTGGAAATGAAAGATTTCTTTTCAAGCAGGTGGCAACTAGAGGGTAAACAAATCCAAGTTCAAATGGAAGGGAGGACAGGTAGAGTAAATGGACAATAAAGATAAAAATTCGAAGTTCTCATTTTTTCGAAACTTATTGAATGGGGATCAAAAAGAAAGCAACGAGAAGGGTAAAAAGGTAACACCTAAGTTTTTACTTGTCCTACTCATACTTGGAATTTTGCTTATGTTTTCTAGTAGTCTATTTTCAAGTAAAAAAGAAGAAGTACCTGTATTTAAAGAACAAAAAACTCAAAACCAAGAAAAAGACTTACCAACTTTCGGACAAAAAAATAATGATAGTATGTCAAATGTAGAAAAATATGAAAAAGCGTATGAACAAGAATTAAAAGCTGCTTTAGAAGAAATAGCAGGAGTAAAAGACGTAACGATTAAAGTGAATTTAGATTCATCTGAAGAAAAAATTTTAGAAAAAAATACAGTGAAACGCTCACAAACAACAGGTGAAACAGATAAAACAGGCGGTAAGAGAGAAGTAGAGGACGAGTCTCTTGATGAAAAGACTGTCATTATACGTGAAGGGGATAAAGAAACTCCTGTTGTTTTACGAACAGAGAAGCCGAAAGTACGTGGTGTTCTTGTCGTAGCAAAGGGAGTGGATAATATACAAGTTAAAGCAATGGTAAAAGAAGCTGTGATAAGGCTGCTAGATGTACCAGCCCATCGCGTTTCAGTTTCACCGAAAAATTGATAGGGAGGAAATAAAGTGTTAAAAAAACAAACAGTTTGGCTATTAACGATGTTAAGTTTAGTTGTTGTACTATCTGTGTATTACGTGACAACTCCTGACAAAATGAATACAGCATCGCCGGCAACAGGTGAAAAGATTGGACAAGAAAAACAAGGTACTGATAAAGCAGTAACAAACGAAGCACCTAAAGAAACCCCGAAAAAAGAAAATACAAGCAAGGAAACAACAAATAAAGAAACAGACAAAAAAGAAAATACTAAAAAAGAAACAAGTAAAAAAGAGGGTAATGTATCAGTTCAATCAAGTGATGAGAATTTCACAGCCTTACGTATGCAAATGGAAGATCAACGTAGTGAAGCGAAAGCAAAATTACAAGAAGTGATGAATTCTTCGAAATCTTCAGCAACAGAAAAGAGTAAAGCGAAAGATAACTTTGATGCAATCACTACAATGGAAACGAAGCAAGAATTACTTGAGACAGTAATTAAATCTCAAGGAGGATATCCAGATGCTCTTGTAAGAGCTGATGGTACAGATATTAGAGTAACGGTTAAAGCGGCAAAACATTCACAGAAAGAAGCAAATAAAATTATTCAACTTGTAAGAAGTGAAGGCGGATCAAAAGATGTAGGTGTGAAATTTGATCCACCAGCGAAATAAGTGAAACTTTAATCCGTAGGGGGTTTCCCTGCGGATTATTACCTTTTACTAAGCAAAGGGTATGCAAATAGTGGAATAGAGTATGTAAGTACGTGTGAATAGAAAAAAGCTATCATTTTCGATAGCTTTTTTCTATTTTGTCTTTGTAGTTATTTTTACTATGTTCAACTCGGAATGGAGAAACACGTTGTGAGTAAAAGATTAATGGTTCATGGTACTGATGATTACTTTTTCCGGATTTGACGTGGATGCAAAGAACACATGCCCAAACGATTACGGCAGGTAAAAAGAGGATGAGCCATATCATATTTCCACACCTCAGCACAATATATTTTCTACACTTTGAACATACTATTCTTATATGAAGGAATGATGAACGGCGTGTAAACAAAAATTAATATTTGGTAAAAATATGTTATTGAATATAGATGTGGTGAAGAGTGGAGAGGGAATGGCGTGTTTGCTATGTAACGTTTTGCAAAAGTAGTCAATGTTTTTTTTTGAAGTGGTCTTGCCAATTTCGTGTGAAACTTGGTATTATTACTAGGTAATAATTTTTTATTGGAATAATATTTTTTACAGGAGTTTCGATTTATTATAAAGAAATATAAATTGGAATGTTTAAAAAATTTATCGTAAGATGGAAATAGTAAATATTTCTATTAGTTAATGAAATATATTTTCTAATAGAATACATCGTATTTTTACAGTCAATCTAGTTTTGTGACGAGAATCTGTAAAAACGGGACAAACAAGAGTATGGGAGTGGATTTTACATGTTTAAAATTCAAGAAGTTCGTGAATTAATTAAATTAATTGATAGCTCTAATATTGATGAATTTGAATACAAAAAAGACGGTACAACAATCAAAATGAAAAAGCGTGGTAATGAAGTTGTTGCTGTGCAAGCACCTGCAGCAAAACAAGCTATGCAACCAGTAGCGCCTGTTGAAGTTGAAACGACAGTAGCAGCAGCGCAAGCAGAAGCACCGAAGCAAGAAGAGAAGAAAACTGTTCAAGATGAAAACCTACATAAGATTACCTCACCAATGGTAGGTACATTCTATTCTTCATCTTCACCTGATACACCTCCATATGTAAGTATTGGGGATAGAGTATCGAAAGATTCTATCGTATGTATTGTCGAGGCTATGAAGTTATTTAACGAAATTGATGCTGATGTAGAGGGCGAAATTGTTGAAATTCTTGTTAATAACGGACAGCTTGTTGAGTATGGACAACCGCTATTTCTTGTAAAAGCGTAATAAGGGAGTCTTTGTGATGATAAAAAAAGTATTAATAGCCAATCGTGGGGAAATTGCTGTACGAATTATTCGTGCTTGTAAAGAAATGGACATTGAAACAGTTGCAATTTATTCAGAAGCAGATAAAGAGTCACTTCACGTACAGATTGCAGATGAGGCGTATTGTGTAGGACCAACGATTTCGAAAGAAAGCTATTTAAATTTGACGAATATTATTAGCGTTGCGAAGTTAACAGGCTGCGATGCTATTCATCCGGGATACGGATTTTTAGCAGAGAATGCAGATTTCGCAGAGTTATGCCGTGAATGTAACTTGATTTTTATCGGTCCAAGTCCAGAAGCTATTTCAAAGATGGGCACAAAAGACGTTGCTCGTGATACAATGAAAGAAGCAGGGGTTCCGATTGTACCAGGTTCACAAGGGATTATTAAAAATACCGAAGAAGCGATCGAGCTTGCTAATCAAATTGGATATCCAGTCATTATTAAAGCGACTGCAGGTGGCGGCGGAAAAGGTATTCGTGTTGCACGCCATGAAGAAGAGCTTATAAAAGGAATTCAAATTACACAGCAAGAAGCTAGTACCGCTTTTGGGAACCCTGGTGTATACTTAGAAAAGTACGTTGAAGATTTCCGCCATGTTGAGATTCAAATAATGGCAGATACACACGGAAATGCCATTCATTTAGGAGAGCGTGATTGTACAATTCAGCGCCGTTTGCAAAAACTATTAGAAGAAAGTCCATCACCTGCACTTGATGAAGATATTCGCAAGCAGATGGGTGAAGCGGCAGTTAAAGCGGCGGTAGCGGTTGATTATACAGGTGCTGGTACGGTTGAGTTTATTTATGAATATAAAACGAAAACCTTTTATTTCATGGAGATGAATACGAGAATTCAGGTTGAGCATCCAGTTACTGAAATGGTAACGGGAATCGACTTAATTAAAGAACAAATTCTTGTTGCTTCAGGAGAAAAGTTATCGTTACAGCAAGAAGAAGTACAATTTAATGGTTGGGCAATTGAATGTCGAATTAATGCGGAAAACCCTGCCAAAAAATTCATGCCATCTCCAGGTAAAGTAGAAATGTACTTACCACCAGGAGGATTTGGTATTCGCGTCGATTCAGCTGTATATCCGGGATATTCAATCCCACCTTTCTATGATTCGATGGTTGCTAAATTAATTGTTCACGGAAAAACACGTGAAGAGGCAATTGCAAAAATGAAGCGCGCACTTAGTGAATTTGTCATTGAAGGCGTACATACAACAATCCCGTTCCATTTGCAATTGCTAGATCATCCTGATTTTGTAAAAGGTGAGTTTAATACGAAATTTTTGGAAGAGCATGAACTTGTGACGCAGTGATACATTAAAGGAGGTTTTTTTCATGGCTGAACATATGTTAGATATGGGTCAAGATACAACTCTTGGTAAAGTAGAAATTGCACCAGAAGTAATTGAAGTAATTGCAGGTATTGCAGCTGCTGAAGTAGAAGGTGTAGCGGCAATGCGCGGTAATTTTGCTACAGATGTTGTTGAGAAGTTAGGTAAGAAAAATCATGGTAAAGGTGTAAAGGTTGAATTAGCAAACGAAGATATTATCGTTGACCTTTATGTTGTAATGTATTTTGGTGTAGCAATTCCAGTTGTTGCTCAAAAGATTCAAGACAATATTCGCCAAGCGCTCTTTACAATGACAGGACTTGAGCCAAAAGAAGTGAATGTTCACATCGTTGGCGTAACATTCGAAACACAAAAAACAGAAATCGAACCAGTGTAAGAATGAAAAGGTGCCTAGTAACATAGGCATCTTTTTTATCGTTTCATTTCTTCACAAATTACAATCCTCTAATTATTATACTATTTCAAAAAATAAGAAATAAAAAAGAAAATGTGTCGTTTTTCCAAAAAACGTACATTGTGATAAGATATGGAACTTGAAGTTAATCTTTTTATTATTTTTCAGCCTTGTAACCCGTGTGTGAAACGATAAATTGTGTTATTATCATTGTATTATAAGGTTGGAAAATCAATGAAAACTGTAAGAGTAAGTGAATTGACGGCTTATAAATTATAATAATATAACAAAGTATAAGGAAAGACTTGAAGCATAAAGGAGAGTTACAATGAAACGTAGGACGGCTAGAGAAAGAGCAATGCAAGCATTATACCAAATGGATATTACAGGTGAATTAGAACCGAAAGTAGCAGTGGAAAACACGCTAGATGAAGGCGAAGAAACAAATGAGTTTCTAGAGTCACTTGTAGTGGGTTTTGTAGAAAATAAAGAAGCAATCGATGAAGCGATTCGTCAAAACTTAAAAAAGTGGAAGCTTGAGCGTATTAGTATTGTTGATCGCAGTATTTTACGTGTAGCTGTGTATGAAATGAAATACATGGAAGAAATTCCACACAACGTAACAATTAACGAAGCAATTGAAATTGCTAAAACATTTGGGGATGAGGAATCTCGTCGTTTTATTAACGGCGTTTTATCTAATATAAAAGATACACTGTAAATTCTTTAAGGGGGAATCTTAAAATGGTAGCAGTAATCATCAAAGGAAATGAAGTTGCGGAGAAAAAACGAGCACAATTAACAGAAGAAGTTGTGAAGTTGAAAGAGCAAGGGATTGTACCAGGATTAGCAGTTATTTTAGTTGGAGAAGATCCAGCATCTCGTTCTTATGTAAAAGGAAAAGAAAAAGGCTGTGAACAAGTAGGGATTTACTCAGAGCTAATTGAACTTCCTGAAACAATTACTGAGGAACGCTTGCTTGCTGAAATCGATCGCTTAAATGGCGATGACCGTATTAATGGCATATTAGTGCAATTACCTTTACCGAAACATATTGAAGAAAAAGCTATCATTGAAAGAATTTCACCAGAAAAGGATGTAGATGGATTTCACCCAATTAGCGTGGGACGTATGATGACGGGACAAGATACATTCCTTCCATGTACACCGCACGGTATTGTAGAATTAGTAAAAGAAACGAATCTTGATATTTCTGGAAAACATGTAGTAGTAATTGGAAGAAGTAATATTGTCGGTAAACCAGTGGGACAATTGTTCTTAAATGAAAATGCAACTGTCACATATTGTCATTCTAAGACGCAAAATATGAAAGAGTTATCGAAGTTAGCGGATATTTTAATCGTAGCTGTTGGACGACCTAAAATGATAACAGCGGATTATATTAAAGAAGGAGCGGTTGTAATTGACGTTGGTGTAAACCGTTTAGAAACAGGGAAACTTTGTGGTGATGTTGATTTTGACAACGTGTTAAATGTTGCGGGTTACATTACACCTGTGCCAAAGGGTGTTGGTCCAATGACAATCACAATGCTTCTTCATAATACTGTTGAATCTGCCAAACGTGCAGGTGTCGTTTGTAAATAATTTGAGTCGGCTATGAGGAGAGAGAAATGGAGAAGCAATATTTAACCGTTACAGCGTTAACACGCTATATAAAAACAAAAATAGAATATGATCCGCATTTGCAGTCTGTTTGGTTAAAAGGTGAAATTTCCAACTTTAAAAATCATAGCCGTGGCCACATGTATTTTACATTGAAAGATGAAAATGCAAGAATCGCAGCGGTTATGTTTGCGGGTCATAATCGTAATATTAAATTCAAACCTGAAAATGGGATGAAGGTACTCGTGAAAGGGAAAATCTCTGTTTACGAGGCGAGTGGTTCTTATCAAATTTATATTCAAGACATGCAGCCTGACGGAGTCGGAAATTTACATTTAGCGTACGAACAGTTAAAAGTTCGTTTAGAAGAAGAAGGACTTTTTTCTCAAGTTTATAAAAAAGCAATTCCTCCTTACGCTAAAACAATAGGTGTGATTACGTCGCCAACAGGAGCAGCGATTCGTGATATTATAACAACGATTAAACGTCGTTATCCAATTGGGAATGTTATTGTATTTCCGGTACTTGTACAAGGGGAGTCAGCGGCTCCCTCGATTGTACAAGCGATTCGTACAGCGAATGAAATGGGAGAGATAGATGTACTAATCGTTGGCCGTGGTGGAGGTTCTATTGAGGAATTATGGGCTTTCAATGAGGAAATGGTTGCAAGAGCAATCTTTAAGAGTGAAATTCCTATTATTTCGGCAGTAGGCCATGAAACGGATTTTACAATCGCAGATTTTGTTGCAGATTTACGCGCGCCAACACCGACTGCAGCAGCTGAGCTGGCAGCACCTAACATTATAGAGTTACAAGAAAAGGTATTGCAAAGAACTCTGAGATTGCAAAGAGCGATGAGAGAGTTAGTACATAAAAAAGAAGAAAAACTACAAGTGTTGCAAAAATCGTATGCGTTCCGTTATCCAAGACAAGTATATGAGCAAAAGGAAGAGCAATTAGATAGAGCGCTAGAACAGCTTGTTTTAGCGAAAGAGCGCTATATTGATAAAAAGGTGAATCAGTTAAAGCAACTTTCATTTTATTTAGAGAAGCACCACCCATCTCAAAAAATTATGCAAACAAAGGTAGCTGTTGAAACGTTGCAAAAGCAATTACAACGTGAAATGCAAACGTTACTTCAAACGAAAGAATTTGCCTTTGTAAGAGCTGCTCAAAAACTTGAAGCGTTAAGTCCGCTTAAAGTAATGATGAGAGGGTACGGGCTTGTATATGATGAAGAGAAGCAAGTGTTAAAAAGTGTGAAAGATGTAAGCCTTGGAGATGCTGTTTCAGTTCAATTACAAGATGGAATACTAGATTGTAGCGTATCAGGCATAGAGGAGCGTGAATTGAATAATGGAAAATAAATTAAGCTTTGAAGAGGCAATTTCGCAACTTGAGCATCTTGTTTCTAAGCTAGAACAAGGTGACGTACCGTTAGAAGAAGCGATTTCTTATTTTAAAGAGGGCATGGAATTATCTAAGCTTTGTGATGAGAAGTTGAAGAATGTACAAGAACAAATGGCAGTTATTCTTGGGGAAGATGGAGAGCTTGAACCGTTTACTGCTGTAGGAGATGAAGCATAGTGACGATTGCTTTTGATACTTTTTTGAAAGAAAGTAAAACTTTCGTAGAAGAGAAACTTGTAAGCTATGCAAATGAATTACAATGTCCAAATGTACTTCGTGAAGCGATGGCATATTCTTTGGAAGCGGGTGGAAAACGTCTCCGCCCGTTACTTTTGTTTGCAACATTACAAGCGTTTGGGAAAGAAAGAAATCTTGGAGTAGGTGCAGCTTGTGCTCTTGAAATGATTCATACATATTCTTTAGTTCATGATGATTTACCTTGTATGGATGATGATGATTTAAGAAGAGGAAAACCCACAAATCACAAAGTATTTGGTGAAGCGATGGCAGTTTTAGCAGGAGATGGCTTATTGACGTATGCTTTTCAAGTAATTATGGCATATGAGCAAAAAGAAATTTCTGCCGAAAAAAAAGTAAGACTTGTACTTGAACTTGCAAAAGCAGCAGGACCAGAAGGAATGGTTGGCGGACAAGTGGCAGATATGGAAGCTGAAGGGAAACGCCTTACGATTGATGAATTGGAGTACATCCATAAACATAAGACGGGAAAACTGCTTGAATTTGCTGTGCTTGCGGGTGCGATACTTTCTGATGCGACAGAAGAGCAAGAAGAAAAGTTGCTTACGTTTGCCAAATATATCGGTCTAGCTTTCCAAATTCGAGATGATATTTTAGATGTCGAAGGAACCGAAGAAGAGATTGGGAAACCGATTGGTAGTGATCTTTCTAACGAAAAGAGTACATATACGACGTTGTTTACTGTAGATAGAGCAAAGGATATTTTAGAAGAAACAATTGCAGAAGCAAAAGGTGCGATTAGCTCCTTGCAATTACAAGATGAATATTTACTATCTATTTGCGATTTAATTGCAAAACGTAATAACTAATATAACAGCGTTTTCATTTGTTGAGTCATTTATCATTTTATGATATAACTGTAGGAAAAGGTTTTTCTTTTCTTGTTATTGGCAAAAATATATGTAGATTACATTGCCGTTATCACTTCGTGTTAGCGGCTATTTTTTTCATCGCCTAAAGAAATATGGTTTATAATAGGATTAGGGCGCAATAGACTGGTTAATAGCGGGACAAGACGAAAAATAGAAAAGAGAATTTCTTGTTTTGTGTAAATGTTTTTTATAATATTTGACATGTTGACAGATTATGAAATGAAAGTGAGTGATCCATGTGGATCTAACGCAAATTCAAAACCCTAGTTTTTTGAAAGATATGTCTATCAGTGAACTAGAGGGATTGAGTGAGGATATTCGTAAGTTTTTAATTGAAGAGCTCTCTCAAACAGGTGGACATATTGCGCCTAATTTAGGTGTAGTAGAACTCACAATTGCTCTGCATAAATTATTTGATAGCCCGCAAGATAAATTTTTATGGGATGTAGGACATCAATCCTATGTACATAAAATTTTAACTGGACGCGCGAAAGAGTTTGGTACATTAAGGCAATATCAAGGCC
Source organism: Bacillus sp. FSL K6-1338 (assembly GCF_038006965.1). NCBI lineage: Bacteria > Bacillati > Bacillota > Bacilli > Caryophanales > Bacillaceae > Bacillus > Bacillus sp. FSL K6-1338. Next base: position 4,038,043 of record NZ_JBBOWI010000001.1, on the reverse strand, counting down.
TATGTGGTTTTCCGAAACGTTGTGAGAGTGAGCACGACGTATGGGAAACTGGTCATAGCTCGACATCGTTATCGGCTGCAATGGGAATGGCTCTGGCACGTGATTTAAAGAAAACGAAAGAATATGTTATACCAATTATTGGAGATGGTGCTTTAACAGGCGGAATGGCTTTAGAGGCATTGAACCATATTGGACATGAAAAGACAGATATGATTGTTATTTTGAATGATAATGAAATGTCAATTGCACCAAACGTTGGTGCGCTCCATAATGTACTTGGTCGTTTACGTACCGCAGGAAAATATCACTGGGTAAAAGATGAATTAGAGTATATATTAAAGAAAATCCCAGCAGTTGGCGGGAAAGTGGCTGCGACAGCAGAGAAAATAAAAGATAGTCTTAAATATTTACTAGTATCTGGTGTCTTTTTCGAAGAGTTAGGCTTTACATATTTAGGTCCAGTCGATGGGCATGATTATGAAAAGCTATTCGAAACGTTGCAATATGCAAAGAAAACAAAAGGCCCAGTGCTTGTTCACGTTATTACGAAAAAAGGAAAAGGTTATAAACCGGCCGAGAGTGACGTTATTGGAACTTGGCATGGAACAGGACCTTATAAAATTGAATCAGGTGACTTTGTTAAGCCGAAAGAAGTTGCACCAGCATGGAGTGCTGTTGTTAGTGAAACAGTACTTAAGCTAGCGAGAGCGGATGAGCGTATCGTAGCAATTACACCTGCAATGCCTGTTGGATCAAAACTTGAGAAATTCCAAAAAGAATTCCCAAATCGTATGATTGATGTAGGTATTGCAGAACAGCATGCTACAACGATGGCAGCAGGTATGGCAACGCAAGGAATGAAGCCATTCTTAGCAATTTATTCGACATTTCTACAAAGAGCATATGACCAAGTTGTTCATGATATATGCCGCCAAAATTTAAATGTTTTCATTGGAATAGATCGCTCAGGATTAGTAGGAGCAGATGGTGAAACGCATCAAGGCGTATTTGATATCTCATTCTTACGTCACTTGCCAAATATGGTGCTTATGATGCCGAAAGATGAAAATGAAGGGCAACATTTAGTTTATACGGCGATGCAATATGAAGATGGACCAATCGCATTGCGTTATGCGCGCGGTAATGGACTTGGCGTTCATATGGATGAAGAATTAAAGGCGATTCCGATCGGTACGTGGGAGACGTTAAAAGAGGGTACACAAGCAGCTATTTTAACGTTTGGTACGACAATACCAATGGCGATGGAAGCCGCTGAGCGTCTTGAAAAAGCTGGAGTTTCAGTGAAAGTAGTGAATGCTCGCTTTATTAAACCAATGGATGAAGCATATTTACATGATCTTCTAGGAAAGAATATACCGATTTTAACGATTGAAGAAGCTTGTTTAATTGGTGGTTTTGGAACAGGAGTAGTTGAATTTGCATCTGAAAATGGTTACCATAGTGCATTAGTTGAACGAATGGGTATTCCAGACCGCTTCATAGAGCACGGAAGTGTAACAAAATTATTAGAAGAAATTGGTTTAACGACAGATGCTGTCGTAGACCGTATTCATACAATGATTCCATCAAAACAAAAAAGGGCGTAACAAATGAGCGTAAAAAAAGAAAGAGTAGATGTACTATTAGTAGAGCGAGGACTTATAGAAACGCGTGAGAAAGCAAAGCGCGCCATTATGGCGGGACTCGTATATGCAAATGAAATGAGACTTGATAAGCCAGGAGAGAAAATCTCGCAAGATACTGAGATTACGGTGAAGGGACAAGTTATGCCGTATGTAAGTCGTGGTGGTTATAAACTTGAAAAGGCATTAGAGACATTTCATCTTGATTTACAAGATAAAGTTATGATAGATATTGGTTCATCAACTGGTGGCTTTACAGATTGTGCGCTTCAAAATGGAGCGAAATTATCTTATGCATTAGATGTAGGATACAATCAACTAGCGTGGAAATTACGTCAAGATGAGCGTGTTGTTGTAATGGAACGAACAAATTTCCGTTACGTGACACCAGCAGACTTAGAACGTGGTTTACCTCAATTTGCAAGTATTGATGTTTCATTTATATCATTAAAGCTTATACTGCCAGTTTTAAAAACAATGCTTATGCCTAACGGAGATGTAGCGGCGTTAATTAAACCACAGTTTGAAGCTGGAAGAGAGCAAGTTGGGAAAAAAGGTATCGTTCGTGATAGAAAAGTACATGAAGCTGTTGTAGAAATGATTGTCGAGTTTGCTTTAAAAGAAGGCTATGATGTGGAAGGTTTAACATTTTCACCAATTACGGGTGGAGACGGTAATATTGAATTTTTAATTCATCTGAAATGGCATGGTGAACGTGAGAATGGCGAAAATCATTCTCCGATTTCTATAGAGCAAGTTGTTACAGAAGCGCATGACGTTCTAAAACAAAAAGGGAAAGGGGAATAACATATGTTGTTCCTCTTTTTGCTGTAATTGTATAATGATTGTAAAAACAATTGTGTACAAGAAACGAATTATAAGTTAACATAAATAAGTGAAGTATACCAATGTTTAAACTATGGTAAGAGATAGTGTGAGGTGCAAATGTATGAATAAAGGTCAGCGCCATATTAAAATCAGGGAAATTATTGCAAACAAAGAAATTGAAACACAAGATGAATTAGTTGATATTTTACGTAATGAGGGATTTAATGTAACGCAAGCAACAGTATCGCGCGATATTAAAGAACTGCACTTAGTGAAGGTGCCATTACATGATGGGCGCTATAAATATAGCTTGCCAGCAGATCAACGATTTAACCCGTTACAAAAATTAAAACGAAATCTAGTGGATTCATTTGTAAAATTAGACACGGCAGGACATATGCTTGTGCTAAAAACATTGCCTGGTAACGCTCATTCACTTGGAGCACTTATTGATCGTTTAGAGTGGGATGAGATCATCGGAACCATCTGTGGTGATGATACTTGCTTAATTATTTGCCGTACACCTGACGATACAGGTGTTGTCTCTGATCGTTTCTTAAATATGTTGTAACAAAAAATCTTGTTTGCTTTCCATCGTAAAGTGGAAAGTGAACAAGATATTTTTATTGGTTAAAAATATGAATTTTCAATTGTAATATAATATTTTGTTTGCATAAAGTTAGAAAATAGATGGATTGACCCGTAAAACAAATGTTTGGTACAATGAAGCGGGTTAGAAGAGTATATACATACAAATATATAACATGATTATTTGAATGAAGAACTGAGAAAATCCTTTAGTAAGGGATTATTTTATAACGAGGTGAATGGGGCATTGTTATCGGAATTATCGATTAGAAACTTTGCTATTATTGAAGCATTAAATATTTCTTTTCAAAAAGGTTTAACGGTTTTAAGCGGTGAAACAGGGGCCGGAAAATCGATTATTATTGATGCGATTAGTTTACTTGTAGGTGGCCGTGGATCAGCAGAATTTGTTCGATATGGAACAGAAAAGGCTGAGATTGAAGGGCTATTTTATGTTGAAGATGAGAAGCATCCATGTATTGAAAAGGCAGAAGAGTTAGATATAGAAATAGAAGATGGCATGATTATTTTAAAGCGTGATATTGCTGCGAACGGAAAGAGTGTATGTCGTGTAAATGGGAAGCTTGTTACACTTAGCATATTAAAAGAAATTGGGAAATCACTTGTTGATATTCATGGACAGCACGAAACACAAGATTTAATGAATGAAGAACGACATCTGTTTATGCTTGATCACTTTGATGGGGATCGAATCGTTAAACAATTAGACATATATCAAAATGTATACGCTGACTATGAAAAATTAAAAAAACAATTGAAATCGTTAAGTGAAAATGAACAACAAATGGCACATCGCTTAGATTTAATTCAATTTCAGCATGAAGAAATTCGCAAGGCAGATTTAAAGATGGATGAAGAAAATGAATTAACTGAGGAACGATTGCAAATTTCTAATTTTGAAAAGATTTATAAAGCGTTAGGTGATGCATATCGTTCGTTAAGTGCCGACGGACAAGGGTTAGATAATGTAAGAAGTGCAATGGGACAAATGGAAAGTATTACACATTTAGATGAAATGTATCAAGAGAATTATGATTCAATTGCAAATAGCTATTACTTATTAGAAGAGGTTGCCTATCAACTGAGAGAAAAGCTCGATATGATGGAATATGATCCAAATCGTTTAGATGAAATCGAAACACGTTTGAATGAAATTCGTATGCTAAAGAGAAAATATGGAAATACTGTAGAAGAGATTTTAGCGTATGCAGATAAAATTGAACAGGAAATTTTTACAATTGAAAATAAAGACGTTCATATTGAAACGACGAAGAAACAGTTGAAGGAATTAGAGAGTGTTATTCTGAAAGAAGCAACGTTGTTAAGTAATATGCGTCATGAGCTTGCAGAACATCTTACAAATGCAATTCATCAGGAATTAAAAGAATTATATATGGAAAAAACGAAATTTGAAGTGCGAATTATGAAGAGAGCAGGAAATGCAGAAGAACCCCTTGTGGAAGGTGCACCGGTAAGACTTACGGTGGATGGTTACGATCATGTGGAATTTTATATTTCAACGAACCCAGGAGAGCCGCTAAAACCACTTTCAAAGGTTGCTTCTGGCGGAGAGTTATCTCGTATTATTTTAGCTTTAAAAAGCATTTTTTCTAAGCATCAAGGGGTTGCATCTGTTATTTTTGATGAAGTGGATACGGGTGTAAGTGGCCGAGTCGCACAGGCTATTGCGGAAAAAATTTATCGAGTATCAGTAAACTCGCAAGTACTTTGTATTACGCACTTACCTCAAGTAGCTTCAATGGCGGATTCACATTTATTTATTCGAAAACAAGTAGCGAATGATCGGACAATTACATCAGTTACTGTTTTAACTATGGAGGATAAAGTAACAGAAATAGCTCGAATGATTTCTGGTGTAGAAATCACAGATTTAACGACAGAGCATGCGAAAGAATTACTTACGCAAGCGCATCATTTTAAACAGACAGCAGAGGCTATCCAGTAATGGATAGCTTTTTTTCTCAAATGACGATTTCTTAATTCTTCCGGTTATAAATAATGCACTGCAAGGAGAGATTAAAAAGTGAAGCCAAGAGGCTGAATGTGGGGTAGGAGCGAGGAGAGTGAACAAGTTGAAATTAGAAAAATTTCGAAAAATAATAGGTCTTTGTCTCCTTGTTTCTTTAGTTTTTATTGGATGTTTTAAACCGCTTCGAACGTTTATTTCATCACCGAAACAACTTGTTGTTTTTGAAGGACAACAATCAGAAATATCATCATTACCAGTTTTCAAAGCTTCATCCACAAATCGTCATGTATTTACAGTGAGTTCGAATGAACAAAAACAAGGACTTATGGTAAATTCTCATCAAAATGGTGAAGCTGATATGGTATTTCAGCTTGCTGGTTTTCCAGTGAAAAAAGTAAATGTGAAAGTGTTAAAAGATTTTAAAGTAATTCCAGGTGGACAATCAATTGGTGTGAAATTAAATACAAAAGGTGTACTTGTTGTAGGCCATCATTTAATTCAAACTGAAAAGGGTAAAATATCTCCTGGTGAAACAGCAGGTGTACAAATTGGAGATATGATTACTGAAATTAATGGTAAAACAATTGAAAGAATGAGTGATGTAGCACCGTTTATTCATAATAGTGGAGAAACAGGTGAACCGCTTAATCTTGTATTGTTAAGAGATGGAAAATATATTCGTACGAAGCTAACTCCACAAAAAGACAACGGTGAATCGTCTTATCGAATTGGCTTGTATATCCGTGATTCGGCAGCTGGAATTGGAACGATGACATTTGTTCATCCAGATTCTATGAAATACGGGGCACTTGGTCATGTTATTTCTGATAATGATACGAAAAAGCCGATTCAAGTCGAAGATGGACAAATTATGCGCTCGACAGTCACATCAATTGAAAGAGGTAGTCATGGGAATCCAGGGGAGAAATTAGCAAGATTCTCACCAGATCGTGAAGTGATTGGCAATATTACAATTAATAGTCCATATGGTATTTTTGGCAAATTAAATACGAATATGAAAAACGGTATAATGGATAAAGCGATGCCTATCGCATTATCTCATCAAGTAAAAGAAGGACCGGCAAAAATATTAACAGTTATTGATCAAGATAAAGTAGAAGCGTTTGATATTGAAGTTGTTAGTACAGTGCAACAAAAATTCCCAGCCACAAAGGGTATGGTAATAAAAGTAACAGATAAACGTCTATTAGCGAAAACGGGCGGTATCGTACAAGGGATGAGCGGAAGTCCAATTGTACAAAATGGAAAAGTAATTGGTGCTGTTACGCATGTATTTGTAAATGATCCAACATCAGGATATGGTGTTCATATTGAATGGATGTTACATCAAGCTGGAATTAATATTTATGATCAAGAGAAAAAAGCGAGCTAATATATATATTAGCTCGCTTTTTCTGTTGAAAAATTCGTTGAAATTTTGTAAAAGCTCCGCAAGAGGTGTTTTTTGTTGTAAAATAAAAGAAAAGGGTTGAACGTTTCGTTGTATTTCTATGATGGAATGTGTTGCGAAAGGGAATAAATGAACGATAAACATATTTTTTTGTGATTTTATCGGAAAGTAAGAAACTTTAAAAGGGAATTTTCACACAATTGTCGAACAATTCATGTAGCCTAGAAGGATACACATGTCGGAGAATCGATTCGGTAAGGGAGGAAAAGCTGTGGAGAAAATTAAAGTATGTCTTGTGGATGATAATAAAGAACTAGTATCAATGTTAGAGAGCTATGTAGCTGCTCAAGATGATATGGAAGTAATCGGTACTGCTTATAATGGTCAAGAGTGTTTAAACTTATTAGCAGATAAGCAACCTGATGTACTCGTTTTAGACATTATTATGCCACACTTAGATGGTTTAGCTGTATTGGAAAAAATGCGACATATTGAAAGGTTAAAACAGCCTAGCGTAATTATGTTGACAGCATTCGGGCAAGAAGATGTGACGAAAAAAGCAGTTGACTTAGGTGCCTCATATTTCATATTAAAACCATTTGATATGGAGAATTTAACGAGTCATATTCGTCAAGTGAGTGGTAAAGCAAACGCTATGATTAAACGTCCACTACCATCATTCCGATCAGCAACAACAGTAGATGGAAAACCGAAAAACTTAGATGCGAGTATTACGAGTATCATTCATGAAATTGGTGTACCCGCTCATATTAAAGGATATATGTATTTACGAGAAGCAATCTCCATGGTATACAACGATATCGAATTATTAGGATCGATTACGAAAGTATTGTATCCAGATATCGCAAAGAAATATAATACAACAGCAAGCCGTGTGGAGCGCGCAATTCGTCACGCGATTGAAGTAGCGTGGAGCCGTGGGAATATTGATTCTATTTCGTCCTTATTCGGTTATACAGTGTCCATGTCAAAAGCAAAACCTACGAATTCTGAGTTTATCGCAATGGTTGCGGATAAGCTGAGACTTGAACATAAAGCTAGCTGAGAGTAGAAGTAGAAAAGGGTTTTTGTTTTAGTAAAACCGATGCATGCTGGAACTCTATACTCGACAGTAATTTTAAAACTAATAAACTTTTTAATGAAAGACCAATGAATGTTATAATTCGTTGGTTTTTTTATTTTGTTTAGAAAAAGAGATTATTTGATATTATGGAAAATAAAACCTATTTTTAGTAATATTACATGTAAGTGAGTTTTTTTATAAGACAATTAAATAGATATAGATAGGGGGAAGGGGAATGAAAAATAAAATTTCAACTTGGCTAGGAATAGTAGCAGCTATGGGAGTTCTTGCTATTGCAGTTACATTTGGGATGTTAGAACTTGCCGATAATCCAGTAGATAAAGAAGTGAGCGCTCAAATAGATAAAAAAGAAGACCAAACAATAGTAGGTAGAGAGGTAGATGGGGTCTTTGTTGATGTGTATGTTACTGAAAATTCTACTGAAAGAGAAGTCATTACAGCGATGCATCGCATGACTCATCAAAAAGTGGTGGCAGAACGAAAATCGGGCTCTATCCCAATGATTCAAAATAATGCTAAAAAATTAAAAGAAATCATAAATAAGAGTAGCTTTTCGAAGAAAAATGAGCTATTAGCAATTGCTAATAGATGGGCACAAAAAGATTTTAGTAAAATTGTAGAAGATCACAATTATTTCTCGGATGTTCAAGAAGATAACGTTTGTAAAGCAACTAGAGCGATGGATGCGGTAGAAGAGCAACATTATATTTTAACTACATTCGGGGAGGAAAAAGCGAAAGAACTATACGAATCAGGGGATGCTCCGCACGTTCAATAAAAAATAATATAAAGGGCTTCTAGTTTTTTATGATCGTGTTTAAGGACGCAATGGGGGCTTATAAATAAATAGTCTGCTTTCTTTATGATTTGTAACAAAAATAATAAAGGAACGGCTAAATCGCATCGTAGCACATCTGTTAAAGGATTTTAGCAGGGAAGTCATCCGTGATATAATAGAAAATAATAAAAAGCCCTGCAAAACAGGACTGTATTATTCTTCGTCTTTATTTTGTTTTTCTAATTCAACTAGCTTTTGAATTAAAATGTGTTGCGGCATATGCATGAGTTGTTCAAGTGGAACACCTAGTGCTTTTGATAAGCGGAATGCAGTATCTGGAGAAATTTGCAATGGTCTCATAGAAGTACCTCCTTTTTCGTATAGTATAGCATAAGATTGGGGGAGTGAGGATGACTCTTATATTTGCGCATCGTGGTGCGGCTGGAACGTACCCAGAAAATACAATGCTTTCATTTGAAGCGGCTGAGTCTTTTAGAGCGGATGGAATTGAACTTGATGTTCAATTAACGAAAGATGGAAAAGTTGTCGTCATTCATGATGAAACGGTGGACCGGACTACAAATGGAAAAGGTGCGGTTCGGAATTATGTATATGAGGACTTATGTAAGTTAGATGCAAGTTATAAATTTGGTGATAAAGTAGGTTTTTGTAAAATACCACTTTTAGAAGAGGTATTAGAGTGGCTTGAACAAACGAGTTTGCTACTTAATATTGAACTTAAAAATAATAAAATTCCATATAGAGGTTTAGAGGAAGAAGTTATAACGCTTGTACGGAAATTTAGTTTAGAGGATCGCGTTGTATTTTCTTCGTTTAATCACTACAGTATGAAACGGTGCCATATGATGGCTCCTGATATTCAAACTGCAATTTTATATCGCGAAGGTTTGCATAGTCCGTGGGCATACGCGAAAAAAATGGGGGCTACAGCAGTACATCCGAATTATCGTTACCTTCAAGATGCTATTGCTGAACTAACTATGGAAAGTGGTGTAGAGGTTCGTCCTTATACAATTAATGAAGAAACGCTTATGCGTAAATATTTTGATATGAATATATCGGCGATTATTACTGATTACCCTGAAACGGCAAGAACGTTATTGCCGATAAAAAAATGAGACCGCGTGTAACGGTCTCATTTTTTTATTTATAAATAGTGGGGCATTCCTATCTTCTGAAGCGAGCTTGTACTTTATTTCGTTTACGATCTCGGTGTACGACGAAGCCACCAAAAATATAAAACCCGAGCCCGAAGCAGAGAGCGCCGATTAAAAATTGTAACCACAGTATAGAGATTGGTGGAAATAGAATCCCGAATACAGTATCTCTCATTAACTTTATACCAAACACAGCTAATGAAATAGGGATGAGTGCTAATGATAGAGCAAGGTAACGCTGCATATAAACGCTCCTTTTCAGATTATTTTGTTTATTTTAATGATGTTATATGAAAAGGGGGTTTGTCAAGAGGGGGTTGAACGAGTAAGATAAGGGTGTGAAAAAATTTGCAGAGTTACTTCGAGAGGAAGTGTAATATATGAAACAAAAAGTATTAATTGTTGGTGCAGGTGAAGGCGGGAGCGCACTGCTGAATCTGTTATATAGTTCGAATATATTTCAAATTATAGGGATTATTGATATAAATCCGTTGGCAAAAGGATTACAAATTGCTAAGGAATATGGAATTGCAATTGGAGAAAGTGTAACTCCATTTCTTTCTATGCATATCGATGTAATATTTGATATGACAGGTGAAGATGATGTACATAAAGTTTTATTGGAAAAAAAGAAAAAAGACACTCTTCTTATACCAGGTGATATTGCAAAAATTGTTACAGGATTAGCGCATGAGAAGGAAGGGTTAATTGGGCGGTTAGAGGAACAAACGCAACAAGGAGAATTAATTTTAAATTCTACGCATGACGGCATGATCGTAATTGATCAAGAGGGACAAGTTCGTCTTTTTAATAAAAGTGCAGAGCGTATTATCGGATATAAAAAAGAAGAGGCGATAGGAAAATATATTTTAGAAGTTATTCCGACTAGTAAATTACTTCGCATTATACGTACGAAACAAATAGAAGTAAATTATGAACTAACATTAGAGAATGGAAAGAAAATTATTACAACGCGTATACCGATATTAAAAGAGGGCGGAGAGGTACAAGGGGCATTTGCAATTTTTAAAGATATAACAGAAGTTGTAGATTTAGCGGAAGAAGTTACAGACTTAAAAGAAATTCAAACACTATTAGAGGCGATTATTAACTCATCTGAAGAAGCGATTTCGGTTGTGGATGAAAAAGGAAGAGGTTTAGTCATTAACCCGGCATATACGAAATTAACGGGTTTAACAGAAGAAGATATTATTGGGAAGCCTGCTACAACTGATATTGTAGAAGGCGAAAGTATGCATATGAAAGTACTTCGAACGCGTCGTGCGGTGCGCGGAATACATATGAAGATTGGGCAAAAAAAGCGCGATGTAATTGTAAACGTAGCGCCAGTTATTGTGGATGGAATATTGAAAGGAAGCGTCGGCGTTATCCGTGACGTGTCGGAAATTCAAAAGTTAACAAATGAATTGAATAGAGCGAGGCAAATCATTCGCACATTAGAAGCGAAATATTCTTTTGATGATATTGTCGGAAATTCAGATGAAACAACTGCAGCTATCGAACAGGCGAAGCTAGGAGCGAATACACCGGCAACGGTACTGTTACGCGGTGAATCTGGGACTGGTAAAGAATTGTTTGCCCATGCAATCCATAATGGAAGTAATCGAAAATACAATAAGTTCGTCCGTGTAAACTGTGCGGCCATTTCGGAGACGTTGTTAGAAAGTGAATTATTTGGTTATGAGGAAGGGGCGTTTTCTGGAGCGAAAAGAGGCGGGAAACGTGGGTTCTTTGAGGAAGCGAATAACGGTAGTATTTTTTTAGATGAAATAGGGGAGTTATCTGCAAATACACAAGCGAAACTCCTTCGTGTATTGCAGGAAAAAGAAATTGTAAAAGTTGGTGGAACGAAAGCGATACCTATTAATGTTCGAGTAATTGCAGCGACACATGTGAATTTAGAAAAGGCTATTCTAGAAGGGAAGTTTAGGGAGGATTTATATTATCGATTAAATAAAATTCCAATTCAAATTCCATCTCTTCGTCAACGTAAAGGAGATATACCGAAAATTGCGGACAGGTTGATTCAAAAAATTAATCAAGATTATGGTCGTAATGTAGAAGGGCTCACTGATTCAGCTATTTTATATTTACAATCATACGAATGGCCAGGGAATGTGAGAGAACTTGAAAATATTTTAGGACGAGCGATTATTTTTATGAATTATAACGAGATATATATTGATGTACAACATTTACCACCATTACATAACGAAGAGCAGGTGGAGTCAAAGCAATCTCATTTATTACCTGAATTAGAAGAAAAGCCACTTGAACATTTAGTGACAGAGTTTGAAGGGAATATTATTCATGAATATTTGGAGAGATTTGATGGGAATAAAACACAAACTGCAAAAGCGTTAGGAATTTCCGTACGAAATTTATATTATAAGCTAGAAAAGTATGACCATGCAAAAAATAGCATGCAATAAATTGCGTACTGTGCAATTTATTGCATGGTATACAAAAAGCGACAAAATAAGACAGAATCTTTTGTTATTTTCCAAAGTATTGATTTTACTGCATTTTGAATGCGTTTTCATTATTGGTAAGACCACTTTTAAAAGTTGGCACGGTATTTGCTTTATAAATAGACGAGGGACGACGGAAAGGGTTGATTACAAAATATGAAGTTAGAATACTTAATTGATCAAGCAGCGGGACAGCCTAAAAAAACTGTAGCTGTAGCAGTAGCTGAAGATCATGAAGTAATTGAAGCTGTAGCGAAAGCAATTAAATTACAGCTAGCTCAATTTCGTCTATATGGAAATCAAGAAAAAATAATGGGGATGCTACAAGAACATGGTTTACAAACTTCAGAACATGTTGAAGTGATTGCAGCAATGTCTAATGCAGAGGCTGCAGAACTTTCTGTTAAAGCTGTGAGAAATGGTGAGGCAGACGTGCTTATGAAGGGGAACATCCCAACAGCGAATATTTTGAAGGCTGTGTTAAACAAAGAGTGGGGCCTACGTAAAGGTAGCGTACTTTCACATGTAGCAGCATTTGAAGTTCCAAATTATGATCGTCTTATTTTCGTTACAGATGCAGCGATGAACATCGCACCTGATGTAACACAAAAAGCTGCTATTATACAAAATACTGTAGAAGTTGCCCAGGCAATAGGAATCGACTTGCCAAAAGTGGCACCAATTGCAGCAGTAGAAGTTGTGAATCCAGCGATGCAGGCGACAATTGATGCAGCGATGTTAACACAAATGAATCGCCGCGGACAAATTAAAGATTGTATCGTTGATGGACCACTTGCTTTAGATAATGCAGTATCACAAATTGCAGCAGAGCATAAAGGCATAGTAAGTGATGTAGCAGGTAAGGCAGATATTTTACTCGTCCCAACGATTGAAGCTGGAAATGTGCTATATAAATCACTCGTATACTTTGCGGATGCAAAAGTAGGAGCAATGATTGCTGGCGCAAAAGCACCGATTGTTTTAACATCTCGTGCTGATTCAGCAGAAACAAAAGTATATTCATTAGCATTGGCAGTTGCGACTGCTTCAAAATAAACCAAAAAGGGTAAAACATTAGGGGGAAACGACAATGACATTAGAAATCTTCGAATACTTAGAAAAATATGATTATGAGCAAGTGGTATTTTGTCAAGATAAAGAATCTGGTTTAAAAGCAATTATTGCAATTCATGATACAACACTTGGACCGGCTCTTGGTGGAACAAGAATGTGGACATATGATTCTGAAGAAGCGGCGATTGAAGATGCATTGCGTCTTGCAAAAGGGATGACATACAAAAACGCAGCAGCTGGTTTAAACTTAGGTGGTGCGAAAACAGTAATTATCGGTGATCCTCGTAAAGATAAGAGTGAAGCAATGTTCCGTGCACTAGGACGTTATATCCAAGGACTAAACGGACGATACATTACAGCTGAAGATGTTGGTACAACAGTAGATGATATGGATATTATCCACGAAGAAACTGACTTTGTAACAGGTATCTCACCATCATTCGGTTCTTCTGGTAACCCATCTCCAGTAACTGCATACGGTGTTTATCGTGGTATGAAAGCAGCTGCAAAAGAAGCTTTCGGTACTGACAATTTAGAAGGAAAAGTAATTGCTGTTCAAGGCGTTGGTAACGTAGCATATCATCTATGCAAACATTTACACGCTGAAGGAGCAAAATTAATCGTTACAGATATTAATAAAGAAGCTGTACAACGTGCTGTAGAAGAATTCGGTGCATCAGCAGTTGAACCAAATGAAATTTACGGTGTTGAATGCGATATTTACGCACCATGTGCATTAGGCGCAACAGTTAATGATGAAACTATTCCACAACTTAAAGCAAAAGTAATCGCAGGTTCTGCAAATAACCAATTAAAAGAAGATCGTCACGGTGACATCATTCATGAAATGGGTATTGTATACGCACCAGATTATGTAATTAATGCAGGTGGCGTAATTAACGTAGCAGACGAATTATATGGATACAATAGAGAACGTGCACTAAAACGTGTTGAGTCTATTTATGACACGATTGCAAAAGTAATCGAAATTTCAAAACGCGATGGCATAGCAACTTATGTAGCGGCAGATCGTCTAGCTGAAGAGCGCATTGCAAGCTTGAAAAATTCTCGTAGCACTTACTTACGCAACGGTCACGATATTATTAGCCGTCGCTAATCATTCATATATAACTTTTACAAAAGGTGTGGTTACCTCTTATGAGGTTTCCGCTTCCTTTTGAATTTATTAGTGGAGGTAGCAACATTGTCTGTAAATCGAATTCTTGTTATTAACCCAGGTAGTACATCCACAAAAATTGGTGTTTTTGATAATGAAAGACCCGTTCTAGAAGAAACGATTCGTCATGACGTAGAACAGATTGGAAAATATAAGCGAATTATCGACCAATATGAGTTTCGAAAAGAAACGATTTTAGAAGTTCTACATTCTCATGGTATTAACATTTCAAAATTAAACGCTGTTTGTGGACGTGGTGGATTACTTCGTCCAATCGAAGGCGGTACTTATACAGTAAACGATGCGATGTTAGAAGATTTGAAAAATGGCTTTAGCGGTCATCACGCTTCAAACCTTGGAGGCATTTTGGCATATGAAATTGCTTCTGGATTAAATATCCCTGCATTCATTGTGGATCCTGTCGTTGTAGATGAGATGGAGCCGGTTGCTCGTATAAGTGGCATTGCTGGTATGGAACGCAAAAGTATCTTCCATGCATTAAATCAAAAAGCAGTTGCTCGTAAAGTAGCTGAACAGTTAAATCACAAATACGAGGATTTAAATTTATTAGTTACACATATGGGCGGTGGCATTACAGTTGGTGCTCATAAAAAAGGAAGAGTAGTCGATGTGAATAACGGTTTAAACGGAGAAGGACCATTTAGTCCAGAGCGCGCTGGTACAGTACCAGTAGGGCAACTAGTAGAAATGTGTTTCTCTGGTGAGTATTACCGTGATGAAATGATTAAAAAACTTGTCGGACAAGGTGGACTTGTAAGTTTAATCGGTACAAATGATGCGATTAAAGTAGAGAAAATGGTTGAAAAAGGTGATCCTGAAGCAACTCTTATTTATAAGGCAATGGCATATCAAGTTGCAAAAGAGATTGGCGGAGCTAGCGCTGTACTTCACGGGAAAATCGATGCAATCGTATTAACTGGTGGACTGGCATACAGTAAAATTCTTGTCGATGAAATAAAAGAGCGAGTGGACTGGATTGCAGATGTTATCGTACATCCAGGCGAAGATGAGTTAGAAGCGTTAGCAGAAGGAGCACTTCGTGTGTTACGTGAAGAAGAAGCTCCAAAAGAATACGTTGTACGTGAAAAAGAAACGGTAGCTAGGGGTTGAGATAATGGCAAAAGAATATGATTTAGTCATCGTTGGCGGCGGTACTGGTGGATATGTTGCTGCAATTCGTGCATCACAATTAGGATTAAAAACAGCACTAGTCGAAAAAGAAAATCTTGGTGGTACTTGTTTACACAAAGGATGTATTCCTAGTAAAGCTCTTTTACGTAGTGCGGAAGTATATGCAACTGCTAAAAAAAGCGAAGAGTTCGGAGTTATTGCAAGCAATGTAGAACTAAACTTTGCGAAAGTACAAGAGCGTAAAGAGAAGATTGTAACGCAGCTTCATAAAGGCGTTCAACATTTAATGAAACAAGGTAAAATTGATGTGTTTGAAGGTATTGGTCGTATTCTTGGCCCGTCTATTTTCTCTCCTATGCCAGGGACAATTTCAGTTGAACTTGCAAGTGGAGAAGAGAATGAAATGTTAATTCCAAAAAATGTACTTGTTGCAACAGGTTCTCGTCCAAATTCATTACCAGGTTTAGAATTAGATGGAGAATACGTAATGTCTTCGGATCATGCCCTAAAAATGGAAACGCTTCCTAGTTCGATTATTATCGTTGGTGGCGGTGTAATCGGTATTGAGTGGGCATCTATGCTTGCTGACTTCGGTGTAGAAGTTACAGTATTAGAGTATGCAAAAACGATATTACCACTAGAAGATCAAGACGTTTCAAAAGAAATGCAACGTCTATTCAAGAAAAAAGGTATTAAAGTGGTAACTGGTGCAAAAGTATTACCAGAAACATTGGTAAAAGATAATGGAGTAACAATCCAAGCTGAACATAACGGTGAGAATAAAGAATTTAAAGCTGAAAAAATGCTTGTATCTGTTGGAAGACAAGCGAATACGCAAAATATTGGCTTAGAGAACACAGATATCGTTGTGGAAAAAGGATACATTCAAACAAATGAGTTTTATCAAACGAAAGAATCGCATATTTACGCAATTGGAGATGTAATCGGTGGTTTGCAACTTGCTCACGTTGCTTCTCATGAAGGAATTGCTGCAGTAGAACATATTGCAGGGAAAGAAGTTACACCAATTGATTACTCTATGGTATCAAAATGCGTATATAGCAGTCCAGAAGTTGCTTCTGTTGGCTTAACAGAACAAGAAGCGAAAGAAAAAGGCTATAAGTTAAAAGTAGGTAAGTTCTCATTCCGCGCAATCGGAAAAGCACTTGTATACGGAGAATCAGATGGTTTCGTAAAACTTGTAGTTGATGAAGAGACAAATGACATTCTTGGTGTTCATATGATTGGACCACATGTAACAGATATGATTTCTGAAGCTGGTCTTGCAAGAGTACTTGATGCAACACCTTGGGAAGTAGCACATACAATTCATCCGCATCCATCATTATCTGAGGCGATTGGTGAAGCAGCACTTGCTGTAGATGGAAGAGCGTTACACGCATAAAAATGTGGATTTAGGAGGTTATGAAAAATGGCAGAAGTAAAAGAAAAGCGCCATGAAGAGCTTGGCTTAAGTGATGAGCAAGTATTAGAAATGTTCCGTACGATGTTACTTGCACGTAAAATCGACGAACGTATGTGGTTATTAAACCGCGCTGGTAAAATTCCATTCGTAATTTCTTGTCAAGGACAAGAGGCTGCACAAGTTGGAGCGGCGTTCGCTCTTGATAGAGAGAAAGATTATGCATTACCATACTATCGTGATATGGGTGTTGTACTAGCATTTGGTATGACAGCTAAAGAGCTTATGTTGTCTGCTTTCGCGAAAGCTGGAGATCCAAACTCTGGTGGTCGTCAAATGCCTGGTCACTTCGGTCAAAAGAAAAATCGTATTGTTACAGGTTCATCTCCAGTAACAACGCAAGTACCACATGCAGTTGGTATTGCACTAGCTGGAAAAATGGAGAAGAAAGATTTAGTAACGTTCGTTACATTTGGAGAAGGTTCTTCAAACCAAGGTGACTTCCATGAAGGGGCAAACTTTGCTGGTGTACACAAACTACCTGTTATTTTTATGTGTGAAAATAACAAATATGCAATCTCTATTCCGGTTGAAAAACAATTAGCATGTAAAAACGTATCAGATCGTGCAATTGGTTATGGTATGCCTGGATATACAATAGACGGAAACGATCCGCTTGCAGTATATAAAGCTGTAAAAGAAGCAGCAGATCGCGGTCGTCGTGGTGAAGGCCCAACTTTAATTGAAACAGTATCATATCGTTTAACAGCACATTCTAGTGACGATGATGATCGTGTTTATCGTGATAAAGAAGAAGTAGAAGAAGCAAAGAAAAAAGATTCAATTATAACATTCGCGGCTTATTTAAAAGAAGCTGGTGTGTTAACTGAGGAATCGGAAAAACAAATGTTAGACGAAATTATGCATATCGTAAATGAAGCAACAGAATATGCAGAAAATGCTCCGTATGCAGCACCTGAAGATGCATTGAAGCACGTATACGCAGAATAGGGGGGAACGTTTCATGGCTGTAATGTCTTATATTGATGCTATTACATTAGCAATGCGCGAAGAAATGGAACGCGATGAGAAAGTATTCGTTTTAGGAGAAGATGTTGGTAAAAAAGGTGGCGTGTTTAAAGCGACACACGGTTTGTATGATCAATTTGGTGAAGATCGTGCGCTTGATGCACCGCTTGCAGAATCTGCAATTGCTGGGGTAGCAATTGGTGCAGCAATGTATGGTATGCGTCCAATCGCTGAAATGCAGTTTGCTGATTTCATCATGCCAGCAGTAAACCAAATTGTTTCTGAGGCAGCAAAAATTCGTTATCGTTCTAATAATGATTGGACTTGTCCAGTTACAATCCGTGCACCATTTGGCGGGGGGGTTCACGGTGCATTGTATCATTCACAATCTGTAGAAGCGATGTTTGCAAACCAACCAGGTTTAAAAATCGTTATCCCTTCTACACCATATGATGCAAAAGGCTTATTAAAAGCAGCCATTCGTGATGAAGATCCAGTATTATTCTTCGAACATAAACGTGCATATCGTTTAATTAAAGGTGAAGTGCCGGAGGATGACTACGTATTACCAATCGGAAAAGCAGATGTAAAACGTGAAGGTGATGATATTACAGTTATCACGTACGGATTATGTGTTCATTTTGCTCTTCAAGCAGCTGAAAAGTTAGCACAAGATGGCATCTCTGCACACATTCTTGATTTACGTACTGTATATCCATTAGATAAAGAAGCAATCATTGAAGCAGCTTCTAAAACAGGTAAAGTTCTTCTTGTAACAGAAGACAATAAAGAAGGAAGCATTATGAGTGAAGTGGCAGCAATTATTGCTGAAAACTGTCTATTTGATTTAGATGCGCCAATCGCACGTCTTGCAGGTCCAGACGTTCCAGCAATGCCATATGCACCAACAATGGAAAAATTCTTTATGGTAAATCCAGATAAAGTTGAAAAAGCAATGCGTGAACTTGCGGAATTTTAATCGGGGGGACTATACATGGCTGTAGAAAATATTACAATGCCTCAGCTCGGGGAGAGCGTTACAGAGGGCACAATTAGTAAATGGCTCGTTAATGTTGGCGATCACGTAAACAAGTATGATCCGCTTGCAGAAGTAATGACTGATAAAGTAAATGCTGAAGTACCATCTTCTTTCACTGGTATTGTGAAAGAGTTAATCGCTGGTGAAGGTGATACGTTAGCTGTAGGTGAAGTAGTTTGTGTGATTCAAGTAGAAGGCGCAGACGAAGTAGCAGCAACAGCTGTTGAGGAAAAAACGAAAGAAGAACCAAAGGCAGCAGCAATTACGCCTGAAAAAGCACCGAAAGTAAAACAACCAACTGATGGAAAACCACGTTTTTCACCAGCTGTGTTAAAACTTGCGGGTGAGCATAACGTTGATTTAGATTTAGTAGAGGGTACGGGAGCAAACGGCCGTATCACTCGTAAAGATATTTTAAAGCTAGTGGAATCTGGAAATATTCCACAAGCAGGTGCGAAGAAAGAGGAAGCTGTAGCGGTAGTAGTAGAAGCTCGCCCAGAAGCACCAAAAGCAGCACCAGTAGCGCAAAAAGTAGAAGCTGCGAAACCAGTTTCTGTACCTACAATGCCTGGAGATATTGAAATTCCAGTAACAGGTGTGCGTAAAGCAATCGCAGCAAACATGTTACGCAGTAAACACGAAGCACCACACGCTTGGATGATGATTGAAGTAGATGTGACAAACCTTGTGTCATACCGTAACTCAATTAAAGGTGACTTTAAGAAGCGTGAAGGCTTTAACTTAACGTTCTTTGCTTTCTTCGTAAAAGCAGTGGCACAAGCGTTAAAAGAGTATCCTCAAATTAATTCAATGTGGGCTGGCGATAAAATTGTTCAGAAGAAAGATATTAACCTTTCTATCGCTGTTGCAACAGAGGAAGAATTATTTGTACCAGTAATTAAGCAAGCGGACGAGAAAACAATTAAAGGTATCGCTCGTGAAATTACAGAACTTGCAGGAAAAGTACGCACGAAATCGCTAAAAGCAGACGAAATGCAAGGTGGAACATTTACAATTAATAACACAGGATCATTCGGTTCTGTTCAATCTATGGGTATTATTAATTACCCACAAGCGGCTATTTTACAAGTTGAATCAATTGTAAAACGCCCAGTAATTATGGATAATGGTATGTTCGGTGCTCGTGACATGGTTAACTTATGTTTATCACTTGATCACCGCGTACTTGATGGTTTAATCTGTGGTAAGTTCTTAGGACGTGTTAAAGAAATTTTAGAAAACATGTCAGAAAACAATACATCTGTATATTAATAAAAAGCTCGCTTATGCGAGCTTTTTATCGTCTTATTTCTTCATCTACATCCTACTATATGTATAAATACCTTTCCCAGTAATCTTACAATAAACGATTATGTATTAGGAATTTACGAAAATACATTGCTGATATATGGTATATGGATATAAAATAAGAAAAGAATAATTTTTTTGGCAAATCTTACTGATGAAACTGTAGTATAATATATTGTATTGTATGAAAAAGAGAGTTATTCTATATAAGTGTTTTATAGATAATGTGTAATCAGTCGTCAAAACATGAAGAATGTTGACTCCTGGTTTTTTATTTTGCTGTAACAATGTTTCAGGAGGATGTCATGAAGAGAAGTACCGAGTTTCTAAAAAGTTTAGATGTAAAATTAATTTTAATTTTGTGTGCACTATGTGTGACGAGTATAGCTGCTATATATAGCAGTCAGCAAACGGGACAGTATGGAGCTGCAAACTTTGCTATGAAGCAGGGGATTAACTACATAATTGGGGTT
The DNA here is from genome assembly GCF_038006965.1 of Bacillus sp. FSL K6-1338. Classification (NCBI taxonomy): domain Bacteria; kingdom Bacillati; phylum Bacillota; class Bacilli; order Caryophanales; family Bacillaceae; genus Bacillus; species Bacillus sp. FSL K6-1338. Next base: position 4,017,334 of record NZ_JBBOWI010000001.1, on the reverse strand, counting down.
GTATTGTTACTTCTTATTGCTAGCATTGACTTAGATCAGTTGCAAAAATTGTCTTGGCCGCTTTATATTGCTGGGTTTGCTTCACTTATTCTTTTGAAAGTATTACCACCATCAGGTTTTACACCTGAAAAATTAGGTGCAAAAAGATGGTTTGTTTTCCCAGTATTTGGACAAATTCAGCCGTCTGAGTTTTTCAAAATTGCATTGCTTCTTGTAGTAGCGAGTATAGCAGTGAAACATAATGCACAGTATATGGCAAGGACATTCCAAACAGATTTAAAGCTAGTAGGTAAAATTATGCTAGTGTCACTTCCGCCTATGGCGGTTGTATATAGTCAACCGGATACAGGTATGGTGTTCTTATATGCTGCTGCAATTGCATGTATTTTATTTATGTCAGGTATACAAAAGAAATTGATAGCATTATGTACAGTTATTCCGTTGACCATATTATCTGCTTTAATATTTATTTTCTTTAAGTATCAAGATTTTTTCTATAATAATTTAGTTACTTTACTAAAACCTCACCAACAGTCGCGTATTGTAGGTTGGTTAAATCCATTTGAAAATGCAGATCAAGGTTACCAAACGCAACAATCGATTTTAGCTGTAGGTAGTGGAGGAATGGAAGGTAAAGGGTTTGGGGGAGGAAGCGTCTATATCCCAGAGAAGCATACTGACTTTATTTTCGCTACAATTGCCGAAGAAGGTGGGTTTATCGTAGCAGCGTTAGTTGTCTTCTTGTTCCTATTACTACTATATCGAACAATTATTATTGGTTATTCCGCTGATAATTTATTTGGTACATTATTATGCGCTGGATCGATTGGTATATTAACAGTTCAAATATTCCAAAACATCGGTATGATCGTTGGATTAATGCCTGTAAAAGGTATTGCATTACCTTTCTTATCGTATGGGGGAAGTTCCTTATTCTCGAATATGATTATGATGGGGCTCATACTATCGGTACGGAAAACTTATAAAAAATATATGTTTTCAGTTAAGTAAAAAAAGCTGGTTCGTTTTTAAACGAATCAGCTTTTTTACATATATGCTCATAAACGTTGCAAACTAAAACAGGATAGCAGTTTGAGACGGGTAAGGAGTGCAAATTGATGCATATGCATATTTTTGAAGGAGCACGGCATCTTTCTACTAGTGAATGGGTTATTCGGGCTATTATAGCATACATATTTTTAATATTAGTTGCGAAAGCGATGGGGCAAAGGTCTATCGCACAACTTCGTTTTTTAGATGTTGTATTAGTGTTATTGCTTGGTGGGAATATTTCTAACGCATTGTCTGATGAAAAAGTAGGGTTACTGGGCTCGATGATTACAACGTTCATACTCGTTGTACTTCATATTATAAGCTCAGTTTTAATGCTGAAATGGGATAGATGGAGACGCTTTTTAGAGCCAGCACCTATCATTCTTATACACAATGGTTCCATTGATTTTAGCAATTTGAAAAAGGCGAGAATTACGGCGGAATATTTATTTTCGGAACTTCGCATGCGAAATGTGAGCGATATTCAAACGGTTAAATTAGCATTATGGGAAGCGAGTGGCGTTGTTTCTATATTTCAGTATCCAGAATATGAAGCAGCTTCACGGCGGGATCTAAAAGTGGCGGGGAGAAGGTCTCCAGTTTCTTTCATTTTAGTGAAAAATGGAAGGATTCAACAGGACGTTCTCGCTTTAATAGGAAAAACAGAAGAGTGGGCAAAAGAGTTTTTAGAGAAGAGTGCGGAAATTGAATCCATTATGTTAGCTACAGTAGATGAATCACATAAAATAAATATTTTGTTAAAAAAATGAAAAATATACGCATTTTGTCGTTTTGTACATATGATACAATAGTGTGGACAACGAAAAAGGAGGCGATACGGTGGGATATGTAGAAGAATTACGAAAAATAGTTGGTCATCGCCCTTTAATTTTAGTTGGTGCTGTTGTACTCGTTATAAATGAAAATGGTTATGTTTTATTGCAGCAGCGGACAGAGCCGTACGGAAAATGGGGGCTACCTGGCGGGCTAATGGAGCTTAGTGAATCACCAGAAGAAACAGCTTATCGTGAAGTATATGAAGAGACAGGAATAAAAGTGAAGAACTTGCGACTAATCAATGTATTTTCTGGAGCGAACTACTTTACAAAATTAGCAAACGGTGATGAATTTCAATCTGTAACAACCGCCTATTATACGGATGAATACGAGGGGGATTTTGTTATGAATAAAGAAGAAGCAGTTCAGCTTAAATTCTTTTCAGTAACAGAACTACCTGACTATATTGTAGGATCGCATAAAAAAATGATTGCTGAATATATGAAGATTATGGAAAAAAAGATATAATAATAGTGAAAGAAATACAAAAACACAGTTCTGGTTGGTAGTCCAGACGCATGATTTCATGTCAGTAACCTTCCCCTCCGGGATGTCCCGTATTTCTAATTTTTTAAAGGAGGGGCTGTCAATGGAGTTGACAGTATATCACGATGGCCAATTTTTTGTTGGAATCATTACATGTAAAGAACAAGGGAAATTGTATGGAGCGAGGTATATTTTTGGAGCGGAACCGTCAGATGAAGACGTGCTTATGTTTGTGAATAGTTCACTTTTAGAGCATTTTCAGCATTTTGCAAAATGTGGTGTAGAAGTTAAAGAAAAACAGCGTCCTAAAAATATAAAGCGTATCATACGACAAACAGCAAAAGAAACAAATGTTAAACGTTTTACTAAGGCGCAAGAGGCGATTAGTTTATCTTATGAATTGCATAAACAAGAAAAGAAAGTGCAGTCTAAGGAGAAGCGAGAAGCTGAAAAAGAAAGAAGACGTTTAATTAAAGTACAAAAAGCAAAGCAAAAACATCGTGGTCATTAAAGAAAAGGTGTTAGAGCAAGTGCTCTAACACCTTTTCTATACTTAAATACAAGTAAACTTACTTGTATTTCATAAACATTAACTGGTAAGATACAAATAGGTAGTTTTAGAGGAGGGAAAAGAGTGATTAATTTTAACTTTTTTATGAATGATGTTGTCCGCCAAGCGCGTGAAGAGATTGTCTCTGCTGGATATACAGAATTGACGACGCCAGAAGCGGTAGAAGAAGCGTTTAAAAGAAATGGAACAACACTTGTAATGGTAAACTCTGTATGTGGTTGTGCAGGTGGTATCGCTCGTCCTGCTGCTGCGCATTCCGTACATTATGATAAACGTCCTAACCACCTTGTAACGGTGTTTGCAGGTCAAGATAAAGAAGCGACAGCAAGAGCGCGTGAATATTTCGAAGGGTACCCACCTTCTTCTCCATCATTTGCTTTATTAAAAGATGGAAAAATTGTAACGATGGTAGAGCGTCATGAAATTGAAGGTCATGAACCGATGCAAGTTATTGCAAAACTACAATCGTATTTCGAAGAGAATTGTGAAGAACTATAAAAAATAATAAAAAAGGCGGCACGTCCACAATCAAGTGGATGTGCCGCCTTTTTTATTATTTTAATTTCTGAGATATGCATAGTTATGTTATTTTATGCATTATTTTATACACAACAAAAAGCGTTTATATTGTTATTTTATTTATTTTTATTTTATATATTGCATAAAAATAAAAGTGCTGATACAATACAAACATCGAATAAATATTCTATTAAACTTTTAAATATACATTATTAGGGGGAAGAAAGATGAAGAAGTTATTATCAATATCGTTTGCACTTATTTTAATTGTAAGTATATTCAGCGCTTGTAGTAATGGGGAATCGAAAGAAACAAAAGGAAATAAGAAAGTACTCGTAATGGGGACTTCAGCAGATTATAAACCATATGAATACGTGGAAGCTTCAAAAAGTGATGAAATTATTGGTTTTGATGTTGATGTTGCTAAATATATTGGAAAAGAACTTGGGTATGAAGTGAAAGTGAAAGATATGGATTTTGGTGGTTTATTAGCATCTCTTAGTTCAGGAAAAGTTGATTTCGTAATGGCAGGTATGACGCCAACTGCAGAGCGTAAAAATAATGTTGATTTTACAGATATTTATTTTGTTGCGAAAAATATGGTCGTTTCTAAAAAGGATTCTAATATTAAATCTGTAGAGGATTTAAAAGGGAAAAAAGTAGGAGTACAAACAGGATCTATTCAAGAAGAGAAAGCAGCAGAATTTAAAAAACAAGTAGATTTCCAAGTTGAGGGACGTGACCGTATACCAGAAATCGTACAAGAAATTAAAGCTGGTCGTTTTGACGCTGCAATTATAGAAGACACAGTTGCTAAAAATTATTTAGAGAAAATGAAAGATTTAAAAGGAATTGAAATTAAAGAAGCGCCAGAAGAAGTTGGAGCAGCAATTGCCCTTCCGAAAAATAGTGATAAAACAGCTGAATTTAATAAAGTAATTAAAAAAATGCAAGAAAATGGAGAAATGGATAAATTAGTGAAGAAATGGTTTGGCAGCGAAAAATAAGCTGCCTTTCACTTTTCTTTGAGGGGAATGAAAAGGATGAACTTAGATTTTTCGGCGATTACGCCTTCGATACCATATATACTAAAAGGTTTAGAAGTTACTTTGAAAATTGTAGCAGTATCAGCTTTAGCAGGATTTATTTTAGGAACATTATTAGCACTTTGTAAAATTGCTAGAATACGAGCGTTAAATATAGCAGCAGATTTTTATACATCAATTTTTCGTGGTACACCACTTGTATTGCAATTAATGATTATTTATTTCGGCGTCCCGCAAATAATTGGTTATGAAATACCAGCATTCTTAGCAGCTGTACTTGCATTTAGCTTGAATTCAGGTGCATACATGTCAGAAGTGATTCGTGCTGGTATTCAAGCAGTTGATAAAGGACAAACAGAAGCAGCGATGGCTTTAGGGATACCGTACGGAAAAATGATGAGAAATATTATTTTCCCTCAAGCATTAAAAAATATATTACCAGCTCTTGTGAACGAATTTGCGACACTTACGAAAGAATCGGCTGTAGTAACAGTAATAGGCGCGACTGATTTAATGCGTCGTGCTTACATCGTAGGCGGTGAGACATTTAAATATCTTGAACCATTACTTTTTGTTGGACTGATTTATTATATGTTAGTCATTATTCTTACATTAGTCGGGAAGGCAATTGAAGGGAGAATGAAGAAAAGTGATTAAAATTGAAAACCTTCATAAATCATTTGGTAAAAACGAAGTATTAAAAGGAATTACAACAACGATTGAAAAAGGGGAAGTAGTTGCAATTATAGGACCTTCTGGATCAGGAAAATCAACATTTTTACGTTGTATGAATATGTTAGAAGCACCAACGGATGGTCACATTTGGATTGGAACGGAAGAAGTAACGAATCCGAAAACGAATGTTATGCATGTTCGTGAAAATGTCGGTATGGTATTTCAGCATTTTCACTTATTTCCTCATATGACTGTATTAGAAAATATTACGTATGCTCCTATCAATGTAAAAGGGGTAACGAAGCAAGAAGCTGAAAAGAAAGCTGAGAAACTTTTAGAAAAGGTTGGATTAGTAGATAAAAAAAATACGTATCCGAATCGTTTGTCGGGAGGACAAAAGCAACGTGTAGCAATTGCAAGAGCGTTAGCGATGGAACCGGAAGTTATGTTATTTGATGAACCGACATCGGCGCTAGATCCAGAGATGGTGAAAGAAGTGTTAGAAGTTATGAAATCGTTAGTTACGACAGGAATGACGATGGCTATCGTTACACATGAAATGGGCTTTGCAAAAGAAGTGGCAGATCGTGTTCTTTTCTTGGACGGAGGAAAGCTTGTAGAAGATAGTGCGCCAGAAGAATTTTTTGCAGCGCCGAAAAGTGAACGTGCGCAACAATTTTTACAAAAAATATTGTAATATGAAAAGGTTATGTGAATAATAAGTAGAAAAGGATGACATTGTGTCATCCTTTTTTTATACTAGCTGTAAATACGTTTATACATATAGGAGCAATGATATGTTCAAAATTGGATACCGTACAGTAAAAACAGCAATTGGGACAGGCGCGGCAGTTTTTATTGCTCAGTTATTAGGATTAGAATTTTATAGTTCAGCGGGTATTTTAGTTATTTTATGTGTACAAAATACGAAGCGCAAATCGCTTCAAGTGTCGTTACATCGTTTTCTAGCGTGTGTATTATCAATGGTATTCGCGTTTTGTATTTTTGAAACGATCGGCTATACACCACTTGCAATTAGCATATTGTTACTTACATTTATTCCGACTGCAGTTATGCTCAAAATTCAAGAGGGTATTGTCACGAGCTCAGTTATTGTTATGCACCTGTATTCATTGAAGCAAATTACATGGCTTATAGTTGGAAATGAAATTGCTATATTAACGATAGGGATTAGCGTGGCTCTATTAGTGAATATGTATATGCCGAGTAGTGAAAATAAGCTAAAAGAGTATCAAGATAAAATAGAGAGTAATTTTAAAACGATTTTGTTTGAAATGGTTGTGTATTTACGAAATCGAGAAAGTAGTTGGAGTGGAGCAGAACTCATTGAAACCGAGAATATGTTAAATGAGGCAAGAGATTTATCGTTTAAAAAACTTGAGAATGCATTTATGCGAGAAGATGATTATTACTATCGTTATTTTAATATGCGTATGCAACAATTCGAAATTTTAGAGCGAATGATACCACTAGCAGCTTCTTTATCGTGGACATATGAACAAGCTGACATGATTGCAGATGTTGTTGAAAACATTGGTAATGCTATTAGCCCTGAGAGTACTGGCGTTATTTCCTTAAGGCAGCTTCAAGAAATGAGGGAATTATTTAGAGACATGCCATTGCCAGCTACACGCGAAGAATTTGAGATACGTGCGAAACTTGTTCAACTTGTGTATGAAATGGAACAATATTTACTCATTAAAAGTCGCTTTAAGGGAAAGGATAATATAAAAGAACTTATATAGAAGGTAGGAATTATCTATGCCGTATCTTCTCTCTATCATATTATGTCTTTCTTTATCGCCGCTTTGGCCTCTTGGGGATAATCCGCGTGCCGGAGATCCTTTTATTATTGTAAATAAAGCAACGAATAAATTAGCTTACATTGACGATGGAAAGATTCAAAAAGTTTTTCCAGTAGCGACAGGGAAAACGAATGAATTAACTCCAGAAGGAACTTTTGATGTTGTAATGAAAGCGAAGGACCCGTATTACATTGCGAAGAATATTCCGGGTGGATCGCCAAAAAATCCACTTGGGTCAAGGTGGATTGGGTTTAATGCAAGAGGAACTGATGGAAGTAAATATGGAATACATGGAACAAACCAACCGAGTTCAATTGGAAAGTATATTTCACAAGGATGTATAAGAATGAAGAAAAACGATGTGGAATATTTGTTTGATCGTATTCCAATTGGAACGAAAGTATGGATTGTGAAATCGAAAAAATCATTTCAGCAATTGGCAAAAGAAAAAGGAGCCGTTGCATATGAAAAAGCCAACGAAAAGGTTGGCTTTTTCTATTGTAATAAGTTGTCTTGACATGTGTACATAACCATGCGTTAATGAAAGTATAGAAAGATAAAATTAGATAAAGGGGTTGCTCATATGTACTTGAATCCAAAACTTTCGTATATGCAGTTTTTTATGGGATTTCTATTTGTTATTACATTCATATTGGCAACTTTTAATATATGTTCTTATCTTGTAGCGATTGTATGTATGGCATTACTTAATCTCACTTTTGTTATTGGAGCATTTCAGCAGAAACAATATACAAGTTTTGTAATAGCACTTGTAATGTCATTTTCCTTTAGTATTGTAGCGATTGTGTTTTATATAAAATAAACCATCTCGATGTCGAGATGGTTTATTTTTTCATGTGTAAAAAGTAAAAAAAGGACGAACACATCGCCCTTTTTACCAAAACATACTCGCGCCAGCAAGTAATGTTGTTACAAGCATAGAAATTAGCATCACATAAACCATAATTTTTTGAGCTTTTTTATGCATCGTTATACCTCCTTGCAAATCAGTACAATTTCATTGTAACGAGAAATGAAATTATGGACAAGGGGAGAGTGAGGACAAAATTCGGGAGGGGATTGCAAAATATAACAGGAAATTTGAGTGTGTATAGAGAATATAGTTAAAGGATATATTGTTAATTTTTAGTTGGGCAAGCTGAAGAATGGAGATACGATGATGAAAATATACGAAACAGATCGTTTATACTTAAGGGAAATAGATGAGTCGTATGCTGAAACAGTTCTTCAATATTACGACAGAAATCGTGAATTTTTAAAAGCTTGGGAAGAGTATAGACCGGATGATTTTTTTACGCTAGATTATCAAAAGAAAAAGTTGCAAAAGGATAGAAAAGAGTTCGAAGACGGGAAAATCATCAGACTATGGATTTTTAAAAAGGGTGATGATACAAAAATAATTGGGTGTATTTCATTTAATTTAATCGTTCGTGGCATTTATCAATCTTGTGTACTCGGTTATAAATTAGATAAAGCAGAGTTAAACAAAGGGTATACGACAGAAGCACTTAGAAAAGCAATTCAAGTTGCTTTTGAGGAATTTCAGTTACATCGTATAGAAGCTCCGATTATGCCTCGTAATTTAGCATCTATACAAGTGGTGACGAAGATAGGTTTTCAATATGAAGGCGTGTCTAGGAAGATGTTAATGGTAAATGGCGTGTGGGAGGATCATATGCGCTGGGTATTGTTAAATGAGTAATAGAAAGCAGATGGTTATCTAGACATGTAAACCATCTGTTTTTTGTCTTGTATTTCGAAACTTTTGCGAAATTCTGTTATAATTAGTAGTGTTACATACATAATGGTAGTGCAGGAGGCGCAGTCTTATGATTAATCAAGAACGTTTAGTAAATGAATTTATGGAATTAGTACAAGTAGATTCTGAAACGAAATTTGAAGCAGAAATCTGCAAAGTATTAACGAAGAAATTTACAGATTTAGGTGTAGAAGTATTTGAAGATGACACAATGGCTGTAACTGGTCATGGTGCAGGCAACTTAATTTGTACTTTACCAGCAACAAAAGATGGTGTTGATACAATTTACTTTACTTCTCATATGGATACAGTAGTTCCTGGTAATGGAATTAAGCCTTCTATTAAAGATGGATATATCGTATCAGATGGTACAACAATTTTAGGTGCGGATGATAAAGCTGGATTAGCATCAATGTTCGAAGCAATCCGTGTTTTAAAAGAGAAAAATATCCCTCACGGTAAAATTGAATTTATTATTACAGTCGGAGAAGAATCAGGTCTTGTTGGTGCAAAAGCTTTAGATCGTGAGCGTATTACAGCGAAATATGGCTACGCATTAGATAGCGATGGAAAAGTTGGTGAAATCGTTGTTGCAGCTCCAACACAAGCGAAAGTGAACGCAATTATTCGCGGGAAAACAGCTCACGCTGGTGTAGCGCCGGAGAAAGGTGTATCTGCAATTACTATCGCAGCGAAAGCAATTGCGAAGATGCCACTTGGTCGCATTGACTCTGAAACGACTGCAAATATTGGACGTTTTGAAGGTGGTACACAAACGAATATCGTTTGCGATCATGTACAAATCTTTGCAGAAGCTCGTTCGTTAATCAATGAGAAAATGGAAGCACAAGTTGCGAAAATGAAAGAAGCATTTGAAACAACTGCAAAAGAAATGGGCGGTCATGCAGACGTTGAAGTAAACGTTATGTACCCAGGATTTAAATTTGCTGATGGCGATCACGTTGTAGAAGTTGCAAAACGTGCAGCTGAAAAAATTGGTCGTACACCTTCTCTTCACCAAAGTGGTGGCGGAAGTGATGCAAACGTAATTGCAGGACACGGTATTCCAACAGTTAACTTGGCAGTTGGTTATGAAGAAATTCATACAACAAACGAGAAAATTCCTGTTGAAGAGTTAGCAAAAACAGCAGAATTAGTTGTTGCAATTATTGAAGAAGTAGCGAAGTAATGGAATAGAAAAAGCGTGTAAATCAATTGTGATTTACACGCTTTTTATTTTGACTCGATTGCTTTGACAAGACGTATAAGCCAATATAAGAAAAACTATGGAAGTATATACGTTGTTGCTATATGTACTAGACGAGGGAATAATCCTAACGTATTCATATTGAAAATCGGAAGTAGTAAATAATTAATTGCAATGATTAATATAACTACAAGGAATGTATAGTTGAGTTTGGCCCGCCATTTGCCGGGCAGTAAGCCCCCCACCTCAAAATTCAGCGAAAGCAAAGAAGTTAGGTGGGGATCGGGCTGCTTGTAAAAGTCCAATTGGTGAGGGCTAATAATCAGTGGGGGATGAATAACCCCCCACTGATTAAAGTTTCACTTTATTAGTTGATTTCATCATAATCAGCCCCTTTCACATATATATCCTCTTTATATCGATTATAAAAAAGAACAAGTAATTATTATAACTATTGTGCAAAATTTGATATAATAAAAGAACGAACGTTCTGATTAGGGAGTGAGTACTATGCGAGAAATGTATCCGAAAAATGGTCATGTAATTTTACATGTAGATATGAATTGCTTTTTCGCATCTGTTGAAATTGCTCATGATCCATCATTACAAGGAAAGCCATTAGCGGTTGCTGGAAATGAAAAAGAGAGAAAAGGAATTATCATAACATGTAGTTATGAGGCGAGAGAATACGGAATACGTACGACGATGCCCCTTTGGGAAGCGAAAAGGTTATGCCCGCAATTAGTTGTAAGGCGTCCTAATTTCACATTATATCGCGAAGCTTCATTTCAAATGTTTCAAGTCCTTTCCCGTTTTACAGAAAAGATACAACCAGTCTCAATAGATGAAGGATATTTAGATATTACAGATTGCTACGCACTTGGTTCTCCTCTTGAAATAGCAAAGATGATTCAACAAGCACTATTAACAGAGTTGCAGCTTCCGTGTAGTATTGGAATCGCTCCAAATCTTTTCCTAGCAAAGACCGCTTCAGATATGAAAAAACCACTTGGTATTACCGTGCTTCGAAAACGCGATATTCCAGAACTGATTTGGCCACGTCCAGTTGGAGCAATGCATGGAATTGGTGAGAAAACAGCTGAAAAATTAAATGATATTCATATACAGACAATTGAACAGTTGGCAAAGGGAGACGAGCATATCATTCGCGCTAAAATTGGCAAGCACGGTGTTGATTTGCAAAGGCGTGCAAAAGGTATGGATGATAGGGAAGTGGATCCGAGTCAAATGGGACAGCATAAAAGTGTCGGTAACTCGATGACTTTTTCAAAGGATATGGATGAAGAGAAAGAATTACTTGATATGTTAGAACGTTTATCAAAGTCAGTGAGTAAAAGGTTACAAAAGCGAACCCTTGTCAGCTATAATATTCAAATTATGATTAAATACCATGATAGGCGAACAGTAACACGGAGTAAGCAATTGAAAAATGCGATTTGGGAAGAACGCGATATTTTTCAAGCAGCATCCCGTTTATGGAAGCAACATTGGGATGGTGATTCCGTTCGTTTACTAGGTGTTACAGCTACTGAAATAGAGTGGAAGACAGAATCGGTGAAACAATTAGATTTGTTTTCATTTGAAGAGGATGCAAAAAAAGAACCGCTACTTGCTGTCATTGATCAAATTAATGATAAGTATGGAACACTGCTTTTACAACGAGGTAGTCAACTACTACGTAAGCAAGAGAAGTCGTTTCAACAAAAGTTAGAAAATAAATTTATGTAGAAGGTGTCATGAAGTAGTAAAAATCATGACACCTTTCCTATTTAACTCGCTTCTAAATCTAAAGAAGTCTTCCATCCAGCTCCAGTAACGCCAGATTCTAATAGCATTCTACTTACTATTTTTTCAATTAAGATAGCTGCATTTGTCTTGCAATGTAATATAGCCTGTATACAAACTTTTTGATTAGAATCTACATCTTCACTATACAACTCTTTTAAACTGAGCCCTTCTGTACTTACCATATGCATAAGTAAAAAACGAATATGTGCTTCAGTTTCTTCTGAACAAGTAAGGGAAAGTAAGTAGTTCGTTTGTTCAGGTGATTCTTCTTTTGATTTTTTATTCATAAAAAGAGCAATTGGGCGAAGAAGTATATTTGCTAGTAACACGCCGGCTGCACCTAATATAGCTGCAACGAGGAAACCGGCGCCTGTAAGAGTACCGACAGCAGCTGCACACCATAAAGTAGCTGCCGTATTTAGCCCTCTAATACTAAAACCATCGCGGATAATAACGCCACCCCCTAAAAAACTAATGCCACTAACGACTTGAGCAGCAATGCGGGATGGGCTAGCATCATGATCAAGCATGACGGATAATAAAACAAATATACAGGCACCAAGTGATACGAGAGCATTTGTCCGTAACCCAGCCATTCGATGTCTCCATTGTCTTTCCATTCCGATGCAAGCTCCTACAATAATTGCTATAACTAATCTGAATATAATGTCGTACCATACCATCATGGTCACCTCCATATATAAATATGTGTTATGTCTTTTAGAATGAGCGGGGAATACCCACTCATTCTTATTTTTACAACCAGCTATGAAACTTTTTAATATAAAGCTTTTTCAGGAATTGTGTTAAAAAAGCGTAGCCTAATAGTATTCCTACTAACCAAGGGAAGTAGCTAAGTGGCAATGCTTGTAAACCAACGGCTGCACCAAGTGGTGAGAATGGAATATAAATCCCGATTGCCATAATAAGAGCGGTTAATAAAACGACGGGTGTTGATGCAGTGCTTTGAATAAATGGAATCTTCTGTGTTCGTATCATGTGAACAATTAAAGTTTGAGTTAACAATCCAACCACAAACCAACCGGACTGGAATAATGATTGCTCGCTCGGTGTATTTGCGCCAAATACATTCCACATGACTACGTATGTGATAATATCAAATATGGAACTAATTGGGCCGATACAAATAATGAAGTTTCGTAAGTTTGCAGTATCCCATTTTCGGGGTTTTTCTAGAAACTCTTTATCCATTTTGTCCCATGGAATAGAAAGTTGTGAAATATCATAAAGTAAGTTTTGAATTAAAAGGTGAATGGCAAGCATCGGTAAAAAAGGAATGAAAGCACTCGCTACTAACACGCTAAACACATTACCGAAGTTAGAGCTAGCTGTCATCTTAATATATTTTAAAATATTTCCGAATGTAGTACGTCCTTCTACAATCCCGGCTTCTAATATAGTTAAACTTTTTTCGAGTAGAATAATATCAGAAGCTTCTTTCGCAATATCAGTAGCAGTATCAACAGATATTCCGACATCAGCTTCACGTAATGCTACAGCATCGTTAATGCCGTCTCCCATGTAACCTACAGTGTGTCTGTTTCCTTGTAATGCGTGTATAATGCGAGATTTTTGCATTGGATTAAGCTTCGCAAATACAGTCGTTTCTTCAGCAAGTTTTGCTAATGCTTTATCTGGTAAAGAATCAATCTCGTAACCGAGGATTGGTTCGCCGATATCTAATCCAACTTCTTTACAAACTTTTCGTGTAACAATTTCGTTATCGCCAGTTAAAATTTTTACTTGTACACCATGCTTTTGTAATGCTTGAATTGCAGCTGCTGCAGATGGTTTCGGTGGATCTAAAAAGCCGATATATCCAGCGAGAATCATATCAGTTTCGTCTTTTACTGCGTACTCTTTATCATTTATGTTTCTATCTTTTTTATAAGCCACAGCAATAACCCGCATACCTTCACTATTCAATGTCTCGCTTAGTTTTTTGACATTTGAGCGTATTTCCTCAGTGAGTGTAACGATTTTTTTATCCACTTCAGTGTAGTTGCAAATTGATAAAATTTCTTCTACGGCACCTTTACAAACCATTGTATGTTCACCTGAAATATCTTTTACGATGACTGACATACGCCGGCGGGCGAAATCGAATGGAATTTCATCTAGCTTTTGAAAAGCTGATGGGTCAAATGTATTGTTTTCCTCTGTATGCTTAATAACAGCTTTATCTATTAAGTTTTTCAATCCAGTTTGATAGAAACTATTTAAATAGGCAAATTGCAAGACACGATTGCATTTATTTCCATTAGAATCTAAGTGACGAACAAGGACAACTTTATCTTCTGTTAAAGTTCCGGTTTTATCTGTACAAAGAATGTTCATAGCACCTAAGTTTTGAATAGAATTTAGCTGTTTTACAATTACTTTTTGTTTAGACATGTTAACGGCACCTTTAGCTAAATTAGCAGTTACAATCATTGGTAACATTTCAGGTGTAAGACCAACAGCAACGGCAATAGCGAAGAAGAAAGCTTCTTGCCAATCTCCCTTTGTGAATCCGTTAATGAGAAGGACGATAGGCGCCATAATAAGCATGAATGTAATTAAGAGCCAGCTTACTTTGTTTACACCTTTATCAAAGCTTGTTTCTACACGCTTTCCGATTACCTTATTTGCTAAAGAGCCGAAATACGTATCGGTACTTGTTGAGATGACAACAGCTTTTGCGCTACCACTTACAATATTTGTTCCCATGAAGCAAAGGTTTTCCATATCGAGTGGATTGTAATTTTTTTTCATGTTTTTCGGTAAGATATGCTTATTTTCTGTATGGTAGCAGTGTTCGTATTTTTCTATAGGAAGTGCTTCCCCTGTCAAAGAAGATTGATTAACAAATAAATCTTTAGCGGATACAACACGCACATCAGCTGGAACGATATCACCAGCTGAAAGGGAAATAATATCGCCAGGTACAAGCTCTTCAATTGGAATTTCTGTTGTGTAATTTCGATTTAAATTCGTTACATTTTTTGTTTCATGTACAAATCCATTTATTCTAAATACGCTCGCAGTTGTTCGAACCATAGCCTTTAAATTATCGGCAGCTTTTTGAGAACGAAATTCTTGGGAAAACCGAATCGTTGCACTAAGTAGTACCATTGCAGATACGACAATTGTTCCTTGTATGTCATCTGTGAAAAAGGAGAGTGCCCCAAGAGCTAATAAAACGAAAATAAATGGATTTTTAAATGCCAGCAGAAATTGAATGTACCACGGCGCCATTTTATTATGAGCTATTTCGTTCGGACCGTATAAAGAAAGTCTACGAGCCACTTCTTGTTTAGATAATCCATCTTGTGTTGTTTCTAGAAGTTTTAACGCAGAGATTACATCTTGTGTTGCAACCTCCACTAATAATTCGTTATTTGTTTTCATGCTATCTTGCTCATAAGCATGCTTTGTTTCTTGTCTTTGTAAATTAAACATCGGTAGTTCCTCCTCTGTCATGAAGGAGGAAACAATCTGTTACCTAACTAACTATTTGAAATGGTGAGGAACAGTTTCTTTCCTACCTACATGATGAAATATGAATGTAAAACGTATGGGTATCTGGGCCGAATCATCAATTGCCAACTGTTCCTCACCTCCGTACAATTTAGTAGTTTCTGAATATGCTATGTTTGTTTCATAGTAAGGTGCATATAGACGTAAAAAGACCTTTACTCAAAACGAGTAAAGGTCTGAATTCGCAGTTAAAAGAGTCCACAACAAAGACTGCTAGTAGACATAAATAAAAACAGTTTTTGTGTATGACAAAATACATGCACCTCTCCCTCGTTGAGTTTTAGCACTGTATAGCATAGGTACTGAAACCAGCTACGTTAAAAAAGGCCTTCATTCCGACCTTTCCTGTTGACCCATTGGCGTCTCTCGACATTTTTGGGCAGCAGCGTTTCTCTATACAGGAGCCTCACCTAACAGAGACCATATTCAATTACATGTTGAATGTTAGCACTGTAAAATCGTAGTGTCAATATCTTTTTTATCTGTGTTTTTAAAATATTAAATGGATTTATAATAGATATATGGGATGAAATACATGATATTAATTATAAATAATGTGGAAAATAAATATTTTTATAAAAGGGGAATTTGTAATGGTACCACAAAATTTTATTATAAATATTGAGAATCAAAAGTGGTTGTTTAATGAGCAGGAAGATTTATGTTCTCACGGGGAAATTTATTTAAATGTGGATGGAACGATTATTACGCGGACAGGTATGGATGAGGAATGGGGAATAAGTGAATCAGCTTTAGCTCTGTTACGAACTTTAGATAAAGAATATATTTGTGATATTGAAAATGAAGAGGGGCTTATTTTGCACGGATGTGGCACTATGCTCATGTTAGGATGCCCAATTTCAATTCATTGGACTATAAACCATATAGGTGAAAATGTGGTTTTAAAGGATTTTGTCAAAGTTATTTCTACTGATCAAAAGGCTATATACTATGAAGGGCTTCATATAGAATTGAATGAAAATGAATATAGAAAACAAATTGTTTCTTTTGCACTACAAGCAAAAGAATTATTTAATAAATCAAGTGAAAAGATAATTTTAAATGAGCTTGAGCGAAGTATGTATACCGACTTTTGGACGGAATATGATCATTTGTTAAATAAGTATAAATAAAAAAGCACTGTAACCAGTGCTTTTTTATTATAGATTACGAGATTGTAGGGTTTTCAAAAATAACAATCTCTGAACTGTTTGTAGTTGAAACGCGTTGGGCGTAATATGTTAAAGCTGAAGAAATATATGCTGGTAACGTATCATTTGTATGTGATGTTGTATATTCATGGATTAATTCCTTTAAAGTTGTCCATTCTAATTGTGCTGGGTGATCAGACACGAAAGAACTTACCCAGCGATCAAATGAAGATGAAAAATCAGTTTGTAAACGAAATACTTCTTTCATAATAAAACGCTCCCTTAAAATGTAGTATAATTATTTTACCGCAAAACACGAACGATTGGTAAATTTTTTAAGTATAACGTTCGTGTTATATAGTTGTCTAGATGATTGGTTATGTAAATTCGATTTGCCATTTGAAATAACATTCCGTAAGATGAGAGATAGAGTATATTTAGAGCTGGAGGAAAGAAAGTGGAATTTGTATTTTTAGGAACTGGTGCAGGTGTTCCTTCAAAAGGAAGGAACGTTTCAGCAATTGCTTTACAATTGTTAGAAGAACGAGGACAGACTTGGTTATTTGATTGTGGCGAGGCCACGCAACATCAAATATTACATACATCGGTACGTCCGCGCCGCATTGAAAAAATATTTATTACGCATTTACATGGCGATCATATTTTTGGATTGCCTGGTTTATTAGGTAGCCGTTCATTTCAAGGAGGAACTACGCCTTTAACGGTGTATGGACCGAAAGGAATTAAACAATTTATTGAAGTGGCATTATCGGTAAGTACGACACATGTGAAATATCCACTTGAAGTTGTGGAGATAACAGAAGAAGGTACCGTATTTGAAGATAATGAATTTTATGTAGAAACGAAAAGATTGTCACACGGTATAGAATGTTTTGGATATCGTATTGTAGAGAAAGATATACAAGGTGCTCTTTTAGTTGATAAATTGCTTGAGATGGGTGTGAAACCAGGTCCAATCTTTAAACGTTTAAAAGATGGAGAAGTAGTTGAATTAGAGGATGGCACGATATTAAATGGAAATGAGTTTATCGGCCCACCTCAAAAAGGAAGAATTATTACTATCTTAGGTGATACGCGATATTGCGAAGCGAGTAGGGAGCTTGCGCAAGATGCAGATGTACTTGTCCATGAAGCGACTTTCGCAGCAGAAGATGAGCAACAAGCGCATGATTATTTTCATTCCACATCTAAGCAAGCTGCGAGCATTGCACTTCAGGCAAATGCGAAGCGATTAATCTTAACTCACATTAGTTCTCGCTATCAAGGAGATACATATAAGGAATTATTGAAAGAGGCAAGAGAGTTGTTTTCTAATACAGAAATAGCGACAGATTTGAAATCATTCCCAGTAGAAAAATGATAATTTTGTAAAAAATGGTAACGATGGGTTACCATTTTTTTATGTCTAAAAAAATTTAAAAATAAAACTGT
Organism: Bacillus sp. FSL K6-1338; assembly: GCF_038006965.1. Taxonomy (NCBI): domain Bacteria; kingdom Bacillati; phylum Bacillota; class Bacilli; order Caryophanales; family Bacillaceae; genus Bacillus; species Bacillus sp. FSL K6-1338. The sequence continues at coordinate 3,999,382 of NZ_JBBOWI010000001.1, read as the reverse complement.
TATTATTTTATGCTTATACTTGGATGATACAGAAAATTAGAATGGTTTGAATATATACGATAAAAATACGAAATAATGATTATTTAGAAAAACTGTTATATAAGTCAGATGACATACAAGTGATACAAATAGCAGGAATGGACTTTTATTCAGAACTTTTAAAATTCAACAAAAGTAAGCGTTTTATAAAAAACAAGCTATAATGAGGGCAGATTATAATTTATGATAAGTCACATGCTTTTTAGTTATTATCGTAACAAGTGAAGTTGACTAAACCATGAGAGAGTAACATGAGAATTATAATAGGAAAGATATCACTTGTTTATGCTATGCTTGCAATGGCTTCTGTGTTAAACTTTGGATTGCTACCAGACTTTATTGTGGATTATCTTATATCATTTTTTTAATGAAAATAATACTAAGATTCTTATGTATTATGATAACTGGTATTATTTCAGGTTATATTGGATTACTTTTATTCAAAAATTATCCAATTCATACAGCAGAACAAATTCGTGGTACAACTGGAAAAGCGACAGATGTAGCAGCTTAATAGAATAGTAGAATAAATTTTTTTCATAGAGGTTTAGGGGGAGTTATGATGAAGTATCGCTCAGTATTTGATATTATCGGTCCAGTTATGATTGGACCATCAAGTTCACATACAGCAGGCGCGGCAAGAATGGGGCAAGTTGCTCGCCAGCTGTTTCGTCATGAACCAGAAAGAGTAAGCATTTCGTTATATGGATCATTTGCAAAGACGTATCGAGGGCATGGTACCGATGTAGCACTAATCGGTGGAATATTGGGATTTGAAACAGATGACTTACGTATTCCAGAGGCGCTAGAAATAGCAAAAGAGCGCGGAATTGAAGTGGAATTCATTGAAGAAGATGCCAATGCACCTCACCCAAATACAGCAAGAATTCGTTTGTATAAAGGTGAAGAAGAAATTGAAGTTGTTGCTTGCTCAATTGGTGGCGGTAAAATTGAAGTTGTAGAATTAAACGGATTCGATCTTCAATTATCAGGCACAAGTCCAGCACTACTTATTGTAAATAACGATCGCTTTGGTGCTATTGCAGCGGTGGCTTCAATCCTTGCTACACACGAGATTAACATTAGTACAATGAGTGTTTCTCGTAAAGAAAAAGGAAGAAGAGCGCTTATGGTTATTGAAACAGATGAATTATTAGCAGATGAAGTGATTGAAGAAATAAAAGCGCAACAAAATATTTGTCAAGTAACTATTATGGATTAATTGCAGGGGGGACACACCATGTTTCGGAACGCAGCGGAACTAGTGGCGCAAGCTAAAGAACAAAATGTAAAAATCGCAGAAATTATGATTCAATGTGAAATGGAAACAAGACGTATTTCACGTGAAGAAGTAATTGCTGGTATGGAAAAGAACTTAGTCGTGATGGAACAAGCAGTAGAACGTGGTATTCGCGGCGTGAAATCACCAACTGGTTTAACTGGTGGAGATGCTGTAAAAGTTCAAGCGTATATGAAGAGTGGAAAAGGCTTATCTGGAGATACGATTTTGGATGCAGTAAGCAAAGCTGTTGCAACAAATGAAGTAAACGCAGCGATGGGAATTATTTGTGCAACACCAACAGCAGGGTCTGCTGGAACAGTGCCAGGTGTACTATTTGCACTAAGAGAAAAATTGCAGCCTACACGTGAAGAAATGATTGAGTTCTTATTTACAGCAGGAGCTTTCGGTATGGTTGTTGCGAATAATGCTTGTATTTCTGGTGCGGCAGGAGGATGCCAAGCTGAAGTTGGTTCAGCAAGTGGAATGGCGGCTGCAGCTGCAGTTGAGATGGCTGGTGGAACACAAGATCAAGCAGCTACAGCGATGGCAATTTCATTAAAGAACATGCTTGGTTTAGTGTGCGATCCTGTTGCAGGACTTGTAGAAGTGCCTTGTGTAAAACGTAATGCAGCAGGAGCTGCGAATGCGATGATTTCAGCAGATTTAGCATTAGCTGGTGTAACGAGTACAATTCCATGTGATGAAGTAATTGAGGCAATGTTTAGAATTGGACAAACGATGCCAGTAGCACTTCGTGAAACAGCAGAAGGTGGACTTGCAGCAACGCCGACTGGTCGTCGCCTGCAAGAAGAGATTTTTGGGAAGAACAATAACTAAGTGTAAAAATAGAAAAAGGAGCTCAAGTTTATTTGAGCTCCTTTTTCTATTTTTCTTTTGTTAGTTGTTCTAATGTTTTTCCAAGATTATGTGATCGTTCCGTTGCCTGTGTAATACAAGAAATAAGTGCTTGTTGAAATTCATGTTCTTGTAATACTTCAATACCTGCTTCGGTAGTTCCACCAGGAGAAGTAATTTCCTTTCGCAAAATAGAAGGGTGCTTGTCACTTGCTTTTAGCATTTCAGCAGCACCAATCATCGTTTGAAGAATAAGTGATTTTGCAACATCTTCTTTTAAACCAATTTTTTTTGCAGCTTCTTCCATAGCTTCCACTACGTAATAAATATAAGCAGGTCCACTTCCGGATAATGCAGTGACAGCATGCATATCATCTTCCTCTACAACAGAGACGAGACCGATCGTTTCAAATAAAGATGTTGCAGTGCGAATATGTTCCGCTGTTGCATGTTTTGAAGGGGAGATAGCGGTAGCTGATTTTAGAATGGCTGCGGATGTATTTGGCATTGCACGAATAATTGGAACGTCTTTTTGAAGTAGTTTTCTAATTGAGTGAGTAGAAACACCTGCTAGTAATGAAATAATAAGCACGTTATTATTTATGTATTCTTTAAAAGGGGTAAGCGCCTCTGCAACATCCTTTGGTTTCATTGCTAGAAAAAGAATATTTGCATCAGTAAGTAATTCTTTTTTATTATGAGTACCTTTGACACCGTATTTTTTATGTAGCTCTTGTAATCTCGTCTCGTTAGAACGATTACTTACAGTAATTTGTTCACCTTTAACAACATTTGCATGTAACAAGCCACCAATAATAGCTTCAGCAATAGAGCCTGCACCGAGAAAGGAAATGTTTTGAATAGACATGATGTTCCTCCTTTAATTTTGGTTAGAAATTCTTATAAATGTACATACATTCGTTTTCTTATAGGAAACACCTCTTTTTATCTGAAAATAATGACAAATATATATAGAAGTTGTAAACTGAAGAAGTATTCATTTTTGAACCGGAAAGAGACAGGGGGGCTAAGCATGACGGCGATTCACCGAATGGAGATTCCTGTACCATTTGCAGTGGAAACTGTGAATGTGTTTTTAGTTGAGGGGGAGACATTAACATTAATTGATACAGGGACGAATACAGAAGAGGCAAGGAATGCGTTAGAAAGTCAATTAGGTGCATTAGGATATACGATAGAAGATATTGAAACAGTAGTCATTACGCATCATCATGCAGATCATTGTGGACTTTTAAATATATTTTCTGAGAAGACGAATATTATTGGACATCCTTGGAATGAGCCTTGGATCACACAAAATCCAGAATTTTTAAAGCGGTATCATGAATTTTTTAGAGAGACGGCCTTACAGTTTGGTGTGCCAGCAGCATTTTTGAAAGACGAGTCGTTATTGACGACGAGGACACTTAAATATTCTTGTAATAGATCGTTAACGCATACTGTGAGAGAAGGAGATCGTATTAATTCTTTGCCTGGATTTACAGTGCTTGAAACACCAGGCCATGCTTCTACTCATATTTCTTTATATAGAGAATCTGATGGAATATTAATTGGTGGAGATGCTCTCATTAGTCATATTTCTTCGAATCCAATACTAGAACCACCATATGAAGGGCAAACAGAACGGGCACGCCCATTACTACAATATAATCAAACATTACAGCGTTTAAGCGAAATGAATATTTCACGCATTTTATCAGGGCATGGGGAAGATGTTCTAAATGTGAAACAACTTATTGAAACGAGATTACAAAAGCAAGAAACACGTGCTTTTAAAGTGCTTGAGTTATTAAAGGAAAAACCAATGACAGCATTTGAAGTATGTGTAAAACTATTTCCGGTATTATATAAAGAACAATTACCACTTACTATTTCAGAAACGGTTGGACAATTGGACTATTTAGCATATAATCAACAAGTGATGATTGATGAGTCATCGCAACAATTGATTTATTATGCAAAGTAGGTGACAGCAATGACAGGACGTTTACAAAATAAAGTAATCGTCATTACAGGTGCTTCTAGTGGGATTGGTGAGCAAGTTGCAATGCAAGTTGCAGCAAAGGGAGCGACTCCAGTATTAATGGCTCGAACAGAAGAGAAACTACAAGCGTTAGTAGACAAAATTAAAGAAACTTATAATACGCCTTGCTATTATTATGTATTAGATGTAAGTGAAGAGATGGAAGTACAGTCTGTTTTTTCAAAGGTATTACAAGAAGTGGGACGTATTGATATATTAGTAAACAATGCGGGATTTGGTATTTTTAAAACGTTTGAAGATGCGTCAATGGGTGAAGTAAAAGATATGTTCCAAGTAAATGTATTTGGATTAGTAGCATGTACGAAAGCGGTACTACCTTATATGGTAAACAAGAATGAAGGACATATTATTAATATTGCTTCACTTGCTGGAAAAATTGCAACTCCGAAATCGAGTGCTTATGCAGCAACGAAACATGCCGTATTAGGATTTACGAATAGTTTACGCATGGAATTAGCGAATACAGATATTTATGTTACAGCAATTAATCCAGGTCCGATAGATACAAACTTTTTTGAAATAGCGGATCAATCTGGTACATATGTAAAGAATATGGGACGTTACATGTTAAAACCAACATACGTAGCAGAACAAATCGTAAAGTCGATGCACACGAAAAAACGTGAAGTAAACTTACCGAAGTGGATGGGCATTGGTCCGAAACTTTATGCTTTATTCCCAGGTTTATTTGAGCGTGTTGCAGGTAAATCATTAAGTAAAAAATAGGAGATTTCCATATGGAAATCTCCTATTTTTTATTGTTTTCCAGTTACATAATCATAAACAATATCCTCAATTTCCTCGTATAAATCAATTTCAATATTTGAATGAGTCACCGTTTGAATATGTTTCACTAGCATTTCCTGATCTTCTTTTGATATTGGACTGCATTGATATTGTTGAAAACTTTTTATAATCATTTTCTCAATTAATTTTTCGTTCATATTTTTCCCCGCCTGTATGTACGTATGTATTGTTCTATTGTACTTGAAGTGAAATAAAAAAACTACTATGCACTATTTTTGTATAAAAATCCGGTTGAGTATATTGTTTTTCTAATAAAATTAAGTTTTTTTAGATTTAAAAATTTATAAATATTTAATTGACTCTATAAATATACAATATTATAATCATACTTAATTTAAAGAATCGATATGAGGAGGAACTTATGAAAGTCGCAATTATTGGAGCCACTGGATATGGGGGCATTGAGTTAATTCGTTTATTAGAACAACATCCATATTTTTCGATAGCATCTCTCCATTCTTTTTCACAAGTTGGTGAGTGTATAACAAATGTATATCCGCATCTTCGAAATGTCCTTTTTCATACGTTACAAGAGATTGATGTGGAGACGATAGGAAAAGAAGCAGAAATCGTATTTCTAGCAACCCCAGCAGGAGTATCGGCGGAGTTAACTCCCAAGTTATTAGCAGAAGGTTTAAAAGTAATTGACCTATCTGGAGACTTTCGTATGATAGATCCTTCGTCATATGAACTGTGGTATAAAAGGCCAGCAGCGAAAGAAGAAATTCTTAGAAAAGCAGTGTATGGGTTAAGTGAATGGAAAAGGACTGGGATTCAAAAGGCAAATTTAATTGCAAACCCAGGATGTTTTGCTACAGCCACATTGCTAGCGATAGCGCCGTTAGTACGTAGCGGCATGATTGAAGAAGATTCGATTATTATTGATGCGAAATCAGGGGTATCAGGAGCAGGTAAAACACCAACAACAATGACTCACTTTCCTGAGCTATATGATAACTTGCACATTTATAAAGTGAATGAGCATCAGCACGTTCCAGAGATTGAGCAAATGCTTACAGAATGGAATAGTGGATCACAGCCAATTACATTTAGCACACATTTAATACCGATATCACGAGGAATCATGATTACACTTTATGCAAAAGTAAAACAAAAGATGGAAATAAAGCAACTTCAAAAATTGTATGAAGAAACGTATGAACAATCGCCTTTCATCCGAATTTGTACGCAAGGGAAATTTCCAAGTCCAAAAGAAGTGAGAGGCTCAAATTATTGTGATATTGGCATAGCTTACGATGAAAGAGCTGAAAGAGTTACGGTCGTTTCTGTTATAGACAATATGATGAAAGGCGCGGCTGGGCAAGCGATTCAAAATGCAAACATAATAGCGGGACTAGAAGAGACAACAGGTTTACAACATATGCCGCTTTATGTATAAGGGGGACATGATGATTAAAGTAGCGTCTATTACAAAATTAGAAAATGGTTCAATTGTAACGCCGAAAGGCTTTTCGGCAATTGGTACTGCAAATGGTTTAAAAAAGGAGAAAAAGGATTTAGGTGCCATCGTTTGTGATGTACCAGCATCATGTGCCGCTGTGTATACAACGAATCAAATACAAGCAGCTCCTTTGCAAGTAACGAAGGATAGTATAACGGCAGAAGGGAAGTTACAAGCAATTATCGTTAATAGTGGAAATGCAAATGCTTGTACTGGAATGAAAGGATTACAAGACGCATACGAGATGCGCGCATTAGGGGCGGAACATTTTGGGATGAAAGAAAATTACGTTGCAGTAGCTTCAACAGGTGTAATTGGTGTTCCACTGCCGATGGATATAATCCGAAAGGGAGTTGCAACTCTTATACCGACGAAGGAAGAAAGTGAAGCATATTGTTTTTCTGAAGCAATTTTAACGACGGATCTTATAACGAAAGAAACTTGCTATGAAATGATTATTGATGGGAAGAAAGTGGCGATTGCGGGTGTTGCAAAAGGTTCAGGGATGATTCATCCGAATATGGCAACGATGCTTAGTTTTATTACGACAGATGCTCATATAGAGCATGACGTATTGCAAACAGCGTTATCACAAATAACGAATCATACATTTAATCAAATTACGGTAGATGGAGATACTTCTACGAATGATATGGTCATCGTTATGGCAAGTGGATTATCAGAAACAAGGCCGATAAATATGGAACATACAGATTGGGAAACTTTCGTAGGTGCTTTACAGAAGGTATGTGAAGATTTAGCGAAAAAAATTGCGCAAGATGGTGAAGGCGCTACGAAGTTAATAGAAGTAAATGTGCTAGGAGCTCAAACGAATGAAGAGGCAAAAAAAATTGCAAAGCAAATAGTCGGTTCGAGTCTTGTGAAAACAGCAATACATGGTGAAGACCCAAACTGGGGGCGAATTATTAGCAGTATTGGACAAAGTGAAGTAGTTATTAATCCGAACACAATTGACATTACTCTTCAATCTATATCGGTATTAAAAAATAGTGAGCCTCAAATATTTTCTGAAGAAGAAATGAAAGAGAGATTACAAGAAGATGAAATAGTGATTAATGTGTACTTACATTTAGGTGAAGAGACAGGATCAGCTTGGGGCTGTGACTTAAGCTATGAATATGTGAAAATAAATGCTTGTTATCGTACATAAGGAGAGAGAAGATGAGCGATTATATTGTAGTGAAATGCGGCGGTAGTATGTTGAATCAATTAAATGATGTGTTTTTTGATTGTATAAAGAAATTACAGCAGAAGTATAAAGTAGTGATTGTCCATGGTGGTGGGCCAGAAATTGATGCCAAATTAAAAGATTGTAACATCAACGTAGAAAAAAGAGATGGATTACGCGTAACACCAAAAGAAGTTATGGATGTTGTTCAAATGGTGCTATGCGGAAGTACGAATAAAAAACTCGTAATGAATTTACAAAAGCATAATTTACTTGCTGTAGGTTGTTCAGGGTGTGACGGCAATTTACTTCAAGTTCAACCTGTCAGCGAGGAGATAGGATATGTGGGAGAAGTAAGTTATGTCGAAACGTCCTTATTAAAAGGGCTAATGAATATGAATTATATTCCTGTTATTGTTCCAATCGGGATAAATGGTAATGAAATTTATAACATAAATGCGGACAATGCTGCAGCTGGGATTGCGGCCGCGTTAGGGGCAAAAGAGCTTATTTTTATTACGGATGTAGATGGAATATTACATGAAGGGAATTTGGTAAAGGAAACGGATGAATCTGAAATTGCAACTTTTATAGAAACAGGTGTTATTACAGGTGGGATGATTCCGAAAGTACAGGCGGCACTAGCATCATTAAAAATGGGAGTGCAAAAGATAAGTATTGTGAATGGTACAAAAGATTTTACTGAGGTTACGGGAGAGTGTATTGGAACGACGGTAACGAAAGGTGTGAGTATTGCATGACGAGTCATCTTTTTCAAACGTATGGCAGAAGAACTATTGAGTTTGTAAAGGGAACTGGAACGAAAGTTATTGATAATAAAGGTAAGCAATATTTAGATTTTACATCAGGAATTGGCGTATGTAATTTAGGACATTGTCACCCTACTGTTCTCAAAGGTGTACAAGAGCAACTTGATGATATATGGCATATATCTAACCTGTTTACAAACAGCTTACAAGAAGAAGTTGCGTCATTATTAACAGAAAATAGAGCATTAGATTATGTGTTTTTCTGTAATAGTGGGGCAGAGGCAAATGAAGCGGCTTTAAAGTTAGCACGTAAGCATACTGGAAAATCTCTCGTCGTAACATGCCAGCAGTCTTTTCACGGTAGAACATTTGGAACGATGAGTGCAACAGGCCAAGATAAGGTAAAAGAAGGATTTGGTCCATTACTTCCATCTTTTTTACATATCCCTTTTAACGATATTAAAGCATTAGAGGAAGTAATGAATGAAGAAGTTGCGGCGGTAATGGTAGAAGTAGTTCAAGGAGAGGGAGGAGTAATACCTGCTGATCTATCTTTTTTGAAAGAGATTGAAACATTATGTAATAAGTTCGGTTCCTTATTTATTATAGACGAAGTACAAACGGGGATAGGAAGAACTGGAACACTATTCGCTTATGAACAAGTGCGAATAGAGCCTGATATCGTTACCGTTGCAAAAGCACTTGGGAATGGGATTCCTGTCGGAGCAATGATTGGCCGGAAAGAGCTCGGAACGTCGTTTACTGCAGGATCACACGGTTCAACTTTTGGCGGGAATTACATCGCGATGGCTGCAGCGAAAGAAGTATTGCAAGTAAGTAAAAGACCATTGTTTTTAAAAGAAGTACAAGAAAAAGGCGAGTATGTATTAGAGAAGTTGCAAGAGGAATTACAGCATGTCGAATGTATTCAAAATATACGTGGTAAGGGGCTTATGATTGGGATTGAGTGTAAGCATGAAGTTGCAAGTTTTATAGAACAACTAGAAAACGAAGGACTTCTCGTATTACAAGCAGGCCCTAATGTTATAAGACTATTACCGCCACTCATTGTCACGAATGAAGAGTTAGAACAGGCAGTATATATAATAAAAAAAGTAGTTTGTACAAAAAACGTATCAATCATATAAGGGGGAAGTTTCATGTCAACTTTACAAGTACCGAAATTAAATACGAAAGATCTTTTAACACTAGAAGAATTAACGAAAGAAGAAGTTATTTCTTTAATTGAGTTCGCTATATATTTAAAAAAGAATAAGCAAGAGCCTTTATTACAAGGCAAAATATTAGGGCTTATTTTTGATAAGCATTCAACTCGTACTCGTGTATCTTTTGAAGCGGGAATGGTACAACTCGGGGGACATGGTATGTTTTTAAGTGGGAAAGAGATGCAAATGGGAAGAGGAGAAACCGTTTCAGATACTGCGAAAGTATTATCGCAGTATATTGACGGGATCATGATACGTACATTCTCACACGCGGATGTAGAAGAGCTTGCAAAAGAATCGAGTATTCCTGTTATTAATGGATTAACGGATGACCATCATCCTTGTCAAGCATTGGCAGACCTCATGACGATATATGAAGAAACAAATACATTTAAAGGAATAAAATTAGCTTACGTAGGTGACGGAAATAATGTATGTCATTCATTGTTGTTAGCTAGTGCAAAAGTTGGAATGCATATGACTGTTGCAACGCCTATAGGGTATGAACCGAATGAAGAGATTGTAAAAAAAGCGTTAGCAATTGCCAAGGAAACAGGAGCTGAAATTGAAGTTTTGCATGATCCTGAATTAGCGGTGAATGAAGCAGATTTCATTTATACTGACGTTTGGATGAGCATGGGGCAAGAGGGCGAAGAAGAGAAGTATACTTTATTTCAACCTTACCAAATCAATAACGAACTTGTTAAGCATGCGAAGCAAACATATCGTTTCTTACACTGTTTACCTGCCCATCGTGAAGAAGAAGTAACAGGAGAAATTATAGATGGACCGCAGTCTATCGTCTTTGAGCAAGCTGGTAATCGATTGCATGCTCAAAAAGCGTTATTAGTGAGTTTATTTAGAAATGTAGAAGAGCCTTCCTAAAAGGGAGGTTTTTTTATATTAAAATGTCGGATGTATATTTGGTTAACCATTTCGATATCATTTATAATAAAAGAGAAAACTAAATTTGTTTTTCAGAGTGTGTAAGGACATACTACATATAAAAATATAGTTAAAGAGATGATGAGGGTGAAAACAACTAAGAAAACATATTCGTTTTTTCAGCGGATGTGGAGAATATTAAAGTTTCAATATTATAAGTTGCTTCGATCGCCAGAAGGCGCAAAGAAAGTATCGTTAGGGTTTGCTATAGGATTCGGCTTAGAAATGTTAGTCATTTATACGGCATCGCTCGTATATGTAATATTTTATCCAATCGTCAGGTTAGCAAAGGGATCTTTTCCTGCGGCAGTTATTGGCAATATTATTGGGAAAATATCGTTTCTCCCAGTATTTTTATTTCCGCTTGCGTATGCGCTAGGAAAAATGATTTATCCATTTCATGTACAGAAAATTCATCATGAACCATTTAAGATATCGGACTTGTTTTCAAGTCACATTTTTACGATATTAAAGAGCTTATTACAAAGTGAAGTGTATGTATTAATTGGAATGACGATTTTAGGAGTTGTGTTTGGTCTCATTTCATATTTCGTTGTGCATTATTTATACGAAAAGAACCGTAAGTTACGCTTGAAGAAAAGGAAGAAACGAGTGAGAGAACCACTTGTACAATTATAAACAATGTCACATTCATTTTCTCCTTTGAATATGTTTAAGAAAAAGGAGGATAGGATAATGTATTATTATTACGTACCTCAAGTATATCCATATGTAAATTATTATCCGGTTTATGATACGAGTAGACAATACGAATTATATCGGCAACAACAATTACAGCAATTATCACAAATACCACAATTACCAACACAACAGCCTACACAGGAAAAAAAACCATATTTAACAACATGGCCATATTCCAATGTATACTATGGTAACTATTACGAATCATAAAGCTGCTTCTATTTAGAAGCAGCTTTATACGTTTGTTTTCAAAATTAAATTTTGAATGGTTTGAAGAGAATGAATGAGCTTTTCGCGCTCTTCCTCAGATAATGTTTGGAAATTTTCTTTTAGTTTGTCTAAAATGAATTGCTGATACTGATTTACTAATAATTTCCCTTCAGCTGTTAGGGAAATTAAAATGACCCGTCGATCTTTTTCGCTATAATGACGCTCTATTAGTTCTTCTTGAATAAGTTTGTTTAATAGAGGTGTCATGTTAGGCCGTGAAATCGCTAGCCGCTTGCCGATTTCGGAAACTGCTAATGTGCCGTTTTCATGCAAAAGCAGTAATACTTGTGTATGTGATGGCGGCATATGTCTTTGAGAAGAAAATTCTCCAGGAAGCATAAATTTGCGATAAAAAAGAGGCACTAGCGAAAGAAGATGATCAACAATACGTTCCCACTCGCGTGATTCCATATAAAGGCCCCCTTCCACTATCATTGTAACAAAAAAGACATGTTATAAAAATAGAATTGTTTCATGGTCGCTTTAATATTTGTAGGATAACACTTGCTTTGTAAATGTATTGGCAATAATTGCATAGCCGTTATCATTTGGGTGTACTTGGTCAAATAATAACTCTTTTTTATCATTCGATATTAATTTGCGAATTGGTAAAACGATAGATGGTTGATTTGCTTTGGAAATGGAATAAACAGATTCATTCCAGCCATCTAAAAACATATCTGCATAACTTGCGATGGAGTCATCGAGTTGTAACGGGTTATAGAGTTCTGAGAGAATGAGTAAAGCGTCCGGATTTTGATCTCGAACTGTCTTTACAATACTTTTTATATCCGCTTCAAAATGGGCTTTTTCTTTATTTAACATTTTTATACCATCTATAACACCAACATCACGATTTAAACGAAATAAATTATTTCCTCCAATATTAATTGTAATTATATTTGCTGCTCTAATTTTTTCCTTTACATCTTCTGATTGAACTTTTTTAGCGAGACGATCTGTTGTAAGACCGTTTACCCCAAGGTTTTCTACTGTAATTGGTTTATGAATTTGTGCTTCTATTTGCTTAGAAGCTAATTCGGCAAATCCACCTTGTGTCGATCCATATCCTTTAGCGAGTGAATCACCTAATACAAGATGATAAAAAGATTCGTTTGTTTGCTTATCAATCCAATTTGGGGCAGATGTTTTTTCTGTTTTTTCTTCAGATTCATTTTGTTTTGTCTCGTCGTTCTTTTCAAAATAAGAATAAGAAATGATCAGAAGGAGGAGACAAACAATTGTTAAGATGACTTTTTTCATAAATTCATCCTCCTTGTAATTGGTAATTGTATCATATTCAGCAGTATTAGCAATGTAAGGGCATATTATATGTTTATGAAAAGTTTATAATAACTTTACAGAAAATTTGTTGAAGTTTGTCAAAAAATATTGACGATAGGAAAGAACTTTATATATGATAATGTCAGATAAGGTGAAACTTTAATGAGTGGGAGCTTTATTTCCTATTAATTGTTAGTCTTCATCAATCGGGCGTTTAAGGGGACTACTCGTTAGCGCAGGGTGAAATGAAAATTGTGTCTCTAATAGAAGAAAAAAGGTATGTGGTTAGAGACAGATAGGGATTCATTTCATTATTTCTGGTAATTGTATAAGGGGGATTTTTTGTGAAAAAGTCAAAAAAAATGCTAGCTGGAGCAACTCTTGCGATTGGTGTTATAGCACCGCAAGTAATGCCAGCAACAGCTCATGCAGATGAGAACACTGGGGAGAGTACAGTTAAATTACGAATTCTAGAAACATCAGATATTCACGTTAACTTAATGAATTACGATTATTATCAAACGAAAACAGATAATAAAGTAGGTCTCGTACAAACGGCAACACTCGTTAATAAAGCACGTGAAGAAGTGAAGAACTCTGTCCTATTTGATGATGGGGATGCATTACAAGGGACACCGCTTGGGGATTACGTAGCGAATAAAATAAAAGATAAAGATCCGAAGAATCCTGTTGATCCTAACTATGTCCATCCATTATATCGTGTAATGAATTTAATGAAGTATGACGTCATCTCTCTTGGGAATCATGAATTTAACTATGGTTTAGATTATTTAAAGGAAGTGACTAGTAAAACAAAAATTCCGGTTATTAACTCGAATGTCTACATAGATGACCATGATGGTAATGATGAGAATGACGAGCATTACTTTGATAGACCATATCATATTTTAGAGAAAGAAGTAGTGGATGAAGCAGGCCAAAAACAAATAGTGAAAATTGGTGTAATGGGATTTGTTCCACCACAAATTATGAATTGGGATAAAGCGAATTTAGAAGGACAAGTTAAAGCGAAAGATATAGTTGAAACAGCGAAGAAAATGGTACCAAAAATGAAAGCAGAAGGTGCAGATGTTATCGTTGCACTAGCTCATTCCGGTGTTGATAAAAGTGGATACAACGTTGGTATGGAAAACGCGTCGTATTATTTAACAGAGGTTCCTGACGTAGATGCAGTATTAATGGGACATTCACATACTGAAGTGCAGGATATATTTAATGGTGTTCCAGTTGTAATGCCTGGCGTTTTTGGCAGTAACTTAGGTATTATTGATATGCAATTGAAAAAGGTAAACGGAAAATGGGAAGTACAAAAAAAGAATCAATCTAAGCCAGCACTTCGTAAGATTGCTGATAGTAAAGGTAATCCGTTAGTAGAATCTGATCAAAAATTAGTTAATGAAATTAAAGATGAACATGAAAAGACAATCGAATATGTAAATACACCTGTAGGTGAAACGAAAGCACCAATTAATAGTTATTTTTCATTAGTACAAGATGATCCTTCCGTACAAATTGTGACAAATGCGCAAAAATGGTATGTAGAACAAGAACTTAAAAAACCAGAGTACGAAAAGATTAAAGATATTCCGGTTTTATCTGCAGGTGCACCATTTAAAGCAGGTGGCCGAAACGGTGCTGCATATTATACTGATATTCCAGCTGGAACGTTAGCAATTAAAAACGTTGCAGATTTATACGTATATCCAAATACGTTATATGCTGTAAAAGTAAATGGGGCACAAGTGAAAGAATGGCTTGAAATGTCTGCAGGTCAGTTTAATCAAATTGATCCTAAACCAAAAGAAAAAATTGAACAGCAATTGGTGAATACAGGATATCCTACATATAACTTTGATATTATAGATGGTTTAAAATATGAAATTGATGTAACACAACCGCCGAAATACGATAAAGATGGAAAAGTTGTAAATGCAAATACGAATCGTATTGTAAATATGACATATGAAGGTAAACTAGTAGCTGATGATCAAGAGTTCATCGTCGCTACAAATAATTATCGTGGAAGTAGCCAGACGTTCCCGGGTGTAAGTAAAGGGGAAGTTGTATATCAATCGCAAGATGAAACACGTCAAATTATTGTAAAGTATATGCAAGAAACGCCAGTTATTAACCCGACAGCAGATCAAAATTGGACGTTTAAACCGATTGTTGCAGATAAATTAATTACAACATTTGATTCTTCACCAAAAGCAAAAGAGTATATAAAGAAAGATGGAAAGATTTCATATGTTGGACCATCTGAAAATGAATTTGCTAAATATGCAATTGATATAACGAAGAAGAATGATGATAAAGAAACTGGTGGAGAAAATCCAACGACACCGCCAACAGGTGGTGGAGAAAATCCGACGACACCGCCAACAGGTAATGGAGAAAACCCAACACCACCAACAGAAGAAGGTAATAATGGTAATGAACCAAAGCAAGATGGAAACAATACTGGATCTGGACAAACTACAACAGATGATCAAAATACAAAAGAAACAACAACTGTAAGTGAAAATAAAGAAGCTGAAAAAGATGAACGTGATTTACCGAAAACAGGTGCAAGTATTGCTTCTACAATTGGAGCTGGTCTTGCGTTTGTTGGAGCGGGATTACTTATGTTATTTAGAAGAAAGAAAGCGAATAGATAGTCGAGAAATATAAAAAGGATTACCGATTTGGTAATCCTTTTTGTTATATTATGAAACTGGTACTGCTTTTTCTTTTTTCCATGAAAGACCGAATCCAGTAAAGCCGACGATAATGGTTACGACTGGACACGCTAAACAGAAGATTGCGTATGGCAAGTAATCGAATGTTGGAACGCTAAGAACGTTTGTTAAGAATACGCCACTGACACCCCATGGTACGAGTGGATTAATTACTGTACCAGCATCTTCTAATACTCGTGATAAATTACGACGTTCTAAACCGACTTCATCGTATTTATTAGCGAATGCTTGTCCTGTTAAAACGATGGATAAGTACTGCTCACCAAGTAAGAAGTTTACACCAATTGCAGTTGAAGCAGTAGAAATAATTAAGCGTGTACTAGTTTTTACGAAGCTAGAGATAATATTCATCAGCTGCGCTATAATACCCATTCCTTGTAATAATCCTCCCATACAAAGAGCTAGGAAAATAAGAGCAATTGACATCATCATACTTTGCAGGCCACCGCGAGATAATAAGCTGTCAATGTCTTTGATACCAGTTTTAGAAACGTAACCGTCTTGCATAATTTTTATTAAATCAGCTAAAGAAGTGCTAGGTTTAAAAATAAAGAGAATAATAATCCCTACCACAATTCCTGCAAGTAATGTTGGAACTGCGGGTACCTTTTTAAATGCGAATAGGAACAGTAATAAAATAGGAATCAGTGTAACGATAGAAATCGTTGCATTTTTTTCTAGTGTGTTAATAAATGCTGAGAAATCAACGTTTCCACCAGATCCGCTTCCTAAAATGAAAAATGCGATAAATGCAATAATGAAAGCTGGCACTGTTGTCCAAAGCATGTTACGAATATGTTCAAATAAATCTACACCTGTTACAGCAGGCGCTAAGTTTGTTGTATCAGATAAAGGAGACATTTTATCTCCGAAGAATGCACCAGAAATAATTGCACCAGCAATAAGAGCTGGATCGTATCCAAGGGCAGTACCCATTCCCATAAAAGCAAGTCCTACAGTTGCAGCAGTTGTAAAAGCACTACCGATACTCGTTCCAACAATTGCACAAACAACAAAAACAGTTGGAACGAAAATTTTTGGAGATACAAGTTGGAAGCCGTATACCATTAAAGTAGGAATAGTTCCAGCTGCGATCCAAACGCTAATTAATACGCCTACAAGTAAGAAAATAAATATAGATGGAATACCAGCTGAAATACTACTAATCATCCCTTTCTCCATAGTAGACCAAGAGATTTTCTTCAAGAATCCAAATGCTAATAAAAGAACGATACCAAATAAAATTGGGATGTGTGGTGAAACTTCTAATTGAATAACACTAAAACCAATACAGAAAAAGATAAAAATTGTTAAAAGAACAGACTCAATTTTTGAAACCATTGTTTTCCCCTCCTAAGTAATATGAAATAGCTCTTTTTTATATAAAATTCGCCAATATTGTATATTTCCTTCTAAAATTTAGAATTTTGTGACGAATTACCGGTAATTGTTTGTTCTTCTATATGATACGGAAATGATTGGATAAAAAAACGTCCCTGCATATAATTATGCAGGGACGAAGAAATCGCGGTACCACCCTAGCTTGTGAAATGAATGTATCACAAAATAAAGGATCATATGATATGCGCTTATAAAATAAAAAACGCCCCTGCAATATATGCAGGGACGAAAAATTCGCGGTACCACCCTAAATTGTGAAACAGTGTCGTTTCACCACTCTTTAGACATAACGGTCTATAACCGTCTTTCACTACTCCTCACGTTTCGTAAAAGAAGCTCCAGGGGGTAATTCATAATTCGCTCTGTACTGGTTCGCACCGACCACCAGCTCTCTGAAATCAGAAATCGAAATACTACTAAATCCTATCAACGCCGATTCATATGATGTTAGTTAAATTTTTATCATATTTTCATCTTACATGTCAATAAAAATATTAAATGTTTTTTTAGGGAAATAAAGGATAATTGTTTTTAACGCTGTAAAAATGTACGTTATAATGAATTTGAAAGGGGGAGGAAAGAGTGAAGAAAAAAATAATTCTTTTTACCACTTTATTAGTTATTGGAGGAAGTGCTGGAATTTACACAGCTTTTGCGGCTGAATCAGAGCAGTTGAAACAAAAGCAAATACAACAGTCAGAAGTGAAGAAAGTAAAAGAAATAGAAGAGAAGAAATCAATGGAAAAAGCAGCAGAAAAACTAGGAGTTTCTACTGATGGGAAAACAAAAGAAGAGGTTACGAAAGAAGTAAATACCGCTAGATTTGAGAAGCGTCATGATTTATTAATTGAGCACGCTAAGCAACTTGGAATTGATACAGAGGGGAAAAAAGATGAAGAAATTATTTTAGAAATTGGAAAGATACAGCATGGAAAGTAGAACAACTTATCGTATGATAAGTTGTTCTTTTTTAAGAACTATTTGATTTTAAAATAATTGACAGTCATTCAGATTTAATGTTAACTATATTTATAAATAAGTTAACATTAGGGGTGACAATTGTGACAATAAATAGTAAAACGATTGAAAAATCATCTTATACATATGAAGAATTAGCAGAGAAAAATAAAGCTTACGTATGGCACCCATTTACACAAATGAAAGATTATTTAGAAGAAGATCCTGTCATTATTGAACGTGGAGAGGGAAGAAAGCTATACGATGTAAATGGTAATGAATATTGGGATGGTGTTTCATCTATATGGTTAAATGTTCACGGACATCAAGTACCGGAATTAGATGAAGCAATTCGTGAGCAATTAAATAAAATTGCTCATTCTACTATGTTAGGACTTGCTAACGTTCCATCTATTTTATTAGCAGAAAAAATTATTGAGGTTGTACCAGATGGATTGAAGAAGGTATTCTATTCTGATTCAGGTTCTACCGCTGTTGAAATTGCAATTAAGATGGCTTTCCAATATTGGCAGCATAAAGGGAAACGAAAGAAACAAAGATTCGTTACATTAAAAGAAGCATATCACGGTGATACAATTGGAGCTGTTTCGGTAGGAGCAATAGACTTGTTTCACCAAGTGTATAGTTCGCTCTTATTTGATGCGATTAAAATGCCGTATCCATATACGTATCGTTCTCCTTACGGAAATAATAAGGAGGAAATTGTAAAAAGCCATTTAGAAGAAATGGAAGAATTGTTGAAAGAAAAGCATGAAGAAGTAGCTGCCATCATTGTAGAGCCATTAATGCAAGGTGCTGGCGGGATGATTACAATGCCAAAAGGATATTTAAAAGGACTGCGCGATTTATGTACTAAGTACAATGTATTATTTATTACAGATGAGGTAGCGACTGGATTTGGGCGTACAGGGAAAATGTTTGCTTGTGAACATGAAAATGTGACGCCAGACATTTTAACTGCCGGGAAAGGTTTAACAGGTGGATATTTACCAATTGCAGTTACGGTAACGACAGATGAAATATATAATGCCTTCTTAGGAGAATATGAAGAACAAAAAACATTTTTCCATGGACATAGCTATACAGGCAATCCGTTAGGGTGTGCCGTAGCAATCGCGAATCTAGAACTATATGAAAAAACAAATTTAATAGAAGAAGTGGCACGTAAAACGGATTATGTGGCAGCGCAATTAGAAAAGCTCTTTGCGTATAAACATGTAGGTGATATTCGTCAGTGCGGATTAATGGTTGGTATCGAGCTTGTGAAGAATAAGGAAACGAAAGAAGCTTTTGACTGGACAGAAAGAGTCGGTGTTCAAGTATGTAAACGCTCAAGAGAGCTAGGTATGATTTTACGACCGCTAGGTAACACGATTGTATTTATGCCGCCACTTGCTTCTACTTTTGAAGAGATTGATGATATGTTACGCATCTTATATAAGGCAATCTCGGATGTTACGGAGGGAGAATAATGAGTGGTTTTTTCATAACAGCAACTGATACTGAAGTTGGAAAAACAGTAGTTGCAGGTGCTATAGCAGGTGTATTTAGAGAATTAGGATATAACGTAGGGGTATATAAACCGTTGCAAAGTGGGCATGTTGCATCAAACCCTGAGGGAGATGCGGCAAGGTTAAAAGTATTATCAGGTGTACCGACACAAGAAAATGAAATTTGCCCTTATTCTATTGAAGAACCACTTGCTCCGAGACTTGCCATGAAAAGAGCTGGAAGAGTAGTAAAGTTAAAAGAAATTACTGATTACTATAATGAACTATTAAAAGAGTTTAATAGCTTATTTGTAGAAGGAGCAGGTGGGCTTGCTGTCCCATATACAGAAGATGCTTTAGTAATTGATTTTGCAAAAGAATTACAGTTGCCTCTTATTGTAGTAGCTCGTCCTACATTAGGAACAGTAAATCATACAGTGTTAACGATTGCTTACGCAAAGGCGCATGGCTTAACCGTAGCGGGTGTCATTTTATCAGGTTGCAAAGAATGTGAAATGGAAAGAGTGCAAGAAAATAAAGAGATGATTGAAGAGTTGAGCGGGGTACCAGTTTTAGGATTATTACCATTCTTTGAAGGTGAGTTTACGAAAGAAGAAGTATTGGAATCTGCAAAAGAATATATTATGATTTCAAAATTAGAGGAGTTTATCCAAAATGAATCAAACGTGGCGGGCGCACCTTCAATCTAAATTACAACAATTACATAAGCAAGGGCAGTATCGAAATTTATATGTAACAGAGCAGGCAGAAGAGACTTGGCTTATTCGAGATAAAAAAAGGATGTTAAATTTAGCGTCAAATAATTATTTAGGGTTAGCTGGAGATGAAAGGTTAAAAGAAGCTGCTATTGCCTGTACAAAAAGATATGGAACTGGAGCGACTGCCTCTCGTCTCGTTGTAGGAAATCATCCATTATATGAAGAGGTTGAGAGAAGCATATGTGACTGGAAAGGTACTGAAAGAGCTTTAATTGTAAATAGTGGGTATACGGCAAATATAGGTGCCATATCTTCTTTAGCCTCTCGGCACGATATTGTTTTTAGTGATAAGTTAAATCACGCAAGTATTGTTGATGGAATCATATTAAGCGGGGCAGAGCATAAAAGGTATCGTCATAATGATTTGGATCATTTAGAGAAGCTTTTGAAAATGGCTTCGCCTGAAAAGAGGAAATTAATCGTAACAGATACCGTTTTTAGTATGGATGGTGATACTGCGTATTTGAGAGATTTAGTACAACTGAAAGAGAAATACGGAGCAATCATTATAGTCGATGAAGCACATGCGAGTGGAATATATGGAATCGGCGGAGCTGGATTATCTCACATAGAAAAAAATCTTTCTCAAAAAATTGATATACATATGGGGACGTTTAGCAAGGCTTTAGGGTGTTATGGTGCGTATTTGACAGGTGATGAAATTTATATAGAGTATTTACAAAATATGATGAGAAGCTTTATTTTTACTACAGCTTTACCACCAAGTACGTTAGGAGCGGTGCAAAAAGCAATTGAAATTGTAAAAGAAGATAACGAAAGAAGAGAGAACCTTATAGCAAATGGAGAATACTTCAGAACTAAATTAAGGGATGCTGGTTTTGATATTGGGAATAGTTCAACTCATATTGTACCGATTGTAGTCGGTTCAAATGAACATGCTTTACGGTTTAGTAAAAGGTTGCAAGAGGCAGGGATTGCGGCTATTGCAATTCGTCCGCCAACTGTGCCGGTTCATAGTTCTCGAATTCGCTTTGCAGTTACATCGCAACATACAATAGCTGATTTAAAATGGGCTATTGATCGAATTATTCACATTGCGAAAGAAGAGGAGATTTTCGTATGAACGAGCTAAAGATTATTTTTATTCCCGGATGGGGAATGGAAGAGAATATTTGGGATTTAGTAATTCCGTATTTTAAAGGATATCCTGTTCAATGCATAGATTGGCGTAATGTGAAAGAACGAAGTGAATTTGCGGAACGAATTATAGATGTAGCGCATAATGACAACGTAATTTTAGTTGGATGGTCACTAGGAGCGTTAGCAGCAGTTGAAGCTTATAAAAAGATTAAGGCAAAAGGCATCGTATTAATTGGTGGTACTGCTAAATTTACAAGTACGAGCGATTACAGTAACGGATGGAATGCTTTGCATGTAGAACGGCTGAAAAGAAATTTGGCGAGAAGGAAAGAAGATACGCTCAAGCGGTTTTATGAAAATATGTTTACGAAAGATGAGCTAAAAGAGAATAAAAACTTTGAAGACATTGTAGACCGTTTTAAAGGTGATTCTATTCAGTCTTTACAACTAGGTTTAGATTATTTAATAGAAACAGATATGAGAGAAGAACTAAAAGAAATTAAAGTACCTATACTACTTATTCACGGAGAACAGGATGTAATATGCCCATTGTCTGCGGCACGTAGTATGACGGAGAATAGCAGCAGCGAGCTGAAAGTAGTAAGTGAAGCAGGGCATGCATTATGTGTAACGAATTTTGAATATTGTGCAAATGAGATAATTCAATTTGTAGAGGGGATACGACATGATCAACAAAACGTTACTACAAAAACGGTTTAATGGGGCAGCCGTATCTTACGATCGATATGCAAATGTACAAAAAAAGATGGCACATTCATTACTTTCAATCTTAAAGGAACGATATAGTGAAACGGCATCAATACGTATTTTAGAACTGGGATGCGGGACGGGGTATGTAACAGAACAATTATCAAAGTTATTTCCGAAAGCACATATTACAGCAGTTGATTTTGCTGAAAGTATGATTGCGATTGCGCAAACTAGACAAAATGTAAAAAATGTAACGTTTCACTGTGAAGATATTGAGCGATTACGATTAGAAGAATCATATGATGTCATTATTTCAAATGCTACATTTCAATGGTTAAATAATTTACAACAAGTGTTAAGAAATTTATTTCAACATTTGTCTATAGATGGCATATTACTCTTTTCAACGTTTGGACATGAAACATTTCAAGAATTGCATGCTTCGTTCCAACGTGCGAAAGAAGAAAGAAATATAAAAAATGAAACATCGATTGGTCAACGTTTTTATTCAAAAGATCAGTTGCTTCATATATGTAAGATAGAAACAGGGGATGTGCATGTTTCTGAAACATGTTACATAGAGAGTTTTACAGAAGTTAAGGAGTTTTTGCATTCTATTCGAAAAGTAGGAGCAACTAATAGCAATGAAGGATCATATTGTCAAAGTCCCTCACTCTTTCGTGCGATGCTGCGCATATACGAAAGAGACTTCACGGGAAATGAAGGGATAATGGCAACGTATCATGCTTTATTTATGCATATAACAAAAGAGGGGAAGAGATGAAATGAAACAAGTACAAACAAAAAGGGATTGGAAAAAACTTGCATACGACGTAGTGGAAGAAAAGATGATTACGAAAGAAGATGCAATAGCGATATTAGAAGCTGATGATACAGAAGTTTTAGAAATTATGAATGCAGCTTACATTATTCGCCATCATCACTTTGGTAAGAAAGTAAAATTGAATATGATTATTAATACGAAATCTGGATTATGTCCTGAAGATTGTGGATATTGCTCACAGTCTATTATTTCAGAAGCACCAATTGATAAATATGCATGGTTAACGCAGGAGAAAATTGTAGAAGGGGCACATGAAGCAATACGCCGTAAAGCAGGTACATATTGTATTGTAGCGTCTGGTCGTCGTCCGACGGATAAAGAGGTAAATCACGTAATTGGAGCAGTTAAGGAAATTCGTGAAACGACAGACTTGAAGATTTGTTGTTGTTTAGGTTTCTTAAATGAAGATCAAGCAGGACGTTTAGCGGAAGCAGGCGTGCATCGTTATAACCACAACTTAAATACACATGCAAATAATTACGATAGTATTTGTTCAACGCATACGTATGATGATCGTGTTGATACAGTTCAAAAAGCGAAACAAGCTGGTATTTCACCATGCTCTGGAGCGATTTTTGGCATGGGAGAAACAATTGAAGAGCGTGCTGAAATTGCATTTGAATTACAACGTATAGATGCAGATTCTATCCCTTGTAATTTCCTTGTTGCTGTAAAGGGGACACCTCTTGAAGGGCAAAAAGAGTTAACGCCAGTAGAATGTTTAAAAGTACTGGCAATGATGCGTTTTGTAAACCCAACAAAAGAAATTCGTATTTCAGGAGGACGTGAAATCAATTTACGTTCTGTACAGCCAATCGGTTTATTTGCAGCAAATTCTATTTTTGTCGGGGACTACTTAACGACAGCTGGACAAGAGCCGACTGCGGACTGGGGTATGATTGCAGATTTAGGATTTGAGATTGAAGAATGTGCATTATAAGATAGATGAAAAAGCAAACTTGTAAAAGGGTTTGCTTTTTTTGTAAATAAAATGTAATAAATAGTTGTGAACGCTTGGTATTATTGGTTTTTGAGCGAAAAAAAGAATTTTTGTGGACGAATTTTCCAAGCCCTAGTTGTACATAGTAAATATGTAATTTATATTGGGTTGGAGGATTTTACATGTACAAATACATATTAGCGATTATGACTTGTTTAATTTTAATAAAAGCAATAAGTTCTGATCCAGTTAAGGCTGCTGAAAATCCTGAACAAAAAGAGATGCAACAAAGAATCGAACAACACTTTCGAACGAAAGCTGAACATTTTGGATTGAAAACGGAAGGAAAAGATTTAAAGGAAGTTAGAAAAGAAATTACTATTATAGAAGAAGCGAAAAAAAGAGAGAATGTATGGAGAACAGCACAAGCTCTTCATATAAAAACAGAAGGAAAAACGATGAATGAATTAATAAAAGATGTACAAAAAAAGGTGAAAAAATAAAAAGAGGCCGCCGCCTCTTTTTTTATGCCCATTGTTTTGATAAGTGAGCCATTTCAATTGCAGCAACAGCTGATTCATATCCTTTATTACCAGCTTTCGTACCTGCGCGTTCAATCGCTTGTTCAATTGTTTCTGTCGTTAATACGCCGAAAATAACTGGGATGTCCATTTGTAGTGATAAAGACGCAACACCTTTTGCTACTTCATTACAAACGTAATCGTAGTGAGTTGTAGCACCTCGGATTACAGTACCTAATGTAATAACAGCATCATACTTTCCGCTACTAGCCATCTTTTTAGCGATTAAAGGAATTTCAAATGCACCAGGAACCCAAGCAACATCAATATCATTTTCTTCTACACCGTGACGCTTTAATCCGTCTAAAGCGCCGCCAAGTAACTTACTTGTAATAAATTCATTAAAACGTCCAACAACAACTCCAACTTTTAATCCTGTACCAACCAAATGACCTTCGAATACCATAATAAATCTCTCCTTTAATTATAAGTTTAGTAAGTGTCCTAATTTGTTTACTTTCGTTTGTAAATACGATTTATTCTCTTCTTTTGCTGGCATTTGCAACGGTACACGCTCGACTACTTCTAAATCGTAACCTTGTAAGCCAGCAATTTTTCTTGGGTTATTCGTTAATAATCGTAAACTTTGTAAACCTAAATCTTTTAATATTTGTGCACCGATACCGTAATCACGAAGATCAGCAGGGAAGCCGAGTTTTTCATTTGCTTCTACAGTATCGAATCCTTCTTCTTGTAATTTATAAGCACGAAGCTTATTAAGAAGCCCAATGCCTCTTCCTTCTTGTCTCATATAAAGAAGAACACCTTTTCCTTCACGCTCAATTTGAGCAAGTGCTGCATGGAGTTGTGGTCCGCAATCGCAGCGATGTGAACCGAATACATCTCCTGTTAAGCATTCAGAATGAACACGCACAAGTACCGGTTCACCTATTGAAATATCACCTTTTACAAGTGCGATATGTTCTTTCGTATCTAATGAGTTAGAATAGCCAATTGCGTGGAAAGTACCGAAATCTGTAGGTAATGTAATTTCCACCTCTCTCGTCACAAGTGTTTCATGATGGCGGCGGTAAGCAATTAAATCTTCTATTGTAATCATTTTTATATCAAATTGTTTTGCGCATTCTATTAAATCAGGTACACGTGCCATCGTGCCGTCCTCATTTATAATCTCGCAAATAACTCCAGCTGGTTCGGCACCGCATAGCTTTGCTAAATCAACAGCAGCTTCTGTATGACCTGCACGACGCAGGACACCGCCTTCTTTCGCAATTAATGGAAAGATATGTCCAGGTCGATTGAAATCAGTGCCTTTTGATGCGGGATTTAACAATTCTTGTATCGTAGTTGCACGTTCGTGAGCGCTAATCCCTGTTGTTGTAGAAACATGGTCAATGCTCACTGTAAACGCAGTATGATGTGAATCTGTATTATGAGATACCATTGGTTCTAATTGTAGACGTTCTGCGTATCCTTCCGTAATCGGTACACAAACGAGACCACGACCATGTGTAATCATAAAATTAATTGTTTCCGGTGTAATGTACTCTGCTAAAGCAATAAAGTCGCCTTCATTTTCTCGGTTTTCATCATCACATACGATAACGACTTTACCTTGTTTTAAATCTTCTAGAGCTTCTTCAATACGATGAAACATTGTGCTTCCCCCTTATAGAAATCCGTTTTCTTGTAAAAAACTTTCGGTCATTGAACCTACTCGTTTTGCAGGTTTAGTAATAAAGCGTTCGATATATTTACCAATCATGTCACACTCAATATTTACGATATCTCCGGCATTTTTTTCTCCAATGACAGATTCGCTTACTGTGTGCGGGATGAGTGAAATCGTTATGGAAGCTTCGTCTATATCAAATATCGTTAAACTCGTTCCATCAACAGCAATGGACCCTTTATGCAAACAATAGTGTAGCAATTCATCAGAAATTGCTATTTTATAATAGACGGCATTGTAATGTTGTTTTTTAGTTAAAATCGTTCCGATGCCATCAATGTGTCCTGAAACGAAATGTCCACCGAATCTTCCATTTGCAGACATTGCCCGCTCTAAATTTACTTTAGAGTGGGGTTTAAGCATGCGAAGCGATGTCGACTGCATCGTTTCAGGCATTGCATCAACTGTAAATGAAGTAGTTGTAAAGTTTGTTACAGTTAAGCAAATACCGTTAACTGCGATACTATCACCTAAGTGAACATCTGATAAAATTTTCTTTGCATGAATCGTTAATTTCATCGCTTCTCCGCTTTGTTGCATGTTTGCTATCGTTCCTAATTCTTCTACAATTCCTGTAAACATTCCGTCACCTCGTTTCGGGCATTCGCAACGATTTTTATATCATCACCAATTTGTTTCATCTCTTGAATTTTCAAGGAAAGCGCATCTTGTAATTTTGAAAAACCATTTCCTCCAAATAAAGTAGGAGCATCTTTTCCACCAATTAATTTCGGGCTTATATAGGTTACAATTTCATTGAAATTGTTTGTTTTTAAGAAACTTGCATGAATTGATTGGCCACCTTCAACGAATAGAGAAAGAATTTGTTTCTCTCCA
The DNA here is from genome assembly GCF_038006965.1 of Bacillus sp. FSL K6-1338. NCBI lineage: Bacteria > Bacillati > Bacillota > Bacilli > Caryophanales > Bacillaceae > Bacillus > Bacillus sp. FSL K6-1338. Next base: position 3,972,372 of record NZ_JBBOWI010000001.1, on the reverse strand, counting down.
AGAAAGGAAAGAAGGTCCTCGATTTCTATATGCTTCGTTTCCATTTGGAATATAGCTATATTTTTAGAATTATAAGAAGATATCTTCTCTTTCTTTACATCCTTACCGACAATAATCCATGTCGGTGCTAAACCATCTGTTATAACATGAGAAGATGGTGGCGTTCGTAAATGGGTATCTAAAACAACGCGAATAGGATGTTTCCCACCATTTGGAATTCTTGTTGTTAAATGAGGATTATCAGCTATAACTGTATTCACTCCAACAAGAATTGCATCATGTGTATGGCGATATTGGTGAACATCAGCACGTGCTTCTTCACCTGTAATCCACTTACTTTCACCAGTTACAGTTGCTATTTTTCCATCTAAGCTCATCGCTGTTTTGATTGTTACAAAAGGGCGTTTCGTTTTCATGTAGTGAAAAAAGTAGCGATTTAATAAAATTGCTTCTGCTTCAAGAACACCGGTAGTTACTTCAATTCTAGCTTCCTCTAATCTTCTTTTTCCGTTACCAGAAACGAGCGGATTACAATCGAGAGTAGCAATTACCACACGCTTAACTCCTTTTTCGATGAGCAATTCACAACAAGGTGGTGTTTTTCCAAAGTGGCTACACGGTTCCAGTGTTACATAAACGGTAGCGTCTTTGGCGTTCTGACTAGCCATTTGAAGGGCATGAACTTCTGCGTGTTCTTCACCAGCTCGTAAATGAGCCCCCATACCAACGATGTTTCCATCTTTTACAACAACAGCACCAACCATAGGATTTGGACTTGTTTGTCCTGATGTTCCTTCTGCTAACTGCAGGGCAATCCTCATATATTCTTGATCTGTCATTTTCTTCACCTCTCCTAAAAAAATCAAAAAACCCCAAGGATTTAATATCCTTGGGGTTTGGGAGACGTGATTTCTAGAAATATAGTTTGAATACGAAAGCATAGGAAAGAAACCTAACGATAATTGATATTTCTGCATAAGGAAAAAACCTAGCAAAATATCGAATTTTTAAACGCTAGTTGTCTCTTTTTATTTCAGTATAAAAAATAAGTATAGAAAATTAAACATATATAAAGAATCAAAATGAATCTTTAAAAATATGCATACTGAAATAAAAGTGTATTCACTATATAAAAAACTAGAAACATATCCTTCTCCCATCCAGACTATACTGTCGGCCCTAGAGTTTCACTAGATCCACCGTTTTCGAGTTGAAAACGGGTCACGGACTTAGAAGTTTTCACTTCATCACCGCCGGTTGGGAATTTCACCCGACCCCGAAGGATGCTGTTTGCTCAAATTATAGCACAAAAAAAATAAAAGGCTAGTAAAAAATATTCGAATGTGAAGAATTGTGTGAAAATATATGTGGGCTGGAATGGAAATAAAAGTATTAGAAGTGTTGTAAGGAGAAGGGATATAACGGAGTTGCTAAAAAGAAAAAACATGCACAAAAAAATGTGCATGTCACATGTAAAATTATTCTGCCTCTGGTGCTCTAACAACAGACTCGAATTTACCTTTATGCGAAGCGTCGCAATAAGGCATATTTTTTGATAAACCACAACGGCATAAAGAAAATGCCGGTTTTGCTGGGAATACATTCCCTTGTGAGTCGACTAATTCCACGTCCCCTGTAACGCGAAAAGAGCCATTATCATTTACTTTAATTTGTACTTTTGCCAACGTTATCCCTCCTTCCCAAACGCTTAATTTCATCATATAATCAAGGGAAGTGCTTGACAATATAAAAAGAGCACTTTGTTTGAGAAAGAAGAGAGTGTTATAATAGTTTTCATAACTGACTAGAGTAAGGTGACGAGAGATGGATAAACAATTACATACATTACGAAACATTGCAAATGAGCGCACGTGGGCATCATTTTTGAATGATAATCATCCATATAGTTTGTTACATTGGTCCATTGCAGGTGTAGGGCAAGAGGCAAAGGATGTTTGGTTACTTCAAGATGAAGTAACATTTCAAACGACAGAATTCCCAACGTTAGATGATGCAATGCAATGGATTTCTGAAAATATGGAACAAGTTACAGACGTTTTAGCGCAATAAAAAAACAGGCTTATGCAAGCCTGTTTTTTGTTTCTTTCACATATGTGTTTAAAAATTGATCGATGGCTGCTTCGTACTCTTCTTTATTTTCGTTATAAGAGCAAGCGTGTGCACCACGTTCTGCAATATAAAGTTGTTTATTGTTTTCTTTTGCTTCATATAGTGATTTCGTCATATCAGCTAAAATATAATCATCATCTTTACTATGAATAAAGAGGACGGGATTGTTAATATTTTTTATACAATCAATTGGTGAAACTTCGCGAATCGTATAACCGTCACGCACTTTTAAAAAAGCATTTGCTAAAGGTAATAAAGGCCATTTTGGTAAATGGAATTCAACCTTTAAACGGTGCTGTAATTGTCCGTGAAAATCAGAGAAAGGACAATCTGCAATATAGAAATCAGCACCATCTTCTACAAGTCCTGCGTATTGAAGAAGTGTTGCAGCTCCCATAGATTCACCATGAATACCGAGTGTTATATTTGTTCCAAAGCGACTTTTTAGCCAGTCAACTACAGATTTTAAATCATGTTTTTCATAGTATCCATAGCTTGTTGTTTTTCCGCCAGTTTTACCATGACGACGATGATCATAAATAACGACATTATACCCTCTGTTTAAAAATAACCTTGCATATTTTACAGAGTTCATTTTATTTACAGTTACGCCGTGACAAAAAATCATAAACTTATTGGAATGACCAGCAGGAATGTAATAGCCGTGAAGATCATATCCGAATTGTGAAGGAATATGAATTTCTTCTTTATGAAGAGCATCAAAATCTTCTATACGAAAATGTTTTTTCGTTTCTCTTTCGAGTACTTCTTCCTCTGTTTTTTTCTTTAAATACATCACTTTATTTGTAAAGAAAATCCCAAGGGCTGTTATCGCACCTAGTACAGTAAACAATGCTGCAAAAAAACGTTTCATACTTTACCTCATCCTCCAAATACCGTTACATGTGATACACTTATATTGTATCACAATGATATAAAAGGGGAGAAATAGGAAATGGTGCATATACAAAAAATTACGCCAACGATGAAAGAAACAATTCGAATGTTTATGTGTGAGAACTGGGGAAGTTCATTGATGGTTTCACGTGGTAAGGGGCATCAATTAGAAGAGTTGCCAGGATTTGTTGCGTTTTCTAATGACAGAATAATCGGAATTATAACGTATGAAGTGACTGGAAATATGTGTGAAATTATATCGTTAGATAGTATTGAAGAAAGAAAAGGAATAGGGAAGAAGCTTGTGGATTGTGTATTGCAAGTTGCAGAAGAAGAACGGTGCAGGCAGGTTTGTCTTATTACAACAAATGATAATATGAATGCGTTACGATTTTACCAAAAACGTAATTTTGTAATGACTAATTTATATGTGAATGCGGTAGAGGAGGCACGAAAAATAAAGAAAGAAATTCCACGTATTGGATATGATAATATCCCAATTTTACATGAAATTCAGTTGGAGTATCGTTTAGTGAAATGATGTAACAATTTTCAGAAATATGAGTTATTAATCTTGACGGATAGTGTAATTTAGGTTACCGTAAAATTGTAATCTATTACCATATTAAGGGGTGACGATGTGGCAACTATACGTGATGTTGCAAAATTGGCAGGTGTTTCAGTCGCAACCGTTTCACGAGTTATTAATGAAAAAGGATATGTTCATGAGGACACAGTAAAACAAGTAAAGGAAGCAATTGAAGAATTACGTTATAGGCCAAACAGTGCAGCGAAGCCACTATTTAAAGAGAATTCAACGATAATTGCATTACTTGTAGATAATCTATATGACCCATCAAACATCACTTTGCTACATTGTATTGAGGAAATAGCATATAAAGAAGGATATCAAATCATTGTTTGTAATATAGAGAATAAAGATAGATACATATATATGTTGAAGGAGAATAACGTTGCAGGTGTTATTTTAACAAAATCCGTTTTTAAAAGTATAGGAGAAATTCCATTTCCGTTTGTTGTGATTGATGAGCAACAATCACATGGAAATTATTATGAAAGTGGACAGAGGGCTGTTTCTTTATTAAAAGAGAAAGGGTGTCACTTTCTTGCATATTTCGGTGAGGGAGAAGAAAGTGAAGAAATGGAAGATCATATAGCAGGTTTTTTAGATACTGTTTGGGATGAAGGAATCTCTTATCGAGAAGAATGTGTACAAGGGTATACAAATAAACAGTTTATTACATTATTGCGAAACAATCCGTATATAGATGGAATTGTAACCTCAAGTGATCAGATTGCTATTGAGTTAATTCGGTCAGCAAGATTTGTAAATATACATGTACCAGATAAATTAAAAATTGTTGGACCGAATGGGAGCATAGAGTGTGAATGGATAGGTTCATCACTACCGGCAATTGAAAGCTATGTCAAAGATAACGGAAAAGTAGCTTTTCAACAATTAAAAGGAAAAATAAAAAAGTAAAAGGTGCGTTTTATACGCACCTTTTTATAATGTAATTGCGGCAATAAAGCCAAATATAAGTAACGGTATATTGTAATGTAGAAAAGTGGGTACACATGTATCCCATATATGATGGTGCTGACCATCAGCATTTAAACCGGATGTTGGTCCGAGGGTACTATCTGATGCTGGAGATCCTGCGTCACCTAGCGCTCCGGCTGTACCAATAATTGCAATTGTAGCCATCGGACTAAATCCAAGCTGAATGCACAGAGGTACAAAAATTGTTGTTAAGATAGGGATGGTTGAAAAGGATGAACCAATTCCCATCGTAACGAGAAGTCCAATAACAAGCATAAGAAATGCAGCGAGTGGTTTGTTATTTCCGATTATATGTGCACTCGTTTGCACCAGAGATTCAACATGTCCTGTTTTTCGAAGAACAGCGCCGAATCCAGCGGCAGCAATCATAACAAAGCCAATAAAGGACATCATACGCATTCCGCTTGTTAATATCGCATCTGCTTCTTTAAGTGGTAGACTACCACTTACTGATAAGACGATAATACCTGCTAAAGCACCGAAAATCATTGATTCTGTTGTTAATTGAACAGTTAATGTAGCAATGATAGATAATAACCCGAAAGTAATGCTACGTTTTGTATAGGGAACGATCTCATTTTCGGTAGTATGAATTTGTTCTGTTTCATACGTACGAGGTTTTCGGTACGTAATGAATACCGCTACACATAATCCAATAATCATACCGAGTGCTGGAATAGTCATTGCTTTTGGAATAAGTGTGACATCAAATGTAAGACCGCTTTGCGCAGCGTTGGTTTGCAATACGTCATGATAAATTTTTCCGAACCCTGCAGGGATCCACATATAAGGAGTAATTAATCCAAATGTAATAATACACGTGACAAGTCTTCGATCCACTTTCAGCTCATTTAATACTTTTAAAAGTGCTGGAATTAAGATGGGGATGAAAGCAATGTGAACAGGAATCACATTTTGTGAGAAACAAGCCATCGTTAAAATAATGAATAAAATAAGTATTTTAGAATAAACTTGTTTTTTCGTGTCTTGTTCATTGCCAATCCATTTTAATGCAGTTTGAATCATAGCATCTGGAAGTCCTGTTTTGGAAAGGGAAATAGCGAAACCACCAAGCATTGCATAACTTAAAGCGATTGGAGCACTGTTTCCAAGACCAGTTGTAAAAGTGTTAATCGTTTCTGAAATACCGAGTCCGCCGATAATTCCGCCTGTTAAAGCTCCAACAATGATGGCGACAATGACCTGGACACGTAACAAACTAAGCAATAGCATAATTGCTACTGCGACGAGTACAGCGTTCATAATAAATGTAATCTCCCTAAATTTTTATTCTGTTAAGACAAGTAAATATGAAACATTTTGCTATGTTTATACATACTTGCGACATATTATTATAAAATGTTTTCTATGAAATGTAAAAGAGCCTTTTGTTACTAATGCTGAAAAGCTAGCTCTTGTTTAATTGATTGCAAAGAATTGGCGAATAATTCTGGTTCTTCTAGATCAGGAGAATGTGCTGAATTTGGGAACCAAATCATTTTTTTTATAGGCGCTTCAATAATATCGCAATATTCCTGAACGAGTGCATAAGGAGTTTGATAATCATAGCGACCAGAACAAAAATAAACTGGAATAGATAAACTTGAGATAGAAGAAAAGAAATCGATTGTCAGCATTTCTTCCCATAAAACGCCAGATTTTAAATTTCCTGCGAGAAACTTGAACCAATCTAATAGCGTATATTCAGGAGAAAAGAAACCTTTTCGTATGAAAGAAAAGGAAGATCCGTTTTGGATTGCTCCTCCGAATGTGCCAAGCCACTTTCTTTGAATAATAAGACGTCTCATATCTAAAAATGGTGGTTTTCCTAATTTTAAAAGGGAAGCTAATGCTTTTTTATGATCATGTTTTTTTGCAGAACTAATTAAATGTTGATATAGCAATTCTTCATTTTGTTTCATATGTACAATTTGCCCAATACCGATGTAAGCCTCGATATACTTTGGATATTGATGTGCTATGTTAAGCCCAATAATACTTCCCCAAGAATGACCAGCGAGAAATAGTTTTTGTTTGTTGAACCTTTTAAGTGCATATTGAATCACTTCTTTTGCATCGGAAACGAATTGTTCAATTGTAAAATTTGCTCCGAAATCTTTCATTGAAAAAGATTTACCCGCCCCGCGCTGATCCCAATTAATAACAATAAAGTGCTTCTCTAATTCTTTTTGAAAATGACGAATAAATCCGATTTGTGCCATGCCGGGTCCACCATGGCAGCATAATAAAATAGGCTGCTCTACGTTTTGCCCACGCATAAGGAGAGTTTGTTTTCGATTATTAATCATAACGCTTTCTATCGTAGCGATACTATTAGGAATGAGTTGTTTGTTTTCAGTATAGAACTGAGGGGTATAGCTACGCAAAAGCATATTGAAAACCTCCTTTTGTGAAATCGTATGAATCGCACAGGCTATTCATTTTGCATATACTGTTAGAAAATCATTGTAACATACCATACTAGTGTCATTTCAACACGGGAGGAGGGAAATTGTGACGATTGGAGAAATTATAGATGGTTTAAATAGGCGTGAATCCATCGCTATTATAGCAAAACGTCTTGAAATAAGCCCGTATACATTATCGAAGAAATTAAGATTGATTGGATACGAATATGATGGAGAGCAGAAGAAACGTATTTTTGTAGGAGATGGAGAAGAACCACGTCACTTACAACTCCAAGAAGCGACCGCCCTTCAATATGAGAAAACAGATTATCAATTATTAATTTATGAGCAATTACAAAGTATTTATGAATTATTAAGAAGAAGAGAAGAAGTAATTGCACCAATTATGAGTAAAAGTACAGAGAAAAAGAGACGCACCTTTTCTATTAATACAGAAATATTAGCAAGATTGGACCTTATATCAGAATCGAAAGGAATTCAAAAATCTAAAATTGTAGAAGAGGCGTTGCAACAATTTTTACAGCAATATGAATTTAACAAAACATCACATTTTGATAACTAAAGAAAAGGATACTATGTTCATTGGAAGAACGAGTATCCTTTTTATGATGCATATTACGTATAAATACAGGATTAGTGCAAATCTTTTATGGCGTGAAAAATGAAATTTCTTATTAGAGAAACACTTAATTTACTTTTTGGATTCTTCCATCAATAACTGGCTGAATTGGTTCTTTTAATTGTTTTACGTAATCGACTAACGCTTCAAAGTCGTTTGGACCAGTTTCTGCATTTTTACCATTTTTAAATGATACGAATCCGTCACCGCCAGAAGCTAAGAAGGCATTTGCAACTACGCTATACGTTGTAGATGGAGATAATTCTTCTCCGTTTGTTAAACGTATATTTGTAACTTTTTCACCGTTTGGTTTATTTACATCCCACGCATATTGAATACCTGAAATTTGAAGCATTCTTGTTGTTCCTTTTTGCCATTGCTGATTTAAAATATCGCGAATGTCTTGACCTGTTAAATCTACTTTAATCAATTGATTTCCAAAAGGTTGAATACCGTATAACTCACCCCACGTAATATCACCAGCATCTAAGTCATTACGAATGCCACCAGGATTCATGAGGGCGATTTGAGTTTGCATCGTTTGACGCTGAGCATCGGCAACTAAATTTCCAAGAGTGGACTCACCAGCATCATTTTGTTTACGGTCGATAGATGCTGTAGATTTTCCGACCACTTCATTTACAAGTGGTGCGATTTTTTCTTTATATTGATCTAGTTTTTTCTTTACTTGTTTATCAGGTTCTACACCTTCATGATACGTTGTAACAACTTCAGCTTTTTTCTTTATAATATCCTTTGTTTTACGATCAATTGTTACATCCACGTCTGAGAAAGCCGTGCCGTAAGAATTTGCTTGGACAATTAGCTTATTATTTACTGTACCATTTACATACGTATGACTATGTCCACCGAAAATAACATCAACTTCTGGGTCTGTTTCATTTGCAATTCGAGTAAGGTCGCCATTTGTTACCCCAGACTCATCGGTTGTTCCACCGACATGAGCAAGAACGACGATAGATTTAACGCCGAGGCGTTTTAATTGTTGTGTTGATTTATTAATTGCTTCTACTTCATCAGTAATTTGTACATTTTTAAGCATCGTAGGCATAACGACATTTGGTGTATCAGTTGTAACAACACCAATGAATCCTACAGGAACACCATCTACCATTTTTACAGTAAATGGTGGTAAAAATAAGCGGCCAGTTGATTTGTTATAGAAGTTAGCAGCTACATAGGGGAAGTTAGCCCCTTTGAAATTCCCTGTTTTTTCATGATATCCACCGTAAATGAGGCGTTTCATTTCATCAATGCCTTCATCAAATTCATGGTTTCCGATTGTACCAACATCAAATTTTAAATCATTTAAAAATTCAATCGTCGGTTCATCCTGTAATAATGCTGAAACTGGTGGACTAGCTCCGACGATATCACCAGCATGTACGAGAAGTGTATTAGGGTTTTGTTTTTTACGTTCTTTTAAATAAGTAGCTAAGTAATCAGCGCCACCAGCTTCTTTATTATTAATTTTTTTAACAGTATCTAGTTGTCCATGGAAATCATTAATACCAAGCATTTGTACGTCTATGTAGCGGTTTTGTTCAGCTGGATTCTGAGATGGGGGAGCGGCAAATACGCTTGAAAAAGTAATAGTGCTTAAAACAGCAACGGCAGGAATAATTTTTTTCCACATAGTTCATTTCTCCTTTTTTATAATCTGACATCATACGACATAATTTTAATAGATTCATAGGATTATAGCTACATAAAAATTTAGTCTTTTCGAAAAATTAACATATTTACAAAAAGTGGATAATAGAGTAAAGACCCTTTTTTATTGTCGATTGCATCGTGTATCTACTATAATGGAGAAAAAAGTAAAAGGTGAGTAGCATGAAGAAAAAGAAACAAAGACAAATGCAAAGACAATCGCAAGTGAATCCACCAAAGAAAGAAACACTTACATTAGGCGATCAATTAAATGATTCACTCATGCAACAATTAAAGAGTAAGAAGAAAGAGTTGCAAGTGAGAGAAGAGGAAAAAGAGGCAGCTGAACTGGAAAGAAAGCGCAAAGAACAAAAAGAACGTGAAAAGAATAAATCATTTGAAGAACTGCTAAGTGAAAGTAACCTTACTTGGAAAGACTTTAAATAATAAAAAAATGATCAGTGAAATTCACTGATCATTTTTTGACGAGCTTGTAAGAAAAGGGGAGTTATTATGAGGAAAATTGTAGTTGTTCCGCATGAAAATCATTGGAGTGAAAAATTTCAAATGGAGGCTGAAAGATTAAAAACAGCGATGCCAGAAACGGTGAAAATTCATCATATTGGAAGTACGTCAGTGCCAGGACTGGCAGCTAAACCTATTATTGATATGATCATGGAAGTAGAAAGTATTGAAAGGGTAGATAGGTGGAATGAACGATTTATAGAGCTTGGTTACATCGTAAAAGGGGAAAATGGTATTTCAGGACGCCGATTTTTTATCCATGGAACGGAAGAAAAACGTTTGTATCATTTACACGTGTTTGAAAAAGGAAATCCAGAGATAGTAAGGCATTTAGCATTTCGTGATTATATGATGGCTCATTGTGAAGAAGCAGAGGCATATGCAACCTTAAAGAAAGAATTGGCCGAAAAGTATACATATGATGGCACGTTATATACGGAAGGGAAAAATGAGTTTGTGCGCAATGTGGATGAAAAAGCGAAAGAATGGAGAGAAAATAACGTGAATAAATGAGTTCACGTTATTTTTTAGCTATATAAAAGTGTTATGTAAACTGTACGTATGTTTTGACTTTTGGGATGAATCTTGTTGAAATAAAGTTGTGGCTTATAAAAAAATGTAACAATGAAAGGGAGACGACTGTGTATATTCCAACAACTACACTTCATAATGGCGTGAAAATGCCGATGATTGGTCTAGGCGTTTATAAAGCAAAAGAAGGCGACGAAGTAAAACAAGCAGTAAAAACAGCGTTAGAAGTTGGATACCGTTCGATTGATACAGCAACTGTGTATGAAAATGAAAGCGGTGTCGGAGAAGCGATTCGTGAATCAGGAATTCCAAGAGAAGACCTATTTATTACAACAAAAGTTTGGAATGACGATCAAGGATACGAGGAGACACTCGAGGCGTTTGAAAAAAGCTTAAAGAAATTACAAATGGACTATGTAGATTTATATTTAATACATTGGCCAGTAAGAGGGAAGTATGTGGATACGTACCGAGCGTTAGAAAAATTATATGAAGAAGGTAAAGTGCGTGCGATTGGTGTTTCTAATTTTCATAAACATCATTTAGAATTGTTATTACCAAATTGCAAAGTGAAGCCGATGGTGAACCAAGTAGAACTTCATCCGATGTTAACGCAATTTGAATTGCGTAATCATTGTCAAGGTGAGCAAATCCAAATGGAAGCGTGGAGTCCGTTAATGAGGGGCGGAGAAGTATTTCAGCATCCAATCATTCAGGCTATTGCTAACAAATATGAAAAAACACCTGCGCAAGTTATATTAAGATGGGATATTCAAAGCGGGATTGTTACAATTCCTAAATCTGTTACACCATCTCGTATTAAAGAAAACTTTACTATTTTTGATTTCTCACTAACTGAAGAAGAGATAAATCAAATTAACACGTTGAATCGCGATTTACATGTAGGCACAAATCCTGATAAATATGATACGTTATAAAAAAGACTGTCTCCTAATAAAGGAGACAGTCTTCTGTTTATCGGTAATTCGATATTTTTAACGATGCAAAGCATATGTGTCATATTTAACAATTTTTTGAAGTTGTACATATTCTTCTTTAGTTAAAGGTAACTGTTGGCTAGCTCGTATATTTTCCTGCAATTGTTGAAGAGAGCTTGCGCCAGGTATAACAGCTGCAACAGTCTTATTATGTAAGCAATATTGAATAGCTGTTCCTGTTAAAGAGCTTTCTCCAATCGTTTCTTTTACACTCGCTAGAGTTGTATGTAATTCATCGTAAGAATAAGAGAGGTAATCCTTTTCCTTTACTCTTTCTATTTTTCTTGCATTGTTATCAGTTAAAATTCCTTTTGCAAGTGGTCCGCGAGCAATGATGCTAATTTGGTATTCATTCAGAAGCGGGAACCATTCTTCTGGACGACGATTTAAAAGGCTATATTCCATTAGTACACTAACGATGTTTGAGCGTTTTGCATATTCACGGATTACATTTGGACGTATAGAAGAAATACCGTAATGGCGGATAATACCTTCTTTTTTCAATTCTTCAAAAGCTTCAATTGTTTCATCTATTGGATCTTCAATCGTTCCGCCATGAAGTTGGTAAAGGTCAATATAATCAGTTTGAAGTCTACGTAAACTTTCTTTTACTTCAGCCTTTATGTAAGCTTTAGAAGGGTCCCAAGACCAGCCGTTTTTTTCTTCTGTCCAACGATTTCCAACCTTCGTTGTAAGAACAATTTTGTCTCGTTTCCCCTTCAAGGCTTTTCCAACAAATTCTTCATTTAATCCGTAATCATATAAATCTGCTGTATCAAAAAAATTAATTCCTAAATCGATTGCTTCATCGACAATACGCATAGCCTCTGTTTCAGATGTACCGAGAGACATACAGCCAAGGCCCATTTCTGTAACAAATAAATCTGAGTTTCCTAATTGACGTTTTTTCATAGGTCAACCTCCTTACCTTTATTGTACGAGAGGGAAAAGAGGTTGACAAACGTTTCCTTTTCGCTTTGCATTAACTGCCCGTAAAAGCATAATTAATGTGAGCTTAATGGATTAATGTTTCATTTTATTTGCTGTAATCCACTCTTGTACAGTTGTATACTCTTTGCTATATTGTTTTAGCTTATGGCGAATTTGCCATGCTTTTCCGACTAACGTGATGCGATTTGGTAAAATATAAACTTTCATTTCTATCACGCTCCTTTCAATGTGGTAAAATGTATGAAGAAAGAATAGGAAATAGAACAGGGAGATGAAGTAGTATGAGTAATCTTACAGAGAGAACAGTAAAAACTGAGCCGATTTTTGATGGTAGAGTTATAAAAGTTCGTGTTGATGATGTAGTATTACCAAATGGAGAAATGAGTAAACGTGAAATTGTAAATCACCCTGGTGCAGTTGCGATTATTGCTATTACAGATGAGGGGAAAATTGTGCTTGTTGAGCAGTATCGTAAAGCGCTTGAAAAGGCGATTATAGAAATTCCAGCCGGCAAGTTAGAGCCTGGTGAAAAACCAGAGGTAACAGCAGTTCGTGAATTAGAAGAGGAAACAGGATATGTATGTGAAAATATGGAGCTTATTACTTCTTTCTATACATCTCCAGGATTCGCAGATGAAATTTTATATGTATATAAAGCGACAGGTTTGACAAAAAAAGAAAATAAAGCTGAGTTAGATGAAGATGAGTTTGTGGAATTAATGGAAGTATCGTTAGAAGAAGCGATTACTCTTATGAAAAATCTTCGTATTCATGATGCGAAGACGATGTTTGCAGTACAATATTTACAACTACAAAAATAAACACTCGCCAAAGGCGAGTGTTTTTAATTGATTTTTGCATATACACGTGCATCACGTAAGCTACCGTCTGGTGCTAGGAAATCATTTTCCATTGTACCTTCTAGAATGAATTCTAAACGTTCTGCTAAGCTACATGCATTTATATTTGTTGCATCAGTACGAATTTCAATTCTTCTAGCGCCTAGTTTATCAAAGGCGAATTGGATAGCGCCTTTAACAGCTTCAGTCATATAGCCTTGTTTTGTATAATCGCTATGCAACCAGAAGTGAAGTGAAAACTTTGGAATATCCCAGTTTTCAGGTTTTAGTGTAATTGCTCCGATGAATGTACCAGATACTTTATCGTATAAGTGAAAATCAAGTGTTTCACGAAGTAAAAACTGTCCGTGAGCTTCGCGAACAATTTCTTCAGCACTCTCTTCTGTTTCAGCGTTAATTGGTACCCACGGTACTAAGTCTTCTAGAGAAGCTTGGATTGCTTCATATACTTCTGCACCATCACCTGGAAATGGTTTACGAACTTGTAAGCGTTCAGTTTGAAATAATGTTGGAAAATCTAATAATAATGGTTTCAAGAGAAATCCCTCCTATTCTCTACTTTTTAGTTTAGCAAAGTAGAGCGGAATTTCAATGTTAATTCGTCATACTTTTTTCTTTCTTTCATACATTTTTAATAAGAGTGTGAACGGAGGGAAGAAAAATGTGGCGAAAAAATTGGCAAGACCGTGTAATGTCTCACATACAGGAAAACTCTTCATTATATATATTTAACGCTGTTTTATTATTGATGGGAGTAATATTTGGAGCCATTCTTGTGAATAGTTTACAAATCAATCAAAAACAAGATTTATCATTTTATTTACAACGTTTTTTTGGACAAGTCTCTAAAGGAGAATTTGCCATTGCGGGCGAAATGTTTCGAGAAAGTTACTTTTCGCAATTAAAATACATCGGATTTATTTGGATTTTAGGGATTTCAATTATTGGATTACCACTTATTTTTATTTTATTATTTGTAAAAGGAGTTGTTGTTGGATTTACAGTTGGTTTTTTAGTAAGTCAGCATGGATGGAATGGACTATTATTAGCATTTGTATCTGTTTTGCCACAAAATTTAATTATCATTCCAGTCTTTCTCATTATGACAACCATTGCTGCAAGTTTTTCTTTACGGATGATTAGGCATCAATTTATTAGAAAAATAACCGAGCCACTATTACCATTATTAATCCGGTATACATGTTTCTTTCTTGTAATTGGAGCGGTATTAGCAATGGCTTGTAGTGTGGAGGCTTACGCATCACCAGTTTTAATGAAAGAAGTTGTTGAGGCTATTAATAAAAAATAAATATTTTTTGAGAATAATTATCAATTTGTTTTTATTGTTTTTCTTTTGACAGAAGCCCTTCTTCTGATATAATGGTGTAAGAGTGGCGAGGAGGGAGTAGTACCGAATGGAAGAAAGAATTGAACGAATTAAGAAGCAATTACATGCAGCGAGCTATAAATTAACACCGCAACGTGAAGCAACAGTTCGTGTGCTGCTAGAAAATGAAGAAGATCATTTAAGCGCAGAAGATGTTTACCTCCTTGTAAAAGAAAAGTCGCCAGAGATCGGATTAGCAACCGTCTATCGAACTTTAGAACTATTATCTGAGTTAAAAGTTGTCGATAAGATTAACTTCGGAGACGGTGTTTCACGCTATGACTTACGCCAAGAAGGTGCGCAGCGTTTTCACCATCATTTGATTTGTACACAATGTGGTGCTGTACAAGAAATACAAGAAGATTTACTTGGTGAAGTGGAAAGGAAAGTAGAACGAGACTGGAGCTTTAAGGTGAAAGATCATCGTTTAACATTCCATGGGATTTGTAAAAATTGTCAAGAAAATGAAACGGATGAAAAATAACCTTTTCCTATTTATCTAGGAAGAGGTTTTTTATTTGAATAAGGTATAAATTGGTGAAAGCTTGGCATATGTTGTAATAACTTATATTTTGGAGGAATTTACAATGCGCCGAGCTTTAAAATTAACTTTTGATGGAATAAAAGTATTTTTATTATTTACAAGTTGTACGATTTTGTTTTATTTCGCTATACTATGGATAAATGAAGAATATGAAAGCTATCATCGTTATGAAAAACCTAAAGAAGAGACTGTAGAAAAAGTATCAGGGAATGAAGAACCGGCAAAGGATGCTTTCGTAAATAGAATGATGTTTTTCTATGAAAATGGGGAGTAGTGTAGAGTGGAAGATCAATTAAAAGATTTTATTCATTATATGGTTGTCGAAAAAGGATTAGCAAAGAATACAGTAGTATCTTATGAACGGGATTTAAAAAGCTACGTAAAGTATTTGCAAAATGTGGAACAGACGAAAACTTTTCATGAAGTGACCCGTTTACACATTGTTAACTTTTTGCAGTATTTAAAAGAAAACGGAAAATCTTCGAAAACATTGGCGCGTCATATTGCATCAATTCGTTCGTTCCACCAATTTTTACTTCGTGAACGAGCGGTAGAGCACGATCCATCCGTACATATTGAAACGCCGCAAGGGGAACGGAAATTACCAAAAGTATTATCAGTTGATGAAGTAGAGGCGTTACTTCAAACACCAAAAATGACAAGTGCTTTTGGGATACGTGATAAGGCGATGCTAGAGTTACTGTATGCGACAGGACTTCGTGTTTCAGAATTGATTGCACTCAATTTAGAAGATGTACATTTAACGATGGGATTTGTTCGTTGCATAGGGAAAGGGAATAAAGAAAGAATTATTCCACTAGGAAGTTTAGCAACGGAAGCGATTCAAAAGTATATTGAAAAAGGAAGAAGAGAATTAATGGGGAAAAAAGTAGTAGATGCACTCTTTTTAAACCATCATGGTAATCGATTATCAAGACAAGGATTTTGGAAAATATTAAAACGATTAGCGAAAGAAGCAAATATTGAAAAAGAGCTTACACCTCATACGTTGCGTCACTCGTTTGCTACGCACTTATTAGAAAATGGAGCAGATTTACGTGCTGTACAAGAAATGCTTGGTCATGCAGATATTTCAACGACGCAAATCTATACGCACGTTTCAAAAACTAGATTAAAAGATGTATATAAACAGTTTCATCCAAGAGCATAGTTACTATGCTCTTTTTTCATAGATTCAGAAGGGAAGACCGTTTCACAGAAACTTCACAAACATTTCGTATATTGTTTTCAGCAGAAGACTGGAATATTACAATGTATTTCCTCTATACTAAATAAAGTATAAAGGAGGAAATGATGATGAAAAAACTGATTATAACTTTATTTATCGCGATGCTAGCGTTGGCTGGCTGTAATACAAACAAAGAAGAACCGAAAAAAGAACAGAAACTTGAAGCTGTAAAAGTAGCAGTCCAAACAAATCCGAAAGAAATTAAACCAGGTGAAAAAACAGAAGTACAAGCACTTGTTACACAAGGAAAAGAAAAAGTAACGGATGCCGATGATGTAAAGTTTGAAATTTGGAAAGATGGCGACGAAAAGCACGAGATGTTAGATGGTAAGCATAAAGGAAAAGGTGTTTATGCAGTAGAGAAAACATTCGAAACGGATGGAGTATACCATATTATCGCTCACACAAATGCACGTGAAATGCACGTTATGCCGGAAGTGAAAGTTGCTGTAGGAAATGCGAAAGTAGAAGATGCGAAAAAAGAAAATAGTGATCACAGTGCAGGACATGGAGATCATAAAAGTGACACAATGATCCATCTTATGGCTGGAGACATAAAGGCAAATGCTGAATCTACAATGAAAGTTCATTTAAAGCAAAAAGAAGAAGCATTAACTGGTGCTGAAGTACAACTAGAGATTTGGAAAGATGGTGTTGAAAAACACGAATTTATTCCAGCGAAAGAAGGGAATAAAGGAGAGTATGAAACGAAACATACTTTCAAAGAGAACGGTGCTTACAAAGTGAAAGTGCATGTAAGAAAAGGCGAATTGCATGAACATAAAGAAGAAACAATAGAAGTAAAATAAAAAGTAGCTCTTTAGAGCTACTTTTTATTTTTAATATGAAGAAATAAATCATAAAAAAATTAGCACTTCGTTGCAGAATGGATTACAATAGAAGTGTGAAGAAAATGAGAAATTCTACGAAAATGTATTAAAAAGAAAGCGTAAACATGTTATGATATCAGTATCAGATGTCTGACATCTGACTTAGAAAAAACTAGAAATGTTTTTGAGTCGTTTCAAGTAAAACGAAATAGGTTAGAGAATGGTTTAAAGAAGTACTGTTTGACAATGAGAATTCTTATGGATAACAGTTTCACTTTATAGCGTTTTGAACATACTACAAGAAGTAGAACTGAACTTATAGGAGGTCGCAGTTATGAATAAATATAAACGTATATTCCTAGTCGTAATGGACTCTGTGGGAATCGGTGAAGCACCAGATGCTGAGCAATTTGGTGATTTAGGATCTGACACAATTGGTCACATTGCTGAACATATGAATGGTTTACAAATGCCTAACATGGTGAAATTGGGTCTTGGTAACATTCGTGAAATGAAAGGTATCTCTAAAGTAGAGAAACCACTTGGATATTACACAAAAATGCAAGAGAAATCTACTGGTAAAGATACAATGACAGGTCACTGGGAAATCATGGGCCTTTACATTGATACACCATTCCAAGTGTTCCCGGAAGGATTCCCGAAAGAATTACTTGATGAATTAGAAGAAAAAACAGGCCGTAAAATTATCGGTAATAAGCCAGCTTCTGGAACTGAAATTCTTGATGAACTTGGCCAAGAGCAAATGGAAACCGGCTCTTTAATCGTTTATACTTCTGCTGATAGCGTATTGCAAATTGCAGCACACGAAGAAGTAGTGCCACTTGATGAGTTATATAAAATCTGTAAAATTGCACGTGAATTAACATTAGATGAGAAATACATGGTAGGTCGTGTTATTGCTCGTCCATTCGTTGGTGAACCTGGAAACTTTACACGTACACCAAACCGTCATGATTATGCATTAAAACCATTCGGCCGTACAGTAATGAATGAATTAAAAGATAGTGACTACGATGTAATTGCTATCGGTAAAATCTCTGACATCTATGATGGTGAAGGGGTAACGGAATCACTTCGTACGAAGTCTAACATGGATGGAATGGATAAGCTTGTAGATACATTAAATATGGACTTTACAGGTCTTAGCTTCTTAAACTTAGTTGACTTTGATGCATTATTCGGCCACCGCCGTGATCCACAAGGATACGGAGAGGCTCTGCAAGAATATGATGCACGTCTTCCAGAAGTATTCGCAAAACTACAAGAAGATGATCTATTATTAATTACAGCAGACCACGGTAATGATCCAATTCACCCTGGTACTGACCATACACGTGAATATGTACCATTATTAGCATATAGCCCAAGTATGAAAGAAGGCGGACAAGAGTTACCACTTCGTCAAACATTTGCTGATATTGGTGCAACAGTAGCAGAAAACTTCGGTGTGAAAATGCCAGAATACGGAACAAGCTTCTTAAACGAGCTAAAGAAATAGGGGGATAAACAAATGAATCGTGAACTTATTACAAAATCAGCTTCATACTTAAAAGAGAAATTTCAAGAGACACCACAAGTAGGACTAATCCTTGGATCAGGACTTGGTGTATTAGCAGACGAAATTGAGAACGCAGTAACAGTACCTTACAGTGAAATCCCTGAGTTCCCAGTATCAACTGTAGAAGGCCATGCAGGTCAACTAGTATTTGGCACACTTCAAGGTGTAACAGTAGTAGCAATGCAAGGACGTTTCCACTTCTATGAAGGATACGACATGCAAAAAGTAACATTCCCAGTTCGTGTTATGAAAGAACTAGGTGTAGAAACGGTTGTTGTAACAAACGCAGCTGGTGGTGTAAATACATCATTCGAGCCAGGCGATCTTATGTTAATTTCAGACCACATTAACTTCATGGGTACGAATCCATTAATCGGACCAAATGATTCTGAAATGGGCGTACGTTTCCCTGATATGTCTACATCATATACAGTAGAACTTCGTGAAATGGCGAAACAAGTTGCAGCAGACTTAAATATTAAAGTACAAGAAGGTGTATACGTTGGAATGACAGGTCCTGTATATGAAACACCTGCTGAAATTCGTATGCTTCGTACACTTGGCGGAGATGCAGTTGGTATGTCAACAGTACCTGAAGTAATTGTAGCACGTCATGCTGGAATGAAAGTATTAGGTATTTCTTGTATTTCAAATATGGCAGCTGGTATTTTAGATCAGCCACTTCATCACGATGAAGTAATTGAAACGACAGAACGTGTTAAAGCTAACTTCTTAGCATTAGTAAAAGCAATCGTAAAACAAATGAAGGGGTGACTTCACAATGAGAATGGTGGACCTAATTGCAAAAAAACGTGACGGACATGCATTAACGACAGAAGAAATTAACTTTATTGTTGAAGGATATACAAATGGTGATATTCCTGATTATCAAGTAAGTTCACTTGCAATGGCAATTTTCTTCCAAGATATGAACGATCAAGAGCGTGCTGATTTAACGATGGCAATGGTAAATAGCGGCGATACAATTGACTTATCAGCTATTGAAGGTGTAAAAGTAGATAAGCATTCGACAGGTGGTGTTGGTGATACAACGACACTTGTATTAGGTCCATTAGTAGCTGCTTTAGACGTACCAGTAGCGAAAATGTCTGGACGCGGTTTAGGACATACTGGTGGTACAATTGATAAATTAGAAGCAGTTCCAGGATTCCATGTGGAAATTGAAAACGATGAATTCATGCGACTTGTAAATGAAAACAAAATCGCTGTTATCGGCCAAAGTGGTAACTTAACACCTGCTGATAAAAAGTTATATGCACTTCGTGACGTAACAGCAACAGTAAACTCAATTCCGCTTATTGCAAGTTCGATTATGAGTAAAAAAATTGCTGCTGGTGCAGATGCAATTGTTCTTGATGTAAAAACTGGAGCAGGTGCATTTATGAAAACGGATGAAGATGCAAAACGTTTAGCAGAAGCAATGGTACGCATCGGTAATAACGTTGGTCGTAATACGATGGCAGTTATTTCTGATATGAGTCAACCACTCGGTGAAGCTATCGGTAACGCACTAGAAGTACAAGAAGCAATTGATACATTACAAGGTAAAGGGCCAAAAGATTTAGAAGAGCTATGTTTAACACTTGGAAGCCAAATGGTGTACCTTGCTGGACAAGCTTCATCTTTAGAAGATGCACGTGAAAAGCTAATTGAAGTAATGAACAACGGAAAAGCGCTAGAATCATTTAAAACGTTCTTATCAGCGCAAGGCGGCGACGCATCTGTTGTTGATGACCCTTCTAAATTGCCACAAGCACAATTTAAAATTGAAGTGGAAGCGAAAGAAGACGGATATGTATCAGAAATCGTTGCAGACGAAATCGGAACAGCAGCAATGCTTTTAGGAGCAGGACGTGCAACGAAAGAGTCAGAAATTGATTTAGCAGTTGGTCTAATGCTGCGCAAAAAAGTAGGCGATAGCGTGAAGCAAGGTGAATCCCTTGTTACAATTTACGCGAACCGCGAAAATGTTGAAGATGTAAAAGCGAAAATTTATGAGAACATGAAGATCTCTAAAGAACACGTAGATGCACCAACTTTAGTACACGGTATCGTAACGAAGTAATAAAAAAAAGCTGAGGAGATTTCTCCTTGGCTTTTTTTACTATTTTTTGTTTATAATAATAATGGGTGAAATTATGATTAGAATTTGTGCAGTAACAAAAACAGATGAAGTATTATATGATGTTTCTCTAGAAGAAACAAAGAAAGACCATATTGTATGGTATTGGCTAGATTTATATAAGCCAACGAAAGAAGAGTATACATATATTCTGCAAGACCATTTTAAGTTCCATCCCCTTGCAATTGAAGACTGTCTAGAATATGTACAGAGACCAAAAGTTGATTTTTATGATGGATATAACTTTTTAGTTCTTCACGCGTTTGGAGAAGATGGGCTAGAACCACATGAAATTGATTTGTTTGTTAGTGATCGCTATATTGTTTCTTTCCATTTTTCTCATAATAATGCAATTGAAAGAGTATGGAAAACACTTGGTGAGAAGAGGCGGATTAAGAAAGGACCTTTACATGTAGCACATACAATCACTGATCAAATTGTAGATGATTATTTCGCACCTGTATATTACATTGAAGATCATTTAAATGCGATTGATGATAATTTAACAGGTGAGACAGCAGGAGCCGTGCTAGAAGAAGTATTTGATATTAGGGCAGATTTATCTAAGTTAAGACGTACAATTATTCCAATGCGTGATTTATTGTATCGTATTTTGAATTCCACTCGTTTTTACGGTATAAGTGATCATGAGATTTATTTTAAAGATATACATGATCATTTACTTAAACTTACGGAAATGATTGAGGCAAGTCGAGAGTTAACGGCGGATATTCGGGATAGTTATTTTTCATTAAACTCACATCATATGAATAACATTATGAAAACATTAACTGTATTCTCGACTATTTTCATGCCATTAACATTTATTGCGGGAGTATATGGAATGAACTTTACGCATATGCCAGAGCTTGGTGGACAATATAGTTATTTTATTTGTCTTCTTCTAATGGCATTAATTGGCGGCGGAATGATGGCATGGTTTTATAAAAAAGGATGGTTTAAGTAAAAAACACCGAGGATTTCCTCGGTGTTTTTTCTTAACCAATAGCATGTAATACAAACATAGCTAAGAATAAGCATGTAATGATATACATAGATGGTGCGACTTCTTTACGCTTTCCAAGAGCAACTTTTAAGATAGGGTAAGCAATAAATCCGAACGCAATGCCATCAGCGATACTATATGTGAGCGGGATCATAACGATAATTAAGAATGCTGGAAATCCTTCTGAAAAGTCGTTCAGAGGAATTTGTTGAATGCTTGTAATCATCAGACCGCCAATAATAATTAAGATTGGTGCAATGGCACTATCAGGAATTAATTTGACAAATGGAAGAGCAAACAGTGATGCAAAGAATAGCAACCCAGTAACGATAGACGTCAGACCTGTCTTACCACCTGCAGTAATACCTGCGGCACTTTCTACTGTTGAAACGGTAGGGCTTGTGCCAAATAGACCACATGTCATTGCTGAAATTGCATTGGCTTGGTAAGCACGTGGGAATTTACGATCATCTTCTAATAAACCGTGCAGAAGTCCCATGTTCTCAAAAATAAGCACCATGCTTAAAGAGAATGTTGCAATCCAAAATGGTAAGGAAGAAAGTTTCCCAAATGACATAGCTCCAAACACATCACCGTAATTAGCGAATGAGAATGAACTATTTCCCATTTGACTCGTATCCACAAGACCAAATAACCATGAGATACCAGTTCCTATTGCAATCGTCCATAAAAAGTTTCCACGTACGTTACGAATAAATAATACAAGTGCAATGATAAGAGTAAGTAATGTCGCAAGAACGACAGGATTACTTAATTTCCCCATTGCCACAGCAGTATTTGGGTTCGAAACGACTAAACCACCTTTTTGCAATCCGATAAACGCTAAAAATAATCCAATGCCGACAGTAATCGCTTCCTTTAATGACTTTGGAATTGATACTGATAGCACGCGAGCGATTGGTGTAAAAGCGGCAATTGCAAAAATAATACCAGAGATAAAGACAGCAGCTAATGCTTCTTGCCAAGTTAGTCCAAGCGTATGCACAGCTGTGTACGTGAAGAATGCATTTACACCCATACCAGGGACAAGAATAGCAGGTGCATTTGCCCAAAATGCCATGAGTAGACATCCGACAAATGAACTAAAAACAGTTGCTAAAATTCCAGCTTCAAGAGGAATGCCAGCATCTGATAAGATGGACGCATTTACAATCATAATATATACGATTGTGAAAAATGACGTAACTCCAGCTAAAACTTCTTGTTTTGGTGATGTTTCGTGTAAACCTAATTTAAATGTTCTTTCAAGTATTCCTTTCATGTTAAACCTTCTTTTTCATATCCCTCTCCCACCCGTGATATCTCTTTTGTAAGAGCTCACCGTCCTTTATTATATCAGAACATCATGTTTTTACAACAAGTAAAATGATAACGTTTACTTGTAAAGAGAATTCGTTATAAATACGTAAAAATAGCCCGTATGGATGAAATGATTTCTAATTCACCAGATTGAATGGGCGGGGCTGCTTGTGCATGTAAAGTAGCATAAGACGTAACCTCCCGTGGTAATTGGGCAGATTCTTCAACGAATGAGAGGGGAACAGGATTAATATTTAGATTATATGTACTCGCAATAGCACGAGCTTTTTCTACTGCCTGGTGAAGAGCTTGAATGAGAGCCTTCTCATAATATTTATTTGGATGAGATACTCGGAAACGTAAACCTTTTGCTACATTTGCGCCATTTGATACGGCTATATCATATACTTCCCCAGCTTTTTGTACATTTAAAACGGTAATTTCATACAAATGCTCCACACGGTATCCTTGGAGCAATGCTTTATCATTTACATATTCGTATTGAGGAGTGATCGTATAAGAAATCGTTTCTATATCTTTATCGGCAATACCAAGCTGTTTAAGTGCATCCAGTAATTGTTTTGATTGTACTGCATTTTCTTCCTGCGCTTGTTTTACATTTTTACTATCAGTTCGAATGCCAAGCGTTAATATAACAACGTTTGGTTTTGCTTTGACAACGCCTTCGCCTTGTACAGTAATAGTAGCTTCTTTACCAGTATTAGCTGTGCGTACGTTGTGTAAATAAGGATTTATTCCACCCTGCATTTTCCATCACCATCCTTTTTATATGTATATGTGTGAACAAAAAAGAAATTTATATGAAAAAAGTTACATAAATGAGAATGTTGAGGAAAGAAATCATATACAATATAGGTATTTATAGATTATAATATGTGTAAATATGATAAAAAAGGGACGAGGCTATTGAACGAAAAAAGAGAAACGCTGATTTTAGATTTATCTGCATCATTTCGAAAAATGATACGTTTATTACAAAATGATATTAATACACGTTTTGCAGAACATATGCCATATAATGAATTTTCTGTATTACGTGCGTTATTTTTAAACAGTCCACAGATGGCTTCGCAAATTGCGAGTGAAGTAAACGTAACCTCCAGTCATATTACAGCTGTTACAGATCGACTTGTACGAAAAGGATTAGTAGAAAGAAAACGTTCTAATTCAGATCGTCGTATCGTGTACTTAGAAATTACAGAGCACGGAAGAGAAGTAACTGAAAAACTTGAAGCTGTGCGTAAAGAATATTATAAAGAGAGATTTAAAGGTTGGAGCGACCAAGAAATAGAAATGGTCTTAGAACTATTTGGCCGCGTATTATAATAAATGAGGATAGGAAGCGAAAGCATTCCTATCCTTTTTCTTTTGAATAAAAATATTTTGAAACTCCGATACTTTAATTAAAAGATCGGAGGAAAGATTATGAAATATATTGCTGCACTTACCATTTTATTTGGTAGTTTTTTCTATTTTAAAACATTCACGTACGCAGATACGCCTATCCAAGTGGTGCGAAAAGAAGTGAAGTACATTGAAACTGATAATACAGTTTTATATTCGAAATTATGGGTTCGTTCTATGCAAAACGCAGTATTATTTCACCATAGCGATAATATTCGTAATCGGGACACATTACGTAATGTAACAAGTTCATCGTTTGTTAAAGCGAAGCAACTATCTTTTCAGAAAGCAGCACTTTATATACCGAGACTATCGCAATACGTATCAAAAATAGGGAAAGAAAACATTCAAGTGTACTACATTGCGATTCACTATAATGTGAAAAAAGAAAATGCATATCAATTAGATGGTATGAACTATTTTCTACAAGTATTTGTAAAAGAGCGTGGGGAATGGAAAATTGCCGAAAGTGTAGTTGCACCGACAGAGCAAATTGTGCAAAATGGTGATGGATTTGGGATGAAAGAAGAGATGGTGTATGGGGATAGGAGAGAGAATGTGAAATAACCTCCTCTTTAAGAGGAGGTTATTTCACACGCCAAGAAAATTTAAATTTTAATAAGCGAGATAATAGTAGGTAGACTATCGTACTGGTTCCTATAAAACCAATATAATAATTTAAGATAGAATGACTTCCTCCCGTTGCCATTCCTCCAAACATTCCAATAAAGATTACACAACATATCATACATAGTGTTTTGAGTTTCGGATATAATAGAAAATTCCCATTTTGTTCATTAGGTGATCTTGTATATAAGTACATTCCTAAAGGTAATAGAATAAGTACATTTGCGATTGGGCCGATAAGTTTTGTTGCTGAGGGAATATACGTAAAATTAGGTTCATCATGACGTACGCCTTGTTCATCAGTATAAGCACGTTGAGGATCGTAATTAAAATTAATATTGAATCCGCGAACTGGCGCTAAAATACTCACTTTTTCTATTACTGAACCATAACGATCTACATTCTCCTCCGTATAGACGGGATGATTAGAAATAAGTCCAACCGTATGAATAGAAATAGCTCCGGCAATTAGAGTCGGCAAAATAAAAGGGAATCCAAGTATAGCAACACTGAAGAATCCTTGTGAAATCATATTACCAGCAATTGTTCCTATGCATAATGCAAGTGTATATATAGCAATTAAGATGATAACCATGTATAAGAAATAGGTATGAAATGGTGAAAATATTTGATACTTATTATGAAAAGTTGCCTTTTTCATAATAGCAAAAAGTCCCCAATTCAATATAACGATAGCTAAAATATTACACACACCAAAAAGCCATTTCGTCATGAAGAGATGTTTCCGTTTAAATGGCATAGACCATAGAATGTCACTTGATTGATTTTGACGCTCCCATCCAATAAGGATGCAGGCTAATGCAATAAGGAGTCCTCCTTGAACCATGATAGCATCGGGAAGTGAAAGTTGATAATAGTATCGGTATATATATTTCCATTCATTATGTTCATGAAAATATTTTAATTGCTCGGCAGATGCTAAGTAGTATTTATAGGATAGTACATAAAAACTTACTAACCAAAATAGCCAAACAATATATTTACTTTGCTTGTAGGTATGCATCCATAATACTTTTTGAAACATAGGATCTCTCCTTTAAAAAACTTTATAGTTTGTAAGACGTGATAATATAAAATAAGTGACGATTCCAAATAAAAAGAACCCAACATAGTAACTAAATAATAAATCAAAACGCTTCAACATTTGCCCACCTATTAATGCAAAATAAAAGGTAGTACACGACATCCAGAGTGAGTTGTATTTTGGAAAAAGGAAAATTTTCTTATTATGTTCATTAGGTGACCTTGCATAGAGAAACATCCCAATAAGCAAACTGAAAATTGTATAGAAGATAGGAACAAGTATTATTTTTGCAGAGTAATAACTATGAAAAGTAGGTCCCCTTTGTATTACTTTTCCATGATCTTCATCTGATTGGGCAGTAGGGTGGTAATTATAACTAATTGAAAAGTCTAATATAGCGCTTGAAAAGTAGGTCTTTTTATTGAATTCATAAATGTTTTCGAAATTCGTATAACTTTTATTCCCCTGTATTGCCTCAGCATGAGCTGTAAAGAATAGGAGTAAGAGTGAAAAGATTCCCATTCCCATGATGCAAAAAGTAATGCTAAAGATGCTTTGTGAAATAATACTGCCAGTAAATGTACCAATACATAAAGAGACAGTATAGATCGCTATATATGTGAAAATTGCATACAGGAAATATCGATGAAACGGTTCGAAAGATTGATATTCAAAGTGAATCGTAGATTTATAAATAAAATACATAAGACCCCAATTGATTAGAAGTGATAGTACAATGAAAAATCCACCGAAAACCCACTTCGATAAGAACATATCACGTCTTTTAAATGGAAATGTCATAAGTGAATCTCCACTTTGATTACTTCGCTCCCAACCAATCAATATACAGGATAGGATAATTGTAATAATACCTAACCAAAAGCTATTAGAAGAATAAAAAGAATAATGATAGTAGAACTTTTCTTCACCTATTTTTTCTGGATGGAGAAAGAGAGACTGTTGAGTTTCTGCTGCTTGATAGTATTCGAAAGATAAAAAATAAAGCGAACTAAAGAAAAACAGTAACGCAGCATATTTCCCGCGCTTCCAATTCCACATCCACAACGCTTTATGAAACATACCCATCCTCCTCCAGTGTCGTAACGAAGACATCTTCAAGTGACATTGTTAGTTCTTCAATGAGTATAGGTTGCTCTTTATAAAACTTCTCCAGTGTTGTAGCTACATTTCCCTCAATTAAGATTGTATATACTTTTCCCGTTTGGTTTAATATTTTAATATTGCTTAAGTTTTCTAGTTTTTGAGGTAATGAGCGTTCATAGGCTACTTGGATTTTAGCAAATTGTGATTTTGCATCGTCTAGTGATGTAATAGAAGATACAGTATGTCCTTTTAAAATAATGATTGTATCTGCAATTTGTTCAACTTCATCTAAATGATGGGTAGATATGAAAATGGTAATCTCTTTTTCTGCAACTTCTCCAACGAGAAACTGTAAAATCTGTCTTTTAACGATAGGATCAAGTCCGTTTGTTGGTTCATCTAAAATAATATATTCTGCCTGTGCAGCAACAGCTAAAATGATGGCAAGCAGTGCTTTCATTCCTTTTGAATAACTACGAATTCGTTTGTTTGGTAAATTGAAACGTTCTAGTAGTTCGTAGAAATATGGTTCATCAAATGCTGTATAAACTGCTTTATAAAACTTCACGATTTCTTTTACTGTATAACCGTTCAGTATGTTAGTAGAATCCGGAACATATACGATTTTTTGTTTCGTTTCAGGATTTTTATGAATGTCGATATCCTCATATGTAACAGTTCCCTCATCTGGGTCTAAAATACCGACTATCGTTCGTAATAAAGTTGTTTTCCCCGCACCATTTCTTCCAAGTAATCCGACGATACTACCTTTTTGTAATGTGAAAGAAACATCGTCTAAAATTGTTTGATTATCAATTGTTTTCTTCAAGCTTGTCACTTTCAACATCCGTATTTCCTCCAATCTCTTTATAGTATGAATCTATCCAATCATGAATTTTATCTTTCGTAATACCAAGATAAGAGGCTTCTAATAGTAATTGATGAAATTGCTTTTCAACCATAGCGATTTTCCTTTCGTCTAATGTTGGGGTAATCGATTGGGATACAAATGTTCCTTTTCCTCGTAACGTTTCAATAATTCCTTGTCGCTCTAACTCTTGATACGCTTTACTCACTGTATTTGGATTTATAACGAGTAAAGAAGCGAGCTCGCGTACAGAAGGAAGTTTATCACTTGGAGCCAACATGTTTTTCAATACGAGTTCTTTTATATTTTGAACAATTTGTTCCCATATCGGAGTGTTGCTTCTTGGGTCAAGTTGAATATGCAAGAGCAATGTCTCCTTCCTCATATGTATTAAGTGTACTACTGTGTGTAATACACTTAATACAATATAGGGGACGAATGTATTTGTCAAATGAAAATAATAGAAAAAATTGGTATTAAAAAAAGAGAAATTGGAAAAAATAGGTCTGATATAGAATGGAGGGTTAGTCATGAAGCGAGTTTTTGGAATACTTGTTTGTTTCATGTTATTGCTTTCTGGAACTTCAGTGAGTTTTGCGCAATCTGAGAAAACGAAGCAGGAGAAAACAGAAGAAACAACGCCGAAGTTAGCGGAACAAGCGTCGTCAGCAATCGTAATTGAGCAAGATACAGGTAAAGTTTTATTTGATAAAAACCCAAATGAAAAATTACCACCTGCTAGTATGACAAAGATTATGACAATGCTTTTAATTATGGAACAAGTTGAAAAAGGAAAACTAAAACTGACCGATAAAGTTAGAGCGAGCGAACATGCAGCTTCAATGGGTGGATCGCAAATCTTTTTAGAACCTGGGGAAGAGATGACTGTAAATGAGATGTTAAAGGGTATTGCAATTGCATCTGGAAATGACGCATCTGTTGCAGTAGCTGAGCATATCGCAGGTTCAGAAGAAGGATTTGTAAATATGATGAACAAAAAGGCGAAAGATCTAGGGTTGAAAAATACACATTTTCAAAACCCAACAGGTCTTCCGGCCAAAGACCATTATTCGACAGCAAATGATATGGCTATAATGGCGAGAGAATTGATGAAGTATCCACTTATTCGTAAATACACAGGTAAGTACGAAGATTATTTACGTGAAGATACGGATAAAAAGTTTTGGCTCGTTAATACGAATAAGCTAGTACGTTTTTATCCTGGCGTAGATGGAGTAAAAACAGGTTTTACGACAGAAGCGAAATATTGTTTAACAGCATCGGCTCAAAAAAATGGCATGCGTGTCATTTCAGTTGTCATGGGAGCACCAACATCAAAAGAACGGAACAACGAAGTGACGAAGCTTCTTGACTATGCATTTGGACAATATATGACAAAGAAATTGTATACGCGCGGCGAAAAAATTAAGACAGTTCAAGTAGGAAAAGGGAAAAAAGAAAAAATAGATTTAGTTGCGTCAGATAATGTTTCTCTTCTTATGAAGAAGGGCGAGAGTATGGACAAGGTAAAACAAGAAGTAATTGCTGAAAAGAAAGTAAAAGCACCGATTAAAAAAGGTGACGCGCTTGGCACACTTGTTATTAAAAAAGATAAAGATGTTTTATTAAAACAAACAATTGTAGCAAAAGAAGATGTTGCTGCAGCGAGCTGGTGGGAGTTATTTAAAAGAAGTTTTGGGATGTTTTCAACATCAAAATAGCGGCAAATAGTTTGCCGCTTTTCTATTCGTATGCCAGTGAATAATGCTGAAAGGTTTCACTTTATGACGAAATAGTTCTTCTTTTGTCAGCAGGAAGGATTCTTATTTTATATCACGAAAATCTTTATGTATGTGAATAAGTAAAGTTTGAGCATAAGGAGGAAATCGTGTGAGTCTTTCCATGCAATTAGAAGTAAAACGTGACGTCCTATGTGTGAGACTAGAGGGTGAATTAGATCATCATACGGCTGAAGAGTTGCGAACGAAAGTAACAGATATGATTGAGACACATGGTGTTCATCATATTGTTTTGAGCCTAGAGAACTTATCGTTTATGGATAGTTCTGGTCTAGGTGTTATATTAGGCCGATATAAACACGTAAAGGGATTAGGTGGAGAAATGGTTGTTTGTGCAATTTCACCGCCTGTTAAGCGTTTATTTGAAATGTCGGGCTTATTCAAAATCGTTCGCTTAGAAGAAAGTGAAGCGCACGCGCTCGCGACGTTGGGGGTGGCATAGATGAGAAATGAAATGAACCTTCAATTTTCAGCATTAAGTCAAAATGAATCATTCGCTCGCGTTACAGTGGCGGCTTTCATTGCACAACTAGATCCAACGATGGAAGAATTAACGGAGATCAAAACAGTTGTGTCAGAAGCGGTTACAAATGCAATTATTCATGGATACGAAGGAAATGCAGAAGGTATTGTTTATATTTCTGTAATTTTGGAAGAAGCAATGGTGAAACTCACGATTCGAGATGAAGGGATTGGAATCTTTAACTTAGATGAAGCGAGACAACCCCTTTTTACAACTAAACCTGAATTAGAGCGTTCCGGAATGGGATTTACTATCATGGAAAATTTTATGGATGAAGTAGAAGTTATTTCAAACGAATCTTTCGGGACAACAATCCATTTGACAAAATACTTATCAAATAGTAACGCTCTATGCAATTAAGGAGAATAGCCTATGGACATAGAGGTCAAAAATGAGAAGAAGAAACCTCAGTTAAAGGACCACGAGCTAAAAGCGTTAATTCAAAAAAGTCAAGATGGAGATCAACAGGCGAGAGATACAATCGTTCAAAGTAATATGCGTCTCGTTTGGTCGGTTGTACAGCGGTTTCTTAATCGAGGATACGAACCAGACGATCTATTTCAAATTGGATGTATTGGGCTCTTGAAATCGGTAGATAAATTTGATTTATCTTTCGACGTGAAATTTTCAACATATGCAGTTCCAATGATTATTGGAGAAATACAACGTTTTTTACGTGATGATGGATCAGTGAAAGTTAGTAGGTCTTTAAAAGAAACAGGGAACAAAATTCGAAAGATGAGAGATGAGCTTTCGAAAGAGTTCGGAAGGGCTCCAACGATTAATGAGGTGGCAGAGGCGCTAGAACTAACGCCAGAGGAAGTTGTTCTAGCACAAGAAGCGAGCCGGGCGCCTTCATCTATACATGAAACTGTATATGAAAACGACGGTGATCCAATCACTATTTTAGATCAAATTGCAGATCAATCTGAAACGAAATGGTTCGATAAAATTGCTTTAAAAGAAGCGATTAGAGAACTAGATGAACGAGAGCGCTTAATTGTATACTTGCGTTACTATAAAGATCAAACACAGTCAGAAGTAGCAGAGCGCATAGGTATTTCGCAAGTACAAGTTTCAAGACTTGAAAAGAAAATATTAAAACAGATGAAAGATCGAATAGACGAATAATTGTCTATTCGATTTTTTTATGAAGTTAATAGGAGAGAGATGTTAATTTTCGAAAAAATTAACAGAATTTATTGATAATTTAGTTAATTTAAAATATAATCCAAGTATGAACTTGTCATAAAGGGGGGAAGGAAACATGGAAACGAGGCAACAATGGGGAACGAGAGCTGGATTTATTTTCGCAGCGGTCGGATCTGCCGTTGGATTAGGAAACATATGGCGTTTTCCTTATACAGCGTATGAAAATGGCGGCGGGGCATTCTTTTTACCGTACTTATTTGCATTATTAACGACGGGTATTTCATTGTTAGCATTTGAGTTTGCTCTTGGTCATCGTCATCGTGGCTCAGCACCACTTACATTTTTCCGTATTAGCCCGCGTGCCGAATTTATTGGATGGTGGCAAATGTGCGTAACATTTATTGTTTCAACATATTATGCAGTGATTATTGCTTGGTCTATATCGTATACATACTTTGCAATTACTGGAGCATGGGGAAAAGACACGCAATCATTTTTATTTAAAGAGTACTTACATGTTGCAGATAAGCCAGGACAATTTGGAGGACTTGTACCGGAAGTATTAATTCCGTTAGCTCTCGTTTGGATTATTGTGCTTGGCGTTGCATTTAAAGGAGTTAAAAAAGGAATCGAAGTTGTTAACCGTATATTTATTCCTTTATTAGTTGTTATGTTCCTTATTATCGTCGTTCGTGCAGTGACGATGGAAGGTGCTATGCAAGGACTAGATGCATTCTTTAAACCAGATTGGAGTCGTATTTTTGATGGGAAAGTATGGCTTGCTGCTTATGGTCAAATATTCTTTAGTTTATCTTTAGCATTTGGAATTATGATTACGTATTCTAGTTATTTACCGAAAAACTCTGATACAACAAATAATGCCTTTATTACTGGATTCGCAAACTCAGGATTTGAATTATTAGCAGGTATTGGAGTCTTTGCAGCTCTTGGATTTATGGCAAATAATATGGGAGTACCGGTTGATAAAGTAGCAAGTGCTGGCGTTGGACTTGCGTTCGTAGTATTTCCGCAAATTATTAATGAGTTGCCGATGTCACCGTTGTTTGGTGTATTATTTTTCTTATCGTTAACGGTTGCTGGAATCACATCACTTATTTCACTTGCGGAAGTATGCTTTGCCGCTGTATCTGAAAAATTCAGTTTAAGTCGTGAAAAAACCATTGGAATTATGGGAACCCTTCTCGTGTTAGTTTCTCTTGTTTTTGCAACACGTGGTGGACTTATGTTCTTAGATGTTGTCGACTATTTCGCTAATAATTTCGGATTAATTACAATTGCACTTGCGGAAGTAGTTACGATAGGGCTCATTTTACGTCGTTTACCAGTTTATCAAAATCATGCAAACTTTGTATCTGATATTAAATTAGGAACGTTTTGGAGAGTGAGTTTACTCGTTATTACTCCGCTTATGTTAGGGTATATGCTAATTGATGGTACAATCCAAAATATTAAAAAGAACTATGGAGATTATCCGACTGAGTTTGTTGTAACGTATGGTTGGTCGATAGCAGCAGCATTCCTCATAGTTGCAATAATCATTGGTCTGAAAAAATGGGATGCACAAATTCATTCGGACTCTGCCAAACTTGAAAAAGAATGGAAAGATCGAGGTGTTTCATAATGAGTGGATCAGCGATTATGATGATGGTTATTGGAATCGTAGTCATTTGGGGAGGGCTTGCATTAAGTATTGCAAACTTATTTAAGAAAAAGGCATAAGTAAAAAACATCTGCACCAAAATGGTGCAGATGTTTTTTTATGAAAAAATTGTATTAGAAAAAAATTCAATAACCATACTACAACTACGAGGAAGAGTGAAGGGGTGAATGAAAGTTGGAACAAACGATTTATATTAAAATGCGCAATCGTTTAAAAGTTTCTCCTACTTATGAAGTAAAGCTGGGCGATGTTGCTCAACTTGCCGGAGATTCTTCTGTAGTTGAGTTGTTACAAAATGAGATAGTTTACAAAATAACAGCGCATGATAAGACGCATGTTGTAATTGATGTTATGAAAGTAATTGAGATTATTCAACAGAAAGCATCTCATGTACAAATTAATTTACTCGGTTCTGGACAAACTCTTGTTGAAATTATATACGAAAAAAAGAAGGCGCATCCAGTTTTTTTCGGGCTTGTATGGCTGTTACTTTTCATTGGAGCGGCCCTTGCGATCATTTATTTCCATGAAGATGTAAGTATGCAACAAGTACATCAACGGTTATATTACATGATTACTGGAGAATTTAATGCGCAACCACTTTTATTTCAAATTCCTTATTCTTTAGGTCTTGGCTTAGGGATGGTTTTATTCTTTAATCATGTATTTCAAAAGCGAATTAATGAAGAGCCAAGTCCGCTAGAAGTTGAGATGTTTCAATACCAACAGTCGCTTGATCAATATGTAATCGTTAATGAAAACAAGGATAATATGAAACAACTTGCCGATGATTGAGTCTGGATTTGTTATTTTAATTGGTTTAGCTGGAGGGATTGCGGTAGGTAGCGGGTATGTCGCATTTTTAGCTGTACTTGGTATAATCCCCCGTTTAGCTCAATTAACGAGAAGTGGAAAGCATATTCAATATTTTGAGTGGGCAGTCATTGCAGGTACTTTAACAGGGGCTTGGTGTAGTTTGAAAAACATTACATTTCAAACATCGCAATATTGGCTCGTTATATTAGGGATATTTTGTGGCACGTTCATTGGAATGCTTGCTGCGGCATTAACAGAGGTGTTAAATGTTCTACCTATTTTAGCGAAACGAGTAGGGGTAGAGGGGAAGATTGTTGTTTTACTCATTGCTATTGTACTTGGGAAAGTAATAGGATCGTTGTTTCACTGGATTTATTTCGTAAAGTAGGAGGCAGTATATAAATGACAAGTCAGAAATTGAAGGATGATTACATAAATAAAGTGAAGGAGTATCATCCAAAGCCAAACTATTTACTAAATTGTATCAAAGCATTTCTTGTAGGTGGACTCATTTGTACAGTTGGAGAAGTATTGATGAAATTTTATATACATTATTTTCACTTCAGTGAACAAGAGGCAGGAAACCCAACTGTTGCAACGCTTGTTTTATTATCCGCGATTTTAACAGGATGTGGTGTATATGATAAAATCGGTCAATTTGCTGGAGCAGGATCAGCGGTGCCGGTGACAGGATTTGCAAATTCTATGGCGAGCGCTGCCTTAGAGCATAAGAGTGAAGGGATTGTTCTAGGGATTGCTACAAATATGTTTAAACTGGCAGGAAGTGTAATTGTATTTGGGGTTGTTGGTGCATATATCATTGGGTTAATAAGGTATACCTTTAAAGTTTTTATGTCTTAAAGGAGGGGCTAGTATGAGGTTGACCGGAAAACAAACGTGGGTATTTCAAAATGATATATATGTGAATGCAACGGGTACTGCTGTCGGTCCGAAAGAAGCTGAGGGCCCTCTTGGAAAAGATTTTGATATTTCATACGATGACTTGCATTGTGGAGAGGAAAATTGGGAGCTCGCCGAACGAAGATTAATGTCAGACTCAATTCAACAAGCAGTGCAAAAAGGGAATATAAAAACATCGCAAATTGATTTCTTTTTAGCGGGAGATTTATTAAATCAAACAGTGACAGCAAATTATGTTGCGCGTAAGTGGGGCATTCCTTTTTTAGGAATGTTTAGCGCTTGTGCGACGTCTATGGAGACTTTAGCAGTTGGCTCATCTTTTATAGACGGTGGATTTGCAAATCGTGTCTTAGCTACAGTAAGTAGTCATAATGCAACGGCTGAAAGACAATTTCGCTATCCAACAGAGTATGGTGGGCAAAAGCCAGGGACAGCAAATTCAACTGTGACTGGTGCAGGATCTATATTAATTAGCAATGAAAAAAGTGCGATTAAAATTACGGCGGCTACAATCGGAAAAGTGCAAGATTTAGGAATCACAAATCCTTTGGATATGGGGGCAGCGATGGCTCCAGCAGCAGCTCATACAATTCAACAGCATTTTGAAGATTTAAGAAGAAGTGCCGATGATTATGATTTAATTGTTACGGGTGATTTATCAGCTGTTGGGACGCCGATTGCAAAACAACTTTTACTTGAGGAAGGTTACGATCTTGGGCATATATACAATGATTGCGGATTGATGATTTATGAATCAAGTCAAGAAGAAGTGTTTGCAGGTGGTAGTGGTTGCGCTTGTTCAGCAGTTGTCACATATGGCCATTTATTACACGAGATGCAAAAAGGGAATTTACAACGAATTTTTGTCGTTGCCACTGGCGCATTATTAAGCCCGATGATGATGCAACAGAAAGAAACGATTCCAACAATTGCACATGGTGTCGTATTTGAAAGAGTTAAAGGAGAGTGAATTGTGGATTTTATATATGCATTTCTTGTAGGTGGAGCTATTTGTGTAATTGGGCAACTATTGTTAGATTTCGCAAAGTTAACACCAGCTCATTTAATGGCAACTTTTGTAGTCATCGGAGCAATTTTAGATGGATTTGGATTGTACGATAAACTAATAAAGTTTGCAGGTGCTGGAGCAACAGTCCCTATTACAAGTTTTGGACATTCACTATTGCACGGAGCAATGCATGCAGCAGAAAAACATGGATATTTAGGAATTGGTATTGGCATGTTTAGTTTAACGTCTGCGGGCATTTCCGCAGCGATATTGTTTTCGTTTTTTATAGCACTTATATGTAAACCGAAAGGATAAATCAAATGAGACGAAGGGTTGTTTTGGTCACAGATGGAGATGAATATGCAAAGCGGACAATTGAGCTTTTAACAAAGGAATTTGGGGGAAGGTGTATTTCAGCATCACAAAGTAATCCAACCAAATTGACAGGGAAAAAAGTTGTTGAGCTTATTATGCAAACGCCATATGACCCTGTATTTGTCATGTTTGATGACAGTGGATTTATTGGAGAAGGATCTGGTGAGAAGGCTTTAAAATATGTGGCTACCCATAAACAAATTGATGTGCTCGGAATTTTAGCAGTAGCGTCTAATACGCATCATTGGGAATGGGCACGTGTAGATGTAAGTGTAGATCGGAATGGGAATTTAACCGAATACGGTGTTGATAAATTTGGACTTCCAGATGGTGAAATTGGCAGGATTAGTGGAGATACAATATATTGCTTAGACGATTTAAATGTTCCTGTCATTGTTGGAGTTGGTGATATTGGTAAAATGTGCGGGAATGATGAATGGGAGAGAGGGTCACCTATTACTAGAAAAGCGATTCAATTAATTTTGGAAAGGAGTGGTTTTTATGACGAAGCCTAAAAAGGTGGATATCCCTATATCAACTTTCATAAGTGACAATGAAAATTATTTAAAGCAGACAGTTGGACTAGGCGTTACATACGATGTTGGCATTCGTAAATTTCAAATTTTGAATAAAGAAATTGGTGTGTTATTTGTAAACGGACTTTGTGATACAAATTATATTATCCCTATTTTAGAAGAAGCGGTGGATACAAATGAGATAAGGGATGTAGAAGAAGATACAGTGAAGCTTTTAGAGAATCGCTTAATCCATCAACAAGTAAGCAAAGTGAAAACGATGGATGAGGTAATGCTCCAAGTATTATCAGGACTCATTGTGATATTTGTGGAAGGTGAAACGGAAGCGTTCGCGATCGATGTTCGTAGTTATCCAGGGCGAACACCGACAGAACCAGATACCGAAAAGGTAGTACGCGGTGCGAGGGATGGGTTTGTTGAAAATATCGTTGTAAATACAGCATTAATTCGTAGAAGAATTCGAGATCCACGTCTTCGAAATGAAATTATTCGAGTAGGAGATAGATCACAAACGGATATTTGTATTACATACGTTCAAGATGTTGCAAATCCAGACTTAGTAAAGATTATAAAACAAGAATTAAATAACATCGATGTAGATGGAATTACGATGGCGGATAAAACAGTAGAAGAATTTGTTGTAAAGCAAAGCTATAACCCATTCCCACTTATTCGATATACAGAAAGGCCAGATGTAGCAGCAAATCATCTACTAGAAGGGCATGTGTTAGTGCTCGTTGACACATCACCAAGTGCTATGATTACACCGACAACATATTTTCATCATTTACAGCATGCGGAAGAATTTAGACAAAATCCAGCTGTCGGTACATTTTTACGCTGGGTGCGCTTTTTAGGTGTTATATTCTCGTTATTTTTATTACCATTTTGGCTAGTGTTTGTATTTGATCCAACTCTTTTGCCAGCAAATCTTGCTTTTATTGGACCGACTAAGATGACGCATTTACCAATTTTATTACAGGTGTTAATGGCAGAGGTCGGACTTGAGTTTTTAAGGATGGCAGCCATTCATACTCCAACGCCGTTATCGTCTGCAGCAGGGTTGATTTCCGCTATATTAATTGGTCAAATTGCAATTGATGTAGGTTTGTTTGTGCCAGAAGTAATTTTGTATGTAGCGGTTTCGATGATTGGTGCATATGCAACACCGAGTTATGAATTAGGATTAGGGAATAAGGTTGGGAAATTGTTTGTTATTATTTTAACAGGTCTCTTCCATGAGATGGGATTTGTAATTGGTATGACGATATTAATTTTATTTTTAACGTCTATAAAAAGTTTACAAACACCTTATTTATGGCCGTTTTTACCATTTGATTGGGGCGCGTTAACAAAAATTTTACTCCGTCCAACAATGTCTAGTTTAAAAGTACGACCAAGTATTGTAAGACCTCAAAATGTAAAAAGACAAAAATAAACGGGATTATACACCCGTTTATTTTTTTTAGCAAAAATTTATTGTTTTTTAACAAAAATCACACATTTTTTGTGTACACTTAGAGTAGATATTGTGTATGGAAGGGGAAGAGGACATGATTAAATTATTTATAAGTGATTTAGATGACACGCTCGTTTACGATGTGAATCATATGCAAAAAGAAGATGAACGTGCGCTGTGTTGGTTAGCTGAGAAAGGGACAAATATTTGTTTTGCCTCTGGCCGCTTTACACATAGAATTGATGAAGTTGTAAAAAGGTTTTCATTCCCATATTACACAACAGGCTTAAATGGAGCGACAATGTTACTTCCGGATGGGGATTTATTCCATGAATCGAGTTTTGAAAATACGGTTGCCCAGGAAATATATCGATATATACATAAAAAAGGACTAGCGGATATTGTTTGTGCAAATGAGCAGCGATATACAAAAAGGAAAAATGAACAACACCATAATTTTGAAGCGTATATGGGTGTGCATATCGCTGAAATTGAAGCGTTAGAAGAAGAGTTTGGTAAGACTGTGCACCCTGCAAAATTGTTTGTTTTTGGAGAAGAAGAGAAAATTGTGACGTTAGATCAAGAGCTACGAGATACGTTTCAAGGCGAAGCGGAAGTTTTTATATCAGGTAAACGCTATGTTGATATTATGCCAAGAGGCGTGAGTAAGGGTAGTGCTCTAAAGCGACTAATGGACCATTTGCAAATTGAAGCAAATGAAGTTGCTTGTATTGGAGATTCTTTCAATGATATTTCTATGTTTGAAGTAACCCCGCATTCATTTACTCTTCATCATGCCCATCCATATGTAAAGGAGAAAGCAAATCATATAGTGCGTTCGGTTGAAGAGGCTGTTATGAAATTACCGTTACTTGTATAAAAAAGAAGCCCGTCACTGGCGGGCTTCTTTTTTACTTGAATAAAGATTTAACAAAATCAATGATACTTGAGAAGAAATCTTTCACTTTATCTAGAAAACTTTGTCCTTCTTCAGATCCTAAAAAGGCAGAAACGTGTTCTTTTGCTTTGTTTAATTGACTACCAACTTGATTCCAATCGATATTAAGATTTTTCATTTTATCAAATAACGATACTAAGTTATCTAACTGTTCATCTGTTAATGTAATGCCTAATTGATCAGCAATTTTTTTAATTAATGAACGTAAATCTTCTGTTGTTTTTGGCTGTTCTTTTGCAATTTCTTCTTTAATTTTTGCAACAAGTTGAACTGCTTTTTCTTCACCAATTTTATCACCAAGCTGGGCTGTTTGTACCATTTCTTCATTCGCTACTTTTTTAACTTCTTCAGGAATTTGTTTATTGGACGCAGTTTCATATGCTTTCATTAATCCAGTTAAAGCTGCAGTTCCTGAAACTTTAAAAGGTGCGTTAATTTGAATTTCTGCATCTTTTACACCTGCTGTAATCAAAGCGTTAGTGTACATTGCATCTGTTACCCAGTTAATGTTCTTTGATCGTACAATAAGACCAGATCCTGGTTTAGTGTATGTAATCATAGAAGAAGAAATTGCTCTCGTACCAATTTGTGCTTTTGGAACAATGCCTTCTAGAAATTTATGTTCTTCCGCATTAGATACAGTAATAATTGTAGCATCTTTCGGTGCTTTCATTTCTTTTAACAGATCTTGTTTTTGTTGTTCGGATAAGTTCTCTCCTAGTGTAACAATTGATTCTCCCTCGATGATGTCTGCAAATGAAGCTGTTGGCATCATAAATACCGTTACAGCTAATAGCAGAGCTAATAATTTCGTTCTCACGAAAAATCGCTCCCTTTCTCTTTCTAAAATTTTCGGGCAACAAAGTTATTATAGTATATATTTCTTATTTGTCACCTAGCTTTTTCCACATTTCAAAAAAGAAGTATCTAGATTGTCGGATTCTTTTTGTTTCTAGTCATGAATGTGGTAATATAGTGCTGAGATAGTTGAAAGGAGACATATACATATGAAAACTTTAGGATACATATTAATGGAAAACGGTGAAAAAATCGACTTGGAATTTTTCCCAGAAGAAGCACCGAAAACAGTAGAAAACTTTAAAAAATTAGCAGAGCAAGGATTTTATGATGGTGTTACATTCCACCGTGTTATTCCTGGCTTCGTAAGCCAAGGTGGAGACCCAACAGGTACAGGTGCAGGTGGCCCAGGTTACTCTATTCCATGTGAAACTGATGGAAACCCTCATAGACACCTTGTCGGATCACTTTCTATGGCTCATGCTGGCCGTAACACAGGCGGTAGCCAATTCTTTGTTGTTCATGAGCCACAGCCACATTTAGATGGCGTTCATACTGTATTTGGTAAAGCAACAAGCGGTATTGAAACAGTATTAAAAATGCGTCAAGGCGATGTAATGAAAGAAGTTAAAGTTTGGGAAGAATAAGGTAAGGGAAAAGAGAGCTTTTGCTCTCTTTTTTTACTTTTAAATGGGACGGGGTACTTCTTCTGCAGCTCATCATACAAGTAGTATTGTTGCTAAAATATATTGCTTGTGAGAACAAACCTTTAACAAATTACATAGAATACATTACATTATATGTTTCAATAAATATTTTTTGTTATATTAATTTTGCTAGAAGTGTGCTGCTTTAGGGTAACTATTAATGAAGTGATATTGAATG
Source organism: Bacillus sp. FSL K6-1338 (assembly GCF_038006965.1). NCBI lineage: Bacteria > Bacillati > Bacillota > Bacilli > Caryophanales > Bacillaceae > Bacillus > Bacillus sp. FSL K6-1338. Next base: position 3,931,134 of record NZ_JBBOWI010000001.1, on the reverse strand, counting down.
ATATGTTTCTTTCCATTCCATATAAAATTTTCTTTTTTTAACTCTATTTATTAAAGGAATAGTGCTGAAACATAGATTTGACTTTCTTCTTTTCGCTTTGTATGATTATCAAGTTGTTTTAGGCTCTTCTCACTCTGTTGAAAATATTGTAAAATGAATATGATATGAAAAGAGTGATTGAGGGGATTACTAGTTTGTAACTTTTGTAAGAAGGGATAAGGGTTATGTTAATTCGTTTTAAAAAAAGTTATGAAAAAATTGCAATGGGGCTTCTTTCGTTTATGCCAACTGAAAAAGATGTGAAAACATTACAATTGACAATGAAAGAATATGAAGCAAAAGATGATTGGCAATTGTATTTGTGGAAAGAGAATGAAGATTTTGTTGGAATAATGGGGATTGTAAAAAAAGAGAATCAAGTATTAGAAATTCAGCATTTGAGTGTCAACCCATCTCACCGTCATGTAGGGATTGGGACAAAGATGGTTCAAGAGTTAAAGAGTAAATTTCTTGAGTTTACAATTTGCGGAAATGAGCAAACAGCAAGTTTTTGCGAAAAATGTAAAGGGCTAGAACAAAATATACATTCGTGAAAGCAGGGATAAGTAGTTTATTATCTCTGCTTTCTTTTTTGTAATTGTTCATTTCGTTCAGTAATGACTTCTGTGCGATCACGCATAGTATGCTTGTTTATAATATATTCACTTGGGATAGCATTCAAATCTTTCCAAGGGAGGTTTTGTTTTTGACATAACTCTGTGCACTGCTTCTCTAACGATGGATCTGATAAGGGTAAAAATAAAGGTACAAAACGTTCTTTTTTATGGATAGATTGCAATCTTTCATTGAGCAAGGAAAGAAGTTGTACTTGATTAATTCCTAAACGTTGTAAAGACACACCGCTTTTTTCTAAAATTGTGATTGCGCTTTTCATCATTTTTGTAGAACCATTCCAGTTATCACGTCTTTGGTGGTATAAAGAAACTGCAATTTGAATGAGACCAACTAAGTAATGATCACGATTTCCTCGTGGTTTTGTCTTCCAGTACTCTTCTAGTATTTCGTGGCATTCAAAATAGTCGTAATCTCCTTGGAAATGAATTAAAAATTGTATGTATTCGGTAGGATACATGTTTTCTCGCCCCTATCTAACGGTTATACATATAAGTGTATCATAGAAATATGAACAATAAACGACTAGGAGATTTCCCCCTAGCCGTTATTGTTCATATTAGCAGAAGCAAGCTGCTCCTACAATAATTAGTAAAATAAACAGTACAACAAGTAATGCGAACCCACCGCTAAAACCACAATCAACGTGACCCATAGTTTTTTGACCTCCTACATTGTTCTTACTACACTGTTATCATATGAAGTGGTGGGCATGATGACATAGGCATCGGTCTATTTTTAATTAAATTTCTTAAAAAGGTTGGATAGAACATGAGTATGCTCTATACTTATGTTGTTATAGAAAAAATGTGGTGGGATGCTTTGTGCAATATAATTTTAAAGTAGAGGCTTTTGAAGGGCCTTTAGATCTATTGTTACATTTAATACATCGTTATGAAATTGATATATATAATATTCCTGTAGCAGATATTACAGAGCAATATTTATCTTATGTGCATACGATGAAAGAACTTCAATTAGATGTTGCAAGTGAGTATTTAGTAATGGCCGCAACGTTATTACAAATTAAAAGTAAAATGTTGTTGCCGAAACATGAAGAAGATGTACTTGATAACGGTGATGATTTTATAGATGATCCTCGTCAAGAATTGATGGAGAGGTTAATTGAATATAAGAAATATAAGCAAGTTGCTACTGAGTTAAAAGAAAGAGAACAAGAAAGAGCACAGCTATATACACGTCCACCAATTGACTTTACATCGTTGCAACAAGAAGAGGAGACAAGCTTGCCTCTTGATGTTACGTTATATGATATGCTAGCGGCATTTCAAAAATTAATGCGCCGTAAAAAGGCAAAAAAACCTGTAACAACACGTATTACTCGTCAAGAAATACCAATTGAACAGCGAATGACTGATATTTTAAAGCAGTTAAAAATAAAGGGTGGTCGCCAAAGTTTTTATGATTTATTTGTTGATGATGAACGTGAAATAATGGTCGTAACATTTTTAGCAGTTCTGGAACTTATGAAAAATCAACAAATCATAATTGAGCAAGAACATAATTTTGATGAAATTTTCGTATCAAGCTCTAATAAATCTGCATAGGGCAAGTATGTAAAATTGGGATAAAAACACTTTATCTCATGCTATGTTTTAATGTATCGTTTGGAACAAGAGAAAAAATATTGAACCGAACGCATTGATTGTGATTCGGTTTTTTGATGTGTATTTTTATGGGAAAATAGAAGGAAGGAGCTCGTGAAATGGATAGGAAAGAACAAAAGTCAATTATTGAAGGCCTTTTATTTGTTTCTGGTGATGAAGGGATTTATCCAGAACAAATAGCGAAAGTTCTTGAAATTGAAATGAATGAAGTAATGAATATTTTAGAAGAAATGCAACAAGAATGTGAAGGTGCAAACCGTGGTTTGCAAATTGTACAGTATGCAAAAGTATATCGTTTTGCTACAAAGAAAGAACATGCTTCATATTATCAAAAACTAATAGATACACCAACAGCTGCTTCGCTCTCACAAGCTGCCCTTGAAACGTTAGCGATTGTTGCATATCGTCAACCAATCACAAGGACTGAAATGGAAGAGATTAGAGGAGTTAAAACCGATAAGGCGTTACAAACGTTGGTTTCCCATTTACTTATAAAAGAAATGGGAAGGGCGGAAGGACCAGGGCGTCCTATTTTATACGGAACAACAAAAGAATTTTTGGACACATTTGGATTGAAAACATTAGATGATTTACCCCCGCTTTCTGAAGAGAATGAACAAATGAATGAAGCAGATTTATTCTTCGGTTCCTTACAAGAGATATCGAAATAAAAGCTTAGCATTTTGCTAAGCTTTTTTTGTATATCAATTATTTACAGTGCCATACTAAATGAAAAAAGGAGACGAGTTATGAGAGGTATGCGGATTATTCTATTATTAGTTTCTGTTTTATTATGTTTTTCTTTAAATAGCGCATCAGCTAAAAGGTATATGATGTCCATTCATACTACGTCTCCTTTACATATGCATCGGCAACATCTTAGTAAAATGAAAGTGAGCTTTTTAAAAGTGGGGCAAGGTGATGCAACACTTATCATAATGCCAAACGGACAAACAATGTTAATTGATGGAGGACCTTATGAAGCAGGAGAGGTTATTATTCAGAAATTAATTGAGAAAGGGATTAATCATTTAGATGTAATTGTCAGTACGCATCCCGATATGGATCATATAGGGGGGCTAATTCCAATTGTAGAGCAAATGCCGGTATCGCTTATATTAGATAGCGGAAAAACATATAGTTCTCTTACTTATCATACATATCGGAATAATATTAAAAAAAGAGGGATACCTTTCGTTTCAGTAAAGGAAGGGCAATATATACCGCTGGATCCACATGTTTCTATACAAGTATTAAACAATGGGAAATCAAAAGATGAAAATAATGAATCCTCAATTGTTTTGAAGGTACGATATGGAAAAGCGGATTTTTTATTAATGGGTGACGCGGATGTACGGACAGAACATGAAATATTAAAACAATTTGATGTACATGCAGATGTTTTAAAAGTGGGGCATCACGGCTCGTATACTTCAACAAGTGAAACGTTTATAAAAAAAGTGGAACCGCAGTTTGCTATTCTGTCTTATGGGAGTAGTAATCCGTATGGACATCCTCACCAAAGTGTAGTAAAACGCTTAAAAAGGCACGGTATAATGGTATATAGAACGAATAAACGTACAGTAGAAATAGAAACAGATGGTGAACATGTTATGTTAGAGTCTAGTGGGTTAATGCCATTGTTGAAGTGACTTCTATATTAGGGGTGGATACTGTCCCTTTTTGGAAAAATGAATACTATATATTATAATTATAATGGACGTAAGAAATTTCCTTTTTTGTTGAATAAAAAGGAAATTTCATTAGAATGTATAGACAACTACTCGTGCATATATTAAGATGGAACTAGGCGAATAAGGTAATAATAACAAGTAGGTATTTCATGGGAAAGGATCGATGAAAATGAAAACGCAAATTGTCATCAATGCCAAAATTTACACAGGTCAAGAAATAGTGGAAAACGGATTTATTCGTTACGCAGAAACCATTAAAGAAATTGGTTTGATGGCTCAATATGTACCACAAGAAAATGAAACTGTTTTTGATGCTACAGGGAAGATTGTAATTCCAGGTATGATCGATGTTCATATTCATGGTGGATACGATATTGATGCGATGGATGCAAATAGCGATGGGTTAGTAACTCTAGGTAAAGAAATGTTAAAAGAAGGGGTTACAACTTACTTCCCAACAACAATGACACAAGCTCCAGAGGCAATTGAAGCAGCGCTAACTGCTGCGAAAGAAGCAAAAGAAAAAGGAGCACATTTCGAATATATTCACTTAGAAGGACCTTATGTTTCAAAGAAACGTGCAGGTGCACAACCACTTGAACATATCGTTCCTGCAAATATTGAGCAATTTAAACAATGGCAAGAAGCAAGTGGGAATTTAATTAAATTAGTAACATATGCACCAGAAGAAGAGGGAGCATTAGAGTTTGAACAATATCTTACTGAAACTGGTGTAGTTGGCACAATGGGGCATACAGATGCAATTGATGCGCAACTAAAAAATAGAAAGATTACACATGCGACACATTTATACAATCAAATGCGTGGATTACATCACCGTGAGCCAGGAGTTGTTGGTCATGTGTTATTAAATCCAGATGTAATGGTTGAAGTAATTACAGATGGTATTCATATTCACCCTGATATGGTGAAATTAGCATATAAGTTAAAAGGACCGAAAAAAGTAAGTGTTATTACTGACGCAATGCGCGCAAAAGGTCTTGAAGATGGATTATATGAGCTTGGCGGACAGCCAGTACATGTAAAAGATGGTAGTGCTCGATTAGAAGATGGAACGTTAGCTGGTAGTATTCTAAAAATGGATCAAGCTTTCCGAAATGTAATTGAATTTACAGGTTGTTCAATCGAAGATGCAGTACTGATGACATCAGTTAACCAAGCAGAAGAGTTTGGATTAAATAATAAAGGTGCATTAGCGGTAGGAAAAGATGCAGACTTTGTTGTGATGAATGAAGATTTACATGTATATGATACGGTTCGTTTAGGAATTCATATGAAGGAAGGGAAGTAATTAAATGAATATTCTTGTTGTAAAAACTCCAGAAGAACTAGCAGAAGTAGGTTATAAATTAATTGAAGAAGTTGTAAAAACAAAAGAAAATCCAACATTAGGAATGGCTACAGGAAGCTCTCCATTAGGTATTTATGCAGAAATGCGAAAAAATAAACTTGATACAAGCCGTGTAACCACTGTAAACTTAGATGAGTACGTAAATTTACCACATGAAGATAAAAACAGCTATCACTATTTCATGCAAGAACAGTTGTTTGATCATCTTCCATTTAAACAAACTTATGTACCAAACGGGATGGCAAGTGATTTAGAGGAAGAATGCAAACGTTACGAGGGCATTCTAGCTGCTAACCCAGTTGACCTACAGATTCTTGGAATCGGTGAAAACGGTCACATCGGATTTAACGAGCCAGGAACACCGTTTAATTCTCCAACGAACATTGTTGAATTAACAGAATCTACACGCCAAGCAAACCTTCGCTTCTTCGAAAAAGAAGAAGATGTGCCAACTCATGCGATTACAATGGGAATTGGAAGCATTATGAAAGCGAAACAAGTTCTACTTGTAGCTATGGGTGCTAAAAAGGCAGAAGCTGTTAAAGAATTATTGCAAGGTGAATATAGTGAAGAGTGTCCGGCTACAGTTTTACAACGTCATCCGAATGTAACCGTAATCGCAGATCAAGAAGCTCTATCTTTATGCAGTGAGGCGATTGCTGATGAACATCGACAAGTATTCACCATTTCCGATCTATTATCAGATTCAAGAGTGGGTGAAACAGCTAATTGAGGACGGCGAATGGAAGCCGGGAGATAAAATCCCATCTGAGAATGAACTTTGTGATAAGTTCGAAGTGAGTCGTATGACAATCAGACAGGCGATTAATAATTTAGTGGAACAAGGCTATTTATATCGGAAGCGTGGAATTGGAACATTTGTCCAACTTCCGAAAGTGGAACAAAAATTGCAAGGAATGACGGGATTCACAGAAGACATGATTTCTCGTGGGATGAACCCAAGTAGTCAATTACTTAGTTTCCGCCTAGTTCCAGCTACTGCTAAAATAGCAGACCGGTTGAGAATACAGGAGGGGGAATCGGTTTATGAAGTGAGGCGTATTCGCTTAGCTGATGATGAACCGATTGCTTTTGAGACGACATATTTGTCGCCAGCTCTTGTAAAAGATATTAACGAAGAGATATTGCAACAATCTTTATATGAACATTTAGAGAAAAAACTGGGCTTTAAACTTGTTAGCGCTACTCAGTCAATTGAAGCTTCTGTTGCAACGGAAAATGAAGCTGAACATCTGCATATTCCTAAAAAGGCGCCTGTACTTGTAATGCGTCAATGGTCATATTCAGAAGGTGAGATACCGCTAGAGTACGTGAAATGTATTTATCGTGGAGATCGTTATAAATTTATTACGAATATTGCACGTAACAAATAGTATATTTCAGTTTGTGAAGTACAGTGGAAATGAAAATGGATAACATGTAAAGAAATAAAAATACGACTCATCCTTATAAGGAATGAGTCGTATTTTTATTATGAGCAATTACGTGGTTAACAGCATCTTTGACGTGATTTACTACATAGTGAGCGTGTTTTTTCACTGCATCATCGGCTTGCGACATAGCAAAACTGTGAGGAGTTAAAGAAAACATAGGAATATCATTGTAAGAATCCCCTATACAAGCAATTTCCTCAGGTTTTATTTGAAACTCATTTAATAAAACAGAAATGGCAGAGCCTTTACTAACATTCGGTGGCATTACATCTAAACATTGTTCTGCTGAGATGAAAGTACTAACTTTCCCGTGGAATTTTTCATCAATTTTTTTCTGAAGGAGTTGTAAGCTCTCCTTTGTTCCACCGACAGAAATTTTATTTGGGAAAATTGTATCATCAATCTTCTGTAGTAAGTTTGGTTCTTCAACAGAAGTCATTGTTACTTGTTGTTCAAGTTCTTGAATAAAAGGTGTTTTCTCTTCAATGTAATAATTATGCTCATCACTTACATAACGGAAATAAGGATTTTCATTCGTCATAGCTAACAAATCGGGAAGTATGCTGGAATCAAAAGTTGCAGATAATAGTTGTTTATTTTCATGTGTATATACAAAAACACCATTTACACTAATACGATGAAAATTTGTATTTACAGCTTTCATTAAGTCTGCAATTTCATTATCAAGTCTTCCGGAAGCGAAGCAAAGAATAACATTTTGCTCGGCGAGGCTGCGTAGTGCCGCAACATCTTGCTCATCAATAAGACCTCCGTGTTGCATCATTGTACCATCGATATCACTTACAAACATTTTAATCATGTTGTTATCTCCTTTCTATGTACAGTTGCTCTTACATTATACGCATCATATATAAACATGTCTAAAAAATGAATTTTTATTAAATGGCAGATGTTTTACATTGACGACAAAGAAGAATATTCTGTAACATAAAAGTAGGCTATTTAAGTACGAGGGTGGTGTTATATGAATAATTATCTAGAAATTAAAAAAGTTTTAAATAATAATGTCATCATTGCTAGCCATCCTGAACACGAGGAAGTAGTAGTGATTGGTAAAGGAATTGGATTTGGGAAAAAAGCGAAAGATGTATTGGAGCAAGAACAAATCGAAAAAATGTTTGTCTTAAAAAATGAACGTGATCGTGAACAATATAAATTATTAGTGCCGCATGTTAGTGAAAAATTAATTGAATTGATGAACGATATTATGCTGTACATTCAAGAAAAAGCAAAATCTCCACTAAATGAACATATTCATATTGCGTTAACAGATCATATTTCATTTGCAATTAAAAGGTTAAAACAAGGACTTACAATTGATAATCCTTTTTTAGTTGAAACAAAAATGCTCTATCCAGAGGAATATGAAATTGCTGAAGGTGTTGTAGAACTTTTAAATTCTCGTTTGCAAATTACATTGCCAGAAGGAGAAATTGGTTTTATTGCACTTCACATTTACAGTTCGCTTACAAATTCTGATTTATCTTCAGTTAATCAAAACTCCCGTCTCATTGCACAACTTGTATCTTTAATTGAGACAAACTTACAAATTACATTAGATCAAGAGAGCATTCATTATTTACGCCTTATTCGTCATCTTCAATATGCTATTGAGAGGGTGAAAAAAGGAGAAAAAGTAGAGGAATCGCAAAGTTTTGCTGATTTATTAAAGGCGGAGTATCCAGTTTGCTATAACGTGGCTTGGAAGCTAGTTAAGGTCATGCAAAAAGAGTTGCAACTACCTGTATATGAAGCTGAAAGTATTTATTTAACGATGCACTTGCAACGCTTAGTAAAGGCAGAGCATGTGTAAAAAGTCATATATTTTTGTCTAAAATGAAAACGTTAAAAAAAATGATTGAATCGCTTACAATAGTTATGTATAATAACTATTGCAAAGTTATACAAATTTCGACAAACAGATTAAGGAGAGTAACGAAAACGTTTGCCTTAATTATAGTGAACTTATACGTAAACCTATTTTTGACACGTGTTACTGATTCGATCAGGCATGAGTGGAGAAAAGTAAGGAATGTAAGCTAGAGAAAGGGATATACTACCCTTTGTATAGCTATCGTTCTATCTTTTTTTCCTCATGTCTTTTTGGCGTTTGTCGGAAGGTATCAATATAGATAAGAGAGGAAGGGTTTCCATGTTTAAGAAGATCTTTGGTGTTCTTCAAAAAGTCGGAAAAGCGTTAATGCTTCCAGTAGCGATTTTACCGGCGGCAGGTATTTTACTTGGATTTGGTAATGCATTTCAAAATCCACAGTTAACAAATGTTATTCCTGCTTTAAAAGCAGATTGGTTCGTAATGGTTGCAAAAATTATGGAACAATCTGGTGATATTATTTTCGCTAACCTTGCATTATTATTCGCAGTTGGGGTAGCAATTGGTTTAGCTGGTGGAGACGGAGTAGCTGGTTTAGCAGCATTCGTCGGCTACTTAATTATGAACAAAACGATGAGTGTGTTCTTAGAAGTAGATAAGCTAGTGAAAGTAACAAGTTCTGGAGCAGACCCAGTAAAAATTGGATTTGCAGATCCAGCGTATGCAAACGTATTAGGTATTCCGACGCTACAAACAGGGGTATTTGGTGGTATTATCGTCGGTATAGTAGCGGCATATTGCTATAATAAATACTTCAACATTGAATTACCATCATACTTAGGTTTCTTTGCAGGTAAGCGTTTCGTACCGATCGCAACTGCAACATTCTCTTTAATAGTAGGTATTATCATGTGCTTCGTTTGGCCATACATTCAAGGTGGCTTAAACACGTTCTCACATCAAATGATTGATGCGAATAGAACAATCGCAGCATTTATATTCGGTTTAATTGAACGTTCATTAATTCCATTTGGACTACACCACATTTTTTATTCACCGTTCTGGTTCGAATTCGGTCAGTATACAAATGCAGCTGGCGAATTAATCCGTGGTGACCAAAAAATCTTTATGGCACAGTTAAAAGACGGTGTAGAATTAACGGCAGGTACATTTACAACTGGTAAGTATCCGTTCATGATGTTCGGTCTTCCAGCAGCAGCTTTAGCAATGTATCATGAAGCACGTCCAGAAAATAAAAAATTAGCAGCAGGTATTTTAGGTTCTGCAGCATTAACATCTTTCTTAACAGGTATTACAGAGCCACTTGAATTTTCATTCTTATTCGTAGCGCCAGTATTATTCGGAATTCATGCTGTATTTGCTGGTCTATCATTTATGACAATGCAAATTTTAGGTGTTAAAATTGGTATGACATTCTCTGGTGGTTTAATTGACTTCCTATTATTCGGTGTATTACCAGGCCGTACAGCATGGTGGTGGGTAATTATTGTTGGTCTTGTACTAGCAGTTATTTACTACTTCGGATTCCGCTTTGCAATCCGTAAATGGAATCTAAAAACACCTGGTCGTGAAGAGGCAAATGCGAATGACGGTGCAGGAAAAGCAGAAGCAGGCGAACTTCCTCGTGAAGTATTAGTAGCACTTGGTGGTAAAGAAAACATTGCTTCTTTAGATGCTTGTATTACTCGTTTACGTGTTCAAGTTAACGAACAAAAGAATGTAAACAAAGACCGCTTAAAAGAACTTGGAGCAGCTGGTGTACTTGAAGTTGGAAATAACATTCAAGCTATTTTCGGACCGAAATCTGACACGTTAAAATCACAAATTCATGATATTATGTCAGGTCGTACACCTCATGTTGAAAAAGAAGAACCTGTAAAAGTGGAAGAAACTCCTCAAAAAGTTGATGAAAATGAAACAATTGTATCACCAATTGAAGGGAAAATATTACCAATTACAGAAGTACCTGACCAAGTATTCTCAGGAAAAATGATGGGAGATGGATTTGCAATTGAGCCAACTGAAGGAACAGTAGTTTCTCCAGTTAACGGTGAGATCGTTAATGTATTCCCTACAAAACATGCGATTGGTATTCAATCTGAAGGCGGAAAAGAAATTTTGATCCACTTCGGTATTGATACTGTAAAATTAAATGGTGAAGGTTTTGAAGCGCTTGTAGCACAAGGCGACAAGGTGAAACAAGGCCAACCATTATTAAAAGTAGATCTTGCATTTGTAAAAGAAAATGCACCATCTATCATTACACCAATTGTCTTTACAAACTTACAACAAGGGCAACAAGTCGAATTGAAAAAAGATGGAAATGTTAAGAAGGGCGAAACCGCTATTATTGACATTCAGTAGGAATTTGACGCAAAATGTTTATAATTATAATAGGCGATGTGGTTGACCGAACATCGCCTATTATATACAATAGATGATGTAGTACTCACGTCTATACAACTAAAAAAATACTGTAATTTAAAGGAGATAAATTATCATGGAAAAAATCTTTAAAGTAACTAGCGACTCAGGAATTCATGCTCGTCCAGCAACTCTACTTGTAAACACTGCAAGCAAATTCGGTTCTGACATTAACTTAGAGTATAACGGAAAGAACGTTAACTTAAAATCAATCATGGGCGTAATGTCTTTAGGTATTCAACAAAACGCAGAAATTAAAATCACTGCAAATGGTGATGATGCAGCTCAAGCACTAGCAGCTATCGAAGAAACTATGAAAAACGAAGGATTAGGAGAATAATGACTCTTAACATTCAAGGGATCGCTGCATCAAGTGGGATTGCTATTGCAAAGGCTTTCAGACTTGAAAATCCTGAATTTAACATCGAAAAGAAATCAATTACAAACGAAGCTGCAGAAATTGCACGCTTAGACGCTGCGCTTGAGAAAGCAAAAACTGAATTAGAAGCTATTAAAGACCACGCATTTGCTGAGCTAGGTGCTGACAAAGCTGCGATCTTTGAAGCACATTTATTAGTGTTAAATGATCCAGAACTAGTAAACCCAGTAAAAGATAAAGTGAATAGCGAAAAAGTAAATGCTGAATTTGCAATGGATGAAGTTGCATCAATGTTTATTTCTATGTTTGAAAACATGGATAACGAATATATGAAAGAACGTGCTGCAGACATTCGTGACGTAACAAAACGCGTTCTTGCACATTTACTAGGAATTAACTTCTCAAATCCTGGTACAATTTCTGAAGAGGTAATCATCATTGCTGAAGATTTAACACCATCTGATACAGCTCAGTTAAACCGTAAGTATGCAAAAGGTTTCACTACTGATATCGGTGGACGTACATCTCACTCTGCAATTATGGCTCGTTCTATGGAAATTCCAGCTGTTGTTGGTACAAAAGTTGTTATGGAGAAAATCCAAAACGGCGATATCGTTATCATTGACGGTTTAGATGGAGAAGTAATTGTAAACCCATCAGAAGAAACTCTTCGTTCGTTTGAAGAAAAGAAAGCGAAATTTGAAGAGCAAAAAACTGAATGGGCAAAATTAAAAGACCAAGCTACTGTAACAAGTGATGGACATCACGTTGAGCTTGTTGCAAATATCGGAACACCAAATGATGTACAAGGTATTATCGATAATGGTGGAGAAGGCGTTGGTTTATACCGTACAGAATTCTTATACATGGGCCGTGACAATCTTCCAACAGAAGAAGAGCAGTTCGAAGCGTATAAAGCAGTTCTTGAAGGTGTAAAAGAAGGTCAACCAGTCGTTGTTCGTACACTTGACATCGGTGGAGATAAAGAGCTTCCATACTTACATTTACCAAAAGAAATGAACCCATTCTTAGGATACCGTGCAATTCGCTTATGTCTTGATGAGCAAGATGTGTTCCGTACACAACTTCGTGCATTACTTCGTGCTAGCGTATACGGCAACTTAAAAATTATGTTCCCAATGATTGCAACTCTTGATGAGTTCCGTCAAGCGAAAGCGATTTTATTAGAAGAGAAAGCGAAACTTGTAGAAGCGGGTACAACTGTTTCTGATTCTATTGAAGTTGGTATGATGGTTGAAATCCCAGCTTCAGCAGTATTAGCAGATCAATTCGCGAAAGAAGTTGATTTCTTCTCTATCGGAACGAATGATTTAATCCAATACACAATGGCTGCAGACCGTATGAACGAACAAGTATCATACTTATACCAACCATATAACCCATCTATTTTACGTCTTGTAAAAATGGTTATCGATGCTGCTCATAAAGAAGGCAAATGGGCTGGCATGTGTGGTGAGATGGCGGGAGATTCACTTGCTATCCCATTATTATTAGGATTAGGTTTAGATGAGTTCAGTATGAGTGCAACATCTATTCTTCCTGCAAGAACACAACTAAGCAAGTTGTCAAAAGCAGAAATGGAAACATTAGCAGAAAAAGCATTATTGATGTCAACTGCTGAAGAAGTTGTTGAACTAGTTAAAAGCATATAATTAATAAAAAAACCTGAGTCGATTTGAAATCGGTCTCAGGTTTTTTCTATGAGAAAAGTAAATCTTGTTTTCTTACTATAGAGGATAAGACACAGAACTAGATAGCGATAGCAACGATATCAGTTGGGCATACACGTAAAATACCATTAAAAGTATTACGTTGACGGTTCTTATCATCTTTGTTGTCGTCTTTATTATCTTTATCATTATTGTTACGAGCTAAAGCGGAGAAAAGAGCAACACCGTTAGCGAAACCTTCAAAAATTACATCGTTGAAAGATCCGATACCTTTAATGCTTAAAAGAGAAAGCTCTGTTCCAACTGAAATGCTAGCAAGTACGTTACATACAGCTGGTTGTTGTGGTTTTACCTCTCTCTCTTTCTCGCGATGGTCACGATGGTCGCACTCTCTTTCACGATGATGACAGTCTCTAAAGTTATCACAGCATCCAAATGATCCAAACATAATCCTCATCACCCCCTTCACACTTATAATCTATGTAAGTTCGGTAGTTAGTGACTGGACAGAGAGTGGAATTTTTTCTAGGGGATTTTCTCATTTTAAATGACTAGCTGGGTGTTTAGTATGGAATGATGTTTAAAATAGGGGTAATATAACAAAAAAATGTAAAAACCACCAAAATAAACGAAATGGGTAGCCTTTACACTTTTTTACTTTTATATAAAACGACGATATATACAGGAAGAGCTAGGAGTAGTGGTACGATGGATCGTGCAGTATGTTTTTCTGATTCTAATTGAAATGCTTCTTCTTTTGGGAATTGTAAAATGGAGATGTTTGCGGCATCACCAATAAAATATAGAAGCAGTACAGTTACTATGTAACATAAAAGTGCGATCAAGCTTCCGTATGAACTCAATGAAAATCCCTCTCTTGTTATCTATTTGTTATCATTGTATCACAATTGTAATAAAAACACACGGGTATATTTCAATACCTTAACAAAATTCGACACAAAACGTCACGTTTATTTATGATAAAGGAATAGAATATACTTTTCTATAAGTATAAATGTCGAATGATTTGTAGTAATATTACAAAAGTATGACAGGAAATAAAAAACGAAGGTAATGTAGTTACCTTCGTTTTTTATTATTTTGCCCACTCACTCACTTGCTCTACGCTCATACGTGGTGCAGGGTGACCTTTTAAAGTTGATTCACCAATTGTAATAAGCATAATTGGAACGTAACGAGATGAAACGTTAAATTCGTCTGTCAGTGCTTGTGGATTGAAGCCACCAATAGCACAAGTATCCCAACCAGTTGCTTTAGCTGCAAGCATAAGTTGCATTGCTGCTAAAGATGCATTTGAAAAGGCAGCATCTCTCGGGAATTGTTCACGAGCATATGCAGATTCAATATTTTTAGCTAAGCGTTCTTTTGCTTCTTCTTTCATAAATCCTTGTTCTACAATTGGACCATATACTGGCTCAACATTTTTATAAGCTTCTAAATCACCTAAAATAGCGACTACTGCAGAAGCATCAAGAATTTGTTGTTGGTTATAAGCTATTGGGTGTAATCGTTTTTGTACATCTTCACCTTGAAAAACAAGGAATTTCCAGTGTTGTAAGTTCCAAGCGGAAGGTGCTTGTGCTGCGGCTTTTAAAATCTCATGCAATTCTGTAGATGAGATTTCTTTATTTGGGTTGAATGCACGTGTAGATGTGCGTTCATATAAAACGTTAAAAAAGTTGTCGTTTGTCATTATATATCCTCCAAATTGTATGTAAAATTATCAAGAAAACGCAATGTATATTACTTACATTTTGTAAGTTGTCGAATTTAAGAATATAATATCTTTATTTTAATTGTCAAGTTTTAAGAAATAAGCTAGGGCATTCATACAAACGATATAATTCCTATAATCATACACTAAAAAAGGAATTTATAGAATGAAAAGGGAAGATAACATTCTCAATTAGCTTGTTAATATGTATCTCTCGCAAATTAAAGTTTATTAGAGAACAGTCTTTTAAAAATGTTTGTGAGGAATTCAGTAGAACAAGATATATGAAGTGAGTGAAGACTAGTGATGAACATACTACATTTTTTATTAGAGAATACGGTTTTCCAAAATGTGTTACAAGATTTGCAGTTAAATGTCCTTTATATAGAAAATGGATGTAAGCATCAACAAACGATAGAAAATATCCATCCAAAATGTATGTTTATAGCAAATAATTTTGAAGAGGGCGAACTATTATTTCAAAGAACGAAACCGCACATTATAATTATGTATGTAACAGATTATTCTCAAATCAAATATATAAAGAATATGTATACCCCGCAAAGTACATTCATTGTCATTTGGGATCAACAAATAACAAAAGAATTTACAGATGTACTTGCATTAGGAATACGTAATATTGTAATAGCCCCTGTAACTCCACAAGCAGTATTAGAAGAAGTGAATAAGAGTTTGTATCAACTTTCTTTAGTAAGGCAAGTTAGTTTGCAACAGGAACTGCTTCAAACGATGTTTGATTTTCAAAATGATTTATTATTTATAGTAGAAGATGATGAAATTGTTGATTGTAATACAAATTTTTTAACTTTTTTCGGATATGAAAATTTGTTTGCCTATCGTGAGCAACATTTAGTATTTGCTGAACATTTTATTAGAGAAAATGGATACTACTCGACGACGCATGATATAACATGGCTAGACGATACTTTATCAAGTGGTAGAAGAATTAAGATGTCAAATTATGAAGGGGAATTATCTACTTTTCTATTACGTGCGACACCATTGCCAGAAGATTTATCAAGATTTATTGTAAAATGTACGGAAATTACAGAATTAGATGAAATCTATCAAGAACAAGAAAGACTTGCTATGGTAGATTCATTGACAGAGATTTATAATCGTTTAAAGTTTCAACAAATACTAGAGGTAGAGTGGGAAAAGGTAATACGTAGTGATGAGAAAATAGCAATCATTTTATTTGATATAGATAATTTTAAAACAGTTAATGACACATATGGTCATGATTTTGGTGATTTGGCATTAATACAACTTGCAGAGCTTATGAAATCTAAAGTGGAGCAGCAACACGTATTTGCAAGATGGGGAGGAGAAGAATTCATTATATTAGTGACAAATACAGTAGAAAAGGAAGCATTTCAAGTTGCGGAGTCATTACGATTCTTCATTGAAACAAAGCAATTCACTGGAATTTCGAAGCTAACAGCTAGCTTTGGAGTTGCGTTATATGAACAAGGAACTACAAGAGAAGAATTAATGCAACGAGCGGACATTGCTTTATATGAAGCGAAAAAAAATGGAAAGAATCAAGTATGTGTGTACAGAAAAGAAAAAATGTAATTTTTCGCAACAAATTGTTGCGATTTTTTTTTATTGTTTGATAATAGAATAGGGGGACAATTTTTAGCGAAGGAATTATGGAGGATCGACATGATAAAAAAAGTAATGATAATGGCTTCACTGTCTGCTATAGTTGGCGGCGGAGTATACTATTTTCTTGTTAGCCCCAATATAAAGGAAAACACAGTATTAACAACTAAGGTGAATCCTACTATTGAACCAGAAGTGCAAGGGAATATAGAAGGAAAAGAAGAGCAACAAATTGATTATGCTAGCATATCTCAAAAATTAGATCAATATTTAGTCGGAAAGCAATTTAATGGAACAGTTTTGGTAACAGATAAAGAGCATGTTATATTGAATAAAGGATATGGGTATGCTGATGTTCAAAATAAAATAGAAAATACGCCTCAAACAAAATATCGTATCGGTTCTATTACGAAAACAGTTGTTGCCACATCTATTTTACAGTTGCAAGAACAAGGTAAATTGAATATTCAAGATAATGTAAATAAATATATTCCTTCATTTCCGGAGAATAAAAATATTACACTATATCATTTGTTAACCCATACCTCTGGTTTACCTGAACACGCAAAAGGCAATGTTAATGCTGCTTCCCGTTTACAGTTAATTAATTGGATCGGACGTCAAAATTTAGAATTTCCTGCAGGAACAGGTTGGAGATATACAGATTATAATTATATGGTTCTTGCTTATATAATAGAACATATCTCGAAAAAACCTTTAGGAGATTACATAAAAGAAAACATATTTGTAAAAGCAGATATGCATGAATCCGGTATGGGAAATATGGTACCTGGCGATAAAAATTTTACAAAGGGTTATGTGAAAAAAAATCAAGAGCTTGTACCAGCGCAGAAGTTAGGCATGGATTGGCTATATGGTTGTGGTGAGATGTATACGACAGTTGGAGATATGAAGAAGTTAGACGAAGCAATTATAAATGGAAAACTTCTTTCTGAACAAAGTATACAAGCAATGTTTTCACCTTCAGCAGAACGGAAATATGCATTTAGTTTTTATATATATGCAGATTATTTTCATAATCATGGTGTATTATCTGGTTGGAACACTTTCAATAATTTTAATAAAGAAAAAGGAATTTTTGTTATGTTATTTTCAAATGTAAAAAATAGTATGGATGATGACTTTAATAAAGAGTTCCGAAAGATGGTAAATGATTTATTAGAACAAAGGGGATGAGAAAATGGAACATAAAACTTTATCAATAGGTTTCATTGGTATTGGCGTAATGGGAAAAAGTATGGTTTATCACTTAATGCAAGATGGTCATAAAGTATATGTATATAATAGAACGAAAGCAAAAACAGATTCTTTAGTGCAAGATGGTGCACAATGGTGTGATACGCCAAAAGAGTTAGTGAAGCAAGTTGATATTGTAATGACAATGGTTGGATATCCACATGATGTAGAAGAAGTGTATTTTGGTATAGAAGGAATTATAGAACATGCAAAAGAAGGTACGATAGCAATTGACTTTACGACATCTACACCTACTTTAGCAAAACGTATTAATGAAGTTGCAAAAAGCAAAAATATATATACGTTAGATGCACCTGTCTCAGGAGGAGATGTTGGTGCGAAAGAAGCAAAACTCGCAATTATGGTAGGTGGAGAGAAAGAAATATATGATAGATGCTTACCTTTACTTGAAAAGTTAGGAACAAACATTCAATTACAAGGACCAGCTGGGAGTGGACAACATACAAAAATGTGCAATCAAATTGCGATTGCTTCCAATATGATTGGAGTATGTGAGGCTGTTGCTTACGCGAAGAAGGCTGGATTGAATCCAGATAAAGTGTTAGAGAGTATTTCAACAGGGGCAGCAGGTAGTTGGTCATTAAGTAATTTAGCTCCTCGAATGTTAAAAGGAGACTTTGAGCCAGGATTTTATGTAAAGCATTTTATGAAAGATATGAAGATTGCTTTAGAGGAAGCAGAAAAATTACAATTACCAGTCCCAGGCTTAAGTTTGGCGAAAGAATTGTATGAAGAGTTAATTAAGGATGGCGAAGAAAATAGTGGAACACAAGTATTATATAAAAAATATATAAGGGGGTAAACGAGGTGGACCTTCAAAAGTTTGATGAGATGATTGATACTGTACAGCGAGCTACTTGTATGCAAATTAATGAAAAACAAAAAGAAGCTTTTAAACAAAAATATGATTTTGAACCAGACTTTGAATATGGAAGAGATGAGAAGGGGCATTATGTAATTCGAACCTCTAAAAAGATGTTAGAAGAAATGGAGTTTTATTTGGCATTGAAATATGATCGTGATGGAGTGGATCTTTATATGCAAGCTGAGATTGACGGTATATTTCATGTATCTGTTAGCTATGGTGAAGATGCCCTACATCTACAAGAATTGTTTCAATTTCTAGAAGAAAATAAATAAAAGTCCTCATTTGAGGACTTTTATTTATTTAGTCATCTTTAATTTTTATAATTATAAGTTAGAAGCGCGGCGGCATCGTTCAACCGGGAATGGGATAATTTGTGCGATGTGATTAGGACCCAATTGTTTTGTACGAGCATGGCGTATTATATAAAAAGCACACAGAATTGAAACAGGAATAGCGCCGAATAAACCAAACAATAAAGCGCTTACACAAGATGCGACAAATCCTAAAACACCAATTTCTAACTCTTCCATAATAGCTCCTAAAATAACTGGAAATGCTCCACATGTAACCCCAAGTATAAGTGCGATAAGTAAGCTCATGATTATCCCCCTCTGTTTGCGATATTATTTTCCTTCTTAATTAATTGTAGTATATCATATATAAAACAGAATTTTCAGAAAAAATTCAATAAATATTCAAAAAATGTTCAAAAAATATACTTGAAAAATCAAGGTGTTAAATTTGTGATGAAGTGGTACTTTTGAGTAAATAAAAAATCAGGCTTATTTCAAAAATGAAATAAGCCTGTTCCATAGGAGGATGTATATATGTAGAGTGAATAAAAGTTTGGAAAAGGGGGTCCAAGTCCTTTTATTCAACTAACTACCTTAATAGATTGGAACCCAGCCTTCAGTTGTCACAAAAATACGAATAGCTACAACTTGACGATCATCTTGCAAGGTAAAATAATGTCTTGCATTTTCAGGAACAGATATGAGATCGCCTGGCTCAAGTTCAACATCAAAGAATTTCCCATCTTTGCCTTCAATAGCGAAAATGCCATGACCACTGACGATAAAGCGAACTTCGTCATCTGTATGATGATGTTCTTTTTGGAAATTAATTAATAATTCGTCAAGGTTAGGTGTGCTATTTGAAAGTGAAATTACATCATGTGCTTTATAACCTCGACTTGCTGAAACATCAGCGATTTCTTTTGAAAAAACAGCTAATATTTCAGCTTTGTTTTCATCTGTTAACGAATAATTTTCATTTAAATGAGTAGGAAGTTTAGAAATGTTCCATTTCTCATATAAAACGCCTTCCTCTTGTAGAAATTTAGATACTTCCACTTCATTTTCAATGCGAGTATTTACTTCATGAATACGAATTTGCGCCATTAGAAACGCCTCCTTGAATTGATAATAGTTTTATATGAAATTGGAATAAAAACTCATAAGCTTCTAATCTTTTCTTTGCATCAAAGCTATCTCGGCCCCATACGGTAATACCGTGGTTACGGATTAATACTGCTCCTGAATCACCTTTTATATGCTTTCGGAAGTTTTCTCCAAGCGTTGGGATATGGGCATGGTTTTCGATAATAGGAATGTGAATTGTTGCACCTTCTTCCCAAATATCGAGAGCTTTAATAATTTCTTGATTTTGAAGGGTAACTGCATCACTATATAAATTTGTGATGACATTATTATCAGTTGTATGAACATGAAGTACGCACCCGGCATTCGTATTGTTATAAATATGTGTATGCAATATTGTTTCTGCTGAAGGGCGTAATTCAGTCTCTAAAACAGGAACTCCTACATGATCTACTAATAGAAAATCATCTGGAGTGGTTTTTGTTTTATCTTTACCGCTTGCTGTAATGAGAAAAGTAAGTGGCTCATGACTAACTTTTATAGAAATATTACCACTTGTTGCTGGGAACCAATTTCGAGTTGTTAATTCTTTTTTTATCTCGCTTAAGTCATACCATTGACGAAAAAGTTGTTTCATGATTTCACCTCCAACAAATGTTTTAATTCATTTTGAATATCATGGAATGTTTCAAACGGTGTATAAGCAATATAATTCTCTGCACACTTTGTAATAAGGAAGTCACGAGCAAATACTTTATCTGCTTGTTTCGCAGCTTGTAAATCAGTAATTGAATCTCCAATCACAATATGGAAGTCATTCGTATCACTCAATTTACGGATGAGAGATGATTTACATAATCCGCAATGATTTTGACAATGATGATCACAAGGATGAGGCCAATTCACCGTAATGTATTCATTTGAAAAATCTGTTTCATTACAGTAAATTTGCTCTTTTGGAATGAGTCCTTGTAAGAGTGGATAGACGAAGAAATCCATTCCACCTGATATAACGTAAAAAGAAATGTTATTTTCATTTACAAATTGTATAAATTCATGAAAACCATTACGAAGTTCAGCAGTTTCTATTAAAAATTGAATAATTTCATCGTGCAGATGAGTAGGTATTAATCGAAATAATTGAGAAACACCTTCTTGAATAGATAGCTCTTGTGATAAAATTCTATTCTTTACTTCTTCAGCTTCTGGTGGTGCGAATTTTTCCATAATGGACATAATGTTATCATTATTTGTAATCGTGCCATCGAAATCACAAAATACTTGAATACTCATAATTTCACCTCATGAGAGGGATTTCCCCATATTTGTAGTGCACTATGCAAATTTATGTCATCTACTTCATGGAGTGGTTTATTTTGCAAAGTAGCCTCAATTGCAGTACGGAATGCTTTACCACCGCCTTGCGCTCCATTTGGATGTCCATGTATCCCGCCGCCAGCATTAATAACAACATCTTTACCGAAATCTCGTACAATAAAGGGAACGAAACCAGGGTGAATACCAGCAGATGGAACAGAAAAGCTCTTCTTGAAAAATGCATCGTCTTCAGTTAAATATTTTGAGATAGCAAGAGCTTCCTCTTTTTCTAGCGCAACACTTCCGTATGGAGATGGGAATAATGAAAAGTCAGCCCCAGCATAGCGTAGTAGCTTTCCGAGTAATAATGGAGATGAAATTCCATATAACTTAGATGCTGAATAAGCACCACTTACAGCAGGGTGTGCCATAATAGGAACTGGGATTTCATCATCTTCTGCAAGTGATTGTAGTACATCTAGTCCGTAAGCAAATACGTTAAATAATAGAATATCAGCTCCAGCTTGCACTGCACGTTTCGCATTTTCTTTTAAATCAAAAGTTCGTCCTGTTAAATTTACGGCATATAACGTTTTATGTCCGTATGTTTCATATACGGATTGTAAAACTTCTTTTCCAGATACAATGCGTTTCGTAAGTGGTGTTAATGCATTTTCAAATAATATTTCATCATCTTTTACTATATCTACACCACCAATTGCTTGATCGCGTAATTGCGTTTTTAAATACCCAATATTTCGTCCAATCATTCCTTTAAAAATACTCATTAAAAGGGGACGATCATGCACTTGTAAAAGATTTCGAATACCATCTATCCCGAATTTTGGCCCAGGAAAATGTTTTTTTAACTCGTCTGAAAAAGTTAAGTCAATTAATTTTACTTCGCCATCAAGGGATAGCTTTCCAAATGTAGTCGTTAAAATTGCTGGTAAATCTGGACTGAAGTTTAATAACGGATATTCGATTTTAATAATTCCGCGTTTTACTTTTTTACGTAAATACGAATTTGTATGTTCATGTTCAGCTAATTCCACAATATGAATGACGTTGCCTTTATGTTGCTTTAATTGTTCTTGCAATAATTGTGGCAAATGAGTCCAAGAGCCAATTGTTAAACCAAGTGCAATTTGCTCAGCCTTTTTTTCTAAGTTATGTGAATCATCATGGATTAAATACGTCGCTATAATTCCGCTCATTGTTATAACCTCCTAGTTAAATAAAAAAACCTCTCAGCTAAGGAGAGGTTTTTTTACAACCAGCTCCTTATCTGTCAGCGTAATGCTGCGAGAATTAGCACCGTGTCTACAATTGTAGATCGGTTGCCGGGTTTCGTCGGGCTCGTCCCTCCACCTGCTCTTGATAAGAAGTATTTAGAAATGTTTAAATTTTTAAGATAACTGAATTTTGTCAGATATTTTTCATGTTGTCAATTACTTTTTGAAAAAATTTAATTTATCAATTCGATTAATGGCTTCCCGTAATCTATCTTCTGTATGCAAGAGACCAACACGGATATACCCTTCGCCATGTTCACCAAATCCAACACCAGGAGCAACTGCAACATGTGCTTTTTCTAGTAAAATATCAGCAAATTGCTCAGAGGTATATCCTTTTGGAACAGGAAGCCATGCAAAGAATGACCCTGTTGGAATGTCTACATTCCAACCAATTGATTGACAAGCCGAAATAAGAGCGTTTCGTCGAGATTCGTAACTATTTACAAGGTCTATTACGCAAGACTGTGAACTTAATAGTGCTTCGCGGGCAGCATCTTGAACTGCACCAAAAATACTAACATACATATGATCTTGTAATAAGTTAATGGTTTCAATGACACTTTCATTCCCTACTGCAAAAGCAATACGCCAGCCAGCCATATTGAAAGTTTTCGATAGAGTGTAAATTTCAATACCTGTATTTTTAGCACCGTCTGCTTGCAAGAAACTAACAGGTTTTTGACCATCGAATCCAATCGCACCGTAAGCAAAATCATGAACCACTAATATATTATGTTTATTAGCAAAATGAATAGTTGCATCAAAAAAATCTTTTGATGCAGTAGCACCTGTAGGATTATTTGGATAGTTTAAAAACATTAATTTTGCACGCTCGGCAATAGAGTTATTAATTTTTGTGTAATCTGGTAAAAAGTTATTTTCTGCAATAAGCGGCATTGTTTCAAATTGTGCTTTTGCTAAAGCAACTCCTGATAAATAATCTGGATAGCCTGGATCTGGAACGAGAATCGAATCACCAGGGTTTGTAAAACAAACTGGTAATTCTACTAATCCAGCCTTTCCACCAAACAATATAGCAACTTCAGTTTTCGGATTTACTACTACATCATATTCACGTTGATAGAATGTTGCCACGGCTTCTTTTAAACTTTCATGTCCGCGAAATGGCGGATATTTATGATGAATGGTCTTTTCTGCAGCATCTTGTAAAGCTTTTACGATATGCTGCGGTGTTGGTTGATCTGGATTACCTTGACCTAGATTAATAACATCGTGACCAGCTGCAACGAATTTGTTAACTTTTGCAACAAGTGAAGCGAAAAATTGTGTTGGCAATGATGTTACTATCTCAGAAGGTTGAAATAATTTCATACTTTCCACCTCTTTTGAAAGTTGTTACAATTCTAGTGACAAATGATATAATCTTTCCAGTATTTTGTAAAGAGAAAAATAAGAATGGGGCTGAAAAAATGAAAGTCGCATGTATTCAAATGGATATTGTTTTTGGAGATGTAGAAAAAAATATTGAGAATGCTAAAAATAAAATAAGCGAAGCGATGAAGGAGAGACCGGATGTTATTGTCTTACCAGAATTATGGACAACAGGATATGATTTAGCAAGACTTTCTGAAATTGCAGATAGGGATGGATTGGAAACGAAAGAAAAGTTGAAAGAATGGTCGAAACAATATGGTGTACATATTGTTGGTGGTTCCATAGCGAAGCAAACAGAGCAAGGTGTTACAAATACAATGTATGTGGTAAACAAGGAAGGAGAACTAGTCAATGAATATAGTAAAGTGCATTTATTTCAGCTTATGGATGAACATAAATATTTAATCGCTGGAAATAGTACAGGTGAATTTAAGTTAGATGATGTAGAGTGCGCCGGCACAATTTGTTATGACATTCGTTTTCCAGAGTGGATGCGCGTTCATACTGCAAAAGGTTCAAAAGTTTTATTTGTTGTAGCAGAATGGCCATTAGTTCGTTTAGCACATTGGCGTTTGCTATTGCAAGCAAGAGCAGTTGAAAATCAATGTTATGTTGTTGCCTGTAATAGGGCAGGAAAGGATCCGAATAATGAGTTTGCCGGTCATTCTTTAATTGTCGATCCTTGGGGCGAGGTTGTTGTAGAAGCAAATGAAGAAGAATCAATTTTATTTGGAGAGCTTGTATTCGAGAAAATTAAAGAAGTACGTAAAGGAATTCCAGTTTTTGCGGATCGTCGTCCAGAATTATACAAATAAAATGTTGACAAGTGATTTTTATTCTTGGTATAGTCTTCAACATAAAGTTAAAAATTCAAAAAATTATACAACTCTTATCAAGAGCAGGTGGAGGGATTTGGCCCGATGAAGCCCAGCAACCGACCGTAATACCATTGTGAAATGGGGCGTTTATTACGCCCAAAGGCACGGTGCTAATTCCAGCAGAAAGTAAAACTTTCTGGCAGATAAGAGGGGAGAAGATAAACTTCAAACCTCTTTCTTAGTGGAAAGAGGTTTTTCTATGTTAGAAAAACCTCTGAATTTAAAAAGGGGGAGAAGACGATGGGATATTATTCATTAACAGAAATAACAGCTGTACAATATGCGAAAGATCATGGCTATTTTGAAGCGAAGGCAAATGTCGTTTGTCATGAAATTGGAGACGGAAACTTAAATTACGTGTTCAAATTAGATGATGAAGAGAAATCAATTATAATAAAACAAGCACTGCCCTATGCGAAAGTAGTTGGTGAAAGCTGGCCATTGTCTATAAAAAGAGCAACGATTGAAAGTAAGGCCTTACAAATTTTTGCGCAGTATGTACCGGATTATGTTCCAGCAGTGTACAGTCATGATGAAGAGTTAGCGATAACGGTAATAGAAGACTTATCAAGACTAACAATTACAAGAAAAGGATTAATAGGCGGAGAAGAATATCCGCTTTTATCCCAGCATATCGGCCGTTTTCTAGCA
The DNA here is from genome assembly GCF_038006965.1 of Bacillus sp. FSL K6-1338. NCBI lineage: Bacteria > Bacillati > Bacillota > Bacilli > Caryophanales > Bacillaceae > Bacillus > Bacillus sp. FSL K6-1338. The sequence goes on along the minus strand of NZ_JBBOWI010000001.1, from coordinate 3,905,519 downwards.
CATGTTTTATTTTACACTTCAGATTTTGGTTTACAATCAGAAGAGAAGAGGGTACTAGAAGGTACCTTTGTAAATCCGGATCTTTGTAAAATTACAGAGGATTTAGTGTTTACAGATCCGTTTGGACATTATGATACAAATGATTATGAGCCAGATTTACAGCTCGTGGTTGATGAACTTTGGAGTGATAAAACTTTAAAACTAAAAGTAGCACAATATAAATATAAGTTCTTAACAAGAAAAGAAACTCTTATTCATGGTGATTTACATACTGGTAGTATTTTTTCGTCACCTTCTGAAACGAAAGTGATTGATCCAGAATTTGCGACCTATGGCCCATTTGGATTTGACATAGGTCAATTTATTGCAAATCTAGTATTAAATGCTTTATTTAGAGAAGAAGAAAAAAGAAGTGTACTATTTTTCCATATAGAAAAGACGTGGAGTTATTTTGTAGAGACTTTTACAAAGTTATGGATTGGAGAAGGTGTAGAAGCATATACGAAAGAAAAACAATGGTTACCAATTATTTTGCAAAATATCTTTACTGATGCTGTTGGATTTGCAGGATGTGAACTGGTTCGTAGAACAATTGGTTTAGCTCATGTAGCAGATTTAGATGAAATAGAAAATAAAGAAACAAGAATTCAAGCTAAGAAACAAGCGCTATCCTTAGGTAAAGAACTAATAAAATATGAATCTAAAAGTGCGGATATTCAACTGTTTCGAACATTATTTCAACAGACAGTTTCAGGGGGCGTAAAAGCGTGAGTACAATTGTTACTGTTCCGAGATCTGTAAGTTGGAAAGGTGATGCAATTGCGGTATTAAATCAAACGAAATTGCCGCATAGCACAGAATATAAAACATTGACGACTATTGAAGAGGTTTGGAAAAGCATCGTAATGTTAGAAGTACGAGGAGCGCCTGCAATTGGAATTGTAGCTGCATTTGGCTTGGCGCTTGCATCAAAAAAATATAACACTGTACATATTGAAGAATTTCAAAAGAAGTTTAATAGAGATTGTAATTATTTGGGGACGTCACGCCCGACAGCGGTCAATTTATTTTGGGCAATTGATCGTATGAGAGAATCTATTCGAGGGATTACTACAATAAAAGGAGCACAAAAAACATTAGAAGAAGAAGCGCTTCGCATTCAGCAGGAAGATGAAGAGGTGTGCCGAAATATTGGGGAATATGCGTTAACATGTTTTAAAGATGGCGATAATATTTTAACAATCTGTAACGCTGGAAGTATCGCAACTGCCAGATATGGAACTGCATTAGCTCCCTTTTATATTGGAAAAGAGAAAGGTGTGCGTTTACATGCATATGCGTGTGAAACGAGACCAGTTTTACAAGGTGGTCGCTTAACGACGTGGGAATTGAAGCAAGCAAATATTAATGTGACCCTTATTACAGATAATACTGCAGCTCATGCTATTCAAACGAAAGAAATAGATGCAATTATTGTAGGGGCGGATCGAATTGTCGCAAATGGAGATACGGCAAATAAAATAGGGACAATGAATTTAGCTATTTTAGCAAAGTACTTTGATATCCCATTTTATGTTGCTGCGCCACTGTCAACATTTGATGTTACGAAAGAAACTGGCACCGAAATAATTATTGAAGAAAGAGATGAAACAGAAGTTACGAAAATCTTTGGAAAACAAGTAGCACCAATCGGAACGAATGTTTATAACCCTGCATTTGACGTAACACCGAACGAATTAATTACAGGAATTATTACTGAGAAAGGTATTATAAGCGGGGATTATAAACGAGAAATTGCATCATTATTTGAAAAACAGGCTAATACATAATAGCTTGTTTTTTTATGCCTAAATGCATTGTTTTCTCTTACTTATATAATGAAAGGAGGGGAAGAGGATGGAAGAGTGGATCAAGATGATAGGTAATGTAGGGTTTCCAATTGTTGTAACATTATATTTACTCCACCGTATTGAAAGTAAATTAGAGGGGGTAATTGTTGCAATTGAGAAGCTCCCGCGGCAATTACTAAAGTACGAAGATCCTCGCGATAAAAAATAAAGTTTGCTCTTCTTGAGCAAACTTTATTTTTTATTGAGCAGTATAGCCACCATCGATAACGACAGCTTGACCAGTTATACCTTTCGCTTTTTCACTCGCTAAAAACATAGCATAATCAGCGATTTCTTGTACTTGTAGCAAACGCTTCTGTGGTACAAGTGGATAAATGACATCTTCTAAAACATTTTCAAGTGGTACATTTCGTGTAGTAGCTAAGTCTTGTAGTTGATTACGTACAAGAGGGGTATCGACATAACCAGGGCAAAGGGCATTAACAGTAATACCATGCGTAGCACCTTCTAAAGCGGCAACTTTTGTTAATCCAATTACGCCATGTTTTGCACTATTATAGGCAGCTTTTCCAGCAAACCCGACCAGGCCGTTAATAGAAGCGACATTAATAATACGACCATATTTTTGTTGTTTCATAATCGGAAAGGCATGCTTAATTGCGATAAACGGAGCAATTTGCATAATTTGAATTAGCAGCTCGAACTTTTCAGTTGGAAAGTCTTCAATGGGTGAAACGTGTTGCATTCCTGCGTTGTTAATTAATATATCTAATGAACCGAAATGATCAACTGTTTGAGAAATTGCTGCTGTAATTTCCTCTTCAGATGTAACGTCACATTTTAAACCGATAGCTTGAAAACCTTCATTTTGTAATTGTTCAGCAGCTTCTTTCGCACGTTCTTCAAGACGATCAGTAATCACAACTTTTGCACCTTCTTTTGCAAAAGTACTTCCCACTTCATATCCAATACCACTCGCAGCACCTGTTAAAAAGACAACTCGATTTGTAACCATGATGAAAAACATCCCTTCATAATAAAGTTTTCATAGTGCTCTATTTAGAGAGGTTATAATGAAATTCCTGCAAACATTTGGAAAAAATATCGTTAGCTATCTTGTTTTGCAAAATAGTCTTTGCTATACTATTTTGTAAAGCAAGATACTTACGCTTATCTATCTTGTAAAACAAGATAGTAGGAGGATTTGAATTATGTCGACAAGTCAAATGCTGAAAGGGATCTTAGAAGGATGCTTACTTGCTATTATTTCTGAAGGCGAAATATACGGTTATGAAATGAGTGAGAAGCTAGCAAAGTATGGTTTTACAATGGCGAGTGAGGGAAGTATTTATCCGTTATTAATACGAATGCAAAAAGAAGGATTAATAACAAGCGTAATGAAGGAATCTCCATCTGGTCCAAAGAGAAAATATTACACATTAACAGAAAAAGGCGAGGAAGCACTTGATGAATTTATGGATCGCTGGGAAGCGATGCAAAGTAGTGTAGAACGTTTACTTGAAGGGAAGGGAAGGAGAAAATAATGTTATCAAGTGAAGCACAAAAGTTTTTGTTAGATATGAGATTATTTTTGACGGCAAAGAGTGTGAAAGAAAGTGATATTGAAAACTTTTTAGAAGACGCAGAACTTCATTTAATAGAAGGTGAGAGTGAGGGGAAGAGTGTGGAAGATATTTTCGGAAGCTCACCGAAAGAATATGCAAATGAACTTGTAAAAGTGATGGAAAGAGATAGACAGGAAACGTGGAAGCAAATTGGTTTTACAGTAATGAATATCGTATCTTTTTGGATTATTGCTTCTATCTTAATAGTGAGTAATGGAATGTTACAGATTTCACTTATTCAGTGTATCGGTTACAGTTTTTCATTGATTTTAGTTGTTATGGGTCCTAATTTTCTACTTCGCAAAATGACTTTCGTCACAAGCTTTACAAAAACATGGTTTTCTATGTGGTCTTTAGTTATGATTGCTCCATTGTTTTTATTAGGAGCTGTTACGATATTAGATGTGATATATCCTACAAAAATGCTCACATTCACCGAAGTCCAAAGTTATATATTAGCTGGTGGGATTTTTATCATCACAGTAGCTATAAATATATATTTTGAAGGGTGGTTTAAAAACTTATATTTAATCATTCCGCTTTCTATTATGTTAATGTTTAAAACATTTACATCTGAAGATCTTATGCCAATGTTATTTCAAATTATATGTTTATACGGAAGTTTGTTTATTTTAATTTTCCTTGAAATTATGATGAAGACGAATAGAAGAGAAATGGTTAAATAAGGGAGTGATAAAAGTGCTATCGAATGAAGGGCAAAAGTTTTTAGATGATACTCAAGGGTATTTACGAACGAAGGGCATTAGAGAAGCTGATATTATTTCCTTTATAGAAGATGCGGAAGTTCATTTAATAGAAGGAGAAAAGAGAGGAAAGAGTGTAAATGATATATTCGGTCATGCTCCAAAAGAGTATGCAAATCAACTTGCCAAAGAGATGGAAGTTGATAAAAAAGGGAATTATAAATTATTGCTTTACTTTATTATAAATTTATTAGCATTCACGATGATGAAGAGTGTATTTTTTAGTGAAGCCGACCATCGTTTGTCTTATTCTTTAATTGAATTAATCGGATATCCGATTATGATTTTTGTAGGAATTAGTGTATTAATATGGGGCATGAAAACAGCCTCATTTAAGCGTAAAAGAACTGAATTTTTAATTATGTATATAACAGGTGCGATATGGTTTTTATCAATTTTCAGTATTGCATTATTAAATAATTTTTATGGTACAACATTTATTAAATTTACTGCGACAGAAAGCTTCATTCTTGTTGGAATAGTAGTTCTATTTGCAGCTATTGTAAATATTAAATTTGGTGGTTGGTTTACTTTGGCGTATTTACTAGTTCCAATTGCATTGGAATATGTATTCGTAATGATAGATTTATCAAGTATTATTGGAATGTATGTACAACAAATAATTCTTTTCATTGTTATTTATATGCTTTTGAAAATTCATATAAAATTAGAAAAAGGAAAGTATACGAATAAAAAGAGAGACAGTATTATTTATAGGTAAATTGAGTAGTAGTTTTCTAAGGTTAACCTAACAATAACTCTTTTATAAAAAGGATATATGTTGACTATTTTATTAATATATTAGATTACACATCAGGATATATTCTGTTTTTCGGTTTAATAGGAAAGCGGCTGCTCTGGATATGCAAAAAATTATTTCCAAAGAAATATTATATAGGGATTTTTAGAGGGATTACATTTAGTTGTCTATTTTTATTTCTAGCAGCCGGGATTTGGTTTGTTGATTGGAACAAGTTGTTTTAAACAGTAACATGAGGGTTACTGTTTTTTTCTTTGTAGTAAAGAGCTTTGTAAAGAGAGCGCTTTTTGTTCTGTTGTTAATAAGGAATGAATATGAACGTTTTCTGGACGAGGGACTATCGGATACATAAGATTTGTTGGAGAAGGGTGGTGCTCCGAGCCGGTTGGAGAATGAGGATCTGCATGAGTAAGTTTTCCATGAATACGTCTTGTAAATAAAATATGACCGATTTCGTGAGCGAGCGTATATATATTTTTCATAGGGGCAGCCGAATTTGTTAAAACGATATAGCCAGTAAGTTGCTGTTGTTTTGCTAAAGAATAAGCGCAGGCAATTACTGCTGTTTCTTTGAAATAATCACTGCCAATATAACAAATATAAAGGTCGCATTCAGGAGCTTCATTTACACATGTTTGGAAAAAGGATGCCAACTTTTCTTGACTTTGAATGGAATTTTTATAACTGATTTCACGGTCAAAAAAACGGAAAAGTTCATTTAATACAATTACTTCTTGAATTTGAAATGTAATGGGGTGCCAAATTGATTCTGCAACAGCTAAGTCTTTTGCGATACGGTCATCAGAAATATCGGCGCCGGGAGTAATGCAAATACATATATTGACGTATGGATCCATAAGGAACACCTCAAATGAAAAAAAGTTCTTCCTATAATATATGTGGGGAAAAGATGTCATGTATGGATAAACGCCTTCTTTATTGAATATATAGATGACAAGTCGAAAAAATTTCATAGTTCTATAACATGGTATGGTCGTCTTTTTGATATAGTAAAGGAAAGGGGGAGAATATATGTATACATTAAAAATCGTTTCAGACAGAGAAGCACTTTATCAATTTGCGAGTTATGTAAGAGTTGTACAAGGGGTTGAAGATGTATATGTAGAGGTGGGAGAACCTTTATATGAACATCCTTTAATGAAGTTTTATGTACATATTAAGCTGAAAGAAACATATGAGCAGCATAAAGCGTTACAGGAAATAGCAAGATTAGTAGAATTGGGTCGTTTTACATATGTCCATTATCGTAATGATGAAATTGAGGAAGCTTTTGAAGCTGTAAAATATGAAAGTTTTAAGAAATAAAGATGAAAAAATGGAGGCGAAAGCTTCCTTTTTTTCTTTAAAATTACATGAACAAAAAGAGAGAAATTTTGTTATGATAAGGGAGGTTAGGGAAAGGGGAATTTACATATGGGGTATATTGAAGAGTTACGAAAAGTCGTTGGTACAAGACCGCTTATTCTCGTAGGATCAGCAATCATTATATTAAATGATAAACAAGAAGTATTGCTTCAATATCGTTCAGATACATATGATTGGGGTGTACCTGGCGGGGCGATGGAACTAGGTGAAACGACAGAAGAAACGGCACGTAGAGAGTTATTTGAGGAAACGGGGTTAACTGCAAAAATAATGCAATTTCTTGGTGTTCTATCAGGAAAAGAAGTATATTTCCGTTATCCGAATGGCGATGAAATTTTCAATGTCATTCATCTGTATCAGGCACATCATGTGAGCGGGGAATTAAAGCTCGATCATGAAGGGTTGAAACTTCAATATTTTCCAGTAGATAAGTTGCCAAAATTGAATGAAACGACAGAGAAAATTTTGCAAAAGTTTTTATATGCACTGACAGAATAGAAGGTTAATTCCTTCTATTTTTATTATATGAAATATTTTGATTTTTTAGTATGTTTATAGTATGATAGTTATAGATATACATCTTATGGAATTTCACCTAAAAACTTACTAGGGTACATAAGAGAGGGGCAAGTACAAAATGCATAATGTTGTTATTACAGCTGCAGTTCGTTCGCCAATTGGAACTTTTGGAGGAGCGCTAAAAAATGTAACGCCAGTAGAATTAGCTGTTCCTGTACTTCAGGAAGCTGTAAAACGAGGCGGGGTAGAACCACATGAAGTTGATGAAGTAATTTTAGGTCATTGTATTCAAAGAACTGATGAAGCAAATACGGCGAGAACAGCTGCATTAGCGGCAGGATTTCCTGACACAGTTACGGGATATACAATCCAACGTCAATGTTCTTCAGGTATGCAAGCAATTATGTCAGCTGCAATGCAAATCCAATTAGGTGTAAGTGATGTTGTTGTTGCAGGTGGAGTAGAAGCGATGAGTTCGAGCCCTTATGCATTGAAACAGCACCGCTGGGGACAACGTCTACAGCACGGAGAAATTCGTGATACGGTGTGGGAAGTGTTAGAAGATCCGATTCACCATATTATGATGGGTGAAACAGCGGAAAATTTAGTTGAACAATATGAAATTACAAGAGAGGAACAAGATGAAGTTGCTCTTCGCAGTCATACATTGGCACTGAAGGCAATCGAGTCTGGACACTTTGACGATCAAATTGTTCCTATTACAATAAAAGAACGTAGAAAAGAAGTAGTATTTTCGAAGGATGAGCATCCACGTGCAGATATTACAGCGGAAAAATTAGCAGGGTTAAAACCAGCATTCCGTAAAGATGGGTCTGTAACTGCAGGTAATGCATCTGGCCTGAATGACGGAAGTGCAGTTCTAGTATTAATGAGCGAAGAAAAAGCAAAAGAAAAAGGCTTACAACCGTTAGCTAGAATTGTTGGATATTCAGTAGCTGGAGTAGACCCGAAAATTATGGGTATTGGACCAGCACCAGCAATCCGAAAAGGATTAGAGAAAGTAGATTGGTCATTAGAAGATGCAGATTTACTGGAAATTAATGAAGCTTTCGCGGCTCAATATTTAGCTGTAGAGAAAGAGTTAGGCTTAGACCGTGAAAAAGTGAACGTAAACGGTAGTGGCGTAGGACTTGGGCATCCAATTGGTTGTACAGGGGCTCGTATTACAGTAAGTTTAATTCACGAATTAAAAAGACGTGGTTTAGAAAAAGGAATTGCCTCTTTATGCGTTGGTGGCGGTATCGGGGTTGCCTTATTTATAGAAGCACTATAAAAAAGAAGCAGCTATTGCTGCTTCTTTTTTTATGACTCAAATAGATGATGGAATAATCGATCGCGATTTTCAAAGAAAAGTTTCGTCGTTTGATAATGCTCGGTTTCTTCTAATGTGGATTCGTGAATCCCCTCTTGTGTTAAAGAGTATATAGTAGATTCAGGGTAAGCCATTAAAATAGGAGAATGCGTCGCAATAACAAATTGTGAACCTTGTTCAGCTAGTTCGTGCATTCGAATGAGCATGGAAAGTTGTCTCATCGGTGATAGAGCTGCCTCAGGCTCATCTAAAATGTATAAACCTTGTCCTGAAAAACGATTCATAAATAAGGAAAAGAATGATTCACCATGTGATTGTTCGTGTAGTGAAACGCCGCCGTAAGATTTTATAGCATCTATTTCATCAATATAAGAAGCAACGTTATAAAATGATTCAGCGCGAAGAAAGAAACCGTCGTTTGGTGTATTGAAACTTTTTGAAATTCGAAGGTATTCATGTAAAGATGAATGTGAATCGTTTGTGCTAAAGCGGAAATTCTTCGTTCCACCTTCTGCATTAAAACCTAACGCAATTGCAATTCCTTCAAGTAATGTTGATTTACCCGTTCCGTTTTCTCCAATAATGAATGTTACATTTGGATGGAAAGCTAGTGATTGTAATGTTCGGATAGCGGGTAAGCAGTAAGGATATGCGGAAAAACTAGGGATATTTTCTTTTTTTAATGTGACATTTTGTAAAAAGGGTACGTCAATCAATATATAAACCTCAATTCATAACGGATTTTGAATCTAAAAAGGCAGCAAATACAAGTGTTAATAACACCTGAATCCCTTCTTGTTTTCTGAATATTTATGTGGATTATATCATTTAAACTATCATATTCCAATGTGAAAATAAATATTGCATGAAGTTCCATTCTCTCGTTATGATATATGGTATTCTACTGAAAATGTGAGAAGGAGTTAAAGTATGCCGTTTACATTTGCACATCCAGCAGCAGTTCTCCCTTTTACGAAAAAGTATTCTAAACATATTTCAGTAACGGCTCTTATATTAGGTAGTATGTCGCCTGACTTTGAATATTTCTTACACTTTAGACCGTATGGTGTAATTGGGCATACGTGGCTGGGGTTCTTATATTTAAATTTACCACTTGTCTTCTTATTAGCATACATATATCATTACATTTTAAAAAAGTCTTTTATAACACATTTACCTAAGCCATTTGCTGGCTACTATACATATGCAGTAGACAAGGGGTGGGGTCTTCATACATGGAAGGATCTTTTTGTATTTTGTTATTCAGCATTATTCGGTATGTTAACGCATGTTGTTTGGGATGCATTCACTCATAAGACAGGCTATTTTGTTATGAAAATACCATTATTGCAAAGAGAATGGTACGGTATCTCTGTTTATAAATATATGCAACATGGAAGTACATGTATTGGTTTTCTATTATTAGCATACGTTTTATGGAAGCATAGAAATGAAATGGGTAAAGACTTTATTTTAGCTTCGGAAAAAAGAAAGTATTGGATTTCAGTAATTGTTGTGGCAACTATTATATTTATCGTGTATGTGTTCCTAGATCCCTATTTTCATATTTTCCAAATTGGAGGTATAATAGTATCTGGACTGACAAGTTCATTTTGTGGACTTTTCATTGTTTCTATAGTTTACAAAGCAAGGGATTAATTTTATATTCATGAATGATAGCGTTAGGAGAAATGAAATGATGAAAGCATGGAAAAGTATTTTTGTTTTATGTAGTTTTCTTCTTATGTTAAGTGGTTGCTTCCATCAAGAAGAAAAGAAAGCTGAACCGAAGAAGAAAGAATCTATTCCTGAAACAAAAGAATATGGTGGGCGTGAGCTGAAAAAAGTAGGACAAAAAGTGAAAGAAACAGGCTGGGGTACTTTCATGTTAGAGCAGATGCATTCTGTGAATCAAACATTTGAAGTAGCGCCAATGAAAATTCACGTACAAGATGTGAAAGTAATCTCTTTATCACAGATGAGTGAAAAGGCAAAAAATACATTGAAAGTATACACGGCACTAACTCCTGAAGAAGTAAAACGTAGATTAGGGGATAAAGTAAGCCAAGAAGATGCAGAATTATATGCATCGCTAAGTGGAACAGAGATTAGTAATACAATTCGTTACGTTGAGATTACATATAAAGTGGAGAATAGCGGAAATAAAAATATGCAATTTTTCTCTATGAATGATGTTATAATTAATGGTAAGCAACATTTTAAAGTAGCGACTCAAAACTTTTTATATGACGAAGATACGTTAGTTGGTACAAAAAATGTATCAAGAGAAGACTATAAGCCTGGTGAAACAAGAGATGGGATTATTGGTTTAATACTTGACGATGGAAAAGACAAGGTAAAGGATATTCAGTTTATAACTGATGATTTACTTGCAGGAGATTCAGAAACACAAGATGTTGTAAAAGAGCCACAAACGTTTAATATCTCACTTTCGGAGTAATGTGTTTTTAAAATAATGTAAGACAAAACAGTCAGCACTCAAAAGATTATGCTGACTGTTTTTTTATTTCTTTTATGTATGAATCTACATTTTGAAAAGGTACCTTAATTTTAAACGCATCTTTTTGTTTATTAAATTGCTTTTCATTATAGGGACCGAAACGTTTATTGTGCTTTACGTCAATAATCCAATAATGTTCACTTTTTTTATTTGCAATTGCTGCGTCAGGGTTATTTGGATCTGATTTTTCCTCAGTTTGTTTTGCAATAATGTATTTATCATCCCAAGCAATGTCTGTAATTTTTGCAGGGATGTATTGTGTGGCATATACAGCATCTTGCGAGGGGAAAAGTTCAAATGCATTTCCAGAAGTACGTATGAGCTCGTATTCATCGTTAACCGTATAAGTTAAGTGACTTGTGTTTCCTGTACAACCAGTTAATAGGAAGGCGACGAATAGGATTATCCATTTTTTCAATATGGGAACCTCCTTTATAATGCTATTGTAACAAATTGTACAAGAAAAGTAAGAGAAACGCTAGTTTACAATGTTTTTTAGAAGTGGTACGATGAGACGGGTAAAGAAGGATATGAAGGAGTCGACATAAAATGAAGTTAAAGATGCATCGTCCAGCGCTTGTAATGAATCGCATAGGTGCTTCCCTAATTGACATGTTTTTAATCTCGGTTATGTATGGTGCAGTAGTAGCTATTATGACCGGAAACTATAGTGCTATGTTTAAGCGCTTTAATATAAGTTTAGGTGATTTTAGATATGATTTCGCAGTAGTTTTCATATTAATGGCGATATATTTTATTGTGTTACCCTTTATTTGGAACGGTGTTACACTTGGCAAAAAGGTAACGAGAATAAAATTAATTTCATTGAAGAGTGAAAAGCTAACGTTGCAAACATTAATTATAAGATTTTTTGTATTGTTATTGCCGAACGTATTGCTATTAGGAATTCCATTAATATGTAACGTATATATGATGTTGTTCCGCAAAGACAATTGCGGTTTTCAGGACTTAATTACAAAGACGAAAGTAATAAGTCTTGTATAATGAAAAAAGACCTTTTTATACATAAAATAAGAAGGTCTTTTTTTGTTATACTACAATTTATGTAATAATATCATTTCGGGTTTTAATAGATTGAAAATTAAGAAAATGTTATAATGATTAAAATAATATCTTTATATAATAAGGGGGAAATTGAAATGACTGGAGGTAGTGTAATCTTTTGGGGGATTTTAATTTTCATCGGTTTAGTTTTCGATCAGCGTAATAGTAGGAAAAAAGAAGGAGTAAAAAAGTAATCGCTTACAAACGAATGAGCAATTTTTCTTGCTTGCAGATTAATCTTATAAAGGAGTATACTGAATGACGGTAAGACTTATAGAAGGGGTAATGAAAATGAAGCTTGCAGGAAAAGTTGCTATCGTAACTGGCGGTGGCATCGGTATTGGACGTAATACAGCTCTTTTGTTGGCTAAACAAGGCGCAAAAGTTATTGTGACGGACATTGATCAAGAGAGTGGACAAGCAACAGTGGAGGAAATTATGAATCTAGGCGGAGAGGCACTTTTTGTATCCTATGATATGGGAAAGCAAGGAGATTGGCAACGCGTTATTAGCATTACTTTGAATGCATTCAGTCGCATTGATATGCTTTTTCAAAATGGTGGTTTATATAAAATAGATTCTATTTTTTCTCGCCAACAAGAGAACGATTCCAATGTACTTTGTATTAATGACGTTTGGATAGAGATAAAACAATTAACGTCATCTTTTATGAAACAGCAAGAAGAAGTGGTGCTTAGTGATTTACCGATTTTCGGTATTATTAGCACGAAAGGACAATCATTTCATACAGTAGAAGCCCTAGTATAATAATGAAAACCGCCCTCAATATATGTGGACGGTTTTTTTGTATGTTATATAGAAGGAAATTTCTTTAGCGAATACGTTGTTCTGTTTGGCTGTCAAAGAAATGCGCTTTATTTAAATCAAATGCCAATTTAATTTGATCTCCAGGTGAGAATATATGTCGTGCATCAACACGTGCTGCAAAATCTTGATTTCCAAGTTTCATATATAAAATAGATTCAGCACCTAACAATTCAGCAACTTCAATTTTTGTTGTGAAAGTAGTAGATTGTGAAGCTTCTAAAAATAGTAGTTCATCATGAATGTCCTCCGGGCGAATACCTAAAACAATTTCCTTATTTACATAGCCTTGTTCACGTAGCATCTTCATTTTTCCTTCAGATACTTTGATTTTTATGGTATTGTCTATAACGAAATCGGTTTCAGTCAATTTACCACGGAAGAAGTTCATCGCTGGTGACCCGATAAATCCACCCACGAAAATGTTTTCTGGTGTTTCATATACTTCTTTTGGAGTTCCAATTTGTTGAATCTTTCCATCCTTCATAACGACAAGACGCGAAGCCATAGTCATTGCTTCTGTTTGGTCATGTGTTACATAAATTGTTGTTGTTCCAAGGCGATGATGTAGCTTAGAAATTTCTGAGCGCATTGCAACACGGAGTTTAGCATCTAAGTTTGATAATGGTTCATCCATTAAGAAAACTTTTGCATCTCGAACGATTGCTCTACCTAACGCAACACGTTGGCGTTGTCCACCTGATAATGCTTTCGGTTTTCTATCTAAATATTGTTCAAGCCCTAAAATTTTTGCTGCATCTTTCACACGACGATCGATTTCATCTTTTGGTATTTTTCGAAGTTTTAATCCAAATGCCATATTATCATATACACTCATATGTGGATAAAGAGCGTAGTTTTGGAAGACCATTGCGATATCTCGATCTTTTGGAGGAACATCATTCATTAGTTTACCATCAATTGAAAACTCGCCTTTTGAAATATCTTCGAGTCCAGCTACCATTCGTAATGTTGTAGATTTTCCGCATCCAGAAGGACCGACAAATACGATAAATTCTTTATCTTGAATGTGTAAATTAAAATCGGTTACAGCTGTTACGTTATTATCATATATCTTATAAATATTTTCTAATTTAAGTTCTGCCATGGTATTTCCCCCTAGAAATAATTATGCAAACGTTTTCTTTGAGTTCATTATAAACGAATAGATTCAAAAAATAAATAAAAAAATAAAACGTTTTCATTTATTGAAGAGTTATTAGTAATTTTCGTATGTTTTCTTAGAAAAAGAACAATAAAAATTGTAAGCGCTATTTTAAATTGAGATAGAATCTGTTATCATTCATTAATGAAAACGTTTGCGCCTTAAAAAAGAGAAAAATGAATTATGAATGAAATGGGGTAGCATAATGGAAAAACAATGGTGGAAAGAAAGCGTAGTATATCAAATTTATCCTCGTAGCTTTATGGATAGTAACGGTGATGGTATAGGAGATCTTCAAGGGATTATTTCAAAGCTAGATTATTTAAAAGAGTTAGGGATTGATGTGATTTGGTTATCACCAGTCTATGAATCTCCAAATGATGATAATGGTTATGATATAAGCGATTATTGTAAGATTATGAACGAGTTCGGAACAATGGAAGATTGGGATGAGCTATTACATGAAATGCATGAACGTAATATGAAATTGATGATGGATTTAGTTGTTAATCATACATCTGATGAACATAAGTGGTTTATTGAATCACGTAAATCAAAAGATAATAAATATAGAGATTACTATATATGGCGTCCTGGAAAAGAAGGGAAAGAACCGAACAACTGGGGAGCTGCTTTTAGTGGGTCTGCATGGAAGTACGATGAAATGACGGATGAATATTATTTACATCTGTTTTCTAAAAAACAGCCGGATTTAAACTGGGATAATGAAAAGGTAAGACAAGATGTTTATGAGATGATGAAGTTTTGGTTAGAAAAAGGAATTGATGGATTCCGCATGGATGTGATCAATTTTATTTCTAAAGAAGAAGGATTACCAACTGTTGAAACAGATGAAGATGGCTATGTTTCAGGTCATAAACATTTTATGAACGGTCCAAACATTCATAAATATTTGCATGAAATGAATGAGGAAGTATTATCGCATTATGATATTATGACGGTTGGTGAGATGCCAGGTGTAACGACAGAAGAAGCCAAATTGTATACTGGAGAAGAACGAAAAGAGTTGCAAATGGTATTCCAATTTGAACATATGGATTTAGATTCAGGAGAAGGTGGAAAGTGGGATGTAAAACCATGCCCACTTCTTACTTTAAAAGAGAATTTGACAAAGTGGCAAAAAGCATTAGAGCATACCGGATGGAATAGCCTTTATTGGAATAACCATGATCAGCCTCGCGTTGTATCTCGTTTTGGTAACGATGGAATGTATCGCATTGAATCAGCAAAAATGTTAGCGACAGTTCTTCATATGATGAAGGGAACGCCATATATTTATCAAGGTGAAGAAATCGGAATGACGAACGTTCGATTCCAATCAATTGATGAATATCGAGATATTGAAACGTTAAATATGTATAAAGAAAAAGTGATAGACCATGGTGAAGATATAGAAAAAGTAATGGAGTCTATTTATATAAAGGGTCGTGATAATGCTAGAACTCCGATGCAGTGGGATGATCAGAATCACGCTGGATTTACAACAGGTGAACCTTGGATTACTGTAAATCCTAACTATAAAGAGATTAATGTGAAACAAGCAATCCAAGATGAAGGTTCAATTTTTTATTACTATAAGAAATTAATTGAGCTACGCAAAAATAATGAAATAGTTGTATATGGATCATATGATTTAATATTAGAGAATAATCCTTCTGTTTTTGCTTATGTAAGAACATATGGAGACGAAAAACTACTTGTTATTGCAAACTTTACTGCGGATGAAAGTGTATTTGAAATGCCTGAGGATATTAGTTATAGTGAATCAGAATTATTTATACACAATTACGATGTAGAAATCGGATCGATAGATAACATTACATTACGTCCGTATGAAGCGATAGTATTCAAATTGAAATAAGAAAAATCCTTATGCCACCTTGGCATAAGGATTTTTTGGATTACCATTTTAATATGGAGAATCCATATGGAGGAAGTGTAACTTGTAATACAATTGCTTCCGCTGAAAATTCTTCATTTGTATAAATGTTAATTATTTTCTTACCAGTAACATGAAGAGGGAGTGAAACTGTAACTTCACTATTAGTAGGGTTTAAAACGAAAAAGATAGTTTCATCCTCATATGTTTTCGTATAAGAAATATAATTATGTTCATCATTTGCTTCGATGAATTGAAAAGTACCATGTCCTCCAAAAGCTTCATGTTGTTTTCGTAATGAAATCAATGTTTGTATATGTGTAAATAATGCATGATCTTGTTCTTTAGTATCCCAAATCATACATTTACGGCAATCGGGGTCCATACCACCATCCATGCCGATTTCATCTCCGTAATAAATGCATGGAGAGCCGATGAAAGAAAGATGGAATACATAGAGCAATTTCAACTTATTTTTATCTCCGTTGCAAGTTGTTAAAATTCTTGGAGTATCATGGCTATCTAATAAATGAAAGGCTGCTTCATTTACATTCATAGAGTAGGAATGTAGAGATTCTGTAATTTGCTTCATGAACTCACTTGCTTTAATGGAATCGTTAGCAAAGTAAGAAAGTAGAGCGTTTGTAACAGGGTAGCTCATGACAGCATCAAATTGATCGCCTTGTAGCCATGGAAGGGCATCGTGCCAAATTTCTCCCAAAATATATACTTCAGGATTTAATGTCTTTATTTCAGTTCGGAATTCTCTCCAAAAATTGTGATCGACTTCATTTGCGACATCAAGGCGCCAGCCATCTATATTAAATTCTCGTACCCAATAACGTCCTACTTCAAGTAAGTATTCTTTTACATCTGGATGAGCTGTATTTAATTTAGGCATATACGGTGTAAAGGCGAAAGTATCATAATTTGGAAGTGGCTCGGTTATAATTGGGAATTCATGAATGTGGAACCACTCTTTATATGCGGACTTCTCACCGTTCTCTAGTACGTCTTGAAATTTCTCGAAAAAGTATCCACTATGATTAAACACAGCATCGAGCATTACTTTTATACCGTGCTTATGACATTCTTCAACGAGCTCTTTGAAAGTTTCTTTCGTCCCAAATTGTGGATCAATTTCCATATAGTCAATTGTGTCATATTTATGGTTTGAATGAGCTTTGAAAATAGGTGTGAAATATATTCCGGAAATGCCAAGCTTAACAAGGTAATCAAGGTTTTGAATAACACCAGCAAAATCTCCACCGAAAAAATTAGTTGGAGTTGGATTCGTACTTCCCCAGGGAAGAGTGTTTTCTGGATTCAGCGTACTATCGCCATTAGCGAATCGTTCAGGGAAAATCTGATACCAAATGGTGTCTTTAATCCAAGATGGTGCTTTGAATACATCATCTGCATGAATAAATGGAAAACAGAAAAAGTTACCAACATCATCATTTGGAATGTTAGAAAAGAATCCTCGCTCTGTATAAATAAGAGTGTCTGTTTCAGATTTTAATTCAAACCCATAACGTAAGCGCTTAAATTTGGGTTCGATTGAAATGGACCAATAATCAAATAATGCAGTAGAACCCGTTTTTTTCATGGGTGTACTTGATGATATCCATTTCCCGTCTTTCCATTCGTAAGGATCACCGTAAATAAGATCGGCGCTTTGAATATCATCTCTCTTAGTACGTACTCGGATGTGAATTGTTTGTTCATCATAAGCGTATGCATAATTATCTTTCGGCCTATGATAAATGGCTTCTTTAAACATATAGAAAATCCCCCTTCAATATCTCTATACATAGTATTCCCTTAAGTGTAATAATAAAGCCTATATTGCAAACGATTGCCTTTCTCGTAGCTTTAATATTGCTTATAAGAGTAGTATTCATTTCATATAAAGTCAATGTATAAAGAGTATAATGACATAATTTTTAAATTAATATTTGCAAAATGAATAAAAGAATGTATAATGATAGACAAATAGCGCAAACGTTTTCATAGACTTGAGATATTGTTTGCGCTTCAATTAAACTATTAAATGCAAACGTTTTCAGTTACTGAGGTACATAGACAATTTAGGGAGGTTTTTGGGATGAAGAAAGCATTATCATTATTAACGGTTTCAGCATTATCTATTGGTATGTTATCTGCATGTGGACCGAAAGATTCAGGGAAAAAAGAGGAAAGTAAAGCGAAAAAAGACTATGACCTTCTTGTTTGGGAAGATGAGAAAAAAGGTGTGGGTCTAGAGCCAGCGGTGAAAAGTTTTGAAAAGAAATATAATGTGAAAGTAAAAGTTGAAGAGGTTCAGATGACGAAACAAATAGAAAAACTTCGTCTCGACGGTCCAGCTGGCACAGGGCCAGATGTTGTAACATTGCCACATGATCATATTGGTAATGCGGTAACAGAAGGGCTACTTTCAGAAGTGAAAGTAGATGATACAGTAAAAAGTAAATTTACAGATTTATCAATAGAAGCACAAACATATAACGGAAAAATATACGGTTTACCAAAAGCGATTGAAACACCAATCTTTATTTATAATAAAAAAATGATGCAAAAAGCACCCGAAACGATGGATGAACTGTTTAACTTCTCAAAAGACTTTACGAAAGATGGAAAATACGGATTTTTAGCACTAGGAGATAACTTCTACTTCGCTAATGCATTTATGGCAGGTATGGGTGGTTATGTATTTGGTGAAAAAGATGGAAAGCCAAATGCAAATGATATTGGATTAAATAATAGCGGTGCGGTACAAGGTGCTGAATATATTCAAAAATGGTACAAAGAAAAGTTATTCCCGAAAGGTATTATCGGTGAATCTGGTGGTTCAGCTGCAGATGGATTGTTTAATGAAGGAAAAGCAGCATCTATTATGAATGGTCCATGGGCATTCCAAGCGATGGAAAAGGCTGGAATAGATTATGGTGTTGCTCCAATGCCGAAATTACCAAATGGTCAACCGATGAAAACGTTCGTTGGTGTAAAAGGATGGCATGTAACAAGCTTCTCTAAACAAAATGATTTAGCTACAAAATTTACTGAGTGGGTTACAAATGAAGAAAATGCTAAAATTCGCTTTGAGAAAACGAAAGAAATTCCACCAGTAAAATCAGTAATGGAAGATCCAATCATTAAAGAAAATGAGGCTGCAAAAGCGGTTGCGACGCAATCGGAAAATGGAATTCCAATGCCGAATATTCCAGAAATGCAGGAAGTTTGGAAACCAGCTGGGGATGCGCTTCAATTAGTTGTATCAGATAAAGAAGCACCAAAATCCGCACTTGATAGTGCAGTGAAACAAATTAAAGGTAATATTGAGGCAAATCATAGTAAGAAAAAATAAGGTGAAATTCGTGCCTCTAATATGAGGGGCACGAATTCTCTCCCTTCCATGTGGGAAGAAAAAAGGGGGAAGGAACATGCAAACATCTATGGAACCTGCAAAGGGGTTAAACCATTCAAAGCATAGGAAAATGGCAACCGTGTTATCAATCATTCCGGGCATGGGCCAAATATATAATAAACAATTTGTAAAAGGTCTTATTTTTCTAGTATTAACAGGTTCATTTATTGTAGCCTTTGCTGATTTATTAAATATGGGATTATGGGGCATTGTAACGCTCGGTACAGAAGTTCCACGTGACCATTCTGTCTTTCTATTAGTAGAAGGGATCTTGGCACTTATCGTTATCGCGTTTGGGCTCGGCATATATGCATTTAACTTATATGATGCATATCAAAATGGAAAGAAACGTGATATAGGAACACCGTTAAATTCTGTAAAAGAGCAATACCGTAATTTGTTAGATCAAGGCTTTCCTTATTTAATGGTTTCACCAGGTTTTCTACTACTTATCTTTGTTGTCGTATTTCCAATCATCTTCGTAATTTTAATTGGATTTACAAACTATGATTTATATCATTCTCCTCCAGCTAAATTAGTAGATTGGGTGGGTTTTAAAAACTTTATTGATATTTTCACATTACCGATGTGGAGAGATACATTTTTAAGTGTATTTTCTTGGACTGTCATTTGGACATTCGTTGCAACAACATTACAAGTTGCACTTGGTATTTTTTTAGCGATTATCGTAAATCAGCCTGGTATTAAAGGTAAGGCAATTATTCGAACAATCTTTATTTTACCGTGGGCTGTTCCAGCATTCGTATCTATTCTTGTATTTGCTGGTATGTTTAATGAAACATTTGGAGCAATTAATAACCAAGTATTAGCTTTATTCGGGATTGAAAAGATTGCTTGGATGACAGACCCGTTTTGGTCAAAGATTGCTTTAATTATGATTCAAACATGGCTTGGTTTCCCGTTCGTCTTTGCAATGACAACAGGTATATTGCAATCGATTCCAGGAGAATTATATGAAGCGGCTACAGTAGATGGAGCAACTGCTTGGCAACAGTTCCGTAAAATTACATTGCCACTTGTGTTATATGCAACAGCGCCAATATTAATTACGCAATATACGTTTAACTTTAATAATTTTAGTATTATTTATCTATTTAATAACGGAGGACCTGCTGTGTCTGGACAAAATGCAGGTGGAACGGATATTTTAATTTCATGGATCTATAAGTTAACGATGACTTCGGCTCAGTACGGAAAAGCAGCAGCTCTTACAATGATTTTATCGTTAATTGTTATTACAGTTGCGTTATGGCAATTTAAGAGAACAAAATCATTCCAAGAAGAGGATATGATGTAAATGAATATTAAACGACAAAAGATGCTACGTCTTTCATTAAGTTATTTAGTTATCTTCATAATGTGTGCGATTATTTTCTATCCATTACTATGGATAATTGGCTCATCGTTTAATCCAGGGGATAGTTTATCTGGGTCAAGTATTATTCCGAAAAATGCCACATTAGATCATTATCGCAAGCTACTTGATCTCGATTCAAGTAATTACTTACTTTGGTATAAAAATACTTTGAAAGTTAGCGTAATGACGATGATTTTCTCTGTACTAGCCATTAGTTTTACTGCTTATGCATTTTCGAGATATCGTTTTGTTGGAAGAAAGAATGGTTTATTAACATTTTTAATTTTGCAAATGATCCCGAATTTTGCAGCGTTAATCGCACTATATATATTAGCTCAGTTAACAGGATTACTTGATACACATCTTGCATTAATTTTAATTTATGTGGGCGGAGCAATTCCGATGAATACATGGCTTATGAAAGGGTATTTTGATACGATTCCGAAAGAGTTGGATGAATCAGCTCGAATGGATGGAGCAGGGCATTTCCGTATTTTCTGGCAAATCATTATGCCACTTGCAAAGCCAATCGTAGCGGTTGTAGCGTTATTTACTTTCATTGGTCCATTTACAGATTTCATTTTAGCGAGTATTATTTTGCGAACACCAGAAAATTATACTTTGGCAGTTGGATTATATGAAATGGTTGCGAAGAAATTCGGTAATGAATTTACAACGTTTGCAGCGGGTTCTGTGTTAATTGCGATCCCGATTTCAATTTTATTCCTATCACTACAAAAATATTTTGTTTCCGGTTTAACAGCTGGAGGTACGAAAGGATGAAAAATGGGACATTACGTCCCATTTTTCTTTTCATCTCCCCATAAATAACTTTATAGGGAGATGAAAAGAGATTTGACATCACATGCGAAAAGATGTCAAATAAATAGTATATTATAGTATAGGAAAAAATAGCTATATCCCTTACAATACATGAAGAGGGAGAATAGGATTAGTTTTGCAAGATATAAGAAATAAAAATTTATGACTTGCAATGAGTGCGAGATAAAATATATGAAAAATGGCAGAGAAATGAGAGGAGGGGGATTTTTATGACAGTTACAATTAAAGATGTGGCGAAGCAAGCGAATGTTGCACCATCAACAGTTTCTCGTGTAATTGCTGATAATCCAAGTATAAGTGAAAAGACAAAGCGCCGTGTTAGGAAAGTAATGAGTGAATTAGGGTATCATCCTAATTTAAATGCGAGAAATCTTGCGAACCAAACGACGAAAACACTTGG
The DNA here is from genome assembly GCF_038006965.1 of Bacillus sp. FSL K6-1338. Lineage (NCBI taxonomy): Bacteria > Bacillati > Bacillota > Bacilli > Caryophanales > Bacillaceae > Bacillus > Bacillus sp. FSL K6-1338. The sequence continues at coordinate 3,883,758 of NZ_JBBOWI010000001.1, read as the reverse complement.
TCTTGTTATGCCAAGTTCTGCAAGTAAAGCTTTTCAAAATCCATTTTTCCCAGAAGTTATAAGAGGGATTAGTTCATTTGCACACGTAGAAGGTTATGCGCTTTACATGTCGACAGGTGAAACGGAAGAAGAAATTTTTAATGGTGTCGTAAAGATGGTACAGGGACGCCAAATTGGTGGCATTATTCTTTTATATTCAAGAGAGAATGATCGGATTATTCAATATTTACATGAACAAAATTTCCCGTTTGTTTTAATAGGAAAACCATATGATCGAAAAGATGAAATTACATATGTAGATAATGACAATTATACAGCTGCAAGAGAAGTGGCAGAATATTTAATTTCATTAGGGCATAAGCAAATCGCGTTCATTGGTGGTGGATCAGATTTACTTGTAACGAGAGATCGTTTAGCTGGTATGAGTGATGCCTTGAAATTAGCAGACATTGTATTACCAAAAGAATATATTTTACATTTTGATTTTTCGAGGGAAAGTGGTCAACAAGCGGTTGAGGAATTAATGGGACTGCAGCAACCGCCGACGGCAATTATGGCAACGGATGACTTAATTGGACTTGGTGTGTTAAGTGCTCTTTCTAAAAAAGGATTCGTTGTACCGAAGGATGTTTCTATTGTAAGCTTTAATAATGCTTTATTATCAGAAATTGCGAGCCCTCCACTTTCGACAGTTGATGTGAATATTTATCAGCTGGGATATGAGGGAGCAAAAGCTTTAGTTGATAAAGTAGAGAATGCAGAATCCACTGCAAAGTGTATCATTATTCCTCATAAATTACTAAAACGTCAAACTTGTGATCATTATGCATAAAAAAAAGCTAAGAGTTTAACTCTTAGCTTTTTTCTTTAGAAAGGCTTCTAATCGGTCGCAGCCTTCTTTTAAAGTTTCAATACTATACGCATAGGACAAGCGAAGGTAGCCTTCACCGTATTCAGAGAATGCTGTTCCAGGAACTACAGCTAGTCCAGCTTCTTTGACAAGATCAAGTGCAAAATCAAATGATGAAGATGTCAAATGACCAACATATGGGAATAAGTAAAATGCACCTGTTGGCTTTTCAACTGTTAATCCCATTTGAGTGAGTCTATTATATACGTAATCACGGCGTTTTTTATATTGGTGGCGCATCATTTTGGGTGCGTCTTTAGCTGCTGTTAATGCTTCAATTGCAGCGTATTGAGCGATTGAAGTAGCACACGTTACATTGTATTGATGAACTTTTAATATGTGTCCAGCTAAATAGCTTGGTGCAAATAAAAGTCCAACACGCCAGCCAGTCATAGAATGTGATTTAGATAAACCGTTAATGACAATTGTCTTTTCACGCATTTCTGGGAAATGAGCGATAGATGTGTGCTTTTGTTCATATACCAGCTCGCTATAAATTTCATCTGAAAGGACGAAAATATTTTTGTCTTTTAAAACATCTACAATATCTTTTAGTTCTTCTGTTGATAAAGTTACACCGGTCGGGTTAGAAGGATACGGTAGTACGATACATCTTGTTTTTTCTGTAATAGCATTTTTAAGCGCTTCAGCTGTTAAACGGAATCCAGTTTTACGAACATCTACAAAAATAGGTGTTGCACCGCATAATCGAATAATAGGTTCGTAACCTGGATAAATAGGAGCAGGTAAAATTACTTCTGTTCCTGGCTCTAAAATCGTTCGAAATGTAACATCAATTGCTTCGCTAGCACCGATTGTAACGATGGTTTCGTTTTCAGGTGAGTAATGTAAATCGTAGTTATCTTTTACGAAGTTACAAGCTGCCTTGCGTAATTCTAGTAAACCAGCGTTATGTGTATAGCTTGTATAGTTTTCTGTAATAGCCCGTTTTGCAGCTTCTTTTACGAGAGAAGGTGTAGGGAAATCGGGTTGTCCGATTGTTAAAGAAATCAAATTATCATAGTTTTGAATCATGTTAGAGAATTGACGGATTCCAGAAATTTGGATGTCCTTCACTCTAGGGTTAATGAATTGTTCCATTGTATCTCCCTTTCTTCCGTTTGAAAATTAAGTTCATTTTATCATATTTTCTATGATCGCGCTTTGTATATGTAATTTAGAAAGAGAGAGAAAAGAGAAAAAAGCCGCTATAAGCGACTTTTTAATATCCGTATTCCCAATCTATTTCATCTTCATTCCAGAGTACAGAGGATACCTTGCCAAGGTGAACAACTGATTCGTTCACAGCACATGTGCAATTTTCATCTCCTGCTTTATGCTGTAATTCTTCATATACTGATTTTTCAACATTTTCTAGAACAACCAAATTTTCTTCTTTTAAAACAAGCGTAGTACCCGCCATATTTATCTTCCTCCTACTAAAGTAATGATCACTTATTTGTAAACATAGATAGTATGGATTATATGCTGTATTTTGCTATAGTTGTCCGTCTAAAAAAGTATTTTTATATTTTCTTTGTAATCCGTATTCATTGTATACTGCACGAAGGAAATTTGGTACAGGGTTTACAATCATTTCGAAAATCTGTAACAATTATGATGAGTTGTTAACAAAGAATTAACAAATATGTTAAGAAAAATCAAAATTTTAAAACAAATACACCTATAAAATGATATAATCATATCAAAATACATATAGGGGATGAGAGGTTATGGAGCTTATCCGTGATTTATTGATTCAAATTGCCATCATAATTTTGCCACTATTTTTATATGAAGCGATTCGTTTAAATCGCTATCAAGAAATGCCTCCGAAGCCAAATCGTTACTTTATTATGTTTTTATCTAGCGTTACGCTCGTTCTCTCCATGACATACTCTATTTGTTTTGGCAATGTGTGTGGGTATAACTTTCACCCCATTCCAATTGTCAGTGGTTTTTTATATGGTGGGATTGTTGGTTTAATCCCAGCGGTTATTTTTGTTGCATATGAATGGTTACTAAAGGGAATGAGCTTTCTTCCAGTTTTAGAAGTAATATTTCTATTGATAGTTCCGCTGTTTTTATCAAAGAAATGGTCTCTTTTTTCAAGGGATAAGAAATTAATTTTAGCATTTATGATTTCATCATTTTATGTGCTTGTTTCTTTAGTATTAGGCATGATTAATGTTCTTTTGGAAACAGGATTTACACCGTATATTTCGCAAATATATAGCGGATTTATATTTGCCTCGCTTATCATGGTCATGACAATGGTATTTCAGGTGTATTTAACTGAATATTTAAACGAAAATGCATTGCTACGTACAGAGATGCAAAAATCAGAAAAGCTTAATATTGTAAGTGAGTTAGCAGCAAGTGTGGCACATGAAGTTCGAAATCCACTTACTGTTGTTCGTGGATTTATCCAATTGTTAGAAAGTACGGAAGATGTGAAGAATAAGGATTATATGCGCCTCGTATTAGCTGAATTGGATCGGGCGGAACAAATTATTTCAGATTACTTGAATTTAGCAAGGCCGCAAATTGAGAAAAAAGAACACATTTGTTTATCAGCCCAATTAATAGAAATGACCACTCTCATGTCGTCATTTGCAGCGATGCAAGGTGTATATTTACAAGTTGAAATTTCAGAAAGTCTTTATACGATTGGTGATAAGACAAAGTTGAAGCAAGCTATTATGAATGTTGTTAAAAATGGTATTGAAGCAATTCAAGGAAATAAAGGATATTTAAAAGTAACAGCCATTCAAAAAGACGAAACAATCATAATAAGAGTTAAAGATAGTGGTGTTGGTATGACGAAAGAACAGTTAGCAAGGCTGGGGCAACCATATTATTCTTTAAAAGAAAAAGGGACAGGATTAGGGCTTATGGTAACATTTAGTATTTTGCAAGCGCATAATGGTACATTGGAATATAAGAGTGAAAGTGGAAAAGGCACTGAAGCAATTATTATATTACCAGCTGTACAAAATAAGGAATAAAAGTTACCGATGGAAGGTAACTTTTTATTTTATATTGCTTATTCATTTGTTTTTTCTTGTTTTGCTCGGCTAAATAAACTTTTAAATGTTTGAAAGAAACTTTGCTCTTTTGAGGCAGCAACCATTCTTTTTGTTTCTTGAATTTCTCGAATAACTTGCATAAGCTGTGCATCACGATTACTGTCCTTGTTATAAATTTGACTAACAAGTTTATTCATTTTTTCTTCCTGTTTGGATTCTCGTTTATACATATGATTCATTAATAAGTCCATCTTTTCTTTTTGTAATGCATCTGTTTGAGCGGCGTGCTCGACTAACTCTTGAAGCATTTTTTCTTGAGAGCCTTCTTTTACATAAACTTGTTGCATCAATTCATCTAGTTTCTCATCCTTTAAACGATTTTGTGTAATTAGAGTAGAATTTTGATGAATAATTGCTTCATTTAATTGAGCTAGCATTTCAAGTTTCAACATGAATTCCTCAAAGTTACGTCCATCTTCCTTTTCTTTCGGTTGTATCTCTTGCTTATCTTGTATAACTGGTACAGGTGGGGCCTCTTTTTCTTTTAAAATAATCGGTATCGTTTCTGAAATATCTTCTTGTAATGTAGCAGCTCTTTCATGTATAGATTTCAATAGTTTTAAATCATCAAGTTTATAAATACGAGCATCAGCTGTTTTAGAAATCATATAGCCATGTTCCTCTAACAGTTGACTATATTTGCGGACTATATGTTTTGGGATGCCTGTTTTATTCGTGACATCTTTCGTTTTATAGGTAGCTTCCATGATATTTCCTCCCCAAAAAGTATCGTATATATCATTTCAATCTTTTATGAGGACTTCCTTTGAAAAAGAATGTCGGAAGGCTATTAGTTTTCTACAGCATTAGTGAAAAAATGAAAGTTTTTGGCGGAATGGCAAGGAATAACTAAAATAATGTCTGAAAACATATACAGGAGAAGTTTGTTATAATAACGGAGGAAAAAAGAAACTGGTAGAAACATGGAGGTATACATGAAGCAATTAAAAGGTATTATCATTTCAATTATCGCAATTCTGTCTATTTTAGTAGCAGTTTATGAAGTACTTGTGCCAGAGGAAACAAGTGTAAAGAAAACGAATACGTATGATCAAGTGTTAGAATTTCCGAAAGAACGTTATCCAGAGACAGGAAAACATATTACGGATGCTATAAAAGAAGGGCATTCAGAAGTTTGTACAATCGATCGTGGTGGTGCTGCAGATAGAAGGAAATTGTCGTTAGCACCATATCCTTCAAAAAAAGGGTATGATCGTGATGAATGGCCAATGGCGATGTGCAAGGAAGGCGGAAAAGGAGCACATATTGAATATATAAGTCCGGCGGATAACCGCGGAGCAGGCTCTTGGGTAGGGAATAAGTTAGATAAATATCCAGATGGTACGCGTGTGAAATTTGAAGTGAAGTAGTAGTTGTACATTTCATAATGAAGGAGAACGGGAACTATGGAGTTAACAATTTCTTATTCGCAATTAATGTTGATGAACTATGACGGTGAGCAGCCTTATGTAGACTGGACGGATGAAGATTTTGAAAGAGGTTATGCTGAGGCAGAGGGAACTGTTATTTTTGAAGCACTTTCTGATTATACTTGTGAAGTGAAAGTGACCCCAGGGAAACATATTGAAAAAGAAGAAGTGATTAGAACGATTACGGTTCCTTTTACAGTTGAAAATGAAAGTATCGTTATAACGAGTATTCTTTCAAATAAATTTCAAATACCTATTCCAAATGGTGAGTATACAGTGGTCTTACAAGCAATTCCTCTTGAAGAGCCAACGGATGATGAATTATATAAAATACAATACGAATTCTTTTTTGAAAGTAAAGAATAAAAAATGGGTTATCCTCAATAAGGATAACCCATTTTCGTTATGCGTTTGTTTTTAGCAGGGAGCGAGCATCTTTTGCTGCTTGCACCATGTGCTCTAAAGCTGGAATAACTTCTTCTGTTCTTCTCGTTTTTAAACCACAATCAGGATTAATCCAGAAATATTTAGGATCGCATACTTCTAAAGATTGTTCTACGATTTTATACATTTCATCTTTACTCGGTACACGTGGGCTATGAATATCATATACACCTAGACCGATGCCTTTTTCATATGTTGTATGTTTTAATGTATCAATAAATTCACCGTGACTTCTTGATGTTTCGATAGAAATCACATCTGCATCTAATGCGCGAATCGCATCAACAATATCTTCGAAGTTACTGTAACACATATGAGTATGAATTTGTGTTTCATTTGCTACAGAAGAAGTTGCTAAAAGGAAGGATTGAACTGCCCATGTAATATAAGCGTCCCAATCTTTTTCTTTTAGTGGCATTCCTTCACGAAGTGCTGGCTCATCGACTTGGATTACTCGAATTCCGGAAGATTCAAGTAGTTCAATTTCGTGACGAAGAGCTAATGCAATTTGATACGAAACTTCTTTTCTTGGAATGTCATTTCGAACGAAGGACCAATTTAAAATTGTAACAGGTCCAGTTAACATTCCTTTTACAACTTTCTCTGTTAAGCTTTGTGCATAAACAGTTTCCTTAATAGTCATTCCGTTAATAAAGGCTACATCACCATAAATAACAGGTGGTTTTACGCAGCGGGAACCGTATGATTGTACCCAACCGTTTTTAGTGAATGAGAAACCAGCAAGACGCTCACCGAAATATTCGACCATGTCAGTTCTTTCAAACTCACCATGTACAAGGACATCAAGACCAATTTCTTCTTGGTAACGAATCCATTTTTCTGTCTCTTTTTCAATAAATTTTTCATATTGTTCATTTGAAATAACACCGTTACGCCATTCTTTTCGCGTTTGACGAACTTCAGTTGTTTGCGGGAAGCTACCGATAGTTGTTGTTGGTAACAATGGTAACTCTAGGGCAACTTGTTGTAATTCGTATCGCTTTTCAAATGGAAGAGGACGTGAAAAATCTTCTTCTTTTAGTGCTGTTCGTGCTGCTTTGACATCTTCACGGTTACGTACAGCAGATGAACGAATTGTATGATGTACATTTCGATATGTTTCCAGCTCATTACTAATACTTTCTGTACCTTTAGTGAGAGCAGAATGAATAAGAACTAACTCTTCTAATTTTTGATTTGCAAATGCTAACGCATCAAATAGCTCAGTCGATAAGTGAGTTTCTTCTGTTTTATCGATTGGTGTATGCAATAAGCTACTAGAAGGCTGAACAATGAAGTCTTTCGTTTGGACTTGTTTTTGTAGCGTTGTAAATAACGTAAGAACTTCATCAAGGTCAGCTCTCCAAATGTTACGGCCATCTATACAACCGACAGCTAAAGTTTTATCAGCTGGGAATCCATATTTTGAAATAGCATGTAGATTACCTTCTTTACCATGAACGAAATCTAATCCAATACCGGATACAGGGAATGTAATAATTTCTTCATAGTTTTCTTCTACACTATCAAAATATGTTTGTAAAAGAAGGTTCGCATTTGGAACTTCTTTACGAATAGCTTCATAAATTTCTTTTGCTTGTTGAACTTCTTCTTTCGTTAAAGAAGCGAAAATCGGTTCATCAACTTGAATGACTTGTGCACCAGCTGCATGTAGTTCTGAAAGCAGTTGTACGTATGGTGCAACTAATTGTTTTAAAATCGTAGCGAATTGTTCTTGTGTATAACCTTTAGCTAATTTTAAGAAAGTATATGGTCCTAAAATAACAGGTTTTCCATCTACTCCTAATTCTTGTTTTGCCTCTTCGTATAAGCGAAGTGGACGATTATCTTTTAAAGAGATTTGTAATCCCTCTTCATATTCAGGAACGATATAATGATAGTTTGTGTTAAACCATTTTGTCATTTCAGAAGCTACGTGATCTTTAGAGCCACGCGCCATTGCGAAATATACATCAAGGTAAGATGTAAACTCAGAAAAACGTGATGGGATAAATCCTAGCATATAAGCAGTATCCAAAACGTGATCATAATATGTAAAGTCGCCAATTGGAATGAGTTCAATCCCTTTTTCTTGCTGTACTTTTACGTGTTGAAGGCGAATTTCTTTCATTGTTGTTAAAAATTGTTCTTCATCGATTTTATTGGACCAAAAAGCTTCCAATGTTTTTTTCCACTCTCGTTGTAGTCCGATACGTGGATAACCTAAGTTACTTGTTTGAATTGCCATTTTAAATTCCTCCCTAATTGAAAGTAAGCATTTCCGTTTACTAGGAAATACCTATAACAAAAAGTACAAAGACATAGAAAATAAGCCTTCCTTTTTGTTTTAACACCTCATCATCATCCGTGAATCTATCAGTGTTGTTAAAACAGGCAGGTCTCCTGACTTATGCTTCATATAATTTCTTTCACCTTCCCGTTTTCACAGTGGCACTAAAAAGAAATCTCAGCATTTACAGTGGCGGGACCGTGTTGGAGTTTCACCAAGCTTCCCTTTTAAACACGAAACGAAACTTTCGTGTACCTATTTTCCTTTTGAAAGGAATTTAACAAGCGATATGATATTGAAACAAATTCTAACACAATTTTTGGAATTTTGTCTACTGTTTTAAAATAAGAAAATTCCAAAGTTTTTATTTCTTATTATTCTGACTTTTACATTCTGAAGTAACTAATAATATTACATTATAAAAAGAGAAATTGAGCTATGAAAGAAGTAGGGATGTCTTCTTTCATAGCTCAATTTTCATCTATAGCAACTTCTGAAAGCCGGCCTGCTATAGCATCTTTAAGGAGGGTGTTTAGCCATTGTAGTTCAACTGTAATATGCTCAATTACACTTTGTAAAATATATAGTTGTGCACGTGGAACTTTTCCTTTATTACAATCATATATCGTTTGCATAGTATATAAATATTGAAGAGTATCGTTTTTCTTTTTTTCTAAAATAGGAACTAATTCGTGATCATTGCTAAAGTGAGCGAAAGATAAGGCTGAATAAATAGGTTTATATATTTGGTTTTTTGCTTCGAATTGTTTTAATAGTAAAGTGTGGAATAGTTTTTTGCCTTCTTCTGTTATATGAAAAATCGTTTTGTCAGGTCGATTTGTGTCTCTAATTACATTTGTAATATGAATTGCGCCTTGCTTTTCTAATTGCTCGAAGGCGTAATAAAGTGATCCTTTAGCATATTTAATGTAACAATCCATTTGTCGTTCTTTCATAATATGCTGCACTTCATATGGATGTTTATCTCCTTCGAGTAGCAAGCCGAGAATGACTAATTTCATGCTCATGCTGTCTCAACTCCTGTATATAAAAACTTTATCCGGCATTAACGGGCAGTAAGACACCCATCCAAAAATTCAGCGGAACCAAAGAAGTTAGGTGGGGGGCGGGCTGTCCGTAAAAGCCCGATTGGTTCAATTAATAATCAGTGGGGGATGAACAAAACCGCCACTGATTAAAGATTAACTTTATACATATTATAAACGGCATATCCTTTTTCATAAAGGGATATGCCGCTTCTTTTTTATATTAACTGACTTGCTTTTGTTTTTCTTTCTTTTTAGGGCCTGTAAAGAGGCGTTCATTTCCCATAAGTAAAATACAAATAATACTTAGTACAGCCGGAATAAGTGCCCAGAAGAATGTGTTCGCAATAGATGTAGCGAGAGCTTCTTTAATACCCGCTAATATTTCAGCAGGAATTTTTGCGGTAGCGCCTGGCGATAATAAGAAACTTGTGTCTCCACCTTTTGGAGCTAATTTTGCTAGTTCAGGGGGGAACACAGAGTTTAGTTTATCTGTAAAAATATGATTTTGAATTGTACCGAAAATCGTTACACCAAGAGTCATACCGAGTGATCGGAAGAATGAGTTTGTTGATGTTGCCGAACCACGGTCTCGCATTTCTAATTTGTGAATAGAAGACATACTTAATACTGAGAATGAGAAGCCAACACCAAGCCCAGCGAGAATCATAAATAGTGTTACGAGTAAACGAGGTGTATCCATTGTTAAAGTACTTAATAAATAAATACCAAGAACGAAGAAGACGCCAGATACCATCATAATGTTACGATAGCTTGTTCGAGAAGCTAATTGTCCTCCTGTTTGACTTCCAATTACAGAACCAACCATCATTGGTGTTAAAATTAATCCGGCATTAGAGGCGGAACCTCCAAGAACGCCTTGAATGAAGATTGGAATATAAACTGTACAGATAATAAAAGCGGCACCATAGAAAAAGGCAACTCCTTGACTAGCTGCGAATAAAGGTTTTTTAAATAGATGGAACGAAATAATAGGCTCGGTTGCTTTTCGTTCTACAAAGAAGAAAATAATAAGCGTAATAACTACTGTTGTAAATAAGCCAATAATTACAGTGGAATTCCAGGCATATTCCTTACCACCAAGTTCTAATGCGAACATTAAGCAAACGATACTTATGACAAGTGTAATAGCACCAGCCCAATCAATTTTTTGTTTTCTAAATTCTAGAGACTCACTGTAGTATTTAGTAATGAAGAAAAAGGAGATAAGTCCTAATGGAATATTGATATAGAAGACCCAATGCCAACTTATATAGTCTGTAATATAAGCGCCTAATAAAGGACCGAATACACTAGAGGTCCCGAAAACAGCACCGAATAGTCCTGTCATCTTCCCACGTTTTTCTGGTGGGAAGATATCGTACATAATTGTGAAGGCGATAGGCATAAGGGCACCACCACCGATACCTTGAATAGCTCTATAAATACTTAATTGCTCAATACTTGAAGCTGTTCCGCAGAGCGCAGAACCGAATAAGAAAAGAATGAGGCCACCAATATAAAAACGTTTCCGCCCGTACATATCAGAAAGTTTCCCGAAGATAGGCATCCCTGCCATTGTTGCTACCATATAAGCTGATGTGACCCAAACAAACTTATCAAATCCTCCTAAGTCTCCAACAATTGTTGCCATTGCGGTTGCAACGATTGTATTGTCCATTGCGGCCATTAATATACCAAGCAGTAAACCAGCAACAACAAATTTTGTCTTGTTGGCGTCTTTTTTTAATGGTTGAGTTTCCAAATATAACCCTCCTTTAGAAATAAGTAAACTATATTAAGTTTTGAGTGCAGTGGATAAAAAATTTAAATGTATAGGTGATTTTAATTTCTTTTCCATAAGTGCACTGATATGCCATAAAGAATATTATAGTCAAATTTGACTATAAGGCAAACTTTTTCTTCCGTCAAAATATTCTTTCGTATGAGTAGAGAACGAGTGAGCCATATTGAATATTGCCATAAAGTAAATTGTAAAAAAATTTCATTAAGAACACCTTCTGTTAATAGATGAAAAATGGTTTTTTCTTCATATTGTCGAATAGGATAAAAGGAAGAGAAATATTAAACATTGCTTGTAGTAAGCTTTAGTAATTTGGGGAATTCATTGTGTGTATGATACATCTGAAATGAGGTGAATATATATTATGAAAATATGGGGACGAATTTCGGATACAGGAAAGTATTCAATACCGCTACAACCAGTATTGTGGATTGACGGATCGAAAAAGGAAAATGAATTTCCTCAAGTAGCCGTTACATTAAAAATTGGTAGTATGTATACAGAACAATTTTCGTATGAATTGACCTACGATGTAAACGACATACTTATTATGAGAATTGAAGTGGAAAATAAAGGGGTAGAAATGATTTCGAGAGTTATTGTAAGTCATATGATTCGAGATTACTTTGCTTATATTCCTAATTCTTTAAAAGTTGATAAGGGGATAAGTGAGTTTTTATTCCAGCTTGTAAGGTGGCGAATTGATGATTTGTTACCGAATGAAAAGGTGGAACTACGTTGTAAAATAAAAGCTAATAAAGATAAAGCTCTTAAACAAGCATTCTTTCAGGCTACATATACATTTCAAGATAAAGAGATATCATATGGTCCACTGCAAACAAATGAAGTTGTTGTGCGTCAATAATAAAAAGGAACCTGTACAAAAGGTTCCTTTTTTTAGTGAAGGTTGTGTTTTTTGAGTATTTTCTTTTGCTCTATTCCTTTTTTTCCTACATAGTTATTTTTGTAGCCAAAGTATAGAATAAATAAAAATGAAACAACATTAACAATAGCGTCAATTTGATCGTTTGTAATAAAGTGTATGCCGAAAGAGGTAAATAATAATTTTAATGATAATAGAAAACCAGCTAGTAACCGCATAGCATCTGATAGATTCTCTTTTTGTAGCATATAGATTACTCCTTTCTATAAAAGTTATATATTATATATATGAAATAGAGTAGAAAAGGTATACAAGCTTAAGCAGAAATGTACATTGGATATGTACATTTTTTATTTGGTAGAAAAACATTATTGATATAGAAACATATATTGGTATAAAAGGGGGAGAAGTATGAAACATAAAGGGAAAATTAGTGGATTATTATTTGGAAATACAGTGGCAGTTACAGAATGGATTGCACTTCAGGATGTAATTGCAAAACTGGATTCACGATCATTTTATACCGTCTTTATTATTTATATATTGCAAATGATACTAAGTTATTATTTTGGACATTGGTACGATAAAAGAGCGAACAAGCGTATGAATGAAGAAGTAGGAGGAATGGCAAGCAACGATTTTGTTGTTGATTTTTTTGGGAAAGTAGCCGCTTTATCTGAAAGAGCTTCCCGTAATATTACAGTTTACATTCTTTCTGTAAAAGAATGGGAAGGATTAAAAGACACGTTGCAAGAAAAAAAATTGGGAGTGTTAGTACAAAAATTAGAGAGTACCATTGTAAAGTCAATTCGGAAGGGAGATGTTGTTACAAAGTGGGATGAAAATAAGTATGTTATTGTAGCAATTGATAATGGTCATGAAACATCAACAATAACAAACAGATTAATGAAAAATATTGAAAGTGAAATAGAAGGTGATTTACTCAGTGTCACTCTTTTATTTGGAGCAGCTAGCTATCCAGTAGAAGGAAAAACGTTTGAAGAACTGTTGAGAAAGTCGCAAAATCAATTGTACCAGTATAGAAATTTGCAAGAAAATGAGTGAAGCTTTGATTTGAAGATATTTGATAGGAAGAAGTTTTATTTGTAACATTTTTTTTGACTTTTATTACAAAAAAACGCTGCGTTTGTAATAAAAGTCTTTAAAAATATATGAAATAAGCATATAATTATGATGGTAGTGTCAATGTAATTTGCACAATGTGTTTTATTTTAAAAGTGTAGAGGAAAGCAAGCTCTACACTTTTCCTTTTTAGGAAATGAAAAGAATATTTGTAAGTTGTTGCGAGATATTGATTGTACTGTGTAAAATGAACAAAGAGATTATTTGATAGAAAGCTGGAAAGGGAATGATAGACGTGAGAGCGGAACGATCACCTTTTATCAGGTGAACTATTATAGTCTTATTAAGACTGAGGTGAAATTCTGTGGCCATTAAGGTAATACATAGTGTGAACAGATTTTAAAGAACACGAAGTACTATACTTAAAGATGGATATGGAACTGCTAAATACTTCAAAAAGAATAATGTAATATTAAGTAATAATTTGTACAAACAATATTAATGATCTTCGTAAAAAAGATGCGAGTGTATAGAACAATTACATATTTTATAACTTTTTTATATTACACGATGGTCGTTTATAAGTAGGAGGAAGAGATGTTGAAATATAGTAAATTAGCAATTATAACTGCATTATCAATGACTTTATTAGCCGGTTGTTTTGGACCGAAACCAGAAGAAGAATTATATGTAGCGTTTGAAAACGCTGCTAAACAAGAAAAAACAATGTTTGAAGATGCAAAAAAACTTGAGACTTTAGAGAAAGAAGGACAAGAATTATATAACCAGATTGTGCAAGAAGGAAAAGATAATAATCAAACTGTTAAAGAAAAACTGAATCAAGCAGCAAAGAATACAACTGAACGAGAAAAAGTACTTACAAAAGAAAAAGAGGCCTTAAATAAAGCGCAAGAAGAAGTGAAGTCAGCTGATAAGTATGTGAAGAAAATTGAAGATAATAAGTTGAAAGATCAAGCTGATAAAGTGAAAAGCATGTATGAGAAACGACACGATTCATTTAATAAAATGTATGACAGCTATAATAAATCTTTAAAACAAGAAAAAGAGTTATATACAATGTTACAAGATAAAGGTACTAAATTAAAAGATATTAGTGAAAAAGTAAAAGTAGTAAATCAATCTTATAAGGATATTGAGTCAGAAAAAGATAAATTTAATGAATTCACAAAGTCTTATAATACAGAAAAAGTAGCTTTTTATAAACAAGCAAATATTAAAATTAAAGAAGAGAAAAAATAAAACAGTTTGGCCTACACTTGGCCAAACTGTTTTATTTTTTTGTATAAGTACGACTATACCATGGAACCGGTTCACTTAATTTTTTTTCTTGTTTCAATGCTTCAGGCCCAATATAATCTTGAAGTGTTTTTTTTGCTACTGTTAAAGATAAGGTTGTTTTCGGATTTCGATAGGAGGATTCAAGATGACCAAGATGCGGTAGAATTCGAAAATCTTCTTTCGTAGGAGGGATGTGGAAAAAATAATCGCCTAAACGTATAAGGACATCAGATTGTTGTTGGCTAAAACGTGGGTTTCTAGAAAAATGTAATCCTTCTTTAATTGCTTTTTTTTCAGCAATCAAACGCTCTAAAGCTGTCTTTTTTAACCAGTATAAATATTTAGGATTAGTAGCTGCTTTAGCATGACGATTCACAACGAAAATAGATTGGGCTAGTCGATTAATAGAATGTTGGTTTTGTAATTGAGATTGTGGTTGTGAAGGTTTCATATTGAATCTCCTTTCAATTTTTCATTATTATAGCATAAATAAAATAGGTTTTTATTATATGCAAAAAGTGATTGTATATATTTTCAATATTAAAGCAATATTGTTACAAAAAACAACTATTTTGTATAATAGTAATAGAATATGTTTTTGAAATTTGATAATGAAAGAGTGAGAAGTTTGAAAGAAATATTAAAACAACAGTATGCCATTATAGATATTGGATCTAATACAATGCGTTTAGTTATTTATGAAAAGCAAAATGGAGGTTTTTATAAAGAGATTGAAAATACGAAAGTGGTTGCTAGGTTAAGGAATTACTTAATTGATGGTGTGTTGAATGAAGAGGGAATAGAAGTATTATTACAGACATTATTTCAATTTCAAGAAAGTACAAGGTTCCATCAGTTGCATCATGTACTTTGTGTTGCAACAGCAACAATTAGACAGTCTGAGAATCAAGAGGAAATTAAAAAGCTTATTGAAGGACAAACGGACTTTACTCTTAGAGTATTATCAGAATATGAGGAAGCGCGTTACGGATACTTGGCGGTTATGAATTCTACATCGTTTTCAGAAGGAATAACGGTAGATATTGGTGGGGGAAGTACGGAAGTTACATACTTTAGAAATAGAGAGATTTTAGAGTACCATAGTTTTCCTTTTGGGGCACTTTCTTTAAAGCAACAATTTATTAAAGGTGATATTCCTACTAAAGATGAGTTAGAGGGAATGCAACAGTATTTAGAATTTCAATTTCAAACGTTACCATGGTTCATCAATAAGAAATTGCTTCTTATTGCAATTGGTGGTAGTGCGAGGAACTTAGTAAAAATCCATCAAAATTTAATATGTTATCCTATAGCAGGATTACATTTATACAAGATGAAAGAAGAAGATATTGAAAATGTAAAAGATGAGTTGGAAAAATTGTCGTTCATAGAACTTCAGAAATTGGAAGGATTGGCAAAAGATCGAGCGGATACGATTATTCCAGCGGTTGAAGTATTTCATACACTTGTTAATGTTATAGAGGCACCGGCATTTGTATTAAGTAGAAAAGGATTAAGAGAAGGTGTTTTCTATGAAGAGTTGACAAAAGATTTGGGGATTTCATATTATCCGAACGTAGTTGAAGAAAGTTTGCATTTACTATCACATGAATACGAAATGGACATGGAATTTGTTATTCAACTTATTAAACATGGAAGACTAATTTGCAAACAACTTGAGGAAATAGGGCTTATTTCTATGTCAGTAAAAGACTGGGAAGTATTCCATCAAGCAGCGAAAGTATTTAATATAGGCAAATATATAGACGAAGAAGCGAGCCGTTTACATACGTTTTATTTATTGGCGAATAAGACAATTGATGGCATGATGCATAAAGATAGAGTGAGGTTAGCGCTTATTGCATCTTATAAATCAAAAATGCTATTTAAACAACATTTATCTCCATTTGAAGGTTGGTTTGATAAAAGTGAACAAAAAAAAATCCGTCTATTAGGAGCTGTTTTACAATTTTCAGCTGCTTTAAATGCAAGGCAACGATCGCTTGTTGAAACCATATCTATAACAGAAAGCAAAGAGGCATTAACGTTTAAAGTTTTATGTGAACAGTCTGCATTAGCAGAAAAAGTGCAAGCTGAAAAACAAAAAAAACAGTTAGAAAGAGTATTAAAAACGAATATTAACTTGTTATATGAACTAAAACATTAGGTCGTACGGATGTCTTTACGAAAAATTTACACTTTGTAATATTGTAATTTGATAAAATAAAATTAACTAAATTATAGTAAAAAAGTTTCAAGGGGAAGTGTGAAGAGAATGGAATTATCGAAGGGGAATGCAGTAAATTTAAATGATACAGCTTATTACAATAATCGAGAGTTAAGCTGGCTAGCATTTAATGAACGTGTACTACAAGAAGCGCAAGATGGAAAAAATCCACTTTTGGAAAGATTGAAATTTATTAGTATTTTTAGTTCGAATTTAGATGAATTCTTTATGGTACGTGTAGCGGGATTAAAGGATCAAGTGAGTGCTGGATTTAATCAGCCAGAAAATAAAGCTGGCTTAACACCAAAAAAGCAACTAAATAAAATTGCGATAAAAGCCCATGAACTAATGACAGTACAATATGATACATTTAAAAATTATGTATTGCCAGCGCTTGAGTTAGAGGGAATTGAACGTTTAACATTCCATGATTTGACGAAAGAGCAGCGAGAATTTATAGAAGAGTATTTTGATGAGCAAATTTTTCCGGTGTTAACCCCTGTAGCTATTGATGCATATCGCCCATTTCCAATGTTATTAAATAAAAGTTTGAATTTAGCTACTCTTTTATATGATGAGAAGCAAGCGGAGGAAGAGAATCGGACGAAGCTAGGAATTGTACAAGTTCCTTCATTACTTGAGCGCTTCATATTTTTACCGAGCGAAGGGCAAAAGCATAAATTTATTTTTTTAGAAGACGTAATTAGTAGCTTTACTCATAAATTATTTACGGGATATACAGTATCATCTGTTACTCGTTTCCGTATTACACGCAATGCAGATTTAACGATTCATGAAGAAGGTGCGAGAGATTTATTAAAGGTAATTGAAAAAGAATTAAAAAAACGTAAGTGGGGGGGGGCTGTACGTTTAGAAGTTGGGAAAGAACACATTGATGAAAGAGTATTAGCGTTATTATATGAGGTTCTGGAAGTAAAAGATGAAGATGTATATATAATGGATGGGCCATTAGATTTAACATGTTTGTTTTCTTTATATAAAAAACTAGCTCCTTTATATGAACATCTTGTATATCCGGCTCTTATTCCGCAACCGCCTCAAGATTTAGGTGATGAAGAAGATGTATTTGAAAAAGCAATTGAGCATGATATTTTATTACATCATCCTTTTGAATCATTTCAGCCGGTAGTTGATTTTGTCCGTGATGCGGCAGACGATCCAAATGTACTTGCGATTAAACAAACGTTATATCGAGTAAGTGGTGATTCACCAATTATTCAGGCGTTAAAGATAGCGGCTGAAAAGGGAAAACAAGTGACGGTATTAGTTGAATTAAAGGCAAGATTTGATGAAGAAAACAATGTTCATTGGGCTAAAGAATTGGAACAGGCAGGCTGTCATGTTATTTACGGTGTAAGTCACTTGAAAACACATAGTAAAATTACGTTAGTTGTAAGAAGAAAAAACGGAAAAATCGAAAGGTTCGTACATCTTGGAACTGGAAACTATAATGATGCAACAGCGAAGTTATATACTGATTTTGGATATATTACATCAAGAAAAGACTTTGGGGTTGATGCAACCAATTTCTTTAATTATTTAAGTGGTTATACAACAAAGCCACATTTTCATCATTTATCTGTTGCTCCATTTGATATAAGAGAACAATTTATGGATTTAATAGATGAAGAAATCCGTTATCATAGGCAATATGGAAATGGATATATTATCGCTAAGATGAATTCATTAACAGATAAACCATTAATTAAAAAAATGTACGAAGCATCACAAGCTGGAGTAAAGGTAGAGCTCATTGTTCGAGGAACATGTTGCCTACGACCTGGTATTCCAAATGTAAGTGAAAATATTCGTGTAGTTAGTGTTGTTGGAAGATATTTAGAACATAGCCGTATTTATTATTTCCATCATAATGGGGAGGAGAAAATATATTTATCTTCAGCTGATTGGATGACGCGAAATATGGAGAAGCGAGTGGAAATATCTTTCCCGATATTAGATATTGAAATGAAGGCACGAATTAAGGCGATTTTACAGCTTACATTAGCTGATAATGTGAAAACACGTGAACAAAATAAAGATGGTGATTACTATTATGTTATTAATGGTAGTACAGAAGAAATTGATAGCCAAGTGAAGTTGTTTAAGATGGCGTATCAAAATACAGATGCTGAATAATGAAAAAAGTAAAAACCTCTTATGTCTATAAGAGGTTTTTACTTTTTTCTACTCATATGCTCCCAAAATGGGAGGATGAGTAGAAACAATAGTTTTATTATAAGCGTGTAATAAGGTGGCTCGTTGAGAGAATAACATTTGAAATAATCGTTATTTTAACTTAGTAATAGTATGGTTGTTGACATGGTCCACCGTAACAAGGATAAGGTGCTGGCGGCGGGAAAGGTGGTGGATAAGGTGGGTAAAATGGTCGAGGGCCGAAAGCTAATGCTCCGCCGAGTAATCCACCAGCAATTCCAGCTAGAAAGGGAACGCCAAAAAACGGGAAGAAGCGTGAGTCGCCTACTGGACCAATAGGTGCTGAACGGACTGGGATTGGTTGATAATATGGATACATGAACATACCTCCTTTATTGGACTCACTTTCATCATATGGTAAATGAAACGTGGATGAGCGCGTACAAGAAAGGATATGCAAGAAAATAGGCGAATTATTACGAATGTTGGAGTGTAAAAAGTGTAATTTCAGGTTTTGACATAAAACGGAATGGAACACGCGTTCTTCCTAGGCCTCGATTAACATAGAGAGTTAAATCTTGAATTGTATAGAAGCCTTCAATATAGTCTTTGGCGAGTGATGGTGTAATAATAGCTCCTAAAAAAGGAATTTGTACTTGTCCGCCGTGGCTATGACCAGAAAGTTGCAAGTTGATTGGATATCTGGAAACTTGGGGCGCGATATCTGGTTCGTGAACAAGAACAATGTTATAAGTATTTTGTCGTGCATGCTCTAATGTTTTCTCTATTTTGGGTTTGCCTAGTAGTATATCATCGAGACCGAAAATAGAAATCTCACTATTATCCATTAGACGAATTCTTTTTTCATTATTTAGCAATAGTTCAAATCCAGATTCACGCATGATGTGCTCATAGTATTCAGTTCCATATCCACCGTGATCATGGTTACCATAAATAGCGAATTTACCGAAGGGGGCTTGTATATTTTTTAAAATGGATGCAACGAAAGGAGTGTCAGTATACGTTTGGTAATTATCAATGAGATCTCCAGTAAAAAGGACAATATCTGGATTTACAGCATTAATTTTAGAAACAACTTGAGATAAATGTTGAAGCGAGAAATAGTATCCAAGATGTAAATCGCTGAATTGAAGAATTTTCATACCATGAAAACTTTTTGGGATGAGTTGTGATTTTAATGTGTGCTGTGTAAAAGAAATGAAATGGGGTTCTATATATTTAGCATAGTAGTATCCAATGCCACTGGTTATAAATGAATAGAGACAAGTGCGCATACCAATTTTTAAAAAATTTCTTCTTGTAATGTGCTTCATAAAAATATGAGTATACCTCAATGTTTTTATTCCATTTATAGGCTACTCGAATCTCCTTTCAGTTTATTTAAAATATACTTTACATAATAAAAATTTAGTATAGATTACGAAAAAAAATGAATGAAAAGAAAATTCTTTACATTAAAATATCAGAAAAGTTTAAAAATATAAAGATTTCTATTAAATAAAGTGATAAAATGAATGTGTATTCATTTTTTGGAGGGGATGTATGTGAAAGAGAAGGTAGTTATTATAACAGGTGGATCGAGTGGAATGGGAAAAGGAATGGCGACTCGTTTTGCAAAAGAAGGGGCACGAGTTGTTATTACAGGACGTACAAAGGAAAAACTAGAGGAAACAAAGTTGGAAATTGAACAATTTCCGGGGCAAGTATTACCTGTACAAATGGATGTAAGAAATACGGATGACATTCAGAAAATGATTGAACAGATTGATGAGAAGTTTGGTCGAATTGATGTTTTAATAAATAATGCAGCTGGAAACTTTATTTGTCCAGCAGAAGATTTATCTGTGAATGGTTGGAATTCAGTCATTAATATTGTGTTAAACGGTACATTTTACTGTAGCCATGCTGTCGGAAAATATTGGATTGAAAAAGGTATAAAAGGGAATATCATTAACATGGTAGCAACATATGCATGGGATGCAGGTCCAGGAGTTATTCATTCGGCTGCAGCGAAGGCAGGGGTATTAGCGATGACGAAGACGCTCGCTGTTGAGTGGGGACGTAAATATGGAATACGAGTTAACGCTATCGCGCCAGGACCAATTGAACGTACGGGCGGTGCTGATAAATTATGGATTTCAGAAGAAATGGCTAAGCGTACGATACAAAGTGTTCCGCTTGGAAGGCTGGGTACGCCAGAAGAAATCGCTGGTCTAGCTTATTATTTATGCTCAGATGAAGCTGCGTACATAAATGGAACTTGCATGACAATGGATGGAGGACAACATTTACATCAATATCCATTTTAAAAGGGATAAAAAAATGAATGTTTGATTCATTTTTTTATGGTTAAATGTGACGGAATTGTGACATATGAAAGAAAAGTGTTTACAAGAGGTCATATATACGTTATATTTAAGACCTCTTTTTTCTTCATAGTAGAATTGCTAATTCCCCTTAGCATTTTACCCCTCTAATCCCTTCAGGAAAACTGAAGGGATTTTTTATTATTTTTCCGTAAATATCATGTTATAATTTTTGAAAAGTAAAGGGAGGGAAGCACGTTGATAGATGCATTAGATGTAATGAGTAACTTGGATAAAGTCCTTCCTTATTATCAAGCTATTTTTAGTGCTGATGAGCATACTGTAATTGGATATGAAGTAGTAGGACGTATTCAAACAGAAGAGGGCATACAAAGTTTAGCTTCTTTCTTTCACGATGATTCGATTCCAAGTGAATTTCAACTGGAAGCGGATAATATTATAGTAGAAAAAGCTTTAAATCGTTATTTAGAAAGCGATCAAAAATTATTATTATTTATACATCGGAATGCTAATGTATTAATGAATGATGATGATGAAAGCTTGCTTCAACTTTTATTGAGGTATGAAGAACAAGGTTTAAATTTAAAACAAATTGTTTTAGAGATTACAGAACATGAATGTAAAGAAGATATAGAGCAATTTAATCATTTGCTTATGTATTATCGTACATATGGTATTCAAATTTCGATTAATAAAGTCGGAACGGGCACAAGTAATTTAGAGCGTATTAGCGTGTTAGCACCTGATATTTTAAAAGTAGATTTAACGAATTTAAGGCAAACAGCACTTTTACAATCTTATCAAGATATTTTATATTCTTTATCATTACTTGCTAGAAGAATTGGTGCAACTTTGTTATATGAAGAAATAGATGCTTTTTATCAACTGCAATATGCTTGGAAGAACGGCGGAAGATATTATCAAGGTAATTATTTGAAAGAATGTTTACCTGATTTTATTGAAACGAATGTTTTGAAAGAGCGACTTGGTAATGAATGTCATCAGTTTATTCAGCATGAAAAGAAGAAGTTACAAAAAATTTATAATTTGACAGAGATGTTACGCGATCGCATTGGCGATGTTTTATCAAAACAAAAAAAGAATGAAGATATAAATGATTGGTTATTACAATTTAGTCAAAGTGTATCACAGTGTAGTTTTCGTATATTTATTTGTAATGAAGATGGTTTCCAACAATCAGGAAATGTTATGAAAAAAGATGGAGAATGGATTGTGATGCCGGATTATTATATGAAGAACTGGAGTTGGCGCCCGTATTTTCTCGAGAATATCATGAAAATGCGTTTTGAGAATAAGGCAAGGCTTTCAGATT
This sequence comes from Bacillus sp. FSL K6-1338, assembly GCF_038006965.1. Classification (NCBI taxonomy): domain Bacteria; kingdom Bacillati; phylum Bacillota; class Bacilli; order Caryophanales; family Bacillaceae; genus Bacillus; species Bacillus sp. FSL K6-1338. Next base: position 3,861,397 of record NZ_JBBOWI010000001.1, on the reverse strand, counting down.
TATATGCAGATATCGAAACGGGCGAAATGGTACGAACATTTTCTTTCCCAATAGATGATGACAACTTTTTATTTATAGATTTATCTTATGAATATTTATATGAAGAAGATGTTTTATTTTAATGCACGAAGAGATTCGTGCATTTTTTGTTTGTTTTTATCATAAATTGGTAATAGTGAAAATGGTGATGAAAATGCTGTCTATCGTTGTAAAGATTTTACGAACGAAATCTGTCCTTTCTTTGCATAATCATTGTTACAATGAATACTACAAAGACAAGTTCTTTTAAAAGGAAGGTGAAAAAATGAGGAAATATGGAATATGGCTTGTTCTATTTGTATGTGTTGCCTTTCTAGTTGGTTATAGTGTTACGACTGTTTTAGGGAAAGAGGAAGTGAAAGTTGATCGGAAAGAAGTATTTACAACGATACAAAAAGGCTATGAAACCCAGTTTTCAATTCGTGGGAAGCATTTGCCGATGAATAAGATGATAGAGACGTTATCACCGTATTTTACAGATAATTTCCTTCAAGTGTTTACAGATGAAAATAGCAGAAGTGATAAACAAAGTGGTGAATATTTACTTCCGGCAAAAGAAGCACCGTTTTCTTTTAATTCAGAAACGAAAATATCGTATGATGAAGAACATAAAAATTTATATGTATATGAGCGGACAAAAAGTGGACAATATCAAATTGTAACATTGAAAAGGGATCAAGATAAATGGAAGTTAGCAGGATATCATGAAAGTCAGGAACTCTTAACTGAAATAAAAAGGTTGCAACAATTATAAAGTGAAACTTTTAATCAGTGGGAGGGATTACTAGCCCATCTAACTCCTTTGCTTTAGCTAAATTTTTTGGGTTTTACTACCTACAAATAGCGGGATAAGAATAGGAATAGGTATTTACCTATTCCTATTCTATATTGAGTAGTTTTTGTAACTTTTCAATTTGAAAACCTGCAACTACTTCGCCATCAATTACGACTGTTGGAGTTGAATAAGAATCATAGTCGTTTAAAAGACGATTGCGAGCAGCAGCGTCTTTTTTTACGTCAAATTCTTCATATGCAACGTTATTATGCTTCAAAAATTCTTTAACAATAACACATGGCGGACAATCAGGTTGTGTATAAACCTCAATTTTTTTCATTGTAATTCCTCCTTTTTTCTGTTTTTTATTATATTCTTCCAGTATAAAAACCGCAATAAAGAAGGGGAAATATGTTCTTTCTGTTTTTTCCTTCGCATTTCGACAAATTTTTAGTTGAGTTTCTGGCCAATAACCTTTATCCTAGAGTGTGGAACATTTTTTCTGTTATGACGGATAGAATGAGTATAGCTGTAAAACCTATTGGTAGGAAGATCAGAGAAAGGAGAGATTTCATGTCTCTACTCCAAGGAATTTTAACTCGACTTGTTAGTCTACAAGAACAAGCTGAAAGCGGTGAAGTAGCACAACGCTATTTTGAAGTGAACGGTGAGCGCAAATGTAGCGTGAAATTTTTCGATAAAAGTGAAATGTATGAGTTAGAAGTGTATCAACAAGGTGAAAAACCTCAAGTGTACCAATTCGATAATATCGACATGGTTGCAATTGAGATTTACGATATCATTTCTTGATACATATAAAAAAGGTACTGCCATATGGCAGTACCTTTTTTAGTTCTATTACTTTCCAGCGTAATGTATAGAATTTTTTTATTTTTCCTACAATGGTATTAAAATGAAAATTTAATCTGTGTAAGTTTGCCTATCCATGTGGATAAGTAGTCCCGCCAACCGGATGAATATGTGAAGCTAAACTTCTCACAATTGCTGGGTTCTGCAAATAGTGGGAGAAATATAACTAGGAGGTTATCGTATGGAACATTTACCAGTTGTGATTTGTCCTAATTGTCAAAGCTCTGCTGAGATTACTCATGTATTAACGGCTCAATCTAATCAAAATGTAATTTATACGTGCCAAGTTTGTCACTTTGTAATTCGAAATATTGAAACGAATAAAGGATAGGAAGTTATAATTTTAGTTTTTGTCCCATACAATGAGAATACGAAAAGTCTGTCTAATTGAAAGGACGTGACTCTGTGGACGGTGCACATAAATTTTACAATGTTTCAGAGAGACATTTAAATTTTGATATGGTCTTTAGCCGTATTTGTAGTTTCATTGAAAAGGATCCACGAAATTTATATCGATTATCCATTGGGACAGACTCGCAAGCACATCAAAAGGATACGAGGTTTATTACAGCAATCCATATTCATCGTGTTGGAAAAGGTGCCTGGGGTTGTTTACACCATAGATCAGTAAAAGATAAGCCAGCAACCTTACGTGAGAAAATATATTTAGAAACGCAGTTTAGTCAAGAAATCGCATGTCTATTTACACCTACTCATATACAAACAATATGGGAGTTATTGCATCCTTATGCTCAAGATGGGGCTGGATTCATAATGGAAATTCATTTAGACATTGGGAATGATGGTTTAACAAAGGAATTTATTTTAGATATGACAGAAAAAATTCGAGCGATGGGATTAACTGCAAAAATTAAGCCGGATGCTTATGCGGCGTTTAGCTATGCAAATCGATATACGAAATGACTTTTTGTATGTTTACAATTGCTACATATCTTTTGGTAAAAACTGAATATTACATCTATTAAATAGGTTAAATTTTTTATATAATAAGAGTAACGATGCGATTGTAAGGAGAGGGGTATATGCAAAGGGAAGTTGTTTTAACGAAGGAAGAAGAAAGTTTACTACTAGATATTTTATTTCAGCAAAATTATGCAAGTGAAATTTTAGCTGTGGAACTTACAGATATTGAGAATGGTTTGAAACAGACGGATGTGATGCAATATAAAAAAATCACAAGGTTATTTTACAGATTAAAAAATAAAGGGTATTAAGCGCTACCGGAATGGTAGTCTTTTTTTTGTGCTGTATGCTAAAATAGCTGTGTGATTGTATTTTTATTGAAATAAATTTAGGACAAAATAATAATATGAAAACGATGTCATAAAATGTGAATAGAGTTATGAACATAAGCAGGAAAAAGGGAAAATGGGGGATGTAATATGATTAGTATTCCGAAAGACGAATTTCAACAAATTCTTGTGAAGGATTTAATGATTTCATCGGAAAAAGTAGCTCATGTCCAAATTGGAAATGGTTTAGAACATGCTTTACTCGTTCTTGTGAAATCTGGATATTCGGCGATACCTGTCTTAGATCCAATGTATAAATTACATGGTTTGATTAGTACTGCCATGATATTAGATGGTATGTTAGGATTAGAGCGTATTGAGTTTGAAAGACTTGATGATATGAAAGTAGAGCAGGTGATGAAGGAAGATATACCTTTTCTTAAATTAGAAGATTCATTTGCAAAAGCTTTAGAAATGACAATTGATCATCCTTTTATTTGTGCTGTTAATGAAGAAGGCTATTTTGAGGGGATTTTAACACGTCGTGCTATTTTAAAATTGTTGAATAAGAAAGTAAGGCAACATAATCGATAACGTGAGAAAAGTGACTTCATAGAAACGAAGAAGTCACTTTTTTTCGTGCATATCACTTGTGTATGTATTATATTTAAAAAGACATAAAACATAAGGAAAGTTTGCGCTGGAAAATTGTATTTTCTGAATGAAAGCTTGTTGAAATAAGGTGTATGGAAGCTAAGGAAAGAGGGAGAAAGTTGCAAATTGATGATTTTCAAATGATGGTTGTGTTAGCTCAGGAATCAAATATGAGAAAAGCGGCGGAACGTTTATTTGTTTCCCAACCTGCGCTGAGTCAACGATTACAATCTATGGAGAAACAATGGGGAATGAAGTTTTTTATTCGCTCACAAAAAGGATTGACAATTACACCTGAAGGGGAAAAAGTTGCAAATTATGCCAAAGAAATGTTGCAAAAGGAAGAGGATATAAAAAGTGAGCTAGCTGTTTTTAGAACGGAAACTCATGGAACGTTAAAAATAGCTGTTGCATCAGTTATTGGTCAATATTGGCTTCCTCCTGTTTTGAAAAAGTTTGTGCATAAATATCCTTCTGTAAAGATATCGCTGTTTACTGGATGGAGTAGTGAAGTGCAAAAGCAGTTTTATGAAGGAGACGTTCATGTTGCTATACTGAGGGGAACACAAGAATATAAAGGTCAAAAGCAAAAATTATTTGAAGATGAACTGTATTTAGTTGATAAAGAAATAAAAGATATTTCGATGCTAAAAGAAACAAATAGGCCGTTCATTCAATTTAAAAGTGACTCGACTTATTATGGACAAATACAAAATTGGTGGTATGGTTTATTTTCTAATCCGCCTAAGCGAACGATTGTAGTTGACCAAATTGAAACATGCAAACAACTTGTTTTAAATGGTATAGGTTATGCCCTTTTACCTTCTACTGTTTTAAAGGAAGTACAGGAAAATATGTATAAAACACCTGTTCAATTGACGAGAGAAACATGGTTGTTAACAAGTGACTCAGCAAGGCAGTTGAAGCAAGTACAAGCATTTTTAGAAATTATAGAAGAAATTCAAAGGGAAAAATAAGATTATTATCTTGCTACTCGCTCTTTCGTTTGGTAGAGTAACATTATAAATGGATTTAGGAGGCAACAAGAATGAAAATGATGGACGCTAACGAAATTATTTCGTTTATTCAAAAAAGTGAAAAGAAAACTCCTGTAAAGGTATACATAAAAGGGGATTTAAAAGAAGTAACATTCCCTGAAACAGTACAAGCATTTGTGAATAAAAAATCAGGTGTATTATTCGGAGAATGGTCTGAAATTAAGACAATTCTTGATGAGAATAATAAGCACATCGTTGACTACGTTGTAGAAAACGATCGTCGTAATTCTGCAATCCCAATGCTTGATTTAAAAGGTATTAAAGCTCGCATCGAGCCCGGTGCTATTATTCGTGACCATGTTGAAATTGGTGACAACGCTGTAATTATGATGAATGCAACAATTAACATTGGTGCTGTAATTGGTGAAGGTTCTATGATCGACATGAACGCAGTACTTGGTGGACGTGCAACAGTCGGTAAAAACTGTCACGTAGGTGCAGGTGCTGTACTTGCAGGTGTTATTGAGCCACCTTCTGCAAAACCAGTTATCGTTGAAGATGATGTAGTAATCGGTGCAAACGTAGTTGTTTTAGAGGGTGTTACAGTAGGTAAAGGTGCAGTTGTAGCAGCGGGAGCTGTTGTAACAGAAGATGTGCCTCCATACACAGTTGTTGCAGGTACTCCAGCACGTGTAATTAAAGAAATTGATGAGAAGACAAAAGCAAAAACAGAAATTAAACAAGAGCTTCGTCAATTAAACCCAGAGAAATAAAAAGAAAAAAAAGCGTAAGAGCGTAAATGGGCTCTTACGCTTTTTATAGATAGAGGTGCAAAAATGACAGTAAGCAAATTTGTCCAAATTCGTAGAGATCTACATAGAATTCCAGAAATCGGATTTAAGGAATGGAAAACACAACAGTATATTTTAGATTATATAGGAACGCTTTCTCATGAATTTGTGGAAGTGAAGACATGGAAAACGGGTGTAATCGTTAAAGTAAATGGAAAAAATCCAGAAAAAATAATAGGTTATCGTGCAGATATAGACGGTTTACCAATTACAGAGGAAACTGGATATGAGTTTGCTTCTATTCATGAAGGAATGATGCATGCATGTGGCCATGATGTACATACAACAATCGGTTTAGGCCTTCTAACGAAAGCTGTGAGCGAAAGAATAGATGATGACCTTGTATTTCTATTCCAGCCAGCAGAAGAAGGACCAGGCGGTGCTCTTCCTATGTTAGAAAGTGAAGAGTTAAAAGAATGGAAACCAAATATAATTCTTGGTCTTCATATTGCACCAGAATACGCTGTAGGGACAATTGCAACGAAAGAAGGACTGTTATTTGCCAATACTTCAGAATTATATATCGATTTAAAAGGGAAAGGTGGCCATGCTGCCTATCCGCATACTGCAAATGATATGATTGTTGCAGCGAGTCATCTTGTTACACAGCTTCAATCCGTTATTAGTCGCAATGTAAATCCTCTTGATAGTGCAGTAATTACAATCGGAAAAATTACAGGTGGTACGGTTCAAAATATTATTGCAGAAAAATCTCGTTTAGAAGGAACGATTCGAACATTATCAGTAGAATCAATGAAGCGTGTGAAAAGCAGAATTGAGGCAATTGTTGCAGGTATCGAAGCTTCTTTCCAGTGTGAGGCGATTATAGATTACGGAGCAATGTATCATCAAGTATATAACCATGAAGAGTTAACGAGAGAGTTTATGCAATTTGTACATAAACAAACAGATATGAATGTTATTACATGTACTGAGGCAATGACAGGTGAAGATTTTGGTTATATGCTTCGAGAAATCCCTGGATTTATGTTTTGGCTTGGAGTAAATTCAGAATATGGTTTACATCATGCGAAATTAAAGCCAGACGAAGAAGTGATTGAAAAGGCAATTACATTTTTAAGCCAATATGTAAAGTGGAAAGGGAATAGAAAATAAAACTTCCGCTTTCTTGAAGTTTCCAAAAAAAATTTTGTTCTGAGGTGTAAGTAACGCTCGTATAGATTGATTTTAGGCGTTTATATACAAATGAAAGAATAAAGTTAATTGGACTGTTTTAATAATGAGCAGGGGGTTTTTAGCCACTGCTCATTATTAATTATTTGACTAACTTATATATGTTTACTTTTAGTATGAAAAGTGTGTAAAATCAATGTGAAACATAGAAAAAAGGGTGGGGAATTACGTGCAAATTAGCAGTGCGATTTTATGTTTCGTCTTATATGCGTATGTTATTATTGCGGCGGTTTATTTTGGGATAAGTTTTTATGCCTATCGTCTAGTAGATAATAATGAATATGACGAAACATACAAATGGGTGAAGAGATATTTATCACCTGTACTAGAAATTATGAATGGGTTTGTGCTCTTTTTATTTATTGGATTAATTGCTTTCTCAACGAGTTTAGTAGGGAATAAAACTACGTTATTTGTATTGGGTATCATTATTTTTATGCTGTTAGGAATAAGGATTGGTAATACGGTCTTTTGGAATGAAAGAAAAGTAGATGGTTGGACGGGAATGTTAATTCCGTGTATGTTAGCTGCAATCGTGACAAATATAGAACATGAATATTATCAATTACATTTTTGGCTCATTATCGTTTTAACAATTCTTTCTGTTTTGTATATAAGCACAGTAGTACTAACATATATTGCACATGAAAAAGGAGATGTTAAAGGCACTCGTTTCTTTAGAGGACGGGCATTATTTTGGAGTGTGCCGACGATGGCAGTTATCGCGCTTATTGCGATATTAGTAAATGGATATCAATTTTCTAATTGGCAACTATTTTTAGAAAATTGGTGGATCTTTATCTTTTCGTTTATTGCTTTTTTAGGTGCAACGCATTATTTATTTCATCAACATCATTACATATGGGCGTTGTTATTTGCATTCATACAGCTGCTATTTGCCTTTTTTGGTCAAGAAACATTATTATTCGTTTTTGAAACATTTAGTTCGTTTGGAAATATATTTGTATTTGCTATGTTACTTGTTGGTATCGCTTTTTACTTGCAACAATATTTTTATATACAAAAACAAAAATAAGAGCTAATTACAGTTTTTGTGACGCATATAAAGTGTGTTACACTGAAAATAAATAGTACTTGAAGTTATTGGAGGAATTCCTGTGGGTGAGAAAGAAAAAGAGTTTGCTGTCATTGGACTTGGTCGCTTTGGTGGAAGTATTTGCCGAGAACTAGCTCAATTAGGTATGGAAGTAATGGCAATCGATTCAGATGAGGATAAAATTAATGAATTTGCAAATATAGCTTCGCATGCTGTAATTGCAGATTCAACAGATGAGATGGTATTAAAAAGCCTTGGTATTCGAAATTTTGATCACGTAGTCGTTGCTATTGGAGATAATTTAAATTCAAGTATTTTAACTACTTTGATTTTGAAAGAATTGGGTGTAAAAAATATTACTGTAAAAGCTCAAAATGATTATCATGAAAAAGTGTTAAGTAAAATAGGTGCAGATCATATTGTGCATCCAGAACGTGATATGGGAAAAAGGATTGCTAATAATATTGCATCAAGCAATGTGTTAGACTACCTTGAGCTTTCAGATGAGCATAGTATTGTAGAGATTATTGCGAATAAAAAAATTGATGGGCACTCTTTAATTGAATTAGATATTCGTGCGAAGTTTGGATTGAATATTGTAGCAATTAAACGAGGTAAAGAAGTTATCGTATCCCCTCGGGCTACGGAGAATATTCAAGCAGGAGATATATTAATTGTCATTGGTCATGACGATGAAGTGGATCGATTTAAACACTTTTTAAGATAAGAGAAAAGAAAAGGACAATGCCTTCATAGCATTGTCCTTTTTCTTATATTTCCATAATGATTGGTAAAATCATTGGACGGCGTTTCGTTTTCTCATATAGGAATGGAGCTAATGTGTCTGTAATTTCATTTTTAATTTCAGACCATTGTGTTGTTTTACGCTCCATTACTTTTTCTAAATGAGTTGTAATTAATGTTTGTGCATCATTGATTAAATCGCTGCTTTCACGCATGTAAACGAAACCGCGTGAGATGATATCAGGTCCTGCTGCAACTTTAAATTCTTTCATATCAATGCTTACAACTACAATTACAAGTCCTTCTTCAGAAAGGATACGACGATCTCGTAATACGATATTGCCGATATCCCCAATACCGTTTCCATCAATGTAGACCGAACCAGATGGGATTTTTCCAGCTACGCTAGCTTCATCAGAACGTAAAGCAAGAACATCGCCATTATCCATAATGAAGCAATTTTCTTCAGGGATACCACAATCATTTGCTATGTTCATGTGCATACGCTGCATACGATATTCACCATGAATTGGCATGAAGTACTTCGGTTTAATTAGACGTAACATTAACTTTTGTTCTTCTTGTCCACCGTGTCCACTTGTATGGATATTTGAAAGTTTCCCGTGAATTACATCAGCGCCAGCGCGGTACAACATATTAATTGTACGACTTACGCTAATTGTATTTCCTGGAATTGGTGAAGAAGAGAAAACAACTGTATCTCCAGGAATAATTTGAATTTGGCGGTGTGTACCGTTTGCAATACGTGAAAGTGCTGCCATCGGTTCACCTTGACTACCTGTACATAAAATAACAACTTTATTAGCTGGTAAGCGGTTTAGTTGAGATGCATCTATGAATGTATCTTTCGGGCAACGAATATAACCAAGGTTTTGTCCGATTTCAATCGCTGCTTCCATACTTCGACCAAACACAGCTACTTTACGGTTGTTTTCAACAGCAGCTTCAATAACTTGTTGTAAGCGGTGAATATTTGATGCAAAGGTTGCGAATATAATTCGTCCGTCTACTTTACGGAAAATGTCTTGAATGCTATCACCAACGCGACGCTCAGACATAGTAAAGTTTGGAACTTCACTGTTCGTACTATCAGATAATAGACATAGCACGCCATCTTTACCGATTTCAGCCATTTTTGTTAAATCAGCTGGTTCACCAACTGGTGTGAAATCAAATTTGAAATCACCTGTATGAACAACTTGACCTTGAGGTGTTTTCACAACAACGCCGTACGAATCTGGAATACTGTGAGTTGTACGGAAGAAGGATACAGACGTTTTTTTGAATTTAATAACGTCATCTTCTTGAATTTCGTAAAGTTTTGCTTTACGAAGTAAGCCGTGTTCTTCTAATTTGTTTTTGATGAGTGCAATTGCTAATTTTCCGCCGTAAATCGGGATGTTCACTTGACGTAATAGGTAAGGGATTCCGCCGATATGATCTTCGTGACCATGTGTAATGAATAACCCTTTAATTTTATCTTCGTTTCGCACAAAATAAGTGTAGTCTGGTATTACATAATCGATTCCGAGAAGTTCGTCCTCTGGAAATTTAATTCCAGCATCAATTATAATAATTTCATCTTGAAATTGAACAGCGTATGTATTTTTACCGATTTCACCAAGCCCACCGAGAGCAAATACAGCAACTTGGTCGTTTTTTAGAAATTTCATATCGCTATACGATTTCCGCTAATGTTAAATCAGCGTTTTCTTTTTCATATTCAAGATGAGCGCCAGTAACAGACTGAACAAACTCGATATTATATGCGAACTTATTTAATTTTGTACGAACATCCTTTTCAGACGTAGCCTCTAAATATAAAACTTTTGTATTTTCACGTACTGGAACCTCAGTTAATTTTTCTTGATAAAATACTTTAAAAATCATTTGGAAAACCTCTCCTTGTCTATGTTTTGCATTATCTGTTACTTATTATAAAGCAAACAGTCACGATTTTCATGTTTTTTCGAATGAGAATGAAGAAAAAGCCCGAAATGGGCACAATTTAAGCGATTGTCTTTTTACGGACTAGACCGTTTAAATAACGCTTGAGCTTTTTCTTCAGCTTCTTCAGCATGATTACTCCTTCCTTTCCTTATTTTAAACATGCATATTACTAGTGAAAATTCTATCTCTGATATAAGAGATAGGACAAAAGTGAATGGTGAGTCTTGTCCTTTCCCATACAGTGAAAGTTATTCTATAGTAACGATTAGTAGCCGTTAGTTATAGGTATAGTATGAGGAAGAATGGAAAAGAAAATTCATCCGAACAAGTATCCACATGTTTTACTAATATATATATGCAAAGTTTACAAATAAGGTCAGAAAGGGAACGCTTTCTTCACAGATGTTTAATATGTTATACTTTTTTTTAGAATTTGAAAAGTGATATTCAAAATAGGAATATAGAGTGCCAGAAAGGATTTTGACAAATGAATGATAAAATTGTCTTTTTTGATATTGATGGAACATTATTAGATCATGATAAAAAAATTCCACAATCTACACGAGATGCAGTAAAACAGTTACAAGAAAAAGGTGTACATGTAGCAATTGCGACAGGGCGCGCGCCATTTATGTTCGAAGATATTCGTAAGGAACTTGATATACATAATTATGTTAGTTTTAATGGACAATACGTTGTCTTTGAAGATGAGGTAATATTTAATAATCCGTTACATCCAGATTCTTTACATAAGTTTACTCAGTTTGCAAAACAAGAAGGATATCCACTTGTATATCTTGACCATCAAGATATGAGAGCATCAGTGGAATATCATGATTATGTGAAAGAAGGCTTTGGAAGCTTAAACTTTGAGCATCCACCATATGAGCCTAATTTTTATGAGGAACGTAATATTTATCAAACACTACTTTTTTGTGAAGTAAATGAAGAGGAAAAGTTTATTAATCATTATCCAAATTTTCATTTTATTCGTTGGCATGCATATTCAATGGATATCATTCCGAATGGTGGTTCTAAGGCAAAAGGAATTGAGAAATACATTGAAAAGTTAGGTTTTAATCGTGATCAAGTGTATGCATTTGGAGATGGTTTAAATGATTTAGAAATGATCGAAGCCGTTGGCACAGGTATTGTGATGGGAAATGGCCATGAAGACTTGAAAAAACTTGCAAATCATGTGACAAAGGATGTTAGTGAAGACGGTATATATCATGGACTAAAGTGGGCTGGATTGCTATAAGTGAATATGGAACCCATTTCATAATAAAGAGGCGGAAGATTAACTTCCGCCTCTTTATTATTATCGCTCTAGAGGTTTGGAATCATCAGGAGCGGCAAAAGGATTTTCTTTATTGATATGGTCATAGAACATAACGCCATTTAAATGGTCAATCTCGTGTTGGAATACGATTGCTGGTAAACCTTTTAAACGTAATTTTACTTCTTCCCCGTTAATAGAAGTTGCTTTTACTGTAATTCTTGTATAACGAGGAACATAACCAGGTACTTCGCGGTCTACAGATAGACAGCCTTCACCGCCCTGTAAATATGTACGTTCAACAGAATGGCTAATGATTTTTGGATTGAATAATGCATGGCTATATAATGTACCGTCCGCATCGGTTACATGAACTGCAATCATTTTTTTTGAAACACCGATTTGCGGAGCCGCTAATCCGATTCCAGGGCGTAAACTATATTTTTCAGCCATTTCAGGATCTTGGCTATTTATTACAAATTCAATCATTTCTTTTAGGGTAGTTGTATCTTTTTCGCTTGCCGGTAATGAAACATCTTCTGCAACGTTGCGCAAAATAGGATCTCCTTCGCGAATAACATCTTTCATTGTAAGCATATGTAATCTCTCCTTTCCTCTTTAGTCTACCAAAGGAGATGGAAAAAGTCATCGGCAAGAAAGGGAAGGTATTTTGGAAATCGTTCTATTATAGAGTATTTATGTATGTGATAAACAGAAAAAGACGGCAAAGCCGTCTTTTTCTTTCCATAGTTGTTTCGTTTTACATTAGCGAATGCAAGCAGCACCAACGATAATTAAAAGAATAAACAACACAACGATTAAGGCGAAGCCGCGTCCAGACCCGCCACAAGAACCGACATAACCGTAGGAAGGATATGAACAAGTTGGATAGCAATATGAGTATCCGTACATGAGATGACCTCCTTTATCATTTCCCGCTAATACTGCGGTTACTATAATGTATGGAAGAGGGGGTGGAAATGTATAGGTATTTACCTAAAAAAGGAAGAGTAGTTTGTATATTTTTGTTACGAAGAGAGAAAAACTAAAGAGAATTAAATCGTTTACATATTATTCTAAGAGAAAAAATAAGTGAAAAAGGGAATAATATAACAGTAGGTCAATGCTTACTAATACAGATGTAAAAAATAAAAACACGTTTGTGTAGTAGAAACCTGCATATTATTTATAAAAAAACGTATTCAAAGTAATTGACATCGTAATTAGAATAGTTGTAAACTAAAAAACGTGATCAAGATTGTATTAATATGTTTCTGAAAAAACATTAGTACAGATTGTTAGGTACACAAAATTATTCTCAACCGACAGACAAACATGTTGGTTTACATCGTTGCGCTTTTAAAACTGGAAAATAGCCAGTGAAAGCGTTTCAGAATATGGTTCAAGAGAGGAAGAGGTGAACGGAATGGGTACTAAAACAAAAAAGACCCTATTTAATGTTGATGAGCAAATGAAAGCTATCGCAGCTCAATTTGAAACATTACAAATTTTAAATGAAAACGGTGAAGTTGTGAATGAAGCAGCTATGCCTGAATTATCTGATGATCAATTAAAAGAATTAATGCGTCGTATGGTGTATACACGCGTATTAGATCAACGTTCTATTTCTTTAAACCGTCAAGGACGTTTAGGTTTCTACGCACCTACAGCTGGACAAGAAGCTTCTCAATTAGCGAGTCATTTCGCACTTGAAGCAGAAGACTTCATCTTACCAGGATACCGTGATGTACCACAATTAGTATGGCACGGATTACCATTATACCAAGCATTCTTATTCTCTCGTGGACACTTCATGGGTAACCAAATGCCTGAGAATGTAAATGCATTAGCTCCACAAATCATTATCGGTGCGCAAATCATCCAAACTGCTGGTGTTGCGTTAGGTATGAAACTACGTGGTAAAAAATCTGTTGCAATTACTTACACTGGTGACGGTGGTGCTTCACAAGGTGACTTCTACGAAGGTATGAACTTTGCAGGTGCATTCAAAGCTCCAGCAATCTTCGTTGTTCAAAACAACCGTTATGCAATTTCTACTCCAGTAGAAAAGCAATCTGCAGCTAAAACTGTAGCACAAAAAGCAGTAGCAGCAGGTATTTACGGAATTCAAGTAGACGGTATGGATCCATTAGCTGTATACGCAGCAACTGCTTTCGCTCGTGAGCGCGCAGTAAATGGCGAAGGCCCTACTTTAATCGAGACTTTAACATTCCGTTACGGTCCACATACAATGGCTGGTGATGACCCAACTCGTTACCGTACAAAAGATATCGAAAACGAATGGGAACAAAAAGACCCAATCGTACGCTTCCGTAAGTTCTTAGAAGCTAAAGGCCTATGGTCTCAAGAAGTTGAAGAGACAGTAATCGAAGAAGCAAAAGAAGATATCAAACAAGCAATTGCTAAGGCTGACCAAGCTCCAAAACAAAAAGTAACTGATTTAATGGAAATCATGTACGAAAAAATGCCTTACAACTTAGCTGAACAATATGAAATTTACAAAGAAAAGGAGTCGAAGTAAGCCATGGCTCAAATGACAATGATTCAAGCAATCACTGATGCTTTACGCGTTGAAATGAAAAATGATCCTAACGTACTTGTATTTGGTGAAGACGTTGGTGTAAACGGTGGTGTATTCCGTGCTACTGAAGGTTTACAAGCTGAATTTGGTGAAGATCGTGTAATGGATACTCCACTTGCAGAGTCTGGTATTGGTGGACTTGCAGTTGGTCTTGCACTTGAAGGATTCCGTCCAGTTCCAGAAATCCAATTCTTCGGTTTCGTTTTTGAAGTAATGGATTCAATTTCTGGTCAATTGGCTCGTATGCGTTACCGTTCTGGTGGACGTTGGACTGCTCCAGTAACAGTTCGTTCTCCATTCGGTGGTGGTGTTCATACTCCTGAACTACATGCTGATAGCTTAGAAGGATTAGTGGCTCAACAACCTGGTCTAAAAGTTGTTATTCCATCTACTCCATACGATGCTAAAGGTCTTTTAATCTCTGCGATTCGTGACAACGATCCAGTTATCTACTTAGAGCATATGAAATTGTACCGTTCATTCCGTCAAGATGTACCAGAAGGCGAATACACAATTGATTTAGGTAAAGCTGATATCAAACGTGAAGGTACAGATGTATCTGTTATCGCTTACGGTGCTATGGTTCACGCTGCATTAAAAGCTGCTGAAGAACTTGAAAAAGAAGGTATCTCTTTAGAGGTTGTTGACTTACGTACAGTTCAACCATTAGATATCGAAACAATCATCGCTTCTGTTGAAAAAACAGGTCGCGTAGTTGTAGTTCAAGAAGCTCAAAAACAAGCTGGTATTGCAGCTAACGTTGTAGCGGAAATTAACGACCGTGCAATCTTAAACTTAGAAGCTCCAGTTGTACGTGTTGCAGCTGCTGATACAGTATTCCCATTCTCTCAAGCAGAGAGCGTATGGTTACCAAACCACAAGGATATTGTTGAAGCTGTAAACAAAGTAATGAACTTCTAATTTTTAGTTTTTCATGTGCAAAAGAAATCAGCACATGCTGGTTTCTTTTGTACATATTCCATAATAATGAAATGAATCAGGGGGCTGAATTCCGTGGCATTTGAATTTAAACTACCAGATATCGGTGAAGGTATCCACGAAGGTGAAATCGTAAAATGGTTTATTAAACCAGGCGATGAAGTAAATGAAGACGATGTACTTCTTGAAGTACAAAATGATAAAGCAGTAGTAGAAATCCCTTCTCCTGTTAAAGGTAAAGTACTTGAAGTACTTGTAGAAGAAGGAACAGTTGCAATCGTAGGAGATACATTAATTAAATTTGATGCTCCTGGATACGAAAACCTTAAATTTAAAGGTGACGATCATGATGAAGCTCCAAAAGCTGAAGAAGCAGCAGTAGAAGCTCCAGCAGCGGAAGCTACTCCAGCAGCAACTGCAGAAGTAGTAAATGAGCGCGTAATCGCTATGCCATCTGTTCGTAAATACGCTCGTGAAAAAGGTGTAGACATTCATAAAGTAGCTGGTACTGGTAAGAACGGCCGTATCGTAAAAGCTGACATCGATGCATTTGCAAATGGTGGACAAACTGTAGCAGCAACTGAGGCTCCAGCAGCAGTAGAAGCTACTCCAGCAGCAGCGAAAGAAGAAGCACCAAAAGCACAACCAATTCCAGCTGGTGAATATCCAGAAACTCGTGAGAAAATGAGTGGTATCCGTAAAGCGATTGCGAAAGCAATGGTTAACTCTAAACACACAGCTCCTCACGTAACATTAATGGATGAAGTTGATGTAACTGAGCTTGTTGCTCACCGTAAGAAGTTCAAAGCAGTAGCAGCTGACAAAGGTATTAAATTAACTTACCTTCCATACGTTGTTAAAGCTTTAACATCTGCATTACGTGAATACCCAATGTTAAACACTTCTTTAGACGATGCATCTCAAGAAGTAGTTCATAAACATTACTTCAACATCGGTATCGCAGCTGATACAGACAAAGGTCTATTAGTACCAGTTGTTAAAGATACAGATCGTAAGTCTATCTTCACTATTTCTAACGAGATCAACGATCTTGCTGGTAAAGCACGTGAAGGTCGTCTAGCTCCAACTGAAATGAAAGGTGCTTCTTGCACAATTACAAACATTGGTTCTGCAGGTGGACAATGGTTCACTCCAGTTATCAATCACCCAGAAGTAGCAATCCTTGGTATCGGCCGTATCGCTGAAAAACCAGTTGTGAAAAATGGCGAGATCGTTGCAGCTCCAGTATTAGCATTATCTCTAAGCTTTGACCATCGTTTAATTGACGGCGCAACAGCTCAAAAAGCGTTAAACCAAATTAAACGTCTATTGAATGACCCACAATTATTAGTAATGGAGGCGTAATAACAATGGTAGTAGGAGATTTCCCAATTGAATTAGATACAGTCGTTGTTGGTGCAGGTCCTGGTGGATACGTTGCGGCAATTCGTGCAGCACAATTAGGTCAAAAGGTAGCAATTATTGAAAAAGCTAACCTTGGTGGCGTATGCTTAAACGTTGGATGTATTCCTTCAAAAGCGTTAATCAATGCAGGTCATCGTTATGAGAATGCAATGCATTCTGATGACATGGGTATCACTGCAGAGAACGTAAAAGTTGACTTTACAAAAGTTCAAGAATGGAAAAACGGCGTAGTTAAGAAATTAACTGGCGGTGTTGAAGGCCTTCTTAAAGGTAACAAAGTTGAAATCATTCGCGGTGAAGCTTACTTCGTAGATGCTAACACATTACGCGTTATGACTGAAGATGCAGCTCAAACTTATACGTTTAAAAATGCTGTTCTTGCAACTGGTTCTACACCAATCGAAATTCCAGGATTCAAATACTCTAAACGTGTTATCAACTCTACAGGTGCTTTAAGCTTACCTGAAATTCCTAAAAAACTTGTTGTAATCGGCGGCGGTTACATCGGTATGGAATTAGGTACTGCATATGCTAACTTCGGTACAGAAGTTACTGTAGTAGAAGCTGGCGACGAAATCTTAGCTGGTTTCGAAAAAGCTATGAGCTCTGTTGTTAAACGTGCTCTACAGAAAAAAGGTAACGTAAATATCCATACAAAAGCTATGGCTAAAGGCGTTGAAGAAACAGAAACTGGCGTAAAAGTTAGCTTTGAAGTTAAAGGTGAAATCCAAACTGTAGAAGCAGATTACGTATTAGTAACTGTAGGTCGTCGTCCAAACACTCAAGAAATCGGTCTTGAGCAAGTAGGAGTTAAAATGACTGACCGCGGCATCATCGAAATCGATGAGCAATGTCGTACAAATGTACCAAACATCTATGCAATCGGTGATATCGTTCCTGGACCACCATTAGCTCACAAAGCTTCTTACGAAGGTAAAGTAGCTGTAGAAGCAATTAGTGGCCATGCATCAGCTATCGATTACATCGGAATTCCTGCAGTATGCTTCACTGATCCAGAATTAGCATCTGTTGGTTACACTAAAAAACAAGCTGAAGAAGCTGGAATGACTGTAACTGTATCTAAGTTCCCATTCGCTGCTAACGGTCGTGCATTATCATTAAACAGCACTGACGGTTTCCTACAACTTGTAACACGTAAAGAAGATGGTCTTCTTGTAGGTGCTCAAGTTGCAGGTGCAGGTGCTTCTGATATTATCTCTGAGATTGGTTTAGCTATCGAAGCTGGAATGACAGCTGAAGATATCGCTCAAACAATCCATGCTCACCCAACATTAGGTGAAATCACAATGGAAGCAGCTGAAGTTGCTCTTGGAATGCCAATTCACATTGTAAAATAATTTAAGTAATGTAAATAGCCCCTCTCTTATTGTAAGAGAGGGGCTATTTTTATTTTCATCAAATGACTTGCAAGGTCTTTAAACGTACTTGTCGAATGAATATATAATACTTTAACAAATGATTTAGGCGTAACTTACTTCAAAGGTAATATATATCATCCTATAATATGTAATTGATTCAAACTTAACCCCATATATTAATAAAATAGAGCATGTCAAAGGAGAAGGTTCCATGAAAATATTACATGTTATATTTTATCATTTACTACTATGGAGTGGCTTTTCCACTGTATTAACATTATCGAATGGTGATAAGTTTCATTATAAAGTTATTCTTTTTTTCGTATTCCTGTATTTAGCCTATGTAATAGCATATTTTGTATTACACGTAAGAAAGCAAGCTTTATTTCTTACATGTTCGAATTGTATACTATTTTTAATCATATTATCTATTTTTTAAATTAACGTTTATAAAAATACATTGTTCTTCCATTAAATAATTGTAACTCTCCTTCTAATTTCTTCGCTAAAAAACGGCAAAATTCATTCGCTTTCCCTTTGTCACCATATGTTGCATTAGGTGGTAAAGAAACTTGGATGAAAGATTGTTCATTCTCTATACCAACACCAATATAAATTGAGTCATACCGGTCGTGATTGGATTGAAGTTTTAATGTTGTTGTAGATGTATCTAAAATTTCATAAGGAAAAGCAGTATTTGTATACGTGTAATTAATTTGGGCCCCAGTTTTAGAAGTAACTGTTTTATAATAATGAAAAAGTTGTTTTATATCATCTACTGAAACAGATTGTTGATTGGATTTAGGTACAAGCGTAATAAAGGCATGTTGCATATAACTTCCCCCCTAACTTAGTAGAATACTATCATTCTACATCCTACTGAATTTTTTGACAATTAAAAGGAGTATTACATGTTTTGTTTAATATACTAGTAATGAAACGTGATGTAGAAAGGTGGAAACCAATGTTTGAAAAATTGTATGATGAGCATGAAAGTGTGAAGGTACGATTTTTAGGGTTTATGACACATGATACACGTTATGATTTTGGTGTTATTTATACAAATATGTTTTTTGGAAAGCCGCTCATTGTTTGTATGCAAACAGGAAGGTCTACTTTACTCGGACGAGATGATGTAGAGAATGTTCAATATATACAGGAGATTTTTAAATTAGGATCAGAAGAGGAAGCGAAGGAGTTAGCTCAGTTTTTCAAATTTCTTGTTCCGTCAACTTCTTTACATGCGGAATATGAAGAATAATTAGTGTGAAACAGTCGTACTTATAAATATGGCTGTTTTTTTATTTGAATATCGCATACTAATTTAAATTTAAAATATTTAATGTGTTATACTAAAAACCTATTGACGTAAAAAGTATAACATATTAAAATAAAGACAGAAAGTTAAGCGGTTACAAAAAGTTTTTGGGATTATAAACTTAGGGGGAAATGAAAAATGGGAACAATCGTATGTCAAGATTGTGAAGGTACAATTGCACACTTCGAAGATGAGAAAGTAACGGTACTTTACGGGAAATGTGGATCTTGCGGATGTGATCACACAGAGCATACAAAAGCCCAATAATTGATAGGAAATGGACAGCTAAAAGTTTTTAGGACCATAAACTTAGGGGGAAATGAAAAATGGGAACAATCGTATGCCAAGTATGTGAAGGAACAATCGGACATTTTGAAGATGAGAAAACGACGGTACTTTACGGAAAATGTGGAACAAATTGTGACTGTGCTAGAAAAGATAATGCGAAAGCTTAATGATAAATAAATAGATTACTATTAAAACTCAGGGGGAAATGAAAATGGGAACAATCGTATGCCAAGTATGTGAAGGAACAATTGGACATTTTGAAGATGAAAAATCAACAGTACTATACGGGAAATGTGGATCTCATTGCGAATGTGACCATAAAGAACATACAAAAGCTTAATAATAAGAAAAAGCGCCTACATGTGTAGGCGCTTTTTTAATAAATTGTAGTTGTATGGCCAACTGTTGCAACGATTGCATCATCTCTAATTGGAATAAAGCTTATGGATGTCTGTGGTGTACTAGAAGAAGCGTATTGGCTCATTATACGGCTATCGATACGGGTAATAGTATCGGTCAAGAAAGCTGAAATAAAAGCGTAAGGGACTCGTCGTTCATTTAATGAATAAATAATTTCTTCTTTTGTTTTTACACCTACGCCATGTCCGTAAAAAAAGAAATTTCCTAAATAGATTGTGTTTTCTCCTTGCCACTCAATCGTAGCTGGATTCACTTGTGGGTTTTTAAAGTAAACGAGGTCACCTGGAACAAGATCGCCACCGGTTTTTGTTATGAGCCTTAGATCTTGATCGTAGTCCCATGTATAAAGTAAAAGGTTTGCAAATAGACGATTGAAAGTTTCTTCCTCATACAATGATAATAAAGCTTTATAAAAAATAATGATCATAGCGGTTGCACATTCAGTTCCATATAGTTTTCCGTTTTTGAAAATATCTTGTATGGCAATAGAAGGTGGTATGTTTGGAAGAAGCTCGAATCCTCCAAGGGATGTTCTTTTCCAATACTGGGGGTTGCAAAAGGATTGTTGAAATGTGCGAAACTGAAATCCACTTTGAAAAAGTTCTAGTGCAGAGATAATAATATTAACTCGTAAATTGAGATCAAAGCTGAGTTCATCAGCTGTTCGGAAGGAATAAACTTCTTGATTTCCTGCCATTATTGATAAAATTTGTTGTTTCTCTGCTGCAAATGGCTCATATTCATTTGTAATATAAGGATGTACAATAGAACGGCCTATTACAATCATAATAGTATCCCCACCTATACGTTACATTCTTTAGTATCGTATGAAGAATAGGAAAAAAGGTGAAAAAAAAGCCTATCAACTGATAGGCTTGTACTCTTTAATAACACGTAATGTTTGTAATGTCATATCTTCAGGACCTTGTACAGGTAAACCTGCTTCTAAGTTTTTACGAATATACTCTAAGTTTTCTTGTGTAATAATTTCCCCCGGAGTAAAGATTGGAATCCCTGGCGGATAAACCATAACAAAATCAGCTATAATACGACCCGCTGCATTTTCAAATGGAATGACTTCTGTTTCCGAATAAAAAGCATCTCGAGGAGAAAGTGCTAGCACTGGAATTTCTGGAATCTCTACTTGTACTTGAACACCTTTATCTGCCCTATTTCTAAATGTTGCTGCTAAATCTTGTAATGCTGCAATAAGTGTATTTGTATCACTTTCTGTATCTCCCAAAGTGATAAGACATAGTATGTTGTATAAATCTGAGAGTTCTACTTCAATGTTATATTTCTCTCTAAGCCATACTTCAGCTTGGTGGCCGGTAATACCTAAATCTTTTACAGATACAATTATCTTTGTAGGATCATAGTTAAAGGTAGCATCTGTACCTAACATTTCTTTTCCAGGACAGTAAAGATGCTCAATAGAATTTATAGCATCACGAACATGTTCAGCTAATTGTATTGTTTGTTCTATGAGTGCTGTTCCTTCTGTGGCAAGACGTTTTCTGGCAACATCAAGTGATGCTAACAAGATGTAAGAAGTTGATGTAGTCGTAAGCATGCTAATAATAGATTGGACATGCTTTACATTCACCAAGCCTTCTTTCACATTAAGAATAGAACTTTGAGTTAAAGAGCCTCCTAATTTGTGGACACTTGTTGCTGCCATGTCTGCACCAGCTTGCATCGCCGACATCGGCAATTTATCGTGAAAATGAATATGAACACCATGAGCCTCGTCGACTAGTACAGGGATGTCATAAGAATGTGCTAATTGTACAATCTGTTCTAAGTCTGCAGCAAACCCAAAGTACGTTGGATTAATAACAAGTAAGCCCTTTGCATCTGAGTGCTCTTCAAGTGCTTTTTTGACAGATTGAATTGTGATTCCATGAGAAATACCGAGCTTCGGATCGATTTCAGGATGCATGAAAATCGGTTTTGCACCTGAGAAAATAATAGCTGACATTACTGATTTATGCACGTTTCGTGGTACTAGGATTTTGTCACCAGGACCGCAAACGCTCATCACCATTGTCATAATAGCGCCACTTGTACCTTGAATAGAAAAGAAAGTATGATCTGCACCGAATGCAGCGGCTGCTAAATCCTGTGCTTCTTTAATCATACCTTTTGGATGATGTAAATCATCGAGTGGCGCAATATTAATTAAGTCAATTGCTAATGCATTATGCCCAATAAATTCGCGAAATGTAGGATCCATGCCCTGTCCTTTTTTATGACCAGGAATATGGAATTGAATTGGATTTCGCTTACTGTGCTCAACTAAAGCGGTAAACAATGGTGTTTCGTATTGGGACAATCTATACACCCCTTCTTCTTCATAATATTTAGTATAATTTGTTTTATATAATCCTGCTCTAAAAAAGGTAAGTCTTTTTTTAGAATGAGGCTTGTTTTTCTGCCATTCAAAAAATCGTTTTTGAGATGGTAGCTTCACTTTATTTTCTATAAAACAAAAGCATTATATCACCAATAATTATAGATGTATAGAAAAAAATGTTTTTAAGGTGAGTATGTTTAATAGTTAGCCTCAACTAATGAATAGAGGAAGACAATTCCATTAAAATGAATAAATAGTGTATAATGCAGAGTGGCTATAATGAATAATAAAATATTCTCTTTAAGATAGCATAATGAAACAAGAAGAAATGATAAATGAGGTGCGAAATGGAATATCAATATCCGTTAGATTATGATTGGTCAAATGAGGAAATGGTTACAATTGTGAAGTTTTATGAAGCGATTGAGAAAGCTTATGAAAAAGGAATTATAAGAGAAGAATTAATGGGTTTATATCGTCGTTTTAAAGAGATTGTTCCATCGAAAGCAGAAGAAAAGAAAATTGATAAAGAGTTTCAAGAAGTAAGTGGATACTCTATATATCGTGCTATTCAAAGGGCAAAGGAAGTTGAAGAACAAAAGGTTGTAAAAATATAAAAATATTTTGAAAAATAAAAACTGAAGTGATATAATGTGATAACAACTAAAAACGGACAATATAAATTGTCCGTTTTCTACTATCGATTACAAAGTGCATATAAAGGAAGGAGTGGTTGCATCGTAGATTCAATCTTAGCAAGGAATTGTTCGTTGGTCATTGCTGAAAACTCCTCTGGTGATATATGAATACCAACTAATAATTCTGCTTTTTTTACAGTAGCTAGTCGTTCAATCATCTTTTGTAAGTCTTCGGTTTCAAGTGTTTTATGTAATTTCACACTTGGTTTAGTATGGTCAATGGACCAAACGAAGTCATTTGGAATATTTGTTTTTAAATCATTTAAATGTTCTAAGAAGGCATGAGCCGTCTCAACTTTTTGTGGACACTCATAGATTAAACCAAAGTATATGAAGGCATGAGTACCCCATAAGCCGATTTGGAAATGCGGTAGCATTTTATATCCTCGTTTATTTGTTGAAAAAGCAACCCAAGTATCGTTTGGTGGATTGACTTTCCGTCGTGCGTGTTTTGCAACATGATAAAAAAAGTTCTCATCAGTGTGTTTGGATAAGTATTCTGCAAATTGTTCCCCTAAAGCTTCTAGCTTAGGATGAATGTTCGTTTTAATTGCACTCATTCGTTCTTCGAGACCATCAACTGTAAAGACATCAAAATCAGTTGACTTGAATGTTTGTATTGTCATGATTGTTCCTCCAACTCCTATTTTGCTTTTATTTTAGCATAGCTTGTACTATTCATAAAAAAAACAGCACAAAAAAATTAAAATAAAAAATATAATTTTGTTGCATAGATGATTTATCCAACATAGTATAGTATAAAACAAAAAATCAGAAAATTGAATTAATTCTAGTCCGAGGGCAGACGAATATTGGGAGGAGGCAAATAATATGAGACAGGTGATTAATGCGTTAAAGAGAACAGATGCCGAAAAGAGAATACCGGTGCTACGTTTGGAGCTAGATTATGAATTAGCAACTTTATATGATGCGATGATGGAAGATGATAAACAGAAAAAAGAAGAGTGTGTACAAAAGTTAGAAGTGTTAAGACTTGAAATGATTCGTTTAGAAGCGTAATAATAGTATATGTATAAAAAATTAGTTGGTGCGAACCTTATAAAGGGTTCGTTTTTTCTGTGAACAGTATAGATCGGAGTGTTTAAACATGCAAGAAGTATGGAAAGACATCGATGCACACGCCAAACGGTGGATTCGGGATGCAGGAGAGCATTTGATGGCATCAATGAAAAAAGCACTTATTATAGAAACAAAATCAAATGCAGCTGACTTAGTTACAAATATGGACCGAGAGATAGAACGGTTTTTAATTGGGAAAATTAAAGAAACATTCCCGAATCATAATATTTTAGGAGAAGAGGGTTATGGAGACGAGATAACGTCTTCTGGCGGGGTTGTTTGGTTAATTGATCCAATTGACGGTACGATGAACTTTGTTCATCAAAAAAGAAATTTTGCGATTTCAATTGGTATTTATGAGAACGGTATCGGAAAGATTGGACTTATTTATGATCCAGTGCACGATGAACTATATCATGCAGTCAAGGGATCCGGAGCTTTTTGTAATGATATATCAATTCCTCCATTGGAAAAAGGAACTGTAGAGCAAGGTATTGTAGCTTTAAATGCGATATGGCTTACAGATAATCCATTGCTTAATATGGAAAGTATGATGGCACTTGTTAAGAAAGCAAGGGGCACGAGATCATATGGCTGTGCAGCACTAGAGATGATATACGTTGCAACAGGAAGAATAGATGCATATGTAACGCCGAGATTATCACCATGGGATTTTGGCGGAGGACAGATAATTGTAGAAGAAGTTGGAGGTAAGGTGACGACATTCTCTGGAGCGCCACTTTCTATCATAGAGAAGAGCAGTGTGTTAGTTGCAAAACCAGGAGTGTATGAAGAAGTGTTATCGTTTATATTAGAGCAACAAAAAAAGTAAGAGGCTGTGTATAAGCTTCTTACTTTTTAGCGTTATTGTGATTTGCGCATTTTTCTTTTTGTTACAAAACCGTACCCAACTGCAACAAATGTGCCGATAATGCAAATAATAATACCGATTGGACTATTTTCAGCAATCATAATGCCGATACCGATTAAGAAAATAACACCGATAATTGCGGTTAATAAAAAGCGATATTGAATGTGTTCCATTTCTTCACCCTCCAATCTCATTTTACTTTCACAAAAGTAAGAATACAACTATATTTTCATTCTTGCTTTTATTTTAATTGCTATTGTATCCCCTTCGCTCTTATAATAGAGAAGGATTAAAAAGACATTAGGAGTTGGACATGTTGAAAAAACGACAAGATTTACGTAATATAGCAATTATTGCCCACGTTGACCATGGTAAAACAACACTTGTTGACCAGTTATTACGTCAAGCGGGGACTTTCCGTGCGAACGAACACGTTGAAGAACGCGCAATGGATTCAAATGATCTAGAAAGAGAACGCGGTATTACAATTTTAGCGAAAAATACAGCGATTCACTATGAAGATAAAAGAATTAACATTTTAGATACACCAGGTCACGCTGACTTCGGTGGAGAAGTAGAACGTATCATGAAAATGGTTGATGGTGTTTTACTTGTTGTTGATGCATATGAAGGTTGTATGCCACAAACACGATTTGTTTTAAAGAAAGCTCTTGAGCAAAACTTAACTCCAATCGTAGTTGTAAACAAAATTGACCGTGACTTCGCTCGTCCTGATGAAGTAGTTGATGAAGTAATCGACTTATTCATTGAGCTTGGTGCAAACGAAGATCAATTAGAGTTCCCAGTTGTATTTGCATCAGCAATGAACGGAACAGCAAGCTTAGATTCAAACCCAGCAAATCAAGAAGAGAATATGAAATCATTATTCGATACAATTATCGAACATATTCCAGCACCGATTGATAACAGTGAAGAGCCACTTCAATTCCAAGTAGCACTTCTTGATTACAACGACTATGTTGGACGTATTGGAGTTGGACGCGTATTCCGCGGTACAATGAAGGTTGGACAACAAGTTGCTTTAATGAAAGTTGACGGAAGTGTAAAACAATTCCGCGTAACGAAATTATTCGGTTACATTGGATTAAAACGTCAAGAAATCGAAGAAGCAAAAGCTGGGGACTTAGTAGCCGTTTCTGGTATGGAAGACATTAACGTTGGTGAAACGGTATGTCCGGTTGAGCATGAAGATGCGTTACCATTACTACGTATTGATGAGCCAACACTACAAATGACGTTCCTTGTAAATAACAGCCCATTTGCAGGTCGTGAAGGTAAATACATTACATCTCGTAAAATTGAAGAGCGTCTTCGTTCACAATTAGAAACAGATGTAAGTTTACGTGTAGATAATACAGAGTCTCCTGATGCGTGGATCGTATCTGGACGTGGGGAACTACATTTATCTATCTTAATCGAAAACATGCGTCGTGAAGGTTATGAATTACAAGTATCTAAGCCAGAGGTAATCATTAAAGAAGTTGATGGCGTAAGATGTGAACCTGTAGAGCGCGTACAAATCGATGTACCTGAAGAATACACTGGTTCTATTATGGAATCTATGGGTGCACGTAAAGGTGAAATGTTAGATATGGTGAATAACGGAAACGGTCAAGTGCGCCTTACTTTCATGGTTCCAGCACGTGGTTTAATTGGTTACACAACAGAATTCTTAACATTAACTCGTGGTTACGGTATTTTAAACCATACATTCGATTGCTACCAACCAGTACACGCTGGACAAGTTGGTGGACGTCGCCAAGGTGTTCTAGTTTCACTTGAAACAGGAAAAGCATCACAATACGGTATTATGCAAGTTGAAGACCGTGGTGTAATCTTCGTTGAACCAGGTACAGAAGTATATGCTGGTATGATTGTTGGAGAACACACTCGTGAGAACGACTTAACAGTTAACGTTGTGAAAATGAAACAACAAACTAACATTCGTTCTGCGACGAAAGATCAAACTTCAACAATGAAGAAACCACGCCTAATGACTTTAGAAGAATCATTAGAGTACTTAAACGATGATGAGTTCTGTGAAGTAACTCCAGAATCAATTCGTCTGCGTAAAAAGATTCTTGATAAGAGTGAGCGCGAAAGAGCTGCTAAGAAAAAGAAATCGGTTGAAGCGTAAAAACAAAAAAACAACGACCTTTATAAAAGGTCGTTGTTTTTTATTTTGTTTATTTTTTAGAATATTTACTCTTTTTTGTGGACAGTATTTTTTTTGCGAGTTACTCTTGTATTAAGTGTATAAAGAAAATTGTATTTTACTGCTAGGGGGGAAGAGTGTGTTAGAAAGGATGTCTTTTTTTGCAAAATTGTGTAAGGTAGATGAAAATCCAGAGTTAGGAATGTGGTTACTTTATGGGACGATTATTATATTAAGTGCTCTCGTCTATAATTTAGGGTTTGCTAGAAAGTTGTCTGTACTTAAAAATATTGTGATATACATATCATTAGCAATTGGATGTACAGTATTAACCTTTTTTGCTGTATTTTTACCCGTTGGAGAAGGACTTGTTGTAGCAGCAATTGTACTTGGGATTTATAGATTACGTTTGCGTCAAGCGAAACAACAAAAAGCAGGATGAGGAAGGGGGAGTTTTTATGCGTTCAGTACAAGATGCACTATATAATTGGTTAACAATTAAAACAGTTGCTGAAGCACGTCCAGATGATAGTGCTGCAAAAGAAACGTATTTGTTATTTCAAAATATGATATATGAAGAACATAAATTAAAAAATGTGGAAGTCGAAAAGAACGAGGAGATGTATTTAATTACATACGAAATGAATGGGGAAAGGAAATCTGCAAGGTTTCCGCTAGAAGCCATTGATTGTTTTTTGGATCAGATGAATCGTGAACCAGAAAAATATAAATAAGTCCTTATCTATATGAGTAAGGACTTATTTACATTTTACCAATCGTCTTCGATTTTTTTATCACGATATAATCGGAAATTACCACTTGCATGACGTTCCATTGTACGCTCTGCAATTCGTTCCGAACATTCCATGCACATATATGTATGAATAGGGCGATTACGCAGTTTTTTTGCCATAGGATTTTCATCATCTAACATATCTTTTTTATCACAAATCATACATTTGACTCTCATTTCGTCACCTCAATACGAATTCTATCAGTATAAGTATATCATGGAAGTATAATGTTTTTGAATAATAGTGGGAAAAAATAATATTTTCGCAATTCAAAAAATAAGTTATGATAAGGATATACCAAGTATGTTTGGAGGTGAAAATATGGCGAATGTAGTAGAGCCTACCTTAACAGAGGGTTTAGTACAAACGTTGCGTAAAGAGTGTATTGTTATGATAGCAACGACAGATTTCGAAAAACAAGTTCCTAACGTAAGTGCTATTTCTTGGGTGTATGCAGTGAGTAAAACTAGTATTCGATTTGCAGTAGATCAACGTTCACGTATTGTGGAAAATATACGGCATAATACAGGTGTGGTATTGACTATAATGGCGAATGAATCCGTATTTTCCATAAGTGGTGCAGGTGAAATTTTGACAGATAGAATGGAAGGCATTTCTTTAAAATTAACTGTAATAGAAGTAAATGTGCAAGAAGTGCGTGATGTTATGTTTTATGGAGCGAAACTTGCAATTGAACCAACATATGAAAAAACATATGATCTTCGGGCAGCGAAAAAGCTGGATAACGAAGTGCTAGTAGGGATAAGAGAATTATAAAGATGCTAAATAAGAAATTCGTTTATTCACTTTTGTAATCGGTTATTGTGATTTAACGTTAATAATTATAATAAAAGGTAATATATTGAATAGAAATGAATAAAGAATAAATAAAAGGTTTAATGACTATGATTTTCGATTCTACCTCGTTTACACGGTACATATAATTATAACAATGGTTCGTCCATATTTTATGGATGAAACCCTTGTTCTACAAATTTAAAAGTGGAGTCAGGGGGTAACAGGTTGGATAAAATTTATGTGTTAGATACGAATGTACTTTTGCAGGATCCTTTATCTATTTTTTCATTTGAAACCAATGAAGTAGTGATTCCAGCAGTTGTATTAGAAGAGGTTGATTCGAAAAAACGTTATATGGATGAAGTAGGACGAAACGCTCGTTATGTATCTAAGTTAATAGATAAATTTCGTGAAATAGGAAAGCTGCATGAAAGTATCCCGCTAGAAAACGGCGGAACATTTCGTATTGAATTGAACCATCGTTCATTTGTGCAACTACAAGATATTTTTGTAGAAAAAACAAATGATAATCGAATTTTAGCTGTAGCAAAAAATCTATCTTTAGAAGAACAGGAAAAAGAGGACGGGAAGTCTGTTATTTTAGTAAGTAAAGATGTACTCGTAAGGGTAAAAGCTGATGCAATTGGTTTGAAGGCTGAAGATTATTTAAGTGATCGCGTAATTGAAGTAGAAAATATATATTCTGGCTTTTTAGAAGGATATATATCAAAAGAACAATTGGATTATTTTTATGAGAAAGGTGAATTGCCTCTATCTGAAATTGCGAATCACCCTTTTTACCCAAATCAATTTGTAGTAATGAAAGATGCATTGGGGGGCTCTAGTTCTGCGCTTGGCATCGTGGATCACTTAGGTAAGAAGGTAAAGAAACTTATTTTTCACAATGAACAAGTGTGGGGGATACGACCACGAAACGTGCAGCAAATCATGGGATTAGAATTGTTGCTTCGTGAAGATATTCCGCTTGTAACGTTAACAGGGAAAGCCGGCACAGGAAAAACGTTACTTGCATTAGCTTCGGGACTTATGCAAACAGAAGACTTAGGGTTATATAAAAAATTACTCGTTGCAAGACCAATTGTCCCAGTCGGAAAAGATATCGGTTATTTACCAGGAGAAAAAGAAGAAAAGTTAAGACCATGGATGCAGCCAATTTTTGATAACCTAGAGTATTTATTTAATACGAAAAAGCCAGGAGAGTTAGATGCTATTTTAGCTGGAATGGGTTCAATTGAAGTAGAAGCCCTTACTTATATACGCGGGAGAAGTATTCCAGATCAGTTCATTATCATTGACGAAGCACAAAATTTAACAAAGCATGAAGTGAAAACGATACTAACTAGGGTAGGGGAAAAGAGTAAGATTGTATTGATGGGAGATCCTCAGCAAATTGATCACCCATACTTAGATGAATATAATAATGGCTTAACGTATGTTGTAGAGAAGTTTAAAGAACAGCGCATTAGTGGTCATGTGAAGTTTGTTAAAGGGGAGCGATCTAATTTAGCTCAACTAGCAGCAGATTTATTGTAAAAAGGAGTGAGCTTAAGCTCACTCCTTTTCTTTAAATAATTGTAAATTTACGGATGTTCCGGATTGGATTTTGTCGATTAGATCCATCATTGAAATAGAGATGAACAGGTCCGTCTTCTTTTAATGGTTTTCCTTCTTTTGAAAAGCCTAGTATAGCATTTTTGACAGTTTCTAATGGAAGTGTCATTGTATGATCTACCGTTTCAATTTCAACTTGCGTAGTGCCCTCTAAAATTTCAGCGTTAGCAAGGAATGGATGAAATGGTATACCAAATGTTCCAGTAATCAGCTGTTCTTTTTTATATTTCTTCACACTTTGTTGTATTGGAGGAAAAGCGGCACCATCACGAATTTCGCGATCCCAATGTTCTGAAGTGTTTTTTAAATAAGTTTCTAGTTCAGACGTGTTTTCTCTAGTTTCATCAAAGTAAGTTGTCAAATCTACTTTTCGATCATCAAAGATCCAAACAGTTGGATCAATAGTGATTGGAAAACGTACTTTTCCGTTAATAAATAAAATTTCGCTCATTGTTCTTCCCCCATTTGTGTTATACTCCCACTTTTCAGTATAATAGTATTAGACACTGTTGTCACAAAAAATGTTTCTATTGCAATTTATGAAAACTATCGCTAATATTAATAGATAGGATAGAGGAGAGTAGGACGGAAACGGAGGGAATCAATTTGGCGTCTGAGACAGTAGCAAATCATCAGGAAAAGGCACTAGCCCTTCTACAAGCGGATGCAGAGAAGATTTTAAGACTTATTAAGGTGCAAATGGACCATCTTACAATGCCGCAATGTCCATTATATGAAGAAGTGTTAGACACACAAATGTTTGGACTATCCCGCGAGGTCGATTTTGCAGTTCGCCTTGGTCTTATTGCAGAAGAACAAGGGAAAGCAATGTTAGGTGAGCTCGAACGTGAGTTATCTGCACTTCATGAAGCGTTTACAAACAAACAACAATAACGGGTTCAAATAAGGGGGCTCAAACTAAATTAGTTTGAGCTTTTTATTTGTATAATAAAGCAGGAAGAATCAATGTACATATGGAATACAACAATAATTAAATTGAAACAGAAAGAGGAAATGAAATGAAAAAAGTATGGAAATCAATGGATTATTCATTGGTACTTCCTCTTGTTATCTTATGTGTGCTGGGAGTTATAATGGTATATAGTTCGAGTTCCATTGTTGCGATTTCGAGGCATAACTGGCCAGCAAATTACTTTTTTAAAAAACAATTAATAACTTTAGCTATTGGAACGGTATTGTTAGCAATTGTGGCTTCATTACCTTATAAGTTTTGGAGGAAACGAATAATTTTATCGGCAATGGGGCTAGGAAGTATTGCTTTACTAGCAGCAGCCTTGATTTTTGGTAAGGAAATAAATGGTGCAAAAGGTTGGATATTAGGTATACAGCCGGCTGAATTTGTTAAATTATCAATTATTATTATATTAGCTCGCTTTTTTGCAAGAAGACAAGAGACAAATACACCTGTTTTTAAAGGATCGGGACTTACACTTGGTTTTGTTGGAATGGCAATGTTTTTAATTTTAAAGCAAAATGATTTAGGTACCGATTTGTTAATTGCAGGAACAGTCGGGATTATGTTTCTTTGTTCAGGGGTACGGATTAACTTATGGATTAAACGAATTGTTTTAACTTCTATAGTATGGATTCCGGCGCTATATTTTCTGGCTAATTATAAATTAAGTGGTTACCAAAAGGCACGTTTTTCAGTTTTCCTTGATCCATTCAATGATCCTCAGAATGATGGATTCCAATTGGTAAATTCTTTTATTGGAATTGCTTCAGGAGGGCTAAATGGTCGGGGATTAGGAAATAGTGTGCAAAAATATGGATATTTACCAGAACCGCAAACAGATTTTATTATGGCTATTATATCTGAAGAGTTAGGTTTTATTGGTGTAGCTATTATTTTAATTTGCTTGCTACTTATTATTATTCGTTCATTCAGGATTGCTCAAAAATGTAAAGATCCGTTTGGAAGTTTAATTGCAATCGGAATTGCAAGTTTAATGGGAGTGCAAACTTTTGTTAATGTTGGTGGTATGTCTGGATTAATACCGCTTACGGGAGTACCTTTACCGTTTATTAGTTATGGCGGGAGTTCCTTAATAGCTAATCTACTTGCGATGGGAATACTACTTAATATTGCTAGTCATGTAAAACGAGAAGAAAAACAACAGAATAGTGTAATAAAAGAAAAAGAACAAAATGGACCACATCTTGTAGTTGTAAAATAAAAAACACATTGTGCTTTAGAGCATAATGTGTTTTTTATTTTTAAGTAGTTTTAAATGTGATGTATTAATATATATTTCAGTTAAAAGATATATCACATTAAGTTGAATGTGATATACAATTAAGTTGTTAGAAAAGGAAGAGGTATGCTATACTATTTTTGTGAAACAAATTGCACAGAAAACTTATCATTTGTTAAAAAATAAGGTATGATGGATAAAAATAAAGTGAAGCTTTCTAAGTATAATATAATGTGGAAAGTGAAGAACTTCACGCTTTTTAAGGTGTGTATATATTTTATCTCTAGAGTGGTAGGAAAGTAGAGGGGGAAAATCATGACAAAGCTGCAACGTATTCAAAAAGTATTGGTAGCTAACCGTGGAGAGATTGCAATTCGTGTGTTTCGAGCTTGTTCGGAACTAGGATTAAAAACAGTTGCAATCTATTCTAAAGAGGATAGTGGTTCTTATCATCGCTATAAAGCCGATGAGTCCTATTTAGTTGGGGAAGGAAAAAAACCAATTGATGCTTATCTAGATATTGAAGGCATTATTGAGATTGCAAAAAGTAATCATGTAGATGCAATCCACCCTGGATATGGTTTCTTGTCAGAAAATATTCAATTCGCGAAACGTTGCGAAGAAGAAGGAATTATCTTTATCGGTCCGAAAAGTAAACATTTAGATATGTTTGGAGATAAAGTGAAAGCAAGAACACAAGCGCAGCTAGCACAAATTCCAGTTATACCTGGTAGTGATGGTCCAGTAGATTCATTAGAAGAAGTCGAAAAATTTGCTGAAAAGTATGATTACCCGATTATTATTAAAGCGTCCCTTGGTGGTGGCGGTCGTGGTATGCGTATTGTGCGTACTAGTGAGGAATTAGGAGAATCATATAATCGAGCGAAATCAGAAGCGAAAGCAGCCTTTGGTAATGATGAAGTTTACGTCGAAAAATTCGTTGAAAAACCTAAACATATAGAAGTACAAATTTTAGCAGATGAAGAAGGCAATGTTGTTCATTTATACGAGCGTGACTGTTCTGTACAACGTCGTCATCAAAAAGTTGTAGAAATAGCACCGAGTGTATCACTTTCAGATGATTTGCGTCAGCGTATTTGTGATGCTGCTGTGAAGTTAACGAAAAATGTAAACTATTTAAATGCAGGAACAGTAGAATTCCTTGTAAAAGATGATGAGTTTTACTTCATTGAAGTAAATCCACGTGTTCAAGTAGAACATACGATTACAGAAATGATTACAGGAGTAGATATCGTTCAATCACAAATTTTAATAGCTGATGGACATTCATTACATAGCAAAATGGTAGGTGTGCCGAAGCAAGAGGAAGTGGTTGTACACGGATTTGCAATCCAATCTCGTGTAACAACTGAAGACCCACTAAATAATTTTATGCCGGATACAGGAAAAATTATGGCGTATCGATCAGGCGGTGGTTTTGGTGTGCGTCTTGATACAGGAAATAGCTTCCAAGGTGCAGTTATTACACCATACTACGATTCTTTACTTGTAAAAGTTACAACTTGGGCACTTACTTTTGAGCAAGCTGCTGCAAAAATGGAACGTAACTTAAAAGAATTCCGTATTCGTGGTATTAAAACAAATATTCCATTCCTAGAGAATGTAGTAAAACATAAAAACTTCTTATCAGGAGAATATGATACTTCGTTTATTGATGTGTCACCTGAACTATTCTTATTCCCGAAACGTAAAGACCGCGGAACGAAAATGTTAAATTATATTGGTTCAGTAACAGTAAATGGCTTCCCAGGAGTAGGGAAAAAAGAAAAGCCAATATTCCCAGATGCTCGTATTCCATGTTTAAAACATTCAGAGCCAATCCAAAATGGAACGAAACAAATTTTGGACGAGCGTGGAGCAGATGGATTAGTAAAATGGGTACAGGATCAAAACCGTGTACTTTTAACGGATACAACATTCCGTGATGCACATCAGTCATTACTTGCAACTCGTATTCGTACAAAAGATTTACATCAAATTGCAGAGCCAACAGCGAGAATGTTACCAAACCTATTCTCAGCTGAAATGTGGGGCGGTGCAACGTTTGATGTCGCGTATCGTTTCTTAAAAGAAGATCCATGGGAACGATTACTAGATCTTCGTGAAAAAATGCCGAACGTTTTATTTCAAATGTTACTACGTTCGTCAAACGCAGTTGGCTACAAAAACTATCCAGATAATTTAATTCAAAAATTTGTGGAGTGTTCTGCTCAAGCAGGCATTGATGTGTTCCGTATTTTTGATAGTTTAAACTGGGTAGAAGGTATGAGAGTTGCAATTGATGCTGTACGAGATACTGGTAAAATTGCAGAAGCAACAATGTGCTACACAGGAGATATTCATGATCCATTACGTAGTAAATATGATTTGAATTATTATAAAAACTTAGCAAAAGAGTTGGAAGCATCGGGAGCTCACATTTTAGGTATTAAAGATATGGCTGGCTTACTAAAACCAAACGCAGCATATGATTTAGTTTCAGCATTAAAAGAGACGGTATCGATTCCGATTCACCTGCATACGCACGATACGAGTGGAAATGGTATATTAACGTATACGAAGGCAATTGAAGCAGGTGTTGATATTGTCGATGTAGCAGTGAGTTCTATGGCTGGTCAAACGTCACAACCGAGTGCGAACACATTATTCTATGCACTAGGTGGAAATGAAAGACAACCAGATGTTAATATCGATTCTTTAGAAAAGCTATCTCATTATTGGGAAGATGTACGCAAATACTATGCACCGTTTGAAAGTGGTATGAATGCACCTCACACAGAGGTATATATGCATGAAATGCCAGGTGGACAGTATAGTAATCTTCAGCAACAAGCGAAGGCGGTTGGTTTAGGAGATCGCTTTGATGAAGTGAAAGTAATGTACCGTCGTGTGAATGACATGTTTGGAGATATTGTAAAAGTAACACCATCATCAAAAGTTGTTGGCGATATGGCGTTATTTATGGTTCAAAACCACCTGACAGAACAAGATGTTTTAGAGCGTGGACATGCTTTGGACTTCCCTGGATCTGTTGTTGAAATGTTCTCTGGTGATTTAGGTCAACCGTACGGTGGTTTCCCGAAAGAATTGCAAAAGATTATTTTAAAAGGGAAAGAGCCGTTAACAGTAAGACCAGGTGAACTACTAGAGCCAGTAGATTTCGACGCGTTAAAAGAAGAATTATTCCATAAACTTGGACGCGAAGTAACAATTTTTGATGTAGTTGCATATGCATTATATCCAAAAGTATTTATGGACTATGAAAAAGTTGCTGAGCTTTATGGAAATGTATCTGTACTTGATACACCGACATTCTTCTATGGTATGAGACTAGGTGAAGAAATTGATGTGGAAATTGAACAAGGTAAGACATTGATGGTTAAACTTGTATCAATTGGAGAACCACAGCCGGATGGAAATCGTGTCCTTTACTTGGAATTTAATGGTCAACCACGTGAAATTGTCGTGAAAGACGAGAGTGTGAAAGCAACAGTTGCACAACGTGTGAAAGGAAACCGTGAAAATCCAAATCACATTAGTGCAACAATGCCAGGAACGGTAATTAAAGTAGTTGTAAAAGAAGGCGATGAAGTGAAAAAAGGCGATTCTATGGCAATTACAGAAGCGATGAAAATGGAAACGACAGTTCAAGCGCCGTTCAATGGTAAAGTGAAAAAAGTATATGTTAACGATGGTGATGCAATTCAAACGGGTGATTTACTTATTGAATTAGATCACTAAAATAAAGAAAAGAGCTGTGTAAATACAGCTCTTTTCTTTATTGCAAAAAATCCCTTGCCGAATTGGCAAGGGATTTTAGTTTTAAATTATTTTGTTTGTTTAGAAGTTGATCCGGCTTCTTTTGCATTCATTTTACTTCTTGTTCCTAACATAACTAAATAGCATAGTACGGCAAACAAGCAAGAAATGAATAGAGAATGTAACAATGCCATTGCTAAACTAGCGTTTGTAAATACAACTAAAATTCCTACTACAGCTTGAAGTGTAACAAGGATAAATGAAATGATCCATCCCCAATATACTACAGGTTGCTGTTTGTAATGACGAATAGCGAGAATCATCGCGTAAAGTATCCAAGCGAAAATTAACATTGCTGCAACTCTATGGCCCATTTGAACCCATTCATGTAGTTGAGTTGGCATAGGTCTGTTTTTGCTACATAAAGGAAAGTCTGGACAGGCTAAGCTAGCTCGTTCGTGACGTACTAAAGCACCTGTGTAGACGACGATATAACTGTAAATTGTTACACCATAAATATGAAATTTCATTTTTTTGTCCATAATAAGAGAACGTGCATCAAATTTTTGGTCAATTTCAAAGATAAGACACGTTAATAAAATGACAGAAGCAAATGAAATTAAGGAAATACCGAAATGGATAGCAAGTACAGCTGGCATTTGTCCCCAAACAACTGCTGCTGCTCCCATTAATGCTTGTGCAACTAAAAATACGAAGGATAAAATTGCTAACGTTTTTGTTTCACGCACATGTTTATAATATTTCCAGGACAAAATACAAAGGAGAGTGACAAGAATTCCAGCTGATCCTGATGTTAATCGGTGGCTAAGTTCAATAATAGTTTCCATTGATAAATTAGATGGAACAAATTCACCGTTACAAAGTGGCCATGATTTACCACAACCTTGACCAGAACCTGTTTTTGTAACTAAAGCGCCTCCTAATAAAACTATTAATAAATCAAGGCTTGTAATGACTGCTAACCATTTAATAAAGCGTTGCAATCTCTTTCACCATCTTTCTGCTATGAAGTTATTGCGAAATATTTTCATTCCATTATGTATAGAATAAAACGCGCTAGTTCCTATGATATATAAAAAATAATAAAATAGCAAAGAAATGGAGGGGAAAGGAAAGGGGGAGAAAAAAGGTGTAAAAACAGGGTTCGTAAGGAAAAATTTAGGTGAAAAATAGGCTGTTTTGAAAAGAAATGGGGAGAATACGTGTTAAATAGGATAAAATAGTTTATTATAGAAGGTAACATCATGTTATGATAAGGACAAGTCAGAATGAAGTTTTTTATATTCGACACAAAAAGTTCATGTTTTCTTCACAAAATGTTCGGGAAATATGATTTAATATATTGGAGTATGGGCGTAGATTAGTAGTAGAATGGGTTAACAATGTTTCTACTGTAATAATATTGCTATATAGAAGCGAATTATTTCATTTGAAATAGGCGCAAAAAGAAAGATGAAAGTTTTAAGAGGGGGTTAGAGTGATGAACCATGCAACAAGTGAGCTGCATGATGAGTCCGCTGTTACAAGTGTACCGGAAACAACTCGGATACAAGATTTAAAAGCACTCGTTAAAATGGGGATTGTAAACTCAAATACACTTACTGTATTTACAGGATTTTGGTTGGCATTACACTTTAATGGATTAAGTGTAATGGACAATCTGGATAAGTTATTCTTTACAATCGTTGGTTCTGGATTAGTTATGGCAGGGGTATGTTGTTTAAACAACTACATTGATCGAGACATCGATCCATTAATGGAAAGAACAAAGACCCGTCCAACGGTTACTGGAAAGTATAAACCAGGATTTGCACTTACATTTGGACTAGTCATATTACTTCTTGGTTTTGTATTTTTATTATTAACAACACCAATGGCAGTCTTAATGGGATTTATTGGTGCTTTCACATATGTTGTTCTATATAGTTTATGGACAAAGAGAAAGTATACACTAAATACTGTTGTAGGTAGTATATCTGGTGCAGTTCCACCTTTAATTGGATGGGCAGCAATCGATCCATCTTTAGGTCATCCAATTGCTTGGATGTTATTTTTAATTATGTTTATTTGGCAAATCCCACATTTCCTTGCATTAGCGATGAAACGTGTTGATGAATATCGAAATGCAGGAATTCCAATGCTTCCTGTAGTTCATGGATTTGAAATTACGAAACGCCAAATTATGATTTGGACAGTATGTTTATTACCACTACCATTTTATATGAGTGGACTAGGGATAACATTTATGGTAATTGCAACACTGCTTAACATCGGATGGATCGTT
Organism: Bacillus sp. FSL K6-1338; assembly: GCF_038006965.1. Taxonomy (NCBI): domain Bacteria; kingdom Bacillati; phylum Bacillota; class Bacilli; order Caryophanales; family Bacillaceae; genus Bacillus; species Bacillus sp. FSL K6-1338. The sequence goes on along the minus strand of NZ_JBBOWI010000001.1, from coordinate 3,822,635 downwards.
TTAGGATTTTATGGATTCCGTAAGAAAGATGACATAAAATGGTCCGTGCAAATGTTTGTTTATTCCCTAAATTATTTAACAATCTTATTTGTATCAATGATTGTAGTTACATTCTTCTAAGACAACGACATAATTGGATTTCTTTACGTTGAGATTTACTTTACTTAACTATAAAGTACAATCTAATTCACAAGGAAAGTGGGGGTTGTTTGTATGAAGAAACAGTGGCGACTGCTTTCGTTCGTTTCACTGCTGGCTTTACTGTTAGGGGGATGCGGTAAAGCCTTTCAATCTACTTTAATTCCGCAAGGAGAAGTAGCAAAAATGCAATATGATTTACTTCTACTGGCGAGTGCAATCATGGTAGGAGTAGTACTAGTAGTTACTATTATTTTCTTGTATGTAATTGTGCGTTTCCGACAAAAGAAAGGTCAGGAAGATTATATTCCAGAGCAAGTTGAAGGAAATCACAAGCTAGAAATTATATGGACAGTTATTCCGATTATTCTTTTACTAATCTTAGCTGTTCCAACGGTTACATATACATTCAAACTTGCTGATGTAAGTGCGATGGAGAAAAAGAATATTGATAAAGATACTATCGTTGTTGATGTAACAGCGAATCTTTATTGGTGGGAATTTTCTTATAAATCAGAAAAGATAGTAACTTCGCAAGATTTAGTCATCCCCACAGGTAAGAAAGTGTATTTAAATTTGAAGGGTGCCGATATTAAACACTCATTTTGGGTTCCATCTTTAGCTGGGAAAATGGATACAAATACAGACAATGTGAACAAAATGTGGTTAAAGGCAGATAAATCGGGCACTTATAATGGTTTTTGTACAGAATTTTGCGGCCCATCACATTCTTTAATGCAATTTAAAGTGAAAGCTTTAGATGAAAGCGAGTACAAAAATTGGCTTGCTGATATGAAGAAGATTGATGGGAAGAAAGAAGTAGCTTCAACAAAGGCGCAAGAGGGCCAAGAAATATTTAATAAAAGCTGTATTGGTTGTCACGCAGTTGGATCTAATGATAGTAGACCACCTTCCGCTCGTATCGCACCAAACTTAGCAAACTTTGCGGATCGCGATATGGTTGCCGGTATTGCCGAAAACAATGAAGAAAACTTAAAAAAATGGCTGAAAGATCCTGAAAATATGAAGCCAGGAAACAAAATGACTGGCAAATATGGCAACTTAACGGATGATCAAATTGATGCATTAAATGCATACTTACAAACGTTAAAAGTTGAAAAGTAAAGAGGGATTATTCGCGAAGGGGAGGTTGAAAACGTGAGTTCTGTAGCAAAAAAACAGGGGATGGGTGCTGTCATATGGGATTATTTAACGACAGTAGACCATAAAAAGATTGCCATTCTCTATTTAATTGCAGGTGGATTGTTTTTTGTAATAGGCGGAATAGAAGCTCTATTTATTCGCCTTCAATTAGCGATTCCTAACAACGCTTTTCTTGTTGGGGATGCTTATAATCAAGTATTGACGATGCACGGTACAACAATGATTTTCCTCGCAGCTATGCCACTCGTGTTTGCATTTATGAACGCCGCTGTACCACTTCAAATTGGTGCACGTGATGTAGCGTTCCCGTTTTTGAATTCACTCGGATTTTGGTTATTTTTCTTTGGTGGAGTATTTTTAAATTTAAGTTGGTTTTTAGGTGGAGCACCTGATGCAGGATGGACATCTTATGCATCTTTAGCTTTAGCTTCTAAAGGTCATGGTGTTGATTTCTATGTACTCGGTTTGCAAATCTCAGGTATTGGTACATTAATTGGAGGGATTAACTTCCTTGTCACCATTATTAATATGCGTGCGCCAGGAATGACGTATATGCGTATGCCGATGTTTACATGGACGACATTTGTAACATCTTCGCTTATATTATTCGCTTTTCCACCGTTAACTGTAGGATTAGGACTTTTAATGTTAGATCGTTTATTTGGAACAAGTTTCTTTAATCCAGCATTGGGTGGGAATACAATTATATGGGAGCATTTATTCTGGATTTTCGGTCATCCAGAAGTATACATTCTTATACTCCCAGCTTTCGGAATATTCTCAGAAATCTTCGCGACATTTTCGAAAAAACGATTGTTTGGTTATTCATCGATGGTGTTTGCGACTGTATTAATTGGATTTTTAGGATTTATGGTATGGGCGCATCATATGTTTACTGTTGGACTTGGTCCAGTTGCTAATGCTATTTTCTCAGTTGCAACAATGGCGATTGCGGTTCCGACTGGTATCAAAATATTCAACTGGCTCTTTACAATGTGGGGCGGAAGTATTCGTTTTACGACACCAATGATGTGGGCAGTAGCTTTCATTCCATCATTCGTAATGGGTGGAGTTACAGGGGTTATGCTAGCATCTGCACCAGCTGATTATCAATTTCATGATAACTATTTCGTAGTAGCACATTTTCATTATGTAATCGTTGGCGGTGTTGTATTTGGTTTACTTGCAGGAGCTCATTATTATTGGCCACTGATGTTTAATAAAGTATTAAATGAAACATTAGGAAAGATAACGTTTTGGCTATTCTTTATTGGTTTCCATTTAACGTTCTTTATTCAGCATTTCCTTGGCTTGATTGGTATGCCACGCCGTTACTACACATATCTTGAAGGGCAAGGGTTGGAAATGGGGAATATGATTAGTTCTATTGGAGCGGTGTTTATGGCTCTTGGGACTATTGTTCTTCTATTCAATGTAATTAAAACGACAGTATCAAAAGAAAAAGCTGGTCGTGATCCGTGGGATGCACGTACATTAGAATGGACAATGCCAGCACCGACACCAGAATATAACTTTAAACAATTACCATTTGTTCGCGGATTAGATCCGTTTTGGATTGAAAAACGTGAAGGTAATAAAGAGATGACAGCAGCGGAACCAGTTGGTGATATTCATATGCCAAATCCTTCGTTTTCACCATTTGTCATTTCTTTTGGATTGTTTATAGCGGCATTTGGTGCAATGTATATGCAGGGTGGAAAAGATAAGTTCTGGTTATTGGTAGCAATTATTGGTTTAATCATTACATTTGGCGCAATGTTCCTACGTTCAGTAATCGATGATCATGGATATCATATTCATAAAGAAGATTTAGATGATAAGGGGGGCAAGGCATAATGCATGTAGATGAAAAATTAACGAATGAAACATTTCCAGCAGAGCCTGAAAAAGCAACCCTTGAAGGGAAAAATAAGTTTGTCGGTTTTTGGTTATTTCTTGGAGGCGAAACAGTATTGTTCGCTTCCTTATTTGGCACATATTTAGCGTTAAAGAATTCTACAAATGGTGGACCAACATCTCAAGAGATGTTCCAAATGCCACTCGTTTTCATTATGACGATGCTTTTATTAACGAGTAGCTTAACGAGTGTATATGCGATGTATCACATGAAAAACTTTAACTTTAAGAAAATGCAACTTTGGTTACTAGTAACTGTATTGCTAGGTTTAGGGTTTTTAGGGTTTGAGATATATGAGTTTTATCATTATACACATGAATTTAAGCATACTATGAGAAGTAGTGCGTTTGGCTCTGCGTTTTATGCTCTTGTTGGTACACATGGACTCCACGTATTGTTTGGGTTATGTTGGATTTTAACATTAATCTTTAGAAATGCGAAGAGAGGTCTAAATTTATACAATGCACCAAAGTTTTATGTTGCATCGATTTATTGGCACTTTATTGACGTAGTTTGGGTGTTTATTTTCACTGTAGTATATTTAATGGGAATGGTGGGATAAACAATGGCGATAAAGCAAACGAATAATCCTAAAGTTGATCTTGTTTATCGGAAGAGAAAAAGTGCGGAGGAAATGAAGCATCAAGTTATTACGTTTGCATTAATGATTTTTTTAACATTAGTTGCATTTGTAGCAGTGGCGTATCCAAAAACTTTTAGTCCGACTTTCTCTGTTCCATTTATTTTACTATTAGCAGTGGTACAAGTAATTTTTCAATTGTATTATTTTATGCATATGAGTCATAAAGGACATGAAGCAGCAAGTTTCTTTCTATACTCTGGTCTGCTAATAGGGTTAATTACAATTTTAGCATTTATGACAATCGTCTGGATTTGAAAAGTGAAAAATAAGGGAGCTTGTGTTGTCACAGCTCCCTCTTCATATTATGGATAACCTTACGAAGGTAGGTGTGAAAATGAGTAACTTGTGGATATTTGGATTTCAGGCTTTATGGAGTCCAATCTTTTTAATATTTATGCTGTCGATTCTTATTGGGTACTTCTTAATTATTGGTCCATATAGAATGCGATTTGAAAATGCGACGAAGGTAAGTAAGAAGCAAATTTTTTATTTTACGACTGGTATTGTTCTTTTGTATTTTGTAAAGGGAGGGCCTATTGATTTAATTGGCCATATTATATTTAGTGCTCATATGTTTGAAATGGCAGTCATGTATATTGCAGTTCCACCGTTACTGTTGCTTGGTATACCGATTTGGTTATATCGTTACATTACTTCTTTTAAGTTCGTTCAAATTATATTAAAGGTATTTGCTAAACCACTTATTGCGTTGTTTGTATTTAACGGCCTGTTTTCTTTTTATCATTTACCAGTTGTTTTTGATACAGTAAAACAAAGTCAAATAGCTCATCCTATTTGTTTAGCTATATTGTTTTTTACAGCAATTATGATGTGGTGGCCGATGTTAAATCCATTACCAGAATATCAAACGTTAAGTGATATAAAGAAACTTGGTTATATGTTTGCTAACGGTATATTATTAACGCCTGCTTGTGCGTTAATCATTTTTGCGACAGCCCCGTTATTTGCAACGTATACGGATCCGGCTGCTTGGATGAAAGCGATGGAACTATGTGTACCAGCGGGCACTTTATCAGATTTAAATATAACGGGACCAGAATTTTTGCACTGGATGCCAGTTGTACAAGACCAGCAAACTGGTGGTATCATAATGAAAATTGTCCAGGAAATAGTGTACGGTACAATTATAGGCTATGTATTCTTTAGGTGGGCACGTAGAGAACGTGAAAAGGATAAGGAGCAGTTGCAACAATTGCCGCCGTATTTACAGACTAAGTGAAAAAGTGTATGGGATTCCATGCGCTTTTTCTTTTTAGTTTTAGCTCCTTTTAAGAAGGTTGAATTTTCTGACTTTTTATGTTAAGTTAGTGTAGGCGTGTACTAAAAGTGGATATAAAATTTACTACTAGCTTTCATGCGTAATAATTCCATATGTAGTGCAAGTTTTTTAGAGAGTTACAAATATATATTGTTATCTTTAATAAACACGAACTATTTTAAGGGGGAATTTTAATGGGTAGTAGTGGAAGTATGGTAAAGCCGATTAGTGGTTTTTTGACAGCACTAATTCAATATCCAGTACCAGTAGTAGAGTCACGTGCGGACATTGATAAACAAATTCAACAAATCATAAAAACAATTCATTCGACCAAATCAGGTTATCCTGGATTAGAATTAATAGTATTTCCTGAATATAGTACACAAGGGCTCAATACAAAAAAATGGACCACAGAAGAATTTTTATGTACAGTGCCTGGGCCAGAAACCGACTTATTTGCTGAGGCATGTAAAGAATCTAAAGTATATGGTGTTTTTTCGATAATGGAAAAAAATCCTGGTGGTGGAGAGCCATATAATACAGCAGTTATTATTGATCCACAAGGTGGTGCGACACGTTCCTAAGTGAAAAGCTTAGGCATTGTCGAACTTACAGTTCAACAGTGAACTGTCATTCCAAGAAGTCAAATGATAGGGTAACGCCTTGAAGGGCTTCCTTTAATACTCCGACATGCAGTGAAGTTAGCAAGAACTGAACTGTATGAAGCTCGGTGAAGTCGGTTGAGAGTTACCGTAATCCTATAGGATACGAAAGTCACTCAGAGGTGGGTGGTGTAACCTATAAACCGGAAGTCTATAAATTACCTATGGTTAGTATGCACTATGAACCAATAGAGTATGGTATGTGCGGACGAATCTCTGATGGTACGGGTCTATATCGGAAGTAAGTCGAAAGGCTTACTGACACAATTAGTGTCGCTACTGTGGATGAGTAAAACTCGCCTTTATGAAAGTCCATATATTGTTACAGGCAATATCAAGGTAGCAGGCTCATAGGAGAAACCTAACGGTATATGCACAGATAGGAATGACGGAACGTGGTAAGCTGTCAACACTGAGGGCTTGCTTCCGATGAAGTGGTTCTAGGGAAAACAATTGTAAATTGTATAACCTAGGTTTATGACAGTGAAAGTGGTGGCACAGTACCTATGAAACGTGTAATGAACGTGGAGGGATAGCCACTAGTCGATTGAAAACTGACTGTTACTTATGGTTGACATGGTTTCGAGTAAGACTAAAGAGATGTAAACCTCCAGTAAATAAGGGGAGGTTACAGCCCATGTTAAAGAAAACTAAACTAAGGCACAGTGAATATTACGACATGCAAAGAAAGTATGATGAGTTATATTCTAATAGCCTTAATGGTAACAATTTCTATAAATTAATTGATATTATCGGTTCGGAAGAAAATATTAGATTAGCATACCGCAACATCAAAACTAATAAGGGGAGTAACACGGCTGGAGTTGACAATTTAACCATTAAAGATATTTGGCACCTAAACGATACAAAGATTATTCATGAAGTTAGAAAACGATTAAATAACTATCAACCACAAGCAGTTAAAAGAGTCCTTATCCCAAAAGAGGGCAGTGATAAGAAGCGACCCCTGGGGATTCCAACAATTTGGGACAGATTAGTACAACAATCTATCCTCCAAGTATTGGAACCTATTTGTGAAGCTAAGTTTCATAACCATAGTTATGGATTTAGACCGAACAGAAGTACACACCATGCACTAAGTAGAGTTGTAAGTCTTATTAACATAGGTCACCAAAACTACTGTGTTGATATTGACATTAAGGGGTTCTTTGATAATGTATGCCACAAAAAGCTATTAAGGCAAATGTGGACTCTGGGAATAAGAGACAAATCACTTCTATGTGTTATTTCAAAAATCCTTAAATCTGAGATAGAAGGAGAGGGTATTCCCAATAAGGGTACTCCGCAAGGAGGAATTATTTCTCCTTTACTTTCCAACATTGTTCTAAATGAACTTGATTGGTGGATAAGTAGCCAATGGGAAACCTACAAACCTCACAGAATCTCTACTCGGCATTTAGGGTTTCGACAATATGCTAGGAAGTACACGAATCTAAAATGTGGTTATGTAGTGAGATACGCGGATGACTTCAAAATAATGTGTCGGACTTATGATGAAGCACAACGCTTTTATCATGCGACAGTTGATTTTCTCAAATCCCGCTTGGGATTAGAAATTAACCCCAAAAAGTCCAAAGTGGTTAATCTCAAGAAAAACTCGTCAGTTTTCCTTGGATTCAAAATCAAAGTGGTTAAACAAGGTAAAGCTAAATTTGGATATATTGCAAAAACCAGTATGTCCGACAAAGCTATTACAAAAGCTAAAAGACAACTAAAAGAACGAATCAAAGGAATTCAAAAGGAGCCGACTTCAGAGAAAGTTACTCAATTTAATTCAACCCTTCTTGGTATACAAAATTACTTTAAATATGCGGTTACAATTTACATGGATTTAACGGAGGTAAATTACTCTCTGCGAAGAGTCATAAGAACCAGACTTAGAAACAATATGAAGCACATGAAGTTCTGTGAAACATCTGTGAATTTTAAAAGGAAGACCAAAGGAATACAACCCAACACTAAGATTTACGCTGTACAGAACACTCCACTCTTACCAGTTACAGGAATACATCATAAAAACCCGTGGAATTTTTCGCAGGTTATCTGTAACTATACGGAAACGGGGCGTAATAAAGTACATAGTAATCTTAAGGCAATACCTAAGGATGTTCTCAACCAAGTTATGAGGACTTATTCGAAGAATAAAAGTATTGAGTACAACGATAATAGGATATCAAAATACGTTGCTCAATATGGTAAGTGTTATGTAACTGGTGAGGAAATTGGTATTGAACGTGTTCATTGTCATCACATTGTTCCCATTAAACAAGGTGGGGATGACAAGTACAACAACTTGGTAATTGTAGATTGGTTTATACACAAACTGATTCACATGACGAATCTTAATAAGATTACACATTACCTTCGGTCTTTTAAACTTAACAAGAAACAAATGGATAAACTGAATGTGCTAAGAACTAAAGCTGGAAATGAACCGATAGTAACATAATTTGATTTTAAAGTCAGTTGGAAACGATGGAACGCCGTATGCTAGGAAACTAGCACGTACGGTGTGAGGTGGGGGAAAAGGTGGAGATTACATCAAAGCCTTACCTATCATCATAAATGATTTTGAAGTATCGTAAGCTAAATCCTTGGGTACCAGTCGAGCCTTGGAAAGCTGGAGATTTAGGCTTACCTGTTTGTGTTGGACCTGGAGGAAGTAAATTAGCTGTTTGTATTTGTCATGATGGCATGTTCCCTGAAGTAGCTCGTGAAGCGGCCTATAAAGGTGCAAATGTCTTGATTCGTATTTCTGGATATAGCACACAAGTTAGTGAACAATGGATGCTAACCAATCGTTCAAATGCATGGCAGAATTTAATGTATACATTGTCGGTAAACTTAGCGGGTTATGATGGTGTATTTTATTACTTTGGTGAAGGACAAGTATGTAATTTTGATGGGACTACTTTAGTACAGGGGCATCGAAATCCTTGGGAGATTGTTACTGCTGAAGTATATCCAGAACTAGCAGATCAGGCTAGATTAGGATGGGGATTAGAAAATAATATATATAATCTAGGTTCAAGAGGATATGTAGCAACTCCTGGTGGGGTGAAAGAAAACCCATATACGTTTATAAAAGATTTAGCTGAAGGTAAATATAAGGTTCCTTGGGAAGATGAGATTAAAGTAAAAGATGGATCTATTTATGGATATCCAGTAAAAAAAACGATTCATTCTTAGGGAAGGGAAATAAAACAAGCGCATCATATTGATGCGCTTGTTTTTGTTAATCAATAATTTGAAGTTCTTTTAACTCTTTTTCGACATTTTGTAGGAGTTGTTCACTTTTTTGAAGTACATTCGTTGGGAAAGTCTCATCATCGCCATATTCAACGCCGTGAGGATAATAATGTTTTCCTAATAAGGGGGGGAGTAGTTTTACTTCAGCGTGTCTACTGCCGATGTCACCTTCAACAGCAACTCCTTGCACTCGTAAATAATAAATATCCTTTAATATTTCAAATTTATAATCGTATGTAACCCGTTCATAATCCCACTGTCCAGCAAGTACGAAGTGGTTGTTTTCCATGATTTCAGTTAAAAGAGTTAATTCAACGACGGCTCCATTAAATTTCGTATTTGTAAATTGCATATAATACCTCCTTTTTTAATGTTACACCATTATTTTTATAATAGTATGAATAATAAGAAAGTGCAATTCATATTGAGAGAAAAGGGATAATCCAGACTTTTTTCACGAAAATATGATATAGTGAAAAGAGTACGGTACACACAAAAAGAAAGAAAAGGATTTGTGTATATCTCAATTTTATGTTTTGTTCAGGAGGTATATCGTTTGAAGAAATTATTGCGTATCGTAATGATTACATTTTTAATTTTAGCTGTTGATTTATACGGAAAATTACTCGTTTCACAATATATATTAACCCCATCTCAATCAAAGCAAGAAAATAAAATTGTGAAAAAGAAAAAGCAAATTAAGGAAGACTCCTCAGACACTGTTTTAAATATGATTGGTGAAGACTCTGAAAATTTATTGGCGAAGTGGGGAGAACCCTCTCGAATAGAGCCGTCTGCATACGGATATGAATGGTGGGTATACAATCAGGATTTAACTCAGTATGCTCAATTTGGAGTTTCTGAACGTAAAGTTGTAACGGCGTATGCTGCTGGTGAACAAGTTAAGGTTCCACCTTATTATATAAATGAAAAATATGAAGAAGTATATAAAAAAAGTCCGCCTTCGCATGAAATTGCGTTAAAAAGAGGGAAAAATAGTTATCAATTTGAACTATCTGATACCGAAGTCATGGAACAACCGTTAATACCTGTAGAAGATGGATGGGCGCAATTGTATTTTGATCAATTTACACATGAGCTTGTGGGTGTTCGTTATATGGATGATGAAACATTATTACGCCAAAGACCGTATCAGCTCGTTTATTCAGGTGAATTAATAGCAGAACAACCATTGACTCCAGAAAAAATAAAACAAGTAGAAAATGGGAATATGCAACAAATTTTTGATTTAACAAATATCATTCGAAGTCGTCATAAATTATCATTATTAACATGGGATCAGGAAACAGCAGATGTTGCTGTTGGTCACAGTAAAGATATGAAAGACAATAATTATTTTTCTCATGACTCACCTACATTAGGTACGCTAGGAGATCGATTGCAGCGCGGGAAAGTAGGATTTCAACTTGCTGGTGAGAACATAGCGGCGCAACATAGTGATGGAATTGCGGCAGTGCAAGGTTGGTTAAATAGTGAGGGGCATAGAAAGAATTTATTAAATGAACAATTTACAGGATTAGGTGTTGGTGTATACGATAAATTTTATACACAAAACTTTATTCGAAAATAAAGCGAAACTGTAAGCGGTGGGGTGTTACATCACCTAATTAGTTACTTCGTATTCACTGAATTGTAGGTGGGAATCTGACCGTATGCAAATAGCAGAAAAAAAGGTGCATGAATCGTCTGAAAATAGGCGAACCATGTGCCTTTTTTTTCTTACTATATAGTAGATATACATGGAGAGGTGAGGATTATGCCAACAACAAAAGGGCCGTTACATCCATCGGTTCAACAGTTTAAAGAATTTGTAAACCATCACCCTAAAATGGTTCATGAGGTTAGAAATGGTCACAAAACTTGGCAACAATTTTATGAAGAATGGTACTTACTTGGTGAAGAAGATCCAATATGGGCAACTTATAGACCGGATGGAGCGCCTGCGTTTTCTTCGGTAAAAGAAAATAAAAAAGAAAAAGATAATCGAACTGAAGAGGAAAAAACTGCTGATGTGATGGGGCAAATGCTTTCTTTTTTTAAAAAGTTGGACGTGGAACAAATGCAGAACCATTTAGCCAATGTGACGAGTGCTATTGGGAGCGTGCAACAAGTTATTCAGCAATTTCAAGGTAACCGTACGCAGCAAGAACAAAGTACTTCAGAAAATAACCCGTTTTTCTTTCAAAAGGATTAGGGGGGAAAGATGATGAGAGCAGAAATTATGGAGTTTATAAAGGCTGATGAGGATTTATCTCGCTATATTAGAGAGCAACCGTACTGGTATAGAAAATTAACACGAAATCCTGAAGAAAAAGAGGCTTTTGAGTTAGCGGCGATGCAACATTTCAAAAAAACAATACCAGATAAAGTGGAAAAATTTCAAAATCAATTGGCTGTTGCTTCGATCATGATTGATATGTTTCAGTATATGAAGCAACAAAATGCAACCTAATTGCAAGTGAAAAATATGTCCGTCATGCAGGACTTTTGTTACAATAGAGATTGATTATTTAAAAAGGAGTTGCAGCATGACGGAAATTTGTTTAGTACGACATGGACAAACTGATTGGAATTTTCAAGAAATTATTCAGGGGCGAGAAGATATTCCGCTTAATGAAGTTGGTAAGAAGCAAGCGAGTCAAAGTGCAGCTGCTTTACAAGAAGAAACGTGGGATATCATTATAAGTAGCCCGTTAATTAGAGCGCAAGAAACGGCTAATGAAATCGCAAAGGCGGCTGGATTACAATCGATTTTATTAGATGATCGATTTGTTGAACGGAATTTTGGAGAAGCTTCAGGGAAGCCAGTTGCGACTGTTAGAGAGTTGATTGCTGAGGGTAAAGTAGAAGGTATGGAGCAAGATGAAGAGATTGTAGCTCGTTGCTTTGCTGCTTTAGAAGATGTTGCAACAACTCATTTTGGCAAACGTATTATTATTGTTGCTCACTCACACGCGATAAAAGCAATTTTACATGCCATTGAACCAGATGAAATTACATTTAAGACACCATTAAAAAATGCGTGTATTAGTTATGTGAAACAAAATAGTGGGAAATGGGATGTTCTTAAATATAATATAGCGGAACATATTAATGTATAAGTGTGTACGGATATAGTGTGAAAATAGTTTCATTATATCTTTCTTTTGAGTAAGTCACTTCAATTAGTAGTTCTAATCTAAATGTGGTATGATGGATACTCGGAGGTGTCTCTCATGATTGTAGCGACGCTAGAAAGCGTATTAATATTAGATAAGGCAGAGCAGCTTGCAAAAGCGATTATCTGTTCAGATATAGCAGAAGATTATCGTAAGTATTATAGAGAATTACATGAAGATATAGAACTTCAGACGTTAATTCAGCAATTTACAGCGATGAAAGAACGGTATGAGGAAGTACAGCGTTTTGGAAAATACCATCCTGACTACACTACCGTATCAATGAAAATGAGAGAATTAAAGCGTTCTGTGGACTTACATGATAAGGTTGCAGCTTTTAAAAGAGCAGAAACTGCTTTGCAGAAGTTATTAGATGAAGTTAGTGTAGCAATCGGTTCGGAAGTGTCTTCTTCCATTAAAGTACCAACAGGAAATCCATTCTTTGATGCTGGTGGCTGTGGTGGAGGTTGTGGTACTGGCGGAGGTTGTGGTTGTAAAAAAACGGGGTGATGTACCCCGTTTTTTAGAAGTTGGAAGAAAACGTATACAGAGTTTGTCCTGTAATGTTATAAATTTCTGATTGGTTTTCATAGAATATAAAATATATGTTTTTAAAAGGAGAAGATGGAGAAGATTATGTTCGGGCAACGACAAAGTATGATTGTTTATTTACATTCATTGAAACATGCCAAGATTTTAAGGAAATATGGTAACATACATTACATATCAAAACGATTAAAATATGCTGTAGTATATTGTGACATGGAACAAATTGAGCATATGATGCATAAGTTGAACAAACTTCCTTTTGTGAAAAAGATAGAACAGTCGTATCGCCCGTATTTAAAAACGGAATTTGAAAATTCCCGTCCTGATCGAGCAAAAGAATACGATTATAGCTAATAGAAAAAATCCCCTGCTAAGTTTAGCGGGGGATTTTTTAATTGAAATAAAGTGTTATTTCATCGGAGGAATGAAATTGTTCATTCGTAAAATGCCAATTAAATGATTAAAAAATAGTTCTTTTTCTGGGAAAGTTGTAGATGGCTTTACAGTAAAAGTAGCCACTTTTTTTCCGAGTTGCTCTGCCGTTTCTTCAAATAAAATGACACGTTTACTTTTTTTATTTTCAAATACAGGAATGCCTTCACGACATATGTATAATGGTTGGAAATCACCAGTAGTAGTTGGTTTTAATATTACAACAAGCGAACACACTTTTTTATCGTTTTTTATCGTTTCAAATTGTAACATATGTGCTATACGTTCTTGATTTGTTTTGGCAATTTCAAGTAATTCATATAAATCAGAGTAGCCTTCTCCGAGTTCTATAAAGCGTTGAATCATATTTTTTCCTCCTCTTTCTTTTACTGTACCATTTCACTTTTTAAATGAAAAGCACACAAAGAAAAAAAACCCTGCATAGCAGGGCCCTTCTTATACTAGCATGTACTAGTAAGAAGGAAAAGGGAGAGGAGAAACCGGAGGAAGAACTTATGGGGAAACGTAAGTCTTCTCCGCGGTTGGCAACAACATCGAAGGTGATGTTGTTATAATTATTTATGTCCAATCTAAATGAAGATATACATAATGAAATTAAATTTTATGTTGGGCTTTTTATTTTTCTTTTTTTTATTTTGTGATAGGATAAAAAAGATAAAGTGGAACTAATATACATATTGGATTCATATTAGTGAATGATGAGATGAATACATAAAAATAATGAGCGGTTATTTGATGGTGAGTTTTCCGATATTTAGGTGAATGTAATTTGTTAACGGTTACCGAAGTGGGAATGGCTTTGTATAATCGCTCGATAGATTGAAATAAAGGTAGTGACAACAGATGAGAGTAGTTTCAGGAAAATGTAAAGGACACCCACTTAAAGCGGTTCCTGGTAATACAACACGTCCAACGACAGATAAAGTAAAAGAATCTATTTTTAATATGATAGGTCCTTATTTTGATGGTGGTATTGCCCTTGATTTATTTGGTGGTAGTGGTGGTCTTGGAATTGAGGCTTTGAGCAGAGGGATCGATAAAGCGATTTTTGTTGATAGGGATAGTAAAGCGATAAAAGTAATTCATCAAAATTTAGAAAGTTGTAGAATACAGGAACAAGCTGAAGTATATCGAAATGATGCGGAACGTGCAGTAAAGGCGCTAATAAAACGTGAAATGTCATTCGATCTTATATTAATAGATCCTCCATATAAAGAGCAAAAAATTGTATCTTTAATTAGTGTAATGGATCAACATGGATTGCTGCATAGTGATGGATTAATTATGGCAGAGCATGGTAATGATGTGGTTTTACCTAATTCAATAGGCAGGCTTGTGAAAGTACGAGCTGAGAATTATGGGATTACTGCAATATCGATTTATAAGTATGAAGGTGAGGGGACAGAATGACAAGTATAGCTATTTCTTCAGGAAGTTTTGATCCAATTACCCTTGGGCATCTGGATATTATTAAAAGGGGAGCAAAAGTATTTGATGAGGTGTACGTAGTCGTTTTAAACAATTCATCAAAAAAACCATTCTTTTCAGTTGAAGAGCGATTAGAACTAATTCGAGAAGCGACAAAGGATATCCCGAATGTAAAAGTAGATTCGCATAGTGGGCTGTTAGTAGAGTATGCAAAAATGCGTAATGCAAATGCAATATTACGTGGTTTACGAGCAGTTTCTGATTTTGAATATGAGATGCAAATTACTTCTATGAATCGAAAATTAGATGAAAATATTGAAACATTTTTTATTATGACAAACAACCAATATTCATTTTTAAGCTCGAGTATTGTGAAAGAAGTTGCGAGGTATGGAGGAAGTGTAGTAGATCTTGTACCTCCTATTGTGGAGCGTGCTTTAAAAGAAAAGTTTCAAACCCCGTTAAAGTGAACGGGGTTTTTCTTTATACGTGCGCAAAAATAATAAAATAATATATAAGTATAGACAAAATAATGTAAAAATTGGTCCGTAATGTATAAAAGATGTCCAAATTTCATGTAGTATAGAAGGATGCTTGGATAAAAATACAGGAATATCTTT
Organism: Bacillus sp. FSL K6-1338; assembly: GCF_038006965.1. Lineage (NCBI taxonomy): Bacteria > Bacillati > Bacillota > Bacilli > Caryophanales > Bacillaceae > Bacillus > Bacillus sp. FSL K6-1338. The sequence goes on along the minus strand of NZ_JBBOWI010000001.1, from coordinate 3,807,332 downwards.
TGGTATAGGTGAGAAAGAACTCACTTTCTCATAAAATGGTGTCCAAAATACAAATGTAAAAATAGGGGCAAGAATACTTTGAATAATTCGTGCGAAAAAATAGGGTTTAAATCGGATATCTGTTTCAGCTAATATGCTAGCAACTTGTGCCTGAATAGAAAGACCGCTAAATGCTAAAATGAAGCTTGTTACCATAGCTTGTTGTAAGAGCGGTGTTTCATTTATTTGACTAATCATTTGGCTTCCGAGTGTCATTTCGAAAATACCTGATAATATAGGTATACTAAAATCCGTACTTAGTTGGAAGAATGATAAAATATGTTGCATAATAAAAGAAAGAGCTGCTGTAATGTGGAATACAGTAATCATTTTATTTAACACAGAGAATAAAATAATAAATCCGCCAATCATAAGTAATGTTTGAATAGAAGAAACGATAGCATCCCCAAGTAATTTACCGATTGGCCTTTTTTCTTGTAAGCGCGTCTCGTGAAGAATTAAAAAAGGGTTTTGAAAGCGGCGTTTTTTTGTAGTGTGTGTATTATTTTTGTAAGCGGTATTATGTCCGTAAAAACGCATAATTAATCCGACGGCAAAGTTACTGAAATAATGGGCAGCCGCTAATATAATTCCTAATTTCGGATTATTAAAAAAACCGATAGACACAGCACCGAAAATAAAAAGTGGATTAGAAGAATTTGTGAAAGAAACGAGGCGCTCCGCTTCAATCTGAGTTAAAAGATTGCTTTTTCGTAGTCTAGCGCTTAATTTGGCGCCTGCAGGGAAACCAGAAGCCATTCCCATGGCCCAAACAAATCCACCTATCCCTGGAACGCGAAAAAGTGGGCGCATGAGTGGTTCTAATATAACGCCAATAAATTTTACAACACCGATACTAATTAGAAGTTCTGCAATGATGAAAAACGGTAGTAGTGAAGGGAATACAACTTCCCACCATATATTTAACCCGCGAATAGAAGCTTGCAAAGCGGCTTGGGGGTGGAGTACAAGAGAAAAGGTTAAAAATAGCGTTGATATGGTAAGGAAAGCGGTTTTCCATTTTTCATACATGTAAGTAAATCCCCCTTTGTCCCAAAAAACGTTCATTTCAGTATACGTGGATACGTAGTGAATTTAGACCATAAGTATGAAAAAGGAATGAAAAAAATTAAAGGGTGAGAAAAATGAAAGAACCAAAGATTGGTTTAGCGCTTGGGTCTGGAGGAGCGAAAGGGTTTGCTCATATTGGTGTAATAAAGGTTTTAAGGGAAGCGGATATCCCTATTCATATGATTGCAGGAAGTAGTATGGGGGCGCTAATAGGTACGTTTTATGCGGCAAGTAGTAACGTTGAAAGATTGTATAAATTGGCATCTGTTTTTAAGCGGAAGTATTATTTAGATTTCACGGTACCAAAAATGGGATTTATTGCTGGAAAACGTGTCAAAGATATGATTAAAATGTTTACATATAATAAAAATTTAGAAGAGTTAGATATCCCGACGGCTGTTGTGGCTACTGACATACTGAAGGGGGAAAAAGTGGTTTTTACAAGTGGGCCAGTTGCAGATGCGGTGAGGGCTAGCATATCTGTTCCTGGAGTGTTTGTACCAGAAAAAATAGATGGACGATTATTAGTGGATGGTGGAGTTATTGATCGCATCCCAGTATCGGTTGTGAAAGAGTTAGGGGCCGATATTGTTATCGCTGTTGATGTATCTCCAATTAAGGTGAATGGAGATGTTACGTCCATTTATGACGTAATCATGCAAAGTATTGAAATTATGCAGCATGAGCTTGTAATGAATCGGCAAATTGCATCGGATTTAATGATGCGACCAGCTGTAGAGCAATTTAGTTCACGTGCTTTTACGAACATTGAAGACATTATTCGAGTTGGAGAAGTAGAAGCGGAAAAACATGTTTCAAATATTTATTTATTAATTGAGCAGTGGAAGGAGAAACATAATGTTTAAGCGTTTTCGGTTTATATATGCAATCTTAATAGGGGTTATATTGGCGATGTTACTTGTTTACGTACGTTTACCGTATTATGTAACAAAACCAGGAATGGCTGCCAAATTAGAGCCTTACGTTCAAGTTGAGGGTGGAACGAAAGAATCTGGTGATTTTATGCTTGTTACGGTTTCAATGGGGCCAGCAAATGTGGTGAATTTAATAGCGGCACAGTTTAATAAATATACACATATTTCGAAAGCGGAAGAAATATTGCAAAAAGGTGAGAGTGATGAAGAATATCAATTTCGCCAAAATTATGCGATGAAAGATTCACAAAATGCCGCAATTTATAATGCATATAAACGTGCAAATCGCTCTGTTTCTTTTGAAAATAAAGGTGTATTAGTTGCTGGTGTGGCAAAAGGAATGCCGTCAGAAGGAAAGCTTAAGCTTGGTGATGTTATTATAGCTGTTGACGGAAAAACATTTGAAAAGACGGAGCAATTTATTGAATATATGACTGGGAAAAAAGAAAGCGATGCTGTAAGTATTGAGTACATGAGAAATGGAAAACAATTGAAAGAAAATTTAAATGTAAAGACGATTCCTAATGGAAATGGACGTGTCGGTATAGGTGTTTCTATCGTTACGGAAAGAGAATTAGTGGTCGATCCGAAAGTGAAAATTAATTCTCATGAAATTGGTGGACCATCCGCAGGTTTAATGTTTACATTAGAAATATATAATCAACTTGTGGAAGAAGACTTAACAAAAGGACATGAGATAGCTGGAACAGGTACAATTAATGAAAAAGGAGAAGTGGGCCCAATTGGTGGTATAAATCAAAAAGTGGTGGCTGCTAGCGATGCCGGGGCTGAAGTGTTCTTTGCGCCAAATGAAAAAGGTGCGGAGAAATCGAACTATAAAGATGCACTTGAGACTGCAAAGGATATTAAAACAAAAATGAAAATTATACCAGTGGATACGCTGGATGATGCGTTAACATATTTAGAAAAGATGGATAAGGAAAAAACCTCTCTGAAATAGAGAGGTTTTTTTATAGGAATTTTGTAGTTGTTTCATCATAGCGAATAGGATGGTGTGTTATATCCTGTTTTAATAGTTGCGTGCGTAACGGTTCGTGCATGATGGAGAAATATACAGAGTTTGCTTTTTTCTCTATATCTAAAGCGGCATGGTCAAATGTTTTTGTATGAGTAAGGATTGGAAGTTCGATTTTTTTCTTGTTTTTTGAAAGATAAGTTTGTCCTTTTTGTGACATGCCTAACAGGCGGATATATGGTGCGTGTTGTTCTATATTTGCGCTACGTATTTCCTCTTTTGTTGTGTTTGTTAAAATGTGTGTACAAGCTCTTTGTAATCTAGTCCATGTATAACGTTTTGTTTTTAATGCTTCCATGAATGAATAGAAGGAGGAACTGTTTTGTATTTTTGATAAAATACGATGCTCTAAACCTTCTTCTATTTCATATATATGTCGTAAGTCCCCTGGAGACATCGTCATGAGTTTATATTTAAAAAATGAAAAGTATTGTTCCCAATTATGTAATATCCCGTAGTTTTGTTTGTAATTTGCTAAAAGCGAAGTGGTTGACTGTGGGAGAAAAGGTTCAATTGTTGTAAATGATCCTTCTTCGCTAAAGAGTTGTTTTCGGATGCTTGTCGCGCTTGCAATATATTGGTCATTAAATGTTTCATCATGATAATGAGAGGCAAATCTTTGTATAGTTTGAGCTTGTATAGAACTATTCTGTGACAGAATTGCTTTCATATATTGGAAGCCTAAAATATTATTTGGTTGTGACATATCAATGTTGTTTTCGGATGTTAAAATGTGTGAGAAAGCATCTGATGTTGCTTTTGCATAACTATTACCAGCGTCCATGAATTGTTTTACAAGGCAGTTAAAAGTCTCTTCTTCGTTTTTTTGTACGGAGATGGTATTATAAAAGTTTTTGATTTGTCCATCCTCACTACCGAAACAAATTTCAGAAACACGTAGGGCATTTAAAATGGAAATAGCACCATTTGCGAAGGTTTCAGCCTTTTGTGTTGCAAAGACGTATGGAAGCTCTACAACAAGGTCTACGCCGTTTGCTAAGGCCATTTTAGTGCGATACCATTTGGAAATGAGTGCGGGCTCACCACGCTGTAAAAAAGGACCACTCATAACGGCAATTATTATATCGGATTGTGTTAACTTTTTTGTCTGTTGCACATGATAAAGATGACCGTTATGAAAAGGGTTATATTCAACAACAATACCACCAGCTTTTATGGTAATCTCTCCTTTCGATGTAGCATCTTTTTGAAAAACGTGATACTCTATATATTATTTACTATGATGACTTCATTATAGTGTAAAGAAAAAACATTGACAAATATAAAATGGCTAGCTATAATTTTGTTTGTTGCCTTGAGGTGATATGATATGAAATGGTCCATCCATCAATTGAATAAATTGAGAAATAAAGGATTGACATTGGATGAGATGGTAGATGTAAGTGAGCTAAAAGAGGTCGAGAAAGATATTCGTGAAATTAATCCTGTGCATGTAATGGGAAGAGTTGATTTTGGCTCCGGTAAGTTTACGTTTCATCTACATATAACTGGAAGCATGGTTTTACCATGTTCTCGCTCTTTAGTAGATGTGACATTACCATTTGACATTAAAACAACTGAGGTGTTCCAAACTTCACAAGAAGAATTTGAAACTGAAGCTGAAATTCATTCTTTAGAAGGAGAAGTACTTGACTTACTGCCCGTAATCAAGGAAAATATACTTTTGGAGATTCCAATGCAAATTTTCAGTGATGATGTTTCTGGTGGAGCACCGACGCAAGGTCAAGACTGGCAAGTGATTTCGGAAGAAGACAAAGAAAAGACTGTTGATCCAAGATTGGCAGGACTTGCAAAGTTTTTTGACAAATAATCGGAAGACTGGTTCAGGCCTTCATATGAAAATAACTATTTCTTTTAAGGAGGTGGGAAGAATGGCTGTACCTTTTAGAAGAACTTCTAAAACAGTAAAAAGAAAGCGTCGTACGCATTTCAAATTATCAGTACCTGGTATGGTAGAGTGCCCAAGCTGTGGTGAAGCGAAATTAGCTCACCGTGTATGTAAAGCATGCGGTACTTACAAAGGTAAAGAAGTAATCAGCAAGTAATTGCGGGAAAATAAACGCAGAAGATATCTTCTGCGTTTATTTTTTTTTGTCTTAATCTTTAGTTGTTGTATTCTATCTTTTCTAGTAACTGCATATGCTTAATAAAAAATGCATAGGGAGGACTAGAGAGATGGCGACAACAAGACAAGATGCTTGGACTGATGATGAAGATTTGCTTCTGGCAGAAGTAGTACTCCGGCATATTCGAGAAGGTGGAACACAACTTTCTGCCTTTAAGGAAGTGGGAAAAAATTTATCACGTACACCAGCAGCATGTGGATTTAGATGGAATTCTTACGTAAGAAAGCAATATAAAGAACGTATTGAGGAAGCAAAGCAACTTCGTAAAGTAGAAAATTATGAAGTGAAAGAGACGAAGGTGTTAGAACCTACGTCAATTACGTTGAATGATGTTATTGACTTCTTGCAAAATTATAAAGATGAAAACTCTTTAACGGTGTTGCAACAACAAGTTGAATCATTACAAACAGAAAGAGAGCGTCTTCTGGAGCGATTATCAGTATATGAGGAAGAGTATAGAACATTACTTGATTATATCGATCAAAAAAGAAGTGTAATGGTAGTGGAAAGAAACAACGCTCGCTCGAATGAAAAGTTAGAGAAGCTTAAGAAATAAAAAACAGCTGTTATACAGCTGTTTTTTTTATTTATTTATTAAGCCGATTCTTCGTTTGTAACCGCATTCAAATTTGTTTCTGGATGCCAAATATAAAAATCTCCATCAGTTACTGATACGGGGTTGAAACTTAATTTATCCCAAAAACCAGATGAATGAATACGCGCTATCGTTTTAATAGGAAATTGCATTTGTTTCGCATGATTTACAAGCATTTGCCCGAATCCTTGTTTTTGAAAAGTTGGTAATACTTCAAGTTTATAAAGTTCTAGGTAAGGACCTGTAATTTCGAATGGTTCTCCGCCGTTTCTTTTCATATATAGACTCATACGTGCAATTAGTGATCCGCCATAATAAATACCGTAAAATGGAGATTCACTGTCGTTTTCAATAATGTTTGCTTGCAATTCTTCCAGCATAGATAGTTCTTGGGCTCCGCACCCTTTAAATTTTTTAAATTCATCTAACGTTTTATAATTGATGAGCAAGCGCTCAACTTTTGGGAATCCCATTACATCACATCCTTTTCTTATCTCGTTGAATGCAGAAAAGTAAAAATATTTACAATAATAGTATAACTCATTTTTTTATTTTTATGAAGAAGATAGTATATTTCTTTTATTATTTTTTTGAGGATTTGCTAAACTAAGAGTATAAGTGTATTAATAGGCAGTATATACGTAGTGAAAAATGAGAGTGTATTTGTTTGGCAGAGGACAACGAAATTATAGGGCGTGCTCATGTACTTTAAAAAGATATAAAAAAAGGGGGGCGGCAAGGGCGCTTAATGTGAATCCCTTGTGTGAAAATGAAAATTGGAATTGTCGGACCAGGTGCTATTGGTCTATTGTATACATTTTATTTACAAAAAAGTAACCAAAATGTTACGTTGTTTACAAGAACAGCTAAGCAGGCTGAAGAGTTAAATGAAACAGGTGTAACTTGTATTAGAGATAGAACATGTGAAACAGTATATCCATCTGTTTTACCGATAGAAAGTATGGTAGCGCAAAATTTAGATTATATATTTATTGCTGTGAAGCAATATCATATAGATGACATACTACCGTTTGTGGAAGGGGCAGCATCATTAATCTTTTTGCAAAACGGAATGTCACACCTTCAAAAGATGCTGAACATAGGGTGTGAAAATATAGCTGTTGGTATTGTAGAACATGGTGCGAAAAAAGAGGGAGGGCATATCGTTCATCATACTGGAGTTGGGGTAACGAAATTTGGAGTGGTTTGTGGTCAATCTATACATTTCGAAAGTGTATTCCATTCTTTTCCCGTGTCTTATTTTCCAGTTCAAATAGAAACGGATTGGAAAGAGATTATGCATAAAAAATTAGTGGTAAATGTATGTATCAATCCGTTGACGGCATTATTGGGAGTTAAGAATGGTGAATTAACCAAGAATCGTTTTTTTTATCAAATGATGGAGCAAGTGTTTCAGGAGGTCGCCTTTCTTATTAGAGGAGAAAAAGAGATGGTATGGCAAATGGTACGCAATGTGTGTGAAGGAACGTCTCGTAATACATCCTCTATGCTAGCCGATGTAAGAGCGAATAGACAGACGGAAATTAATGCGATTGTTGGATATGTATTAGAAGAGGCTAAGAAACAGCAACGACCAGTTCCGACACTTCAATTTTTGTTCGATGCAATAAAAGGGTTAGAAACAAGAGTATAAGTGTTATTCTTTGCTTTTACGTGAAACATTGACTACAATGTGGATTGGTGAGAGAACTGGATACGAAAGGAAGAATTATATGGAGATAAAAGAAATCTCTGTTCCGCAACAAGGTGTTGTAGCGGACTATATGAACGGTAAAAAAGAGATACAGTCATGTTTTGATTATATGTTAACAGAAGATGCTTTTAAACAGCGTTTACATGATTTGCGTGAAAGGGAGTTTTTCCGCCAAGATGTAGTAGCGCATTTATTAGAATATAATACAAAATTACAAGCGGGAGAATCTACACTTCAAAATGTAAAAGCGCTTGGAGATGAAAATACATATGTTGTAATAGCTGGACAACAAGCGGGGTTATTAACTGGACCGCTTTATACAATTCATAAAGTTATTTCAATTTTAAAGCTTGCAAAGGAAAAAGAAGAAAGTTTAGGGGTGAAAGTTGTCCCTGTCTTCTGGATTGCGGGTGAAGACCATGATATGGATGAGATTAACCATACTTTTTTAGCGAAAAATAAAAAGATGAAAAAAACTATTTTTTATGATCGTAATCCGAAAAAGGCGAGTGCTTCTGAGTCTGAACTTTCTGTTGAAGATTGTAGAAATTGGATTGAAGAGATTTTTAAAACATATCCAGAAACAAATTTTACAAAGGATGTATTAAAATTTGTTGATGATGCTTTGGAAAAATCGAATACGTATGTAGATTTCTTTGCTCATCTTATTACGAAAATCTTTGCTAATTCTGGTTTAATCCTTGTTGATTCACATCATCCTGAATTAAGAAAGTTAGAAATTCCATTTTTTAAGCGAATTATAAGTAAGTATAAAGAGGTACAAGAGGGCCTTCGTAATCAGCAGGAAGTAATTAAAGAACTAGGATACAAACCGATTATTGAAACGAAGTCTCATGCAGTGCATATATTTATGGAAATAGATAATGAACGAGTATTGCTTGAAGAGCATCAAGGTAAGTTTGTTGGAAAGGATGGGGCGCATTCATTTTCATACGAAGAGTTGATTGAAGAGATGGAGAGAAATCCGGCACGTTTTAGTAATAATGTTGTAACACGTCCTCTTATGCAAGAGTATGTATTTCCTACGCTCGCATTTATTGGAGGTCCAGGGGAATTAGCTTATTGGAGTGAATTACAACAAGTATTCCATACTGTCGGTTTTCAAATGCCACCTGTCGTTCCTCGTCTTACAATTACTTATGTGGAGAGATGTATAGCGACAGATTTATTCGATCTGCAATTGAGAGAAAGTGATCCGTTTTTAAATGATGTCGATAAACTGCGTGAAAACTGGTTGTCTAATCAAATAGAGGAACCGATTGATAATCATTTTGAAAAGGCGAAAAAAGAAATTGCCGATATTCATACATCTTTACAGCAATTTGTAAAGAAAATAGAGCCGGGGTTAAGTGCGTTTGCAGGGAAAAACGAATTGAAAATTAATGAACAAATTGAACTGCTGGAAAGAATGTTGAAAAGAAATGTTGAGAAAAAGTATGAGGTTCAGCTAAATAAATTTCGCCGTATACAATTCGCACTTCGTCCATTAGGTGCGCCGCAAGAACGTGTGTGGAATGTATGTTATTATTTAAATCAGTTTGGTTTGGATTTCGTTGATCGTGTAATGGAAAACCCTTTTTCTTGGGACGGAAAACATCATGTTATAAAACTATAAAATCTTGCTCCTTGGAGCAGGATTTTATTTTTATTCCGTTGAATTTACTGTGAAGTGATTTTTTTCTGAATTATCAATCAAAAAAATAGATGTGATAATTGTGTTGGATACTTAAATATATGACAAAATAGCACAAAATGTAAACGTATTATTCGCTTTTTCGACAGTTTTTTATTTAAATTCCCGCAAAAGATGATAAAATTTAGTATATAATAAAAGAAAATAGCGATTTGTATAGTATGTTGCCTTTATTGGTAAGTTAAATGAGTCGTTCTTTCGTATTATTTCATTCTCTAAGCGTGAAAGATGTGTTTAGAGGAAGGGATACATTCAACATAATTAATTGGAAAAAGAGTAGGTGCAACAATGTTTAAACACGTAACAGTGCTTTTAAAGGAAACAGTAGACGGCTTAGATATAAAGCCAGATGGTACATATGTAGATTGTACACTGGGGGGAGGAGGACATAGTTCTTATTTATTATCCCAATTAACTGAAGGTGGAAAATTAATAGCGTTTGATCAAGATGAGATAGCGATTCAAAACGCGAAAGAAAAGTTCTCTTCATACGGTGAACAGTTTATAACAGTAAAGAGTAACTTCCGCTATTTAGCTGAAAAACTGCAGGAAATAGGTATAACAGAAGTAGACGGTATTTTATTTGATTTAGGTGTTTCATCCCCACAATTAGATACACCAGAGCGAGGCTTTAGTTATCATCATGATGCACCGTTAGATATGCGGATGGATCAAGATGCCCCATTAACAGCATATGATGTTGTAAATAGTTGGTCATATGAACAACTTGTAAGGATTTTCTTCCAATACGGTGAAGAGAAATTTTCAAAACAAATTGCAAGAAAAATTGAAGCTTATCGTGAGAATAAAGCTATTGAAACGACAGGAGAATTAGTAGAGCTAATTAAAGAAGGTATTCCGGCTCCTGCTCGTAGAACTGGTGGGCATCCTGCTAAGCGAGTGTTTCAGGCAATTCGTATAGCTGTAAATGATGAATTAAAAGTATTTGAAGAAGCATTGGAATCTGCTATTGAGATGGTTAAGCCAGGTGGAAGAGTTAGTGTTATAACATTCCATTCATTAGAAGATCGTATTTGTAAAACAACGTTTAAGCGAAATAGTACAACGGCACAATTGCCGCCAGGATTACCGATTATTCCTGATGAATTTAAGCCAAAATTAAAGCTTATTACAAGAAAACCGATTTTACCTTCTGATATAGAGCTAGAAGAAAATAATCGTGCGCGTTCTGCGAAGTTGAGAATCGCTGAAAAACGATAAAAGGGAGAGAGAGGTATGACTAATTTAGCTGTAAAGTACAAACAACAAGCGCAAGAAGAGGTGCAAATTCAAACGCCCCCACAGCAGATGGTTAAGCCGAAAGTTAAAGCGAAAATTACAAGAATCGAAAAACTGTTGTATGTAGCGTTTATTGGCTTTTTATTGTATGCCTGTGTCGCGTTTATTGGAAATAAAGCAGGCCTTTATCAAGTTAATGTAGAAGCAGCGACGATAGAAGAAAAAATTGTACAGCAGCAAAAAGAAAATCAAGAATTACAAGCTGAAGTAGAGAAGTTAAGTCGCTATGAACGAATCGCTGAAGTTGCAAAAAAACACGGGCTAGAAATTAATGCGAATAATGTGAAAGGCCTCAAATAAGGCAATAGGTGTGAAGGAACGATGAAGAAGAATATGACTAAATTTCATACCAATAAGGGAGCAGGTTATTTTATGATATTTTTCCTCCTGCTCTTTTTGCTGTTATTAGCCCGATTTTTTTACATACAATCAACAGGAACAGTTCATAATCAAGATTTAGATGCACTTGCTAAACAAAAGCATAGTAAAACAGGAGTTCTTGAAGCGAACAGAGGAACCATTTATGATCAAAACGGTCATGTGTTAGCGCAAGACGCAAACTCTTATAAAATAGTAGCCGCCCTAAAAGGTGCTAACTCTGTTGAGAATAAAGAAGATACTGCAAAGAAAATTGCAGGAGTACTTGGAAAAGGCGAAGAGGATATTTTAGCTTCTTTAAATAAGGAAGGTAGAAGTCAAGTCGAATTTGGAACGTTAGGTAAGGATTTGACGAAAGAAAAGAAGGAACAAATAGAAGCGTTGAAGTTGCCGGGAATATCTTTTATTACAGAAAATGCAAGGGTGTATCCAAACGGTGATTTCGCATCTTACGTTATAGGTCATGCAAAACCAAATGAGAATGGAACCTCGGTAGGTCAATTTGGCATAGAGAAAAGCTTGGATAAATATTTAAGTGCTTCTAACGGAGAAGTAGCATATACAGGTGACCGTAAAGGTGTGTCTCTTGATGGTGGAAAAGTTAATGTAAAGGCACCTAAAAATGGAGATAACGCGTATTTAACAATTGATCACCGTGTCCAAAGTTATTTAGAAGACGCGATGAAAGCAGCAAGTAAGCAATATGAACCAGAAAGTTTAATAGGGATTGTTGCAGATCCGAAAACTGGAAAAATATTAGCGACGTCTACTAAACCTAGTTATGACCCTAATGATCGTCAAATTAAATATTTCTTCAATGACGCAATTGCCAATGCATTTGAACCTGGATCAACAATGAAAATTTTCACGTTAGCGGCAGCTATTAATGAAGGTGTGTACAAAGGGCAAGATTATTATCAGTCCGGGACATATCAAGTCGGAAATAGGAAAATAAAAGATCATAACGGCGGTGCTGGTTGGGGCTCTATCACGTTTGATGAAGGGGTAGAACGTTCTTCAAACGTAGCGTTTGCAATTTTAGGAGATCAAAAACTTGGTCCAGAACGTTTCCGAAAATATATTCATAGTTTTGGATTAGATGAAAAAACGAACATTGATTTATCAGGTGAAGGATCGAATACAATTTTATTTGATCAGCAAATACAACAAGTGACAACAGCTTTTGGACAAGGTTCCACTGTAACACCAATTCAGCTTGTACAAGCTGCAACAGCTATTGCAAATGATGGGAAAATGATGAAACCTTATGCAATTGATAAAATTGTAGATCCGATAACAGGGAAAGTAAAATTAGAACATAAGCCAGAAGAAGTAGGAAAACCTGTTACAAAGGAAACAGCAGCGCAAGTAAGACAGTTATTAGAACGTGTTGTTACATCTCCGAAAGGTACAGGGACAGCTTATAAAATTGATGGATATTCAGTTGGTGGTAAAACAGGTACAGCGCAAATTCCGGATGGAAAAGGCGGCTATATGACAGGAAGACAGAATTATATATTCTCATTCTTAGGTATGGCACCAATGGACGACCCACAACTTGTTGTTTATGTAGCTGTAAAACAGCCGAAATTAAAAGATGATGAGAACGGTGCACAGCCTTTAGCTGATATTTTTAAATATGTAACAAAAAATAGTTTAGAGTATTTAAAGATTAAGCCAAATGAAGTGAAAGATCCGAAAAAACATCTGAAAGAGCAACAAACTACTGTTCCAGATGTAACTGGTAAAACGATGGCTGAAGCGGGGAAAGCAATTGATAAAGCAAAACTTCGTCCAATCGTATTAGGTGAAGGGAAAGTACAGCAACAAGTACCAAAAGCGACTGAACAAACATTGAAAGGCGACCGAGTCTTCTTGGTAGGAGATAAGCCTACAATGCCAAATATACAAGGATGGGCACTGCGTGATGTTATGAATTTAGCGAAGACATTACAGCTTAACTTGAAGCCTTCTGGTACAGGATACGTAACAGAACAAAGTGTGGCGGAAGGAACATTATTACAACCTGGTACAGAATTAGGTGTCACACTCGTACCGCCACTCGAACCACAACAAGAAGCAGAAAAGCCGTAATGGTAAAAGAGAAGAAGTTCTAATTAAATAAGTACAAGCATATATTGGAACAAGCTAGGCGTAAGGGAGGCTTGTTCCGATATGCGTGTATCAAATGTAACAGTTAGAAAACGACTTATTTTTATACTTATATCAGGTATACTTATCTTCACTATTATCGATATTCGTCTTGGATATGTGCAATTTTTTCTTGGGAATATGTTAACGGATCGTGCGAAAGATTCATGGAGTCGTAATATTACTTTTGAACCCGAACGTGGGAAAATTTTAGACCGAAATGGTGTGGAACTTGCCACGAATAAAAGTGCTCCAACTGTCTTTGTTGTACCGAGGCAAATTGAAAAACCAGCAGAGACTGCAGAGAAGTTAGCTGCAGTATTAGGTGTGGAAAAAGATGAGATTTATAAGAGGATTACAAAAAAAGAATCGATTGTAAGGTTAGATAAAGGCGGAAGGAAAATATCACATGACAAAGCGAAAGAGGTACGAGGCTTAAGTTTGAAGGGCGTGTATATCGCAGAGGATTCTATCCGGTACTACCCATTTGGGAATTTTTTATCACATGTATTAGGTTTTGCAGGTAGCGATAACCAAGGTCTTATGGGACTAGAAAAATATTATGATAAGGAGCTAAATGGGGACAAAGGTCATGTGCGTTTTTTTGCAGATGCGAAAGGACAAAGGATGCCTAATGTTGGTGATGATTTCAAAAAACCAGAAGCTGGTTTAAATTTAGGATTAACAATCGATGCGCGTATTACAAGGATTATGGAAAGAGAAATGAATATTGCGGAGTCAACTTATAATCCAGACGGTATGATTGCGATTGCAATGAATCCTAAAAATGGTGAAATTTTAGGTATGTCTAGTCGGCCGAGTTTTGATCCAGCGGATTTTCAAAGTGTCTCTCCAGAAGTGTATAACAGAAATCTACCTGTGTGGAGTACGTATGAGCCTGGTTCAACATTTAAGATCATTACATTAGCTGCAGCATTGAATGAAAATTTAGTAGACTTAGAGAAGGATACGTTTTATGATGATGGAGCAGCTGAAGTCGGTGGAGCTAGATTGAAATGCTGGAAAGCAGGAGGTCATGGCAGTCAAACGTTTTTAGAAGTCGTTCAAAACTCATGTAACCCGGGATTTATTGAACTTGGTGATCGCCTTGGTAAAGACCGATTATTTAAATACATTCGTAATTTTGGTTTTGGGCAGAAGACTGGAATTGACTTGCAAGGTGAAGGCAGTGGGATTTTATTTAATTTAGATAAAGTTGGTCCAGTAGAGCAAGCAACAACTTCATTCGGCCAAGGGGTTTCTGTTACACCAATTCAACAAGTAGCAGCTGTAGCGGCGGCTGTAAATGGTGGAACATTGTATCAGCCGTATATAGCTAAGGAGTTTATTGATCCAAAAAATAATCAAGTTGTTAGTAAAAAGACACCTGTTGAGAAAAGAAAAGTTATTTCCAAGGAAACTTCAGAAAAAGTTCGTTATGCATTAGAGAATGTTGTAGCGAAAGGTTCTGGTAAAGGAGCTTATATTGATGGATATCGTGTAGGTGGAAAAACGGGTACTGCTCAAAAGGTGAAAGATGGTAAATATTTAGAGAATAATTATATTGTATCTTTTATCGGATTTGCTCCAGCGGATGATCCAGAGATTGTTGTGTATGTTGCTGTGGATAATCCAAAAGGGGTTACACAGTTTGGTGGAGTGGTAGCAGCTCCAATTGTCGGGAATATCCTTCGAGATGCTCTTCCTGTTATGGGAGTGAAACCGAGAAAAGAACAAGTTGAGAAAGAATATAAATGGGGCGATACACCAACTGTGGAAGTTCCGAATTTAATTGGAATGAAAAAGAAAGACTTACAAACACAACTCGTCGATTTGCAGCTTGATATAAGTGGAGATGGAGAGAAAGTAATTAAGCAATCACCAGAAGCGGGAGCTAAAGTAAAAGAAGGCTCAAAAATTAGAATTTACTTCGGGAATTAAAGGTAACATAGTACGTTTTATGGTACAATTGGTGGAAGTGAGTTCTTTATAGAACAGTTACTTAATGTGAGACAATAAGTGTCTCATTCATAAATAGGCCAGTAGCACTTACCTCCTTATATAGGAGGTAATGTGTTGCTTACTGAAAAAAAGATAAATAAACAATGTAGAGAGGGTTTAGTGAAATGAAGTTGCATACACTTTTATCATGTTTGCATGATTTTCCAGTTGTTCCAAAAGAAAATCCAGAAATCACATCTATAGAAGCTGATTCACGTAAAGTGAAAGAAGGAAGCTTATTTGTATGTATGAAAGGATATACGGTTGATAGCCATGATTTTGCTAAGCAAGCAGCGGCACAAGGAGCGGCTGCTATTGTTGCGGAAAGACCAATTGATGTTGACGTTCCAGTTGTACTTGTGAAAAATACTTTTCGTTCGTTAGCGGTTTTAGCTGATTATTTTTATGGTCAACCGACACACAAGTTACATTTAATCGGAATTACAGGTACAAATGGAAAGACAACAACATCGCATATTATGGATGAGATTATGCGAGCACATGGTCATAAAACAGGGCTAATTGGGACGATTAATATGAAAATCGGTGATGAAACATTTGAGGTGAAAAATACAACACCAGATGCACTAACACTTCAACAGACGTTTTCAAAAATGGTTGAACAAGGTGTGGACAGCACGGTAATGGAAGTTTCGTCACATGCGTTAGATCTTGGTCGTGTACACGGATGTGATTACGATGTAGCGGTGTTTACGAATTTAACACAAGATCATTTAGATTATCATAAAACGATGGAAGAATATAAACATGCAAAAGGGTTACTATTTGCACAGCTTGGCAATAGTTATAATCATAATCGTGAAAAGTACGCTGTGCTGAATAGCGATGATAATGTAACAGAAGAGTATATGAGAAGTACTGCAGCAACAGTTGTAACATATGGTATTGATACAACAAGTGACATTATGGCAAAAAATATCGTTATGACGAGTGGCGGGACTACATTTACGCTTGTCACACCGTATGAAAGTGTAAATGTTACGATGAAATTAATAGGTAAATTCAATGTATATAACGTACTTGCAGCAACAGCAGCAGGACTTGTTTCGGGTGTGAAATTACAAACAATCATTGCTGTTATAAAAGAACTAGCTGGGGTTCCAGGACGTTTTGAAGTTGTTGATGGCGGACAAAATTATACAGTTATTGTTGATTACGCGCATACGCCGGATAGTTTAGAAAATGTATTAAAAACTGCAAAACAATTTGCAAAAGGTGATGTGTATTGTATCGTTGGTTGTGGCGGCGATAGGGATCGAACAAAGAGACCGATAATGGCAAGTGTTGCAACAAAATATGCAACTCATGCAATTTATACATCAGATAATCCAAGAAGTGAAGATCCAGCGGCTATTTTAGATGATATGGTACAGGGTGCAAGTGGGAATAATTATGAAGTGATTATTGATAGAAAAGAAGCGATACACCATGCGATCGCTAATGTGAAAGCAGATGATATCATTATTATTGCTGGTAAGGGTCATGAAACGTATCAAATTATTGGTAAAGAAGTTCATTATTTTGATGATCGTGAAGTTGCGAAAGAAGCAATTACAGGGCGTTTAAACAACGAAGAGTAACAACGTGAGAGGAGGACTACATGTGCTTGAGCAAGGTTTATTAGTAACGGCTGGGGTAGCATTCTTAATTTCTGTTGCCCTTTCGCCATTGTTTATTCCATTTTTAAGAAAATTAAAGTTCGGACAGAGTATTCGTGATGAGGGACCAAAGTCACATCAAAAAAAATCAGGGACACCGACAATGGGCGGTATTGTCATATATGTATCTATGATGGTCACTTCACTTATTATGGCGATTAAGTTTAATCATTTAGGTGCAGAGGTTTCGTTATTATTATTAGTGACATTTGGTTATGGATTGATTGGATTTTTAGATGACTACATAAAGGTAGTTAAGAAGAGAAATCTTGGTTTAACATCAAAACAAAAATTAGTAGGTCAGCTTGTTATTGCTATTGCGTTCTTTTTAATTGGAAAAGGGCAAGCATTTCACACATATATCATGATTCCAGGTACGGATGTTAAGTTTGAATTAGGTTGGGCGTATTTTGTACTTGTGCTATTTATGCTAATCGGTGGCTCGAATGCGGTTAACTTAACTGATGGTTTAGATGGTTTATTATCAGGAACAGCGGCTATTGCATTTGGAGCATTTAGTATTATTGCAGTAGCGCAAGAACAATTTGGAGTTGCGATATTCTGTATGGCAGTTGTCGGAGCAGTACTGGGATTTTTAGTATTCAACGCGAATCCAGCAAAAGTATTTATGGGGGATACAGGTTCCTTAGCTTTAGGTGGAGCTATCGCAGCTGTAGCAATTTTATTAAAACAAGAATTACTACTTGTAATTATTGGTGGAGTATTCGTAATGGAAACTTTATCTGTTATTATTCAAGTTATTTCGTTTAAAACAACAGGAAAACGTGTCTTTAAAATGAGTCCATTACACCACCATTATGAATTATGTGGTTGGTCAGAATGGCGCGTTGTTGTAACGTTTTGGTCTGTAGGATTTTTATTAGCTGTGTTAGGAATTTATATCGGGGTGTGGATGTAATTGAAAACTGTAACTGAATTTCAAAATAAAAATATTCTTGTATTAGGCATTGCAAAGAGTGGTTATGCAGCAGCTACTTTGTTGCAAAAATTAGGGGCGAATGTCATTGTAAATGACGGAAAGCCTTTAGCAGACAATGTACTTGCTGCAGAATTACAAGCAAAAGGAATGGACGTTGTATGCGGTGGCCATCCTTTAGAATTATTAGAGAGAAATATTTCTCTTGTCGTTAAAAATCCAGGAATCCCGTATTCTAATCCAATATTAGTTGCTGCGAAAGAAAAAGAAATTCCAATTGTTACGGAAGTTGAATTAGCATATCGTATTTCAAAAGCACCATTTGTTGGAATTACAGGGTCTAATGGTAAAACGACGACAACAATGCTGACATTTGAAATGTTAAAAGAAGGGCAAAAGCATCCTGTTATTGCAGGGAATATAGGAACTGTAGCTTGTGAAGTAGCACAGGATGCAAAAGAAAATGAAGTTGTAGTTACAGAGCTTTCATCGTTCCAATTGATGGGAGTAGAATCGTTCCAACCTAAAATTGCAGCGTTCTTAAACTTATTTGAAGCCCACTTAGATTACCATGGGACGAAGAAGGAATATGGTTTAGCAAAAGCAAATGTTTTTAAAAACCAAACAGAAAACGATTATAGTGTAATAAATGCGGATGATGCAGATGTGATGGAGTTATCTGCGGATACTAAAGGTCAAAAAATCCTGTTTTCGACAACGAAAGAAATTGAAGATGGTGCGTGTATAAAAGATAACGCTCTTTATTTCAAAGGTGAAAAAGTTGTTGAAGTAAGTGATATCGTTTTACCTGGTCAACATAATCTAGAAAATATTTTAGCTGCGATGAGTATTGCGAAATTATTAGGTACTTCTAATGAAGCAATTACGGTCGTGTTAAAACGTTTTACTGGTGTAAAACATCGTTTAGAATATGTAACAACGATTAACAACCGTAAGTTTTATAATGATTCAAAAGCAACGAATATGTTAGCGACTGAGAAAGCACTATCTGCGTTTACACAACCGATTGTGTTACTAGCAGGTGGGCTTGATCGCGGAAATGAATTCGATGATTTAATTCCGTATTTCAAAAATGTAAAAGCGATTGTAACATTTGGACAAACAGCTCCCAAACTAGTAAGAGCGGCAGAAAAAGCGGGATTAGATATAATTGAAAGTGTCGATACTTTAGATGAAGCAGTGGTGAAAGCTTATGCTCATTCTAAAGAAGATGATGTTGTTCTTCTTTCTCCAGCGTGTGCAAGCTGGGATCAATTTAAAACATTTGAAGAAAGAGGAGACATTTTTATACAAGCTGTGCATAAACTTATATAAAGTAAATCAAAACATCAGTAGGCTAACACCTACTGATGTTTTGTTACATAGGGCAAAAGGTTCTGCCTAAAGAGGTGGTGTTTGTGGGTAATGAAGAAAACGCCTGATTTTATTCTCATCATCGTAACACTTTCATTGTTGACAATCGGAATGATTATGGTTTATAGTGCGAGTGCAGTTTGGGCCTCTTATAAAATGGGGGACTCATTCTTTTTTGCCAAAAGACAATTACTGTTTGCGGGTCTTGGTGTAGTAGCTATGTTTTTTATTATGAAAATTGATTATTGGGTGTGGCGTACGTATTCAAAAGTAATTTTGCTAGTTTGCTTCATTCTTCTTATTCTCGTTCTTATTCCTGGAGTAGGTCTTGTTCGAGGAGGAGCACGAAGTTGGATTGGGATCGGAGCATTTTCGATTCAACCGTCAGAATTTATGAAGTTTGCGATGATTATTTTCTTGGCAAAGTTTTTAGCGGAACGGCAAAAATTGATTACATCTTTTAAACGTGGTTTATTACCGGCTCTTAGTTTTGTGTTTCTTGCTTTTGGGATGATTATGTTACAGCCAGACCTTGGGACAGGAACGGTAATGGTTGGGACATGTATCATTATGATATTTATTTCGGGAGCGAGGGTCTTTCACTTTGCGATGTTTGGTTTGCTTGGTGTAGCAGGGTTTGTAGGGTTAATCGCATCAGCACCGTATCGAATGAAGCGCATTACATCATATTTAGACCCGTGGGCAGATCCGCTTGGAAGTGGATTTCAAATTATCCAATCATTACTCGCAATTGGACCCGGTGGATTATTTGGACTTGGGCTTGGACAAAGTAGACAAAAATTTCTTTATTTACCTGAACCACAAACTGACTTTATATTTGCAATCTTATCCGAGGAATTAGGTTTTATTGGTGGTTCATTTGTGTTATTATTATTTAGTCTATTATTATGGCGCGGGATTCGTATCGCATTAGGAGCGCCAGATTTATATGGTACGTTTTTAGCAGTAGGTATTGTGGCGATGATTGCGATTCAAGTAATGATTAATGTTGGTGTTGTAACAGGACTGATGCCCGTTACGGGTATTACCTTGCCGTTTTTAAGTTATGGTGGATCAAGTTTGACATTAATGTTAATGGCAGTAGGTGTATTATTAAATATAAGTCGCCATTCTCGCTACTAAACCCTGTTTATAAGACAGGGTTTTTCGTATGTGTGTAAAAATGCAATATGTATATAGAAATAAATATAATGGAAATAAGAAAAGAGAAGCGGAGGAGTTAGTAGTGCGTGTATTAGTGAGTGGTGGGGGTACTGGTGGTCATATTTATCCAGCTCTTGCTTTAATTAGAGAAATAAAAAAGTTAAATCCAGAAGCAAGATTTTTATATATTGGTACGGAAAATGGACTAGAGAGTACAATCGTTCCAAAAGCAGGTATACCATTTCAATCTATTGTTATAAGCGGATTTAAACGAAAAATATCATTAGATAATGTGAAAACAGTAATGCGTTTTCTAAAAGGTGTACAGGATAGTAAACGATATATTCGTCGTTTTAATCCGGATATCGTAATTGGAACGGGTGGATATGTATGTGGACCAGTTGTATACGCTGCAGCCAAATTAGGTATTCCGACTATTGTACATGAACAAAATAGTGTACCAGGTGTAACGAACAAATTTTTAAGTCGTTATGTTGATAAAGTTGCTGTTTGTTTTGAAGCAGCTACAGAGCATTTTCCAGAGTCAAAAGTGGTAATGACAGGTAATCCGCGAGCATCAGAGGTAATGGATCAAAATGGAATGAAAGGGAAACGTTCAGTTGGGCTTTCTCTTCCTAAAAAGTCTGTACTTATATTTGGTGGAAGTCGTGGGGCTAGACCGATTAACGATGCCTTCGTTGAAGCAATTGAACAGTTTGGGAACAAAAGCTACGAAATACTATATGTAACAGGTGAAGTACATTATGACAAAGTGATGGAAGCCGTGAAGCAAAAAGGGAACCCGAACAATGTTATTATTAAGCCGTTCATTCATAATATGCCAGAGGTACTAACTGGTGTAGACCTTGTTGTTTCAAGGGCTGGGGCAACAACACTTGCAGAATTAACAGCGTTAGGAAAACCAAGTGTGTTAATACCGAGTCCGTACGTAACAAATAATCATCAGGAAAAGAATGCACGTTCAGTTGTTGATAAAGGAGCGGCAAAAATGTTACTTGAAAAAGATTTAACAGCTGAAACACTTATTCGTGATATTGATGAGATTTTATTGGATGCACAAACATTACAAAATATGAAGCTAGCTGCTAAGAAACTAGGTATTCCAGATGCAGCAAATAAGCTGTATGAAGTAATGAATAAGCTTGTAAAAAAATAAAGTGAGGCTTTAATCAGTGGGGAGTGATTCTCTCTCGTTGATTATTACCTTTCACTAATCGGATGTTTACTGGCATCCCGATACCGCCTAACTTCTTTGTTACCGCCGAATTTTGATTTAGGAGCTGTAATGCCCGTAAATAGAGGGATAACGTTAGGTGAACGCCCTGCATATTATTGTCATAAGGAGACTTAATATGGGGGAGATTGTCTATGGAACAATTAGTAAATGAGCTTATAGAAGCAGACGTTGGTCGTGTTTTAGTTAACGAGTCGTTAGCGCGTTATACAACTATGAAAATAGGTGGACCAGCGGATATTTTAATTGTGCCTAAGCATGTAGCCGGTATTGAAAAAACATTACAGTTAGTAAAGCAATACAAAACGAAGTGGACTGTAATTGGGCGCGGTTCAAACCTTCTTGTATCTGATCGAGGCATAGAAGGTGTTGTTATTCGTTTAGGAGAAGGATTAGATCACTTAGAGGTCGAAAAACATAAGGTAAGAGTTGGTAGTGGATATTCTCTTATTAAATTGTCAACTTTACTTAGTCGTCAAGGGTTAGCTGGATTGGAGTTTGCAAGCGGCATTCCAGGAAGTGTCGGTGGTGCAGTATATATGAATGCAGGTGCACATAAATCGGATATATCGAGTGTATTATCGAAGGCTCTCATTCTGTTTGAAGACGGTACAATTGACTGGTTAACGAATAAAGAACTGGAGTTTTCTTATCGGGCATCTGTATTGCAAACGAAACGGCCTGGTATTGTTTTAGAGGCGGAGTTTCAATTACAGGCGGGAAAACGTGAAGAAATTGTACGTAGCATGCAAAATAATAAAGATTACCGCCGTGAAACGCAACCATGGAATCACCCGTGTGCAGGAAGTATATTTCGGAATCCAATCCCACATTTTGCAGGCGATTTAGTAGAAAAAGCAGGGCTTCGTGGTTATAGGATTGGTGGAGCTCAAATTTCTCAAATGCATGGCAATTTTATTGTTAATACCGGGGGAGCTTCAGCGCAAGATGTATTGTCCTTAATTGAATTAATAAAACATACAATTAAGGATAAATTTGATGTAGATATGCACACAGAAGTAGAAATCATTGGAAGATAACGGTTATTCGTTCCGCTCATTATCATTTATGTTATAATAAGAAGATAAGAACGGCATGAGGAACATGCCGTTCTTTATGTTACATAGGGGGATCGTACATGAATAATAGTAAAGTGATTAAACTACAAGATCGTGTACCAAAATTGAAAAATCAAAAGAAAAAAAACAAAAAAAATGTTAATCATCGATTGATTTTATACATATCAATTTTATTTTTATTAGTGCTCTTTTTAATTTATTTTCGGTCTCCGCTTAGTAATATAAAAAAGATTAGTGTGTTTGGAAATCATTATATGGCGGATGAGCAAGTAATGAAGGATTCAGGCGTGACATATGATACAAGTTATTTCCGAGTGACAGCACATAAAGCTGAAGAAAACTTAACGAAGCGAAAAGAAATTAAAGCAGTAAATGTAAAAAAACGTTTTCCAAACAAGATTGATGTTCATATTGAAGAATATTTAACGATTGGTTATATAAATAAAGAGGGAAAATTACAACCGTTATTAGAGAATGGAAAAACACTTGATGTACTACCTAATGGAAAACTTCCTGTTGCAGCACCGATTTTCGAACCTTTTAAAGAAGAGAAAATGAAGGAGTTAATCGCTGAACTAGAAAAATTAACACCAGCTATTTTAAAATCTATTTCGGAGATTCGCTATTCTCCAACGAATGCGAATGAAGATCATCTTACTTTATATATGAATGAAGGTTATGAAGTGAGCACTACGATTCAAAATTTCGCAAAACGTATGGAAGCCTATCCGCTTATTTTAAAAACAATTGAGCCAGGTAAGAAGGTATTAATTGATTTAGAAGTAGGTGCATATACGAAAGAATTAGGTGCGGAAGAAAAAAAAGAATAGAATGGTAGTTTTCGTTGCTTATAGCAGAAAAAACAAAACAAACGTTCTATTATATGCATACGAATTTAGAAGAATGGTTCATTTGATGAAAAATATGTAAAAATTCTTAGATTCATACTAGTATTGGTACAAGTTTCACTTTTCTATGAGTACATCTTAGTGTAGACTTATACTTGGCGGTAAACTTTACACTCGAAATAGAATTATTTCAAGATAAGCAGTTATTCATAGTTTACTGCGATATTCTTAATTGAATGCTAAATAAAAATAAGAAAAATATAGGGTTAAAAAAGGGAAACGTATAAAGACGTTGAATATTTTTCTTATAAATAGTAAAGTTGCGATTGTTGTTCCATATATTGAGTTGTATGGTATAAATAAAGAAGGAGGTGCCAAAGAATGAACAGCAATGAAATATATGTTAGTCTTGACATCGGTACATCCAATGTTAAAGTCATCATTGGTGAAATGGTTAATGACAGCTTAAACATTATTGGTGTTGGAAATGTAAAATCAAATGGTTTAAAGAAGGGATCGATAGTTGATATAGACGAGACTGTTCGATCAATTAAAAAAGCAATTGAACAAGCTGAGCGTATGGTGGGAATCCATATTGAGCAAGTTGTAGTAGGTGTCAATGCAAACCAGGTACAGCTACTTCCTTGTCACGGAGTAGTCGCTGTTTCAAATGAAGATCGTGAAATCGGGAATGAAGATGTCTTACGCGTTCTAGATGCAGCACAAGTTGTGTCAATTGCTCCAGAACGTGAGTTTATTGATGTGGTACCTCGACAGTTCATCGTAGACGGTCTTGACGAGATTAACGATCCACGCGGGATGATCGGTGTAAGATTAGAAATGGAAGGTACACTTATTACAGGCTCGAGAACTTTACTACATAACCTACTTCGTTGTGTAGAAAAAGCAGGTCTTGAAATTGTTGATATTTGTCTTCAACCTTTAGCGGCTGCAACAGTTGCTATATCTTCAGATGAAAAAAATAGAGGAGTAGCCCTTGTTGATATGGGGGGAGGATCTACAACTTTATCTATTTTTAAAGACGGAGAGTTACAAGCGACGAGCGTATTACCATTAGGTGGAGACCATATAACGAAGGATATTGCAATTGGGTTGAAAACTTCAACAGAAAATGCAGATCAAATTAAGTTGAAATATGGACATGCTTTTTATGATACAGCATCTGAAGAAGAGATGTTTACGGTTCCTATTATGGGAAGTGATCAAACAGAACAATATTCTCAGTTGGAATTATCGGATATAATAGAGGCTCGTGTAGAGGAAATTTTAATGTTTGTTCAAGATGAAGTGCGTAAGTTAGGAGTAAAGCAAGTGGCTTCTGGTTATGTACTAACTGGCGGAATTGCTTCTATGCCAGGTGTTCTTGATCTTGCATATGATATTTTACATGAAAATGTTCGTGTAGCAACTCCTGATTATATTGGTGTGCGTGAGCCCCAATATACAAGCGGAGTTGGATTAATTAAACATTCTTATCAAAAAGCTAAATTACGTGGGAAAAATGTGCAGGAAAAGCAAGAGCATTTTGAAACAGTACCAGCACCAGCACCAACGCCGGTACAACAGCAACCTGCGAAACAAAAAACTCGTAATCAAAACAATAATAATCAAAATGATGACCGTATGATGTCAAAAGTAAAACGTGTATTCCGTTATTTATGGGATTAAAATTGGACACGAAAAATGAGGTTCTAGGGGGATTTCGACATGTTAGAGTTTGATACTACTCAAGATCAATTAGCGAATATAAAAGTTATCGGTGTCGGCGGTGGCGGAAACAATGCTGTAAACCGTATGATTGAACACGGTGTACAAGGTGTAGACTTTATCGCTGTGAACACTGATGCACAAGCATTAAATCTATCAAAAGCTGAAACAAAAATGCAAATTGGTGGAAAATTAACGCGTGGACTTGGTGCAGGCGCAAACCCTGAAGTAGGGAAAAAAGCTGCAGAAGAAAGTAAAGAACAGATCCAAGAAGCACTTCGTGGTGCGGATATGGTCTTCGTAACTGCTGGTATGGGCGGTGGAACTGGAACTGGTGCAGCTCCAGTTGTTGCTCAAGTTGCAAAAGAATTAGGTGCTTTAACAGTTGGTGTTGTAACACGTCCATTTACTTTTGAAGGACGTAAACGTGCAACGCAAGCAGCATCTGGTATTGCAGCATTTAAAGAAAATGTAGATACTCTTATTGTAATTCCAAACGATCGCTTATTAGAGATCGTTGATAAAAATACGCCAATGTTAGAAGCATTCCGTGAAGCTGATAACGTATTACGTCAAGGTGTTCAAGGTATTTCGGATTTAATTGCAACGCCAGGTTTAATTAATTTAGACTTTGCAGACGTAAAGACAATTATGTCTAATAGAGGTTCTGCTTTAATGGGTATTGGTTCTGGTAACGGGGAAAATCGTGCTGCAGAAGCTGCGAAAAAAGCGATTTCTAGTCCATTACTAGAAACATCTATTGATGGAGCTCAAGGTGTTATCATGAATATTACGGGTGGCGCTAACTTAAGCTTATATGAAGTACAAGAAGCGGCAGATATCGTAGCCTCAGCTTCAGATCCAGAAGTAAATATGATCTTCGGTTCTGTTATTAACGAAGGATTAAAAGATGATATCGTTGTAACTGTAATTGCAACTGGTTTTGATGATAGCATTGCAACTCAACCACCAAAACCAATTATTCGTCCGAATGCGAACCACACGCAACAACAGCAACAACCAGTAGCTCAACCTTCAAAACAACGTGAAGTAAAACGTGAAATGAAGCGTGAAGAGCCAGTTGTACATGAACGTCATTCAGATTCAGATGATATCGATATTCCAGCATTTTTACGTAACCGTCGTAGACGATAAAAAAAGGAGCTTTCATGCTCCTTTTTTGTTTTTTAAATGGAAAAGACCTGCTAAGCAGGTCTTTTTTTATTTCGTATATTTCAATATATTTTGTTGGTGAAAATAAGAGTATATCATTCTATGAATTTGTACTTTTATTCTTTACCGACAGATTATGTCTAGAAATCACAAAATAACAAAAAAACACCTCCGCAAATTGACACACTTTCCTATTGGATATGCATTATACTAGTCTCAACTTGAAAAAAGAGGTGAATTGTTTGGTTGTTTACGCCGACGTTGTTTGGTTGTTAAACGCCTGCATTGATTTTCTTTTGCTTTTATTAACAGCTACCGTGTTAAAAAAGAAAATCAAAAGATGGAGGCTTGTGTTAGGGGC
Source organism: Bacillus sp. FSL K6-1338 (assembly GCF_038006965.1). Lineage (NCBI taxonomy): Bacteria > Bacillati > Bacillota > Bacilli > Caryophanales > Bacillaceae > Bacillus > Bacillus sp. FSL K6-1338. Next base: position 3,780,654 of record NZ_JBBOWI010000001.1, on the reverse strand, counting down.
ATTTATAGGTTCAACTATTGTTATTTTTGCCTTTACTCCTTTTGCTTCTATGATGACACATCCAATTATGAAACTACTGTACTCGTTACTTATTGTGTATACAGCATTTGGGTTTACAACATTTAGAAATTATGCACAGACTGTTTTTACTTTTTACTTTGTAACCTTTATGGTTGGCGGAGGATTAATTGGAACTCATTTCTTTTTGCAAACGAATGAAATGGTAAATGGATTGGTTCAATCTCAGTCAATTTCTTACGGCGATCCAATTAGTTGGTTATTTGTTATTTTTGGCTTTCCGGTAATTTATTATTTTTCTAAAAAGCGTATTGAAAGCGTAGAGGTCACGAAAATACACTATGACCAAATTGTGAAAGTAAAAATTCAATTGGCCGAAGAAGAACTAGAACTGGCAGGTCTTATTGACAGTGGGAACCAACTTTACGATCCATTAACAAAAACACCCGTTATGATTATGCATGTTTCATCATTAGAACATTGCTTACCATCTTGGTTAACAGAACAAATTTATTCCAAAACAGAAATTCCTCAAATACCAGAAAATGATTCTGGTTGGGCGACAAAATTACGTTTAATTCCTTTCCGTGCAGTAGGAGTAGAAAGTCAATTTTTGTGGGCAATTAAGCCTGACAGTGTGCAAGTTGATCATGAAGGTAGTTCTATTGTTGTAAACAAAGTATTAATTGGATTAAATACACAACAACTGTCTACAAATGGGGAGTATCAATGTATTGTGCATCCAAAAATGTTGATTTCACAAAAAATGGTGATCGCTTAATAATGAGAGGCGGGATAATATGATGAAATTAAAATTTTATTTAGTATACCTTTGGTATAAAGTATTGCTGAAATTAGGAATTAAGACCGATGAAATTTATTATATTGGTGGAAGTGAAGCGTTGCCACCACCGTTAACGAAAGAAGAAGAGGAAGTTCTTTTGAATAAATTGCCAAAGGGAGATCAGGCAGCAAGGTCATTACTTATTGAACGTAACTTAAGGCTCGTTGTATATATAGCAAGAAAGTTTGAAAATACAGGGATAAATATTGAAGATTTGATTAGTATAGGAACAATCGGCCTTATTAAAGCGGTAAATACATTTAATCCAGAAAAGAAAATAAAATTAGCAACATATGCATCGCGTTGTATAGAAAATGAAATTTTAATGCATTTACGTCGAAATAACAAAAATCGTTCAGAAGTTTCTTTTGATGAACCGCTAAATATTGATTGGGATGGGAATGAACTGTTGTTGTCTGACGTGTTAGGTACAGATGATGATATTATTACAAAAGATTTAGAAGCTACTGTAGATCGTCACCTTTTAATGAAAGCATTACACCAATTAAATGATCGTGAAAAACAAATTATGGAACTTCGGTTTGGTCTTGCCGGAGGAGAGGAAAAGACGCAAAAAGATGTGGCGGATATGCTTGGGATTTCACAGTCATACATTTCGCGTTTAGAAAAAAGAATTATAAAAAGATTACGAAAAGAATTTAATAAAATGGTGTGAAGAATAAGACCAGCCGTTATGTAGGCTGGTCTTATTCTATTTAGTTGTATTAGGAAAGATAATTTAAATAAAAAATCGTGAAAAAACCATATGCATAAAATCCCCTTCAAAGGAAATACTTTACACTGTACAGCAACTCCCGATAGGAGGGAACACTTTGACGAGAAACAAAGTAGAAATTTGCGGTGTTGATACAGCTAAACTTCCAGTATTAAAAAATGAAGAGATGCGTAAATTATTTCGTGAAATGCAAAGTGGAGAGATAAGCGCAAGAGAAAAATTAGTGAATGGAAACTTACGTCTTGTACTGAGCGTCATCCAAAGATTTAATAACAGAGGAGAATATGTTGACGATTTATTTCAAGTTGGTTGCATTGGACTTATGAAATCAATTGATAATTTTGATTTAGGCCAAAATGTAAAATTTTCAACGTATGCTGTGCCGATGATTATTGGGGAAATACGCAGATATTTGCGTGATAATAATCCAATTCGCGTATCGCGCTCATTGCGAGATATTGCGTATAAAGCTTTGCAAGTAAGAGAAAAGTTGATTGCAGAAAATTCAAAAGAACCAACAGCAATGGATATTGCAAAAGTGCTAGAAGTAACTCATGAAGAGATAGTATTTGCTTTAGATGCGATTCAAGACCCAGTTTCATTATTTGAACCGATTTATAATGATGGAGGAGATCCTATCTTTGTTATGGATCAGTTAAGTGATGAAAAACAAAAGGACGAGCAGTGGGTTGAAGAATTAGCATTAAAAGAAGGAATGAAGCGTTTAAATGATCGAGAGAAAATGATTATTAGAAAACGTTTCTTCCAAGGAAAGACACAGATGGAAGTTGCAGAAGAAATTGGGATTTCCCAAGCGCAAGTATCACGTTTAGAGAAGTCAGCCATTAAACAAATGAATAAAACGATTCAAGGATAAGGTCTCACCAATTATGGTGAGACCTTTTTATATGTAATATGGTTTGTGCTCATAGTAGGGGATTAGTGTTCATATAATGAAACTAGCATGGTGTTTCGTATAGGTGGCTTCCTGTAAATATGAGAAACAGTTTCCAATTCGTCATATAAGGGAGAGGATAAAAATGGTGATACGAATTTCAGAGTTACAGATGAAGGATGTTATAAATATTTCAGATGGAAAAAGGATTGGGAATATTGGAGATATTGAAATTGATATGAACACAGGGAAAATTTGTTCTGTTATTATTTCCAAACAGACACGTATGCTAGGTATTTTTGGAAAAGATGTTGAGATTGTAATTCCTTGGAAGGAAATTGTGAAAATTGGGGAAGATGTCATACTTGTAAGAGTAAATCCTGTTAATTCTGTAACAGAATCAATACAAACACCGACAATTTCATAAAGAATATTACAAATTCCTCTTTTTTTTCTGTTAGGATTATGAAAAAATAAAAGTATGGTAAAATAGACAGGAAGTACCATGCTTTTTTCTGTTATTTTAATTAAAAGGAGCCGCTTTATTATGAGAGAACCATTTAAATATGTGCACGGTATACTGTATTTACAAGCGTGGAAAGAACTTGGAAACATTACTGCTGGATTTACGACAAAAGATGGTGGGATAAGTACGGGCTCCTTTCATGCGATGAATTTAGGATTACATGTGAATGATATCGTGGAGAACGTTCATGAAAACAGACGCATTTTAGCAAATAAGTTACAAAAACCATTAGAAAACTGGATTTGCTCTGAACAAGTTCATGCTCATCATGTTGAAAAAGTAGGGCAACAGGAAAAAGGAAGTGGCGTCTATTCATATGAGGACGGCATTTCAAAAACAGATGGCATTTATACGAGTAATGAAGATGTTCTGTTAACGTCTTGTTACGCGGATTGTGTTCCGCTCTATTTTTATGCACCATCACATGGTATGATAGGACTTGCGCATGCTGGATGGAAAGGCACTGTACAAGAGATTGCAAAGGAAATGATTCAAAAGTGGAATGCAGAAGGTATTTCAAGTGATGAAATTCATGTTGCAATTGGGCCGTCGATCGGATCTTGTTGTTATGTTGTGGATGATCGTGTATTAACAGCAGCACAGGAAGTAGTTAGCGGTGCTGTTCCTCATCAAAAAATTTCTGACGGGCAGTACGCAATTAATTTAAAAGAAATTAATCGTATATTATGTGTACAAGCAGGCATAAAAGAAGAGCATATTGTAATGTCATCTCTTTGTACAAGCTGTGAAGAGCAACTATTTTTCTCTCATCGTCGTGATCAAGGTAAGACAGGAAGAATGTTGAGTTTCATAGGTTTTAAGGAGGAAGGAAGCAAGTGACAGTACAAGAAAATTTAGTGATTGTAAACGAAGCTATTAAAGAATCTTGCGCTCGAGCTGGACGTTCGTTGCAAGATATTAAACTTGTTGCAGTGACAAAAACTGTAGGGATTGAAAAAACAAACGAAGTAATTGAAGCTGGAATTATCGATTTAGGTGAAAATAGAAATGAAGGTTTCTTACAGAAATACGAGCATTTCGGTTCAAAAGTTAATTGGCACTTTATTGGCTCATTACAAACGAGAAAAGTAAAAGAAATCATTAATGAAATTGATTATTTACATTCGTTAGATCGTCTTTCCCTGGCGAAAGAAATTCAGAAACGTGCTGATAAGAAAGTGAAATGCTTTATTCAAGTGAAAACCTCATCCGAAGAATCGAAGCAAGGATTGGCAATAGAAGAGGTTGTTTCTTTTATTCAAAGTTTGCAAGAATTCGATAAAATTGAAGTGGTCGGACTAATGACGATGGCTCCATTTACAGAAGAAGAGGAAGAAATCAGACGCTGTTTTAAGGAATTACGTATGCTACAAACAGAGGTGCAGGAGCTAGAGTTATTACATGCGCCATGTAAAGAATTATCAATGGGAATGTCCAACGATTACACGATTGCAATTGAAGAAGGGGCTACATATATTCGTTTGGGAACGATTTTAGTAGGAAAAGCGTAAAAGGAAGGAGAATCTTATTATGAGTTGGTCAAAAGTAAAATACTTCTTTTTTGATACACCGGAAGAAAAAGAAGCAGCTCAATATGGTTATGAAAAGGAGCAAACAGACATGAAAAAGCAGCAAGATCCACCAGAACAACAAGATGTTACGTTTCCGAAAGCGCAACCGAAGCAAAATGTTGTGAGTATTGAAACAGCAAAACAATCTTCAAAAGTTGTTTTATTAGAACCACGCACATATTCGGAAGCGCAAGGGATTGCGGACCACCTAAAAGGTAGACGAGCTGTTGTAATTAATTTGCAGAGAATGTCTACTGATCAAGCGGTACGTATCGTTGACTTTTTAAGTGGTACTGTATACGCTATAGGCGGGGACATTCAAAAAATAGGACCGAAAACATTTATGTGTACACCTGAAAATGTTGATATTGTTGGTGCAATTTCAGAGTTATTCGGTGAAGAAGAAGAAACAAATATAAAGAGGTGGTAATACGCCATGACAACAGTTTTAATGGTGTTAAGTTCTGCTATCGAGATTTACTCGTGGGCACTGATTATTTACATTCTCCTATCATGGTTTCCTGGTGCAAAGGAATCATCTTTTGGAGAGTTCTTGGCGCGAATTTGTGAACCGTATTTAGAACCATTCCGCAGATTTATTCCGCCGCTGGGTATGATTGATATTTCTCCACTCGTTGCGATTTTTGCGTTAAAACTTGCTAAAAGTGGTTTGTTCAGCTTGTTCGGCTATTTCTTATAGTAAGAGGTTAAATACATGAGCATTTACGAACATTTTAGGCCTGATGAAGAGGTCTTTGTAGATAAAGTGCTAGAGTGGAAGCGAACGGCGGAGTACCATCAAGTGAAATTAACAGATTTCCTTGATCCAAGACAGCAACAAATTGTTTCTATGGTAATTGGACAAGGAGATGTTGCTGTGCAATTTGGTGGTGCAACGCCTAATGCAGAGCGTAAAAGAGCACTCATTTATCCAGACTATCTAGAATTAAATGAAGAAGAATTTCAAGTAGAAGTATTAGAAATTGACTATCCTTCCAAGTTTTATACGCTAGAACATAGGCAAATATTAGGTACATTTATGTCTCTTGGTTTAACGAGAGAAAAATGTGGTGATATTTTGCTGCAAGAAAATCGTGCCCAAATTGTAGTTGCGAAAGAAATCGTATCGTACATTGAGATGAACTTACAAGCAATAGGAAAAGTAAAAGTCTCCTTATCAGCAGTACAAGGAGAACAAATTCTACAGATACATGAAACGTGGGGGGAGAAATCTGGAACGGTTTCTTCACTTCGTTTAGATGTTATGTTAGCTGAAATGTTACATTTATCTAGACAGAAAGTACAACCTTTCATTAAAAATGGTTTAGTAAAAGTTAATTGGAAAATAGTGGAACAAACTTCTTATGAATGTTATCCAGGAGACGTTTTCTCTGTTAGAGGATATGGCCGAAGTAAATTATTTTCTGTAGAAGGTAGAACAAAACGCGACAAATGGAGAATTTTGTATGGTATACTAAAATGATTGGTTTTTTAGAAGGAAATCCTCCTATTTTGTCGAAGAAAAGATATAATTGAAAGAGGAAATTTAGATAACTACTTGGAGGTGGCGTTGTGCCGTTAACACCATTAGATATTCATAACAAAGAATTTGGTCGCGGATTCCGTGGCTATGATGAAGATCAAGTAAATGAGTTTCTTGATCAAATTATCAAAGATTATGAATTGGTCATTCGTGAGAAAAAAGCTTTAGAAGAAAAAGTTGCGCAGTTAGAAGGGAAGTTAGATCATTTCTCTAATATTGAAGATACGTTAAACAAATCTATCGTTGTTGCGCAAGAAGCAGCGGAAGAAGTAAAACGTAATGCGCAAAAAGAAGCGAAATTAATTGTGCGTGAAGCTGAAAAGAATGCTGATCGTATTATTAACGAAGCATTAGTAAAATCAAGAAAAGTTGCTTTTGATATTGAAGAGTTAAAGAAACAAGCGAAAGTATTCCGAACTCGTTTCCGTATGTTATTAGAAACACAGCTTGAAATGTTAAACAACGATGATTGGGATAAACTAATTGAGTTAGAAGACGAAGTAGATGAACTGTTGAAAAAAGAAGAAACAGTGTAAGCTTGACGTTTTTCTCATTATTACATATAATTTTAAACAACATATTTATTAAGAAAAACGAAGATAGGGATAAGTACCTTTTCAAACCTTATATAGCGAACTGAGGACGGTGTAAGCTCAGGATAAGGAGATAGTGGGAATATCACCCTGGAGTTCCGCGCTGAACAAATAGAGTAAGCGTAGGCGTGTATTCGCGTTAAGAATATAAGAGGATTCTATACATATGTATATGATCTACTAGGGTGGTACCGCGGGAGACTTTCTCGTCCCTTTTTGGGATGAGAAAGTCTCTTTTTTATTCCGTTTTTTAAGTATTTCTTATATACATGTAAGGAGGAATTGAGCATGGAGTACAAAAATACATTACTGATGCCGAAAACAGAGTTCCCAATGCGTGGGAACTTACCAAAACGTGAGCCTGCAATGCAAGAAAAATGGGCTGAAATGAATATTTACGAAAAAGTACAAGAACATACAAAAGGTCGTCCTTTATTTGTATTGCATGATGGACCTCCATATGCGAATGGTGACATTCATATGGGACATGCATTAAATAAAGTATTAAAAGACTTTATTGTTCGTTATAAATCAATGACTGGTTTTAGTGCGCCATATGTTCCAGGATGGGATACGCACGGTTTACCAATTGAACAAGCTTTAACAAATAAAGGTGTAAAGCGTAAAGAAATGACAGTTGCTGAGTTCCGTAAGTTATGTGCAGAGTATGCATATGAACAAGTAGAACGTCAACGTGAACAATTTAAGCGTTTAGGTGTACGTGCAGATTGGGATAATCCATATATTACTTTAGAGCCAGCTTATGAAGCACAACAAATTAAAGTGTTTGGTGACATGGCGAAAAAAGGTTATATCTATAAAGGTCAAAAACCAGTTTACTGGTCTCCAACGAGTGAATCTGCTTTAGCAGAAGCTGAAATTGAATATCAAGATAAAAAATCAGCATCTATTTACGTAGCATTCCCTGTAACAGATGGAAAGAATGTATTAGAAGGTGATGAAAAGTACATCATTTGGACAACAACACCTTGGACATTACCTGCAAACTTAGGTATTTCTGTTCACCCAGAGCTTGAATATAGTATTGTAAAAGTAAATGATGAGAAATTTATCATTGCTTCTGAGCTGTTTGAGACAGTTGCAAAAACGTTAGAGTGGGAAAATGCTGAAGTTGTGAAAACAGTAAAAGGTAGCGAACTTGAGTACACAGTTGCAAAACATCCATTCTACGATCGTGATTCATTAGTTATGCTAGGAGATCACGTAACAACAGATGCAGGTACAGGTTGTGTTCATACAGCACCAGGACACGGGGAAGATGACTTCGTTGTTGGTAAAAAGTATGGATTAGAAGTACTTTGCCCAGTCGATGATAAAGGTGTATTAACAAATGAAGCACCTGGATTTGAAGGCTTATTCTATGATAAAGCTAACAAGCCAATTACAGAAAAATTAGAAGAAGTAGGCGCGTTACTGAAACTAACATTCATTACACATTCATACCCACATGATTGGAGAACGAAAAAACCAATTATTTTCCGTGCGACAGCACAGTGGTTTGCATCTATTGAAGCATTCCGTAAAGAATTAATAGAAGCTGTAGCGGAAACGAAATGGGTACCAGCATGGGGAGAAACTCGTCTTCATAATATGGTTCGTGACCGTGGTGACTGGTGTATTTCTCGTCAGCGTGCATGGGGTGTGCCAATTCCGGTATTCTATGCTGAGAATGGTGATCCAATTATTACGGATGAAACAATTAACCATGTAGCAGATTTATTCCGTGAACACGGTTCTAACGTATGGTTCGAGCGTGAAGCGAAAGATCTATTACCAGAAGGATTTACACATCCGGGTAGCCCAAATGGCGAATTCCGTAAAGAAACAGACATCATGGATGTATGGTTCGATTCAGGTTCTTCTCACCAAGCGGTATTAGAAGAGCGCGAAGATTTACAGCGTCCAGCTGATTTATATTTAGAAGGATCTGACCAGTATCGTGGTTGGTTTAACTCTTCATTATCAACAGCAGTTGCTGTAACAGGTAAAGCTCCATATAAAGGCGTATTAAGTCACGGTTTCGTATTAGATGGTGAAGGACGTAAAATGAGTAAGTCGATTGGAAACATCGTCGTACCGAAGAAAATTATGGATCAATTAGGCGGAGACATTTTACGCTTATGGGTATCTTCTGTTGACTATCAATCTGACGTACGTATTTCAGATGATATTTTAAAACAAGTAGCAGAAGTGTATCGTAAAATCCGTAACACATTCCGTTTCTTATTAGGAAACTTAGACGACTTTAAGCCAAGTGAAAATGCAGTAGCTGTAGCTGAACTTCGTGAAGTAGATCGTTACATGTTAGTGAAATTAAATGACTTAATTACAAAAGTTAAAGAAGCATATGAGACATACGACTTCGCTGCTGTGTATCATGCAATTCATAACTTCTGTACAATTGATTTAAGTTCATTCTACTTAGACTTTGCAAAAGACATTTTATACATTGAAGGTGCAAATCACGAAGATCGTCGTGCAATTCAAACTGTATTATATGATGTTCTTGTTGCGTTAACAAAACTTGTAACACCAATCTTACCGCATACAGCTGATGAAGTATGGCCATACATTCCAGGCGTAACAGAAGAAAGTGTACAATTAACTGATATGCCAGAAGCTGTACAATTAGATGACGCGGAAGCGTTAAAAACAAAATGGGATGCATTTATGACATTACGTGATGACGTGTTAAAAGCACTAGAAGTAGCTCGTAATGAAAAAGTAATCGGTAAGTCATTAAATGCAAGCATTACGCTATATCCAACTGCAGAAATGAAAGCTATGTTAGAGTCTATTAGCGAAGACTTAAAGCAATTATTCATCGTTTCTGAGTATAAACTTGGTGGTATGATGGATGAAGCGCCAGCAGATGCACCGAAGTATGAACATACAGCGGTTGTTGTTGCGCAAGCAACTGGTGAAACATGTGAACGTTGTTGGGTAGTTTCAGAAACAATTGGTAAAGATGCTGAACATGAAACATTATGTGAGCGTTGTGCAACAGTTGTTAAAGAAAACTATGTAAAATAATAAAAAACTGACTGCTATTCATGCAGTCAGTTTTTTTTGTTGATGGCATATCAAAAAAACTTTTCAGACTCTTTCCTGTGAAGGAAAAATGTGTGTGAGGTAAGCAAATAAATTTCGGACACACTAACTGTACATTACAGCTAGGAGGAATGTACACGTGAATGAAATTTACATGGAAATAAAAGAAGAATTGCAATTGATGAGAAAAGAGTTGCAAGAGAGACTAGCTAAAGAAGTAATGCACAAATATGATGTCGAGTTCAGCCAAGAGCTTGGATATGAAATTAAGGAAGAGATAAAGAAAAAATTGCTATTACATGATATAAAAGAGGATTTAAAGGATGTAGAACGCGCATTATTTAAAATGGAAATAGACATGTACGGTATTTGTGAAGAGACGGGGAGATTAATTTCGACAAAGCAAATGAAGACAATGCCGACTGCTCGTACGATTCATGAATTCTTCTATGAAAAGGTAAATGTATGAATACGCACAACGATATTATATTACCTTTTTTTAATTTATTTTATTCTTCTATAAAGGTTCATTGTGAAAAGGTAGCAGCTATGCTAAAATTTTGAGGTACACTGTCTTTGTGGGGGAAATGAAAATGATATATTATGTAATAGCGTTATTTGTCATTGCTATCGATCAAATATCGAAGTGGTTAATTGTAAAGAACATGGAATTGGGTACGAGTATTCCGATTATCGACAATGTATTATACATAACATCACATCGAAATAGAGGCGCTGCCTGGGGTATTTTAGAAAATAAAATGTGGTTCTTCTACATTATTACAGTTGTTTTTGTAGTGTTTATCGTATTTTATATGAAAAAGTATGCGAAAACAGATAAGCTTCTAGGTATTTCGTTAGGCCTAATTTTAGGCGGGGCAATTGGTAACTTTATTGATCGTGTATTTAGACAAGAAGTAGTGGATTTCATTCACGTGTATATTTTCTCGTACAACTATCCAGTATTCAATATAGCTGATTCAGCGTTATGTATTGGTGTTGTATTAATTATTATTCAAACATTATTAGAAGGCAAGAAAGCGAAGGAGTAATTGAATGAGTGAAGTAGTACAAGTAACAGTTGTAGAAGAGCAAAAAAATGAGCGAATTGATAAATTCGTTGCAGGAATAAATAACGAATGGTCACGTTCACAAGTACAGCAATGGATTAAAGATGATGTTGTGACAGTAAACGGGAAAGCAGTAAAAGTGAATTATAAAGTAAAAGAAGAAGATGAAATTACAGTAACGATTCCTGATCCAGAAGCGTTAGATATTCAACCAGAAGATATGAATTTAGAAATTTATTATGAAGATGCAGATGTGCTTGTTGTAAATAAACCACGTGGTATGGTTGTACATCCAGCGCCAGGACATACAAGTGGTACGCTTGTAAACGGCCTTATGCACCATTGTACAGATTTATCAGGTATCAACGGTGTAATGCGTCCAGGTATTGTGCATCGTATTGATAAAGATACATCTGGATTATTAATGGTTGCTAAGAATGATATGGCGCATGAATCACTTGTAAATCAACTTGTAGCAAAAACAGTAACAAGACGTTACAAAGCAATTGTGCACGGTGTTATCCCGCATGATAAGGGGACTATCGATGCACCAATTGGTCGTGATAAGAAAGAGCGTCAAAGTATGACAGTTGATGAAAATGGTAAAAACGCTGTTACTCACTTCCAAGTGTTAGAACGCTTTAAAGACTTTACACTTGTAGAATGTCGCTTAGAAACGGGACGTACGCACCAAATTCGTGTTCATATGAAATATATTGGCTATCCACTTGCAGGAGATCCGAAGTATGGTCCCAAGAAAACGTTAGATATGAATGGACAAGCACTTCATGCAGGTATTTTAGGCTTTGATCATCCTCGTACTGGTGAATATATTCAGTTTGAGGCACCGATTCCAGAAGTATTTGAAGAAGCATTAAATATTTTACGGAAATAGTATTGACAAATCACAAGAAAACTGAGATACTGACAACAGTTAAATAATGATCCTTTAACACAGCCCCGTGAGGTTGAGAAGGTAACGGTTTGAAATACTTAGGGTATGCTGTACCCTTTTTTCAAAAGTCCTCTCGCACACGCTGAGAGGACTTTTTTTATACCATTACTCTCACGCAAGAAAAAAAGCTTGGAGGTGTAGAGCATGCAAGAGAAAGCTGTCGTTTTAGATGACCAAATGATTCGCCGTGCTTTAACACGAATTAGTCATGAAATCGTGGAACGAAATAAAGGTGTCGATAATTGTGTTCTTGTCGGAATTAAAACTCGTGGAATTTTTATTGCACAACGTTTGGCAGAACGAATTGGTCAAATTGAAGGAAAAGAAATGGAAGTTGGAGAGTTAGACATTACGTTATATCGTGATGATTTAACACTGCAATCCAAAAATAAAGAACCACTTGTAAAAGGTTCTGATATCCCTGTAGATATTACGAAGAAAAAAGTTATCCTTGTGGATGACGTGTTATATACAGGAAGAACAGTTCGAGCAGCAATGGATGCTCTTATGGATTTAGGTAGACCATCTCAAATCCAACTGGCGGTTCTTGTTGATAGAGGTCATCGTGAACTACCAATTCGCGCTGATTATGTAGGAAAGAACATTCCAACATCAAGTGAAGAGCGTATCGAAGTTGATTTGCAAGAGACAGATCAACAAGATCGAGTAAGCATATACGATAAGTAAAGCCCTTTTAAATGTAGTCCTGTGAGGCTGCCAAAGGGTCTTGGCTTTCATATGTCAAATTTGGCATACGAAAGTGTAGGACTCTTTGTGCACAGGCACAAAGAGTTTTTTTATTGCAAAGATTTAAACTGAAGGAGGATGTAACAATGGAACAAAAGCCAGTGTTAGACGTTAATGAAGTACCGAAACCGGGAAAATGGTTATTTTTGAGTATACAACATTTGTTCGCGATGTTTGGATCAACAGTGCTTGTTCCGTTTTTAACAGGATTGAATCCATCAGTAGCATTAATATCAAGTGGATTAGGAACGTTAGCGTTTCTTCTTATAACGAAAGGTCAAGTACCTGCCTATCTAGGATCATCATTCGCCTTTATCGCACCGATTATAACAGCGAAAACGGCAGGTGGACCGGGAGCAGCAATGCTTGGTGGTTTGCTAGCAGGGCTTGTGTACATCTTAATCTCACTCGGAATTAAGAAATCAGGATCAGAGTGGATTATGAAATTACTTCCGCCAATCGTAGTTGGACCGGTAGTAATGGTAATCGGTTTAGCGTTAGCACATACAGCAGTTAATATGGCGATGAACGGTGCGGATGGCAAATATAGCTTTATACACTTTTCAGTAGCATTAGTAACATTAGCAATTACAATTATATGCTCGATATTCGGAAGAGGATTTTTCAGTATCATACCAGTGTTACTTGGCATTATCGGCGGATATATCTTCGCTTACTTCCAAGGGCTAGTAGACTTAAAGCCGGTAGCTGAGGCAAAATGGTTTGTTGTACCAGATTTCACAGTACCATTTGTCACATACACACCAGAGTTTTCATGGAAGATTGTACTCTTGATGGTACCAGTTGCACTAGTAACAATATCAGAACATATCGGACATCAAATTGTACTTGGAAATGTTATTAAAAGAGATTTAATTGAAAAACCAGGTTTACACCGTTCGATCTTCGGTGACGGAGTAGCAACATTAATCGCATCACTAATCGGTGGGCCACCGAATACAACGTATGGTGAAAACATCGGTGTGCTAGCAATTACGAGAGCATACAGTGTATACTTATTCATCGGTTCAGCAGTATTCGCAATCATGTTCGGATTTATTGGTAAGATTTCTGCGCTGATTCATTCGATCCCAACACCAGTTATGGGTGGGGTATCAATCTTACTATTCGGTGTAATTGCATCAAGCGGATTACGCATGATGGTAGATGATAAAACAGATTTAAGTGACAAACGAAACTTAATGATTGCATCAGTAATACTAGTAATCGGTATTGGTGGAGCGGTACTTCACATAGGAGAATCGTTCCAAGTAGAAGGAATGGCACTAGCAGCAATTGTAGGTGTACTGTTAAATCTACTACTACCGGAAACGAAACAAATAAAACAACCTAAGCAGATTGCTTCATAATAATAACCTTTTAATTCAGTCCTGTGAGACAGAAAAGGGTGGCTTCTTCCTTGCACCCTAGTCTTACATGACTAGTGTATTTTTATACAAATGTTGTTATAAAAATACAAAAGTGGTAACATAAAAATCAGAAAGATGAGGGATGACGATGAGCCATTTGTTAACGATGAGTGAATTATCGGAAGTAGAAATTTCAGAAATCCTAAAAGACGCAGAAGATTTCGCGAATGGAAAAGAGAACAAAACGACAGAGCAAACTTTTGTTGCGAACTTGTTCTTTGAGAATAGTACGAGAACGAGATTTAGCTTTGAAGTTGCTGAGAAGAGATTAGGACTAGATGTTTTAAACTTTTCAGCGGATGCATCTAGCGTACAAAAAGGAGAAACTCTATACGATACGATAAGAACACTAGAATCAATCGGAACAAAAGCGGTGATCGTCCGCCATGAGCAAGATCGCTACTTCGATGAACTAAAAGATCAGGTAAATATCCCAATCTTAAACGCTGGAGATGGATGTGGAAACCACCCAACGCAGTGCCTACTCGATCTTCTTACAATTAAACAAGAGTTTGGAAGATTTGAAGGATTAAAGATTGCGATAGTAGGAGATGTTCGTCATAGCCGAGTAGCACGTTCTAATGCAGAAGCATTAACGAAACTGGGTGCAACAATTTACTTTGCAAGTCCAGAAGAGTGGAAAGATGAAGACAGCACATTTGGAACATACAAACCATTGGATGAACTTGTTCCAGAAGTGGATGTAATGATGTTACTTCGTGTACAACATGAGCGTCATGATCATTATGAAACAGACATTATGAAAGAGTATCATGAGAGACACGGATTAACAGTGGAAAGAGAAAAGCGTATGAAAGAAGGAAGCATTATTATGCATCCAGCTCCTGTAAACCGTGATGTTGAAGTTGCAAGTGAACTTGTTGAGTGTGAGCGTTCACGCATATTTAAACAAATGGAAAATGGAGTTTACGTAAGAATGGCTGTACTAAAACGCGCCTTACCAAATGTATTAGGAGGAATGAAACATGAATTACTTGTTTAAAAATGGTCGTTATATGAATGAAGAAGGAAAAATCGTAGCAACAGATCTTCTCGTACAAGACGGTAAAATCGCTAAGGTAGCAGAAAATATTACGGCAGATAATGCTGAAGTAATCGAAGTGAACGGAAATTTAATCGCACCTGGATTAGTAGATGTACACGTACATCTTCGTGAACCAGGTGGTGAACATAAAGAAACAATTGAAACAGGTACACTAGCAGCGGCAAAAGGTGGATTCACTACAATTTGCTCAATGCCAAATACACGCCCAGTACCAGATTGCAGAGAACATATGGAAGACCTGCAAAAACGTATTAAAGAAAAAGCGCATGTCAACGTACTACCATACGGAGCAATTACAGTACGTCAAGCTGGTTCTGAAATGACAGATTTCGAAACATTAAAAGAACTTGGAGCATTTGCTTTCACAGATGACGGCGTAGGCGTACAAGATGCTAGCATGATGTTAGCGGCTATGAAACGTGCAGCGAAATTAAATATGGCAGTAGTTGCGCACTGTGAAGAGAATACGCTTATTAATAAAGGTTGTGTACATGAAGGGAAGTTTTCTGAGAAACACGGATTAAACGGTATCCCATCAGTATGTGAATCTGTACATATTGCAAGGGATATACTGCTTGCTGAAGCAGCAGATTGTCACTATCACGTATGTCACGTAAGTACAAAAGGTTCTGTACGTGTAATCCGTGATGCGAAACGAGCTGGAATTAAAGTAACAGCAGAAGTAACACCACATCACCTAGTGTTATGTGAAGATGATATCCCATCAGTTGATCCTAACTTTAAAATGAACCCACCGCTTCGTGGAAAAGAAGACCATGCAGCATTAATTGAAGGATTACTAGATGGAACGATCGATATGATCGCAACTGACCATGCACCGCATACAGCGGAAGAGAAAGCACAAGGAATTGAAAGAGCGCCATTCGGAATTACTGGTTTTGAAACAGCATTCCCACTTCTATACACAAACCTTGTGAAAAAAGGAATTATTACATTAGAGCAGTTAATTCAATTCTTAACAGAAAAGCCAGCTGATACATTCGGCTTAGAAGCAGGTCGCCTGAAAGAAGGTAGAACAGCTGATATTACAATCATTGATTTAGAACAAGAAGAAGAGATTGACCCAACAACATTCTTATCAAAAGGAAAAAATACACCATTCGCAGGTTGGAAATGCCAAGGATGGCCGGTAATGACAATCGTTGGTGGTAAGATCGCATGGCAAAAGGAGAGTGCATTAGTATGAAAAGACAACTTATCTTAGAAGATGGAACAGTATTAATTGGAAAAGGTTTCGGAGGCGAAATTGAAAAGTCAGGTGAGGTTGTATTTACAACAGGAATGACTGGATATCAAGAAACATTATCTGATCCATCATATTGCGGTCAAATCGTAACATTCACGTACCCATTAATCGGAAACTACGGCATTAACCGTGACGATTTTGAATCGATTCACCCATCTGTAAATGGCTTAATCGTAAACGAAATTTGTGATCACCCATCAAACTTCCGTAATGAAATTTCGTTAAATGATTACTTAAAAGAAAGAAATATCCCAGGGTTAGCAGGAATTGATACAAGAAAATTAACGAGAAAAATTCGTCAATACGGTACATTACGTGGACGTCTATGTAACATGGATGCAGATGTAGAATACATCGTGAGCCAATTAAAAGCGACAGTATTTACAGATCACGTGAAACGCGTATCAACGAAAGATCCATACCCAAGCCCAGGCCGTGGACACCGAGTTGTACTTGTAGACTTCGGAATGAAACATGGTATTTTACGAGAATTAAACAAACGTGACTGTGATGTAATTGTAGTACCTTACAATACAACAGCAGAAGAAATTTTACGCCTTAGCCCAGATGGAATTATGTTAAGTAACGGACCTGGAGATCCGAAAGATGTACCAGAAGCAATTGAAATGTTAAAAGACATTATCGGTAAAGTTCCTTTATTCGGAATTTGCTTAGGACATCAACTATTCGCTCTAGCATCTGGTGCGAATACAAGTAAGTTAAAATTCGGTCACCGTGGTTTAAACCATCCAGTAAAACATCTTGCAACTGGAAAAGTAGCAATTACATCTCAAAATCATGGTTACGCAGTAGAAGAAGAATCAGTTAAAAATACAGAACTTGAAATTACACATGTCGCTTTAAATGATGGAACAGTAGAAGGTCTTCGTCATACGAAGTTCCCAGCATTTACAGTGCAATACCATCCAGAAGCTTCAGCAGGACCAGAAGATGCAAATGATTTATTCGAAGATTTCTTAGAAATGATTGAAAACTTCAAGAAAGAAGGGGAAGAGTTATGCCAAAACGCCTAGACATTAACACAATTTTAGTAATCGGATCAGGACCAATTGTAATTGGGCAAGCAGCAGAGTTTGACTACTCTGGTACACAAGCTTGTCAATCTCTTAGAGAAGAAGGTTACAAAGTAATCCTTGTTAACTCTAACCCAGCAACAATTATGACAGATACTGCAACAGCAGATAAAGTATATATAGAACCATTAACACTAGAATTCGTAAGCCGTATCATTCGTAAAGAACGTCCAGATGCAATCTTACCAACATTAGGTGGTCAAACAGGTTTAAACATGGCTGTTGAACTTGCGAAATCAGGCATACTTGAAGAGTGTGGAGTTGAAATTTTAGGAACGAAATTATCAGCAATTGAGCAAGCGGAGGATCGTGATTTATTCCGTACATTAATGCAGGAATTAAATGAACCAATTCCATCTAGTACCATCATTCATACGCTAGAAGAAGCACATGAATTTGTAAAAGAAATTGGATATCCAGTTATTGTTCGCCCAGCATTTACAATGGGGGGAACAGGTGGCGGAATCTGTAGTAATGAAGAAGAACTAATTGAAATCGTATCAGGTGGATTAAAACATAGTCCAGTAACACAATGTTTATTAGAAAAGAGCATTGCTGGTTGTAAGGAAATTGAATATGAAGTAATGCGTGATTCAAATGATAACGCGATTGTAGTATGTAATATGGAAAATATCGATCCAGTTGGAGTTCACACAGGTGATTCTATCGTAGTAGCACCGAGCCAAACATTAAGTGACCGTGAATATCAAATGTTACGAAACACTTCATTACGAATTATTCGTGCATTAGGAATTGAAGGTGGATGTAACGTTCAGCTTGCACTTGATCCACATAGCTTCCAATACTATGTAATCGAAGTAAACCCGCGTGTAAGTCGTTCATCTGCACTAGCATCTAAAGCAACTGGATATCCAATTGCGAAGCTAGCGGCAAAAATTGCAGTCGGTCTAACATTAGATGAAATTATAAACCCAGTAACGCAAAAAACATACGCTTGCTTCGAGCCAGCATTAGACTATGTCGTTTCAAAAATTCCGCGCTGGCCATTTGATAAGTTTGAATCAGCAAACAGAACACTGGGTACACAAATGAAGGCAACTGGTGAAGTTATGTCAATCGGACGTAACTTAGAGCAATCATTATTAAAAGCGGTTCGTTCTTTAGAACTTGGCGTTTATCACTTAGAGTTAGAGCATTTAAAAGAACTTGATAAAGAAACAATGAAAAAACGCATTATAAAAGCTGATGATGAGCGACTGTTTATTGTAGCAGAAGCAATTCGTCAAGGTGTAACGAAAGAAGAAATCAACGAATGGTGTGAAATGGACTTCTTCTTCTTACAAAAAGTTGAAAACATCGTAAATATGGAACGTGAAGTAAAAGCGAATGTAGGAAATATGGAAGTACTACAAACTGCGAAAGAAATGGGCTTCAGCGATCACTACGTTGCAGCAGCTTGGAATAAAACAGAGCGTGAAATTTACGATATGCGTAAAGAAAGCAATATAACTCCTGTTTATAAAATGGTAGATACTTGTGCGGCAGAGTTTGAATCTGCAACACCATACTACTACAGCACATATGGTGACGAGAATGAATCGGTTAGAACAGATCGTAAGAGTGTAGTAGTTCTAGGATCTGGTCCAATCCGTATCGGTCAAGGTGTTGAGTTTGACTACGCAACTGTTCACTCTGTATGGGCAATTAAAGAAGCTGGATATGAGGCAATCATTGTTAATAACAATCCAGAAACAGTTTCAACAGACTTCAGTATTTCTGACAAATTATATTTTGAACCATTAACAATCGAAGATGTAATGCACATTATCGATTTAGAAAAGCCAGAAGGTGTTATCGTTCAGTTCGGTGGACAAACGGCAATTAACTTAGCGGCGAAATTAGAAGAACACGGTGTGAAAATTTTAGGAACATCACTTGAAGATTTAGACCGCGCAGAAGATCGTGATAAGTTTGAAGCAGCTCTAACACAGCTTGGTATCCCGCAACCAGTTGGTAAAACAGCAACAACTGTAGAACAAGCAGTAGCAATCGCTGAAGAAATTGGATATCCAGTATTAGTAAGACCGTCTTACGTACTAGGTGGACGTGCGATGGAAATCGTATATCGTCAAGAAGAATTACTGCACTACATGAAAAATGCAGTTAAAGTTCATGCAGAGCATCCGGTATTAATTGACCGTTACATGGTTGGTAAAGAAATTGAAGTAGATGCAATTTCAGACGGTGAGAATGTATTTATTCCAGGTATTATGGAACATATTGAACGCGCTGGAGTTCACTCTGGTGACTCAATTGGAGTATACCCACCACAAAGCTTATCTGAAAAACTAAAAGAACAAATCATTGAACATACAATTGCACTTGGAAAAGGTTTAAACATTGTTGGATTACTAAATATCCAGTTCGTAGTATTCAAAGATCAAGTGTACGTAATTGAAGTAAACCCACGTGCGAGTCGTACAGTACCGTTCTTAAGTAAAATTACGGGCGTACCGATGGCGAATGTTGCAACGAAAGTTATTTTAGGTCAAGACTTAGTAGAGCAAGGATACGGAACTGGTTATCACCCAGAAGAGAAAGAAGTATATGTAAAAGCGCCGGTATTCTCGTTTGCGAAACTACGCTCAGTTGATACAACATTAGGACCTGAAATGAAGTCAACAGGGGAAGTAATGGGTAAAGACTTAACGCTTGAAAAAGCATTATACAAAGGATTAGTTGCTTCTGGAATTAACATCCCAACGCACGGATCAGTAATCATCACAGTAGCGGATAAAGATAAAGAAGAGGCAATGGAAATTGCAAAACGTTTCCACGAAATCGGTTATAACTTATTAGCAACAGCTGGAACAGCACAATCGTTAGCAGAGCAAAATATTCCAGTGCAAGTGGTAAACAAAATTGATTCTGAAGACTATAACTTACTTGATATTATCCGTCAAGGAAAAGCACAGTTTGTAATCAATACATTAACAAAAGGCAAACAACCAGCGCGTGATGGTTTCCGCATTCGCCGTGAATCAGTAGAAAATGGTGTGGCTTGCTTAACATCACTTGATACAACGAGAGCAATCTTACGAGTATTGGAATCTATGACATTCTCAGCTCATTCAATGAAAGAAATTACGCAAACAAAGCGTCACGAGGTGGTACATGCATGATGCAAAAGCAAAATATGATTGTCGTTAACCAAAAAGAAATCGCAAAAAACATTTACGAATTAGTGCTTCAAGGAACGTTAGTACAGCAAATGAACGAACCAGGGCAGTTTGTACACATTAAGGTAGCAGAGGGCATTGCGCCCCTTCTGCGCCGCCCAATTAGTATTTGTAATGTAGATCAAGAGAAGAACGAATTTACAATGCTATATCGTGCCGAAGGACAAGGGACAAAAACATTAGCAACTAGAAAACAAGGTGAAATGATAGATGTACTAGGACCATTAGGACACGGTTTTCCTGTAGAAGAAGCAGAAGCTGGTCAAACAGCTTTACTAGTAGGCGGGGGAATTGGTGTACCACCACTTTATGAATTATCACAGCGCCTCGTTGCAAAGGGTGTACGTGTGATTCACATCTTAGGTTTTCAAACGAAAGATGTTGTTTTCTATGAAGAAAAATTTGCAGAACTTGGTGATACGTACGTTGCGACAGTAGACGGTACACACGGTACAAAAGGATTTGTCACAGATGTAATTGATAATTACGGAATCGACTTTGACATTCTTTATTCATGTGGCCCGTTAGCGATGCTTCGTGCATTAGAAGGACGTTACAAAGAGAAAAAAGCATATATTTCATTAGAAGAGCGTATGGGCTGTGGTATTGGAGCTTGTTTCGCATGTGTATGCCACTTACAAGAAGATCCAAGTGGACATTCTTACAAGAAGGTGTGTAGCGACGGACCAGTATTTCCAATCGGGGAGGTTGTACTATGAACAGATTGCAAGTTGAATTACCAGGATTATCATTAAAAAATCCAATTATACCGGCATCTGGATGCTTTGGATTTGGTCGTGAATATGCACAGTTTTACGATTTAAGTGTACTAGGATCAATCATGATTAAAGCGACGACAGAACAACCACGTTATGGAAATCCAACGCCTCGTGTTGCTGAAACACCAGGCGGCATGTTAAATGCAATCGGACTTCAAAACCCGGGATTAGACAAAGTAATGAATTCGGAATTACCATGGTTAGAACAATTTGACCTTCCAATTATTGCGAACGTTGCAGGCTCACAGGCTGAGGATTACGTAGCGGTTGCGAAGGAAATTTCTAAAGCGCCTAATGTCCATGCACTAGAATTAAATATTTCTTGTCCAAACGTAAAAACAGGTGGTATCGCCTTTGGTACAAATCCTGAAATTGCTGCTGATTTAACGAAGCGAGTAAAAGAGGTTTCTGAAGTACCTGTATACGTGAAATTGTCACCGAACGTGGCAAACATAGTGGAAATTGCAAAAGCGATTGAAAATGCAGGTGCAGATGGTTTAACGATGATTAATACATTGCTTGGTATGCGTCTAGATTTAAAAACAGCTAAACCAATTTTAGCAAACCGTACAGGCGGATTATCAGGTCCTGCGATTAAGCCAGTAGCAATTCGCATGGTACATGAAGTAAGCCAAGCGGTTAACATTCCAATTATCGGAATGGGCGGTATTGAAACAGCGGAAGATGTAATTGAATTCTTCTACGCTGGCGCAAGCGCAGTTGCAGTAGGTACAGCGAACTTTATCGATCCGTTCGTATGTCCGACAATTATTGAAGAGTTACCAGCATTACTAGATGAATTAGGATTTGATCATATTTCGGAATGTCAAGGAAGGAGCTGGAAGCAAACATGTCACAGTCGTTAATCGTTGCACTAGATTTTCCAGGGAAACAAGAAGTAGAACAATTCTTACACCACTTTGAAGGGGAAGAGTTATTTGTCAAAGTAGGTATGGAGTTATTTTACAAAGAAGGCCCTGCAATTATTACGTACTTAAAAGAAAAAGGACATAAGATTTTCCTAGATTTAAAACTTCATGATATTCCGAATACAGTAAAAAGCGCTATGCGTAGCCTAGCTAGTCTAGATGTTGATATGGTAAATGTTCATGCTGCTGGGGGAAGTAGCATGATGAAAGCTGCGATTGAGGGATTAGAGGAAGGTAAGCAAGAAGGAAAAGAGAGACCGATTTGTATTGCAGTTACACAACTAACAAGCACTTCGGAAGCTATGATGAAAAAAGAGATTGGCATTGAGAAAACGTTAGAAGAAGCGGTTGCTCATTATGCAAAATTAACGAAAGACAGTGGACTTGATGGCGTTGTTTGTTCAACACTTGAAGTTCCAAAATTACGTGAAGTATGCGGAAATGAATTTGTAACAGTAACACCGGGGATTCGTCTTGCAAGTGATGATGTTAATGACCAAGTGCGCGTAGCAACACCGAAACGTGCGAGGGAACTTGGCTCAAGCTACATTGTAGTTGGACGCAGTATTACGAAAGCAGAAAATCCGCTTGAAGCGTATAAAACAGTAAAACAACAGTGGGAAGGTGTAACAGTATGAAAAAAGAAATCGCATCGCATTTATTAGAAATTGGAGCAGTATTTTTACAACCGAATGATCCATTCACTTGGTCTTCAGGTATGAAATCACCAATTTATTGTGATAACCGTTTAACTTTATCTTATCCAAAAGTACGTCAAGCGATTGCAGCTGGATTAGAAGAGTTAATTAAAGAGCACTTCCCAACTGTAGAAGTTATTGCAGGAACAGCAACTGCTGGTATTGCGCACGCTGCATGGGTAAGCGATCGTATGGATTTACCAATGTGCTACGTACGTAGTAAAGCAAAAGGTCACGGTAAAGGGAACCAAATTGAAGGAAAAGCTGAAAAAGGTCAAAAAGTAGTAGTAGTAGAAGACTTAATTTCAACTGGTGGTAGTGCAATTACGTGTGTAGAAGCACTTCGCGAAGCTGGCTGTGAAGTATTAGGAATCGTATCAATCTTCACATACGAGCTAGAGTCAGGAAAAGAAAAATTAGAAGCAGCTAACGTAGCATCATATTCTTTAAGTGATTACAGTGCATTAACTGAAGTTGCAGCAGAAAAAGGTATGATCGGACAAGCTGAAACGAAAAAATTACAAGAGTGGCGTAAAAATCCAGCTGACGAAGCTTGGATCACAGCGTAACATAAAAAAGACGACTGCGGGGGAACGCAGTCGTCTTTTTTATCATTGTTAAAAATTCAAGTAAAGTCCTATCGATATTAAAGAAAATTCATATTATAATCTTTCTACTAAAAACTACTTAGCGCTTTCTGCAAGCTCATATCCTCTTACAAACAATAGAGTCATATAAGAAACAATAAATGAGAAGATGCTGTACATGCCAACCCAAAAGAAGAATTTTGGAGTGAAGGCGATAACACCTATTATTAAAAAACTAGCAAACGTTACAATCGGCATTACGTAATACGTTTTCGTCTTGCGTGTTCCAATAACAGAAACGATAAAGATAAGTAATGGACAAATTAATAAGACGAAAATCAATTCATTCATAGTTATGTCCCCTTTTCTAATGGAAGTAATCTGTACCTCGTAAACGTTTTTTAAATAAATATTCTCTTAATATAACTTCGCTAACATGTAGATAATCCCTTTAGAAAGTCACTGGATTTCATAATAAAAAGCGTAAGCAAGAGAAAACTTGCTTACACTATAGAATAAACATCGCAACGATCGTGGTGACAATTAAGCCAATCACAACTGGTAAAAAGTTTCGGCGTGCGAGTTCAAATGGATCCACTTTACAAATGGCAGCGGCAGGAATAAGCGCCCAAGGAATTAAAGTCCCGCCCCCGGTCCATATGGCAGCAATTTGCCCGAGTGCTGTTAATGTAGCTGTTCCATGCCCAAGTGCTGTTCCGAAAAGATTGGCAATTGAACCAGCAAGTGATATACCAGAAAAGCCAGATCCATCTAATCCTGTTATGACACCAACGATAGTTAATGTTCCCGCCGATACGTATTGATTTAAAGGAACAGTTTGAGATAAGGCAATCCCTAAGTCGTTAATGATTCCATGTGAACCTTTCGGTAAATAGTCTCCGATAATTTTCACAAAACCGCTATCTCCTAAATAAAAGAGTGCAGCAATTGGAATAACTGGACCAAAGATTTTAAATCCAAATTGGAGCCCTTCTATAAAATAATCGGTTGTTTTATTTAGTCCATTACCTTTGTAGGCGATGAGGGAAATGATGATAATCATAATAACAGTCGTTCCGCCGATAAGTGCTGTTGCATCGCTTCCTTGTAGTTTAAATTGAATCATGCAAAGGATATCGATGATATATACGATAGGGATACATATAGCGAGCCATTTCTTTATGCGAGGAGATAATAAAATAGTAGTTTTAGATGGTTCCGTTGATGCAGGGGAGTTTTGCAAGGATAATCCTGTATCAAATTCTTTTCGTAAGAAGAAAAAAGCGACAGAAGTTGTAACAACGCCCATCACGATAACGAGGGGAACACTGGCAGAAACGACGCTGGAAACAGGAAGACCAGCCGCGTCTGCAGTTAATTTCGGTGCACCTTGAATAACGAAGTCACCAGATAAGGCGATGCCGTGTCCGAATAAGTTCATAGCAATGGCAACCCCAATTGGAGGAAGACCGACGCGTACAGCGACGGGGAATAAAATAGCTCCCATTAAGGCGACAGCTGGAGAAGGCCAAAAAAAGAAAGAAATTGTCATCATTAAAAGGCCGATAATCCAGTAGGCGAGGGTAGGGGTACGAATCATCTTTGTAAATGGTGAAATCATCGTATCATTTATGCCAGTATGAACGAGTAGATTGCTCATTGATACGATAATAGAGATAATTAATATAGTTGGTAATAGCTCAGTAATAGCGTAAATGAAACTTTGAAAAATACCGCTAACGGCAAGAGGGATAGAACTTGTAGCAGTTAATGCTAATAAAAAGATAAAAACGATACAAATAATCGTCGTATCTTTCCGGAGAATAAAAAAGGTAATAATAGTGAGTAAGCAAATAACATAGAGAGCGTGTAATAGCGTTAATTCAACTCCCATAACATTCACATCCTTAGGCATTCGTGTAGTTTATTGTATGAAAGCAGTGAAAGTATGTGAGTATAGAAAAAGAAAAAAAGTGAAATTTCATGTACTGTAATGGTAAGAATAAAAAATGGATGATGCAATACAATTAATCCTAAAAATGGAATTAGAGGAGGGCGTATGTGCAAAAAAATTGGTTTTTGGGGATTTATTATTTCTTGTAGTCCATTAATCATTTTAAATCTATTTACAAACAATGAATGGATAAGTATCACCCCTCTTTTTGGGTTTGTTTTTATACTGTTATACCGATGGGATGACATGAAACAACATAGTAAGAAAAGTATTGGAATTATGATAGGTATCATTGTTGTTTGCTCATTTTTCATAGGGTTTATTTTAATAGAAGGACAGAAACAGATGGAGAAAATGTCTATTTTTCAAGAATAGATGTCTTCTGCAAAAGGTCTTTATATTGTAATTGTAGTTGTTATTTTTCTTAGGTTCACGATAAGAATATGGAGTTACATATTAAAGAGAGGATAGAATGGAGGTAGTAAGAATGAGAGAAAAAATAGGATATTATGGTGTGCTCGTTTGTTTACTATTATCAGTTATTTCAGGGCAATTTTTAAAAAGTGAATGGGTACCAGTTATATTATGTATAGGAGTATTGATTTTTGCACCTATGTATCGCTGGAATAAATGGAAAGCATATAGTCGAAAAAAGAAAATGGTTTTCAGCATCGAATTTGTCATTATAATCAGCACAATTCCGTTTTTGTTATGGAAAGGAAATGAGATAATAGATGGAATTGTAATGTTTCAAGGGTGGTTGTTTATTTCGAAAATGCTATATTTAATATGCATTTTAATGTTGGTAGTGGTAGTCACTAAAATAATAAACGAAAAGCTATTCGTTAATGAATAAAAGAAAATGCCACCTTATTCGGTAGCATTTCCTCATTTTACTGCATGAGCTTTTTGCATCTTTTTAATTAAACGAATTTGTCCACGATGATTGATTTCATCTTCAAAAACGTGAAACCACTTAAAATAGTTATTTGCTGGTTTGTCATACCAAAAGTCTGTCGTTTTAAATAACCATTCATCAGGTAACGATTGAAAAGTCTCGATTGTTTTGGAACGTACTTCTTGTAATGTATTTATGTAAAATTCTATAGCGTTTCCTTTTATTTTCTCACGTCCAAGATCGCCTAATTCAATGCCAGGTAACCAGCGTTCTAATTCAGCCTCCGTTGGTTCACGGTCTTCAAAAGTATGAATCTGGTAGTAAAATTCAATAGCAGCCATATGATACAATAACATGCCAATTGAATTTGCTTCCTTATCATATAAATAATCAAGTTCTTCAATTGTTAAACTTTCCACTGCTTGCATTGTTGTATAGCGAGCGTAATTCATCATGGAAACAAGCTTTGAAAATTCTACATGTAAACCCTCCAATTTATCAATTACAAAATTCAATTAAAATTCCCCCTCTTTAAACGATGACTCCAGAGAAAAAATTCTATGTGCAGAGAAAAACTCCTTTTAAAAAGTTCATGATTTTAACAAGGAATTACAATTAGTTCCCGATTTGATTTTGTAATAACTTCATATCCGTCTTTTGTGATGACAATATCATCTTCAATTCTACAACCGCCCCAGTTTGGTATGTAAATACCAGGTTCAACTGTAACAACCATACCTTCTTCTAAAGTAGCCTGACTTTCTTGGGATAGGCGAAGAGGTTCATGTATTTCTAGCCCAAGACCATGACCAGTAGAGTGTCCAAAGTATTGACCGTATCCATGTTCTGTAATGTAATCTCTCGTTATATCATCGATACTTTTCGCAGTTTCTCCAGGCTTAATTGCTTTAGTTCCACGTTTTAACGCTTCTCGTACAACATTGTATATCTTTTTGAATTCTTCTGATGATTCTCCGATTGCTACAGTACGAGTTATATCGGAACAATATCCATCGTAAAGTGCATCGAAATCTAATGTAACGATGTCGCCTCGCTCGATTATTTTATTTGATGCAACTCCATGAGGAAGTGAAGAACGAACGCCAGAAGCTACAATGATTTGGAATGAAGAGGATGTAGCCCCTTTTTTTCGCATGAAAAATTCCAACTCATCTCGTACATCATTTTCACTTATTCCTGGTTTTAGAAACGTAATGATGTGGTGAAATGCTTCGTCAGCAATATTAGCTGCGATTTTCATTGTTTCTATTTCCGGCATGTCTTTAATAATACGAATATTTTCGATGATTTCGCACACTTGAACCATTTCCACATGTACGCATTTTTGTAAGTTTTTATATTGTTGCAATGTCATGTTGTTCTCTTCAATTCCGAGTTTTTGAATGTTTAATTTTGATACTTGATTTGCAATTTCTTTTTCTAAATTTCCTGTATGCATAATAATTTCAGCATCTTTTATTTGTGATTTCGCTTGATCTACATAGCGAAAATCAGTTATAAAAACAGCTTTATCCGCAGAGATTAAGACGACGCCAGCACTACCTGTAAAGCCTGTTGCATATTGGCGATTTTCTTTTTTGGTAATGAGTAACCCGTCAATTTCATAGTTTTGTAGTTGATTTTGGATTTTATTAATTTTTAAAGTCATGTTAATTCCCCCTATTCACAGTATTTAATAAAGCAAATAGTGTGCCAAAATGTATATTTGAAGAAAGGATAGTAGGGAAAACATATATTTTAAGGGAGATAAGAAAATAGCCCGCCATTTGTGGGAGACGGTTTGTTTATGAAATTCAGATTGCTTCAATAAATAGCAGGGGGATGAAAAAATATTGATTGGAGTTACACTTGTACTTTATTTACATGCTTTAAAAAATTTATACAAATGTAAAATGACACTGTCAATTTTTTTGACAATATTGAATGGATATAGCAACTAAATTGAAAATAAATAAAAAATGCGTTGCTTATAAGCAACGCATTTTTTATTTACGCTTTTAATTTCATTACAATATCAGCATCTGGTGTTACATATACGGTTTGCTGATTGTCGTACGTAACAAAACCAAGTTTTGCACCACTCGGTTTTTTGACATGGCGTATTTTGGTGAAATCAACAGGTACAGAGCTAGACTCTTTCGCTTTACTGTAATACGCAGCAATTTTGGCAGCTTCTAGTAAAGTTTCTTCAGCAGGCTCTAAAGAACGAATGACAACGTGAGAGCCAGGTATGTCTTTCGTATGTAACCAAATTTCATCACGGCGGGCAAACTTCGTTGTTAAATAATCATTTTGTTTATTGTTTTTACCAACGAAAATCTCTGTACCATCACTTGCTAAATATTTATCTAATACTGGTTTAGTAGGTTTTTTCTTTGTGTTTTTCTTTTTGCGATTGCGCACATAACCTTCTTCAGCTAATTCTTCACGAATTTCTTCAATATCTTTTGAAGAAGCAGCTTCCATTTGTTGAAGTAAGCTATCAAAATAAAGAATTTCTTCATTTGTTTTTTCGATTTGTTCTTCTACAATAACAACTGAATTTTTCGCTTTTTGGTACTTTTGGAAATAGCGTTGCGCATTGTCAGATGGTGTTTTTAAAGGATCTAATGTAATTTTTACAGTTCCGCTATTTTCGTCGTAATAGTTAACGACTTCAATATCTTTATCCCCTTTTTTCAAAGCGTACATATTGGCTGTAAGTAGTTCTCCAAATAGTTGATATTTATCTGCCTTTCCGGCATCTTGCAGTGTTTTTTCGAGTTTAATGAGTTTTTTCTCGTTTTTATTTTTTTCGTTTTGCATAAAGCGTTCTAAATCATGAGCTTGTTGTTTTACACGATCACGTTCTGCTTTGCCAAAGAAGAAACGATCTAACAATTCGCTCACTGATGAGAATGTTTTTTCTTCTCCTTGCAAGTGTGTAAGAGGGAAAAGATAAAAGAATTCTTTTCCATTTGCAGTAATCATTGCTGGTGTATATGCATGAGATAGTAATGGTGTTTGTATAGAGAAAAATGCTTCTGATAATGCTTTCTCATTTACCATACCGGCTTTCTTTACTACTTCTTTTGCAAATAATGGGGATATTCCCATGAAAGCCCCGACGAGTTGTTTATCCATATTTCCAGATAGAAAGTCTAGCGGTCTAATAAAATCATCTGCGGTTTCAATTTGCAGAGGATTGATTTTATGTTGGGCTGGTGGCGCGACGTACTCAGCACCAGCATATACAGTTCGGTGACGGTTTACGGCTAATGAAACGTGTTTTAAGCTATCTAAAATCACGTTTGTTTTCGTATCTAATAAGATAATGTTGCTATGTCTTCCCATTATTTCAATTACTAATGTTTTTAATGATTCGTCTCCGATTTCATTACGACTGCGAACTGTAATTTGGATAATCCGTTCTAAGTCGATTTGTTCAATTTTTTCAATAAATCCACCTTCTAAATGTTTACGAAGAAGCATACAAAACATCGGCGGTATTGCTGGCGAATCGTAGTTTTGATTCGTTAAGTGCATACGCGCATATGTAGGATGAGATGAAAGAATTAGTTTTTGGTTCTTTCCATTCGCTCGAATATGTAATAAAATCTCGT
The DNA here is from genome assembly GCF_038006965.1 of Bacillus sp. FSL K6-1338. Lineage (NCBI taxonomy): Bacteria > Bacillati > Bacillota > Bacilli > Caryophanales > Bacillaceae > Bacillus > Bacillus sp. FSL K6-1338. Next base: position 3,750,559 of record NZ_JBBOWI010000001.1, on the reverse strand, counting down.
ATTTTGAAGGTTGATATATTTTGGAAATCCTTCCCGTGTAAAGAGAATTTTCAATTTCATGTGTAATCGCTCTTGTAAATAATCCATCGAATGCCATTAATGAACACTCCTTTCTAACTAAAAGTTAATTATAGCATTTTTTTGGACGAGGCTGAATAAGCTTTCAATAGAGTATGTCTGGAATCAGGAGGTCGATGGCAGGATGAACTGGTATGGAATGCGAGCACATGAAGTGGAAGAAAGAACGAATACGAATGTAAAGGTTGGACTTACGGAGAAAGAAGCAGAAGGGCGAATTAAGAAATTTGGTACAAATGAATTAGAAGAAGCAAAAAGGCCTTCTGCACTAATGGTATTTTTAGCGCAATTTAAAGATTTCATGGTACTCGTTTTGTTTGGAGCAACAATTGTTTCTGCGTTTTTAGGTGAATACATTGATTCTATTGCTATTGTTGCCATTGTTATTATCAATGGTATTCTCGGCTTTTTTCAAGAAAGAAAAGCTGAAAAATCATTGGAAGCTTTAAAGGAACTAGCTGCTCCACAAGTTACTGTAATGCGGAATGGAAAGTGGGTAAAAGCACCATCTAAAGCACTTGTTTTAGGTGATATTATTAAGTTTTCCAGTGGTGATCGTATTGGGGCTGATGTGCGTCTTGTTGAGGCATCAAGTTTATATATTGAAGAGTCTGCTTTGACAGGGGAGTCCGTACCTGTGCAAAAGAAGGTAGAAGCATTGCAAGGGCAAGAGGTTGCAATTGGTGATCAAAAAAATATGGCTTTTATGGGGACAATGATTACGCGAGGATCTGGAACAGGTGTCGTTGTAGCAACTGGTATGAATACAGCGATGGGTCAAATTGCAAATATGTTACAAAATGCAGAGCAAATGGAAACACCACTGCAAAGAAGGTTAGAACAGCTCGGAAAAATATTAATTATTGTAGCTCTTATTTTGACAGCGCTCGTTGTATTGGCTGGTGTGTATCAAGGGAATGAAGTATATCATATGTTTTTAGCTGGCGTATCGCTAGCTGTTGCGGCTATTCCAGAAGGGTTGCCAGCAATTGTTACAGTAGCTTTATCACTTGGTGTACAGCGTATGATAAAAAAGAGAGCAATTGTACGAAAGTTACCAGCCGTAGAAACGTTAGGTTGTGCTTCCGTTATATGTTCTGATAAAACGGGGACAATGACGCAAAACAAAATGATGGTAACACATATGTGGTCAGGCGGAGAATTGTGGAAAGTGACAGGGCAAGGATATGAACCTAATGGCTCTTTTATGAAAGGTGAAATAGAAGTGAATCCAGCTAAGACAAAAGCACTTTATCAGCTACTTACATTTGGTTCACTATGTAACAATGCAAATATTATTCAAAAGAAAAAGGCGTACGTATTAGATGGAGATCCAACAGAGGGAGCGCTTGTAGCTGCAGCAATGAAAGCTGGGATTACACGTGAGGCATTGAAAGGGAAATTTGAAATTATTCGTGAATTTCCATTTGATTCAACTCGAAAAATGATGAGTGTTATTGTACGAGATCGAGAGGGGAAGAAGTTTATTGTTACGAAGGGAGCACCGGACGTTCTTTTGCAAATGAGTCAAACGATTTTATGGGGGGATAAGCAGCAGCCGTTAAGTGAGTTATATAGAAGAGAAGTACAGGCGGCTATTCATAGCTTAGGTAGTCAAGCGCTTCGAACAATTGCAGTTGCGTTTAAACCTTTAAAAGTCACGGATTCTATTGAACATGAAAGAGACGTTGAAAAAGATTTTATGTTGGTTGGGATACAAGGTATGATTGACCCGCCAAGGCCAGAAGTGGCGCAGGCGGTAAAAGAGTGTAAAGAAGCTGGTATTCGAACGGTAATGATTACAGGTGATCATAAAGTGACAGCAATGGCGATTGCTGAACAATTAGGAGTTTTGCCACCAGATGGACGCGTTGTTGAAGGCGTAGAACTCGCGAATATGGATGTGGAGGAATTAGAAAATGTTGTAGAAGATACGTATGTATTCGCTCGTGTATCACCTGAGCATAAATTAAAAATTGTTAAGGCACTGCAAAATCAAGGACATATAGTAGCCATGACAGGCGATGGAGTGAACGATGCTCCAGCTATAAAAACAGCGGATATTGGGATAGCGATGGGAATTACAGGGACAGATGTTGCGAAAGAGGCCTCTTCACTTGTTTTACTAGACGATAATTTTGCTACAATTAAATCAGCAATTAAAGAAGGAAGAAATATATACGAGAACATACGTAAGTTTATTCGCTACTTATTGGCGTCAAACGTTGGAGAAATTTTAGTCATGTTATTTGCGATGTTACTTGCATTACCACTGCCGATGGTTCCTATTCAAATTTTATGGGTGAACTTAGTTACTGATGGTTTACCAGCGATGGCATTAGGTTTGGATAAGGCTGAAGGAGATGTGATGAAGAGAACGCCGCGCCACCCGAAAGAAGGGGTATTCGCTAGAGGGCTTGCGTGGAAAATAATAAGTCGAGGGTTTTTAATTGGGGCAGTGACGTTAGTAGCGTTTATTATTGCGTATAACCAACATCCAAATGAACTGAAATATGCACAAACTGTAGCGTTCGCGACGTTGGTACTTGCTCAGCTTATTCATGTATTTGATTGTCGTAGTGAGCATTCTGTCTTTCACCGCAATCCATTTGGGAACGTGTATTTAGTAGGGGCGGTTATCATTTCGTTACTACTCATGCTAGTGGTTATATATTATCCACCGTTACAACCGATCTTTAGCACAATGCCGATACAAGCAAGAGATTGGTTATTAATTGGAGGTTTGTCATCAATTCCGACTTTCTTACTAGTAGGTTCTTTATTAACAGGGAAAAAGGCGAAAAAGAAAAAGCCAATGTTATATAAGAAGGGATTAAACTTGAAATAGTCAATGTTATGAAAATGTGATATAATTTACAGAAGGTAGTAGAGCCTTGTCTCTATTACCTTTTTCATTGAGTTATTTTATGGCTTGGATGTGATAAAAATGATTTCTAGTATGACAGGGTTTGGAAGATCGAAAGTAGAAAGTGATACTTTTCAAATTACAGTAGAAATGAAATCGGTGAACCACCGTTTTTTAGAGATGAGTATTCGACTTCCTAAGCAAATGATGGTATTTGAGGACAAAATTCGTAAAATAATTGCACAGCAAGTTCGACGTGGACGCATTGAGGTGTCTATTAGTATAGCAGGTGAAGGACTTGTTGAAAGAAAATTAAGTGTGAATTGGTCACTTCTTGAGCAGTACCAATCGATGATGGAAGATATAAAAGGAAAGTTTCAATTACAAGATTCTATTACACTCGAGCAATTAATGGCAATGCCAGAAGTAACAGCAATTGAAGAAATAGAAAATGTAAATGAACATTTTGAGAACAGTTTATATGAGGCTGTTCGTCAAGCTGCTCATATGTTGAAAACGATGAGAGATGGCGAAGGAGAACGATTACATAAAGATATAGCGTATCGTTTACAAGAGATTAGCAATTGTGTAAATGCAATTATTCCACATGCACCAATTGTTACACAAAAATATCGTGAACGATTAGAAAATCGCTTAAAAGAATTACATAATCAAGAGTTAGATGAACAAAGATTGCTAACAGAAGTCGCAATCTTTGCAGAGCGTTGTGATATTCATGAAGAGTTAGTTCGTTTGCAAAGTCATTTAGAGCAATTTCATGAAACATTGCAGATTGAAGAGCCTGTTGGAAGAAAAATGGATTTCATCGTGCAAGAGATGCATAGAGAAATTAATACGATTGGTTCTAAGGCAAATGACTTAACAATTTCAAAATATGTTGTAGAAATGAAAAATAACCTTGAAAAAATTCGTGAACAAGTACAAAATATTGAGTAGCTTTCAAAAAATATATAAAGTTATACGTGGTGGAGAAATCGGATAGACTTACTAGGAGGCGCAAACTATGGCCATGCGGTTTTTAAATATTGGATACGGAAATATTGTATCTGCTCATCGAATTATTGCTATTGTAAGTCCGGAGTCAGCTCCTATTAAACGAACAGTACAGGAAGCACGCGAACATAATGCTTTGCTTGATGCTACGTATGGGAGAAAAACAAGGGCGGTTATTGTTATGGATGATGGGCATGTTGTATTAAGTCCAATTCAACCAGAGACGATTGCACATCGTTTGAATAATAAAGAAGATTTAAGTGAGGAAGGGTAGGTTTTACATATTTATGAGAAGTAGAAGAGGATTGCTCATCGTTCTTTCAGGGCCTTCTGGGGTTGGAAAAGGAACGGTTCGTAAAGAGCTGTTTAGCCATGAGGATACACGTTTTCAGTACTCTATTTCAGTAACGACACGTAAGCCGCGTGAAGGTGAAGTAGATGGTGTGGATTATTTCTTTAAAGAAAGAGAAGAATTCGAGGAAATGATTCGTAATGAAAGATTACTTGAGTGGGCTGAGTTCGTAGGTAATTATTACGGAACACCGATTGACTATGTTGAAAAAACATTACAAGAAGGAAAAGATGTATTCTTAGAAATTGAAGTGCAAGGAGCAATTCAAGTTAAGAAAGCTTTCCCAGAAGGTGTATTTATTTTCTTAGCACCTCCAAGTTTATCTGAACTAAAGAGCCGTATTGTCGGCCGTGGTACAGAGACTGAAGATGTTATTGAAAATCGTTTAACTGTAGCGAAAGAAGAAATCGAGATGATGGACGCTTACGACTATGTAGTAGAAAACGATCAAGTTGAATTAGCTTGTGATAGAATTAAAGCAATTGTGGTTGGCGAACATTGCCGCCGCGAAAGGGTAGCAAAATATTATAAAGAAATGACGGAGGGTCTATAATTATGTTAAATCCATCAATTGACTCATTACTACAAAAAATCGATTCTAAATACACACTAGTAACAGTGGCTGCAAAGCGTGCACGTGAAATGCAACTTGCTAATAACTGTGTTGTAGAGCAACCGGTTTCTCATAAGTGTGTAGGTAAAGCATTAGAAGAAATCGATGCGGAAGTATTAAGCTACGTACCAAGTGAAGATAAAGTTGCTGAATAAGCCTTTGCCTTCGACAAAATAAAACATAGACTTTATAATTTTCTATGTAACGGTAACAACCTATTTACAAGTAGGTTGTTATTTTTTTACGAAAGGAATGAAATATTGGTACTGACGAGCTGGGAATTCTATTTCAGTATTATAAGTTTGAAAAAGAAAGAGGACGAGTCATATGCTAAAAGGGAAAAAGATACTTCTATGTGTAACAGGAGGCATTGCGGTTTTTAAAGCAGCTGCGTTAACGAGTAAATTGACACAATCTGGCGCGATTGTAAAAGTAATGATGAGTGAGTCGGCAATGAAGTTTGTTACGCCTCTTACATTCCAAGCACTTTCTCGCCATGATGTATATACGGATACATTTGATGAGAAAGACTCGGCTGTTATTGCTCATATTGATTTAGCAGATTGGGCGGATGTTGTACTTGTCGCACCTGCTACTGCCAATTGTATTGGAAAGTTAGCTGGTGGTATTGCAGATGATATGATTACAACTACTTTGTTAGCTACTGCAGCTCCGGTATGGATTGCGCCTGCTATGAATGTGCATATGTATGAAAATAAAATTGTTCAAAAAAATATGATGACATTGAAAACGCTAGGATATACGTTTATTGAGCCTGGGGAAGGCTTTTTAGCATGTGGATATGTAGCAAAGGGACGACTAGAAGAACCTGAAGCGATTATCGCACGGTTAGAGGAAGCTTTCTCAGAACACAAACCATTGCAGGGAAAAAGAATATTAATAACTGCTGGCCCAACACGTGAAAAAGTTGATCCAGTTCGTTTTATGACGAATTTTTCTTCTGGAAAAATGGGGTATGCGATTGCAGAAGTGGCGGCGAATTTAGGCGCTGATGTTATACTCGTTTCAGGACCGACAGCATTAAATCCACCGTTACATGTAACGACAGTGCAAGTGGAATCTGCACAAGATATGTTAGAAGCAGTTCTTCAACATTATCAAAACGTAGACGTTGTCATTAAAACAGCAGCAGTTGCAGATTATCGTCCGAAATATGTTCATGATAATAAAATGAAAAAGCAAAATGGTGATGCTGTCATTGAACTCGAAAGAACGGTGGATATTTTAAAAACGTTAGGTCAGAAAAAGGATAAACAGTTACTTATCGGTTTTGCTGCTGAAACGACAAATGTAGAGGAATATGCAACGAAAAAACTACGTGAGAAAAATGCAGATATGATTGTCGCGAATGATGTAAAAGCGCAAGGAGCTGGATTTGGCACGGATACGAATATTGTAACGATGTATAGAAAAGATGGAAAAGTTATTGAGTTGCCACTTTTAATGAAAAAAGAGGTAGCTCGTGAAATATTAAAGCAAATTGAAATGATGTTAGAAGATGATCGTTTATGAAATTTGCAAGTGTAATTGTTGATGTACCTGCCCGTCAGACAGATCGACCATTTGATTACATTATACCTAAAAAATGGGAAGATATTGTACAGACAGGAATGCGGGTAGTAGTTCCGTTTGGGCCAAGAAAATTGCAAGGTTTTATTATTGGGATTAAAGATTCGGTGGATGTAGAAAGTAAGAAGTTAAAGACGATCCATGAAATATTAGATGTAACACCGGTTTTAAATGATGAATTATTAAAACTTGGATATTGGCTTACAAGTGAAACGTTATGCTACATGATTTCAGCTTTTCAAGTGATGCTTCCAACTGCGATAAAAGCAACGTATAAAAAACGTCTACAACTTTGTAAACAGGAAGAAATAGCACCTGAAATACTATATTTATTTCAGGATAAAGAAGCAATTGATTTTGAAGTAATCGAGCAACAGCCACATTTATACCGGACTATTCAACAAGAAATTAAAAATGGTACGGTTGAAGTCGTTTATCAAGTGAAAGATAAAGTACAAAAGAAGAAGCAAAGAGTTGTTCAGCCGGAGTTGCCAGAAGATAAATTAGAATTAGCGGCATTTGAACTGAAAAGTAAAAAACAACAAGATGTACTCTATTATTTTGTGGAAAATTATAAAAGTGTACCGTTGAAAGTAATTACAGAAGAGTTACAAATAACAGATGCTCCAATAAAAGCACTTGTTAAAAAGGGATTCATTTCAGAAAAGTATGTGGAAGTATACCGAAATCCGTATGACGATGATGGTTTTGAACAAACGAAACCATTGCCACTTACGGAGGAACAAAAACAAGTTATTACACCGATTTTATCATCAATTACAAATGAAACTTATAATCCATTTTTACTATATGGTGTTACAGGAAGTGGAAAGACAGAAGTATATTTACAATCTATAGCAGCAGTGCTCGAGAAAGGAAAAGAAGCTATCGTTCTTGTTCCTGAAATTGCACTAACACCCCAAATGGTGGATCGTTTTAAAGGTAGGTTTGGCTCGCAAGTTGCAGTTCTTCATAGTGCGTTGTCTGTTGGAGAAAAGTATGACGAGTGGCGTAAGATTTTAAGAAAAGAAGTGAAAGTTGTAGTTGGTGCGCGTTCAGCCGTTTTTGCGCCTTTTGAGAATTTAGGGATTATTATTATTGATGAAGAGCATGAATCAAGTTACAAACAAGAAGATAATCCAAGGTATCATGCAAGAGATGTGGCTGTCTGGAGAGGGCAATACCATAAATGTCCTATCGTTCTTGGTAGTGCGACACCAACACTTGAATCGTTTGCAAGGGCGAAAAAAGGTGTTTATGAACTACTAACAATGGAAAAACGTATGAATGAACAAGCTTTACCAACGGTAGAGATTGTTGACATGCGAGAAGAACTTCGTGACGGGAATCGATCAATGTTTTCTAAGGCGCTGCATGAAAAAATAGCAGATCGATTAGAAAAGAAAGAACAGATGGTACTCTTCTTAAATAGAAGAGGTCATTCTACATTTGTTATGTGCCGTGATTGTGGGTATGTTGTACAATGTCCGCATTGTGATATTTCATTGACATATCATAAAATGAATCATCGTTTAAAATGTCATTATTGTAGTTACGAAGAAAATATGCCAACTGAGTGTCCAGCTTGTCAAAGTACATACATTCGTTTCTTTGGTACAGGTACACAAAAGGTAGAAGAAGAAATTACAAAACTATTTCCAGAGGCGCGAGTCATTCGAATGGATGTAGATACGACAAGTCGAAAAGGAATGCATGAAAAATTATTAAAGGCGTTTGGGGAAGAAAAAGCAGATATATTACTTGGAACACAAATGATTGCTAAAGGATTAGATTTTCCAAAAGTAACGCTTGTTGGGGTTTTAACTGCAGATACGATGCTTCACTTACCTGATTTTCGTGCAAGTGAAAAGACATATCAGTTATTGACGCAAGTAAGTGGACGAGCGGGTAGACATGAATTGCCAGGGGAAGTTGTGATTCAAACGTATACGCCAGAACATTACAGTATAGAGTTAGCGAAGAACCAACAATATGATGTGTTTTTTGACCAAGAAATGCAAATGAGACGAACAAGACAATATCCTCCATATTACTATGTTGTACTCGTAACCGTATCTCATCCTGAATTATTAAAAGCGGTACAAGTGACGGAAAAAATTGCCTCGTATTTACGAACGCATTGCTCGCAGCAAACAATGGTGTTAGGACCAGTTGCTTCAGCAATTCCAAGGATAAAAGATAGATATCGTTATCAATGCATGATAAAATACAAACGGGAACCAAACTTAAAGAACGTGCTCAAAATGGTAAATGAACATTATCAAGCAGAAATGCAAAAAGAGCTACAAATCTCAATTGATTTTAATCCAACAATGTTAATGTAGCGGAGGGAAATATGGCAGTTTTAGAAATAGTAAAGCATCCAAATGAAGTGTTAGAAACACCATGCGAAAGAGTAATTAACTTTGATAAAAAGTTAGTAAAATTGTTGAAAGATATGCATGAAACAATGTTAATTGCGGACGGAGTCGGTTTAGCTGCGCCTCAAGTAGGTGTAAGCTTGCAAGTAGCGGTTGTTGATGTCGATGATGATACTGGGAAAATCGAGTTAATCAATCCATCAATATTAGAAAAACGTGGTGAACAAGTAGGTCCCGAAGGATGTTTAAGCTTCCCGGGACTTTATGGTGAAGTAGAACGTGCGGATTATATTAAAGTAAGAGCACAAAATCGCCGTGGGAAAGTATTTTTATTAGAAGCGGAAGGATTTTTAGCGCGTGCAATTCAACATGAAATCGATCATTTACACGGTGTTTTATTTACATCGAAAGTGACAAGATATTATGAAGAAAACGAACTAGAATAGGTGTTAAAAGGAGCGGTTTTTAAATGATAAAAGTAGTGTTTATGGGAACACCGGACTTTTCAGTGCCGGTGCTTCGTCGTCTTATTGAAGATGGCTATGAGGTAGTAGGTGTTGTGACGCAACCTGATCGTCCAGTAGGTAGAAAAAAAGTATTAACACCTACACCTGTTAAAGTTGAAGCGGAAAAACATGGTATCCCTGTGTTACAGCCGTTAAAAATTCGTGAAAAAGATGAATATGAAAAAGTATTGGCATTAGAGCCAGATTTAATTGTAACAGCTGCATTTGGTCAGATTGTACCAAATGAAATTTTAGAAGCACCGAAGTATGGATGTATTAATGTCCACGCTTCTTTACTTCCTGAACTTCGTGGTGGTGCACCAATTCATTATGCAATTATGGAAGGTAAAGAAAAAACAGGTATTACAATTATGTATATGGTAGAAAAATTGGATGCTGGTGATATCTTAACGCAAGTGGAAGTGGAAATTGAAGAGCGTGAAACGACAGGCTCATTATTTGATAAATTAAGTGAAGCAGGAGCACATCTTCTATCTAAAACAGTACCTTTATTAATTCAAGGTAAGTTAGAACCGATTAAACAAAACGAAGAAGAAGTAACGTTTGCGTACAATATAAAACGTGAGCAAGAGAAAATTGATTGGACAAAAACAGGTGAAGAAGTATACAATCACATTCGCGGATTGAATCCATGGCCAGTTGCTTATACAACTTTAGCAGGACAAGTTGTTAAAGTATGGTGGGGAGAAAAAGTGCCTGTAACTGAACCGGCTGAAGCAGGTACGATTGTTGCGATCGAAGAAGATGGTTTTGTAGTAGCAACTAGTAATGAAACAGGTGTTAAAATTACTGAATTGCAACCTTCTGGTAAAAAGCGTATGAGTTGTTCACAATTTTTACGTGGAACAAAACCTGAAATTGGAACGAAGTTAGGAGAAAATGCATGAGACAAAATGTTCGTGAATTAGCTCTTGATGGTTTAATTCAAGTGGAAAAAAGTGGTGCATATAGCAACTTACTTTTAAATAATTTAATTGAAAAAAGTGCAATTGATAGAAAAGATATTGGTTTATTAACTGAAATTGTATATGGAACGATTCAACGTCGTGACACATTAGATTATTATTTACAGCCTTTTTTAAAAAAGAAGGTTGAGGCGTGGGTAAGAGTATTGCTTCGCTTATCTTTATATCAAATGATTTATTTAGACCGAGTGCCAGAAAGAGCGGCTATTCATGAAGCGGTTGAGATTGCAAAGCGTCGCGGGCATAAAGGAATTGCTGGTATGGTGAACGGTGTATTACGTTCGATTCAGAGAGAAGGTGTACCTTCTGTAGATGAAATCAAGGATCCAGTAGAACGGCTTGCAATTGCGATGAGTCATCCAGTTTGGCTTGTACAAGAGTGGACTTCTGCATATGGCTTAGAAACTGCAGAGAAAATGTGCGAAGTAAATATGTTACCTCCTGTACCTACAGCGCGTGTGAATGTTGATAAGGTAACGGTAGAAGAAGCGATTGAGTTGTTGGCAAGTGAAGGTATAGAAGCAAAACGTGGTGACTTGTCAGATGATGCAATTCAGATTGAAAGAGGAAATGTAGCGCATACAGAAGCGTTTAAAAAAGGATTTCTTTCTATTCAAGATGAAAGTTCTATGCTTGTAGCACGCGCTTTAGAACCAAATGAGGGAGAGACAGTTCTTGATAGTTGTGCGGCTCCTGGTGGTAAAACTACGCATATAGCTGAGCGTTTAAAGGGAACTGGTAAAGTAATGTCTCTTGATTTACATGCACACAAAGTACGTTTAATTAAACAGCAAGCAGAGCGACTTGGGTTAGAAAATGTCGAAACAAAAGCGCTAGATGCTAGAAAAGTGCAAGAGCACTTTTCAAATGAAACGTTTGATAAAATATTGGTAGATGCACCGTGTTCTGGATTTGGTGTAATTAGACGTAAGCCTGATATTAAGTTAGGAAAAGATAAAGGCGATAGTGAAAGATTATCGACGATTCAACTTGCGATACTAGAAAAAATAGCACCGTTATTAAAACAAGGCGGTCGTCTTGTTTATAGTACGTGCACAATTGAGAAAATAGAAAATGAACAAGTAATAGATAAATTTTTAAAAGAACATCCTGAATTTGAATGGGATACTACGATAAAAGAACGTATGCCAGAAAAATTAAGTCCATATATTAATGAAGGTCAAGTACAAATTTTACCGCATTATTTTGCAACGGATGGCTTTTATATTGCTTGTTTAAGGAAGAAGGTGTAGCATCATGGAAACGACTGTAAGAAAACAAAAGAAAAATGTAGAAACGAAGAAACCATCAATTTACTCTTTACAAATTCATGAAATGCAAGATTGGTTAAAGGAACAAGGAGAACCGAAGTTCCGCGCTGGACAAATTTTTGACTGGCTATATAAAAAACGTGTAAAAAATTATGAGGATATGTCAAACCTTTCTAAAGGATTGCGTGATAAATTGTCGAATTCCTTTGATATTACTACTTTAAACACGTTAGTAAAACAAACGTCTTCGGATGGAACGATTAAATTCTTATTCCAATTATATGACGGGTATTCTATTGAAACGGTATTAATGCGACATGAATATGGAAATTCCATTTGTGTAACAACGCAAGTTGGTTGTCGTATTGGATGTACGTTCTGTGCTTCGACGCTTGGTGGACTAAAACGAAACCTAGAAGCTGGAGAAATCGTAGCGCAAGTAGTAGAAGTTCAGCGTGCGCTTGATGAAACAGAAGAACGTGTAAGTTCTCTTGTTGTTATGGGAATTGGAGAACCATTTGATAATTACGATAATTTAATGGGATTCTTACGCATCACTAACCATGAAAAAGGACTTCATATTGGTGCTAGACATATGACTGTTTCGACGAGTGGAATTATCCCGAAAATTTATAAGTTTGCTGAAGAAGAACTACAAATTAATTTTGCGATTTCATTGCATGCTCCAAACTCAGAATTACGTTCAAAATTAATGCCGATTAACCGTGCTTATAAATTACCGGATTTAATGGAAGCTATTAAATACTATGTAAATAGAACAGGGCGCCGTATTACTTTTGAATATGGATTATTTGGAGGAGAAAATGACCAAGTTGAGCACGCTGAAGAGCTTGCTGCGCTCTTAAAAGGTGTAAAATGTCATGTAAACTTAATCCCGGTAAACTACGTACCTGAACGTGATTATGTACGTACACCACGTGAGCAAATTTTCTTGTTCGAGAAAACGTTAAAAGATCGTGGAGTGAATGTAACGATTCGCCGTGAACAAGGTCATGATATTGACGCAGCCTGCGGTCAGTTGCGTGCGAAGGAGCGCAAAGAAGAGACGAGGTGACGAGATGAAAGCCGTATTTCTATCGGATAAAGGAAAAGTTCGTCAACATAATGAAGATAGTGCAGGAGTTTTTCACAATTTAGATGGAAATGTTTTAGCGGTAGTAGCAGATGGAATGGGAGGTCATCGAGCTGGTGATGTAGCTAGCTCGATGGCCATTCAATTATTCCATGATTATTGGAAGCAAACGCATAATATGAATGAACCGAAAAAAGTAGAACAATGGTTACATACTAGTGTTGGGATTATTAATGAGCGTATATATGAATACGCTCAGCAAAATGTAGAATGTAATGGTATGGGAACAACGCTTATAATAGCTGTTTGTACAACAAGTTTTGTGACGATAGGGCATATAGGAGATAGTCGTTGCTATATGGTATCAGAAGGAGAAATGACGCTTGTAACGGAAGATCATTCGCTTGTAAATGAGCTTGTGAGACATGGTGAAATTTCAAAGGAAGATGCAGAGTATCATCCGAAAAAGAATGTGTTATTAAGAGCGCTAGGAACAGAAGAAAAAGTTGGATTAGATGTTAAAACGTTGGTGCTTGAGGAAGATGATCAATTACTTCTTTGCTCTGATGGGTTATCAAACAAAGTTTCTATTGATGATATGCAACAAATTTTACAGTTAAATGAACAGCTTGAAGGTAAAGGGCAGCGTCTCATTCAATTGGCGAATGATCGCGGTGGAGAAGATAATATCACACTTGTTCTTATTGATTATGCGGGTTCGACAAACGAAAGTAGGTGAAGTGCAACGTGCTGATTGGAAAACGCTTAAATGACCGTTATAAGCTACTGAAAATGATTGGTGGTGGCGGAATGGCCAATGTATATTTAGCTCATGATGATATACTTGGCCGAGATGTAGCGGTAAAAATATTAAGACTCGACTACTCAAATAACGAAGAGTTTATTAAACGTTTCCATCGAGAAGCGCAGTCTGTTACAACGTTGTCGCATCCAAATATTGTGAATATGTATGATGTCGGAGAAGAAGATGGTATATATTATCTTGTCATGGAATATGTACCCGGGCAAACATTGAAGCAATACATAATTGAGCGAGGTATGTTACCTATAGGAGAAGCTCTTGATATTATGGAGCAGTTAACATCCGCCATGGCACACGCCCATCATTTTGAAATTGTGCATCGTGATATAAAGCCGCACAATATTTTAATTCGAGCTGATGGAATAATAAAAGTAACAGATTTTGGAATTGCGACAGCTACAAGTGCAACAACAATTACACATACAAATTCAGTACTGGGTTCAGTCCATTATTTATCACCAGAACAGGCACGTGGCGGGATAGCAAATAAACAATCGGATATTTATTCTCTTGGAATAGTTATGTTTGAATTGTTAACAGGAAGACAACCGTTTTCTGGCGAATCTGCTGTTGCTATAGCTTTAAAACATTTACAAAGTGAAATCCCATCACCAAAAAGATGGAATGAAAATATTCCGCAAAGTGTTGAAAATATTATATTAAAGGCAACTGCAAAAGATCCTTTCCATCGATATCAATCTGCCAATGCGATGAAGCGAGATATTGAAACTGCGCTATATCCAGAGAGGATAAATGAGCAACCATTTTACATACCAGAAGATATGGAAGCGACGAAAGCGATTCCGATTATTCAACAAGAACAATTATTTGAAAATGTAAGTGATGAAACGATTGTTTTAAAAGGGCGTAAGGTGGAAGAACCGATAAGAGCAGAAGCAGCTGAGTTAGATAAGAAGAAAAAACGGAGTAACAAGTGGCTTAAAGTTTTAATTTCAACATTTTTATTTTTAGCAATAGGAATAACATTAGCGCTTACGGTTATTCCAGGATTATTTATTCCGAAAGATGTGAAAGTGCCTGATGTGGCTGGTATGAAATACACGACAGCTGTAAATACGTTAGTAGAAAAGGGCTTTGAGGTGACGGAGCCTAATATTGTATATACAGATGATGTTGAAGTTGGGGATGTAATAAAAACGGAACCTGTAGCAGGAAGAGTCGCAAAAGAAAACGCTAAAATTACTATCTATCAATCAGGTGGAAAAAAGAAAAGTAAGATGGCGAATTTCACAGGGCAAAACTTTGAGAGTGTAAAAGCTGAGTTAGAAGAAAAATATAAACAAGTTACAGTAAATTATATTGAAAATGATAAGCCGAAAGGTGAAATTGTAGAGCAAATTCCGACGCCTGATCAAATGGTTATAGAAGCGGAGCAAGAACTGAAAATCTGGGTAAGTAAAGGTCCTTATCAAATTAGACCAGGTGACTTTTCGGGGTGGACTGAAAATAGTGTAACTGGTTATTTGAATGAGAGAAAACTAACGTCAGATATAAAACGAGAGTACTCAGATTCAGTCGAAAAAGGACTTGTAATTTCGCAATTTCCAAAACCAGGTACACCATTAAAAGAGGGAGATAAAGTAACTATTATTATCTCTGATGGTCAAAAGCCTAAAGTGACTAAAACGGTAAAAGTGGACAATATCTCTATCCCATATGAGCCTGCTGTAACAGGTGAAAAAAAGCCGCAAACAATAGAAATTTATAAAGAAGACATGCAGCAAAAAATGGATAGACCGGTTGAAACGAGAACAATTACTGAATCAGCGACTATTTCTTTAGAATTTGTAATTCAAGAAGGTTCAAAGGGACACTATAAAATTGTACGAGATGGAGTAACGATTATTGATAAAGAAGTACCATATCCAACTCAATAATAGTGAAAGTCTACTTATTATTATTGCCTGTTATGCTGTCTACAAAGTGGACGGTATAGCAGGCAAAAATATATGATTCAAAAAGCTAGTAAAGTGATGCAGCTGTAAATATTTTTTTGCATTTAATGGAAGATTTAATGTATATTAGCGAAAGTATATATGGTAGGTTTTGAAATCGTTATTTGGAAAATTTAAATCCATTCATTTTTAAATTCAGCATCACCTTATACAAAAAAAGGAGAATTCTATGCCAGAAGGAAAAATTATAAAAGCTTTAAGTGGGTTTTATTACGTGCAGCATGAAGAAGGGGTTACGCAATGTCGTGGGCGAGGTGTATTTAGAAAAAATAAAATTACACCACTTGTAGGAGACCAAGTTGTTTTTCAGGCAGATAATCCAACTGAAGGTTATGTGCTTGAAGTGTTTGATCGAAAAAATGAACTTGTTAGACCTCCTATTGCTAATGTCGATCAAGCGATCCTTGTGTTCTCTGCAGTAGAACCAGATTTTAATCCTGGACTGTTAGATCGATTTTTAGTGCTGATTGAATATCATAACATTAAGCCAATTATTTGTATTAGCAAGATGGATTTAGTAGATGAAAAGATGAAAGCAACTGTTGAAGCTTATGCGAATGATTATCGTGAGATGGGTTATGATGTTTTATTTACTTCTATTAATACGTCAGAAAGTATTGATATATTAAAACCATACTTAGAAAATTGTGTTTCTGTTGTTGCGGGTCAATCTGGTGTTGGGAAATCTTCAATGCTTAATGTGCTACGTCCAGAATTAGAGCTGAAAACAAATGATATTTCCTCCCATTTAGGACGCGGGAAGCATACGACAAGACACGTAGAATTAATTGCAATTGGGAGTGGACTAGTAGCAGATACACCGGGTTTTAGTTCACTAGATTTCATTGATATAGAAGTAGAAGATCTTACATATTGTTTTCCAGAGTTGAAAGAAGCGAGCCAATACTGTAAATTTAGAGGGTGTACACATCTTTCTGAACCGAAATGTGCTGTGAAAGCTGCGGTTGAAGAAGGGAAGATTACAGAATATCGCTATAAGAACTATAAACAATTCGTAGAAGAAATTAGAGAGAGAAAGCCGAGGTATTAGTTATGATTAAAATTGCACCATCGATTTTATCAGCAGATTTTTCAAAATTAGGGGAAGAGATTAAAGATGTAGAAAAGGGCGGAGCGGATTACATTCACGTTGACGTAATGGATGGACATTTCGTACCAAATATTACGATTGGACCATTAATTGTAGAAGCTATCCGTCCAATTACATCATTACCATTAGATGTACATTTAATGATTGAAAATCCTGATAACTATATCCCGACTTTCGCACAAGCGGGAGCGGATATTATTACTGTTCACGCAGAGGCGTGTCCACATCTGCATCGTACAATTCAGTTAATTAAATCTCACGGTATTAAAGCGGGCGTTGTATTAAATCCACATACGCCAGTTTCAGTGATTGAGCATGTATTAGAAGATATAGATATGGTATTACTTATGACAGTAAACCCTGGATTTGGTGGACAGAAGTTTATCCATTCTGTATTACCGAAAATTAAACAAGTTGCAGACATGGTGAAAGAGCGCAATCTAGAAGTAGAAATTGAAGTTGATGGTGGTGTAAATGCTGAAACAGCAAGACTTTGTGTGGAAGCAGGAGCAAATGTACTTGTAGCTGGATCAGCAGTATACAATCAAAAAGACCGCGGTGAAGCAATTCGCGTAATTCGTGGGTAGTGATGAACTTTTATCCTAGTAAGGTATTCATAGGATAGGGTAAAAATATGTAAAAAGGCAATCTACCGAATGGCAGATTGCCTTTTTACAATGGAAGGGGAAGAAAAAATGATTATTCATATTTTGGCAGGAGGACCTTCGGAATATTGCGCAGATTTTGCTCGATATGAGAATGAGGAAGTAGTGTGGGCTGCGGTTGATAGGGGAGTATACCGTCTATTAAAGAAAGGGATTACCCCGGCTGTTGCGTTTGGAGATTACGATTCAGTTACTGAAGAAGAATTAGTATGGATGGGACAGCAAACGAACGAATTACATATTGTTCCGCGGGAAAAAGATCAAACGGATTTAGAAATTGCAATCAACTGGGCATTAGGACAGAAGCCGGCACTAATTCGTATTTTTGGTGCTACCGGTGGAAGACTTGATCACGGTTTGGCAAATATACAAATGCTTTTAAAAGGGTTAGAAGTAGAGATAGAAATGTGTATTGTGGACAATAAAAATGAAATAACAGTTAAAAAAGTGGGTACACATATAATTGAAGAAAATAAAAATTTTCCTTATGTATCTTTTGTACCAGTTACTGAAATAGTGGAAGGGATTACATTGTTTGGTTTTAAGTACCCTCTTACTAATAAAACAATAGAGTGGGGATCAACACTTTGTATTAGTAACGAACTCGTTGAGGAAAAAGGTACTTTTTCATTTACTTCTGGCATATTAATGTTGATAAGAAGCACTGATTGAAGAAACAATTTTGCTCCTTACATCATATAGTGACCAAGTGGAGTAATGGGGATTAGGAGGGAAACCATGAGATTTTATACAATTAAGTTACCTAAATTTCTTGGTGGAATTGTTCGTGCAATGTTAAATACCTTCAAAAAAGATTAAAAAAGCACCTATCACCGGTGCTTTTTCCATTGTTATAGTAAAAAAAGAGCCTATCGGCTCTTTTTTTTATTATTAAACACGTTCGATTTTGCCAGATTTTAATGCTCTAGCAGAAACGTAAACACGTTGAACTTTTCCGTCGATGCGTACGCGAACTTTTTGAAGGTTAGCGCCCCACTTACGTTTTGTAGCGTTCATTGCGTGAGAACGAGAGTTACCAGAACGAGCTTTTCTTCCAGTAATAGCACAAACACGAGCCATTTATATTTCCCTCCCTTGATACCTTACCATACGTAATTTTTCAATGTTAGTCTTTTATGCGATGCTAAAAACACTACTATAATTTAACACAACTAAAAAGAGAATGCAACACCGTAGAAAAAAGAAATCAAGAAAATTTACTTGACACTATATGTCAATGAAGAAAAGTTAAAATCCATAAAAATTGCTTGACATATTATAGTGGTACATGTTGTATAATAACAATGGACTATTTTGCTCATCATAAAAAAGTGTAATTTAAAACATAAAATATGAGAGTGAAAAGAAAGAACGATGGAATTTTCTTTAAAAAGATTATATGATAGTAACTAAAGTAGTCTAGCTCACTTTCACCATTTATGAAGGGGGAAACGAGATGTCAATTGAAATTAAAACGAAGTACGGTCAAATTGATATTAGTACAGATGTAATTGCAACAATTGCTGGAGGTGCCGCGGTAGATTGCTACGGTATCGTAGGTATGGCATCAAAAAATCAGTTAAAAGATGGATTAACAGACATTTTACGAAAAGAAAACTTCACTAGAGGTGTTATTGTTCGTAAAGATGAAGATGAAGTACATATTGATATGTATATTATTGTGAGCTATGGTACGAAAATTTCAGAAGTGGCACATAATGTGCAGACGAAAGTGAAATATACACTAGATCAAACTGTAGGACTAGCAGTAGATTCTGTAAACATCTACGTACAAGGAGTTAAAGTAATAAACTTGTAATGTGCATTAAGGAGGAAAATCTGTGTCAATTCAAAAAATTGATGGAAAACGTTTATCACAAATGATCATGCAAGGAGCGAATAATTTAACAAATAATGTTCAGCTTGTTGATGCATTAAACGTATTTCCAGTTCCAGATGGCGATACCGGTACAAACATGAACTTATCTATGACTTCAGGTGCGCGTGAAGTGAAAGCAAATCCTTCACAGCATGCTGGTAAAGTCGGCGTAAGTTTAGCCAAAGGATTATTAATGGGAGCTCGTGGTAACTCTGGAGTTATTCTATCTCAGTTGTTCCGTGGTTTCTCTAAATCCATTGAACAAAAAGAAGAATTAACAACAGTTGATTTTGCTGCAGCACTAGAAGCTGGAGTAGAGGCGGCTTATAAAGCGGTTATGAAACCGATTGAAGGAACGATTTTAACGGTTGCAAGAGAAACGGGTAAATATGCAGTAACAGTTGCGAAAAAACAGCGCGACTTTGTTTTGTTTATGGAAGACGTTGTGAAAGAAGCAAACGCATCGTTAAATCGTACGCCAGATTTATTACCTGTATTAAAACAAGTTGGCGTTGTAGATAGCGGTGGTAAAGGTCTTGTAGTGGTATACGAAGGATTTTTAGCTGACTTAAAAGGAGAAACGATTTCTTCTGATGCACCGACGCAAACATCTATGAATGAGATGGTACGCGCAGAACATCACCGTAGTGTACAAAGCCAATTGAGTACAGAAGATATTAAGTATGGATATTGTACGGAGTTCATGGTGAAATTAGAGGCTGAAAAGGTGAAAGAGCATAATTTCTCTGAACAAAAATTCCGTGAAGATATTAGTGTATATGGTGATTCTCTACTAGTTGTGTCTGATGATGAAATTGTAAAAGTTCATATCCACGCAGAACATCCTGGAGACGCTATGAACTACGGGCAAAAATACGGTAGTTTAATTAAGATTAAAGTAGAAAATATGCGTGAACAGCATACTGCTTTATTAGATGAACCTGCTATGGTTCCTGAACAACCAGCTCAATCGAAAGAAAAACAACCATATGGTATCGTAACTGTGGCAATGGGGTCTGGTATTAAAACTTTATTTGAGAGCATCGGCGCAACGAAAGTTATCGAAGGTGGTCAAACGATGAATCCAAGTACGGAGGATATCGTGAAGGCAATTGAAGAAGCAAATGCTGAAAAAATCATTATTTTACCGAATAACGGAAATATTGTAATGGCAGCAGAACAAGCGGCATCAGTTGTAGATCAAGAAGTTATTGTTGTTCGTTCGAAAACAGTTCCTCAAGGTATGGCAGCAATGTTAGCATTTAACCCAGTTGGAACGTTAGAAGAGAATGAAGAAAACATGCAAGAAGCTTTATCTCATGTGAAAACAGGTCAAATTACGTATGCTGTACGTGATACGGAAATTGATGGTGTAGCAATTCAAAAAGATGACTTCATGTGTATTGCAGATGGAAAAATTGTATCTACAAATGCTGAAAAAGTAGGAGCTGCGAAGCAATTACTAGAAGCGCTTATTGATGAAGATTCTGAAATCGTAACGATTCTACAAGGTGAAGATGCAACTGACGAAGAAGTAGCGGAGTTAGTTGAATTTGTAGAAGAGAAATTTGAAGATGCAGAAGTAGAAGTGCATGCTGGAAACCAACCAGTGTATTCTTTCATCTTCTCTGTAGAATAAGATAAGATTCGTTTTGAAAATAAATGGATTACTTACTTGCTAATGGATAAGGAGTAGTAATATGAAGTTTATTACTAGTTTTTATTCAAAAGGCTAGCATATTGAAGAGAGAAAAGAGCCTTGCTGCTAATAGTGAGGCTCTTTTTTACTTGTTTTATATAAGGGATTTGAGTAGTTTCTCTTAGAATGCCTATGATAGAATATATAAGGTGAAAGAGAGCGATTACAGATGCTAATTGGTACTCAAATAAAATGCAATAAAGAAAATAATGTGACGGGGTGTGAGAATCTTGAATGATGTTGTACAAGTTCCTGTTACGGATGTAAAGGGGATCGGAGGAGAAACATCTGAGTTACTACATGAGATGGGGATTTATACAGTTTCTCATCTATTAGAACATTTTCCGTACCGTTATGAAGATTATGCGATGAAAGATCTTGCTGAAGTAAAGCATGATGAACGTGTAACGGTTGAAGGGAAGGTTCATAGTGCTCCTTTGCTGCAATATTATGGTAAGAAGAAATCGCGTCTAACAGTTCGTGTTCTCGTCGGTCGTTATTTAATTACGGCGGTATGTTTTAATAGGCCTTACTATAAGCAAAAATTAACGTTAGATGAAACGGTAACGATTACTGGTAAATGGGATCAACATCGTCAAACAATTGCTGTATCAGAACTTCATTTTGGGCCAGTTGTACGTCAACAAGAAGTGGAGCCAGTTTACTCAGTAAAGGGGAAACTTACAGTAAAACAGATGCGTCGTTTTATTGCTCAAGCGTTAAAGGAATATGGAGATTCTATAGTCGAAGTGTTACCGGATGGTTTGTTAGGCCGGTATAAATTATTACCAAGATATGAAGCACTTAAGGCTTTGCATTTTCCGGTAGGACAGGAGGATTTAAAGCAAGCGCGTCGCCGTTTTGTATATGAGGAATTTTTCTTATTTCAGCTGAAAATGCAAACGCTGAGGAAAATGGAGAGGGAAAATTCAAAAGGGACGAAGAAAGAGATTCCGTCAGTAGAATTACAAGAATTTATCGATGCACTGCCGTTTCCGTTAACGGGTGCGCAGCGCCGAGTTGTAGATGAAATTTTAAAAGATATGACATCTCCTTATCGGATGAACCGACTATTACAAGGTGACGTTGGTTCTGGGAAAACAGTTGTTGCTGCGATTGGCCTTTATGCATCGAAATTAGCTCATTATCAAGGTGCTTTAATGGTTCCTACAGAAATTTTAGCTGAGCAACATTATCAGTCGCTTGCTGAAACGTTTTCGCATTTTGGTATGAAGGTGGAACTGCTAACAAGTTCTGTTAAAGGTGCGAGACGACGAGACATTTTAGCGAAGTTAGAACAAGGAGAAATAGATATTCTTGTTGGAACGCACGCTTTAATTCAAGATGAAGTTATATTTCATAGGTTGGGTCTCGTTATTACGGATGAACAGCATCGATTTGGTGTAGCGCAGCGCCGAGTTTTACGGGAGAAAGGTGAAAGTCCAGATGTATTATTTATGACAGCGACACCAATTCCGCGTACGCTTGCAATTACTGCATTTGGAGAGATGGATGTTTCAATAATCGATGAGATGCCAGCAGGGAGAAAGGTGATTGAAACATACTGGGCAAAACATGATATGTTAGATCGCGTCCTCGGTTTTGTTGAGAAGGAGATAAAAAAAGGAAGACAGGCATACGTTATTTGTCCTCTAATTGAAGAATCTGAGAAACTTGATGTGCAAAATGCTATCGACTTACATAGTATGCTGACGCATCATTACCAAGGGAAATGCCAAGTTGGATTGATGCATGGGAGATTATCGTCTCAGGAAAAAGAAGAGATAATGGGACAGTTTAGTGAAAATAAAGTGCAAATTCTTGTATCGACAACAGTTGTTGAGGTTGGTGTGAACGTACCGAATGCGACTGTGATGGTTATTTATGATGCAGAACGTTTCGGTTTATCGCAGCTTCATCAGCTTAGAGGGCGTGTCGGGCGTGGTAGTGAACAATCATATTGTTTATTAATAGCAGACCCTAAATCAGAAACAGGAAAAGAAAGAATGCGCATAATGACTGAAACAAATGATGGATTTGTATTGTCAGAAAAAGATTTAGAATTACGAGGTCCTGGAGATTTCTTTGGGAGTAAGCAAAGTGGCTTACCGGAATTTAAGGTTGCTGACATGGTACACGATTATCGAGCGTTAGAAACAGCAAGGCAAGATGCGGCGATACTAGTAGAGTCAGAAGCATTTTGGCACAATGATCAATACGCTGCCTTGCGTACGTATCTTGATGGGACAGGTGTGTTCCAAGGAGAGAAGCTCGATTAAAGGGAGTCAACAAAAAAATTGTTGCATTCTACTTTCAATGATTATATACTACTGTTAGTACCTAGTCATAAAAATGGATGGTGCGGTATGAAGAAAAGAAGAAGTAAAAAAGAAAGACAAGAATTATTACAACAAACAATCGAATCAAATCCTTTTATTACGGATGAAGATTTAGCGGAAAAATTTCAAGTGAGTATACAAACAGTACGACTGGATCGTATGGAATTGTCTATTCCTGAATTAAGAGAGAGAATTAAACATGTAGCTACAAAGCAACATGAAGAAGATGTGAAATCTTTACCGTTAGAAGAGGTTGTCGGAGAAATTATTGATATTGAATTAGATAGACATGCAATCTCTATCTTTGAAGTAAAGGTAGAACATGTATTTAAAAGAAATCAAATTGCCCGTGGGCATCATCTGTTTGCGCAAGCAAACTCACTAGCTGTTGCGGTTATTGATGAAGAATTAGCTTTAACTGCAAAGTCTACCATTCGATATATTCGCCCTGTAAAATTAGGAGAGCGTGTTGTTGCAAAAGCGCGTGTTGAAGACGTAGAGAATGATAAGGGACGGACGGTTGTCAAAGTGCGTAGCTTCGTTGGAGAAGAACTTGTTTTTACAGGCACTTTTGAAATGTATCGATCTAGTAATTATAGTGAGGAAGGTAACAACTTATGAAAATCGCAATAGATGCAATGGGCGGAGATCACGCTCCGAAGGCTGTAGTATTAGGGGCAATGAAAGCTATTAAGGAATATTCTGATTTACATATTACGTTAGTAGGGAAAGAAGAGGAAATTCGTCAATACTTAACGAGTGATGAACGAATTACTATTCTTCATACAGACGAAAAAATAGAATCGACGGAAGAACCAGTAAGAGCGGTTCGTCGAAAAAAACAAGCTTCAATGGTACTTGCGGCACAGCAAGTAAAGGATGGAGAAGCAGACGCTTGTATATCCGCAGGTAGCACAGGAGCTTTAATGGCAGCTGGATTATTTGTTGTCGGTCGTATGGAAGGAATTGAGCGACCAGCTTTATCGCCTACAATGCCAACTGTAGATGGAAAAGGTTTTGTTATGTTAGATGTTGGAGCAAATGTTGATGCAAAACCAATTCATTTATATCAATATGCAGTAATGGGATCTGTTTATGCTGAGAAGGTAAGAGGAATTGAAAATCCTCGTGTTGGACTATTAAACGTTGGAACAGAGGATGGAAAAGGAAACGAGCTTTCAAAGCAAGTATTTGCAATGCTTAAGGATGCGCCAATTAATTTCGTTGGGAACGTTGAATCGAGAGATTTATTGCAAGGTGTAGCAGATGTTGTTGTATGTGATGGTTTTACAGGGAATGTAGCGTTGAAATCATTAGAAGGAACAGCACTTGCGCTATTCTCTATGTTGAAAGAACAACTAATGAGTTCGTTTACGAGCAAATTAGCAGCGGCGGTATTAAAGCCAAAACTTATGGTATTAAAAGATAAAATGGATTATTCGGAGTATGGGGGAGCTGCATTATTTGGATTGAAAGCACCTGTCATTAAGGCTCACGGTTCTTCTAATGACCAGTCGATATTTAGTGCGATTCGTCAAACGAGAGAAATGGTAGCGAAAGAAGTAATTCCTACAATTTCAAGCGTAATGGAGAAAGAGTCACTCCAATAAGAGGAGGATTTGAAATGGGAAAAATAGCATTTCTTTTTCCGGGCCAAGGTTCACAGGCAGTTGGAATGGGTAAACAATTAGCAGAGAATAATAAAGAGGTTGCAAAAGTGTTTGCAAAAGCAGATGAGGTGTTACAAGATTCACTTTCAGAAGTGATTTTTGAAGGACCGCAGGAAAAGCTTACATTAACAACAAATGCTCAGCCTGCATTATTAACAACGAGTTTTGCTATTTTGACAGCTTTGAAAGAGTATGACATTACACCTAACTTTGTCGCTGGTCATAGTTTAGGTGAATATAGCGCTCTTGTAGCAGCTGGTGCATTAACTTTTGAAGATGCTGTATATGCTGTAAGGAAACGTGGCGAATATATGGAAGAAGCTGTTCCAGACGGGGAAGGTGCGATGGCAGCTATATTAGGTGCTGACCTAGATATGCTGAAACAAGTTACAGAAGAAGTAACAAGTGAAGGATATGCAGTGCAAATCGCTAATATGAATAGTACGAAGCAAATTGTGATTTCTGGAACGAAGCAAGGTGTAGAGGTTGCTTCTCAAAGAGCGAAAGAAAATGGTGCAAAGAGAGCAATTCCACTAAAAGTAAGTGGGCCTTTCCATTCTTCACTTATGAAGCCGGCAGCTGAGAAGTTCCAAAGTGTTTTAAATGAAATTACAATTCATGACACGAATATTCCTGTTATTGCAAATGTTACAGCGGATGTTATTACACGTGGTGCAGACATTCAAGAAAAGTTAATCGAACAGCTTTATTCGCCTGTATTATGGTACCCGTCTATTGAATGTATGGTGCAGCAGGGAGTAGATACATTTATTGAAATTGGACCTGGAAAAGTACTTGCTGGACTTATGAAGTCGATTGATTCATCAGTGAAAGCATATGCGATATATGATGAAGAGACATTAAAAGATACCATTTCAAATTTGAGAGGAGAAAACTGATGTTAAAAGGGAAGGTAGCATTAGTAACTGGCGCTTCACGTGGAATTGGTCGCGCGATTGCGATCGATTTAGCGAAACAAGGGGCAAATGTAGTAGTGAATTATGCAGGTAATGAACAAAAAGCAAATGAAGTAGTAGATGAAATTAAGAAATTAGGTTCTGATGCAATTGCGGTAAGAGCAGATGTTGCAAATGCTGATGATGTTACAAATATGGTGAAACAAACAGTAGATACATTTGGACAAGTTGATATTCTTGTAAATAATGCTGGTGTAACAAAAGATAATTTATTAATGCGTATGAAAGAAGAAGAATGGGATACAGTTATTAATACAAACTTAAAAGGTGTATTCTTATGTACAAAAGCAGTATCTCGCTATATGATGCGTCAACGTCACGGTAGAATTATAAATATCGCTTCGGTTGTTGGTGTTATAGGAAACCCAGGGCAAGCTAATTATGTTGCTGCTAAAGCGGGTGTTATTGGATTAACAAAAACATCTGCAAAAGAGTTAGCAAGTCGAAATATTACAGTGAATGCAATTGCGCCGGGCTTTATTGCGACTGATATGACAGATGTACTAGATGAGAATATTAAAGCAGAAATGTTAAAAGTTATTCCAGCTGCTCAATTTGGTGAAGCGCAAGATATCGCGAATGCTGTAACGTTTTTTGCTTCTGATCAAAGCAAATATGTTACAGGTCAAACGTTAAATGTTGATGGCGGTATGGTAATGTAATAAAAGAATCGATTTCACCTAGTTTTTTTGGTCAATATTTAATATAATATTTGAGGGGAGGTGAATGGAATGGCAGATGTTTTAGAGCGCGTAACAAAAATCATCGTTGATCGTTTAGGAGTAGAAGAGACTGAGGTAGTACCAGCTGCAAGCTTCAAGGAAGATTTAGGAGCAGACTCCCTAGATGTAGTAGAACTTGTAATGCAATTAGAAGATGAATTCGAAATGGAAATTTCTGATGAAGATGCTGAAAAGATTGCTACTGTTGGCGATGCTGTGACTTACATAGAGAGTCATCTATAATGCTTAAGTGAAGTCCCGTTTTTTAGCGGGGCTTTCTGGCTTATATCTGGAGGGACCTATGCCGTACCGAAAATATAGAGAAAAAAAATACGAAACAAAATATCGTGAAGCATTTAAAGTGTTTCAAGAAAAGATAGGTATTACGTTTACAGATGAAAAATTATTGATTCAAGCATTTACGCATTCATCGTATGTGAATGAGCATCGAAAAAAACCGCATGAAGATAACGAGCGTCTTGAATTTCTTGGAGATGCAGTATTGGAACTTACTGTATCGCAGTATCTGTTTCAAAAATATCCGACAATGAGCGAAGGAGAGTTAACAAAACTACGTGCAGCTATTGTATGTGAGCCATCTCTTGTTCGTTTTGCGAACGAATTGTCATTTGGTAGCCTTGTTTTATTAGGAAAAGGTGAAGAAATGACAGGTGGACGTGAACGACCGGCTTTATTAGCGGATGTCTTTGAAGCGTTTATTGGTGCCCTTTATCTTGATCAAGGGTTAGAAACAGTTTGGGAATTCTTAAAAGAAATTGTATATCCGAAAATTAATGAGGGTGCTTTTTCTCATGTGATGGATTATAAGAGTCAGTTACAAGAATTGATTCAGCGTGA
This sequence comes from Bacillus sp. FSL K6-1338, assembly GCF_038006965.1. NCBI lineage: Bacteria > Bacillati > Bacillota > Bacilli > Caryophanales > Bacillaceae > Bacillus > Bacillus sp. FSL K6-1338. The sequence goes on along the minus strand of NZ_JBBOWI010000001.1, from coordinate 3,723,090 downwards.
TGGTAGTGGCAATGTTGAGTATCAAATTTTGCAAGAAAAAGGACCAGCTCACAATCGAGAATTTGTGTCACGTGTTACGTTAAATAACGTAGCTTTAGGTCTTGGTAGTGGTAAGTCGAAAAAAGAAGCAGAGCAACAAGCTGCTGCAGAAGCATTGAAAAAATTAAAAGAACAACTATAAGGAATCCCCCTTTGAATGAGGGGGATTCCTTATGCATAGAATGAAACTTTCTTTTTGTTTGTGAATAAAAGGAAGGGAAATCCGTATGATAGCTCGTTTTTGTATAGATAACAGTTATAGCAACGGAGAATAGGAGGAAGGCCTTTCGTGTTTTTAAAAAGATTAGAAATAGCAGGATTTAAGTCTTTTGCTGAGCGTGTATCTGTTGATTTTGTCCCAGGTGTAACTTCTGTAGTAGGCCCTAATGGAAGCGGGAAAAGTAATATTACTGATGCGATTCGCTGGGTACTTGGTGAACAATCTGCAAAATCATTACGTGGTGCAAAGATGGAGGATATTATTTTTGCAGGCAGTGATACGAGGAGAGCGGTTAATGTTGCTGAAGTAACAATAACTTTAAATAATGAAGATCAACGTTTACCAATTGAATACAATGAGGTGTGTGTAACACGTCGTGTATCTCGTTCAGGTGATAGTGATTTTTATATTAATAAACAATCATGTAGATTGAAAGATATTATCGATTTATTTATGGACTCTGGTATGGGAAGAGAAGCTTTTTCAATTATTAGCCAGGGGAAAGTGGAAGAGATTTTAAGTAGTAAGTCAGAAGAGCGTCGAGGTGTATTTGAAGAAGCGGCAGGCGTACTGAAATACAAACTTCGCAAAAAGAAAGCTGAAGGGAAGTTAGCAGAAACACAAGAAAACTTAAATCGTGTACAAGATATAATTCATGAATTAAGTAGTCAAGTAGAACCTTTAGAAAGACAAGCTTCTATTGCGAAAGATTATCTTGAGAATAAAGAAGAATTAGAGAAAGTAGAAGCTGCGCTTATTGTACATGAAATTGAAGAATTGCATGAGAAATGGGAAGCGCTTCGAAATCAGTTTGGGCATAATAAAGACGAAGAAGCTAAAATGTCAACGGATTTACAAAAAAGTGAAGAAGAGCTTGAGGAATTACGAGGACAATTACAAGCGGTAGATGAGTCTGTAGATTCGTTGCAAGAAGTACTTCTTCTTTCTAGTAAAGAGCTAGAAAAACTAGAAGGACAGCGCGAGTTGTTAAAAGAGAGAAAGCAAAATGCTACGACGCATTGTGCGCAACTTGAGCAGTTAATTGTTGAATTAACAGAGAAAGCTAAAAGTTACGATGGTGAAATTGCGTCAAGTACAGAAGCTTTAATGCAATTTGTGAATGAAGTAAAAGAGTTAGAGCAAAAATTGCATGATAATGAGCAACTACTTGCTACTTTTGCTGACAATTTAGAGGAACAGATTGAGAATTTAAAAGGTGACTATATTGAACTTTTAAATCAACAAGCTAGTCATCGCAATGAATTATCTATGATTGAAGAACAATCTAAACAGCAAACGTCTAAAAACGAGCGGCTGGATGAAGAGAATGCGAAATATGTAGAAATGCGTATGGAAATTACAGCGAAAAAGACGAAACTTGTAGAAAATTACGAACAAGTGAAAGAAAAAGTAGCTGGCATCCTCTCAAACATACAGAAGACAGAGGCGGCGCTCGGGAAATGTAAGACGCAGTATAGTGAAAATGAAACAAAACTGTATCAAGCATATCAATTTGTGCAACAGGCACGTTCTCGAAAAGAAATGCTTGAAGAGATGCAAGAAGATTATTCTGGCTTCTATCAAGGTGTACGTGAAGTATTGAAAGCTAGAGAAAATAGGTTGCAAGGTATCGAGGGTGCTGTTGCGGAACTGTTAACGGTACCTAAAGAATACGAAGTTGCAATGGAAATCGCTCTAGGTGCAGCGATGCAGCACATTGTTGTACAAACAGAGGAACATGCTCGTAATGCAATTGCATTTTTAAAGCAAAATAAACATGGGCGTGCAACGTTTTTACCGCAAGCTGTTATTAAAAGTAGGTCGTTATCATTTGAGCAATTACGCATTGTAAATCAACACCCATCGTTTGTAGGTGTGGCGGCAGAACTTGTGCAGTACAATAATAAATATGAAAATGTAGTTTCAAATTTATTAGGTACTGTTATTGTTGCGAAAGATTTACGCGGAGCAAATGAGTTGGCGAAACAACTGCAATACCGTTATCGCATTGTAACAATCGAAGGGGACGTAGTGAATCCTGGCGGTTCTATGACTGGTGGAGCGGTAAAACAAGCGAAATCTTCTTTATTAGGACGCCAACGTGAACTGGAAGAGTGGACTCGCAAGTTAACTGATATGGAAGAAAAAACAACGAAGTTAGAAAACTTTGTTAAAGCAGTAAAACAAGAGATTCAAGAAAAAGAAGTGAAAATACGCGAACTAAGGCAAACTGTAGAAGCAGAGCGTGTAGATGAGCAGAAATTAAGAGAAGAGATTAATCGTTTAGAATTAGAAGAACATCGTATTAATGACCGCTTGTCTATTTATGATTTAGAGATTGAAGGTTTTTTACAAGATCGAGTAAAAACACAAGGGCGTAAAGAGGCGTTAGAAGGGATTTTAACGAATCTTCAAGCTGATATCACAGAGTTAGATAGTAAAATTGTAGCTTTAACAAAACAAAAAAGTGAGCAACATTCTTCAAAAGAAAAAGTTCAAAAAGAAATGACTGAGTTAAAAGTGCTGGTAGCTGAAAAGCAACAACGCTTATCTAATCAAAAAGAAAAAGTTGAACGATTTACGAAGGAAAAAGAAGAAACGGATGCGACACTTGTAAAAACGAAAGAGGATTTAGCTTTCTTAAAACAAGAAATGACATCTAATTCAAGTGGTGAAGAGCAAATTACGAATATGATTGAGAAGAAAGCGTATGATCGTAATCAAACTTCAGAATTAATTCGCTCTCGTCGCGAACAACGTGTCTCGTTGCAAGAGAGAGTAGAACATTTAGAGCGTAATTTGAAAGAAACGACAGGTAAACATAAATATATTATTGAAATGTTGAAAGATCAAGAAGTGAAAATAAACCGACTTGATGTAGAGTTGGAAAATAGATTACAACATTTACGTGAAACATATACGATTTCATTTGAAGCGGCAAAACTAAAATATACAATGACAATGCCTGCAGAAGATGCGCGTAAGAAAGTAAAATTAATCAAATTATCCATAGAAGAGTTAGGTACAGTGAACCTAGGGGCAATTGATGAATATGAACGCGTAGCGGAGCGTCATACATTTTTACTAGAGCAGAGAGACGACCTAGAAGAAGCGAAAACGACATTGCACCAGCTTATTACCGAAATGGATGAAGAAATGAAAAAACGCTTTTTTACTACGTTTGAAGGCATTAGAATGGAGTTTCAATCGGTATTCTCTGAGTTATTTGGAGGCGGAAGAGCGGATTTAGTAATGACTAATCCAGAGGATTTACTAAATACGGGTATTGATATTGTAGCACAACCGCCAGGGAAGAAATTGCAGAACTTAGGTTTACTTTCAGGTGGAGAGCGTGCTTTAACGGCAATTGCGCTTTTATTTGGTATTTTAAAAGTGCGCCCAGTACCGTTCTGTGTACTAGATGAGGTAGAGGCCGCCCTTGATGAAGCGAATGTAGCTCGTTTTGCACAGTATTTAAAGAAATTTAGTGATGAGACGCAGTTTATTGTAATTACACATAGAAAAGGTACAATGGAAGAGTCTGATGTGTTGTACGGTGTAACAATGCAAGAATCAGGGGTATCTAAACTTGTTTCGGTTCGTTTAGATGCCGGAGAAGAACTTATTGCAAGTGAATAGGAAGGATGGGAAAGTATGAGTTTTTTTAAAAAACTAAAAGAAAAAATTTCAAAACAAACGGATACAGTTACAGAGAAATTTAAACACGGATTAGAAAAAACTAGAAATTCATTTGCGGATAAAGTGAATGATTTAGTGTATCGTTACCGTAAAGTGGACGAAGATTTCTTCGAAGAGTTAGAAGAAATCTTAATCGGTGCAGACGTTGGCGTCGCAACGGTAATGGAATTAATTGATCAATTGAAAGAAGAAGTACAACGTCGTAACATTCAAGATCCAAAAGAAGTACAAGCTGTTATTTCAGAAAAACTAGTAGGAATTTACAAAGGTAACAGCGATTTTAGTAACGAAATTAATATGCAAGAAGACCAATTAACGGTTGTTTTATTTGTTGGTGTTAACGGTGTAGGAAAAACGACGACAATTGGTAAACTGGCGCATAAGTTTAAATCAGAAGGTAAGTCAGTCTTATTGGCGGCAGGAGACACATTCCGTGCTGGGGCGATTGAACAATTAGAAGTATGGGGCGATCGCGTTGGTGTAGAAGTGATTAAACAAGGATCTGGATCTGATCCAGCGGCGGTTATGTATGACGCTGTACAAGCTGCAAAAGCACGTAAGGTAGATGTATTGCTATGTGACACAGCAGGACGCTTGCAAAATAAAGTAAACTTAATGAAAGAGTTAGAGAAGGTGAAGCGTGTAATTGAGCGTGAAGTACCAGGTGCTCCTCATGAAGTATTGCTTGTTATTGATGCAACAACAGGACAAAACGGTTTAAGCCAAGCGAAAACATTCCGTGAAGCAACGAATGTAACAGGTATTGTTTTAACGAAGTTAGATGGAACTGCTAAAGGTGGTATTGTATTAGCGATTCGTAACGAAATTGATGTACCGGTGAAGTTTGTTGGATTAGGAGAGCAAATGGATGACTTGCAGCAGTTTGATCCAGAACAATATGTGTATGGTTTATTTGCGAACTTAGTAGAAACAGAAGAAGCGTAAGCGAAAGAAGCGGTATTTCCGCTTCTTTTTCTATAAAAATATATGATGTTAAGAAAAAAACTTGACACTCTTTTGGACTCCATGTAAACTAACTTATGTAAAGGGAAATCACTTAACAAAGGATGATCCAACATGCTCGAAAAAACAACGAGAATGAACTATTTATTTGATTTTTATCAATCGTTGTTAACGCAAAAACAAAGAAGTTATATGTCGCTTTATTATCTAGATGATTTATCTCTTGGTGAAATTGCGGAAGAATTTGATGTAAGTCGCCAAGCCGTGTATGATAACATTAAACGGACTGAAGCGATGCTTGAAGAATATGAAGAAAAATTAGTATTACTTCAAAAGTTTCAAGAGCGACAGCGACTTGTTGCAAAGCTAAAACAGCTAATCAGCGAAGAAGAGCATGTGAATGAAGAAATGAAACAAGTTGTTGAAGCTATCGAAAAATTAGATTAGGAGGGCGGCAATATGGCATTTGAAGGATTAGCCGACCGACTTCAACAGACAATGCAAAAAATCCGCGGCAAAGGAAAAGTTTCTGAAGCCGATGTGAAAGAAATGATGAGAGAAGTTCGTCTAGCTCTTTTAGAAGCAGATGTTAACTTTAAAGTAGTAAAAGATTTTGTGAAGCGTGTGTCTGAACGTGCTGTCGGACAAGATGTAATGAAAAGTTTGACACCTGGACAACAAGTAATTAAAGTTGTACAGGAAGAACTTACAGAACTTATGGGCGGAGAGCAAAGCAAAATTGCTGTTGCTAATAAGCCACCGACTGTTATTATGATGGTTGGTCTGCAAGGTGCGGGTAAAACAACGACGACAGGTAAGCTTGCGAATTTGCTTCGTAAAAAGCATAATCGTAAACCGATGCTTGTTGCAGCGGATATTTACCGTCCAGCAGCGATTAAACAGCTTGAAACATTAGGGAAGCAATTGGACATGCCTGTATTTTCTTTAGGAGATCAAGTAAGTCCTGTTGAAATTGCGAAACAAGCGATTGCAAAAGCAAAAGAAGATCATCATGATTATGTTTTAATCGATACAGCGGGTCGCCTGCATATTGATGAAGAACTAATGGATGAATTAGCGAAAGTTAAAGAAGTTGCGAAACCGGATGAAATTTTCCTTGTTGTCGATGCGATGACGGGACAAGACGCGGTAAATGTTGCACAAAGTTTCCATGAACAGTTAGGTTTAACAGGTGTTGTATTAACGAAATTAGATGGTGATACCCGCGGTGGTGCTGCATTATCTATTAAGGCTGTAACAAACACACCGATTAAATTTGCTGGTATGGGTGAAAAACTAGATGCAATTGAAGCGTTCCATCCAGAGCGTATGGCATCCCGTATTTTAGGGATGGGCGATGTCTTAACATTGATTGAAAAAGCGCAAGCTACAGTTGATGAAGAGAAAGCAAAAGAACTTGAGCAAAAAATGCGTACGCTTTCGTTTACGCTTGACGATTTCCTAGAACAACTTGGACAAGTGCGTCAACTTGGACCGCTTGATGAATTGTTAGGAATGCTTCCTGGTGCAAATAAAATTAAAGGGCTGAAAAATGCGCAAGTTGATGAAAAACAAATTGGGCATATTGAGGCAATTATTCGTTCTATGACTAAATTAGAACGAGAACAACCGGAAATAATCAATGCTAGTCGCAAAAAGCGCATTGCCAAAGGTAGCGGTACAACTGTACAAGAAATCAATCGTCTAATTAAGCAATTCGATGACATGAAAAAAATGATGAAGACGATGACGGGAATGCAAAAAGGCAAGAAAAAAGGACTAGGTGGATTGAAGTTTCCATTCATGTAAGGAAAAAAAGATGGCTCTGTTAAGAAAAAATACTTTACAAAGCAATAGTCTTTTTGCTAATATAATTATCTGTGTGAAATAAATTCGGAGGTGCTTTATAAATGGCAGTTAAAATTCGTTTAAAACGTATGGGAGCTAAAAAAACTCCTTTCTATCGTGTAGTTGTTGCAGATTCTCGTTCTCCTCGTGACGGACGTTTCATTGAGGAAATCGGAACTTACAATCCAGTTGCTCAACCAGCTGAAGTTAAGATCGACGAAGAAGCAGCATTAAAATGGTTAGGAAATGGTGCTAAACCATCTGATACAGTTCGTAACTTATTCTCTAACCAAGGTATCATGGAGAAATTCCACTTATCTAAACAAGGTAAGTAATTGAGGCAATGACTATGAAGAAGTTAGTCGAGACGATTGTCAAGCCTCTTGTCGATCATCCTGAAGATGTAAAAGTTACACAGGAACTTTGCAACGGAGAGATAAAGTATCGATTAACTGTACATCCTGAGGATGTTGGAAAAGTCATTGGAAAGCAAGGGAGAGTTGCGAAAGCGATTCGAATGCTCTTGTATTCAGTGGGACATCATAATGATGAAAAAGTAACACTGGAAATTCAATAAACGTAAAAAGGGCGAGGAGTTATTCCTCTCCCTTTTTTAACATTTAAATAGAGATTGCATGTTCCATCTATGAAATGGAGATGCTTAATTTATATAGAAACCAGGGGTGACATACTATTTATGACAAAGTGGTTTAACGTAGGGAAAATTGTAAATACTCATGGAGTAAGAGGAGAAATCCGTGTGATTTCTCGTACTGATTTTCCAGAAGAGCGATATAAAGTAGGAAACACGCTATACATATCGAATGAGAAAGACACAGACTATCTTCCAGTGAAGGTAACTTCTCATCGCCAACATAAGACATTCGATTTATTAACATTTGAAGGATATAACAATGTAGATGAAGTAGAGAAGTTTAAAGGTTCTTTAATAAAAGTACCGGAAGAGCAGTTAGGTGAACTTGCTGAAGGTGAATACTACTATCACGAAATTATTGGTTGCAGCGTTGTAACGGAAGAAGGAGAAGCGCTAGGGACAATCAAAGAGATTCTCTCTCCTGGTGCAAATGATGTTTGGGTGATTAAACGTCCGAAGGGTCAAGATCTCTTAATTCCTTATATTGATGACGTTGTACTTCAAGTTAATATTGAAAATAAATTAGTAACCATTCATGTAATGGAAGGATTGCTATAATGAAAATTGATATTTTAACGTTGTTCCCAGACATGTTTACCGGTGTATTTGGATCTTCTATATTAAAGAAGGCACAAGAAAAGGAAGCGGTAAACCTTCGTGTTGTTAACTTTCGTGATTATACAACAAGTAAGCATAATAGCGTAGACGATTATCCTTACGGCGGAGGAGCTGGTATGGTGCTTACTCCTCAGCCTATTTTTGACGCTGTAGAAGATTTGACGAAAGAGACAGAGCGTAAGCCGAGAGTTGTCTTAATGTGTCCGCAGGGCGAAAGATTTACGCAGAAGAAAGCGGAAGAGCTTGCAGGGGAAGAACATTTGATCTTTGTATGTGGGCATTATGAAGGGTATGACGAACGAATTCGTGAGCATCTCGTAACGGATGAGATTTCTATTGGTGACTATGTATTAACGGGCGGAGAATTAGCTTCTATGGTTATTACTGATAGTGTTGTACGTCTCTTGCCAGGCGTGCTAGGAAATCATGCTTCACAAGTAGAGGATTCGTTTAGTACAGGTTTATTAGAGCATCCTCATTATACACGTCCGGCTGATTTTCGTGGTATGAAGGTACCGGATGTATTAATGTCAGGGAATCATAAAAATATTGACGAATGGCGACATAAGGAATCTTTGCGCCGTACGTATACGCGTAGACCTGATTTGTTAGATGATAGAGATCTATCTAAACAAGAGAAAAAATGGCTTGAGGAAATAAAGCGAGAGCAGTAATAACTTCATATATTTGCTATTGCAACAGGCCTAGTAATATGCTATTATAACATTTGTGCTACTGAAATCAGTAGCCGTATTAACGATGTTCCGCTGTAATTTATTAAGACTTTATAAGAGCATCTGTTTAAAGGAGAGAATTTAATATGCAACAATTAATCGCAGAAATTACAAAAGGCCAATTAAAAACTGACCTTCCTTCATTCCGTCCTGGTGACACTTTACGTGTACACGTAAAAGTTGTTGAGGGAACTCGTGAAAGAATTCAGCTTTTCGAAGGTGTTGTAATTAAACGTCGTGGTGGCGGAATTAGTGAAACATTCACAGTTCGTAAGATTTCTTACGGTGTAGGTGTTGAGCGTACATTCCCAGTTCACACGCCAAGAATCGCGAAAATCGAAGTACTTCGCCGTGGTAAAGTACGTCGTGCTAAGTTATACTACTTACGTAACCTTCGCGGTAAAAAAGCACGTATTAAAGAAATTCGATAAGACATGTATGGGAGCTTGTAAATGCACAAGCTCCCTTTTTCCAATCTATATGAAATTTTGGTATAATACGAACAGCTTACATAACCGTGGAGGGGAAATGCATGAAAAAAGAGAAGAGTTCACTTTGGGAATGGATTAAAGCAATTTTGATTGCTGTTGTATTAGCTGGTGTTATTAGACAGTTTTTCTTTGCGCCAATTCTCGTAGACGGGGTATCGATGGCACCTACTTTACATGATCGTGATCGAATGATTGTAAATAAAATTGGTTATCACATTGGAGATCCGAAACGATTTGATATTATCGTATTTCGAGCAACAGAAGATAAAGATTACATTAAGCGCATTATAGGCCTACCGGGCGATGAAATAGAGTATCGTAATGATAAGCTGTATGTTAACGGAAAGGCTTATGAGGAGCCGTATTTAGACAAGCAGAAAAAGCAAATTGCTGACGGACCGCTTACATATGATTTTAATCTTGAAGAAATGACAGGCAAGAAAACCGTTCCAAAAGATCAATTATTTGTTTTAGGTGATAATCGTCGTTTTAGTAAAGATAGCCGTTCAATCGGTACGATTTCAATGGATCAAGTAATTGGTAAAGCTAATATGTTATATTGGCCGTTAGAAGACGCACGTATTGTGAAATAAATGAAAAAGAAGGTGGCAACATGGTAATTCAATGGTTTCCAGGGCATATGGCGAAGGCTAGACGCCAAGTAACGGAGAAATTAAAATTAATTGATGTTGTAATTGAACTTGTAGATGCTCGATTACCATTATCATCTCGAAACCCAATGATTGATGAAATCATTACACATAAGCCAAGGCTTGTTGTTTTAAATAAAGCGGATATGGCAGATGACCGTTTAACAAAACAATGGATCGCATATTTTAAAGAAAAAGGTCATATGGCAATTTCGATTAACGCGCAAGCTGGACAAGGTATGAAAGAAATTGCAGCAGCTTGTAAAGTGCTTGTTAAAGAAAAATTTGATAAAATGGTTGCAAAAGGTATTAGACCGAGAGCGATTCGTGCATTAATTGTAGGTATACCAAATGTTGGTAAATCTACATTAATTAATAAATTGGCAAAGAAAAATATTGCTAAAACAGGAGATCGTCCAGGTGTGACAACAGCTCAACAATGGATTAAAGTTGGGAAGGAAATGGAATTGTTAGATACGCCAGGTATTCTGTGGCCTAAATTTGAAGATCAATTAGTGGGTCTTCGCTTAGCGACGACGGGTGCAATTAAAGATTCAATTTTAAATTTACAAGATGTAGCTGTTTACGCATTACGTTTTATGGAGAAACAATATCCAGAACGCTTGAAAGAACGCTATAATTTAAATGAGATTCCAGAAGATATTGTGGAATTATTCGATGCAATTGGAAAAAATAGAGGCTGCTTAATGGGCGGCGGAATGATTGATTATGATAAGACATCTGAGCTTGTACTTCGTGAGCTTCGTGGTGGCAAACTTGGAAAAATGACGTTTGAAACACCGGAAGAGTTTGCAGAGCAAGTAGAAGATGTGGAAAAAATAGAAGAAGTATAAGACGTGCGTTTGTGCGTCTTTTCTTTTTGGATACGTTTAAAAAGGAGTTTGTATAAATGCAAAAAATGACGATAAAAGAAGCGGAAAATGTATTGAAAGAAATTATGAATGAAGAAGATGATCGCTTTCAACTGTTAATGAAAGATGAGCGAAAAGGCGTTCAAAAGCTCGTTTTGAAGTGGTATAAACAAAAAGAGTTAGAACAGAAAGAAAAAGAGAATTTTTTTGAAATGTCCAAGTATGAAAATGCTTTGCGTGAAAAAGGGGTCACATATATCGCGGGTATTGATGAAGTAGGGCGTGGCCCGTTGGCTGGGCCTGTTGTGACGGCAGCTGTCGTCCTTCCAGAGGATTTTTATATTCCAGGGTTAAATGACTCAAAAAAGCTGAGTGAAGCGAAACGTGAGCGTTTTTATGATGAAATAAAAGTACAAGCAATTGCAATTGGAGTAGGAATTGTATCACCGCAAGTTATTGATGACATTAATATTTACCAAGCAACGAAACAAGCAATGTTAGATGCAGTTGCAAATTTATCTTGTACACCCCAACATTTATTAATTGATGCGATGAAGCTTCCTACACCAATTCCGCAAACCTCAATTATTAAAGGTGATGCGAAAAGTATTTCTATTTCAGCTGCATCTATTATTGCGAAAGTAACGAGAGATCGTATGATGAAAGAACTGGGAGAAAAGTATCCTGAATACGGATTTGAGCAACATATGGGATATGGCACAAAGCAACATTTAGAGGCAATTGAAGTGCATGGAGTATTAGATGAACACCGAAAGTCATTCGCGCCAATTAAAGATATGATTCAAAAATAAGCTGTAAATATACAGCTTATTTTTTATTTTGGCATATAAACATTACTATTTTCGAAAAAGAATAAAGCGATTTCAGTTTTCTGACACTTTATTGTAGACAGCGTGCCAATCATCTTATACAATGGCAATGTAATGTTTTTTAAACATTAAAAAACTTTTCGAGTAAAACAGGAAAACAGGGGAGGATGGGACCATGAATATCCATGAGTACCAAGGTAAGGCAGTCCTTAGAAGCTATGGGGTTAGCGTTCCGAACGGGAAGGTTGCATTTACAGTAGAAGAAGCTGTAGAAGCAGCGAAAGAACTAGGAACAGATGTATGTGTAGTGAAAGCACAAATTCACGCTGGTGGACGCGGCAAAGCTGGCGGAGTAAAAGTTGCAAAAAATTTAGATGAAGTTCGTACATATGCAGAAAGCATTTTAGGAACTACACTTGTGACACATCAAACAGGTCCTGAAGGTAAGGAAGTAAAACGCTTACTTATCGAAGAAGGTTGCGATATTAAAAAAGAATATTATGTAGGTCTAGTTTTAGATCGTGCAACTTCTCAAGTTGTTTTAATGGCGTCTGAAGAAGGCGGAACAGAAATTGAAGAAGTAGCAGAAAAAACACCTGAAAAAATCTTTAAAGAATATATTGATCCAGCAGTAGGCTTACAAGGTTTCCAAGCACGCCGAATTGCATTTAACATCAATATTCCAAAAGAGCTTGTAGGACAAGCTGTGAAGTTTATGATGGGCTTATACCGTGCGTTTATCGAAAAAGATTGCTCTATCGCTGAGATTAACCCACTTGTTACAACAGGTGAAGGTAAAGTTATGGCATTAGATGCAAAATTAAACTTTGATTCTAATGCGTTATATCGCCATAAAGACATTTTAGAGCTTCGTGATCTTGATGAAGAGGATTCAAAAGAAATTGAAGCTTCAAAATACGATTTAAACTACATTCCTTTAGATGGAAATATCGGTTGTATGGTTAATGGTGCAGGTTTAGCGATGGCTACAATGGATATCATTAAACATTACCACGGTGACCCAGCTAACTTCTTAGATGTTGGTGGCGGTGCAACTGCTGAAAAAGTTACAGAAGCATTCAAAATTATCCTTTCTGACAAAAATGTAAAAGGTATCTTCGTTAACATTTTTGGTGGTATTATGAAGTGTGATGTTATTGCAGAAGGTGTTATTGAAGCAACGAAACAAGTAGGTCTTGAGTTACCTTTAGTTGTACGTCTTGAAGGTACAAACGTAGAACTAGGTAAGAAAATTTTAAATGAGTCTGGCTTAAATATTGTTGCAGCAGAATCTATGGCAGACGGTGCACAAAAAATTGTTTCACTAGTGGGCTAATAGAAAGCGGGGGAGAAAAATGAGCGTATTAGTTAATAAAGATACAAAAGTTATTGTTCAAGGTATTACAGGTTCTCAAGGTTTATTCCATACAAAACAAATGATTGAATACGGTACGAAAATTGTCGGTGGTGTAACACCAGGTAAAGGCGGCACTGATATTGAAGGTGTACCAGTATTTGATACAGTAGAAGATGCAGTGAAAGCAACAGGCGCAAACGCTTCAGTTGTATACGTTCCACCCGCTTTTGCGGCAGATGCAATTATGGAAGCAGTTGATGCAGAAATTGATTTAGTAGTATGTATTACTGAAGGAATTCCTGTATTAGATATGGTAAACGTAAAGAGATATATGGCTGGTAAACATACACGTTTACTTGGACCAAACTGCCCAGGTGTAATCACACCAGATGAATGTAAGATTGGTATTATGCCAGGATATATTCATAAAAAAGGTCATGTTGGTATCGTATCTCGCTCTGGTACATTAACGTATGAAGCTGTACATCAATTAACACAAGAAGGTATTGGCCAATCTACTGCTGTAGGTATCGGTGGAGACCCTGTTAACGGTACAGACTTTATTGATGCGTTAAAAGCATTTAATGAAGATGAAGAAACACATGCTGTAATTATGATTGGTGAAATCGGCGGTACAGCAGAAGAAGAGGCAGCTGAATGGGTAAAAGCTAATATGACAAAACCTGTTGTAGGCTTCATTGGTGGTCAAACAGCGCCTGCTGGCAAACGTATGGGCCATGCTGGTGCAATCATTTCTGGTGGTAAAGGAACTGCTGCTGAAAAGATTAAAACAATGGAAGCTTGTGGCATTAAAGTAGCTGAAACTCCAGCAGTTATGGGAGAAACGCTAATCTCTGTTTTAAAAGAAAAAGGTCTATTTGAGACTTGCAAAAACTATTAATCTGTTGAAAGACACCTTCTTACTTGAGGGTGTCTTTTTACACTTTTTTCTGTTTACATAATAAAAATTATGGGTAAGGAGAATCAAGATGAAAAGAGAGCGGTTATTACATCTTCATTACTTGCTAGCAGATTATTGGAAAGCGATGGAGAGGCTACTATATGTCGATCCAGAATTAAAGAACATATATAATTTTAACGAAAAACAAATGGAGCACTACACTGGAATATCCTCGAAAAAATCTTCAGAACTAGTGAAATTTCTTCAAAGTTCAAATCTTCCGCAATATATATCTTATTTAGAGAAAAATCGTATCTTTTATATAACGATATGGGATGAAAATTATCCACAATTATTACGTGAAATACAAGACCCTCCCTTCGTTTTATATGGAAAAGGAGAGAAAGATTTTCTAAATAAAGTAAATAAATTAGCAGTTGTTGGAACGAGAGAACCATCATTATATGGTCATGAGAGCTTGAAATTTATTTTACACCCTTTATTAGAAAGAGAGTGGCTTATTGTCAGTGGGTTTGCAAAAGGGATAGATACAATGTCTCATGAGATTACAGTAAGGCATCATTGTCCCACTATTGGGATATTAGGGCATGGATTGTCGTTTATGTATCCGAAAGAAAATAGACATTTATATGAAATGTGGAAGGAATATATATTGTTATTGACAGAGTATCCTCCGCACTATGCACCGAAAAAATGGTATTTTCCAAAAAGAAACCGGATTATTAGTGGTATAAGTAAAGGTGTTTTAGTTGTAGAAGCGAAATCGAGAAGTGGGACACTTATTACTGCAGACCTTGCGTTAGAGCAAAATAGAGAGGTGTTTGCGCTTCCTGGACCTATATTTATAGAGGGGGCATCGGGAACAAATCATCTTATTCAACAAGGCGCAAAATTAGTAAGAAATGCAGAAGATATCTTGGAAGAGATTTTAAATTAACCTTATATTTTTAAATTTTTATTAAACAATTATTGACAAATGGTAGATTGGCACTGTATGGTATATTCATTCTTGATTGACAAAAACAAGAGAAATCAATAAGATTAATGAAGACTTGAATCCACCTCTTAAGGAGGCACTAGCATGTCAGATTACCTCGTGATCGTGGAGTCGCCTTCTAAGGCGAAGACCATTGAGAAATATTTAGGGAAAAAATACAAAGTTGTCGCGTCTATGGGACATGTTCGCGATTTGCCAAAAAGTCAAATGGGGATAGAAGTAAAGAACAACTTCACCCCGAAGTATATTACCATTCGTGGTAAAGGTCCCGTCTTAAAAGATTTAAAATCAGCGGCGAAAAAAGCAAAGAAAGTCTATCTCGCGGCCGATCCAGACCGCGAAGGGGAAGCAATTGCTTGGCATTTAGCGAATACGTTAAATGTGGACGTTGAATCAGATTGTCGGGTTGTGTTTAATGAGATTACGAAAGATGCAATCAAAGAATCATTTAAACATCCTCGTGCAATTAATATGGATTTAGTAGATGCACAACAAGCAAGACGTATACTTGATCGTCTTGTTGGTTACAATATTAGTCCTTTATTATGGAAGAAAGTAAAAAAAGGATTAAGTGCAGGGCGTGTACAATCTGTAGCAGTTCGTTTAATCATCGAACGTGAAAAGGAAATTCAAAGCTTTGAACCTGAAGAATTCTGGACAATTAAAACAGAATTTGTAAAAGGAAAAGACACATTTGAAGCAAGCTTTTACGGTGTAGATGGGGAAAAGGTTCAATTAACGAATGAAACGCAAGTGAATGAAATAATTGAACAGATGAAAGACAATGCGTTTTCAGTTGAAAATGTAACGCGCAAAGAGCGAAAACGTAATCCTGCATTACCGTTTACAACATCTTCCTTGCAACAAGAAGCAGCACGTAAGTTAAACATGCGAGCAAAGAAAACGATGATGCTTGCACAGCAATTGTATGAAGGGATAGATCTTGGAAAACAAGGAACTGTAGGTCTTATTACGTATATGAGAACTGATTCAACACGTATCTCAGAAACAGCTCAAACAGAGGCTCGTACTTACATCACTGAAGCGTATGGTACGGAATACATAGGAACAGAAAAGAAGAAAGAAACGAAAAAGTCAAATGCACAAGATGCACATGAGGCAATTCGTCCTACTTCGGTAATGAGAAAGCCAGAGGAACTAAAAAGTTTCTTAAGTCGTGATCAACTTCGATTATATAAATTGATTTGGGAGCGATTTGTTGCAAGTCAAATGGCGTCTGCTATAATGGATACTGTGACAGCGAGACTCATTAATAACAATGTTCAGTTCCGTGCAAGTGGATCGGTTGTAAAGTTCCCAGGATTTATGAAAGTGTATGTAGAGTCGAAAGATGATGGTGCTGAAGAAAAGGATAAGATGTTGCCGCCTTTAGAAGTAGGGGAAACTGTATTTTCGAAGGATTTAGAACCGAAGCAACATTTTACACAACCTCCTCCGCGCTATACAGAGGCTCGTCTAGTAAGAACACTTGAAGAACTTGGAATTGGAAGACCGTCGACTTATGTACCTACACTTGAAACGATTCAAAAACGTGGATATGTAGGCTTGGATAATAAACGCTTCGTTCCGACTGAACTTGGTGAAATAGTAATTGAACTTATTTTAGAATTTTTCCCGGAAATTATTAACATTGAATTTACTGCCAATATGGAGCAAAGCCTTGATGAAGTGGAAGAAGGAAATGCCAATTGGGTGAAAATTGTTGATGATTTCTACGTAGGATTTGAACCGCGCTTAGAAAAAGCGGAAAAAGAAATGCGTGAAGTGGAAATTAAAGATGAGCCAGCTGGGGAAGACTGTGAATTATGCGGACATCCAATGGTCTTTAAAATGGGTAAATACGGGAAGTTTATGGCTTGTTCGAATTTCCCTGATTGTCGTAATACAAAACCGATTGTGAAAGAAATCGGTGTAACTTGTCCGAAATGTGAAGAAGGACAAATTATTGAGCGTCGTAGTAACAAAAAGAAACGCCTTTTCTATGGATGCGGTACGTATCCAGAATGTGACTTTGTATCTTGGGATAAGCCGATTGGTCGTAAATGTCCGAAGTGTGAAGGCATGCTTGTAGAGAAGAAGTTGAAAAAAGGCGTGCAAGTACAATGTATTTCGTGCGATTATGAAGAAGAACAACAAATGTGAGCGTAACTGCTCACATTTTTTTCGGGAAGAAAAGGAAAGGTGATATATATGACAACACAAGTAGTAAACGTCATTGGCGCAGGTCTTGCAGGAAGTGAAGCGGCTTACCAAATTGCAAAACGTGGTGTCCAAGTTAGATTATATGAAATGAGGCCGGTAAGGCAAACGCCAGCTCATCACACAGATAAATTTGCTGAATTAGTATGTAGTAACTCACTTCGTGCAAACACTTTAACAAATGCAGTTGGAGTTATTAAAGAGGAAATGCGTTTAATGGATTCTGTAATTATTCGTGCGGCAGATGAGTGCTCTGTACCAGCTGGAGGTGCGTTAGCTGTAGACCGTCATGAGTTCGCAGCTAAAGTAACAGAATACGTAAAAAACCATCCGAATGTAACGGTAGTGAACGAAGAGCTTACTGAAATTCCAGAAGGACCAACAATTATTGCAACAGGTCCACTTACATCTCCTGATCTTGCTGCACAATTAAAAGAACTAACAGGTGAAGATTATTTCTATTTCTACGATGCGGCAGCACCAATCGTAGAAAAAGACAGTATTGACATGAATAAAGTATATTTAAAATCGCGTTATGACAAAGGCGAAGCTGCATATTTAAATTGCCCAATGACAGAAGAAGAGTTTGACCGTTTTTATGAGGCTTTAATTGCTGCTGAGACAGTGCCTTTAAAAGAGTTTGAAAAAGAAATTTTCTTTGAAGGTTGTATGCCAGTAGAAGTTATGGCAAGTAGAGGGAGACAGACGCTAGTATTTGGACCTATGAAACCTGTTGGATTGGAAGATCCAAAAACAGGGAAAACGCCATATGCTGTTGTTCAGTTACGTCAAGATGATGCAGCAGGAACTTTATACAATATCGTAGGTTTCCAAACGCATTTAAAGTGGGGACCACAAAAAGAAGTGCTACAGTTAATACCGGGACTGGAAAATGCAGAGATTGTACGTTATGGTGTAATGCATCGTAATACGTTTATTAATTCACCTAATTTGCTTCGTCCAACATATCAATATAAACAACGTGATGATTTATTCTTCGCTGGTCAAATGACTGGAGTAGAGGGATATGTTGAATCAGCAGCATCAGGATTATTAGCAGGAATTAATGCTGCACGTCTTGTGCAAGGTGAAGAGCCAGTTGTATTACCGTCAGTAACTGCGATGGGCAGCATGGCAAATTACATTACGGCAACGAACGCTAAAAACTTCCAACCGATGAATGCGAACTTCGGTCTATTTGCACCGTTAGAGAAGAAGATCAAAAAGAAAGCGGAACGAAATGAAGCATACGCAACACGCGCTTTAGAAACAATTCAAAATTTTGTAAATATTTAGTTAAATTTCTTGCAAAGGCTACTAAGTTGTGATACGATTTAGTAGCCTTTATTGAGGTGAGTTGTGTGAATGTGAAGAAATTGTTACAATTATTCGTTGGATATTTACAAATTGAAAGAAATTATTCAAAATATACAATTGCAAGTTATCAAAATGATTTAGAACATTTTGTGCAATTTATGGAGCGAGAAGGCATATCCTCTTTTTTAGACGTTACATACGCGGATGTTCGTTTGTACTTAACGACGTTGCACGATGAAAAGTTAGCCCGTAAATCTGTCGCAAGAAAAGTATCAAGCTTACGAAGTTTATATCGTTTTTTGATGCGTGAAGGTTATCGGAAAGATAATCCGTTTGCACTTGCGTCACTCCCCAAAAAAGAATTGTCAATCCCAAAGTTTTTATATGCTGAAGAGTTAGAGGAATTATTTGAAGTTTCTGACACGGAAACGCCATTAGGTCAAAGGAATCAAGCTTTATTAGAGTTGATGTATGCGACTGGAATCCGTGTGAGTGAATGTGTCAATTTACAACTTACCGATATTGACTTTGCGGTGGGAACAATTTTAGTAATGGGAAAAGGAAAAAAACAAAGGTATATTCCGTTCGGAAGCTATGCGCAAGATTCTTTAATTACTTATATAGAGAATGGGAGAAAACAGTTAGTTAATAAGACTGACGAAGACTCTCGTATGGTGTTTTTAAATGCGAAAGGTACACCGCTAACAAGTCGTGGAGTGCGTTATGTTTTAAATGAACTCATTAAAAAGGCTTCATTGACAATGCGAATAAGTCCCCATATGTTAAGGCATACATTTGCTACACATATGTTAGATGAAGGGGCGGATTTACGTACTGTACAGGAGCTATTAGGTCATGAGAATTTGTCGACCACACAAATTTATACGCATGTCTCTAAAGAAAGATTGCGTTCTGTTTACATGAAGCATCACCCGCGGGCATAAATTGCTTTAAAAGCTATAAAAACAAATAAAGGAGTTTTTTCTATGGGGAATTTCCACGCTACAACGATATTTGCAGTTCATCATAATGGAGAATGTGCAATGGCTGGAGATGGTCAGGTGACAATGGGAAATGCTGTTGTAATGAAACATACAGCTCGTAAAGTTCGCAGACTTTTCCAAGGTAAAGTTTTAGCTGGTTTTGCAGGTTCAGTTGCTGATGCATTTACTCTTTTTGAAATGTTTGAAGGAAAATTAGAAGAGTATAATGGCAACTTGCAGCGTGCAGCTGTTGAAATGGCAAAACAATGGCGTGGCGATAAAATGTTACGTCAACTAGAAGCGATGCTCATTGTCATGGATAAAACAACTATGCTCCTTGTTTCAGGTACAGGAGAAGTGATTGAACCGGATGATGGTATTTTAGCAATTGGATCTGGTGGGAATTATGCACTTTCTGCAGGTCGTGCTTTAAAGCAATATGCAAGTGAACACTTAACAGCGAAACAAATTGCGAAAGCGAGTTTAGAGATTGCTGGCGATATTTGTGTTTATACGAATCACAACATAATTGTTGAAGAATTGTAGAATCGTAAGGGAGGCATTTTATATGCATTTACATTTTACTCCGCGCCAAATTGTGGAAAAATTAGATCAATACATCATCGGTCAAAAAGACGCAAAGAAAGCGGTTGCTGTAGCGTTGAGAAATCGATACCGTCGCAGTAAATTAGCTGAAAATTTACGTGATGAAATAGCACCTAAAAACATTTTGATGATTGGACCGACAGGTGTTGGGAAAACAGAGGTAGCACGACGAATGGCGAAACTCGTTGGAGCACCTTTTATTAAGGTTGAGGCTACAAAATTTACAGAAGTTGGATATGTGGGTAGAGATGTAGAGTCGATGGTACGTGACCTTGTGGAAACATCCGTTCGTATTGTAAAAGAAGAAATGGTAGTGAAAGTTCAAGATAAAGCAGAAGAGCAAGCGAATCAACGTCTTGTTGAAATTTTAGTGCCGAGTCCGGAGAAGCAATCTGGATTTAAAAATCCATTAGAGATGCTGTTTGGGGGCGCTCAAAATTCGAGTCAAACGTCTGATACACAAGAAGATGGTGAAATTGAAAAGAAACGTCAAGATGTGGAGAGAAAGCTTGCTGCAGGGCTTCTTGAAGACGAAATTGTATCGATTGAAGTGACTGAGCAACAGTCGTCAATGTTTGATATGTTACAAGGAACTGGCATGGAGCAAATGGGAATGAATTTCCAAGATGCGTTAGGGAGTTTTATGCCGAAAAAAACAAAAAAACGTAAACTTTCTGTAAAAGAAGCAAGAAAACTCTTGACAAATGAAGAGGCACAGCGCTTAATTGATATGGATGAAGTTACACAAGAGGCTGTTTATCGTGCTGAACAGCTCGGGATTATTTTTATCGATGAAATTGACAAAATTGCTGGTAAGCAGTCGAATAGCGTAGATGTATCACGTGAAGGTGTGCAACGTGACATTTTGCCAATTGTAGAAGGGTCGAATGTTGCGACAAAATACGGATCAGTAAAAACGGATTATATTTTATTCGTTGCAGCTGGAGCGTTCCATATGTCTAAACCGTCGGATTTAATTCCGGAATTGCAAGGGAGATTTCCGATTCGAGTAGAATTAACGAAATTATCGACAGACGATTTTGTTAAAATATTAATCGAGCCTGACAATGCGTTAATTAAACAATATATGGCATTATTAGCGACTGAAGGTATAGAAATTGAATTTTCAGACGAAGCTATTCGTAAGATTGCTGAGATTGCTTATCAAGTTAATCAGGATACAGATAATATTGGAGCAAGAAGACTTCATACGATTATGGAGAAGCTCCTTGAAGATTTATCGTTTGAAGCATCTGAAATTACGTTAGAGAAAATAACGATAACCCCTCAATACGTTGAGGAGAAATTAGCAACAATTGCTAAAAATAAAGATGTGAGCCAGTTTATTTTGTAATAGTGTCATCAGGTGACTCGCCCTAGTTTCCAAGTGATGAAAAAATATGTGAGTAACATGTAGGAGGAACTTTTGAAATGGAATTATTAGCAAAAACAAGAAAATTAAATGCGTTATTACAGAGCGCAGCAGGGAAGCCTGTAAACTTTAGAGAAATGTCTGACACAATGTGTGAAGTAATCGAAGCAAACGTATTCGTAGTTAGCCGTCGTGGTAAATTACTAGGTTATGCAATTCACCAACAAATCGAAAACGAACGCATGAAGCAAATGCTTGCAGAACGTCAATTCCCAGAAGAATATACACAAAGCTTATTCAACATTACAGAAACATCTTCAAACTTGGATGTGAACAGTGCTTACACAGCATTCCCAGTAGAAAACAGAGAATTATTTGGTCAAGGTTTAACTACAATCGTACCAATCGTTGGTGGTGGTGAGCGTCTAGGTACATTAGTATTAGCTCGTCTAGGTCAAGAGTTCTTAGATGACGATTTAATCCTTGCTGAGTACAGCTCAACTGTTGTAGGTATGGAAATCTTACGTGAAAAAGCAGAAGAAATCGAAGAGGAAGCACGTAGTAAAGCTGTTGTTCAAATGGCGATCAGCTCATTATCTTACAGTGAGTTAGAAGCAATTGAGCACATCTTCGAAGAATTAAATGGAACAGAAGGTTTACTTGTTGCAAGTAAAATTGCTGATCGCGTAGGAATTACTCGCTCTGTAATCGTAAATGCACTACGTAAATTAGAAAGTGCTGGTGTTATTGAGTCTCGCTCTTTAGGTATGAAAGGAACATACATTAAAGTGCTAAACGACAAGTTTCTACAGGAACTTGCTAAATTAAAAACAAACTAATTTATAAAGAACTCTCCTCGATTGAGGAGAGTTTTTTTGTGCAATGATTGATGGTGCTTGTGAAAAGTGGCATAAGCGTGTTTTCTGGGAAAACTATTAATTGTATTTTGCTTTTTTGCTTAAAAGAAATGAAGGTTGGTAATACTAGAATTCGAGTATGAACAAAGAAAGTTTTACATTGTTCGCATTTTCGACTTGATTGTAATATTTCAGTATGATATAGTAAGCAGTGGTGTCAGTACAAAGTACACACGTTTACTGATTTAAGTGTTGGTGCTACGTTTGTAGTTTCGCTTAGAGATGAAGTAAACGGAGGATATCAAAAACCATTTAGGAGGAACTATATTATGTCAGTAATTTCTATGAAGCAATTGCTTGAAGCTGGTGTTCATTTCGGACATCAAACTCGTCGTTGGAACCCAAAAATGAAGCGTTACATTTTCACAGAGCGTAACGGTATCTACATCATCGACTTACAAAAAACTGTGAAAAAAGTTGAGGAAGCTTACAGAACGATGCGTGACATCGCTGCTGAAGGTGGAGACATTTTATTCGTAGGTACTAAAAAACAAGCACAAGAAGCTATTAAAGAAGAAGCAACTCGTGCGGGTATGTACTTCGTTAACCAACGTTGGTTAGGTGGAACTTTAACAAACTTCCAAACAATCCAAAAGCGTATCAAGCGTCTTAAAGACATCGAAAGAATGCAAGAAGATGGTACTTTCGAAGTACTACCTAAGAAAGAAGTTGTTCAACTTAAAAAAGAGTTAGAGCGTCTTGAGAAATTCTTAGGCGGTATTAAAGATATGAAAGGTCTTCCAAGTGCATTATTCGTAGTAGACCCTCGTAAAGAGCGTATTGCAGTTGCTGAAGCACGCAAATTACACATTCCAATCATCGGTATCGTTGATACAAACTGTGATCCAGACGAAATCGATCACGTTATCCCAGCAAACGATGATGCAATTCGTGCTGTAAAACTTCTTACATCTAAAATGGCAGACGCGATCCTTGAAGCAAAACAAGGTGAAGAAACTGTTACTGCGTAACAAAGTTGGAAAGGTGATAAGGGGTTCGGCCTTTTATCACCTTTTTTAAGGTATAAACACCTTTATAAAAAGTATAAATACATATTTTAGGAGGATGAAAAGTATGGCAATCACTGCTCAAATGGTAAAAGAATTACGTGAAAAAACTGGCGCAGGTATGATGGACTGCAAAAAAGCTTTAACAGAAACTAACGGCGACATGGAGAAGGCAATTGACTTCTTACGTGAAAAAGGTATTGCGAAAGCTGCTAAAAAAGCAGACCGCATTGCTGCTGAAGGTTTAACTTTCATCGAAACAAACGGTAACGACGCTTTAATCTTAGAATTAAACTCTGAAACTGATTTCGTTGCGAAAAACGAAGGTTTCCAAGCATTAATTAAAGAACTAGCTGCTCACTTATTAGCTAACAAACCTGCTAACGTTGAAGAAGCTATGACTCAAACAATTGAAGGCGGCAAAACAGTAGAAGAGCACATCAACGAAGCAATCGCTAAAATTGGTGAAAAACTTACACTTCGTCGTTTCGAAATCGTATCAAAAACTGATGCAGATGCATTCGGCGCTTACCTACACATGGGTGGACGTATTGGTGTATTAACAGTTCTTGAAGGTTCTACTGATGAAGCAGCTGCTAAAGATGTAGCAATGCACATTGCAGCAGTTAACCCTAAATACATCGACCGCGATGCTGTAACAGCTGAAGAAGTTGAGCATGAGCGTCAAGTATTAACACAACAAGCATTAAACGAAGGCAAGCCTGAAAAAATCGTTGCAAAAATGGTTGAAGGCCGTCTAGGCAAATTCTTCGAAGAGATTTGCTTACTTGACCAAGCATTCGTTAAAAACCCTGATATGAAAGTTCGTCAGTTCGTTGAGTCTAAAGGCGGAACATTAAAAGGATTCGTTCGCTACGCTGTTGGCGAAGGTATCGAAAAACGTGAAGACAACTTTGCTGAAGAAGTAATGAACCAAGTAAAAGGTAGTAACTAATACAGATTAGGGAACACATTGTGTTCCCTTTTTTAAAATAAAGATGTAAGCAATTGGAGGTTCATTATGAGTAAACCGAAATATAATCGTGTCGTTTTAAAGTTAAGTGGAGAAGCTTTAGCTGGAGAGCAAGGATTTGGAATTAATCCAACTGTTATTAAGTCAGTTGCAGAACAAGTAAAAGAAATTGCAGAACTTGATGTAGAGGTTGCTGTTGTTGTTGGTGGCGGTAACATTTGGCGTGGGAAAATTGGAAGTGAAATGGGCATGGATCGTGCAGGAGCAGATTACATGGGCATGTTAGCTACAGTTATGAATTCATTAGCTCTTCAAGATAGCTTGGAGAATATTGGAATCCAAACTCGTGTACAAACTTCAATTGAGATGCGTCAAGTGGCAGAGCCTTACATTCGCCGTAAAGCAGTTCGTCACTTAGAGAAAAAACGTGTTGTTATCTTTGCAGCAGGTACAGGTAATCCATACTTCTCTACAGATACAACAGCAGCATTACGTGCAGCGGAAATCGAAGCAGACGTTATTTTAATGGCGAAAAATAATGTGGATGGCGTATATAGCGCAGATCCATCTATTGACCCAACGGCTACGAAATACGAAACGCTTACTTACTTAGATGTATTAAAAGAAGGTTTAGGTGTAATGGATTCTACAGCTTCTTCTCTATGTATGGATAATGATATTCCATTAATTGTATTCTCGGTTATGGAAAAAGGTAATATTAAACGTGCCGTTTTAGGCGAAAATATTGGAACAGTTGTAAGGGGGAAATAAATATGGGACAACAAGTATTGAAGTCTTCAAATGAAAAAATGGAAAAAGCAGTTGCTGCTTATTCTCGTGAATTAGCAACAGTTCGCGCTGGTCGTGCAAGCTCGTCTGTATTAGATAAGGTACAAGTTGATTACTATGGTGCACCAACACCAGTTGTGCAATTAGCGAACATTACAGTTCCAGAAGCACGTTTACTTGTAATTCAACCTTATGATAAAACTTCTATCGGTGATATCGAAAAAGCAATTTTAAAAGCAGATTTAGGCTTAAACCCTTCTAATGATGGAACTGTAATTCGTATTGCATTCCCTGCATTAACAGAAGAGCGTCGTCGTGATCTTGTTAAAGTTGTGAAAAAATATGCTGAAGAAGCAAAAGTTGCTGTTCGTAACGTACGTCGTGACGGAAATGATGATCTTAAGAAGCTTGAAAAAGCTGGCGAGATTACAGAAGATGATTTAAGAGGATATACTGAAGATATCCAAAAAGAAACAGATAAATATATTGCAAAAGTTGACGAAATCGCAAAAAACAAAGAAAAAGAAATCATGGAAGTGTAATAGCGATAACTTCGCAAATATGACCCTCTTCTTAAGGGGGTCTTTTTACACTTTTAGGCATACGTCTGCTTGTTGGAGGGTATGAATGATGTTTAAAAACTTTCCTTTTTTTAAAGGTAAAAAGGACACATCGTTTGATCATCTCGTTGAAGAAGTGAAAAAAGGATATATCCCAGAACATATTGCCATCATTATGGATGGGAATGGAAGATGGGCAAAGAGGAGAGCAATGCCTCGTATTGCGGGACATCATGAAGGTATGCAAGTTGTAAAGAAAATTACAAAATTTGCAAGTAAACTTAATGTGAAAGTGTTAACTCTCTATGCTTTTTCAACTGAGAACTGGAAAAGACCGAAAAAGGAAGTTGATTATTTAATGAAGCTTCCAGAAGAATTTCTAGGTACATTTTTACCAGAATTGATTGAAGAAAACGTACAAGTCCGAGTAATAGGGCAAAAAGATCGTCTTCCTACGCATACACGCAGAGCGATGGAGAAAGCCATGGAAGATACGAAAGAGAATACGGGATTAATTCTTAATTTCGCGTTAAACTATGGAAGTCGAGATGAAATCGTTTCTGCTGTGCAACATATGATGAAAGATAACGAGGAAGGAAAAATTCGTTCTGAAGAGGTAAGTGAAGAAATGCTTTCTTCCTACTTAATGACGAGTTCTTTACCTGATCCAGAGTTGTTAATCCGACCAAGCGGAGAGCTACGTATTAGTAATTTCATGTTATGGCAAATTGCGTATTCGGAGTTTTGGTTTACAGACGTGTATTGGCCAGACTTCAAAGAAGAACATTTGCTAAATGCAATTACTGACTTTCAACATAGAGGGCGCAGATTCGGAGGCGTGTAGAAAGAGAGGGTTTGGTAGTGAAACAGAGAATTATTACTGGAGTGGTTGCTGCCGCGCTATTCATTCCCATCGTAATATACGGTGGCGTGCCTTTTACGGTTTTAGTGTATGCACTTGCTTCTATAGGTTTATATGAATTAATTCGTATGAATAAGCTTACGCTTATTTCAGTACCGACAGTTTTAGCTGCAGTATTATTGTGGATTCTTTTAATTCCAAGTAGTGCATCAGAACTGTTTACATGGATTGGATTAGGTAAATTGGAAATCACATTTGTGATTGTTTTATTACTTTTATCATATACAGTCCTTTCTAAGAATACATTTACTTTTGATAATGCTTCATTTTTACTGATGGCAACGACATATGTGGCAATGGGATTCTTATATTTAAATGAAACGAGAATATTAGGAATTAAATATGTGTTTTGCGCATTATTTATTATATGGGCTACTGATTCAGGCGCATATTTCGTAGGAAAAGCATTAGGCAAGAGAAAATTGTGGCCAGAAATTAGTCCAAATAAAACGATTGAAGGTTCATTAGGCGGCATCGTTTGTGGAATTATCGTGGCACTTGTTTACAACGCGTTCTTCCCAGTTGAATCGAATGTAGTAATTTTAATTGTGCTGACAATTATCATTTCTATTTTTGGACAAATTGGTGATTTAGTACAATCTGCTTTTAAACGTCATTATGGCGTAAAGGATTCAGGTACAATTTTACCTGGACATGGTGGTATATTAGATCGAACAGATAGTTGGTTATTCGTTTTACCAATTCTCTACTTCTTATTACAATACAATTAATAAATGAACGAGGGGTTGGAGTCATGAAAAACATTAGTTTATTAGGTGCGAGCGGATCAATTGGTACACAAACTTTAGATGTATTACGCTCGCACCCAGACCAATTCCGTCTCGTTGCTTTTTCTGTAGGGAAAAATATTGACTACGCAGTAAAGGTAATTCAAGAATTTTCTCCGCAAATCGTCTCTGTGCAAAGAGAGGAAGATGTTTTAAAATTACAAGCTGTTTCTGGTAATACAAAAATTGTATATGGTAGTGAAGGGCTTTTAGAAGTAGCATTACATCCAGATACGGAGATTGTAGTAAATGCTGTTGTAGGTAGCGTAGGGTTGTTACCAACACTTCGTGCAATTGAGGCGAAAAAAACAATTGGAATTGCAAATAAAGAAACGTTAGTAACTGCAGGACATCTTGTAATGGAAGCAGCACGAAAACATAATGTTTCGTTACTTCCAGTAGATAGTGAACATTCAGCTATTTTTCAATGCTTGAATGGTGAAAATGAGAAAAGAATTTCTCGTCTTATTATAACGGCTTCTGGTGGAAGTTTCCGTGATAAAACGAGGGATGAATTGCATCATGTGACCGTAGAAGATGCGCTTCGACATCCAAACTGGTCAATGGGTTCGAAAATTACAATTGATTCTGCTACAATGATGAATAAGGGACTAGAAGTAATTGAAGCACATTGGCTTTTTGGTATCCCTTACGAGCAAATCGATGTTGTTTTACATAAAGAAAGTATTATCCATTCTATGGTTGAATTTGAAGATCGTAGTGTAATGGCGCAGCTTGGTTCACCTGATATGCGAGTACCAATTCAATACGCACTTACATATCCTGATAGATTGCCTCTTTCAGACACAAAACAGTTAAACTTATGGGAAATAGGGACGTTGCATTTTGAGAAAATGGACCAAGAAAGATTCCGTTGTCTACGTTTTGCGTATGAAGCTGGAAAAGCAGGTGGAAGTATGCCAGCTGTAATGAACGCAGCGAATGAAGTAGCTGTTGAAGCCTTTTTACAAAAGAGAATTGGTTTCTTAACAGTAGAAGACCTCATTGAAAAAGCAATGAACCATCACAATGTCATTGCACGTCCGAGCTTAGAGGAAATTCTGGAAATTGATGCAGCCACAAGACGGTTTGTGATGGAACAAATTTAGCAAAGGTGGTTATGGAATTGAATACAGCGATTGCCTTTATATTAATTTTCGGTGCACTCGTATTTTTCCATGAGCTAGGACATCTATATTTCGCAAAAAGAGCAGGTATTTTATGCCGCGAGTTTGCGATTGGTTTTGGTCCGAAAATATTCTCATTTGAAAAGAATGAAACGGTGTATACGATTCGATTACTGCCCCTTGGTGGCTATGTAAGAATGGCTGGCGAGGATGCGGACACAGTTGAGTTAAAGCCTGGGAAAAAGGTTGGCCTTGTATTAAATGAAAAAGACGAAGTTGTGAAATTAGTTTTTGATGGATATGAAAAGTATCCCAATGTTCGTGTCATTGAAGTCGAACAAGCTGATTTGGAGCACAATCTAACAATTTCGGGCTATGAGGAGTACGAGGAAGAGCTTCAAACGTTCCGAGTGAATGAAAAAGCTCGTATTATTACTGCGGGGGAAGAAATTCAAATTGCTCCGTATAATAGACAATTTGGTTCAAAAAAATTAGGGCAACGCGCTTTAACAATCTTTGCGGGTCCTGCAATGAACTTCATTTTAGCATTTGTTATTTTTGTGATTCTTGGATTTGTACAAGGGGTTCCTATTGACAAACCAATGGTCGGAAAAGTGATGGATAATAGTGCAGCACAGCAAGCTGGATTGAAAGAGAATGATACAATTCAAGCGATTGATGGAAAAAACACAAGTACATGGAAAGATGTTGTTGACATTGTACGTGAAAATCCGGATAAAGAAATTACGTTACAAGTAAAGCGTGATAATGAACAGTTTAATGTGAAAGTAACGCCAACACTCGATAAAGAAGGAAAAGACGAAGTTGGTAGAATTGGTGTTTATTCCCCTGTAGAGAAAACAGTAATGGGTTCTATTAAATCAGGATTTGAACAAACATACCAATGGACGAAACTAATTTTTGAATCTCTTGTGAAATTAGTAACTGGTCAATTTTCTATTAATGAGTTGTCAGGTCCAGTAGGAATTTATAATCTAACAGATCAAGTTGTAGATTATGGATTTACGCGTGTACTAAGTTTAGCGGCAGTTTTAAGTATTAATCTTGGTTTATTCAATTTATTACCAGTTCCTGCTTTAGACGGTGGCCGTTTATTCTTCTTCTTAATTGAGGCGTTACGAGGAAAACCAATTGACCGTCAAAAAGAAGGAATGGTTCACTTTATTGGTTTTGCATTATTAATGTTATTAATGTTAGTTGTAACATGGAATGACATTCGTAAGTTTTTCTTGTAAAATAGAATGAAACTTATAATGAAATAGAGCCCGTAGAATAAAATCCCTCACCTAATTCGAGGTGAGGGGTTTTACTGCGTGTAAGAGTAAAATGAAGAGGTGCAAATAAATGAAACAAAGTATGGTATTCAGTCCTACATTACGTGAAGTTCCAGCTGATGCTGAAATTAAGAGTCATCAATTATTACTTCGCGCAGGTTTTATGCGTCAAAATGCTTCTGGTATTTATAGTTTTCTACCATTTGGGTTAAAAGTATTACACAAAGTAGAACGTATCGTTCGAGAAGAAATGGAGCGCGCAGGAGCTGTGGAATTATTGATGCCAGCTATGCAAGCTGCAGAATTATGGCAAGAATCAGGTCGTTGGTATTCTTACGGATCTGAATTAATGCGTATGAAAGATCGTAACGCTCGTGAGTTTGCTTTAGGAGCGACGCATGAAGAAGTAATTACTGATCTTGTACGTGATGAAATAAAATCATATAAAAAATTACCGTTAACATTATATCAAATTCAAACGAAATTCCGCGATGAACAAAGACCTCGTTTCGGTTTATTACGTGGAAGAGAGTTTCTAATGAAAGATGCATACTCTTTCCATGCTACACAAGAGAGCTTAGATGAAGTATACGATCGCTTATACAAAGCATATTCTAACATTTTTGCTCGTTGTGGTTTGAACTTCCGTGCAGTTATTGCTGATTCTGGAGCAATGGGCGGAAAAGATACACATGAATTCATGGTATTATCTGATGTTGGTGAAGATACAATTGCATACTCTGATACATCTGATTATGCAGCGAACATTGAAATGGCTCCTGTTGTAGCTACGTATACGAAGAGTGACGAAGCGGAAATGGCACTTGAAAAGGTTGCAACGCCAGATCAAAAAGCGATTGAAGAAGTATCTGCATTCTTAAACATTGAAGCTGACAAGTGTATTAAGTCTATGGTATTTAAAGTAGATGAGAAATTAGTAGTTGTACTTGTTCGTGGTGATCACGAAGTAAACGATGTAAAAGTGAAAAATGTATACGGCGCTTCAGTTGTTGAGCTTGCTTCTCATGAGGAAGTAAAAGAATTATTAAATTGTGAAGTTGGTTCATTAGGACCGATTGGTGTAACAGGTGATATCGAAATTATCGCTGACCATGCTGTAGCATCAATTGTCAACGGATGTTCAGGAGCGAACGAAGAAGGATTCCATTATGTAAATGTAAATCCAGAACGTGACTTTAAAGTAAGTCAGTATACAGATTTACGCTTTATTCAAGAAGGAGACCAATCTCCAGACGGAAACGGAACAATTCTTTTTGCACGTGGAATTGAAGTTGGTCATGTATTCAAATTAGGAACTCGTTATAGTGAAGCAATGAACGCAACATTCCTAGATGAAAATGGGAAAACACAACCACTTATTATGGGTTGTTACGGTATCGGTGTATCTCGTACAGTGGCAGCAATTGCAGAGCAGTTTAATGATGAGAACGGCTTAGTTTGGCCGAAAGCTGTAGCACCGTTCCATGTGCATGTAATTCCAGTAAATATGAAATCTGATGCACAACGTGAAATGGGTGAAAACATCTACAACTCATTACAAGAAAAAGGCTATGAAGTGTTATTAGACGATCGTGCAGAACGTGCAGGTGTTAAATTTGCAGATGCAGATTTATTCGGCCTTCCAGTTCGTGTTACAGTTGGTAAAAAAGCAGACGAAGGTATTGTAGAAGTGAAAGTACGTGCTACAGGTGAGTCTGAAGAAGTAAAAGTAGAAGAACTTCAAACATATATTGCAAATATTTTAAAATAAGAAGAGGTACCTCGTAATGGGGTACCTTCTCTTTCTTTGTAAACGTATTTTGTAAAAGAAGAAGTGAGAAATCTTTCTTTGTAGTACGTTTCAATTTATAATAGCAAATGGAAGGAGAGTGCTTATGTCTTTAACAAATGAACAACAAGAGCGATTTCAAATTTTGCTCCAGCAGTTGCAAATACCAGACGACCTTATAAATCAATATTTACAAGGCGGTGGTATTGAAAGGCTCGTTATTGATAAAGCGAATAAAAGTTGGCATTTTGATTTACAAGTGCCACGTATTTTGCCTACAGAATTATATGAATTGCTAGAAACAAAGCTTAAGCAATCATTTTCTCATATTGCAAGAACAACATTTGCATTAGAAACAGAGAATAAACAATTTACAGAAGAAGAAGTGAGGGCGTATTGGCCGCTTTGTACGGAACGAATTACATTTTCACCTATGTTTGCTTACTTAAAGAAACAGCTTCCGCAGGTGAATGGAGTGAAGTTGCTAATAAATGTGAATAATGAGCTGGAGTCTACTGCTTTAAAGAAAAACGTTGCGAAACCAGTAGGGGATCAATACGAAGCTTTTGGATTTCCACGTTTCCAGTTAGACACACATATACAGCAAAATGCAGAAGAAATGCAAAAGTTTCGTGAGCAAACGCAGCAAGAAGACCGCGAGCGTGTTATACAAGCTATGGAAGAAATGGCGAAGAAGCAAGCTGAAGAAAGTAGCGTTGTGTATGAAGGACCGATTACACTCGGGTATCTTATTAAGCCAGATGAAGAGATTACACCGATGCGAGAAATTCAAGATGAAGAAAGAAGAAAAACGGTTCAAGGATATGTCTTCCATGTAGAGACAAAAGAGCTTCGTAGTGGACGTACGTTATTAACTTTAAAAATAACGGATTATACGGATTCTATTATGATCAAAATGTTCTCGCGTGACAAAGAAGATATTCCAATGCTGCAATCCTTGAAAAAAGGAATGTGGGTGAAAGCCCGTGGTTCAGTTCAAAATGATACATTTGTTCGAGATTTAGTAATGATTGCGAATGATATTAATGAAATAACAGGTCCGTCTCGTAAAGATAAAGCGCCAGAAGGCGAAAAGCGTGTAGAACTTCATCTTCACACTCCCATGAGCCAAATGGATGCTGTTACTCCTGTTTCTAGGCTTGTTGCCCAAGCTGGTAAATGGGGACATGAAGCTATTGCGGTTACAGACCATGCTGTGGCTCAGTCGTTCCCGGAGGCATATTCTGCGGGGAAAAAGGCTGGAGTTAAAGTTATATACGGTGTAGAAGCGAATTTAGTTAATGATGGTGTACCGATAGCGTATAATGAAGCGCATCGTTTACTTGCGGAGGAAACGTATGTTGTTTTCGACGTTGAGACGACAGGTTTATCAGCTGTATACGATACAGTCATTGAGTTGGCTGCCGTAAAAGTAAAGGGTGGCGAAATCATTGATCGTTTTGAATCTTTTGCAAACCCACATCAACCATTATCAGCGACGATTATTGAATTAACAGGTATTACAGATGATATGTTAACTGATGCACCAGAAGTGGACGAAGTGTTTAAAAAGTTTGAGGAATGGATGGGTGACCATACCCTTGTTGCCCATAACGCAAGCTTCGATATGGGATTTATTAACGTAGGTTTTAAAAAGGCTGGGTTAGAAAAAACGAATAACCCTGTTATTGATACGTTAGAACTTGCACGATTCTTATTCCCAGAAATGAAAAATCACCGATTAAATACGATGTGTAAAAAACTTGATATTGAATTAACGCAACATCACCGTGCGATTTATGATACAGAAGCGACGGGATATTTACTTGTGAAAATGTTGAAAGACGTAATTGAAAAGGGATTTGAATATCACGATCAATTAAATGATAGTATGGGGCAAGGGGATGCGTATAAGCGTGGCCGTCCAAGCCATCTGACGTTACTTGCCACATCAGATGTTGGATTGAAAAATTTATATAAACTTGTTTCATATTCTCACCTTAATTACTTTTACCGTGTACCACGAGTACCGAGGTCACTATTAAAAAAATATCGTGAAGGAATTTTAGTAGGAACGGCTTGTGATAAAGGTGAAGTGTTTGAGGCAATGATGCAAAAAGCTCCTGAAGAGGTAGAAGAAATTGCACAGTTTTATGATTACATTGAAGTAATGCCTCCAGAGGTGTTGCGTCATTTAGTAGAGCGTGAACTCGTTCGAGATGAGGGACAATTAAAAACAATTATCTCTAACTTAGTAAAACTAGGCGAGACGTTAGATAAACCAGTTGTTGCTACAGGGAACGTGCATTACTTAGATCCAGAAGATGCAATGTATCGTAAAATTTTAGTCAGTTCGCAGGGTGGAGCCAATCCGTTAAATCGACATTCATTACCGCCAGTACATTTCCGTACAACTGATGAAATGCTAGAGTGTTTTTCATTTTTAGGTGAAGACAAAGCGAAAGAAGTTGTTGTGACGAATACACAAAAGGTTGCGTCATTAATTGGTGATGTTCGTCCAGTAAAAGATGATCTATATACACCGAAAATTGAGGGTGCCGATGATGAAACACGTGATATGAGTTATAAAATGGCACGCAGTATATATGGTGAAGAACTACCAGAAATTGTAGAGGCTCGTTTAGAAAAAGAATTGAAAAGTATTATTGGACATGGATTTGCCGTTATCTATTTAATCTCACATAAGCTTGTGAAAAAATCGTTAGTCGACGGATATCTAGTAGGTTCGCGTGGTTCGGTAGGTTCATCGTTCGTTGCAACGATGATGGAAATTACAGAAGTAAACCCATTACCACCACACTATGTCTGTCCAAAGTGCAAGCAATCTGAATTCTTTAATGATGGTTCCGTAGGCTCTGGTTTCGACTTACCAGATAAAGATTGTCCGACATGTAATGTGGCATATGTGAAAGATGGACATGATATTCCATTCGAAACGTTCCTTGGATTTAAAGGAGATAAGGTACCCGATATCGATTTGAACTTCTCCGGGGAATACCAACCACGTGCCCATAACTATACGAAAGTACTGTTCGGTGAAGACTATGTATACCGTGCTGGAACGATTGGTACAGTTGCGGAAAAAACCGCTTATGGATATGTAAAAGGTTATGCAAATGATCACAATTTAACAATTCGAAATGCAGAGATTGATCGCTTAGTAGCGGGATGTACAGGGGTAAAACGTACAACTGGACAGCATCCAGGTGGTATTATCGTTGTGCCAGATTACATGGATATCTTTGATTTCTCACCAATACAGTTTCCTGCTGATTCAATTGGTGCTGAGTGGAGAACAACGCATTTTGACTTCCACTCGATTCATGATAATTTATTGAAACTTGATATACTAGGACACGATGATCCGACCGTTATTCGTATGTTACAAGATCTAAGTGGTATTGATCCGAAAACAATCCCAACGGATGATCCAGAAGTAATGAAAATTTTCTCTGGTCCAGAAACGTTAGGGGTAACGGAAGAACAAATTAACTGTAAAACAGGTACACTTGGTATCCCGGAATTCGGTACGAAGTTCGTAAGACAGATGTTAGAAGAGACAAAACCAACGACATTTTCAGAATTGGTCCAAATTTCTGGGCTGTCACATGGTACTGACGTATGGCTTGGTAATGCAAATGAGTTAATTTATAACGGTACATGTACGCTGAGTGAAGTTATCGGTTGTCGTGATGACATCATGGTATATTTAATCTATCAAGGTTTAGATCCATCATTAGCCTTCAAAATCATGGAGTCGGTTCGTAAAGGTAAAGGTGTACCAGAAGAATGGGAAGATGACATGAAAGGTAATAATGTGCCAGGTTGGTATATTGATTCATGTAAGAAGATTAAATACATGTTCCCTAAAGCCCATGCGGCTGCTTACGTACTTATGGCTGTGCGTATCGCATACTTTAAAGTACATTTTGCACTTTTATTCTATGCGGCATATTTTACAGTCCGTGCAGATGATTTTGATGTAGAGGCGATGGCGAAAGGTTCAGCATCCATACGTGTAAAAATTGATGAAATTGCTCAAAAAGGATTGGATGCAGCGCCGAAAGAGAAGAGTTTATTAACAGTACTAGAAATGACACTGGAAATGTGTGAGCGTGGATATTCATTCCAAAAGGTCGATTTATACCGCTCGCATGCAACTGAGTTTATTATTGATGGGGATACTTTAATTCCTCCATTTAATGCAGTGCCTGGTCTTGGTACGAACGCAGCCTTAAGTATTGTGGAAGCGCGCAAAAATGGAGACTTCTTATCAAAAGAAGACTTACAGCAGCGAAGTAAGGTTTCGAAAACAATTATTGAGTATTTAGATAGCCAAGGTTGTTTAGGAGATTTGCCAGATCAAAACCAATTATCACTGTTCTAATAGGTAGGAAAAGTCTTTGCAAATCAATATTTGCTATGGTATACTATAAACCGAGATAACCATGTCATGTATATTTTGTGAAAAAGAGAGTGGGGAAACCCACTCTTTCGTGTTACTATCTACATTTTATTCATGTAGATAGTAAAGACATTTCTGTCGTATATACATATTTTGTTACAAGTTTTACTTCTTAAATTTGGTAATACTAAGACAGATATTCCCTGCTTAACGGCAGGGGCTTTTGTTAGCTAACGAGAAAGAATAAGATAGACCGTCTTTGTGAACGGGATCTTTTCTTGTAAATGGTACATGGCGGCAGGAAGGAGGCTGTTTATGGATAAGAAAGTCACAGAAGTTGTAGAAGCATTTGCGCAGCCAATCGTTGAAGAGTTAAATCTTGAACTTGTAGATGTAGAGTATGTGAAAGAAGGACAAGACTGGTTCTTACGCGTATTCATCGATTCTGAAAAGGGAGTCGACATTGAAGAATGCGGTGCGGTAAGTGAACGTTTAAGCGAAGCTTTAGATAAAGAGGATCCAATTCCTCACCTTTACTTTTTGGATGTATCATCTCCTGGAGCAGAACGCCCATTAAAGAAAGAGAAAGACTTCCAGCAAGCGGTAGGAAAACAAGTGGCAATTAAAACATATGAGCCAATTGATGGCGAAAAGATGTTTGAAGGAAAGTTACTTTCCTACGACGGTACTACAATTACACTACTATTAACAATTAAAACACGTAAAAAAGAAATCCAAATTCCAATGGATAAAGTTGCAAATGCGCGACTTGCTGTTACGTTTTAGTAAGAAGGGGGATCTTCATGAGCACTGAGTTGTTAGATGCTTTGCTCGTATTAGAGTCAGAAAAAGGTATTAGTAAAGATATTATTATTGATGCGATTGAAGCAGCATTAATCTCTGCTTATAAACGCAATTTTAACCAAGCACAAAACGTTCGTGTGAGCTTTAACCCAGAAGTGGGAACAATTCAAGTTTTAGCACGTAAGGACGTTGTTGATAATGTGTTTGATCCACGTCTTGAAATCTCTGTAGAAGAGGCAAGACAAATTAATCCAAACTACCAAGATGGCGACGTACTAGAAATTGAAGTAACGCCAAAAGATTTTGGTCGTATTGCAGCGCAAACTGCAAAACAAGTTGTAACACAACGAGTTCGTGAAGCAGAACGTGGTGTTATTTACTCAGAATTTAGTGATCGTGAAGAAGACATTATGGTTGGTATTGTACAACGCCAAGATGCTCGTTTCATCTACGTAAGCTTAGGCAAAGTAGAAGCTTTATTACCTGTAAGTGAGCAAATGCCAAATGAGCAATATAAGCCACATGATCGTATTCGCGTATTTATTACAAAAGTAGAAAAGACAACAAAAGGACCACAAATTTACGTATCACGTACACATCCTGGTCTTTTAAAACGTTTATTCGAAATGGAAGTTCCAGAAATTTATGATGGAACTGTAGAAATTCGCTCTGTAGCGCGCGAAGCAGGAGATCGTTCTAAAATCTCTGTGCATGCAGAAAACATTGATGTTGATCCAGTTGGTTCTTGCGTAGGACCGAAAGGACAACGTGTACAACGTGTTGTAGATGAACTAAAAGGTGAAAAGATTGACATCGTTCGCTGGTCAAATGACCCAGTTGAATATGTTGCAAATGCTTTAAGCCCATCACAAGTTGTTAAAGTACTTGTAGATGAAGATGAAAAAGCAACAACTGTTGTTGTTCCAGACCACCAGCTATCGTTAGCTATCGGTAAGCGTGGACAAAATGCACGTCTTGCAGCTAAATTAACAGGCTGGAAAATTGATATTAAAAGTGAGTCTGATGCGAAACAACTTGGAATTGTTACAGAAGAAGATAGCGTAATCGCATTCGGATTCGATTCAGTTGAAGACGAAATCGAATAGAGGTGATGAGTATGAGCAATCGAAAAGTTCCGTTACGAAAATGTATTGCGACGCAAGAGATGAAATCAAAACGAGAGCTGGTTCGCATTGTTCGTTCCAAAGAGGGCGAAGTGTCTATTGATTTATCTGGAAAAAAATCAGGACGAGGTGCATATTTGTCAAAAGATAAAGAATGCATTATACAAGCCCAAAAGAAAAACATTTTGGAACATCATCTAAAAGCGAAAATCGACAGTTCTCTGTACGAAGAGCTTCTTGAGCTTGTTGAGAAGGAGTCGAAATAAGTGTCCGATTGGAAATCGTTTTTAGGACTAGCAAATCGCGCTCGAAAAATCATTTCGGGTGAAGAACTCGTTTTAAAAGAAGTACGAAGTGGTAAAGCAAAGCTCGTATTGCTTTCTGAAGATGCGTCAGCGAACACTACTAAACGTATCACTGATAAAACGACGTACTACAACGTACCAATGAAAAAAGTCGAAAATCGACAACAATTAGGGCATGCGATTGGGAGAGACGAGCGAGTCGTTGTAGCTGTGTTAGATGAAGGCTTTGCGAAAAAGCTACGTAGCATGCTCGATACAAATTACCGGGGGTGAAGGTATGAGTAAAATTCGAGTACATGAATATGCAAAAAAAAATAATATCTCAAGTAAAGATCTTATGACAAAACTTAAAGAGATGAATATCGAGGTTTCGAATCATATGACAATGTTAGAAGACGAAGTAGTAAATAAATTAGATAATGAATATAACACTGGAGCGGAAAAACCTTCTGTTGCAGATGAGTTTGAAGTAGAAGAGAAAGTTGTTCGCAGTAAAAAGAACAGCAATAAGAAAAAGAAAAAAGGCAAAGGAAATGAAGACAAACGTCAAGATAACTTTGCTGGAAGACAACAAACACAAATAGTAGAAACACCAGATAAAATTACTTTCTCTGGAAGCCTTACAGTAGGTGAACTTGCTAAAAAGTTAAGCAAAGAGCCATCTGAAATTATTAAAAAGCTCTTCATGCTAGGAATTATGGCGACAATTAACCAAGATTTAGATAAAGATACAATTGAGTTAATCGCTACTGATTACGGTATTGAAGTAGAAGAAGAAATAGTGGTAAGTGAAACTGAGTTTGAAACATTCATGGATGAGCAAGATGATGAAGAAAACTTAAAAGAGCGTCCAGCTGTTGTTACGATTATGGGACACGTTGACCATGGTAAAACAACATTACTTGACTCTATTCGTAATTCAAAAGTAACTGCTGGCGAAGCTGGTGGAATTACTCAGCATATTGGTGCATACCAAGTTGAAGTAAATGATAAGAAAATTACATTCTTAGATACGCCTGGTCACGCGGCATTTACAACAATGCGTGCTCGTGGTGCGCAAGTAACTGATATTACAATCCTTGTTGTTGCAGCTGATGACGGTGTTATGCCACAAACAGTTGAAGCGATTAGCCATGCAAAAGCAGCTGGAGTACCAATTATTGTTGCTGTGAATAAAATGGATAAACCAGCGGCGAATCCTGATCGTGTAATGCAAGAATTAACAGAATATGAATTAGTTCCAGAAGCTTGGGGCGGAGACACAATTTTCGTACCAATTTCTGCAATTCAAGGCGAAGGCATTGACAACTTGCTAGAGATGATTCTTCTTGTAAGTGAAGTAGAAGAATATAAAGCAAACCCAAATCGTTATGCAACGGGTACTGTAATTGAAGCACAGCTTGATAAAGGTAAAGGAACTATCGCGACATTATTAGTTCAAAACGGTACGCTTCGAGTTGGAGATCCAATTGTTGTTGGAACTTCATTCGGACGTGTTCGTGCAATGGTAAGTGATATTGGTCGTCGTGTAAAAGTTGCTGGTCCATCAACTCCTGTTGAAATTACAGGTTTAAATGAAGTACCACAGGCTGGAGATCGTTTCATGGCATTCGCTGATGAGAAGAAAGCTCGTCAAATCGGTGAATCACGTGCACAAGAAGCGTTAGTTGCACAACGTGGTGAGAAATCTAAATTAAGCCTTGAAGATTTATTCCAACAAATCCAAGAGAGCGATGTAAAAGAAATCAACTTAATCGTAAAAGCAGACGTACAAGGTTCTGTTGAAGCGATGGCAGCATCACTTCGTAAAATTGATGTTGAAGGCGTAAAAGTTAAAATCATTCACACTGGTGTAGGTGCGATTACAGAATCTGATATTATTTTAGCTTCTGCATCTAATGCAATTGTAATTGGATTTAACGTACGTCCGGATGTGAACGCGAAGCGTACAGCTGAATTAGAGAACGTTGATGTTCGCTTACACCGCATTATCTACAAAGTAATCGAAGAAATTGAATTAGCAATGCAAGGTATGCTTGATCCAGAATTCGAAGAAAAAGTAATCGGTCAAGCGGAAGTTCGTCAAACATTCAAGGTAACAAAAGTTGGAACAATTGCAGGTTGTTACGTAATTGACGGTAAAATTACACGCGATAGTGGCGTTCGTATTATCCGCGATGGTATAGTAATTTTCGAAGGACAACTTGATACGTTAAAACGTTTCAAAGACGACGTAAAAGAAGTTGCACAAAACTATGAGTGTGGTATTACAATTGAGAGATATAATGACCTTAAAGAAGGGGACATCATTGAAGCATACGTTATGGAAGAAGTGAAGCGATGATTGTCGCTTCACTCTCATTCGAGTGTATGATTTACGATGTACATTCTTTAAAAGAGAAACGGGCAATTTTGCAACGAGTGCTAACTCGTGTGAAACAGCGCTATAATGTAGCTGTTTCTGAAGTTGGGCATCAAGATGTATGGCAACGTACAGAAATTGCGATTGTTTCCGTATCCTCAAATCGTGTTATCTGTGAAAAAGAAATGAATCGTGTACTGGAGTACATCGATTCATTTCCTGAAATTGAACGTACGATAACACAATTGGAATGGTATTGAATGAGGTGAAGAGTTATGAAATTACGTGCAAACCGTGTAGGCGAGCAAATGAAAAAAGAATTAGGCGACATCATTAGTCGTAAAATTAAAGACCCACGTATCGGATTTGTTACAGTAACAGATGTACAAGTGAGTGGTGATTTACAAATTGCCAAAGTATATATTTCTGTTTTAGGTGACGAAGAACAGAAAGAAAATACGTTAAAAGGTTTAGCGAAGGCAAAAGGCTTTATTCGTTCAGAAATTGGCCAACGTATTCGTCTTCGTAAAACACCGGAAATTACCTTTGAGTTTGATGAGTCTATCGGATATGGTCATCGAATTGATACACTTTTACATGAAATTAATAAAGACGGTAAACGTGAAGAATAATGGATAGACATTTGTCTATCCATTTTTTCAATGCAAAATAAGTTTTGGATATTTACTACGAAAGAATTATGATGAGGTGAACATATATGGAAGGTGTAGTATTATTACATAAGCCAAAAGGCATGACATCACATGATTGTGTATTTAAATTAAGAAAGGTATTGAGAGAAAAGAGAATTGGTCATACGGGAACATTAGACCCAGATGTAACAGGAGTATTACCAATTTGCGTCGGAAGAGCAACAAAAATTGCACAATTTTTAACAAGTGAAACGAAAACATATGAAGGTGAAGTAACATTAGGATTTTCAACGACAACTGAAGATGCTTCTGGTGAGGTTGTTGAAACGAAAAATATAGATCGTGCTATTACTCGTAAGGAAATAGAAAAAGTTCTTGCTGAATTAATAGGCACGATTGAACAAAAGCCACCAATGTTCTCGGCTGTAAAAGTAAACGGGAAAAAATTATACGAATATGCAAGAGCAGGACAAGAGGTGGAACGTCCAGTTCGTACAATTACGATTCATGAGTTCGTATTACTTGATGATCGTGAAGTTTTTGAAGGAGAAAATATTTCATTCCGTTTCCGTGTAACGTGTAGTAAAGGAACATATGTAAGAACGTTAGCGGTAATGATTGGGGAGAAACTTGGTTTCCCATCACATATGTCTCACCTTGTAAGAACGGCATCTGGTGAATTTTTATTAGAAGATTGCATATCATTTGAAGAAATTGAAGAAAACGTGCAAAATGGAACAGTAGAGTCTATCTTCATTTCAATTGATGAAGCATTAAGTAAGTTTCCAAAAATGGTTGTAGATGAAAAGCAAGCAGAGAAAATTAAGAATGGTATGTTCTTAAAGAATGAATTAGAAATAACGGCACCATTTATTACAGTGTTTGATAAAAATGATCGTTGCTTAGCAATTTATGAACATCATCCGAAACATCCTGGCATGTTAAAGCCGATGAAAGTACTTGTGAATAATCAAGAACTAAAGCTATAATGAATTATTGGAAGGATTATTACAGAAAAAGGTGAATTCAAGCGTGAAACTTATTCATTTAACTCATCCACATGAACAAAATAAATTAGAATTACCACCTACTGTAATGGCATTAGGATTTTTTGATGGCATTCATTTAGGACATCAATGTGTAATTCGAACTGCGAAAAAAATAGCGGACGACAGAGGATATAAAAGTGCAGTTATGACATTTCATCCCCACCCATCTGTTGTTTTAGGGAAAAAGGATGCGCATGTGGAGTATATTACACCAATGCGTGATAAAGAAAAAATAGTCGAAAGCTTAGGAATCGATATATTATATGTGATTAAATTTGATGAATCATTTGCAGGGTTATTACCGCAACAATTTGTAGATGATTATATTATTGGTTTAAATGTAAAGCATGTAGTAGCAGGGTTTGATTATTCATATGGACGTTTAGGAAAAGGAAAGATGGAGACTTTACCATTTCATGCAAGAGGGGAGTTTACACAGACTGTGATTGAAAAAGTTGAAT
Organism: Bacillus sp. FSL K6-1338; assembly: GCF_038006965.1. Lineage (NCBI taxonomy): Bacteria > Bacillati > Bacillota > Bacilli > Caryophanales > Bacillaceae > Bacillus > Bacillus sp. FSL K6-1338. The sequence continues at coordinate 3,680,346 of NZ_JBBOWI010000001.1, read as the reverse complement.
TTCAAGAAGAGAAAGTAAGTTCTACAGCATTACGAAAGTTAATTCGAAATGGCGAAATGGAACAAATTCCATCTATTTTAGGTAGAGCCTATACTGTAGCGGGAACAGTTATACACGGCGACAAACGTGGACGCCAAATTGGTTTTCCAACAGCTAATGTAGGTTTAAGTGATGAGTATTTATTGCCACCTGTAGGTGTTTATGCAGTGAGATTAAAAGTTCACGATGAATGGTACGATGGTGTATGTAATATTGGATATAAACCGACTTTTAAAGAAGATGAGCGTCAATTATCAATTGAAGTGCACTTATTTGAATTTAACAAAGATATATACGACCAAAATGTTACAGTAGAGTGGCATATGCGTATAAGAGAAGAGAAGAAATTCAATGGCATTGATGAGTTAGTTGAACAAATCGCAAAAGATAAGAAAACAGCACAAGAATATTTTGCGAGCGAAAAGAATATACTTGCTTTTTCAAATGAAAAGTAGTATTCTATGTTATGTACTTTATGACAACCATTGCTTGGCATTGCGACTCACCGACGCTTGCTAGGTAATTGGGGGTTTAATTAATAGGAGGTGAAATAGGATGGCTTTAACACAAGAGCGTAAAAACGAAATCATTGCACAATTTAGAACTCATGAGACTGATACTGGTTCTCCAGAGGTTCAAATTGCTGTCCTAACGGAGCAAATTAACACTCTAAACGAGCACTTACGTACTCACAAGAAAGATCATCATTCACGTCGTGGTCTATTAAAGATGGTTGGTAAACGTCGTAACTTACTAACTTACCTTCGTAATAGCGATATCACACGTTACCGTGAATTAATCACAAAGCTTGGCTTACGTCGATAGTCAAAGAAGCGGGAATATTCCCGCTTTTTTGTTAGGTAAAAATATATCTTCTACGCTTTATAGCTTACTTAATTTTAGGCAATACTAGAGGTAGAATATTGTGATATACTATCCATTTACATAGAAGAATTGAATACTTTAAATTGAGAGGGGTACTTAAATGAGTCAAGAAAAGCAAGTCTTCTCGATAGATTTAGCTGGTCGCCAGCTAACAGTTGAAACTGGTCAGCTTGCCAAACAAGCGAACGGAGCAGTATTAGTAAGATATGGCGATACAGCGGTTCTATCTACAGCAACTGCATCAAAAGAAGCTAAAAATGTAGATTTTTTCCCACTTACAGTAAACTATGAAGAGCGTTTATATGCAGTCGGAAAAATTCCTGGCGGTTTTATTAAGCGTGAAGGTCGTCCAAGTGAAAAAGCAATTTTGGCAAGTCGTTTAATCGACCGTCCAATTCGTCCGCTATTCGCAGATGGTTTCCGTAACGAAGTGCAAGTTGTCAGCATTGTAATGAGTGTTGATCAAGATTGTTCTTCTGAAATGGCAGCTATGCTTGGTTCTTCATTAGCGTTATCGATTTCAGATATTCCATTTGAAGGTCCAATCGCTGGTGCGACAGTTGGTCGTATTAATGGCGAATTCGTTATTAATCCAACAGTAGAACAGCAAGAACAAAGTGATATCCACTTAGTTGTAGCTGGTACGAAAGATGCGATTAACATGGTTGAAGCAGGAGCAGATCAAGTGCCTGAAGAAACAATGTTAGAAGCAATTATGTTTGGTCATGACGAAATTAAACGTTTAATTGCATTCCAAGAAGAGATTGTACAAGCTGTAGGTAAAGAGAAATCAGAAGTGAAACTTTATGAAGTTGACGCTGATCTTAATCAAGCTGTACGTGAAATGGCTGAGAAGGATATGCATTCTGCAATTCAAGTACATGAGAAACATGCACGTGAAGATGCAATTAACGAAGTGAAAAAGCGTGTAATTGAGCATTACGAAGCTGAAGAAGCTGACGCTGATACATTAGGACAAGTAAATGAGATTTTATATAAAATTGTAAAAGAAGAAGTACGTCGTCTTATTACAGTTGAAAAAATTCGCCCAGATGGCCGTAAAGGTGACGAAATCCGTCCTTTAGCATCAGAGGTTGGTATTTTATCTCGTACACACGGTTCTGGTTTATTCACACGTGGACAAACACAAGCATTAAGTATTTGTACATTAGGTGCATTAGGCGATGTGCAAATTTTAGATGGTCTTGGTGTAGAAGAATCAAAACGCTTTATGCACCATTACAATTTCCCATCATTTAGTGTTGGTGAAACAAGACCGATGCGTGGACCAGGTCGTCGTGAAATTGGTCACGGGGCACTAGGAGAGCGCGCACTTGAGCCTGTAATTCCATCTGAAAAAGATTTCCCATACACAGTACGCCTTGTATCTGAAGTATTAGAATCAAATGGTTCTACTTCACAAGCAAGTATTTGTGGTAGTACTTTAGCAATGATGGATGCGGGTGTTCCACTTAAAGCTCCAGTTGCAGGTATTGCAATGGGTCTGGTTAAATCTGGTGAGCATTACACAATTTTATCTGATATTCAAGGTATGGAAGATCATTTAGGTGATATGGACTTTAAAGTAGCAGGTACAGCACAAGGTGTAACTGCACTGCAAATGGACATTAAAATCGATGGTTTATCACGTGAGATTTTAGAAGAGGCATTACAACAAGCGAAAATTGGTCGTGTGCACATTCTAAATCATATGTTATCTGTTATTGCAGAGCCACGTACTGAATTATCAGCTTACGCTCCAAAGATTATTACAATGACAATTAACCCAGATAAAATCCGTGACGTTATTGGACCAAGCGGTAAACAAATCAATAAAATTATTGAAGAAACTGGTGTTAAAATTGACATCGAGCAAGATGGTACAGTATTCATTTCATCAATAAATCAAGAAATGAACGACAAAGCTAAGAAGATTATCGAAGATATCGTTCGCGAAGTACAAGTAGGTGAGATCTACGAAGGAAAAGTGAAACGTGTTGAGAAATTCGGTGCTTTCGTTGAATTATTCAGCGGTAAAGATGGATTAGTTCATATTTCTGAACTTGCACTTGAGCGTGTAGGTAAAGTAGAAGACGTTGTGAAAATCGGTGATGTAATTACAGTTAAAGTTATCGAGATTGACAAGCAAGGTCGCGTAAATCTATCTAGAAAAGTATTGCTAAAAGAAGAGCAAGAAAAAGAAGCTGCTAAAGAAGAAGACAAACAAGAGCAGCAATAAGTAAAAGCCAGTTAAACTGGCTTTTTTTGTTATGTAAAAAACATGATGTTCATATATTTTTATGTCGGTATAGGTATAGTTTTCATTATAACGCTCAAATTAACAAAGATAAGAAGAAAATGTTTTTATATAGTTAATTTGGGAGGGTTTATATGAAAGTTCGTATATTGGCATACATATGTATATTTTCTTTATATGTCAGTTTAGGCTCTTATTCTGTTTTTGCACAAGATAACTTGCATGAAGAAATTCAAAAGCATGCAAAACAGTATGAGATTGCACCTCAAAATGCGATGATTGATAAAATATGGAAGGCAACACCTGGATATAATGGAAGACAAGTGGATATTGAAGCATCGTATAATAATATGAAGAAGCTAAAGGAATTTGATCAAAAATATCTTGAATTCAAAGAAGTCTCACCGAGTGTTCATTTGGAAGATTTATCACCAGCTCCAATTTATAGAGGGCATCCAAATAAAAAGATGGTAGGATTAACAATAAATGTGGCATGGGGAAATGAGTATTTGCCTCGCATATTAGAAATCTTGAAAAAGCATGATGTGAAGGCCACTTTCTTTTTAGAAGGACGTTGGGTGAAAGAAAATTTGCGGTTTGCAAAAATGATTGTCGATGCAAAACAAGAAGTTGGAAATCACTCATACACACACCCTAATATGAAAACGTTATCCTCAGATGAAATACGAGATCAGTTACAAAAAACAAATCGAATGATAGAAGTAGCAACGAATCAAAAAGTAAGATGGTTTGCCCCGCCGAGTGGAAGCTTTCGAGATGAAGTCGTAAAGATTGCAGATGATTTTCAAATGGGAACGATTATGTGGACTGTAGATACGATTGATTGGCAGCGACCTGAGCCAGATGTACTATTGCAGAGAGTAATGAGAAAAATACATCCAGGTGCTATCATATTAATGCATCCTACTTCGTCTACAGCAGAGGCTTTAGATATAATGATTACAAAATTGAAGGAACAAGGATATAAAGTGGGGAATATAACTGAATTACTGGATGAAAAACGTGTGGATTAAATACATTTGCATGACATTCATCCTTAAACTTGTTATCATTAAATAATAGCGTTTTATTTAGAGAAACTGGCAGTAGGAGGAAAGTTTTTGATTAAAAAATATACTTGTAAAAATGGTGTAAGAATAGTTATGGAGAATATACCAACTGTAAGATCGGTTGCAATTGGTATTTGGATCCATGCGGGATCAAGAAATGAAAATGAAAAAAATAATGGGATTTCTCACTTTTTAGAGCATATGTTCTTTAAAGGGACAGAGACACGTAGTGCACGAGAGATTGCAGAATCATTTGATAGCATTGGTGGTCAAGTGAATGCATTTACTTCAAAAGAATATACTTGTTACTATGCAAAAGTATTAGATGAGCATGCTAAATATGCTTTAGATGTTTTAGCAGATATGTTCTTTAATTCAACATTTGATGAGGAAGAACTGAAAAAAGAGAAGAATGTCGTATGTGAAGAAATTAAAATGTACGAAGATGCGCCAGATGATATTGTGCATGATATGTTAACGAAAGCAACATATGAAACGCATCCACTTGGATATCCTATTTTAGGAACAGAAGAAACGCTTAATACGTTTACAGGTGATACGTTACGTCAATATATAAAAGATCATTACACACCTGAAAATGTAGTTGTATCAGTTGCAGGAAATATTGATGAAGCATTTTTACAAACAGTGGAGCAATATTTCGGTAGTTATGAAGGAACAACAAACCGTGAACAAGTACATAGCCCAATTTTCCATTTTAATAAGGTAGCCCGTAAAAAGGAAACGGAACAAGCTCATTTATGTCTAGGATATAAAGGTTTACAAATGGGACACGAAGATATTTATAACTTAATTGTATTAAATAATGTTTTAGGCGGTAGCATGAGTAGCCGTTTATTCCAAGAAGTACGTGAGCAACGTGGATTAGCTTACTCGGTATTTTCTTACCACTCTTCTTATGAAGATACAGGTATGTTAACACTTTACGGTGGAACAGGTAGCCAACAATTAGATACACTGTATGAAACAATGCAAGAAACATTAGAGACATTGAAAAATACAGGTATTACAGAAAAAGAGCTTATGAATAGTAAAGAGCAGTTAAAAGGAAACTTAATGTTAAGTTTAGAAAGTACAAATAGCCGTATGAGCCGTAACGGTAAAAATGAATTGCTTCTTCGTAAACATCGTTCACTTGATGAGATTATTGAAAGTGTAAACACTGTAACAAAAGAAAATGTGGACGGATTAATTCGCAACATGTTTACTGATGAATTCTCTGCGGCACTTATTAGTCCAGATGGAAAACTTCCAAAAGGAATAAAACTATAATCGATTTTTATGATGTATCTGATAATAACCTTCTCTCTTTTTAAATGAGAGAAGGTTATTTTTTTTATACATATAGAATAGGTACTAATTATAGACAATGCAAATGAAAAATTCAGTAGTGGGAGTGGAGTATGTATGCGATTAAGTGAATTAAGTGGTAAAGAGGTTGTAGATATAGAAAAAGCGGAAAAAATGGGAGTCTTAGGTTATATGGATTTAGAGATTAATGAGAAAGACGGACAAATACAAACACTTATAATACCTGTAGGGAAGTGGGGAGGTTTTAAAAAGGAACCACAAGAAGTAAGGGTGGCATGGAGTCAAATAAAGAAAGTCGGACATGATATGCTTCTTTGTGATAGTATAGATCGTTCAAATTCGGAGTGAAGGATGGCCATTTTGGTCATCTTTTTTTGTATCTACATAGAAACCTGATAAATCATATGTGCATTTGGATTTTCAATCACCATAAACTCGTACATTACATATGATGTGGAGGAAAAAGAAAAAGTAGGCACTTTTCTTATAAATGACAGAAAAAGAAGGTGAATTAGGGAATGTTGACTGAGATGCATATTGCTGTCATAGGAGGAGATGCAAGGCAGCTAGAAGTAATTCGTAAGCTAGTTGAATTGGATGCGAAACTTTCTTTGATAGGGTTTGATCAGTTAGATCATGGTTTCACAGGGGCAGCAAAAGAAAGTATACAAAATTTAGATTTCACTTCTGTAGACGCAATTATTTTGCCGGTTGCAGGTACAAATGCCAAAGGAGAAGTAGATACTATTTTTTCAAATGAAAAAGTTTCAATAACGAAAGAACAAATTGAAAATACACCAGAACACTTTACTATATATTCGGGTATTGGTACACCTTACTTGGAAAATCTCGTATCTACTACGAACCGAAAACTTGTTAAATTATTTGATCGTGATGATGTGGCAATATACAATTCTATTCCAACTGTAGAAGGTACATTAATGATGGTAATTCAACATACCGACTATACAATTCATGGGTCCAATGTAATGGTTCTAGGATTTGGTAGAACAGGAATGAGTGTTGCGAGAGCATTTCAATCATTAGGAGCCCATGTCAAAGTTGGAGCAAGACGATCTGAACATATTGCACGTATTACAGAAATGATGTTTTCTCCTTTTCATATGCAAGACATAGAGAAAGAAGTAGGAAATATCGATATTGTAATCAATACAATTCCGCACCTCGTTGTAACAGCGAATGTTATTGCAAAAATGCCAGCTCATACGTTAGTGATTGATTTAGCTTCTAAACCAGGCGGTACTGACTTTAGATATGCGGAAAAAAGAGGAGTCAAAGCGTTGCTAGCACCTGGATTACCAGGTATTGTTGCTCCCAAAACGGCTGGGCAAATTTTAGCAAATGTTCTTTCTCAGTTATTAGCAGCAGATGCAATTGCAAAGGAGGAGGAAAAGAAATGAGTTTGAAGGGGAAACGAATTGGTTTCGGATTTACGGGTTCACATTGTACGTATGAGGAAGTTATGCCGCACTTAGAAAAATTAATTGCTGAAGGGGCAGAAGTACGTCCCGTTGTTTCATACACTGTTCAATCAACAAATACTAGATTTGGAGAAGGAGCAGAGTGGATTAAGAAAATTGAAGAAATAACAGGTTTTAAAGCAATTAATTCAATTGTTGGAGCAGAGCCACTTGGACCTAAAATTCCATTAGACTGCATGGTAATCGCTCCTTTAACAGGAAATTCTATGAGTAAATTTGCAAATGCAATGACAGACTCTCCAGTACTAATGGCAGCAAAAGCGACGTTAAGAAATGGCAAGCCTGTCGTATTGGCGGTTTCGACGAATGATGCATTAGGATTAAATGGGGTAAATCTCATGCGCCTAATGGCAACAAAAAACATCTACTTCGTTCCATTCGGTCAAGATGCACCAGAGAAAAAACCGAACTCAATGGTAGCTCGCATGGAGCTGCTGGAAGACACAGTATTAGAAGCACTGCAAGGAAATCAATTGCAACCGGTGGTCGTAGAAAAATTCAGATATATGAATTAAAAAACGAAAAAAAACGGACAATTTTTGATGAAACCATCATTCTTACTGTAGAATATGATAAAATTAACGTTATTAAGATTAGAAGGGGTATTGTATACTCCTTCTGATTCTAAGTTATAGAAGGATTGGTATCTAGAAAGGGGCATAGTGATGGAAAAGCAAAAAACTTTTCATGTCGCTGTAGTTGGAGCAACCGGCGCAGTTGGTGAACAAATGTTAAATACTTTAGAGAAACGAGAATTTCCGATTGGGAAGTTAACGTTACTTTCATCTAAACGATCTGCAGGTAAGAAACTTGTATTTAAAGGCGAAGAATTTACAGTTCAAGAGGCAACTCCTGAAAGCTTTGAAGGAGTAGATATCGCACTATTTAGTGCTGGTGGATCTGTATCGAAACAATTAGCGCCAGAAGCAGCAAAACGCGGTGCGATTGTTGTTGATAATACAAGTGCATTCCGTATGACAGAAAACGTGCCACTTGTTGTACCTGAAGTAAATGAAAATGACTTAAAAGAACATAATGGCATTATTGCAAATCCAAACTGTTCTACAATTCAAATGGTAGTAGCTCTTGAGCCAGTTCGTCAGCAATATGGTTTAAAACGAGTAATCGTTTCCACATATCAAGCTGTATCAGGTGCTGGTGCGGCAGCTATTGAAGAACTTCATGAACAATCACAAGCAATCTTAAATGGCGAAGAAGTTAAGGCAAATGTTCTTCCTGTATCAGGTGATAAGAAGCATTTCCCAATTGCTTTTAATGCGATTCCACAGATTGATAAGTTCCAAGATAATGGATTTACATTTGAAGAAATGAAAATGATTAACGAAACGAAAAAAATTATGCATATGCCTGAATTAGAAGTAGCGGCAACATGTGTACGTTTACCAGTTGTATCAGGACACTCTGAGTCTGTTTACATCGAAGTAGAAAAAGAAGGCGTAACAGTAGCAGAATTAAAGAGCTTACTTGCAAATGCGGAAGGTATTGTTCTGCAAGATAATCCAGAAGAGCAGTTATATCCAATGCCAGCTACTGCAGTAGGTAAAAACGAAGTATTCGTTGGAAGAATCCGTAAAGATTTAAATAACGATAAAGGATTCCATCTTTGGGTCGTATCTGATAACTTATTAAAAGGCGCTGCATGGAATTCTGTTCAAATTGCAGAGCGCTTAGTAAAATTACAATTAGTGTAAACGGCTAAGAGAAGGTGCAAAATATGAAAATAATTGTTCAAAAATTTGGTGGCACATCAGTACGTGATGACAATGGACGTAAGCATGCGCTTCATCATATAAAAAAATCATTAGCTGCTGGTTATAAAGTAGTTACTGTCGTATCTGCTATGGGCCGTAAAGGTGAACCATATGCAACGGATACGTTATTAAGTCTTGTAAATCAAGAGGAATCTACTATTTCTAAACGTGAGCAAGATTTATTATTATCGTGCGGAGAGTTAATCTCTGCAATTGTTTTCTCTAATATGTTGAATGAGAATGGTATAAAAGCAGCAGCATTAAATGGTGCACAAGCTGGTTTTGTAACGAATGATGACTTTACGAATGCAAAGATTATTGAAATGAATTGCGATCGTATACATGAAGAGTTAGAAAATGTAGATGTAATCGTCGTTACAGGATTCCAAGGGCAAACGAAAAAAGGTGATACGACAACACTTGGACGCGGAGGTAGTGATACTTCAGCTTCAGCATTAGGTGTTGCACTTCATGCTGAATACATCGATATATTCACTGATGTAGAAGGTGTTATGACTGCGGATCCTCGTATTGTAAAAGATGCACGTCATCTTCAAACTGTAACGTATAACGAAATTTGTAACATGGCTTATCAAGGTGCGAAAGTCGTTCATCCACGTGCAGTTGAAATTGCGATGCATGCAAAAGTGCCACTTCGTGTACGTTCTACGTATTCTGATAGTGAAGGTACGCTTATTTCAGCATATGACGGTGCTACAAGAGGTCGTGATGTAGAAGAACGTCCTGTTACAGGTATCGCCCACGTATCAAACGTAACGCAAATTAAAGTGCTTGCAAAAGAAACGGCATATGATTTGCAACAACATGTGTTTAAAGAGATGGCGAACGAAGGAATAAGTGTTGATTTAATTAATATTTCACCTACAGGCGTAGCATATACGGTGAGTGATAATGTATCAAGTCATGCAGTTAAATTATTAAAGAACCTTGGATATGAGCCAATTGTGACAGAACATTGTGCGAAAGTATCTATCGTTGGAGCTGGAATGGCAGGATACCCAGGGGTTACTGCGAAAATCGTTACAGCTTTAGCGGAAAAAGGTATTCAAATTCTGCAATCGGCAGATAGTCATACAACAATTTGGGTTCTTGTAAAAGAAACTGATTTAGTGGAGGCTGTAAATGCATTACATAGTGCGTTTGAGCTTTCAAAAGAAAAGCAACTGGAACAATAAGGAGTGAGACCATGATAGATTTTGGGACAATTGCAACCGCGATGGTAACACCGTTTGATATAAACGGTAATATCGATTTTGCAAAGACAACGAAATTGGTAAATTATTTAATTGATAACGGTACAACAGCAATCGTGGTAGGAGGAACGACAGGAGAATCTCCTACATTAACTTCAGAAGAGAAGGTAGCGTTATATCGCCATGTCGTATCTGTTGTCGATAAAAGAGTGCCCGTAATCGCTGGAACAGGTAGCAATAATACGCATGCTTCTATTGATTTAACTAAAAAGGCAACAGAAGTTGGTGTGGATGCAGTAATGCTAGTAGCACCGTATTATAACAAACCGAGTCAAGAAGGAATGTATCAGCATTTTAAAGCAATTGCTGAAAGTACGCCACTTCCGGTTATGCTATATAACGTTCCAGGACGATCTATTGTACAAATCTCCGTTGATACAGTTGTTCGTTTATCAGAAATAGAAAACATTGTTGCTATTAAAGATGCAGGCGGCGATGTGTTAACAATGACAGAAATCATTGAAAAAACAGCGGACGACTTTGCGGTATACAGCGGTGATGACGGTTTAACGTTACCGGCTATGGCAGTTGGAGCGAAAGGTATCGTTTCGGTAGCATCTCATGTTATCGGAAACGAAATGCAAGAAATGATTACAGCATTTCTTGCAGGAGAGTTTAAGAAGGCACAAAAATTACATCAATTACTTGTAAGAGTAACTGATTCATTATTTATGGCGCCAAGTCCAACTCCAGTAAAAACAGCGTTACAAATGGTTGGATTAGATGTAGGTTCTGTACGTTTACCACTTCTTCCATTAACAGAAGAAGAAAGAGTAACGTTACAATCTGTAATGCAATCTATTCCTCGTTAATAAAAATGACCTAGTGTGGAACTAGGTCATTTTTTTATTGATATGAAAATGTTTGAATCTGTTTTAATGTGAATCTTTTGTAAAATGATTTTAGGCTCGCCTTTCTCGTCTGTATATGACCCTATATAGAAAACATTTTATGTTGAAAACGAGTATATTACGCTACGCGTTCTCTACTGGCTAAAGTATGATATGGTCCTTTCGTTAATTTTGTTTCAACCTCTTGTCCTCGATAGTGACTGTCAAATCCCCCTAAAAATTTAACCTTATTAAATTTCTATTAGATTTTGTAATTCATAGCTTTTTGTCATGTAATGCAATGTTTATAAGAAAAGGATCTTACACTTTTAATTTTGTTGAAAAGTAGTTGCTAGTACAGGAAATACTTTCGGTTATGTTTTTAGAGGAATTGCCTCAAATATGACGTAATCTATAAAAAAAGTTTCATTTTATAAGTGTTTTTGTGCAATTCAAGAAAAAAATCTAGGAAATCCATCAAATGAAAGTAATTTAAAGTGTTTAGGGGTTTTTTTTTCAAATAACATGGAGTATAAAAGCAGCGGAAATAAGCCATATACTTTTAGTACTGTTCCTTTCTTTTACTTTTTCTTTCGCACGATTTAACTTGTGTTCTATTTCTTCTATCAGGTATAATATGGCTAAGTAGCTTAGTACGGGTATGCTTAGCAAAATTGGGAAAAATTATAATTTAATTAAATTTTCATATCATATCGAATAAGATATTTGATTTATATAATGAAAGAGAGGTGAAACCTGGTTTAAAAAATAAACAAGGACATGATATCGCATAACGGTAAGGACATTCGTCTTGGACGGTGAATATATGGTGGTTGTAGAGTTTCCCCTGGTGTCTCTGCAATTTTAGTGAAATCAGTGTTTGCAAGATTTTTAAACCAGGCAACAACATGAAGAGAAAAGAGAATGAGTCTGTTAAAGTATTTGCTCTTGGTGGAGTAGGTGAAATCGGGAAAAACATGTACTGTGTTGAAATTGATTCTGAAATCTTTATTGTGGATGCAGGGTTAATGTTCCCGGGAGATGAAATGTTTGGAATTGATATCGTTATTCCTGATATTACATATTTAGTGGAAAACCAAGAGCGAGTAAAGGGTTTATTTATTACTCACGGTCATGAAGATCATATTGGTGGTATTGTTTACGTACTTCGTAAATTATCTATTCCAGTGTATGCAACGAAATTAACAGTAGGACTTATACAAGAAAAACTTGGCGAAGCGGGTATGTTAGGTCGTGTAGACTTAAAAACAATCGATTCAAATTCAACAGTAGAGTTTAATACTACAACGGTGTCATTCTTTGGAACGACACATAGTATTCCAGATTCTGTTGGTGTTTGTTTCCATACATCAAAAGGTGCAATCGTATATACAGGAGACTTTAAATTCGATCAAACTCCAATTGGAAATAGTGGAGCAGACCTTGGGAAAATGGCTCAAATTGGAAATGAAGGCGTACTTTGCTTATTATCTGATAGTACAAACGCAGAGCGCCCAGGTTATACAGGTTCTGAAAAAGAAGTTGGTGTAGAAATTTCTAAAGTGTTCTACGGCGCAGAAGGTCGTATTATCGTTGCTTCATTTGCATCGAATGTACATCGTATTCAACAAGTATTTGATGCAGCTGCCGAAACAGGGCGAAAAGTAGCGGTAGTAGGACGTAGTATGGTGAAAGTAGTAGACATTGCAAGACGTCTTGGTTATTTAGATGTTCCAGAAGGTATGGTTATTTCATTACAAGAAGTAGACAACTTCCCAGAGAAAAAGGTAGCTATTTTAACGACAGGTAGTCAAGGTGAACCGATGGCTGCTCTATCTAGAATGGCAAAACAAGCACATAAACAAATTTCAATTCGTAAAGGTGATACTGTTATCATTGCTGCTTCGCCAATTCCGGGTAATGAAATATCTGTATCAAAAATTATTGATTTGTTATTTAGAGCTGGAGCTGAAGTTGTTTATTACGGCGAAAGAAAAGTTCATGTTTCAGGTCACGGTAGCCAAGAAGAATTAAAATTAATGTTAAATTTAATGAAACCGAAGTACTTTGTACCCGTACATGGTGAGTTCCGTATGCAAAAAGCACATGCGTATTTAGCTGAAGATGTAGGTATTACAAGAGAAAATATCTTTATCGTAGAAAAAGGCGATGTAATTGCTTTTGGTGACGATGAAGCGAACTTAGTCGGTAAAGTACAAGCTGGTAATGTTTTAATTGATGGATTAGGTGTAGGTGACGTTGGTAATATCGTTCTTCGAGATAGAAAGATGTTATCTCAAGATGGAATATTAGTAGTAGTTGTAACGCTTGGTAAAGATGAAAAGAAAATTATCTCTGGTCCAGAAATCATTTCACGTGGTTTCGTATATGTTCGTGAGTCAGAAGCGTTAATTGAACGATCTACAGAGATTGTACGTATGATTGTTGAGCAGTCAATTAAAGAATATTCGATTGAATGGTCAATGTTAAAACAAAATATTCGTGAATTATTAGGACAGTTCTTGTACGAAGAGACAAAGAGAAAACCTATGATTTTACCGATTATTATGGAAGTATAAAAAAGATCACCCTTATGGGTGATCTTTTTTTTCTTTTTAACCCTATCGAATGAAATTTATAACTTAAGAAATAATAGTTATATACGAGTGAAAGGGGATGCGAAATGACAGAACGTGATCGATATACAAATGAAGAAAAAGAAACTGAGCCAAAAGAAGCTGGAAAAGAGGCTTCAATAGTAGAAAAAATTCAACAGCTTGGACAGACAAATGTACCACAGATGAATGAATCACGTATTCATTGTTTAACGATTATCGGACAAGTGGAAGGTCATGTTCAATTACCGCCGCAAAATAAAACAACAAAATACGAGCATATCATTCCGCAAATTGTTGCGATTGAACAAAATCCGAAAATTGAAGGTTTGCTTTTAATATTAAATACGGTTGGAGGTGACGTTGAAGCTGGACTAGCAATTTCAGAAATGGTAGCTTCACTTTCAAAACCAACAGTATCTCTAGTTTTAGGTGGGGGACATTCCATCGGTGTACCGATTGCTGTTTCTACTGACTATTCGTTTATTGCGGAAACTGCGACGATGACAATTCATCCAATTCGTTTAACAGGTCTTGTCATAGGTGTGCCGCAAACATTTGAGTATTTGGATAAGATGCAAGAAAGAGTTATTCGTTTTGTGACGAAGCACTCGAAAGTAACAGAGGATCGTTTTAAAGAGCTTATGTTTGCGAAAGGAAATTTAACGCGAGATATTGGGACGAATGTAATTGGTGGAGATGCAGTAAAGTACGGTCTTATAGATGATGTTGGTGGTATTGGAAATGCGATTCGAAAATTAAACGAATTAATAGATGTTCGCGCGGAAGGTAGTGCAGAAGGGACAATGTTACAATGATTTTATATACAATTATGCCAGAGCAACTTGTGTATCCGGCCGATTATTCACAATGTGAAAGTCAAAAAGTTGTAAATATAAATGGTGTGGAATTAATGGTTTCTGAAGAGGAACATGGGTGTTATTCTATTGTACGTGTGCTAAGTACGGACCCACTTCACTATTTAGAGTTTGAGCCCGGTCAGAAAATAACCTTTTAGCAAAAAGAAGGATTTTGTTTAGAAGCTATGGTATAATATAAAAAACAAGACGGTTGAGCAGCCATGAGTAGGCTGCTTTCTTCTGTTTATTTAGCATTTTACAAGAAGTGTAAAAATAGAAGATATAAAGACCTGAAAAATAGAGAAAACAGACATATAAATAGAGCATTTTTAGGGGAGCTTTACTTATATGTAGAACACGAGGTGAAGAAATGGCAAAACAAAAGCAAAGAGGGACGAAGGCAAAGGCAAGACGTACGATAAAGCCAACTTTGTATTATGAAATCGTCGGTTTAACTCTTTTTGCACTTTCAATCATTACGATTTTACAGCTAGGCGTTGTAGGGAAATCGTTTGTGTTATTTTTTCGCTTCTTCTTTGGTGAGTGGTACATAATTGGTGTGTTAGGTGTAATAGCTTTATCGGTTTCCTTTGTTATAAAACGCGGATGGCCGAACCTTTTAAATAAACGGTTAATTGGATTTTATTTAATTGTATTGGCAATATTAATGTTTAGTCATATTACATTATTTAACCTTCTTACAAAAGATGGAGCAGTGCAAAATACTTCTGTTATTGTGAGTACGAAAGATAACTTCTTTCTTGAAATGAAAAAAGGGCCAGATAGCGTTCATTTAGGCGGTGGTATGTTTGGTGCGCTTATGTTCGCGACATGTTACTTCCTATTCGACGAAGTAGGAGCCTATATCATTGGGATTATTTTAGTTATTCTCGGGGTACTCTGTATAACAAATAAACATATTGGAGAAGTGTTAGCTCCAGTTGGTAGAATTCTTAGAAGTCAATTTCAAGTGATGCAAGTGGATTATAAAGATTGGAGATCCAAAAGAACGGCTGAACAAACAGAAAAGAAAAAAACAACAAGAAGTACAAGAAGCAAACGTGCTGCAGAACAAGAAGAAGTGATTGAGCCGATGGAAGAAATCCAAATTGATCCGCCAATTATTTCAAATTTCACTGAGAATTATCCTGCAAATGAAGAAGAGGATAAACGAATTGAAGTAGAGCAAGAAGATTTGATCACTTCACCGTTTATTGAAGAGACTCCACCAATTGAAGAATCAAAGAAAAAGCGTGGAGAAAAAATCGTTGAATCGTTAGAGAGTGAAGCGCAAGCACCTCCTATGCAATTTTCAAATGTAGAAAATAAAGATTACAAGCTTCCTTCACTTGATATATTAAAATTTCCAAAGAATAAGCAAGTTACAAATGAAAATGCGGAAATTTATGAGAATGCTCGTAAATTAGAACGTACATTCCAAAGTTTCGGAGTGAAAGCGAAAGTAACAAAAGTGCATAGAGGTCCTGCAGTTACAAAATATGAAGTGTATCCTGATATGGGGGTAAAGGTAAGCAAAATTGTCAGTTTAAGTGATGATTTAGCCCTTGCATTAGCTGCAAAGGACATTCGTATTGAGGCGCCAATTCCCGGGAAATCAGCTGTAGGGATCGAAGTTCCGAACTCAGAAGTTTCGATGGTAACGCTGAGGGAAGTTCTTGATTCTAAGGCTAACAATCATCCGGAAGAGAAGTTGTTAATTGGTCTTGGCCGAGATATTACAGGTGAAGCTGTATTAGCCCGTTTAAATAAAATGCCCCATTTACTCGTAGCTGGTGCGACAGGGAGCGGGAAAAGTGTATGTATTAACGGTATTATTGTTAGTATTTTAATGCGTGCAAAACCACATGAAGTAAAATTAATGATGATTGACCCGAAAATGGTAGAGTTAAATGTATATAACGGTGTGCCTCATTTGTTAACACCAGTTGTAACTGATCCGAAAAAAGCATCGCAAGCATTGAAAAAAGTTGTGAGTGAGATGGAACGTCGTTATGAATTGTTTGCTCATAGTGGTACACGTAACATTGAAGGATACAACGATTATATAAAAGAGCATAATAGTCAATCAGAAGCGAAACAACCCGAATTACCGTATATTGTAGTAATTGTGGACGAGTTAGCAGATTTAATGATGGTTGCTTCGTCTGATGTAGAGGATGCGATTATGCGTCTAGCGCAAATGGCTCGTGCTGCTGGTATTCATTTAATTATTGCAACGCAACGTCCGTCAGTTGACGTTATTACGGGTGTTATTAAAGCGAATATTCCATCACGTATTGCATTCGCTGTATCTTCTCAAACAGATTCTCGTACAATTCTTGACGGTGGTGGTGCAGAGAAGCTACTAGGTCGTGGCGACATGCTGTTTATACCAATTGGTGCATCGAAACCTGTACGTGTACAAGGTGCATTTTTATCAGATGATGAAGTTGAGAGAGTTGTAGAATATGTTATTGGACAGCAAAAAGCACAATATCAAGAAGATATGATTCCGCAAGATGTTCCTGATACGAAGCAGGAAGTAGAAGATGAATTATATGATGAAGCGGTTCAACTTGTAGTGGAAATGCAAACAGCATCTGTTTCTATGCTACAACGTAGGTTTAGAGTAGGTTATACGCGAGCTGCTCGTCTAATTGATGCAATGGAAATGAATGGTGTAGTAGGTCCATATGAAGGTAGTAAACCGAGAGAAGTACTCATTAATGATGTACAAGAAAAAAGTTCTTAAAAAAGCCTAATTGTTTTTACAATTAGGCTTTTTTATATAGTGTTTTTGTTATATACTATACTCAGCAATAAAGAAAGGGCTTACATTTAGAGGGTATCTTTAGAATACGAATACTTTGAGTATGTTTTATGTAAATGTTCGATATTTAATGCAGAAAAATGTTGGATTTTGTTGACACGTATGAGAGCAAGTGGTAAGATTACTTCGAAAAGAATCACTGCCTCATATAATCTTGGAGATAAGGTCCATAAGTTTCTACCTGGCAACCATGAATTGCTAGACTATGAGGGGAAAAGTGTGTAACAAAGGATGTAAAGGATCTTTGTGCCGAACTTTTTCTCGAAATGAGGAATGTTTATGGTGCAAAGTTTTTTTTATACAGTAAAGAGTGAAAATTTCATTTTAAAAAATTATTATTATTTATTCGACAATTGCGCTTATTTTTAGTGGTTAGTCATTTGTACTATGTTGTAAGTTGAAAAAAGAGAAAAGAAGTCTTACATCAGAGGTCGAATAATTGAAATGCGGGGGAGTCTTATGTCAGTAAAATCCGATAGTCGTCACCTATATTTACGGGTGATTGATCACATCAAAGAAAAAATTAAAGATGGGGCTTATAAAGAACGACAAAAGTTACCATCAGAGTTTGATTTAGCGAAAGAACTTGGCGTAAGTAGAGCGACTTTAAGGGAAGCGTTACGTATTTTAGAAGAAGAAAATGTTGTCATTCGTAGACATGGTGTAGGGACATTTGTAAATGCAAAGCCATTATTTTCTTCTGGAATAGAACAACTTTCTAGTATTACAGATATGATTTCTAGTGTGGGGAAAACACCAGGAACGATCTTTTTATCATCATCTACTACAACTTTAACAGAAGAGGAAAAAGAGAAGTTTAATAGTGAAGATGGTTTCAATGCAGTGATGATTGAACGCGTGCGTACAGCAGATGGGGAACCTGTTGTTTATTGTATCGATAAACTTGCAAAAGAAATATTGCCAGATTTATCGGGTTACAATGAGGAGTCATTATTAACGGTGATACATAATAACACGCATAAGCGCATAACATATGCGGTTGCTCACATTGAGCCAATTGGCTATCACCCTAAAATCTCACCGATTTTAGAATGTGAGCCTGAAACAGCACTGCTTGTATTAAAACAAATGCACTATGATCAAAATGATGAGCCAATCTTATATTCTATCAATTACTTTAGAGCTGATAAGTTTAGCTTCCACGTATTAAGAAAGCGTATGTAGGTAAGTTCCTTTTTAGGGAGGTGACAGCAAGAAGTAAGGGACAGCAGCGAAAGAATAAAAAAATATATATCATTTTTGGAGGGGTTTCTAGTATGAAGAAAAAAGCAGGTCTTTTATTATCATTAACATTAGCAGCAAGTACAGTTTTAGGTGCATGTGGTAACTCGGATAAGGCAAGCAGTGATAAGAAAGACACGAAAGACTTCAAGGTCGGTATGGTAACGGATGTTGGGGGCGTTGATGACAAATCGTTCAACCAATCGTCTTGGGAAGGACTAAAAAAGTTTGGTAAAGATAACGGATTAAAGGAAAAGACAAATTATCGTTACCTACAGTCTGAAAAAGAAGCGGATTATATTCCAAACTTAAAGAAATTTTCAAAAGATAAGTATGATTTATCTTTCGGAATTGGTTATAAATTAGAAGGTGCAATTAAAGAAGTAGCAAAAGAATCTCCAAAACAACAATTTGCAATCGTTGATACTGTAGTAGATGCACCAAACGTAACGAGCATTACATTTAAAGATCATGAAGGTTCATTCCTTGTAGGTGCGGTAGCAGCTATGTCAACAAAATCGAATAAAGTAGGATTTGTTGGTGGGATGAAGAGTGATTTAATTAGTAAATTCGAAAATGGATTTAAAGCGGGTGCAAAAGCAGTAAATCCAAACATTGAAATCGTATCTGAATATGCAGAAGCATTCGATAAACCTGAAAAAGGTACAGTTCTTGCATCAGCAATGTATGGTCAAGGCGTAGACGTAATTTATCATGCTGCTGGTGGTACAGGTAACGGTGTATTCACTGAAGCGAAAAACCGTAAGAAAAAAGGTGAAAATGTTTGGGTAATCGGTGTTGACCGTGATCAAAACCAAGAAGGTATGCCTGAAAACGTAACATTAACTTCAATGGTAAAACGTGTAGATATCGCTGTTGAAAAAGTAGCGCAAGAAGCGAAAGACGGTAAGTTAAAAGGCGGTAAAGTAGAAGCGTTTGGTTTAAAAGATGACGGTATTGGTATTTCAAAAACAACTGATAACGTGAAAAAAGTTAACCCTGAAATTTTAACAAAAGTAGAAGAATTTGAAAAGAAAATTACAGACGGTGAAATTAAAGTACCGGCTACAGATAAAGAGTATAAAGAATATGAAGCTTCTCTAAAAAAATAAATAGAGAAATAGCAAAGGTTAGTTCATAGAACTAACCTTTGTATGTATAAAACTTCCGAATTGCTTAATAAGTTAATAGTGTAATAGGGAATGTTCCCTGTTAAAAGGAGGAACACAATGGAATACGTAATTGAGATGAATAACATTACGAAAGTATTCCCAGGCATTGTAGCGAATGATGATATTACGCTGCAAGTAAAGCAGGGTGAGATACATGCTTTACTTGGAGAAAATGGTGCAGGGAAATCCACATTGATGAATGTACTATTTGGTTTGTACCAACCAGAACAAGGTGAAATTAAAATTAAAGGAAAGTCTGTAAATATTACCAATCCGAATGTGGCAAATGACCTTGGTATTGGAATGGTTCATCAGCACTTTATGCTTGTTCATAATTTTACAGTTACAGAGAATATTATTCTCGGAAATGAACCGAGGAAAAAAGGGAAAATTGCTGTTGAGGAAGCTGCTAAAGAAATTCAAAAACTGTCTGAACAATACGGTTTAGCTGTAGATCCATATGCGAAAATACAGGATATTTCAGTGGGTATGCAACAGCGTGTTGAGATTTTGAAAACTCTTTACCGCGGTGCAGAAATTTTAATATTTGATGAACCGACAGCTGTGTTAACACCACAAGAAATTCATGAGCTAATTCAAATTATGAAAAAGCTTGTGCAAGAAGGAAAATCTATTGTTCTTATTACACATAAGTTGAAAGAAATTATGGAAGTTTGCGATCGTTGTACGATTATTCGTAAAGGAAAAGGAATTGGAACGGTTGACGTTGCAAATACGGATGAAAATAAACTTGCAGAATTAATGGTCGGACGTCAAGTGAATTTTAAAACAGAAAAAATAGACGCGAAACCAAAAGAAGAGGTACTTTCAATTGCAAATCTTGTTGTTCACGATGCACGTCAACTACCTGCTGTAAAAGGCCTTGACTTAACTGTTCGTGCGGGGGAAATTGTTGGGATTGCAGGGATTGATGGAAATGGACAAAGTGAATTAATAGAAGCAATTACTGGTTTACGAAAAGTTGAGTCAGGTTCTATTGCAATTAAAGGGAAAGAAATAACAAATTGGCCTGTTAGAAGAATAACAGAAGAAGGAATTGGTCATATTCCAGAAGATCGTCATAAACACGGACTCGTCCTTGATTTTTCTGTTAGAGATAATATAGTTCTGCAAACGTACTATAAGAATCCGTTTTCAAAGAAAGGGATTTTAAATTTCAGCAAAATTACAGAAAAAGCAAAGGCTCTTATTGAACAGTTTGATGTACGTACACCTAGTGAGCAAACTTTAGCACGCGCTCTATCTGGGGGAAATCAACAAAAAGCAATTATTGCACGTGAAGTAGACCGTGATCCAGATTTATTAATCGCAGCACAGCCAACACGTGGTTTAGATGTAGGAGCAATTGAATTTATTCATAAGAGATTAATAGAGCAAAGGGATAAAGGGAAAGGTGTATTACTTTTATCACTAGAGTTAGATGAAATCTTAAATGTTAGCGATCGAATTGCTGTTATTTATGAAGGGAAAATTGTAGCAATAGTTGATGCGAAAGAAACGAATGAACAACAGCTTGGATTGTTAATGGCTGGGGGAACAAAGAAGGAGCAGGTGGGTACAAATGGCTAAAAAACTTTTAACAGAACGAACGATAAATATTTTAGTCCCAGTACTATCCGTTATTTTTGGCTTACTTGTCGGAGCGATTGTAATGTTAGTTAGTGGTTATGATCCAATTGTAGGTTATAGTGCACTTTGGACAGGGATGTTCGGTAGCGCAAGTGCGATTGGTGAAACGCTTCGTACAATGATACCGCTTATTCTTGCTGGTTTATCAGTGGCGTTTGCATTTCGTACAGGTTTATTTAATATCGGGGTAGAGGGTCAATTGCTAGTTGGTTGGCTTGCAGCGGTTTGGTTCGGTTATGCAGTTTCACTACCAGCTTTCCTTCATATTCCATTATCTATTTTATTCGCAGCATTGGTAGGAGGAATTTGGGGCTTCATTCCTGGATATTTAAAAGGAAAGTTTCAAGTTAATGAGGTTATTGTAACAATTATGATGAACTATATCGCATTATATGTAACATATGACATCATTAAGCGCTTTTTACATGAAGGTAATGATAAAACGTATGACATTAAAGAGAGTGCATCACTATCTTCAGACTGGCTTGCTAGCATTACTGATGGTTCGCGTCTTCACTGGGGAATTATTGTAGCAATATTAATCGCTATTTTAATGTGGTTCTTATTAGATCGAACAACTTTAGGCTACGAATTAAAGTCGGTAGGATTTAATCAGCATGCTTCTCAATATGCAGGTATGAAAGTTTCTCGTAATGTAGTATTCTCCATGACAATTGCTGGTGCATTTGCGGGGATTGGTGGAGCGATGGAAGGATTAGGAACATTCCAGAGTATGACCGCGATGTCTTCGTTTACAGGAGTAGGATTTGATGGGATTGCCGTAGCATTACTTGGAGGGAATAATCCGTTTGGTATAATCCTTTCAGCTTTATTATTTGGTGGTTTGAAAAGTGCTTCCCCTCAAATGAACTTTGAGGCAGATGTACCATCAGAGCTTATTAATGTAATTATTGCATGTATCATCTTCTTTGTTGCATGTAGTTATGTGTTAAGATGGGCGCTTACACGCATGAGCAAGGAGGGGAAATAAATGAGCTTTTTAGATATATTAGCCATTCTTGTGACAGGTACGTTATATACATCGGCACCTATCATTTTCACAGCACTAGGTGGAGTATTTAGTGAACGATCGGGTGTTGTAAATATCGGATTAGAAGGACTAATGCTATTTGGTGCATTTATTGGAGTTGTTACAAACTTATTAATGGGTGATACTTGGGGAACGATGACCCCGTGGATTGCGTTATTATTTGCGGCAATTGGTAGTGGATTATTTGCATTACTTCATGCGGTAGCTTCTATTACATTCCGAGCAGATCAAGTTGTAAGTGGTGTAGCAATTAACTTCTTATCTCTTGGTTTAACGGTATTTGCAATTAAGAAGATTTTTGATAAAGGGCAGACTGACTTTATTCAGTATCGTATTGAAAAGATTGATATTCCAGGCCTTTCGGATATTCCGGTTTTAGGGAAAATATTTTTCTCGAATGTACCAATAACGTCGTATATTGCCATTATTTTAGCATTCGTTGTTTGGTATGTTATTTATAAAACACCGTTCGGTCTTCGTCTACGTGCTGTTGGTGAACACCCAATGGCAGCGGATACGATGGGGATTAACGTATATAAAATGCGCTATATTGGAGTCTGTATTTCAGGAGTGTTTGCTGGAATTGGTGGAGCGATTTTTGCAATGTCAATTTCTAATAACTTCTCAGGGGCAACTATTACAGGACAAGGTTTCTTAGCTTTAGCTGCTATGATTTTTGGAAAGTGGAATCCACTAGGCGCACTAGGTGCAGCTCTATTCTTTGGTTTTGCGCAATCTCTTAGTGTAACGGGCGGAACAATTCCTGTATTAGATCAAATTCCAAGTGTTTTATTAACGATATTACCATATGTATTCACAATATTAGCGCTTGTTGGTTTTGTAGGTCGTTCTGAAGCTCCGAAAGCATTAGGAACTCCTTATGAAAAAGGAAAACGATAAGTATTTTATAAGTATAAAAAAGCTCGCACATTAGTGTGGGCTTTTTTACATAGAATATATTTAATACGGAATTTTACTATGTTCCTTACATATTAAAGTTTTTAGAAAGAATCATATGTAAGCATAATAAGGGAGAAAAGTTGATTTTTTATTTCTAAAAACTGTATATTGAAGAGGAATATTCCTATATACGTAAAGGAGGGCTATAAATGAAACTAATGGAACAACAACTACATGAGTTAGGTGGTTTGCGCGTACATATTATTCCGACTGATAAATATAAAACGAATACCTTTGTATTTCGTTTTAAAGCGCCTTTAAATGAGGAGACGGTGACAGAGCGTGCCCTATTGCCATACGTATTGCAAAGTGCCACAGAAAAATTACCTTCTGTAATTCGTCTTCGTCAATATTTAGAAGAATTATACGGGTCTTCTTTAGCGGTAGATGTAAGTAAAAAAGGGGAAGACCATATTATCTCCATTTATGTAGACATTGCAAATGAAGTTTATTTACATGATGCACCACCGTTATTTGAAAAAGCGCTTTCTATGTTGTCTGATATTGTGTTACATCCAGCAACCGAGGGGAACGGTTTCCTATCTTCTATCGTAGAAAGTGAAAAAAGAGCACTGTTACAGAGAATTGAAGCTACTTATGATGATAAAATGCGTTATGCAAACGAGCGTTTAATTGAAGAAATGTGCAAAGTAGAACCGTATCGTTTAAGTGCAAATGGAAAAAAAGAGAGTGTTGCTTCTATTACAAATGAAAGTCTGTATCAATATTATCAAAAGGTGTTAGCGGAAGATGAAATGGATCTATATATTATTGGTGATATTTCAGCAAACGCCGTTGATCTTGTAAGTAAGTATTTTTCTATTTCAGCTCGTCCAGTGAGAGAAAGAAATGTACTCCTTCATAGACGAAATAATGAAGAAAAAGAAGTTGTTGAAAAACAAGAATTAAAACAAAGTAAATTACACATCGGTTATCGTACATTTGTCACATATAAAGATGAAGATTATTTTGCATTGCAATTGTTCAATGGATTGTTTGGTGGTTTTTCTCATTCGAAGTTATTCGTAAATGTGCGTGAAAAAAATAGTTTAGCGTACTATGCAGCATCGCGCTTTGAAAGTCATAAAGGTTTATTATTTGTTATGTCAGGAATCGAAGCGAAAAATTATGAAAAAGCAGTTGAGATTATTAAAGAACAAATGCTTGCGATGCAAAACGGAGAGTTTTCTGAAGAAGAAATACATCAAACAAAAAGTGTCATCCAAAATCAAATATTAGAGGCGATTGATACACCGCGTGGATTTGTAGAAATGCTATATCATGGTATTATTTCAGATCGTACACGTCCAGTTGAAGAATGGCTTACAGGTATAGAAAGTGTAACAAAAGAAGAAATTGTAAAAGTAGCTAAAAATATTGAACTAGATACAATTTACTTTTTACAAGGAACGGAGGGAGAGTAAATGGAAAAAATTGTTTATGAGCAATTAAAAGAAACACTCTATTATGAAAAACTTCCTAATGGATTAGATGTATATGTTTTACCGAAACAAGGATTTAATAAAACATTTGCGACGTTTACGACGAAATATGGTTCAGTAGATAATACATTTGTACCATTGGGGAAAGAAGAAATGATTCGTGTGCCTGATGGGATTGCACATTTTCTTGAGCATAAATTATTTGAAAAAGAAGATCACGATGCTTTCCAATTGTTTAGTAAACAAGGAGCATCGGCAAATGCTTTTACATCCTTCACACGAACAGCTTACCTTTTTTCATGTACTTCAAACGTAGAACAAAATTTAAATACATTGCTAAACTTCGTGCAAGAGCCTTATTTCTCTGAAAAAACAGTTGAAAAAGAGAAGGGGATTATTGGGCAAGAAATTCAAATGTATCAAGATAACCCAGATTGGCGTTTGTACTTTGGGTTAATTGATAGCTTGTTTGTAAAACACCCAATTAAAATTGATATTGCAGGCACAATCGAATCTATTAGTAAAATTACGAAAGATTTATTATATGAATGTTATGAAACATTTTATCATCCGAGCAATATGTTATTATTTGTTGTGGGTGCAATTGATCCAGAGAAAACAATGGATTTAGTACGTGAAAATCAAGCGGAAAAAGATTATAAAAACCAGCCAGAAATTGTGCGTTCATTTGAAGAGGAACCAAATGAGGTAAATGAAAAGAAAAAAATTATTTCAATGCCTGTGCAAACACCGAAATGTTTAGTTGGTATTAAAGCGACTAATTTAAAAGAAAAGGGGCAAGCGCTTTTAAAACAAGAAATTGCGCTTACGTTACTCTTAGATTATTTATTTGGAAAAAGTTCTGTTCATTACGAAGCTTTATATAATGAAGGACTTATTGATGATTCATTCTCGTATGACTATACAGAAGAAAATAACTTCGGTTTTGCAATGGTTGGTGGTGATACGAAACAACCTGATGAATTGGCAGATCGTTTAAAAGATATTTTATTAAAAACAGATTATGATCAATTAGATGCGGCGGCATTAGAACGAGTGAAGAAAAAGAAAATTGGTGGTTTTTTACGCTCGTTGAATTCACCAGAATATATTGCAAATCAATTTACACGATATGCGTTTAATGAATCTAGTCTATTTGATGCATTGACTGTATTAGAAGGGCTGACGGTTCAAGACTTACAAGAAGTAGCAAAATTATTGTTATCAGAAGAAAAAATGAGTGTTTGTCAGGTGTTACCGAAAAAATAACATTTTAAAGATACCCTCATCTTATCATTGAAAAATTGTAAGATGAGGGTATTATTTAGTTGTGTGAAAATTGAACTTGTAGAGATAAGAGAGGGAATTTATGAAAAAGTATGCGTTAGTAACTGGAGGGAGCGGAGGGATTGGCTCTGCTATTTCGAAACAATTAATTCAAGATGGATATACAGTTTATGTTCATTACAATAACAGTGAAGGAAAGGTATTGGAATTGCAGAAAGCATGGGGAGAAGTTATCCCTGTTCAAGCGAATTTGGCTTCTAGTGATGGAGCAGAGCAATTGTGGGGACAAATTGAACACCCTATTGATGTTATTGTATACGCAGCTGGGAAGAGTATTTTTGGACTAGTAACAGATGTAACAAACGAAGAATTGGGTTATATGGTAGAACTTCAAGTGAAGAACGTATATAAATTACTTTCAATGGCACTTCCGCCTATGATCGAGAGGAGAAGTGGTAATATTGTAATTATTTCATCTATATGGGGACAAATAGGGGCTTCTTGTGAAGTGCTGTATTCAATGGTAAAAGGGGCGCAAAATTCATATGTGAAAGCTTTAGCGAAAGAAGTTTCTTTAAGTGGATTACGTGTGAATGCAGTAGCACCAGGAGCAATTGAAACGGAAATGTTAAGTGTTTTTTCTGAAGAAGATAAAATGGGAATTGCTGAAGATATACCATTAGGTAGAATAGGATTACCAGAAGAAGTAGCAAAAACAGTTTCATTCCTCGTATCACCAGGAGCATCATACATAACTGGACAAATCATCGGAGTGAATGGCGGTTGGCACTGCTAAAAATTTCTTACATAAAAAATGAACAGTTGCACAAATTAAGGATGATTTTATTACTCAATAGTGAGGTGCTTAATTATGTCAGTATTAGATAATTTTGATCAGTGGAAGAGCTTTTTAGGAGATCGTTTAGAGCAAGCGCAAGGAAAAGGTTTAGACGGCGGTGCGGTATCAGATATGGCATTTCGTGTTGGCGACTACCTTGCTAATGAAGTAGAAGGGCGCAATGACCAAGAGAAATTATTAGCTGAGCTTTGGAAAGTTGCTGATGAACAGGAGCAACATACAATTGCAAACTTAATGGTTAAGTTTGTACAACATAAGTAAAAGTAGAGAGGAGATTCTCCTCTCTACTTTTTTTGTATAATAATTACACAGGATAGATTATACATTTAGCTTCCCTATTAAGGTGAAATCATATAATATAGTACGTAGGTGTAAAGTAAGCAAGGGGAGTGATCTTGGATGATTGAATGGTATTTTGAATATGAAATACATAAAAACCGACCTGGCTTGCTTGGTGACGTTTCTTCGTTAATCGGTATGCTCGGCATTAATATTGTCACAATTAATGGTGTAGATAATGCACGACGTGGGTTACTTCTTATGTGTGATAATCAAGAGCAAATCTCTAGACTTGAATCAATTTTAAATACGATGGATAACATAACGGTAACGAAATATCGTCCGCCCAAGCTAAGAGATAAGCTAGCGGTTAGGCATGGTAGGTACATACAACGAGATGCAGATGATAAGAAAACATTTCGATTTGTGCGTGATGAATTAGGCTTACTTGTAGACTTTATGGCAGAAATTATGAAAAAAGAAGGCCATAAACTAATTGGGATACGCGGAATGCCTCGTGTCGGAAAAACAGAATCCATTGTTGCTGCAAGTGTTTGTGCAAATAAAAGGTGGTTATTTGTATCATCTACTCTTATTAAGCAAACTGTTCGTAGTCAATTAATTGAAGATGAGTATAGCGATGACAATATTTTCATCCTAGATGGAATTGTGTCAACGAAGCGTGCCAACGAAAGACATTGGCAGCTCGTTCGTGAAATTATGAGATTGCCTGCAACGAAAGTTGTGGAACATCCTGATGTATTTGTGAGTCAGTCAGAATACACATTGGATGATTTTGATTATATTATCGAGTTGCGTAACGATTATGATGAAGAAATTCAATATAATTTAGTAGATGAAATTGAGCAAGGTACGCAAAATAATTTCTCTATGTTTGACTTTTAAAGAAATATTGAGGTGTTAGTAGTGACGGAATTGGGACAAAAGCTGAAAGAAGCAAGAGAAGCGAAAGGCTTGTCTATTGATCAGCTGCATGAAATTACAAAAATTCAAAAACGCCATCTAGTGGCAATTGAAGAAGGCAATTATGATGTATTGCCAGGAGCTTTTTATGCGCGTGCATTCATTAAACAATACGCAGATGCTGTTGGATTAAATGGAGAGGAACTGCTTGTAGAACATCAGAGTACGATACCACAATCTGAAAGGCGTGAAGTTCCACAAGTATCAACGGGACAAAAAACACAAGAAACAATGCAAAAATCTTCATCATGGCCAGTTGCAGATCACATGCCGAAAATCTTAGTTGCGCTGTTAGTAATCGCGGTTGGAGTCGTAATCTGGTTTGTGTTTCAAGCGTTAACTGGAAAAGATGATGAAAAAGTTCCGAGTGCTCAAAGTGAGAAAATTGAAGTTCAAAAAGCGAAAGATTCTCCGTTAGATACGAAGAAAGCGGAAGAGCCAAAGAAAGAAGAGCCAAAGAAAGAAGAACCAAAGAAAGAAGAACCAAAGAAAGAAGAACCAAAGAAAGAGGAGCAGCCAGCACCACCAACTGGACAGCAAGAAGTGAAAGTAGTTGGAACAACTGGTAAGGTATCTACTTTGGAAATTCATAATAATAAAACGTTAGAATTGGAAATTTCAGCGAAGGGTGCAAGTTATGTAGATGTTAAGGATGATGCGGGTAACGAAATTCTAAACACTACAGTACAAAGCGGTCAAACAGAGAAACGCGATGTATCAACATTAAAAGAAGTACGACTTAATATTGGAAGTGCACCGAATGTTGAAATTAAACTGAATGGCCAAGTGCTTGCTTTCCCGTTAGATCCACAAAAAGAATATCACCAAAGATTGGTGATTAAAAACCAAGGGATAGAGCAACCTGCACAATAACAGTCATCGCTTCGATGACTTTTTTTTCGATGACTTTTTTTTCGATGAACAAATGTTTTTGATATGATGGAGGAATAGCTGTGAATTTACCAAATAAAATTACAATATCTAGAATCTTCTTAATTCCAATTTTTATGGTAATTATGTTAGCGCCCTTTGATTGGGGTTCATACAAAATTGGTGATGTTGATTTGCCAATTCAACATTTAGTAGGGGCACTTATCTTTATCATTGCTTCAGCTACAGATTGGATTGATGGACATTACGCAAGAAAGTATAATCTTGTAACGAATTTAGGAAAGTTTCTTGACCCATTAGCTGATAAATTACTTGTTTCAGCAGCACTTATTACATTGGTAGAGATGCAATATGTACCGGCTTGGATTGTTATTGTAATTATCAGTCGTGAGTTTGCTGTAACAGGTTTACGTCTTGTACTTGCTGGAACAGGGGAAGTAGTTGCGGCAAATCAGCTAGGGAAAATTAAGACATGGACACAAATTATTGCGATTGCAGCATATTTATTACACGATGTACCTTTAAATTTAATCCATATTCCAGTTGCTGATATCTTCATATGGATTGCATTAATCTTTACTGTTATTTCAGGATGGGATTATTTCTGGAAAAATAGAGCTGCTTTTGTAAACTCAAAATAGAAGTTTATGGGGGAATTAGGATGAATGCTGAGATTATTGCGGTTGGAACTGAATTATTACTTGGACAAATTGCAAATACAAATGCCCAGTTTTTATCTGAAAAGTTAGCTTCAATTGGAATTAACGTGTACTATCATACTGTTGTTGGTGATAATAATAAGCGACTGCAAAAGGCGATTGAAGCTGCGGAAGAACGTGCTGATATACTTATTTTTACAGGTGGATTAGGACCGACAAAAGATGATTTAACGAAAGAAACGATAGCGGCTAGTTTAGATGAAGCGCTTGTGTATGATGAAAAGGCATTAGCCTTAATAAGTAATTACTTTAAGCGTACAGGCCGTGAATTTACGGAGAATAATAAAAAGCAAGCGCTCGTCTTAAATGGAGCAACAGTATTTGCAAATGACCACGGTATGGCGCCTGGTATGGGGGTAAATAAGAACGGAAAAGTTTATATTTTATTACCAGGGCCGCCAAAAGAAATGAAACCAATGTATGTAAGTTACGTGGAGCCTTTTTTACGTAATTTTACAACAGGAGAAAACATTTATTCCCGTGTGCTTCGTTTCTTCGGTATCGGGGAGTCCCAATTAGAGGTGAAAGTTCAAGATTTAATTGATGGACAAACAAACCCAACAATCGCCCCGCTAGCAAATGATGGAGAAGTGACATTACGTTTAACCGCTAAGCATCAAAATGTTAGCGAAGCGGAGAAACTAATTCAACATGTGGAAGATTTGATTTTAGAAAGGGTAGGAGAATTTTTCTACGGATATGACCAAGAATTTTTGCATTATAAGGCAATCGAGTTATTGAAGAGAAAAGGGTTAACTTTAGCATGTGCAGAAAGTTTAACAGGTGGTCTTTTTGGAAATCAAGTAACTGAAAATGCTGGTGTTTCTTCTGTATTTAAAGGCGGTGTCATTTGTTATCATAATGATGTGAAGCAACATGTATTGCGTGTGCCTGAAGAAGTGTTGCATACTGATGGTGCAGTTAGTAAAGAATGTGCTCGTTATCTTGCTGAAAATGTTAAGGATTTATTAAAAGCGGATATCGGAATTAGTTTCACTGGGGTAGCAGGGCCAGATGCTTCAGAACAGAAAGAGCCAGGAACAGTATTTGTTGGATTGGCGATTAAAGGTGAACAAACTGCAGTTTTTCCTCTTAATTTAAGTGGAAGTCGTCAACAAATTAGAGAACGCTCGACAAAATATGGATTTTATCATTTATATAAAAAGCTAGAAGAGATATAAGTTTCTTCTAGCTTTTTTTATAGTTAAATTACGTATTTATGTAATGGAAAATAAAAAAAACGAATAAATGTTCGATTTTTGTTGGCAAATTGAATTGAAAATAGGTATAATAAGATTAGCAATTCAGTTAAGGAGGAATTTTGAATGAGTGATCGTCAAGCGGCATTAGATATGGCGTTAAAACAAATAGAGAAGCAATTTGGTAAAGGTTCAATTATGAAATTAGGAGAACAAGCGGAACGTAGAATTTCTACAATTTCAAGTGGTTCTTTAGCACTTGATGTGGCATTAGGGGTAGGCGGATACCCACGTGGCCGTATTATCGAAATTTACGGACCTGAAAGTTCAGGTAAAACGACAGTTTCATTACATGCAATTGCAGAAGTACAACGTCAAGGTGGACAAGCAGCATTCATCGATGCGGAGCACGCAATGGATCCTGTATATGCACAAAAATTAGGCGTTAACATAGATGAATTACTATTATCACAGCCTGATACAGGGGAGCAAGGATTAGAAATCGCGGAAGCTCTTGTACGAAGTGGTGCGGTTGACATTATCGTAATTGACTCTGTAGCAGCTCTTGTACCGAAAGCAGAGATTGAAGGCGACATGGGTGACTCACACGTAGGTTTACAAGCACGTTTAATGTCACAAGCACTTCGTAAGCTTTCAGGAGCAATCAACAAATCAAAAACAATTGCAATCTTTATTAACCAAATTCGTGAAAAAGTTGGGGTTATGTTCGGAAACCCAGAAACAACTCCAGGTGGTCGTGCGTTGAAATTCTATTCAACTGTCCGTCTTGAAGTGCGTCGTGCGGAGCAATTAAAGCAAGGTAACGACATCGTTGGTAATAAAACAAAAGTAAAAGTAGTGAAAAATAAAGTAGCGCCACCATTCCGTGTTGCTGAAGTTGATATTATGTACGGAGAAGGTATTTCAAGAGAGGGTGAAATCTTGGATATGGCTTCTGAGCTTGATATCGTTCAAAAGAGCGGTGCTTGGTATTCTTATAATGAAGAACGTTTAGGACAAGGTCGTGAAAATTCGAAGCAATTCTTAAAAGAGAATACGGACTTAAGAGAGGAAATTGCCTTCTTTGTTCGTGATCATCACGGAATTGGTGAAGATTCTGGTGTGGAAGACACGGAAGATGCAACTCTTCAAGATTAAAAAATAAAAGACACGGGTCCCGTGTCTTTTATTTTTTTACCTTCTATTAAAGGGGTATCTATCGTAGTGGTTAAAATATTTTTTTGACTCAAATGGGATGTGTAAAGAGGAATATTCATACGTTTTAAGGGAATAAAATGGTATTTACTAAGGTTTTCCAGGATAGTATGCTATCAATTTTTCAAATTCAGATAACATTAAGGACTGAAGGTAAAGAAAGTAAAAGTAGACAACGCTTGACAATGAAAATTACGATAGATACAATGAGAATGTATATTTTTTCTTATATACGATATACTCTTCTCAAGAAGAGAAGTAATATTCGGAGTAAGGTTTAAATCTTACCGAAATAATAATATGACATTTTAATTGTGAAATGAAGAAAGTCCCTTAAAAAAGCGGGACGACGGTCTTTGCTGTATATTGTAATTTAATGTACATGCCGACAGTCTTTTTTCATTCATAGCAAGGGGAGGTGAAATCATGAGTAGTACAGTTTGGATACTCATCTCCATTTTGCTTGCAACAACAGTCGGTGCAGTTGTTGGCTTTTTTGTTCGAAAGTCTATTGCTGAAGCGAAGATTAATGGTGCGGCTAATGAAGCGAAACGTATTTTAGACGAAGCGAATCGTGAGGCTGAAGCACTTAAGAAAGAAGCGCTTTTAGAAGCAAAGGATGAAATTCATACACTTCGTACAGAAGCTGAATTAGAAATTCGTGACCGTAGAAGCGAATTACAAAAACAAGAAAATCGTTTAATGCAAAAAGAAGAGAACCTTGATCGTAAAGACGAAACGCTCGATAAACGCGAGCAGCAGTTAGAGAAGAAAGAGGAATCTCTTGTAGCGAGACAACAACAGATTGAAGAGTTGGAAAGCAAAGTGGGAGAGTTAGTTCAAAAGCAACAAACAGAATTAGAGCGCATTTCCAATCTGACACGCGAACAAGCGAAAGCAATTATTCTTGGTAAAGTAGAAAATGAAGTTTCTCATGAAATCGCTGTTATGGTAAAAGAAAGTGAAGTTCGCGCGAAAGAAGAAGCGGATAAGAAAGCAAAAGAGATTTTATCTCTTGCAATGCAAAGATGTGCAGCTGATCATGTTGCTGAAACAACCGTTTCGGTTGTAAATCTTCCAAATGACGAAATGAAGGGACGTATTATCGGGCGTGAAGGTCGTAATATTCGTACGTTAGAAACGTTAACGGGTATTGACTTAATTATCGATGATACACCAGAGGCGGTAATTCTTTCTGGATTCGATCCAATTCGTCGTGAAACAGCTCGTATCGCTCTTGATAAACTAGTACAGGACGGACGTATTCACCCAGCGCGTATTGAAGAGATGGTCGAAAAATCAAGACGTGAAGTGGACGAGTATATTCGCGAAGTCGGAGAGCAAACAACGTTTGAAGTGGGTGTTCACGGATTACACCCAGATTTAATTAAAATTTTAGGTCGTTTAAAATACCGTACAAGTTATGGACAAAACGTCTTAAAACACTCTATGGAAGTTGCATATTTAACTGGACTTATGGCAGCAGAGCTTGGTGAGGATGAAAAACTAGCAAGACGTGCTGGTCTATTACATGATATCGGAAAAGCGATTGACCATGAAGTAGAAGGTAGCCACGTTGAAATTGGTGTTGAACTCGCAACGAAATATAAAGAGCATCCTGTAGTTATAAACAGTATCGCATCTCACCATGGTGACACAGAACCAACTTCTATCATTGCAGTTTTAGTTGCAGCAGCAGATGCTTTATCAGCTGCAAGACCGGGAGCTCGTAGTGAAACGCTTGAAAACTACATTCGTCGTCTTGAAAAGTTAGAAGAGATTTCAGAGTCTTATGAAGGCGTTGAAAAATCATTTGCAATTCAAGCAGGACGTGAAGTTCGTATTTTGGTAAAACCAGATACAATCGATGACTTAGAAGCTCATCGTTTAGCTCGTGATATCCGAAAACGTATTGAAAATGAACTGGATTACCCAGGACATATTAAAGTAACTGTTATTCGTGAAACACGTGCAGTGGAATACGCAAAATAAAGTGGTGAAACACCACTTTATTTTTTTGTGTTGGAATTGGATAAAATAAAGACAGTTAGTTATATAGCGTAAAAGTGAAACAAACTTATAATAAACATATTATAAGGAATTTCCTTAATGCTATAGCAATAAAAAATGCAGTACATAGAAAGGGTAAGACATATGAGAATATTATTTGTTGGGGATGTAGTAGGATCTCCTGGTAGAGGTATGATTCAACAATACGTACCGGCATTAAAGAAAAAATATACACCTACAGTAACAATCATTAATGGAGAAAACGCAGCAGGTGGCCGTGGGATTACAGAAAAAATATATCGAAACTTTTTAGAGTGTGGGGCACAAGCAGTTACACTTGGAAACCATGCTTGGGATAATCGTGAAGTATTTGAATTCATCGATGATGCAAAATATCTTGCAAGACCAGCTAACTTCCCAGAAGGAACTCCAGGAAAAGGACTTATCTTTGTGAACTGTAATGGAACAGAAGTTGCAGTTATTAACTTACAGGGGCGTACTTTCCTTCCTCCGATTGATTGTCCATTCCGTAAAGTGGATGAATTAATTAATATTGCGAAAAAACGTACGAATATTATCTTTATTGATTTCCATGCGGAGACTACAAGTGAAAAACAAGCGCTAGGTTGGTATGTAGATGGACGTGCTACAGCAGTAGTAGGTACGCATACGCATGTCCCTACAGCGGATAACCGTATTTTACCAAGCGGAACGGCATATATTACAGATGTTGGGATGACAGGGCCATATGATGGAATTTTAGGTATGGACCGAGAAGCAGTATTGAAGAAGTTTTTAACGAACTTACCGGTACGATTTGAAGTAACAAGTGGTAGAACGCAATTAAGTGCAGTGTTAATTGATGTGGATCCAAATACAGGAAAAGCAAAGAAAATTGAGCGCATTTTAATTAATGACGATCAACCATTTTTTGAGTAAATTTCCGTTAAATTTTAGATAAGTTATTATATTTTAATTTTTTAGAAAAATTACGAAAATTTAGCAGGAATACGCGCCATTCCTCGTGAATATAAGTTAAAGTGAAATAATTGCTAATACTTTTTAAAGAAACGAGGAGGAAACGCGGAATGGAAATATTAAAAGTTAAAGCAACGTCGGTCCCTAATTCTGTAGCTGGTGCACTTGCAGGTGTTATTCGCGAACGCGGAACAGCAGAAATTCAAGCTATTGGTGCAGGTGCATTAAACCAAGCGGTAAAGGCAGTAGCAATTGCAAGAGGGTTTGTAGCGCCTAGTGGTTTGGACCTAATTTGTATCCCAGCGTTTACAGATATTATGATTGATGGCGAAGAGCGTACAGCAATAAAATTAATTGTAGAACCTCGTTAAGTTTAAACAACCTGTTTGCAGTATGCAAACAGGTTGTTTTTATAATGGAGGAATGAAAATGAAAATTTTTGATGCTCATTGTGATGTGCTCTTTCAGTTATGGAGTGCAAAGGGAAAAAAGAATTTTAAAAACGATCCGCAATTACATATTACATTTCAACAGTTAAAGGAAAGACAAGGAAGTATACAATGTTTTGCAATATATGTGCCAGAAACAGTGACGTATGAAAAACGATTTGAAGCGGCATTACAAATGATAGATATTTTTTATAATGAAATTCTATCGCTACCAGGTGTGAGATTTATCCGAACGAAAGAGGATATAAATAGATTAAAACAAGACGAGGTTGGCGCGCTATTAACGTTAGAAGGGTGCGAAGCAATTGGCAAAGAAGCGATGAAATTACGTTTGTTTTATCGGTTAGGTGTACGTTCTTTCGGATTAACATGGAACTATGCGAATTTGTTAGCTGATGGGGCGCTAGAGACGCGTGGAGCAGGTTTAACTACTGTTGGTAGACAAGTTGTACAAGAGTTGAATACTTTGCAATTATGGACGGATCTATCACATTTAAATGAGAGAAGTTTTTGGGATGTGATAGAAATTGCAAATAACCCAATTGCATCCCACTCAAATTGTTATAAACTGTGTGAGCATCCACGCAATTTAAATGACGAACAAATTAAAGCGCTTATACAGAGAAATAGCATAATCGGTGTTACTTTTGTACCGCAGTTTCTAACAAGTGAAAGACAAGCAAATATAACAGATATAGTAAAACATATCGAATATATTTGCTCGCTAGGTGGAGAAAACAATATAGGGTTTGGTTCAGATTTTGATGGGATTGTAGATACGGTTGTCAATGTATCTGCCTACCGAGATTATGAAAATGTCATGAATGAGCTTTATAAATACTATGCTGCATCTACTGTAGAAAGATTTTTATATGATAATTTTGTTGAACATATGAGTTTTTAAGTTTTTGGTTTAAAATTCAGAATAATTAAAATTAATTCATTTGATTTTATTGCTTTTTTTAAGACCTAATACTAGAATGAAAAACAAAATAGCTTTATACTAAAGATTCAGGGAAATCAGAAGAGGCATAATTTGCGTCCGTTGTAGTTTATTTGCATAAAAAATGCTAAACTATTACTGTAAAAAAATACACTACAATGAATGCAGCCAAAAGGGGTGTAGGAGATGATTAGTCAACTTTCATGGAAAGTTGGAGGCCAACAAGGTGAAGGAATTGAAAGTACAGGAGAAATCTTCTGTATTGCATTAAACCGATTAGGATATTACCTATACGGTTACCGCCACTTCTCATCACGTATAAAAGGCGGCCATACAAATAATAAAATTCGTGTAAGTACAACAGAAGTACGAGCGATCTCAGATGATTTAGATATTTTAATTGCTTTTGACCAAGAAACAATTGATTTTAACTTCCACGAACTACGTCCAGGTGGAATTGTAGTTGCGGATGCGAAATTTAATCCAACAATACCTGATAATACAGATGTAAATCTATATGTGATACCGTTTACAGATATTGCTTCAGAATTAGGCACATCATTAATGAAAAACATGGTTGCTGTTGGAGCATCAAGTGCAGTATTAGGATTAGACGAAACAGCTTATTTAGATGTTGTTGAAGAAATCTTTGGTCGTAAAGGAGAGCAAGTCGTTCAAAAGAATATGGACGCAATTAAACGCGGCTCTCAATATATGAAAGAATTACTAGGTGAGAAAGTAAACATGATGCAGCTTGAAAAAGCTGATGGTAAAAAACGCATGTTTATGATTGGAAACGACGCAATCGCATTTGGTGCGGTAGCTGGTGGTGCTCGTTTTATGTCAGCATACCCAATCACACCTGCATCAGAAATTATGGAATACTTAATTAAAAAATTACCGAAAGTCGGCGGAACAGTAATCCAAACTGAGGATGAAATCGCAGCTTGTACAATGGCAATCGGTGCAAACTATGCTGGTGTTCGTACATTAACTGCATCTGCTGGTCCTGGTCTTTCATTAATGATGGAAGCAATCGGTTTAGCAGGTATTACAGAAACTCCATTAGTAATTGTTGATACACAACGTGGTGGTCCAAGTACGGGATTACCAACGAAACAAGAACAGTCTGACTTAATGGCGATGATTTACGGTACGCATGGTGAAATTCCAAAAATCGTAATGGCGCCAAGTACAGTTGAAGAAGCTTTCTATGACATTGTAGAAGCATTTAACTTATCTGAAGAATATCAAGTTCCTGTTATTTTCTTAACAGATTTACAGCTTTCGTTAGGAAAACAAACAGTAGAACCACTTAAATTAGATAAAGTGGAAATTCGTCGTGGTAAGCTTGATTTAGAAGCGGAATTACCAGAACGTGAAAATAAAGCATACTTCAAGCGTTATGAAGTAACTGAAGACGGCGTTTCACCGCGTGTTTTACCTGGTATGAAAAATGGTGTTCACCATGTTACAGGTGTAGAACATGATGAAACTGGAAAACCATCGGAATCAGCAATAAACCGTAAAGATCAAATGGACAAACGTTTCCGTAAAATGGAAAACTTGAAGTTTAATACCCCTGTTTATAAAAATGTTAAGCATGAAGAAGCAGACGTATTGCTTGTTGGATTTAACTCAACTCGTGGTGCGATCGAAGAGGCAATGACGCGTTTAGAACAAGAGGGTATGAAAGTAAACCATGCTCATGTACGTTTAATTCACCCGTTCCCAACAGCTGAAATCGATCCACTTGTGAAAAAGGCGAAGCGTGTTGTAGTAGTAGAAAACAATGCAACAGGTCAGCTTGCTAACATTATGAAAATGAATCTTGGTAATGGTGAGAAAATTTCTAGTCTTTTAAAATATGATGGAAACCCATTCTTGCCGAAAGAGATTTACAACGAATGCAAAAAAGGGGTTGTATTAAATGGCAACATTTAAGGACTTTCGTAACAGTGTAAAGCCAAACTGGTGCCCAGGTTGCGGAGACTTCTCAGTGCAAGCTGCAATTCAACGTGCGGCAGCTAACGTTGGTTTAAATCCAGATGAACTTGCTGTTATTTCTGGTATTGGCTGTTCAGGCCGTATTTCAGGTTATATTAATTCATATGGTGTGCATAGTATTCATGGTCGTGCCCTTCCGATTGCACAAGGTGTAAAAATGGCAAATCGTGATTTAACAGTCATCGCTTCAGGTGGTGATGGTGATGGATTTGCGATTGGTATGGGACATACAATCCATTCTATTCGTCGTAATATCGATATTACGTACATCGTAATGGATAACCAAATTTACGGGTTAACAAAAGGGCAAACTTCACCACGTAGTGAAGCTGGATTTAAAACGAAAAGCACACCGCAAGGTTCAATTGAACCATCACTAAATGTAATGGAAATGGCTTTAACAGCTGGTGCGACATTTGTGGCGCAAAGCTTTTCGAGTGATTTAAAAGAATTAACACAAATTATTGAAGCTGGTATTAACCATAAAGGATTTTCATTAATTAACGTATTTAGCCCATGTGTTACTTACAATAAAGTAAATACCTACGATTGGTTTAAAGAGAATTTAACGAAACTAAGCACAGTAGAGGGATATGATCCATCTAATCGCATGATGGCTATGCAAACTTTAATGGAAAATAACGGTTTAGTAACAGGTTTAATTTATCAAAATACTAAGCAACCATCATATCAAGAACTTGTTAAAGGCTATAGTGAAGAGCCTTTAGTGAAATCTGATTTAAATATGGATCAGAAAATGTTTGATGAGCTTGTTGCTGAATTTATGTAATATAAGAAGAGGAGGTTGCCATGTGGCAACCTTTTTTTATTAGAAAAATATAGGGTAGTCTTATTTACTTAGAAAATTCAGAATGGTAAAATAATATATAAATCGTTGTATGAAAATGGAAAGTTCATTGCTTATGAAATGTAAGATAATAAAGGGCCTCTGTATTGTTAAAATTGGCGAAACAGGTCATACTATGGTAATGTTTATAGGGATAAAGCAATATGCTTTTGGGTAGGACAACAAGAAATAATAAAAAGGGAATGTCTATTTGCGTGGGGAAGACTTCATTCTTATGAATGATTAGATTGATTACTCAAGTTTCAAAGGACAAGTTATCTCTCAAGCTATCTAACCATTTTTGAGGTGAGTCTAGGCGCATTAAAATGGACTATAGAGTGTGTATAGTTAAGGGTGAAAGGAGATTACCGATGAACGAGCAACAACGATTAGCAAGTCAACAAGCAAATTCCTCTACGAAAAAAGAAGAGAAAGATTATAGTAAATACTTTGAAAGTGTATATCAACCACCTTCCTTAAAGGATGCGAAAAAGCGAGGGAAAGAAGAAGTTAAAATTGAACGGGATTTTGGCTTACCTGAAGAGTTTCGCAATTTTGGTACAGGAAGAAAGTTCTATATTCGTACATATGGTTGTCAAATGAATGAGCATGATACGGAAGTAATGGCAGGTATTTTCACAACGCTTGGATATGAACCAACTTTTTCGACTGAGGATGCAGATGTAGTTTTATTAAATACTTGTGCAATTCGTGAAAATGCTGAAAATAAAGTGTTTGGTGAACTAGGCCATTTAAAGTCACTAAAGCGAAGAAATCCGGACCTTTTAATTGGTGTATGTGGTTGTATGTCTCAAGAAGAATCTGTTGTAAATAAAATTATGCAAAAAAATCAGCATGTAGATATGGTATTTGGAACGCATAATATTCATAGATTACCGTACATTCTAAAAGATGCGATGTTCTCGAAAGAGACGGTAGTTGAAGTATGGTCAAAGGAAGGCGACGTAATTGAAAACCTTCCGAAAGTACGTCGTGGTGATATTAAAGCTTGGGTAAATATTATGTATGGCTGTGATAAGTTCTGTACGTATTGTATTGTACCGTATACGCGCGGAAAAGAGCGGAGCAGACGTCCAGAAGATATTATCCAAGAGATTCGTCATTTAGCTGCGAATGGTTATAAAGAAATTACATTACTTGGACAGAACGTAAATGCATATGGTAAAGACTTTGAAGATGTAGAATACGGTCTTGGTGATTTAATGGACGAACTTCGTAAAGTTGATATTGCCCGTATTCGTTTTACAACGAGCCATCCACGTGATTTCGATGATCACTTAATTGAAGTGCTTGGCAAAGGTGGCAACTTAGTAGAACATATCCATTTACCAGTTCAATCTGGAAGTACAGATATGCTGAAAATTATGGCGCGTAAATATTCACGTGAGCATTATTTAGAACTTGTAAGAAAAATTAAAGAAGCAATTCCAGATGCAGTATTAACAACAGATATTATCGTTGGTTTCCCAAATGAAACAGATGAGCAATTTGAAGAAACGATGTCGTTATATCGTGAAGTAGGATTTGATACTGCCTTTACATTTATTTATTCTCCTCGCGAAGGTACACCAGCTGCAAAAATGAAAGATAATGTACCTATGGAAGTGAAGAAAGAACGTCTTCAACGCTTAAATACACTAGTAAATACGTTGGCAATTGAAAAGAATAGTCGTTACAAAG
The DNA here is from genome assembly GCF_038006965.1 of Bacillus sp. FSL K6-1338. Taxonomy (NCBI): domain Bacteria; kingdom Bacillati; phylum Bacillota; class Bacilli; order Caryophanales; family Bacillaceae; genus Bacillus; species Bacillus sp. FSL K6-1338. The sequence continues at coordinate 3,639,195 of NZ_JBBOWI010000001.1, read as the reverse complement.
GTCAAATTGTAGAAGTGTTAGTTGATGGGGAAAGTAAAAATAATCCGGAAGTACTTGCAGGTTATACTCGCACGAATAAACTTGTAAACTTCGTCGCTTCAAAATCTTTAATTGGTCAGCTTGTGAAAGTAAAAGTAACGGAAGCAAAAACTTGGTCTCTTAACGGGGAATTAGTTGAAGAGCCGATTGAGGTGAAATAATAGATGAAAGTATATTCGAAAGATGACATTGTTGAACAAGCAAAAGAATTAGCAAAAATGATTTCTGAAACAGAAGAAGTTGATTTTTTTAAGAAAGCAGAGGCGCAAATTCATAAAAATGAAAATGTAAAGCGCGCAATCGATGAAATTAAAGCACTGCAAAAACAAGCAGTAAACTTGCAGCATTACGGGAAGTGGGAAGCTTTAAAAAAGGTAGAAGCTGAAATTGATGCATTGCAAGATAAGTTAGACAGTATTCCAGTCGTACAAGAATTTAAATCTTCACAAACATATGTAAATGACTTATTACAGTTAGTTGCTAGTACAATTTCTAACAACGTAACAGATGAAATATTAATTTCAACTGGTGGCGATGTACTTAAGGGTGAAACTGGCGCAGCGGTAGAAAGTAAAAAAGGAAATTGTGGTTGTTAAAGAGATGTCATATTGACATCTCTTTTTTTTAGTTGATTAAACGTAAGTTCTTCTCAAAAAAAGAATGACACATTCCGCTATTGTCACGCATATGATTAAGTGAATAGTGATTGAGGAGGGTTACGAATGTCCGAATTTAGAGAGATTATTACAAAAGCAGTGGTTGGAAAAGGACGTAAGTATACAAAGTCAACGCATACATGTGAATCGAATAATGAACCAACAAGTATTTTAGGGTGCTGGGTAATTAACCACTCGTACGAAGCAAGAAAGAATGGGAAGCATGTGGAAATTGAAGGTTTCTATGATGTGAACACTTGGTATTCATTTGATGGAAATACAAAGACTGAAGTTGTAACAGAACGCGTGAACTACACGGACGAAGTAAGCATTGGTTATCGTGATAAAAACTTTTCTGGTGACGATTTAGAAATTATTGCTCGTGTTATTCAGCCACCAAATTGTTTAGAAGCGCTTGTATCACCAAACGGTAATAAAATTGTTGTAACTGTAGAACGTGAATTTGTAACAGAAGTAGTTGGAGAAACGAAAATTTGTGTAAGTGTAAATCCTGAAGGCTGCGTAGAATCAGATGATGATTTCCAAATTGCTGATGATGAATTTGAAGAATTAGATCCGAACTTTATCGTTGATGCAGAAGAAGAGTAATAGAAAGCTAGGGAGAAGTTCTTCCTAGCTTTTTACTTTACATAAGTGGCGCTGAATGAACATGATTCTTTATGAAATATGTTATAATGAAGATAGACTCCTGAAATAGGAGATATGGATGTCCGTGAAATGTGACATATATGAAAATTGATTACTATGTAAGAATTATGGAGGAAAAGTATGACGCAATATACCCCTATGATACAGCAATATTTAAAGGTTAAGGCAGACTATCAAGATGCCTTTTTATTTTTCCGATTAGGCGATTTTTATGAAATGTTCTTTGAAGATGCCGTTAAAGCAGCTCATGAACTTGAGATTACATTAACGAGCCGAGATGGTGGCAGTAGTGATCGTATACCGATGTGCGGTGTACCGCATCATGCAGCTAAAAACTATATTGAACAACTTGTTGAAAAAGGATATAAAGTTGCTGTTTGTGAGCAAGTGGAAGATCCAAAAACAGCTAAAGGTGTAGTGCGCCGTGAAGTAGTACAACTAATTACGCCAGGAACGATGATGGAAGGGCGTACAATTGATGAGAAAGAAAACAACTTCTTAGCCGCATTAACACATTTTGAAGATGGATCATATGCTTTAGCTTGTAATGATTTAACGACTGGACAAAATACAGTAACGTTATTGACTGGTTCAGTAGAAGATATTTTATTGGAAGTGTATGCAACTGGTTCGAAAGAAATTGTTGTAGATTCTTCATTTTCTAAAGATGAATTAAATAAATTAACTGAAACGTTACAAATGACAATTTCATATGAAGATGCAACGGCAATTCCTGAAGGATTAGAACATCTTGTGAAAAATGTTTCGCAAGCAAAGTTAATTAAAGCAATTGGACGCTTATTTAACTATGTGATAAGAACGCAAAAACGTTCATTAGATCATTTACAACCTGTAGAAATTTATTATACGAATCAATTTATGAAAATTGATGTGCATTCAAAGCGAAATTTAGAGCTGACGGAAACACTTCGAACGAAAGAAAAAACAGGATCATTATTATGGCTATTGGATAAAACAAAAACAGCTATGGGTGGTCGTATGTTAAAACAGTGGATGGAACGTCCACTTATTCAGAAAGAAAAAGTTGAAGAGCGTTTAGAAATGGTTGAAACATTTGTAAATGATTACTTCTTACGTGAAGATTTAAAAGAAAAATTAAAAGAAGTATATGATTTAGAACGTTTAGCAGGAAAAGTTGCATTTGGTAATGTCAATGCACGGGACTTATTACAGTTAAGACGATCTTTACTTCAAGTACCAGCTATTTTAGAAGCGATTAGTTTGTTAGATAATGCTTATGCAGCAAGGTTAATTCAAGGCGCAGATCCATGTGAGAGCTTAACTGAATTACTAGGAAGAAGTATTCAAGAAAACCCACCGCTTTCTATTAAAGATGGAGATATTATTAAAGACGGTTATAATGACAAGCTTGATCAATATCGTTACGTTAGTAAAAACGGAAAAACGTGGATCGCTGAGCTTGAAAAACGAGAGCGTGATATTACAGGAGTTAAATCGTTAAAAATCGGGTACAACCGTATTTTCGGCTACTACATTGAAGTGACGAAGGCGAATCTTGCAGCACTTCCAGAAGGCCGCTACGAACGAAAACAAACGCTTGCTAATGCTGAACGTTTCATTACAGATGAACTGAAAGAAAAAGAAACGTTAATTTTAGAAGCAGAAGAAAAAATTGTACAACTAGAATACGATTTATTTACAGCGCTTCGTGAAGAAGTAAAAGTATTTATTCCGAAATTACAACATTTAGCAAAAGTAATTAGTGAATTAGACGTACTGCAAAGTTTTGCGACAGTTAGTGAAGAAGAACAGTTTGTAAAACCTGTACTAACAACGAAGCGTGAAATCTTTATTAAAGATGGTCGTCATCCTGTCGTTGAAAAAGTATTGAACGGGAAATTGTATGTACCGAATGATTGTATTATGCCAGAGGAGATGGATGTCTTTTTAATTACAGGACCGAACATGTCTGGTAAAAGTACGTATATGAGACAGTTAGCACTTGTAACGGTTATGTCACAAATTGGTTGTTTCGTACCAGCGACAGAAGCAGTATTACCTGTATTTGACCAAATCTTTACGAGAATTGGTGCAGCAGATGATTTGATTTCAGGTCAAAGTACATTTATGGTCGAAATGTTAGAAGCGAAAAATGCAATTGCAAACGCATCAGAAAGAAGTTTAATTTTATTTGATGAAATTGGACGAGGTACATCTACGTATGATGGCATGGCACTTGCACAGGCAATCATTGAACATATTCATGACCAAATTGGGGCAAAAACGTTATTTTCTACACATTATCATGAATTGACTGTGTTAGAAGAGAGTTTAGATCAACTAAAAAATGTACACGTTTCAGCAATTGAAGAGAATGGTAAAGTAGTATTCCTTCATAAAATTCAAGATGGAGCAGCAGATAAAAGTTACGGAATCCACGTTGCGCAACTTGCAGAGCTTCCAGATAGCTTAATTGCCCGTGCGAAAGAAGTGTTAGCACAACTAGAAGGACAAGAAGAAATTATTATTCCAAAGCGTGTAGAAGTGAAAGTGCAGGAGCAAGAAGTTATTCCAGAACCTGTAGTTGTAAAAGAAGAGCCAGTAGAAGTACTAGAGGCGAAAGTAGAGACTGAGGAAGAATCACAACTATCTTTCTTTGGAGGAGAACAGTCTTCGAAGAAACAAGACAAGCTTGCGTTAGATCAAAAAGAAACAGCAGTACTGGCGCAAATTAAAAAAATTGATTTACTTGATATGACGCCTTTAGAAGCGATGAACGAACTGTATCGCTTACAGAAAAAGTTAAAGAAAGGATGAGTAAGTAGATGGGGAAAATTCGCAAACTCGATGACCAACTCTCTAACTTAATTGCGGCAGGAGAAGTAGTAGAGCGTCCTGCTTCAGTCGTAAAAGAACTTGTGGAAAATTCTATCGATGCGAATAGTACATCTATTGAAATCCACTTAGAAGAAGCTGGTTTATCGAAAATTCGCATCATTGATAATGGAGATGGCATTGCAGAAGAAGATTGCATCGTAGCTTTTGAACGACATGCGACAAGTAAAATTAAAGATGAAAACGATCTGTTTCGCATCAGAACACTCGGTTTCCGTGGTGAGGCATTGCCGAGTATCGCCTCAGTTAGTGAATTAGAATTAATCACTAGCACAGGTGATGCACCTGGTACACACCTTATTATTAAAGGTGGAGACATTATAAAGCAAGAGAAAACCGCGAGCCGAAAAGGAACAGATATTACAGTACAAAACTTATTCTTTAATACACCAGCGCGTCTTAAATATATGAAAACCATTCATACAGAGCTTGGTAATATTACAGATATTGTGTATCGTATTGCAATGTCACATCCAGAAGTATCGTTAAAGCTGTTTCATAATGAAAAGAAATTGCTTCATACGTCAGGTAATGGTGATGTAAGACAAGTACTTGCATCGATTTACAGCATTCAAGTTGCGAAGAAACTTGTTCCGATTGAAGCTGAATCTTTAGATTTCACAATTACAGGCTATGTAACATTACCAGAAGTAACGAGAGCATCTCGAAATTATATGTCAACAATCGTAAATGGCCGTTACGTTCGAAACTTTGTATTAATGAAAGCAATTCAGCAAGGATATCATACATTACTGCCAGTCGGACGATATCCAATCGGATTTTTATCGATTGAAATGGATCCAATGCTTGTTGACGTTAACGTACATCCTGCAAAATTAGAAGTTCGTTTTAGTAAAGAACAAGAATTGCTAAAGCTTATCGAAGAAACATTGCAAGCTGCATTTAAAAAAATACAGCTCATTCCAGATGCAGGCGTAACAACGAAGAAAAAAGAAAAAGACGAGAGTGTGCAAGAACAGTTCCAGTTTGAGCATGCGAAGCCGAAAGAACCATCCATGCCGGACATTGTTTTACCAACTGGCATGGATGAAAAACAAGAAGAACCGCTGCCTGTGAAACAGCCAGCACAACTGTGGCAACCGCCGAAACAAGAATGGCAACCACCACAGTCGCTCGTAAGAGAAGAACAAAGTTGGCAGCCATCTACTAGACCGATAATGGAAGAACCAATTCGAGAAGAAAAATCGTGGGACAGTAATGAAGAGGACTTTGAATTAGAGGAATTGGAAGAAGAAGTTCAGGAAATAAAAGAGATTGAAATGAACGGTAATGACTTACCGCCACTTTATCCAATTGGACAAATGCATGGAACATATATTTTCGCTCAAAATGATAAAGGCTTATATATGATTGACCAACATGCCGCGCAGGAACGTATTAATTATGAATACTTCCGTGATAAAGTAGGAAGGGTAGCGCAAGAAGTACAAGAACTGCTTGTACCGTACCGTATCGATTTATCTCTTACTGAATTTTTACGTGTTGAAGAGCAACTAGAAGAACTGAAAAAAGTCGGTCTATTCTTGGAGCAATTTGGCCATCAATCCTTTATCGTCCGCTCACATCCAACGTGGTTCCCGAAAGGACAAGAAACAGAAATTATCGATGAAATGATGGAGCAAGTTGTTAAACTAAAAAAAGTTGATATTAAAAAATTACGTGAAGAAGCAGCCATCATGATGAGCTGTAAAGCATCGATTAAAGCGAATCAATATTTAACGAACGATCAAATATTTGCTTTACTGGAAGAACTACGTACAACAACAAACCCGTATACATGCCCGCACGGAAGACCGATTCTTGTGCATCATTCTACTTATGAGTTGGAGAAGATGTTTAAGAGGGTTATGTAGAGTGAATAAACTACATTTCAAAAGGGGGCAACATTTACTGTTGGTCCCTTTTAATATGTAGATTTAATTGTTAAACGAGAATATGGTGAAGTAATTTTGCAGTTTATTTCTTGGCTGCGTTAGCTTATATTTATCTATGTATAAAAAAGCGCTGTATACAGCACTTTTTAAAAGGTGCATGAATAGTATAATGAAGATTTTTACATTATTAAAGACATAACTATGCATGGCCTAATATTGATTCTTATTTGGTTAATTGTCATAAGGATCTATACGATTATTTATTTTTATTATTATTAATTTTTTCAGTGTATAGAACTTGCTCTTTGTAGTGTTTCTTAATTGGAAAGTTATGTGTACCTGTGCCGTTCTTGAATTTTTTATCAATGGGGTTCTTTAGAGGAACTGTTGTGGTTTCAGTAAATTCATATGGGTAATTTATTTTAGATTTATCTTCAAACATGAAAATGCCTCCTTTTAGGATTTCCTAAATTCTTTACTATAACATGATATGCATATAGATTTTTTTTGGACTAGTTATTTATATAGGTTAATGGAATTTAATTACATAACCACTGAAGCCTTTTAAAGGAAAATAATTTGAGAAAGAAATGGTATGAATAGCCGTTGGCTCCTATTGTTATTTTTTTGTTTGACAGCGCAGTGAATAATGCATATAAATTCAATATAGATTGTTTTTATAATATGGTTTATATGAGATTTTCTTGATAATATAATGTGGAATATTATAGTATTATTAGGTTATTAGGAACATTTAATGCTGTTTCATAACTGAAAGGGAATTGAAAAAAAACTGAAACTTTTCTCATAAAAATTCAATCTAACTTGAAAAATGAAAGGAAAATGAAATTTTCCAAAAGATATTCTTTGTTAAGATAAAAAGCATACATACAAAAAGTATTGGTATATCTTAAAAATGTATTTTCAAGATATAGTGGGGGAAAAGATGAGATTAGAAAAACAATTAATAAAAAAGATGTATTATGAAACATTCCTAATGGAGAATGAAACAAAACCAACTCTTGACGTACTTGGACAAGCTTATGTAAACGATGAAAAAAATGAGATTTCTGATAGGTCTTATATTCGTTTTGCACAAGGTGAATTTTATTATCGTCATCAAGATTTTGAAGCAGCTATTTTTAAATGGGAGAAGGTTAGTAATGAATTAGCACCATGGGCACAAAAAAATATTGCGGATGCTTATTTCGAACTTAATCAATTATCATATGCTGAAAATATTTATACTTCTATTACTACTGATAATAAAATATTGATGATCGAAATTAGACTACAATTACTTTCTCTTTACATTGAGCAAAATAATTTTGACTCAGCTTTCGGTGTTATTAAAGAAGCAGTTTCTTTAAATCCTGATTATCCGAATGTCACAAAAATTGCCCGTTCCTTTTATGAGGAACAGCAAGATTTTGATAGTGCAGTAGAGCTTGCTGTGAATGAGTTAATTCGAATAGAATCGTATCCGTGGTTTGAGGTATTAAAAGGATATATTGATAAAGGGTTTACTAAACATATTTCACCAGATTATTTTTATAATGCATTAGCTACATTAAATAATGTAGATCAAGTACAGTTTACGCAAATGGTTTCATCACTTTGGAACAGTTATAAAGATGAACAAAATTATTTATTATGGCTTAATACAATAAATGAATTTTTCTTACATATTGAAATACATTCGTCCGATATATGGAACAAAGTTTCTGCTCTTTACGAAGAAACTTACTTTGCATTAATTCAAGGTCAATATACGCTTAGACAATTAAACGATATCATACCCAATCTGTTAGCAAATTGGTTAAAAGTAGTTAATCCATCTTATGCTGTATTTCCATCTGCAGCTGTATTGGCATGGGATGAGATTTTCCCTTCCAAAATAGATTCAGCAAATATAGAGCATGCGGAAAACTTACTGTCACATTCTATTAATCATGTAAATGGCTTAGAGTACAGCTTACACCTTTTTGAATCTATTACACAGTGGGCACAAAAGCACAATATAGAAATAGGTCACCGATTTAAATGGTTAGTTGACGAACTCGCAGATTTAAGAACAAATCGTATTTTAGTAACGGGAACTTCAGGAAATGGAAAAACTACATTTATTAACTCTATATTAGGAGAAAACATATTAGAAAAATCAATTTCAAATGTAGTAGTTTTAAAAAATGATGCTCATATAGAAATAAACGCTATAACAGACTCAGCAATTACAACAACGGAAGATGTCTCTGATTACCATAATATGATGTCTCAGCACCATCAAACATATAGAGATAGAGCGTGTGTTGAATTTAAATTACCATGCAGATTTTTAAATGAAAATAAACTTACATTTGTAGTGACACCTGGCTTTAATAGGAATAACGACACTAGAGATGAGATATTCGAATATTTAAATTCTGTAGACGAATTACTGTTCGTATTGAATGCGGATTCACCTTTTACTGACAAAGAACGTGACATTCTATTAAGTATTCAAGAACATACGCCAAATTTACAAATTCATTTCTTATTAAATAAAATCGATAACATTTACAGTGAAGCAGAAGTGAAAAGGGTATTACATGATACGGCAACGAGAATAAACACATATTTCCCGCATGCGAGAATTTTCCCTTATTCCTCGTTATATACAAGTAGTAAACAATTAAATGATTTAACTGAGTTTATTCATTTTAACTTTAATCATAAAAATATCGATGCAGAACGTACTGAAAAGTTATTATTTTTCATTCGAAAAACAATTACATATCTTTTGGATAAACGTGTTGAGAAAGAAAATAATCTAGTAGATGCTATTAATTGGAATGAAGATATGCTAGTGAAACTAAACGGTAGCATTAATAACCTTACTGCATTTGAGAGGGAAAAAATTCATTTCATTACACAATCATATCGTTCAATGAAGACTGAAATTACAAATGATCTTACTGAAAATATTCCGAAGATATTAAAGAGCTGTTCTAATTTAATTAGTGAAGAAAGTGATTTCGGGCACATGGATACGGAACTAAATAAAGCAATGAATGAAAAAGTGCATAAATATTTAGAACAAACTGTATTACCTAATCTCGCTCTTTCTATGCAAAATTGGATTGCAACTTCTAATAATGAGCTTCTTCAAAGTCAAACGTATTTAGAAGAACTTAGTGAAGGGCTTAATTCACTATTTGGAGAAAATAGAATACAGTTAGAATGTGATTTTAAAGTGCTTGATGACTGGCGCAGAGATACTGACAGGATGACGACTAGAATACAAATGGATGAAGTAAATATTTTACGTCGATTTACGCCAGCACAATTTTTGTTGAAAAGTGCCGGTAAATTATTTGGAGTTCTTCCTAAAAATAAATCTATGCTATATAACAAATACAAACAGTATGTAGAAAATGAAGATTATACTGAAGTAACGGCTTCTATTATGAAGAAATTTTTCTTGCAATTTGAGCTGTTTGAAAACACACAAGAGCGAGATATTAATATATTCTTTAGGAATCCATTTAACTCCTTAAAGCAAGCTGTAGAAAACACGCATTTAGAAATACAAGAAAAACAAGAGATATTACATAAGATGAAATCAAATCCTGAAATCTATCATGATTCTATCATGCTTTTTGAATTGAGATTGCGTCAATGTGAAGTAATTTTAAATATAGGTGATGATAATACCTATACGGATGTAGCTTTAGAAACAAGCGTAGAATAAAAGTAAACACATCAGATTTTTTATATGAAAAATCTGATGTGTTATAAGAAAGTAAAAAGGAGCAATTGTAATAAGTTGCTCCTTTTTCATATATAGATTATTTTTCTGTTTCTTTAATTTTAGTTTGTACTTCGCCAGTTTTAATTTTATTACTTTCTGAGAAGCGTAATAAATCGCCTTCAATAATTTTGTCAGACATTCGTAATTCATTTTGTGCACGTTTAATGAGGGCTTGAGCTTCTTTTTTTGGTAAATCTACAATTTCCCCTGTTATACGGTCGTAGAAAGTGTTGTTTTTGTATGCATACTTATCTGTAACGAAGCTACCATCGCGTAAAACAACAAAGCCAGTATATTCATCTGAAAACATATCATGGCCAAAACGGATATCATTCGTAGAACCAACACCTAATAAATTTAGAATAGTAGGTTTCATATCGATTTGTCCCGTAGGCTTTGAAATAGTTTGACCTTCTGTTTGTCCAGGAATATGAATATATAAAGGTGTACGTTGTAAATTTAAAGTATCAAATTCTGTTATTTGATCTTTGTCTAAAAACTGTGCCATTGCACGATTATGTTTTTCGGAAATGCCATAATGATCACCGTATAACACAATAATAGAATCATCATACATTCCCTCGGCCTTTAAACGCTCAATAAATTTTTTAATTGATTCGTCTAAGTAACGTGCAGTTACGATGTAACGATCGAATACGCCATTACCAGAGTTGTATGGTTCAATGAATTTTGTATCTTCATCATACGTGAATGGATAATGGTTTGTTAAAGTAAGGAAACGAGCATAGAATGGTTGATCAACAGTTTTTAATATATCTACTGATTGATCAAAGTATTCGATATCTTTTAATCCCCAATTTAAATTTGTTTCTGGCGTAATTTTGTAATCAAGCTCATTATAGTAACGATCATAACCAAGAGCGGAGTACATAATATTACGATTCCAAAATGTTGCGTTATTCGCATGGAATACAGAAGTGAAATAACCTTGCTGACGTAAAATTTCTGGAGTCGCAGTATAATCATTGTTACCGTGTGTGAAGAATACAGCCCCTCGATTTAATGGATACAACGACGTATCGATTAGAAATTCAGAATCGGATGTTTTCCCTTGACCAGTTTGATGGAAAAAGTTATCAAAGTAATAACTTTCATTTATGAATTCATTTAGGAATGGTGTAACTTCTTGCCCATTGACTGATGCGCCTATTAAGAAGGTCTGCAAGGATTCAAGAGTGACGACAATTACGTTTTTTCCTTTCGCTGCACCAAACATATTAGGGTTTGGCTCGCTTTGGTTTGCTTTTACGTAGTTTTCAGTTTCTTGTAATTTACTACTATCAGCAAGTGCTTTTTGTGACCCAGCTTTTACTTGCAGTGTTAAGTCATATACTTGGTGAGTATATAAGCCTAAATTTTTGACAAGCATTACCCGGTCGAATGATCTCGTTAATAATTCAGGGCGCTCTTTTTCTGCAAGCTGTAGATTCGCAAAGAATACACCAATCGTTAAAAGAAAGTATAACAAGCGTGTAGAATGAGTTACACGTTCTGTTTTAAAGACCAATGATTTCTTTTTTAATAAAATAAAGAAGAAAACAATGTCTACGAATGCGAGTATAATTTTGTAGTTTAATATCTCTATAATACTGCCGCCTAATTGGCCAAAGTTTGAGGTTTGTCCAAGTACTGGTAATGTAACGAAATCACTATAAAAATCATAGAACATTACATTTCCAACAAGCACGATCGTTAATAAGAAATTAATACATAGCGCTATATAATTTCGCTTTTCACCAGTTGCAAATAATGCTAATCCAACAAATGCTAATGATGCGGCTAGAGGGCTAATAAACAAAATAAGCTCTTGCGTTGAAGACTCAATTTTTAAATCAAAACTGAATCGCGTAATAAGATATGTTTTTAACCATACTGCTAAAGCCATTGTTATAACAAAACTTATATTTTGCATTTGTAAATTTATTTTATTCTTCATTTTTACACCTTCTTTATACAATTTATTTAATTGAAGTTATATATTATGTTTTTATAACTATTAGAGTTTAATGAACCATTTAGATTATGTTTTCTAAAGGGAATAATTTGAAGTATTCATATACATACAATGGGGATTTTTAAAGCGTAGTAGCATAAATATAACTCTTTTTGAGAAACGGGCAGAACAAGTCATTGTTGTAGTGAAATTGACTTATAGACATCCTACCATATTAAACACTATGATGATGTTACAAAATATCGAACAAATGAAAGTGAAAATGGATAGAGACTTTTAAAACTGTTGACATTCAATTTATTAGAATTGAATGTCAATCGTTTTAAATATACAGTTATGTTACATATGTATTTTGTAAAATTCCGTTTCTTTGCCAGTTAATCATTAGCCGGGAAGGATAGGAGGGATTATTAAAACACTTTTACTATATATAAGTAAAAGTGTTTTGGAATTGAAAATATTTGACTGACATCTTAATGATAGAAATTAAATGTCAGATAAGTACTTTCCAACATACAGACCACTTGCAGCAGCTTGAGATAAGGAATGAGTGACGCCGGAACAATCTCCAACTAAAAATAGTCCATGCACACTTGTTTCAAAAGAGTTATTGATTTTTATCGTAGGAGCATAGAACTTTCCGTCAATTCCATATAGTAAAGTATGTTGATCAATAGGCTCTTGTATAAATTGTTCTAAACGTAATAAAAATTCTTTCAGCCCTTCAATATATAATTGAGGAACTTCTTGATTCAAATCTCCATAATCCCCCTGTAGTGTAGGTTGTATACGATTATGTTCCATGCTGTTTTTCGCCGTAGGTTGTTTCTTTAATAAGTCCTCTAAGCGCTGTATAACAATCCGATCTCGTCCTTGGTTAATGCCTTTAATAATTGAACTTGCGTATACATTTGCTTCTTTGAGAGTTGGAAAATAGCGAGGAATAAATAAAGTGAAGTTTAAATTAGAAGTGCCAGTTCCTTGCTCTCGAAAATTTTGACCGTCAGGCATAACTAAACCTTCTTCGTACTTTCGAATGATGCGTCCTTTTGGATTCATACAGTAAGTAGTTGCTGTGAAATGCTCACCTTGATAAGAAAGTTTTGTTTCAAAAGTATCTTTTAATATAGAACGTAATTGATGTTCTTTCATTTCTACTCTAATTCCTAAATCTACACGTGTTTGCTCCTGAGAAATACTTAGAGAACTGCATATTTCTTTTAACCAATCGGCCCCTGAACGCCCAGTTGCAAATACTAGTTGCTTAGTTTGAACTGTTCCTTGATTTGTCTCTATTGTAAAATAATCTTCCTGTTTCAGAATATGTTGTACATCTATTTGAAATTTGATCTTTATTTTCGTCAGTAAAAATTCATAGAGCTGCTGAAAAATGTTATTGGAAAGGGGAGTACCAAGATGTCTTACTTCTGTTGTTAGCATTTGTAAACCACACGCTTCAGCTCTTTTAGTGAGACTTGAATTTTCAGTACAATATTTTGAGACAGAACTTCCACCAAACTGACATAGAATTTCATCTACTTCAGCCATGAGCTGTATAAAGCCCTCTTTACCGACTTTTTGCTCAAGTTCTCCGCCAAATCCGTTTGTATAATTAAATTTCCCTTCAGATCTTCCTAAACCACCAAACCCGAAATATTTATCACATGTAGTACAATTACACACTTTTCCTTCGTCTAAAGGACAATGGCGATCTTCTAGCGCTTTACCTTTATCAAGAATTAAAACTTTTTTGTTACTTTTAGCTAGTGAATAAGCCATAAAAATGCTACTTACTCCAGCGCCGATAATTGTAACATCATACATATTCTTTCACCTGCTAACGAATAGTTTGTTTTTTATTTTTCTAGTGTATAACAATTTTATGAAGTTAAGAAATAGCTTTTATTAATAAAGTGGGAGTTTTTGAACTTGATGCTGTATTAACTTCTCCGAGTGGTGGAGTAAATACAAAAATTTTTATTTGAAAGAAGAAATAGTTTGAAAAATCACTATGTCATATGATTAATAACATCTTACATAGAAAAAAAACAGACCTTTTAAGTGAAGAGGTCTGTTAATGATTTTAAATCTTATTTAGCAAACACATGGTTACCAATTACTGCTACTGTTTGACGTGTCGTAATCCACTTGTCTGTTGATGTTTTTGGATTGTAGAAATAAATCCAGTCAGAATGTACTCCATTTGTGGAGATAGCCTCTTCTACAGCCATTTTTGCTTCTGCACTTGCAGGCTGATTAATTCTGCCATCTGTAACAGGAGTAAATGCATATCCGTATTTAATAGGTTCATAAATAACACCTGTTATTGTATTTGGAAAACCTTTTGCATTTACACGATTTAGTATAACTTTTGCTACTGCTACTTTTCCTTTATAGGATTCGCCACCTGCTTCAGCAGTAACTAAGCGTGCCATTAAGTCTTTTTCTTTTTGTGAAATGCTTGAGTTAATTTTTAAATGTTGTCCTGTATAAAGCTTGTTTCCGACTGTATTGTTAATTTGTTTTATAGATTGGACGGTGACATTGTAACGCTTTGCTATCGTTTCTAATGAATCCCCCGGTTGTACTTGATAAATAATTTGTCCAGAAATGCTCGCAGGCTTGGCGTTTTGAGGAACAGTGATTTCATTTGATTTCACGGACCCTGGAATATGTAACTGTTCGCCAATAAAGGTTTTATCGTTTCCTTTATTATTAGCCTGTTTAATGGATTGTATTGAAACTCCGTATTGTTTACTAATGCCCCAAAGTGTATCGTTCTTTTTTACTGTATGAATGGTAGAAGCTTCAGCTGTACTTTGACTACATACGAATGTAATTGCAGCCGCGGATAAAGGGATTATATGTTTTATTTTTAGTAATTTCATTGTAAATCCTCCTAAGAAAAAATTAAGGTGAAACTATTAAGTAATGTAGTTCAGAATGTGTATATGCGTAATATATTAATGTAAGTATATTAGCACATATAAAATAAATAATCACTATAAGTTTCATATTCGTGTAGTGTAGAGTCAGAATATGAAATATTGCATATGAAAATACATTGAAGTTCATATTTCTGATTACTATAATCTATTTAGTAGAAAGGGAATACGTTATAGAAATAAAATCATTATAGATTAATATAATGATTAATAATTATTAATAGGAGGATTGATGTAATGAAAATATTTCAAAAAATGTATGCGTCCACTGTAATCATTACAACACTTTTAGGAACAGGAGGCACTATCAATAGTGTACATGCTGATTCTATAGAACAGCAGAGTAAATTAGGGATAGAACAAGAAACAGATAAGCAAATCATTGTAAAATTTAAAGCAGATTTGGATTTTCCATATGAAGATGGTATTGAAAAACAAATACAATCTCAAACGAATGATAAAGTAATAAAAGATCTTTTGACAGAATATCCAGATGTAACATTTACTCGTTTATTCACATCTGTAAGCCCGGAACAAATACAAAACCTTGAAGTGAAAGCACCTAATCATGTATCTACAAGTTTATTAAACTACTATATTCTTCAAAATCAAAATAGTGGGTATGAAGAAGAAATAGTAGATAAGTTAAAGGCATCTTCTTTAATAGAAGATGCGTATATGAAGAAACAAGAGAAAATAATGCCACCTGAAGTGCAATCATCAAGTGTAGCTCTTAATCCTAATAAAAATCCTAGATTTAAAAAACAAGGTTATCTTGAAGCAGCCCCATACGGTATTAATGCGCCTTTCGCCTGGGGAGTTCAAGGCGGTAATGGAAATGGTATCACTTTTGTTGATATGGAATACGGATGGCTATTAAATCATGAGGATTTATTACATCAAAATATTGAATTAATGTCTGGAAGAAATATAAATCAGCATGTCGGTCATGGGACGTCTGTACTAGGAATTGTATCCTCTGAGGACAATGAAGTCGGGAATATTGGGATTGCGCCAAAAGCGAAAGCAAAGGTTATCTCTCAAATAAGAGATAACGGACAGTATAATACGGCTGATGCAATATTAAGCGCTGTAAATCAGTTAGAAGCTGGGGATGTTTTATTGTTAGAGGCGCAAGCATCCTTTGATGGATATGGTGATAAATATTTACCTGTTGAAGTACAACCAGATATTTTTGATGCAATTCGTGCTGGTACAGATAAGGGAATTGTAATTATAGAGGCTGGAGCAAATGGGTGGAATGATTTAGATCAGTTCAAAGATAGAAAGGGTAAGCAAGTCTTAAATCGTAATAGTAAAGATTTTAAAGATTCGGGTGCAATTATGGTAGGAGCTGGCTCTTCATCTTTCCCTCATGAACGTATGTGGTTTTCGAATTATGGAAGCCGTATTGATGTGTACGGATGGGGAGAAAATGTAGATACAACTACAGCCGAGCAAAGTAGAAGTGCTGTAAATCTTTATACTTCAAGCTTTAGCGGAACATCTAGTGCTTCGCCAATTATTGCTGGGGCAGCGACTTTAGTACAAAGCATTGCTAAAGAAAATTTAGGACAACCATATAGACCTAGTGAACTAAGAGCAATATTAAGCAACCAGAGCACAGGAACAAAATCTAAAGATCCATATGCAGATAAAATTGGTGTTTTACCAGATTTGAAGTCTATACTAGTAAACTTAGGCTATGAACAAAGAAAACTAAACGGTGGGAATGAATTACAAGTAACAGAAAATGAACCAAATAATGAGCCTAGACAGGCAAATAAAGTTAACTTTCATACACCGGTGAAAGGAACGCTACATAATAGTGATAGAGTAGATGTATTTACTTTCCAAATTGACTCGCCGGAAAATATTAATATTTCTCTACTAAATGAACAAAATATCGGAATGACATGGGTACTTCATCATGAATCAGATTTAAATAACTATGTAGCATATGGTGAAAATGAAGGAAATGTAGTTAAAGGAACTTATAATGCAAAGCCAGGAAAATATTATTTATACGTCTATAAATATGAGAATAAAGATGGTTCATATGTATTGAACATAAAATAAGCAAAAGGAACTTCAGATGAAGTTCCTTTAAATTTTTCTAATTTAGTATATGTGAATGATTTTTTAACTTTACTTCTATGCAATATTTCATATTGATGAAATGTTATTTATTTTTTATGAACTAGCTTATATTATATTCAATAAGTTTGATATAAAAACAGAAAAAGAGAGTGATAATAATGAGAAATAAGAAGTTAATTTTGAAATTATTCATATGTAGTACAATATTTATCACATTTGTATTTGCTTTACATGATAAGAGAGTAGTTGCAGCTAGCTCTGTTAATGAGCTTGAAAATTGGTCGAAATGGATGCAACCTATACCTGATAATATTCCGTTAGCACGAATTTCAATTCCAGGAACACACGATAGTGGGACGTTCAAGTTGCAAAATCCGATTAAGCAAGTGTGGGGAATGACGCAAGAATATGATTTTCGCTATCAAATGGACCATGGAGCTCGCATTTTTGATATAAGAGGACGTTTAACAGATGATAATACGATAGTTCTTCATCATGGGCCATTATATCTTTACGTAACACTGCATGAATTCATAAATGAAGCGAAACAATTTTTAAAAGATAACCCGAGTGAAACAATTATTATGTCTTTAAAAAAAGAGTATGAGGATATGAAAGGGGCAGAAGATTCATTTAGTAGTACGTTTGAAAAAAATTATTTTGTTGATCCTATCTTTTTAAAAACAGAAGGAAATATAAAACTTGGAGATGCTCGTGGGAAAATTGTACTACTAAAAAGATATAGTGGCAGTAATGAATCTGGAGGATATAATAATTTTTATTGGCCAGATAATGAGACGTTTACCACAACTGTAAACAAAAATGTAAATGTAACAGTACAAGATAAATATAAAGTGAGTTATGATGAGAAAGTAAAATCTATTAAAGATACAATCAATGAAACGATGAACAATAGCGAGGATTTAAATCATCTATATATTAATTTTACAAGCTTGTCTTCGGGTGGTACAGCATGGAATAGTCCATATTATTATGCGTCTTATATAAATCCCGAGATCGCGGCATATATTAAACAAGAGAATCCAAAAAGAGTTGGTTGGGTTATCCAAGATTATATTAGTGATAAGTGGTCACCGATTCTCTATCAAGAAGTTATAAGAACTAATAAGTCGCTTTAATTTTTATCATAATTTCATAGAAACAATATAACTCTATTAAAAGTCTTGTGGAATTCCCATAAGACTTTTTAGTATTTGATAGTATGAGAATCAAGTTCTTCGAATATAATTATAAGATTAATAAAAAAATGTCGATAAATGTCGATTGTTGTTGTAATATAAAACAAGTAAAATATAATATATAGATGGAGTGATTTTGTTGTCTTTTATTAAAAATAGTAAAATTGGAACGAAATTAAATGTGTTAGTCATTATATCGAGTTTGGCTTGTATCATGTTATCTTCACTCGGGTTTTTAGGGCTTCAAAAAGGTGAAAATGCATCTTCTAGTATGTATGAAGAAAGACTATTACCAATTGAATGGATAGGAATTGTAGAATCAAATTTTTACCATGTTAATATGAATTTTATGGAGATTATGATATCGAAAGATGAAAAAAGAATGAAAGAACTCATAATAGAAATGGATAAGACTAGAAAAGAAAATGATGAGCTGTTAAAACAATTTGAAACTAGAATTAGTTCTCATAAAGAAAAAGATTTGTATAATGCGTTTCAAAGTCAATTTAAAGATTTAAGAGTACAAATGAAAAAAGCACAAGATTTGGGACTGACTAATAATGAAGAAGCCTATAGCTATTATTTAAAAGAAATTGACCCTAATATGGAAAAAACAATTCAGTCTATTCGTGAACTTATTTTATATAATAATAATGCTGCTGAACAGCTACAAAAAGAGAATGTTAATAGTGTGAAAAATACAATCATAACATTTGTAATTATTTCATTTGTTGGAATCATAATAATCATTTTTATTGGTTTTATAACAAAAAATGCTATAAAAAAACCAATTGTATTATTACAAAAAGATATGGAACGAGTATCTGCTGGAGATTTAACAATTCGAACTTCTTATAAATCCGAGAACGAATTAGGCCATATTGTACAGTCCTTTAATAGTATGTTAGATAACTTGCAACAATTAGTCGGTCAGGTGAAGGTTACGGCGAAAGAAGTGATTGTTTCAACTGAAAATATGCTACAAGAGACGAAAACGGCAGCACATATATCAAACGAGGTTGTTCGAACTACTTCTGAAATAAATAAAGAAATAGAGGGACAAGTGACTAGTATTCAAGAAAGTTCAACTTCAATGGAAGAAATTGCAACTGGTGTTCAAACAGTAGCTGAATCTTCAGCGATGGTTGCTGAAGTTGCTGTTGCAACAATAGACCAAGCAAACTCTGGTAGTGAAGTTATAAAACAATCTATTCATCAAATGAATAGCGTGAATGAAGTTGTCGAAGAAACTTCTAAGGTCATTGATAGACTTGTTACGCGTACACAACAAATTGAAGAAGCGTTAGATGTTATTACTAATATTGCGGAACAAACGAATTTACTTGCTTTAAATGCTGCAATTGAGGCAGCACGTGCTGGAGAAAATGGAAAAGGATTTGCAGTAGTTGCAGCTGAAGTAAGAGGTCTAGCTGAGAAATCTAAAACATCTGTAAATGATATAAATAATTTAATACGTTTTATACATCAAGATACAGAGGATACAGTTCATGTAATGAAAAAAGGTCAACAACAGGCTAGTGGTGGTAAAGAAGCAGCGCATAAGGCAGAACTCGCATTTTCATCTATTATGCAAGATATTAATAGAATAACGACCCAAATTCAAGAAGTGTCTGCTGCCACAGAAGAAATGTCTGCTGGGACAGAAGAAGTAAATGCCTCTTTGTCAATAGTTTCTGAAACTGCAACACAAGTCGCACAAGAAACGAATCGAACGGTACAATCAATTCAAGCACAAGCCACATTGATTCAAGAAATAACGACGAAATCTAATGAAATGAAAAAGAAAGTCGAAAATTTAGAAATGCTAATTTCACAATTCATTATTGAAGAATAAGTCTATTAACATTTATCCCGCTATTTGCCGGGCAGTAAGACCCCTACCTCAAAATTCAGCGGAAGCAAAGAAGTTAGGTAGGGGCCTGCTGCCCGTAAAAGCCCGATTGGTGAAGACTGATTAAAGTTTCACTTTATCATTAGTATAAACTTTAAGATACTCAACATAGTGCTGTGTTGTATAATTTGAAAAAGGACCTTCATAGGTTCTTTTTTGTAAATGGTGTGAACGATACTTTTCATTATGAAAAAATCAAACTTTTAAATCGGGTTAATTTCAAGTGGAAAATGGATATAATTAACCTTGCGAAAAAGCAACTGGTCCTAAGTGATCAGTTGCTTTTTATTTTTAAAGTGGATGAGCAAAAAAACGCGAAAGTGGTTGGTCCGCTTTTTACAAACATCTATTATGATAAGAGAAGAAAGGTAGTATGTTATCAGCGTTTTAAAGAGGAAGGTTTTTATGTAAGTTCTTTAATTAAAATAGATGGGTCTTAGAGAGGTGAAAAGACAATGAGTTTTGCAATTTCACTAGTCGTTATTATTGTAATTGTATCGCTATTTGGGACTGTACTAGTTGCAAGAAACGTGGAGGAGAATTACGGCAAGTCTACAAAAAGAAATGTGAAAAACTTATCTGCAATCTATATTCTTCTTCTTTTTGTTCTACTGGTTGGGGTAACATGGTATGTGGTAATGATTTGATAGTTTGTGAAAGAACTGAAATGAGAGTATGAAGTTGGAATTTCAGAAGCTATCGAGTAATCAGAAAGAGAACTATTTTGGATATATCCATTTACGGATAAGAAAATGTGACTAATTAATACTATTTTTACGGTGAATACTGTTAGTAAAAAATGAGGATAGTTCGTTTTGAAAGGAGGGAACTAGATGGAATGGAAACCAAATCGTGCAGATAAGACACCTGTATATAAACAAATTGCTGATTATATTGAAAGAGGCATTTCTTCAGGTGAATTTCCTTCTGATAGTAAGTTACCTTCTGAGCGTATATTGGCAAAGGGATTACAGGTGAACCGGAGTACAATAGTAGCTGCGTATGAAGAATTAAAATCACTTGGAGTAGTAGAACGGCAAAAGGGAAGCGGAACACGGGTCAATACAGACATATGGGGTGTCTCACATAAACGAATACCGAACTGGGGTAGGTACGTGGAGGACGGATCATTCTTACCTAACGTACCACTCGTTCAACAAATTCGAACGGAAACACAAAAAGATGATTTAATTAATTTAGCAAGTGGTGAACTGTCACCAGAATTAATTCCAAGTGATAGATTTCGAACAATTTTGTCGGAGAAAACATTTATGGAAAACCTCGGTTATGACCATCCACTTGGAAATGAGATGTTGAGAAAAACAATTTCAGCACATGTTCAGCAATATAAACAAATTGAAGCAGATTCAAGCTCTATTCTTATTACGTCTGGAGCACAACAGGCGCTTAATCTTATCGTTCAATGTTTATTAAAACCTGGCGATGCGATCGCGATTGAAGATCCTTCGTATTGTTTTTCGCTTCCAATGTTTAAATCGGCCGGTTTAAACATATTTCATTTACCTGTTGATGAGCATGGAATGAATCCAGATGACTTAATCGATTTGCACAAAAAGCATCGCATTCGGATGGTATTTTTGAATCCAGATTATCAGAATCCAACGGGTACTGTACTTTCATTAGCGAGACGTAAAAAGATTTTAGAACTGTCTTCTGAGTTCGGTATACCAATTGTAGAAGATGATCCGTATAGTTTAATTTCTTTTAATGGAGAAGTGAATCCGACATTAAAATCAATGGATCAAAATGGAAATGTTCTTTATATAAGTTCATTATCAAAAATTGTTGCATCAGGATTACGTATTGGATGGATAATTGGTCCTATACGAGTAATTGAGCGTTTAGCAGATGCAAAGCAACAAGTTGATTTTGGCCATAGTGTATTTACGCAGTGGGTAGCAAATCAATTTTTAGAATCAAAGGATTTTCATACACATATTACGATACTTCGTGGACAATTAAAGCAAAGAAGAGATGAATTAATTACAGAGCTTGAAGGAACATTGGGAGACCGAGTTGAATGTTTCGTGCCAGAGGGTGGAATACATGTATGGTGTAAAGTGAAAGGAAAGTTTGATGAATATCACTTATTAGGTGAATCTATACGGAATGGTGTCGCATTTGTTCCGGGCAGTGTTTTAGGTTCGAAAAATGAATATATACGATTTACGTTTGGTAGAGCGAATATAGAACAAATTCAACTTGGAATTAAACGGTTTGCTTACACGCTAAATGAGATTTCATAATATGGATGTGTGATAGTGAAATGAGGGAAATAAATGAAGTACGTGACGCTTTTACTTCAAGTAGGCGTGCTATATGTATTTAGCTTAGTGGGTATGTGGATTCAGGAAATATTCCATCTATCAATACCGGGAAGTTTAATAGGGATGTTAATACTGTTCCTGTTTCTTTTCACTCGCGTTCTACCGTTAAAGTGGTTTGAGTTAGGTGCGGAAAAGTTAATCGTATTTTTACCGTTATTTTTAATCCCTTCGACAACAGGGCTCATGGAATACGGATCTTTTCTTTTAAGTAAGGGGAGTATTATATTCCTTTTAGTAGTTGCAAGTACTATAGTAACTTTAATTGTTTCAGGTTATATAAGTCAATTATTAGTAACATCAAAAAAATAAAATCGACAAGGTGCACGATTCAAATGGTCTTAATTATTATTACTGTAGCAATTTATTTCTTGGCGACAAATCTATATAAAAAATTTACGTTTGCATTTACGTTACCGGTGTTAACAGTTACGGCAATTATGATTTGTTTATTTTTGATTTTTGGTATTTCTCATCATGAGTATAGGGAAAATGGTGGAGACATTCTTTCAAGCTTATTGAGCCCTGCAATTGTAGCATTAGCCATACCTCTATTTAAAGAGCGAAAGATACTGATGAAAAATTTTTTATCGATACTTATCGGAGTAGTGATAGGTATAGTGGCTGTAACGAGCATGAATGTAGTGATTGGCGGAATTTTAAATATAGATAAGGAACTTATATTAACTACTTTACCACAGTTAGCAACGATGCCTATTGCCCTTTCATTAGCGGATCAAATTGGTGGTATTCCATCTATGACTTCTAGTTTTGTAGTTGTTGCAGGGATAACAGGTGCTATTGTCGGACCGACAGTACTTAAGTTTTTCAGTATAACAAGTACGATTGGAAAAGGAGTTGGAATGGGCTGTGCATCACATATTATCGGTGTGAGTCGTTTAGTGAAGGAAGGCGAGAAAGAAGCGACTATCGGTTCGGTAACGATGATTGTAACTGGAATACTCATTAGTATACTAATACCGTATGGAACGAAATTTATTTTTTAAATGTAATGGAGATGATAACAATGACAACATGGTTTATAGTTACATTATTTGTTTTTGGAGCTATTAAAGTATTAGTTTCTAGTATGCCCACTTCTGTTGTAGAATCAATTATTAGTAAATTTGAGTTGCATCAAAAACTTGAGGCGGAAAATACTTCTATATCAATAGATGGAAAAAATATAGAGGGAGAAATGAAACTACAAGTTATTCATGAATTTAATGAAGCTTTGTTTTTAGATAAACATTATTTCCCGCCGCACGGAGAAGGGACACCAATAGTCATTGATACGAAGAAAGGGAATAAAGAGATTAGGTTTTCTCTATATAGTTATGAGGAACATATTGATGTCATTAAGCAATATAAGAAGAAAGTCGTTGCCTATCGTTTACGCTCTAAAAGCCTACAAACACTGGCACCATTAGCAATAATGGAAGAGTATGCTTAAGAAGGGACCTATAATGGTCTCTTTATTTTTTTATCCAATTATATATGTTCCAAATAAAAGAATGGAAAATCATATAACCAAATAAAGAATATGTATGGTTCCAATTCGTACTGTGTATAAATAAACCTAAACTTTCAGCAATCTGTTCAAAAAGGCTAGCACAAATACCAATTGAAATAATAAATAGAATTCTAGAAACTTTAGATAATTTTTTTGAAATGTGTATAAAGATAACTGTTAAAATCGGCAGTACGAATAATGTAAAAGCTATATTAACCGAAAATGTGGATGAGAAGGGTCTAGCTGGAAAGGAATATATTTGTTTATGAACAAAAAAAGCATCTAAACAAGTTCCAATAATAGCAGAGAGAAAGATTGTAACTACTAATGCTAGAAACTCATTCTTCTTCTCGGAGGAGGACATTTTTCTTTGCGAGAATTGCGAGTTCAATTTTTTCGAGTGTTTTGCAGTAGTCTTCTGTAATTTGTCCATTTATATTTTCCTCCTTATCAACTAAATAATGTACAACTTGCCAATCGGTAAACCAATCTTCACTGTCAACTTCCTCATGCTTCATATCTCGCCATGCATAGATGAGTGCAGGGCTGTATATGCGATAAGCGTCATTTCGTAACTGGCATTTTTTTATTCGGCGCTTATAAAACTCACGGGAAAAAGATTCATTTACACTTGAAAATAAATGGGGCCAGTAATCTTTCCTTGATCCCGTGTGTGGATGGTGTTGGGCCCAGCTTATTATTTGAGATAAAACATGTGTATCTCGAAATAATAATGAATATAATCTTTTTCCAATTAATATTCGTTCATGTAAGGAAGTGAAATGTTTCATTGTATCACCAAATAGTAACACTTTTTGTTTCTTATCATTTTCGTAGAATGGGAAAAGGATATGATTAAACTGAAAGAAATCAAAGAGTTTAAATCCAATACTATTGAGTACGGTCTTTTTAAATTGTACATTTTGAATCACTCTTTTTTCTAAGTAGTTTTGTTCATTAATAATAGTTGCAATGGCTAATGTTTTTTTGTTGCCTGTTTTCCAAAAATCGTTCCACATCGTTTCCATAAATGTAGAAACATTTAGGTGAGGGAGAAGGTGAAATAACTTTTGTGATTTCTTTACACTTTGTTCGTAAAGTAAAAATTGAGGGTATACATCTTGGAAAATAAGCCAATTCCCTCTTTCTAAAAAAGAAAAAAATATGAATTGATCTTTCTCTGATAAGATTCTCGTATATAAATCGCCCTTTAAATCAGTCATATTCCAACCGCCGTTACGTGATACCATATGTCCAAGCAGTGCCCAATGTATTTCTGGATATTGAATGTAAAATTGGTAGTATGCGCGTGTTCTTGTAACATTATTTTTATTTAGCTGTTCTGTTTGTATTTTTATTTTGTTGATGATGAGTTGCTCTTCTTTCGTTAATTTATACAAGGTATCAGAAGGAATAAGCTTGCTTTTTTGTTTCAATTCATTTTTTACATCGAATAGGGAGAGGGGCAGTGCTTTGGAAGGTCCGTTATATGTATGATTTGAATTGCTTTGGTCCATTCCGTTACCTCCCTTTTTCATAAATTTAAACATGATTATTGGCTATGAATCATTCTATTTATCCCGCTATTTGCCGGGTAGTAAGATCCCCACCTCAAAATTCAGCGGAAGCAAAGATGTTCGGTGGGGGATCAACTGCCCGTAAAAGCCCGATTGGTGAGGGCTGATAATTAGTGGGGGATGAACAATATCCCCACTGATTAAAGTTTCACTTTATTTTATTACGAGTATAAGAAATAAATGAGCGGTGTTTTTTTACAAGGAATTTATTTATCATGCAAACAGTATAAAAAATCTTACTGTTGTGAGGTGAAATGAAAAACAGAAACGTTGTTTAATAGTTTCTGTTTTTTTATTTTGTCAATTAAATGTAACAAACGACGATTATGATTTGAATCAATTGAAAATAATTCAATAAATACTATTTAAATTGAGATGTTTCGTAGGAGGAAAAGGAATGTTAAATAAAATAATTTTAATTACTGGTGGTACAGGTTCGTGGGGGCATGAACTTATAAAACAACTATTAGAAAAATCACCGAAAGAAATTAGAATTTTTTCAAGAAATGAAACGGTTCAGTTTGAAATGCAGCAACAGTTTATAAATGATGAAAGGTTAAAATTTATTATTGGAGATATTCGTGATAAAGATCAACTAGTCTATGCTTGCCAAGGTGTACATTATATATTTCATCTTGCAGCTTTAAAACACGTTCCAGTATGTGAGTATTATCCTTATGAAGCTATAAAAACCAACATACATGGTACGCAAAATGTAATTGAAGCCTCTATACAGATGCGAGTTGAAAAAGTTATATATGTTTCAACGGATAAAGCAGCTGATCCATCAAATACGTATGGGATGACAAAAGCAATTGGTGAAAAATTAATGGTTCATGCGAATATACAAACGAAGAAAACAAAATTCATTTGTGTTCGTGGTGGAAATGTTTTAGGGACGAGTGGAAGTGTAGTACCGCTTTTTAAACAACAAATTAAAAAATCTTCACAAGTAGGGATTACCGATGCGAATATGACTAGATTTTTCTTAACAGTTGAAGATGCTGTTGGATTGTTATTTAAAGCCGTATATCAAGGTAGAGGCGGGGAAATCTTTGTTATGAAAATGCCGGCATGTAAAATAACAGATTTAGCAGAAGTGTTAATTGAAGATTCGGAAAAAAGGAACGTTAAGGTAAAAGAGGTAGGGATAAGACCAGGTGAAAAATTAAGTGAAATGCTTTTATCTGAGGTAGAGAGTAAAACAAGTATAAGTTTTGATCAAAATTATTTTGTGGTACTACCGACCATTCCTATAGAAGGACTTCAAGAATATTATTCTAGCTATCCGCTAGTGGATGTGAAGAGTTTTAGTTCTCAACAAGACTTACTTGCAAAACATGAGGTGAAACAAATGCTATTAAAAGGAGGATTTTTGCGATGAAAAAAAATGCGAGCCTTTTAATAACTGGTGCAAATGGTTTTACAGGACGCCATGCTTGCCAATATTTTTTAGAGCAGGGCTTTCATGTAATTCCTATGTTTCAAAATCGTGCACATAGAGAAAAAATTAGAAATGGTATTACTTGTAATTTAACTAATAAGAGCGAAGTAATAAAGGTAATGAAACAAATAAAGCCAGACTACGTATTGCATTTAGCAGGAAGGAATTCGGTCATAGAATCTTGGACATCTGCTCTTGAATATATAGAGATTAACGTAATAGGAACGTTATATTTATTAGAAGCAATTAAGCAAGAAGCATCGCATTGTAGAACATTAGTTATAGGATCTGCTTTGCAAGCAGATAGTATGGACGAAATGAAAATTTCAAATCCATATAGTTTAAGTAAAACGATGCAAGTCATTATTGCAGAGGCTTGGGGAGAATTAATGGATTCAAATATTATCATTGCAAAGCCTTCAAATTTAATTGGTCCAGGGGTATCGAATGGCATTTGTTCGATTCTCGCAAAGAAAATGATAGATATAGAATCAGGTAGAAGTAAAGCTATTATTGAAGTAAACAGTTTGAAAGATAGTAGAGATTTTCTAGATGTACGTGATGCGGTTAAAGCGTATCATGTGTTATTACGAGATGGAATAAATGGAAAACAATATAACATCGGATCAGGAGTAAAACGATCTTTATTAGATGTACTAGAACAATATAAAGAATTAACACAGCTAAATTTTTTTATAGAGGAAACAGAGAAAAGTGGGAGCGACTCAAATGAGAGTTTAGTAATAGAGGAAATAAAAAGGTTAGGTTGGATCCCAGAAATTGAATTTCATCAATCATTAAAAGATGTACTTGAGTATGCGAAGTGTAGTGACATCTGCATGCAATGAAAAACAAAAAAGGGTGTAAGAAATATATGAATGGTTATGAAGTAATAGATAATCAAAATACGCTATTTCTTTCAATTGTTGATACGCTGGACTGGAAAGATGAAGAAGCGCATGTATTGCGTCTTTATGAGGCAATACATAAATATCAAGCGTATGTAGAAGAAAAAAGGGTTAATCGAATAAAGTCAGCATTAGAGACCGAAACTAGGTATGTGATTCAAATCTTTGCTCAATATGAGTGTAGTGAGTATGGAAATGATTTTTATGAACTCATTAAAGATCTTTTACAAGATATAGAGGTGGAGTTAAAGATTTATATAAAAAATAATAAGTTTATTTACATTTAAAAGGTAAATATAAAGCTAGATTTTTAATAATAAAGGTGGGTATAAGTTATGAGCAAAACGATTCTTTTTACTGGGGGCGGTACAGCCGGACACGTTATGATTAATATTGTATTAATTCCTAAATTTATAGAGCAAGGATGGAGAGTCGAGTATATTGGATCCAAAAATGGAATTGAAAAATCATTAGTGAAAAATGTTAAATACAATAGTGTTTCAACGGGCAAGCTTAGGAGATATTGGGATTGGGAGAATTTTAAAGATCCTTTTAAAATTATAAGCGGTTGTTTACAAAGTTATAAATTAATTAAGAAAACAAAGCCTGACGTTATCTTTTCAGCAGGAGGATTTGTTTCAGTTCCTGTAGCTATAGGAGCATGGTTAAATCGTGTGCCTATAATTATACGTGAACCAGATAGCACATTAGGACTTGCCAATAAAATAGCATTACCTTTTGCTACAAAGCTATGCACAACATTTCCTCAGACAGGAGAAAATGTAAGTAATGAGAAGAAGGTTTATGTAGGACCGATTGTAAGGGAAGAAATTGAGAAGGGTAACGTATTAAGAGGAAGAAGATATTGTGAATTTCAACAAGATAAACCAGTGTTATTAATTATGGGTGGGAGTCAAGGTGCTAAATGGATAAATGATATGGTAAGGAAATGTTTAGATACAATACTATTAAACTTTAATATTATTCATATATGTGGTAAAGGGAAGGTAGACCCATCTATTGGCATGGAGGGGTATATGCAATTTGAATATATAGGAGACGAGTTGCCGCATATACTAAATATGGCAAGTGTTGTAGTTTCCAGAGCGGGTTCTACTGCTATTTCTGAATTGTTATTTTTGAAGAAACCGATGTTGCTTATCCCGTTAACTAACAGTTCCAGTAGGGGAGATCAAGGTTTAAATGCTGAATATTTTTCACGGCAAGGATATGCGGAAGTAATACTCCAAGACAGAGTAAATACGAATACATTTATACATGCAGTAAATAAGTTGTATACAAATCAGGAGAAATATATTCAAAACATGAATGAATATAAAAAAACAAATGATGAGGGGATTCATCAATTAGTAGATATAATAAATGATGTGGTGAAGTAATAGAAATGTAAATGGAAAAACAAAAGGAAAGAAGGTATCTTCTTTCCTTTTTACTATATTTGTTCAAATTTATTGTTAGTTATTCCAATTAGCTATGTAATATGGGTGAATGCCGTTTTCTAATAGCTCAGTAAATGCATCAATATGAATAGGCTTACTGTAATAATAACCTTGAATAAACTGACATTTATTTTTTTGAAGGAAATTTACGTGCTCTTTTGTTTCTACACCTTCAGCAATGACAGACATTCCTAGTGTATTTGCTAATGTGATGATTGTTTTAATAATTTCCATTCCATCATCACATGTTTCAGACATTGTAATAAATTCTCTCGGAATTTTTAATGTATCAATTGGATATAAAGGTAAGTAGGCTAGCGAAGAATAACCTGTACCAAAGTCGTCGATTGAAATGTGAATCCCTAGACTTTTTAGTGTACGCAGTTTTATCAATGTTTCTCGTTCATCCATCATTGCAATTCGCTCTGTTAATTCAAGATCAAGAGAGCTTGCTGGTAAACCTGTATTTGTTAAAGTAGAAGAAATAGACCTTACAAAATCCTCTTGTTCAAATTCTTTAGCAGATAAATTTACACCTATTTTTAAATGTGAATATCCGAGTCCGTGCCAACGTTTCATTTGCTTACAAGCCTGCTCTAATGTCCATTTTCCTATTGAAATAATTTGTAGTGTTTCTTCTGCAATCGGAATAAACTCGTATGGAGAAATAATACCTAATTCAGGATGATTCCACCTAATTAAAGCTTCTGCACCGATGATTTTATTAGATTCACTATCAACTTGAGGTTGATACAAAAGGAACAATTCTTCATTTTGTAGTGCGTTTGGTAAATCTTTTTCTAATCGTAATCGTCTTTCAATTTTTTTAGCGATTACATCGTCATAAATAGAGAGAGAGTTAAGCTCTTTTGCTTTTGCATCATACATTGCAACATTGGCGTTTTTCAGGAGTGTAGCGGTATCGATTCCGGAATGTGGATAAATAGCGATGCCGATACTCAGTGATAAAGTTAATTTATGCTCATGTATGATAAATGATTTTTTCATGCATTCAAATAATTGGTTACATAATTGGAATAAGTAATCTTCGTCAGTATAGTTTTCAATTATGATTGTAAATTCATCGCCACCGATTCTTGAAAGATGAGTATGTGATGGAAGACATGATTGGAATCGCTTTGCTACTTCTTCTAATATGTAATCTCCTGACGAATGTCCAAGTGTATCGTTAATTGCTTTAAAGCGATCTAAATCTAAATATAATAATGCAAACTCGCTTTCTGCTATTTTAGCATTTTTTATAACTCTCTTTAATTTTTTATGAAAAAAGGCACGGTTCCCAATTTTCGTTACTGTGTCATGGAATGCTAAATATTTAATTTCTTCTTGCTGTTTTTTTAGTGCAGTAATATCTTTCACCATAATATAGCTTCCTGAAATTTGTCCGTCTATTATAATAGGAATGATTGTAACGTATAAAAAATAAGTAAAGCCATCTTTATATTGAGAACTAAGTTGTAAGGATGCCGATTCTTGTTGTTTCACTTTCTCTAATGCCAATGCTAGCTTATGCTTATCTTCATCTAAAATAATCGAAAAACAAGTTTCACCTAGTAACTCATCCGTTGGTGCACCAAGTAGTACACTCCCAGCCTTATTTACATTTAAGAATATTCCATTTAAATCAATGGTGAAAATAGGGTCAGGATGATATTCATATAATGATTTAAACTTTTGTTGTTTTTGAGAAAGAGCCTCTGATTTATGAACTAAATCAGACGTCCGTAAAGTAACTTTTTCTTCTAGTTGGGCATTAAATGCCTGCAAACGTTTTGTTAAGGAATTGTTTTGCATACGTACGATAGAATGACGAATGAGTACGAAAATAAAAGTAATACAATTTCCTGTAATGAGAGTTGAAGATGATGTTTGTTCTTTTAATGTAAACCCGATTAGTATTGCAACAGCAAGATAGGGAAATACAACTAAAGCTTTTTTTCCTATTATAGGGTTTACAATGAAATAATTTTTATGGCTATTATGATCTTCTGGAATAGAGCCAGCTATTGCAATAAGTAATATAGGTATTCTATATAAAAGACGTAATAATGTTATCGTTTCAGTTGATAAGTGGTTATTTAAGTAAAAATAAATATAGTTAAAAGTTGCAGAACTTATTAATACAAAAATAAAGATATAAATTTTCCGTTTGGATTTAAAAATTGTTGGACGGAAAAAGAGACTAACACCTAGCAGCAGAAATAATAAATCTGCAATTGGGTATAAAAATGAAAGGAAAACATCTCCTAGTGA
Source organism: Bacillus sp. FSL K6-1338 (assembly GCF_038006965.1). NCBI lineage: Bacteria > Bacillati > Bacillota > Bacilli > Caryophanales > Bacillaceae > Bacillus > Bacillus sp. FSL K6-1338. Next base: position 3,607,617 of record NZ_JBBOWI010000001.1, on the reverse strand, counting down.
AAGAGAGAATATATTTAAACTTGGTTGGTTAAATAAATACCATTCTAATGTAAATATGGAAGTAAGTACTATGCATATATCACAAATAAAGAACGCTTTTTCCCATTTATTGCATTCCTTTAAAATTTTATAGCAGAAAGCGATAAGACAGAAAAATAGAAAAAACATGTAAAATACATCAGAAACAGTAAAACGATGTATTGGAATTTCGAAGAAGCTATCCTGATATGTATATACTATTTTCCCTAATAAAAAACTACCAATTGCTATTGTAATACATATCCAAAACGGATTTGAACTGACTTTTTTAGAATATATAGAGTAAATCAGTGATACAAATGTAATGGCTTCAACGATAAGTGAAGCGAAGCGTACATCTGAATTTGAAAAATGAGTAGGGAACAGATAGAAAAACATAAAATAGATTGAATAGCATATTAATGTCCCAATTAATATACATAATTGTAAATTTTTATTTAATTTCAATGAAATCACCTTCTTTAATTATGTACTATGTTCGTTATATCTATACATAATAATATTATTTAAGAATTGTATCAGATTTCCTTATAAAAATCATGTTTATAAGGAAAGTGTTAAATAGTGTAAGTATTCTTAAAGTTAAAAAAACATTGTGGTTGATAGTATAGACTGTATCAAGATTTTAAATAGAAATTGTATATTTAGTCATCCTTTGAATTGTAAAGTTTTTTTAGTGATTTGTAAGTGGAGATGCAAAATTGCATATAAAATGATGAGGATTTTTTAGGCGAGATTTTTATTTTAAATCTGAAAATTAACATTTGTGAAAATATAGGAAAAGGATATAGAATAAGAACGTGTATTCTTACAGAGTGGATAGTATTGCCACTAAATAGGGAGGTTTTTTTATGATATATCGAATTAAAGATGCAGAAATATACTATGAAATTGTGGGAGAGGGTAAACCGGTCATTATCATACATGGCTGCGCCCCTGATCATAGGTTAATGATGAAATGTATGGAATCAGTATTTCAGAAATATGAAGGTTATAAGCGAATATATATTGATTTACCTGGTATGGGGAAATCGAACGCTCCAAATTGGATAAATAGTTCAGATCGTATAGTAGAAGTGCTTATCACATTTATTGAGGAAATCATTTCTACTGAAAAATTTTTATTGGTAGGAGAATCATATGGAGGCTATTTAGCCAAAGGTATACTTACAAAGATGTTTGAGAGAGTTAGCGGATTACTATTAGTATGTCCTGTTGTTGTAGCGGAGCCAGAAAAAAGGATTCTTCCAGATAAACAGGTAATTGTACAAGATGAGGAATTTTTAAATACGCTTACTTCCACGGAAAGAGAGAAATTTTGTGAGTTAGCTGTAATAGCAAATGAATATACATATACGCGATTTAAAGAAGAAATTAAGCCTGGGTTAGATGTTGCTAATTATGAATTTATTGAAAGGTTGCAAAAGAATTACTCTCTTACTATGGATTTTCAGCGTGAAAAATATGAAAAGCCCGTTCTTTTACTGACTGGAAGACAAGATATATCAGTAGGTTATCAAAATATTATAGAAATTATTGAAGAATATCCCAGGGCAACATTAGCAGTGTTAGATATGGCAGGGCATAATTTGCAAATTGAGCAGCCTGAATTATTTGAGAGTTTAGTAGGAGAATGGATTAGACGAACAAATCAGCACATTTTATAAAGTATTTTAGTATTACACTTAAGTGTTGAAATGGGATAAATGAACGTGATGTATTAACTAATAAACAATTTTAAGGAGAAATTATGAGCACATATATTTATATGGTTAGACATGGTGAATCACCAAAACTAGAAGGAAATGAAAGAATGCGCGGGTTAACTGAGAAGGGACGTATGGATGCCCGTAGAGTAACTGACATATTAAAAGCGGAGAAAATTGATACTTTTATTTCCAGTCCCTATAATCGGGCTATGTTAACGATAGAGGAGTCAGCTAATTTCCATGAAAAAGAAATAGTAGTATATGAAAATCTTAAAGAGTGTATGTTTTCAAGTGAGGGTCAGGTTATATCAGACAAAGAGGTGTATCCACTTGTACAGAAGATGTTCTCTAATCCGGACTTTTCACGAACGGAAGGAGAGTCATATGCAGACTGCCAGAGAAGAGTAGTGAAAGTATTAAAAGAAATCTTAATAGATTTTCAAGGACGCAAAATTGTAATTGGTACACATGGGCTTGTCATGACATTAATGATGAACTATTTTGATAAACAATATGGTTTTGAATTTTTAATGAATACGTCAAAACCGGATATATATAAGATGGAGTTTAAAGAAGAACAATTAATGAATGTAGAGAGATTATGGAAAGCGGAATAAAATTAGTTGCATGGATTTTGTTGTAAAAGTTACTTTTATAGCAAAGTCTTTTTTTGAATAGAAAGCATCTTTATCAACTATTTTTAGAATGTTAAATCAATAAGTAATTATTCAGTATTTGAATAAATTATGGGGGAATTGGTTTAGGGAAACAATTTTAAATGTGTCAAAACTCCAAACGTTGGATTTATATTCAATAGGAGAAAAAGATGTAGAATTTTGTCTTACAGTCCCCGTTTACTTTTCATTTCATTACATATAGGCTTTGTGGTGTAAGGGGGACATCACCTTTACGCAAAATCTATAAGGAGGTCATTGTAATGAAACAGATTAAAAAGTTTGCGGGAGTTGCTTTAGCGGGGACGATTGGATTAAGTGGACTACTGTTTTTAGAACCAAGTGTAAGCGTTGCGGAAGCACAGCAAGTGAAAGTGGAAAATTTCAATACAATTGATGTAACGATGGATCTAAATGAATTGTATGTATTAAGTGGCAGAAGTATTGATATTCTTTCTGGAGATAAAGAAGCAATTCAGTTAAATAAATACACAATTAGTTTTAATAAACCTGGGAAGTATGTGATTAAAGTAAATGGTTGTATTTATGATGATGTATATACTTTTATTGTGAATGAGTAGTATTATATATTCTTAAATTGCGAGATAAAAACAGAAACACCCTATTTGCGGCGGGAGTCGTAAATAGGGTGAATTTATTTGCATTAAGCAGTACTTTAAATATGTTCACTAATTTTCTTTTTGTTATGTAAAGTATGTAAAAGTGTTTGAAACATCTTAAATGATTGCTGAAAGATTGGACTTTGAATAAAGGTGTACAGAAAAGTTACGATGAAAACAGGACCTCCTAGCATAAATCCAATAACTAGTACAATACATTCTACTATGATTCTAGCACGGCTAATAGAAAGTCCTGTTTTGTCGGAAATAGTAAGCATGAATCCATCACGAGGGCCAGCGCCAATCCCAGCTGCAACGTACATCCCTCCCCCGATACCTGTAATGGCAATACCAGAAAATAAAATGAGTAAGTTTATCCATAAATAATTACTAGCGTCTGGAAGCATGTTTGATTGTAAGAAAAAGTCCATAATGGGACCGATAAGTAGTGCATTCAAAAATGTACCCACATTTATATATTTTCGATCTACTAGTAAAGATATTAGAACGAGACATAACCCACATATGACACTCCACGTACCGATGGTCCATCCAAACTTTTGGTAGAGAGCCATATTTAAAACTTCCCAAGGGTGCAAGCCTAGAAATTTAACTTTGACTGCAAGAGCGTTTCCAAGGCCAAAGAAAATTAATCCTAAGAAAAAAAGAAAATAGCGAAAGAGAGTTAGCCTCATCTTTAAAACCTCCCATATTTTATAATTATGTATGTTACCTGTTCCGGTTTTAATGTACAAATATTATGTCTTTTTATCATTCGTTTAAATGTGTTAACAATGCAAATGAAATATACATCTTCACAGTCAAAAAAGTTAAAATATTTCGTTTTAAGGATTATAATGGAGAGAGAAACATAAAAGGGAGTGAATGAACTTGAAACAAGAACTTATTGAAAGATTTACGAGATATGTAAAAATTGATACGCAATCAAATGAAGAAAGCAATACAGTACCAACAACACCAGGACAAATTGAGTTTGGTAAGTTATTAGTGGAAGAGCTAAAAGAAATTGGGTTAACAGAAGTAACGATGGATGATAATGGCTATGTAATGGCAACACTTCCAGCTAATACGGACAAGGATGTTCCTGTAATCGGATTTTTAGCTCATTTAGATACGGCAACAGACTTTACGGGGAAAAACGTCAAACCACAAATTCATGAAAATTTTGATGGTAATGCAATTACGTTAAATGAAGAGCTAAATGTTGTGCTAACACCAGAGCAGTTCCCAGAATTACCATCATATAAAGGACATACCATTATTACAACTGATGGTACAACACTTCTAGGAGCAGATGATAAAGCTGGTCTTACAGAAATTATGGTTGCAATGAACTATTTAATACATAATCCGCAAATTAAGCACGGGAAAATAAGAGTAGCATTTACACCGGATGAAGAAATTGGTCGTGGGCCAGCGCATTTTGATGTAGAGGCGTTTGGTGCATCATTCGCTTATACGATGGATGGAGGTCCATTAGGTGGTTTAGAGTATGAAAGTTTTAATGCTGCAGGTGCTAAGTTAACGTTTAACGGAACGAATACACATCCTGGAACAGCGAAAAATAAAATGCGCAATGCAACTAAACTGGCTATGGAGTTTAACGGGTATTTATCAGTAGAAGAGGCACCAGAATATACAGAAGGCTATGAAGGATTCTATCACTTACTTTCTTTAAATGGTGATGTTGAGCAAAGTAAAGCGTATTATATTATTCGAGACTTTGATCGTGAAAATTTTGAAGCGCGTAAAAATAACGTTAAAAATATTGTGAAGAATATGCAAGAAAAGTATGGCGAAGATGCAGTCGTTTTAGAAATGAATGATCAATACTATAACATGCTGGAAAAAATTGAACCGGTAAGAGAAATTGTTGATATTGCATATGAAGCAATGAAAAGTTTAGATATTGAACCAAATATTCACCCGATTCGCGGAGGCACAGATGGATCACAATTATCATATATGGGATTACCGACGCCGAATATTTTCACTGGTGGTGAAAACTATCACGGTAAATTTGAGTATGTTTCGGTAGATACTATGGAAAAAGCTGTTCAAGTTATTGTAGAAATTGCAAGACGTTTTGAGGAGCAAGCTTAAAAAAGAACCAAGTAGTACGAATGTGCTACTTGGTTCTTTTAATATAGTACTCGCCACAAATAAAAAGTCGCATAAGACTCCCAATTAGCCCAGTTTGCTGCAAAATCTTTTATTTCATTTTTAGTAGGTTTATTTTCGGAGCCTATTATAAATTTAATTGCATTATGCAGACCAACATCATCAATTGGAAAAGCTGAAGGAAATCTTAAACAACGCATTAAAACATAGTTGGCAGTCCATGGGCCGATACCATGGATAGCAGTTAACTGTTTTTCAGCAATTTTTATATTTTGTGTTTGTAGTAACTCCTCTTTTGACAGTTTTCTCTCTGTAATAAGCTTCGCAATACCGATTAAATATTCACATTTTCTAGTCGTCATTTTTAATTGTTGGAGATCTTCTAGATGTAGATTTGCAATTGTTTCAGGTGATGGGAAAATCCAATGTTTTCTACCGTCCCATTCTACATAACTTCCAAATTGCTCAACTAATCTTCTTTTTAGTGTATAAGCATATGTTAGGTTAATTTGTTGACCGATAATTCCCCAGGAAAGTGCCTCAAATAAGTCTGGAATACCTAAATTACGAAGGCCATAATATTGTTCAATTGGTCCTTGAAGGAGTAAATCATGTTTAGCTAATGTATAAAAAGGGGCTAAATCAGTAGTTAAATCAAACCATTCTTTTACATAGTTAGCTACAGCCTCACGTATCGATTTTTCAGATGTATATGATTCTTCTAAACAACGTATTTGAATATTGCCATCAGTATTCAAACTAATTTCAACTAAAGGATTTACATCTTGAACAGGGATAACTTTATAAATTTTGTTGTCTTCAATATGGAACATACATTCATTGTTCGAACGTGATAGATAGCGTAAATTTTCTTGGAAACAAAATTCTTTCGGAACTGCTACAGATAATGCGCTATTATATTCTGCTGTCATATGAATTCCACCTGCAATTTTTCTAATGCAAGCAATTTTTTCTTCATGTCTAATCCACCCCTAAATCCGGTTAGTTTCCCATTCTTCCCAATAACGCGATGACAAGGAATTGTAATAAGAAGAGGGTTAGCAGCAATAGCGGAAGCAACGGCGCGCACAGCTGTAGGTTTTTGAATTCTTTCAGCAATTTCTGTATAAGAATATGTCTTTCCATAAGGAATTTCACGTACCGTATTCCAAACAGATAATTGAAAATTAGTTCCATAAGCATCGATAGGGAATGTAAAAGTTTCTCGCTTGTTTTCTAAATACTCGATAACTTCTTTCGTATATATTTGCAAGTAATCTGGACTATGGATCAATATATGTTGGGGCAGTTTTTTTCTAGCCCATATATTTAATTCTTCAAAGTTTTCATCTTGTGATCCAATGAAACATAGTCCATTTTCAGTTGCAGCAATATGAAATCGCCAATTCTTATGTGTAAGTAGCGTCCAATATATATAATTATTTTTGTAGGAATTCATTATCGTATCCCTCTTTCATTTCGTTCTTTTTTCGATATTCAGTAGGAGTAAATCCGGCTTTCTTTTTAAATAAAGTTGCGAAATACTCTGGGTTTTCTATCCCGACAGCAGTACTAATTTCTTTAATAGATTGATTTGTGCGTAAAAGGTATTCGGTTGCTTTAAGAACCCTGAATTGTTGTATATATTCTATAGGAGTTAGCCCTATTATTTTTTTGAAAGTACGCTGCAAATGAAAAGGGCTACCGTGACACATTTCCGCAAGCATGTCGAGAGTTAAGGATTCGTCATAATGCTTTTCGATATAGTCTTTAATTTGTTCTACCCACTCTTCATTAGGCAAAGTGATCCCGTTTGGCTTACAACGTTTGCACGGGCGAAAGCTTTCACTTAATGCTTGTTCCGCATGATGAAAAATTCGTACATTGTTTCTATTCGGTATTCTTGATTTGCATGATGGTCTGCAAAAGATTCCAGTTGATTTCACAGCATAAAAGAATTTGCTATCATAGGAAGAATCATTATGAATAATTGCTTGCCAATACTCATTTGTTAATGTAACTCCTTCATTGTGCAAAGAACATCACCTCTGAAGTTAGTATAACCTGAATAAAGTGCGTATGTATGTATTCATAAATGTAAGAGCAAGATTACAAAGGTGGAAATATGATTGTTTTTCTATTTTGTGATAGCATGAACTTTGAAAGTGAACATCAAGAGGAGGACTATAAGTGAAGTTAATTTCATGGAATGTAAATGGTTTACGTGCAGTTATTGCAAAGGGTGGATTTTTAGAATATCTCGAAGAATCTAATGCAGATATATTTTGTCTGCAAGAGATTAAATTGCAAAGTGGCCAAATTGATTTAAATCTAGAGGGATATTATACATACTGGAATTACGCTGTGAAAAAAGGGTATTCGGGAACGGCTATTTTTACAAAAAAAGAACCGCTTTCTGTTACATACGGCTTAGAAATTGAAGAGCATGATCAAGAAGGGCGACTTATTACATTAGAATTCGAAGATTTTTACATGATCACGTTATATACACCAAATTCAAAACGTGGATTAGAACGATTAGATTACAGAATGAAATGGGAAGATGATTTCAGATCCTATATCAAACGATTAGATGAGAAAAAACCAGTTATTTTTTGTGGAGACCTAAATGTTGCTCATAAAGAAATCGATTTGAAAAATCCAAAAAGTAATCGTAAAAACCCTGGATTCTCCGATGAGGAACGAGAGAAATTTACATGTATTTTAGAAGAAGGATTTATTGATACGTATCGTTACCTTTATTCTGATCAAGAAGGTGCATACTCGTGGTGGTCGTATCGTATGGGCGCGAGAGCGAAAAATATCGGATGGCGTTTAGATTATTTTGTTGTTTCGGAAAGAATGAAAGACCAAATAACAGAAGCGAAAATTAATAGTGAAGTAATGGGATCAGACCATTGTCCAGTTGAATTACATATAAATTTCTAAAAAAAGAAGTATCTCCCTAAAATCAGGCGGATACTTCTTTTTTTAATTCAGTTTGTTAAAATTTTTCAAATCATTCTTGAAATAATTTCATATTAAATATATACTTAGTAACGATAATCATTATCAGTAGAAACGGTTATCAAGTGATGAAGGTGTAAAAGAATTATAGTCTAGGGGAAGTGAACGTGAATGAGTTCTGGATAAAATTATTAATCTAATGAAATATATATTTGAGACAAGGTTCATATAGTTAAATTTTATTGAGAATATAGTTTGAAAATTCGAGAGGAGACATATAAAGATGAACAAGAAATTATTTACTTTAGGGATGGTTACAGTTTTAAGTGTAGGTTTAGCGGCATGTAATAGTGCGGATAAAACTTCAGGCGAGCAAAAACAACAGACAAAAGCTACGGAAACGAAAAAAGATGAAAAACGAAAAATTACATATTTAGGTAAAGAATATACAGTGCCAGCAAAAGTAGATAAAATTGCGACAGCTAGTTTAGAGTCAATGGAAGATGCGGCGGTACTTGGAATTAAACCAGTTGGTGCCATTACTGTAGGTGGTAAATTACCAAAATACCTTGAAAAAGAGTTAGAAGGTGCGAAATCTGTTGGTGAGAAAATGCAACCAAATTTCGAAACATTACTACAATTAAAACCAGATGTTATTACATCGAGTACGAAATTCCCAGCAGAAACAGCTGAAAAGTTTACGAAAGTAGCTCCTACATTCCCGGTATCACACGTTTCAACAAATTGGGAAGATAACTTAAAGTTAATGGGAGAATTAACTGGTAAAAAAGATAAAGCAGAAAAAATTATTAAAGACTACAATTCGGACGCTGAAAAAGCAAAAGCAAAACTAGGAGATAAGTTAAAAGATAAAAAAGTACTTGTCATTAGATTAAGAGCAAACGAATTATTCTTATATCCAGATGGAGTATACTTCAACCCTGTAATTTATAAAGATCTTGGACTAACTGCTCCAGAACAATTGAAAACTGTAAAAGCACAAGAGAAAATTTCATTTGAAAAACTTGCTGAACTTAACCCAGATTATATTTTCTTACAATATGAGGCAAGTGAAAATAAAAACCCGAAAGTGTTAGAAGAAATTGAAAGTAATCCAATTTGGCAAAGTATGAATGCTGCGAAGGAAAAGAAAGTATTTGTAAATGTTGTAGATCCAATGGCACAAGGTGGTACTGCTTGGAGTAAAACAGCATTCTTAAAAGAAGCAGTGAAAAATTTATCTAAATAATACAATAAGTAAGGTGCGTTGAATGATATGCAGAAAACAAATGCAGTACCAGTAACCATATTATGTATAGCACCCATACTCATCTTATTTACAGTTATACTTTCGATTTTGTATGGGGCGAAAAGTATTGATGCTGAAACAGTGTGGAACGCATTATTTCATTTTGATTCAAGCGATGTAAATCATAATATTATTATTACTTCACGTTTACCAAGGGTAGTTGCAGCTCTTTTAGTCGGAGCATTTCTAGCCATATCAGGAGCACTTATGCAGGGGATGACAAGAAACTATCTTGCATCCCCTTCTATTATGGGTGTGACGGATGGCGCTGCCTTTGTTATTACACTTTGTATGATCTTTCTTCCGGGAATGTCATCAATTGGTATGGTTTTATGTTCAATGATTGGTTCTGCACTAGGAGCCGGTATCGTGTTTGGTTTTGGTTCGCTCCTTCAAAATGGCTTATCACCAGTTAGGTTAGCGATTATAGGGACAGTTATTGGAACATTTTTAAGCAGTGTATCGGCTGCAATGGCTTCATATTTTCAAATTTCTCAAAATGTTAGTTTTTGGTTTAATGCAAAATTAGATCAAGTAGATCCTAATATCATTAAAATCACGATACCGTTTGGGATAATTGGAATAATTTTAGCGCTGTTAATATCAAAATCTATTACCATTCTTTCATTAGGCGAAGAGGTTTCTATTAATTTAGGGCAGCGTACAAAACTAGTTAAAGCGATGGCAATTTTATCAGTTATCTTTTTAACAGGAACAGCAGTTGCTTTAGTGGGGAAAGTTGGTTTTGTAGGTTTAATTATTCCGCACATTACTCGCTTTATAATTGGGGTAGATTATAAGTGGATTTTGCCATGTGCAGGCGTTATTGGTGGCGTTTTCTTAGCGTTATGTGATGTTTTAAGTAGATTTGTAAATTATCCATTTGAAACGCCAATTGGAGTCGTAACATCTTTAATTGGAATTCCTTTCTTCCTTTATTTAATTCGTACAAGAGGAGGAGAGAGACATGCTTAAAAGTTCAAGTCAACGTTTTGGAATGACGATGGGGATTATTGTATTTTTAATACTATGTGCCATTTACATTAGTTTAACGAATGGTACGTTTGATATTACGATTACAGATGTATTTAAAACACTTTTTAGAATTGATCCAGTACCAGAACATGATTTAGTTATTTTTGAGTTTCGCCTTCCGCGTATTGTAATTGCTGGATTAGTAGGATTAGGCCTTGGTGTTGCGGGTGCCGTTATTCAAGGGATTACAAGAAATGGATTGGCAGACCCAGGTATTTTAGGCGTAAACGCCGGAGCAGGAACAGCCATCGTTATTTTTATGTTTTTCTTTCAAGGGCAACTAAAGAGCACAGATTGGATTTCTATAATGATGATGCCTATGTTTGGTTTAATAGGTGGATTAGGTGCAGCGCTAATCATTTATTTGTTTTCTTGGAAAAACGGTAAGTTAGATTCGCAACGACTGTTATTAACAGGGATTGCAATCGGTTCAGGGTTTGGAGCATTCTCTATGTATTTATCACTCAAAATGAAGTCAACCGATTTCGAGATGGCTGCAGTGTGGGTGTCTGGAAGTATATATAGTGCAAACTGGAAGTATATTGTGGCTATGTTACCATGGCTTATTATCTTAATTCCGCTTATACAAAAGAAAGCTTATTTATTAGATTTATTTCAATTGGAAGAAACGAGTATTACAAGTTTAGGTGTTTCAGTAGAAAGAGAGAAATCGATTTTACTGTTAAGTAGTATCGGACTTGTGAGCGCATGTGTTGCTGTTTCAGGGAGTATCGGTTTTATTGGACTAATGGCACCGCATATAGCGAAAAGACTTGTCGGTATTCAACATAAGTATATAATTCCTACGTGCGGCGTAATAGGAATGTTTCTTGTAATTGCTTCAGACTTTATTGCGAAAACAGTTTTCACACCTGTAGAGCTACCAGTTGGAATCGTTATTTCTATTGTCGGTGTACCGTATTTCTTATATTTACTTTATAAGGCGAAAGCGTAAGAGGAGGAATAAAAGTGAGTATTTTAAGTGCAAAAAATTTAGAAACAAGTTATGAAAAGCTTACAGTGTTTCGCGATTTAAATGTGGAAATACAAGAAGGAAAAGTAACGACAATTATAGGTCCAAACGGTTGCGGTAAATCGACATTGTTAAAAACAATGGGAAGAATTTTAAAACAAAAAAGCGGAAAAGTATATTTGCAAGGGCAAGATTTACATACAATTCCAACGAAAGAAATTGCGAAGCAGTTAGCTTTACTCCCGCAAACGCCAATTGCACCAGGTGAACTTAAAGTGGAAGAATTAATTTCTTATGGACGCTATCCACATCGAAATAACGTAAATAAGTTAACGACAAAAGATAAAGAAATGATTGATTGGGCATTAGATATAACGAAAACTTCTGAATTTCGGACGAGACAAATTGCAAATTTATCGGGCGGTCAAAGACAAAAGGTATGGCTAGCGATGGCATTAGCACAAGAGACAGAAGTGTTGCTATTAGATGAGCCAACTACATACCTTGATATGTCTCATCAATTAGATGTATTACAAATTGTGGAGAAGTTAAATAAAGAACATAATTGTACGGTTGTTATGGTATTACATGATATTAATCATGCAGCAAGGTTTTCAGATGAAATTATTGCAATGAAGGAAGGAGAAATTGTTATAACTGGTAGCCCAGAAGAAATCATTACAAATGAAGTGTTAAAAGAAGTATTTCATATTGATGCGCGTGTCATGATTGATCCGTATAACGGGGCTCCTGTTTGTTTCGGTTATGATAGCGTTGTATCTCAAGAAGAAAAAATCGAAATATATGTAACAAGTTAAAAAGGGGGGGATAGGGTGAATACTACAGTTGAAAAACAGCAGATTATAACATCTAATACAGAGCAGTGGAAAATGTATTCAAAATTAAAAGGTAAAGAATATCAAATTCATATTTCAAAGCCGAGGCAACCAGCACCGGATTCAGGATATCCTGTCATTTACGTATTAGATGGCAATGCCTTTTTTCAAACATTTCATGAAGCAGTTAAAATACAATCAGTAAGAGCGGAAAAAACCGGTGTTTCACCAGCTGTTATAGTAGGAGTGGGTTATCCAATTGAAGGCGCATTTTCAGGGGAAGAAAGATGCTATGATTTTACGCCTAGCGTAATTTCAAAAGATGCTCCTTTAAAACCAGATGGTAAACCGTGGCCTAAAACAGGAGGAGCACATAATTTCTTTACTTTTATTGAAGAAGAACTGAAACCACAAATTGAAAAGAATTTTGAGATTGATAAAGGTAAGCAAACGTTATTTGGGCATTCTTTAGGTGGACTATTTGCTCTCCATATACTATTTACAAACTTAAATGCTTTTCAAAATTATTTTATTAGTAGTCCATCTATATGGTGGAATAATAAATCTGTACTTGAAAAAGAAGAGAACCTTATACATGAATTAAACAATGCTAAGTTTGAAACAGGAGTGTTCCTTACAGTTGGGTCACTAGAACGAGAGCATATGGTTGTAGGTGCAAATGAATTATCAGAGCGCCTTCTCCAAGTAAACCACGATAAACTTAAATTTAAGTTTTATGAAGCTGAAGGAGAGAATCATGCATCTGTTGTGCCGACGTCTTTAAGTAAAGGATTGAGATTTATTAGTTACGTATAGGAAAAAAGGTAAGCAATTGCTTACCTTTTTTCCTTATTGTTTAAAGGCAACGTATCCATCAATTAAAAAACTAGTGAAAAAGCGAGTCATTTGAGTAAAGCCACATTCCTCCATAATAGTTAATAAATTAGCTTCGGAAATAGGAAATATTTCTGTTTCAAAAGAATTTTCAAATCGGTCCCAATCTTCTAATGGAATTTGATTTTGCATCATATGATTGCGCCAAGCATGTAATTGTGTAGAAAACATACTTGTATGGGGCACACCATTTATTGAAGCGAGAAAGAATGGCGCACCAGGCTTTAGGCGATTACTAATATCATTAATAAGTTCTTTTTTCTCCTTATTAGTTGGAATGAAGTGCAGGACAAGCATACAGGTGGCAGCGTCAAATAACTGATTTGGTAATAATGTATGGATAGTTCCATGTACAAGATGAACATGGTTTTGTATGCCTTCGTTTTTAATTCTTTTTTTAGCTAACTGTAGCATGCTTTCAGATGGATCGACCCCTGTAAAAGATAAGTTGTTATTTTGTTTGCCTATTGAGAGAATTTCTTGTCCGCCACCAGCACCTATAACTAGTAAATTTGGATTCATGTTTTTTATAGGGAGTGTAGTAAATAAAAAATGGTTCATCATTTCATATAGGTGGTAGTAGCCTGGGATTTTACATGGAATTCTTTGTTCATATGAATTTACGGTAGTATCATTCCAATTCATTTTTAACCTCCTAAGTATGTGTTTTATAGGTTTATTATGAAATGAAATTATGAAGGGGAACAATCCCGTAAATCTGGGGGGGAAGAGGATGCATGAAAAAACAATGAAAGAAATTAAAATGGTAGCGAATCATATAAGTTCTATAAGATCATTTCAAGAGTCATTTCTCCACTTGATACGTAAAGTTATTGATTTTGACGCCGCTTGTTTTACAACTATAGACCCAATTTCTTTTTTATCTACTGGGGCATTTACCGATGAGAGTGTTGAAAAGATTCATCCACAATTGTTTATGAATGAATTTTTAGAAGATGATTTTAATAAATTTAAATGTTTAACAGAACACTCTCCTCATGTTGCTTCTCTAAGTATGGCGACAAATGGTGAACAAAAGAAAAGCTCTAGATACCGAAATATTTTAAAACCAGCAAGTTTTGGAGATGAATTAAGGGGCGTTTGTATGAGTAAGGGGAAATGTTATGGCCATCTTAGTTTATTTCGAGGAAGTATAAGTCCCGCTTTTCATATCGATGATTGTAAGTACTTAGCAACGATAGTCCCAATCGCTGGAGAGGCTTTAAAGAAGACAGTTTCTATACCTTTTTCAGAAGAGAAGGTGATAGGCACAGGTACGATTATAGTAAGTGAGGATTTTAGTGTATTATATTGGAATCAAGGTGGCAGCGAGTGGCTTTCAAATCTTAGAAAGCATGAACAGTTAAATATAAAAGAAATACCAAGGCCAATACGTGCGGTTTGTTCGAAAGTAAAGGCTAACGAGTATAATGTAGGGTGTATGAATAGAGAAGAAAACGTTTGTCTACCTTTAGCCTATGGCCATTTTTTAATCATTCGGGCTAGTAAGTTAGAACGTACAAGTAGTTTTCAAGGTGGTTATATTGTTCTATTCGAAAGAGCAAGACCGGAAGAGATTTTTCCACTTATTATGGAAGCTTATAGTTTTACAATACGTGAGAAGCAAGTAATACGTAAAATTCTTACAGGTATGTCGACAAAGGAATTAGCCCAAGAACTTTGTATATCTATATACACGGTACAAGATCATTTAAAATCCATTTTTGAAAAGACTGGGGTAAGTAGCAGAAATGAACTTGTGTGGGAAGTATTTTCGAAGTTTTGCTTTGATGTCAATGAATGAAAATAAAACAACTCTACAAAGATCACATGAAGTACGGTGGATGAGTTGTAGGATTGGACTTAAAAAGGTTATGGATGAAACGTTCCATAACCTTTTTTGATATGTAGAATTGTCCTTTTTGAACGTTTTGTTTCAACTTTTCGTCTAAAGAGACAAAAAGTTGTCACAATTCGGTCACAATTAGCATAAACATAAAATAGACGAAATGAACTTATTTCCAAAAAGGCTTAGTTCATTCCAATCATGATTCGTAGAGCTGCAAAAGCATGGATTAAAAGTTCACTATATTTTCAAGGAGGTAGATCGTATGAAAACTATTCTTGCTATCGCTGGGCTTATTTGGGTTTTATCACATGGAATTCCAATTTATGAAGGAGAACAAATTCGCAGTGCTCTGAATAAAAATTTTAATGAATATCATGTTATTGATCGGCAAGATAATGTTGTGACAGTTCGTGTAAATGACTGTTTTCATACGGTAACCGTGGAAGGAACTTCAGTAGTGAATGATGAAAAAGTATGTGATCAGCAATAATTATATATAGAAGGAAAAAAGTCTCAATTTATACACGTATAAATTGAGACTTTTGTATTTATGGATGAATAATAAGAGGGGATGGATAATCCCCTCTTATTATTTTTTTGAAAAAAGGAAAGGGTATCATGATAATTGAGGCTGAGAAGCTAATAAGTTGTTAAGAATAGGCATAAAGTGTAAATATACTCTTATGGGGTATCATGCGTAGATATTTAATGCTATAATTGGTATACTCATAAAAACAATTGTTTTATTGGATGAAGAGAAACTTTAAGAAGGTGATAATATGGATCATAAAGAGAATGAAGCAGTAACACATAGATCAGAAAAAGAAAAAGAACAGATTATAAATAGATTAAAGAGAATTGAAGGACAGGTTCGCGGTATTCAAAATATGATTGAAAATGATCGTTATTGCGTGGATATTTTAGTGCAAATTTCAGCGATTAATGCAGCGATGAAAAAAGTAGGAATGGGCGTTCTCAAAAATCATACGAGTCATTGTGTTTCAGGAGCTATTAAAAATGGAAATGGTGACGAAGCAATTGAAGAATTAATGACAGTATTTGAACGTTTTTCAAAAGCGTAAAAACAAGCTAGTATTTAACTGGCTTGTTTTTTTGTTTACCCTTATATTGGATTTTGGTGTATTGTAGTGAAAAAGTGTGTGTAAAATAAACTTTTAGAAAATAATTGACAAATCATGATATAAAACCATTGATTACCTTAGGGGGGTATGGTAAGATGTAATTGTGATTAACAAACAATGAATAAACAAGAGGAGGATTTTAAATGGAACAGTTAACATTACAAGTTGAAGGTATGTCTTGTGGACATTGTGTAAATGCTATCGAAAGCAGTGTGAAAGAGCTAAACGGTGTTGAACAAGTGAAGGTTCAATTAGCAGAAGGAACTGTTGAAGTTACTATCGATTCGTCTGCTGTAACATTAAAAGATATCGTTGCTGTAATCGAAGATCAAGGATACGATGTTCAATAATTATTTTTAGATATGGAGATAAATCGTACTTTAAATGAAGTACGATTTATTTTGCTAATAATTATACCTCATAAGGGTATATAGAGGTGAGAGACATGAATGAAAAAAAAGAGGCCAATCTTCAAATATCAGGAATGACATGTGCGGCATGTGCAAATAGAATTGAAAAAGGTCTAAAAAAAGTAGAAGGTGTTCATGAGGCAAATGTAAATTTTGCGCTTGAAAAAACAAAAATAATGTACGATCCAACTAAAACAAATCCGCAACAATTTAAAGAAAAAGTTGAATCGTTAGGATATGGAATTGTAAGTGATAAAGCTGAATTTACTGTTTCAGGAATGACATGTGCAGCATGTGCAAATAGAGTTGAAAAGCGTTTAAATAAGTTAGATGGTGTGAACAAGGCGACAGTAAATTTTGCTTTAGAATCAGCCACAGTAGACTTTAATCCTGATGAAGTTAATGTAAATGAAATGAAGAGCGTGATTACGAAGCTAGGATATAAATTAGAAGTGAAACCAGATGATCAAGATGCATCAACTGATCATCGATTACAAGAAATTGAGCGACAAAAGAAGAAGTTTATTATTTCGTTTATTTTATCTTTCCCATTATTGTGGGCAATGGTTAGTCATTTCTCATTTACTTCGTTTATTTATTTACCAGATATGTTAATGAACCCTTGGGTGCAACTAACACTTGCAACTCCTGTTCAATTTATCATTGGTGGACAGTTTTATGTTGGGGCTTATAAAGCGTTACGCAATAAAAGTGCTAATATGGATGTTCTCGTGGCGCTTGGAACGTCGGCCGCCTATTTCTATAGTGTATATTTAAGTATTCAATCTATTGGTTCTTCGGAACATATGACAGATTTATATTTTGAAACGAGTGCGGTACTTATTACATTAATTATTTTAGGTAAATTATTTGAAGCGAAAGCAAAAGGGCGCTCATCAGAAGCGATTAAAAAATTGATGGGTTTACAAGCGAAGACAGCTACAGTTGTGCGAGATGGAACAGAAATAAAAATTTTGATTGAAGAAGTAGTAGCTGGTGATATCGTCTATGTAAAGCCTGGTGAAAAAATCCCAGTAGATGGGGAAATTGTAGAAGGAAAGTCAGCGATAGATGAATCGATGTTAACAGGCGAAAGTATTCCGGTTGATAAAACAATTGGAGATGGAGTAATCGGTTCTACAATAAATAAAAATGGGTTTTTAAAAGTGAAAGCCACTAAGGTAGGCAGAGATACTGCATTAGCTCAAATTATTAAAGTAGTAGAAGAGGCTCAAGGTTCAAAAGCTCCTATTCAAAGGGTAGCAGATCAAATTTCAGGTATTTTCGTACCAGTTGTAGTTGTGATTGCAATTATCACATTTGCAGTGTGGATGCTATTTGTTACACCTGGTGATTTTGGCGGAGCACTTGAGAAAATGATTGCCGTACTTGTTATCGCTTGTCCGTGTGCATTAGGGCTTGCAACGCCTACATCTATTATGGCAGGATCAGGAAGATCGGCTGAGTATGGTATTTTATTTAAGGGCGGGGAGCATTTAGAAGCAACACACCGATTAGATACAGTTATTCTAGATAAAACAGGTACTGTGACAAACGGGAAGCCGGTGTTAACAGATGTAATTGTAGCAGATGGATTCCGTGAAGAAGAAATACTACGTTTAGTAGGGGCAGCAGAAAGAAATTCTGAACATCCACTTGCAGAAGCGATTGTAGAAGGAATTAAAGAAAAGAAAATTGATATCCCAAGTTCAGAAACGTTTGAAGCGATTCCAGGATTCGGTATCGAATCAGTTGTAGAAGGAAAACAATTATTAATTGGCACACGTCGATTAATGAAGGAATTCAATATTGATATTGAAGAAGTTTCTAAATCAATGGAAGCGCTAGAACGAGAAGGAAAAACAGCAATGCTTATTGCAATCGATAAAGAATATGCCGGTATAGTTGCCGTTGCAGATACTGTGAAAGATACTTCAAAAGCAGCTATCGCAAGACTGAAAAAAATGGGTCTAGACGTTGTGATGATTACAGGAGATAATACACAAACTGCTCAGGCGATTGCAAAGCAAGTTGGTATTGATCACGTAATTGCAGAAGTATTGCCAGAAGGAAAAGCAGAAGAAGTGAAAAAACTCCAAGCACAAGGTAAGAAAGTAGCAATGGTTGGAGATGGAATAAATGATGCTCCTGCTCTTGCTACGGCGGATATCGGTATGGCAATTGGAACAGGAACGGATGTAGCGATGGAAGCGGCAGATATTACGTTAATCCGTGGGGATTTAAATAGTATTGCTGATGCGATCTTTATGAGTAAAATGACGATAAGAAATATTAAACAAAATTTATTCTGGGCATTAGCTTATAACGCGTTAGGAATTCCAATCGCGGCATTAGGCTTCTTAGCACCTTGGGTTGCTGGAGCAGCGATGGCATTTAGTTCTGTATCCGTTGTATTAAATGCATTAAGATTACAAAGAGTTAAATTAAAGTCTTAAAAAGCTACATTAAAGTAATTGAATAGAATTAAAAAACAATACTTTGAATAAGTATTGTTTTTTTGTTCGTATAGAAATTAAAACGATATAATAAAGAAGAAATATGGAATCGTATGTAGTAGAAAAGTTAAGAGGTAGTTTGGTAAGGAGACTTATATATGTTAAAAGATATTATAGTTAGAACATTTCAGAAAGAAGATTTAGAGCAAGTATTACAATTGTTCTATGAGACAGTTCATACGGTTAATGCAAAAGATTATAATGAGTTACAGCTACAGGCGTGGGCACCAAATCGACTAGATAGAGAAAGCTGGTTAAAGTCTTTAGAGAAGAATATTAGTTATGTAGCGGATCATAACGGTGTGATATTGGGATTTGGGGATTATAACGATGATCATTACGTAGATCGTTTATTTACACATAAAGATTATCAAGGGAAAAGAGTCGCTTCATACATACTACAGATGTTAGAAAAAGAAGCAGTGAAATTGGGGCATAGGGAGATATATACAGAGGCGAGCATTACCGCAAAACCTTTTTTTAAAAGTAAAGGTTTTATTTGCATAAAAGAACAAAAGAAACAGCATAATGGTCAGATTTTTATTAATTATGTTATGAAAAAAATATCCTTCTCATAAATGAGAAGGATATTTTTCATTATTTTACAGCTTCTTTTAGTTCTTTACCAGCTTTGAAAGCAGGTACTTTAGAAGCTGCGATTTGCATTTCTTCACCAGTTTGTGGGTTACGGCCTGTACGAGCAGCTCTTTCGCGAACTTCGAATGTACCGAATCCGATAAGTTGTACTTTTTCACCAGCAGCTAAAGTGTTAGTGATTGATTCTACTACAGTTTGTACAACTACAGTAGCTTCTTTTTGAGAAATCTCAGCATTTTGTGCTACGTTTTTAATTAATTCTGTTTTGTTCATGTTTTTCACCTCATATGTAAATAATGCTATTTAAGTTGTTATTATAACGTATAAAACATTCGAGAACAAGTGTACGTACATATATTCGCAAAAAAAATGAAATTTGTAATATTTTTTAGGACACTTTATAGACATTCCATTTAAGCGGATAGAGATTTGTTCTTCATTTCAGTCTTCTCTTGATGAGAAGGTAGTTTCTTATTATAAGATATGAAGTAAGGTAGTGCTACAAATAACATACCCCCTACTAAATTTCCAAAGAAAACAAAAATAAAGTTTGGAAAATATTCAGCCCAAGTGAAATGACCGGCAAAAATCGCAGCTGGGATGACAAACATATTGGCTACAACGTGTTGAAATCCAATTGCAACAAAAGTCATAACTGGGAACCAAATACCGATAATCTTTCCGATAAATTCTTTACTTCCCATACTGAGCCAAACAGCTAAACAAACGAGCCAATTACATCCGATTGCAGAAATAAATGCTTGCAATGGTGTATCTTGTAGTTTCGCTTGAGCGATAGAAATAGTTTTCGCTAAAAAAGCTCCTTCAGTTAAGCCGACGATATGACCGAAAAAATAGGCTACGAATACAGCTCCTATGAAATTGCTAAATGTAACAATAACTAAATTTCGTATGAAATAAAATAAAGTAATTTTCTTTTGGAACCAGGCCATAGAAACTGTCATCATGTTACCAGTAACTAGTTCACCGCCTGCAAGAATAACGAGAATAAGACCAATAGGGAATACAGCAGCGCCTAGAAAACTAGAAAATGATCCCCAATATTTTGGCATTGTCCCAATAACATGATATCTAGTAAATACCCTAATGAGATAAAAGCACCACCAAAAAAACCAAGAATTAGTATAGGGAGCAATGATAAATGACCTTTTTTCCTTCCTGAATTCGCAGCAAGTTTCGTAATTTCTTCTGGTGTAAATACAGACATGAATAACCCCTCCGTAATAAAATGATGGAATGAATAGAAAAAATTCAAAAATCTACGTATTATAAAAATATGTTATGACTTCTGTATAAAATTGTCAAAGTGAATAGAGAGGGAACGACATATTGATAACATTGTTCATGTTGTCACATTAATGTAACAATAAGGATTTAAAGTGTTTCTAGAGGTGAAAACATGAATACGAATCATGTAAAAAAAGAACGAAAAAAATCAATCGTAAAGATATTTATTATTATTTTTATAAGTATATTAATGATACCAGTAAGTTTGTATTATTATGCGACAGAAATAGAACGAAAATTAGTAACAGTTACGTGGAATGAAATAGAAGCTTCTGCAATTCCTAAAGAATTTAATAATAAAAAAATATTACAGTTTTCAGATGTACATTTAGGACCAGAGTTTACACTGAAACAACTTGAACATTTAGTGGAGAAGATGAATGGATTACATCCAGATATAGTAGTTTTTACTGGAGATTTAATAGATAAATTTGGGTCTTATAGTGCGGAAAGAGAAGAAGCGAAGGCTATTTTGCAGAAAATTTACGCTCCCTTAGGGAAATATGCTGTGTTTGGGAATCATGATAGGGGCGGGGGCGGTAGTTTATTTTACAAAAAATATATGGAGGAAGCTGGTTTTTCTGTATTAGTAAATGAAGTGCAGAAAATTAAAGTGGAAAACGGCAAATATATTACAATATCAGGTTTGGATGATTTTCTATTAGGGAAGCCGCAAATAGATTCAACTTTAAAAAACTTGAAACAAAATGATTTCAACATGTTATTAGTACATGAGCCGGATGTTGTAACCAAAATCAATCGTTACCCAGTTGATCTTCAACTGTCAGGACATAGTCACGGAGGACAAGTCCAAATTCCTTTTGTAGGTCCGTTAATTACTACCAAACTAGCTGAGAACTATGTTGAAGGTATGTATGAAGTAGAGGGGAAGAGTAAGCCGTTATATTTATATGTAAATCGTGGCATTGGGACTACTAGGATGCCTGTTAGATTTTGGAGTGTACCTGAACTTTCAATTTTTGTGTTGAAGCAAAATAGTGACTAGAATAGTAGGAGGACTTTTAGAGAAAGTTCTCTTTTTTTAATAGTTAAATACTGAATATTATGTAAGTTTTGTTTAAAGTGTTAAATAAAGAAAGGGGAATTTCTAGGATAGAAACATGGCATAAAGAATTGGAAAGTTTATATAATCAAATAGTTTCATGACGAAGAGATTTTCATCAATATCCAGAGCTAGCGTTTCAAGAAATAGAAACGCCGAGAAAAATAGCTGAAATCTTAAAAAGTTTTCATATTGATGTGAAAACAAATATCGGGAGCAGAGGAGTAATCGGCGTAATTGAAGGTGGAAGACCTGGGAAGACGATAGCGCTACGTGCTGATTTTGATGAACAAGCAATGTTAATTGGTGGTAAATTACTTTTAAGTCTTGTGAATAGTTATGTAAGAGATGAAAAAGAATCTCTTCATCATGTAGAAGTGAAAAAGTAATTTACATAAATAAAAAACAACAATAGGTTATGTAACCTATTGTTGTTTTTTATTATTTTTGCAAGGAAAGATTATCAAAATATGTTCTGTAAGTATTAGAGAATTCAAAGTTGTTTTTTGCATCCCAATTAATAGACCAAGACATTAGGCCGCGGAATGCAGGATAGCCACTCTGATTTGAAAGTTTATACTTTCCTCCGAAAGGAATGCCCTTAATGATATAATCTAAAGCTTTTTTCATTTCAGTTGGAGAAATGTACCCGCCACTTGGAGCGGCCGCTGGAGCTGCAGGAAGTCCAATTATGACTTGATCCGAACGAAGAGCTGGGAAAATGTTATTTGCATTACCACCTACAGGAAAACCATGTAAGAGCATATCCGCCATAGCGACTTCGTAGTCTGCAGTACCTTGATTGTAGTTATTACCGTCCATTCCAATCCCGCTACCAGCATTGTAGTGTTGAACGTGAATGTATGTTAGTTTATCTTTCACTCCATAAATAATTGGTAAATATGCACCCCAGATGCTTCCGTATGCGCTATAACCGCCTTGAACATAAGCTGTTTCAGGAGCCATGCTTAATAGAAAATCTGGACCATAATGATCTGAGATTGTTCGAATAGCTGATATAAGATTTACGATTTGAGGAGTAGTTGGGTTTTTGAAATTAGTGTCATTTCCGTTTAAGTAAATACCCGATTCAAGGTCAATATCTATTCCATCAAAAGCATATTTATCAATCAGAGATTGTATGGAATTAATAAAACGTTGCTTAGCGGCATTGTCAGGGAGTAAAACGACCCCATTTTGTCCACCTATTGAAAGAACTACTTTCTTTCCTTTACTTTTTAAATAAGAAATATCTGATTTGAATTCTGCATCTGTACCATATACAGGGGAAAATTCAACAGTGGAACGATCACCACCAGTTTCACCGAAAGATACATTGATTACATCCCATTTTGGTGAAACGTCTCTTAATTTAATAATGCCAGTACCGTTATCGAAGTTATGCCAGTATCCAACGAGTAATTTTGAACCTAAATTGTTTGCTGCTTGTGTTTGGAGAGGGGATAACGGTAGTAGTAAGAACATTACTAAAATACAACAAAAAAATTTGAACTTGTTTAACATATTAACACTCCTATACAAAAAGTTGTCTAGATGTATAATCTTGTTTATTTAATGATATCTGAAAATTCTTTCTTTTGTAAGAGGACTATAATTTTCTCAACAATTGTGTATGGGAAAGTATTAAACCTAATGAAATAATTTTTGAAGGAGATTGAATTGCAATTGTTAAATTCAGAATATTTTGATATATTTTAAAGTATAGGACAAAATCTTTCGCACAGTACTCTTACATAAATTTCAAAATTTAGTTTGGAAGGGGATGTACAAGAGTTGGATAAAAATCTTAAGAAAGACCTCAAAATACGCCACATTACAATGATCTCAATTGGTGGCGTAATAGGAGCTGGTTTGTTTGTTGGAAGTGGTGCGGTTGTGCATTCGGCAGGACCTGGTTCTATCGTTTCATATGCATTAGCAGGGCTTCTAGTTATTTTCGTTATGAGAATGCTGGGGGAAATGGCAGCTATTAATCCGACAAGTGGTTCATTTGCAACATATGCAAGAGAAGCAATTGGTCCATGGGCAGGTTATACAATTGGGTGGCTATATTGGTTTTTCTGGGTAATTGTTATTGCAATAGAAGCTACAGCAGGTGCTGGTATTATTCAATACTGGATTCAGGAAATCCCACTCTGGTTATTAAGCTTAATATTAACGATTTTATTAACGTTGACGAATGTTTTCTCGGTGAAATCATTTGGAGAATTTGAATATTGGTTTTCATTTATTAAAGTAATAAGTATTGTTTTGTTCCTTTGCTTAGGTCTTGCTGTTATTTTAGGATTTGTACCAGGAACGGAAGCACCTGGCACTTCGAATTTAGTAGGGCAAGGAGGATTTATGCCAAATGGTATAAGTTCGGTGTTACTTGGAATTACCGTCGTTATATTTTCATTTATGGGATCAGAGATTGTTGCTGTAGCCGCTGGAGAGTCTGCCGAACCTGTAAAAGCAGTAAAAACAGCAACAAATAGTGTGATTTGGCGTATTCTCGTATTTTTCATTGGATCGATCGCTGTAGTTGTTACACTCCTTCCGTGGAATTCAGCGAACATACTAAAAAGCCCATTTGTGGCGGTATTGGAACATATAGGGATACCAGCGGCAGCACAAATTATGAATTTTATCGTTTTAACAGCTGTACTTTCTTGTTTAAATTCGGGTTTATATACGAACTCAAGAATGCTTTTTTCAATGGCAGAAAGAGGAGATGCACCAAAGGCATTTTTGAAATTGAATAGTAGTGGTGTTCCGGTTCGGGCGGTTTTATTTGGAACTTTCTTTGCTTACATTGGAGTTGTTTTTAGTTACATATCTCCAGATAAAGTATTTTTATTTTTAGTGAATGCATCTGGCGGTATTGCATTACTCGTTTATCTCGTTATAGCAATTTCACATTTCAAGATACGTAAAAAAATGAGGAAAGCAGAACAACAAAATTTGAAAGTGAAGATGTGGCTTTTTCCATATGTAACATATGTTACAATTGCTGCGATTATAGCAGTTTTAGTTGCAATGATCGCAATTGAATCTTTACGTTCACAGGCACTATTAATGATACTTGTTACTCTTCTTATAATAATTTCTTATTTTATTTTTAATAGAAATAAAAATAGTACAGTATTGAATTCCGAAAGTAAAAATGAGGAATCTGTTCGATTCTAATTTCTTGTTTTAGAAGAGAGTTACACCCAATCATTGCTATAAAAGAATCATATATAATCATAGAAACAAGTAATTACTATTGTCATAGTGAATATAAACTTTTTTCTTGACTTTTTATACGAAGGCGAGCAGAATGGTAAAAAAGGAAGGGGGGGATGATGTTGGAAGAGTACGTATTAGAGCTGTATAACTTGTTATATACGACAGAATGGCAAGATATTGTTTCGTTTCTAGGAATAGTATTTTGCATGAAAATTGTAATTGTATATATGGAAGAGCAAGGTATGTTCTATTCCTTCTCATCTCCGTTCGATGTGCAGCGCGAGCCGTTGCTAAACTATGCCAATGTGAATTACGAACAATTTCCTTTTGTACTATTCTTTATGATTCGATTTATAACAGCAATTGTAAAGAAGAAGGAAAGTGATGATGAAGAGTGCCACGCAACTTGTAAGGTAGCTAACGTTTTTTAAGCTAAATACAAGGAGGAGATTTATATGTGGTTTCGATTTCTTATGATTGGTTTCTTTTCATTAACAGCAATTTCATTAATGGGATATCAAGTGTCTGAAATTTTTCAAGCATATAGCGATACATTTTTTAACAAAAATTAATCGCGTTGCTATTTGAATAATAAAGCGATAAAATCCTTCTTAAGAAGTTTTATTAAGAAGGATTTTTTTCTTTGTCTTGTCTTGCTGTGTCAAACTATTGTCACATTTACACTGTGAATAATATGTTAAAATAGTGAGGTTATGTATACATACTCGAAGGAAGAGGGAGTGACCATTTTGGTGGATCAATCAACAAATCAGAAAAGCTATGCTCCTATTGTGATAACGCTTTCTGTAATTGTAAATGCGATTATTTTATTTTTGTTCTTTGGACCTGTTGGCTATGAAGGAGAAGTACATTTTGATGTAACAATTTTACCAATGTTAAATGCGATTTTTAATAGCTTTACGTTCGTATTCTTATTAGCAGCTTTATACTCTATTATTAAAAAGAATGTGAAAATGCACCGTGGTTTTATCCTCGCAGCATTTACAACGACGTTGCTATTTTGTGTTTCTTATTTATCGTATCATTACTTGGCGCCAGCAACACATTTTGGCGGAGAAGGATTCATTAAATATGTGTATTTCATCATTTTAATTACACATATTATCCTAGCAGCAATTATTGTACCACTTGCATTGTTTGCACTTGTATTTGGTTTTACAAATCAATTAACACGTCACCGTAAAATTGTACGTTGGACGATGCCAATTTGGTTATATGTAAGTTTATCTGGTGTTATTGTTTACTTAATGATCTCACCTTATTATCAATAAAAGTCTCAGCCCTTAGGCTGGGGCTTTTTTGTTAAGCAAATCTTTTTGTGAAATGAAAAAAATATGGTATACAAAAGTATAGTTGCTTTTCATATAGAAGGGATGGTAAAGAAATATGCAAAATTTTGTATTTCGTAATCCAACGAAACTTATTTTCGGTAAAAATCAATTAGAACAGTTAAAAACTGAAATTCCACAGTTTGGTAAGAAGGTTCTTCTCGTATATGGAGGAGGCAGTATTAAAAGAAACGGTATTTATGATAATGTAATTTCTATTTTAAACGATATTAATGCAGAAGTATTTGAATTGACGGGTGTTGAACCGAATCCTCGTGTATCAACTGTAAAGAAAGGGATTCAAATTTGTAAAGATAATGGAGTTGAATTTATTTTAGCAGTTGGTGGAGGAAGTGTAATCGACTGTACGAAAGCGATTGCTGCTGGTAGCAAATATGATGGAGATGTATGGGATATTGTAACGAAAAAAGCATTTGCTAGTGAGGCATTACCATTTGGCACTGTACTTACTCTTGCTGCGACAGGTTCTGAAATGAATGCAGGCTCGGTAATTACAAATTGGGAAACGAATGAAAAGTATGGATGGGGAAGCCCAGTTACATTCCCGCAGTTTTCAATTTTAGATCCAGTTCATACTGCATCTGTACCGAGAGATCAAACGATTTATGGTATGGTAGATATTATGTCACATGTATTAGAACAATATTTCCATCATGGAACGAATACAGAACTACAAGACCGTTATTGTGAATCTGTTTTAAGAACAGTCATTGAAACAGCACCTAAGCTTTTAAGTGATTTAGAAAATTATGAGCATAGGGAAACAATTTTATATTGCGGAACGATGGCGTTAAATGGCATTTTAGCGATGGGAGTAAGAGGTGACTGGGCAACTCATAATATTGAACATGCAGTTTCTGCTGTTCATGATATACCGCATGGAGGTGGGCTTGCGATTTTATTCCCGAACTGGATGAAACATGTTGTAGAGGAAAATGTAAGTCGTTTTAAACAGTTCGCTATTCGTGTATTTGATATAGAAACAGATGGCAAAACAGATAAAGAAGTGGCGTTAGAAGGAATTGAGGCACTGCGTCAATTTTGGACTTCAATTGAAGCACCAGCAACATTAGCTGATTACGGTATTGGAGAAAATGAAATTGATATAATGGCTAATAAAGCGATGGTGTATGGTGAATTTGGTAACTTTAAAAAATTAAATAAAGATGATGTTCTAAGTATATATAAAGCTTCTTTATAAGTGAATTTAGAAAAGAAACCTATTTGATTGTTTGATCGAATAGGTTTCTTTTTTGCTTTTTATAAGCGTTTATGAATGTTTGTGATTATTTTTGACTGTTTATGGTTGATTTTTGTGACCGTTTTCATTATACTGTAATCAAAGAAGAGGTGAATAAAATGTTAACTCCTGAACGTCATCAAATGATATTGCAACTTGTAAAAGAACAGAAAGTTGTAAAATTACAGCAATTAGTTGAAAGAACAGAAAGCTCTGAGTCGACAATTCGCCGTGATTTAGCACAATTGGAAAAGCAAAGGTTATTAAAAAGAGTTCATGGTGGTGCCGCTGTTTTAACAGGAAAAGGGCAAGAACCAACGATGGTTGAAAAATCATCCAAAAACATTCAAATAAAACAACGAATTGCTAATTATGCGGCTAGCGTTGTTGAACAAGGTGATTGTATTTATTTAGATGCAGGGAGTACAACATTTGAAATGATTCCATTTTTAATCAATAAAGATGTTACTGTCGTTACGAATGGACTTATGCATATTGAAGCTTTAGTTGAAAATAATATTCGTGCGTATTTACTAGGCGGAATGATGAAGAGTAGGACGAAAGCTTTAATCGGTGCTATGGCACAGGAAAGTATGCAGAAGTATCGCTTTGATAAATGTTTTTTAGGTGCAAATGGTGTACATGAACAGCTTGGCTTTACAACGCCAGATCCAGAAGAAGCGCTCCTAAAACAAATGGCATTAACATTAGCAAACGAAGGATATTTCTTAATTGATGAAAGTAAGTTTTCAGAAGTTGCGTTTGCGAAAATTGCAAATGTTGAAGATGCAAATATTATTACAAACCATTTAGAAATTGATTTAGAAAAATATAAAAAACAAACCAATGTAATTGAGGCTGATAAACAATGATCTATACAGTTACTTTAAACCCATCTATTGATTATGTAGTGCAAGTTCCTTCTTTTGATTTAGGAACAATAAATCGAGCGGAGAAAGATATGAAGTTTCCTGGAGGAAAAGGAATTAATGTTTCTCGTGTTCTTCAGCGTTTAGGTGTTAAAAATATAGCACTTGGATTTACTGGTGGATTTACTGGTCAATTTATTAAAGAGGTATTACAGACGGAAGGTGTAACAACAAACTTCGTCCAAGTAGATGAAGATACTCGCATTAATGTGAAAATAAAAGGGAAAGAAGAAACAGAATTAAATGGCCAAGGTCCTATTGTAACAAAAGAGCAGTTCGAACAGTTAATGAAAAAAATTGAGAGTATGCAACCTGGAGATTGTGTTGTACTCGCTGGGAGTGTACCAGTCTCTATTCCAAGTACCTTTTACGAATCAATTGCTGCGTTTGGAGCTGAAAAAGGTATTCGTGTAGTAGTAGATGCAAGTGGAAGTGCACTGCAACATGTAATTAAAAATAAGCCGTTTTTAATTAAGCCAAACCACCATGAACTTGGTGAGTTGTTTGGAGTGGAGCTTTCAACAGTAGAAGACATTTTACCTTATGGAAGAAAATTAATTGAACAAGGTGTAAAACACGTTATCGTATCGATGGCTGGAGAGGGAGCTTTATTATTTACGGCAGAAGGTATATATGAAGCGACTGTTCCAAAAGGTGTTGTAATTAATTCAGTTGGGGCCGGAGATTCTCTTGTTGCAGGGTTTGTAGGCAAATATGAACAGACAAAAGATATTGAAAAGGCATTTCAATACGGCGTTGCAACAGGGAGTGCAACAGCATTTTCAGCTGATTTATGTAAGAAGGAAAAAGTAGAAGAATTATTGTCGCAAGTAATTGTAGCTAAGCGATAGGGGGAAGCAACATATGAAAATTACAGAACTATTAAAAAGGGATACAGTCATTATGGATATGACAGCTTCAAATAAAGAAGCTGTCATAGATGAATTAGTTGAGAAATTAAACGGGGCAAATCGTTTAAATAGTAAAACGGAATTTAAAGAAGCTATTTTAAAGCGGGAGTCCCAAAGTACGACTGGAATAGGGGAAGGTATTGCAATACCTCATGCGAAGACAAAGGCTGTTAAACAACCATCGATTTGTTTTGGTAGAAGTGTAAGCGGTATCAATTATGAGTCGCTTGATGGACAACCGGCACACTTATTCTTTATGATTGCTGCAAGTGAAGGAGCGAATAATACTCATTTAGAAACGTTGTCTCGTTTATCGACATTATTAATGGATGAAGGGTTTCGCAAGCAACTATTAGAAGCGAAGGATGAAAGTGAGCTTCTTCAACTATTTGATGAAAAAGAGAATGAAAAAGAAGAAGAGATTGAAGTTGCAAAACCAGAAGGAAATGAACCGTACGTACTTGCTGTTACAGCTTGCCCAACTGGAATCGCTCACACATATATGGCGGCGGATAGCTTAAAAGCAAAAGCGGCAGAGTTAGGAATAGCGATTAAAGTTGAAACGAACGGATCAACAGGTATTAAAAACGGTTTAACGAAAGAGGATATTGAACGTGCAACAGCTATTATTGTTGCGGCAGATAAACAAGTAGAAATGAATCGTTTTGCTGGTAAACATGTCATTCAAGTGCCAGTTGCTGATGGGATTAGAAAAACGGAAAATCTGCTTAAACGAGCTGTCAAACAAGATGCACCAATCTTTAAAGGTGTAAAAGAGGATGGGAAAACAGAAAGTATTGAGAGAGAAAAAGGATTAGGAATTTATAAGCATTTAATGAGCGGTGTAAGTAATATGCTTCCATTCGTTGTTGGTGGCGGGATTTTAATAGCGCTAGCATTTTCGTTTGGTGGTATAAAGGCGGAAGGTCCTTTAGCTGAATTGTTCATGTCAATTGGTGGAGGAAAAACAGGTGCGTTTTTATTCCTTGTACCAATTTTAGCTGGATTTATTGCAAGCTCTATTGCTGATCGTCCTGGTTTTATGCCTGGTGTTGTAGGTGGATTTTTAGCGGCGAATGCGAATGCTGGATTTTTAGGTGGATTAATTGCTGGTTTCTTAGCTGGATATGTTGTTTTAGGGTTAAAAAGATTATTTTCAGGACTACCAGTACAATTAGAAGGAATTAAACCTGTTTTGTTATATCCAGTCTTTGGATTATTGATTACAGGAGTTGTAATGCAAAAAGTAGTAATTCCGCCTGTAGTAGCATTAAATGAAATGTTGACAGGGTGGTTAAATGGTTTAAATGGTACGAATGCTATATTACTAGGTCTTATTTTAGGTGGTATGATGGCAATTGATATGGGTGGTCCAATTAATAAAGCGGCATTTACGTTTGGTATTGCTGCAATAGAAGCACAGAATTTTGGAGTGCACTCAGCAGTTATGGCTGGTGGTATGGTACCGCCACTTGCGATTGCATTCGCAACTACATTCTTTAAATCAAAGTTTACAGAAGCGGAACGTAAATCTGGTTTAACAAATTATATTATGGGAGCATCGTTCATTACAGAAGGTGCGATTCCGTTTGCAGCTGCAGATCCGGTTCGAGTAATCGTAAGTTGTGTTGTTGGTTCAAGTATTGCAGGTGCGTTATCTATGTTATTCCAAATTACATTACCGGCACCGCATGGTGGATTATTTGTAATAGCATTAGTAAATAAACCGTTACTATATATTTTCTCTATATTAATTGGAACGATTGTCTCGGCTATTATGCTAGGTGTTTGGAAAAAGAAAGTTCAATAACAAATGAAAAGAGAGCAGCTTTTAGTAGCTGCTTTCTTTTTATTACAAAAAAATAGGTTAGCAATGGAATATTGATGCTTTTTGGTAAAAGATGTAATGAATTTTGGGTTTTTTGTAACAAAAAAGTAACACTGTAATTTTTTCTGGAAAAAGTTCTTGTGCTCGTATGTAAAAAATATATGAAAACCATTGGAGATTGTATTAAAAATACATTTTATTAATATGGAAATTTATGTTACAGCTCATTAATCGTATATTACGAATGCTTTGTAATTGTGTGATTTCTAAAAATTCTAAAAATCTGTTGCTATAATGAAAATACGAAAACAAAGCAAATGGAGGCTATTCATGAAAAAATTATTAAGTATAGCAACAGCAGCAGTTTTTGGTCTTGGGATTTTTGCAGGTTCTGCTAAAGCGGAAACAATTGTAACAACAGACGTATTAAATGTTAGAGAAAACCCAAATGTAGAGTCAAAGCTTGTAGGTAAAGTGTTAAGTGGGAATACACTAGATGTTATAAATACAGAAAATGGATGGACAAAAATTAAGTTAAACGGTAAGGAAGCGTTTGTAAGTGCTGAGTTTACAAGGAGCACATATTATGTAACGGCGGGCGTATTAAATGTTCGTGCTGGAGCGAATACTGATTCTGAAATTTTAGGTAAACTTAATAAAGATGATGTGATTGAAACGACGAATCAAGTTCAAAATGAATGGTTACAATTCGACTACAATGGAAAAGTCGGATATGTTCACGTGCCATTTTTAACAGGAACGGCACCTGTAATTGAAAAGAAAGAAGTTGTAGCTCAAGAAGAAGCGCCGGTTAAAAATAATACAGCAGTTAAGAATAAAGAGTCTGTTAAGAGTAACGATTCTATTAAGAATGTAGAATCAAGTAAACCTGTGGTAAAAGAAAAGCCGGCTGCAAAACCAGTTGCGAAATCTACTGAAAAAAGTGCGCCTACTGGTGGTCGTGAAATTACAGTAGAAGCGACGGCATATACAGCAGATCCGAGTGAGAATGGTTCGTATGGTGGTCGTGTATTAACTGCAATGGGGCATGATTTGACAGCAAATCCAAATATGAAAGTAATTGCTGTTGATCCGAAAGTAATTCCGCTTGGCTCAAAAGTATGGGTAGAAGGATATGGAGAAGCGATTGCTGGAGACACTGGTGGTGCGATTAAAGGAAATCGTATTGATGTATTAGTCGGTTCAGATGGTAGTGCTAATAGCTGGGGGCGCAAATCTGTAAAAGTGAAAGTTATACAATAGGTTATCGATATTAATATAAAAAGCGGTTGCTTGAAATTATGTAAGCAACCGCTTTTTATGGATTATTGAAAGGGATAAATAGTTTTACCTGTAATAATTTTATATGCACTGCAAAATTGTGTTTGTATATATTCTGTATTTTTATTTTCTGGATGTGATGTTGTTTCATGGAGAGTAGAATGAAAAGCCCGTAGTAAACAATTTAGGGCGAAGTATAATTCCTCTTGTGAACAATTTTGTTCTTTTGTAGAAGTAGCTAAAATGAGGTCTTTTGTCAAAGATGAAAAATTGATGGTGGATTGTTTCATAGTTAACTCATCCTCTCGAAACTATTTTTATCATGTATATGCAGAATTGGACAAACTATGTTCTTTTTTATATGTAATTTCATGTACCGAAATGAAAGAACTTGCAATCATGCCGTTAAAATTGGTAAGATTGGGTATAATCAATAGATGGAGTATATTACATAAAGAGAGTTGAATGCTATGGGAGAAGTGCAACGTGAAAAAGTTGCTGTCATCATTGGACCAACAGCTGTTGGAAAGACGAAGTTAAGTATCGATCTTGCCAAAGCGTTGAACGGTGAAATTATTAGTGGTGATTCCATGCAAATCTATCGAACGATGGATATTGGAACTGCAAAGGTAACACAAGCAGAGATGGACGGAATTCCACATTATATGGTCGATATAAAAAATCCGGAAGATTCATTTTCTGTCGCGGAATTTCAAGAACGTGTTCGCAAACATATTCGAGAAATTACAGAACGTGGTAAATTACCAATTATAGTTGGTGGGACCGGTCTTTATATACAATCTGTTTTATTCGATTATCAGTTTACAGATGATGCTGGTGATGTGATATACCGAGAGCAAATGGAAAAGTTAGCTTTAGAACGCGGTGTGGAATATGTACATAAAAAATTGCAAGAAGTAGATCCAGAAAGTGCAGAGCGTATTCATGCAAATAATGTACGACGTGTCATTCGGGCGTTAGAAATTTTCCACACGACGGGTGAAAAAATGAGTGACCAAATTGAGAAACAAGAAAAAGAGTTACTCTATGATGTTTCATTAATTGGCTTGACAATGGATCGAGAAATGCTATACGATCGCATTAACTTACGAGTGGATTTGATGATGGAACAAGGCCTATTAGAGGAAGTAGAAGGGCTGTATAATAGAGGGATACGAGATTGTCAATCTATTCAAGCGATTGGATATAAAGAAATCTATGATTATTTTGAGAATCGAGCCTCTTTAGAAGATGCGGTATCACAATTAAAGACGAATTCGCGTCGTTATGCAAAGCGTCAATTAACGTGGTTCCGTAATAAAATGGATGTCACGTGGTTTGATGTTACAGACGGTGAAAAAACGTCAGAAATTTTACGATACATAGAAGGAAAGTTACAAGTAAAGTCGAATAATAGTAAGTAGAGAAAAAGAGGAGGATTCGACATGAAGCAATCAATCAATATTCAAGATCAGTTTTTAAATCAACTCCGTAAAGAAAATACGTTTGTTACGCTGTACTTATTAAATGGTTTCCAGCTTCGTGGACTAATTAAAGGATTTGATAATTTTACAGTCCTACTGGAAACAGAAGGTAAGCAACAGCTTATTTATAAACATGCAATTTCTACATTTGTACCACAAAAAAATGTTTCAATTGAATTAGAATAGTAATGAATTATTGTACATAACAAAAAAAAGAGCGAGTTTCTCGCTCTTTTTTTATTTGTCATAAACAATATATAGTGAAATTTAAGCGATTCTAAATACAGTAAGGCGGATGTTAGTATTTCCTGTCGCAGGAATCGTAATCTCATTAAGAGTAGATTGGACAGAAATTCTTGCACCAGCTACTAATGTTTCGATTGTAGTAAATGAAAGTGAGTCGCCTATTAAATTTGAAGAGAAATTATCAGTTGCGACTGCTCCATTAATCGAAATTCCTACTCCGAGTGGAGCGCATCCTGGCGCAGTTGTAGAAATGGATACGCTAATTACATAAATACCACCGTTGATAACAGTAACTGTATCTGTGCCGTTGAAGATAATATTGTTTACGTTAATTGCAGTACTAAAAATAAAGTTATTAAATTGCAGTACTGTTTGCTGAATATTGTTTGTTACAACAATTGTTGCTACAGGGAAGCTAGGTCCAGTTGGCCCAGTAGGTCCGGTAGGCCCACCAGAAGGTCCAGTAGGTCCAGTAACTCCTATACCAGTAGCGCCGGTAGCACCCGTTGGTCCTTGAATGCCTTGAGGTCCAGTGGCACCCGTAGCACCAGCAGGTCCTTGAAGACCTTGAGGTCCAGTAGCACCAGTAGCACCTGTGTTACCTTGAACACCTTGAGGTCCAGTAGCGCCGGTAGCACCCGTAGCACCTGTGTTACCTTGAACACCTTGAGGTCCAGTAGCACCGGTAGCGCCTGTGTTACCTTGAGGCCCCTGAGGTCCGGTAGCACCGGTAGCACCCGCAGGTCCTTGAGCGCCTGTATTGCCGGTAGCGCCTGTGTTACCTTGAGGCCCCTGAGGTCCAGTAGCGCCGGTAGCACCCGCAGGTCCTTGAGCGCCTGTATTGCCGGTAGCGCCTGTGTTACCTTGAGGCCCCTGAGGTCCAGTAGCGCCGGTAGCACCCGCAGGTCCTTGAGCGCCTGTATTGCCGGTAGCGCCTGTGTTACCTTGAGGTCCCTGAGGTCCAGTAGCGCCGGTAGCACCCGCAGGTCCTTGAGCGCCTGTATTGCCGGTAGCGCCTGTGTTACCTTGAGGCCCCTGAGGTCCAGTAGCGCCGGTAGCACCCGCAGGTCCTTGAGCGCCTGTATTGCCGGTAGCGCCTGTGTTACCTTGAGGTCCCTGAGGTCCAGTAGCGCCGGTAGCACCCGCAGGTCCTTGAGCGCCTGTATTGCCGGTAGCGCCTGTGTTACCTTGAGGCCCCTGAGGTCCAGTAGCGCCGGTAGCACCCGCAGGTCCTTGAGCGCCTGTATTGCCGGTAGCGCCTGTGTTACCTTGAGGCCCCTGAGGTCCAGTGCGCCGGTAGCACCCGCAGGTCCTTGAGCGCCTGTATTGCCGGTAGCGCCTGTGTTACCTTGAGGTCCAGTGGCACCAGTAGCGCCTGCTGGTCCAGTAGGCCCAGTAGGTCCGGTAGGTCCTTGAATGAACGAAGCAGAATTAACTAGAGCAGTTTGTAATGCTGCTATTAATTTAAGAAGCTCTTGAAGTGTGCAAGGGTCAATTCGGAATAATTTTGTAATGTATAGTAAATAGTTAATGAGATTTTGAAGCTCAATAAATACAGCGCTTGCTACAAAGGTTGGATTTCTTAATATAGTTATTAAGTTTTTAATAATAGCTAACCCTTGTGCTTTCAGGGAGGAAGTAGCGTCTAGTGAACAAATAAATTTACTTAGTAGGTTCAATGTATCGATTAGATCTTCAATGTTTTGGGGAGATGGATTTGCGAAAAGTTTTGGGATTATTTTTGTTAAATCAATAATAATCGCACGAAATGTTCTAAGTTGAGCTTTAGTAATTGGGATTGATGGAGTATTTGGGATTCGTCCGGCGCTACTTGGAAAGCATGGTTTGGAGAATTTGTTTTGACTGTCGTTATAACGAGACATTAAATCTCTCCTTTCTCATGAAAATGTGAACGAAACTCATCATAGTAGATGCAGAAATTAGTTAAATGGTCATAGTAAAATCGTTTGTTTAAAGAAAAAATAGAAAAAACGCCTTACAATAAGGCGTTTTTTCTATTTTCTGCGTATTGATAATATCGCTTTAATGAAATTTTTGATTTGAATCCAGCGAGTTTTATAATTTCTGATTCAGGAGTTTCTTTTTTTATTAAGTTTAAAATATAGGTGTTACGAAAATGTTGTCCTGAAATTCCTTTACGTAAATTGGCTCTAGCCACTTCGAGGCGAATCATTTTTTGTATAGCAATTTCCGTTAATGCCTTTGGTGCATCATTTTCATATACCCACCTGTATGTTCCGCGGTTAAAATCAAATGCGACAAACAATGAATCATCACTATGATACTTAGGACGAACTGGTTCTGGGATACTTTTGTAATAATTATATAGTTGTTTTTTGTCTTCTTTTGCTAATGTAATTGTTCTTTCTACACCTGCGGTTGCTGGGATTGACAATGTGTTAGTTTCAAAGTGAACGTGATGCATTGTTAATGCTGTAAGTTCCTGTAAGGATAAACCGTAGTCGATCAATAGATTTAAAATAGCAATATTGCGATCCATTAATAAAGGGCGCACAGGAAGTTGTTTTTCTGAAAGTCCTTCTAATGAAGTGACTATATACTTTAATCTTTTTTCTTCATCAGGTGAAATGAAATCTTCGTTACGAAGTGTACGGTCTGGTTGAATAGATATTTCCATATTCTTCAAT
The DNA here is from genome assembly GCF_038006965.1 of Bacillus sp. FSL K6-1338. NCBI lineage: Bacteria > Bacillati > Bacillota > Bacilli > Caryophanales > Bacillaceae > Bacillus > Bacillus sp. FSL K6-1338. The sequence goes on along the minus strand of NZ_JBBOWI010000001.1, from coordinate 3,570,345 downwards.
GGATTGGGAATGTTTAGAAAGTGATGCATTCTATTTAATACAGTAAATACACGATGCATCGTTTTTTCTGAGTAATGTCGATTCGTTTTTAAATCGGAAAAGTAATCTTCGTAGTCTTTTGTACAAAGTGTAGCCCATATATTACTGGAAGGGAGCTTTTTGTTTTTTTCTAACCAATGTCCGAAGTCTTCAACGTCATAAACATAACGTTTAATAGTTGAGGGTTTTCGGCCTTTATTCAATAAAAAAATAGAAAAGGCTTGTATTGTATCATGGAATTCCGTTGTCTCCATAGTCCCACCACCTTAATTATTTCTTATATTATAGCAAACTTTTCTGAAAATAGGCATTTACAAGGGGGACAGGAATAATAATATTTGGTGAGTGGATAAAGTGAAACTATAATCAGTGGGGATTTTGTTCATCCTCTGCGATTATTAGTTGAACCAATCGGGCATTTACGGGCGGTTATCTCCCGCTTAAATACCAAGCGTTTGCTGAATGTCGAGGTGGGAGTCTTACTGCCCGCAAATAGCGGGATAAAATGAGGTGATTGTATGGAACAATCGATGCGAAAGAAAAACAACAATCAAATTAATATTGTGTTAAACCATCGAAAGAAAATTTCTTTGCCAGCCACAGAAAATAAAACGGTAATTTCAAATGAAACTACAATTAAACATGAAATGCTGCAGAGAATTGAAGAAGAGATGGGGAAGCTTGTTGGGATGGATGATATAAAAAAGATAATAAAAGAAATATATGCTTGGATTTATGTGAATAAAAAAAGACAAGAGAAGGGATTGAAGTCTGAGAAGCAAGTCCTTCATATGTTGTTTAAAGGGAATCCGGGTACAGGGAAGACAACTGTTGCTAGAATGATAGGGAAATTGCTGTTTGAGATGAATATTCTATCGAAAGGCCACTTGGTTGAAGCTGAACGTGCTGATCTTGTAGGAGAGTATATCGGCCATACAGCTCAAAAAACAAGAGACTTAATAAAAAAAGCAATGGGAGGTATTTTGTTTATTGATGAGGCTTATTCTTTAGCTCGAGGAGGAGAGAAGGACTTTGGAAAAGAAGCAATTGATACGCTTGTAAAACATATGGAAGATAAACAACATGGTTTTGTATTGATTTTAGCTGGATATTCAAGAGAGATGAATCACTTTCTTTCATTAAATCCAGGGCTGCAGTCTCGTTTTCCATTTATTATTGAATTTGCGGATTACTCGGTAAATCAGCTATTGGAAATTGGAAAGAGAATGTATGAAGATCGTGAATATCAGTTATCAAAAGAAGCTGAATGGAAATTTAGGGATCATTTACATGCGGTGAAGTATTCGTCGCAAATTACATCGTTTAGTAATGGGCGGTATGTACGGAATATTGTTGAAAAATCAATTCGTACACAGGCGATGCGGTTGTTGCAAGAAGATACGTATGATAAAAATGATTTAATTGGAATATCGAGTATGGATTTGATGCTCGAAGAGGAGACGCACAGTACATAAACTGTGCGTCTATTTTTGTGTATAAGTTCGTTTACTCTTTTTTTGCTTTTTCTTGGTGCGCTTTATGGAAGCGTTCCATTTTAGCGCTCTTTTCGTGTGCTGAATTAGGGTCGTGTCCAAATTGGTTTACTGAACTTTTTTGAGCTCCTTTATTAACGTGGTTTGTCATTTGTATTCACCTCACTTTAAAAATTAGTATAAACATTATATAAAGAAAAAATCGTTAGAAAAGAAAAACCTCTTTACGATATGTAAAGAGGTTAGATTGCTATTTATGCATTGAACGTTCTTTCGTTTCGATACGTCTGTGCGGTAAATGCCATTTGTAATGAATAGAAACCATGCGGAAGCAAACAATTAAAATGAATAAAATGTAAAGAGCCCAATCGCTAACAATAATTTGAGCGCCAATTAAGAAACCTGCTAAAATTGTCCAAAAGGCATATACTTCAGCTCGAAGAACGAGAGGTTTTCTGCGGGCTAAAAGGTCGCGAATGATACCGCCGCCGATACCAGTTAAAACAGCTGCCACGATTGTGGCGCTAATTGGTAAATTTAATTTTTGAGCATATAATGCTCCTTGTACAGCAAATGCTGATAAGCCGATAGCGTCAGTGATATTTTCCCACTTTTTCCAATGTCTAATTAACTTATTTGGAAAAAGAAAAATAATAGTCATTGATAAAAGTGCGATTTGGAATAACATGTCTTGTTGCCAAAACGCGACAATCGGATAACCGATTAATAAATTACGAAGGGCACCTCCCCCAAATGCGGTTGCCATTCCTAAAATATACACCCCGAAAATATCATAATCCTCTTCCATTGCAACAATGGCTCCGCTTAGTGCGAAAGCGATTGTGCCTATGATGCTAAAAATCTCCCATGCCATGAATTTTCTCCCCCGCTAACTAGATGAAATGTGCTTCCTCTGCTATTATATTAGAAGGTTTAAATTTCGAAAAGGATGAGTGAACATATTTGATGGAAGAAAAAGAAAAAGTCATATTAGTAGGCTGTCAATTGCCGCAAGATGATGATGAAAAATTTATGCATTCCATGAAAGAGCTTGCATCACTAGCTAAGACTGCGAGAGCGGAAGTGTTAGTTTCAACAACGCAAAAACGACCAAAGTTTCATCCGGCAACTTACATAGGTAAAGGGAAATTAGAAGAGCTTACAATGCTAACTGAAGAATTAGAGCCGGATGTTATTGTATTTAATAATGAATTAACGCCGAGTCAAATTCGGAATTTATCCTCAGTATTAGATGCGAGAGTAATTGATCGAACGCAACTAATACTAGATATTTTTGCGCAACGTGCGAAGTCGAGGGAAGGTAAGCTTCAAGTAGAATTAGCTCAGTTGCAATATACAATGCCACGTCTTATGGGTCAAGGGTTGTCTTTATCACGTCTTGGTGGTGGTATTGGAACGAGAGGACCGGGTGAGACGAAACTTGAGACGGATCGTCGTCATATTCGATCGCGTATTGATGAAATAAAGAAACAACTTGCAGTTGTTGTGGAACACCGAAAAAGATATCGTGAGAGAAGAAAAGACAATAAAGTATTTCAAGTTTCATTAATAGGCTATACAAATGCAGGGAAATCGACACTGTTTAATAGATTAACGGAAGCTAATACGTTTGAAGAAAACCTTCTGTTTGCAACACTAGACCCAACGACGAGGAAGATGCCGTTACCTTCTGGTTATACAGTATTACTAACTGATACTGTTGGTTTTATACAAGATTTACCCACTTCATTAATTGCTGCTTTTCGTTCAACACTGGAAGAAGCGGGGGAAGCAGATGTTATTTTACATGTAGTTGATTCTGCGGATCCTAACTACATAGGGCATGAAAGAACAGTAAAACGATTATTATCAGAACTTGAAATTAATCATATTCCTATTATTACGTTATATAATAAAAAAGATGAATTACATCAAAACTTTATTCCGTTTCCGAAAAGTGATTTCTTAATGACTAGTGCTTTTGAAGAAAGTGATTTATTGCGTATAAAAGAAGCGATAGAAATGAAAATGAAGAAAGAAATGGATCGTTATCGAGTAGAAATCCCTCCGAGTGAAGGTAAGTTATTAACGCTTTTAAAGACGGAAACGCTATTAGCAAAGATGGAGTTTCTGGAAGATAAATTTGTATATGATTGTGCAGGGTATATTTTTACTCATTCATCGCTTAATGTGCAATTAAAGAGATTTTTAGTGGAAGAAGGAGAAAATAAAAATGTTTGATCGTTTGAAAAATGGAGAAAAAATTGCTCCAATCGTAAAAGAAGTAGAGAGTCAGATTACAGAAGTACATAAACGTGCGGATGAAGTAATTGAAAGTAATCAGTTTCGTGTATTAGAAAGTTTTCGTAAACATAAAATTAGTGACTCGCATTTTATCCCGACGACAGGTTATGGTTATGATGATATTGGCCGTGATTCGTTAGAAAAAGTGTATGCTGATGTGTTTGGAGCGGAAGCTGGACTTGTTCGTCCGCAAATTATTTCAGGTACTCACGCTATTTCTACAGCGTTATTCGGTATTTTACGTCCAGGAGATGAGTTATTGTACATCACTGGAAAACCGTATGATACGTTAGAGGAAATCGTTGGCGTGCGTGGGAAAGGTGTAGGTTCATTTAAAGAATATAATATTGGTTACAATGCAGTTCCGCTAACTGAAGGTGGGCTTGTTGATTTTGAAGCTGTTGCAGCAGCGATTCATAGTAATACGAAAATGATCGGTATTCAGCGTTCGAAAGGTTATGCTACTCGTCCATCGTTTACTATTTCTCAAATTAAAGAGATGATCGCGTTTGTTAAAGAAATTAAACCTGATGTTGTTGTGTTTGTAGATAACTGTTATGGTGAGTTTATTGAAGAGCAAGAGCCGTGTCATGTTGGTGCAGATTTAATGGCGGGTTCGCTTATTAAAAACCCAGGCGGGGGAATTGTAAAAACTGGTGGTTACATTGTCGGTAAAGAACAGTATGTTGAAGCGTGTGCATATCGTTTAACATCTCCGGGAATTGGTGCGGAAGCTGGAGCGTCTTTATACAGTCTGCAAGAAATGTATCAAGGGTTCTTCTTAGCGCCACATGTTGCAGGACAAGCGCTGAAAGGTGCAATTTTTACAGCTGCGTTTTTAGAAAAGTTAGGAATGAACACGTCACCAGCGTGGAATGCACCAAGAACAGACTTAATTCAATCTGTTCAATTTGATGATAAAGACCGTATGATTGCCTTCTGCCAAGCGATTCAATATGCATCTCCAATTAATTCGCATTTTACTCCGTATGCAAACTATATGCCAGGTTATGAAGATGATGTAATTATGGCGGCGGGAACATTTATTCAAGGTGCAAGTATTGAATTGTCTGCTGATGGTCCGATTAGACCACCGTACGTTGCATATGTGCAAGGTGGATTAACGTATTCGCATGTTAAAATTGCGATTTGTTCTGCGATTGATGAATTGATTGAAAAGAATTTATTAACAATTTCTTAAAGGGGAGCTGTCGATATCGGCAGCTTTTTTCGTATAAAAGTAACGATTTATGCGATTAGAAAAAAGAATGAAAAAATTTATAAAAAAATCATGTAAGAAAAGCTAACATCTATTGACACTAAACATAACATGTTATAAAATGAGAAGCAGTTAAGGCGAAGGAGGAACTGAAAAATGAAAGAAGATAGACGTTCTGCCCCGCTGTTTCCAATTGGTATTGTTATGGATTTAACACAATTGTCTGCACGTCAAATTCGCTACTATGAAGAGCATAATCTTGTTTCTCCAACCCGTACAAAGGGGAATCGTAGATTATTTTCATTTAACGATGTAGATAAGTTGTTAGAGATTAAAGATTTGTTAGATCAAGGCTTGAATATGGCTGGTATTAAGCAAGTGTTACTAATGAAAGAAAATCAAACAGAAGCAGTGAAAGTAAAAGAAGAAACAAAAGAAATTTCAAAAACTGAGCTTCGCAAAATACTTCGAGATGAACTACAACATACAGGTAGATTCAATCGAACTTCATTGCGACAAGGTGACATTTCAAGATTTTTTCACTAAAGATAACTGATTCTGAAGGCGATTAGAGGGACTAAGGAGGAATTTATAATGTCTAGATACACAAAAGAAGATATTTTCCGTTTGGCGAAAGAAGAGAATGTAAAGTATATCCGTTTACAATTTACGGACCTTTTAGGGGTAATTAAAAACGTAGAGATTCCAGTGAGACAATTAACGAAAGCTCTTGATAACAAAATGATGTTTGATGGATCTTCGATTGAAGGTTTCGTACGTATTGAAGAATCTGATATGTATTTATATCCTGATTTAGACACTTGGGTAATTTTCCCTTGGACAGCTGAAAAAGGTAAAGTAGCTCGACTAATCTGTGATATTTACAATGCAGATGGCACTCCATTTGATGGAGACCCACGTAACAACTTAAAACGTGTGTTAAAAGAAATGGAAGCTTTAGGATTTTCAGACTTCAATCTTGGACCAGAGCCAGAATTCTTCCTATTTAAGGTTGATGAAAAAGGAAATCCAACATTAGAATTAAACGATAACGGTGGATACTTCGACCTTGCGCCGATGGATCTAGGGGAAAACTGTCGTCGTGATATCGTTCTTGAACTTGAAGAAATGGGATTTGAAATTGAAGCATCTCACCATGAGGTTGCTCCAGGGCAGCATGAAATTGACTTTAAATATGCAAATGCAATTCGCTCATGTGATGACATTCAAACATTCAAACTTGTTGTAAAAACAATTGCTCGTAAACATGGTTTACACGCAACATTTATGCCGAAACCACTATACGGTGTGAACGGTTCAGGTATGCACTGTAACTTATCATTATTTAAAAATGGTGAGAACGTATTCTTTGATGCAAACGGTGACTTACAACTAAGTGATGATGCTCGTCACTTCATCGCAGGTATTTTAAAACATGCACCAGCATTTACAGCGATAGCAAATCCAACTGTAAACTCATATAAACGTCTAGTACCTGGATATGAAGCGCCTTGTTACGTAGCATGGTCTGCACAAAACCGTAGCCCGTTAGTACGTATCCCTGCATCTCGTGGTATTAGTACACGCGTAGAAGTGCGTAGTGTTGACCCAGCCGCAAACCCATATTTAGTAATGGCTACATTATTAGCTGCAGGTCTTGATGGAATTAAAAACAAATTAACTCCACCAGCTGCAGTAGACCGTAACATCTATGTAATGACAAAAGAAGAGCGCGAAGAAGCAGGTATCGTTGACTTACCAGCAACATTAGCGCAAGCGTTAGTTACATTACAATCTAATGAAGTAGTATGCGGTGCACTAGGAGAACACTTACTTGAGCACTTCATCGAAGCGAAAGAGATTGAGTGGGATATCTTTAGAACACAAGTTCACCAATGGGAACGCGATCAATATATGTCTCTATACTAAGAGGCTTGAACCCTTGATACAACTCGTATCAAGGGTTTTTTAATTCCCTATTATTACAATTTTATATGGTTGCAAAATGAAAAACAGCCACATAAAAGCCAATAATTAATAACAAGTAGTGATATCATAGAAAAATATTATCAGATAAATGTAAGTTTTATATAATTTGTGAAATGAAAAAGCCTTGATACTACGGTATCAGGGCTTTTTTAGTGAAGTTATTGGATATGTTAACTACTAGATAATGGATTGTTTTTGGTTATTTTGAATCATGTTACTAAGAAAATCTTTTCAAAAGAATTGATCTTATCTTTTTTAATCACTTGTGCTATAACTTAATAATTCTTTACTGCCTTGTACAACGCGAGCGATGATTTTTATGTCCTCATCTGCAAGGCTATAAGTTTGTGGCTTGTGAATCAGATTATTACTCAATGATATTAACGTAATGATGCTCAGTTATAACACAGTCTTATTCAGAATTTCGTTAGTTCATTTTCTAAATTTAGGGAATAAATATAGTTTAGTACCTTGCAATAAATAATACTAAGTGGTATATTGTGGATAAAACAGGTACCGTGTATTGAACAGTACTAAGATAGGAAAGGAGGATGACACTTGAACGTTCAGTTTAAAAAAGGTGTGCTTGAACTTTGTGTATTAGCACTTGTAAAACGTAAAGATAGTTACGGTTATGAACTTGTTCAGCAAATTTCTAATAAATTTTTAATATCGGAAGGGTCAGTATATCCTTTGTTACGTCGTTTGACGAAAGAAGGGTATTTTCAAACGTATTTAAAGGAATCTACGGAAGGGCCACCTCGTAAATATTATCAATTAACAGAGCAAGGGGAGACGCAATTTCATTTGTTAGTAACAGAATGGCGTGATTTTGCGAAAGGGGTACAAGAAATTATTGAAGGGGTGGAATGGGATGAGTAAAGAAGGGTTTCTTAAAGAATTATCAAGTTATCTTAGAAAGTTACCAGAGGAAGAGAGGCAAGATATTTTATTGGATTATGAAGAGCACTTTCAGTTTGGATTAGAAGAGGGGAAAACTGAATCAGAAATAATTCAGGGCCTTGGTTCTCCGAAAGTAATCGCAAAAGAGTTACTTGCGATGTATCGCTTCGATGAAATGAAAAAAAATCCATCGACTTCAAATGTGACAAGAGCTGTTATGGCAGCGATTGGACTTAGTTTGTTTAATTTTATTATTGTGTTAGGCCCGTTAGTCGCAATTGTTGCTTTTATATTTTCTTTTTGGATTGGTGGCATTGCTAGTGTAGTAACACCATTTTTCGTTATTGGAAAAGTATTTATGGGTACTTTTATATGGTTGGATCTTTTCGTTAGTATAACGTTTGTTGGAGTAGGTTTGTTGTTATGTATTATCGCTTTTTATAGTACAAAGTGGTTTAAGAGATTGTGTGTACGATACGTAATATGGAACTTCAAAATGATAAAAGGAGAGTAAATGATGAAAAAACTATTTTTAATCGCTATCGCTTGTATCATTATTGGAGTAATAGGAATTTCCCAAACATATGAAAAAGCAGTACAAACTGCTGAAAAAGGCGATAAAGAAGATGTAATTAAAAACGAAACATTAAAAAATATAGAAGTTAAGTTAGATGCCGGAGATATTGTTATCCAAAAATCTCCTGACTCTTCTTTTTATGTAAAGCAATCAGGAGATGTACGTAAACAAGAGATTCGTATTGCAGAAGATGGTGACACATTAAAAATTATTGGGGAAAGAGAAAAAGGTGCTTCATTTGATTTTTCTTTTTACGATTTTAGGTTCCAAACGTCTAAATTGACTCTCCTTGTGCCCGAACGCTCTTATCAAGATGTAAAAGTAAATTCATCTGCTGGACAAATCGAAATGAGTGATGTGAAAAGTGATAGTGTAAGTGTTAGAACACTTGCTGGAGAAGTAGAGCTGAAACAAGTAACGTCTAAGAATGTGGAGGGATCTACAAAAGCTGGTGAGGTGAACTTTAAAAAAGTAATAGGGAAAGTGACCGCAAAAACAACAAGTGGGGAAATAAATATTCAAGATCATGATTCTAAGTATAATCTAGAAGCAAGTTCAACTGCGGGAGATATAGATATTACTTTATCGGAAAAACCACAAGATGCGGTAATTACTGGGCAAAGTGCTGCCGGAGATGTAACAATTTTTAATGAAGAAAATAATAACGTAACAATTGGAAATGGTAGTAAAAAGATTAGCGGTAAAACGGCTGCTGGAGATGTCACGATTGAAACTCGTTAATAAGAAATAGAGTGCATGGAAATCTATCAAAATACAAAAAGAAGATAATTACCGTATATAAATAAGGTAATTATCTTCTTTTTATTATTTTTAATGTAAATCACGATATACGCCAATTACTTTCCCGATAACTGACACTTGTTTTAAAATGATAGGTTCTAATGAAGAGTTTTCTGGTTGTAGACGGAAATGGTCTTTTTCTTTATAGAAACGTTTAACAGTTGCTTCGTTATCTTCTGTTAAAGCGACTACAATTTCACCATTATATGCAGACTGTTGTTGGCGAACAACAACTAAATCTCCATCGAAAATACCAGCTTCAATCATACTATCTCCAGAAATACGTAACATGAACACTTGGTCTGCTCCGGAAACAATGCTAGCTGGAAGTGGGAAATGTTCCTCTACGCTTTCGACCGCTGTAATTGGTAAACCAGCAGTAACTTTTCCGACAATTGGAACTTGAATAACAGATTGTGTTTCCGTATCCATTCGGTCTTCGCCTAAAATTTCAATGGCACGTGGTTTTGTTGGATCGCGTCGAATGTATCCTTTTTCTTCTAATCGTGATAAATGTCCGTGCACTGTAGAACTAGAAGCGAGGCCGACTGCTTGACCAATTTCACGTACGGAAGGTGGATATCCTTTTTCTTGTACTTTTAGCTTAATAAAGTCGAGAATGTCTTGCTGGCGTTTCGTTAACTTTTCCATGTTTTCTAACACCTCATTTTCTTTCATTTTTCTTATTAATAAGTATAACATGTGAAAAAATATTCTACAAACATAAGTTCGAACAAATGGCAGATTTATGTTACACTATAGGGAAATGATAGGGAGAAAGAGGGGTTCAAAATGAATGCAATTATTTATGCACGTGTGAGTACAACGAAAGAAGCGCAAGAAACATCATTATTACGTCAAAAAGATGAATTATTGCATTTAGCTGAGCGCTATCAAATGAATGTTACGAAGGTGATTGAAGAGCAGGCTAGTGGGTATACAATTGAACGTGACGGTATATTAGAGGTGTTAGATACAATTCGGGACGAACAAATTGATGTGTTACTTATACAAGATGAAACGCGCCTTGGTAGAGGGAATGCGAAGATTGCATTAATGCATTGTTTACATAAAGAAGGCATAAAAGTATATACACATACACATAATGGTGAATTACAATTGTCGGATTCTGATTCGATGGTATTAGATATTATTGGTATTGTTGAAGAATATCAAAGGAAGATTCATAACTTGAAAATTAAACGAGGTATGCAACGTGCAGTAGAAAAAGGTTATCGTCCAGAAAATAATTTAAAAAATCGTCATTTAAGTGTAGGAAGAGAGAAAAAAGAAGTGCCAATTGAGGAAATTGTACGTTTGCGAAAAAGTGAACTCACGTTTGAAGAAATTGCAGCAACACTACGTGGATTTGGTCATAATGTTTCAAAGGCGACTGTACATCGTAGATATGTAGAGTATACGAAGCAATTGCTTGATAAAGAAGAGTAACTATTGTATGATAATAATCAGTTTTGATTAGAAGGGGGATTCGAGATGATTAATCACGAACTCGTTGAACGCATTAACTTCTTAGCGAAAAAAGCAAAAGCTGAAGGTTTAACTGAAGAAGAGCAACGTGAGCGTCAATCGCTACGTGAACAATATTTAAAAGGATTTCGTCAAAATATGTTAAACGAACTTAAAGGTATTAAAGTTGTTAACGAAGAAGGTACAGATGTTACACCGACGAAATTAAAAGCTTTAAAAAAGCAAGATAATGCAAAATTAAATTAAAAGATGGGCGAAGCCCATCTTTTTTATTTGTAAAAATCCTTATTTAATAACTTTCCAGTTGTTATTAACGGTTGCTTCTATCGTTCTATGTTCCAATATATAATTAGCGATAAGTTCAGACATATCAGTGGGTATATCTTTTACTATCGGTTTGTTTTGAAACATAAAGAAATTTCCCCCGCCACTTGCACGATAATTATTCATTACAACGTCATATTCGTCATTCATATTAAGAGGAGCACTTTTATGCTGTAAAGATTCTACTCTTTCACCAATTGGTTTTGAAATGTTTAATACATATGAAATCCCTTCCCACATATCATAATTATAATGTTGTGGTTTTGGTTCTATGTAGGTAGGGCTTACGATGATGGATCCATCTGTTTTTAATGTGAAATAAGAAGCAGAGAGTTCAAGAGCATCTTTTATATCTGCTCCAGTTATTCTAATTACTTTTAATGTGTTTGGATAAATATAATTAGAAACGATGTCACGCATTGTTACATGTTCTGGGAAGCCTGGAGATGTATTATGGAACAAACTTGTACAAGAAATTGATACATTAGCTATATCCATCTGTATTTTATTTATGAACTCGATAAAAGGATGATCATGCAAACGAGTTTGCATAGCATCTGAAATTTTCATGTCCCCCTCAATAATTCCAATAGGTTGATCAAGCCACTTTTGTGTTTTCTCTTCGTAATCGGCTACCAATGAAAGTACATCTTGGTCCGCTTCAACCCCTTGTACAGATAATAATTCAGAAGAACTCTCTTTTTTCACCCATTTATGTTTCATTTTTTCGAATGTTACTTTTACTTTTCCAACTGAGTGTCCATTGCATCCGGTCTGTAAAATTGTTACACCGTTAGCCATTGTGTGAGAAATGTCTCGGTGTTGATGACCTGTTAGTAAAAGATCTATGCCTTCAATTTCCTGGCACATTGCATATCCTTGGTTTTCACCTGTTAACACTTCAGTCGGTTCCCCGGTTTGTAAATCACTTTCAAATCCACCGTGATAGGCTACGACTAATAAATCTGGTTTCTCGTGTTCGTGAATATAAGAAACCCATTTTTTTGTAGTCTCTAATGCATCTTCAAATAGTAAATCTTTAATATGATGGGCCTGTTCCCAATTTGGGATGTAATGTGTTGTTACCCCTAAAATAGCAATTTTTATATTTGATTCAATCTGTTTGATTATATAAGGTTTTCCGAAATAGGGTTTCTTTATGTTTTTATCTAAAATGTTTGCTGATAGGTACGGGAAGTTCGCAGTAGTCACAGCATTATTTAATATGTCCATCCCGTAATTAAATTCATGATTGCCGATAACTGCAGCATCATACTGTAGGTAATTCGCTAATAAGGACATTGGGTTTTTTTTGTTTTTTTCGTATGTAACATAATGATAAGTAAATGGTGTTCCTTGAATGAAGTCACCATTATCAATTAAAAGAACGTTTGTATTTTGGGAACGTTCTTTTTTTATAAGAGTAGAAATTTTAGCTAAACCAAGTTCTGCCGGGGAGTTATCTTGGTAGTAAATGGGATAAACAGTGCCATGTATATCGCTTGTTAATAAGATGTTTAAAGTTACAGTTTGATTTTGTTCCAATATGACTCACCTTTTCTATTGTTATCTTCCAATTCATCATATCAAATATGTGAAGTGAATTTTGATGTGAATGTATAGAATGTGTAAAGATTCTGTAAATAACAAATTGTGCATCAAAATATGTGATATATTTCTTCATGTTTACGGAAGCTTATTTCATAACAAGAAAAATGGAGGCATTAATATGTTGAAAAAAGTTTTTGCAATGAGTACAACAGTTGTACTAGCGGCGGGATTATTAAGTGGCTGCGGAGCGAAAGAATCAAGTGCAAGTAAAAATGAAGATACGAAAAAAGGTTATGTACCAAAGACCTTAAATGTTCAATTTGTTCCTTCTCAAAATGCGGATACTCTAGAGGCGAAGGCAAAACCATTGGAAAAGCTATTAAGCGATAAATTAAATATTCCGGTAAAAGTTAGTATTTCAACTAACTACAATACAATTGTAGAAGCGATGGCATCTAAACAAGTAGATGTAGGGTTTTTACCGCCAACAGCGTACGTGTTAGCACATGAAAAGAAGGCTGCTAATGTAATTTTGCAAGCACAACGTTTTGGAGTAGAGGATGAAACAGGAGCTCCTACAAAAGATTTAGTAGACTATTATAAATCTGAGTTTGTTGTTAAAAAAGACTCTAATATAAATAGTGTAAAAGATTTAAAAGGTAAAAAAATTGGTTATCAAGATGTAACATCATCAGCAGGATATGTATGGCCTGCAGCTGTTCTATTAAAAGAGGGAATTGATCCGCTAAAGGATGTGAAACCTGTTACATTAAAAGGCCATGATCAGTCACTTATTGCACTTTTAAATGGTGATGTAGATGCAGCTGTTGTATTCCAAGATGCTCGTAATATTGTAAAAAAAGATTATCCGAATATATTTGATCAAACGAAAATAGTGAAATTTACTGAGAAAATTCCGAACGATACAATTTCTGTACGCTCGGATTTAGATGCAGAGTGGAGTAAGAAATTACAAGATGCTTTCATTGAAATTGGAAAAAATGAGGAAGGCCGTAAAATCATTAAAGAAGTATATTCCCATGAAGGATATATTAAATCTGATGATAGTAAATTTGATATTGTTCGTGAATATGGAAAGACAGTGAAGACGCAATAATACATAGTGAAATGGCGGCTAGCTGGAAGGTGTGAGATTTCAGTTAGTTTGCCGTTTTTTAGTTATTGATAATACATTGAAAGTAGGTAAGATGTGTGATAGAGTTTCGAAATGTTTCCAAAATGTATCCGAATGGCACAAAGGGATTGAATAATATAAATTTAAAGATTCAAAAAGGTGAGTTTATTGTAATGGTCGGATTATCCGGAGCCGGAAAATCTACACTTCTCAGATCCGTAAATCGTCTTCATGAGATTACCGAAGGAGAAATTATTATTGAAGGTGAGTCTATTACTTCTGCGAAAGGAAAAGGATTAAGGCGTATGCGCCGGGATATCGGTATGATCTTCCAAAGTTTTAACCTTGTAAAGCGATCAACAGTATTAAAAAATGTATTAGCTGGTCGTGTTGGATATCATTCCACACTACGTACAACGTTAGGTTTGTTTCCGAAAGAAGATGTGGAGCTCGCATTTCAAGCATTAAAAAGAGTGAATATTTTAGAAAAAGCATATGCACGTGCTGATGAATTATCAGGAGGACAACAGCAACGTGTATCGATAGCTAGAGCATTGGCGCAAGAAGCAAAAATCATATTGGCAGATGAGCCTGTTGCATCGTTAGATCCACTTACGACAAAGCAAGTGCTAGATGATTTGAAAAAAATTAATGAAGATTTTGGAATCACGACAATTGTAAATTTACATTCTATTGATTTGGCTAGACAATATGCGACACGCATTATCGGATTACATGCAGGAGAAATTGTTTTTGACGGTTTAGTAGAAGAAGCAACGGATGAAAAATTTGCTGAAATTTATGGGGACGTTGCTCAGAAAAGCGAATTATTAGAGGTGGCAGTAAAATGAATGACATGACGATATATTCAAATGAAATACCGAAGCCGCCGAGTAAATTGAAACATATGTTAACGTTTATTTTAGTTATTTTAATGCTGTGGAGTAGTAGTGTACAAGTAGATGCATCATTTTCAAAACTGGTAGACGGTTTTCCAAATATGGTAGATCTATTGAAAGAAATGGTGCCACCTGATTGGAGTTATTTTCAAGTTATTACAACAGCGATGTTAGATACAATACGTATGGCGATTATTGGGACGACCTTAGGAGCGATTTTAGCTATTCCACTTGCATTGTTTGCAGCAAGTAATGTGTTTACTAACACATTTTTATATAGTCCAGCTCGAATGATTTTAAATTTTATACGAACGATACCAGATTTATTATTGGCGGCTATTTTCGTAGCGATTTTTGGAATTGGGCCACTTCCAGGTATTTTGGCTCTTACTTTTTTTTCAATTGGACTTGTAGCGAAATTGTTGTATGAATCAATTGAATCAATTGACCCTGGCCCACTAGAAGCGATGACAGCTGTAGGGGCTACTAAGGTGCAATGGATTGTTTATGGAGTCATTCCACAAGTAAAAGCACACTTTGTTTCCTATGTACTATATACATTTGAGGTGAATGTACGTGCAGCGGCTGTCCTAGGTTTAGTAGGAGCAGGTGGTATTGGACTATATTATGATCGTACACTTGGATTTTTACAATATCAACAAACTGCTTCTATAATTATTTATACCCTTATTGTTGTTTTGTTAATTGACTACATTAGTACATTGTTGCGGGAGAAACTATAATGAATAGAACGACGATGATTGTGCCAAAACCAAAGAAACTGAGTTTATATCGCTGGGTTATTTTTATAGCAATTACATTTGTTTATGTTTGGGCCTTTTCAGGAGTACCATTAGAAGGGATAAAGGACACAGCAGGTGAAATCACGAAAGCAATTATGACAGGGGTATTGAATCCAGACTGGTCGTATGTATCTTTGCCAGATGGTGAAGATTTATTGCATGGATTAATTGATACGTTGGCAATTGCGATATTAGGTACATTTATTTCTGCATTTTTATCTGTTCCGTTTGCCTTTTGGGCGGCAACGAATATGAGTAGTGGAAAATTAACTTCAGGATCTGGAAAATTTGTACTTAGTTTTGTTCGTACGTTTCCTGAATTAGTTATGGCTCTTTTATTTATAAAAGCTGTTGGTCCAGGCTCTTTTGCAGGAGTATTAGCCTTAGGATTACATTCTATTGGAATGTTAGGAAAACTATATTCAGAAGGAATTGAAAACATAGATAAAGGACCGACGGAAGCGTTACTAGCAACAGGAGCAAACCGTTTTCAAATACTTTGGTATGCAGTGTTACCACAAGTGTTACCAGACTTTCTATCGTATACGTTATACAGATTTGAAATTAATGTACGATCCGCTGCGATTTTAGGGGTTATCGGAGCAGGAGGGATTGGTACACCTTTAATTTTTGCGCTGAGTTCACGGAATTGGTCTCGTGTTGGGATTATTTTATTAGGTATTATTTTAATGGTAATTATAATTGATTTGATTTCAAGTTCGATTCGCAAACGGATTGTTTAACTTATTTGAAAAGCATCGAAGTTAGATGCTTTTTATATTTTTAAAAACGTATTTAAAAACGTAAGTATAGAAGAAATTTGTATAAATATACAGATAATTCTCTTTCTTTTTAAAATAAAAATAATGAAAAAGTATGTCATATTGAATGCCCATACATTCCCGGAAACATTGATTTTTTTATAAAAAATCAAAAAAATATCAACATATTTGTCGATACATGTTGTATAATCTTGCGTGGGAAGCTATCATATAAATGTATAAAACGTTTACTAATATAAGCGAAGGGAAGAATAGCATGTCACATTCAATCGAACAACTTTCTATCAACACGATTCGCACATTATCCATCGATGCGATTGAAAAAGCAAACTCTGGTCACCCAGGAATGCCAATGGGTGCAGCACCAATGGCTTATACATTATGGACTCAATTTATGAAACACAATCCAAATAACCCAACGTGGTTTAACCGTGATCGTTTCGTATTATCTGCAGGTCATGGTTCAATGTTATTATACAGCCTACTTCATCTATCTGGTTATGATGTAACAATGGATGACTTAAAGAACTTCCGTCAATGGGGAAGCAAAACTCCAGGACATCCTGAGTACGGTCATACAGCTGGTGTAGATGCAACGACTGGTCCACTTGGACAAGGTATTGCAACTGCTGTAGGTATGGCAATGGCTGAAAGACATTTAGCTGCTAAATATAACCGTGATGCGTATAATGTAGTAGATCATTATACATACGCTATTTGTGGTGATGGAGATTTAATGGAGGGCGTTTCTGCTGAAGCATCTTCATTAGCTGCTCATTTACAATTAGGTCGTCTTGTTGTGCTTTATGATTCAAACGATATTTCATTAGATGGCGATTTAAATCGTTCATTCTCTGAAAGTGTAGAAGATCGTTACAAAGCATACGGATGGCAAGTGATCCGTGTTGAGGATGGAAACGATATTGAAGCAATCGCGAAAGCAATTGAAGAAGCGAAAGCTGACGAAAAACGTCCAACGCTAATTGAAGTAAGAACGACAATTGGTTTCGGTTCTCCAAACAAATCAGGAAAATCAGCTTCACATGGTTCTCCACTTGGTGTAGAAGAAACAAAATTAACGAAAGAAGCATATGCTTGGACTGCTGAACAAGACTTCCACGTAGCAGAAGAGGTATACGACAACTTCCGTAAAACAGTACAAGATGTTGGTGAAACTACGCAAGCAGAGTGGAACACTATGCTAGGTGAATATGCGCAAGCATACCCAGAATTAGCAAACGAATTCCAAGCAGCAATGAACGGTCAACTTCCAGAAGGTTGGGAGCAAAACTTACCAACTTATGAATTAGGATCAAAAGCAGCAACTCGTAATTCTTCTGGTGCTGTAATTAATGCAATTGCAGAGTCTGTACCATCATTCTTCGGTGGATCTGCTGACCTTGCTGGTTCTAACAAAACATACATGAATAACGAAAAAGACTTTACAAGAGACGATTACAGCGGTAAAAACATTTGGTACGGTGTACGTGAGTTCGCAATGGGTGCAGCAATGAACGGTATTGCATTACATGGCGGTTTAAAAACTTACGGTGGTACGTTCTTCGTATTCTCTGATTACTTACGTCCAGCAATTCGCCTTGCAGCATTAATGCAATTGCCAGTAACGTATGTATTCACACATGACAGTATCGCTGTTGGTGAAGATGGTCCAACACATGAACCAGTCGAACAATTAGCAGCGCTTCGTGCAATGCCGAACGTTTCTGTTATCCGTCCAGCTGATGGTAACGAATCTGTTGCAGCTTGGAGACTGGCTTTAGAATCTACAAACAAACCAACTGCTTTAGTATTAACTCGTCAAGACCTTCCAACATTAGAAGGTGCAAAAGATGATACGTATGAAAAAGTAGCAAAAGGTGCATATGTAGTTTCTGCAAGCAAGAAAGAAACGGCTGATGTTATCTTACTTGCAACTGGGTCTGAAGTAAGCCTAGCTGTTGAAGCTCAAAAAGCATTAGCAGCGGACGGCGTTGACGCAGCTGTTGTCAGCATGCCATCTATGGATCGTTTTGAAGCTCAACCTGCAGAGTACAAAGAATCTGTATTACCAAAAGCAGTAACAAAACGTTTCGCAATCGAAATGGGTGCTACATTCGGATGGCACCGTTACGTAGGTCTTGAAGGAGATGTGTTAGGTATCGATACATTCGGTGCTTCTGCTCCTGGTGAGAAGATTATGGAAGAGTATGGATTTACTGTAGAGAACGTTGTTCGTAAAGTAAAAGAAATGCTTTAATGATTTCAGAAAAATCTCTCCGGCATGGAGAGATTTTTCTATGTAAATGAGTTTTTTCGACAGAAAAAGTTTTTTATCTCTCCGCAGTCAGACAATCATTGCAAATTTTCTTATATATAATGAAGGGAAAAGGTTGTCCAGATTGGGAGGGGAAAAATGAAAACGTATGAATTGTATTTAATTCAAGAGGATATTGCGAAATCTTATTTTGGTCGTGAATATTTGTTTTTTGATTTATTTGCTCGATTTTCAGAATCTGGGTCCCTTTCGGAGAAAAAAGTGTTATATAAACAAATGATGTATATAACGAAACCATTGCAAGTAATGAAAATTCATCATAAATTAGAACAAGCTTTGCGCGTTCTTGGTAAATATGATAGAACACATCATACACATACACTTTATACGGGAGCGGAGTACGGTGAAATAATGGTGAAACCACACTATATTCGTATGAATACCTCTGGAAATGTCTCTATGGAAACGACTTTCTTTGAGGTGTTAAGAAAGTGTGAATTAACATTTTTAGCTATGGATTATGAAAATACAAAGTACGGATGGCTGAATCCTCTAAAACAAGTACGAACATATGTGTAAAAAATGTCGAATTGTATCTTGTCTTATTGAAAAGGTTTTAGTACACTGTAAGGTAGACAACATGAAGGAGGAAAATATATGCCAATTTGGTTAGGTATTCTAGTGGGCGTAGTAGCACTAGTAGCAGGCGTGGCGTTAGGATTTTTCATTGCCCGCAAATACATGATGAATTACTTACAAAAAAATCCACCAATTAACGAACAAATGTTAAAAATGATGATGATGCAAATGGGACAAAAACCTTCCCAAAAGAAAATCAATCAAATGATGAGCGCGATGAACAAGCAACAAATGAAATAAGCGCTAAAAGACACTCACTAAGAGTGTCTTTCTTTTTGTTAGTTACAGTTTTTAAAACTTTTAAAAATTCTGTATTTTTGGTAAACTGAAAACATCGCTCATTTTAAGGGAGGAGGAAAAAAATGAAAGTGTTTATGAATTTAGCGTGGTTTTTTAAACAAGAAAAACGAGCGTACATAACCGGAATTATTTTATTATTTGGCGTTGCACTTTTAGAGCTCGTAGCACCAAAAGTAATTGGAATCGTTGTAGATGAAATTAATGATGAAACATTGACGACCGATAAGTTACTAAAATGGGTTGTACTATTAGTAATTGTAGGTATTACGATGTACATATTGCGTTACATATGGCGTATTATGATTTTCGGGTCTTCGTTAAAATTAGCTCGCCAATTACGAAAAAATTTATATGAACATTTTACAAAGATGAGTCCATCTTTCTATCAGTCAAATCGAACAGGTGATTTAATGGCACATGCGACTAATGATATTCAAGCAATCCAGCAAACTGCTGGAGCGGGTGTTTTAACGCTTGTTGATTCATTAGCTGTTGGGGGATGTGTACTCGTAGCGATGGGTTTTACAATTAGTTGGAAGTTAACATTGTTAAGTTTAATTCCGATGCCGATTGTAGCCATTTCGACAAATTATTATGGAACGTTATTACATAAAAGGTTTCATAAAGCACAGCAATCGTTTTCGGAAATTAATGATAAAGTGCAAGAGAGTATGAGTGGAATGAAAGTGATTCGATCGCTTGGACAAGAGAAAGAAGATTTGCAGGCGTTTCGAAAAAAATCAGAAGATGTTGTGCATAAAAATGTGTTAGTTGCACGTATTGATTCGTTATTTGATCCGACAATCGCTCTTATCGTTGGATTTTCTTTTTTAATTGCAGTATGTTACGGATCGGTATTAGTTGTAAGAGGTGAATTAACAGTAGGTGATCTCGTTACATTTACGACATATTTAGGTACCCTCGTTTGGCCAATGTTAGCGTTTGGATGGTTGTTCAATATTATGGAGCGTGGGCGTGCTTCATATGACCGTGTAGAAAAAATTCTTTCACAAAAATCAGATGTAGTAAATAGAGAAAATGCTGTACATACGATAGCGAGCGGTAATGTTTCATTTGCCATTGATTCATTTTCGTATAAGAAAAATGAACTGTTACATTTAAACGATATTCACTTTGATTTGAAGAAGGGCGAAACGCTAGGAGTTGTAGGACGTACAGGTGCAGGGAAAACGACTTTATTAAAATGTTTAATCCGTGAGTATGATCATTTTAATGGTGAATTAAAAGTTGGGGAGCGAGATATTCGAGATTTAACACTTCATGGTGTCCGTTCTGCCATTTCATATGTGCCGCAAGATCATTTTTTATTTTCAGCAAGTATTGGTGAGAATATTGCCTTTGGAAAGGCGGATGCTACATATAATGAAATTACCCAAGCTGCAGAGATTGCTTGTATTCATAATGATATCCTCCAATTTTCAGAAGGATATGAAACAGTAGTAGGGGAAAGAGGCGTTTCGTTATCTGGTGGTCAAAAACAGCGAATCTCTATTGCTCGTGCTTTATTAACAAATGCTGAAATTTTAATTTTGGATGATTGTTTATCAGCGGTAGATGCAAAAACAGAAGAGACAATTTTAAGTGCCTTAAAGAGGGAAAGAGCAGGGAAAACGACGATTATTACTGCACACCGATTAAGTGCAATTCAGCATGCTAATCTTATTCTTGTTGTTGATGAAGGTAGAATTGTACAAAGAGGTACACATGAGGAATTAATGAAGGAAAACGGCTGGTATAAGGAAATGTATGAAAGCCAGCAATTAGAAGCTTTAGTCGAGAAAGGAGGCGTATGATGGTAGAGAAGAAGCGAAGTGATTTAAGTAGATTGCTTTCTTATATGAAGCCATATAAAGGGTTGCTATCTTTAGCATTTATCTTTTTAGTTGGTGCGACAGTAACGGAAATGATGGGGCCTTTTTTAATTAAACAATTCCTTGATGAACACCTAGTACCGCGGGATTTTGAACGATCAGCACTCGTTACTTTATTTGTAATTTACATAGTTGCTCATTTATTAAAGGTATTATTTACGTATTTAAATCTATTGTACTTTCAGAACATTGCTTTTAAGATTGTTCAAGATATGCGAGTTGAAGTATATGAACATGTTCAAAAGCTGTCATTAAGTTTCTTTGATCGTACGCCAATTGGTACGCTCGTATCTCGTATAACGAATGATACGGAAGCGATTAAAGATTTTTATGTCAGTGTATTATCAACATTTGTGAAAAATGTAGTCTTTTTAGTAGGTATTTTAATAGCGATGTTTTTATTAGATGTAAAATTAGCGTTATTTTCTCTCATATTAATTCCGATAATGTTCGCGATTATGGTATTATATCGCCGGAAAAGTGCAGCTTTTTATTTAGAAGTACGTAATCAACTAAGCGTGTTAAATGCAAAATTGAACGAGTCCATACAAGGAATGAATATTGTTCAAGTGTTCAGACAAGAAAAACGTATGAGAAAAGAGTTTGAAGAAGTGAATAATAAACATTATAGTGCAGGGCGACGTACTTTGAAGTTAGACGCATTACTTTTACGACCAGCTACGGATTTAGTACATATTGTAGCTATTGCGTTAGTACTAGGTTTATTTGGGATTGATGCTTTAAAGAGCCCTGTTGAAGTAGGAGTTTTATATGCTTTTGTTAACTATATACATCGTTTCTTCCAACCTGTAAATGAGATGATGATGAAATTGTCCTTTTTCCAACAGGCACTTGTTTCGTCATCACGTGTATTTCATTTAATGGACGAGAAAGATTTAGCACCGGTTCAAAAAGGCAATGAGAATCCTCAAGTTGTCGATGGAGATATTGAATTTAAAAATGTTACTTTTTCATATGATGGAAAGCGTGACGTTTTAAAAAATGTATCATTTCACGTGAAACAAGGGCAAACGGTTGCTTTTGTTGGGCATACTGGTAGCGGAAAAAGTACGATTATGAATTTGTTAATGCGATTTTATAATATTAAGTCGGGAAATATTGTAATAGACTGTGTAGATTTAGAAAAATTTGAAGAACGAGAAATTAGAAAGAAAATAGGACTCGTATTGCAAGATGCATTTTTATTTGCTGGAAATGTAAAGCAAAATATTCGTATGTATAATGAAGAAATTACGGATGAAGAAGTAAAAGAAGCTGCTCGATTTGTGCAAGCGAATACGTTTATTGAAAAGTTACCAGAGCAGTATGAAACAGAAGTAGTAGAAAGAGGTGCAGCATTTTCAAGCGGTCAACGACAATTAATTGCTTTTGCTAGAACGATAGCAACGAATCCGAAAGTATTAGTATTAGATGAAGCAACAGCTAATATCGATACAGAAACAGAAGAGGCTATTCAAACAGCGTTGCAACAAATGCGAAAAGGTAGAACGACGATAGCCATTGCGCATAGGTTATCTACAATTCAAGATGCAGATCAAATTTTTGTGATGCATGATGGAGAGATAGTAGAAAGAGGAACACATCAAGAATTACTAAGTGAGCAAGGTTTGTATTATAATATGTACTTGTTACAAAATAAAGGGAGTTTGCAAAAGGCCTTGTAAATACAAGGTCTTTTTTATTTTGTATACAAAATATATTTACTCTTTGTTTCTATAGCATAAATGTCGTGTCCTCTTATGAAATTTGTACATATTGTATGTATACGAAGTAAAAAAATTAATAGGAGATTTTATATGCAAAACAGATCGAGTTCAAATGTTACGTTAATTGATGTGTCTCATTGGGAAGGGAATATTGATTGGAATGCAGTGAAGGCATCTGGAATTCCAGCAGCGTATGCAAAAGCGACAGAAGGTGTAAATTACATTGATCCTACTTTTACTAAAAATGTACAAGCAGCCCGAAGTGCGAATGTATTAATTGGTGCATACCATTTTGCACGTCCAGAACAAAATGATGCAATTTCAGAGGCGAAATATTTTGTGAGTATATTACAAAGTAACCAGACAGACTTAATGCCAGTTCTGGATTTAGAATCACCAAAAGATCCGAGTAATAGTAATTTAACTGGTAGCGCTATATCGAATTGGGCAAGAAGCTTCATAAATTATGTGAAACAGGCTACTGGAAAAGATGTAATGTTATATACAGGAGTTTGGTATATTAATGAGTTCGGAATTAGCGGATTAAGTGATATTCCACTTTGGATTGCTAAATACTCGAGTACACCGCCTGCTGATGCTGGTGGATGGACAGCGTGGACAGCATGGCAGTACACAGATTCTGGACAAATTTCAGGTGTAGGAAATTGTGATGTATCAGCTGCAGTTTCACTAGAAGCTTTACAAGGGAATGGAGCAAGTGGTGGAGGGAATGTTTCCCCGCCTAATAATGCAACTCCAGTGTACGGGGTTGCTATAATTAATGGAGATAATGTGAATTTGAGAAGTGGACCATCTTTGCAGTCTAGTGTAATTCGCCAATTGAATCGTGGCGAAACATATGAAGTTTGGGGAGAACAAGATGGATGGCTTTGTTTAGGGACAAATCAGTGGGTATATAATGATCCGAGTTATATTCAGTATAAACATTATGTGGCGACTATTACTGGTGATAATGTAAATTTACGTGACGCTCCATCATTAAAAGGAAATGTTATAAGACAGTTACATCATGGTGAATCGTATCGAGTATGGAGTAAGCAAGATGGATGGCTTTGCTTAGGGACAAATCAATGGATATACTACGATCCAAGTTATATTCAGTATGGTGTACAATAGAGTGAAAATAAAAGGTGCCCCGTCAGAGGTGCCTTTTATCCCGCATTAACTGGCGGTAAGACTCCCACCTCAAAATTCAGCGGAAGCAAAGAAGTTAGGGGGGATCAATTGCCAGTAAACGCCCGATTGGTTCAACTAATAATCAGTGGGGAAGGAACAAAACCCCACTGATTAAAGTTTCACTTTATTAAAAATATACAACTTTTACAAAGTCTATATCGAAACCATAGTATACTATAGTAGATATATTTTAAAAAAATAATAGAAAATGAAATAAAGGGGTAAAAATATGAATTATGTGCTAATAGGTGCGGTTTTAATATTATTAGCTGTAGTATTTGTGCTGTTTTATAAAAATAAACAGTTAGAATCAGAGAGTCAGCAAGTAGAATTTGAAAAGAAACAAGCGATTGAAACGTATAAAAATGAAATTGCAGCTACGGTGATAGAGCATACAGAACAACAAAATAATTTGAAAAATATGGAACAGAAAAAATACAATGATTTACAAGTAAGTGCAAATAGAGAAATTGAAAATATGCGTATGATGAAAAATCAATTAGCTGTGCAGCATAGTAAAGAACGTAGTGAAATACAAAATAAACATAATAATGAAATACATATGTTTCAAAAATTAATTGCAAATTTACGAGAATATACTAAAAACGGCGCTGAAATGAATACGTACGAAACATTACATTATATGAAGCGAGGATTCATAGAGCAAGGCATCATATTAGATGCTGAAATTCAAATCATGCCGAATGTTTTTATTAAAAATAATAGTGAAATAAACGATAATCGGATCCATCATCTCATCTTGTGCAAAACTGGTATTTATCTACTTGAGACGAAAGAATGGGAAGAGAAATTAGTTCATGGTTTAACGAAAGAAAATGCTGGTATATATTCATTTATGATTGATGAAATGGGTAAGTATCAACAAGAAGTTGAAAAAGAAGAGACATTTGAATATATAGTAGGTAAAGATTCGTCAACTATACAAGTGAAAAATGAAGGGAATCCAGTATATAAGGCGAAGAAACTATCTCAAATTTTATACAATTGTTTGAAAGAAATGCAGACTAATAGTATAAAAGCAAAGGTAAAACCAGTTGTATATTTTTATAATGAAAATGGAAAAGAAATAATAGATCTTTCTAGTGAGGAAACACCTAGATTAAAAGATCGGGAGCAAATTGTAACGTTCTTCAGAAATGAAATCTTAGCAGGGAAAATAGTATATACAGTGCAAGAATTAGAACAGATTCGAGAAATGATTAGCAGGATGAATTATATAGTGAGTTAAAAGGGGGGATCTTTCTGAGCGCTATGCTATGTGGCATTTTGTATGTCTATTTTTGTTTGTATATAGTAATGTACATTCTATTTATATTCGTCATCGATATGATCCATATGCCCTTAAGTGTAAGGAGCATTTTTGTAGTATTCATACCATTTGTTTTATTAGTCATGGTTCAAAGGGTTATTTTATATGCTTCTAAAAATCGTAATGAAGAAAAGAAGCAAATGTCTGGGGTTTTAATAGTAGCACTCATACCATTAATAGTATGCACTGTACAACTAAGTGTAAATGAATATACGTCAAAGTTTAATCAAAATAGATGGTTAAATCATGCAGAGAAACGGATACATATGGTAGATGATCTATTACAAAAATATAAATTAATAGGGAAATCAAATGAAGAAATTACACAATTGTTAGGCGCTTCAACGGACACGAGAAGTGGGGAAGAAGGAGTTATCACTTTGTATTATCTTGGGACTGAACGTGGCTTTATTCCAATAGATAGCGAACAGCTTGTTTTCCAATTTGATAGAGATGGAAAAGTCATGGAATATACGGTGCATAAAGATTAAAGAAATGTAGAGGGAAGCTATATGTTATAGCTTCTTTTTTATTTTTCAATATGTCACGGAAGGGGGAGAAGGTTTTTGAGTGGAATAAGGAATGAAAGCGGAGGTGATGCATATATATAGATGCATTGGGTGATTATTAGTCCGATTGGTGAGGGGTAATAATTAATAAGTACGGAAAAAACCCCCACTGATTAAAGTTTCATTTTATCATATTGTATAAATGAAAAGGAGGTAAGACGGTGAAAGCAATCCCGACTGATGTCCTGAGTAAAGAATTGATGGAAAGAGAAGGAGTTATCTCTATTACAGTAAAGGAATTTGAAAAGATAGAAGTAGCTGGAGTGGTGGTCGCTGGTCCAGCAGTTATTTTGATTAATCAAGATTAAGTACATATCATTGAAATAAAAAGCATCCGTCTAGGATGCTTTTTATTTGTATGTAAGGATAAATATGATGGATAATTGTGTTACTGGAGGGAAAGTCTGTGGCAATTATTATAACAATGTTAGTAATGGGTATTTTATTAGGATTTGTTGGAGCTGGAGGAGCTGGATTTATTATCGCGATACTCACTTTGGTATTTCAAATTCCTATTCATGTTGCTCTTGCAACATCTTTAACTGCAATGGCATTTACGACATTATCAGGTGTTGTAAGTCATTACCGTGAAGGCAATGTTGCACTTATTATAGGTGGGATTGTTGGGGGATTTGGCGCAATTGGCTCTTATATTGGTTCTAAATTTGGTTCACTTATACCAGCACATCTTCTTCATTGGTTTACAGCTGGGATGTTATTTTTATCGGCAATTTTTATGTTTATTAAATTAATTATGTTCCAAAAAAAAGAACAGTCGTCTTTATATAAACATAAAGAGTTTTCCGTGAAATACTTGTTGAAATGTGTATGCCTTGGATTAGTTACTGGAATGATGGCTGGTTCATTTGGGATTGGTTCTGCACCGTTTATTCAACTTGGATTAATGGTTCTATTGGGACTTACGATTCAGCAATCTGTAGGGACAACAATGCTTGTTATATTACCGATTGCAATTGGAGGCGGGCTAGGATATAGTTCGGAAGGATATTTAGATTATATATTGTTATTGCAAGTATTGATTGGGACCATGTTAGGGGCATACATTGGTGCGAAGTTTACAAATTATGCACCGCGAACGCTTTTGAGGTTTTCGATGATTATGACACCGGTTTTAGCTGGATGTATGCTATTGATGGAATAAAGTGAAATTATAATCAGCAGGGGGTTACTGCCTACAAATAGCGGGATAAAATTAATATAGCAAACTATTAATATATTTTACGAATGAATTATATAGGTAATTCATATTTCCCATATAAAAGGATTTGTTTTAATATTATGAGTGTAAAGTTCGAGTATTCGAAGTACTACTTGAATTATATCCCTATCCCTTTTCTAAAAATGCGAACAAGTTTTGCCCTATTCTATTCAATAGTTAATTGCATAGAAATATATTGTTCGATGACCATTATGGAACGTACATAATGGGAAAATCCCGATCCTTAAAGAGGATGCCCCTAATCTTCATGTGAAAATATGATCGGATATGAAAGCTGACCAATTTATGGTCAGCTTTCTTTTTGTTCGAAAATTATTTCTTCTTTAATTTCTGTTTGCAATAATACAGTTTTTCCGAAGCGACGTTTGCATTCCGCGCGCACTTTTTCAAGGGCTAGTAGCTGAGTAGTGGCGGGAACTGTGACAATAGCTTGGCGAGGTTTTCGATTTTCTTCACAAAAGACACATTCCACAACATAATTAGAAATCATATTTTCATCCTTCCAGTTTTAATTTCTAAGAAGGGATTGTCTATGAAGTTGATGTAACTTTTCGTCGTTGTTTTATTATTTTCCTCTTTTTTTCAAGGGGAAAATAATAAAGAAGGCGAATTTTAGTAGGGGAGGGATGTTTATGGAGAGATGGATAGGTAGTGCAGCGGTATGTGTAAATGAAAAAAATGAAGTTTTAATGGTATTGCAGGGCAAAGAGGGAGAAGAAAAAAGGTGGTCTGTCCCAAGTGGAGGACTTGAAAAGGGAGAGACACTAGAAGAATGTTGTATCAGGGAAGTTTGGGAAGAAACGGGTTACAATGTGGAAGTTGTAAATAAAATATATGAAAAAGAGGGTATTACATACGGAATTCCAGTGTATGTCCATTATTATTTTGTTAAACAAATAGGCGGTAATATGAAAATCCAAGATCCTGATGAGTTAATACATGAAATTGCTTGGAAAGGGATACATGAAGTTGAACAATTGTGTTTAGCTTTTCCAGAGGATTATGAATTGCTGTGCCAATATATAAATAAAGAAGCAAGTATGTAAATACTTGCTTCTTTAATGTATCCAAGACAAGAAAAGCGGAACGATAACCAAACTAGCGCCTGCTGTTAAAAGCATGGATAAACTTGCAATTGTTCCTTCCACAGGACCGATTTCGAATGCTTTTGATGTACCGGTTCCATTTGCGCTCGTTCCTAACATAATACCTTTTGCGATTGCTGTTTTAATACGGCAAATACGTATGAGAGAAGGACCGAGCAATGCTCCTGTTAAGGCAGTTAAAACGACAAATACAGCAGTTAATTGTGACATACCACCAATCATTTCTGAAATAGCCATTGCGATTGGTGTTGTTACGATATGTGGCGCTAAACTATGTTCTAGTGATGAATCAATTTGAAAATAATTTGCTAGTAGTGCTGAAGTAATGACTGATAAAAACGAACCGACAATGACATTAAGTAAGATAGCCATTCCATGTTTCTTTAATAAATCAAAGTATTTATAGATTGGCCATGCAAAAGCAACTGTTGCGGGTTTTAATAATTCAGTTAACCAGTGACCACCAGATTCATATGTTTCATAAGGTGTATCTAATCCGAGCAATAAAGCAATTAAAATAATGGGACAGACGAGAAGAGGAGAAAGTAGACTCCAATTCCAGCGTTGATACATTTTTTTTGATATCCAATATGTGAATAGTGTTAATAGTAAACAAAGAAATCCGATCATTGCGTTGATCCTTTCCGCTTTAGTAGCAATTCTGTTAAAAGTCCTGTAACTAAGGTAACGCAAAGAGTGCTAATCATAATAATTAAAATGAGATCGATTCCATATTGTGTTAGTGTATCTCTGTAACGTATGACAGCGACTGCAGAAGGGATGAAAAATAAAATAAGTTCTTTTAATAAAAAATCTGCTCCGTCCTGTATCCATTCTTTTTTAACTAGGTTAAATTTTAATGAAATTAATAATAAAAAAATACCGATTATACTTCCTGGAACTGGGAGGTGTGCCTGTTTTGCAATCCATTCACCTGTCCAAGCGAAACAAAATAGTAACAAAATTTGTCCGCTTAACTTCCACCATTTCATACAGTAACCACCTCTTTCTTTTTTTACATAAAAATTGTAAAAAAGAATTAACAATTTCTACTATACGTTCATTCAAAATATTTGTCTAATATATAAATTATATGTTATTAATATATTAGACATATTAATCGAAAGTGAAAAGGGTGTCCAAAAATGGAATTACGGCATTTGCAATATTTTGTTGTTGTGGCAGAAGAGTTACACTTTGGACGGGCGGCTGCTCGTTTACAAATGACACAGCCACCACTTAGTCAACAAATACAGCAATTAGAAAAAGAAATGGGAGTTACATTATTTTCAAGAACGAAAAGAAAGGTTGAACTAACAGAAGCAGGAGAAATGTTTTTAAAAGAAGTAAAAAAAGCGTTTGAACAAATTGAAAAAGCAGTAGAAGTTGCACAAAGTGCGCAAAGGGGAGAAGTGGGATCACTTTCAATTGGTTTTGTAGGTGCAGCGATATACGATATTTTACCATCAATTGTTAGGGAATATAGAAAGAAATTTCCGAGAGTGTCTGTTGCATTACATGAATTGTCAACACCAGATCAAGTTCATGCACTTCATGATAACCGTATTGATATTGGCTTTTTACGTCCGCCAATTCCAACACAATTATTAGAATTAGAGCCAATTCAAAGGTTATCTTGCACCTTATGTTTACCAAAGGCACATCCGCTTGCAGAGAAAGATGAAATACATATAGAAGATTTACGAGATGAGCCGTTTGTATTTATTACGAGACCAGTATGGCCAGCTTTATATGATACAATTTTATCTCTTTGCAGAGAAGTTGGATTTAGTCCGCGTATTGTACAAGAAGCAACAGAGTATCAAACAGTTATGGGGCTTGTAGCAGCAGGAATTGGAATTACAGTAATACCCGTGTCGGCAAATAAGTTATATAAAACAGAAGTTGTATATAAAGAGTTATATGATTCTAATTTTGTTGCAGAAATGTCAGTGGCTTACAAAAAAATGAATAGTAATCCAGAGCTACTAGAGTTTTTAAAAATTGCAAGAGAGAAGAAAAGAATAGAAGTTGAAGATGAGTAATAGTAGTAACAGAAAATGGATTTAATTCAGATTCATAAAAGTACACCTTATTAAACAATAAAGCGGAAATGCAACTTAAGTTGCATTTCCGCTTTATTGTTCTTTTTTTAGCTCGATACTAAATAGATAAACGTGTTCATTTTCTTTTAAGAGTAGATCAATGCCTGTTTCTTCATCAATGATAGGAACGATTACAGTTTCTTTACTGGTTTGGATTACAGCAGCTAAAATCGTTTTTTGATTGTATTTTAAATTTTTTATAGATTGGATTGTAGTAGTTGCAGAGCTATTTACGATTGGTGGCGCTTCTTCAGGAACAAGTGTTGCACCACCATTAATATTAATATACCATTGCCCTTTTTCTGGTACATCTTCATTAAAGTAGGGGTATGGCGATATGAAAGAGAGTTTTATTTTCTTTTCTAGAAAATGTGAGGTAGCAATGTAAGCAATTTCTTTTGTTTTTTTACCATTGTTATAATAATCAATTGTAGCATTTATTTCATCTTTATCATTTTTAAGCGTAATGTTATAAAACATGCTATTTCCTTCTTGAAAAGGAGTCATTTGTAAAATAGAAGCTTGCTCTTTTGTTAATTTGTATGGCTCAACAATGGCAACTTCATTGTTTTTTAGTGGGCTACAACTTGTGAGTAATAATAAAGACAAGATTGATAGTAATTTTATACGCATGCAATCTCCTCCTTTTTACAATTATATTCTAAATGTGATTTTTTTATCATTTCGTTTTCTAGGACTAAAGACTTAGAAGAAATTCCGATTGTAGTGCGATGTTTAAAATGTCATATTTTTATACACTAGTAGTATAGAATGCGTATGTAATAAGGTAGGGGAAGAATTTTATGTCTTTATGTCGGCTAGCGAGAAAAAATATTAGAACATTTGCTACCAAAAGGATGAAGCAATTTATTTGGATTGCTATGAGTACTATGATTTTGTTTTTTATGATATCGTTACAATTTAATGAAGGAGCCATTTGGAAAGTAGGGGATACATTTGTATTTCAAATGTATTTTTACACGCTGTTTATTGTACTAATTTTGATATGTATTTTTACTACATATCAAATGATGTACTCCCTTTTGCATGTGAGGAGAGAGGAGTTTACATCTTATGTAGCAGAAAATATGAAAAGAAAAGAAGTGCTATGTTTATTATTTCAGGAGCAATTATTCATTTATGGAGCAGCATTTGTTTTCGGATTAATTAATGGGATGCTATTTTTAAAATTATTTACGGTTATCTTTATGAAAATCGCAGGGATACAAGGAGTAAATAGTGCGCCAATTACAATATATGCAATAGTAGTAGTGAGTATAATTATGATTGTTATCCTTCTATTATCGATGGTGCAATGTTTTCGATTTGTTCAAAGTTTACAAGATAAAAATTCGTTGCATTTCAAGAAAAAGGCATGAGAAATCATGCCTTTTTCTTGAAATGCCTTTTGAGAGGACTCCCACCTCTAAACGTAAATGAAGGTGGTGAGGTGAATCGAAAGAAATATTTTATTTTCAAGAAAAACAGAAACGTACGTTCTTTTTTGCTATAATATCCTTAACAAGGAGGTGAATAAAATGACAAAGGAAAATCCATCAAACTATAAAACTCTTCAAATTTGGATTAAAAAAGGGCATCGTATGTATTCTTATTTTCAAGAATGTTGTCATAACGCTAAGAATATGTATAACACCACAAACTTTTATATACGCCAGGTGTACACTGGATTAACACAAGAAAAAGAGTTACAGCCTTTGCAAAAAGAAGTTCTGGATAATATTCATAAAAATATTGATAAGATGAATGACACACAACTTCTTGCCTATCGGAAGAAATTGGAAAAAGAGAAATTAAAGCCTAAAGAAGAACAGAAAGAGATTACATGTAATTTGTTTTCAGAACCTAATTTTGAAAAACCTTATGTAGATTACAACTTTCTAGATGCACTATTTAAGGCTATGATTCAAAATGATTATCGAGCTTTGCCTACGCAATGTAGCCAGTCAATCATGAAGGGTTTGTTCCAAAATTGGAAATCTTTTTTTGCTAGTTTAAAAGACTATAAAAAGAATCCAAACAAATATGCTGGAACGCCTAGGATTCCAAAGTATATTCGTTCTTCTGAAAAAGAGATTCTGTATACAAACCAAGATTGTATCATTAAAAACGATAGATTTTTAAAGTTTCCAAAGACGAAATTACAATTAAATATTGGGAAACTAGGTTTCACTGAAGGTAAACTGAAACAAGTTCGTGTGATTCCCAAATACAATGAATATGTAGTGGAATTGGTAATTGATGTTCCTTCTGAACAACAAATGATTGAAGAGAATGCTCGTTATATGAGTATTGATTTAGGGATTGATAACCTTGCAACCATCGTAACAAACACAGGTATGAAACCTGTCCTTGTTAAGGGCAAACATGTCAAAAGCATAAATCAATATTACAACAAAATGAAGAGTCATTTTACAAGCATTCTTAGAAATGGAAAACAAACGAATGAAGGACCTTTTACTTCTAAAAGGATAGAAAAACTTCATCAAAAACGTTACTTGAAAATAAAAGACGTCTTCCATAAAGTTAGTCACCATATCGTAAAACTAGCTCAAGAAGAAGAAGTTTGTAAAATCGTTATTGGTCAAAACAAAAGTTGGAAACAAGAAACGAATATGGGAAAAAGAAATAACCAATCGTTTTGTCATATCCCGCACAATTTACTGATTCAAATGATTACATACAAAGCAAATGCTGTAGGCATTCAAGTTGTTGTAACTGAAGAATCATATACATCGAAAGCAAGTTTTCTGGATAACGACTTCATTCCAACGTATGGAGAAAATGACCAAAATACAACTTTTTCAGGAAAACGAATAGAGCGCGGCATATATCGTTCAGCAAATAAAACTTTAATTAATGCTGATGTAAATGCTGCGGCTAACATTTTACGAAAAGTAATCCCAAATGCATGGACAAATGGGATAGAGGGGTTAGGCGTGAAACAGCTCGCTAATGTGTTAACTCCTCTGACGTTAATCGTCCGTTAGGTCGAAACGTTAGAAACCCCCACTTCAAGCTTTGCTAAGTGGGGGAGTGTTCATTTTACACATAAAAATAATCATGTTACAGTGAAAAGACCTGACAAAGAATGGGAAGGAAAGGTTGTATAGAATGACAAATGAACAATCAATTGTAAAAGTCGATCGGTTAACGAAGCGAATTGGCTCAAAGACACTTGTACAAAATATTAGTTTTGAAGTGAAAAAAGGCGAGGTTGTCGGTTTACTCGGACCAAACGGTGCTGGAAAAACGACTTTAATGAGAATGATGGTTGGTATGATCCGTATGACAGAAGGTGAAGTATGGATTGATGGTCAATCTGTGAAACAGCAATTTGAAAAAACCGCTGCGAAAATTGGGGCGGTAATTGAGACACCCGAATTTTATCCTTTTTTGAGCGGGTATGAAAATTTAACATATTTCGGACGAATGAATGGTAATGTGACCGAAGAACGTATCGATGAAGTAGTGAAATTGTTAGGAATGGGACAAGTAATTAATCGTAAAGTAAAAGCATATTCACTTGGCATGAGACAACGTTTAGGAATCGCTCAGGCGCTTATTCACGATCCGGATGTGTTGGTACTAGATGAACCGACGAATGGATTAGACCCTAGTGGAATACATGAAATGAGAATGTACATAAAAAAAATTGCACATGAACAAGGAAAAGCTGTACTTGTATCGAGTCACTTACTTTCAGAAGTTGAATTAATGTGTGACAGAGTTATCATTATTCAGCACGGGGAATATGTGGCTACGCAAAACATTCAGCATAGTCAAAGTGAAGAGATGGAGACGATCCGTATACGTGTAGATGATGCGAATAAAGCAGCGGAAATGTTAGGGCATGATGTTTTAGTAAAAGATAATGAATTAATTATTAACGTAAAAGATGAAGAAATCCCAAATGTTATTCGTACATTGCTTGAGAAAAACATTCAAGTGTATCGTGTATATGAAGAAAGAAAAACGTTAGAAGAGCAATTTTTAGAATTAACAGGGGGAAAAGATATTGTTTAATTTAGTATATAACGAACTGTATAAAATATTTAAGCGGAAGCGAACGATTATTCCATTTGCGGTTATTGCAGTATTAATAATCGGATTAGGGTGGGTTACGGTAAAGTATTTTGAACCGGAAACAAAAGGATGGAAAGTAGATTATACAGAACGTACTGTAGAAATTGAGAAAAAGCTTGGCATGAAAAAAGAAGCTATTTTAGCAGAAAAATCAGGGGATGAGCTTGTAAAAGAATACCAGCTTAAGATGAAGCATTTAGATACGGATACAGCACCGGCAAGCAGTTCTCCACTTTCTTTCATGAGAGATACAGGTTTTATCGTATTTCCAATTTTGCTCCCATTTATCCTCGTGTATGCAAGTACAATTTTTGCGAATGAATATAGCTGGGGAACATATAAATTTTTAACAATCCGTCCGGCGAGTCGATTTAAAATTTTAACAGCAAAGTTTTTAGCAATCGTTATATTTGCAGCTTTATTGTTTATATTTAATATGATTTTCTCCGCTTTATGTGGACTTGTTATTTATAAATTCCAACAGCCTGCATGGAGTGAGTTTATTTTCCAAGATGGAAATATAATAAAACAAAATATTTTTGTGGAAGCAAGTAAATATTATGTTTTATCGTGGTTACCAACGGTTGTGTATGCATCGTTTGCATTTATGATTTCTGTGTTAACGAGATCTAGTGGAGGTGCAATTGGTATTTCACTATTCCTTGCTTTATCAGGCAATATTGCGTTATTAGCAGCCACTAGATATAACTGGGCGAAATATTTATTGCCAGCAAACACAGATTTATATAGTATTTCAAAGAATGGAAGTTTTATTGATGGAGTAACATTCCCGTTTGCATCATGTATGTTACTACTTTATTTGTTCGTATTTTTATGTATTTCATATACTGTGTTTTTAAAACGTGATTTAACTTAATAAGAAAAGCCGTTCAGGGTGCTGAGATGCACTTTGAACGGCTTTTTTTATGAGAATTGTTTAAGTGCTCTTTCGGCTAGTAAAGCAAAGTATTCGGCACTTATAGGCAGTGCCTCTTCATTAATTGTAAAAGCAGGATGATGCCATTCATGTGTACCGCTCGTTCCCATAAAGACGAATGAACCTGGTATTTCCTGTTGGTAAAATGAAAAATCTTCTCCAGCCATTGACGGACTAGGCGAGATGATATTAAGATTCATCTTTGTGGCAACGTGAGTAGATAAGTCTGTAAGAGCTTTATCGTTGTGAACAGCAGGAGGACCTGAATAAAAACGAAATTCCGTTTTTACACCTAATGCATGAGATACACCTTTAATAATACGCTCCATGAGTGCTGGGATCTTTTCACGTGTTTCAGCTTGGAACGTGCGAATAGTTCCTTCTAACGTAGCTTTTGCAGGAATCACGTTCCACGTA
Source organism: Bacillus sp. FSL K6-1338 (assembly GCF_038006965.1). Lineage (NCBI taxonomy): Bacteria > Bacillati > Bacillota > Bacilli > Caryophanales > Bacillaceae > Bacillus > Bacillus sp. FSL K6-1338. The sequence continues at coordinate 3,534,200 of NZ_JBBOWI010000001.1, read as the reverse complement.
TTTCCCGCATGAATATTTGTAACACTAACAACTGCATTATGAGATGAACTTATATTTCGGCTTACAATTGTTTGCAGTGCCATCACAATTTGAGAGGATGCGACAATAGGATCTACGCCAGCATCTGGTACAGCCGCGTGTGTACCAACTCCGTGAATTTCAATTTCAAATCGATCAACTCCGGCCATCAGTGGACCATCTTTAATGCCAATTGTACCTACTGATAAATCAGGTTTATTATGCATGCCGAAAATCGCTTGCACATTACGTAAATGTCCAGCATTAATAACTTTGCAAGCGCCATTACTACTTTCTTCAGCTGGTTGGAATATGAAGCGAACCGTTCCATTTAGGGAAGATTCTCTTTCTTTTAATAAGAAAGCAGTACCTAAAATAGCAGCTGTATGAAAATCGTGTCCACAAGCATGCATTTTCCCTGGTACTTTAGATGCATAGGACAAATGTGTTTCTTCTTGAATAGGAAGGGCATCAATATCAGCACGAACTGCTACAATTGGTCCGTTTTTATTACCAGACACTTCAGCGATAATTCCTGTTTCTAAATTGGAATCAATGATAGTAATGTTTTTTTCTTCTAACCAATTTTTTATTGCTTTTGTTGTTTCGAACTCTTCATATGATAGTTCTGGATACTCATGTAAATGTCGACGGATGGAAATAAGTTTTTCTTTTAGTTGATTTGAAATAGATACCATGTAGTATGCCTTCTTTCTTCAGCAAAATCTTTACTATAAGTATACAACAATAAAAGAGAGGATTTTCAAATGAAAATCCTCTCTCGTTCATGCTGCTATTTTTTTATGCGTATGATGTTTACGATAACGTCCGCGTCCACGCATTGCGTATGCAATTTGCGGGATTGCAATCCCGATTAAAATAAGTGATACACCGAACCATTGTGAAGATAGTACAGCCTCTTTTAAAACGAATACTGACATAATTGTTGTAACCGGTAGTTCCGCTGCACCAAGAATAGTCGCTAAGCCAGAACCGATTTTTGGAATTCCGATTGTAAAGGCAATAGATGGAATTACGATACTAAATGTTCCTAATCCTAAACCGTATTTCCAAAGACCTTGAGAAATGGCACCATTAAAAATAAATGTTGGTGGAAATACAATCATGACTAAAGTTAAAGCACCAGTCATTAAGAGAACACCGCGCGGTAATGAAGGTACTTCAACAGCAACTTTTCCGCTCACGAAAATGTATGTTGCGAATGTAACAGCAGATAATAAACCTAAAATGATTCCAGTCGTATCGAAAGCACCTGCTGATTGTTCTAGTAAACCACTGGATAAAAATGTCCCTACAAGTAAGAAAATAACAGAAATAACTTTTTCTCTTGAAGGTAATGTTTTTGTTGCGACTGCTTCAATGATAATTCCGACCCAAACGAATTGGAATAAAAGAATAATTGCAATAGAAGCTGGTACAGTTTTTAATGAAGCATAATAAAAAATTCCGGTAAAACTTGCAGATGTTCCTGCAACGAATAAAAGTAATGCTTGCTTTAAAGGAACGCGATGTCTAGAAAATAGAAGTGTAATAGCAAGCAAAATAATCCAACCGAACAAATATTGGCTGCCAATTACTTCTCCAAGTGAAAATCCTTCTGCATATGCAAGCTTAACAAAAATAGCTAAAATTCCATAACTACACGCTCCTAATAAAACTAAAAGAGAATAACGAAGCATGAAAAATTCCTCCCATCTATATGAAGTTGTTCCGTATCGAAAATATATAACTAGAGGGAAGTATACAAAATTAGAAATAAAGGGTCAAATGAAAGAAAAGTATGACATTTTATAGAATAATAATAAAAGTATGATATTTATGCATAATCTTGAAATTATTAATAGTAGAAGTATTATAAAATCAACTTTGCATTGTATAGAGACAGCATTTGAAAAAAATATTTTTTAAACCAATATGTAAATAGGCGTACTAGTAGCGTGCTAATTATTTGAGAAACTATGTTACCTTTGTTATGTTAATAACAATTAAAGGAGTTTTATAATCCATTTGAGTTTTTTCTATATAATAGAAGGAAATGAAAACGTTTTATTAGAAACTGTGGGGAAGTGTGGTTTTTCTTATTGCCACGTTGTAAAAGTGATTTCACGAATTGTTCATAGTATTTTTATGTGTTTTTGTTACAATATTTAGGGAGAGGAGTGGAATGATGCAAGATATTAGTATTTTTTTAGCGTTTGGCGCCGGGTTCTTATCATTTATTTCCCCATGTTGCTTACCGCTTTATCCGGCATTTTTATCGTACATAACAGGTATGTCGGTTTCTGAATTGAAAGAAGAAAATGCAATGCTTCGCAAAAGAAGTATGATACATACAGCGTTTTTCTTACTTGGATTTTCAATTATATTTATTGCAATTGGATTTGGTACAAGTTTTATTGGAGGAATCTTTACTGACTATAAAGATTTAATCAGACAGTTAGGTGGTATCTTTATCATCGTGTTCGGCTTAATTATTGTCGGGGTGTTTAAGCCGAAATTTTTAATGCAAGACCGTAAATTTACATTTAAAAATCGTCCAAGTGGCTATTTTGGATCAGTACTAATTGGATTAGCCTTTGCAGCAGGATGGACGCCATGTACCGGACCAATTCTAGTGTCCGTAATTGGATTAGCAGCAACAAACCCAGAATCTGCAATGATTTACATGATTGCTTACATACTTGGATTTGCTATCCCGTTTTTCGTACTGTCATTCTTTATTACGAAAATGTCTTGGATTAAAAGAAATAGTATGGCCTTCATGAAAATCGGAGGATATATTATGATTGTTATGGGTGTCTTCTTATACTTTAACTGGATGACGAAAATTATCGTATATTTCTCAAGTTTATTTGGTGGTTTTACCGGTTTTTAGTATTATTCTGCGAAAATGTTGGAAATACTAACGGAAAAGCATATAATGAAAGTATATTTTGCATATAGCCACAAAAAAGGATGAGAAAATATGAACATAGTTGTTTTATCCAGTATCGTTGCTGTTTGTATGGCTGTCGGTGCGATGTTTATTCGTTTAAAAGCAGCTAAGAAACCTGCAACATTGAAAAAAATTATACTTCCACCATTTTTTATGAGTACGGGCGCATTGATGTATGTTTTTCCTGAATTTCGATTAACTCCAGCAGAAATGTTAGAAGCAATTGGTGTCGGTTTGATTTTCTCTATTTTTCTTATTAAAACATCTAAATTTGAAATTAGAGGACAAGAGATTTATTTGAAGCGTTCAAAAGCCTTTGTTTTTATATTAATTGGATTACTTGTAGTGCGGATTGTATTTAAAACATACTTAAGCCAATCTCTTGATTTAGGACAACTTAGTGGCATGTTCTTCTTACTTGCGTTTGCGATGATTGTGTCATGGAGAATTGCAATGTATCGTTCCTTTACGAAATTACAGAAGGAAATGGAAAAAGAAGATGGTTTTTATAATGAAAAAGATATGAAGCTAACTTAAAAACTGTATATGTACCAAATAAAAAGACAGCGTCAAAGGCGCTGTCTTTTTTATCGAAAATAATATGAAGTTACTTTGCGAGTAAAGATTGATAGTTAGAATAATCAATCTTTTTTTCTTGTAGTTTTTTAATTAAAAATTTATGATCACGCTTTGGTGTGGCAATGATATATCCTTTAATAATTAAGTCTTGTGTAATTTGAGAGGCATTTTCTTGTAATGCAAGTTCCCCAATTTTGCCAGCGATTTTTGATTTTGCAACATCGCGAAATAGTTCTGGAACAGGACTTACAAGCTCTTCTAACAATTGTTTTTGTTCGTCAGCCCATAAATGTCTCGTTTTATTTATGTAGTGTTCTTCCCAATCCAAAATGGACATGCCGTCTTCTTTTGGTAATCGTTTTAAAAATTTTCTGAACATAAAGTATCCACCGATAGACATAAGTCCTAATAAAATAACCGTCCATAATACAATGAACCAACTGAACCATCCTTCGAGCAAGCATATCCCCCCTTAATGATTACGGTTTTCTTTTATTCATATTATATACAGTGAGATTAATAGAAAGCAAGAACGCTTGGTCAAAATGACCAAGCGTTATAGTTTAAACGAAGTATAGTTGTTCAACACATAAATTATTATTATCGTCTTCAACATACTCAATAATAAGTGTGCCAACTTTACGATCTTTATCTTCAGTTGTGAAAATAGAGTAAGAAGTAAAACGTGTTTTTGATAGGCCGCTTATATGTGTAGGTAAAGAAATGTAGTCGTTATCGCGGAAGAATTCCATCAGTTCAATATCCTCAAATTCTTTTCGGTCAACTTGTTTGTTTGTATAACGGCGTTGAAGTTGTTTTAAAGATTCATTCCAAGAAATTGCTTTTGTGTCGTATACCATTGTTCTATCTCCTTACTGTATGTAATCATTAAGAACATACGTTCCAATCTAGTATACTCTTTTTATTAGAAAAGGGAAAGCAAAAAATAATGTAAGCTTGGATTTCCAAGCTTACATTATTGATGCGTCCGTCATAATCTCTATTTTTCATTATAAGTTAGATAAGAATAAGAAACAAGATGATATATATAATGTTGAGAGTTTTCAAATTTCTGTATATTATAGGTGTACTAAAGTGTAAGGGAATGAGAGGCATGGCATACGTAATTTCACTGCAAGGGCCGATGGCAAGCGGAAAAACAACATTGGCTAAAAGATTAGAAGAGAGAGGATATTCGGTTATATATGAAAATCCTTATCCAATTGTAGAAAAGCGAAAGCAATTAAATTTGGATGTGAATTCAAAAGAAGGGTTTATCATAAATCAAAAAATGTTTATCGAAGTAAAAATAAAGGAGTTTCAAAATGTGAAAGATTCAGTTGTTATTTTTGATCGTGGACCTGAAGATATTGAATTTTATACACTTTTTTATCCAATGATTATAGGGAAAGAGTGGGATATAGAAACTGGATTGAAAGATGAATTATATAAATTAAGAGAATGTCGTTCAGATGCGATTTTTTATTTAGATGTGACGAAAAAGAATGTATATGATAGAAAAAATAACGATAGGACAAGAAAACGAAGTACATTTGATGAGCAATTTAAATTAGTAGAAACGGAAAAAGATTGGTATAGACAATTTCCTGTAACTTATTTGGACACGAATAGATTAACAGTGGACGAATTAGAGGCATATTTTATGAGATGGTTGAAGGAGAAAGCGTTATGAAAAAAATACTTTTATTCGTATATCCAACATTTGCGGAGTTTGAAATAACGGTAGCTACAGCATTGCTGAAAAAGAAATATGACATCATTACAGTAGGTTTAACTAAGGAATTGGTTATAAGTGAAACTGGGTTGCAAGTGCAGCCGCATATAGAAGTAAGTGAAGTACGTGTAGATGAGTATGAGGGGATACTTATTCCAGGTGGAGAAGAAGTACAGTTAAAAGATGCAAAAACTCTTTTTTCAATCATTCGTCAATTTCATGAACAAGAAAAATTAGTGGCGGCAATTTGCGCTGGACCGTATGCGCTAGCAAAAGCAGGCTTATTTAAGGGGATTTCTTATACTGCGACTATAGATTATCAAAAATTCGATTGTTTTCCAGTAAAAAATTTTGTGTATGAAGAAGTTGTGAAACATTCAAATATTATTACAGCACAGGGGCATGCATTTGTAGCATTTGGAATAGTGATTGCCTCTTATTTTGGAGTGGCAGACGAACATAATACAAATTTTTATTGTGGTAAAGGCAATGTAGTAATGGAGAAACTTTTACGAGAAAACGTGTAAAAGCTAGCAAATGCTAGCTTTTTTCTTTTTTACACCGATAAATTACTAACGTTTTTGGATCGCGCCATATACCGTTATGGAGAGATAATTCCTTGTTGATTTCTTCTGTTAGCCATTCTTTCATCTCGGCTTGAAGATACATATTATCGGGTATATTTAGCGATGGAAACATGCTAGAAATATAGTTTACTATTGGGGTAGCATGATGAAAAACGAGCGCATTATGAATAACTGTTTCTTCAACAGTTGGAAAAACGGATTGTAATATCTCTTTACCGTTTTCTAAACAAAATGGAGTGACTGATGATGTTGTTTTCGGTAAATCAAATGCGTCTAACATGCGGTTACACATTTCAATTATACGAGGTAGTGTAACGTTAGAATTTGTTGTAGCTAAAAGTGAGCCGCCGGGACGAATTACTTTATGTAATCCTTGAATTGTTGTTTCAACGTCTTTCACATGGTATAACATATGTCTTGCAATTATTAGGTCATAACAATTTGTTTCAAAAGGAAGTTTATTAGCATCCCCTCGTTTCCATTCTATTAAGTTATTCGTCTTAGCAGCTTGAGCAAGCATAGCTTCGGATTGATCCAACCCGGTTAATGGGCCTTTATGACCATTTGTTTGTAAAAGGGAAAGGAATTTTCCACTAGCGCACCCAACCTCTAATATGCTTTCTTCCCCTTGAAGTTGTAAATGTTCAATAACGATTTCATCTAAATTCACTTGTTTTTCTTCGTAATGTTTATGCGTATCGATACGTGTTTGTAAATTGTTACTGACGCTATATTGCCGTTTTACATCATTCATTTTTTCACATTCCACCTTCGTGCAAAATTGCTGAATCGCATGTGTTAATACGTCGGTTTTCTTTAAACCTTCATATTGAAGTGCAGATTCAAACCTTTCAAGTAATTTTTCTTCAATTCGAAAATGAATATCTTTTCGCTTCGTCATTGAAATATCGCCCCTTTGCATCTGTTAGTGAGACTATAGCACGTCTGAAAAATTTGTGTAAATCATTTGTGTACACAAATGGAGGAGATGAAAAAAATGTTTGAATGTGAGTTTAAACTATTGACGATTTAACCGTTTTCATATATTCTTAAATTAAGAAATATTCAAATAATTAAAAGAAATGAGAGAGTCACATGCTTCTTCAAGGAACACATCGAATTGGTCGTATGGCCATGTTGTTGGCACTTGCGGATGAGAATGAAAGCCCTGTATTATCTATTCCAAAAGGTTGGAAGTATTGTACGGGGAAAGTGGGTTCGATGAATTCGCAAAAAGTTGTAGCAGCAATGGAAACAGCGGCTAAGAGCAACCAAGTTATTGAAACAGATGTTTACAGAGAAACACATGCACTTTATCATGCAATTATGGAAGCATTGTACGGAGTGACGAGAGGTCAAATTCAGTTAGCAGACGTTCTTCGTACAGTAGGACTTCGATTTGCGATTGTGCGCGGTAGACCATACGACGGAAAAAAAGAAGGCGAATGGGTTGCTGTTGCGCTATATGGAACGATTGGTGCACCTGTAAAAGGATCTGAGCATGAGGCGATTGGTTTAGGAATTAATCACATATGATTTGCCCATAGTCTATTAGTTAGAAGGGGGCCTTACTTTTTTAGGACAGAAGTCTGTCTTAAAAAGATAAGGTCCCCTTTTGCCTTTTTAAGGAGGAAAAAAAGAATGATTACGTTAACAGGACACACATTGACAATTGAAGAAATGAAGAGATTGTTACTTGAAGGGGAAGGTGTAACAGCCTGTCCAACTAGTATGCAAAAGGTGGCGGAGTGCCGCGAAGTTGTTGAGAAAATTGTCGAGGACGGAAAAGTCGTTTATGGTATTACAACTGGATTTGGAAAGTTCAGTGATGTGCTTATTCAAAAAGATGATGTAAAGGCACTTCAACACAATTTAATTCAGTCACATGCATGCGGTATAGGCGATCCATTCCCTGAAGAAGTATCACGCGGTATGTTAATTTTACGAGCGAACACGATGCTTAAAGGAGTATCTGGTGTTAGACCGCTTGTTGTAAATATGCTTCTTGAGTTTGTAAATCGTAAAATTCACCCAGTTGTCCCGCAACAAGGTTCACTTGGTGCAAGTGGAGATTTAGCACCTTTATCTCATCTCGCTCTCGTATTATTAGGCGAAGGTGAAGTGTTCTATAAAGGGAAACGCGTTCATGCAATGGTTGCTCTTACAGAAGAAGGGCTTGAGCCAATTGAACTTGAAGCGAAAGAAGGTCTTGCGTTAATTAATGGTACGCAGGCGATGACAGCACAAGGAGTTCTTTCTTATATAGAGGCAGAAGCAACGGCGTATCAAGCTGAACTAATTGCTTCGATGACAATTGAAGGGTTACAAGGCATTATTGATGCATTTGATGAAAATGTTCATAAAGCACGTGGTTATAAAGAGCAAGTAGATGTAGCAAGCAGAATTCGTGACATTCTTCATGATAGTAAGTTAACAACAAAACAAGGAGAACTACGTGTACAGGATGCCTATTCACTTCGCTGTATCCCGCAAGTACACGGTGCTTCTTGGCAAGTTTTGAATTATGTGAAAGAAAAATTAGAAATTGAAATGAATGCAGCAACGGATAATCCGCTAATCTTTGATGGCGGAGAAAAAGTAATTTCGGGCGGGAATTTCCATGGTCAACCGATTGCGTTTGCGATGGACTTCTTAAAAGTAGGAATGGCGGAACTTGCAAATATTTCGGAGCGTCGTATTGAGCGTTTAGTAAATCCGCAATTAAATGATTTGCCTCCATTTTTAAGTCCAGAACCAGGACTTCAGTCTGGTGCAATGATTATGCAGTATGCAGCAGCATCACTTGTTTCTGAGAATAAAACGTTAGCACATCCAGCGAGTGTAGATTCAATCCCGTCGTCAGCTAACCAAGAAGATCATGTAAGTATGGGAACAATTGCTTCACGCCATGCACATCAAATTATTCAAAATGCAAGACGTGTTCTTTCAATTGAGATGATTTGTGCAATGCAAGCAGCAGAATATCGTGGTATTGAAAACATGAGTACAGTGACGAAGAGCTTCTACCATCAAGGTCGTCAGCAAGTACCTTCTATTACAAATGACCGTATATTCTCAACGGATATTGAAAATATTGCGCATTGGTTAAAAACGAATTATTCGATAAAAGAAAGATTAGATGTAAATGCAGCACTATAAAATGAGAAAAGGGAGAGATTGAAATGGAAAAAGTACAACAAACAATTCGCGCGCCAAGAGGTACAGAGTTACAAACGAAAGGGTGGGTGCAAGAAGCTGCACTTCGTATGTTAATGAACAATTTAGATCCTGAAGTTGCTGAAAAACCAGAAGAATTAGTTGTATATGGCGGAATTGGCCGTGCAGCTCGTAACTGGGAAAGCTACAATGCAATTGTAGATTCATTAAAAACGTTAGAAAGCGATGAAACGTTACTTGTTCAATCAGGAAAACCAGTTGCCATTTTTAAATCACATGAAGATGCACCGCGCGTTCTGTTAGCGAACTCAAACTTAGTACCAAAATGGGCGAATTGGGATCACTTCCGAGAACTAGAGAAAAAAGGACTTATGATGTACGGACAAATGACAGCTGGTAGCTGGATTTACATTGGAACACAAGGGATTCTACAAGGAACATATGAAACATTTGGTGAGGCAGCTCGTCAACATTTCGATGGTTCATTAAAAGGTACATTAACACTTACTGCTGGTTTAGGTGGTATGGGTGGTGCACAACCTCTTGCTGTAACGATGAATGGCGGTGTTGTCATTGCTATTGATGTAGATAAGCGCAGCATCGATCGTCGTATTGAAAAGAGATATTGTGATAAGTATACAGAATCATTAGAAGAAGCATTGGCTATTGCAAACGAGTATAAAGAGAAGAAAGAGCCTATTTCAATTGGATTATTAGGTAATGCAGCAGAAATTTTACCTGAGTTAGTAAATCGTAATATTATCCCTGACTTAGTTACGGACCAAACATCTGCTCATGATCCATTAAACGGTTATATTCCAGTAGGTTATACGTTAGAAGAGGCAGCGAAACTTCGTGAAGAAGACCCAGAACGTTACGTACAATTATCAAAAGAAAGTATGACAAAGCACGTAGAAGCAATGCTTGCGATGCAAGAAAAAGGCGCAATTACATTTGATTATGGAAATAACATTCGCCAAGTTGCTTTCGATGAAGGTTTGAAAAATGCTTTCGATTTCCCAGGATTTGTTCCAGCATTTATTCGTCCATTATTCTGTGAAGGAAAAGGACCATTCCGCTGGGTAGCTCTTTCTGGTGATCCAGAAGATATTTATAAAACAGATGAAGTAATTTTACGAGAATTCGCTGACAATGAGCATTTATGTAACTGGATTCGTATGGCGCGTCAACAAGTGGAGTTCCAAGGGCTTCCATCACGTATTTGTTGGCTAGGTTACGGTGAGCGTGCGAAGTTTGGCCGCATCATTAATGAAATGGTGGCAAATGGTGAATTATCAGCACCGATCGTTATTGGTCGTGACCATTTAGATTGCGGTTCAGTAGCATCTCCAAACCGTGAAACAGAAGCGATGAAAGACGGTAGTGATGCAGTAGCAGACTGGCCAATTTTAAATGCATTAATTAATAGTGTAAACGGTGCGAGTTGGGTATCTGTTCACCATGGTGGCGGCGTTGGTATGGGTTATTCACTTCACGCTGGAATGGTTATTGTTGCAGATGGAACAGAAGCAGCAGCAAAACGTATTGAGCGCGTATTAACTTCTGACCCTGGTATGGGTGTTGTTCGTCACGTTGATGCAGGATATGATTTAGCAGTGGAAACTGCGAAAGAAAAAGGCGTTAACATTCCAATGATGAAATAAGGGGGAGAAAACATGCTGGACACTTTACTAATAAATATCGGTCAATTACTAACAATGGATCAAGAAGATGGCTTGTTAAGGCGGGAAGCGATGAACACGCTTCCTGTTATCGAAAACGGTGTGGTTGGAATTGAAAATGATGTAATTACTTTCGTTGGAACAGCGGAAGAAGCGAAAGGACTTCAGGCGAAAGAAGTTATTGATTGCGGCGGGAAAATGGTTTCTCCTGGTCTTGTTGATCCGCATACTCATCTTGTATTTGGTGGATCTCGCGAAAATGAAATCGCACTAAAATTACAAGGAGTTCCGTACTTAGAAATTTTAGAACAAGGCGGAGGTATTCTTTCAACTGTAAATGCAACGAAACAGGCGTCGAAGGAAGAACTTGTTCAAAAAGCGAAATTCCATTTAGACCGTATGCTATCTTTCGGAGTTACTACTGTAGAAGCGAAGAGCGGTTACGGATTAGATGATGAGACGGAATGGAAACAATTAGAGGCAACAGCACAATTACAAAAAGAGCATCCAATCGATTTAGTTTCCACATTTTTAGGTGCTCATGCAGTTCCGAAAGAATATAAAGGTAGATCGAAAGAATTTTTACAATGGATGTTAGACTTATTGCCAGAAATGAAAGAGAAGCAATTAGCGGAGTTCGTTGATATTTTCTGTGAAACAGGTGTGTTCTCTGTCGAAGAATCAAAAGAGTTTTTATTAAAAGCGAAAGAGCTTGGCTTTGATGTGAAAATTCATGCGGATGAAATAGACCCTCTTGGTGGTGCGGAAGCAGCGGCAGAAATTGGTGCAGCATCAGCGGACCATTTAGTTGGCGCTTCTGATAAAGGGATTGAAATGCTTGCAAACTCGAATACAGTAGCAACATTATTACCAGGAACAACTTTCTATTTAAATAAAGAAAGCTTTGCTCGTGGTCGTAAAATGATTGATGAAGGTGTTGCAGTTGCGTTAGCTACAGACTTTAACCCAGGTAGCTGTCCAACTGAAAATATTCAGCTTATTATGAGCATTGCGATGCTAAAACTGAAAATGACACCAGAAGAAGTGTGGAATGCCGTAACGGTTAACTCATCATATGCCATTAACCGTGGTGATGTAGCTGGGAAAATTAGAGTTGGTCGTAAGGCAGATTTAGTTTTATGGGATGCTTATAATTATGCTTACGTACCGTATCATTACGGCGTAAGTCATGTGAATACAGTATGGAAGAATGGTAATATTGCATATACAAGAGGTGAACAATCGTGGAGCACGGCCACTATTTAAAGAAGAATGCAAAGTTTATTGATCGTGAAGTGACAAAATGGAGTGAGATAATTAAAGATTGGGAGGAAGGCGTAGAAATATTCGGTGCTGCCTTAATTGGAGCACCCCTTTCTAAGCCATCTATTAGTCATTCAGGAGCAAGTTTTGCTCCAAAAACAATTCGTGCGATGTTAGATGCATATAGTACGTACGCAATTACAGAAGAACACGATATGAAAGAAAGTGTCTTATATGATTGCGGCGATATCACGATGCATGTGACGGATATAAAAGAAAGTCATAACCGAATTGCGAAAACAGTTGGTCATGTAACGAAAGTAAATCCGAACATGATACCAATCGTTCTTGGTGGTGACCACTCGATTAGTTTTCCGAGTATAACAGGCTTTACAAACAGTAAAGGAAAGGTCGGGATTATTCAATTTGATGCTCATCATGATTTACGTAATTTAGATGGTGGAGGCCCGTCAAATGGTACACCATTCCGTAGTTTATTAGAAAATGATGTCATTACAGGGAAACAACTTGTTCAAATTGGAATTCGTAATTTTTCTAACGCACGTGCGTACCATGAATATGCAATAGAGCATGGCGTAACAGTGTATACAATGAAAGACGTACGAGAGCGAGAAATAAAAGATATTATCACGGAAAGTATTGAAGTATTAAGAAAACAAGGTGTGACTTCTATTTATATTTCTCTTGATATGGATGTACTAGACCAAGCGTTTGCACCAGGTTGTCCAGCAATTGGGCCTGGTGGAATGGATAGTACGACTTTACTAGATGCGATTGAATTCCTTGGTAAAGAACCGCTCGTTCAAGGAATGGATATAGTAGAGATTGATCCAACTCTTGATTTTAGGGATATGACGAGCCGAGTAGCTGCGCAAGTAATTATGAGTTTTCTTTTAGCGAGGGAAACAATTAGTAAGCGGGTTAGTATATAGACGGAAAAGTAGATCTTTATCTATGCATTATCAAAAACACATTACTACTCAAAAGTAGTGATGTGTTTTTATGTTAAAAGAGAATGAATGTGTATGGAACCGTTAATAAAATTGCGGGTTGTTATAGTGTATTGTGTAAATTTAATTTCTTGCTTCTGAAGTGTTGACTTGTAAAATAATTTTATGATAAAATAAAATTTTTGCTAAAAAACTAAAAGTATGTTAAGCTTGAGAAGGTTACCATATATGGAGGTGGATTATTTGTTTCAAATTGGCGATAACATTGTTTATCCAATGCAGGGAGCAGGTATAATTAAAGCCATAGAAGAGAAGGAAATCTCAGGAGAAAAACAACAGTATTATGTTATAAAAATGTCGGCTAGTAATATGGAACTAATGATTCCAGCAGGGAGAATATCGAATTCGAATATACGACCAGTTACGGATATAACCGCATTAGTACACATAATGGATATTTTTCAACATGGGGAGTCAGATAGATTACTTACGTGGAAACAAAGGTATAAATTGAACACTGATAAAATAAAGACGGGTAAAATGCAAGAAGGTGCTGAAGTTGTGCGTGATTTAATGCGTATACAGAAAGAAAAAGCACTTAATGCAAGCGAAAAGAAGATGTTAGATAACGCATATGAATTTTTGATTAGTGAGCTGGGATTAATTGAAGGTATCACAGAAAATCAGATAAAAAGCTTTTGTTAAGGTTCATTACAAATAATGTATTATATCCCAAAAAAGATCTTGAATTTTTTGGGAACATAATTATAGAAAATTTATCATTTCAAAGACATTCAACTCTTTCACACCACTTTTAGAGCATTACCTCTATTGTTATTACTACAATCAAATCCATTTTTATTTTTTAATTTCATTTATGAATGTTCGAAGTTTAATTGAATACTTCGATAAAATAGTTACTTGATTTTTGCAATCCTGATTCACACTGGCACGGACGAGGAGCCGTAAGGATGAAAGAGAGGTAGGGCTTTCATTGTTTTAGGTATATAAGTTATTATTTTTAGAAGAATACTGAACCATATTCACTTCTATTGATAAGGTATTTTTTATATTAAAGAGATAAATGAATTGACAACCATATATGTTCAACAAAAAAGGTTTCCTTCTAAGGAAACCTTTTTAATATTATTTATAGCATTTTATTTTTTTTATATTCGAATTTTTTATTGTAAAGTCGTAAAAATTGACGTTACTATCTAAAAGTAAGTATGATGCGATTATAGTAAGATTTTTTAGGGGGAAGAAAGATGACAAGTTCAAGTAATAAAGCAGCGAGTATTTATGAAGGAACAAATGTAAACGCTGGGGGATCTTTTGAAAACGTTGAAGAAACAAAGTTGTTTGATCCAATTCAAATTGGAGCTTGGTCTCTTCGTAATCGTATAGCAATGGCACCAATGACAAGATGCTTTGCAGATAATGAGACTGGAGCAGTGGGTGCTGATGTAGTGGAATACTATAGAAAGCGTGCTGCTGACGGAGTTGGATTAATTATTACAGAAGGAATTGTCATTAGTCCAAGAGCGAAAGGGAATCCAGGAGTACCAGGAATTTATACACAAGAACAAATCGATTCTTGGAAACCTGTTACAGAGGCAGTACATAAAGAAGGCGGGACGATTATTGCTCAAATATGGCATGTTGGGCGTATGAGTCATCATGAAATAATTGGTGGCCAAATGCCGCAAGCACCATCTGCTATCGCTGCAGAGGGAAATGTTCCACGTTTTCGTAAACCGTTTGATACGCCAGAAGCAATGACGTTAGAAGAAATACAAGAAGTGATTGGTCAATACGCACAAGCTGCGAAAAATGCAATCGAAGCTGGATTTGATGGAATAGAAATTCACGGTGCACACGGATATTTAATTGATCAATTTACGTATGACTCTGCGAATAAGCGAACAGATAAATATGGCGGTAATTTAAAACAAAGGTTAACGTTTATGAAAGAAGTAACGGCTGCTGTAATAGAAGCTGTTGGAGCTAATAAAACACTTCTTCGCTTCTCTGCTTTCAAAGGTGATAATCCTACTTATATGTGGGAAAATCCTGAGCTTGCAATTGAAACGTTCGTAAATATGTTCAAAGAAGTTGGATTAACGATGATCCATCCTTCAACGATGAATTATACGCAAGAAATTGCTGACGGAAAGAATTTTCATCAACTAGTAAGAAAATATTGGGATGGTACAATTGTTGGGGTTGGTAATTTAAATCCGAAAGAGGCCGAAGAAGCGTTGCAAGAAGGAACGATTGATGTAGTGGCATTCGGCAGACCGTTAATTGCTAATCCAGACTTTGTTCATCGAATTAAACATGCTGAAAGTTTAGTTGAATATGACGCGAAAGAGCATCTTGTTACGTTAGTATGAATAAAGATAAAAGGAGAACACATCGAGTGTTCTCCTTTTATTATGGGATTTTATAGGGGGAAGCGGGATGAGTGAAACGCTACTCGTTATTATTAGTATATTACTATTTTTAATGTTGCTTTTAATCGTCTTTTTTATCATTACATTTTTTATAAAAAAACGAACACATCATTCTATTTTAAAGTTACATCCATACTTAGGAAGAATGCGCTACTTACTGGAAAAGATAGGGCCTGAATTTCGACAATATTGGTTTGATCATGATACGGATGGAAAGCCTTTCTCACGTTATGATTTTCAAAGTGTTATGTTTTTAGCGAAATATCGCTCTGAAATACTTGGTTTTGGATCAAAACGAGATTTTGAAGCTTCTGGCTATTATATTGCTAATACATTATTTCCGATATTGACTGAGGAATTAAGTGTGAATCTCACGCAAGAGCGAGAAGGTAAAAAGTACGTGATTCATAAAGAAGGGTTATTTTCAAGAAGAGAAAAATTGACAGCGGATACAACGAATCTTTGGCTGTACGAAGAAGATGATGCAATTATAGTCGGTGAGAACCGTAAATATCCGTGGAAGCTACATGGTATGTTTGGTGCATCTGCGACTTCTTACGGCGCGATTGGAGAAAATTATATTTTAGCGAGTGGTTTTGGAGCAAAAATGGCAGGCGGATCGTGGATTAATACTGGTGAAGGTGGCGTTATTCCAGAACATTTACATACAGGAGCAAATATCCTTGCGCAAATTGGTCCAGGGTTATTTGGATACCGCGATGAGGACGGTAATTTTTCAATGGGAAAATTCAGGGAGAAAGCAAAAGAAAGTAATATTAGAGCATTCGAATTGAAATTTGGGCAAGGTGCTAAAATACGTGGTGGTCATCTAGAGGGACAAAAAGTAAATGAGAAAATTGCTTCTGTTCGCAACGTCAGAAAGGGAGAGACGATTAATTCACCGAATCGATTTTCATTTTTAAAGAATGCAACGGATACACTTTGTTTTATTCAACAGTTGCAAGAAAGCGGCGGTAAACCAGTTGGAATGAAAATTGTAATTGGTCAGCAGGAGCCTTTGGAAGATTTATTTAAAACGATGAAAGAGTTAAATATCTATCCAGATTTCATTACAATTGATGGTTCAGAAGGTGGATCAGGAGCGACGTATAAATCGATGGCAGATAGTATGGGAATGCCGCTTATTCCAGCGTTACTGACATGTATTGATACAGCGAATCATTATGGTGTTCGGGACAAATTCAAAGTGTTTGCATCGGGGAAATTAATCACACCAGATAAAGTGGCGATTGCTTTAGCGATTGGAGCGGATGCTGTAAGTTCAGCCCGCGGATTTATGATGGCAAGCGGCTGTATTATGGCCCTTCAATGTAATTCTGGCCAATGTCCATCTGGTGTAGCCACGACGAATCCGCATTATCAAAAAGCGTTAGATCCGTATGAGAAGAAGTGGCGAGTCATGAATTATATTATTAGTATGAGATATAGTTTATTTTCATTAGCAGCGGCAGCGGGAGTGAAGAGCCCGCGCCATTTAACTAGAGAGCATATTGTGTTTAAAGACGAGATGGGGAGAGTAGTTCCTCTTTCGGAATTGTTTCCTATAGTAAATCAAATCTAAAAGTATATTTGATATGTAAGATTTTTCAGAGGAATAATCATATTGTTTGGAAAAATTAGGAGTATAATAGGGAAGTGTTTTTAAAAATGACTATTTTTAGGGAGAGATTTACTTGCAGCAAGGTTCGTACAGTATTACAATTTTTTTACTCGTCATAGGGCTCGTTATATTTAGACGCATGCGTTCTATGAATCGACCAATTAAAAATAAAGGAAGACGATTACTATTGCCATTATTCTTCTTATTACCAGGTTTTTCTTTATATGCTGCACCGATACAACTTGTTGGTTGGCAAATTGGTATAGCTGCTGGGATCGGTCTGTTATTGTCAATTCCACTTATTATTTTAAGTGGGTATGAAGTTAGAGAAGATGGCCAAATTTATGCGAAAAAAAGTATCGCTTTTATTGCTACATTTTTAGTTATCGTTCTTTTACGTGCTTATTTTAGAAGACATTTACAAGGTTTAGATCCAAAGTCAATTGGCATTCTTTTCTACACTCTTGCGGTTTGTTATATAGTACCCTGGCGTATTGGATGCTATATGAAATTTCGTAAAGTATATGTAGAGAAAGAGAAAATTGAGATGTCAATAAGCTAAAAGTCATACATTTGTATGGCTTTTTCTTTTAAAATTTATCGGGTAAACGAATGAAAATAAGGTGTGAAAAAAATATCGTTTAATTTTCTGAATATTTTTACTTGAATTTCTTGAAAAATCATTGTAATCCACTGGGATAAAGGCGTTTATAAAGGTTTTCACATGTAATGAAAAGTGCTCGTTCACTTGAAAGAACAAAAAATGTTTGTTAAGGTAGGGAACCATAAGCGAATACAAGAAAATAGAAAAAGTCATTTTTCGAAATTTTGAATGGCTTATGGGCTAAGGGAGAGATTTGGTGAAGATTGAAATTATGGTTTCGCTTGCTATTTATATGGCAGGTATGTTGTATATCGGATATTGGTCTTATAAGAAGACATCCGATTTATCAGATTATATGTTAGGCGGAAGAGGACTCGGTCCAGCAGTTACAGCTTTATCAGCTGGTGCTTCTGACATGAGTGGTTGGATGCTAATGGGATTACCTGGTGCGATGTATGCAACAGGATTATCAAGTGTATGGATTGCGATAGGTTTATTAATAGGTGCTTATGCAAACTATTTAATCATTGCCCCGCGTTTACGAACGTATACAGAAGTGGCAAATGATTCAATTACGATTCCAGACTTTTTAGAAAATCGATTTAAAGATCGTACGAAAATACTTCGTTTTGTCTCCGCTATCGTCATTTTAGTATTTTTCACATTTTATGCGTCGGCTGGTTTAGTTTCAGGTGGACGTTTGTTTGAAAATTCTTTTAACCTTGATTATAAAATTGGTTTATTTGTAACAGTGGGTGTCGTTGTTGCGTATACACTATTTGGTGGTTTTCTAGCCGTAAGTTGGACGGACTTTGTGCAAGGGTGTATTATGTTTATTGCGCTTGTACTAGTGCCAATTGTTGCTTTTACGGATGTCGGTGGTGTAACAGAAACATTCAATACGATTAAGCAAGTTGATGCATCACATTTAGATATGTTTAAAGGGACTACAATACTTGGTATTATTTCATTTTTAGCATGGGGTCTTGGGTATTTTGGTCAACCACATATTATTGTCCGCTTTATGGCAATTACCTCTATTAAAGATTTAAAAACTTCTCGTAGAATCGGTATCGGTTGGATGACGATTTCAATTATAGGTGCAATGCTTACTGGTCTAATTGGTATCGCTTATTATGCTAAAAATAATGCGACATTACAAGACCCAGAAATGGTCTTTGTAACATTCTCAAATATTTTATTCCATCCATACATTACAGGATTTTTATTATCAGCTATTTTGGCTTCGATTATGAGTAGTATTTCCTCACAATTACTTGTTATTTCAAGTGCAGTAACGGAAGACTTTTATAAAACGTTTTTCCGTCGTAACGCAAGTGACAGAGAACTTGTATTTATCGGTAGATTATCAGTATTAGTAGTAGCTATGATCGCAGTTGTTTTAGCGTATCATCCAAGTGATACAATTTTAACACTTGTAGGTTATGCCTGGGCTGGATTTGGTTCAGCATTCGGACCAGCTATTTTATTAAGTTTATATTGGAAAAGGACGAATAAGTGGGGCGTTCTTGCAGGTATGATTGTTGGTGCAGTAGTTGTTATAGCATGGGTACAAATTCCAAGTTTAAAAGCGACTATGTATGAAATGGTACCTGGATTCTTCTGTAGTTTATTAACTGTTATCGTTGTAAGTTTATTAACGAAAGAACCCGTTAAGGCAGTTCATCGTGAATTTAATGAGATGGAAGCAGTGCTGGAAGAGGAAACGAAATAATTAGCGAAGAGAGTAGACGAAACTGGCGTTTACTCTCTTTTTATTTAAAATGAAAATACGGAATTCGTTGACAACTAAAAGTAAGTAACTTATAATAAATTTGAGTTCAAGATAATTTATGTTACGAATACAGATTTTAAATAGAGTAAATATTTTTTGAGAATTATCTCGAATTTGAGATGATTTTGATAAAGTAGACATTCAAGTGTGATATTATAATTAATATCTCGAATTCGAGATAAGATTATAATGACGGATTTTACTTTTCAGTATGGACAAAATGAATAATGAATTTTAATGAATAAAAGTTTTTAAAATGAAATAAAAAGGGGCGGAGAAAATGACAAAGAAAACGATGGGAATTCACCACATTACAGCAATCGTAGGACATCCACAAGAAAATGTAGATTTTTATGCTGGTGTATTGGGGTTACGTTTAGTGAAACAAACAGTGAATTTTGATGATCCAGGTACGTACCATCTTTATTTTGGAAATGAAGGAGGAAAGCCTGGAACAATTATTACGTTTTTCCCATGGGCAGGTGCTCGTCAAGGTATTATTGGAGATGGTCAAGTAGGAATTACGTCTTACGTTGTACCAAAAGGTGCAATGGAGTTTTGGGAAAATAGATTAGAAAAATTCGATGTTTCGTATACAAAAATGACTCGTTTTGGAGAACAGTATTTAGAATTTGATGATCCGCATGGTTTGCATATAGAATTAGTTGAAAGAGAAGAAGGCGAATTAAATAATTGGAGTTTTGGAGAAGTTACACCAGAAGTAGCAATTAAAGGGTTTGGAGGTGCTGTTCTTTTATCTGCACAGCCTCAAAAAACAGCTGAATTGTTAGAACATATTATGGGTCTTGAGAAAATTGGAGAAGAGGGTGAATTTGTTCGATTCCGTTCTTCTGCTGACATTGGAAATATTATTGATTTGAAATTATCAACAATCGGTCGTGGCCAAATGGGCGTTGGCACAGTTCATCATATTGCTTGGAGAGCGAGTGACGATGCAGATCAGCTAGACTGGAAAGAGCATATGACTCGTTTTGGATATCACGTAACTCCTGTACAAGACCGAAATTATTTTAACGCGATTTATTTTAGAGAACATGGTGAAATCTTATTTGAAATTGCAACAGATCCTCCTGGTTTCGCTCATGATGAATCGTTAGAGACGATGGGTGAGGAATTAAAGTTACCGGAACAATATGAACAACATAGAAAACAGATTGAACAAACGCTTTTACCATTTGAAGTGAGAAATTTAGATTAAAGTGATTGAAGGGGGAAAAGGATTATGATGAAACATGTTTTTCAAAAAGGAAAAGATACGTCAAAACCAGTGTTGTTATTACTTCATGGCACAGGTGGTAATGAATTAGATTTACTATCACTTGCAGAAATAGTTGATCCGGAAGCGCCGGTATTAAGCGTTAGGGGAAATGTGTTAGAGAATGGGATGCCGCGTTTCTTCCGCCGATTAGCAGAAGGCATTTTTGATGAAGAGGATTTAATTTTCCGTACGAAGGAATTAAATGAATTTTTAGATGAAGCGGCTAAAGAATATAAATTCGATAGAAATAACATTGTAGCTATCGGTTATTCGAATGGGGCAAATATCGCAGCAAGCTTATTATTCCATTACGAAAATGCATTGAAAGGTGCTGTGCTTCATCACCCAATGGTACCAAGAAGAGGAATGCAATTAGCAAATTTAGCAGGGAAATCTGTGTTTATTGCTGCTGGGACAAATGACCCAATTTGTTCATCAGCAGAGTCCGAGGAATTGAAGGTACTATTAGAAAATGCAAACGCGAATGTAACAATACATTGGGAAAATCGAGGGCATCAATTAACGATGGGTGAAGTAGAAAAAGCAAAAGAGTGGTATGACAAAGCATTTTAAAAAAGAAGCATCTGCTAACGATTAGCAGATGCTTCTTTTTTATTTAAGACTGGATTGCAAGATGAGATGAAGAAAGTGGTAGCTCAATATCAACAATCGTACCTTTATTTAATTCGCTTGAAATGTGTAATTTACCATGATGTTCTTCAATTATTTTGTAACACATCATTAATCCTAGTCCTGTGCCTTTTTCTTTTAAACTATAAAAAGGTTCGCCTAGACGGGAGATACGATCTTCTGGAATGCCACAACCTTCATCGATAATTCGTATTAAGATGAAATTATCCTCTAATGGTTTTGTTTGAATGAAAATATTTCCGCCATTTGGCATCGCTTCTATCGCATTTTTTAATATGTTTATAAAAACTTGTTTTAATTGGTTACCGTCACATTGAATATCATATACGTAATCAAAATGATCCATGATGATATGAACGCTATGCATAATTGCAGTCGGTAAAATAAATGTAACTACCTCTTCAATTAAAGTTTGTATGTTACAAGTTTGGATAGATAATACTTGTGGCTTAGACATCGCCATAAATTGACTCGTGATGGATTCCATTTGTGAAATCTCACTTAACATAACATCGATATACCATTTTTGCTCCTCATTTATTTCAGGGAGGAGCAACGTTAGAAAACCTTTTAGAGAAGTGAGTGGATTTCGAATTTCATGGGCAATTCCAGCTGTCAGTTGTCCGACTACTGCGAGCTTCTCAGATTTTCGTAATAACTTTTCAGTTTCTTTTAGCTCAGTAACATCTCTCCCCATCACGATAAGACCTTTGCGAGAACCGTCAGGATGATAAAGCGGGACTTTTGATATACTTAAGATTAGATCGAAATCATCTCTATGTATAATAAATTCCTCGCCATGAAGAATTTGTCTTTGTTGCCATGCTAGTTCATCAATTTCTTCACAATGTAAAAAAGCTTCTCGGTATGCTTCATTATATTGAATGAGTTCGCTATCTTTTTTCCCATGGTAAGGTACATGATGGAAATTGAAGCAAGAAAGTGCGTAGTCATTTGCCTCAAGCCAGCGCCCTTCATGATCTTTAAATATAACAAAGGCAGGCATGGAGTTTACTAATGTACGTAATCTCTTCTCACTTTCTTTTAGCATATTCTCAATTCTTTCTGATTTTTCAAGCGGCTTCATAATAGCATATACGCCAGTAAGACGATTTTGAACAAAAATAGGAACTAGTTTTGTCACAACATCTAATAAGAATCCATTTTTATGATAAATAGATAAGATATACTCTTGTTGATTATCCGCTTCAGTATTCTTTATATTTTGTAATACTTGCTCAGAAATATGGGCTTCTAAAATAGAGGTAATATTTTTCTGTTCTAATTCTAAAGAAGTGTAACCTAATATTCTTTCGGCAGAAGGATTTATATGTAGAATAACTCCTTCTAAATTTAATGAAATAATACTATCAGGATTGTGTTCGAACAGAGATGCGTACATTTCTGTTAATGAACGATCTTGTATATGGTTTCGCAAACGTCTAGAAATGTTCGGATGACGTTTTTTTTGAGTTGGTGAATATTTTTTACGACTCATAATAGTTCCTCCGTACAAATAGCATCTAAAAAGATTTGTCTATTCATAACTATAATATAGATGTAATGTGTATTTCTATAAAAAATGGAAGTTATAGAATAAATTTTGTTTTTTTTATTTTTTGCAAGGTGAATGCAGGATGTTAATAAGGGGAGCTTATATTGTTTTATAAACCTCTTGTAAGTTACAGACGGCTGTTTTCCGTATAACATTAGGGTAGAGGAGGGGGAGAGAAAATGAAAAATTATATTCAAGGGATTAATCACGTGCAAGTAGCTGCACCTGTAGGGTGTGAAGAAGAGGCGCGTGATTTTTATGGGAATACGATTGGTATGGAAGAAATTCCAAAGCCAGAAAAGTTGAAAAAACGAGGTGGATGTTGGTTTAAATGCGGAAATCAAGAAATCCATATTGGTGTGGAGCGGAACTTTACACCAGCTAAAAAGGCTCATCCAGCTTTTTATGTGAATGAAATTAATGAATTTAAGCAAACACTTATAGAGCAAGGTGTTAAAGTGATTGATGATTATGCACGGCCAGATGTAATTCGATTTTACGTGTCAGATCCATTTGGAAACCGAATTGAATTTATGCAAAATAAAGACTAGGTGGATTCCCACCTAGTCTTTAACTTCTTCTGAAAAGTCCTAATACTTCTACAGTTTCTGTAATATTAACGAATGCATTCGGGTCGATTTCAGAAATTGTTAGTTTCATACTTGCTAATTCTTCACGAGAAACGACGGTCATAAGTACACGCTTTTTCTCGCTTGAATAAGCACCTTCGCCATCAAGTAACGTTATTCCACGTACAACAGTTGAAAGAAGTTGTTTTTTCATTTTTTCTGCTTCATTTGTTACAATCATAAGTGTAACTTTACGATGTTTTGTATGAACAGCATCAATTACTTTACCAGTTACATAAATTGAAAGTAAGCTTGTAAGTGCAACATCCCAGGTGAAGAAGAATCCTGCGATTATTACAACGACTGCATTTAAAATAATAAGGAATCCGCCAAGTTTAATGTCTCGCTTGCGGGATAAAAGCATACCGATAATATCAAATCCACCAGTGGATCCATTACAGTTAAAAACAAGACCAATACCAGCTCCGGCGATGACACCTCCGAAGATAGAAGATAACAATGGATCTGTTGCTACGACTTTTACTGGAACGTAGTATAATGCAACAGATAATACAACTACAGAGACAACTGTGTTAAAAATTACTTTTTTTCCAAGACCTATGTACCCTAAAATAAGGATAGGTAAGTTTAATACAAAGTTAATAATGCCTGTGTTTACAGGGGTTACAATTCCTAAAATAATAGCAATTCCGCCAATTCCACTACTTAAAATTTTGTGGGGGATAAGGAAAAGATTAAAGGCAACCGCAATAATAATAGAACCGATAATAACACCAAGGAATCTGACCATTTCTTTCCCGTCCTTCACTGAAAAATTCATATTATTTCAAGATTATATATGATATTGAAAGTTTTGGGTAAAAACAGTTTATTTCGGTAAATTAGATTAATCAAAAGAATTTGAGTATTTTATTATTTGAAAGGGGATACAGTTGTGAAGATAAAAACATATCAACAGAAAAGCCCGTTGAAGCAAGAATGTGAGGATTCTTATTTTTGTAATAAAGAAAAAAAGATTTATGGTGTATGTGACGGTGCAACACCACTTGTCCCGTTTGGTGATGAAAATGGACATAATGGAGCATACATCGCTTCGCATTTATTTGCAAGTTATTTTACTTCATTACGAGAGAATCATAGGTTACGATTTGCAGTTGCAAAAGCAAATGAAGCATTGCAAAGCAAAATGTTGGAATATAAAGTAGATACGAGAAAGAAAGATCATTTGTGGTGTACATGTATTGCGGCAGTTCAAATAGATGGTGAGAAAATTGAATATGCGCAGCTTGGGGACTGTATGATTGTCGCAACTTTTCAAAATGGAACGATGCAAGTATTAACGAAAGACACAGTTAAAGGAATTAGTAACCGAGCAAAAAGGAAGAGGGAAGAAGATCGTAAGAAAGGTTTATCTGTCCCGGAGGAACATGTTTTTCAAGATGTTCGAGAACAGTTAAAGTACAATCGTTATCTTGCAAATATGCCAAATGGTTATTCAGTTGCAAATGGAATGAAAGAAGCGATACATTATTTACAACATGGTGAATTACATATAGATGAAGTGAGTGGAATTTTTATTTGTTCAGACGGGTTATTTCACCCAGATTGGCCACTCGAACAAACAGTTGCATATATAAGAAAGAATAGTATAAACGAATATGTAGCAATCATTGAAGAGCTGGAAGGGGAAAAGAGAATAAGACCAGATGATAAAACGATTATTATGATTGATTTTTAAGAGGAGGCAGTTCAAATGGAAATTAAACGTGTCAATCTAACATTTCAAGATGAATTAGTTCCTTTAGAAAAAGTAAACAAACTGATTATTCACCATACAGCTGAAGATGGATGGGACGTGTATAAAACGCATGAATTTCATCAAACTGTAAAAGGGTGGAGTGGGATTGGTTACAACTATTTTATCGAAGAGGACGGAACTGTAGTGGAAGGACGAGGTTTACATATTGGAGCGCATGCGAAAGATCATAACCGCCATACAATTGGAATATGTATGACGGGAAATTTTGATAAATACGATCCAACTCCTGCACAAGTGAATGCATTATATTCTTTATGTAAAATATTTATGAAGAAATTTGCTATAAAGAAAGAGAATATACTCGGTCATAGGGAGTTAGAAGGAGTTACAAAAAGCTGTCCTGGTAATCGTTTTTCTATGGTAGAGTTAAGGAAGATATTATCTTAAATATAGAGGAGTAACAACGATGATGAATATAAAAATACCAAATGATAAAAAAGAAGAGCTTGTAGCACAAATTCAGCAATTTTTCATGGAAGAAGATTTAGATGAAATTGGACGTTTCCAAGCAGAGCGTTTAATAGAAGAGATGATTAAATTAGTTGGACCATTTGCATACAATCAAGCAATTGGAGATGCAAGAAAGCTTGTAAGTGAGAAATTAACGAATATTGAAGAAGATTTATACGTGTTAGAGAAGAATGAAGGAAAATAAAAAAGAGCCGATGGGCTCTTTTTTATTTTTCTTTCTTATGTTCTTTATATTCATGTACTTTTTCTTTCACATTACCAACTGTATCTTTAGCAGTGCCTTTCACCTTATCCCATTTTCCTTCAGCTTGTAATTTCTTATTGTCAGTTACTTTCCCAACAACTTCTTTTACTTCACCCTTTACCTTATCAATAGCACCTTCTACTTTTTCTTTTAAACCATGATCATGTTTAGTCATACATTTCTCCTCCTTGTAGTTTGATTAGAATTCTCTTTTCATAGTGCAAGTTGAATGATGTATCTAGTAATAGCGTAACAAATATAGTTTGAATATTCAAATGATTAATGGGATAGAAAAGAAAGTGTCATAAAATGTATAAAATTGTAATGAGAAGAGAAAGAATGTAAATTACATGTCTTTTGCAGTCCATATTGATTTCGTATAAGCAATTTTCATATGGGCACGTTCCATATTATTTTGACTGCTGCTACCGAACTTTGCTTGTCCAACTACTAAGTTACAGTTGGATTCAATAGCCGTCTCTATTCGTTTTTGAATTAATGCAGTATGACAGCCTTTACGCTGAAATTCTGGCAAAGTAGCAGAAGCAGCTAATGATGCAATCCCATTATTTATATACAGGACACCAATACCCGCAGGAGTGTTTTGAACTTCGGCTATGAAAAAATGCCAGCCAGGTTTATTGTAGAGAATTTCGTTATTTTGATGGACGCCATCTTTTGTAAAGGATGGCATGTTAAATCCGCGTACGTATATGTCTGCAAAAATATGAAATTCATTTTCTTTTAGTTCGCGTACTGAAATGTTAGAAGGAAGAAGGGAAGGGTCTTCTCTCGGTATACTATATAAAGCGGTATGGAAGCTGGATTGGTAAAATCCTCTTTGAGATAAGTATTGAAATAATTTGGCTGTACCTTGAGCGGGTGTAATTTCAAAACGACAAGGGATTTGTAGCGATTGATAATAAGAGACGATTTCATCTATCTCATCTGTATTTGTAAATGTAATACCTTTTACCGTATTAAAAGCTGGACCAGCAATTATTTTTGATGAAAAGGCAGTGGCACTCCCGAACTTTTTCATTTGTACTTGCATTGGATTTTCAGCTAATGCTTGTAATGCTTTTAGTCTAGAAGAGAGCATATGTATTTCTGCGTTTTCAATTTCTGTGGCTATATCGAGTGTTATAACAGTAGTCATAAAATTCCTCCATTAATAAATATATTTCATGGTATATATACGATTTTTGTTTTGAGATTCCTGTTGAAATGTGAGAGAATAAGAGGTTTTTTGGAAGGGAAATGGAAGTGAGCTGTCGAAGGGAGTGGAAACAGATTAAAGGTGGTGCTCTCATGAAACAAAAAGCCGTGCAGGCATGCTCTAATTGTGGTTCTCAAAACATAGGAGAAGGTGAGTTTGTCGGATATGCACAAATACGGAAAAAGGAAACGATGTTCACATCTTCACCGGTGGATGCTTATATTTGTACAGATTGCGGGAATATCCTTCTATTAAAAGTACGACATTATGAAAAGTTTAAGCAGAAGCCGTTATGATTATTGGGAAGTGGTCATATCCAACGTTGTATACGAAACGACTTATGTTAAGGAAAATGAATATGAGTGATAGTTTACATATATACGAGTATGCTACAGATAAAGAGATGACAACTTTTACTGTATGGGATGCTCATCGATCGTTATGTGACACATATAACTATGTAGAAGAAATTGTGGGTCAATATAATGAAGGGCAAGTAGCACCTCTTGGAATTGTATTAAAAGAGGAGAAAAAACTTATAGGCACGTGTGGATTTATAAAATATGATTTGGTCACACATACAGCAGAAATTGCATACGCCTTATCTCGAAAATATTGGGGAAGAGGATTAGCTACCGAGGCTGCGTTAGCTTTTTTCTACTATGGTTTTCATGATTTGTATCTTAATAGTATTGAAGCGGGATGTGATTCAGAAAATGAAGCATCTGAAAAATTAATGAAACGTTTGAATATGGAGTACGAGTGCACGATTCAAAAAAATATGTTCATTAAAGGTAAGTATCGTGACACGAAAAGATATTGTATATCTCGAGAAAGATATATGGATAAATGAAATATTTCATATTAAAAACTCCTTTAAATGAATAAGAGAGTTTTTATTTTTTTATAACAATAATTACCTTTAATTGTTATAATTGGTTATTAAAAGGTGAAGGTTTATTAACACCATATTTTTAGAAGGAAAATAGCTAAATCGTATACAAAACCGCTATATAACACAATCGCAACCGTAAGTTGACAAAGTGCAACCGTAGGAAGATAGAGATAGTGACAATGTTTACATACAATTTAGTTAAGAAAACGAAGGGGGACACACATATGGAATTTGGTGAGAAGCTTTTTAAATTAAGAAAGGAAAAGGGTCTTTCTCAAGAAGTGTTAGCTGAGAAATTAAAAACAACAAGGCAAGCAGTTAGTAAATGGGAAAACGGTCAAGGATTTCCTGAAACTGAAAAGTTAATAATGATTGGAAAGGTATTTGAAGTATCACTCGACTATTTATTAAAAGAAACTGCTGAGCAAAGTAATGAAAATGTGGAGGGCTATTACGTAAGTCAGGAAATGGCAGAAGGGTATATAGTGTATGGGCAAAAAATTTCTAAATATATTGCGCTAGGATTTAGTTTGCTCATTTTATCTACAATACCGTATTTATTATTTAAAGAAAATGCAACAATTTCGACATTCCTTGTTATTATCATTGCTGTCCTTGGAATTGGAGCAATGATGGTACCTGTAACAATAGAAGAGAGTAGATACAATGTATTAAAAAAAGAAGAACTACTATTTGATCAAAACTTTCTAAAAGAATTGACAAAAAGATATGAAGTAATTAAGAAGAAGTATGCTGCAGTAATGATCGTTGGATTTTGTTTTATAGCAGCAGGAGCGATACCATTTTTATTTGAGAAAAAGCATATCACTTCAGGAGAATTAGTACAGTATTATCCATACTGTGTTGTACTTATTGCGATTGGAATCTATCTTTTTGTTCGTGTTGTAGGAGTGTGGGAGATGTATCGGATTTTAGTAGAGAATAAAGAATATAGCAATCGTATTATTTTTAAACTAAAAAAGAAAGTGAGAGATAAAGTGGATAATTTTTAATAGGAGAAAATCTATTTTATTAAAAGCTAAGATAGGAGTGAAATGATGTCAAACATTCTGGAAATTAAAAATTTAAGTAAATCATTTGGAAGCAACGTTGTTTTAAAAGATGTTACATTCAATGTGCCATCAGGGGCAATTATTGGATTCATTGGTGACAATGGGGCAGGTAAATCAACAACATTTAAAACAGTACTAGAATTAATTTCTAAAGATAGCGGTACAGTAAAAATATTTGGTGAAGAGAATATAAATAAAGATGCCAAGAATAAGGGGAAGATTGGAGTCGTATTTGATGCTATGAATCTACCGGCTCATCTTACGATAAAGCAATT
The DNA here is from genome assembly GCF_038006965.1 of Bacillus sp. FSL K6-1338. Taxonomy (NCBI): domain Bacteria; kingdom Bacillati; phylum Bacillota; class Bacilli; order Caryophanales; family Bacillaceae; genus Bacillus; species Bacillus sp. FSL K6-1338. Next base: position 3,504,685 of record NZ_JBBOWI010000001.1, on the reverse strand, counting down.
AAACAAAGTTTTTAAAAAGATGTTTGAATCTTGGGATCAAGATAATTTTTATCGATTAGTTAATACTTTTTCTTTACCTACTAATGAGAAAGTAGGTAAATTCTCGCGTGGAATGTCAATGAAACTAACTATAGCTGTTGCATTGTCGCATAATGCAAAATTATTAATTCTAGATGAAGCGACAGGAGGTCTTGATCCTTCATCTAGGGAGGAGGTGTTAGAGGAATTAAAAAGTTTTGTGAATAAAAGTAATGGTGGTATATTACTTTCTTCACATATTATGAGTGATGTAGAAAAAATAGCTAGTCACCTTATTGTGATAAAAGATGGAGAAATTTTATTGAATGAAGAAAAGGATAAGGTTTTGGACAATTATGCCATTGTAGATGTTGATGAGGAACAACTAATTTTAATCAACAAAGATATAGTTGTGGTGAAAAGGAATAATGGTTCTTATTTCAATGTACTTGTATCAGATGTGCATAAATTACCAAGTGATATTGCTCATAGAACCATCTCGATAGAAGAAATGAGTGTCTTATTAACGAGGAGTGAAAAATAAATGAAAGGTTTATTATTGACAAACTATTATCTAGTGTATCGAACTTTCTTTACGTTCATGGGAATAGCGATATTAGGAGCCGGATGCGTTTTTTATTTTGGTGATGCTTCAATGTACCGTTTAATTGCTACGTTTATTATCTTTTTTGCTGCAATTCCTGCACTTGAGGTTATTAAATATGAGAGTAAGTCGGGGTATGAAAAATATGTACTTACTTTACCGGTTACTAGAAATAATATTGTACAAAGTCACTATCTTTTCTATTTTTTAGTTGTAATTATTGGTACTTTATTATCGTATGGCATATTTTATGTACATGGTTTAGTTTCAGATACACCAATTGATGATGGTATATTTAAGAGTGTTTCTTTAGGGACGTTCATCATTCTTAATGCCGGAGCAATAGCTTATCCGCTTCTCTATGTTTTTGGAGCAGAAAAATCTGATGCTATTACAATTGGAGGCGCATGTGGGGGACTTGTTACTTATTTTGGATTACAAAGTGTAATTGGATATCTAATAGAACAATTTCCAATATCAAATTTAAATTCATCTGTATACGTTTCAATTCTATATACAACATTTGGCGTTATCATATATATCTTTTCTTATTTCATTTCGATATTTATATATCGTAAGAAGGAATTTTAATATATTTTCTCTTAGTATTTTCTGAATTATTTCCAAAGAAATAATTCAGAAAATACAGAAAAATGTCGTAATCATTTGTAGAAGTCTGTTATAATAAACGAAAAAATGAAAACGCTTTAAAGGGGGATATAACCAATATGATGATGAATGTACCGCTAACAATTAGTTCTATGATGGAAAGAGCAGAAAAACTGTTTTCAAAGAAAGAAATTGTTTCACGGACACATGATACAGTTACGACGTTAACGTATAAGCAGTTAGGTGAAAGGACGAGAAGGCTTTCTAGCGCGTTAAAAAAATTAGGAATTAAAGAAGGCGAGCGTATAGGAACGTTAGCGTGGAATCATCATCGACATGTGGAAGCTTATTTTGCTATTCCTGGTATTGCTTCTGTTTTGCACACAATTAATATTCGTTTATCTCCTCAACATATTTCATACATTATTCAGCACGCAGAAGATCACATTCTACTTATAGATGAAGATCTCGTACCACTCGTTGAAAATATTCAATCACAATTATCAACTGTACAAGCCTACATTATTATGACTGATAAAGATGAACTTCCAAATACTACGCTAGAACCTGTATATCATTATGAAAAACTATTAGAAGAAGGCGATCCAAATTTCCAATTTGTAAAAGATATTGATGAAAATACACCTGCTGGTATGTGTTATACGTCAGCGACTACAGGGAATCCAAAAGGTGTTGTATATACGCATCGTAGTACTGTACTGCATTGTATGGCACTCGGTTTAGCGGATACAGCTGCTTTATCGGAAAGTGATGCGGCGATGGCAATTGTACCGATGTTCCATGTGAACGCTTGGGGACTTCCTTTTGCAGCTACTTGGTTTGGAACTAAACAAGTTCTGCCAGGACCAATGTTTACTCCAAAAATTTTATTAGAGATGATCCAAGCTGAAAAAGTAACGATAGCAGCAGGTGTGCCGACAATCTGGCTCGGTGTATTACAAGAATTAGAAAATAATAGTTACGATTTATCTAGTATAACGAGAATATTATGCGGTGGTGCTGCTGCACCGAAAAGCGTTATTAAAGCATTTGAACAAAAATATAATGTTCCTTTCGTACATGCATATGGTATGACTGAAACAAGCCCACTCGTAACACTTGCACGTTTAAAAAGTTATGAAACAGAATTATCATATGAAGAGCAATTAGAAATCCGCTCAAAACAAGGATATCTTGTCCCTGGTGTAGAGATGAAAGTAGTCGGTACAAACGGTGAAGTGAAGTGGGATGGTACTGAGATGGGAGAGTTATGTTTACGAGCACCTTGGATTGCTGAAAGCTATTATAACGATGATCGTACTGTCGAAGGATTCCGAGACGGTTGGTTATATACTGGTGATGTTGTTACAGTTGACGAGGAAGGCTGCGTGAAAATTGTTGATCGTACGAAAGATGTTATTAAAAGCGGGGGAGAATGGATTTCCTCAGTTGACCTTGAAAATGCTTTAATGGCACATGATGCTATATTTGAAGCGGCCGTTGTTGCAGTTCCACACCCGCAGTGGCAAGAGCGTCCAGTTGCCTGCGTTGTACAAAAGGCAAATAGCACTGTTACAAAAGAAGAACTATATGAATTTTTAAAACCACAGTTTGCAAAGTGGTGGTTACCAGACGATATTGTATTTATGCAGGAAATTCCGAAAACATCTGTTGGGAAGTTTTTAAAACAGGCGCTTCGGAAAGAACTTGAGCATTTGCATAAGGAGAAATAATTGAAAAAATAATTGTAAACCTATATTCAAAATAAGTTGACAAATACTAAATAGAAAGATAATATAACTCCTATAATATGTTATCTAAAAATCGTTTTAAGTTTACAAATAGGAGAAGCAAATATGAATACAAAAAACTTAGTTTTCGTCGCTTTATTTAGTTCTATTATGGGAGTGTTAGGGTTAATACCTCCAATTGCTCTTGCTATTACACCAGTTCCGATTACATTACAATCACTCGGTGTTATGCTTGCTGGTGGATTGTTAGGATCACGTCTTGGTGCGTTAAGTCAGCTTATTTTCTTACTTATTGTTGGAGTTGGGGCACCATTACTTGCAGGTGGACGAGGTGGTCCAGGTATATTTGTTGGGCCAAGCGCAGGATATTTACTTGGTTATATTGTAGGAGCATTTGTTATTGGTTATTTAATTGAGCGTTTACGTGAAGTTTCTATTATAAAAGTATTATGCATTAATATAATTGGTGGTATTTTCGTAGTTTATGTATTTGGTATCATTGTACAAGCATTCGTAATGGATATTTCTATATGGCAGACGATGAAAGTGAGTGTCGTATTTTTACCAGGTGATTGCATAAAAGCGATTATAGCAGCAATTCTTGTAACGAAATTACATCGTTCATTGAAACATATTATTACGCCTGCTCTAAAGAGTGGGAAATATACAAATGCGGGATAAGAAAGAGAAGAAACACGTTCATTGCGTGTTTCTTTTTATTATTTTGTAAAGAAAGGACGTCTCAAATGGGGATTACAAAAGAATATAAAAAGTATGCCTCTTTACTATCAAGTAAAATAGCAATAAAGGAAAATGATCGAGTATTAACATATAAAGAGTGGTTTGAGTCAGTATGTAAAGTAGCAAACTGGTTGAATGAAAAAGAATCGAAGAATAAAACGATAGCAATTGTATTAGAAAATAGTATGGAGTTTTTACAACTATTTGCTGGGGCTGCGATGTCTGGATGGGTTTGTGTGCCGTTAGATATAAAGTGGAAAGAGGATGAGCTCAAAGAAAGAATTGCAATTAGTAATCCGGATGTGATTGTGACAGAGCGATATAAGGTAAATGATCTACCGGATGAAGAAGGAAGAGTAATTGAAATTGATGAGTGGAAAAGAATGATAGAGAACTATCTTCCTACATATAATCCTGTAGAAAGTTTACAAAATGCTCCTTTTTATATGGGATTTACATCAGGATCAACAGGAACAGCAAAAGCATTTTTACGTGCACAACAATCGTGGGTTCATAGTTTTGATTGTAATGTACATGACTTTCATATGAAAAGGGAGGATTCGATTTTAATAGCTGGGACGCTCGTTCATTCTCTTTTCTTATACGGGGCAATAAGTGCATTATATGTAGGACAAACGGTGTACATTATGAGAAAGTTCATTCCAAATCAAGTACTAGATAAGTTAGAAACTGAAAATATATCAGTTATGTATACAGTTCCGACAATGCTTGAATCTTTATATAAAGAAAATAGAGTAATAGAAAATAAAGTGAAAATTATTTCGTCAGGAGCGAAATGGGAAGCTGAAGCGAAAGAAAAAATAAAGAATATATTTCCTTATGCGAAAAGATATGAATTTTATGGTGCATCAGAGTTAAGTTTTGTAACAGCACTAGTCGATGCAGAAAGCGAAAGAAGGCCAAATTCAGTAGGAAAACCTTGTCATAATGTGCAAGTTCGAATATGTAATGAAGCAGGCGAAGAAGTACAAAAAGGTGAAATAGGAACTGTTTATGTGAAAAGTGATCAGTTTTTTATGGGATACATAATAGATGGGGTTTTAACACGGGAGTTGAATGCAGAAGGCTGGATGACAGTGCGAGATGTAGGCTATGAAGATGAAGAAGGCTTTATATATATTGTTGGTAGAGAGAAGAATATGATTTTATTTGGAGGAATCAATATTTATCCAGAAGAAATAGAAAGTGTATTACATGAACACCCAGCTGTTGATGAAATAGTTGTAATTGGTGTGAAAGATAGTTACTGGGGTGAAAAGCCCCTCGCGATCGTAAAAGGAAGTGCTACGAAACAACAATTAAAGAGTTTTTGCTTACAGAGATTATCCTCTTTTAAAATACCGAAAGAATGGCATTTTGTAGATGGAATACCTTATACAAATAGTGGGAAAATCGCTCGTATGGAAGCAAAAAGTATGATTGAAAACCGGGAGAAAATATATGAATAGAGCAGTTATTGTAGAGGCGAAAAGAACACCTATCGGTAAGAAGAATGGGATGTTAAAAGAGTATGAAGTTCAGCAATTAGTAACGCCGCTTCTTACGTTTTTAAGTAAAGGGATTGAGAGAGAAATAGACGATGTCATGTTAGGGAATATTGTGGGGCCAGGAGGGAATATTGCGAGACTATCTGCTTTAGAGGCGGGACTTGGCTATCATATTCCTGGTGTAACGATTGATCGGCAATGTGGTGCTGGTTTAGAAGCAATTCGAACTGCGTGTCATCTCATTCAAGGCGGGGCAGGTAAGTGTTATATCGCCGGGGGAGTAGAGAGTACAAGTACGTCACCTTTTCAAAAAAGAGCACGATTTTCACCTGAAACAATTGGTGATCCTGACATGGGAGTAGCGGCTGAATATGTTGCGGAGCGTTATAACATAACGAGAGAAATGCAAGACGAGTATGCTTGTCTTAGTTATAAGCGGACACTGCAAGCGTTAGAAAAAGGATATATACATGATGAAATATTTTCTTTTAATGGATTATTAGATGAATCTATAAAGCTAGAAATGAATTATGAACGAATCATTAAAAGAACAAAGCCCGCATTTTTACAAAATGGAACAGTAACGGCAGGTAATTCGTGCGGTGTAAATGATGGAGCATGTGCCGTTCTTGTAATGGAAGAGGGACAAGCCCGAAAGTTAGGTTATAAACCTGTCCTTCGTTTCGTTCGTAGTGCTGTAGTGGGAGTGGATCCCAAGCTTCCAGGGACTGGTCCGATATTTGCGGTGAACAAATTATTAAACGAAATGAATGTAAAAGTAGAGGACATCGATTATTTTGAAATAAATGAAGCATTCGCCTCAAAAGTTGTTGCTTGCGCAAAAGAGTTACAAATTCCGTACGAAAAAGTAAATGTAAATGGTGGAGCAATTGCGCTCGGTCATCCGTACGGTGCATCTGGTGCTATGCTTGTAACACGTTTGTTTTATCAGGCACAAAGAGAGTCTATGAAATATGGAATTGCTACATTAGGAATTGGAGGCGGGATAGGGATTGCGCTATTATTTGAGAAAGTAGAAGACTAGCGAGGTAACTAGTTTTCTACTTTTTGAGGAACATAAATATTGCTACCAGGCTTCGCTTTCATTTCGTTCCAAGCAGCAATCGCATCAGCTTTTGCTTTCCCTTTATTATTTGGATCTTCGAAAAAGTCACGAGTAAAGCGATTGTATTCAAATTGTGCACCGATAGTTGTTTTGTATGTAGGGTCTTTTTTTCGTTCGTTTTCTTCATGCCAAAAAGCTACCGCGTCTTCATATGTTTTTCCAACATTCTCTTTGGAAAATTTTTGAAGAGCTACTGTAAAGCGGAAGTTTGTTCCGATTTTTTCTTTGAAAAAAGCACGAACATCTTCGCTACAGCGGTGATTGTTAGTAATAATCGTTTGAAGAGAAAGGTCTTTATAAGAGAGGGAAGCTTTACGCACTTTTTGCCCAGAGCTGTTTTTTAAGACTTTCCCCGTAGTTAAATAATGTGAGATACAATCGGTTATTTCAATCTTAGAGCCGCTAGCTGGCAACCCATTCTCACGACAAAATGTTTGGAGTTCTGCTTTTAACCAATAATAGTTTTGGAAATCTTCAAGTGATATAGACTTTGTTAAAGGTGGACGCATGAATGTAACAACTACTTTCTTCCATAATTTTCTTCAATTATAAAACGTACGTTCTTTTTATGGAAGGGGTAATTTGTAAATATAATGGGAAGAGGAGATTACATATGGAAAATGTAATGCAAGTTCGTGTTACGGGAATTTTAATTGAAGGTGAAAAATTATTGCTAGTAAAGCAAAAAGTTGCTAATAGGAATTGGTCTTTACCTGGAGGAAGAGTGGAGAATGGTGAAATGTTAGAAGAGGCGATGATTAGAGAAATGAGAGAAGAAACGGGATTAGAAGTTAAAATTAAGAAGCTACTCTATGTTTGTGATAAACCGGATGCCAGTCTATCTTTATTACATATTACATTTCTACTTGAAAAGCTTACAGGGGAAATTATGTTACCCTCTAATGAATTTGATCATAATCCAATTCATGATGTGCAAATGGTACCGATTAAAGATTTAAGTCAATATGGTTTTTCGGAAACTTTTATCACTCTTATAAGTGAAGGTTTTGCAAGTGCAGGGAGTTATCAAGGCTTGAAACAAAATATTGGTTTGTAAGTATAGAGTAAGGATAGCTGTTAGCTATCCTTACTAAAAATGCTTTACACCGCCGACTGTAAAGAAGAAACAAGCTGATTTAAAAATTCATCTCCGCTCATAATTGCTCTCCCGCCACCGCGAGCACTCTTCTTATTTCCGCCACCTTTTCCTTCGATTGTAGGAAGAGCGTCTTTTAAAAGAGCATTCATATCGAGTGATACTGATTTTCCGCAAGCGAGAATACATTGTAGTTTGTCATCATTTTCGATGACGAAATACGTAATTGCATGCTCTTGTTGTTCTGTAATAATAGCGGAAAGCTTTGCGATTTCTTGCATAGAACGATTTGTAAATACTTTAGAAATAAGTATGTCAGCATGAATTTTTATGGGCTGTAGAAGTAGTTCATTTGCCTCTGCAAATAATAATTTTTCATTCATTGTTTGTATTGCTTTTTCATTTTCTTTTTGAGAAGTAAGAAGTTGTGCTACTTTTGCTGGGATATCACTCTCGCTACTGTTTAATTGTTTAGAAACATCTTTCATAATTTGTTGCTGTTGTCCCATTAATTTAAGTGTACGCCAACCAGCGATAAACGTTAAGCGTATACCACCTTTATTGCGCTCCCATCCTAGTACTTGAATAGGACCAACTTCACCAGTTCGTTTCGGATGCGTTCCACCACAGCCGTTGTAGTCAAAGTTTTCGATAATAACAACCCGTATATTTTCTGTTATAGTCGGTTCTTTACGAAGGGGGAATGTTTTCGCTTTTTCTAAGTTCATCCATTCGATATGGATTTGATGGTTTTCGAAAACAATTTTGTTGGCAATGTTTATTGCTTTTTCAACCGTTTCTGTATGAAGATTTTCTATTTCTAAATCAATTGTTACCGTTTCTTTACCAAGGTGGAATCCAATCGTAGGTATGTTAAAATGATCCCAAAAAGCAGCAGATAAAATGTGCTGAGCCGCATGTTGCTGCATATGATCAAAACGGCGCTCCCAATTGATTTTACCTTCTACTTCTTCTGTATGTAATTTTTCTACAATGAAGTGACGAATTTCCCCATGTATCTCTTCTACATTGATTACATCGATATCATTTAATGTGCCAGTATCATGCGGTTGTCCGCCACCTGTCGGATAAAATGCGGTCTCGTTTAAAACGACGTATAAGTTACCGTCTTTATCATAATCTTGCTTTATAATTTTTGTAGTAAAGTCTTGCTTATAAGCGTCAGTGTAATATAATTTTTGCTCCAATTTTCTTTCCCCTTTCGCGTTCACTAGTTTCATTGTAAAGCAATTGAAATTAGTTTCCTAATATTTCAGAAGAAAGAAACTATTTTTAGAATTTTCTTGCTATAATAAGAAAAAGAAAATGCGGGGGTGGAATGAATATGTTATATGAAAACGGCGTAGATAAACTTCTTAGTTTAAGTAAAAATATTTCTGAATTGTATCGAGAATTAAATGAAATGACCCGGATTTTAACGGATTGTAATCGAGAAAGTGTGAAGTTTGATCGGTTATATGTAAAAGAGTTACTGTGGAAGAAAGAAGATGTAATAGAGAAATATGACCAGCTACTTGTGCAACTTTGTATAAATGAATGCTTTGATTTAAAAAGTGTCATTACAGGGGAATATAAGTATACATATGAAGAAGTAGAAAACATAGTTTTACAATTTAATGAAAAGTATAATGTCGCAATCTTAATTAAAGATGTGTGTAAAGAATTACAGTTCACATATGGAATTGATATGGACATAACGAGAACAACTCGGGTATCAACAGCTCAAGTATAGAAAAAGGAAAAGAAAGCAGATCCTTTGCTTTCTTTTTTTTATGTAAGAACGGGGAGAGTAGGTTTAGTGATGAAGGGGAAGTTACAAAATATTCATCCGTTAGGAATGACAATTATAATAGGGACTTTATTTGCGAGGTTCGCCACGTCAATGAGCATTCCTTTTTTAGCAATTTATTTAACGACTGTTAAAGGTGTATCAGCTGGAATGACAGGTGCTATTATCGGAACGAGTGCACTTGTTGGTGTTTTTGCTAGTTTTATCGGAGGGAATTTATCAGATCGATTTGGCCGGAAAACGATTATGCTCTGGTCCATGATCGTTTGGATTTTTGTGTTTATAGGTTTTTCACTTGCGAATCATGTTTTAAGTTTCTTTTTATTAAACGCTTTAAATGGATTATGTAGGTCGTTTTTTGAGCCAACATCAAGAGCATTATTATCAGATTTAACGAAACCAGAGTATCGTTTACTCGTATATAATTTGCGTTACGGTGCAATCAATGTTGGAGTGGCGATTGGCCCTCTTGTCGGATTACAGATTGGAAGCGCAAAATCTACAATTCCTTTTTTAGTAGCAGCTGGAGTGTACATTCTATATACAGCTATATTAGCATTCCAATTTAAGAAGTATCCAATTGAAAAAAAGAAAATAAATACAGAAAAACCTGTCACAATGTTAAATGCAATTCGCATTTTGCGAAAGGATGTCGTATTTTTAGTTGCTTTAGTCGGTATTATTTTGAGTAATTGTGGTTTTTCTCACTTAACGACAACAGTATCTCAATATTTTGCAAATGCACATATATTTCAGGATGGAGTGAAATTATTTTCATATATGTTAGCTTTAAATGCGATTGTTGTAGTGATTATCCAATACCCTGTTATTCAAATGTGCAAAAAGTATACACCGTTAACATCAATTATGGTGGGGACTTTATTTGTAAGCGGAGGATTATTTGGCTTTGGAATAGTAGAATCTATGCTAAGTGCTGCCGTTTGTACAATTATTTTTACAATTGGAGAAGTCTTAATGTTTTCGATGACGGATGTATTTATTGATGATATTGCTATTGCGCATCTAAAAGGAACATACTTCGGTGCGATGGGCTTTTCGGGAATTGGAGCAGTAATAGGTCCGTGGTTTGGAGGAGTACTTCTCGATTACTACGGCTACCAAAATGGGTTTGTAGTATTTTCAGCACTAGCTATATTTTCAACTGTGGCATTTCCTGTGCTTTTAGTTACAAAAGGTTTATCGAAAAAAAGATATGATGCAAATTCTAATATAGAAATGCATGCGAAATAACATAAGCCCCAGTAACCAACTGGGGCTTAGTTTATATTATATTAACTCTTAATTTGAAAAAAGAACTTTTTTTTCATGCTTATCAGCAACTTCATTTTTGGAAATATGAATGGCTAAAAATCCGTTTTCTAAGCAGGCTAGCATCTTTTTATAAATGATAGTAGTAGGTAAAGGGATTGTTCGTTGTAAGGAAATGTTTTTATGAAGTATGCATATAGCTAGGCCTGTCTCTAACTTTTTAATGAGTACATTTTGTTCAGTGACATTTTGTACATCTGTTTCCAAAATATATTCTTCTTCGGTTTCGCAAAGGTCGATGTGAATTTGATTTGGAAAGCTAAAGTTACTATAAGAATCGGAACAAAATTGATCCATCCATTCTTCGAAACCATCAACATGAAAAAGACAATTCTTCTTTTTCTTGCCCATGTAAGACACCCTCCGTAAAATATCAATTCATATCATGTTATGCATGAATGAAACAGAGGTGAAGAATAAATGATGAAATACAAACATTTTATGTTGAATGTGCACGGTATGTGAATATTTTTTATTACATATCATGATGTGCATGTTTTTTTTGGCGTGAATGGTTACGGTTTTTTACTTTATGAGATCCGCTTAATGGCTCAGGTTGTCCTTTTTTTTCTTTAGATTCACGATTGTTTTTACTCATTATATGTTACACCTCCTCTTTCTTTTTAGAATGAGAGAAGTTGACGATTTTATACAAGAATGTTTTTAGAAAAAAAGGTAAAGATAAAGGGGACTAACTATTATAGAAAGGGGATTATATAATGCCATATCATAAAGATAAGCAACAAGCCTTTCAAGCGGCACAGCAAGGAGTTACACAAGCAGAAAATGCATTTAATAATATTGTGAAGAATGACCCTAACTATGGTCATGATTTAAAAGAGTTACGCCAAGAGGTTCAGGAAGCATATGAACAAATTCAAAATGCACTAGAGGTAGCTTCAGAAACACAACGTCCACAACTTGAGCAATATGAAAATAATCTCCAAAATATAATGCGAAATGTAGATCAATTAGAAAAGTAAATGAGGTTGTTGTCTATTCGACAACCTTGCTGCTTTAGTGAACGTTATGTTAAAACAGAAAATTCTTTTAATAGTTTTTTCTTTATTATGCGCAGTACATATATTTCAAGTGGAAAAAGTGGAAGCGAAAATGTTGCTCAGAAAAGAGTTAGAACCAACTGGTTATGTAACATGGGAAGTACCTAATAATGAAAAAATTATTGCAATTACATTTGATGATGGGCCAGATCCAACATATACACCGCAAGTTTTAGATTTATTACGTCAATATAAGGCTGAAGCGACATTTTTTATGATTGGATTTCGAGTTCAGCGCAATCCATATTTAGTGAACCAAGTGTTAAAAGAGGGACATGAAATTGGAAATCATACGATGAATCATTTGTATGCGAGTAATTCGTCAGATGAAAAATTAGAAAATGATATTTTAGATGGAAAGAAATTTTTTGAAAAATGGGTGAAAGAACCTTTGCTATTCCGTCCTCCTGGTGGATATATTAACGATGCTGTATTTAAAACAGCGAAAGAAGCTGGTTATCAAACTGTTCTATGGTCATGGCATCAAGATCCACGTGATTGGGCAGATCCAGGGGTTGAATCCATTGTAAATCATGTAGTGAAAAATGCTAAAAGTGGCGATATTGTATTGTTACATGATGGAGGAAATGATCGTAGTCAAACGGTAGCAGCGCTAGCAAAAATTTTACCTGAGTTGAAAAAGCAGGGCTATCGATTTGTAACGGTTTCGGAATTACTACGTTATAAACATTAGAAAAAATCCCAAAAGGAAAATAGACCTTTTGGGATTTTTCTTTACTGGTTCTTTTTACGTTTCTTATTATTTTGTCGCTCTGCTGGAGTTAAAGGCTCGTTTGCAAATTCTTCATTGTAACCAGTTCCTTGTCCTTGTGCAGATGCAACATTCATTCCTGAAATAGTATGATTTGCTTTTCTTTTACCCATTTTATTTCACCTCTATAACATTTTTTGTATGTTGAATGATGAGCAGTTCATAGTATGTATGAACTGTAAGTAAATCGCTGATAGAGCACTTTACTTTATGATAATAGTATTCATAAGGAGCATGAAAGCTATTCAAATTTAGAAACATAAAGAAAACTTATGATAATCTATAAGTTTCTTATTATTTACTTATTTAGAAAGTTGTAATAAGATATTATCGTAAGGTATTGAAAAGTTTGTCTACATTTTATATTCAGACAACTTAGTCACGTTTAACAGGGGGGAAACATAATGGTCAAACATAATCCATTTCAATCACGTGCAACTTTTGAAGTAGATGGAAAAACGTATCATTATTATGATTTGAAAGCGCTTGAAAATGCAGGGGTTGGCAACGTATCTCAATTACCATATTCCGTGAAAGTTTTACTTGAATCAGTACTTCGTCAAGTAGACGGACGTGTAATCACAGAAGAGCATGTTACAAATTTAGCGAAATGGGGAACGAAAGATGTGCAAGATATCGATGTTCCATTTAAACCATCTCGTGTAATTTTACAAGATTTCACTGGTGTTCCAGCTGTTGTTGATTTGGCTTCGCTTCGTAAAGCAATGGCAGACATGGGTGGGGATCCTGACAAAATTAATCCTGAAATTACTGTAGACCTTGTAATTGACCACTCTGTACAGGTTGATAGAGCGGGTACGGCAGACGCGCTTGCATTCAACATGGACTTAGAGTTTAAACGTAATGAAGAACGTTATAAATTTTTAAGCTGGGCACAAAAATCATTTGATAACTACCGTGCAGTTCCACCAGCTACAGGCATTGTACACCAAGTAAACCTTGAATATTTAGCACCAGTTGTTCATGCTGTGAAAAATGCTGAAGGTGACTTAGTTGCATACCCAGATTCATTAGTTGGAACAGACTCACATACAACAATGATTAACGGTATCGGCGTTCTTGGATGGGGCGTTGGTGGTATTGAAGCAGAAGCAGGAATGCTTGGACAGCCTTCATACTTCCCAGTACCTGAAGTAATCGGTGTGAAATTAACTGGCACACTTCCAAGTGGTACTACGGCAACAGACGTTGCATTAAAAGTAACACAAGTATTACGTCAAAAAGGTGTAGTTGGTAAATTTGTTGAGTTCTTCGGTAATGGACTAAAGAGTATGCCTTTAGCTGACCGTGCAACAATTTCAAATATGGCACCAGAATACGGCGCAACTTGTGGATTCTTCCCAATCGATGATATTTCATTAGAATACTTACGTTTAACAGGTAGAGATGAAGAGCAAATTCGTATTGTTGAAGAATACTGTAAAGCGAACGGTTTATTCTATACAGCAGATAGTAAAGATCCAATCTACACTGATCTTGTTGAAATTGATTTAAATACAATCGAATCTAACCTTTCTGGACCGAAACGCCCACAAGATTTAATTCCACTTTCAGATATGAAAGATGCGTTCCACAAAGCTGTTTTAGCACCAGTTGGAACACAAGGACTTGGATTTAATGAGCAAGAGTTCGATAAAGAAGTGAAGGTTACATTAGAAGATAAAGAAGTAACGATGAAAACAGGTGCAATTGCAATCGCTGCAATTACAAGCTGTACAAATACATCAAACCCATACGTATTAATTGGAGCAGGTCTAGTTGCGAAGAAAGCAATTGAAAAAGGACTTGTAGTACCTGAGTACGTAAAAACATCATTAGCACCAGGATCTAAAGTTGTTACTGAGTACTTAGATAAATCCGGTTTAACAACATATTTAGATCAATTAGGTTTCCAAACAGTTGGTTACGGTTGTACGACTTGTATCGGTAACTCTGGTCCATTAGCGCCAGAATTAGAAGAATCAATCGCAGCAAACGACTTACTAGTAACATCTGTTTTATCTGGTAACCGTAACTTTGAAGGTCGTATTCATCCTCTTGTAAAAGCAAACTACTTAGCATCACCACCACTTGTTGTGGCATATGCACTTGCAGGTACTGTTGATATTGACCTGAAAAATGATGAAATCGGTAAAGATGCAAATGGCAATGCTGTTTACTTCAATGATATTTGGCCATCAGCTAAAGAAATTGAAGATGTAGTTCAAAGCGTTGTTACATCTGAATTGTTCAAGAAAGAATATGCACAAGTATTTAACAGCAATGAGCGTTGGAATGAAATCCAAACTTCAAACGAAGCTTTATATACTTGGGATAATGATTCAACATACATTCAAAACCCACCATTCTTTGAAGGTTTATCTAAAGAGCCAGGTGAAGTTGAAACGTTATCAGGTTTACGCATAGTTGGTAAATTTGGTGATTCTGTAACAACAGACCATATTTCACCAGCAGGTTCAATTGGTAAGCACACACCAGCTGGACGCTATTTATTAGAAAACGGCGTACAACCAGTTGACTTTAACTCTTACGGTTCTCGTCGTGGTAACCATGAAGTTATGATGCGTGGTACATTTGCAAACATCCGTATTAAAAACCAAATCGCACCAGGAACAGAAGGTGGATATACAACATATTGGCCAACTGGTGAAGTAACATCAATCTATGATGCTGCTATGAAATATAAAGAAGATGGAACAGGTCTTCTAGTTGTTGCTGGTAAAGATTACGGTATGGGAAGTTCTCGTGACTGGGCTGCGAAAGGTACTAACTTATTAGGTATTAAAGCAGTAATCGCAGAAAGCTTCGAACGTATTCACCGCAGTAACTTAGTATTAATGGGTGTATTACCACTTCAATTTAAAGATGGCGAAAGTGCTGAAACGTTAGGTCTTGTTGGTAACGAGTCATTTGAAATTCAAATTGACAAAACAGTTAGACCGCGCGATCTTGTAAAAGTAGTTGCAACTGATTTAGATGGCAACGAAAAACAATTTGAAGTAGTAGCTCGTTTCGATAGTGAAGTAGAAATTGACTACTACCGTCACGGTGGTATTCTGCAAATGGTTCTTCGTGAGAAAATCGAAGAGTCAAAAGTGTCAAACTAAATAATTGAAATGAAAAATAAGGAAGCTAACAATAGTTAGCTTCCTTATTTTATGGAAAGGGATGAAACCATATGGTTTCATCCCTTTCTTTTTACTACGAAAAGTGGAGGGAACGTCATGAAAGAATATAAAAGAATATTGTGGCCGTTACGAAAAGAGAAAATATTAGTAATGGCAGCTGTATGTAGTGGGATAATTGCTGCCATTTTAAATTTATCACGCCCAATTTTCATGGGATTAATTGTAGACAATCTTATTCAAAGTGAGCTAAAAGGTGCGTATTTATATATAGCTTTGTTTGCGGGTATTCGCTTTTTAATGTGGACGAACAATCTTTTATTTGATTATATAAGTTCAAAAGCGAGTCAACGTATATTACAAACGAAACGTATAGAATTATTGCGTCACTATTTCTCATTACCGTTTGAAGAGAGTGAGAAGATCAAGCAAGGGGAGTTAGAAACTTGGGTCGTATCTGATATTCCGAACTGGATCAGATTATATGGCTTTATATTAATAGAGTATATACACGCTATTGCCCAATTTATTGGAGCTTTCATAGCACTACAACATATAGATATACAGTTTATATTGTGGGTAACTCCGTTTTTATTTTTAAGTACAATTGTTCCAATACTGATGGGAAAAAAGGTAAGAGATATTGCAAGCGTTGCTCAAAAAAATCAATCGAGTGTTGTAGAGATGGTGTCACAGTTTGTAAAGGGTATACAAGATTTACGTAGTTTACAAAAAGAAAAATGGGCTATTCGCTTATTTAAAGGAGTAACGGCACAATCTTATAAATCGGAAGTAAAGAAGACGATGATGCAACACTGCATTGGAGTAGTTGGAACAGTGATTGAAACAGGGGCATATATCGTTGTTCTCATTATAGGCGCGTAAAAAATAATGAAGGGAGAAATGGAAGTTGGCTCAATTGTTGCCGTGTTAGCCACAATTGAAATGCTCTTTTTTCCAGTCCGTTACGTTGGCGATTTATTAATGATGACACAAGTTGCAGTCGCTTCGGCAAATAGAATTTTTTCCTTTTTAGATAAACGAGTGGCAGATAGTAAGGTAGAAAGAGCGATGGGGATGACAGTAACAAATGTTTCATTTCAGGAGAATGATGAAGAGAAATGCAGAATTCATAATATTGATTTGCAAATTAATCCAGGTGAACTCGTTATTATTGTAGGAGAAAGTGGCGCAGGAAAAACAACGCTTTTAAAATTAATGACAGGGTTGTATAAACCATCTAATGGTAACATTGTTTATTATGGTGATGAGGCTCGTATGACTACAGTGTGGCAAGAACCTCGTTTCTTTCGGACGACAGTAAAAGAGAATATGTATTTCGAGGAAAAGTGTTTAGAAAACCAGTTAGAAAAAAATATTGAGCTTGTAAATGTGAAGCCGATAATTAGAGGTTTATCGGAAGGACTTCAAACTGTACTACATAAAAGCGGTGAAGAGTTTTCGGGGGGGGAAAGAAAACGTCTTGCATTATTACGTGCCATTGTTTCAAATCCGAATCTTATTATTTTAGATGAACCAACTGCGGGATTAGATCCGAGCAACCAAGAAACTATTTGGAATATGATAGAAGGATTAGGAAGAGAGGTCACGAGAATTGTGGCAACACATGATGTAGAGAAAGCGATACTAGCAGATCGTGTTGTCATAATGAAAGAAGGACGTATTGTTGCATGTGGAAGTCCTAAAAAATTAATAAATAGTCATTCGTTTTGCAAGTGATGTGAATAAAGATAAGAGTACTGCTCTTATCTTTATTCAGCATCATTTATTTGATACTCGATAGATTCTGAATGATTCAGATCAACGTTAAAGGTAGCGGTCGTAAGGAAAGTGGCAATTCCAAGAATTAAGAAAAGGACGAATGAGACTAGAGAGACGTAGAGACAAATACGCCCTACTTTCTTTTTTTTAAGGTCTTTACTAAAGAGTGAAATGATCCATGTAATAATACCGACTGGGTATAAAAGAAAACTAAGAATATATAATGTTGTTTTTTCGAATGAATTCATAAAAAATCCCCCTTTTGTTGTAGGTTTATAACTACGAGAGTAAAAAGGTGAATGGGTCCATAAGAAGATAAGCAACACTTCATTTATTTTTCTAATTATATGATAAAAAGGAAAAAATTTCACTTCAAATAAGAATATTCTAATTATTTAGACTGTGAATATTTCCAAGCTCGTCCGTATAAGCTAAAATAAGGTATATAGTATTTGGGTAATTAGGTTAATAAGAAGATAAATACGTTAGGGTGATATAAAATGTGGCGGAAGCTTACGATTATTGTAGTGTTACTTTGTTTAGCGGGATATGCAGCTTATGAACAATTTGGTAAAAAAGATCAGGCGGTACAAGGGGAGCAAGAAAAAAGTGAAGCTGCTATGAAAGAGATGATTGCAAGTAATGGTATCGAAATAGGGAAGAGTGCGCCAAACTTTGAATTAACGAAGTTAGATGGAACGAATGTAAAGTTATCGGATTTAAAAGGAAAGAAAGTGATTTTAAACTTTTGGGCAACGTGGTGTGGACCATGTCAGCAAGAAATGCCGGATATGGAAGCTTTCTATAAAGAACATAAAGAGAACGTAGAAATTTTAGCAATAAATTATACGCCTTCAGAAAAAGGTGGAGGAGTAGAAAAGGTAAGCAATTTTGTTAAAGAAAAAGGAATTACTTTTCCTATTTTATTGGACAAGAACATTGATGTGACAACAGCGTATAAAGTAATTACGATTCCAACTTCGTATTTTATAGATACAAAAGGTGTCATTCAAGATAAGTTTATTGGGCCGATGACGCAAAAAGAGATGGAGAAAAGAGTTGCTAAATTAAAATAATGGTGAAAAGGTAGAGGTGGAGAGTTCCCATTTCTGCCTTTTCTTTTTCAAGTAGTAATAACTTCATGATATGATGTAAGGAATATAAACGTTTAGAGATAAAGGAGTGTATGGAGTGGGGAATGTATCCTTACCGTTAGATTATGTTGTAATTGATTTTGAAACAACAGGATTTAACCCTTATAATGATAAAATTATTCAAGTTGCAGCAGTGAAATATCGTAATCATGAATTAGTAGATCAATTTGTTTCATACGTGAATCCAGAGCGGCCAATTCCGGACCGAATAACGAGTTTAACAGGTATTACTAATTATCGCGTTTCAGATGCACCGACGATTGAAGAAGTGTTACCTTTATTTTTAGCATTTTTACATACAAATGTTATTGTGGCCCATAATGCTTCTTTTGATATGCGCTTTTTGAAAAGTAATGTAAATATGCTAGGGCTACCTGAACCTAAAAATAAAGTAATTGATACTGTATTTTTAGCGAAGAAATACATGAAGCATGCGCCTAATCATAAACTTGAAACGTTAAAGCGAATGCTTGGCATTCGTTTAAGTTCTCATAATGCATTTGACGATTGTATTACGTGTGCCGCTGTTTATCAAAAGTGTGCAGCTATTGAAGAAGAAGGGAACCGAAAAGTAAATAAGGCTGTGCTTGATGAAACTGCGGTATACGAAGCGGTGAAAGAAATGCTTGTATGTAATAAACGTAATGTAGAATGGCTACGTTGTATGAATGTAGGAAGTTATTTAGATATAAAAGCTTTTTATCCGGTTATGAGAGTAAAGGTAAAAGGGCGAAAGAAATATGTATTAACAGAAATATTAGAAGATGATGTGAAAGAAATATGTACAAGCTTAAAATGTGAACCAGCGTTAAAAAGTGAAGTTGGTAATACGAGAATTATGCTTAATAGCTTAGAGGATGTTATGAAATTAGAAAGTTATATTTTAGAACAGTATGATTTTGTGTTACAGGCGCTTCATGATTATAAAGAAAATGAAATAAATGCAGATGAAAAGTTGAAAGAGTATTTAAATATTATGGTATGAAAAACTCCGTGTGCAATATATTGTACACGGAGTTTTTTTAGGAGTACTAAAACATAAAATTTTCTTGCAAATCTGATTAAAGAGTTTTTCGTTTGCTCATACTATGTAATAAGAAAGCGAAGGAGAGAGGGTGAACAACATGAGAAGAAGTCGCCGTAAATCGTTTGAAGAACTTGTAAATGAAAATAAACAACAATTATTAAGCGATCGTGATGCAATTGATCGCATTGAAGAGCGCATCGAAAAACGTTATGAAATGAAACTTTTTAAGCAAGCTGAATAATTCTTAACACTAGTACGATACTAGTGTTAAGGAGGCGATAGTAATGGGTAATCCGAAAAAAAATTCAAAAGACTTTGCACCAAATCATATTGGAACACAATCGAAAAAAGCTGGTGGAAATAAAGGAAAGCAAATGCAAGATCAAACAGGTAAACAACCGATTGTTGATAACGGTTAAAAAGGAGAATGTTATCATTCTTCTTTTTTGTGAGGAAATGAAAGATGAGTTTTTAGCAGTAATATGAAAAAAAGGGCTGACTTTTGTCAGCCCTTTTTCGTAATCGTGAAATTTTCAACGAGTAAACGCCAATTTTGCGGGAATGGTAAACCGATTTTCCAGTAACTAATACCACCTATACCTTGTTCTTTCATTAAATTGAATTTACTTTGAACAGACCGTGAATCTTCAAACCAAACTTCGTGTTGCACGCCGTTTTCATCAAAATAATTAAAATGAGGAGCTTGGGCTGTGAAATCATAACGAATAGGAACATTATATTTACGAGCTAGTGCAACAGCTGCGACGGAGCTAATTGCTTTTGCAGGTGGATTTCCTTGTTTAAATGGAAGTTTCCAATCAAACCCGTATAAATTTTGCCCCATCATAATTTTTTGTGGAGGCATTTGAGATTTTGCATATTGAAGTACTTCTTTCACTGGACCGATAGGAGAAATCGCCATCGGTGGCCCGCCCTGCCATCCCCAGTCATATGTCATAATGACGACGAAATCAACAATTTGCCCTTGCGCTTTATAATCATGAGCTTCGAAAAATTTGCCCTTTTGATTGGAACTTGTTTTCGGTACGAGAGTTGTGCTCAATGTGTACCCACTAGGTAAGCGTGTTTTTACATTTCGTAAAAAGCGATTATACGCCTCGCGGTCTTCAGGTGCTACACTTTCGAAATCGAAATGAATGTCTCGCATGCCATATTTTTCAGCTGTTTGCAAAATGTTAGTAATAAATTTGTTTTGAATCGTTGCGTCGCGTAAAATAACTGATGTTAGATCGGCACTGAAATTACCATTTTCAATATTTGTAATAACGAGCATAGGGATTGTTTTACCTTGCGTTGCAATATTAGCAATTTTAGCTGTTTCAGTAGGTTCTTTTAATGTGCCATCTCTTTTTGCCTCAAAACTAAAATAGGCTAAGTATGTTAAAAATGGATTGATGGCGCGTGTCGCATTAACTAAACTCTCTTTAATCGGTATAGTTGAAGGTTGTAAATAAGCGATGGATTCTACAGCTCGTTTTGTGCCTTTTGGTACATATAATTGTTGTCCGACATGGAGAATAGATTTTAAAGATAAATTATTAACTTTAGCTAAACTAGCGAGGGGGACATTATATGTTTGAGAAATTCGATATAGGCTGTCACCAGGCTGTACATAATAATTATTTCCTTTCGTATTAACGATAAGTGCCTGACCAACAACGAGCGTTTCAGCTGGATTTAGTCCATTGTCTTTTACTATTTCGTCAGGTGTTGATCCATATTTTGATGCCAAGCTATATACGCTATCACCACTACGAACAGTTACAATTTGAATCATATGCTGGCTCCTTTCAGTAAAAGATTCACTGTTTTTATTTTATTTTTGATGTTACTGTATTATGATTAAATGTATGCAAGGTAGCAGAAGTGAAAGAAGGCGAATACATATGTTTGTAGCAGAACATGAAGTTGAAATCCGTTATGCGGAAACAGATCAAATGGGTGTTGTTTACCATTCAAACTACTTAGTGTGGCTTGAGTTAGGTCGCACGAAACTTATACAAGATTTAGGTTTTTCATATGTTGAAATGGAGAAAGAAGGAATTATTTCTCCTGTGTTAGATTTACAAATTTCATATCGTAAAGCGATGCGTTATGGAGAAAAGGCAATCGTAAAAACATGGGTCGATACTGTGAGCCCGCTTCGCGTTGTATATGGATATGAAATATATAATGGTGATGGTGATCTTTGTATTACTGCAAGTACGACGAATATTTGTGCGAAAAAAGAAGGGTTCCGCCCTGTATCATTTAAAAAGTTATATCCTGAGTGGTATGCGAAATATGAGGAAATTAAGAAAAAATAAAAAAGCGTGGCAGAAGCCGCGCTTTTTTATTTTTCATAATTAAATTGTGGGAAGTCGTCACCTTCATGAAGTGTAACAGATAAATTATGTCCATCGAAGAACCATTCATCATCGCCTTCAATAAAGAAGTTAATACCTTCTTCTTGAATTTGAACAGCAGGGTGTGCAGGATCATCTTTACGAATACCTAAAGAAAGTCCTTTTTGCACAGTACTGCAACCACCGTATTGTACGAAAAAGCGTAGTGTTTCATTTGATTGTAAGTTTAATTCATTTTTATACCATTGTGCTGCTTCTTTTGTTACGGAAAGATTCATGTATAGTTCCTCCAAGTTATGTTGCTTTTTCTTTAGTATAAAAAATAACGCAAAAAGACGCTATTAATATGCTTCACGTTTTCTTTTTGCGTTATGTGGGTTACGATCTTATTTTTGCTTTTTTGAAAAGTTTGCTTTTGGTTCAGTTTTATTTATAATTCGTCCGATATTTGCACGGTGTTTATAAATAACCATACCTGCTAATAAACACATCGCAATAATGAAGATTTTATCCCCGCTAACAATGGATGCAATAACAGCAACAACTGCTGTTACCATAGAAGAAAGTGATACGTATCTTGTTGTAAATAAAAGGGTGAAAAATACAACAGCCAATATTGCAAAAACAACTGGTGAATAGCATAATAGCACCCCAGCAGAAGTTGCAACTGCTTTACCACCACGGAATTTCGCGAAGATCGGGTAGACATGTCCAAGAACAGCCGCTAACCCGAACCATAGTGGGTGAATATCTAATCCGAAAATCATTGGTAGACTTGTTGCTAATGTCCCTTTTAAAATGTCAGCAATTGTAACGGTAAAACCTGCTTTTTTCCCTAATGTACGGAATGTGTTTGTTCCGCCTAGATTACCGCTCCCGTGCTCACGAATATCGATTCCGTAGCCAATTTTTCCAACAACTAGTGCAAATGGAATCGAGCCAAGCAAGTAGGCAACGATAAATAAAAGATATGTAGTAACCATAAGTTCAGTCTCCTTTATTCAAATGTGTTGATAAAGGGTAAAAAGAGTTTTTCCCGTATATTGTACCATACATTTGTAAAGAGCACATTTCTTTTTTGTAAATGAAAAATTCATTATTTCGTGAAAAAAATTTCACAGTAATGTTACATTTCTCACAGAAACAGCAAGACTATATGTAGTAACATTTTAATCAAAAGACAACAACATATTGGTGGAGGGTTATAAATGTTACAAAATAATACACGTGGAGAAGAATTAATGAAAGTGTTCGAGACGATAGTCCACGGCAATGAACAAGATTTAATGCAAGAAAATGCAAACGTAGACGGCCGCTCTCCAATGGGTGTAATGGGAACATTCGCATCTGAGAGTGCAAAATATTATGCTGTTGAGAATTTATTGTCAGATCAAGTGAAAAAAGCGATAAATGAAAATATATTATATCCACATGATTTAGATTTTTATGCGACAGGAACGACGACTTGTTCGCAAATTCCGTTAGCGCAAATGCTTGCTAACGGTTTTCATACTGGACATGGACATATGAGACAACCACAAGACATTAAAAGTGCATTGGCTCTTTCGTCTATTATTTTTCAAGCGAATCAAAATATGCAGCATGGCGGTCAATCGTTTGCACTCTTTGATATTGATTTAGCACCTTATGTACGAAAAACAATTGAGAGACATAAAAAACGATTACAATCATATCCGCTTACGAAAGAACAAATAGAAGAATTTGCATGGAAAGAAACGGAAAATGATACGTATCAAGCGTGTGAGGCTTTCGTTCATAATTCGAATAGTATGCATAGTAGGGGCGGAGGACAAGTACCGTTTATTTCTATTAATTACGGAACAGATACATCAAAAGAAGGAAGAATGTTAATTAAACAACTATTAAAAGCAACACAAGCTGGACTTGGTAAAGGAGAGACACCAATTTTTCCGATTCAAATTTTCAAGATGAAAAAAGGTGTGAATTTTGAAGAAAGTGATCCGAATTACGATTTATTTGAATTAGCATTAGAGACAACTGCAGAGCGATTATTCCCTAACTTTTCATTTTTAGATGCTCCGTTTAATGCAGTGCATTATGATGGAAGACCAGAAAGTGAAGTATGTTACATGGGATGTCGTACCCGTGTTATGTCTAATATACATGGAGAAGAAACCGCGATTGGTAGAGGGAATTTATCATTTACGTCTATCAACTTAGTGAAATTAGCGTTAATTAGTGGTTCAAAAGAAGCATTTTTTGAAGCGCTAAACTACTATTTAGATTTAGGAATTAAGCAGTTATTAGAAAGATTTGCGTATCAATGTACGAAGCGAGCAAGAGATTTTCAGTTTTTATATTCACAAGGTGTATGGCGTGGTGGAGAAGCATTGCAGCCTGAAGACTCCGTAGCTTCGATTTTAAAACAAGGGACGTTAAGTGTTGGTTTTATCGGTCTTGCGGAATGTTTAGTAGCTTTAACAGGAAAGCATCATGGGGAAGATGAAGAATCATGGAAACTTGGGTACGAAATTATTTCCTTTATGAGAGATAGAATGGATAAAGCGACAGAAGAACATCAACTAAATTTCTCGATAATTGCAACTCCAGCAGAAGGATTATCAGGAAAGTTTGTGAAAAAAGATAGAGAAGAATTTGGCGTGATTAGCGGTATAACGAACCATAATTACTATACGAATTCATTCCATATTCCAGTTTATTATAACATTCAAGCGATAAATAAAATCCGTTTAGAAGGCCCGTTCCATGCTCTCTGTAATGGAGGACACATTACGTATATTGAACTGGACGGAGCAGCGATGCATAACAAAAAGGCATTAAAACAAATTATACAAGCCATGGCAGAACATGGCGTTGGATACGGTTCAATTAATCATCCTGTTGACCGTTGTAAGTGCTGTAGTTATCACGGGGTTATTGGAAATGAATGTCCAAGTTGCGGGAATGAAGATGAGGCTAATATAGAAAGAATTCGCCGTATAACAGGCTATCTTGTAGGAGATATGTCGAAGTGGAATAGTGCGAAACGTAGTGAAGAGATAGATCGGGTGAAACATAAATGAAAGTGATGAATATTATTCATGATAGTGTAGTAGATGGAGAAGGATTGCGGACAGTCGTGTTTTTTGCGGGCTGTCCGCATCGTTGTGTCGGTTGCCATAATCCGAAATCGTGGAATATTTGCAACGGAACGGAAATGACAGTAGAAGAAATTGTGAAAGAGATTGCAAGTAATCCATTAACTGATGTAACATTTTCAGGTGGAGATCCATTTTTTCAAGCTGCTGAAGTGAAAAAGGTAGCAAAAATCGTGAAAGATTTGAAAAAAAACCTATGGATGTATACAGGTTATACGTTAGAAGAGATACAGAGTTCCCAAAATAATGATATGATAGAGTTGTTACATTATGGGGATGTTTTAGTCGATGGAAGGTTTGAAATTGAGAAAAAAGATTTAACACTTCCATTTCGCGGAAGCTCCAATCAACGTATTATTCGATTGAAAGAGTAAAAAGGCGGGATAGATTATATGAATAAAACAGTATTGCTTGTTGAAGACGAAAGAAGATTACGTGAAATTGTTAGTGATTATTTTCGTAATGAAGGCTTTGAAGTAATCAAAGCAGAAGATGGAAAGAAAGCGTTAGAGTTATTTGCAGAGCATGAAATTGATTTAATTATGTTAGATATTATGTTACCGGAAATAGATGGATGGTCTGTTTGTAGACGAATTAGAAAAGAATCAGCAGTACCAATTATTATGTTGACAGCACGTTCGGATGAGGATGATACATTGCTAGGTTTCGAATTAGGTGCAGACGAGTATGTAACGAAACCATTTAGTCCGAAAGTGTTAGTAGCTCGTGCAAAGACGTTATTGAAACGTGCGGATGGCGCGGTAGGAGTAGCGGAAGAAAATGCTATGTCTTTAGCTGGAATTGAAGTGAATCGTCTATCTAGAACTGTTTTAGTAGATGGAGAAGAAATTATATTGACACATAAAGAATTTGAACTTCTCGTTTATTTAATGGAGAACAAAGGAATCGTATTATCACGTCAACATTTATTAGACCAGTTATGGGGATATGACTATTACGGTGATGACCGAACGGTTGATACCCATATTAAAAAACTTCGAAATAAGTTAGGAGATAAAGCGAAGCATATCGGTACTGTTATTCGAGTTGGTTATAAATTTGAAGAATAATCTAGAACAATTTGTGTAATTTAGCCTAGGAAAATGGCAATTTTATACTCTCTTTTGAAGGTAGAATGTACAAAAAATACTTTTCTTGTCTACAATGTTAGATAGGAGTATTTTTTTAATTGGATTTCACGATGAGTTCACAAGAAGGACACAAAACGTGACTATACTGAAAATACGAATTCACCAGAGAGGGGAAATAAAACATGGGATATTACGACGGACCAAATTTAAATGAAGAGCATAGTGAAACGAGAGAAGTGAGAAAATCAGGTAGTAAAAAAGGCTATTTCTTCACAGGTTTAGTGGGAGCTGTAGTCGGAGCGGTTTCGATTAGTTTTGCAGCACCATATATGCCATGGGCTCAAAATAATGGAGCACCAGTATCATCATTTAGTTCGGATTCAAAAGTAGAAGGTACTGTAGTTCCTGTTGTAAATAAAGCGAAAAATGAAACTGATTTACCTGGTATGATTGAAGGAGCGAAAGATGTTGTTGTAGGCGTTATTAATATGCAACAAAGCGTTGATCCATTTGCAATGCAACCGACAGGTCAAGAACAACAAGCTGGTTCAGGATCAGGTGTTATTTATAAAAAAGCAGGAAATAAAGCATATATTGTAACAAACAACCACGTAGTAGATGGAGCGAATAAACTTGCTGTAAAGCTAAGTGATGGTAAAAAGGTAGATGCAAAGTTAGTAGGGAAAGATCCTTGGTTAGACTTAGCTGTTGTTGAAATTGATGGGGCTAATGTAAATAAAGTTGCAACTTTAGGTGACTCAAGTAAACTTCGTGCGGGTGAAAAAGCGATTGCAATCGGTAACCCACTTGGATTTGACGGAAGTGTAACGGAAGGTATAATCAGTAGTAAAGAACGCGAAATCCCAGTTGATATTGATGGGGATAAACGCCCAGATTGGCAAGCACAAGTTATTCAAACAGATGCAGCGATTAATCCTGGTAACAGTGGTGGTGCATTATTTAACCAAAACGGTGAAATAATTGGGATTAATTCAAGTAAAATTGCACAACAAGAAGTTGAAGGAATTGGATTTGCTATTCCAATTAATATCGCAAAGCCAGTTATTGAATCACTTGAAAAAGACGGAGTAGTAAAACGTCCAGCTCTTGGAGTAGGTGTCGTTTCGTTAGAAGATGTGCAAGCTTATGCAGTCAATCAATTGAAAGTACCGAAAGAAGTAACTAATGGTGTTGTATTAGGTAAAATTTACCCAATATCACCGGCAGAAAAAGCTGGTTTAGAGCAATATGATATTGTCGTAGCATTAGATGATCAAAAAGTAGAAAATTCACTTCAATTCCGTAAATATTTATATGAAAAGAAAAAAGTAGGCGAGAAAGTAGAAGTCACATTCTACCGTAACGGTCAAAAAATGACGAAAACAGCTACTTTAGCAGATAATTCAGCTACAAAGAATCAATAATCGAAATAAAAGAAAGTCTCTTTCATATTGAAAGAGACTTTCTTTATCGGCTATACTAAAGGAATAGGAGGGATTAATTATGACAATTGAAAACCCAACTCGTACGGAAATTGGTGAAGTGTTAAAGAAAAGCAAAACAATTGCGGTTGTTGGATTATCAGATAAGCCAGAACGTACATCGTATATGGTTTCAAAAGCAATGCAAGATGCTGGATACCGCATTATTCCAGTTAATCCAACAGTAAATGAGGTGCTTGGAGAAAAGGCAGTTTCTTCACTAAAGGATATTAAGGAACACGTTGACATTGTAAATGTATTTCGTCGCTCAGAGTTTTTAATGGATGTTGCAAAAGAATTTGTCGAGATTGATGCAGATGTTTTTTGGGCACAATTAGGAGTACAAGATGAAGATACATATAAACTTTTAAAAGAAAAAGACTATACTGTAATAATGGATCGTTGTATTAAAGTAGAACATGCGATGACAAAATAGTATAGACTTAAAGTTAGAAAGATTGATTCAGCCCTCATTATAGATAAGTAGGGCCGATGAACGAGGTGTTCATCATGAGATTTTTTAAAGGCTGTTTTTGGGGATTGTTATTTGTAATCCCATTTTGGATTTTGATCATTTGGATCATAATAAAGGTTTGGAATGTGTAATCTTGGAATACATATCCATTTCTCGTTGACAAACGATTATTTTTCTGAAATAGTAGCCTAGAGGAATCCTTGTGAGAAAACAAGGATTTTTCTATTGAAAATGGTATATAAAAGAGATAAGATAACTTGCCAAAACTATAGTCGAGGCGTTATTCTATAATAGAAACATATGTTCTGATTTTGGATTAGGAAAGGGGCAAGGAGTTTGGCGAAGCATCAGTTCCAATATAATGAAGATGCGATTCAAGTGTTAGAAGGACTTGAAGCTGTTCGAAAACGCCCGGGTATGTATATCGGGAGTACGGATAGCCGTGGATTGCATCATTTAGTATATGAAATAGTAGATAACTCCGTTGACGAGGCGTTAGCGGGATTTGGCGACGAAATTTCTGTCGTAATACATAAAGATAATAGTATTAGCGTTATAGATAAAGGGCGAGGAATGCCTACGGGAATGCATAAACTTGGGAAACCTACACCTGAAGTTATTTTAACTGTACTTCATGCAGGTGGTAAGTTTGGTCAAGGTGGCTATAAAACGAGTGGTGGTTTACACGGTGTTGGGGCATCAGTTGTAAACGCCTTGTCAGAATGGTTAGTAGTAACAATTAAACGTGATGGTAACATTTATGAACAACGCTTTGAAAATGGTGGCGTTCCTGCAACAACGTTAGAGAAAATCGGGAAAACAAAAGAGTCTGGTACAACAATGCATTTCAAACCAGATACAACGATTTTTAGTACGACAAATTACAATTATGAAACATTATGTGAGAGATTACGTGAATCTGCATTCTTATTAAAAGGAATGAAAATCTCAATAAAAGACGAACGTAATGATTTAGAAGATATATTTCATTATGAAACAGGAATTGAAGCTTTCGTTTCATATTTAAACGAAGAAAAAGATTCAATTCACCCGGTTGTATATTTCACTGGTGAACAAAACGGGATTGAAGCAGAACTAGCATTCCAGTTTAATGATGGTTACTCAGAAAATATTCTTTCGTTTGTAAATAACGTACGTACAAAAGATGGTGGAACACACGAAGCTGGATTTAAAACAGCAATGACGCGTGTGTTCAATGAGTATGCTCGTAAAGTTTCATTATTAAAAGAAAAAGATAAAAATTTAGAAGGTACAGATATTCGTGAAGGTGTAGCGGCTATCGTTTCTGTACGTGTACCAGAAGAAGTACTGCAGTTTGAAGGACAAACGAAAGGGAAACTTGGTACAAGTGAAGCTCGTTCTTCTATTGATGCCATTGTATCAGAGCATCTAGCTTACTTTTTAGAGGAAAACCCGGATGTAGCTACACTTCTTGTGAGAAAGGCAGTTAAAGCAGCGCAAGCACGTGAGGCTGCTCGTAAAGCGAGAGAAGAAGCACGTAGTGGTAAGAAAAAGAAAAAATCAGAAGGTACTTTAAGCGGGAAGTTAACACCTGCACAATCACGTAACCCTCAGAAAAACGAATTGTATTTAGTAGAGGGTGACTCGGCTGGCGGTTCAGCAAAGCAAGGGCGAGATCGTCGTTTTCAGGCGGTACTACCATTGCGTGGTAAAGTAATTAATACGGAGAAAGCAAAGCTTGCTGATATTTTTAAGAATGAAGAGATTAATACAATTATTTATGCAATTGGCGGCGGTGTAGGAAATGAATTCGCTGTTGAAGATATTAACTACGATAAAGTTGTTATTATGACCGATGCAGATACGGATGGAGCTCATATTCAAGTATTGTTATTAACGTTCTTCTACAGATATATGAAGCCACTTATCGAAGCCGGTAAAGTGTTTATCGCACTTCCTCCTTTATACAAGGTAAGTAAAGGGAAAGGTAAGAGTGAGGTAATTGAATACGCTTGGTCAGATGAGGAATTAGACGGTGTAACGAAAAAAGTTGGCAAAGGCTATATGTTACAACGTTATAAAGGACTTGGTGAAATGAATGCGGATCAATTATGGGAAACAACAATGAATCCTGAAACGCGTACATTAATTCGCGTGAAAATTGATGATGCAGCAAGAGCAGAGCGTCGCGTTACAACATTAATGGGCGATAAAGTAGAACCGCGCCGTAAATGGATTGAACGTAATGTACAGTTTGGTATGCAAGAAGAAGGAAATATTTTAGAAAATGAAATGATTATGGAGACGGAGGTGGAATAACATGCAAGCAGAGAAGTTTCATGACCTCCCGCTTGAAGACGTGTTAGGTGACCGCTTTGCACGTTATAGTAAATATATTATTCAAGATCGTGCACTTCCAGATGCACGTGATGGCTTAAAGCCAGTACAAAGACGTATTTTATATTCTATGTATGTAGAAGGTAATGTACATGATAAAGCGTTTCGTAAATCAGCTAAAACAGTAGGTAATGTTATTGGTAATTATCATCCACATGGAGATTCCTCTGTATATGAAGCAATGGTTCGCTTAAGCCAAACTTGGAAAGTACGTAATGTTTTAGTTGAAATGCATGGTAATAACGGTAGTGTTGATGGGGACCCAGCGGCAGCGATGCGTTATACGGAAGCTCGTTTATCACCAATCGCATCTGAATTATTACGTGATCTTGATAAAGAAACAGTTGAATTCGTGTCAAACTTTGATGATACGAGTGAAGAACCGGTTGTATTACCAGCAGCGTTCCCGAATTTATTAGTAAACGGATCTACAGGAATTTCCGCTGGTTATGCAACAGAAATTCCTCCGCATCATCTTGGAGAAGTTATTGACGCTACAATGATGCGTATTGATAAGCCAAATAGTACTGTTGATGATTTATTAACAGTTATGAAAGGACCAGATTTCCCAACAGGCGGTATTATTCAAGGGATTGATGGTATTAAAAAGGCGTATGAAACAGGAAAAGGTAAAATTATTATTCGCGGAAAAGCAGAAATTGAAACAGTGCGCGGTGGGAAACAACAAATTGTAATCACTGAAATTCCTTACGAAGTGAATAAGGCAAACCTTGTAAAGAAAATGGATGAATTACGTCTAGATAAAAAGTTAGATGGCATTGCTGAAGTACGTGATGAGACGGATCGTACTGGTTTACGAATCGTTGTTGAATTAAAGAAAGAAGTAAACGCCGAAGGTATTTTAAATTATTTATATAAAAATACAGATTTACAAATTCCATATAACTTTAATATGGTAGCGATCAATAATCGCCGTCCAACACTTATGACATTACCGAAAATTTTGGATGCTTATATTGGACATCAAAAAGAGGTTATTACGAGACGTTCACAATATGAATTAAGAAAAGCAGAAAATCGTCAACATATTGTAGAAGGTTTAAAGAAGGCATTATCGATTTTAGACCAAGTAATCGAGACAATTCGAGCTTCAAAAGATAAACGTAATGCGAAAGATAATTTAAGTGCAAAATTTGGCTTTACAGAAGCACAAGCAGAAGCAATTGTATCCTTGCAATTATATCGCTTAACGAATACAGACATTACGGCGTTACAAGAAGAAGCAGATGAGCTTAATAAGAAAATTCTAGAGCTACAGTCAATTTTACAAAGTGAAAAAAGATTACTTCAAGTCATTAAAACTGATTTGAAGAGAGTTAAGAAAACATATAGTGATGATCGCCGTGCTATTATTGAAGAACAAATTGAAGAAATTAAAATAGACGTAGAAGTGATGATTCCACAAGAAGATGTCATCGTTACTGTAACGAAAGAAGGATATGTGAAACGTACTGGATGGCGCTCACATAATGCATCAAACGGCAAAGACTTCGGTATGAAAGAGGGTGACATCTTACTTGAACGATTCGATACGAATACGACTGAAACAGTTCTTTTATTCACAAGTAAAGGGAACTATATATATCTTCCAGTATACGAAATGCCAGATATTCGTTGGAAAGATTTAGGTCAGCACGTTGCAAATATCGTTTCACTCGACCGAGATGAAACGATCATTTGGGTAACGGTTGTACCGAACTTTGAGGAAGAAAAACGATTTATCGTATTTGTAACACGAAATGGTATGATAAAGAAAACAGAATTAAATCAATATAAAGTTCAGCGTTATTCAAGGGCATTCGTTGCTGTAAACTTGAAAAAAGGTGATGAAGTTGTCGATATATTTGCGACAGATGGAACGAGTGATATCGTTCTTGCTACACATGGTGCATATGCACTTATTTTCCATGAAGATGAAGTAAGTCCAGTCGGTGTAAGAGCTGCTGGTGTGAAAGCAATTAATTTAAAAGAAGATGACTATGTCGCTTCTGGTAAACCGTTAAATGGTGACAAAGATCAACTTATTCTCGTAACGCAGCGCGGTGCTGTAAAACGTCTAAAAGCATCAGAAATTGAGAAATCAACGAGGGCGAAACGAGGTCTTGTTATTTTCAAAGAGTTAAAACGTAATCCATACCGCATTGTCGGTATTGAAATTGTTCGGGACGATGAATTAGTTTATATGAAGACAGAGAAAAATATTGTAGAAGAGATTGATCCGAAAGCGTATCGAAATAAAGACCGGTATAGTAATGGTAGCCTAGTGCTAGATGTTAATGATACTGGTGAAGTAGTAGAAACGTGGACGAAAAAACGACCGGAGTAAAGTGAAACTATAATCAGTGGGGATTTTGTTCATCCCCACTGATTATTAGTTGAACCAATCGGACTTTAACGGGCAGTTGGTCTCCCATCTAACTCCTTCGCGGTCGGGAGCCTTACTGCCCGTTCAATCGGGTTAAAAAAAGCATCTTGCTATGAATAGTAGCAAGATGCTTTTTTCTAGGCAATTTATTATGTAAATAATAATAATCTTGTTATAATAACTGGATGAAATCGTTCTCATAAAGCGAAACTTTAATCAATGGGGATTTTCTTTATCCCCACTGATTATTAGTTGAACCAATCGGGCTTTAACGAGCAGTTGACTCCTCACCTAATTTCTTAGCTTTCGCTGGATTTTGAGTTAGGAATCTTACTGCCCGTTAAAGCTGGACAAATGGAGGGGCAACATGAAAAAAATAGGTGTAGGGATTGTAGGATTTGGTTTTTCTAGTACGACATTTCATATCCCACTATTACAAACAATAGAAGAATATGATATTCGTGCTGTATTATCCTCAAAAGAAGAGGTAGTAAAAGAAACATTACCAAACGCTAATGTTGTTAGTACAATTGATGAATTGGTGAAGCGAGCTGATGTTGACTTAGTTGTTATTACATCACCTAATACAACTCATTTTCCATATGTAAAAGAAGCAATTTTAAACGGTAAGCATGTTGTTGTAGAAAAACCATTTGTTGTTTCAATTGAAGAAGGGGAAGAGCTTATTTCATTAGCAGAGCAGCATAATGTAATGTTAAGCGTATATCATAATCGTCGTTTTGATAATGATTTCTTAACAATTAAGAAATTGTTAGGAGAAAACAGAGTAGGGAATGTATACGCATATGAATCAAATTTTGATCGTTTCCGTCCACATGTGCGTGATCGATGGAGAGAAAAAAATCTACCAGGTTCCGGTATATTATACGATTTAGGATCGCATTTAATTGACCAAGCGTTATCAATATTTGGGAAACCAGATGCGATAAGTGCAGATGTAATAAAACAACGACCAGGTGCAGAGGTGGATGATTATTTCCACATAGTACTGCATTACGGAGCTAAACGTGTCATTTTACGTAGTAGCAGTTATGTGAAAAAAGCTGGACCGCATTTTATAGTGCATGGAGAGAAAGGTTCTATCGTGAAGTACGGTATGGATTCGCAGGAAGAGCAATTAAAAAATGGAATGAAGCCAGGTGATAATGGTTATGGAGTAGATGATGAAGAGAATTTTGCTACTTTAGAAACAGAAGAAAGCTTAGAGCACATTCCAACAGAAGTCGGTTGTTATGACAATTATTATAAAGGTGTACGAGATAGTATATTAAATGGTGAGAAACTACCTGTAACAGCAAAAGAAGGCTTAGATGTTATTAAACTGATTCAATTAGCGATTGAAAGCAGTGAAAAGGGTAGAGTCATTTCTATAAAATAAAAAAGACACGAAATTCGTGTCTTTTTTATTAGGAATATGTGAATATGATTAATTATTTAGTTTAGTCGTTTATCATACATTAATTGGATTTGTATGCCATAAGGATCTTCAATAATACCATATGCTTCACTAAATATATTTTTTTCTAGGGGAGAGATTATTTTCACATGCTTATCGGAAATTAAATTATTATAAAACCTTTGTATTTCTTCTAAATTAGCGCTTTGAATGCAAAGTGACATGTTATTTCCAACGTTATAACGTTCATTAGGCTTCATTGTATCTTCTGCTATCATTAGCTTTGTATTCCCAATTTGTAAAACAGAGTGAGCAATATGATCTTTATTTTCACTTTTAATTTTAAAAGAACTATCTTTTTTCGCCAGTTCTTCATACGTAACAACCATTAACTTTTTGGCTTCTAAATGACGTGTATAAAAGTTAATTGCCTCCTTTGCTTGCCCATTCATTGAAAGAAAAATAGCTATTTCTAATGTCATAAATATATAACTCCTTTATTAGTTGATAATTATAATATAGATTAAAAGGGTTTCAATACATGACACCTTTTTGGGAGGGAAATATGAAAAAAACGGAACGAATAAATGATATGCTTATTTTCTTAAATAATAAAAGATATTTTAATTTAAAAGATTTAATGGTTAGATATGATATTTCTAAAAGTACCGCTTTGCGAGATATTCAATCATTGGAAGAAATAGGTGTACCCATATATTCTGAATTGGGTAGAAATGGAAGTTATAAAATTATAGAAAATAGTGTTTTATCGCCAATTTATTTTAGTGTGGATGAAATGTATGCCTTATATTTTTCAATTCTTACGCTAAATGGATACAAGACAAAACCATTTAATGTAGAAAGTATTGCGCTTGAAAATAAATTTAAACATGTATTACCTGATAATGCGAGTAAAAATATTTCAATTATGGAACGAACGCTTTCCTTTGAAGTAACAAATCATAGTAATTTTAGTCCGTTCTTAAAAGAAATTTTACAGGGGATTTTTGCTGAGCGAGTTTATCATTTAACATATTTAAAAAAAGGTGAGGAGAAAGCATTGGTTGCCCAATTTATTCGAATAGAATCTAAATTTGGCCAGTGGTATGCTAAAATCTTTAATTTTGAGACGAATAATGTTCAAATAATTAGATGTGATAAAATTCTTTCTATTGTGGAAACGAGCAATATTAATCCAAAAAATCTTGAAGAATTATTAAGTTATCTTACTACTTTTCACAGAAAGCCGGATGCAATTAATTTTAGCGTCATTGTTAATCAAAAAGGAAAAGACATTTTTGATAAAGAGAATTACCCTTCCATGAGGATGCAAAAGGAAAATGAAAATTACATTATAACAGGCTATTTTAACAAGCAAGAATTTGATTTTATTTCAAATTATTTTCTGAATTTCGGTGAAACGATTATTTCAATTCAGCCTGTTATGCTAAAAGAGTTAATCTATAATAAGGTGTTATCTATAAAGAAGCATTTAACTTCTTTAAGATAAAGTTAGTTTTAGACATTTTTTGATATGAAAAAGCCCTTGCGATTTAAATATCCAAAGGGCTTTTTGGTAATTCTATTTGTTCTTTAGAAAAATTATTTTTCTGGGACGGAGAGTCCATAAAAGAACATCGTAACGATATCTTGTATATGTTTTTCACGATCTCCTTCAAGAAGTTGTGCTCCAAATTCATCACCTAATTTTGTAAACATTTGAATGTAAAGTAACATCATTTCTTTAGTAAGGTGAGGATTAATTTCGTTTTTGCGCTGCGCTCGTTCTAATATTTCTAAATACCAGGGCAGGATTTTTTCATTTTGATAACTATAAATAAACTTCCGGAGTTCTTCGTCCCTTTGCATCATTTGTAGTAACATATCAGGTTGAAATAACCCGCCAGTATTCATTTTTCTTACAATCATTTTTTGCATCATATCATGAAAAGGTAATTTTTCTTCTGCAAGCTCTTTATAATATTGAAATTCAGATATGATAAATTCTTGTATAAGCTCCCTAAATAACGCATCTTTACTTCCGAAATGATTATAAATTGTAACTTGAGAAACGTTCGCTTCTTTTGCGATATGTTCTATTTTCACTTCATTAAATCCACGTTCTGAAAATAATACGAATGCTGCTTCTTTAATGGCACGTTTTTTCTTTTCTTTTACTCTTTCAAATCCGTTCAATGCAATCACCTCACTTAAAATATACAAGAAAAAATAATGGAAAACAATAATTTTGAAATATGGACTAATAAATATTTCAAAAAGTTGTTGCGAATATGAAAGATGAGGAGTACAATGATTTTGAAATATCACATATTAAATATTTCAAAAAATGAGGTGGAATTATGATTTCAGTTCAGGATGTCACAAAACAGTTTTCGAATGGAAAAGGTTTGTTTCATATTACATTTGATGTAAAAGAGGGAGAAGTATTTGGTTATTTAGGACCGAATGGTGCCGGGAAATCAACGACGATTCGTAATTTAATGGGATTTATAAAACCGACAGCTGGTAAAGCGACAATTTTTGGATTAGATTGTTGGAATGAAGCAGCGAAAATTCAAAGGGAAGTTGGTTATCTACCGGGTGAAATTTCTTTTATTGAAGGAATGAACGGATTAGAGTTTTTAAAATTAATGCAAGGAATGCGTGGATTAAAGGATACGACAAGACGAGATGAACTGATAGATCGTCTGCAATTTGATGTGAAAACACCGATTCGCAAAATGTCTAAAGGAATGAAGCAAAAAGTGGGGATAGTTGCTGCATTTATGCACGATCCAGAGGTGTTAATTTTAGATGAACCAACATCTGGACTTGATCCACTTATGCAGCAAGTATTTATAGAATTAATATTAGAGGAAAAGCAAAGAGGAAAAACAATCCTAATGTCATCACATATTTTCACTGAAATTGAGCGTACGTGTGATCGAGTAGCGATTATTAAAGATGGTCGACTCGTAACGGTTGAAAATATTCACGATTTACAAAGTATGAGACGACAGGTAATAGATGTAACCGTATCATCGCAAGAAGAGATTGAATCTCTTACAAAGTGTAATTTGCAATTTGAAGTGGTAAAAGGTAGAGAGGCATCTATCATTGTACAAGGAAACTATCAAACTGTTTTACAAACAATTTCAAACTATAATGTAACGGCACTTCAAACGAGAGCGATGGATTTAGAACATTTATTTATGCATTATTACGATAAGAAAGAAGGGGTAACGCATGAATAAGCAATTATTTTTAGCTAGTTTGAAAGAAACACAAAAAAATATTTTGAGTTATGCGTTTGGTGCGGCTTTATATTTGTGGTTATTAATTTGGATATTCCCGTCAATGGTATCAGCGAAAGGGCTAAATGAACTAATAGCTGCCATGCCTGATAGTGTGAAAAAAATCGTTGGTATGGAAAGTCCGATTCAAAACGTAATGGATTTTTTAGCTGGTGAATACTATAGTCTATTGTTTATTATCATTTTAACAATTTTTTGTGTAACAGTTGCAACACATTTAATTGCTCGTCATGTAGATAAAGGAGCAATGGCATACTTGTTAGCAACACCTGTATCTAGAGTGGAAATTGCTATTACACAAGCTGCTGTTCTCATATTGGGACTTCTGATTATTGTATCTGTTACGTATGTAGCTGGGTTAGTAGGTGCAGAATGGTTTTTACAAGATAATAACTTAAATAAAGAATTATTTTTGAAGATAAATGTAGTCGGAGGGCTCATATTTTTAGTCGTTAGTGCGTATTCATTTTTCTTTTCTTGTATATGTAATGACGAAAGAAAGGCACTAAGTTATTCAGCGAGTTTAACTATCTTATTTTTCGTATTGGATATGGTAGGTAAATTAAGTGATAAGTTAGAGTGGATGAGAAGTCTATCATTATTCACGCTGTTTCATCCGAAAGAAATTGCTGAAGGAACGTATAATATATGGCCGGTAAGTATAGGTTTAACTGCTGGAGCACTTTGTATTTTCATAGTAGCAATTGTAGTTTTTAAGAAGAGGGATTTACCGTTGTAAAGTAGAAAGTCCACTGAGAAAGTGGGCTTTTTTTATTTGTAAATTAAATCTAGTATGTTTATTACATAACACTTATAAAGGATATTTGTCTTTTTATTTACAAAAATATTCAAAAAAATGAACCTTTTCCTAGGTTCCTACGTCTAATACATGTAAAGTTAAATTTGAAGTGAGGATGAAACAGGAGGAGCAATTGTGAAAGTAATCCCTTTATATAAAATGATTATAAAAGAAGAAACCGATGTTTCTTTAGCGAAAAAAGGCGATCATGAAGCCTTTATAACGCTTATACATACAGAAAAAGTGAAGATGTATCGAATAGCAAAGGCGATGTTACGTGATGAGACAAATATAGAGGACGCGATACAGACAACAATTTTAAAAGCTTATGAAAATATAAAAAAACTAAAAAAAGAAGAGTTTTTTCAAACTTGGTTAATTCGAATTTTAATGAATGAGTGTAACAATATTATTAGAGCGTATAAAAATGTAATTGTGACAGAAGAGAATGATTACAATATGAGTGCGTGTGATCAGTATGAAGATATAGATTTGTATAATGCGATTCAATCGTTACATGAAGAATTAAGAGCTGTTACGGTGCTTTATTACTATGAAGATATGAATCAAGATAGTATTGCGAAGCTGTTAGAAATACCGAAAGGAACAGTGAAATCAAGATTATCGCGTGCGAGGGAACAACTACAAAAACGATTAAAGATGGAATAGGGGGTGTAAAGGGTGGATAGTGAAAAATTATTTGATGAGAAATTAAAAAAGAGAATAAAAAATGAAAATGTTATAGTACCTCCAGAGTTAAATGAGAAGATTAATGGTACACTACATAATCTTCAGGTAAAAAAGAAGAGTTACAAAATCCATATGATGATAATTAGTGCAGCGGTTTGTATACTTTCAGTGGTATCTATGTCTGAGTTTTCTATACAAAGTTTCGCGCAAAACGGTGGAGTATTTGAATATGTAAAGAAAAAAGCGTTTTCTGATTATGAAAATGAAGAAGAAATAAAATCAAATGTACATTATCCAGATAAAGAAAAGATTCATCAAAAGATGCTAGATTCTATTGATTATTTTAAAAATAGTTCAGGACAATTTGAGGAATATTCTAGCTCATCAAGAATTGCTACAACATATAAGTATGCAATTGATACGGAAAAACAAAGAGGTATCTCTTCGAAAGAAGATAAACTAGCGAAAAAACGAACAATTATATATAACGAGGGCAAGAAAAAAGAGTTTGATGATGAGAAGTATACCTATAAAGAGACAAAATGGAACCCGAAAGAAAGAAACAATGAATTATTAAAGTTAAATCCTACGGAAAGGTTATTGAGAAAATCAGGTGAAAAAAAGCGATATGATGATGAATATGTAGGACTAGCGAAATATAGTATTCAATCAGAATTCGCAGATTTGTTAATTCGATATAAAGATTGGAATTATAAAGAAACGAAATATCTTGGATTAGATTGTTACAAAATTGAAGGAGTCATCAATATAGAGATGCCTGTTAGCACCTCTGAAGATTTAAGAGGGAAATTCGAAATGGTTGTGGAGAAAAATACAGGGATTATGTTGAAATTTCTTAGTTTTCAAGAAGGCTTGATTCAATATTCACTTACGACAGAATGGATACAAATAGATAAGGGATTGAAAGAAAGTATGTTTCAAAAGGATAGCGCTAAATATGAAAAACATATTGGATGAATAGAAACAGGAGGAGAGTAAATGGGGAATCATTCATCTTTAAGAGAAGAGAAAAATAAGCAAAAATATAAAAAGAAAACGATAATAAGTTTACTACTAGCGGTATTGCTATTTGGTGGAATTGGCTATGGAGCCTATGTATATATGAAAACTTCTAGTCTCGTACAAAAATCTAATTTGAATTTAGCACGAGGTGAAAAATCCAATTTACGTGAGAAATCTGTAAAGCCAATTGCAAATCATGTTTCACTTTTAATTATGGGAATTGATGAAAATCAAGAACGACAAAAGGAGTATAATGGTGCATTTCATACAGATGCATTATTGTTAGCGACTTTTAATAAAGACGATAAAACAGTGAAATTAACGAGCATACCGCGTGATACATATACATACGTTCCAGTTGAAAAGAAAAAAGATAAAATAACCCATGCATATGGAAGTGGTTTCGTTAAAAATGGTAAAGATGGAGGACCGCAAGCTTCTGTGGAAGCGGTAGAAAAATTGTTACAAGTGCCCGTTGATTATTTTGTGAAATTTAATTTTGGTTCCTTTACTAAAATTGTTGATGGGTTAGATGGTATTGAAGTAGATGTCCCAGTTGAATTTACGGAGCAAAATAGTAAAGATGAACCTGATGCGATTCATTTGAAAAAAGGATTGCAAAAATTAAATGGGGAAGAAGCACTTGCACTAGCAAGAACGCGCCATATTGATAGTGATGCGATGAGAGGGCAGAGGCAACAACTTGTTATTGAATCGATTTTAAGTAAATTAAAAAGTATAGGATCGATTACGAAGCTAGAAAAAATAGTTGAGGCAGTTGACGACGATTTTAAAACAAACTTAGTAATGGATGATATTTTATCTTTTTATAAATACGGTTTAAACGGTTCAGTTGAAAAAATACAACTAGCTGGTGATGATTTATATTTACCTAATGGTCCAAATGGGCAACGTGTATATTATTATAATCCTAATAAAAAAGATTTGCAGAGTTTGAGTAATACTCTTAGAACACATCTAGGGTTAAGTGAAAAGCAAATTGAGGAGAATTAAAGCAGACGTAATGTCTGCTTTTTATTGTGTATAATAGTATGTCATTTATTTTTAAATGTTATATACTATTTTCAAATTAAAGATAATAGTGTAACATAAAATTGTGGTTTAAGTTAAATAGCAAGGGGGCTATCACATAGAATAAATGTTATTGCTTAAAATAGTTTGGGAGAAATGAAAATACAGGGGAGTAGCAAAAATGAGAATTGCAAAGAATTTAACATTCCAAGTTATAGTGGCCATTATTTGTGGTATTGCAGTAGGGGCAATTTGGCCGAGTGTTGGACAACAAATGAAGCCAATTGGTGAAACATTCATCAATATGATTAAAATGGTAATTGCACCGATTATCTTTTTAACAATTGTGCTCGGTATTGCAAGTATGGGAAGTATGAAAAAGGTAGGCCGTGTTGGTGGGAAGGCACTATTATATTTTGAAATTGTTACAACAGCGGCTTTAATTATTGGTATCATCGTAGCGAATGTTGTGCGTCCCGGAGACGGATTAGATCCCTCAAAACTAAAGGGCGGAGATGTTTCGCAATATGTACAAAGCGGACAAGAAATGAAATGGATGGATTTCTTTTTACATATCGTGCCGTCTAACATGTTTGAAGCATTCGCCAAAGGTGATATTTTACAAGTTCTGTTCTTCTCCATTTTATTCGGCGCAGGGTTAACGATGTTAGGGAAAAATGGACAACCGGTTATTGACTTTTTTGAAAGATTATCGAAAGTATTTTTTAACATTTTATCAATTGTAATGAAATTAGCACCGGTTGGAGCATTCGGTGGGATGGCATTTACAATTGGGAAGTATGGTTTAAGCACGCTCATACCACTTGGCAAATTAATGATTTGTGTATATGCGACAATGGCATTATTTGTTTTTATTGTTTTAAATTTTATTTGTAAACTGTACAAATTTAGTTTGTGGAAATATTTAGCGCATATTAAAGAAGAATTACTTATTGTTCTTGGGACATCATCGTCAGAATCAGTACTGCCGCGAATGATGACAAAGATGGAAGACTTCGGGTGTTCGAAACCAGTAGTAGGTTTAGTCATTCCAACAGGTTATTCTTTTAACTTAGATGGAACAACGATTTATTTATCAATGGCAACTATATTTTTAGCTCAAGTTTTTCACGTCGATCTTTCACTAGGTCAACAATTAACTATAATAGCTATTTTGTTAGTTACATCTAAAGGAGCAGCAGCAGTAACTGGTGGAGGTTTTATTGTGCTAGCATCTACTTTATCTGCAATGAATGTTATCCCATTAGAAGGTTTAGCGCTATTACTTGGTGTAGATCGTTTCATGTCAGAAGCACGTGCTATCGTTAATTTAATTGGTAACGGTATTGCAACTGTAGTTGTTGCAAAAAGTGAAAATGAATTTGATGATGAGAAGTATACGAAAGTAATAGAGGAAATGAAAAGAGAAAAAATAGCCGGGTAAAAAGTCAGTTTTGCTGACTTTTTTTATTTTTGTAGGAAAGGAGTTTCTAAAAATATACATTATTTATTAACAAGAGCTCATAGATATTTAATGTGTAAATATGATAAATACCATTAAAGTGGTACATTTATATGAAAGAGAAATAGAATTTGAAGATCATATGGAATTTTTATGAATATTACTGTAAGAAAATAATTTTTTAAAAATTTTCAATAATAATACTTTACAAATTTTAAAAAATTAGTAGAATAAGAAGTAGTAAGAATCGTCTGATAAATATATAGAGAAAAACAGAATTATCAGAAAATTCTTGAATAGCTATCGTTTAGAATTAGGGAGGGTACAGAAAATGAAAAAGAAACAAATGAAAAAACTAACAGCAGTTGTAGCACCGGTTTTAGCAATGAGCATGGCGTTAACAGCATGTTCTACATCAGGTGGAGATAAGAAAACAAGCACAAATTCTAGCTCTGGTGGAGATAGTAAGTCAGGGGAAAAATTAGCAACGAAACAAGTGCTGAATCGAACAGTAACACAAGAAATTCCAACTATGGATTCTTCTAAATCAACTGATACAGTATCTTCACAAATGCTTGGTAATACGATGGAGGGTTTATATCGTCTTGATAAAGACAATAAGCCGATTCCAGCAGCGGCAGAATCTAGTACGAAAAGTGAAGATGGTAAAAAATATACGTTCAAACTACGTAAAGATGCAAAATGGTCAAATGGAGATCCAGTAACTGCAAAGGATTTCGTATATGCTTGGCAACGTCTGTTAGATCCAAAAACGGCTGCTGAGTATGCATTTATTGCATTCCCGATTAAAAATGCAGAAGTAGTAAATAAAGGAGAAAAACCTGTAACTGAATTAGGTGTGAAGGCGGTAGATGATCTTACACTTGAAGTTGAGTTAGAGCAAGCGGTACCGTACTTCTTAAATTTAGTAGCATTCCCATCATATTATCCATTAAACGAAAAGTTCGTTAAAGAAAAGGGCGAGAAGTTCGGTTTAGAGGCTGATACAACTGTCTATAACGGACCGTTCGTTCTTAAAGATTGGAAGCATGAACAAGGATGGCAATTAAAGAAAAATGATCAATATTGGGATAAAAAGACTGTAAAACTTGAAGAAGTTAATTTTAGTGTTGTTAAAGAGGCTGCAACTTTAGTCAATCTATATGATAGCGGTCAAGTTGACTTTGCTTTATTAAATGGAGAGTTCGTTGATAAATATAGAAGCAAGAAAGATGAATTTGGCACATATTCACAAGTGAGTACGTATTTCATTCGTATGAACCAAAAACGTGATGGACAAGACACGCCATTAAAGAGCAAAAAATTACGTGAAGCAATTGCGCTATCAATTGATAAAAAGAATTTAGCAAATGTAATTTTAAATGATGGATCAAAAGAAGCTGACTTCTTAGTACCAAAAGGATTAGCAACGGGACCAGACGGTAAAGATTTCCAAGAAACATTTAAAAACGGTTTGAAACCAAATCCTAAAAAAGCTGCTGCAGCTTGGGAAGAAGCGAAAAAAGAACTTGGAAAAGATCAAGTTACAATCGAATTCTTAAACTACGATACTGGTAATGCGAAAAAAGTTGGCGAATATATTAAAGATCAGATTGAGAAAAACTTAAAAGGTGTAACAGTTAATATTAAACTTCAACCATTTAAGCAAAAACTAAAATTAGAAACTGAACAACAATATGATATTTCGTATGGCGGATGGAATCCGGATTATGCAGATCCAATGACGTTCTTAGATATGTTTGAGACTGGACATTCACATAACCAAATGAGCTTCTCTGACCCTAAATATGACGGCATGGTGAAAAAAGCTGGGACGGAATTAATGAGTGATGCGAAAAAACGTTGGGAAGAGTTAGGAAAAGCTGAAAAAACATTACTTGAAGAAGATGTAGCGATTGTACCTTTATACCAACGTGGAGATTCTTATGTTTTACAACCAAATGTAAAAGGTGTAGTAAAACACAATATCAGTCCAGAATTCAGCTTTAAGTGGGCATATGTAACTGAAAAATAATAGAGTTG
Source organism: Bacillus sp. FSL K6-1338 (assembly GCF_038006965.1). NCBI lineage: Bacteria > Bacillati > Bacillota > Bacilli > Caryophanales > Bacillaceae > Bacillus > Bacillus sp. FSL K6-1338. The sequence continues at coordinate 3,460,053 of NZ_JBBOWI010000001.1, read as the reverse complement.
AAAAAGCATTTAAAAGTGGCTTAGCTACTTTTAAATGCTTTTTTTGTGAGCTTAAAATACTAATTTTTAGTATGGTTAAATAGAGGAGAATAAGGTGTATAGTATGTACATATAGTAGATGGGAGATAAATCCTACTAAGAAATCAGAATATTTAAAATAAAAATATTTGCAATTAGGGAAAAAAGAGTAGAATGACATTAGTTGTAATCTTCTAAAAAAAAGTCTTTAGTAAGGGGTCTCTCAAGGGTTGGTAATGTACATATAATTAGGGAGGGTACAAAAATGAAGAGAAAAAAATGAAAAAGTTAACGGCAGTTGTAATACCAGTTTTAGCGATGAGTGTTGCATTGACAGCATGTTCTGGATCAGGTGGGGAAAAGAAAACGACTACTACATCAAATAGTGGGGAAGAAAAAAATCTGATATTAAATATGCAGCGAAACAAGTATTAAATCGTACGGAAAACCAAGAAATTCCGACGATGGATACTTCTAAATCTACTGATACATTAGGTGCGCAAATTTTAGGGAACACGATGGAAGGCCTATATCGCCTTGATAAAGATAATAAGCCAATTCCAGCAGCGGCAGAGTCTAGTACGAAAAGCGAGGATGGCAAAAAATATACATTTAAACTACGTAAAGATGCAAAATGGTCAAACGGTGATCCTGTAACAGCGAAAGATTTCGTATATGGATAGCAACGCTTACTTGATAAAAATACAGCGGCAGAATATGCGTTTATCGCTTTCTATATTAAAAATGCAGAAGCAATTAATAAAGGTGAAAAACCTCTACCAGATTTAGGAGCAAAAGCGGTAGATGATTATACACTAGAAGTAGAATTAGAAAAGCCAGTACCGTATTTCTTGAATTTAATGGCATTCCCATCGTACTATCCTTTAAATGAAAAGTTCGTAAAAGAAAAAGGAGATAAGTTCGGTTTAGAAGCAGATACAACGTTGTATAACGGACCGTTCGTTATGTCTTCATGGAAACATGAACAAGGTTGGCAGCTAAAGAAAAATGATAAGTACTGGGATAAAAAGACTGTGAAATTAGAAGAAATTAACTATAGTGTAGTAAAAGAGGTTGCAACGAAAGTAAACTTATATGATACAGGATCAATTGATTTTACATTACTATCAGGAGAGTTTGTAGATAAATATAAATCGAACAAAGAAGAATATGGTGAGTATGCGGAATCAAGTACATTCTTCTTACGTTTAAATCAAAAACGTAACGGACAAGATACGCCTTTAAAGAGCAAAAAACTTCGTGAAGCAATTGCATTATCAGTTGATAAAAAAGGCTTAGCGAACGTTATTTTAAATAACGGTTCAAAAGCAAAAGATCAATTAGTACCAAAAGGGCTTGCGACAGGTCCTTTTGGTAAATATTACCAAGATGCATTTAAAAATGGTCTAAAATATGATCCGAAAAAAGGTGCAGCAGCTTGGGAAGCAGCGAAAAAAGAACTTGGAAAAGATCAAGTTACAATTGAATTGCTAAGCTATGATGATGGAACTGCGAAAAAGATTGCTGACTATGTAAAAGATCAAATTGAGAAAAATTTAAAAGGTGCAACAATTAATACGAAAATTCAGCCGTTCAAACAAAAATTAAAATTAGAAACTGCGCAAGATTATGAAATTTCTTATGCAGGTTGGAGTCCAGACTATGCGGATCCAATGACATTTATTGATATGTTTGAATCGAAGAGCCCGTACAACCAAATGAGTTATTCAAATCCAAAATACGATGAAATGGTAGGAAAAGCAGGTAATGAATTAATGAGTGATGCGAAAAAACGCTGGGAAACGTTAGGGAAAGCTGAGAAATTATTCCTTGAAGAAGATGCAGGGTTAGTTCCTTTATATCAAACAGGAAGATTGTACGTAATGAAACCGAATGTAAAAGGAATTGTGAAACATAACATCAGTTCAGAATATAGTTTTAAGTGGGCGTATGTAACTGAGGATGCGGAAAAAAATAAAGTGAAATGCTTTTTAGTATGTATAAGGGAATAAATCTCGTTAGCCTATTGAGAATCGGATAGGTAATAAGGAAGGTTCTATCCGAGGAAATTAGAGAGGTCAGTAAGTAGTAAGAAAGATGAATGATAGTAAGAGACCTCATGCTAATAAGAAAAATATAGAACGTAGTAATAGAGTGGAATAAGGGAATGGATGTTTACATATAGTAGACGGGGGATAATTCATATAGTAGTTAAAACAACAAGTTACTATCATAAAAAAATAAATTTTTAGAAAATTTACAAAAATACTTTACAAAACCAGAAAAAACAGTAGAATATTAATTAATAAGAATTTTCTGATAACGAAAGTTAGTAGGGAATCTCTAAATGTTAATAGCGTACATATAATTGGGGAGGGTACAAAAATGAAGAGAAAAAAGATGAAAAAATTAACAGCGGTAGTAGCACCAGTTCTAGTAATGAGTATGGCATTAACAGCTTGCTCTGGATCTGGGGAAAAAGATAAAGCAAGCACAACACCAAAAAGCGGTGAAAAAGAAGGCGGAAAGCTAGCGGCGAAGCAAGTGCTTAATTTAACAGAGTCTCAAGAGATTCCATCTATGGACTCTGCTAAAGCGACAGACCAAGTATCGTTTCTCGCTTTAAACAACGTAATGGAAGGTTTGTATAGACTTGATAAAGATAATAAAGCAACACCAGGGGTTGCTGAATCATATAAAAAGAGTGATGACGGTAAGAAATATACATTTACATTAAATAAAAATGCAAAATGGTCAAATGGAGAGTCTGTAACAGCAAAAGATTTCGTGTTTGCTTGGAAACGTGCGATAGATAAAAATACAGCAGCAGAATATGCATACATTATGTTTGATTTAAAAAATGCACAAGCGATTAATGAAGGAAAAGCGGAACTAGATACGTTAGGAGTAAAAGCTGTAGATGACTATACGTTAGAAGTAGAATTAGAAAATCCAGTTCCTTACTTTGTAGAATTAACTTCATTTGGAACATTTTATCCATTAAACGAGAAGTTTGTAAAAGAAAAAGGAGAAAAGTACGGTTTAGAAGCAGATACAACGTTATACAACGGACCATTTACATTAACAGACTGGAAACATGAAGAAGGTTGGAAGTTAAAGAAAAATGCACAATACTGGGATAATAAAACAGTTAAGTTGGAAGAAATTAACTTTAATGTGGTAAAAGATAGCGGTACACGTGTCAATTTATATGAAAGTGGACAAATTGATCGCTCAGGACTTACATCTGAATTTGTTGACAAATATAAATCAAGCCCCGATTTCTTTACACAAAAAACACCGTCAACGTACTTCTTACGCTTAAACCAAAAACGTGGTGGGCAAGATACAGTGCTAAAGAGCAAAGATTTACGTTTAGCGATTGCAAAAGCGTATGATAAAAAAGGCTTAACGAATGTAATTTTAAATGATGGTTCTACACCTGCAGATTACTTAGTACCAAAAGAATTTGCTAAGAGCCCAGATGGAAAAGACTTCCGTAAAGAAAATGGAGATATTTTAAAAACAGATGTGAAAAAGGCAAAAGAGCATTGGGAAAAAGCGAAAAAAGAACTTGGAAAAGATGCAATTACAGTAGAACTATTAAACTATGATGGTGATGGTGCGAAAAAAGTAGGAGAATTCTTAAAAGGAGAACTTGAGAAAAACTTACCAGGCTTAACAGTGAATTTGAAAAACCAGCCATTTAAACAAAAGTTAAAATTAGAATCAGATCTAGATTATGATTTATCTTACGCTGGTTGGGGCCCTGACTACTTAGATCCAATGACATTCATTGATATGTTCGTTACAAATGGTCCTCATAACCAAACAGGATATTCAAATCCTAAATATGATGAAATTGTGCAAAAAGGTAAAGGCGAGCTATTAACGAAAACGAAAGATCGTTGGGATAGCTTACTGAAAGCGGAGAAAATGTTACTGGAAGATGCAGCAATTGCACCATTATATCAACGTGGTGATGCTATCGTTCAAAGACCTAAAGTAAAAGGTATCGTTCATCATCCAGTTGGTGGAGACTATAGCTATAAATGGGCATATATTACAGAGGATAAGTAAGATGAGGGGCGTACAATACGCCCCTTTTTCTATGCACTTTTCTTCCGTCCTCGAATATATAAAATAAAAAAGGGAGAATCCCATGAAACGAAACACATACATCGATTTCCTAGCTTATTACGGAATAGGAAGTGCTCATCCTGGCGGGTTTACGTTAACAAAACAATTGCTAGCACAACTGCCTTTTAGACATGGATCGAATGTTCTTGAGATAGGTTGTGGAACAGGGAAAACAGCGGCGTATATGACAAGGGAACTTGGTTATAAAGTAACAACGGTTGAAAAGAATAAAATTATGATTCAAAAGGCAAAAGATAGATGGTTGTTTGAAGGATTAGATATACAATTAATTGAAGGAAATGTAGAGCAATTACCTTGTTTGAATAACTCATTTGATTTCGTACTTGGAGAATCAATCATCGCTTTTACAGAGAAAGAAAGAGCTATCTCGGAGTGTTACCGTGTATTACAGCAGGACGGTAAGCTTGTTGTTATTGAAATGATTATTGATAGGCACATTGATAAGGGTGAGGAAGAAAAAATAGCTCAATTATATGGCATGAAAGAACTATTAACTGAGAATGAATGGGTACAATTATTTCAGAAAGCAAATTTTAAAAGAATTACAATTGCTGGCGGTGGTACAATTGCAGAAACGATCTCTAGCTATGTAGAAGAGCCGGAATGGAATGTATCCTCACATATTCCAAATGAGTTATATGAGGCATGGGTACAGCATGAAAATGTACGGCTTATGTACCAACATATTTTAGGGCATCGTATTTTTATATGTGAAAAATAAAGAAAAAGAGTTGGCTAAAGGTAGTCAACTCTTTACTATGTTAAATGAAAAATAATGCAGCTAATGCAATTCCGAAGATGAAACCAAATCCGAGTTCAACACCCCAGCCACAACCGCCGCCACCCCAGCCGCCGCAACCACAACTACTACAACCACGCCCACCACAGCCGCAGCTGCTGAATCCACAACCGCCACCGCATCCAAATCCGCAACTATCACATCTGCTAAGGCCGCCGCAAAGGTCACAACCACCGTTTGCATAAGCGTCGTAGTATCCGAATCCTGAATCAAAAGATGAGCGCTGTTGCACCGGTTCGATCCATACAGAGCTTTGTGTCACATCGATTATTTTACCTAAATGTATACGGCCATCACGGTCTTCAATCCGAACAACTTTTCCGAAGTAACGTCGGCATGTATCATAACATTTTTGTCTATGCATGTTCTTTCCTCCTTCCGCATTACAGTAATACGATATGTAAGGGGGACAAGTGCGGCTTGTACGAATGCCCTATCTATTATAATTGTTATAGGAAAGGGGAAATATAAGAAGAGGATATATAAGGAGGAAAAGGCATGAAATCTACAGATCAGTTTCAGACATACGAAGTACCGTGGGAAGAATTTATTGAAGCGTTGCGAGAGGAAATGAAGAAGCAAGTAGGAGCAGATATTATTGATACAGTAGTTTGCAATTTAGAAGATGGTTTTGAAGTGTATACATATGTGCAGGGGGATTTAGATTTTGAATATAAGGAAGCGCTTGAGAGAAAATACGGAAGTGATGCGAAGACACCTAATGTGTTAACGATAATGTTACTAGCTAGTATTTATAATGCAAGTGAAGAGAATATACGCTTGCATGCGGATAATAAAGAGAATCCGATTGTTGAAGTGTATGTAAAGCAATGAAACACGCTGTGAAAGGCGTGTTTTTTATTTGTATGATAAAATGTTAGAAAATTGAGAAAGAAGGTGGAGGATTGGGAATTAAACATCTCAATTTAACAGTTACAGATGTAACAGCATCTAGAGAGTTTTTAGAGAGGTATTTTGGTTTAATTTGTAGTGGAACAAGGGGGAATGCCTTTGCAGTTATGCGTGATAATGATGGATTTATACTAACTTTAATGAAGGGAAAAGAAGTTCAGTATCCAAAAACATTTCATGTAGGATTTCCACAAGGAAGTGAAGAACATGTAGATAAGATAAATCAAAGATTGAAGAAAGATGGATTTTTGGTGGAGCCTCCTAAGCATGCCCATGCATATACATTTTACGTTGAAGCACCTGGTGGATTTACAATAGAAGTGATGTGTTAAATCAAAAATCAAACTTTTTATTATGTGTTTTTAAAATAAAAAGTAGGAAAAGTCTGTTTTAAGTGTGGAGCTTAAACAGGCTTTTTTACTTATATAATTGGATAGAGAATGCTAGAAGGAATATTACCAAGTGTATGATCTGTTTACATAATAAAGTTATGGTGGGTTAGTTGTCCTAAAATACAAGTCATATATCTTGTTTCCTCTCATAAATTTAAACATAGGAATTTGTCTACAAAGGTGGCGAAGCCTCATCATGAAAATCCGAATTTGTGCCACGTTCATGTTATTTCTATTTATATGTTTACCTTTATCAGCTTTTGCAAAAGGAGAGGAGGCAAAGGAAAGGGTCGTTTCACTTGTATATGATGATTCGGGCAGCATGAGAAATAACGATCGCTGGAAATATGCCAATTATGCTTTGCAAAGTTTAGTTGCGCTATTAGATGAAAAAGATAAATTTTCTTACATTCCAATGAGTAAGCCAAATGATCCATTAAATATTTCGTTAACGAAGGATAAAAGGCAAACAGAAATTGAGGGAATTGGAGCGTGGAAAACGTATTTAAATACTCCATTTAGCGCGGTAGAAACGGCGATGCAATCTATAAAAAAGGAAGCAGATATAGATGGAAAACGTGAATTTTGGCTTATTGTATTAACTGACGGGGCATTTAATGATTTAGAGAAAGATAAGATTGGCGGAAAAGAACAAATTACACAGAAATTAGCCCAGTTTAAGAAAGAAATGGATGCAAAAAAGATATCGTTACATCCAGTCTTAATTACGATGGAAGAAGATTTAGGACAACAAGAAAAAGAACAATTAAACACGTTCAAAGAAATATGGAAGAAAGAGATAAATGGTGTTACGATGCCGTCAAGCGGAGAAGATGGCATTGTAAAAAGTGTAAATCAAGTGGCAGCATTAGTTGCAAATCGTGATCCATTCTCCTCTGTTGAATCGATTGTAAAAACGAAAGTAGTGGGGAAAAAAGTAGAGATTACAACACCGTTTCCGTTAAAGCGTATGACGCTTGTACGACAATCGCCTTCTCTGCCCGATTATCAGGTCGCACAAATTTCTAAACCATTACAATTACAATCTTCTTTTTCCATACATGCACCAGGAGAAGCAAAATTGTTCGGAAATATAGTTCATATAAGTACGGAAAATCAGGAAGTTATTAAACCAGGAACTTATACGATAGAAGTCGACCAGGACATTGAGAAAGAAGGACTACAAGTACTAGTTGAACCGGCGCTTAATTATACGGTTTCTACTTATGACAAAGATGATAGTAGTCAAAAAAATGTAGAGGAAATGCACGAAGGGGTTACTGCTGTTATTGAAGCGAAGCCTACGGAGTTGCCAGTTCAGTCTTCTTACTTTCAGGCAGAAGTAGAAATAGACGGAAAACAATATCCGATGAAGTGGGACGATAAAAGGCATGTGTTTTATTACGAAACTAAGCTTGGTAAAGGGTTAGTACGCGGGAAAGTTCATATGAATATAAAGGGGTTTTATAGACAGACGAAAGAATTTAAAATTGAAACAGCTGAGAAACCGAAATTATCACTTCAAACTGTTACAAAAGATTATAAAGAAAAAGTAACAAATTTAGAGAAGAGTAAACCATTTGTTTTACAACCACAGTTAGATGGTAAGCCGATGACAGAAGAAGCTGTAAAAAAACTATTAAAATCTACTGGTGTCACATCTAAACAATCAATCAATTATGAAATAAAGCAACATGGAAATCAGATCTATGTTTATCCTCGTCCCTATTACTCCGACACATTTAATTTTACAGATACCGGCACCGTAGAAGCTACCATCGTAATGCAGGATTCAAAGTTACAAGAAGTAAAGAAAAACATAACATTCCATATTCAAGATGCTTCGTTTTATGAAAAATATGCGCTCATTTTTAAGTTTGTCATTCCTATCACTTTATTACTGCTAGTAGTAGGAATCATTGTTTTAGGATGGATTGTTCGGCCGAGATTTCACCGGAAGGCACTACTGTATTATGAATGGGATCAAGAGGTAGCGAAAGATTGGCTATATCAATCTGAACCAGAATTACTTCGAAATAAATGGTGGAACCATTATTTTGGTATCCCATTTAGAGCAGAAAGAAAAACGGTGCAATCTGTTACATTTATAGCGAAGAAAGGTTCGAAATCTGTCTTTGTAGCGAAAGAATCACAAGTAGTTGGAATGATTATTGATGGAATGTTTATAACAGAGGATGAAGTAGGAATGGAACATAAGACACTATATCCAAATGAACTTTTACTAATTGATAGAGGATATGGTAAGGAGATTTACAAATACGAATGTGAATAGTAGATAGGGAAAAGAAGGGGATGGAGTATTGATTCTCTTTCCCTTTTTTCAAACAAGCAAGAATAGGAAGGTGGTTCACATGACATTACAAGTTCCAACAATATTAATTGGTTTAGGTGGAATCGGTAGTACTGTGACGCATCAAATATATGAAAAACTGCCTGAAGAGCGCCGAAAAAAGGTAGCAATGCACGTATTTGATACAGATGTGAATACTTTGAGTAAATTTGATCATATTCGAAAGTTTAAGACACAAACAAGTTCTAGTAAAACGCCTAGGGAGTATATTGCGGGAGATCCAACGATTCCAGAGTGGTTTCCGATGGATCCGACTATACTTGATAAACCATTAACAGAAGGAGCAGGACAGTTACGCGTCATTTCACGTTTAGCATTACGTGCTGCGATGAAAGAAGATAAATTGACCTCTTTTTGGCAAGAAATTGAGAAAATTTTTCCAGTTACAAGTGATCAAACAGAATATGGTGTGCGTGTCATTATAGTAACATCACTAGCAGGCGGAACAGGTTCGGGGATGTTTCTACAAATTGCATTATATTTACGTGAAATGCTTCGGAAAAAATTGCAGCATCATAACATTTTAATACGCGGTGCGTTTTTAATGCCTGATGTTTTAGTAAAGACGAGAACAGTTAGTGCGAAAGAGTTTGAGACGGTGCAAGCAAACGGATATGCATCGTTAAAAGAATTACATGCTATTACGCTCGGTTCTACTGGGGAATTATCAAAACGCGGCGGGGTAACAATTGAATTAGAGTATCGCCCTGATCAAGTAGATGAAGACGGGAGAACGAATCATACAATTAAACAACATCATTTACCGTACAATTATTGTTTCTTATACGACTACGAAAACCTACATGGACACCATTTGCACAATTTATCAGATTATATGGAGCAAATGGCAAATACAATTTATTTACAGTTATTTAGCCCGATGTCTACAAGTCATTTTGCACAGGAAGACAATCAAATTCAGCAATTAGCAGAATCAAGCGGAAAAGGACGATATTGCGGGGCAGGAACGGCAAAACTCATTTATCCGTATGAGCATGTGTTAAAATATTGTGCTTTAAAATGGGCTGTGCAAGGTTTAGATGAATCGTGGCTTCATTTAGATCAACTGTTTCAAGAGAAGAAGCAAAGATATGACCAAGATGTAAAACGTGGGATGCAGCGTGAAAAGCCGGAGAGAGGTAAAAGTTATTTAGAGGACTTGGAACATCTTGCTACCCGTCCAGAGCAAGCTCATATTTTCTATAGACAAATGTACAATGAAACGCGTGAAGGAGCAGAGGGTGGTAAGCTCGGAGTTGCGAAATCAAAACTGTTTTTAGAAGCTGTAGAAAGTTATGTACAACGCACGGTGCAAAAAGATGAGGAATTAAATCGTCTGCAACATGAGTGTAAAATTTCAGCTGCGAAGCTGAAAATGATGGAACAAATGAAAGGTGAAGTGGCAAGAGTGGATCATGCGGTGCGTTTATATGCGTATGCGATTCCGAGCCGTGTACATGAACATGTAACGACACTTTTATATGACATGATTGAATCAGACCGCTTTTCACCAAGTGGTTCTGAAGGGCAGTCCTATCAACTAAATACATGGTTTTTAAAGAAAACAGATCCAGTTCACCCAGTAGCAGCACGTTTTATGTTATATGAAATTCGAAAGCAGTTAGTAGAAAAAATGAATCGACTACATGAAAATAATGAACAAAAGCGTAATGTAATTCAAAACTACGATAAAAAATTTAATGTGGGTAATATCGATGGAACGGTAACGGCTGTACGCCGAGTAGAAATTGCTCAACAACAAGGCTGGTTTGGAAAAATGATTAATAATCAGCAACGTTTATTCAAAAGAGAATTTGAAGACATCGTAACGCAATATGTACACAAATTAAATGAATATCGAAAAGAAATGCTATTAGAACTTGTGTATCAATCGCTATATCAAACAGTTAATAAAATGATTCAATATTGGGAAAGGTTTTTTGATAATTTACATGAAACACGTGAAAATTTATTGTTTGAAATCCAAAAGCGCAGTAAGGAATTTGAAGGGAAAACAAACCCGACGAATGTATATGTATTAGCTGAGGAACAGCTGCAAGAAAAGATATGGCAAGATATGCAGCAACATTTAAATTTAGGTGTACTACCAAAAGATATATCAGCGGAAATTTATATGAGTTTGTACGGGGAATATTGTCGTGATGCGAAATCAGAAGAGATTCAGTCGAAAAAGGTAGAGGATTTCTACCGAGAACATATACTGAGCTATTGTTATGACGAACTGCAAGTACGCTATCGTGATAAATTAGAACTGAATATCATTGAGGCGTTGCGAAAAGAAGCGGATTATAAGAAACGTGATCGCGATGAATACGTTCGTGAAAAAATTGAAGACCTGTTCCATTTAGCGAGTCCATTCGTTCCGAAAGTTGCTCATCATAGGGAATTACAATATTGGGGTATACATCCTTCTTTAAAGAAAGAGCTGCAAGAGGAATTAATTCAAGAAATGTTTAAAGAAAAAGATACAGTACATGAAGCCTTTTCGCCATTTGAAGTGATCTGTTATCGAGCACATTACGGCTTATCGCTGCAAGACTTTCCTAAATTATCATCAGGACATATTTCAAACGGATTTATGAATGATAAAGGGGACTATTTCCAATCGTATTATCGCCGTGTAAACAAATTAAATAGTAAAAAATCTAGTTTAACGCCGCATTTAGATAAGTATTGGCACTTACCAGCCTTTATGCCAGATTTGAATGCGACTCAAACAAAATTAGATTATGATAAATGTAATCGTGCATTACTATACGCATATATGTATCGCTGGATTAGTTTAGTTGCTGTTGATGGACAGTTTGTGTATCAATATAACGGTGTGGGACGTAGCTTTTTAATTCAGTCGATGGGGAAAAATATTTCAAGCGAAAGTTATAAATTACACAGAGCATTGCTTCATAATCCGTTTATTTATGAAAACATCTTGTCACGATTTGAAGAAGAGCAAGAAAAGGCGATGATACAAGGTGGACATTTATATACACATCCGTTCGTATTAGGAGCCCAAGATGTAAGATGGCTTAGAAAAGAACATGTCCACAATCTTTTAGACATGATTTTAATGTATGACCGTGAAGCGAAGTATGATCCGACGTTAGAAGAAACATCAGATGAATTATTAAGACTATTCCTTGATGAAATCGAGTTGTATTTCCAGAACTATTACGGTACAGGTGCTGATATGGTTGCAAAGAAAGAGAAAGAAATGTTTATTAAACAATTGTGGGATCGCTCGCATGCGAAAGGATATGTAGATCCAAATAGCGCTCCGTATAAAAAATGGCAAAATTTATTAAGTATTCAAGATGAAGAAGAAACGCCAAAAACGAATGTATAGTGAATGAAAAGGGAATCCTTAAAAGTGGCAATACAACTTTAGAAAAGAGGGATTCTGATGCCGTTTTTAGGAAGTGTATATCAAATATTTGGGTTATATCCGGAACTTTATTATGGGATGATTTCAGCAGAGTTGCAAGAGGAAGCTCAGAAGGAGCATCTTGAAAATAGTAGTGCAGAAGCTGAAGTGGAAGAATAAAAAAAGTGCAGATGAAAATCTGCACTTTTTTGTTAGTATTAAAATGGTGAAATAACCTCAAATTAATTATTATTTTTGAATAATAATTAATTTGAGGTTATTATGATTTTCATTACATTGTATGTAATGAAGGTTGTATGAAAATCAATGTAATAAAATGAATATGAATATTAAGGTGGGAAACAACAATGTTTTTGAGAAAATGATTATGTATAAAAATAACATTTGATACATAATCAACCGATTATTTTTGAGTGATTTATTATTGACAATATAATTAATTGTATGATAAATTCAATCAGCATTCTTAATGGTTTTTTGGTATGATTAATATTTTGAAAATTCAATACGGTATAAAGAGATTGATTTTTCTGTTTTTATTGAGACGGGTTACTAAGTCTATAAGGGAAGTGAACTATGTATATTTTTATTTTTAAAATAGAACAGTAATAAAGAATGTAACAAGTAAGAGATAAACTTGAAAAAGAGGTTTCAAAGAATGAGTCTTTTCATAAAGAAAGCAATGGATGAAGAAAAGAAAAAAGTATTGAATCAAACTTTAGGAGCGATTGATTTAACTCTTTTAGGTATTGGAGCAATTATTGGTACAGGTATTTTCGTATTAACTGGTATTGTAGCAGCGAAACATGCTGGTCCGGCGATTGTATTATCTTTTGTATTAGCGGCAATTATATGTGCATGTGTAGCTTTCTGTTATGCTGAATTTGCATCTACAGTTCCAGTTTCGGGAAGTGTATATTCATATACATATATGACACTAGGTGAGATTTTTGCATTTATAGTTGGCTGGTGTGTTATGCTGGAGTATTTATTAGCGACTTCTGCGGTTGCAGCAGGCTGGTCAGCATATTTTCAGTCACTGCTACTAGGTTTTAATATTCACATTCCTACGGTTTTTGCTTCGGCACCAGGAATGGAGAAGGGTGGAATCATTGATTTACCAGCAGTTCTTATTATTTTAGTTGTTACATTTTTATTAAGCCGTGGTGCAAAAGAAAGTGCACGAATTAATAATATAATGGTTATTATTAAACTGGCTGTTATTGTAGGATTTATTGTTGTAGGGACACAATATGTAAGACCAGAGAATTGGCAACCATTTCTACCGTTTGGTTTTCACGGTGTGGTAGGGGGCGCTGCTACTGTATTTTTTGCTTTTTTAGGATTTGATGCAGTTGCAACAGCCGCAGAGGAAGTGAAGCGTCCACAACGTAACGTGCCAATTGGGCTACTTGTTTCCTTGTTCATTTGTACCGTTCTATATGTAGGTGTTTCATTCGTGCTAACTGGAATGGTTCCGTTTACGGAATTAAATGTTGCTGATCCGGTTGCATATGCGTTGCGCACTGTAGGAGAAGATAGAATTGCTGGGTTGTTATCGGTGGGAGCGATAGCAGGGCTAACAACAGTTCTGTTAGTAGCTATGTTTGCATTTGTTCGTGTATCTTATTCGATGAGTCGAGATGGACTGTTACCAAAAAGACTTTCAAGTGTCCATAAACGTTTACAAACTCCATTTTTTAATACGTGGGTTACAGGTATACTAGCAGCTTTATTAGCGGGATTAGTGGATTTGAATTTATTAGCTAATTTAGTGAATATGGGAACGATAACAGCATTTGTGTTTGTATCTATAGCTGTCATTGTATTAAGAAAGACACATCCTGATATGAAGAGGCCATTCCGTGCCCCTCTAGTACCTTTTTTACCTATTGTTTCAATAGTAAGTTGTATATATTTGGCTTTGAACCTTTCTAAGCTTACTTTAATTAGTTTTGTGGCATGGATTATAATAGGCGTTTTCATATATTTTGTATATGCTAAAAAACATAGTAATGTTAGAAATGGAAATAGAGTATAGTCCATTGAAATAATACTTGTAATGGAAATGAAAACACGCTACTTATTCATATAAGAACAAGTAGTGTGTTTTTTCTATTTAATAATCCCATTTTCTAAAATTTTAATAGTTGGTGCTACTTTCACATTAGCTTTTGAAAAGGCACGTGGCCAATCATCTTCAACTTGTTTCCATTCTTTATAGTGAAATGCTCTCGCATAATCACCAAATCCGAATGGATCGAGTTGCTGTTTTTGAATTTTGTAGATTAATTCGTTTAAATCTTTGTTTAGTTGTTTTGTAATAAGAGAAGTTAATTTCTTTCTATCTTTATCTATATCCATGTTGAATGTAAGTTCAGATACGGCAATTTTTAAATCCATTTTAATATTAAATTTGAAGCGGTTATCGCTATAGTCTGTATCGATATCATGATTCATACTAAGAACGTTTATTGTTATGAAATCGTCGCCTTTTGTATCTTTTAGATGGCTATTACTTTCAACTAAATTAGAGGGGATTTTCATTGTAAGTGAAACGGGTATATTAGCTTTCTTTTGCACCATAAGAAGAAGGGCACTTTCATAGCGATTTAAAGACATCTTATAAGTTCCACGAGAAGTTAATAGTGCCGAACCGGTAACAATAACATCTTTCTTCCCTTTTTTTATTTCTGAAATAGCAGGAGTTACGCCTTTATTAAAAGTTTGTCTATGAAATTCATGGAATGTCGTAAACACGGTCCGATTGTATAGTTTGTTCGTATTAATTAAATCTGTTAAATATTCAGGAAGAGCAGGCTTATCTTTGAAATTATTATATATAACAGAAGAAATGGGGCCATCTACTGCAACCATGCGCATATTTCCTGTATTTTTAGGATCGCGATACCAAACATCCAGATAAGGCATAGCTCCTTCTTGTTTTAAAAAATTTGTGCTAAACAATATGAGCTGTAACTTTTCTGTGGACACTAAACCGCTGCTTGAACTGTTAAACGTATCTTTTGCTTCTCGGGGTGTATGTACTTTCGCTTCATGAATTTCGTACTTTTTCTCTACATCTTCATTAAAAATAGGGTTTACGTGATACACAATTAATTTTCCTTTTGGTTTTGCGTCAAAACCGTAAATTAATGAGATGGATTGTTTTTCTAAATCAAGCCGATCTTCACAGCCTACTAAAAAAATTATGAGGAAACAAAATATAATAAAATGAATACAACGTCTCATTTAAATTTTTCTCCTTTTCCAATGCTGATAAAGTGTCATGTATAAGAGAAATACCACTGGGAATAGAAAAACGATAAAATAACTAGCAGTTCCCCAAAATTCCCGCAACGCACTTATCTGATAAGAAGAAGGGATATAAAAGAATAAGATGAAAATACATCCGAATAATAAAAAATAAATAGGTAATGAACTGCCTTTTTTGTTAAGTAATTGATTAATTCCATCTGAAGCAGTGAAAATATAAGGAATACAGGAATCAAAAATAATAAAGAGATAAAATGACAAAAAGATAATTTCAAATCGCTCAAGAAATGAGAAGTGAAACGGTGTAACAAGAGAAAGTGTCGGCCATAAAAACTTTGTTATACCATCTGGACTAAAATAAATAAAAGAAACGAACGTGATTTGAAGATAAATAAATAACGTAATCAAATTCGCAATAACGATTCCTTTTTTTGCAGATGCTTTGTTAGTTAAATAAGGATAAAGGACAAACGAAAACTCGAATCCGAGAAACGCAATGATAGTTGATTTCACGGTGTTTATAATTGGTAGCCATCCTTCCTTGATAAGAGGAAGTAGATATATAAAATGCCCATCTTTAAGAGGAATAAATAATAATAATGGCATCCAAAGTGTAAAGATGACAGTGAAAACAGCAAAACGACTAATAATAAGTGCTCCTTTACATGCAAGCATAAGCATTGGAATAGATAGCAAAATCATAATTAAAGACATAGGAGATCTAGGTAAAATCCAAATATGAATAACGTATAAGAGGGAAAAAATTAAGGAAACAGCTGCGAGTACAGCATATAAAATCCAAAAAATCATTACTACTCTTCCTAGCCATTTTCCAAGATAGCGTATCAGCACATCAAGTAAAGTATATCCTGGATGTTTTTCCATAATTTTTACAATACATAGACTGACTAAAGTAGTAATGACACATCCGATAATAATAGACATCCAGCCATCTGTATTCGCCCCTTGTGCAACTTCACGCGGGAGTGTAAGTACGCCAAATCCGACTTGAACACCACTAATAGTTAAAATGTATTGAAATAAAGTGATTTCCCTCTTTGCACGTTTTGTCACTTATTCTCCTCCTTTTCCTCAACATCGCTTTGCCGGTTATTTTGTTTTAATTGTAGAGATAGTGGCCGTTTCTTCATGATTTTCCATGGGAAACGTACAAGGGTATCTTTTAAGTCCGAAGCATATGACGGAGAAAAAGGACTACCATATGGCACACCAAGTGATTCCATAGAAAGAATATGGATGATAATGATTGCCATTCCAACCATAATTCCAATGACGCCAAATAAAGAGGCTGCTATCATCATTGGGAATCGAAGAAGCCGAATTCCTGCTGACATTTCTAAGTTAGGAATAATGAAAGAGGCAACCGCAGTAATTGATACGACGATAACCATAACGTTACTAACAATCCCAGCTTGAACCGCAGCTTGTCCAATTACAATTCCTCCTACGACGCCGATTGTTTGTCCAACAGGCCCAGGAAGCCGAATCGCTGCTTCTCGGAGCATTTCGAGAACTAATTCCATTAATAAAGCTTCTAATATGGGGGGGAAAGGAATTTTGGCTCGAGATTCTCCAATCGTTAACAACAATTTGAGCGGAATTACTTCATAATGGAAGGAAATCATAGCAATATAAAGAGCAGGAGCAAATATTGCAATAAATAGCCCAGTGAAACGAAGAAGTCGTATAAAAGATGGAATCATAGGTCTGAAGCTGTAATCATCTATCGTCTGAAAAAAGGATGAAAAGGTCATAGGTCCTATTAATACGCCTGGTGAGCGATCTACAACAACAGCGATTCGCCCATTCAAAATATGATGTGCCGTTGTGTCAGGACGTTCAGTGATAGACAATTGTGGGAAGAGAGTATAGGAATTATCTTCAACAAATCCTTCTAATTCACCGGTAGTAAGAATAGCATCTACTTTGATTGATTCAATGCGGCATGCCATATCTTGTACAACATCTTCGTTTGCAACATCTGCAAGATAAAGTAAAAAAACTTTAGAGGTTGCTCGTTCGCCAACAGTGAATTCCTTCACTTTTAATTCGCGATTTGGAATATAGCGACGAATAAGTGCGATACTATCACTTGCCACTTCATTAAATCCTTCGTGTGAGCTTTTTATGGAAGTCTCTGTTGTAGGTTCTTCAATACTCCTTTTTGGCGCCGCTTGTGTATCTAGTTCTAAAGCTGATAATTGCCCGTTTATAAATAAAATACTTTTGCCATGTAAGAGAGATTGCTCAATGTCTATCCACTTCTGAACTTTTTTAATATTCCCTATAGAAACAGAAGATTCCCAAAAATCATCTTCATTCCATTCTTTAAATAAGAGAGGACGAAGAATATCTACATTAATAACAGTTTTATCTACAAGTCCTTCCATATATATAAGAGCAGCTTCTTTTCCGTTTTTTAACGGGAAAGTGCGTGTAATTAATTCTGGAATACCACTAAATAATTTGGATAAGTGTTTAAGATTAAGCGGCATGGAGGAAGAAATTTCTTTATTTAATACAGTTTCAGATTGCTCATGTGTAGAGAAAGATTTTTCGCCCCTTATCCATTTTCGAAAAGATCCCATATATTCACCTTATTCCTCGTTGAACTTTATATGGGTTATTATGGATAGTTACATACAGACATATGCGCAGTTTAAAATTTATATTGTATATTTGTACATTTAACGCTATAATTATAGTGTTAAAGATGGAATCGTGATATGACCTGTTATGAATCTATCGTTTTATTTATGAATAAATGGATTGGTATTTTAGCAAGATGTGCTAATAAACTACTCCACCATGATGATAGCGTGCCCAAAATGTGGTGCGTATATTTTCGTGGTGGAGTTTTTTTTATTCTCAAAAAGGGGGAAAGACCATGAATGACAACATGGTTCATATTACAATTGACGGAAAAAAGTATACAGCGGAGCCTGGTTCAACGATATTGGGTGTTATTAATGAGAACGGGATTGAACATCCGCAAATTTGTTACGTGCCGGAAGTAGATCCTATTCAAACATGTGACACTTGTATTGTAGAAGTTGACGGAAAGTTAATGCGTTCTTGTTCGACGATAGCAACGGAAGGTATGAACGTTGAGCGTGCTTCTGTTCGCGCAAAAGAAGCACAAACAGAGGCGATGGATCGGTTACTAGAAAATCATTTATTATACTGTACAGTATGTGACAACAACAATGGGAACTGTAAACTGCATAATACAGCAGAATTAATGGAAATTGAACATCAAAAATATCCTTATGAACCGAAAGTAGATGTAAGTGAAGTTGATATGACGCATCCGTTTTATCGCTATGACCCTAATCAATGTATTGCATGCGGTCAATGCGTTGAGGTGTGTCAAAACTTACAAGTAAATGAAACGTTATCGATAGACTGGGAAGCGGAACGCCCACGAGTTATTTGGGATGAAGGAGTAAATATTAATGATTCTTCATGCGTTAGCTGTGGTCAATGTGTAACGATTTGCCCTTGTAACGCTTTAATGGAGAAAACGATGCTCGGTGAAGCTGGATTTATGACGGGATTAAAACCAGATATTCTTGAACCGATGGTAGATTTAATTAAAGAAGTTGAGCCTGGATATAGCGGTATTTTTGCGGTATCAGAAGTGGAAGCGGCCATGCGTGATACTCGTACGAAGAAAACGAAAACAGTATGTACATTTTGTGGTGTAGGTTGTTCGTTTGAAGTGTGGACGAAGGGGCGTAAAATCCTTAAAGTACAGCCATCTTCAGATGCACCAGTTAACGCAATTTCCACTTGTGTAAAAGGGAAATTTGGTTGGGATTTCGTAAATTCTAAAGAACGAATTACAAAACCTTTAATTCGTAAAAATGGAACGTTTGTTGAATCTACATGGGAAGAAGCACTGAATGTAGTTGCAAATAAATTAGGTACTATTAAAGAAGAGTACGGTAAAGGTTCTATCGGATTTATTTCTTCCTCTAAAATTACAAATGAAGATAATTATGTAATTCAAAAATTAGCTCGACAAGTATTTGTAACGAATAATATTGATAACTGCTCACGTTATTGCCAATCACCAGCAACGGATGGTTTGTTCCGTACAATTGGTATGGGCGGTGATGCAGGAACGATTAAAGATATTGCGCAATCTGGTCTTGTTATTATTGTAGGATGTAATCCGACAGAAGGTCATCCTGTTTTAGCTACACGTATTAAACGTGCACATAAATTACACGGACAAAAGTTAATTGTAGCTGATCTTCGTAAAACAGAAATGGCAGAGCGATCAGATGTCTTTATTAGTCCAAAACAAGGAACAGATCAAGTTTGGTTAATGGCTGTTACAAAATATATGATTGATCGAGGTTGGCATGATCAGGAATTTATTAATGAGAATGTAAACTTCTTTGAAGATTTCAAAGAAAGTCTAGAAGAATATACACTTGCATATGCAGAAGAAGTAACAGGTATTTCAAAAGAAACACTTATTCAAATGGCTGAAATGATTCGTGATGCAGATGGTACATGTATCCTTTGGGGTATGGGGGTAACGCAAAATACAGGTGGTTCTGATACTTCCGCTGCAATTTCAAACTTACTTCTTGCAACAGGGAACTATCGTCGTCCAGGAGCAGGTGCATACCCACTTCGAGGTCACAATAACGTACAAGGTGCTTGTGATATGGGTACTTTACCAGGATGGCTTCCAGGATATCAGCACGTTACTAACGAAATGGAACGTGCGAAATTTGAAACTGCTTACGGAGTGAAAATTGATAGTGAACCAGGTCTTAATAATATTGAAATGCTTCACGCAATTGACGAAGGAAAAATGAAAGCAATGTATCTTGTCGGAGAAGATATGGCTCTTGTAGATTCTAATGCAAATCATGTACATGAAGTGTTGTCGAGCCTTGATTTCTTCGTTGTGCAAGATGTTTTCCTTTCTAAAACTGCTCAATATGCAGATGTTGTATTACCAGCAGCGCCATCTCTTGAGAAAGAAGGTACTTTCACAAATACAGAGCGCCGTGTCCAAAGATTATATCAAGTTCTTCCTACGTTAGGAGATGCGAAACCAGACTGGTGGATCGTCCAGGAGGTTGCGAATAAACTAGGGGCAAACTGGAATTATAGCCACCCAAGTGAAATCTTTGCTGAAATGGCAAGTTTATCACCATTATTCTCGCAAGCGAACTATGAAGTGCTTGAAGGATGGAACAGTTTCCATTGGGGAAGTTTTGATGGAACAAATACACCACTTCTGTTCCAAGATGGATTTAACTTCCCAGATAAAAAAGCTCGTTTTGCGATTGCTGACTGGGTACGTCCAGCTGAATTTCCAGCGGAGTTCGACCTTCACATTAACAACGGTCGTATGCTTGAGCATTTCCATGAAGGGAATATGACAAATAAATCAACAGGTATTCAAACGAAAGTACCTGGTGTTTTCGTTGAAATCTCTCCAGACCTTGCAAAAGAACGTGGCGTAAAAACGGGTTCGTTAGTTCGTCTTGTCTCTCCTTTTGGAGCATTAAAATTACGTGCACTCGTTACAGATCGTGTAAAAGCGAATGAGTTATATTTACCGATGAACTCTACAGATAACGAAACGGCAATTAATTTCTTAACAGGTCCTGCTGTGGATGTACGTACGAATACACCTGCGTATAAACAAACGAAAGTACGTATGGAAGTGTTAGAAGTTGATGGCGAAAATCCGATGCCAAAAGCGAACCCACGCAATAAAAAACGTCACCCTCAAGCTGGAATTGAGGTACATCGTAAGTGGGCACGTACAGGGTATGTGCATTTAACGGATAAGTAGGAGGAGAAAACTATGGCTGCACCTATAAAAATGATTCAAAAACAAGAATTAACTGAGGAAGAAATAAAACAGCAAAAGTTAGATGATTTAAAAGAGCTTCTAACTAATAATGAAGAAGCTCTAAATCAGATGTTTAATATAGTAGGGGAATTAAATGACATTGGAATGCTAGAAGCTGCAAATTCTATGCTAAAAGCGAAAGAACCAATTGCGAAGATTGTTCTAGGTCAAGTAACTCGTGAGCCTGTTACAAATTTAATTAATAATATGATGGGCGCTGCAGGTGCGTTAACTGAACTTGACCCAGAACTTACGAAAAAGCTTATAGGTAGTTTATTAGTCGGGCTAGAAGAAGGTAATGAACATCTAGAAAGTAAAAAAAAAGTAGGGGTATTCGATCTTATGAAAGTATTGAAAGACCCAGATATTAACCGTGCGATCGGGTTTGGGCTTCATTTCTTAAAAGGAATGGGGAAAGGGTTAAAAGACGAATAAACTTCATGAAGTGAACCTTTTCGCCCAAATATTTGTACGAAATAGTTTGGGCGGAAGGCTCATTTTGGTAAAATATATAATAAAGTAAAATGAGGCTTTTGGGAGGTATAATTGTATGTCAAAAAAAGTACATGAATTTAATGATATGATCCGAAAACTTCGAAAGGAACTTTTCGGAAAAGGACCGGAACGAATTCATACTGTTTTTGCAGAAAATATGGCTATAGCGACTCTTTATGGAAACTTAACACCTACTGAAAAATTTATTTCAAGTACGATGGACGGTGCGGAAATGGTTCATCTGGCTAGAACAAAAATGATTCAAGAAGTGTATGCTGCGAATTCCCGTGAACATTTGGAGGAACTTGTTGGCGCGAAATTAGTGAATTTGTTTTCAGATATGAAAGTAGAAGAAGATATTGCAGTTTCGGTATTTGTTTTTGATAAAAATATAACGTGAGAGAAGGATACTGATCGTGAAACCGATACAGGTAGAAAGAGAAATCTTTCGTTATGAACAAGAGGTATTTAAGCATATAGAGGACAGCATTGTAACAGAGTTTCCTGTCACCATTAAAATGAACGGACAGGAGTTTGTTACAATGGTTAGTACTCCAGAATATATAGAAGATATGGTAATAGGCTTCTTAGCATCTGAAGGAATCATTCGAAAGTATGAAGATATTGATAGTGTATGGGTGCAGGAGAAAGAAGGATTTGTACATGTAACAACGACAAAAGTAAATCCGTATTATGAACAAATGCAAAATAAACGATATATTACGTCTTGTTGTGGTATGAGTAGGCAAGGATTTGTTTTTGCAAATGATGCACTAAGTGCAAAAAAGATGAAGGGTGTCCATGTACAGGTTGCTGCCGATGATTGTTTTCGGTTAATGAAAGAAATGCAGCAATCTGCGGATACGTTTCATCATACTGGCGGGGTTCATAATGCAGCTTTATGTGATGTGAATGGTATTATTTTAAGCCGAATGGATATTGGTAGGCATAATGCACTAGACAAAATTTACGGTTATTGTTTAAAAAACGATATTTCTATAAAAGATAAAATCATTGTTTTTAGTGGTCGTATTTCTTCGGAAATATTATTGAAAGTTGCAAAAATCGGTTGTGAAATTATACTATCAAAATCAGCTCCAACTGAGTTAGCTTTGCAACTAGCGGAAGATTTAGGTATTACGACAATAGGATTTATTCGTAATCAATCCTTAAATGTGTATACCCATCCAGAGCGTGTTTTAAATATAAAATAAAAGTGAGGCAATGAAGATGAAATCAGTTACATTAGACAAGTTGCAACGTCCGTTAAAGGATTTACGTATTTCAGTTACTGATCGCTGTAATTTTCGCTGTCGATATTGTATGCCAGAAGAAATATTTGGTCCTGATTACTCGTTTTTGTCTAATGACAAAATTTTATCTTTTGATGAAATTGAAAGGATAACACGTATTTTCGTTTCTTTAGGTGTGAGAAAATTACGGATTACAGGCGGAGAACCGTTACTTAGAAGAGGGCTTCCAAAGCTTATTGAGCGGCTTCATAAAATAGATGGTGTAGAAGATATCGGTTTAACAACCAATGGATCGTTACTTAAAAAATTTGCTCCTGATTTATATAAGGCGGGACTATCACGTGTAACAGTTAGCTTAGATTCCTTAGAAGAAGAGCGGTTTTTCTATTTAAATGGTAATAGGAGCAAAGTGCAAAGGGTTCTGGAAGGAATACAGGCTGCAGCTGAAGTTGGAATGAAAATTAAAATAAACATGGTCGTTCAAAAGGGAAAAAACGAACAGGACATTTTGCAGATGGCGCAATACTTTAAGGAAAACAAGCATATTCTTCGTTTTATTGAGTATATGGACGTTGGAAATTATAATGGTTGGGATTTAAAAGAGGTCGTCTCTAAACAAGAAATAGTAGATACGATTCATCAAGTTATGCCGTTAGAACGGATAGAAGCAAATTATTCTGGTGAAGTGGCTACTAGGTATCGTTATATAGGAAGCGACGAGGAAATAGGTATTATTTCATCGGTAACAGATTCTTTTTGCTCATCATGTACGAGAGCTCGTATTTCTGCAGAAGGAAAATTATATACTTGCTTATTTGCTTCTAAAGGAAATGATTTAAGAGAATTGCTTCGTTCTGAACATACAGATGAGGACATTACAGATGTAGTACGCGATATATGGAATAATAGGGAAGATCGTTATTCAGATGAACGCTTAAATCATAAAAATAAGAATACAATACCTAAAATTGAAATGTCACATATCGGTGGTTAATATATAAAGCTAGCGTCATAGTGAAAAATGGGGAATTTACAAGAGTTGTGGATTTTCTATTTTATAGTAAAAGTGATGATTGATATCTCTGTAAAAGATGTGCAGAGAAATTAAGCAGCATTCAAAAACCTTTATTTTGAGGAGGTTTTTTGAAGCTGCTTTTTTATTTGGAGAAAATGGAGGAATGGGTAATGGCATTTCATAAGCCGGAACAAATTGCTGAGCTTGTCATTGAGGCCGGTGTTCAAAAAGTAAGACAGACATTGCCAGCGATGCTTATTCTCGGTTTTTTAGGAGGAGCGTTTATTGCGATAGGTTTTTTACTTAACATTCGAGTTTTAGGGAATTTACCTGAGCGCTGGGGGAGTCTAGTGAATGTTTTAGGAGGAGCGGTATTTCCTGTTGGACTTATGCTCGTAGTATTAGCAGGAGGAGAATTAATTACGGGAAATATGATGTCACTGTCTATGGCGCTTTATGCAAAGAAAATTACATTGATAAGTGTACTGAATAACTGGGTTTGGATTACTCTCATGAATTTTATTGGGGCAATTTTCGTTGCGTATTGCTTTGGACATCTTGGCGGATTAACAGAGGGAGAGTATTTAAATAAAACAGTAGCAATAGCGGAAGGGAAGTTACATGAATCATTTGGAAGAACTTTAATTTTAGCAATTGGTTGTAATTGGCTCGTTTGTCTTGCTCTTTGGCTCGCTTACGGGACGAGTGATTTTGTCGGAAAAATCATCGGAATTTGGATTCCAATTATGGCATTTGTAGTGATTGGATTTCAGCAAGTAGTAGCAAATATGTTTGTCATTTCCGCTGTTATTTTTGCTGGTCATCTAACGTGGATGGATTTGGCTAAAAATTTTGTTCCTGTTTTTATCGGAAATGTAATTGGAGGAGCTGGGTTTGTTGGTTTTGCTTACTTTGCTTGTTATCAGAAACAACATTCTAATATGAAATAGAGTTCTTGAGAGGAAGGGTATGTAATGGCTGATCGGTATTCACGACAACAGTTGTTCAAACCAATTGGGAGTAAAGGACAAGAAAAAATTCGAAATAAACATGTGTTAATTGTAGGGGCAGGCGCATTAGGAAGTGCAAGTGCCGAAAGTTTCGTACGTGCAGGTGTTGGCAAGTTGACGATTATTGATCGTGACTACGTTGAATGGAGTAATTTACAAAGGCAACAATTGTACTCTGAACAAGATGCGAGAGAGAAAATGCCGAAAGCAATTGCTGCAAAAAATCGGTTAGAACAAATTAATTCGGAAGTACAAATACATGCTTTCGTAATGGATGCAACTTCAGAAAATATGGAAGGTCTATTAAAAAATGTAGATGTAATCATTGATGCAACAGATAATTTTGATATTCGATTTGTAATAAATGATTTATCACAAAAACATAATATTCCTTGGGTATATGGTTCTTGCGTTGGATCGTATGGTATGAGTTATACAATTATTCCGCAAGAGACACCGTGTTTACATTGTATGCTGAAAAATATTCCTGTTACAGGTGTGACATGTGATACCGCTGGAATTATTAGCCCGACTGTTCAAATCGTCGCAGCATATCAATTGGCAGAAGCACTCAAAATTTTAGTGGAAGATTTCTCAGCAATTAGAAAAACATTTTTCATGTTTGATATATGGAGTAATCAAAATCATTTTATAAAATTAGGGAAAATAACAACAGACGCTTGTCTCTCATGCGGTTTGAATCGAACTTATCCTTATTTATCATACGAAAATCAAACGAAAGCAGCTGTTTTATGCGGAAGAAATACAGTTCAAATTAGAACAGTAGACAATAGGAAATACAATTTTGATGATATAGAAAAAGTATTACAAAAACTGGGGAAAGTAGATCGGAATCCGTATTTACTATCTTGCCAATTCGATGATTACCGCGTGGTTGTTTTTCGAGATGGTCGTGTTTTTATTCATGGTACAAATGATATTTCGAAAGCGAAACAACTATATTATCGCGTATTCGGTTAATAGAGAGGGTGTCAACAATGGAAAGAAGAGTGCCAATTACGGTTGAAGAAGCTGTTCGTAAAGTGATGGGATTTGCTGATAAAGGCTTAAAGGAGCTATTACCAATTGAATTAGCTTATGGACGTATATTAGCAGAGGATTTAATAGCTGACCATGATGTACCGTCATTTAATCGTTCGCCGTATGACGGATTTGCTATTCGAGCAGAAGATACTAATTTAGCAAGTTATGAAACGCCAATTGTATTTGAAGTAGTGGGTGAAATTGGTGCAGGATCGCTATTCCATGAGAAAGTAGGTCCGTTTCAAGCAGTTCGAATTATGACGGGAGCACAAATTCCGAATGGGTGTGATGCGGTTGTTATGTTAGAGCTGACTCGTCAATATGAGAAGAATGGCAACAATTATATGGAAGTGAAGCGATCATTCAAAAAGGGCGACAATATTTCTTTTCAAGGTGAAGATGCTCGTAAAGGAACGGTTCTTGCAAAGAAAGGATCGTACATTAATCCAGGTATTTCAGCTCTTCTTGCTACATTCGGTTATAGTGAAGTGCCAGTTGCGAGAAAGCCTGTAATTGGACTGTTAGCGACTGGGAGTGAATTGCTTGATGTCGATGATTCATTACAGCCAGGGAAAATCCGAAATAGTAATACGTATATGATATTGTCTCAAATTCGAAGAGCAGGCGGCAGAGTAAAATATTTTGGGAAGTTTAGTGATGATTTTAATACATGTTTTACAGCTGTGAAAGAAGCGCTTGGGCAAGTGGATATGTTAATTACAACGGGCGGTGTATCAGTAGGAGATTACGATTATTTACCAGCTATTTACGAAAAGTTAGGTGCCTCTGTTCTTTTCAATAAAGTTGCAATGCGGCCAGGGAGTGTTACGACTGTAGCACAATTAAATGGCAAGTTATTATTTGGTTTATCAGGAAATCCATCAGCTTGTTATGTAGGGTTTGAATTATTCGTAAGACCGTGTATTCGGGCGTATATGTTTAGTGAAAAAGTACATTTAAAAAGAGAAAAAGCGTTATTAGGAGAAGATTTTCTAAAACCGAATCCATTTACAAGATTTGTACGAGCGAAATTGCAATATGATGAGGGGAAATTAATAGCTTATCCATCAGGTTTTGATAAATCTAGCTCAGTTTCCTCATTGGCAGAATCAAACGTGTTTATCGTATTGCCGGGCGGGACAAGAGGATATAAAAAAGATATGTTTGTCGATGTTCTTTTATTAGAAGATAACGAAGGTAGTGAATGGCCTTGGACATTTCATAAAGTGAGAGGTGGTTCTAATGGGACAAGTGTTATTTGAGATTGTAGATAATCCGATTTTAGTTGAAGAAGTAACGAATAAAGTCGCAAGAAGGGAAGCGGGTGCGATTACAACATTTATTGGTACCGTGAGAGAACTTACAAAAGGAAAACGAACGCTACATTTAGAGTATGAAGCATATAAACCGATGGCAGTAAAACAACTTATGAGAATTGGTGAAGAAATTAGTGAAAGATGGCCGGATGCAAAAGTAGCAATTACGCACCGTGTAGGGCGGCTAGAAATCATGGATATTGCGGTAGTCATTGCAGTTTCATCACCGCATCGTAAAGTAGCTTATGAAGCGAATGAGTACGCGATTGAACGTATAAAACGAATCGTTCCAATTTGGAAAAAAGAATTTCGGGAAGATGGAACGATGTGGGTTGGAGATCAACTTGAAAACACACCATATCCAGAAGGAAAACCAAAGAAGGAAGAATGAGAAGATGATTACAATTTTATTGTTCGCAAATTTGCGTGAGGAAGTTGGATTGGATCAATTAATAATTTCAGAAAAACAAGAAATGACTGTTGGGCAATTAAAAGAATGGTTGAAAGATAGTTATCATTTGCAATCCTTGGATACAGTAATGGTTGCAATTAATGAAGAGTTTGTAACGAATGAAGAGATGATAAAAGTAGGAGATATAGTCGCATTAATCCCGCCCGTTAGCGGAGGGTAATAAGCTTTTTCAACAGATGAAGCGCCAAGAAGATGTTGTATATAAATTAGAATAAGAGAAGGGATGAGTTCTATGCTTACTCAAGAACAAATAATAAATGCATTAAAACATGTAGAGGATCCAGAGTTACACAAAAGTGTTGTAGAATTAAATATGGTTAGAAATATACAAATGAACGGAACAGAGGTTAAACTTGAAGTAGTACTAACAATACAAGGTTGTCCGTTAAAAGCAAAAATTCAACAAGATATTGAAGAATCACTTCACGCAATTGGTGCCTCTAAAGTGGATGTAACATTTGGTTCTATGACACAAGAAGAACGTGCAGCTTTAACAGAGAAGTTAAAGAAAAATAGTAGAACAGAAACTGGTATGCCGAGCATGCTTCGCCTTGATTCAGGAGTACGGTTTATTACTGTAACGAGTGGAAAAGGTGGAGTTGGAAAATCAACGGTGACAATTAATCTTGCAACTGCACTAGCTCGTATGGGCAAAAAAGTGGGGATATTAGATGCAGACATATATGGTTTTAGTATTCCAGCTATGATGGAAACGAATAAGAAACCAACGATGATTGATCAAACAGCAATTCCGGTCGTTAGTCACGGTGTTAAAATTATGTCGATGGGATTTTTTACGGAAGGAAATAACCCGGTTATGTGGCGCGGACCGATGTTAAATAAATGGATTCAAAATTTCCTTGCGAATACGCACTGGGGAGAATTAGATTATTTACTTCTTGATTTACCACCTGGTACAGGAGATGTTGCTATTGATGTTGCAGCAATGATCCCGCAGGCGCAAGAAATTATCGTTACAACACCACACAATGTAGCTTCGTTCGTAGCATCTAGAGTAGGAGTTATGGCAAAGCATACGAAACACGAGATTTTAGGGATTGTAGAAAATATGGCTTATTATGAAGAGCAAGATGGATCGAAAAACTATCTCTTCGGAAAAGGTGGCGGCGAAATGCTTGCAGAACAATTGCAAACAGAAGTGATCGCGAAAATACCTTTTGCAAAACGAGAAGAAAATAACGGTTCATCTGTATATGATGAAGACTCTCTTGTAGGAGAAGTGTTTACATCGTTAGCTGAGGATATTATTTATAGAGGATAGAGGGGGAAGTTTAATATGGCATGTAACATTGATCATTCTATTGAAGATGTGATGAATAAGCTTGAAAGTCAAAAGAGTTTTTTACCTGAAGGGATCTTTAAAGAGTTAAAGAGTTTTTTGCAAGGTATTCATTCACAGAAATTATTAAATGATGTTTTTCACCTCCTAAAAAAGTATGATTTAGTCAGTGAGGAAGAACGAGAGACGAGAAACGCACAATTATTGTACATTTTGAATTAAGTACTCTTTGGCTTTAGAATTTTTTCAGAAGGGGTGAATGTAATGAATATGAAAAAGATGATTGAAATGGTAGAAGCAACTAAAGTGACTGACGAAGAATTATCGATTTCTACTTTACATCAAAAGCTTGTGAAGTTGTATAGTCAAAAAGATTGTGCAGAGTATACGGAGTTATTAAAATATATTTTATCATTATCCGTGCAGCTGAAGCTGAATCTCGTATTGAAATATTTTGGTGTGCGTCCGGTTGTTGCTGCAGACGAGCGTATGCAATTTCAAGAGATATTTAAATGCTTAGCTAAGAAAGATGAGAATGGGGAATGGTTTCTAAATTTTGTTTCTTTATATGTAGGGCTAATTGTAGTTCTTCATTTTGATGAGAAAGTGATTGAGAGCAATTTTTTTGATGATATGGTAGTGGGTGAATGTAATGAAATATAAGATTCTGCTCATAACGTTTTTCTATTTAAATGCTTTAATTGCGATTTTAGTTGGTTATATAAATATGAAGGCAATTAATTAAGAAAAAGGAATGAAACTAGTTGGATAAAAAGAGTTCTTCAGTTGTTTCCGTCGTTTTTTCGTGTTACTATTAATCGAATTTTTCATAAGGAGAGAAAGCGATGAAATGGATTTATTTTCTTATTATTAACGTTATAGCTTTTAGCCTTATGGGGCTTGATAAACGAAAAGCAAAGAAGAAACAGTGGAGAACGCCAGAAAGTACGTTGTTTTTATCGGCGGCAGCTGGAGGAGCAGTTGGAGCTTGGATCGGCATGTATATGTTTCATCATAAAACTCATAAAAAGAAATTTGTTTTCGGCATACCGTTACTTGTTGTAATAACGGTATGTTTATTATTCGTTGTATGAGAAATGTCGAAAGAAATGCAGATTGATTATTGGTAAAGTGAGCATGTGAGACCGTATAATGGAGAAAAAATGAGAAGAGGAGAAAAAGGAAGATGGGGAGTCAATCAGCAGAGCAAAAAAAAGGGATACTATATGCGGCTGGTGCTTACACGATGTGGGGAATTCTACCGATTTATTGGAAATGGGTTGAGGAAGTTCCAGCAGATGAAATATTAGTGCACCGCATCGTTTGGGCATTTGTTTTTATGTTACTTGTATTAGGTGTTACGAAGAGGTTTCGCCAGTTTATTGGGGAATTTGTGAATCTTTTTAAACGACCTAAATTATTAATGTCATTAACAATAGCTTCAGTCTTGATTAGCGGAAACTGGTTTGTTTACATATGGGCCGTTAATCATAATCATGTTATTGAAGCGAGTCTTGGCTATTATATTAATCCGCTTATTAGTATTTTACTTGGTACAGTCGTTTTAAAGGAAAAGTTAAACTTTTGGCAATATGTTGCAGTTGGTTTAGCAGGAGTAGGGGTTGTCATTTTAACAGTACGTTTCGGATCTATTCCGTGGGTTTCTCTTTCACTTGCCTTTTCATTTGGATTATACGGATTAACGAAAAAACTATTAAACTATGATGCTACAATTGGACTTACGATGGAAACCATGTTAGTGACGCCGTTTGCGATCATTTATCTTGTTATGACAGGAGCACATGGTTTCGGCTCATTTGGATCTATTTCAATGTTATCAACGTTACTTTTAATAGGAGCAGGTATTGTAACAGCATTACCACTATTTTATTTTGCAAAAGGAGCACAACTTATTCCGCTTTATATGGTGGGATTTTTACAATATATTGCGCCAACAATTAGCTTAATTTTAGGTGTATTTGTATTTGGTGAACATTTCACATCTACACATATGATTGCATTTTTCTGTATATGGGTTGCTTTATTTGTATTCTCGGTAGCGAAAACAAAGTTTTTAGTGCAGAAACAACCGAAATTTATAAAAAATAAATCAGCAAAAGTATCATAATGCGTAGTATTTTCTACGCATTTTTCTTTATACTTATATTATATAGAATTTCCATTATAGTCAGTAAGGAGCTGAGAACATGGAAACAATTTTACATAATGATCCGCTTATGGCAGCTGTAATTTCATGGTTTTTAGCACAATTAACGAAAGTAGTCTTTAAATTAGTTAAAACGGGTGAATTTGATTTTGCAAAGTTTTTTGCTTCAGGTGGGATGCCAAGTTCTCATGCTTCAACAGTTACAGCGCTTGCTACAGGAGTTGGAGTTGTGGAAGGTGTGGAAAGCTCGATGTTTGCGGTTGCTGCTATTTTTGCCATTATTGTTATGTATGATGCTTCAGGAGTAAGGCTTGCAGTAAGTAAACAAGCAAAAATATTGAATGACTTTTTTCACGGTAGAGAAACAGAATATAAGAAGTTAAATGAACTTGTTGGGCATACACCGTATGAAGTAGTAGTCGGTGCTTTATTAGGGATTATTGTCGGAGTAGGATATTGTTTATGAGCAGAACATTTTATATGTTCTGCTTTTCTTTGTTTTCATACATATTCAGCTACCTTTTTGAATATCGTTATACGGATTTCGAAAGGGTGGGTGAGTAACTTGTTATTATATGAAAAAGTGCATGAAGAAATAGCGAGAAGAACAACTGCACTTCAAACGATGCAACGGCAAGATGGTACGTGGCGGTTTTGTTTTGAAGGAGCGCCACTAACAGATTGTCATATGATTTTTTTATTAAAATTATTAGGTAGAGATAAAGAGATAGAACCGTTTGTAAAAAGATTAGCATCACTCCAAACAAATGAAGGAACATGGAAATTGTATGAAGATGAAGTGGGTGGTAATTTATCTGCTACAATTCAATCTTATGCTGCCTTACTTGCATCGGAAAAATATACAAAAGAAGATGCGAATATGAAGCGAGCGGAAATGTTTATAAATGAGCGCGGGGGGGTGGCGCGTGCTCATTTTATGACGAAGTTTTTATTAGCGATTCATGGAGAATATGAATATCCTTCTCTCTTTCATTTGCCAACACCAATAATGTTTCTGCAGAACGATTCCCCCCTCAGTATATTTGAATTGAGTAGCTCAGCACGTATCCATTTAATTCCGATGATGTTGTGTTTAAATAAAAGATTTCGAGTAGGGAAAAAGTTATTGCCAAATTTAAATCACATTGCAGGCGGGGGCGGAGAATGGTTTCGGGAGGATCGGTCTCCAGTTTTTCAAACGTTATTAAGTGAGGTGAAGAAAATTATAACGTATCCACTTTCTTTGCATCATAAAGGATATGAGGAAGTAGAACGTTTTATGAAAGAGCGTATTGATGAAAATGGAACATTATATAGTTACGCAACTGCCTCGTTTTATATGATTTATGCTTTACTTGCATTAGGGCATTCTATTCAATCGCCAATTATTCAGAAGGCTATAACGGGAATCGCATCTTATATATGGAAGATGGAGAGAGGGAGCCATTTGCAAAACTCTCCGTCAACTGTATGGGATACAGCTTTACTCAGTTATGCTTTGCAAGAAGCTCAAGTTCCGAAAGCAAGTAAAGTGATTCAAAATGCATCAGCGTATTTACTAAGAAAACAGCAAACGAAGAAAGTAGATTGGAGTGTACATGCACCGAATCTATTCCCAGGTGGTTGGGGCTTTTCGGATGTGAATACGATGATTCCAGATATTGATGATACAACTGCTGTGTTAAGAGCACTGGCGCGAAGTAGAGGGGACGAAAATGTAGATAATGCTTGGAAGAGAGCGGTTAATTGGGTTAAAGGATTGCAAAATAATGATGGTGGTTGGGGAGCTTTTGAAAAAGGGGTAACGAGCCGTATATTAGCAAATTTACCAATCGAAAATGCAAGTGATATGATTACAGATCCTTCTACACCAGATATTACAGGAAGAGTGCTAGAGTTTTTTGGGACATATGCGCAAAATGAATTGCCCGAGAAACAAAAACAAAGTGCGATAAATTGGTTAATGAATGTACAAGAGGAAAATGGATCATGGTATGGGAAATGGGGAATTTGTTATATATATGGTACATGGGCAGTGTTGACTGGTTTACGGTCACTAGGAATACCATCTAGCGATCCATCATTAAAACGAGCAGCTTTATGGCTTGAACATATACAGCATGAAGATGGTGGCTGGGGAGAATCTTGCCAAAGTAGTGTGGAAAAAAGATTTGTTACTTTGCCGTTTAGTACACCATCACAAACGGCATGGGCGTTAGATGCTCTCATTTCTTACTATGAAAAAGAAACACCAATCATTCGAAAAGGTATTTCATATTTGCTCTCCAACCCTTATGTAAATGAAAAATATCCTACTGGAACAGGTTTACCAGGTGGGTTTTATATTCGTTATCATAGTTATGCTCATATATATCCGTTGCTTACTTTGGCTCATTATACAAAAAAATATAGAAAATAAACCGAGAGATGTCTCTCGGTTTATTTTGTTGGGTAGTAGGTCCCTTTTGAAAAGAATAAGGTTGTGATGTACCTTATTTTTCGGTTGACTGGCGTTTTTGACGTGCATCAGCGGCATTTGCACGTGCGTTTGCTTCTAAGTCATTGTGGTCAGCGAGTTCGCGAGAGAACTCAACATCAATGCCATCAGTTGCTTTGCTTTGTTTGAAATTCTTTTTGTTCATTCGACACAATCTCCTTGCGTTTATGCGACGTTGCAAAGTTAGTTTGACACAAATAGACTTTTTTATACAAAGAGGAATTGGAAAGCAAAAAGCCGAAATATACAGTATAAGTAATAGAAATGGGGGATAGGAATGGAGTTTTTAAATGGGAAAACAGCTGTTGTAACAGGAGCTGCACAGGGAATTGGAAAAGAGATTGCAAGGGTTTATGCAAAACTAGGGGCGAAAGTATTAATTAGCGATGTAAATGAAGAGAATCTACAAAAGACGACACGTGAGTTATCAGATGAAGGATATGAAGTGTGCTCATATCGATGTGATGTGAGTAATCAAAATGAAGCAAAGTCGTTAATTGAATATGCGGTTCAAAAATTTGGTACATTACATATTTTGGTGAATAATGCTGGAATTACAAGAGACGCAATGTTACATAAAATGGAGAAGTCTGCTTGGGAACAAGTATTACAAGTGAACTTAACTGGAGTTTTTTATTGTATGCAACCAGCGCTTCTTTACATGAGACAACAAGGGTATGGACGCATTATTAACATATCTTCAATTAGTAGAGAAGGAAACATAGGTCAAGCAAATTATGCGGCTACAAAGGCAGGAGTTGTAGGATTAACAAAAACAGCAGCGAAAGAAGTTGGAAGTTTCGGTATTACTTGTAATGCGATTTGTCCGGGGTTTATGGATACAGATATGACAAAAACGATACCAGATAAAGTGAAAGAAAAGATGGTGGGCGCTATTCCAGTTGGTAGAATTGGAACGCCAGAAGATATTGCGAACGCAGCAGCCTTTTTAGCATCAGAATACGCATCTTATATTACAGGTGAAGTATTAAATGTGAGCGGAGGACTGCAAGTTTAAAGGAATACATAATGAAAAGAACCTGACCAGGTAAGTCAGGTTCTTTCTCATTAATTTAAGTTAAGCCAAACGCTCTTCACTTCTGTATAGTTATTTAATGCGTAAGATCCCATTTCACGGCCGAGACCAGATTGTTTAAATCCTCCAAATGGAGATGCTGCATCAAAGACGTTATAACAGTTTACCCATACTGTACCTGCACGTACTTTACTTGCAACATAGTGTGCAGTTTTAACATTTTCTGTCCATACACCAGCAGCTAAGCCAAATTGAGATTTATTCGCACGTTCAATTACTTCATCAATATCGTTAAACGGTATTGCAGAAATAACTGGACCGAAAATTTCTTCTTTTGCGATCGTCATTTCGTCATTTACGTCAGCGAATACTGTAGGAGAAACGAAGTAGCCTTGATCGAATGGATTATTTCCTCCGCAAAGTACTTCAGCGCCTTCTTCAATCCCTTTTTCAATGAAGCCCATTACACGTTTTTGTTGTTCTTCGGAAACGAGAGGACCGATTGTAGTTTCTGGACTTAGACCAGCGCCTTGATTTAATTTTTTAGAATAAAGGACGAGATCAGCCATGACATTATCATACATTTTCTTCGGAACAAATAAGCGTGATCCAGCAGAGCATACTTGTCCTTGGTTAAACATAACACCAGAAAGTGCACCAGGAATCGCGCGAGATAAATCAGCATCTGGCAAGATGATATTTGGTGATTTACCGCCTAACTCAAGTGTAACGCGTTTTAATGATTCGGATGCTTGTCGCATAATTTGTTTACCGACAGGAGTAGAACCGGTAAATGCAATTTTATCAACGAGTGGATGATTAACGAGAGCTTGTCCAGCTGATTCACCGAATCCAGGTACGATATTAATAACACCTTTCGGGAATCCAGCTTCTTCAATTAATTCAGCTAAGTATAGAGCAGATAGTGGAGTTTGTTCTGCAGGTTTTAAAACGATTGTACATCCTGTAGCAAGCGCTGCTCCCATTTTCCACATTGCCATAAGAAGCGGGAAGTTCCAAGGGATAATTTGACCAACGACACCAACAGCTTCATGGCGTGTATAGTTAAAGTAATCACCGGAAACAGGAATTGTTTGACCAACGATTTTCGTAGCCCAGCCAGCGTAATAGCGCATATGCTCAATTGCAAGTGGTATGTCTGCTGCCATTGTTTCACGGATTGGCTTTCCGTTATCTAATGTTTCGAGCTGTGCAAGCTCTTCTTTATGTTCTTCCATTAAATCAGCTAACTTGTACATGAGACGGCTTCGCTCAGCAGTGCTCATACGAGACCAAGGACCTTCGTCAAAAGCCATACGAGCTGCGACTACAGCTTTATGAATATCTTCACGACCAGCTTCAGAAACGACGGCAAGTGTTTCACCAGTTGCTGGGTTAGGTGTTTTAAATGTTTTTCCGGAAGCGCTTTCAATGAAAGATCCATTCACATATAACTTTTTTGTACCTTGAAGAAAATTTTCTACCTTTTCATGAAGATTTACAGCTAGTTGACTCATTGTATAACCCCCTTGAAAATATAATGTAAACGCAGTACGAGACGGCGCTTATTCCGAAATCAAGGATGTGGAAACTAGATGGAAAGCCTCTAATTAAAATCATAATTAATAAATACTGAAAATTCAAATTTCATTTGTGTTACAATTGTAAAAAATATGTAATGTAACAGAACCTTCTATATGATTGTAAAAAATCCTGCTTGTTTTTGCTTTCTAGTAGGAAAAACTAGAAGAACAATGGTACAATAATACATCGTGAGAGGAGGGGGAAAAATGAAAGATTATCATGATGATCCACGCTTTCGAATAGCCCATAGAGAAGCGTTAATTGGTCTTGGACTTGCTATTATTAATTTTATAATATGGTACGGATTCGCTTATGGGCTTGGTAGTAAAAATCCGAGTGAATATACATATGTATTCGGTTTTCCCACATGGTTTTTTTATAGCTGTATCGTTGGATTTATCGTTATGGTTATTTTACTTAGTTTAGTTGTTCGTTTTGTATTTCAAGATATTTCACTCGATGAGGAAGAAAAAAGTGAGGAATAATAGATGAATTGGTATGTAATCATTCCAATGATAATTTCGTTTATCGTTGTATTTTTAATTGGTGTATATGCTTCAAGACGCGTGCAAGCAACTGCTCATAATAAATTTTTACAAGAATATTTTCTAGGTGGGCGTGAGCTAGGCGGTTTATTATTAGCGATGACAATGATTGCTACGTACGGTAGTGCAAGTAGCTTTATTGGTGGCCCTGGTATTGCTTACAATATGGGGCTTGGATGGGTACTGTTATCTGCGATTCAAGTTGTAACAGGGTATATCGTTTTAACGGTTATCGGTAAAAAGTTTGCAATTATCGCTAGGAAGATGGAAGCAATTACTCTTATCGATTATTTAAAAGGGAGATACAATAATAAAGCAGTTGTTATACTCTCTGCGTTATGTATTATTATCTTTTTATTTTCGGCGACAGTAGCCCAGTGGGTCGGCGGTGGACGATTAATTGAGTCACTAACGGGTCTATCGTATACAACAGCACTATTTTTATTTACTTTTTCTGTACTTGTGTACGTATTAATTGGTGGATTTCGTGCAGTCGCGCTATCAGATACATTATTAGGAATCATTATGTTAGTTGGAACGACAATCATTTTAATTGCTACTGTCATTGCTGGTGGTGGAATTGAAAAGATTATGCAGGAACTTGTTCAAATTAATCCAAATTTAATTACACCATTCGGAGCAGATGGCAGTTTAACGAAATCATATGTTACATCATTTTGGATTTTAATTGGAATTGGCGTTGTAGGTTTACCGCAAATTAGCGTGCGTGCCATGTCTTATAAAAATTCAAAAGCTATGCACCAAGCTTTAATAATTGGAACAGTTGTCGTTGGTACAATTATGATCGGTATGCATTTAACAGGTGTATTTGCAAGAGTAGTACTTCCAGGTATAACGGTACCAGATAAAGTAATGCCGCTACTTGCGATGGAAGTGTTGCCACCGTGGTTAGCTGGAGTTTTCTTAGCCGCACCAATGGCAGCGATTATGTCTACAGTAAACTCTTTATTATTACTTGTAAGCTCGTCAATTATTAAAGATATATACGTAAATTACATAAAGAAAGATGCAGCAGACAGTACGATAAAAAAAGGAAGTTTGTGGATTACTGGTATTGTAGGACTACTCGTTTATGCAGCGGCGATTAAACCACCAGATTTTTTAATATGGCTAAATTTATTTTCTTTCGGTGGATTAGAAGCAGCATTCATTTGGCCAATCGTATTAGGGTTATATTGGAGGAAAGGAAATGCTACAGGAGCGCTTGCTTCCATTTTCGTTGGAGTAGGTTCATATATGTGT
Organism: Bacillus sp. FSL K6-1338; assembly: GCF_038006965.1. NCBI lineage: Bacteria > Bacillati > Bacillota > Bacilli > Caryophanales > Bacillaceae > Bacillus > Bacillus sp. FSL K6-1338. The sequence goes on along the minus strand of NZ_JBBOWI010000001.1, from coordinate 3,421,816 downwards.
ATTCATCTTTTCTATCCAAATCCGTTCGGTATACATACAGTTGTCTTCCCAATTTGTTTTGCGTTTATCGCTTATGTTATTGGAAGTATGAGTGCTGTAAAAAAAACAGTATAGGTTAGCTGAAGAACGTAGTCCTTATAGGACTGCGTTTTTTCGTATGAATTTGTTCTTTTTTATTCTGTATATCCACGTTTATTCATAAATTAATAACAACTGAGGGGATGGAGTTGAGGTCGATGAAAAAAGTGTTATTTTTAGGAGACCCAGGCATTGATGACTCTTTAGCAATTATGTATGGATTGTTGCATCCTGATATTGATATTGTTGGGGTAGTAACGGGATATGGAAATGTAACACAAGAAAAGGCGACAAGTAATGCCGCATATTTATTGCAAATGGCAGGACGGGAAGATATACCTGTTATTAATGGTGCGAAAATTCCTTTATCCGGAGATGTTACAACGTATTATCCAGAAATTCATGGGGCAGACGGTTTAGGGCCAATTAAACCTCCAAAAACTTTTTTGCCAAATATAAAGCCTTTTTGTGCATTTTTTGATCTTCTTGAAAAATATAAAGGGGAATTAATAATAGTCGATGCTGGTAGATCAACAACACTAGCGACGGCATTTATTTTAGAAAAGCCGATGATGAAGTATGTGAAAGAATATTATATAATGGGCGGTGCTTTCTTAATGCCTGGCAATGTAACACCAGTCGCAGAGGCGAATTTTCATGGTGATCCGATTGCGTCGCAATTAGTTATGCAAAATGCTAAAAATGTGACATTAGTACCACTTAACGTTACATCTGAAGCAATTATTACGCCGGAAATGGTAAAATATATTACGAAACACTCTAAAACGAGTTTTAATAAGTTAATCGAGCCGATATTTACGTATTATTATAAAGCTTATAGAAAGTTAAATCCGAAAATAAAAGGAAGCCCAGTACATGACGTCGTTACAATGATGGTTGCGGCAAATCCATCCCTTTTAGACTATGTATATCGTCGTGTCGATGTAGATACAGTTGGAATTGCAAAAGGAGAAAGTATTGCAGATTTCCGTCCTCAACCTGATGCAAAAGCCTTGAAAAATTGGGTGCGAATTGGTTGGTCATTACATTATAAAAAATTTCTTGAGGATTTTGTGAAAATCATGACGTAGACATAATAGGAGTATACAAGTTAAAATAATGGAGATGGTTATTTAAATGACCATCTCCATTAATTTGTTTTTTAATGATAAATAGAGAAGAGTTACACAATAGGAGAGGAATTTTACTTGAAAAAAACTATGGTATGCGCAGTAATTGTGGGTATTTTCGTTTTGCTAATATCGGGTAACTTTTTAGTGAAAAAAGTATGGAGTTCAAATAATGATGATGCACAGTATATTGCATCTTTTATTGAAGAACATAAAGATGAAAAAAATAGTGCACTTCTAGTAAAGAGAAATGATAAAGTTGTTTATTCTGTAAATCCCAATGTTGTATTGCCAGTCGCTAGTACGATGAAATTAATTGTGGCGCTTGAATATACGAAACAAGTTACTGAAGGGAAAATTGATTCGTCTAGTTTCGTTTCGATTAATGATGTGAATCGTTATTATGTTCCGAATACAGATGGGGGTGCACAAGATAGATGGCAAAAGTATTTGGAGAAGACAGGCAAGATAACTGAAGGAGCGGTTTCTTTAGAAGAAGTGGCAAAAGGAATGGTTAAGTTTAGTTCGAATGCGAATGCTGAATACTTAATGGAATTGTTAGGATTAGATAACATTAATCGGAATTTACAAAGTTTATCACTTCCTGCACATCAACCACTATTTCCAATCGTTTCATCTTTATATATCCCGGGATATTTGCATAAAGAATTGCATGTTCCAAAATATAAAATAGAAAAAAAGTTAAAAGAAATGTCTCAAGAGCAATATCGTGAATATGCGATGAATATTCATGAACGCTTAAAGAAGAAGGGACCATTATTACAGAAGGAAATTCCGCTTTATTTAGAGGAACGTTACGACAAAATTTGGTCAGATAGATTACCAGCAGCTTCCGCAAATGATTATATGGTATTACTTCAAAAAGCAAACCATAAAGGCGGCTTGACAGAGGCTGAAGAAAAAGTATGGGCAAATATCGTTGAAACAGACATGAGTGCCAAGAAATACCGTAAAACATTTAGACATGCTGGGCAAAAGAATGGTTACACACCATGGACGGTGACAAAAGCAGTTTACGCTATGGATAAACGTGGAAACTGTACAGAAATTGTGTTTTTAGCGAATAATTTAAATGAAGACGATAGTGCAGAAATACGGAAACATTTAGCAAACTTACATTTCCAAGTGTTGCAAAGTGATAAGTATGATGCGACTTTTATTAAATAAACTCGGTGCAGAGAGCACCGAGTTTATTTTTATGTACAAGCACTTTTTTTCTATCTCTGGGTATGATGGGTAGTAATACTTAGGTGAGAGGGGAAAAGGTGATGAAACAGAGTAAGGAAGAGTTTATAAAGAGTGAAGGCGCTGATTTCCCTGGAAAAACATATGTGGATTGTGTATTACAACATGTATTTGATTTTCAACGAAATTACTTATTGAAAGATATGTTTCAAGTGCATAAAGCACATATTACGATGTTGACTGAAGAAAGTTTAATGAAAATAGAAGAAGCTAAAGTTATATTAAACGCACTTAGAAAAGTAGAGCGAATACCAAAAGATAAATTGGTATATACAGAGCAGCATGAAGACCTCTTTTTTTTAGTCGAACATTTAATTTCTCAAGAAGCGAAATGCGATTTTGTAAGTAATATGCATATTGGTAGGAGTAGAAATGATATGGGTGTAACGATGTATCGCATGAGTTTAAGGCGATATGTAATACGGTTAATGGAGCATCATTTGTTATTGCAAGAAAGTATATTACAACTTGCCGATAATCACAAGGAAACGATTATGCCAGCTTATACACATACACAACCAGCACAGCCAACAACATTTGGTCATTATACTTTAGCAATTTATGATACGATGCAAAGAGATTTAGAACGAATGAAAAAAACGTACCAACTTTTAAATCAGTCTCCAATGGGGGCGGCTGCACTCTCTACAACAAGTTTCCCGATTAAACGAGAACGAGTTGCTCATCTACTTGGATTTACAAATGTAATTGAGAACTCATATGATGCTGTTGCCGGGGCGGATTATTTATTGGAAGTTAGCTCGCTACTTATGGTAATGATGACGAACACGAGTAGATGGATTCATGACTTTTTGTTGTTAGCAACGAAAGAATATGACGGTATTACTGTTGCAAAGCCATATGTACAAATCAGTAGTATAATGCCGCAAAAACGAAATCCAGTTTCAATTGAACACGCTCGTGCAATTACGAGTGGTGCTTTAGGAGAAGCATTTACAGTATTTCAAATGATCCATAATACGCCATTTGGTGATATTGTCGATACGGAAGATGACTTGCAGCCGTATTTATATAAAGGAATTGAAAAGACCATTCGTGTTTTTTGTATGATGAATGCAGTTGTTCGAACGATGAAAGTAGAAGAAGAAACGTTGAAAAGTCGTTCCTATAAACATGCAATTACGATAACTGATTTCGCAGATGTTTTAACAAAAAATTATGACATTCCATTTCGGCATGCTCATCATGCAGCAAGTGCTATTGCAAATATGTCATTGGAGCAGAAAAAAGAACTACATGAATTACACTTCAAAGATGTAAATATGTATTTGCAAGAACATTTTAAAATAAATTTATTAGAAAAAGAGTGGAAAGAAATTATATCGCCAGAAGCTTTTATTCAAAAAAGAAATGTATACGGTGGACCGAGTAAAAAAGAAATGGAGCGCATGATTAAAAATCGAAAAGAGTCATTTCAAAATGAAGAAGAGGTATTTGAAAGGGAAAAACAAAGAATTTTACAAGCTGAAACGAATTTGAATTCATTAACTTTGAATATTGTTGAATCGTAAAAGAGGAATTTAGTGAATTAATCGCCAATACTTTATGAAACTATAAATAGAGAGAAGAGATTGTCGATGATTCAATTATATGTATATGAAGAGATTTTTCATTTTAAAGAAGATGTTACAACATTTCTAGAAAAGAATGAGCAGGAAAACAATCTCATATTAGGTGTATTACAAATGGTCCAAGAACCGATATTTATGGGGATAGCGAAACAAGGAGAAGAAATTGCCGTTGTATTTCTGCAAACAGAAGAGAAGAAACAAATCATTGTTGCAACTTCTGAAATTGCAGGAGTAGCTATTGAGGAACTTGCAAAAGAGTTAACGAAAGTATACCCGGATATTCCTGGATTGATCGGTAATAAGAAAATTGTACAGAAATTAGCGGAAGAGATTGCGGTATTAGAAAATAAGAAAACGAATGTTGCAATGGAGCAAGGTGTGTATGAGCTGAACAAAGTAAAGAAGAGGTGTAATGCGAACGGACTTTTCCGGGCAGTAAATAATGATGAATTACCATTAATAGAACAGTGGATATATCAATTTTGTGAAGATGTAAAGCTTCCTACTACGAAAGAAGAAGCAAAACAAACTGCGCATACATTAATAACTACAAATCGACTGTTTGGTTTGGAAGTGGATAGGAAACTCGTTTCTGTAGCTGCAAAAACGAGACCAACTAAAAATAATATAACAGTTAATTTTGTATATACGCCGAAAGAAGCAAGGAAAAAGGGATACGCATCTAATTGTGTAGCGGCACTTAGTCAACGTATGTTAGATGAAGGGTACAAGACGACTACGTTATATACTGATCTAGCGAATCCGACATCTAATAAAATTTATCAAGAAATCGGTTATGAGCAAATTGCGGAGTCTGTGCTTATATTTTTAGAGAAGTAGAACAAAAAGGTGTGCTAAAATAGCACGCCTTTTTATTATTCATCAATCCTAATAACCTCGCCTTGAGGGAAGTCCTCAGTTTCTAGTAAGTTACGAATAGCTTTCGCAACATATTCAGGTGATAATAGTTTTCCTTCTTCTTTTAATGCAATGAAGCGGTCCAAATTTATAAAATCTTCTTTATTTGTTTCACGAATTTGTGATTGCATATTTGTATCAACAACACCAGGTGCAAAAGCGACGATTTTTACTGGATATTCTTTTTCTACTTCTTCAGTTGCTACGCACTGTGTAAACATATTTACACCAGCTTTCGTTGTGCAATAAGCGCCCCAGCCAAAGTAAGGATTTTTTCCTGCACCAGATGAAATGTTAATAACGCGTTTATCTACTTTCCAGCCTTTCGTATGCTTCATAAACGTAGATGTAAGAATCATAGGTGCAAGTAAATTAATGTGAACGTTCGTAATGAATTGTTCGCTTTCAGCTTTTTCAATTGGCTTCATAGGTGCAACTGTACCCGCATTATTAATTAAATGAATAGAGGATACATTTTCTTTTCTAATAGATGAAATGATCTCTTTAAAGTTAGTTTCTAAGTTATGTACATCTTGAAGATCTAGGGAATGAAAAATGCAATTGCTGTTATATTGTTCTGCAAGTTTAGTAAGCTCTTTATTTTCTCTTCTAGAAATAGAGATGACAGTTGTATTTTTTTCTAATAATTGCGTGGCAATAGCTTCCCCTAAACCTTGTGAAGTTCCTGTTATAATAACATAGCGCATAGTTTTATAAACTCCTCTCATATGTGCGGAATTTTGTTGGACAACGTACATCCCATAGGTTGTCTACATTTTATAGTATAGAGCACTTTTTACTATAAATGAAATGAGATGATTGTGTGCCTTTTATAAATCGTTTTACGACAACAGTACCTGGTGCCGTCACGTTCACTGGGAATACACTGGGACTTAGTCCTACATCACCTGCACCAGGTAATATTTTTGGTACACTTGCTGTGTTTACGACAGTAAATACAGCATTGCAAGTACCAGGATTCCCAGCAGGGACAACAGATGAATGGGAATTGAATTCTTCAAGTGCAATTTTAAATCTTCCAGCGGGAAGCAGTGTGTTATATGCAGAATTAGTTTGGGCTGGTACGTTCCGGACTGATACGGAAGATGTGTTACCATTTTTAAATGATAACATTACATTTACAACGCCAGCAGGGACGTTTTCTGTTACGCCAGATCCTGTTACCGCGCAGCAAGGTTCAGTAGGAAACCAGTTTTATTATGCTCGCTCTGCCAATGTAACGAATCTTGTTAGTGCAGGTGGAGCAGGAACATATACAACGGGTGCTGTGCCAGCTGCAAGAACTTCAGCCGACCCAACAATCAGTCGTTCAGCTGGATGGACGCTTGAGGTTGTGTATCAAAATGCCAATTTACCACTTCGAAATTTGTCAGTATATGCAGGTCAAGAAATTATTGATGCTTCATCACCACCAGTTGATGCCACTATTTCAGGATTTGCTACTCCAGCTACAGGAGCTGTAACAGGACGAGTGCTCGTAACTGCTCAAGAAGGTGATTCTAACATTGTTGGAGATCAACTTCGCTTTGGACCGAATGCAAATGCTACAGTTGCATTATTCGGACCAAGAAATCCTGCGAATAATTTTTTTCAGTCACAAATTTGTAATGACAGTGGAAATTTAGATACGAGTGGCACGTTTGGAGATTTGAATCAGCCGTTAGGGATAGCTTTGGCCGTCCGAAGACAGGGGTGGGATATTACAAATGTAGATGCCTCCTCATCTTTAGTAAACAATCAAACATCAGCAACGGTTCGATTCGTTACTAATGGAGATGGATACGCTGCAGCTGGTTTTGGGGTTCAAATTGATGCAACGGGGCCAATTATTAATCCTGTTAAATCGGTCAATAGAACAGTTGCAGGAGTTGGAGATATTCTTACCTACACAATTACAGTTCCTAATACAGGTACAGGAAGTGCAGAAAATGTTATATTACAAGACAGTATTCCGAACGGAACGACGTTTGTTACAGGTAGTGTAACAGTAGGTGGAGTAACACAGCCGAATGCGAACCCTGCTAATGGAATTAATTTAGGCACAATCCCAAATAACACGCAAAGAATTGTTACATTTCAAGTACGAATAACATCGTTTCCGAACCCAAATCCTATTCCAAATCGTGCAATGGTGTCATATCAATTCCGTCCTTTCGTTAGTAGTCCTCCTATTACAAGTACGTCTTCTTCAAACACAGTACAAACGACAGTGAATCAAGCGACTATAAGTATGCAAAAATCTGTAGATTTACAGACGGCAACGCTTAATGATGTATTAACGTACACAGTTAATGTCACAAATAATGGGAACGTTACTGCAAACAATGTTATTTTTGTTGATAGTATACCTGCTGGAACAACATTTGTTCCAAATAGCGTTACAGTGAATGGAGTAGCACGCCCAGGAGCGAATCCAGCAAGTAGTATAAATCTTGGAAGTATTAATGCTTCGCAAACGACTATAGTGCGCTTTCAAGTTCGAGTAACATCTAATCCTCTTGTCAATCCAATTCCCAATCGTGCAAGTGCTACATTTACCTTTACTCCAGTGCCTGGTCAACAACCAGTTTCAGGGCAAGCGACAAGTAACACTGTAGTTACGACCGTTAACATAGCTGATATAAGAACGAGAAAAACAGTGGATAGAGCTTTTGCGACGGTAAATGATGTTCTTACGTACACTGTTACAATTGAAAATACAGGAAATGTACTTGCGACGAACGTTATTTTTCAAGATCCGATCCCAATTGGAACGACATTTATCGCAAATAGTGTGACTGTGGACGGGGTTTCACAACCTGGGGCAAATCCAGCAACTGGGTTTACAGTAGCTAATATATCTCCTGGCGGAAGTAGGACTGTTACATTTCGAGTACGAGTTACATCTACACCATCGGGAGGTACGATTGCGAATCGCGGAAATGTGTCTGCTAATTTCGTCGTTATTCCGAATCAGCCACCGATAACAATTAATAGACAAACGAATACAGTTGTGACACAAGTTAATACAGGCGGTTTAAATGTAATAAAAGAAGTGAATACAACGCAAGCGGCGGTAGGGGATACTTTAACATACACAATTGCCGTCCAAAATACAGGAAACGTTCCGTTAACAAATGTATTTTTCCAAGACCCTATTTCTTCTGCTGTTTCATTTGTTGCAAATTCTGTAACAATTAATGGAGTATCGCAAAGTGGATTGAATCCGAATACAGGATTTTCTCTTCCGAATATTCCTGCGGCTCAAACAGTTGTAGTCACATTTGACGTATTAATTGTACAGGATCCAGAAAATGAAGATATTTTAAATCAAGCAAATGTAACAGCAAGTTTTCAAGTGAATCCGAGTGAACCACCAGTAACCATCAATGTTCCGAGTAATGTTGTGAATACGACAGTACAAACAGGGAACTTTGAAGTTGTGAAATCAGTGAATACGGCTGTTGCAACTGTAGGGGATATTTTAGTATATACAATCGAAGTTATAAATGCAGGTAGTGTACCAGCTACAAATGTATTTTTCCAAGATTCAATTCCACAAGGGACATTATTTATTGAAAATAGTGTAGTTGTGAATGGTGTTTTACAAGAAGGGGCAGATCCAGAACTTGGATTCCAATTAAATGATTTGCCTACTGGCGCGAGTGTTATTGTTACGTTTGAAGTATTAATTGATGAAATTCCCCAAGGGAATAATGTCGTAAATAATGCGAATGTAACTGGAGATTTCCTTGTAAATCCAACAGAGCCACCGATTACTGTAACAGTACCAAGTAATACTGTTATGACGATTGTGAATTCTTCAGGGTTAAATGTAATGAAAAGTGTAAGTGCTACTGAAGCCGGTGTAGGAGATACGTTAACGTATACAGTTCGTATACAAAATAGTGGAACGGTGACAGCGACAAATGTATCATTCCTTGATCCGATTCCAGTTGGAACCACTTTTGTAGCGAATAGTGTAACAATAAACGGGACACCTCAACCAGGTTTAAACCCGACAATTGGATTTCCACTTGCTAATATTCCAGTAGGAGGTATGGTGACGGTCACTTTTCAAGTGGCAATCACGAGTGTACCACCAAATAGAGTTCTTCCGAATAATGCGAATGTAACTGCTGATTTCCAAGTAAGTCCTCTCCAGCCACCAATTACAATTGTAACGATTAGTAATATTGTTGTGACGCGAGTGAATGTAGGATCACTTAATGTAATGAAGAGTGTAAATACACCACAAGCCGGTGTAGGAGATACGTTAACGTATACGATTCTTATTCAAAATACAGGAACTGTTCCTGCAACAAATATTGTTTTTCAAGATCCAATTCCGTCTGGTACTGCGTTTGTAACAAATAGTGTGACGATAAATGGAGTTGTTCAGCAAGGTGCGGATCCTATGCTAGGTTTCCCGGTACCAAATATTCCGGTCGGGCAAACGGCTACGATTACGTTTCAAGTTACAGTGACGAGTGTTCCGAGCGGTGGAAATATAAGAAACCAATCGAACGTTACTGCAAGTTTTCTTATAAATCCAGCAAACCCTCCAATAACGACTGTTACAAATAGTAATTTTGTTGTGACGCAAGTAAACACAGCACAGTTAAATATACAAAAATCTTCATCTGTACAACAAGCAGCACTTGGAGAAACTTACACGTATTCTGTTGTCATTCGGAATAACGGTACAGTAACAGCAACGAATGTCTCTTTCCTTGATCCAATTGCTTTAGAAACAACATTTGTAGCAAACAGTGTAACGATAAATGGAACGCTACAACCTGGATTTGACCCAAATGTTGGTTTCCCGCTTCCTAATATTGCTGCTGGAACATCATTGACAGTAACGTTCCAAGTTACGGTAGTTGCACCGTCTACACGTGGAGCAGTATTAAATACAGCATCTGCTACAGCCACTTTCTTATTAAATCCTTTACAACCACCTGTAACAACCACGAATTCAAGTAATACAACGGTAGTTACAATACCGTTACCTCCTCCTGGTGAAGTAACAGCAACAAAAACAGTTGATGTTGCAACTGGGGCCGTTGGGGATGTATTAACGTATACTGTGCTCATTTCAAACGTAGGAATTATCCCTGTTACAGATGTGTTCTTCCAAGATGTCATACCAGAAGGAACGACGTTTGTTGACAATAGTGTAACGATAGGTGGAGTGCAGCAACTTGGTTTAAATCCAGAAATAGGATTTACAGTTACTCCATTATTAATCGCTGGTGGAAGTATTGAGGTCACATTCCAAGTGACGATTACAGAAATTCCAGATAATGAAGTCATATTAAATGATGCAGATGTTACATTTACTTCACAACCAAATCCGCAGGAACCACCGATTACGGAAACGATATTAACAAATTTAGTCGTTACGACAATTAATATAGCGTTTATTTTTCCATTGAAACTAGTAGATAAAGAAGTAGCGACGGTAGGAGAAATATTAACGTATGATGTATTGATTTTTAATTTCGGAACAGTGCCAGCGACGAATGTTCAATTTATCGATACTACTTCCGCGGGTGTAGCATTTGTACCAGGAAGTGTGAGCATAAACGGGGTACCAGCACCAGGATTAGATCCTTTCATTGGTTTTACAGTTCCAGATATACCTGTCGATGATTTTGTACTTGTCACATATCAGGAAGTGGTTACAAGCATACCAGAAGGTGGAACGATTGTTAATTTTGTAGACGTTACAGCTACATTTGCTGTAAGTGAAACAGAACCGCCTATTACGGAAACAACGACAAGTAATACGACATTAACAGAAATCAATGAGCCTGGTTTGAATGTTTTAAAATCAGTGAGTCAGCCGGTTGTTGCAGTAGGCGATACAATCACATATACAACAGTAGTTCAAAATACAGGAACAGTGCCAGCAACGAATGTTCAATATAGTGATGTATTACCTTCCTCTATAGCATTCGTGCCGAACAGTGTAACGATAGATGGTGTGTTACAACCTGGATTCAATCCGAATAACGGATTCCCGCTTCCAGATATAAATCCAGGTGAAAGTGTAGAAGTCACCTTCCAAGTAACCGTTGTTAGTGCGCCATCAAACGGAACAATTGCCAATACGGCAAATGTAACTGGAAGTTTTGTATTAGTACCAGGAGAACCACCAGTTATAGTAACAGAGCCGAGCAATACAACACTTACAACTGTAAATAGAGGGCAATTTAATGTTATTAAACAAGTAAATAGGGTTGCTACTCTCGTTGGAGATATATTAACGTATACGGTTCAAATAACGAATACAGGAACAGTAACAGCTAATGCTGTTCAGTTTGTTGATACCATTTCAGCAGGGGCGTCATTTGTACCAAATAGTGTAACGATAAATGGAGCCTCGCAACCAAACTTAAATCCAATTACTGGATTTGGAGTTGGAGATATACCGGTAGGTGAAACAGTTATAGTGACGTTTCAAGCGACAGTTACAAACATCCCGTCATCAGGAACAATTACGAACGTTGCAAATATAACAGGAAGCTTTACTTTAGTGCCAGGAGAACTACCAGTTGTAGTAACAGAGCCGAGTAATACGACGATAACTAGAGTGAATAGAGGACGATTCAGCGTTATAAAATCTATAAATAAAGAAGCGACACGATTAGGAGATACGTTAACGTATAGTGTGCAAGTTACAAATACGGGAACGGTAACAGCAACGAATGTTCAGTTTATCGATGTTCCATCACCTAGTTTAGAATTCGTTCCTGGAAGTGTACAAATAAATGGGGTTCCGCAAGTAGGTTTAGATCCATTTGTAGGCTTTGCATTGCCTGATCTTGCAGTAGGGGATAGTGTATTAATTACATTTGAAGTAAATGTAATCGCAGTTCCGCCTTCTAGTAGCATTATGAATACAGCAAGAGTAACGGGAGATTTCGAATTGATTCCAGGAGAACCTCCGTCTACAATTACAAATTCAAGTAATACGACGGTTACGCCGGTAAATAGAGGCAGCTTAGATATGCTAAAAGAAGTAGACCATTCAGTTGTTGGTGTAGGAGAAACGGTAACGTATACTGTTCGTATATTAAATACTGGTACTGCTGATGCAATGAATGTTCAATTTATCGATGTGCTATCTCAGGAAGCTGATTTCATTCCAAATAGTGTAACGATAAATGGGGTTCCGCAACCGGGGTTAAATCCGCAGATTGGATTTACGATACCTGATATACCAGTTGGTGAGACGGCACTTGTAACATATGAAGCTACGATTACAAGTTTTCCGGATGGTGGAACAGTAGTAAACGTTGCTGGAGCGTTAGCAGAATATATTTTAGTACCAGGAGAGCCGCCAGTTACAGTGATGGACACGAGCAATACAGTTATTGTAACGGTAAATACTGCAATCTTATTTGTTGCAAAAGGAGCAAACTTTGAAGTAGCAATGATAGGGGATGTTGTCACTTACGGAATCGCTGTTATAAATGATAGTACAGTTCCTGTGACCAATATTGTGTTAACAGATATCATTGATCCGAATACGCTATTTATAAATGGTACGGTAACGGTAAATGATGTACCTCTTCCATTTGCTAATCCGAATACTGGTATTCCGTTAGGTGATTTTCAGCCAAATGATGCAGCAATTATTAATTTCCAAGTTGTAATAACAGGAGGGCAAGTAAATAATTTAGTTACAAATACCGCTACAGCGAATGGGCTCGCAACTGTAAATCCGAATGAGCCGCCAGTAGTAGTTGAAGGTGATAGTAATACAGTTGTTATCCCGTTTATTCCTCAAAATGTCTCAACGACAGTCGTAAAAACGGCAGATTTACAGGCAGCAACAATTGGAGATGTCATTACGTTTACGACAGTCATCACAAATACGGGTGATACTGTAATGCAAAATATTCGTTTTCAAGATATGTTAGATAGTAGTGTTCGATTTGTTCCTGGAAGTGTAACGGTTGATAATAGGCCAGTGCCGAATGTAAGCCCGGCAGTAGGGTTTCTTATCGGAATTTTAAATCCTGGTGAAGCAAGGACAGTTTCGTTCCAAGTAGCAGTACAGAGCGCGCCAAATGGCTCAGGAAATTATATAAATCAAGCGAGTATTCGTTTTGAACATCAAGTAGGCACAGTATTGCCACCTGTTACACAAATAGTAGAAAGTAACATAGTTGTCATTCCATTTGTTCCAACGATTGAACAAATTTGTGAAACAAACTTTAATTGCTTAGATAAAATTCCATTTCAATGTTCTCCGTGTAATCATTTGCATGGACATAAAAAATAAAAACAGAAAGAGCATCCTGAAAAATAATTGGATGCTCTTTCTGTTTTAATCATATAGATTCATTTTCGGGTGAGGTGAAAAATTCGTCGGTTTTGTCGGAGAGTAGTAATGGAATGGCTCCTTTTATAACAGAAATGTCCCAGTCCCACCATGCGAGATTCTCTAGTTTGTCAATCGTTTCTTGTGGGAAACGATATCGAACAAATTTTGCAGGATTACCAGCTACAATTGCATACGGGGGTACGTCTTTTGTAACAACGCTTCTGGCGCCGATAATGGCCCCGTTACCAATTGTAACACCAGATAAAATGCAGGATTGATAACCAATCCATACATCATTGCCGACTACGATATCACCTTTTGAAGAAGGGTGACCAGTAATATGTGCTCCTTCATCAAAAAGTGCATTAAATGGATAAGTTGTTATCCAGTCTGCGCGATGTTCACCGCCGAGTATGAAAACGACTTCTTCTGCTAATGAACAAAACTTACCTATTTTTAATTTTGTTTCATCGTTCCAAGAAAAAATGGTTGGCCCTACTTTACTATAAGTATAATCACCAATATCATATTTATTATATTCAGGTTTTTGATTTAAATATAACATGCTTTTTCAGCCTCCTTTCTCAATTAAGCGATACGTATGGAATATTATATGCAAGATGTAGTAATGTGAACTGTATTAAATGTGAACTGTATTAATAGGTGAAATGAAAAAAAGGGAGTGGGATGTATGCGATACGAAATGGGTTTATATAATAAACCGTTTCAGTCAATTCAATCAGGAAAAAAAGTATATGAAGTACGCCTATACGATAAAAAACGTCAACTAATAAACAAAGGCGATGAAATCGTATTTACGAATCTTACGACGACAGAAATGATGACGGTAAAAGTAACGGAAATAAAGCGATACGAGAGCTTTAAATCTATGTATGAACAAATTGATAAAAAATTATTGGATTGTGAGAATGATAGTTTAGAGGAAATGTTAGAAAGTACATACAAAATATATACGAAAGAACAAGAAAAAGAGTGGGGAACAGTCGCGATTCGTATTGAGGAAATAAAATGATAAGAAATCGCGGGGCGGCTATCATTGTACAGGAAGGGAAAATTGCTCTTATAAAACGTATTCGAGAAGAGGAAACATATTATGTTTTTCCTGGCGGAGGGGTTGAGGAAGGTGAAACGCCTGAAGAGGCAACGAAAAGAGAGGTATATGAAGAATTAGGGCTACATATAAAAGTGGAGCACCTTATTGCAAAGGTAAAATATAAAGGAAATGAATATTATTATTATGGTGCCTATATTACAGGCGGAGTGTTCGGAAGTGGAACAGCTGAGGAATTTCAGCGGGAAGGTAGAGGAAGTTATATTCCGTTATGGCTACCGATAAACGAGTTGGAAAAAGTGAATATAAAACCTTATGAAGTGGTCGGAAATATATTTAATCATTATAAAATATAACGTCTGACAACATACAAAAAAAACCATTGACATAGGCTTCTGATTTAAGTATTGTATTCGAGTATGTTTATAATCAGGAGGTTTATATGAGCAATCAAACTACTACACATCATGTGAAAATGACAACAGCGGATCCATCTGGAATTGGTCTATTTGGATTAGCAATGGTAACACTTGTAGCATCATCTCAAAAGTTAGGCTTAACAGATGGCGTTTCACTTGTATTACCATGGGCAATCTTTTTAGGAGGATTTGCACAAATCTTTGCTTGCATTCACGATGCAAAGCATAACAATACATTCGGTACGACAGCATTTGGTGCGTACGGCCTATTTTGGTTAGGTGTTGGAATGACTTGGTTAATTCAACTTGGAGTATTTGGCGAAAAATTAGCACAAGCTGCAGATTCAAAACAGCTTGGTGTAGCCTTTATCGGATATTTGATTTTCACAATCTTTATGACGATTGGTGCAATGGAAACACATAAAGTATTATTTATGATCTTTGTCCTTATTGATTTCTTATTTATTGGTCTTTCATTAAGTACTTTAGGTGTTATGCCGCACGCAATGCATAATTTAGCAGCATATTCTGAACTTCTTATTTCATTATTATCTTTCTACGGTTCAGCAGCAGCAGTGTTAAATACACACTTTGGAAAAGTTGTTTTACCAGTAGGAAAGCCTTTTGGTATTTTTAAAAAGTAATAAAAAAGCACAGATGATTGTATAGTCATCTGTGCTTTTTTATTTATCCCGCTATTTGCCGGGCAGTAAGACCCCCCACCTCAAAATTCAGTGGAAGCAAAGAAGTTAGGTGAGGGCCCTGCTGCCCGTAAAAGTCCGATTGGTTCAACTAATAATGAGTGGGGGATGAACAAAACTCCCACTCATTAAAGTTTCACTTTATTTGAAATAAGTAATGTAAATAAAAGTAGAAAAAATCAATTGAAATTGATTCTCATTATTAATATAATGAGAATGAGAATCATTTATTGTTAGAGGGGGATGCCAAAGTGGCAAAAATTTTAATAGCTTATGCAAGTATGTCAGGAAATACAGAGAGTATTGCTGATTTAATTAAAGTTAGTTTAGATGCTTTTGATCATGAAGTAGTATTGCAAGAAATGGAAGGCATGGATGCTGAAGAATTATTAGCTTATGATGGAATCATTTTAGGATCTTATACGTGGGGCGATGGTGAATTACCATTTGAAGCGGAAGATTTTCATGAGGACTTAGAAAATATAGATTTAGCTGGGAAAAAGGTAGCGGTATTCGGATCAGGTGATACGGCGTATGAACTATTTTGTGAAGCGGTAACGATATTTGAAGAACGTCTTGTAGAACGCGGTGCAGAGCTTGTACAAGAAGGGCTGAAAATTGAATTAGCTCCAGAAGATGAAGAGGATGTTGAAAAATGCAGTAATTTTGCAATTGCATTTGCTGAGAAGTTCTAAGAATGGGAGTGTCAACGTGGAGACAATGTTAAGTGCAACTGCTATTGCAAAGTTAAGAGATGGAAAACTGTTGTTAGCTACTACATATAATGGCTTATTTATTGAACAAGACGGAGAATGGAAACGAATTTTAAATGGTTTTCAAAAACGAATTAGGGATTTACATAGCGAAGATAATGTAGTTTATGGTGTAGGTGACGAAGGGATTTTTATTCGTAGTATGAATGGTGGAGAGAACTGGACAATTCAGCGTTTTCCAACAAAAGCAACGAGTTGGAATGTATGTAGCAATGTACAAGGAACTGTCATTGCTCATGGAGAAAAAACGCTGTATCTTTCTAATAATTTCGGTTCGACATGGGAGACTATTCATCCGTTTCTTGAGTATGGCAGTGCGGCACCGTCTATTCGATCGTTATTTTTATATAAGCATTACTTATTTATTGGTACGAAAATACATGCTAAATATGGTGGTGTTTGGCTCTTTGATTTGAAGACACGTAAATTAAAGAGGATTAAAATTGCGATGAATCAAATGATCTCCGCGTTGACTTTACACAATTCTTATTTAGTAGCGGCAAGTGGATCGTGCAAGGGAGTTAGCGGGAATATTTCTTATTGTAAAATAGATGAAAGTATTGCGAGTGAAAAAATATATTGGCATACATGTCAAAGTGAGCAGAAAGCAAGTAGTTATTTAGACTTAAGTGTAGATCAACATGTTTTATATACAACTTCAACACAAAATAAGGCGGGTATTAGTAGTGTGTGCCGTGTGCTTCTTGACGAAGGTATTGTTACAGTATGTGATTCAGTTAAAGGGCACGGATGGCGCATTGTTAATCAAAAAGATGGTTATGTAGTAGCCGGATCAGGCGAATTAAAAGCAATGCAGTGGGAAAAAAATAATTTAAGAAAAAAACTTTACTTTTATTATATTGATATGATATAGTGTATTTAAACCATTTTACTTTTAATAATATAGAGATTTAAATGAGCTGTAACTTCCGAGGAGGATAGCAATGTTAAATCTCCTCAGGGGTTGCAGTTTTTTAATATCTGGCTTATTATTGTAAGGTGGTTGAAAATGAATATGTACATATAGGTACATTGTAGGAGGATTTTTTTCATGCAAAACGGTAAAGTAAAATGGTTTAACTCAGAAAAAGGTTTCGGTTTCATCGAAGTTGAAGGCGGAGAAGACGTATTCGTTCATTTCTCAGCTATCCAAGGCGAAGGCTTCAAAACTTTAGAAGAAGGTCAAGAAGTTACTTTCGAAGTAGAACAAGGTAACCGTGGACCTCAAGCTACTAACGTAAACAAGAAGTAATTTTTGAAAAAAGAAGGGCTCGCCCTTCTTTTTTTTGCATTTTTATAGATGTCCTCCTACTTACATATCATAACGAGACTGAATTTTCATTTATTTATTCGGAGTATTTTTGTATAAAGTACATGAATAAATAAATACTGAAAATAGAGTGTTTGTGTGAAAAGGAATTTAGAAAGAGGTAAATAAATTGAAAAACGCTACACATTTCATTGTGTTTGATATTGAGAGGAATTTCAGACCGTATAAATCAGAAGATCCGTCAGAAATAGTTGATATCGGAGCTGTAAAAATAAAAATAGGTACAATGAAGATAATTGAAGAGTTTTCGGAGTTAGTAAAACCAAGTGCACGATTAACTCGTCATACGACAAAATTGACTGGAATTACAAAGGAAGATTTAATTGGTGTAGAAAAATTCCCTCAAATTGTAGAGAAATTTATTCAGTTCATCGGCGAAGATTGTATATTTGTTTCATGGGGAAAAGAAGATTATCGCTTTCTATCTCATGATTGTGCATTACATGGTGTTGAATGCCCAAGTATAGAAAAAGAAAATAGAATTGATTTGCAAAAATTTGTTTTCCAAGCGTATGAAGAATTATTTGAACATACGCCAAGTTTACAATTTGCAGTAGAACAGCTCGGTTTAACATGGGAAGGGAAACAGCACCGAGCTCTAGCAGATGCTGAGAATACAGCAAATATACTTCTTAAAGTATATAGCGAGAGAGATATTCATAAACGGTACAAAAGACATGGCGAACTGGAACTTGTAAAGGACGGGAAACTAACGGAAAAAGCGAAAAAAAAGATGCGAAAATGGGTGTTTAAAGAACTAAAGAAAAATACAGAACGCTCTTTTGAATGGAGTACATTTGAAAGTAGTGACACGTGGGAAAGTATTACGGAAAGATATTATATAAGTGAAAATACAGTAGAACTGCTGAAAAAACATTTTCGTACGGCAGTGCGAAAAGCAGAACGGCAGATTAGGTATTTGGCTGAGATGGAGGAGAATGTAGAGGTTAAATGACATTCTCCTTTATTTCTAGCTACATAAATTTAACATCATTATATTGATGGATGAATAAAGTATTCATATTAAATAGGAATTGATTTGTTGTGATTGGGCCATTATAATTGCTTTGAAAATTAAGGGGCGGTAAGAATTTTTAAATACATTCATAAAATTAGAGCCCATAGAAATGAAAGAGGATACAGTTAAATGGAAGCAATCTTCAACATTGTAACAGTTGTAGTTTTGGGGATAATATTTACCACGCTATCAGCAGTAATTATACTTCCTTTCATAGCAAAGAAGAAGAATTGGAAAAAGCTTAATATATCTTTAAAGCGTGGTGTATTAAAGATTAAAATCGAAGAGTAAAATATGAGTTTTATACAAGGGAGGTGTGATAGTGATAGACTTGGATATTAAAGACGTCACCGTACAGATGGAATTAAACGGTGTCTTTTGGAATGAGGATGGGGTTGCTGAAATGACGGTGACTACAAAAGCTGAGCATTCTCTTCTTCTTCGTTTAGTAGTTGACTTAAAAAGTAAAACTATTAGGGCGACAAGTGCCGACATAGTAAATGGATTCTGCCCTCTGTGCAAACAGAAAAAGGACAAATGTAGTGAACTTAATGACTTGCAAAACAAAATGGAAATTTTAGAAGAAGCCTACGATTGGGTGAGAGAGCATCCGGAATATCGTTTTCAATTATCTTTTTACGAGTATAATAAATTTGAGGTAGTGAAGTGAAGTTTTCATTTTACCAACATACATAGTGACTACTCTAATGGAAATACGCTTGCACAACAAGGAAGGAATTTACTTGATTCTGCGACAATTGATATCTTGAATCAATAATAATTTTTAAAAATAAGCATATTTTTGTTATAAATCAGGAAAAACGATTCTATTAAGAATCGTTTTTTAATATAAACATCAACTAAGCTCAAAATAAAAGAGCGCTTATTAAAAGCGCCCAATAAAAACAGATATATGGAAGGATTTATTCAATCCCGTTCGGATCATACGAATACTGTTGCTTATTCTCAATCCGCTCAATCACATCTTGCAGCTCATCTGGCTTCAGAAACTCAATAGGAGAGAAGCCCTTTTCAAATGTAAGTGTGTCTGCTTCAATCATAAGTACATATCGGTCATTTACCTTCGCAATATGTATTTGATCCCCGAAATCAGCAAGTAACGCCTTCACAGAAATATGGTCTGCTTTTAGCTTTAATTCCACTTCAGGAGCATGCTCAACGATTTGAGCGGTAGCTTCCATTACTTCTTCGGTTGAAAATTGTTCCATAATTTCGCGTTTCGGACTGGCAGCCCATACTTCTATCGCTTGGTCGAATTGTTCGCGTTCTTCTGTACCTTCTTCAAATACCTCTTCAATTTGGTCGTATACCATGTCCATTACTTGTGTTTTCATAATTTCAGGCATAGAGCGTTCATATTCGACGAATTTTAAGAAGTCTTCAAAGTAGCGGGCGTGTGATGCTTGGTGAATTTTTAATTCGCCCACTTCGACCATACCTTCTTCAGGCATGTACGGATATTGGATAGATTTCATATTCTTTGTTGTGATGGCCATTTCAACGTTACGAATCAGTGTTGATTCATCAGAAATAGAAGCCACCTTTGGTTCGAAGTCGCATTTCATTACAAATACGAATGGATCATCAAAGTATTTGCGTAGTTTTGCCTGAGCAATTAAAAATACACCACCGCGTACAGCGCTTGTGTCAAGATATGTATAAACGAGAGGTTCGCTCATATCTTTAAAGTTTTCCTTTGTTTCTGCAAAGCGAATACGATTAAAAAGGTTGTAATGAGGGTTTGAATCAAGTTCGTGCCCTTCTTCTACAATAAAGCGACCAATTTTTGTTGGGGCTTGTTCGGTTTTTGCATGACGTTCTACTTTTCGCTTCGATATTTTTAATAACTCACCATTCAAAAATTCTTTTAAGGAGCTATCTTCATACTCTTCAGCGTCTAAAGTTTGAAAATGTTTGTAGCGTTTATCAACTGCTTCACCTTTTCCTTCTACTTGTACAACATAAAAGGAAAGATAATTTATTTCAAAATCCATATTTATCACCTTGTTTCATTTCATTAACTCTTATCAGTATAGAGATGGAAAAAACTTTCGTCAATTTATATAAAGGAAGGGGGAGCCCCTTCCTTTATATAATTTTTATCCCGCTATTTGCCGGGCGGGCTGCCCGTAAAAGCCCGATTGGTGAAGGTTGATTAAAGTTTCACTTTATTTTCTCGATTAAAATCCGTCTTCTAATGCTGCGAATGGAATGTTTAGTCTGTTTTCTACTGTGCGTAAACGTTGGTTTAAGCGGTTTAGTCTACGTGTATGGCGCTCAACTGTATTTTCTAGTTGACGTACTCTTTGTTCAAGCTCATTTACGCGTCTTTCTAATTGGCGATTTCCAGTGCCAGGAAAAGAGATTGGAAGTTGGAATTGTCTATTTTGGTCATATGGATTCGTTTGCTCTGCTTGATCTGCTTGATCTATATAAGATTGGTATTGTGCTTGTAAGTCATACTGTGGTTGTTGGTACGCATATTGATTATATGGATCATATGGATTGTAGGGATACATAATAACATCCTCCATTTCTTTAAAATAGGTTGAATTCACCATAATGTATGTGCAAAAGCGGAGCGGTGGCACGGCAAATACCTATTTATGTTGAGGGATTTTTCTTTATAAAAAATAGCTTGAGGGTTTTTGATTTGTATTTCTTTTGCTTAATGGTATATACTGGATAAAAGGGAGAGTTTACATAAAAGTTACAATTCTATCAAACTCAAACTTTTATGTAAATATGTATAGACATTTGTAAAAGAAAAGAGTAATTTATATAGAGTGAAAAATAACTTGTAACATTTTATAAACATATTGTAAAATGATTGTAACAAAACATACATAAAAATGAAATAAATACATAATAGTGATGTTGGGGAAAGGGAGAGAGTATATTGTTCCGTAAAGTAAAGGGTATATTAGTTGGGGTGTTATGTGTAGCTGTAGTGAGTGGCTGTGGTACAAAAGTAAGTGATGTTGCATTGGTAAGTGATATTGGTGGGCACACTGTAGAGGCTAAAGCAGAAGTGCAGGATACTATTAGTTTAGTTGATGGTCGAACTGGTACTGAAGTGAAAAAATTAGATTTATCTGGTTTAGGCTATTTTGAAGATGAAGCGAAATTTAAAAAGTCTGTAACAAAGGTTGTTGGTGAGGTTGGAAAAAGCGTCGACAAAAAAATGGTTCCTTCACGTATAGCACCTGATGGAAGTTGGCAAGAAGGAAAACCTTCTTATGAATTAATGGAAAAAGAATTAGTAGATAAATTGTTAAATGTGGGTATGTGGGATGCTACGTATCAGTTGCCGATCGTGGAGAAAAAACCAGTCGCAACATTAAGTGATGCGCAAGGAAATGGTACGGTAATTGGTAGATATGAAACGAACTTAGGCGGTTCAACAGGTGGCCGTATTGAGAATATTCGTTTGTCAGCAGCGAGCATAAATGGAGTTGTGTTAGCAAAAGGAGACCGTTTCTCTTTTAATTCATTAATCGGTGATACAACACCAGACAAAGGATATCAATTAGGGAAAGAAATAGTTGATGGTAAATTAGTAGATGGATACGGTGGTGGTGTTTGCCAAACATCTTCAACTTTATACAATGCAGCAGATCAAGCTGGCCTGAAAATGGTGGAGAGAACTACACATTCTAAAACGGTAGGTTATGTTCCTCAAGGAAGAGATGCTACAATTGCATATCCATATTTAGATTTAGTATTTGAAAATACGAATGATGCACCTGTGAAGCTTTATATGGGCATTCAGGGTGGAAAGCTAGTTGCTGAAGTTCATAAAATGAGATAAGCGTTAAAAAGCCCCCTTTTCTGAAAGTTAGAAAAGGAGGCTTTTTTTATTATGAAAATAAAAATGTATGTAAATTCTGACTTTTCTTATTTACATAGGATGATTTTAGTTGTATCCTTCATAGTAACGGTTATATGTAATGGTAAAATATAGGGATAAGGAGATGAAGTTATTCATGGTACGAATTCATCCGAAAACACGTATTGGTCATGTTGAATTTAAAGTGAAAGATTTAGAGCGTCAAATTGCTTTTTATAAGAATGTTGTAGGATTAGAGGTAATTAAGCAAGAGGGGAATAAAGCATATTTAGCAGGAAAAGGTAGTAAGAATACATTACTTGTTCTTGAAAAGATAGAGGACGGGGTACTGCAAGAACCGCGTACGACTGGTATATATCATGTAGCCTTTTTAGTTCCGACTCGTGAAGCTTTTGCTTCTGCGCTATTTGGGGTTCTTCGTAATAAGAATGTAATTGACAGCCCAGCTGAGCAAGAAGGGCGTTATACATATTCAAATGAAATTTTACCAATCTCAAGGTTTAACAGTGCAAGTGATCATACATATAGCGAAGCGTTTTATTTGCAAGATCTAGAGGGGAATGGTATTGAAATTTATGCAGACCGTCCGCGTGATCAATGGGGAGAAGGACCAGGAGGAAGTACGCCACTAGATTTAAAAGAGCTGGCAACACTCGTTGATTATGAGGCTGATGGATTACCTGCTAATACTGTCGTTGGGCACGTACATTTACGAATAGCTGATGTAGAGAAATCACAAGAGTTTTATGTAGAGACAGTAGGGTTTGAAGTGCAACAACGTGAAGATGACTGCTTATTCATTTCTGCAGGAGGATATCATCACCATATCGGTGCAAATACGTGGAACGGAGTAAATAATCCACACCCACCAGTACATGCAACTGGACTAAAGGTATATACAATTGTACTACCGCATAAAGAAGCGTTAGATGCAGTGAAAGAAAGAGTAATAGAAAAACAACATGAAATAAATGAAACTACAAATGGGTTTACGGTAGTAGATCCAAGTGGTATTACAGTGCAGTTTGAAATAGAAGCAGTGTAAAATAAGCGAGAAAGTGTATAATCACTTTCTCGCTTATTTGTGATCATTCATAGCTCAATCCAATATCTTCTTACTACATTCCCATCTTCCTCAGTGAAATCATCATCACGAAGCCCGCCGTTATGTAAAATCGTTTTTTCAGAAGCGGTATTCACTGCGTCGCAAACGACAAGTACTTTCGTGATGTCTAATTCCTTCGTTTTTTCTAATGATAATGCTAGTAATTTCGTAGCATAACCTTTTCTTCTTTCAGAAGGGCGAATGCCATAACCGATATGACCGCCAGCGTTAAATAGATGTTCAGTTAAACTATGACGTATATTAACAGCTCCGACAATTCTATTATTATTTGTAACGAGCCAATATGTAGAATCTGGTACCCAAGTTTCAGGGATATTTATTCCGTTATGCGCATCGAGAAGTTCTTGAACCATAGCTGGGAAGTTAGCAGGATTTTTTGAGATAACCCACGGGATCATTGTTTCACCGCTATCTTTCCATTCGATATAGAAATCTAAGTATTCTTCTTGTAAATCAGTAGTAGGTGTAAGTAACGAGACGTTCATTGTTAGTAAGCTCCTTTGTTTATGTAGTATTTATAAAAAAATTATGACACAAAATGAAAGCGTTTTCTTAAGTTTCTCAACCTAATTTCATGTAATTCACCTTTGATTTTTTAGAAAATTAGTGAAGATTTAAAATTAGAAGTTATTTATTTTATGTTAATATTTTAAATATTAACATAAAATGGTCGGAGTATTAAGTGTATTTTAGTGGTATTCCTTCATGTTGATAAATGGATGTTTGTGATAATTTTTGTTTTATCTATCTATAATGAATGAAAGGGGGAAGTGCCCGTGAGTGTAGATTTTGATTTTATTATACGAATCGGTGTTGCTGGCTTGTTAGGAGCAATGATTGGTATTGAAAGAGAAATTCGATCGAAAGAAGCTGGATTAAAGACTCATTTCCTCGTAGCGGTAGGAAGTGCGTTAATAATGGTTGTTTCGAAATATGCCTTTTCAGATATTGTGTATGAAGAGCATACGTCTCTAGACCCAAGTCGGATTGCAGCACAAGTCGTTAGTGGAGTTGGTTTTTTAGGTGCAGGCACAATTATTATTCAAAAGCAGGCGGTGAAAGGATTAACGACCGCGGCTGGTTTATGGGCTACTGCCGGCATAGGATTAGCAATTGGAGCGGGAATGTATGTAGTAGGGATTGGAGCGACGATTCTCGTTTTAATTGGTTTAGAAATTGTGAGTCGTATTTTTAAGGTGCAATTTTTATTTCCACAAAATATAACGGTGCAAATGTGTATAAATAAACATGAAGCGGTACAACAAATAGTAGAAACGCTACAAGTGAAAGGCATTCCAATAGTTTCATATGAGGTGGAGGCTTCACAGCAAGGTACAGAAACTGTTTATAAGGTAGGGATGCAACTGAAAAATATATCGTCAGAAGAAAAGAATGAGTTTATTCAGTATATGCAAACATTACCGGAAGTTACGTTTATAAAGTTAAAATCATAGTGTTGAAAACGAGGATAGATGTAGCAGGAATTTTGCTATTATCTATCTTTTTTGATATAAAACGCACATAAAGTCAAGTGCTAATTTTGCGCAGCAAGGATACATATGTGAACGTTCCCTTATTTTTTCTCAATACAGGACAAAAAGTAAAAATAGTAAAATAATGGAGCGGGACACTAAAAATGTAAGGTAGGGGAGAGTATGAAAGGCTATTCAAAAAAATGTTAGTAGGGGTAAGTTTTGCTAGTTTAATGTTAGGGAGTTTTCAAGGGGTAAGTTTGGCAGAAGATACTAAGGGAGAGCAAGTTTCTTATCGAAATGTACTCAAAATGGAGCCAGTCGGTGTACAACTACCAGTACAAGAATTAGCTCATTCATCGAAATTGCTCGAAAGCAAGTCTTTTGAGCAAAGGATACAATTTGCTGATTTATCACAAAGACCGCCTGAGGTAAAAAAGGAAAGTAAGCAATTAGCTGTAGCGAAAACTTATACAATTGCTGAATTAAATCAATTAAGCAATCAGCAGTTAGTAGATTTACTTATAACCATTGATTGGGAGCAAATTACGGGGCTATTTCAGTTTAATACAGACAGTCTAGCATTCTATCAAAATGATAGTAGAATGCAGGCGATTATTGATAAATTGAAGCAGCAAGGACAAGCCTATACGAAGGATGATTCAAAAGGGATTGAGACATTAGTAGAGGTATTACGTTCAGGATTTTATTTAGGATTTTATAATTCGGAACTTAGTAAATTAAATGAACGGAGTTATCATGATAAATGCTTACCTGCATTAAAAGCGATAGCTAACAATTCAAATTTCAAGCTGGGTACATTAGAGCAAAATAGAGTGGTATCATCATACGGAAAGTTAATAGGAAACGCTTCGAGTGATGTGGAAACGATAACATCGGCTGCAAAGATTTTTAAACAATATAATGATAATTTCTCTACATTAGTAGATAATCTTTCAGCTGGAAATGCTATTTACGATATTATGCAAGGTGTTGATTACGACATTCAATCGTATTTGTACGATACGAGGAAAGCACCGAAAGATACAGTATGGTATCAGAAAATAGATAGTTATATTAATGAACTAAGTCGTTTTGCATTAATGGGAACGATTACCGCAAAAAACGGTTGGCTTATTAATAATGGCATTTATTATACAGGTAGGCTCGGTTCGTTCCATAGTACAGGAACGAAAGGATTACAAGTTGTAACAGATGCGATGAAAATTTATCCGTATTTAGGGGAGCAATATTTCGTAGCTGCTGAGCAAATCGCGACGAATTATGGCGGAAAAGATGCAAATGGTAAAGTGGTGAATTTAGATCAAATAAGAGAAGATGGAAAGAAAAAATATTTGCCAAAAACGTATATGTTTGATGATGGGGCAATTGTTTTAAAAGCTGGAGATAAAGTGACAGAAGAAAAAGTAAAACGTTTATATTGGGCGGCAAAAGAAGTGAAGGCACAATTCCATCGTACGGTTGAAAGTGATCAACCTTTAGAAAAAGGAAATCCTGATGATGTATTAACGATGGTTATTTATAATAGCCCAGCAGAATATCAGTTTAATCGTCAATTGTACGGATATGAAACGAATAACGGTGGTCTTTATATAGAAGGAACAGGTACGTTCTTTACTTATGAGCGTACGCCAGAAGAAAGTATTTATAGTTTAGAAGAATTATTCCGACACGAGTTCACGCATTATTTACAAGGTAGATATGAAGTACCAGGGTTATGGGGTCAAGGGAAAATATATGAAAATGAAAGATTATCTTGGTTTGAAGAAGGGAATGCTGAATTTTTTGCAGGGGCAACGAGAACGGATAATGTTGTACCGAGAAAGAGTATTATAGGAGGATTATCTTCAAACCCAGCAGAGCGTTATACGGCAGAGCGAACGTTAAATGCAAAGTATGGAACATGGGATTTCTATAATTATTCCTTTGCTTTACAATCGTATATGTACAATAAGAGATATGATATGTTTGATAAAATACATGATCTTATTAGGAAAAATGATGTAACAGCATATGATGCATATCGCTCTACATTAAGTAAAGATGCGAATTTAAATAAAGAATATCAAGATTATATGCAAATGCTATTTGATAATCGTGAGAAATATAACGTACCATTAGTATCAGACGATTATTTAGCAAATCATGCACCGAAACCAGTTTCAGATATTGCGGCAGAAATAACGGCGGAAGCAAAATTGAAAAATGTATCAGTGAAGAAAAATAAATCAAAGTTCTTTAATACATTCACACTACAAGGAACATATACAGGAACTGCAGCAAAAGGAGAATATGAAGATTGGAAAATAATTACACAAAACGTTAATGATACGTTAAAACGTTTAAGCGCAAAAGAATGGACAGGCTATAAAACGGTAACAGCATACTTCGTAAATTATCGCGTGAATGCATCAGGACAATTTGAATATGATGTTGTGTTCCACGGTATTAATACAGAAGAAGGTGCAGAGAATAAAGCGCCAGTTGCGGTTATAAACGGTCCGTATAGTGGAAATGTGAATGAAGCAATTTCATTTAAAAGCGACGCATCAAAAGATGAAGACGGGAAAATTACTTCATATAAATGGGAGTTTGGAGACGGTACTGTAAGTAATGAGCAAAATCCAACTCACGTATATACAAAAGAAGGAGCGTATACAGCGAAATTAACAGTAACAGACGATAAAGGAGCAACTAATACTGCTACAGCGACTGTAACTGTTCAAAAGAAAGAAGATAACAGTTTAGAAAAAGAACCGAATAACTCATTCCAAACAGCAAACAAACTGCAGTTAAATCAAGTTTTACGTGCTAGTTTAGGAAATGGAGATACAAGTGATTTCTTTGAAATTAATGTGGAGACTGCTAAAAATCTTCAAATTAACGTAACGAATGAAAATAATATCGGAATGAACTGGGTACTTTATTCTGAAGCAGATTTAAATAATTATGTTACGTATGCTCAGCAACAAGGGAATAAACTAGTAGGTAGTTACTACACGTATCCAGGGAAGTATTATTTACATGTGTATCAGTATGGTGGTGGAACAGGGAATTATACGGTGGAAGTAAAGTAGTAAAAGGGGAGTTGTCTTTTTTAATGAACGGCACAAGGTCTGTACTTTAATGAAAAAACAACTGTAGGAAATGTCCCTAACGATAATAACAAATTAAGTGTCGAGAGATGCTATATTTACATTAAACAAATCTAATTAGTAAAAGAGATAAACTATTATTTCATCCAGATGTAAGAAAAGTTATAAATATTAAGTGCGTTTACTGTAATTAAACTAAAGGATCAGAGTGTATCTGTAACAATAGATAAGCTCTGACCCTTATTATTTTATAAATTTAAGATAATTAATAAGTAAGCTAGCTAGCGGGATTCTTAAAATTCATTTATATAATTAACTAAACAGAAAATTTTTATCACATTGGCAAGGGATACTAATAGAAAAGCGTGTCCCTTTACCTAATTCACTCTCTATCTCTATATCTCCGTTTAATTCTCTAATAATACTATAAGCAATCATAGTACCAAGCCCAGTTCCTTTTTCTGTTGTTGAATAGAATGGCAAAGCAATTCGTTTTATTTGTTGAGATGACATCCCAATTCCTGAATCAATAATATCAATTATGATATTTCCTTTTACTTTTTGTATATTTATTTGTAATAATCCACCATTTTTCATAGCCTCAATTCCGTTTTGGATGATGTTGTTTAGACAGAGTTTGAATTTTTCGGGGTCCCCATTTATATAAAAGGAATCTGTACTATTTTGTTTGATTTCAACTTTGTATGATAGAGCGAGTGGTGAAATAGTATCTTTCACCTGATTTAAAATGTGATTAATATCTATTTTCTCTTTTAGGGTGTTCTGTGGTTTGGTTAAAGATAAATAGTTATTAATAGTAGATTGTATTTGCTGCATTTCAATTAACATGATTTCTAAGTATTGATCCTGAGATAGCTTAGAGGCATGTTTTTCATTTAATAATTGAGTGAATCCATGTACCGTGGTTAGTGGATTGTGGATTTCGTGTGCAATTGACGCCGCTAGTTCGCTAGCTATATAAAATTTTTCAGCCCGTTGCAGTTTTTCTTCCATTTTATATTTCTCAATCATTCCCTCTATTAAATAAACTGATAATAATACTGTGAAAATATTAATGACTATATAATTTAATAAAAATTCTATGAGAGTAGAGTCTATTTTCCCTCCTGTATTTATTTGAGTTACAATACCGCAAATAGAAAGTGAAGTTGTACATACTAAAATAAGGAGTAAGCTTAATAATACTTTTTTTTCTTTAATATACATAGGTAATAGGTAACGAAAGAGCATTGTTATACCAAAAATAATAGTGAAGATAATAAATGATGGAAGAACGCCATTTCCGCCTAAGTAAAACCGATAAGAAAGATATAAAATTCCTATAAAAATAATGTTTTTTGTATTTCCATATAGAAAAACTAATATAATAGGAATAAAACGTAAATCATAAATAAATCCCACATGTAAATGAAAAGGAAAAGTCATACAAAAAATAATAGCAATGGAGGAAAGGATAGAAAATAACATATTATTACATGTTGTTTTTTCTTTAAACTCTAGCCAAAATACGTGATAGCTAAGGATACAAATTATTATAATAAAGGTATTTAATAAAAGAGTAGAAATTCCCATAGTTTTGCATCTCCGATAGTTTGTAAGTAGAATTATGTATGAGTTGGACATAGATGTTTAGTATTAGTAGACTTTTTATCTAAAAAAGGAAGGGTACTTGAAAAACATGCTGTTATATTACTCGTATTAAAATTGATAAGGAAAATAGAAAAAATCTATTTAAATTTATGTACATATGAAATTATCAACTAACTTTTGTATGGGTAAAATCGGGATTTAGTTACTGATAAAATAATGTTTTTTAAGTATGAATATTCTGTGAAAATGATATGCGTGGTGACTTCTGTTTTGTAGCCTCCGTTATATTAACATGGAATATATCAAATTACAAAGTGAAATTTTAGAAAAATTTTATTAGTACATTTTATCTGAAATAGAAATGCTATTTATGTGAGTATTTTGGTACTTACTCGTATAAAACTTTGTTAGAAAAAGACTTTAAAATTTACATGTTTTTTATGAATCGTAATATTGTAGCTTTATCTATGTAGGGTTCTCAATAACTGTTAATACAAAAAGTTAAGATATATAGTTTTATAGATATGAATTATTACATAAAAACGCACTTGGAAAAGGATGTATGATGGTAATAGAATACAAACATCAAGGGGGAACTTAAAATGAAGTTAAATAAACTAGTGCTTAGTTGTGGAGTAGTTTCAGCATTAACACTTGGTGTGTTAGGGAATAATACTTATGCTGAAGAAGTACACAAAACGAATGATCCAATTCATGTAGTTGAACATGTTTCTGCAGACTTATTATTAACCCAAACAATGGATTATAGTGGCGAGGCTGAAACTTCTTTCGTATATGATGGGAGTACTGACTTAAGCTTCTCTATGAAAAATAATGGTCAAAATACAATGGGATATAGTGTAAAAGGTCCAAATACAGAGCTAATTGTTGGTGGTTATATAAAACCTGGAGAACAACAAATTAATGTTACAAATGTACGGAATGCTTTATCTCCATTACCGAATGGAACATATAAAATTTACGTTTCAAATGATGATGGTTCTAAGGGGCAATTCCAAGTTTCAGTAAGATCTATGAATTAAATTTAAAACGCTTTGTTTTTAAGTTAATTTAATCTTTACTTATTGGAAAGAAGCTAAATTGAATTGAGAATTACCGATAAAAATGAAAACGAGCACCTTATCTAATTGTGAGAGGGTGTTCTTTTTTGCTATTAAACAGAAAACAATTACTTCCAACCACCTATAAATATATTTTGATATTTTCATTGCTAATCTACTAGTTTGTGTCAACGAGAGAATGTCTACTATAAAAGATATTAAAATAAAGATGATGTAACATTCAGCTAAATTATATGGGGAAATAGAAAAACCACTCTTATATGAGTGGTTTTTAGTAATTATTTTTAGGTTATACATTTAAAATTAGGCTAAGTTATAGAAATAATAAACATTTAATCCCGCATTAACTGGCAGTAAGACTCCCACCTCAAAATTCAGCGGAAGCAAAGAAGTTAGGTGGGGGTCGGGCTGCCAGTAAATGCCCGATTGGTTCAACTAATAATCAGTGGGGGATGAACAAAACCCCCACTGATTAAAGTTTCACTTTATCCGTTGTGATTATTTTGGTTCTGGATAATGATTGTAGTAAGAGATTCTAATAAATTCTTGGTAGACATTTGTTAATTTGGCATCTCTAAGAGCATCGTTGAATTTTTGCATACGTACACTACCTTGAGCGTAGCCTCCACCTGGGGCATAAGGGTTTCTAGCTTCAAAGTCATCCAAAAATACTTTTAATTTTTTATAGTCTTGAGATTGATAGAAAGCCACGGCCTCTTCAGGAGTGACATCAAAGTAAGAGGATGATGTTGAGTTATAAGAAGCTGCTTGAGCAGTAGGTGCCTCTAGCATAGTTGCAGCTCCACCGAACATAGTAAGCGCCATAGAAGATACAATAATTTTTTTAAACATAATAAAACCTCCATGTAGAATATTGGACTAATAGCAATCCTGTAATCATTATAGTTACATTAAAAATGATTATCAAATGCAATGTTGCATAATGTATCCTGCTATTTGTGGGCAGTAAGGCTCAAAGCAGAGAAGTTAGATGGGGATCGGGCTGAATAAAGTTTTACTTTATTCTTTGAATGAAGAGTCACCCTTATATCTCAATGAAGGAGCGTAATAGAGAATTAATAGATTAAAAGAGGTGTATAAATTACTCGGATTAACAAGAAAATGAAAAGGCTATTTTTAATAAGGGGAAGGTTAATAGAAGATTAATAACTGGAGCAAAGGAATTGCTATTTATATATTTAACATACATATTTGTCTTTTAAATTGTAGGCGTGTTTTAGAATTTGTATATAGTAAATTCGTTAAAAAACTTGATAAATAATAAAATGTGTAAATTTTTTGACTATTTCATTAAAATTATTTAATATTTGTAATTTATTGTTTTATAATGATAATCGGGTCGATCGTGAATGTTTTAGATATTGCGATATATACTCGGATTAATTTATTCTAGGGAGGTTACAAAATTGGGTAAGAGAGTCATTATAAGAGTTTTTACATTATTATCAGTACTGGCATTATTCCTTAATGTATTTTTACCTAGGGCTAGTGCAGAGGTTATGACGCACGAGAAATATTCAATGAACTGGAGTTATAGTAATAGTTTAGGAAAGCACATTCGAACTGAAATGATTAAAAATTCAAGTGGTCAAATTGCTTATTGCTTAACTCTTGGACTAAAATCACCAAATGGTGAAGATCTTCCTGAAATGGGGAAAACAGATAATGTAGTATATAGGGTCCTATTAAACGGTTTCCCGCAAAAAAGTGTTCAGCAGTTGGGAGTAGCTAATCAGAATGAGGCACACTACGCAACTCAGCTTGCAGTTTGGAATGCATTAGGTCAACTTGATGTAAATGAACTGAAACATGAGAATAAAAATGTTGAAAAAGCAGCTAAGGCAATTATCAATGCTGCTAACAATAGCGGCGATACACAAGATATTTATATGAATGTTATCCCAGTTGAAAAACAAAAAGCAGAATTAAAAGGTGAGTTCTTCGAAACAAATCTATATACAGTACAAACAAATGCTAAGGGTGGTTCTTATAAAGTAGTAGCAAAAAATGCACCTAATGGAGTAAAAATTGTTAGTGAAAATGGTGAAGTGAAAGATCAACTTTCAGTTGGAGAGAAATTCCGTATCCAAATTCCTAAAAATACTAAAACAGGTGAATTTAATCTAAGTGTTGCTGCAAACTTAACAAAAGTTCAAGCAATTGCTTACCGTGGTACGGATACTGTTCAGAATGCTACAGTACTATTAGAAAGAAATGAAGAAAAGCTTAGTAGTGATCTTGCAGTAAATTGGGAAGCAGCTGGTTCTTTAAAAATTAAAAAGGTTGGAGAAAATGGAGAAGTTTTAGCTGATGCAGTATTTGAGGTCTTTAATGCAAATAATGAATCAGTTGGAAAAATCACGACTGGTGCTGATGGTATAGCAGAATTAAACAACTTACCAATTGGTACTTACACATTAAAAGAAATTAAAGCACCAACAGGCTATGTTTCAGATGATAAACCACAAACTATTGAAGTTAAGACAGGAGAAACAGGAGCTGTCCAAATAGTAAATAACAAAGTAAAAGGTAACATCGAAATTAAAAAGCTTAGTGATTCAGGAAAGGTTTTACCAAATGTTGAATTCACAGTCTTCACTGAAGATGGTAAAGAAGTGAAAAAAGTAGTAACAAAAGAAAATGGAATTGCAAACGTTGAAGGTCTTACGTATGGTAAATATTATTTCTTAGAGACACAAACACCTAATGGATATATTGGAAATAAAACAAAGTATCCTTTTGAAATTAAAGAGCACAATAAAACACTTACTTTTACAGTGGAAAATACAGAAGTAAAAGGTAGTGTAAAATTACTTAAAGTGGATAATGAAGATGTTAGTAAAAAATTAGAAGGTGCAGAATTCGAGCTAAAAGATGCAAGTGGAAAAGTAATTGGTGAATATAAAACAGATAAAAATGGTGAGATTAACGTCAAAGATTTAGCGTATGGTAAATATTCATTTGTAGAAAAGGCTTCTCCAAATGGTTATGTTCTTGTTAAAGAACCAATTATGTTCGAAATAAAGGAACATGGAAAGATTATTGAGTTATTGGCAGTTAATCATCTTATCAAAGGTGATCTAGAAATTACAAAGGTAGATGTAGCTGATGGAAATAACAAGCTTCCAAATGCAGAATTTACGATTTATAACGAAGCAGGAAAAGAAGTAGTAAAAGGAAAAACAGACGATAAAGGAATCGCTAAATTTGAAAAGTTACCATTTGGAAAATACACATATAAAGAAACTGTTGCACCAAAAGGTTATGTATTAAATGAAGAAACGTTCTCTTTTGAAATTAAAGAGAATGGTCAAATCATTAAACACATTGTCAAAGATGAAAAGATTCCTTCAATAAAAACAACAGCTACTGATAAAACAGATGGTACAAAAGAAATGCACACGTCTAAGTCTGTAACAATCCAAGATAAAGTGGAATACAAAGATCTACAAGTAGGTAAAGAGTACACTGTAAAAGGTAAATTAATGACTAAAGAGACTAATAAACCATTAGTTGTAAATGGTAAAGAAGTAACTGCTGAAACGAAGTTTACACCAACAGAAGCAAATGGTTTTATTACACTAGATTTTACTTTTGATGCAACTGGTTTAGAAGAAAAAGAAGTAGTAGTATTCGAAGAGTTACTGAAAGACGGAAAAGTTGTTACGACACATGCTGATATCAATGATAAAGGTCAAACAGTTAAGTTCGTTAAGCCATCAGTAAAAACGACAGCTACAAACAAAGCTGATGGTGGAAAAGAGATTCATTCAAAGGATTCTATCACTATTCAAGACAAAGTGGAGTATACTAACTTAGTTGTAGGTAAAGAGTACACTGTAAAAGGTAAACTTATGAACAAAGCTATTAACAAACCATTATTAATTGATGGAAAAGAAGTAACAGCTGAAACGAAGTTTACTGCAAAAGAAAAGAACGGTTTTGTAACATTAGACTTTACTTTTGTTGGTGCTGAACAGCAAGGAAGAGAAGTAGTCGTGTTTGAAGACTTATTACATGAAGGTCAAGTAATTGCAACTCATGCTGACATTAATGATGTAGGTCAAACAGTTCGGTTTGTAGAACCTTCTATTAAAACTACAGCTACAAATAAAGCTGATGGTTCTAAAGAGTTAGACGCTTCTAAATCTGTAACAATCCAAGATAAAGTGGAATACAAAGACTTAATCGTGGGTAAAGAGTACGTTGTAAAAGGTAAACTAATGGATAAAGCAACAAACAAGCCATTATTAGTTGATGGTAAAGAGGTAACAGTAGAATCTAAGTTTACTGCTAAAGAGAAGAATGGTTCTATCATACTAGATTTCACATGTAATGCTTCTGCATTACAAGGTAAAGAAGTAGTAGTATTTGAAGAACTGTATCAAGATAATATATTAATAGCTATTCACGCTGAAATTGAAGATAAGGGACAAACAGTGAAATTTAAAGAGGTAAAGCCGGAACAACCTAAACCAGAACAGCCGAATTCGGATGAAAATACTCCAACACCAGAGCAACCTAACGAGCAAGTAAAAGAACAACCACAACCTAAGAAAGAAATCCAATCTAAAATTGGATGGTTACCACAAACAGGTACTAATCTTACAAGTTGGATCTCTATGGCTGCAGGAGCATTACTGTTAATTGTTGGTGGAGTGATTTTCTTAAAACGTAAAAATGCATAGAAATTAAAAATAAGCACATCTGTTTTTATAACAAGATGTGCTTATTTTTATCATTTTAGCCAAGAAAACTCCTATATTTAAGTCTGAATGGCATTTAAAATAGCAACTTTATTTGTAGTAAATAATATATAATTTTGTTTTACTGTTTTAATTAAAATACGGTCTGTTGTCCCATAAGCTGCTCCAATACGTATTACATCTACGTCTTCAACACCAGCATAGGTAGCATCTTCGGTAACCTCAATCACATCACGTAATGGAATTGTAATCTCCGCCAATTGCCATGAAATAATTAACTCTTCATTTGTTTTTTTTACATTAATGCCTAGCATTATACCAAGACCCTTCAACAATAATATGCTACACTTCTAATCTCGTTATATAAATTTTTAGATTTTTTATCTATATGTAGCCATAGAATTTATTTATATTTGTGAGCATCTTAATGATGTCAAACAAATAGAAGGATATACAGTCTTTCTATTAAGAAATATGGTAAGAACAAAAGTTCACTTCAAATTAATATGAATTTGATATGGTTGAGATATTATGAACGAGAAACAGTAAGAGTTGCAGGAAGGAAATGAATAATGAGACTTAAATTAGTAGGGATTTTCAGTTGTGTAATTATGATGTTAGGTATTTTTATAATTTACACCAATCAATCTATTGGTAAAGAACCAGATAAGACGAACTATGAATCTCGTGAAAACTCCATAAATAAAGAGAAAGATAGTAGAGGAAAAGGGCAATCAAAATACAATGAAAGTTCTTTTGCTAGTATACAGGCTGTAGTTAATAAGGAATATGGATTACCCGAAGACTATAAACCAGAGGATTTAGTTGTACCAAATGTACCATTCTCATTTAGTGGAACGGTAGAAAAGAGCCACCTCCGTAAAGAGGCGGCAGAAGCACTGGAAAAGTTATTTGATTTAGCAAAGCAGGAGGGGATTCAGTTAAATGCTGTTTCGGGATTTCGTTCCTATGACTATCAACAACGACTGTATGCGAACAATGTGAAAAGAAAAGGACAAGAGCATACGGATCGCTTCTCGGCAAAACCAGGACATAGCGAACATCAAACAGGGTTAACAATGGATGTTTCTTCTAAAAGTGCGAACAATGAATTAGAGCTATCTTTTGCTAATACGAAGGAAGGAAAATGGCTGAAAGAAAACGCGCATCGTGCAGGGTTTATCATTCGTTATCCTAAGGGGAAGGAAAGTATTACAGGTTATGCATATGAACCTTGGCATATTCGCTATGTAGGAGATATTGCTGAAAATATATATGAACAAAAGCAGACTTTAGAAGAATACATGAATCTATGAA
Source organism: Bacillus sp. FSL K6-1338 (assembly GCF_038006965.1). Taxonomy (NCBI): domain Bacteria; kingdom Bacillati; phylum Bacillota; class Bacilli; order Caryophanales; family Bacillaceae; genus Bacillus; species Bacillus sp. FSL K6-1338. Next base: position 3,384,859 of record NZ_JBBOWI010000001.1, on the reverse strand, counting down.
AATAGAATTGAAGAATTAAACGGGCTATCAATAGACGTGAGATTATAAAAGGCAGGGGAAAATTAAGGTGTTTTTTAATTTTTTTAGTGAAGAGGGAAGGTATCCCTCTTCTTTTTTCATTCCTTGTAAAATTTGAGGATGTCTTAGGGGAGTGAAAAGATGGATTGTGTAGGTGTATTAATAAAGGCTACTTTCGATGGCTTCTGGAGATGTTTTTTGAGGGAATATATTCATTGCAGCAATTGACTATATTATAGGAGCATTCACGTTGGGATATAACAGAGAATTATAGAGTAAAGTAGGATTCAAAAGCATTGTTAACAATGTGGGTGTTATAAGTTATTTTCCTATCAAAACAATTAGTTTTTGTTCAAAATTTAAGAGTGTTATTTTATTATATCTAGTAACTATTTATATTATTTAATAATTACTTGATTTACTATTAAGGTGATTATCTTACAAAATTGTAAGGTTATTTTAATTGACACTTGTATGTATAAGTAACTATACTGGTTACACAATGTTGGTGAGTATATTTAATAATCTTTATCTATAAGTGTATGTCCGAGGATTATTTTTGGAGCAATAATTCGATTTTAAATTTATTATCTGATATATATTAATATAAACAACTTAATCTATTCTTTATTCAAGGTCGTATTATTTAAAGATTAATTATAAATGATATATTTACCAAATTGTAATAATTTGATAGAGGTGTTACATTTTGAAATACAAATTAATTGCTACAGGAATTCTTGCTGGAAGTCTATTAACCTACTCATCTAATACATTTGCAAATACTCATAAGTTCCCAGATGTTCCTGCATGGGCGGACAAATCCGTTAATTATTTAGTTGATAAACAGGTATTGAATGGCTATCCAGACGGAACGTTCGGTTCAAATGACTCATTAGACAGAGCTTCGGCTACAAAAATTATGACAAAAGTTTTAGGTATACAAATTGACTCTAATGCAAAACCATCATTTACAGATTCACAAAACCACTGGGCTACTCCGTATATTGCTGCTGCTGAAAAAGCTGGTATTGTTAAAGGTGAGGGTAATGGAATCTTCAATCCATCCGGAAAAGTAACTCGTGCTGCTATGGCTACGATGCTAGTAAATGCATATAAACTACAAAGCGCAGCAAATCATAATGAGCAGGTTAAATTTGAAGATTTAAAAGGGCATTGGGGAGAAAAATATGCCAATATTTTAATCGGTTTGAAAATTTCCAATGGTACTGAGAACGGTTGGCAACCAAATAGATTTATAACACGTGCTGAAGCTGCTCAACTTACTGCAAAAACAGATATGATGCAACATCGTCCCCAAAACCCATTAGAAAGCAAAACAATCATTATTGATCCTGGACATGGTGGCGAAGATCCTGGGAAATCCACAAAGGGATTACCTGAAAGTAAGATTGTACTAGACACTTCTTTACGTCTACAACAATTACTTGAAAAGCATACACCATTTACAGTTTTATTAACTCGTCAATCTGATAATAGACCGGGGCATGATCAAAAAAGTTCTTTACAGGAACGTGTTAAATTTGCTAAGAAAAATCAGGGTGATATCTTTATAAGCGTACATGCAAATGCTTTTAATGGTAATGCAAAAGGGACAGAAACATATTACTATAAATCTTCTAAATCCGAAAAAACAAATCCTCATGTGGAAGAAAGTCGTGTTTTAGCAGAAAAAATTCAAACACGTTTAGTAGAGGCACTTCAAACACGAGACAGAGGAGTTAAACATGGAGACCTTCATGTAATAAGGGAAAATGACATGCCAGCTGTGTTGACGGAACTGGCGTTTATAGATAATGGTATTGATTACAGTAAATTATCTACGGAAGATGGCAGACAAATTGCAGCAGAAGCCATTTATGAAGGAATTTTAGATTATTATGAATGGAAAGGAAATAATGTATCTGAATATAGGCTGTAATAAGTAATTGAAAATATAGTAATTCTCGAAATGAAGAATTCTATAATTTTTTTGTATTTTTTTAAACAATAATTTTAAATTTGTATTTAAAATTATTGTTTAAATTTTTATTTTATGTTTTAATATTATTGATAATAGTTATCAATAATAGTGAGAGGAAGATTAGTGAAACATGTGTTTTTAGTTAGTGTCATAAAAGTTAATGAATTTCTATATTGTATGGCTATGAATCTATCTCTATTTTTGCGAACTAGAAATAATATATTTATATCTTTTAAATGTTTAAGAAGGAGTGGCTGTCTGTATGAAAAAAGCAAAAGAAATAGCTAAATGTGTTGCGGTAGCGTCCGTTATTATGTCTGGATCATTTAGTTTACAAGCAACATCTGCATTTGCAGATTCTAAAGGAACTGTAGAAAATCTTCAAAATGGTGGGAAGGTCTATAATAGTTTTAAAACTACTTATGACATGAAGCAGAATATCAAAAATTCGATAAAGGTTTCTTTTATTGAGGATCCTTACGCAGATAAAAAGATTGCAATTGTGACCACTGATGGTAGTAATATTGATGCTAAATATACAGTTAATAGTGGATACTATAACGCAGGCTTAAAATGGCCATCAGCTTATCATACTGAAGCAGAAATAACAAGTGGTGATAGTGCTCAGTTCCATAAAGCTGCCCCAGTTAATACAATGACTTCAGCAAAGGTCACTTCTGAGGTAGGGTATACACTTGGTGGAAGTGTTAAAGTAGGAGTAAATGATAAAGGGCCAAATGCCGATGCAAGTATCACAGGTAGCTTTGCTTGGAAAGAAAGTGTATCTTATGATCAAGTAGATTATAAAACGGTATTAGAGACTCACACAGATAAGAAATTAAATTGGAAAGTAGGATTCCAATCATTTAATTTCCCAGAGTGGGGAATTTATAATCGTGATTCATTCAATACTTTCTATGGTAATCAACTATTTATGAAATCACGTAGTTATAATGAAGGGACGAATAATTTTGTTTCAAAAGATACAGTACCAGCTTTAACAGGATATGGTTTTTCTCCAAACGTAGTAGCGGTTATTACTGCTGATAAAACAGAAACTACATCAGATTTAAAAATAACAAATCGTAGAATTTCAGATCAGTACAATATTGAGTGGGTAAGTTCAAAATGGTGGGGAACAAATAATAAAGATACATATAATGAATTCTTTACGAACCACTATAAATTAGACTGGAAAAACCATCAAGTTACTCTTGATAACCAAAAATTCCTTGAAGAACAAATGAATAGTATCAACAGCGTGAATGATAAACTTAACAAAGGAAAAGGGAAGTTATCTCTTTCAATGAATGGAAATCAACTCAAAGCTACGTCTAGCAATGCTGGTTATGGTATCAGTTATGAAGATAAGAATTGGGGTATCTTTGTAAATGGTGAAAAGGTCTATACTTTTAATGAAAAATCAACTGTAGGCAATATATCTAATGATATTAACAAATTAAACATTAAAGGACCTTATATCGAGATTAAACAGATCTAGTCAGAAAATGATGGACGATTGATGGATAATTCTCTCATCAAGCTACGAGTATACTAGTTTATCCCGCTATTTGTGGGCAGTAAGACCCCTCACCTCAAAATTCAGCGGAAGCAAAGAAGTTAGGTGGGGGCCCTGCTGCACCTAAAAGCCTGATTGGTGAGGGCTGATTAAAGTTTCATTTTATTTTAAATCTGTATAATGTAACGAAAGGACCAAAGTTTATCTATAAAATGGATAAACTTTGGTCCTTATTATGTTTTTATTCGCACACGAAATTAAGATAAAATTAGATGTTTTTTGTCTATTCTTTTACTCAATTAGAAAAGAGCGTAAAGTATTTGAAAACTATTGATGCTACGCAAGGGGATATTGTTTAAAGTAATCAGAACTTCATCGGTTGTTAAGTTACCACTTTAAATATATAATTAAATTTCATTAAAAAGATACTCTATTCAAAGTCCTTATTGGGTTTTTGAAGTGAAATATATACTATTTGAGGTGTGTGAAATGGGGAAATCTCGAGAGCAGACGATGGAAAATATCTTAAAGGCTGCTAAGAAAAAATTTGGAGAGCGTGGCTACGAAGGTACGAGCATACAAGAAATCGCAAAAGAAGCGAAAGTGAATGTTGCTATGGCCTCTTACTATTTTAATGGGAAAGAAAACCTATATTATGAGGTGTTTAAGAAATATGGTCTTGCTAATGAGCTACCCAATTTTCTTGAGAAGAATCAATTTAAACCTATCGATGCCCTTAGAGAATATTTAACGGTTTTTACTAAACATATAAAAGAGAACCCTGAAATTGGATCATTGGCATATGAGGAGATTATTAAGGAAAGTGCACGATTAGAAAAGATTAAACCGTATTTCATAGGTAATTTTGAACAGTTAAAAGAAATATTACAGGAGGGTGAAAAGCAAGGAGTTTTTCATTTCTTCTCCATAAATCATACGATACATTGGATCACTTCTATTGTTTTATTTCCAAAGTTTAAAAAGTTTATTGATTCTTTAGGGCCAAATGAAACGAACGATACAAATCATGAATGGATGCCAGAAGACTTAGTGGACAGGATTGTTACTGCATTAACAGATAAACCTAACGTGTAAATTATTCAGTATTTATGAATTCTGTTATTACTATTTAAAGCCTAATTTCTCAATGTATTGTAGAGAAATTAGGCTTTTTTCAACACGTCATTAAGGTTTTTATAGTTCAAGGACTCAAGTTAATGATTATATTTTCAAGTATTCGTTTTGAGCTACATAGATATAGTTTTTGTTGCAACTGTTTGTTGAAATGCTTTATCATGCTCAACAATAACCATTGTGGGATTAAATTGTTGAATAAGTTCTTCAATCTGCATACGGGAATAGATATCTATAAAATTTAGTGGTTCGTCCCATATATATATATGGGCTTTTTCACATAAACTTTTAGCGATAAGCAGTTTTTTCTTTTGTCCACCAGAATAATGAGATATATCTTTCTCGAATTGAATTCGATCAAAGTCCATCTTACTTAGGATGGATTTAAATAAGGTTTCATCAATCTTGTGCTCTTCAATGAAGTCTGATAGCGCCCCCTTCAAATGAGAAGTATCTTGTTGGACATAGGAAATGATGAGTCCTGTACCTAAAGTAACTAAGCCTGTATGCTGTATCGGATGTCCTAGAAGTAGTTTTAGGATACTACTTTTTCCGCTCCCATTCGTTCCATCAAGTACAATTCGGTCACCTTGTTCAACTATGAAGCTAATCGGCTCATTCACAATTTGGTCATTGTACTTAACGGACACGTCAACCAAAGTAACCAATTCATTTGATTTAAATTGCAATTGTTCCAATTTTAATGACTCAGTTTTTTCCACATTTTTTAGTAATTTTGACTTTTCCTCAATAGCTTTTTGTTGCCTTGATTCAAGGTTTTTTGCTCTTTTCATCATCTTGGCTGCTTTATGTCCTACAAACCCCTTATCCAACTTAGAGCCTGAATTCCTCGTTCCATTTTTTGAAGCTTCCACGTCATGAGACCAACTTGCTGATCGTTTGGAAGACTGTTTTAATCTCCCTATGTCTTTTTGTAGACGCTCATTTGTAGCCTTCTCGTGCTCTTGCTGTCTATCAAAATTTAACTTCCAAGAAGAATAGTTACCACTTTGAATTTCAATATTTGCTCTATTAATAGATAGGATATGGTCAACGCACCCATCTAAAAAGATTCTGTCATGTGAAATTAAAATAAATCCTTTTTTCTTCCTTAGATAATTAGAGACTATCTTTCGTGCATCTGTATCTAAGTGATTTGTTGGTTCATCAATTAATAGGAATTGACCCGCATTTAAAAACAGTGCAGCAAGCAACACCTTTGTTTGTTCCCCATTTGATAATGTTTTAAATGGTCTGTACATGACCTCAGCATCAACATTTAAATAGGATATCTCACGTAGAAATTCCCAATCTGCGGCTTGGGGACAAATTTCTTCAAGGATTTCATGAGTGAATTTGTTCCTATCTGAAACAGAGTAGGGGAAGTAATTGAATTCTACCGAAGCAAGGATTTTCCCGCTATACTCATAATTCCCTAACAATAAATTAAAGAATGTCGTTTTACCTCGTCCGTTTCTACCAATAAATCCTAGCTTCCAATCCGTATCTATTTGGAAGTTTACACTTTCAAAAATATTATCAAAGCTACCTGGGTATGAAAAAGTTAAGTCTTGGACCTTTATCATTGACATAATAATTCCTCCTTTATATATCGAAACGTTTCATATAAAGTCGGAACATCCATCCATTTTTTAATTCCTCTATATAAGTTTGATGGATATTAACGACTTATATAGAGCATTACATGTGTAACAATAGTGTCTGAAGTACTCATTTTTCTCGCTCCTTTATTTGTGAAGTACATTTAACAATTAGTAAGTTTCAACTAAGCTAAACGGGAATAAAAAAATCCCCCAATTTGTAATCGGAAGGATTAGTCTTTCGTCTATACTTAATAAGTACTTATTAATCATTTGAATCATGACAAATAAAGTATGAACTGAATTTTAAAAATGGATAGACTAACCCTATATTTTGTAGTTTGAAGTTATAAAATTCAACTTAAAATATAAATTAGTTAATCATTATTCATCCATCATTCCTTTCATAATTCTATTTTTAGAGTAACATTCTTTTTAGGGAGATGCAATATTAGCTTCAATTTCATCTAATCCTAGATCATTTATAATTCTTTGAGTAAGGAGATAAAATTTTACCTCTCTTTTTATAAACATCAAATTTTTGTTCAATAGGTCATGTCTTTTGTCCGTTAAAAAGGGAGGATATGAAATTGACATCAACCTTTGTTGTAACTATAATAGTTACAGTATGTTCCGTAAACTAATTCGAATTGCTATGTTAATGATAGTATATTTTCATTCCTTTTTAAGTGTGACAGGTAGCAACTAACTATAATCCAATAGAGGATTAGATTCTATCTCATATTTAAAGGGTAGATAAGTTGTACCCGCCAAATTTACGATGCGCAAATACTTAAAAAACTACATTTTTCAGCGTATCCTTTTTGGAATCCTCAGTATTGATAATTGTAAACATCTACAAAAAGTTAGCAAGACTGTTGTATGTAGAAAGAAATCTTTTAAAAAGGTCATAATATGGATAATAGGTAACACACATTTAAATTTAGTAGGAGTTGTGCCACTATCAAGACATTTTTTTAATAAAAGTATAGAAAAAACTCAAGAAGGTGAGTCCATTGCGTAAACATACATATGTGCAATTTTATGTATTGATATTGGCTTTAATAGCTTATATAAGCTTTTGCTTTATATTTATATTTGTTTTTCCAAGTCTTTATTTCGTATCAGATTTTAATATCCGACTATCATCTTTAGTTGTTGAAACTACTGTATTTATCTCACTACTGTATTCTATATTATCCAGAAAAATTAAGTTAGGAGTATTCTGGGTGTGCATTATTATTGCGATAGGTTGTTTCTTGATAGGGAATTTTATATCTGCTTTTCAAGTACTTAATGTAGAATTACCAATAAAAAATTTTAATATCTCTGATGTATTTTTGTTGCTTTTCTTATTCTTCTTTCTCTTTGCGTTCTTTTATAAAATCATGATGGAATGTAATAAATGGGAGAAAGCATATTTGCTTTGTGATTTATGCATTGTTGTTACTGCTATTTTTACATTAGAGTGGTATTTATTTAATAAACCTTCTGCAAATATCTTATTCTTATCAATTGGAGATGTTTTTCTCTCATTTATTTTTCCGATTATAGATTTATTACTTCTATTACTTGGAGTTACACTAATCTTTCGACCTGCTATTTTCAATGCAAAAAGCAAATTGTATATTTTTATCCTAGTATTAACTGGATTAGCTATTACGGACTATTTGTATTTTTACTTACAAGGTGATTTGTCAGAGCGTTCAGTTATATTTTTAAGGTGTTTGTATAGAGTTTTCCTATTATTTATTGCTATTGCTGCTACAATTCCAAAGGATGCTTCTTCTAAAAGAAATTATTTTATTATTAATCCGACATTTGGAGAGAAACTTCTTGGCATATTCCCTTATCTTGCAGTTGCAGTCTTAATTGGCTTTACTTTGAAAGAGCAAACGTCTTCAGCTACATTGATTACGGGAAATTGTATTGCTTTTGTATTTGTACTGATTCGTCATACAATCGTACGAATGCAAAACAAAGATTTAACTGAAACATTAAAAGTGTTTAATAATCAATTAGAACAAACAGTATCTCAAAGAACAAGGGATTTAATAAACAAATCTAATGATTTGGTAAAAAATCAAGAAAGATTTAAGTCATTATATGAGTATCATCCGGATCCTATTTTAACGATTGATTCAACTGGTATCGTATTAAATATAAACCAGGCTGGAAGTATGTTATTAGGAAAAGACAGTGCTGTATTAATAGGGAAAGAGTGCTTCTCTATTTTTTTAGATGAAGATAAATCTGAATTGGAAGCGGCTATAAAGAAAGGGAGACGATGTAGTTCATCTTCACTACAGTTGCGTGTGAAAAATAACAATGAGAAGGACATGCTGTTTTGGTATGTCACTATAGTTCCTATTATGATAGAAGGTCAAACTTTTGGGAGTTATGTAATGGTAAAAGACATAACGAGGATGAAACAACAACAGGATGAGATAAACTACCTTGCATTCCATGATACGGTGACGGAGATTGGAAATCGTATATTCTTCCAACAAGAATTAGATAGATCCATTAAGCGTGTGCAAAAAACACAGGATAAATTTGGGCTCCTGTATATTGATTTAAACCGCTTTAAGACTATTAATGATACACTGGGCCATTCCATTGGTGACAGGGTTTTAAAAGAAGTTGCCAAACGTTTTAGGACATGTCTTTCACCGACAATTCCTCTAGCAAGAATAGGTGGTGATGAGTTTGCAATCATTGTCCATAACCAAACAGAGCAACAGCTATTGAACTGCACCCCAATTGTTAGACACAGTCTAACAATTGGAGGTGCAGTTTTTCTATGGCTAAATTTACAGCTGATGAAAAAATACAAATCGTTCTACGTTATTTGAACGGAAATGAAAGTTATCGAGAAATGGGTAGATCGCTCGGTATAAGTGACACAATCATTTTGAATTGGGTAAACCAATATAAACAGAATGGTCTGGAAGCTTTTCTAAAACGATGTACAAATTACACACAACAATTTAAACTAGACGTACTAAACTTTATGATTGAAAACGGTATGTCCTTATTTGAGACGGCAGCTATCTTTAATATTCCTGCCCCTTCAACGATTTCTGTTTGGAAAAAACAGCTCGAAACACAAGGAATTGATGCCCTTCAATCTAAGAAAAAGGGGCGTCCATCCATGAAAAAAGATTCAAATAAACAATTAAAACAACATTTAGCTGAAGGGTCAGTCGAAGCACTTGAAGCACGCATTAAACAGCTTGAGATGGAAAATGAGTACTTAAAAAAGTTAAATGCCTTAGTTCAAAACAAGGAAAAATCACAAAACAAGACAAAGCGCAAGTAGTCTATGAATTAAGGCATAAATATTCGGTGAAGGCACTCGTGGAGCTAGCTACTATTCCTCGAAGCACGTATTATGATTTAGTAAAGAAAATGAATCGTCCAGATGTAGATGCCGATTTGAAAGCTGAGATTAAAGCGATTTATGAGGAAAATGAAGGTCGTTATGGTTACCGTCGCATTCGTGATGAATTAACGAATCGTGGCCAGAAAGTGAACCACAAGAAGGTTCAGCGCATTATGAAAGAGCTTGGGTTAAAGTGTGTTGTGCGTATGAAGAAATATAAATCCTATAAAGGAAAAGTCGGTAGAATTGCACCTAATATTTTAGAGCGTAATTTTCATACAGATGCACCGAATCAAAAGTGGGTAACAGACATCACAGAGTTTAAATTGTTTGGAGAAAAACTGTATGTATCACCTGTATTAGATTTGTATAATGGTGAAATTATTACCTATACAATTGGTTCTAGACCGACGTATTCGCTTGTTTCAGACATGTTAGAGAAAGCATTGGAACGTTTACCTGAAACGCACCAGCTACTGATGCATTCGGATCAAGGATGGCATTATCAAATGAGACAATACGTCCGTACACTAGAATCAAGAGCTATCGTCCAGAGTATGTCTCGAAAAGGCAACTGTTACGACAACGCAGTAATAGAAAATTTCTTTGGGATTATGAAATCGGAGTTCCTCTACATAAAAGAATTTGAAAATGTAGAGCACTTTAAAATAGAATTAGAAAAATATATAGATTATTATAATACGAAACGGATTAAGGCAAAATTAAAAATGAGCCCGGTACAATACCGGACTCACTTTTATCAAGCTGCCTAATCAAATAACCGTGTCTAACTTTTAGGGGTCACTTCATATTGAATTTGTGTAAAACTCTATTTCTTATAACTGAAGAACCATTCGTAGTAAATCAGCATAGTTTTTACTTATCTCTTAGTATAGGAATAGCAGTGTATCCATTTGGAGGAATAAATACTACTACACTTTTACAACACGCTGATATCGCTATGTATAGCGCAAAGGAAAAAGGTAACAATGCTGTTTGTATGTATGACGAGACATTATCTCAAAAAGTAACCCGTCGATTACGATTAGAACAGGATTTACCAAATGCAATTGAAAATAATGAGTTGTTTTTATTGTATCAACCACAAATTGACAGTAAGGAAGGTAAGGTTATTGGTGCAGAGGCTTTAATACGTTGGCAACATCCAGAACTTGGGCTGATTTCTCCGTTTGAGTTTATACCTATCGCAGAAGAAACGGCGCAGATTATTTCAATTGGAAAGTGGACGTTACAGAAAGCGTGTCGACAACTGAAAGAATGGCATTCTGCGGGCTTTTCAAATCTAAAGATGGGGATAAATTTATCAGCTATAGAGTTTGAACAGAAAGATTTTGTTCAAACCATTATATATACCATAGAAGAGATAGGAGTACCTGCTAATTCGATTAATTTGGAATTAACAGAGCGAATCGCCATGGTAGATGAAAAAGAAACTTTATCAAAGTTAAAAGCATTAAAATCATTTGGTGTACATTTATCAATTGATGATTTTGGTACAGGTTATTCTTCATTAGCGTATTTACCTCTTTATCCAATTGATACTTTGAAAATTCCAAGAGAATTTGTTAATAGGATTGGAACTTCTACTGATGGAGGTGAAATTATACAGACCATTATTTCACTTGCTCATACTTTAAACATGAAAGTCATAGCAGAAGGGGTAGAAACGAAAGAACAATTAACAGTGTTACAACGTAATGCATGTTATCTAATTCAGGGCTATTACTACAGTAAACCTGTAAATGATGATGAATTTATTGTTTTTTTAAGTACAATACAAAATGAATAAATGAAAAATCAGTATATGTATGAAATAAAGTGAAAAGAGGTTCTATCCATATGGATTTGAACCTCTTTTCACTTTATTTTCAGGAGTTATGCAGCAAGGTTTCAGCCTTTGAAAGTAAAATAAGTATCTATATTTCTTGTATTTTGGGTTAATGGGATATGAGGTGAAAGTTGCTTCTTGTGAAAAAGAATTAGAGCCAGCTTGTATATTCTTAAAGCAATTTGAAAAAGGATTAGCAGTTTGTATGGAATTAGGAAATGAAGAGTATGTATATCATTTCAATATTTTACGTTCTCTTAATGAAGATGAAGCAATTAAACTCTTAGAAGAAGTGAAAAAAGTATTTCTTACTTCGAAAAGCAAGGTTTATGGGATTTCGTAGAAGAATATGCAGATCTAAAAAAGGAAGAAATTATACAATAATCACATGCTATCATTTTTAATAGCTAATTAACAAAGGGACTCCAATTATGGAGTCCCTTTGTTAATGGGGTAATGCTTTGGTTTATCTAATTATAGCAATATTTGTAAAAAGTGTAAAGGGGTCCTAGTTTGGAGGGGGAATTATTTAATCTTTTTTATTTAATAAAAGGGATAATATTTAGTTATCTGCGCTTCTTAATTATGTTTTCTATCACAATTTGAAGTGAATTTCAGTTAATCTTATTTATTTTATGGGAATTATAAGGTATACTAAAAGTAGGTGCAAAATGTACCATTTGAAAAAGAGTGAATTGCAAAAAGGAATCCGTAAAGGATTCCTTTTTTGTTTCTTTGAAAATGAAGCAATGTTCTAATTATCTCATTCATTTTTATGAATACGCTGCGATCTTATAAACTAAAAAGGCTTTTATGGAAATTTGCCATATTCCTGTAACAAAACAAAGGTATGTTATGTGTGTTAAATATAAAGAGAAAGAAGGAAAAGTTGTGAAAAAAATTTTGCCAATTGTTGCGTTATTAGGCATGATGAGTTTTGGAGTACAGGAAATGAATGTAAGAGCTGATACATACCACAAGGGCGATTCGAAAATTAGTTTTTGGGATTCGAAAAGAAAGGGTACTAATTTCATGAATAGTACGTCATTACCTGAAAACTATAAAAGTGCAAAAGAAGCTAATATTGAATATGTACGTTTAGCACCTGATAAATGGGCAAAAGATAAAGATTTTCTATTTGAGGATAAACCAGATACTTCTGGAAAGGATTTTCTGATAGGTAATGCAGATAACTATCAGGGATTAGTAAAGGAGGATTTAGAAAAATTTAAGGCGGATTTAGATGCCGCACAATCACAAGGAATGAAAGTTGTTCTTACAATGTTATCTTTACCTGGTGATCGATGGCGCCAATTTAATAATAACAAGAATGACGACAGAATATGGGAAGAAGAGAGGTATCAAGAACAAGCAAGTCAATTTTGGAAGGACCTTGCTCTGGAATTAAAAGATTATCCTGCGGTGGTGGGTTATAATATTATAAATGAACCACATCCAGAAACAGCTAAAAATAATAGATATAATGATTTTTGGACAGAAGATTACGAGAAATGGTATGCAAAAGTGAAGGGAACGACAGCGGATTTAAACAGATTGTATCAAAAAGTAATCAATTCCATTCGTGAAGTAGACCAAGAAACACCAATTATTTTAGATTCAGGTTTTTATGCTACTCCATGGGCTTTTAAATATTTAAAACCAGTAAAGGATAAAAAAACGCTTTACGCATTTCATATGTATGAACCATATGAATTAACGAGTCAAGGTGAAAAGAAAAATAAAGAATATCAATATCCAGGATTAGTAAAAGTAGGAGACTTAGAGAAACCTGTAATGTGGAATAAGCAGGGATTAGAGAAATTTTTGAAGCCAATCCAACAATGGTCTAAGAAAAATCATGTATCATCTAATCGAATTATTGCAGAGGAGTTTGGAATTAACCGTACTGTTCCGGGAGCTACCCAATACATGCAAGATCTTATTTCTATCTTCAACCAAAAAGGTTGGCATAAATCATTCTATGCATTCCGTGAAGACACATGGACAGGGATGAATTATGAATTGGGAACAGGAAAAATAAAATGGGATGAAGAGGGTAAACCGGTGCCTCAAGATAATTCACTCTGGGAAGTAATAAAAAAAGATTTACAACCACATAAATAGTTTAGAATATTTGTCCTAAGGACTAAATGTAAGCATCTAATTCAAGTAGAATTAGATGCTTTTTTTCAAAAAAGGTGGAAGTTTAAACAAATATAGTTGCAATTGAATTGACCTTTAAACTGAAAAATTTTTATGAATTTTTTGTGAGATTCCAACCCTTAAATGTTGAAAATTATTTACTGATTTCTCCAATTGGATATATTTCTCCAATCGGATGGAAGTTTAGAATACAGAATCAAAACATAATAAGCTGTTATCGATGAGTTTATCGTAAAGTTGTTATTTAATGTGTCATCAAATAACATTTATATACAATAATAAATAAAGAAAAGGAGATGTTTATGAAAAAATATAGAGTAATAGATACAACTTAAATAGTATGAATAGTTTAGATTGTAAAAACATGAAGAAGAAAACAAAAAATCCTTAAGAGTACTAAGGAAAAATGAAGGAGATAATATGGGGAATAATTCAAAATATAAAACTAGAAAAATACTTGCAGCTACTGCTACAGTAACTATGCTTGCGACTGGAATGATTTCTTCATCAGATGTCTTTGCGGAGCAAAAGGAGCAGCAAAAAAATTTATCGACATCACTGCAAAGTGAAAAATCAGTTAAATCAGAAAATAGAACATTTACAGTCCCAGGAAAAGGGGATGTTGAGCTAATAAAACAACAGGAAAGAAAAAGTATGGCATTTAGTCCATATGAACCAACTGGTTTATATGCAAAACCAAATGAACAAATAACGATTAATGTAGAAGGTAATCAAGATATTCAGGTATATATTGGAACGTATTCATATGATGCTTCTTGGAGAGAAGATTCTAAGATAAAATCATTTACATTAAAACCAGGTATAAACACAATCCAATCTCCAAATGGGGGGATGATTTATTTTTATAATAAACAACAAGGTGGTACCATTCGAACAACAATTACAACAGGTGGAACGACTACGCCTTTCTTTGAACTAGGAAAGCATACGAAACAAGATTTAATTAACATGCTGGACCAATATCCAAATGCACATGCAGTGGAGTTAAAAGGAGAACGTGTATTAATTACGGCCAGTCCTGCACGTATTAAGAAATATTTGTTGGGTTCTAATACAGATCCTGTACAACTCTTAAAAAAGATGGATGAAGCTACTCGAATTCAAGACAAAGTAGCTGGATTATCTGAAGAACAAGTAGATAAACATTATGTTCATTACGTAGAAGAAAATCATTCTCCCGATTATTATATGTATGCGACTTCTTATCGAACTGCATATGTAGGAGATGCAATTCAATATGTATTAGATATTAATAAATTTATAAAAGATGGTTGGGGTCCATGGCATGAGGCAGGGCATTTGAGACAGCAATCACCTTGGAAATTTTATAATATGACAGAAGTACAAAATAATATATACAGCCTTTCTGTAGAAAAAGCATTTACATCTAATCAACCTTTTAGATTGCAACAAGAGGGTGCTTATACTAAGGCATTTCAATACTTAGAACAACCTAATAAAAATTATGACGAAGTTAGTGATGTTTTTGTTAAGCTTGTTATGCTTTGGCAACTACAGCTAGCATATGGAGAGGATTTCTATCCTAAATTGCATCAATTGTATAGAGACATGCCTTCAAGTGAACTTCCACAAACTGATGAAAATAAAAAACAATTATTTATGATTTCAGCATCAAAAGTAGCCAAACAAAATTTGATTCCTTTCTTTGAGAAGTGGGGATTACGTCCAAATAACGATACTATTCAAAAAGTAGCTGCATTAGGATATCCAATTTTAACAGCAGAGATTTGGAAGAGTACGGATTCTAATCCAATTAAACCAGATATGCCTAATGAAAATAATATTTTAGAAGGAAACCAGTTTGCATGGTCACTAAAAGGAATTAGTGATTTCGAGTTTGCAAAAGTCAATTTTAATAAGTCGACAGAAGAGATGCAAATTGATTTAAAAGCAGGCGTACCACATCATTATTTTAATGAAACATATGCGAGTATTAAAGTACAAAATGCATCAGGAAAAGTAGTATACAATAAAGATATTTATGGGAACAAACAACAAAATGCTGAATCGCAAAAAGTTCCAGTTAAAATAGGGGATTATGTTGAGCTGACACATCTAGAAGGTGTGCATAGAGCTACTTTAATAAATGTAGGTAACAGTAAACAAGAAAGTTTTGGAAAAAAAGGCATGTACGAAGTTACAAAAGAAGGCTTGAAGAAAGTAGAAAAAATGCCAGAAACAACGGTTTTACATGGAAATCATTTTGGGTGGTCTTTAAAAGGATATAGTGATAGAGAAATCGCAAAAGTAGATTATAATAGGACAACAGAGAAAATGCAGGTGAATTTAGAAGCAGGCGTACCACATTCTTACTTTAATAATACGTATGCAAGTATTACAGTAAAGAATTCAAATGGTGGTGTTGTGTACAATAAGGAAATAGTAGGGAATAGACAACAAACTGCTGAAAGCCAAACCGTGCCCGTAAAAGTGGGAGATTACATTGAGTTTACCCATATAGAAGGGGAAGCAGTAAAGGAAAAAACACGCGCTACACTTATTAATCTTGAGAATAATAAACAAGAATATATGGGCAAAAAAAGAACCTATCAAGTTACTTCAACGGGATTAAACAAAATAGATTAACATGAAAAACATTCTAAGTATTAGTTGGATGCAAATAGTCGTTCATTATGAACGGCTATTTGGCTTTTATTTAAAGAAAGGTGAAATGAAAATACTCTCTCTTTTGTATATACTTTCGTTTCCAAAAATTTCTACGTTTTTTTATCAGGGGGAAAATAATTTAAAAAATGTGCTTGAGAATTGATACATGTTTAATTGCTATAGATTTGAGAAAAAAGAAACAGAATAGTAAGGTATTTGTTGATAAACCCTCTCAAGTGTTACAAAATTTTACATATTTGGTATGATATATATGAGTTCTATGTATATTAAGGGAGGAATGGGAATGAAAAGGTTCATAACACGTGCAAGTGGTAATACAATCTCAAAAAGGTTAGTTTTAATGGTGTTGTCGATGGTTTTAATGATAGTGATGATTACACCATCGAATGATGTATCAGCAGCCAATCTATCAAAAGCAGGTTCACTAAAAGGCGTGAATTTATTTAATGGAAGTTGGACAGTTGCTGTACAGGCAGCAAATTTACAATATGTTTCGGCTGAGCCTTCGGGAAATATAATAGCAAATCGTAATGCAGTTAATGAATGGGAGAAATTTGAATTAATTTCGACTGGGGAATTATATACGTACGCTTTAAAAGCTAAAAGTAATGGGAAGTATGTTTCGTTTGAGCCAAATGGTAGAGTAGTAGCAGATCGTACATCAATTGGTGCATGGGAAAAGTTTATCTTATATAATGGTGGAGACAATAGGATATATGTATTACAAGCACTAAGTAATGGTAGATATATATCAGCAAATGGTGGTAGAGAATTAACAGCTACTAGTTATGTAGCTGGAAGCTGGGAAAGATTTGTTATTGTATACTTCTAAACTTTGAAGTGTTATATATCTAAATGATAATAGCATGTTTAGTTTGTATAAATACCTAATACAATAAATTGTTAAGTATGTAATACAAGTGTATATTAACGTGTAAAAGGGCTGCAAATAATTAGCGGTTCTTTTTGCATGTTAAATAAGCACTTACTGAGGTTATAATGAAAAGAAAAAGAACCCTATAGGGTTCTTTTTCAAGGCATATTAACAGTAAGGAGAATCATGAAATGCTACTTCAAATCTTTATTAGGGGAAAGATTTTGAATAAGCTTAACATACATCTATTTTTACATAAATGTAATATATAGTAAATTGATAATGTTTATACTTACTATTACTAATATTCAATTAAGATAGTTAGCACTATTTGTATAGTGTTAATGAAGTGCATATTTAGAAAACTAATAATGGCCACAAGTTGGTTATATATGTCTAATATTATATTTTATTTACTAAAAGAGCTTATAGATATATTATTTTAAAAATTAATTAACATTTAAACAATTTTAACTGAAATTGGGTGTGTATTAACTAAAAGTAAATAAAATAAACAAAGACCCTGTAATGAATACAGGGTCAAATACAGGGTTAAGGGAACGCATAGTTTCTCAAAATCATAATAGCATATATTCTTTGTATAGCTACATGAGGATTTTGACAGAATTAAGAAAAAGACAGAAATCTGTAAGAAAGCAAATATATTGCTGGAAATTTGATTTGAAATTAAACTATAAGGCATATTGAAATAGATGGAAACTCTTGAGTACCGTGATTAAATATGAGGTTTAGATTAGAGGGATAATTGGATCTTACTGAAAAGGCAAAATGTTTTTTAGATTAAAAGAAGAAAAGGCACTTTTGGGTGCCTTTTCTTTAGGTAAACAGTTTACATATTGCTGAATTATACACGAAACCATAATTCGACTATGAAGTAAATCTTAATATAATTCTAAATAGAAAAATATGTAATATTATATTTGAGTTTTTAATTATTTTATCGAATATAGAGTAGCAATGTAAATAAAAGGGCATGCATTCGTATCTGCAGCCCTTTTTAGGAGGAATTCAAGATACCAATAGGACACGTATTGGTAAACAGGTTCAAAAATAGTATATGTGAAAAGAAAAAGTCCTATACCAAAAGTAGACAGGACCTTATTTTTTACAATTTCAAAAATGACATTCTGTCCTTTTTGAAATTAGTACAACACACACTTGGTTTGTAATAAAGTTAGAAAAAGTATACATGAAAATGGCAGACAACTATTTTGTTTCCTGCCGGTGCTAGTGGGTTGAATGAGTTAGTCAATTCAATAAATTGCTACCCCATTACCAGAAGAGTGAAGCCGCTAGTTCAAACGGCTTATACATAGTTTTCCTAATAAAGAAAAAATTATGAGTAAAGATTTTGTTTGCTCTATATGAAAAGATAAATAGATATTCATCAGACAAGGATAATTTAGCATACCTTGAATAGGGTGAAGGAACGAATTAAATAAAAGGATTTTTGTTTAGGAAGGGACTGACTCAGGAATGGGACTTTCGGACAGGGTTTGGGGGGCGATGATTGCCTTTGGCATTGCGACTAATATCGTTGCTTGTATGATGGCAGTATACATTCAAAAATATGAGCTAATGATAAATCATCTTACAAATATTTTATTTTTAATAATTATCTCTTTAACGTTTATTAAGATGAAAATTAACAGATGGGTGGCTTTAGGATTTACATTTGTTGTAATAGAGAAAGGTATTAAGGCGGGATATGACTTCTACACACATGATTATTATGGTGTCAGTTGGAGTTTAGCTATCATTGTCTATTGCATATACGAGATGAAAAAGTATCATATTGAAATAAATGAATAGTCTCAACAATAAGATGTTAGTAGGTGTAATTTTTTAAATAATAAAAAAAAGACACTACAAGAGTGTCTTTTTTTTGAAAATACTCTATAATTAACTTTGGGGAAGGTAATGTTAGAGTATTCGTTTAGCATTATCTTTATATTTGATAAACCATGAAATCGAAGGATTTTGTGGTTTATTTTTTGAACAATAGATATTACAGTATTGGCAGTGAGCTAGTGATCATTTTAAGCATTAGGAGAGAATGGATTAAAAGTCTAACATCGAATAACGGTTCCGGAATATAGTGTTGCGAAATGATCTCCCATATCCCAAACGGTACTTGCCTGTATATAGCCCTTAAAGCCTTCTGAAGAATAATACATCTCTTTTGGTATACTTTCTTTAGTTTGGAAATGTGCTTTAGAGTACTTTACATAATGGTTTTTAACAACTTTTGCATCTGGAACAATAGTGTTTTTTTGTTCCAATGTTGGCCTAGCACTAGAAGGTGATATAAATTTTACAGTGTCTTGGTAATTAGGATCTAAGGTGTCAGCTTGTACACTGTGTGACGAAACAATTGTGCTTAAACTACTTCCCGCGATTAAAGTTGCAAATACTAACTTTGAGAATTTTGTTAATCTACTCATTCTATAATCTCCTTTTTATTATTTTGTAAGGTATCTCCTTACACCTCACAGTCTATATCCACTACAAAAGGGTGTACATACATATTGATAGACAAAATTCTACAAAATACCTCATGTTTTTGGGGACGTGTATAATAATCCAATGTTTAATAACTTATCAGAAGTAAAAAAGTAAGTCTTATATAAAAGAAAAAGAATAATTTATGCAGGTAATGTATATAAAATTATTGTTTGAATATTCTAAAATGAGTTGATAAAGATGTGGGATTGTTTTTTAGAAAATAAATGATTCCAAAGATTAAATTTAGAAGTTTAATTCTCTTTGTAAGTTTATTTTTATAATACTATTCACAGGTGTAGATTATTAAGATTTAAATATAAAATGTCTAAAGATTTTTGTACAACCAAACAGTTAAAATATAAAAAAGTGAGAAAAATGATAAACATTCTTCTCACTTTCATCAATTAGGGTGGCATATACATAAATATGCGTTTGGGTAGATTTTTGAATGAAAAATCCACATGCATAGTATAACAAAAAAAATAGGGCTTTTCACATGTAATATTGCATATGAAATATAGTAAAGTTTTAAATTTTAATATTACAAACTTGTATATACGTGTTACAATGTAATTCTCTAATTTATTTTATTCAGCTATTTAGAATTTATGTTTTAGTTAATTTATTATGGTAAGGATTTCATCTGATTGGATTAGCGCTAAACTAGATTTTTATCCAAACAAATCCAATAATTATTTTTAAAATGAAGTATATGTTGTATCCAATTTATTTGGAATAATTCGTAGTCTAATAATTGCTGAATCTAGAAAAAAACATATTCGAAAGGAGGACAGATAAAACTCTGCCTGTGAAATTTAAATCGCTAAATGGTAAAGTGTGGATGATAGGATGTAATTGTGATTTCATTTCGAATGGTACCATAAATGGATATGGAAAAATATAGGATAAAATTTAAATAAACTATATAAGTAGTAAAAATGAAAAGGAGAAGTATCTAGTGTTTAATATAAAAGAAAGATTGGGACAAATAAAGCTTAAAACGAAGTTGTCTATGGCATTTATAGCAATATTAATTATACCAAGCCTTATCGTAGGAGTATCATCTTATAATAAAGCAAAAACAGATCTTAATGAAACAATTCTACAATCAGCAAAAGATAATATAAGTATTTTAGACAAGATTGTTGATGATGAATTAGAAAATAAGCATACAGATGTCACTCATTTTGCAAAGGTACTCACACAAGGGGATTATAATCCTGAACAATCGCAAAATGTACAGAGTAAATTTGATCAATATATACAGTTACATCCAGAGATAGAAACGATTTATACGGCATCCAGTAACAATCAATTTATTCATGCACCTGTTGGCAAAATACCAGAAGGGTTTAATCCGTTAGAAAGTAGTTGGTATAAGGATGCAGTAAAAGCAAATGGAGGGATTATTGTTTCATCTCCCTATAAATCAAAGTCTACAGGAAATATGGTAATTGCAATTGCAAAGCAAAATGCAGATAAAAGTGGTGTCATTGGCGTAGATTTGAATATTACAGATATCGTAAAAACATCCAAAATGATAAAAATTGGAAAGCAAGGATTTGTATCTATAGTTAGTCAAGATAAAACTATAGTTGTTCATCCATCACTAAAGCCTGGAGAGAAATTAGAGAAAACTTTAGCGGATGAATTGTACAAGACAGAAGATGGAGTAATTACTTATAGCCTCAATGGCGAAGATCGAAACATAAGCTTTAAGACAAATAAAAAAACAGGTTGGAAAATAGCTGGCGTAATGCCTACGAAAGAAATTGAAGAAGCTACTAATCCTATTTTTTATAAAACGTTCACTATAATAGGGGCTTCATTATTGTTAGGTGGAATTGTAATTCTATTCATACTCAGATCTATAATTACTCCACTAAGACAATTAGTCATTTCAGCTCAAAGAATTAGTCAAGGAGATTTAACCGAGAAAATAGATATTCGTTCAAAGGATGAACTTGGTCAATTAGGTGGTAGTTTCAATACAATGGCAGAGTCGTTACGTAATATTATTTCTCAAATTAACACATCTGCAGGACATGTAGCTGCGTCTTCTGAGGAACTAACTGCTAGTGTAGAGCAAGCAAGTGTTGCGACAGAACAAATTACAAAAGAGATGGAAGAAATCTCGAACAGTGCAGAAGTTCAAAATAATGAAGTTGAGTCTGGAGCTGAATTAATTGGTGAGGTAACACGAAATATTCAATATGTAGCTGAGAATGCATCTGAAGTATCGGCTTCATCCATATACACAAAACAAAAAGCCAATGAAGGTGAACAATTAGTAGAACAAACTGTAGCACAAATGCAGTCTATCCATCACTCTGTTTCTCAATCCGATAATGTAATAAAATTATTAGATAAGAAATCGCAACAAATTGGAAGTATATTAGAAGCGATTCAAAATATTGCGGAACAAACAAATTTATTAGCATTGAATGCAGCAATTGAAGCAGCTAGAGCAGGAGAACAGGGTCGAGGGTTTGCAATTGTTGCGGATGAAGTTAGGAAGCTAGCAGAGCAATCATCCGAATCTTCGATGGAAATTGGAAGCTTAATTAAGGAAATACAAGCAGACGTACATGAGACTGTAAAAGCTATGAATGAAGTGGGAGTAGAGGTACAGTCGGGAATTAAAGTTGCGAACGATACAAAGCAAAGTTTTTATGAGATTTCAAAATCTGCAAATGATATTGTGTCAAAAGTGCATGGTATGGTGGAACTATCTAATACAATGACTACTGATGCAATGAAAGTCGATACATCGATTGATCAAATAGCTATGGCTGTAAAAGAGAATTCTTCAAGTATGCAAACGATTGCTGGTTCATCTGAGGAACAACATGCTTCTATGGAAGAGATAAATTCTTCAGCAATACAATTAGCACAGATGGCAGAAGAACTTCAAGAGTTAATTGGTGGATTTAAGATTTAAGTTGAGATTCTAGGAGAGAATGCTAGAATCTTGTTACAGAGTGGAAATGCATAGTAAATAAGTATAATATATACTCTCTATGCGCGTATTGAACAGGCAGAAAACCCATTTAAAAACCCTCCATTTGGAGGGTTTTTAAATACATTTACATTAAATTTGTGGTGGTGCACCACCATAATCGCCAACACTATATGAAGGAGCAGGATAATGCCCATGAGTAGCAAGCTGATCTGTTTTAGAAAACTGAAAAATTCCCACCGTTAATACCCCAATAAAAGCAATGCCTGATAATAATAAGCTAATTTTTTTCATTATTTTAACACTCCTTTTGCAATTGATTTTTGTCTTGCTTGATAACAAATATGGAAATAGTCACTTACTTTTTGGTGGTTCTCTAATTGTCTACATTTTGTGGCAAATAATTCAGCGTATTCGACAACATATTCCCATAATTCTTCTTCCTTAAAGTATAAGATTCCTTCTTGAATGATTTTTTCTAATTCTTCCAATGGAATATTTTCGTTTAATCTTTTTAAAATAGAGAAGTGGTGTGTGTATTCTTCGTTATGAATTTTTCTGCAAATCTGTAATCCCTTATCAATGAGTTGGCTGGCCGTTGATTGTTCTCCTAATTTATAATGTTCCTTAGCTTGTAGGAAGATGGCCTTGAAGTGTGTAGGGATTTTCTCTGTTACTTCTGAAAGGTGACGAATAGCTAAAGTAGACATACTTTGATCAGAATACAGCCACCCCATAGTATTTTTTACATATAACAAGGAATCTTCTTCCCTATTTTTTTGTAGTAAATCAATTGCACAATGTAGATATTCTTCTGCTTGTTCGTACTGTTTTAAATAGATGCAGCAACCACCTAGTAAACTATTACAAAAGGCTGTTTTTACTTCATAACCTTCATACTTTGAAAAGATTGCTCTCGATTTATTTGCGTATTCGATAGAAGCGAGATTGTTATAGGTATGGTGATAGAAAGTAGCAATTCTATAGTAAAATTCAGCATGTTCAATTTCATCTGGTATAGCTACCAATATTTTTTCTGCTAGTTTATAATGTTCTTCTGCCTCAGTATAATTTGATATAAAAGTGGAATGAATGGATTTGAAAAAGTGATAATAGAATCATAGAAATTGATCTGTAGGCATATCATAATCGCTAATAGTATCAAAACTATTTTGTTGAATACCAAGGCTATCTGTTAAGACCTTGTAACGAAATTCGAGTAGTGAATAGTATAGTAACAAATTTTGATCCTGATGTTCTTGATCCGGTTCAATGCTTAACTTATTAATTTTTTCATCAATTTTCTTTTTTAGATTAGTAGCTTTTATAACTTGTTGAGATAGCATTGCTCGATACCAGTCGTTCAATAGAGAGGTTAATTGCTCATTTCCCTTTACTGAAACACTCATAATATACGCCCCCATTTTCTAAAAAAATCCTAATCCAATTTAATTATAAACATCATAACAAAATAGAAGAAAAAATGGAGTGATATTACAATATTTTTCAAGAAAATTCAGAAAAAATAATCAATTTATGTCGAATATACTCATAATAAAACATCCGAAAATTATCAAAAGATAATATGAGTCTTTATACGTTCTATCAGGTGAACTTAGAAACTGTGATTGAAGATTTATGAAATTTTCTTTTCTTAAAACGGATCAATTACGTATTAATTTTTAAATTATTTTATCGGATACATATAGTATGTATCACCACCAAATGTATAAATCTTGCGTATGTAAATAAGAAAAGAATAAAGAAAACAAAAGAAGAACTTGTAAGAATTTCTACAAGTTCTTCTTTTGGATAATGTAAAAAGGTGAAACAGACTATCTCATTATTTGTAATAGTGAAATTATCTTACTTATGGTTTTGTTTTATAGAAGATGTACTATTATATTGGAAGATTTGTTCTAAATGTTGATTAAAGGAAAATTAAAGACTGGTAGGGGAGAAGTGCATAAAAGAGAAAGCCTTCTTTACTTATTCTGAAAAGATAATTCAAAAAGCAATTTGTGTATAGAATAAGCAATGCATGAATTCATCGACATTGGTGATAATAAATAAGAGAATCATAAGCATGAACTTTAGTGGAATAGCTACAAGAAGGGGATAATTATAAAATTGTTAAAGCTCAGTATAATTCTATAATAGTAGATATAATTATTGGAATTTTCAACTTAGTTACTTTTCGGGTAGGGTAAGTAGAAGAAAATAGGAAGTTTTTCTTTGAAGAAAGCTCTTTTGACAGGAATAGATTTTCTCATAACTAGAACAAATAAATTAATAATCGCATATACTGTATTGTCGTTAAAGCAAGACAGTATTTTCTCATAACAAGGGAATCACTAGAAAAATATGTGATTCCTTTATTCTTCAGTATAATGTCAATAGTTGATTTGAAATAATCGAAGAAATAAAATCTTTGTTAATGGACAATCACATCATTTTAGGTATAGTAGGTTTATAATTTAGACTATAAAAATTAATGTGTCTTTTATTATTTTAACCAAGAAGACTCCCTCCATAAGGAACTCACAGCAAGTATGAGTAAGTGGGAGTAGTTCAAAGCATGCAATATTGTTTGATTTGGCTAATACATAGATTTATCATCTCAGAACTGGTGTAAGAATTATAATGTTTATACCATTCTATTGTATTTTCTAAAGTCTGTTGTAGGGACCATTTTGGTTGCCAATCAAGATTGAATTTTGCTTTGCTAATGTCAAGATTTAGTAAATTTGCTTCATGAAAATTTATTGCGCCTATATTTTCTGCTGTCCAATCCCCACAGCCCCAAATATCTAGTAAACTTGTCACTAATTTTTCTACTGGAACAATATTGCTTAAGGATGGCCCGAAGTTCCATGCTCCTGAATAAAGGATACCATTATTTATAATTTTTTCTGTAAGGAGTAAATACCCGCTTAAGGGTTCTAGTACATGTTGCCAGGGTCTAATAGCAGTAGGGTTTCTAATAATAATCTTTTTGTTTGATTCTAATGCTCGTATACAATCAGGAATAATTCTATCTATTGACCAATCACCACCACCAATTACATTACCAGCTCGAACGCTTGCAATTATTTTCTTGTGGTGAGAAAAGTTTTCTTCTGAAAAGTAAGAATTTCGATAGGAAGAAATTAAAAGTTCGCAGCATCCTTTGCTTGAGCTATATATGTCATGGCCACCCATAGGATCAATTTCACGATAACCCCAAGGCCATTCTTTATTTTCATAGCACTTGTCACTTGTCACCATAATTCCTATTTTAGCTGATTCATGTAATCGAATTGCCTCTAGTACATTCATAGTTCCTACAACGTTTACCTCGTATGTTTCTCTAGGATATTCATATGAATACTTAACTAGAGGTTGGGCAGCTAAATGGAATACAATTTCAGGTTTATAATCTGTAAAAACCTTATTTAATTTATTAAAATCCCTAATGTCTCCACGAATATCAATTATATTGTTTTGAAGGTTAGTAATGTTAAAGTTATCATTTTTATTTTTAGGATCCAATGAATATCCGATTACAGTAGCACCTAATTCATTCAACCATAGGGATAACCAAGAACCTTTAAAACCAGTATGTCCAGTAATTAAAATTGTCTTTCCGTAAAAAGCATTATTAAAGTTTTGATTTAACAATTAGTCCACCTCCTTTAGTACCCTATTTTTAGGGGATTAGGTATAAATGTTTATTATTTTTATACCAATTAACAGTTTTTATAATTCCTTCTTCAATATTAATTCTAGGTTCCCAGGAAAGAGAGTTTTTTATTTTTTGCACATCTGCTTCAGGAACCCATCTTTCATTCGTTCTAGATGGAATTGCACCGTAATTTGGTCTGGAATTGGTTTTCAAATGTTTGAATAATAATTCTACATAATGTTTCAAGGGGTAAATAGTGCCACTCCCAATATTAAAGATTTCATTTTGTACAGTAGTATTCTCTACTGCTAGGATACAGGCATCTATTATATTTTCTATATAACAATAATCTCTTAATTGATTACAGAAAGTTAAATTTACATCTTTGTTTTGTAATACTTGCAAGATTATATAGCTAAAAATTTTATGTGGCTCCTCGCTTTCTCCGAATATGCCAAAAGGTCTTAATGTTATAAGATTAATGCTGTTTTCGCTAGCAATTTGATGGGCGAGTATAGTAGCAGCAGCTTTGGTACTTCCGTAGATATCCACAGGAGTTAGTAACATATTTTCATGAATAGGTTCCATCTTGTTACCGTATTCAGAACTACTCCCAAAATTGATAATTTTTTTACAATTCACCAATTTTGCTGCTTGAATAATGTTACATGTCCCTATAATATTTGTTTCTATAGCATGCATGTAATCTGTATGGGCAGAATTTACACCATAGGCTGCCAGGTGAAAGATATAATCCGGATTAACTTTCTTTATTGCATCCTGTACTTGTTTTCTATCTCGTATATCTATTTCATAGGTTTCAATATTTTTTATAATATCCTTTAGTCTCCAAAAATTTGATGGTGTTCTTATGAAAAGAACAATTCGTGCTTGTAAATTTAAAAGTCTTCGTGCCAAGTGAGAACCAATAAAACCGTATCCACCAGTAATAAGGAAAGTTTTATTTTTAAATGAAGTAATCATAGTGAAAATCTATCCTTTATTAAGATTTATTTTTAAATAAGGAGAGTATCAGTCTTAATTGTAATGAGGGGAGGAGTATTTAAAATAATTTTTTATTGTCGTTGTATCAATTTGGTCAGCAAATAAAGAGGAGGGGGATTTTTGAAAAGTATTATGAAGGGTAAGATATGTCTTGTTCAATTGTTCAATATAAGGAATGTATATATAATCTAAAACTTCTGGAGGTAATTCTAAAGTTTCTTGTTTCCATAAATCGAACTCATTTGGATTAATAATTTGCATACTTCCAAAATGAAAAGCTATTAATTCATCTTGATCAATAAAAACTTTTTTATCTGTTTTTGATATAGAACTGCTATTTAAAATGACATTCCAAGGTGCTGCATCAATACCTTTATGAGTCATGATTTTTATATTAGAAAAGATGTTAGGAATGTGATTTAAATATTTTTGGTCACCCCATCTATTCATTTCAACATCATAATGATTATTGCAATATTCTAGGCATTTATCTTTCCACCATGTTAAAATTTCTTTGCTATTTTGATCGTTTTTGAAGCCTACTAAACCAGCTTGATATATACCGTGTATGTTTTCAATTTCAGTAGAGCTTCTTTGAGGGCAAAGGAATACAGAGTATTTCCACCATTCATCAAGAATGATATTAGGTGCTGTAAAGAAATACATATCAGCATCACAATATATAATGTGATCAACTTCCGGATAAAGACTAAGGACATGTAGACATAGGGGCGCTTTTAATGTCCAACAATATTCTTGTAAACTTCTATCATTTTTTATACTGAGGAGTTCATGATTTTCAATATCTTTTACTGGAATTAGTATGGCGTGCTTTAATTTTAATGTCTCTAATATTTGATAAGTTAAATCATCCATACAACAAATCCATACAGTAAATTTAGCGTTGAAATTTTCTAAGGAATAATAAGAGGTCAATCCTTGAATTAATCGTTCTTTACTTATAATCATGGAAAAGTTCATAAAATGATTGGATTGATTCATTTTTCTTCTTAATTGTGAATCTTTATATAAGGTTTGAGCTTTATTTATATCTTTTTTACTTAAAAATTGTTTAGTATCTTTATTGAATTTATTTTTTAATTGATTTAAAACAAATTGAATTCTCTCTAAATACGGAGTGTAAATATGGTTTAATATATTATTGGGTATTGAAATTGCTCCTAAAGACCAAAGATCAAAATCATTTTCATTAAAGATAGTAATACATGCAAAATGGTAAACAACTAGTTTGTCGTTTTCAATAAATACATCGTTTTTAGTCTTGTCAATTTTATAATCGTTATTATATATACAGTTCCAAGGCGCAGCATTTATACCTAAGTTATTTGAAATTTTTACTTTTGGAAAATATATAGGGATATAATCTAAATACTTTTGGTCTCCAAATTTCCCCTCCTCAGCCTCGGCACTGCACCAATCTAGACATTTATTTTTCCACCATCTTACACTTTTTAGTCCATAGAGATCATTCTTAAATCCAATTAGCCCAGCCTGATATTTTCCATACATTTTTTCTACCCAATCACGATCTCTTTGGGGGGTAAGGAAAATAGAGTATTCACCCCATTCCTCAAAAATAATATTAGGATCAGAGAAAAAGCATAAATCACCATCACAATATAGAATAGATGGTAAATCATAATTGACCAATAAATATTCTATCAAGACAGATTTTAAAGTCCAACAATATTCATTTACTTTTCTTTTTCTTTTAATTGCTTTTAGTTCACTATCTTCTAATTCTTCAACTTGTAAAAGGTTTACATTAATTAAATTCATTTCTTTTAATAGTGAATATGCAAAAGGGTCTATACAACAAATCCACAATGTGAATTTTTCTGAGTACTGCATTAATGATTGCTGTAAAGCAATGATTTTCAAGACATATTCATTACCTACAATGACACAGAAATGATTATTTAGATCATGTTGTTGATTATAGAATTGGGGATTCATTCTTTTTTGAGTATTTTTTTTGGAGAGATTTGAAGCTTTAATTCCTGTTGAAAGCGGGTTAACTATTTTCTCATTAGAGGGGATATACAATCGAGGTAAACTTATTTTTTTATCATTAGAGTTCAATGTTTATTCAGTCCTCTCCACTAAAATTTATTAGGATTCCAACTTTCATCTACAGTTTTTAAATCTTTAGGTGTATCGACACTAGCCCAAAAGTCATTGTGTTCATAGACTGCGAGCTCATTGTCTTTTATTAAATTGCGAAGAGGATCTTCTTCTAGAACACAATCATCACTATCACCTAAATAATCGAATATTTCTTTGTTAAATACAAAAAAACCGCCATTAATTACTTCATCAAGTAATGGTTTTTCTTTAAAATCAATAGCAATTCCATTTTCGACCGTCAATAGGCCATATTGACTATTTTTTTTAATTCCAGTTAATGTAGCAATTTTTCCTTTTTCTTTATGGAATGCTATTAGTTGATCAATATCTATATTTGCTAATCCATCGCCATAAGTTAATAAAAAGGTTTCATCCTGTACAAAGGGTTCAAGTTTTTTTAGCCTTGCCCCGGTCATTGTATCAATTCCTGTATTTATAAAGTGTATATTCCAATTTTCTAATTCCTGAAGTAGCGTATATTGATTGGTTTTAAAATTCAAACTAAAGTCATTCTCTTTCCAGCTAAAGTCCATAAAATATTCTTTAATTTTCTCACCTTTATATCCTAGGGGCAAAATGAAATCAGAATGTCCATATTTTCTATACCAATTCATTATATGCAAGAGGAGAGGCTTTCCTTGAACTCGAACTAATGGTTTGGGAATGTCCTCTAAAATTCCTTGCATCCGAAGCCCTTTTCCGCCACACAAAATTATGACTTTCATAAATTTCTTTCCTTCCTCTCTATATATTTTACTAATTTAAACTATGTAGTTTGTTTGATAAATGTATACACGGTTGTACCATAATGACAATCAACTAAAAAATATATGTTAGATTTATAATTCAAATGCTGATTAAACGTGAAGAATACGCACTGTAGTTTATTCTCAATCTTATGTAAATTAGGTTATTCTAAAATCAATGCTTTATTTTATTTAATACTAATGAAAGAAATTACTTGTTTGTAAGATAAAAGAAGGGGAGGGGAATCAAGGGAATTAAAGAAGCTTATAATGAAAAATCTAAGAAGGAAATTAACTATTTAAAGGAAGAGTGAACAAATATTACATTGTAGATTTTACAAATTTAAAAAAGAGCACCGTATAAAGGTGCTCTAGTGATGGAATCAATTTTGTAAAGAACCATTTATTCAATAAAGAAGGACTTATGAGTTATTATATGAACGGTTTATTAATTAAGTGTGTATCAATTAGATGGGAATTTTATTTCTCTACACCTATTTTAATTTACTGGAAAAATCATGTTAAAAGTAAGAAGAAAAGTATTAAGTTAATGTTATTTTATTTAAAATATAATTCCAATCGGAATCATCACCTTCCCATCTATCCTGATAACGTGGGAGTTCAATTGAACAAACCCTCGATATTCCCCAATTTTGTTCAACGATATTAGATATATCCTCCTTAAAATTGACAATAAGAAT
Source organism: Bacillus sp. FSL K6-1338 (assembly GCF_038006965.1). Taxonomy (NCBI): domain Bacteria; kingdom Bacillati; phylum Bacillota; class Bacilli; order Caryophanales; family Bacillaceae; genus Bacillus; species Bacillus sp. FSL K6-1338. The sequence goes on along the minus strand of NZ_JBBOWI010000001.1, from coordinate 3,353,913 downwards.
ATTAAAATCTTTATTTGTAATTTCGGATAATACGTTTTTTAATTCAACCGCTTCATCTCGATTTCCCCAAATCCTAATGAATAAAATTGATTCACTACTATTTATTTTTTCAAGGAATCGATTAATTCTAGTGTCTAATTTAGCTTTAAAAGAAGGATAGGTTGATTTCCAATCCTTTTCTGAGTCAATAGGAAAGTCATGCATTGAAAAACAATTATAATAAGTGTCCTTTATACAATAGGTAATTCGTTCTGCCCATTTAGTTTGATTATCAAATTCTGATTCAATAAGACCGTAACTTTCTGAACCTTCTATGACCATATTTTCCAACTTCATAAATTTTTCAAATCGATTTTGAAGTAATCTGTTTACATCTGAAAGTGATGGATAATAAAACCAATCTAAAGGTCCAGAAAATGTTCTTAAATGGTGCCTTTTGATTTGGTTAGTGACTTGACACAAGCCTCCTAAACTTACAATTACGCCATAGGATTTTTGTATATCATCTAGGTTCATCCTCATCATCCTTTTTAAAAGTAATTTAAATTATCTATTCAGTATATGATGCAATAACATATTGATGTGGACATATATATCAAAGTACATAGAGCTAAGACATTGGTATAAATTTGAAAAGTCAAAATCCCTAAGTTAAGGGGTTATATCTTTAATGTTATATCATTGAGTTGCTATTGGGATGAAAGCTGGTAGGGATTATACTCTCCAGTAACTTAAATTAGAAACCAGTTCTTGATTACTACAGTAAAATTGTTGTGCCTTTAAAAGAATCCTTAGATAAAAAAGAAAAATCTATTGGTTAGCATTTAACCAGTAGATTTTTCTTTGAGTTATTATCTTTTACATAATAATTATAGAAGATGGAAAATTCCACTTAGAAATAATTTTAAGCAGAAGAATAGACTAGTCTAATTTCTAATGGTTCCAGTATCTTTTATTTTGACGTGTGTCTTTACATTTATTTTAGCCTCTGCTAACGCTTGCAACCAATTTCCTTTTACTTTTTTCCACTCTTTATATTGAAATGCTCTAGCATATTGGGATAATCCGATTGGATCAATTTTATTCTGCTGTATTTCATATAACATATTTTGTAAATTATTATTAATTTCTTTTTGAATAGCACTTTTTAAATTATTTATATTTTTTTTATTATCATAGTGCCCTTTAATTGAATTCGGATTGGTTTTTTCTATTAAAGCTACATTAGCGTAAATATCGAGATTAAATACAAACTTTCCGTTTTGAAAATTAACAACTACCTTCCTTGTCGCGTTCTGTACGAATATAGAAGTGTTTGTTTTTTTGTTGGACTTTTTAGGAGGAAGCGCAAGGTGTAGTATCATTCGCCCGCTACTTTTTTGCTTATTTATAAGATTGAAAAATTTAACATCTTTTTTAGGGATATGAGTTAAATATTTCCCTTTTCGATTTAAAAATGCAATTCCTACTGTATCGATTTCATTCTTTGTTTTTTTGATAATTGGAACAGTTTGCGTCATTCCTTCTTCATTTTGTTCTCTCATTAATTGTTGAATTGTAGAAGAGACGGATTGGTTATTTTGAATTGACGATTCGATTACACCATTTATATAAGATGAAAGTGATGGTTTACTAGGCTTATGAATTGTAAAAATTTGTTCTGCAGGTCCATCTACAAGTACTACTTTAGCATTAATGGTAGCGTAAGGGTCACGGTAAGAAGAATCAAGCTCCTGCAGCCAATTTGCTTCTTGCGCTAATTTTTTTCCAATTAAAATGATTTCAGCTTTGGAAGCTGTCATAAAGCCCGTTAACTTCGTATCTATCTTACTGAATCCAGTATATACAGTTGATGCTTGTGTCCAATGTTCTATAGTACTTTTTTGCTGTTTATGATGAAAGAGTGGTATGCTTGTTCCAACTTTTATGTCTCCATTAGGGGTTCTATCCAAGCCAATTAACAGGATTAATGAAACCTTCTCAAGAGGAATTCTCTGACTACAACCAATTATATATACACAACAAATTACAATCCATATCCATTTTCGAATCAAAGTTGTTTCCTCCTAGTAATCCAAGTAAAAAGAATACTGTAAGCGAAAAATAAGATTGGTAATAGAATAAAGAAAACGACATTTAAGATATCCATAAGAGAATATATAAACAAATATTGATCCACATCGGGATTTAGGAAAATAAATAGGCCAACTATAAATAACATAAAAGCAAGCAGCGCCCAATTGCGGGCGTTTTTTTGAAGTGAAATGGCCACAGATTCAAAACTGAAAAATAAATACGGATATATCGTAGTGGAAAATACAATTAAATAGTAAGCGATATATATAATTTCTAATCGTTCCATGAAAGAAAAACGAACCCCTTTTAACAGATGAAATACTGGCCAGATTACGTCTTTTATCCCCTCTGGACTAAAGTATATATAAGAAAGAATAGTAACATATAGATAGAAAAACATGGTTCCAGTATTCGCTATTAGTAGTCCTTTTATGGCTTTTTGCTTTTTTTGTAAGAATGGATATATATAATATGCAATTTCTAGGCCAGCATAAGGAGTAATGGTTTCTTTTGTTGCCTTTACAATAGGGTATAATCCTTCTTTAAATATAGGTAGTAGGTGTAAAGGATTGTAGTTAGTCTTTAGTGAAAAAAGAAGAAATAGTGGCATCCAAGTAGTGAAGAAGAAAACAAGCATAGAATAACTAGTAAGAGCCCTTAACCCACTCAGGGTTAAAATAATAAAAGGTAATAGTAATAATATGGTGATTTGATAAGCAGGAGTGGAAGGGAATATCCACACTTTTACAATATCGGTTGCCTTTAATAAAGTATTAAATCCAGCAAAAAATAGATAAAAGGCATATGCAAGAAAAAGAATTGTCCCTATCCATTTACCAAAGTATGTTTTTAAGATTTGTGAGAAATTTTTGTTAGGATTTTTTTGTAACATTAATATAATAAATACCCCGATTATAGAAGTAACTATCCATCCGAGAATGATCGAAATCCAGCCATCTGTGCCAGCATTAGTAGCAAGGGGGCTTGGCATAATTAACATACCAGATGCAAGTTGAAGCGAATGAATGAAAATAATAAATTCGAATAAAGTTACTTTTTGGAACTTAAGATTTCCCATGTTAACCACCTTCTTTTTTCTTTCTTTGTTTCGGCTGTCCTGTACTCGAGCGGGTGGTAATCATCGAAATAGGAAATCTTACAAAAGAATCTTTTAACTCTTGGAGACGAAATGGTGCGATTGGCATTCCATATGGTGAACCATAGGAAGTTAGTGAAACAAAATGAGCAAATAAAAGCATTAATCCACTAACAATACCTACAATCCCATAAAAGTAAGCCAATAACATCATTGGAAAACGGATAAGGCGTATAGAACTTGATAAATCATAATTAGAAACAATAAATGAAGCAATGGCTGTAATAGATACGATAATAACCATAACGTTACTAACAAGACCAGCTTGAACAGCCGCCTGTCCAATTACAATCCCTCCAACGATTCCAATAGTTTGTCCAATTGGTTGTGGTAAGCGAATGCCAGCTTCACGTAGCATTTCTAGTGTAATTTCCATTATAAAAGCTTCCAATAAGGGGGAGAAAGGGACTTTGACTCTTGATGTTGCAATAGAAGTGTATAAGTCTATAGGAATAATTTCAAAGTGAAAAGAGACTATAGCAATATAAAATGCGGGTAAAAAAATAGCTATAATAAATCCTGCAAATCGTAATAAGCGAAAAAATGATGCGATGAGCCAATGAATATTATAGTCATCTGGGGTTTGAAAAAATCCAATCAAATTCATAGGAACAACCATTGCACCAGGTGATCTATCCATTAACACTGCTACTTTCCCATCAAGTATATGATTTGAAATGGCGTCTGGGCGTTCGCTTAAATAAGCCTGTGGAAAAGGAGTCCAATTTTGATCTTTTGTATAATTAGATAGCTCTCCAATACTTAATACCGCATCTGTTTTGATTTTACAGATTCTAGTTTCTATTTCTTGGACTACATCTGCGTTTGCTACATCACCTAAGTAAATTAAATAGACTATAGAAGTGGCTCGTTCTCCAATCGTCAGCTTTTTGATCTTTAACTCTGTAGAAGGAATATATCGACGAATAAGACCTATATTTTTTGTGGCATTTTCAATAAATCCATCATGGGATCCTTTAATAGTAACTTCTGAAATTGGCTCTTGAATCGCCCTTTCTGCCCAGCCTTTTGTGTTTATTAGAAGTGACCGCTTTTCTCCCTCCATAAACAGTACACATTGCCCCTCAAGTAACCCTTCTTTAATTTCATTCCATGTATATACTATTTTGGTATGAGTAGCAATAATATTAGAATTAAATATTTGACTGTCTTCATTTACTTCTTGTAATAATGGTGTAACAACATTGGTTTTTAATGCAACACCATCTGTAAGGCCTTCAAAATAATATAGTAAAATATTCGTGTTTGTTTTTAATTGCAAAGGATGTTCAATTAAATCTGCACTAATATCAAAGATATTATCTAGTGTATTTTTAAGTTGTTTTAAGTTACTTGTTTGAATCTTTTCAATGGTTTTATCTGTCTTAGTTTCTAAGGTCTCTTCATTTAAGGACAAAATTGACACCTCTTTAATATATAACGATTAGTTGTATTTATTATTTTTATATGATTGAATTTTATTCACTAATTTAAACTAATTGGAGATAAGAATTAATAAATTTGATGTGCTATATTATTAATTCAATAATTGAGAGCAAAAAGCAGATGTAATTTGTGTGGAAATTTAAGTATTAAGATAGAATTGAAATTTGAATGATTATAATAAAAAGAACCCTTGATAGGTTCTTTTTTAGTTGGTAAATATGTTGTCAACAATAGATGGCGATAAAGGTAGTAATTTAGATGTCTTTATGTTAATCAGCTAAATTTTGTAGGAAGAATTCATTTTTCATTTATTTGGGTGTTCTAGTGTATTTGAATTTTGCGCACTAACAAATTTTGTTTAGGGACAAAATGCATTTTCTTAATTATCAGAAAAAATAGCGCAACAAAATTCCTATTAATTATTTTGGTAGGTATCAAATATTTCTTTGGCCTTATTTTCTTGATATTACCGTACGTTTATATGTTTCTAAGGGAAAGAAATACTTTCATGTTACCATCTATTGTTTGATTAAGATGGTAACATGAAAGTGAAACGTTTACAACCAGAAAATAAAGAAAAAATATTAAAATGCGACTTTTTTCGACAATTATTCTATGTTTATATTTAATTTTATTATAGGAAAAGGCGGAGGGAAGCGGACCTTTTCCTATAAACTGTTTTGTTGGAATTAGAAATAACTAAAAAAGTAATAATAGCTTAAAATTAAAATGAAATTCAATGATAAAGTTATTATTGAATTTTTGAACCTCAGGTGTCTTGAAAGTATGGTCAAATTTTAATCCACTTTGCATTTCTTCCTTTTGTAACTAGCTTAATATGGCCAAACAGTTGCAAGGAATTTAAAGCCTTACTGATTGTACTCTCTGCAATGTCTGGATAAGTGTTACGAATACTTTCTTTAGTAAAGGGTTGTTTTTGTTTAAGTATAAAATCCTGAATTCTCTCAACTTTAGTATGTTTACATATAGAATCTAGAACTGTGTTATGAAGATCTTTGTAAGCCTCTAATATAATGGTTAAAAACGTTTTTAACCAAAAGCTATTATTATGTTCCTCGCAGTACCAATTCACCGAAGATTTATAAATCGAATTGTAATAATCAGATTCATGTTTCTTAATATATTTATCCAAACATACATATTTTACAAATGTATGTCCACTCTTAATTAACAGCAATTGCATTAACATAAATGCCAACCTGTTATTACCTTGATTGAAAGGGACTATGCAATAAAAATTTAATATAAAACGAGCTATTAATAAAAGTGAATGAAGCCCCTTACTAGTATTTAATGAGTTGTATTGATCACATAATTGCTCCATAAACTGTGGAATAAGTTCATGTGGAAGAATGCGGTAACTATTCAAGTGCATTCCATGTTCTGGAATTCCTGGAATAATAAAAGGTTTTTCACGCCATTTGGCACTGTCAGAGGTAATGTAATGTATTAGTTGAAAATGTAATTCCTGTATAGTTGCTGGATTGATTAATAAAGTACAGGAGTTTTTATGTACAAAAGAAAGTGTTTGATAATAGCAAAAAATAGCATCTTCCGAAATATTTTGAGGTACGATATCATCTAAAATAAGTTCTTTTAATCTTTTATTAGGAACTTTTATATCCTCGTAAATAGTTGTGAAATTTTTTATGTAATGTAGTGGTATAGTTTTTTCTAAGCTATTAAATATGTCCTTGTTTTGTTCCTGATAAGCAGCTAATTTTCCTTTGAATTCGCTAATTTCACTTATTAAATTTATTAACCTCCTTTTCAATTCAATATTTTTATACTTATCATCAAAAAAGTCTCTCATTTTTGTTCCCCCTGTAACCCCTTAACACGTTGTTGCATATATCTTTCCATTCTAAAGGTATTCCACGACATCATTGTAAAATAACGACATTTTCGTTCTGATTTTAAATATATATCAGAATCTATATTTTTATTTAACAATTAAAACATGGAGATTATAAAGAAGAATCGTTAGGATTCAATTTTAATAGGCATAATCCTAACATCAAATGTACAAATGTACAATAAAAAAATAAAAAATATAAAACTATCGACTCTTTTGAAAGATTATTTAAAAGGGTTTTAAGAAATTGTAGGTATAGAGTGCTTTAGTTTAGCAGTAAATATTGAAGTGGTAATAAAGTTTTCATAGGTAATCATAAAGTAGATAAACTATTAATTTGTGACAATTATGTGTCTAATCTATTATATACTTTTATGAGAATTCTAAAATTAAATCCTAAAGAGCTGAATTTTCTATATTTATCATAAAGATCAGAAGAGGTGTGTTGATGAAATGTATCATTTTATATAAAAATATGTAACGTTTAATACTCGTATTGTAAAATATTTTGACATACGTTAATTTAAATATTAGGTACAGGAACATTTAATAAAAACTCAGTACTAAAATACCCTTTAAACGTTTCACCCTAAAAATCGTTCTCAAGCACACTGAAATTCATCCTTTGTTTCTGTGCCTTATTAGCTAAAAATAACATAATAAATTGTTAAAATGTGATAATTAAAAATGGGATTTTAAATCTTTTCTCTTTTCTTAAACGTTAACAATCTCTTGATAATTTGTTTAAAGTAAGGAAATACAGGATAGAAAATAGCTATTAATAAAGAAAATACAGTTAAGCTAGATACCTTAAGCTATTTTATGAGTAATTAAGCGTTAGTTTGAATTAGTAGGGGTATTATATGTGTTTTAACCTCAAGTGTATATGTTTAAGGTTAAAGGATTTGTGAGTGGTATAAAAGCAAAAAATTTATTTTTCCTATATGAGGAATTTTTTTGTTTTAATATTTGAATTTTTTGTGAAATTAAACGGAGTTTTTATTCTTCTTTTAATACATAATGTTACAAAATTGCGTAATTGTATTTAATTTATTTTTATAGGAGATTAAAAATAATAATAAATGCACCAATTTATGAGAGATATTAATATATTAATTGATGATTTGTTCGTTTATCCTTATATTGCTATTATATTAGCGAAAGCAATATATTGGGGGGACAAAAATGAAATTGAAATTAACATCTAAATTGGAAAGATTAAGAACAAGTAAAAAGGGGATTGGTGCTTGTGTTTTGGCTGCAGGCATGACGGCAATCACAATGGCTCCTCAAAGTGCGTATGCACATGGGTTTGTTGAAAAGCCGAGTAGTCGTGCTGCTTTATGTAGTCAGAATTATGGGGTATTAAATTTAAATTGTGGAAATGTAATGTACGAACCTCAAAGTCTAGAAGCACCTAAAGGATTTCCAGATAGTGGACCGATTGATGGGAAAATCGCTTCGGCAGGAGGGTTGTTTGGAGGTATTCTTGACCAACAAACATCAAATCGTTGGTTCAAAAACACAATTAAAGGTGGAGTAAATACATTTACATGGAAATATACAGCAGCACATTCTACAAGTAAATGGCATTATTACATTACAAAAAAGGGATGGGATCCTAACAAACCATTAACACGTGCTGAATTAGAACCAATCGGAACTGTGAAACATGACGGTTCGGCTGCATCAAATAATTTAACACATACAATTAATGTACCAACTGATCGTAATGGTTATCATGTTATTTTAGCTGTATGGGATGTAGCAGATACGTCAAATGCTTTTTATAATGTAGTTGATGTAAATTTAGTAAATAATGAAACTCCTGATACAGTAGCTCCAAGTCAACCAACTGAATTAAATGCCTCTAAAGTTTCTGCCAATAGTGTTGAAATAACATGGAAGGCTTCCACTGATAATATAGGTGTAAAAGAATATCAAGTGTTACGTAATGGAGAAGTAATTGATACGGTACCAGGTACAACTTTTATTGATAAAAAATTAAAAGCAGATACGGAATATACTTATACAATAAAGGCATTAGACTCTGCTGGAAACATATCAAAAGAAAGTGAAAAACTGAAGGTTAAGACAACACATACAATCCCCGATATAGAGGCTCCAACTCAACCAAAAGGATTACATAGTATGGGTACAACATCGACAACTGTTGATTTAATGTGGAGTCCGTCAGAAGATAATGTAGGTGTTGACCATTATATTGTATATAGAGAAAGCGCTGGGGTTATGAATAAAATTGGAACAGCGGCTAATACATCCTTTATGGATAAAGATTTGAAGGCTAATACATCGTATAATTATGTAGTGACGGCGGTTGATTTAGCTGGAAATGAATCTAGTAGAAGTGATGTTTTGAATGTAACAACAAAGTCAGAGAATTCCGCATATGAAAAATGGGATGCAAGAAAAGCATATACTAAAGGTGATAGAGTAGTACATGAGGGGAAAGTGTACGAAGCGGTTCAAAATCATCAAGGAAATGGCGACTCAAATTGGATTTTTGCTTTATCGCTTTGGAAGCCAGTTTTGAATAAATGATAAGCTCAAAAAGATAGTTTACAATTTTGGATTGCTCTTTAAAAATTAAGGGCTGTTCCAAATATAATTATCTAATGGATTAAATGATATGTTAATAAAGTGAAACTGTAATCAGTGGAGGTTTTGTTCATCCCCGACTGATTATCAGCCCTCACCAATCGGGCTTTTACGGGCGCCCGTTAACGCGGGATAAAATTTAATCGCTATCCTAATGTTTACGAAATGAAATTAAAAAAAGAATCCCAATGGAATTCCATTGGGATTCTTTTTTTCTAATTTGTAATAGCGTAAATTTTCACTGTGAATTTGCTAGTGGCACCAATTGGACTTGCAATATAATATTTAGTATTTGTGTAAGCTTCAGTCTTAGATTCATGTGAAATATTCTTCCAACGAGTGGAATCTATTCCCAGGGAAACATCAATCATTACATTGAAAGAAATAGTAGAAGGATAATCTTTTTCTGAAGGCTCAATAACCCATTTTAATTCTTTTGTACCTACAGGTAAACTATCAATTTTAAAGTTTTGGCTGGATCGATTTTGTTGCCCTGATAAAGGACTAGATTCAGATGCTATTTGCGAAATTAATATTTCTTTTTCATTTGAATGTATACCATTTAATTTAATGATACTATCAATTAAACCTGGACCAGGAAAATCAGCTGCGATGATACCAGAATGTTTAATTGCGCCTTGTTGTAAGAGTTCGGTCCCAAGTATATTCATCCCCCCATAGTATACTTGTCCGTTTCTATCGCGAGGGAAATCACTCCACGCATTAGTGGAATTCGTTTGAATCAATTTAGGACTACTGTCAGTATTTCTGCCTTCTTTTCCGCTTGCAACAAACCAAGGATATACATTATTTAAAAATGCGGCTGCGCCCCCCGTACCACTAAAATGGTTGAGGTGAATTTTTCCATTATTAAAGTTAGTATTTGTATTTTGTAGATGGTTTTTTATCGCAATCCATTTTGTGTATATTTCGTTTGGTCCGCTTCCAATTTCAAATTTATCTTGTATATTCAAACCTTCGTAATCAATCCCGTACAATTGAGTGGATGTAAAGTTTTGTAAGATTACAATTTTCCCGCGGGTATCTCCTAAAGTAGGATTATTTCTATCTGAAGTTTGTACGGAATTAGGATCCCAAAAATATGAAGCATTAACGTTTTTGTATTTTAAAAATATCTCCTTAAATGATAGAGATCCATTTTCAGGAGTAGTTTCTTCTTTTAAGCGCATTAATATTGTTTCTGTTGGATGAGCTTTTAAAAATTGAATGGTCTCTTTCAATACATCTTCAAACACAGCTTTTTGATTTACAACACCATGATACATTGCAAAAGAATCTTTTACACGTTTAACACGCATATCTACATATCGAATTCCGGAATTTAATTGTTGGGATAAACTCATAGTTTGATTTCTTGTCAAATTTTCATCAATAAAACTTGCTCCATGTAAAGCCATTGTACCGTGAGTCCCTGGAATAGATATTTCACTTATTTTTGTTGAATCTTCTATTTTCGCCATCCACGATGGATTTTGATACCCTATATTGGATTCATAGGAGTAACCTGGATGACTATTAGCTAAAATAGTAGATGGTGTACTTAAACTTGCTAGTGTAATACAAGTAAGGATACTAATTTTAAAGAAATTTCTCATTTTTATTTTGTTCATTTTTTCTCTCCTGACCTTTAAACAATTGTTAGATGATTTTTTACTATATTTATTGTTTTTCATTCTTAAGATAATAAATTTTTGTATTTAGAAATAATTAACAATAGGGGGAGTAAGTTATTTGAGACTTTAATAATTTGTTATTATAAATTGTCTCTAATAGCCAAATGGATTATTGAAAAATCGAAGTATAGCCTCCCAAAAAAACAACTGTTTATTGCATTGAATACAAACAAAACAGAAGTCCTAAAAAAGACTTCTATTTTGTGACATATAATGAATAATAAGGTGGTAAACAAATCAAGATAATGTGATTGAGTGGTAAAAATTTATTAATAGCTGTTTTAGAATCTCTTATAACAAGGCTGATTACAAAAAGCGGATCTCTACACTGCTAATAAAAATTGAAAAATTCTACTCATTAAAACTTAGACTAACTACAGTTGCAATTGATTGGGCTGCATGTTCCCAGCTTCCATCTATAACTTTACCAATTTGCTGACCAAGTGTATTTAAATCATTTGGATTAACTGGAATTCCATTATACGCAGCAAGAATTGATAAAAGTGGAGCGGCAAATGGTGTCCAACCACCTCTATCAATATTAAATACAGGTTTATCTAGTACCTTTCCATCTTGTACTGTAAACTCATAATAAAATTGATCATCTGGACGAAAACTTAAATGATGAGAAATTTGCCCCTTAACATATTTTTTTCCTGCACCTAGGTTTACTACTTCTATTTCTTTTACATTAAATTCATGTTCAAATACTTTAATTTTTTTGACTTCTGGACCATTTAAGGCAGCTTGAACGGCTGTTTCCAAATTATTTTGTGCCAAAGGTTGAATACTCGATTGTGCCTCTTTGTGTTGAATAGGAGCCTCTTTTTCTGCAGCAAACACCGAGGTAGTAGGTAGTGCACCTGTAGCTAACGTAGCGGCAAGTGCTGTTGTCATAATGATTTTTCTTTTCATCTTCATAGTTTTTCTTCCTCTCTTAAAGTTATGATATATAATCTTTTAAAGACTGACACGGTGCAATTTTTTTCATAATGCACGTAAAAAATTAGTTTAAGAATTATGTGAAATCTTGTCAGAAAATTAAAGTTAATTATATATGTATTTAAGATGATATCTATCTACACATATTTTTTCAATTTTTAGATAAATGAAATAGTAATGACTTCTTAAGAATTAATTTAGCACCTTGTTTATCTAGAAAAGTCCTATAAACACATTTAATTCATAGTAAAAGTAATATATTTGATATTAAATGTCTTGCATAATGCGATAAAAGTTCACAATTTTTTTTATCATTATATACAGAAAAAGGTAACGAAACTTAAGCGATATGTAATACTTGTCATAGTTGTGAATTATGTAAATCTATTTAGTGTAACAGCTAAGATGTTAGATCTTGTTTTTCTTAAAAACATTACTTATTCGGATTCATGAAAAGGATTTTAATGGATTAGTTTGATTTGATATAAAAAGAGGACGCATTTTTATTTGCGTCCTCTTTTTATGATAATTTATTTTACAAGTTAAGAAGAATCTTTGATCATCTAAATAAATTCTATCACCCTATTAGGAGATGCTAGTAGAACAATATGGACTTTTATTTAGTTCATTTTCTAACAGTTCGTTTAATTCAATACTATAGGCAAGCATAGTACTTAGTTCAGAACCTTCTTCTATTGTTTTATTGATAATACTCTTTCTTGGTACTATTCTAAGTATTTTTCAGCTAGGTAAGAGGGGTATGTTGAAATAGGAGGGCCCATCTTAAAGTAGGATAAATTGGTCTTTGAAATCGGTATACAGTTCTTTAATAAATATAGTTTTTGCAATATATCTTTATCTATGGGATGAAGCATATAATCTGTCATGATGAAATAATTGTGATGGTAGATAAATACTTTTCCTTCTGGTAAAACCGCGTGACGAGATAAATTTGGATAAATAGGTGGTCCATCTGAAAATTGATTTAAACTACGTTGTGAAACTTTAATAATTTCTTGAACTGAAAATTTAAATTTGCGAAATGCAATGGTGTCAATAAATGGACGTTTTTGATTATTTTCTATATAAAATAACTCTCCTTTTTCACTTTGCACAACCCGTAGATTTGGAATTGACTCTGTAAGGGTTATGGGGGGCCCTTCTGTATATTTGTAGATAAATGGATCGGGAATTAAGACAATTTCATTTTGATTATATTTGAAGTAAGAAAGCATATCTTTCGAAATAAGCCTGCGTTTAAAGTTATCAATTAAAAATACTTTACCTTGTGAATTACTAAATAAAATACCATTTAAATCTTTTGAAGGGAGGTTAGCATATAGGTTTTGGAAAGAGAATGGTGTTTTAAAAGTAATATCGAGCACTTTGTTAATGGGATAAAAAGGTTGAAATGTATTTAGGCGTTTCCAAAACATTGCATCTCCAGCAAACCAATATAAAGGATTTGTATCCCAATATCCACAGTACTTTTCATAGACTTTTAATAATATTCTTCTAGTATGCATAATTGAACAATGATCTACAACATTAGCAGCTGTATATAAAATTTCCGAAGCTTCTCTCACAAATTCATTTGTAGGTTGTAGGTTATAATCAACATATTTTACGTATTGGGAAGAGTAGACTACATCAATTTCAGGATGTTTTTCTAAGAAAGACAACATTTCAGCTAATCTGTTTGGAAGGTATATAGTATCATCTGTTAAATAGCAAATATAATCCCCACAAGTTAATGGTAGTGCCTCATTGATAAGTGTTGCATATCTTGTAGTTTTATATCGTTCATCATCTTGTATAAAACTATTCGTATAAGTAATTCGAGGATCCTCTAGATAATTTTTTATGACATTTATAGTTTCTGGACAGGAGTTATCATCCATAATAAAAAGTTCCCATTCTTTATAAGTTTGCATTAGAACACTTTCAATAACTTGATTAATTAATGATGGCTTATTATAACTAGTAAGGATAATTGATATTTGGGGTTGCAAAGTCTTCACCTCTATTGAGAATATTGAATGTGTTTTTCTAGTGAAATCTAATAATTAAAGCTTTATCGACACTTTCTTTTTTATACTTAAATAATTTATGACTTTTTCATAGATATGGTATGGACTATAGTGGAGAAAAAAGAGACATGGGTGAATATAAATACTGCTATTAATTTTTTATAGATAAAGAAACCTTTTTTAAAATTATCGGAACGGTTTGTCCTTTCTATTTATATAATAACGTAACTGTTTTTGTATTTATTGATAAGGAGGAGAGAGAGATTTGCCTAAAATTTCAGTTATAATGACAAGTTACAATAAGCCTGCGTTTGTTGAAAAATCTATATTAAGTGTATTAAACCAAACCTTTCAAGATTTCGAGCTTTTTATAATGGATGATGATTCAGATGAAATGACCCAGAAGGTGATTCAACCATTCATAAATAATGAAAATGTACATTTTTATAAAAGTAATGTAGCTCATATTTCTGAAAGGACAAAAAAAGTAAGATATGCCGCTTTAATTAATGAGGCACTTAAGCATGCTAAAGGAGAATATATAACTTATATTACAGATGATAATCAATATGAAGAAGAACGTCTTAAAAAGATGTCTAGTTATCTTGATGAGAATAAAGATGTTCAAATTATTTATTCTGCATCAAAAACGATTCATATAGATGAAACAGAGATGCCTATTAAAACGGTTGAGAGACCTGCAAAAAAAATTACGAATAATGCTCCATGTACAATTGATCATTGTTCTATTATGCATAGAGCATCTGTTTTACCAATTCTTGAAAAAAGGTGGAATTCTTATTGGGATGAAGATCCTCAGTTTTACCGGATAGGAGATGCACGCTTCTTTTGGAGATTAAATCACTATTGGGATTTTTATCCCTTAGATGAAATTTTAGATATCAATTATATTACTCCCCATTCAATACATGCGCAGTTATTTGCAGAAGAAAAAAATGAATTTGTGCAATTATTACCACCACAAAGAACATGCAAAGAATTAAGGGAAGACTTAAGAAGAAAAAGAGGGTGAAAAATTGAGTGACATTTATTTGAAAAATTACTGGCTATTAAATTTAGAGTATATAAATATTTTTTCAAGGTTAAAGCATTATAATATTCCTTTACCATTACTGAGTAATTTTTATCAATATTTAGATGAAGATATAAAAAATAAAATGAAAGATAATAATTTTTACAAGCAATTGTCAATTGAGCCAATAGCAGAAACACAGTTACAGTTAGAGTTTGAAAAAATAATGTCTGTATTTCAATCAAAAATAAAAAGAAAAAACCAAAATGGAGCAATCCTCCTAAATTCAGATTATCTCCGTTTTTCAGTAAGTAACTTTACTCACTTTAATCCAAATCAAACAAAGATATTAACTAGATCAAAAAAGACCGAACTCTATGGTCTTCCTACAGTTTGTGCACCAGATTATATAAATAAATCTGCTAATACCGCACATGTTTTTATAGAAAAAGCTAAAGAAATCTTTTTAAAGTTTAATAAGCACCCACTATTTTCAAACCTCTTTTTTCAAAAAAAATTACTAAGCGACCTTCCTATCATGATTGAGAAACTTAATATGGCTCATTTTATTTTTAAAGAACAAGATATTTCTGGTGTGATTGTCGGTACTACGGAAGATATAACAAGTAGAGCTCTTACTTTTCTTTCTAGTAGTGAGGGTATACCGAGTTATTGTCTGCAGCATGGTGCAGTAATGGGGGAAGAAGCATACTTTCCGGTTTTCGCAACAAAACAGGTCGTATATGGGAAATATGAAGAAGATTGGTACCTTCAAAAAGGGGTCAGTGAATCTCAAATCGAAATACTAGGGCACCCCAGATATGATGAGATCTTTGATAGAGTATATATGGATAAAAAGAATCTTTTTAATAAATTAAAAATAGACCCCTCTACAAAAGTGGTTTTTATTGCAACCCAGCCATTTAAAACTTCATTTTATACTGAATTGACAGAAAAGTTAGTGGAAGACAAAAATATTACGGTTATTATAAAACCACATCCTTGGGAAAAAGGGCGTAATTTAGTGGGAGAATATATTAAGTTAAGTAACTTATATCCTAATGTTAAATATATAACAAATGAAGTAAACATATATGATGTTATTTTACATGCAAATCTTGTGGTTATCTCAAATTCAACAGTGGGATTAGAGGCAATGTTATTAGATATACCTGTAGTTGTTTATAAATCTTTATTAGAGGAAAGGGATTATAAATATTACGATACATTAGATTGGCTTGTAAATCATTCTATGGAGGATATGACTAGCACGATTAAAAAGGTTCTAAATAATCCTTTACAATCAAATTTAGCAAAAGAATTAAGAAGAAAATTTATTAATGAAAACTATCCGCAAGAAGCATGCACAAAAAGATTAATAAATTTAATTCAAATTGAAAAAGATTAAAATCGTCACCATTTATAAATATTTGAAGTAAAAGATTATATCCTCAGTTTTCAATGATTAATATGTATTTTAAACTTGCAATAGAAACGTATGTTTCTATATCCGGCAAACTAGTTTATCTCTCAACAAATGGATTGCCTATGGAATTACAAACAAGTTGAAGAGAGTTTTTTTGCTAAAATTATTTTTTAATATGAGGAGGTATATATTTTCATGTTTTTTAAAGATAAAAATGTTTTAATTATTGGTGGAACAGGAACAATTGGAAAAAGCATTCTTTCTAATGTTCTACAGGAAAAGCCAAAAGTGGTAAGAGTTTTTAGTAGAAGTGAATACAATCAATTTTTATTACAAGAAGAATTTAGGGATAAAAATCGAAATATTCGTTATTTAATTGGGGATATTCGTAATTATGATCGAGTATTTAGTGCGATGGAAAATATTGATTATGTATTTCATGTGGCCGCGATGAAGCATGTTTCGTTTTGTGAATATAATCCGTTTGAAGCAGTTTTGACCAATATTTTTGGAACACAAAATGTAATAAAAGCGGCAATTGCTCAGAAAGTAAAAAAGGTAGTTTTTACAAGTTCTGATAAAGCGATTTCACCAACAAATAATTACGGTGCAACAAAATTGACTGCTGAAAGATTGATTACGTCAGCGGAATATTCAAAAGGTTCAAGTGAAACGACATTTACAAGTGTTCGCTTCGGAAATGTGATGGGATCAAGAGGCTCTGTCATTCCTTTATTTGAAAATCAAATTAAAGAAAACCAAAAAATAACTGTAACGGATCTTAGTATGAGTAGATTTATGATGACACTGAACCAAGCAACTATGTTAACAATTGAAGCAATGAAAATAGCAAAGGGTGGTGAAACTTTTATATTAAAAATGCCAGTTATTTCATTAAACGATTTAAGTGAAGTGATGATAGAAGAAGTTACAAAGTTATATGGATTGTCCAAGGAGAATATTAAAATTGAAGAAATTGGTTTAAAACCGGGTGAAAAAATGTATGAAGAACTTATGACACATGATGAATCTTTACAGGCTTTTGAATTACCAGATATGTTTATCATTCCTAGCCCATTAAAAAAGGGTACTCAATATGAAAATGCAAAAAGGGCGAAGGCAGGCTTTTACCGTTCTGATAATCAAAATGCTATTTCAAAAGAAGAGCTTAGAAATTTAATATTAAACCAGCAGCTATTAACAGGAGGGGAGAAAATATGAAAATATTAGTAACTGGTGGTGCAGGTTTTATTGGTAGGTGGGTTGTAAAGAGATTATTGCAGGATAAGCATGAAGTATGGATATTAGACAACTTAGCAAATTCAACTACTGCAAATATTACCGAGTTTGCACACGATCTAAATTTAAAACAATGCATTCAAGGAGATATTAAAGATAAAAAATTAGTTGCTCAATTATTTGAAAATAATTCATTTGACCTTTGTTATCATTTAGCAGCGAGTATCAATGTTCAAGATAGTATAGATGATGCTAGAGCAACTTTTGAAAATGATACAATAGGTACTTTTAATTTGCTAGAACAATGTCTTAATTATGATGTCAAAATGGTCTTTATGAGTACTTGTATGGTATATGATAAAGCTACTAATATACAAGGGATATCAGAATTAGACCCAATTAAACCAGCCTCTCCATATGCGGGATCAAAAATTGCTGCTGAAAACATGGTTTTATCTTACTATTATGCTTATAAGCTACCAGTAGTGGTTATTCGCCCATTTAATACGTATGGTCCATTCCAGAAAACAGGTGGGGAAGGTGGGGTTGTTGCCATTTTTATAAATAATAAATTAGATAATGTACCACTGAATATATATGGGGATGGAAAACAAACGAGAGACCTTTTATACGTTGAAGATTGTGCAGATTTTGTTGTGGCAGCAGGATACTCTGCAAAAGCAAATGGTCATATTATCAACGCTGGAACAGGGCAAGATATATCCATTAATAAATTAGCAGAATTGATTTCGGGAAATAAAGTAAGCATTCAACATGTAACTCATATCCATCCGCAAAGTGAAATTCAAAAATTATTATGTAACTATGAAAAAGCAAAAACAATATTAAACTGGGAACCAAAAGTTTCTTTAGAAGATGGAGTTATTAAAACAGAAGAGTGGATTAAATCTTTAAAAATTAATCCTAAGGAGAAAGAGTAATGGTAAGGGGAATCCTCGGTATGCATGGAGGAAAGCCTGTTAGAGAAACTTATTTACCATATGGCCAGCAACAAATTGATGAATATGATATTCAGGCTGTTGTAGATGTATTAAAAGGGGATTTTTTAACAACAGGACCAATGGTTCAACAGTTTGAAGAGGCTATAGCGAAATATGTGGGAGCAAAATACGCTGTTTCCTTTTCAAATGGTACAGCTGCATTGCATGCTGCCTGCTATGCAGCAGGCATAACTGAGGGAGATGAAGTAATTACAACTCCGATGACATTTGTAGCAAGTGCAAATTGTATTTTATACCAAGGGGGAAAGCCGGTATTCGCTGATATTGACAATGGAACATATAACATTAGTCCTAAATCTATAGAGGAAAAGATTACAAACAAAACAAAGGCTATTATTCCCGTACACTTTACTGGTCAGCCTGTAGAGTTAGAAGAAATACAAAAAATAGCAAAAGAAAACAATTTGATTATCATTGAAGATGCAGCCCACGCATTAGGAGCCACATATAAAAATAAAAAGATTGGTTCAATTGGTGATATGACAATGTTTAGCTTTCATCCGGTGAAACATATTACTACCGGAGAGGGGGGGGTAATTACCACAAATAATCCTCTGTTTTACGAAAAACTTTTTCAATTCCGTACGCACGGAATTGAAAAGAATCCTCGAAATCTTCTTGAAAATCATGGGCCTTGGTATTATGAAATGCAATTCTTAGGTTACAACTATAGAATAACGGATATACAAGCTGCTCTTGGCTTATCACAGTTAAATAAATTAGACTCTTTTATTAAAATTCGAAAGAAATATGTAGACATTTATAATAAAGAATTTAGTTGTTTATCTGAAATCATCATACCAAAGCAATTGCCTCAAACCGATTCAAGCTGGCACCTTTATATTATTCGTTTAAATACTAAATTATTAAAATGTAATCGAAAAGAAGTTTACGAGGCATTACAAAGAGAAAATATCGGTGTGAATGTGCACTATATACCCGTACATTTGCAACCGTTTTATCAAAAATTAGGTTATGGAAAAGGTATTTGTCCGCAAGCAGAAAATGTATATGAGGAAATTATTACGCTGCCTCTATTTCCTAAAATGACAGAAGCTGATGTGTGGGATGTAATACAAGCTGTGAGAAAAGTTCTTTCGTTTTATAGAGTTGCTAAAAATTAAATGAAAGGGGTGTTATTAAAATTGCAAAACCAAAAATTGTTAAGAGCAGTTACAAAAGGTGACATTAAAAAAGGAGAGATTATTACAGCTAATAAAGTAACAATGGAATTAAATGTTGTAGAAAATGCGCTTACCGAGCTTGAAGCAGAGGAATTATTACCTCAGGTAGCTGTATATAATTTGTCTGCAGGTACCCCAATAACAAAAGAGGTTATTGAACCTCCAAAGGTAGTAATAATTGTACTTTGCCGCTTAAAATCTACTAGGTTACCTTTAAAGGCAATATTGCCAATACACGGAGTTCCTTCCATTGAACGATGTCTTATAAATACATTAGCTATTCCAGGAAAACACCAGGTCATACTTGCTACTTCAGATATTGCACAAGATGACCCTTTGGAAAAATTTAATTTAGACGGGAAAGTTAAGATTTTTAGAGGTGATCCAGAAAATACCGCTGATCGCATGTTCCAAGCTGCAAAACAAGAAAATGCAAATATTGTCATACGGATTACAGGGGATTGCCCAGCTGTGTCACCTGAAATAAATACTTTTTTACTAGATGAACATTTGAAAAGTGGTGCAGACTATACACAGGCAGAGTTAAGTACGTTACCTGTTGGAACAGCAGGTGATATTTTTACATTAGAGGCAATCGAACGATTACTACAAACCCCAAAACCTTTAACTTATGCAGAATACCTTCCGTTTTATTTTATTAATAATCCACATTTATTTCGTATCAATGTAGTGAAACTTCCTCCAGCAGTTTGTTATCCTACTTGGAGGTTAACATTAGATGAACAACCAGATTTAGATATGTTCAATGAACTTTATAGAGGTCTGAATGTAAAATCTAAACCTTTATTCTTTCATCAAATAAAAGATTACATCCTTCGAAACCCTGAACTTATTGAAATTAATAGTCATGTAAAATTGAAATGGGCAAATCAACAATCATTAGTAGATGAGTTAAATAGAGAAACGATATTATAAATTAATAAATTGTAGTGCTTTTAGTGAGGAGGGAGTATCTTGCTTGAGAAAAAAATTGCCTTTCGCGCCGACGCATCTATTGAAATAGGTACCGGTCATATTATGCGTTGTTTAACACTGGCCCACGAGTTACGGAATAAAGGTGCTCAAGTATATTTCATTTGTCGTAAGCTAGAAGGTGATTTACATCAATATATTTTAAATAAGGGATTTTGTGTGTTTGTATTAGATGGAGATGGTGAAAATACAAATTTCTTAAGTTCAGAACACGGGAGTTATTTAAATTGGCTCAAATATCATTGGTTTGTTGATGCACAGCAGACCAATGATATTTTGTCGCAACTTCCCAAGTGTGATTGGTTAATCGTTGATCATTATGGATTAGATAATAGGTGGGAGTCTGCTTTAAGAAAAACTGTAAGGAAAATCATGGTAATCGATGATCTTGCAAATCGAATGCACGACTGTGATTTGTTACTAGACCAAAATTTATACGATAACCCTAATGATCGCTATAAAGATTTAATACCAGAGCACTCATTAGTAAAATTGGGGCCTAAATATGCTATATTACGGCCAGAGTTTCATGCTGCTAAGAAATTTTCACGAAAAAGAACAGGAGAAATTGAGAGGATTTTTATTTTTTTTGGTGGGCATGATGTAACAAATGAAACATTAAAAACATTAAGAGCCTTACAAAATATAAATCAAGATAACTTAAAAATAGATGTTGTGGTAGGAAGCCAAAATCCGCATAAAGAGGAGATTCAAACTTATTGTAAGAGTGTTTCTAACGCTTCATATTATTGTCAAATAGAAAATATGGAAGAGCTTCTCGTACGAGCGGATTTAGGGATAGGAGCTGGAGGAACAACCACATGGGAACGCTGCTTTCTTGGATTACCTTCTATTACAATTACAACTGCACAAAATCAAATTGAAGTAACCAAGGCTGTAGCAAAGGTTGGAGCTACATGGAATATTGGTACAGCTGAAAGTGTTTCGGATAAAGCAATTATGGAATGTCTAAACAAACTTTTATCAAATTCTAAAATAGTGAAAGAAATGTCTAATAAAGCTCTTTCTATACAGTGTGCCAGTAATTCAAATGAAATAGCAAAAAATATTTTAGGAGGATAGTATGTTAGATATTGAGGATTTTCAATTGGAAAGGTTAGAAAAGAAAGATTTAGAACTTATTTTAAATTGGCGGAATGCAAAAGAAATACGTTCAGTTATGTATGAAGATCATCAAATAACAATAGACGAACATTTAAAGTGGTATGAAAAACTCGTAATGGATGAAACAAAGGTTGCAAGAATATTAATATATAAAGAAAAACCAATTGGATTTGTTAATTTTACAAAAATAGATGAAATGAATCGAACTTGTTATTGGGGATTTTATATAGGTGAAAAACAAAGTGTAAGACGTGCCGGAACTGTATTAGGTTTATTAGCATTAAATTTTATTTTTGAAATTAAAGACATACACAAAGTATATGCAGAAATAATAGAATCAAACTGTATTAGTTTAAATTTTCATCAGAAACTTGGTTTCCAAGAAGATGGAAGATATGAAGATTATATTTATAGGGACAATGATTATATAGATGTCATTACAATGACCTTGTCCCGTGAACAATGGGAGGAAAGAAAAGAAGCTATAAAAATAGAACTTGAAGGTGAAAAAAATGAGTAATGTATATATCGGAGGTAGAGAGATTGGCAATAGTTTGCCACCATTTATTATTGCAGAAATGTCAGGAAATCATAATCAATCATTAGATAGAGCGTTGAAAATTGTAGAGGCAGCTGCGGAGGCCGGGGCACAAGGATTTAAAATTCAAACATATACACCAGATACAATGACTTTAAATATAGAAAATGGTGATTTTTCAATTCACGATACGAAAAGTTTATGGAAAGGCAAATCACTTTATCATTTATACAAAGAAGCATATACACCATGGGAGTGGCATAAACCAATTTTTGATCGCTGTATAGAGTTAGGGATGATACCATTTAGTACGCCTTTTGATGAAACAGCTGTAGACTTTCTAGAGACATTAAATGTTTCATGTTATAAAATTGCATCTTTTGAAAATACTGATATCCCCCTCATACGTAAAGTAGCCGCAACAGGAAAACCAATAATTATTTCGACAGGTATGGCTTCAATTGCCGAACTAGATGAAACAGTAAGGGCTGCGAGAGAAGAAGGGTGTAAAGAACTAATTCTATTAAAATGTACGAGTACGTATCCTGCGTCTCCAAAATCTACAAATATAGTTACCATACCTCATATGAAAGAGTTATTTAAATGTCAGGTGGGTTTATCTGATCATACACTGGGTGTAGGAGTATCTGTAGCGAGTGTTGCCTTTGGGGCCACAGTAATTGAGAAACATTTAACGCTCTCGAGGTTGGATGGAGGAGTTGACGCTAAATTTTCAATGGAACCAGCTGAATTTAAATTATTAGTAAGCGAAACTGAAAAAGCATGGGAATCTTTGGGGAATGTATATTATGGACCGACTGATATAGAAAAAGATTCTTTAAAATTTAGAAGATCATTATATGTAGTAGAAAACATAAAAGCGGGAGAATTCTTTACAAATAAAAATGTTAAAGCTATTAGACCAGGGAATGGCTTATTACCAAAACACATATCCAAAATTATTGGGAAAAAAGCGAATAAGGATATCGAAAAAGGGACGCCTGTTTCATGGGATTTAATTTGATATCGAGGAAATGAGAGTGTTTATAGAAAGATTTATAACAAAAATACTATTTAAGTAGAGAATAAATTTTAAAGGCCCTGTTTAAAAACAGGGCCTTTAAAAAGGGCATAATATTTAACAACTGAAGGTACCTTCATATTACCATTATTGGAATATCGATACCATATGTTAGGTGTTGAGAAATAAAAAGTTCATTCGGTACAACAAAGTGGCCAGCGAAGCTAGCTAAACACTTGTTGCACAAAAGAAAATTAGGCCCTGAAAGTAATAGATATGTAACCTAAAGTTACATTTATAGTGTTAACAAGCTTGCATATATTATACGAAAAGGTATCTAGTAAAAAATTTATTTTGTAGAAATAAAAAAGAAATTGTCACCGGATCACCTTTTGATAAAACAGCGTACTTTCAAACATAATATATTCAAATCCTTATGATATATGTAAATAAAAGAGCAGCTAGTGAAAGCTAGCTGCTTAATAAAGAAAAGAGAAGAACTACAGGGACGTTTAAATGAGTTCTGGCTTTCGCCTATCTTTAGTATTGACGGAATGTTTAGTTTTATGCTGAAAAACTTAAGAAGAGCATCTATAAAAAGACCTCTTTAAGGAAGAAATGAGATATTGAAAAGTGAATTAGGTTTTTAAAATTCAAGAAAATATATGACTATTTCATTATAATGTGACGATGAAACATAAAATAGTAGTTAACAAACTGGCCAGTATGGAAGCACAAACTTTGCATTTCAGCAAGGTAGGAACTATTTAATTGGTTTTGTACTGTTAATATTAGTTGCAAGTATTGAGTGGGATCAATGGCAAAATTTATCTTGTCCAATGTATATTATTGGATTTGCATCAATTGTTATATTAAAAATACTACCAGAATCAACATTTACTCCCGTTAAATTGGGAGCAAAAAGATGGTTTCAATTTCCTGTTATTGTTCAAATTCAACCATCGGAGTTTTTCAAAATTGCACTAATTATATTTGTCGCAAATTTAGTAATGAATCATAACGCTAAATATATGATTCGGACATATAAAACTGATTTCCTGTTGGTTGGAAAAATTATGTTAGTCTCAATTCCTCCTATTGCTCTGGTATATAGCCAGCCAGATACAGGGATGGTGTTCTTATACGCAGCATCTATTGTATTTATTCATATCAGGGATTCAAAAGAAATTAATTGCATTTTGTACATTCATTCCGGTAACTCTACTATCTACATTAATATTTACATACGTAAGATATCCAGATTTTTTCTTTAAAGAATTAGTTACTAGGTTAAAACCTCACCAACAATCACGCATTATAGGTTGGCTGAATCCAGCTGAAAATACAGATCAAGGGTATCAAACGCAACAATCTCTTTTAGCTGTTGGAAGTGGCGAATTACATGGAAAAGGATTTGGTCAAGGAAGTGTATATATTCCTGAAAAGCATACTGATTTTATTTTTGCTACCATCGCTGAAGAAGGTGGATTTATAATAGCGGCTCTCG
The DNA here is from genome assembly GCF_038006965.1 of Bacillus sp. FSL K6-1338. Classification (NCBI taxonomy): domain Bacteria; kingdom Bacillati; phylum Bacillota; class Bacilli; order Caryophanales; family Bacillaceae; genus Bacillus; species Bacillus sp. FSL K6-1338. The sequence continues at coordinate 3,328,986 of NZ_JBBOWI010000001.1, read as the reverse complement.
TTGTATTGGTCTTGTTACTTCTTATATATCGAGTAACTATAATTGCATATTCAGCAGAGAATCTGTTTGGTACATTACTATGTGCGGGGCAATTAGTGTTCTAACACTTCGAATCTTCGAAAATATTGGTATAATGCCAGTAAAAGGAATTGCACTTCCTTTTTTATTATATGGAGGAAGTTCACTGTTTTCAAATATGATAATGATCGGGCTTATCTTATCGGTGCATAAAAATTATAAAAAATACATGTTTCAAGTGAAATAAAAGTTAAGAATATGTTATAGATTAATTTGAAGAAATCCCCTTGTGCATCTATATGCACAAGGGGATTTCTATTTTAATAAAGCTGTGACTGTAAAATAGTTGTTATAAAGTGGATTCTCTTATGAAAAGTATGCTGTGTTATCACTTTTGTATGAATTTTTTCAATCATTAATCTTTTTGAAATCGTGTCATCCAAATAAAGAGATACTTTATTTAAACAGTCTTCAAAGCTGTTATAGGATATAATTTCATCTTTATTGAAGAACGATAAAAGATCAGACTTTTCTTCAATAATTTGAAAGCCTTGGCAAGCGGCAATATCAAACGTACGATTATTAATAGTATTATTTTTTACTTTATTTTTATTTTTATTTTGTGGAAATAGATGACTACGATGAGGATTTAAAATAAGACTAGCGTTGTTATAATAGAGCGCAACTTCTTGAGGTGGAATCCATTCTTCTATAATTTTAATTCTTCGGTGATTTTTCCATTTTTTTAATAACTTATTTCTCCAATGTCGGCCAATAATAGTATAGTGATAGGGGGTATTTTCTAAAAGGAAATGTATTAATTTTACTCGGTTTGGATAAGGATAGCCAATGAATAATACTTCACTTTTATATTTTATATTTTTTAGACTAGGTTTAAATACGTCTATATTAGTTGCTAATGGTAAGTGATATACATTGGTATATCCTAAAGCTGTGTAATATTTAAGTGCTTCGCTATCAATAGTAAATATAAAATCAAAGTTATTTAATAGAAGAAGAGAAGTATCTATATAAAATGGATCCTCAGTTAACCAGACAGCTAATTTAATGTTCCATTTTTTAAAATATTGAATTGCTTTTTGTGGTAGATGATTACCTAATAAGGTGAATACAATATCGGGATGAAAAGTTGTTGTAATGAAATCCAATTGTTGTATTAATTCACTCGGTTGTATCGCTAACCATTCGAAATTTTGATCTATAAGTGTTCCTTGTATGCTTTGATCTAGATATTGATAAATTTTTGAGTAACCAGAAGTAATGTATAAGAGTTTCATATTTCAACCCCTGCTTTAGGTTTAAAATATATTATGAGATAAACGTAACACTTTCTATTTCTTTACAACTAATTTTAGTAATACTTGTAGTAGGAGGAGTAACTGAATTTTCCTCTTCTAATGTGACGATACAAGTATTAGGGTTAAAATTTGTAAAAATAGCAGGTCCAATAATATTCCCAGATTTACCAGTCACAGTAACGACTTCGCCTGGCTGTAAATTTTTAAAAATACTACATACTCCACCTGAACAACCAAATAAATTGCATAAGAACAAATTTATTCCTCCTTTAAACAATATACTATATCATATGAAGTTTTGTAGAACGATGTGTAGACAAGTAACCTTTAGAAGAGAAAAAATTTAAATTAAAGCAATTTATTGAAATAATAGGTCAATAGAATGTTACATCTCAGGGGATACTGATTAGATTTTTCATGAAAAAAGACATTCATTAGAATGTCTTAAATATGGATTAAGCTAGAAAAATATGAATCATTTTAAAGAGTGGTTAAAGTAACACTTTCTATATCTTCACAACTTATGAATGTAGTATTGGTAGATGAAGGGGTTATCACATCTTCTTCTTCCAATACTACTGCACATATATTCGGAAAGAACAGTGAAAAAGTAGCAGGTCCAATAATTTGACCTGATCTAGTAGTAATTGTAACAACTGTTCCCGTTGGCCACGAAGAGAATAGAAAACAAGCTAAACCTGTACAATCTGCCATAATAAATCCTCCTAACTTTAAATTTTAATTGAAGTAATAAAGTCCAAACATTTTATAGTGTATGTGGGAGTAACATGAAGTGCTTGGACTAATAGAAATCACTTTCTGGTTTTATCTCTTTATGATCAATGAGATAACTATTAAATCCTACAATACAAAGGTTTAATAAATACAATATGGTCAGAAGGTTTAATGAAAAAGATATTCTATGATATAGTAATTAGCTATTCCAAGGTCAAAATACTGTGAATAGGAATTATAAAGTGAGGAATTTTTCAGAGTAACAAATGGAAGTTTTAATAATGTAACAAAAATTGAACATAATCTTCATTAAAAAAAAGAACACAAATCAGTGCTCTTAGAAAGTAGACTATAGGGCTTTCGGATTAGTATATACTATCATATGCTCGTTTTTTTTAAGGGTGTAAACAAAATTAAATAAAAATAATACATATGAGGTTTTTAAAAGAGTAATAGCTCAACAGGATGGATTTGCATACATATAAACTAAATAACCATAATTTCATTTGTAAATTTATATAAACAAAAATATTTGAAAACAAACTTTTCGCGTTGCTAAATTGAATATTCCGGTTCTTATAAGTGACAAAGGATACTTTGAGAGAGTATTGAGACAAGGATAAACTGTAAGGAAAAATTATATAAGTGATTAATTAATATAAAACCATCCTATTATTGTATATGTGGACACTGGATGTTTCTATGTAGTTTGTTTCAAGTGACTTATAATCCAATGTCTATTGGCATGTGATGTAATTAAATGTAGCTAGAATACAGTATAATATTGAAAAATATAAAGTTTGTAGTGTTTGAAACAAATTAAAGAAGTAACATAAGGAATTTACGCATAAAGTAATGTTGATGGTAAAATTAACAGAATTTTCATTTTAATAAGATAAAAATGTGATGTTTTTAACGTATAATAATTTTACTACGATGAAAATACGGCCACAAATTAGTTAATTTAAAAATTAAATTTAGATAGGAAGAGGATAATGAAGACCAGAGATAGTTATAAAATTATTGTCGTTGGTGCTGGGACTGCAGGACTATCTTCTACTGCACATTTATTAAGAAATATCCCCCTATTGAAAGAAAGTATAGCGATTATTGATCCGTCAAAAAAACATTATTTTCAGCCACTATGGAGTTTAGTGGGGGGAGGAATTGTTTCAAAGGAAAGTACAATGCGTGATCAAGAATCGCTTATTCCAAAAGGGGCAACGTGGATCCCTAAAAGTGTTGTTAAGTTATTTCCGGATGAAAATAAGATACTGTTAGATGACGGACTGCTGCTTGAGTATGAAATTCTTATTGTAGCAGCTGGTATACAAATAAATTGGGAAGGTATTAAGGGCTTAAAAGAATCTATTGGGACTAATGGGGTATGTAGCAATTATTCTTATACATATGTTGATTCTACTTGGAGAGAAATCGAAAAATTTAAAGGAGGAAATGCGCTTTTTACCCACCCTAATACTCCTATTAAATGCGGTGGTGCTCCACAAAAAATTATGTATTTAGCAGAGGAGTATTTTTGTAATAGTGGTGTAAGAAACAGAAGTGAAGTAATGTTTTATTCTGCAAACACTGACATATTTCAGGTTCCACGATATGCAAATACTTTAGAACAAGTACTAGAAAGAAAGCAAATTATAACGAATTATAATAAAAACTTAGTAGAAATTATCGCCGAAAAGAGAGAAGCAATTTTTGAAGATACGCAAACGCTGAAAAGAGAAACCATACCATATAGTATGATACATGTTGTTCCACCAATGGGGCCACCAAATTTTATTAAAGAGAGTGAAATAAGTGATTATCAGGGATGGGTAGATATAAACCCTTATACTTTGCAGCATGTAAAGTATAAAAATATTTTCGGACTTGGAGATTGTACTAATTTACCTACTTCTAAAACTGGAGCGGCAATTCGAAAACAAATACCTGTCTTAAAACAAAATATTATGGACGTACTTAGTGGAAGAGATTTGCAGGCTAAATATGATGGGTATACATCTTGTCCAATTATTACAGGATATAAAAGTCTTATACTCGCTGAATTTAACTATAAACATGAGCCTCAAGAAACGTTTCCGTTTAATCAAGCGAAAGAAAGGTATAGTATGTTTTTACTTAAAAGATTTATGTTGCCATATATGTATTGGAATTTTATGTTGAAAGGGATCCTATAGGGGAAGATAGAAAGTGGTTATAAAAATTGAAAAGCAATTTGAAATACCTATTTGGAGGGAATAGCTATGCTTTTAAAATATTTTTATGATGAAAAATTAGCACATGCTTCCTATTTAGTCGGTTGTCAGAAGGAAGGCGTAGCAATTGTAATTGATCCAGGTCGCTATATAGAACAATATATAGAATTTGCTAAGAAAGAGGGAATGGAAGTAATTGCTGCGGCTGAGACTCATATTCATGCTGATTTTCTTTCTGGGTCTAGAGAACTTTCCAATCTTTATCATGCAAATTTATATGTATCTGATGAAGGAGATTGTGATTGGAAATATCAATATCTTAATGAAGGTCGATACAAATTGGTTAGAGAGGGCACAGAGTTTAAAGTAGGTCATATAAAATTTAATGTAATTCACACCCCAGGGCATACGCCTGAAAGTATTTCTTTTTTAGTGACTGATACAAGTCAAAATAATTATACGAATGATAAACCGATAGGGATATTCACAGGTGATTTTATATTTGTAGGAGATATAGGAAGACCGGATTTATTAGAAACTGCAGTCGGTATGAAAGATACTGCAAAAATAGGAGCGAAACAATTATTTGATTCTATACAAAAAATAAAAATACTTCCTGATTATTTGCAAATATGGCCATCACATGGTGCGGGAAGCGCATGTGGAAAAGCGTTAGGAGCAATTCCAACTTCTACATTAGGTTATGAAAAGATGTTCAATTGGGCATTTCAGTGTAATGAAGAAAGTGATTTTATATCAACTTTATTGACGGGACAGCCAGAGCCTCCAAAGTATTTTTCATTAATGAAGAATTTAAATAAGTATGGTCCGCCAATTCGTAAGAAGAGAAAAAGTAATGCTATTAATACAGTAGAAGAACTTCAAGAAATTTTGAAGAGCGTTCATCAAATAGTTGATATAAGGGATGTAGAGAGTTTTGCTGCAGGTCATATCGAGAAGTCAATTAACATACCTTATAACAATTCTTTCACAACTTGGTGTGGATGGTTATTAGATTATAAAACAGAAACGTTAATAATTCTAGATGAGGAAAAGATTAAAGTGGAGGCAATTATTAGAGAATTTGAATCTATTGGGTTAGATAATATTATTGCTTTTGCACCCTTAAAAGTAATACAAAGACTTGATAGATTTGAAAGTTACAAAGAAAAAACATCGATTGAATTATATCCGCATATAAAAGGTGGAAGCGTTAAGGTTATCGATGTGCGTAGTAAAAAAGAGTGGGAGGAAGGACACCTTCATGATGCAATACATATCACTTTAGGTAATCTATTTGAACAACTAGATTATATACCGAAAGATTGTCCAATAGTTTTGCAATGTCGAACCGGATTACGTTCCGCTATAGCAGCTAGTATTTTACAAAGAGCTGGTATAAAGGAAGTAGTGAATTTAAAGGGAGGATTTCTTGCATGGAAAAAAGAAAGGCTTCCTTATACAACAAGCAATCTCAATGTGTAGGGAAATATTATTACAATAGTAAAGAAGGTCGCCATTCACGGCGACCTTCTTTACTATGCGTTATACCCAAATAATTTTAAATCTTCTCCAGACCCTGAAATAATCTTCTCAAATCGTAATCCTACTTTTTCTAAAAGCTTTCCTGAGGCGATGTTATCTATAGAAGTAATTGCTACAATTCGATTCATGCCGAGCTTTTGTACACCGTATTCGATTATTGCAGAAGCTGACTCGTAGCCATATCCTTTTGAACGGAATGTTTCTAAAAAGGCAAATCCGATATCAACGTCTTCTAATGAATCTCTTTTAATAAGGCCACACATACCAAGTGGAGTGAGATCTTCTTTTCGTTCTACTAAGTAAAGGCCAAATCCGAGTTTGTTATACATATCGATGGGACCGTTTACAATATAATTTTTTGCATCTTCTAAGTTTCTAACTCCTTTGTCACCGATAAACTGAATCCATGCAGGATCGTTTACTAACTCAAGAATAAAAGGAGCGTCTTTTATATCAAACCAACGAAGGTTAAGACGTTCTGTTTTAAGAACTATCAATGATTACACCACCTTTAAAAAGTTATAACAATTAGTATGGATTGTGTAAAACAAAAGTGCAACATATTTTAATGGGGCTTTGTTTGTTCACATAAAGTTCGTTTGTTTTGTATAGAGAGATATTTTATAATTAGGATTGATTGTAAAGAGTGAGGTGCTTATACAATGACTCCTAGGTGACTAGGAGTTTTTACTATATAACTATCATTATTACTAAATATGACACACTACACATTCTACTCAAGGAGGTACATAATGAAGAAATTATATAATGCATCGTTTACGTATTTGATTATCGGTTTATTATCAGGGATTTTCGCTAGGGAGTATGGTAAGTATAAAGGGATTTTAGGATCTACTTTGTTAAATCTTTTGCATACACATACACTTGTACTTGGCTTTTTCTTCTTTTTAATTGCTTTAGGATTAGCAAAAGTATTCGCGTTTCATGAAGTGCAAGGGTTTAATAAGTGGTTTGTTTTACATAACATTGCATTAACATTAATGTTAGGTTCGCTAGCAGCGAGAGGGCTTCTTCAGTTAAATGGAGCTGACTTTAAAGGGTTAACTTATATTGTAGGATTTTCTCATTCGTTGATGGCAGTTACTTTAATTTGGTTTATGTTGTTAATAAAGAAATCGTTTAAAATGTAGTGAAAAAGAACTTGTAGCGTGTGCTGCAGGTTCTTTTTTGTATGTTCAGGTTTAATAATCTTATTTTTCTAATTATTCTGTATAAAGATGGTATACTTGTTTTAAAATTAAAAAGGAGAGTTGATTATGGAAATAACAATTGAACATGTAGTAAATGAATTAAAAGGCATACTTCCTGAAGATCGAGTAGTAATAAATATGACAGTACGAGAGTTACATAGTAAAGATGAATCTTATCATACTAGTAGTTTACCTGATGTAGTTGTTTTTCCAAAAACGACCGAAGAAGTTAGCGCGATAATGAAAATAGCGATTCAGCACGGAACAGCTGTCGTTCCATTTGGAGTAGGGTCCAGTTTAGAGGGACATGTAATTCCTTACGAAAAAGGAATTACAATGGACTTTTCTCTTATGAACAAAATACTTGAAATAAGAGAAAAGGATTTTCTTGTGAGAGTACAGCCAGGGGTGACGCGCTCTCAGCTTAATAAAGAATTGAAAAAGTATGGATTATTTTTTAGTGTAGACCCAGGAGCTGATGCAACGTTAGGAGGAATGGCTGCTACAAACGCGAGCGGAACGACAGCAGTAAAGTATGGTGTAATGCGTGATCAAGTTCGAGATTTAGAAGTCGTTCTTGCGGATGGAGGGGTAATACATACCGGGAATTTAGCGGCGAAGTCATCATCAGGTTATCATTTAAATGGTATTTTCGTAGGATCAGAAGGAACACTTGGATGTTTCACGGAGTTAACTTTAAAAGTATACGGTATACCAGAACATGTTATGGCTGCGAGGGCATCGTTTCCAACTATAAATGATGCAGTAGAAGCTGTAATTAACATATTACAAGCAGGTATTCCAATCGCGAGAATTGAACTCGTTGATGAATTATCTATGAAACAAGTAAATCATTACAATGAAACAAGTTACAGAGAAGAACCGACACTATTTTTAGAGTTTCACGGCAATGAAGCAGGGTTAAAGCAAGATATTGAATTTACGAAAGAAATCGTTCTTGATCATAAATGTAAAGAAATTGCGTTTGAGACGGAAACAGCAGCAAGAAATAAACTGTGGGATGCAAGGCATAACTTAGCGTACTCTTACGTGCATAGTTATCCTGGTAAAAAGCTAATGAGTACAGACGTATGTGTGCCAATTTCGGAATTAGCTGGCGCGATTCAACATGCGAAAGAGGTATTAGATAAAGTAGGGCTTATTGGCGGTATTCTAGGTCATGTTGGAGATGGGAATTTCCATGTACTCTTAATGATTGACACAAATGATAAAGAGGAAGTAAAGAAGGCAGACGAAATAAACGAAAGTATCGTTCTGTATGCTCTTAAACGAGGAGGAACATGTACAGGAGAACATGGCGTTGGAATCGGAAAACGAAAGTATCAAGAAGAAGAACATGGGGCGGCATTATGTGTAATGGAGAAAATAAAGAAAGCTCTTGATCTGCAAAATATTTTGAATCCGAATAAGGTGTTTCAATTAAAAGATAGGGGCTGATCGGGTGAAAGTACTAGAAGCGATAAGTAATATAGCTGGAAAGTATTTTGCATTTTGGGTTATTTGTATTGCAGCTATTGCATATTTCATTCCCGCGCCATTTCTCGGGTTAACTAGTTACATAACGATTTTACTTGGGGTTGTCATGTTTGGGATGGGATTAACATTGAAGGCTGTTGATTTCAAAATCATAGCTACAAAACCATTAGCAGTTATTATCGGTGTATGTGCTCAGTTTATTATTATGCCACTTGTCGCATACGTACTAGCCTACGTTATGAATCTGCCAGCGGAATTAGCAGCTGGGTTAGTGTTGCTCGGTTCAGTACCGGGTGGCACTGCATCAAATGTTATGGTTTATTTAGCAAAAGGGAACTTAGCGTTGTCTATTGCAATGACTTCAGTATCAACGTTACTAGCACCAATTGCTACACCGCTCATTCTACTATTACTTGCAGGGCAATGGATGCCAGTAAATGCTATGTCCATGTTTCTTTCTATCGTACAAGTCATTATTGTGCCTATTATTTTAGGACTAGTAGTGAAAAAGTTTTTCCCTCATATCGTTAATAAAGGAATGACTGTTATTCCTTTAATATCAGTTGTAGCAATTATCATAATTGTTTCTGCAGTTGTTTCAGCAAATGTAAGTAGCGTTACTTCTTCAGGACTTCTTATCTTTATTGCGGTGATGCTCCATAATGCTTTCGGTTTTTTGCTCGGATATATAACTGCGTTCGTACTTGGACTAGACGAAGGGACAAGAAGGGCTATTTCAATAGAAGTAGGAATGCAAAATTCAGGTTTAGGTGTTGCACTGGCGACAGCGCATTTTGGACCGGCGGCTGCACTCCCAAGTGTATTAGCAGCAGTATGGCATAACATTGCAGGGCCAATATTAGCAACCATCTGGTCAAAAAATGCAAAAAATGAAAAGAATACTTTTAGCGATGAAAATGTATTAATAAATATAGAAAAATAGGAATGATAAATAATGCAAAAACGTATTGTACATTTTGAAGGAATGGTTGTATTTTTAGCCGCGATTTATATGTATTCGATATATGAGTTTAGTTGGATTATATTTTTTGTATTCCTTTTAGCGCCGGATCTATCAATGTTAGCATATGGGATTAATAATCACGTTGGTGCGAAAATATATAATGTATGTCACACATATATCATATCCATATTAATTGTTCTAATAGGTGTCTATTTTAAGATAGATACCGTTATAATGATTGGCTTAATATGGACAGCACATATTGGAATGGATCGAATGTTTGGATATGGATTGAAATATGAGACGGATTTTAAGGATACTCATATTCAGAGGTTATAAGAAAAAGTATTCATATTTACAGCGGGTCTATTAAAATATTGAACAAAATTCAGTGAATGAATTTTGTTCAATTGTTGAGAAATATATATATAGATAGATACAAATAATCGAATTATGTTATTTTTATGATAATTAAAAGAAGGAGAGTGGATTTGATGAATATACAAATCACTGGCAATGAATTAATTAATAAGATGCTGAATGATTGGTATCGAGATATTAGAGCTCAACGTATAAGTGAAGCAAAAAAATTAAAAGAAGAGATCGATAAAAAGCTTTATATTATCGAATCAGATGTAAAGGTTTCATTTCACTATTATCTGTTAGAATTTCGATATAAAGTGCTAATAGATGGTTTAGGTAATTTGAAAAAAGCTTTTGATAAAATAGATGCATTGCCTAAACCGAATGATGAATATTCTAATTATTATTATTATTTATTCAAAGCCATTCATTATACAATTCTTACTAATTATAGTGAAGCTAGCAACTATTTTGAAAAAGCTGAAGGGTTATTAGAGCATATTTCAGATGAAATTGAATATGCAGAGTTTAATTATAGAGTTGCTATATTAAAATACCACTTGCATTACGCATATTCAGCTATTGAATACGCTTCAAAGGCAAGAGATATCTTTGTTAAACAAGCAGGGTATGAAGTGAACATAGCGCTGTGCGAAAATATATTAGGATTATCTTTTTCGGAATTAAAGCAGCATGATAAAGGTGAGGAATATATTGCGTCAGCAATAAACATTTTACAAAAAAATGATGCTGAAATGTTAGTATTAAGAATCAGACATAATTTAGGTTTATTGTATGCGAGTCAAAATCTTTCAGTTTTAGCAATTAGACACTTATCTGAGGTTTCTAAAAAAATGCCTACTCATTATAAGGCAATCTTTTTAGAGGCAAGAGAATATTATAAATTAGGTGAAATAGAAAAAGCGAAGGAATTAATTGAAAGTGGATTGAAGGTTTGTGAGGAATTAAAAAATGATGAATATAGATATCACTTTTTAATTCTAAAGGGATTTTGTCAGCATTTAGAGGTAGAAAAAATAGAAAAAATTATTCTTGAAGGTTTTTCTTACTTTGAAAGAAAAAATTTATCGGAGTATATTCACGAATATACCGAAAGTCTGGCATTAGAGTTTCATAAGGTAGGTAATATAGAAAAAGCAGAAAAGTATTTTTTTATGAGTTATGAAATAAAAAAGAGAATATTTGAAAAAGAAGCATTAAAATAAAGAAAAAACTTGGATTATCTATAATGGGAATAGCAGCTGGAGTTATGGGGTTTTATGGTAGAAGGTCTTTGCAATAAATTAGCTCACAGTGGATATGGTAGAATGTTTATAATTATAAAACCTAATGAAAATCCATATGCTGTCTCTGAAGATACAACGATGCCTGCAAAACAAATCTTCTATTGAACGTGGGTAATTAAACAAGTCACAAATTATAATTTGTGACTTGTTTAAGGTTGGATACTAAATGTGTTGCTTTCAATATTGAAAGCAACTTTTAAGTTTGTGATTAATAGTTAACTTAATAAATTTTGGGTTAAAATAAAAACAAATTTTTAATCAAGTCCCACAAAAAGTACGATAAGGGCGATTCGTCGGTGCAGGCGGAATGCAGTATTCTTCTTGATCTGTAGAATACGCATAAGGGTTTGATAAAGCTTCAAGAAGTTTCTCCATTACGCTATAGTCGTCATTTGTAACAGCTGCTTCTAGTGCTTCTTCTACACGGTGGTTCCTTGGGATGATTGATGGGTTATTATTTTTCATCATTTCGTAGGCGTTTTCTTTCGATTGTTCTTGTCTTTTTAATCGAGATTGCCACAGTTTGTACCAATCTTTATATTCAGGACTTTCAAATAGAGCTGTATTTTCAATAGCATCAAGAGTTAATGAACGGAATGTATTTGTATAATCTGCTTTATATTTCTCCATCATTTTTAAAAGTTGCTCAATAAGTGGTTGATCTTGTTCTTCGGTACTAAATAGTCCTAATTTCTTTTTCATTCCAAGGAACCAATGGTTTTCATACTGTACGCTAAATTTCGAAATTTCGTCTTGGGCGATCTTTAATGCTTCTTCTTCATCTTCGTGCAGAATTGGTATTAAAGATTCTGCTAATCGAGCGAGGTCCCATGCGGCCATATATGGTTGATTTCCATATGCATAACGACCTTGTGTGTCAATAGAGCTAAATACGGTTCCTTGATTGTAATTGTCCATAAATGCACAAGGACCGTAATCAATTGTTTCGCCACTAATCGTTATATTGTCAGTGTTCATTACACCGTGGATAAATCCAACAAGTTGCCATTTTGCGATAAGACTGGCTTGTCTTTTAATGACTTCTTGTAGTAATGCAGTATATCGGTTTTCATGAGCTTCAATTTCTGGGTAATGCCTTTTTATCGTATAGTCAGCTAGTGATTTCAGGTCCTCTATTGAACCACGAGCTGCAGCATATTGAAATGTACCGACGCGTATATGGCTACTAGCTACTCTAGTTAAAATTGCTCCAGGTAACTTTGTTTCACGATATGTTGCTTCACCAGTTGTGACAACTGCTAAACTGCGAGTAGTCGGAATATCAAGTGCATACATTGCCTCACTAATGATATATTCACGTAGCATCGGACCGAGTGCAGCACGGCCATCTCCTCGGCGTGAATAGGGAGTAGGGCCAGAACCTTTCAGTTGAATATCGAAACGCTCACCTGAAGGAGTAATTTGTTCGCCAATTAAAAGAGCACGACCGTCGCCTAACATATTAAAATGTCCGAATTGATGGCCAGCATATGCTTGAGCTAATGGATGAGCTCCTTCTGGGAGTGCATTACCAGCGAAAATAGCAATTTCAGCTTCCTTTTTCAGTTCTTCAGGGGTCAAGCCAAGAGATATCGCTAATGAATGGTTTAGTTTAACTAACTCCGGTGAACTTACGGGAGTAGGGGGGATTTCTGTATAAAATGATTGTGGTAAAGTCGTATAACTATTATCTAAATTCCAACCTGTTTCATTATTTTTAGTCATTGTATCTCCTCCTTTTTGTATTTTAAGTTATGTATTTGTACGTATGTATTCTTTGTAAAGTTAACTAAAAGTATAATATAATATTTCCCCTTGCAATCTATTGTAAGGACTTCATTGCACTATGTCTATTTAACAGCAAATTTAAAACCTCCATTTTAAGAAAATGGAGGTTTTATTATTATTTAATTTTTACAATTATTTTTCCTTTTGCTCTTCCAGACTCTGAATATTCCATTGCTTTTTGCGCATCTTCAAAAGGGAAGACTCGATCGATTACCGGTTTGATTTTTCCGGCTTCAATATAGTTTGCAATAGTACGTAATTGATCCCCGCTTGGCTTCATAAATAAAAATGAATATTGAGCATTATGCTTTTTTTCAAGTGCAGTAAGTTTTTTGCTGGCTAATGAAAATAAGAGAGTTTTAAAGAATCCTGAACCAAATTCTTTACCGAAGCGTGCATTCGGCATACCTGAAACGGAAACAATGTTTCCTCTGCTTTTTATAATATTGAATGATTTTTCAAGCGTTGCACCGCCGATTGTATCAAATACCGCATCATAATTTTTTAGTATATCTTCAAATTTTTCTGTTTTGTAATTAATAATTTCATCTGCGCCAAGAGACGTTACTAAATTTGCACCAGCTTCACTAGCAGTCGTTGTAACAGTAGCACCCATTATTTTTGCTAACTGAATTGCGAAAGTACCAACACCACCGGATCCAGCGTGAATTAAAATCTTTTGTCCTTTTTGTAATTGCATGATGTCATGTAATGCTTGATATGATGTTAAGCCAACAAGTGGAATCGAAGCAGCTTCCTCAAAACTTAAATTTTTCGGCTTTAAAGCTATATCATCTTCATGAATGGCTATATACTCCGCGAAAGTACCAATCTTATTTTTTCTTGGGCGAGCATATATTTCATCACCAACTTTAAAACGAGTTACTTTTGATCCAACCTTCGTGATGACACCGGCAAAGTCATTACCAAGGATTAGGGGCATTTCATATTTCAGTAACATTTTTACTTTTCCGTCGCGTATTTTAAAATCAATTGGGTTAATACTAGCTGCATGAATTTCTGCGAGCACCTCATACTCTTTTATTTCAGGAGTAGGTACCTCTGCCATACGCATTGGGACTTTTCCATATCTATCAATTATCATTGCTTTCATTTCTTATACCTCCAAGTTTTAATAAAAGTTTTGCAATAGCTTCTCAATATCTAATACAAGATTTTTTAATAAACCTAATTTTGTACGTATATCAATATAATAAAAATTCTTTGTACCTTCTTTTCTCATTAAAATAATGCCAGCTTCTCGTAAAATCTTAAGGTGATGTGATACTGCTGGACGGGAAAGGTGTGTTTGCTTCGTGATTTCTCCTACACGTAATCCTGTTTGACATTCCGTTTCCATTAGCACTAATAAAATAGCTTGACGTGTTTCATCACCAATTGCCAATAATACTTTTTGAGAATCAATAAAATCTTTTTTTATAATATTTAATTGTTCTTGTTTATTCATTTCAATCACTTTGCCTCCTGCTAATTAGTCGAAAGGTTTAAGATAACGAACCATTACTTCGATACGGTAATGCTACATGATTGTTGTATGAGGTGCAATATTGGGAAAGAAAATCGAGACGAATGAATTTTTTATTTTTGAAAATTATAGGGAGATAGAAAAGGGATTGGAAGGACTACATAACACAATAGATGAAGTTTTAAAAACAAAAAATGATGTAACAATAAAATAAGCGGTCGTAACCTTGTATAATCCATAAGGTTACGACCGTTTATAATGTTTTTATTATTTTTGATTTTTACGATAGAACATAGTTCAACGTAAAGTACGTTCTTTTGTTTTACACTTTCATACAGACATAATTCAGGTGGATTATAGATGTATGAAAAGGTAAAAGGGATTTTGGGGCGTAATCTATCTATATGATAATTCAAAATGAAATATAAGTCTATATTTTAATGTTTTTTTTGATTATATTTATGTCACTGAGCTCAGAACAATGATGTGGAGGGTAAATATATGAAATCGAATTATGTACCAGTTTTAATTGTTGGAGGGGGATTATCTGGGTTAGCGTCTGCGTTATTTCTTGCAAAACATAACATTGAGTACTTACTTATTGAAAGGCATCCGTCTACTGCCATTCATCCGAAAGCAGGCGGTCTTACTTTACGTACAATGGAGTTATTTCGAGAATTAGGCTTGGAACAAAGAATTAAATTGGCAGGTAAAGCATTAGAGAACTGCCGAGGAAGAATAGCGGTTCATACAATAGCTGAGGCAAATAAAGAAGAATTGGAACAAATGAGAGCGACGCAATACAGAAACGATGAAGAGTTACTTCAAAAAATAGAAAAGATTAGTCCATCAAAACAAACTGCATGTTATCAAATTATTTTAGAAGAGATGATGTTACAAGAAGCAAAAACGCTAGGCGGGCAACTATCTTTTTATCATGAATTAGTTTCATTTGAACAAAATGAAAACGGGGCAAAAGCAAAGATTCGAAATCGTGAAACAGAAAAAGAAAGTGTCATACATTGTGACTATGTAATTGCAGCGGATGGAGCGAAAAGTAAAATACGTGAGCAGTTAGGGATTAAAACTGAGGGGCGTGGAACCATTGGTGGCTATTATATGAATATTTATTTTGAAGCTGATTTAAGAGAGTTTATACAAGGAGACGCATTCGGTTTTTCGATGGTACTTCATCCGGAGGTTCTTGGTGCACTTATCCCAGTTGATAACGTAAAAAAATGGATTTATCATGTAGCCTACGATCCATTAAAAGGAGAGGGGCTAGAGGACTTCACTATAGAACGTTGTAAACAAATTATTCAAATAGCAATTGGAAGTACAAATGTTGAATCAAAAATATTAAGTGTTTTACCGTGGGAAGCGGCCGAAAGTACAGCGGTGAAATTTCAAGGAAATCGAACCTTTTTAGTTGGAGATTCAGCACATATTATGCCGCCAACAGGAGGATTTGGTTCAAATACAGGAATACAAGATGCGCATAACTTAGCTTGGAAATTAGCGGCTGTTATAAAAGGGAAGGCAAAACCAAAATTGTTAGAAACATATCATGAAGAGAGACACTCTGTTGCAAAATTAACGACAGCTTATGCAAGTAGTTTACTGTTTCGTGCTGCGAATAGAGAGGAAGGCAGTTTGAATAATATGGATGTTTTAGCTGTTACAGTTGGATATCAGTATTGTTCAGAGGCAATTATAGATAATTCAGTCACTCCACATAGAATGGATAGCATAGAGTTGAACGGGAGACCTGGAACACGAGCACCGCATTTATGGGGAACGTATGAAGGAAAGAAAGTTTCTACATTAGACTTATTCGGTAACAGTTTTGTATTACTTACAGGAGTAGAAAATAGTTCTTGGGCTGAGGCAGCACATGCTGTTTCAGCTAAATTAGGAATAAATATAAAAGGGTATCGTGTTGGCTTAAGTGGAGACTTTGTTGTTCCAGAAGATATTTTTAGCAAATTATATGGTATAGAGAATGGAGGTGCTGTATTAATTAGACCAGATGGCTTTATCGGATGGCGTTCGGAAAAAACGGTAGTAAATCCAGATATAGTATTGGAAGAGGTAATGAGAAATTTATTATGTGATTTTTAAGTAACTACAGAAATATTGTTTTATGTGCTTCACTGTACTGAAAAAAATATTCACAAATTTCAATAGGTTTGGTATGATTAAATTCGACAAGTTAATAGAGGCCGGAGATATTTGAGAAAAGCCATAAATTTATTTAGGGATACAGGAGTGTATTCTAAATAATTTATGGCTTTTTTTATTGAATGAATCGTACAAAATAGAGAGTTACATATGAAAAGGAGGACTATAGGAATTAAATAGGATAATACTAGTTTTCTATATTAATAATATAGATAAAGTATATTTGTAAGATTGGAATTTTAATATAGGTCTATAAAAATAATGAAAGTGTGTCTTCTATTTCGTGTAAATCTCATTAGCTTGTTGAAATTTGCAACGTAGGAAGGGTTAGAAGGATGAGAAAGATTATTAGCGTTTTAGTTATTTTCTTTATGACGGGAAGTATCTTTGTTGGGGGAGCTGTTCATGCGAAAGCAGAAGGGAAGCATGAATGGAATACGAATAAGTTTTTAAATATTGCACATCGCGGAGCAAGTGGACATGCACCTGAGCATACTTTTGCTTCTTATGATTTAGTGAAAAAAATGAAAGCGGATTATTTAGAGTTAGATATTCAATTAACAAAGGATGGCCAATTAATTGCAATGCATGATACAGCAGTTGATCGCACTACAAATGGAACAGGCGAAGTACGTGATAAAACGTTAAGCGAAATAAAGAGTTTAGATGCAGGAACGTGGTTTAATAAAGCGTATCCAGAAAAGGCTAAGCAAGAGTATGTTGGGCAAAAAGTTCCGACTCTTGAAGAAATCTTCCAAAAGTATGGAAGAAGCATGAAGTATTACATTGAAACAAAATCACCAGATGTGTATCCAGGAATGGAAGAGAAATTGTTAGCATTGTTAAATAAATATAATTTAGTAGGTCAAAACATGTCATCTAGCCGTGTTATGATTCAATCATTTAGTAAAGATAGTTTGAAAAAGATTCATAGTATGAATGAAAATATTCCGTTAGTTCAATTGCTTTGGTATTATCCAAATGAAAACAATGAAATTGTTGAATGGTCTGGCATTACACATGAACCGAAAAGTGTAACGAATGATGATTTTCAAGAAATTAAAAAGTATGCAGCTGGTATTGGACCAAACTTACGTAATGATAACGGAGAACTAATTATTGATGAATCATATATGAAAATAGCTAGGAAAAATGGACTGTTAATTCATCCTTATACAATTAATGAGAAACCAGATATGAGACTGTTAATCAAATGGGGTGCTACAGGAATGTTTACAAATTATCCGGATCGATTACATAGTGTATTGAAGGGGAAATAAGTGAAAAAGGGTATACCAGTGTTTTAGGTACACCCTTTTTAATTTAACTCCCCGATAAACAGAATCTCTTTTTCGTAGCATTCATCTTCATCATAAATAATTTCTTGAAAGCGAAGCGTTTCGAAGGAATGACAAACTGGAATTTCTAATTTCTCCCAAAAATCAATTTCATTTGAAAGAAGAATCCATTTTTGAAATTCACTATTTCTATTAAAAAAATTATGAAAGTAGTCCTCATTTTTAAATATAATGATTTGCGAACCCCACAAATTATTTATAGAAATTAAAACAACAACTCGATATGTATGTGTATCGCTCGGTTTCATATTTATTAAATGATTTGCTTGATTTAATAAGGTTTGAATACATAATCGCTTTACTTTTCTAGGTGTTTTACGAGAGTCGATAAAAGTTTGCGAAACTGGCAATAGCATATTCCAATATTCATCGTTATAGAAAATAGAAGGGAAAGTTTTTGTATGTTCCTCAATTCGCTTTATTAAAGTGTTTGTTTTTCGTTTCATACCACGTATTTTCTTTTCACGCATTGTGAGTCATCTCCATAAATTTTTGTAATGCAGCAGAGTGATATATATCTTTTCTAGTAATAAAAGTAGTAGGAACTTTTTTGAAGCTATTTGGTAAAGGGTTGAATGATATGTCATGTTTATGATCATTTAAAATAGACTTCATCATAATTGCTATGCCCATACCTGATTTTACACATGCGAGTATCGCCTCAATTGTTCCGAACTCTAATACTCGCTTAGGTGAAATTCCTTCTTCTTGAAGCCAATCTTCTAATAAATTTCTATAATAGCACCCGCGACTAAATGCAAGTAAATTCATGTCTCCGATGTCTTTAAAGGAAGATAAAGGATTTTTGCTAATGAGAACTAATTCTTCTTCACGAAATATATTTGTATGAAGTTCAGTATGCTGAGTAGAGCCAGCTATAAACGCTCCGTCCAGTTTTCGTTCTAATACAAGCCTAATCAATTGTTCCGTCGTATTTGATTCTAAAATCAATTCGACTTTTGGGTATTTCTCATAATAGGCTGTTAATATAGATGGAAGTCTTACAGCGGTTGTAGATTCTGTACATCCAATTTTTAAAGTGCCTCTTGGTTCGATCCCATTACTTTGAACTGCTTTAACAGATTGATCTATTAAGTGGATAATTTGTTTGGCGTATGTTAATAAAATCTCACCGTTAGAAGTTAAAGTTACACCTTTTCCGTTTCGGTAAAATAAAGGCACACCTAATTCGTTTTCTAGTTGTTTCATACGCATTGTTACGCCAGACTGTACATAGTTTAAATTTTTCGCTGCGTGAGATATGTTTTTTTCTTTCGCAACTTCGTAAAATACAGTTAAATCTTTTATATCCAAGTATCATCCCTCCATAAAAGGTATCATTTTTTTTGATGGATTACATAATAAATCTTTATTTTATATGATATCAGAACTTTCATACAATGAAAGGGGGATGGAGGGATTATTGTGTTAATGGAAGAAAGGGTGAATAGTACTTATAAGTGGGTTATGTTAATTTTTGCGACAGTTGCTCAAACAACAGCGACACTTATAACGTATGGTGTTGGAGCGTTTGCATTATTTTGGAAAGAAGAATATGCACTTACGAATACGGAGAGTGGATTGCTAGTAAGTGTTGTAAATATAGGACCGCTATTTTGTATGCTTTTTGTCGGGCGGCTACTTGATCAATACAATGAAAAGTTGTTAATTTCGATAAGCTCATTTTTACTAGGAGGTTCATTTTTACTGACTAATATGGTCAATGAATTTAATGGGTTACTCTTTGTACTTTTATTAGTAGGAACGTTTTATAGTGTTTCGCAGCCAGGAGGAAGTAAGGTGATAATAAAGTGGTTCCCAAAAGAAAATCGCGGGTTAGCAATGGGGATTAGACAAGCTGGTATACCGATTGGTGGCACGTTAGCGGGAGTATTGATCCCGTTTCTTACAATAAAATATAATATGGCTTATGCGGTAAATAGTATTGCATGCATTTGTATAATTGGAGGGTTTTTATTTTTTATATTTTATAAGGAACCATATATTCAAGAGAAAGTTAAACAAGAACGTATTAAACTTTCTTTTTGGATGCAGTTAAAAGAAGTGATGTGTAAAAAAGAGTTGTATGCAATTTATATAACTGGCATTTGTATGATTTCATTGCAAATGGTGTTAGTTGCACACTTTATAAAATTTTTAGTATTGGAACAATCAATCACGCCAATTTTAGCTGGAAAAGTATTTTCCGTTATGTTCTTTTCTGGAATGGTTGGTAGGGTTATATTAGCAGCTACTAGTGATTTGTTTTATAAGGGAAATCGGCGCACCCCTTTATTTATAACTGTTTGTATTTCTATTCTCTTCATTCTAATATTAGTAATGAGCATACATACAATAACGAATGTATTGTATGGTGTAAGTGCATTGTTAGGGTTCTTTTCGATTGGATGGTTTAGTCTTTTTATAACTGAAGTTGCAGAATCAGCAAGTGAAGAATCGGTAGGGATGACAGTGAGTTTTGCACTTACATTAAATCAAATTTCCATTATTGTTGCACCTGCTTTATTTGGTTATATTGTAGATAAGAAGGGATATACGTATGCGTGGTTATGCATAGTTGTATTACTAACTATTTCAGCGGTTAGCTTATATAGGAATTATAGAAAATAAAGGAATGTTAGCAATGTAAATTTTTTGTGAAGAAAGTCTAAAGAAATGTTGAATGAGCGACATTTCTTTTTTTATTTGTTGTATAATCAAAATGTAAATGAGATTCGTTTTCAATTTCGTTCATTACCTCTTTTGAAATTACCTGTAATTTTAGCCATAATTAGCTGTTTTTCTTTATCGTTATTTGCATGATTTATTTTATTTAAAAATTTTTCAGCATCATTTCCTTTTAATATCATAATTTGTTTTCCTTAATATTCAATTAATACCATGTTGTTTTTTGTTATCCGATAATGAAACATCTTATCATCTAAACGGTTGCGTTTATCGGTGTTTTTCATATTACATCTCCATTCTTTTTAGTATGTAACAAATGTTACAAAAGAATTTGAAATTATAGTGTAATGCATCCGATTGTATGTTGGAAATTTTGCTAGAAAGAAATACAATAGAGAGTAGTCAAAATTGAAAATGAGAAAAAGGAATCTAGTTTTAACATAGTGAATATTAAATAATATTATAATATACTTGATAATTAAAAGATATAAAATAGAATGGATGTACGTTAAGTGAAACTAGATAAAAGAGGGTTCCTAGTATGTTAAAGAAATGGTTAATCGTTTTCTTTATTTTTGCTGTTTTTTGTGGAAGTGTTGTTACACTAATACATGCAAATAAAGGAAAAAAATATGATGTAAAGGCATTTTTAAATGTAAATAGTAAGCAAAAAGATGTTAAGCAGGAAGTTGATGCGAATGCGAAAAAGCGTTATGAAATTGCAGCTGGAAAACTAGATCAGTACTTAAAAGATAAAGGATTTAATGGGAGTGTTCTTGTAGCAAGTAAAGATCATGTCATTTTACGAAAAGGGTACGGTTATGCGAATGTGAAAGATCAAGTATTAACAACTCCAAGAACGAAATATCGCATTGGGTCTATTACGAAAACAGTTGTTGCAATATCTATTATGCAACTAAAAGAAAAAGGGAAGTTGAACATTGAAGACAATGTAAATAAATATATCCCATCGTTTCCGGCAGATAAAAACATTACGTTACGAAATTTGTTAACACATACGTCTGGATTACCAGAACAGGGACAAGGTAGTGTTGACGCAGCATCACGGTTAAAATTAGTAACGTGGATTGGGGCACAAACGTTACAATTTCCAGCAGGGACAGGATGGAAATATACAGATTATAATTATATGGTGCTTGCATATATTGTAGAAAAAATATCGAATAAACCACTTGCTGAATATGTGAAAGAAAATATTTTGACTCCTGTTGAAATGCATGAATCTGGAATGGGCGCAACACTTCCAGAGGATATTTTCTTAGCAGAAGGGTATACGAAAAAAGATAATAAGTTAATAGCCACGCCTCGCTTAAAAATGAACTGGCTGTATGGTTGTGGTGAAATGTATACGACTGTTGAAGATATGAAAAAGTTAGATGAAGCTATTATGGATGGTAAACTACTTTCTAAACAAAGTGTATCAGATATGTTTTCTGCATCACCTGCAAGAAAATATGGATTTAGTTTCTATATTTACCCAGATTATTATCATAACCACGGTGTATTAGCTGGCTGGAACACTTTTAATAATTTTAACTGGGATAAACGAACGTTTGTCATATTATTTTCTAACGTCCAAAATGGTATGAATGATGCATTTAATCAAGAATTTAGGAAAATGGCGAATGATTTAATAGAAGGAAAATAATTATAAAAAATCGGTATTGATATGTAATTATCAATACCGATTTTTTTATTTTGTAAAGTTTTACTTACTGCCCACAAATAGCGGGATAAATAGGTAAGAAAGGTGATTGGCATTTGAATAAACCAAAATAGGTAGTTAAATGCTAAGTAATGTAAAGAATAATTGGTAATTTTTACATTGATAAAAAAGCTTGAGCTTCACACTATGTGAAGCTTTACATTATTGGAGACAAGAACAGGAGGTTGAAAAAATGAAAAAAGTAATAAAGTTTTGTTTAATAGCTACATTATCTACAACGATTATTAGTGGATGCTCTTTTGAGGGTAACAATGAAAATGTTAAAGGGAAAGAAGGAGAAAAAGTAGAGGTACAGAAAAATGCTGGGAAATATACGATGCCAGATGAAAAAGATAAACATGAAGGTACATGGCTGCAATGGCCACATGAATACACATATGGTGAAGAGTATAAGCAGGAAGTTGAACCTATTTGGGTTAAGATGGCAAGTGCTTTAACTGAGGGAGAGAAAGTCCACATTGTTGCATATGACCAGGAAGAAAAGAAGAGAATCAATAAGCTTTTAACAGATGAAGGGTTAAATATGGAGAAGATTGATTTCTTTATCGCGCCTACTGATGATGTATGGGCAAGAGATAGTGGACCGATTTTTGTTTATGACAATAATAAAAATTTAAAAATATTAGACCCGGCATTTAATGGATGGGGAAAGAAAACGCCTTACAAAAATGATGCTCGAATACGAGAGAATGTCAGTAAACAATCAGGAATTGAAAGAATTGATTGGGGGAAATTTGTCCTTGAAGGTGGTGCAATTGAGTTAGACAGCAATGGAACTGCTTTATTAACTCGAAGTGCAGTAACGAATAAAAATAGAAATCCTAATTTATCAGAAAAGGAAATTGAAAAATATATAAGTGACCTTGGGGTATCAAACTTTATTTGGTTAGACGGAGTACCTAATTTAGATATTACGGACTTTCATATTGATGGATTTGCTAAATTCCATAATAACTCTACCATTGTAACGATGAAAGAAGATGACCTAGCCGAATGGGGTTTATCTAATAAAGATATGAATACATTGTTAGATGCCAAAAATGCTTCAGGACAGAAATATAAGTATGAATACTTGCCGCTTAGTAAAGAAAAAGTTGCTTTAGAAAATGGAAAAACTCTCGATTATAAGGGATCGTATATCAATTATTATATTGGGAATACAGTTGTATTAGTGCCTAATTATAATGATCCGAATGATAAAATCGCAAACGATACGATTCAGAAGTTATACCCGGATCGTAAAGTAGTTGGCATTGATGTGAGAGAGCTTTATAAAAATGGTGGCATGATTCATTGTGTGACACAACAACAACCAATTGCATTGAAGTAATTAATTGTAATTTCGTTGTGCTGCTATATAGACAAAATAGGTGAAATCTTATCTTTACCTATTTTGTCGTTCCTTATTATTTGTAAAAATAAAAATTAAATATAATGATAATTGAATTGTAGTGTATGTTCGCTTTTCGTTTTATATGGTAAAGGAGAAAAATGTTTGTGTTAAAGAATTTTAAAATAGTGTTTTCGTATTTCCCTATCGTTTTACAGTACATTTTAAATGTAGCTTTAATTTGCTTAGGGGTTGTTCTAAGTGTATTTCTTATGAAAGAAGTCATTCAGTTTATACAAGAACTGAAATTGGATGGTAATGAATCTAGTTATCATTTAATTGATAGTATCGTCGTATTCTTTTTGTACTTTGAATTCATCGTAATGATTATAAAGTATTTTCAAATGAATTTTCATTTTCCATTACGATATTTTATATATATAGGTATAACAGCTATTGTGCGTCTCATCATTATAGATCACGATAGTCCGTTAGATTTATTGTTATATGCCTGTGCAATCTTTGTATTAATTAGTGCGTTGTTCATTGCGAATTCTAAAATGATGCGTCGGGATTTAGAATAGTGAACATTTGTTGTTGAATTAAATAAGATATTTTATCTTTTTGCAAAAAAGGAGTAACGGTATTGAAAGAAATAATCTTAACCAGCCTCATAATGATAGGGTTTATGATTCTATTATTTAATTGTATACTTTCGTGATTTAAAAGAATAAAAGGTTAATAGAGAAAGAGGTTTTTGTAAATATGGTTCATTACAATAATCAAAATAGTTTACATTTATAAGTTTTGCATTCATAGGTATTGAAGCAATAGGGGTTGAAATTGAAGATCCCTTTGGTCAGGATCCAAATGATCTTCCGCTAGAAGGAATTTGTATAGGAGTAGAAGCGCATTTAGTGAATTTATATAATCAAAACGATCTATTAGAAGTAATGGGTTTGAATCGTGATAAAAAAATCATTTAATCATTTATTGTTGTTTTAAAATAGGTTATTTAAAAAACTTGTCAAGAGTCAATTTAAGGCTTAACGTCAGCTTTATATTTTTTATATAAATATATAATATTTCTCCATGCTATAATCCATTCATGAAATATACGCGGTTCATGAGTTGTAATGAAAAGAGAAATGAATTGAGGAATAGTTGGCTTTGTGAAATCAGTTATGTAACTACTATTAAAAAGCGAGGTAAATAATATGGAACAAAAACATAATGGGATTATTTTTACTGCAATACCAGACGAATCGAATGAATATTATCAACCATTTTATGAAGACTTGATTTACTTTAATGAATGTTTAAATGAAAAGAAATCAATGGCAGATCAACTTATATCTTTATCTGTTGAAGAACAAGACTTTCATACGAGCTGTTTTGAGTATGATGATATTTGGCTAAGAGATGTTGCACCGGTTGCCACAAATCATCTAGTTAAATTTAAATATCGACCAAATTATTTGCCAGATGATCAAGGGCGATATTTAGATCAACAATTTAATAAATGGTTGAAAAAGAATGACTTTGAATATGTAAAATCTCCATTAATATTAGATGGTGGTAATCTTATTTGGAATAAAAAAGATACTGTAATATTAACAGAACGCATATTTGATGATAACGATGATTGGACAGAAGAGGAAATTATTGAGCAGTTAGAATGGGATTTAGATGTGAGCCGAGTTATTATTATTCCTGCTGAAGAAGGGGATGTACTAGCACACGCAGACGGAATGGTTAAATTTATTGATGAACATACAATGTTTATTAGTGATTTTTTAGGGGATCATGAATTTAGATATAGTGTTCAAGAGATTATTCAAGAACAAATGCCAGAAGCTGCATTTATAGTTGTTCCTTCATCGTATACAGAGAAAGGACAATATGATCAAGAGATAGCATCGGCAAAAGGATTGTATATAAATATGTTAGAATCATGTGATGCTCTGTATGTTCCTAAGTTTGGACTAGCTAAAGACGAGGAAGTTTTACGATATATTCAACAGTATACGGAGAAACAAGTTATTCAAATTCATGTAGGAGAAATATCAACAATGGGAGGCGCGATGAATTGTTTAACGTGGTATTGTCCAAGTCATTTGTTACCTTCGAAAATAAGAAGATTGAAAAATCAGAATGAAGATTTTTCAATGAAGAAGATTTTTGATTGGTTTTAATAAATAAGTAATGAAAAGAAAATGTATTCAAGGAGTATTGATATGTATACCATCGCTGAGTTTTCTCGGATTTGTAAAATGAGTACGCGGATGTTAAGACATTATGACAAAGAGGAGATATTAAAACCGGCATATGTGAATCCGGTTAATGGGTATAGGTATTATGAACAAGGACAGCTGGAAGTAGCGTTGAAAATCAAAAAGCTAAGGGAGTATAAATTTCCTCTTCCAAAAATTAAAATTGTTTTGCAGTCATCGGATCAAGATTCGTTTGTTCAACATATACAATCACAAATTATCGAGTTGTCTCAGGAAGTGAAGCAAAATTTACAGGTTATTTCAGAAATGAATGAAATGGTAAAGGTGAATAGTAGTCTAAATACTGCTCGTCATAGAAATTACGATATATTAATGGGAATGAGGAATGAAGTAACGATAATTATTCAAAGAGTAAAAATAGATATGGATGATATGGATGATTATTTTTATGACTTATATGAAGAGGTACAAAAAAATAATTTTCAAATAGTCGGTTCACCATCTGCAGTCTTTTATGATGAAGAATATATTCCAAGTAACAGTGATATTGAATTAAGAATCCCGGTTATGCAGGGGAATGATGAAGACGTAGCACAAGAGTATGAAATGAAAAAACTAAGTCCACATCAAATCGTTACTACTATGCATTATGGAAGTTACGACTATATTGGTTACGCTTATATAGCGTTAGAAGAATGGGTTGAAAAAAATGGGTGTGTAATAGTTAATTCGCCATATGAGGTTTATATAAAGGGGCCTGAATGTGATTGTTTAGCAGAAGAGTATGTGACACAAATTTGTTTTTTAGTTACGAAAATAGAATGAGAATAAGGATTGACATTAATATTATGTCAATCCTTATTCTATGTACGAAAGCAATTTATCATAATAAAAAGGCGAAATAAAGAGTCACCTTATAAAGTTGCTACAAGTAAATGAAGATATTCCTGTTGACCTTAACACGATGTCAAAGTATAGACTGTACGTACATTCATATAAGGGGTGAACACGTATGAGAAATATAGAAAATAGTTTGTTTTATATGCCTGCGGAATGGGAGAAACATGAAGGTACATGGCTGCAATGGCCTCATGATAAAGCTCATAGAGGTGAAGGTTACAGAGCTAAGCTAGATGATATTTGGGTAACGATGGCAAAGGAGCTTCATTACGGAGAAATTGTGCATATTGTTGTATATGATGAGGAAGAAAAAGTACATGTCCAATCGAAGTTAATGGAAGCGAAAGTGGATATGGATAAAATTGATTTCTTAGTTCAAGAGACGGATGATGTGTGGATAAGAGATAATGGACCGATCTTTGTAAAAGATAAGGAAGGCAATCTCTGCTTAACACACTGGGTTTTTAATGGTTGGGGAGATAAATATCCGTATGAAAATGATGCTGTTATTCCGGCAAAAATAAGTGAGATGTATAGTATTCCAAAAGTTAAATCTAGTGTCTGTCTAGAAGGTGGAGGAATAGAGATAAACGGAAATGGAACCTTAATGGCGGCAAAAACTTCTATTATAAATGAAAATCGAAACCCTACACTAAGTCAGGAAGAGATTGAAATGGAGTTAACGAAGTATTTGGGGGTAACGAATTTTATATGGATAACTGGTATTCGTGGTGAGGATAATTATGATGAAGATACGGATTACCATATTGATGGCGCAGCACGTTTTGTAAATGAAAATACAATTCTTTATGAATATGATCCTTTCGGGGAGAGTGAATCCTACCTTTTGGAGGCGTACGAAAAGCATTATCAAGAATTGAGACAAGCAAGAAATATAGATGGAAAACCATTTCAGCTTATACCAGTACCGGTGACAAGAAAAGCTGTAAAAGAAGCAGATTGTAAGGGCTCATATTTAAACTTTTATATTGGAAATGAGGTTGTATTGGTTCCTATATATGGCGATGAGCATGACAAGTTAGCGCTTCAAATTATTGAAGGGCAGTTTCCGGGAAGAAGAATTGTCGGCATTTATGTAAATGAGCTGTTTGCGTATGGTGGCATGATTCACTGTGTGACGCAGCAACATTTAGCATAAAGTAACCGAAATGAAAAAAGCATGCAGAGTATATACTCTGCATGCTTTTTATAATGCTGAAAACTCCTCAACAAGTTGAGTGAATTGTTTCAATGCACTTTCAATCGGTTCTGGCGTAGTTAAATCAACACCAGCTTTTTTCAATAAGTTTAGTGGATAGTCAGAACTTCCGCCTTTAAGGAATTCAATATAATGTTTTTGAGCATTTGGATCGCCGCTTAATAGTTTATCAGCGATTTGAATGGCAGATGCGAATCCAGTTGCATATTTGTATACGTAAAACGGGCGATAGAAATGAGGGATTCTAGCCCATCCGTATTTTACTTCTTCATCAAATACAAGTGAATCACCGTTATATTCTTTAAATAGCTTTTCATAAATTTCACTGAAGACTTGGGCATTTAATGGTTTACCTTGCTCAGCCATTTCATGTGTGATTTTTTCAAATTCTGCAAACATGATTTGTGTAAAGAAAGTACCTTTAAATTTCTCAATAAAATGGTTAACTAAATGGTTACGCACGTTCGTTTCTTTTGCTTCTTTTAATAAATAGTGAATTAATAACACTTCATTTACTGTAGAAGCGACTTCTGCCACAAAGATAGAATAATGTGCAGAAATTCTTGGTTGGTATCCATGTGAATAGTGCGTATGCATACCGTGCCCGCATTCATGAGTAAGAGTGAACAGGCTATTTAAATCATCGTGATGATTTAAAAGAATGAAAGGATGAACACCGTATACACCAAAGTTATAAGCACCAGAACGTTTTCCTGGTGTTTCTCTTACGTCTATATATCGTTTATCTTTAAAACTTTTTAATGTCTCAATATATTCTTCTCCTAAAGGAGCTAGTGATGCAATCATAATGTCAAATGCTTCACTATATGGGATGTCTTGTTTTGCACCTTCTACTAAATCGATGCCTAAGTCGTATTGTCTTAGTTCATCTACGTTTAATTTTTCTTTTCGAATTTCATTGTATGTATGTAATGTTTGAATGTTTTTTTTCGTTGTATCAATAAGGTTTTCATATACTTCTTTCGGAACCATATCGCCAAATAATGATTTCTCTAGCGCTGATGGATAGTTTCTTAGCTTCGAAACAGTAACATTATTTTTAATAGCAGCGGATAAAGTAGATGCGATGGAATTCTTTAACTGAACATATGGTTTGTAATATGCTTTATAAGCTTCTTTACGCTTTTCACGATTCGTATCTTCTATTAACTTTGCATACATTCCGCGTGTTAAGTTCACTTTTTCTCCATCGTCAGTCGTCACTTCACCAAATAATATATCTGCATTGTTTAACATACCAAATGTGTGCTGTGGAGAAGAAAGAGCTTCACCCATCTGTGATAAAATTGCTTCTTGGTCCTTATTCAATACGTGTTTTTTATAACGATATAATTCAAATAAGTCTTCTTTATAATATTGTAAGCCTTCTGTTTCTTCTATGTAAGAATGTAATGTGCTTTCGTCTATGCTAAGTAAGAAGGGGGAAAAGAAAGATTTAGCTGCACTTACTTTCACGTGTAATTGTGATACTTTATCGACAAGAGATTGCGCGTCAGTATCGCGTGTATCAAGGTCAGATTGTAATCGTGCATAAGCGAACATTAAAGATATTATGCTAGAAATTTCTTCACTCTTCGTTAAATAAGCTAATAAACTATTGCCATCGTGAATATTGCCATTAAACTCGTGTAATTCCTTCGTTAATACTTCAATTTTATGAAAATCACTTTCCCAATCTTCAATTGTATGGTAAATGTCTGTTAAATCCCATTTTTCTATATCAGCTACTTGTAATCGATCTTTAAGTTCTGTCATAATCATTTCCTTTCTAAACATGTAGTTATATTTCTATATAACTATGAAATACAACAAATTGCAAAAAATCCCTGCTGAAAATTGAAAAGCCTTGCTAAAATAACAAGGCTTACATACTTATAGTGTAATTCCAAATTTTGAATGTAAAAGGTTTGTAAATTGCATGTCTGTAACGGTTTCTTTCGTTTTTTTACCATTTTTCGCTACTGTAAGGCTATCTTTCGTTAAAGAGGCATGCCCATCTTCAGTTAGTTTTACAATAAGAGGTAGTTTATTAAAGGGTGACCCTTCATGTTCAACGATAATTTTTTGTGCTGTATTTGCTTTTTCTTCATCCACTTCTTCTATATAAAATGCATAGCCTAACGTCCAATCATCAGCAGAAGATTGATCCAAGAACTCATTGTTTTTCCGCATCTCTAAAATGTAGTTTCCCTTTTCGGTCATTTCTTTACGAATACGATAATCTCCTGTAACAGAGTGAATGACTTCACCTGAGAAAGGGACAGGGGCAAGAGGTAAGTATGATCCGAATCCTACTTCAATTAAATAAAGTTCATTATGATGTGTTAAAACGGTTGCAATATGGCCAGAATCAACAGCCCATATGGAGTTTGTAGCGTTATAAACTGTTCCTGAAACGAGATGAACATCGAATCCAGAATCTTTCAAGAAGTAATACATAGTAGGATTGAGTTCATAACAAAGACCGCCACGGTTATTTACTAAAATTTTCTCTTTCAAATTTTCTTTTGATATTTCTTTAAAATTCTTTTCGAGAATATTTAAGTTTTCAAAAGGAACAGTTTGTGCCATTGCGTACATAATGTTAGATAAATCTTCAAATGAAACTGTGTCTTTTTCTTCTATATATAATCGTACGAAAAATTGTTTTTGAAAGTCTGTCATAGAAATCCCTCCGTTATGTTTTTATAGGTAAATTGTAAACAATCTTGAATAGGATGTGAAATTAAAACTACGTTGAATATTTGAAGTGAGATTAAAAATAATGTGGGAGAGTGAGAGATTGCTACTTTACTAACGGTGGAACGAATATTATAATAATTCTGATAAACTATGCAAACGCTTTCTTAGAAGGGGATGGTGTACAGATGTTTAAAAGAGTAACAATAGTCGGATTGTCAGTTGTTATGTTTTTACCTAGTATATATGAGGGGAGTAAAGCATATGCAGATACAGTTAACAATGGAACGTTAATGCAGTATTTTGAGTGGTATGCTCCGAATGATGGGGATCATTGGAATCGTTTGCGTACTGATGCTGAAAATTTAGCGCAAAAAGGAATTACATCTGTTTGGATACCACCTGCATATAAAGGAACTACGCAAAATGACGTAGGATATGGAGCATATGATTTATATGATTTGGGGGAATTCAATCAAAAGGGAACAGTGCGGACGAAATATGGGACGAAAGCACAATTGAAGTCTGCAATTGACGCTTTACATAAGAAAAACATCGATGTATACGGTGATGTAGTTATGAATCATAAAGGTGGGGCTGATTATACAGAAACTGTCACAGCAGTTGAGGTAGACCCAAGCAATCGAAATGTTGAAGTATCAGGTGATTATGAAATTAGTGCTTGGACAGGATTTAACTTTCCAGGGCGTGGAGATTCTTATTCTAATTTCAAATGGAAATGGTATCATTTTGACGGAACAGATTGGGATGAAGGAAAGAAATTAAACCGAATTTATAAATTTAGGGGCATAGGTAAAGCGTGGGACTGGGAAGTGTCTAGCGAGAATGGGAATTATGATTATTTGATGTACGCGGATCTTGATTTTGATCATCCAGATGTTGCGAATGAAATGAAAAAATGGGGAACGTGGTATGCGAAGGAATTAAATTTAGATGGCTTTCGTTTAGATGCTGTTAAACATATTGATCATGAATATTTGCGCGATTGGGTAAATCATGTTAGACAGCAAACGGGGAAAGAAATGTTTACAGTAGCTGAATATTGGCAAAATGATATCCAGACTTTAAATAATTATTTAGCGAAGGTCAATTATAATCAATCTGTGTTCGATGCACCACTGCATTATAATTTTCAGTATGCTTCAACAGGAAATGGGAATTATGATATGAGAAATATTTTAAAAGGAACGGTAGTTGCGAATCATCCTACACTTGCGGTTACTCTAGTTGAAAATCATGATTCACAGCCTGGTCAGTCATTGGAATCTGTAGTGAGCCCTTGGTTCAAACCGTTGGCATATGCATTTATTTTAACGCGTGCAGAGGGATATCCTTCTGTTTTCTATGGTGATTACTATGGTACAAAAGGAAATAGTAACTATGAAATTCCAGCGTTAAAGGACAAAATTGATCCGATTTTGACGGCACGAAAAAACTTTGCATATGGTACGCAGCGTGATTATTTTGATCATCCAGATGTAATTGGCTGGACAAGAGAAGGTGATAGTGTACATGCTAATTCTGGTTTAGCAACGTTAATCTCTGATGGACCAGGAGGGTCAAAGTGGATGGATGTTGGGAAGAATAACGCAGGGGAAGTATGGTACGATATTACGGGTAATCAAACAAATACTGTAACAATTAATAAGGACGGGTGGGGGCAGTTCCAAGTAAGTGGAGGATCAGTTTCCATATATGTTCAGCAGTAATTTTGTGATGAAAAAGGAGAGGTAGACTGAAATATAAGTTTTCCTCTCCTTTTTATATGGTGCATATTTATTTTTCCTGAATCTTTATTGTAATAAAAGAACTAGTCGACCTTTATAACAACAAGAGATGCATTGGAATAAATAATGTCACCCGTGGCTTCTCTTATTCGTAATCGAAGAACATCTCCTTGGTTTAAAGGTAATAGATCAGTTCTGGCGGATGTGGCTCTTACCCCAGAAGCACCACCAACTCGTGTTTCAATTGCGAATTGAATGGAATCGTTTATTGTAAGATTTAATATGCTAGACGAAATAGCTTGTATTACAAATACGATTGAAAAGGATACAGAGTATACACCAGTGGTATCAATTGTAATGGAGTTGTCTACTGGATTTAGAGTAGTTCCACTAACAGGTCCTGGAATGGTAAAGTTGACATTTGTATTAACTACTGCTGAAAAACCGATTCCTACTTCAGAAGTTATTGTTCCAAATACGGGAAGAATCCCTAAACCAGTTGCGCCAGTGGGACCAGTTATTCCAATTCCGGTAGGGCCTGTAACCCCAGTGGGACCAGTTATTCCGATACCGGCAGGACCTGTAACCCCAGTGGGGCCAGTTATTCCGATTCCGGTAGGACCTGTAACCCCGGTGGGACCAGTTATTCCGATTCCAGTAAAACCTGTCGCACCGGTAGGGCCTGTGATTCCAGTAGGTCCAGTAGGTCCAGTAGGGAAAGTAAATGGTGGAATTGATGGTAGTGTGGGACCGATTAAATTTGGTTCCAGAGCAGGTCCATGTAAAGTATTATATTCTTCATTCATATAGTAAACCTCCTATCATTGCTTGTCATAATTATTAAATGTATTAGAGGAAGTAAATGACATTCGCAATAGCGGAGCCGCTTCTATAATTTTTCCTCAGCAAATATAGGTCTAGTTTAAGTGATATTGAAGCGTACAGTTACGTACTACTTAAGTATGACACCTTTACTTCTCACGTAACATATAGTATGATGATTTCAATAAATTAGATTTCAATGACTATAATATAAATTAATGAGAGGTGCTTTTTGTGAGTGCGGTAGGTACTAAATAGGAAAAATTTAATGAAATAAGTCAGATAAGAACAGGGGATTTTTATGTATACCATACCCCTAACTTTGTCATGGATTTATTTCGATACCTATGAAGATACCTACAATACTTTATAAAGCGTGTAATAAGGGACTGCCATCTATTTTTTATGGCTTATTTCCTCATATGTTATTACACATGCCTTGTAAATGTAAAAGCTGCGGTATCCCCGCAGCTTTTTTGTATATATTTTTAATGTATAAAAATGGTAATTGAATAATGTAGAACTCATTGGAATCTAATGAGTAGGTATCTTCATTTATGATAAAAATCAATCATAGTGAGGAGAAACAAAATGAATACGATGACTTTTGAAAAGTTACAATATAACGAATTAAAGGATATAGTGAAATCTTATTGTGTAAGTGGATTAGGTAAGGAATTATTAAACAAATTAGAGCCGAGTACGAGTCTAAAAGTAGTGAGAAATCGCTTGAATGAAACGACAGAAGCACGAGCTATATTAGATGCAGAGGGGCATGTTCCTTTCTTCGGCATTTCTAATATTGCTAGTACAATTCAAAAATTAGAAAAAGGGATGATTTTAGATCCAGAAGAATTAGTAAGTGTTTCAGACTTTTTACGTGGATGTAGAAAGATTAAAAAGTTTATGTTAGATAAAGAATTTTTTGCACCAGTATTAGCTTCTTATGCAAATTCAATGACTGAATATAAAAGTATTGAAGAGGAAATTAACTTTTCAATTAAAGGAAATAGTATTGATGTAGCTGCAAGTAAAGAGTTAAAGCGAATTCGAAATAATATTGATTCTGTAGATGGGAAAATAAAAGAACGTTTAATGAAATTTTTAAATAGTAGTGCAAATAAGAAATTCATTCAGGAATTCTTTATTAGTAAAAAGGATGACCGTTATACGATTCCAATTAAATCTTCCTATAAAAATCAAGTTGCTGGAAGTATTATTGAAGCCTCGGCAAAAGGCTCTACTGTATTTATAGAACCGCATACGGTTACGAAATTGAATGCAGAATTAGCAGGTTTGAAAGCAGAAGAAGCGGTTGAAGAGTATCAGATTTTAGCGACTTTATCAGGAATGGTGTTAGAAAACATTTATAGTATAAAGATTAACATGGAGCTAATTAGTCAGTATGATATGGTATTTGCGAAGGCAAAGTTTAGTAAATCGATTGATGGAATAGAGCCGAAGTTAAATGATCATGGCTACATTCATTTAGTGAATTGTAAGCATCCGCTTTTAACAGGGCAAGTTGTACCGTTACATTTTAAAATTGGTCAAGAGTATCGTAGTTTAATTATTACAGGGCCGAATGCGGGCGGAAAGACAATTGTGTTAAAAACGATTGGATTGTTAACATTAGCTACAATGTCAGGCCTTCATATTGCAGGAGATAGAGGTACAGAAATCGCTATTTTCGAAAATGTATTCGTAGATATTGGTGATAATCAAAGTATTGAAAATGCATTAAGTACATTTTCGTCTCATATGAAAAATCTTTCTGAGATTATGAGGATGTCAAATAATAATACGTTGCTATTATTTGATGAAATAGGGAGCGGTACAGAACCGAATGAAGGTGCAGCACTTGCAATTTCTATTTTAGAAGAATTGTACCTTGCGGGATGTATTACCGTTGCGAGTACGCATTACGGAGAAATTAAACGCTTCTCAGAAATGCACGATGACTTTATGAATGCAGCGATGCAATTTAATAGTGAAACGTTAGAGCCGCTTTATAAATTAGTTATCGGAAAATCAGGGGAAAGTAATGCACTTTGGATTGCGAATAAAATGAGCGTAAAAGAACATGTACTGAAAAGAGCGAAAGAGTACATGGGAAATAAAGAGTACGCTTTAGAAAAAGTGAATGAAAGTAAAATTAGAAAACCGAAATTTGTACAAGAAAAAAGAGAATCTCATTATGAGTACAAAATCGGCGATCGTGTGAATTTATTGGATTATGATGATTTTGGTATCATCTATAAGGAAAAAGATAATTTTTATAACGTTGTTGTATATTATAACGGTGAATTCGTTGAAGTAAATGTAAAACGTATTACTTTAGAAGTAGCAGCGAAGGAGTTATATCCAGAAGGATACGATTTAAATACACTATTTGTTGATTATAAAGAAAGAAAAATGCAACACGATATTGAGCGCGGATCGAAAAAAGCACTGCGTAAAATTCAAAAAGAAATAAGAAAGAATAGAGGATAAGTTAAAATGGTAACGATTAGACAAGAACAAAAAAATGATTATAGAAAAACAGAAGAAGTCGTAAAAGAAGCATTTTTACTTGAAGAATTTAGTGATAAAACAGAACATGAACTTGTAAAACGTATTAGAGAATGTGACGCGTTTGTTCCGGAGTTATCAATTGTTGCGGTAGATGAAGATATAGTTGGTCACATTATGTTATCAAAAATTACAATAGAACAAGATGGAACTTCTGTAGAATCGTTAGCACTTGCGCCAGTTTCAGTTGCTAGGGGCCATCAGAAGAAAGGAATTGGCGGAAAACTGATTACGGCTGCTTTAGAAAAAGCGAAAGAACTTGGATACGGATCAGTTGTAGTATTAGGACATCCAGAGTACTACCCGAAATTTGGTTTTAAGAAAGCAAGTGAGTGGAATGTAAAAGCACCGTTTGAAGTGCCTGAAGAAGTGTTTATGGCGATGGAGCTAAGAGAGAACGCTCTCCAAGGTGTAGAAGGAGTTGTTCAGTATTCGAGTGCTTTTGCTGAGTAGGAGTAACGGTTAAGAAATGTAATCATAAAAGATGCTATCTTTTTGTATGGATATACAGAAAGATAGCTTTTTTTATTAAGCGGATCTACTGACGTATATTTTGCTCAATGAATAATTGAGGTGGTAAAATTGAGATAGAAACGTAAAGGGAGAGAATAGAATGAATAAGCGAGAAACAGATAGCAATGAGAATGCAGTTACGTTATATGTTACAAGACACGGTAAAACAATATTAAATACGAATCATCGCGCGCAAGGTTGGGCTGATTCTCCATTAGTAGAAAAAGGTGTTGAAGTTGCCACAAATTTAGGAACAGGATTAAAAGATATTCATTTTATGAATGCGTATAGTAGTGATAGTGGCCGAGCGATTGAAACTGCTAATTTAGTATTAAAATATAGTGAGCAATCAAAATTAAAACTTGAGCAAAGAAAAGATTTGCGAGAATTAAATTTCGGTATTTTTGAAGGTGAAAAACTTGAGAATATGTGGGATGTGGTTGGAAAAGCTGCAGGCGTTCCATCACCAGAAGAACTTATGAAGTTTTCTATTCAAGAAGTGATTAATCTTATTAGAGTAGCAGATCCTACAAAACAGGCGGAAGATTGGGAATTATTTTCTACTCGTATAAAAGCTGAGATAGATAAAATTAGTGAAGAAGCTGCTGGAAATGGTGGCGGTAACGTTTTAGTTGTCGTTCATGGGCTTTTGATTACTACCTTAATAGAAATGTTAGACAGTAGCAAAACAAAACTTGGGGTGGAAAATGCTAGTGTGACGAAGATTGTATACCAAGATGGAACATATACAGTCGAGTCGGTTGGAGATATGAGTTATGTTGCAAAAGGGAAAGAAAGTG
The DNA here is from genome assembly GCF_038006965.1 of Bacillus sp. FSL K6-1338. NCBI lineage: Bacteria > Bacillati > Bacillota > Bacilli > Caryophanales > Bacillaceae > Bacillus > Bacillus sp. FSL K6-1338. The sequence goes on along the minus strand of NZ_JBBOWI010000001.1, from coordinate 3,291,729 downwards.
TGGAAATATAATTAAATCTCCAAGAGATATAAGAAAAGGAAGGTAGAGAAATCTAGCTTCCTTTTCTTATTGGAACGATTATGGAATTAATAAAATCTTCCCTGTACTTTTTCTGCTCTCTAATAATTTATGTGCAAGAGCACCATCTTGTAAGGAGAATGTAGTAGGGCACTCAATGTTTAATTTGCCAGTTGCGATCCAATCGAATAATTGAGTAGATCGTTTTTTACGTTCTTCATAAGTGGTAAGAACGTTCCAAAGGTCTCCGCCAGTTAAAGTTTTTGAAGTATCCATAAGCATACGTGGATCAACTGGCGCAGGATTACCACCAGCCATTCCGTAAAATACGACAGTACCGCCAATTTTAGTAGCGTTAAAACTGTCCTCTAATGTAGAACCTACTGATTCATATACAACATTTACTCCAGTTCCATTAGTCATTTCAAGTACTTTCGTATGCCATTCTTCGTTATATAAAAATACGTGATCGGCACCAGCTAATGTAGCTATCTTTGCTTTCTCTTTTGATGACGTTAAACCAATTACTTTTCCGCCATATAGTTTAATCATTTGAACAAGAAGTTGACCGACGCCATCAGCTGCAGCGTGTACTAAAGCTATATCACTTTGTTTTAGTTGATAGCTATCTTGCGTTAAATAATGTGCAGTTAATCCTTGTAATAAGACAGAAGCAGCTGTTTCAAAAGAAATAGAATCTGGTAGTGGGATTACTTTTTCAGATGGAACGGCAACTAGTTCTGCATTTGCAAATGGGACGTCCGCAAATGCAATACGGTCTCCTAGGTTGATAGTAGTAACGTCAGCTCCTACTTTTTCAACAATTCCAGCTCCTTCATAACCTAATACATAAGGCGGATTGCCAGCAAGATGATAATCGCCGCGGCGTCTATAAATATCAGCGAAGTTTAATCCGATTGCTTTCGTGCGGACTAGAATTTCATTTGGATTTATGATTGGATCATGTATTTCTTTATATTGTAGTACATCTGGATTTCCAAACTGTTCGAAACAAAGTGCTTTCATATGGAATCCCTCCATTTGTATTGTTTGTCGATGCTCTTTATCATACAATACAAATATCAATAGGCAAAGAGGATTATTTTGATGAAATCAATCGGAAATATCGATTGAAAAGAGGGATGATAAATGGAGATAAAACAATTAATTACATTTAAAGTAGCAGCAGACACTTTGAATTTTACACAAACTGCAAAGAAATTAAATTTTGCCCAATCAAGCGTAACGGCACAAATTAAAACGTTAGAAGCTGAGCTTGGTACACCGTTATTTGAAAGATTAGGAAAACGCCTTTTCTTAACTGAAGCAGGAAGAAAGTTTCAACTATATGCGGACAAGATAATCGCACTTAGTAAAGAAGCAAAGACGGCCGTGAAAGATGATGAGGAAATAGCAGGTACGTTAATAATTGGTGCACAAGAAAGTCAATGTACATACAGACTGCCTTCTATATTAAAGAGGTTTAAAGCACAATTTCCTCAAATAAAACTTATATTTAAACCAGCACATTCCAATAAAGATGCAAAGGAACAATTGATGGAGGGGAAAGTAGATCTTGCATTTATTTTGGACGAATGTAAAACAGAAGATGTTTTACATGTGGAACCACTTATGAAAGAAGAATTAAAAGTAGTAGCTGCTCCTACGCATCGTTTACTTGAACAACCTTCAGTTTCTATAAAAGATTTAGAGAGTGAAACACTTCTACTAACAGAATTAGGCTGCTCGTATCGGACTTTATTTGAAGAACTATTTCGTACAGAAGATGTGTATCCAGCAAATAAAATTGAGTTCGTTAGTGTCGAGGCAATTAAACAATGTGTTATTGCAGATTTAGGTATAGCTGTTCTACCAGCGATAGTAGTAGAAAAAGATATAAGAGAAGGGACAATAAAAGAGTTACATTTAGAAAATGCAATTTCATCGATTTATACACAAATTGCTTGGCATAAAGATAAATGGATGACAGCACCACTGCAGCAATTTATTGATGTAACAAGGGAGTTTTTTACAACGGATTAAGTGGAGAAATATTTATTTTATATAAAAGAAAAAATGGCAATTTTGTATAAAGAACCGATGCTTGAATATAACAAGTATCGGTTCTTTTATGTTTTAAATATAGAATGCTATAAAATGTGTATTTCTCAACTTTTTTTCTTACAAGGATAAGTGAAATTCTTCGTATATTCCAATAATCATCAGGGAATTTACAACGTTTATTCGTTTCTGTAAGATGCCTCTAGGAAGAGTGAAAGGAGGGCTTACATAGCAGTATAGCTTGTCTTTAGTATACGTACTTATTGTGAGGGGGAATTTAAAATGTTTAAAAAGTTAATGAAAGTATGTGTGTTAAGTGCGGCAAGTATAGGTGTATTATTTAGTTTTCAAGGAAGTACATTTGCAGCTACTGATTTAAGTAGTTATTATGACGGGAAAAATCCAGCAACAACGAAAGTATACGGGGGAAGTACAACATGTGATGCAGATGGATTTAATGCAAAGTCTACAGCAGTTTATGAAGGTAGTAAAAAAGTGGGGACAGTGTATTTACGTTACAGTAATAAATGTCATGCAGCATGGGCTAAGTTTGTGTTAGATCAACCAGCACCAGCTGTTTCGGGAGGAGTGTACGCGTACGCTGTTGTAAATAAATACAAAAATGATGTATTCCAAAAATCAGTTACTTCTAATCAGGGGAACGGCACAATAAAAACAGGTCAAACGAGCACTTATACAGGAATGGTATTTGATTTAACTGCTGATTTCGGATACACAGCAGATGCTGAAGCAGTTACGTTTAATAACGGTTACGGGAAAACAGCACGTTACTAATAAAGGAGTGAAATTATATGAAACTTTTAAAAAAGACGAGTGCATGTTTATTGCTATCTTTACTCGTTGTAACTAGTATGTTTAGCACGATTAATAGCGATAAAGCATATGCAGAAGATCATTCATATGATGGGAAAAGTCCTTATTATAATAGTTGTGATCAATCCGCAGTAACGAAAGAGAAGAAATGGATAGATTCAAATTCTTATGTAGAATTAAAATTTAGCACGACGTGTAAGACGGCTTGGGCGAAAGTTACTGTAACTCGTCCAGCAGTTTATAATAACGAAGCTGATGCAAGGGTTGTTAGAAAAACAGATGGAAAGGCATATACTTGCGGAAGTGCTGGAGGAAATGGTGTTGTAAATAAAGGACAAACATCATGCTATACGCCAATGGTATATGACTTGGATCCAAGAAAAGCGCAAGCACAGGGGAAACATGCCATTCCGAATAGCGATGCTTATAATTATGCGGAGACTATTTGGTATTGATGAGGATATGGAGATTGTAAGGTAGAGTATTTTAAGAGCATGTTTAGATTGGATTTCAAAACATGCTCGATTTGTATTCATTCTAATTTTTTCGGTAATCATAAACCATTGAATTAACTAAGGTCAGTATCAGGAGGAGTATATCCAAGGTACCTAGCCATCGATACAATTTGTCCTTTATGATGAAACTCATGAGTCTCCGTATGAGTTAAAAGCCATAGCGGAGTTGTGCTCCAAGGTTCTTTTTGCCACTTTACTTCATTTGTTATATTTTCGAGCCAACGGTCATTGTATTCATCTAAAAAACGTTGTACAGTCTCATCTACTAACTTAAATCTAGCACGGACTTTTTCCACATCTGCATGCTCAATTTCGTAATCGCTAGCAAATGAAAAATCTGCTCTTTTTTGCTTGAATGCGAATGATCCAAGCCAGTATCGGTAGCAATCGGCTACATGAATATGCGTCTTTATAATGCTACCGCTCCCGAAATTAGGAACAGTGCTATGTAATTTTTCTAGTGGGATTTCTTCCAAAAACGAAAATAGAGTTTCTCTTGTAGAGCTAATAAGATCATATTGTTGTTTTAAAACATGTAACATGTAATTGACACTCCTCTATTATTTACTAAACTAACTGTGTAGTAAGTAATTCTATATTTATTAGGGGTGAACCTTTTAATTATTTTTACTAAGCATATTAGATGTTTTTCTTAATCGTTTCTGATAGATTAAACAAGGTGAAACGTTAATAAGTTGAACATTCTTAGTTCATAATAAATTGTACATCAAGAAGGGGAACGATAAAATGAATAGACTAGTGGGTTTAAAACAATTTGAAATAACGCGCGGGGCGTTACTTAAATTTATGGAAACGTTAGATGATAAAACTGCGGATACGCAGCCAGAGGGTTTTAACAATACAATTCGTTGGCATATCGGTCATGTGTTAACGGCAGCAGAGGTTTTCATGTTTGGAAAAGAATTCAAACAATTACCAACTGAATATCCAGGTATGTTTGGGTATGGATCACGACCATCTAAATGGAAAACAGAAGGACCATCGTTAGAAGTATTAACGGCTCAATTAAAAGAACAAGCAAAACGTATTAACGAAATTCCAGCAGAAGCATTTGAAAATAAACTGCCAGAGCCATTCCTAGGATTGGAAACAGTAGGGGAGCTTTACGGTATGATGCTTTATCATGAAGCTGATCATATTGGGCAAATGAAAGCGATGGAACGTATTATTAAAGCTCTTTAGTCTTAATTGCATATAACAAGCAATACAGTTGTAATGTTAAATAATATATACAAAAAAGGTAGATAAATTATTATCTACCTTTTTTGTATAACTTCTTGAAGGATTAGGGATTATCATCGTGGTGCTGATGAAGAAGGATTAGAGAATTTTATAATTTTTTAGGTTGTGATTATTAATTGTAGTATTCCTAAATATGGAATATAAGTATAATGATAGAGAAGAACTAGAAATAGGGGTGAATACTATGATTACATTAGAGCAAAAGTTAGAGCAATATAAACATACATATGTACAGTTAAAGGGAGAACTAAAATGGAAAACGAGTGATTCTCGAACAGGAATGATGATTGCTGCTATGTATGCAGGTAGTGATAAATTGTTTAATCTCGAACGTTTTTTAGAAATTAGTAGTTATATTAAGAATCAGGTAGGGATGTTTTCATACTTAAAGTCTTATCATCGTTTTGTAGTGGCCGCAACATTAGATATTCACTTTACAGATTACAAGAAAGCTTTTCGGACGTTTTTAGATTTATATGAACAATTGGTCACTAGTGGCTTTAGCCGGAGTATATTTACTTATCTCGCAGCAGCTGTGCTTTTAACAGAAGAAAATGAACAGCATGGCGCGCACATTCAGCGTTCGATGCAAGTATATAAACGCATGAAAAAGGATCACCTCTTTCTTACAAGTACAAATGATTATCCGCTCGCGGTTTTATTAGCAGGACAATCAGAGAATGTAGAAACACTTATGGATCGTGTAGAACGTCTGTATCAGAAACTAGCGAAAGCTGGTTTGCGTAAAGGGAATGATCTTCAGTTTTTAAGTCATATTCTTTCACTAAAGAAGGATGTCCGTGAAGAAATGTTAGTTGCAACATGTACAAACATATGGAATTTGTTAAAACAAGAAAAGGTAAAAGTGAAACAGATGCATTATCCAGCAATCGGGCTACTAGCGTTACTTGAAGATGGAGAAAAAGAGATTTATGCTATTAAAGCGTTGATTGAAAAACTGCAGGGGGAGAAATTATTCCGTTGGCATGCAGATGCGAATATTCTTATTGCTATTCAACTGTTCGTAAGTCAGAAAGGTGAGGAAAGTAAAGCTACCAACACAGGTTTACAAACTATGATAGAAGTCCTCATACAAGCACAACAAGCAGCTATGATGGCAACGATTGCCGCTTCATCTGCAGCAACATCTTCTGCTAGTAGTAGCTCATAATATGTAACTACTTTAATAAGGAAGGTAAAAAAGCCCATCACTTTCTAATGAGTGATGGGCTAACTATTTTTACATAATCAGCATTATTTTTTCGACTCTTTCAAATGTTTGAGTTGTGTAACAATCATAATGCTAATAACAACGAGTAAAAACCATGAACTAATTTTGCTTAAGTGAACGAGATTCCACGCTTCCCGTTGATTTGGATATTGCCATGCTCCGAAAAATGTTGCGATGTTCTCTGCAATCCAAATGAAAAATCCGATAAGGAAAAAGGAGAGAACGAGTGGCATTTTATATGTAACGCCTTGTAATGAAAATTGTACAAATGTGCGAGAGAAAACAATGAATAGTAGTAAAGTTAATATCCATCTAAAATCGTATGTAAAGTGGTGTGTGAAAAAATTGAAGTAAATCATAGCTCCTAACGGCACGGCAAAAATAGCTTTCGGCCAATGATGCATTTTTAAATGCAACCTTCTCCACGCTTGACATATGTAACTCGCGACACTCGCATACATAAAACCGCTGTATAGCGGAACTCCAAAAACCTTCGAATATGCCTCTTCGGGATAACTCCATGAACCGAAATGTACTTTATATATTTCTAGTAAAAGGCCGATGAGGTGGAAGATGGTAATTACTTTTAGTTCGTCTTTTGTTTCAAGACCCGTCTTGTACATAATCCACTGCATAAGAAGGCATACGATGAGTATGAAATCATAGCGGTATAACCCTGGGATTGAAACAATTTTTGAAAGGGCTAGTGTTAAGAAAATAACAACCGGGAACAAACAGGATAATGCTTGTTCATAAGTGAAATTGAGTAGCTGTTTTATATAAAACATGTTTTCACCTTCTATAATTTTTCGTTTTAATTGAATAATCTGAAGAATAATTAAGTATACTATAGTTCTAAATGATAGAAAACTATAATTAGTTTGTTTGAAAAAACAAAAAATGTAAAATGAAGTTAATTCAATGTAGAGGAGATGTGTCAATGTCAGCGCTTATTGTAAGTATCCCGTTTATAAAGCAGTTTATGGAACTAGGGGATAAATGGGCTGAAACAATTATCCCCATTATGTAATAAAGGGGGATTTTGAAATGACAATGAATCTTTTTCGAAATAAAACGATTAAATTATCAGTTATGAGAGAAAAAGATGTTGAATTGATGGCTATGTGGCAAGAGGATAGTGAGTATTTAAGAAATGTAGATACAGATGTAGCATTCCCGCAATCTTTAAATGAAATAGCAAGTGATGAGTTATTAAAAGGACGGAGATCGAATAGTGTTTCTTTCATGGTAAGGACAGTTCAAGAAGATCGCTTAATTGGTTTTGTGGCGATTCATGGTATAGAGTGGAATAACAGAACAGGTTTATTAGCCATTGGTATAGGAGATGCGAATGATAGAGGAAAAGGATATGGGAAAGAAGCAATACATCTTATTCTAAAGTATGCTTTCTATGAATTGAATTTACACCGCATCGGTCTCGATGTTATTTCGTATAATAAACCTGCCATTGCATTGTATAAAAAGATGGGTTTTCAAATGGAAGGCTGTATGAGAGAAGCGGTTCAAAGAGATGGGAAGTGTTTTGACCGTCTGATTATGGGGATATTGCGGGATGAATGGATAGAGCTGCAAGGTTAGAAAGTACATTCGAAATTATATATGTAGTATGCAGGAGATATAATGGTAATTGGCGAAAATTTACAGTGTGTTGATTGAATTTATAAGGAGTCATGCAAAATGAATTTAGAAAAGGCAAAACCAGTAAATGAAGAGGTCGCCGAATTAAAAGAACTTATTAAAGAGTTACACGGAAGTGTGCACCAACTTCAAAGTGAAGTGCAGCAACTAAGGCACGAAAGACCAGTTGTTGAAGTGAGAAAAGGTGTTCAATTATCACCAACAATTGTCGGACAAATTGGTGGTATGATTTTAGGTGGTTTAGCAATTATCGGTATATTTTGGTGATGAAAAAAGGTTTGCAGCACGGATGCTGCAAACCTTTTGTATTTGACGATATAATTTCATGCAATACAACTTTTACATTAAATAACGTAAATATATATAAGCATGTGATAACAAGAGTGCAACAATAGTTAATGGTAAACCAATTTTTAAGAAGTCCATATAAGAGAAGCCATGTCCTTCACGTTTTGCAATACCAGCAACGACTACGTTTGCAGATGCTCCGATTAGTGTTCCATTTCCTCCTAAGCAAGCTCCAAGAGATAACGCCCACCATAGTACTTCGATTTGCGGAGAATCGACAGATAGTCCGAGTCCTGTAGCTAAGTCTTGAATAAGAGGAATCATCGTTGCGACAAATGGGATGTTGTCGATTGTCGCAGATGCGATGCCAGATACCCATAAAATAAGTATAGCTGCGAATCCGATGTCACCGTTTGTTACATCGATTACTTCTCTTGCAAGTGAAGAGATAAGTCCGATATCAATTAACCCGCCAACGAGAACAAATAATCCGGCGAAGAAGAAAATGGTAACCCATTCAACGTGGGCAAATACATCTTCAATATCATGTTCTTTCACGCCGATTAACATAAGAAGTGTAGCGCCTGTCATCGCGATAACAGCAGCGTCTACATGAATAATCGAATGAAGTACGAAGCCTAAAATTGTTAGTCCTAAAATCGAAATAGATTTTAAAAGGAGGCTTTGATCTTTAATGTAATCTTTTTCGTTTAATGCCATTAGTTTTTCGATTTGTTCAGGTGTTGTTTTTAGTTTGTTACGATACATGAAGTAAATAATGCCAAGTGTCACGATAGAAATAATAATTACGATTGGAGCTAAGTTAAGTAAAAAGGCGTTAAAGTCTAAATGCTTGTTTGCTGATCCAATCATAATATTAGGTGGATCACCGATTAATGTTGCTGTTCCGCCTATATTTGAAAACAGCACTTCTGAAATCAAATAAGGCACAGGATTTACTTTTAAAATACGTGTAATGGATAATGTAACAGGAACGATTAATAAAACAGTCGTTACATTGTCCAAAAATGCTGATCCGACAGCAGTTAATAGGGATAGTAATAATAAAATGCGAATCGGTTTTCCGCCAGCTGCTTTTGCCGCTTTAATGGCCACAAATTCAAAGACGCCTGATTGACTCGTAATATGTACGAGAATCATCATCCCAATTAAAAGGGTAATCGTTTCCCATTGAATATGTGATGTGAAAGCAGTATGTAAATCTACAACTCCAAAAATAATCATAATAGCAGCACCGAATAGTGCGATTACAGCACGATTCAATTTCTCAGAAATAATAAATCCGTACGTGATTAAAAATACGGCAATTGCAAAATAATATTGCCAATTTGCTACTTCATGTGCTGACTGTTCCAATCATGTCACCTTCTTTAAATTATGTATTCAATTGTCGAAATGTATCTCGCTGCAATAATACGGGATAAAATATATTGTAGCAAATTCAAAAAAGAAAGAAAACTATTTAACAAAGTGAAGGAAAAAATGTATTTTTTACATATCATATAAAAAATATAAAAAACACAGTGCAAATTATTAGGAAAAGTGAGCGTTGTCCTCTAATATAGAGATAGCAATTTACATTATTTTTGCGTAAAATGGTTTAAAGAGGTGAATTCCGATGGAAATAGTAAAAGATAGTTCTCTTATTCAAAATGAAATTGAACGTTTTGTAAATAAAGATGTATATATTCATTTAGAAACGACAAACGGAGCGTATGCATCACACATAAATGAAAAGATGATGACAGTTGGTGCTTTCATTCGAAATGCGATTATCCGTTTTGAACGCGGGAAGATAACTGGAACAAATCCATACCGAGTTGGTCTGAAAATGGATCACGGTTGGGTATATGCTGAAGGTATTACGCACTGGGAAGTAGACGATCAAGAGCGTTTATTATTAGCTGGACATGATAATTTAGGTCGTCTAGCAGTTGCACTTGAGTTAAGCTTAACACCATTTAAGTAAGAAGGAGGGAAACTTATGGAGAGACATGTACTTGTTGTATTTCCGCATCCAGATGATGAAGCATATGCTGCGGGAGGAACAATTCGCTTATTAACAGATCAAGGAGTACCTGTAACATATGCATGTGGTACTCTAGGACAAATGGGACGTAACATGGGTAAGAACGTATTCGCTAACCGTGAAACGATTCCACATATCCGTAAGAAAGAATTGAAAGATGCTTGTGAAGCGATGGGTATTAAAGATTTAAGAATGCTTGGCTTCCATGATAAAACGTTAGAATTTGAAGATGTTGATTTCGTTGCTGACAAAATTGAAGCAATCATTCAAGAAATAAATCCATCTCGAATTATTACATTTTATCCAGAGCACGGTGTACATCCAGATCATAATGCATTTGGCCGCGCTGTCGTTCGCGCTGTATCACGTATGCCAAAAGAAGAGCGCCCAGTTATTCATGCTGTTGCGATTACGAAAAATCGTGAAGCAGTATTAGGAGAACCGGATGTTGTAAATAACATTAGTGAAGTATTTGATCATAAATTAACTGCATTAGGTGCGCACCGTTCACAAACAGAAGCAATGCTTGAAGACACGCATGCAAAAATAAAAAACAAAGATGCAGCAACATTAAAATGGCTGCAACTTGAACAGTTTTGGACTTATAAATGGGAGTAGGCTAGAAGGATACCTTCTAGTTGCTCTTATATAGAAAAGCGCCGTCACTTGTGATGGCGCTTTTTTTATTGAAGACTATATATTTCTTAGGGGGCTTCAAAATTTTTAAATTAACATGCAGTATAGCCTCCATCAACAAGAAGTGTTGTACCGTTAACAAAACTAGCATCATCACTTGCTAAAAATAAGACAGCTTTAGCGACTTCTTCTGGTGTTCCAAGTCTGCCTTGTGGATGAAGTGAAGCTAAATATTCTTTCTGTTCAGGATTAACACTACCAAGTAAAGGGGTGTCAATATAACCGGGGCACACCGCATTAATACGTATTCCATATTTAGCGTAGGCAGTACATAAATTTTGAGTTAATAGTTTCACACCACCTTTTGCAGAGGAGTATGCTGTTGGGGTAGGTAATGAAACAAAACTATGAATCGAACCAGCGTTAATGATGACACCACCTGTACCTTGTTTAAGGAATTGTTCAATCGAATATTTATTAGAAAGGAATACCCCAGACAAATTAATATCAATAGTTCTTTTCCATTTTTCATAGGATAATTCATTTGCCGGTGCATCATCAGCAACGCCGGCATTGGCATACATAATATCTAATTTACCGTATGTACTTACTGTCTCATGAATTAGCTGTTTAATATCTGCCTCTTTTGTTACATCAGTTTTAATAAATAACGTATTATATCCATGTGCATTCAATTCATCTGATAGTTCTTTTCCACGTTCAGAAAAGTCAGCAATAACTACTTTTGCACCTTCTTCGATAAAAAGACGAACAGTAGATTCGCCAATTCCACTTGCTCCACCAGTTATGATTGCTACTTTGTCTTTCAATTTCATATAAACCTCTCCATTCATCAATGAATTTAAGTCGAATTTTAAAATCTGGTTATATCACTATTAACCTTAAATAGTAAGTAGATAGAAGAAAAAGCTCGCGTTTACTTAATTGTAAAAGCCCGATTGGTGAGGGCTAATAATCAGTGAGGGATGAACAAAACCCCCACTGATTAAAGTTTTACTTTATTGTACTTTTTGATACAGTGATGGATGAAAATATTAATTTGGTCAATTTTATCATTAGATTGAATATTTGGTAAAGAGCTCTCGAAAAGAGCGAGTGCCGATGCTGAAAAATTAAAATAAACATTCAGTATTATTTGTAGGGTAAGGAACAAAGGGGAGAGATGCATAACGAAAAATACTATGCTAGTTAAATAGGAAAAAGCCTTGCAGGGGGGCAAGGCTTTAAACAGGGTATTAAAAATTATTGATTTATTAAGAATAACTTCTTCTTGTGAATAAACTAATTTTAGCATGATAACTCATATATATGTGTTACGAATTTGTGAATAAAAACTCAATGATAAAAGTATGAGTGCAAGGAAATAATGTATTTGAAATATGCATTATTACACAAAGTTCAGTTGAAATAGGGAGGGAAATAAAAAAGCGCAATGAGCAAAATAATTAAAAGACGAATTATACCAAAGATTAGTGGAACGCCTAATACTAAATTACTTTTTGCATTTAATTCTTTAGAATTGATTTTTAATAATGTATGTGAGAAGCGTATATTTTGAATTATTTAATAGAATAATATATATTTATATTGATTTAATGATTTTAGTTTTTTAAAAATGGGGAAATGGATATGAAGGTTAAATTTGCCGTAATAAAAGATGAGAACTTTGATTGTAGTTTTTTGGAAACAAAATTATTGAAAACTTTTAAAGAAGTAGATTGTGAAGCAGATATTGTAAAGGTTGAGGATGAAATTTTTGAAAACAATGATATACAAATGCATTTGTCAGAAATAACCATTAATGTTACTGGGAAAAATATCGGATTTAGATCCGTTTCAGCCAGTATATTTATTGTTCTAGAGAGTTTATCAATACAGCTATTTCGTATTCATATTAGTATACTTTAAGCAGTTCAAAAAGTGGATTCTTCAGAAAATCATACTGATTATATTGAGTTGTAAATATGAAAATAATAGAAATTATCGTAGGTGCTCCCGAATGTTGGATTGCACATTGTTTGTTGTTAAATAAACAAGGGATACTTTTTCTAATTTGAACGTATCTTAACGCTAATTTATAAATAGAAGAATGGAAACATGTGAGTAATTCAATTAAAATGTACAAATAATTTGGTACGCGGATATACGGAATGTATTCACAGGTAAGAGGGTTGTCTCATAATATATATAGATTTTTCTATTAAGATGAACAGAGGGTGTGAATATATGGAAGATGTTTACGCTAAAATTGACAGTCTCAAGGCGGAGCAAAAAGAAATTATGCGAGACATTCGAAATTTAGAAACGCGTACCACTATTAATGAGAAAGACATAGCAACAATCAATAAGCAATTAGAAAAAATAAGTACAAACACAACTTGGATTTTGCGAATTATTATTAGTACGATAATAATGTCAGTTTTAGGATTGATATTAAAAGGAATGATTTAGTCTTGTGAAATAGAACAATATAAAAGAAAGAGGGGAGCTCCCTCTTTCTTTTATATAAATGAGAAGCTATAAATTTTCTGTTTCCTTTTCCTTTTCATCTGCATATTTTTCCTCTAAAGAAATTAATAGAGGAATGGATACAGTTACTAGAATGATTAAAGTAGTTATAAAAGATTTAGAAAGAGAAAAAGAACCTTCAATGAAAGGTGATAAAAACTTGAATGAAAGTATACTTGTTATTAAGGAAATTACTAAAAAGCTAAAAAGAGATATATTTTTATTCTTTATAGATGTCTCTATAAAGTCTTTAACACAGGTTATTACGACAAATATAGTTAATATGATAAGAGAAACAAAATAATGTGTTAAATTCGTCATACTAATAGTAGGGTCTTCTATTATGTAAGCAAGTAACTTAGATACTAATATTCCTCCAAACAATAAAATAATAAAAGCAAGTAATCCTTCCAATATATAAGTGCTGAAATTGTCTTTCTTGTTAAAGAGTTTATAGTTTAGAGTAGATTGGGTTATTTGAATTAGGAATAGGGTAATAATCCATACATAATATACAAATGGTAATTCTCCTGAGAATAGAGAAATTAGAAAGTTTACTACTGTCCTTAAAATTTCAATCATTACGAAAGTCCTCCTACTTGTTCAGCTTTATGACATTAGGAATATATGAGTATATCATTTTATAATTAGGTTTATAGATTCAAACTATTTCTAATTATTCCATAATAAGGTGGTTATATCAAGTAGTTATCTTCTATGGCGTGTATTAGTTGTTCACTAATATAGTTAATACTAGAAAAATAAAAGTAATATGTAATATAATTGAAAAAGTATATTTAAAAATCGATGTTAATATTACCCTCCTATAAGTATTAACATACGTAATTGAGGTGTTTTCTTTGTTGTTTTATGACCGGATTTCTATAATGGCCCCTCCTGTTCCGTAGCTAAGGAAAGTCTTTTATTTCTGGGATTTTCAAAGTTATAGGAGGGTATGAAAAATGAAAAAAGTCTCAGTACCATCACTTTTGTTAATGATTGTTCTTGTCGCATTTCCGCAAATTAGTGAAACGATTTACACACCGTCTTTACCTGATATTTCAAAGGCGTTACATGTAAGTAATAATGAGGTGCAGTTAACGCTTAGTGTGTATTTTGCTGGATTTGCTTTAGGTGTATTTTTTATTGGATGGCTATCAGATATAATTGGCCGTCGCCCAGCAATGTTATTTGGAATTGTAATATATGGCGCTGGGAGTTTCTTATGCTATATTGCAAATTCCATTGAATTTTTATTGGTAAGTCGTTTTATTCAAGCGTTTGGAGCAAGTGCAGGATCAGTTGTGACGCAAACGATTCTTCGTGAAAGTGTAGAAGGGCATAAGAGGCATGTTATGTTTGCTCAAATCTCGGCAGTCATTGCTTTTACACCAGCGATAGGACCGTTAATTGGTGGCTTTCTTGATCAAATGTTTGGATTTAAAATAGTATTTTTAAGTTTAGTTGTTATGAGTATCGGTATTTTTCTGTATACGTTTGTTTCTCTTCCTGAAACAAAAACGGGCTCAGTAACGAATAAAATAAATGTATTTTCAGTCTTGAAGAGGCTAATTACAAATCCGAAAGTAGTAACATATGGGCTATTAATTGGAGGAGCAAATGGTGTTTTATTTAGCTATTATGCAGAGGCGCCGTTTATCTTTATTGAATACTTTCAATTATCGCCTAGTATGTATGGATTTCTAGGAATTGTTGTAGCGTCTGCTTCTATTGTTGGAGCGAAAGTTTCGAAACGTTTACTTGCTACTTATAAACCAGAGAAAATTATATATATCGGTTGTCTCGTAATGACAGGAGGAGCTATCCTTTTATCTGTTATTACGTTTGTTGGATCAAATCCAAACATAATATATATGATTGGATTTTTAGTAGCGATGTTTATATTGCTATTAGGAATTGGAGTAGCATTACCTAATTGTTTAAGTTTAGCGTTAGTAGATTTTCAAGATGTCATTGGTACAGCAGGTGCATTGTTTAGCTTAGGGTACTATGTAATTGTAACGATGACAATTTGGGGAATGAGTCAACTGCATACAGGATCGTTAATGGTGATGCCACTTTATTTTCTGGTTATTGTAGTTATAATGGTAGTGTTTACTAGGGTGTTTATCTTTGGTAAGCAAACTTCGAAATCGATTTAAATATGAAATGGTAAAAGGGTCTCATTAAAAATGAGACTCTTTTATATTTTATGCCTCAAAATTGGACTGGACTAAAGAAGTTAGTAATTTATTAATATATTAAATTTCTGATTGGTATATGAATCTAACGTTTGGGAAATCACGTTATCAACTATGAAGATTGAAGTACATGAGATGTGAAACCGAGGAAGAAATGCCATCCTTGGTTATTTATATTGTAATAATATTCATACCGGAATCATATTGAATAGATGTATTTTATTGTTAATTTAGTTAAAAATTAAGCAGGCTTATGTATAATAATTTATTGAAAAAATAATTGAATTTTTCAGATTAATGAATTAATATAAGGTAAGTAATTTTAAGATTTATAGAATATTGGAAGATGAAGGTTTTGAGAATTTTATTAGGAGCACAAAACGATTTTAGGATAGCTTTAAAGCTAGTGTAAAATGACGTTTGCTTCATCATTTTCAGGGCCGAAAGGAATTAGGGGAAAGCATCTTGTTTTAAAATGCGGCTATGAATCATCTAAGAGGGGGAAGTGAAGTGGCAAACAAAGAATTGAAAAGAGGTTTAGAAGCACGTCATATTCAAATGATTGCTTTAGGCGGAACAATTGGTGTTGGTTTATTTATGGGGTCAGCCAGCACAATTAAATGGACAGGTCCGTCAGTAATGCTTGCTTATGCAATTGCAGGTATTTTTATCTTCTTCATTATGCGTGCCATGGGAGAAATGTTGTATATGGAGCCAAGTACAGGCTCATTTGCGACATTCGGTCATAAGTATATTCATCCGCTAGCTGGTTATATGACAGCGTGGAGTAACTGGTTCCAGTGGGTTATCGTTGGGATGTCAGAAATTATCGCGGTTGGAGCGTATATGCAATATTGGTTCCCGGATTTACCAGCTTGGATACCAGGTATAATTGCCATGGTCATTCTTGGTGCAGCTAACTTAATTTCTGTTAAGTCATTTGGTGAATTTGAATTTTGGTTCGCGATGATTAAAATTGTTACGATTCTATTAATGATTATTGCGGGATTTGGTCTTATTTTCTTCGGAATTGGTAACGGTGGAGAAGCGATTGGTATATCTAATCTTTGGTCAAATGGCGGTTTCTTTACAGGTGGTTTTTCAGGATTCTTCTTTGCATTATCACTTGTAGTTGGAGCATATCAAGGTGTGGAATTAATCGGAATTACTGCTGGTGAAGCGAAAAATCCGAAGAAGACACTTACAAGAGCAATTCAAAGTACAATTTGGCGTATTTTAATATTCTATATTGGTGCTATTTTCGTTATTGTAACTGTGTATCCGTGGGATCAATTAAGTACAATTGGTAGCCCGTTCGTAGCGACTTTTGCGAAAGTTGGTATTACGGCAGCAGCTGGACTTATTAACTTCGTTGTAATTACAGCGGCAATGTCTGGTTGTAATAGTGGTATTTATAGTGCTGGACGTATGCTTTATACGTTAGGGATAAATGGACAAGCACCAAAATATTTCACAAAACTTTCTGGAAATGGTGTACCTTTATTTGGTACAGTTGGCGTAATTATCGGTTTAGCGGTTGGTGTTGTATTAAGCTATATTGCACCGAAAAACTTATTCGTATATGTATATAGTGCGAGCGTACTTCCTGGTATGGTACCATGGTTCGTCATTTTAATTAGTCAAATTCGTTTTAGAAAAGAAAAGGGAGCAGAGATGAAAGATCATCCGTTCAAAATGCCATTTGCTCCTGTAACAAACTATTTAACGATTGCCTTTTTAATTATGGTATTAATCGGAATGTGGTTTAACGATGATACTCGTATTTCACTAGTTGTAGGTATTATTTTCTTAGCTATCGTTACAATTAGTTTCTATGCTTTTGGAATAGGGAAGCGAGCTCCGTTAGACGTTCAAAACAATAAAGAGATTTCAAGTAAATAAAGAAAAGGCTGTTCATCTGGAACAGCCTTTTCTTATTGTTGATATAATTTGATTTGTGATAGATATATTTGAAAAATCGTTGATATATTGTACGTTATGATAGATATATTTGAAAAATCGTTGATATATTGTACGTTATGATAGATATATTTGAAAAATCGTTGATATATTGTACGTTATGATAGATATATTTGAAAAATCGTTGATATATTGTACGTTATGATAGATATGTTCGAAAAATCGTTAATATAATTTCACATACTATCTGTCACTATCATGATTAAAATTTCTCTAATACGATTTTCCCGATGGTACGTCCACTTTCAAGTAGTGCATGTGCCTTCTTTAAGTTTTCAGCGTTAATCGGTGTTAATGTTTCATTTAAGGTAGTCTTTAAAATGCCTTCATCTAGTAGTTCGCTTACTTTATTTAATAGTTCGTGCTGCGTAATCATATCGCCAGTTTCATACATTGCTTTTGTAAACATAAACTCCCAAACGAGTGTAGCACTTTTGCTTTTTAAAATACCCATTTCAAGAGGGTGTTCATTTTCTACGATAGAGCAAATTTTGCCTTGTGGTTTAATAAGGTCACATATTGCTTGCCAATGTTGATCTGTATTGTTTAAGCAGAAAATATAATCTACATCGCTGAATCCAAGGCTTTGTAATTGCTCTTTTAAAGGGGCATGATGGTCAATTGTATGGTCAGCTCCAAGCTTTTTAACCCAGTCTATCGTTTCGCCGCGGGAAGCAGTTGCAATTACATTTAGTCCAGCCCATTTCGCCAGTTGAATTGCAATTGAACCGACACCACCAGCTCCGCCGATAATTAAAATGTTTTTAAATGAGTTCGTATCTTTTTTAGTATAATCAATGCCTAAACGTTCAAATAAACCTTCCCAAGCTGTAATCGCTGTTAAAGGAATTGCGGCAGATTCAGCATCATTTAACGTTTTTGGTTTCTTACCAACGATTCTTTCATCAACTAAATGATATTCACTATATGTACCTTGTCTCGTAATGCTTCCAGCGTAAAACACTTCGTCGCCTTCTTTAAATAACGTACAACCTTCGCCCGTTTGTACGACAATACCACTAGCATCCCAGCCGAGTATTTTTGCTATATCTTCTTTTTTATCTTTCGGAGAGCGAACTTTTGTATCAACTGGATTAACGGAAATTGCGTTAATTTTAACGAGTATATCTCTTCCTGTAGCAACAGGTCTTTCAACTTCAATATTAATTAAACTGTTTTCTTCTTCAATAGGTAAGTATTCATGTAAACCAATTGCTTTCATTTCTATTCCCTCCATTAAAGTAAGAGTCATTTACTCTTTTATTATAGATGGTGAAATGCCATTATGTAAAAAAGTACACTCTTTTTTATTTATGCTGGTATGAAAGTGTGGAAGGAGTTTATTTCTAAAAAGCAGAATTTTTTATTGTGTTACTTTATCTTAAATTAAATGTAAAGGTGGATACATAATGACAGTAAAAAAGCTTTATTTCATCCCAGCAGGTCGTTGTATGTTAGACCATTCTTCTGTTAATAGTACGCTCACACCGGGAAATTTATTGAACTTACCTGTATGGTGTTATCTTTTGGAGACGGAAGAAGGGCCTATTTTAGTAGATACAGGTATGCCAGAAATTGCGGTTAATAATGAAGGTCTTTTTAACGGTACATTTGTTGAAGGACAGATTTTACCGAAAATGACTGAAGAAGATAGAATCATAACTATTTTAAAGCGTGCAGGGTATGAGCCAGATGATCTCCTATATATTATTAGTTCACATTTGCATTTTGATCATGCGGGAGGAAATGGTGCTTTTTCGAATACGCCAATCATTATACAGCGTGCTGAATATGAGGCGGCGCAATATAGAGAAGAATATTTGAAAGAGTGTATATTGCCGCATTTGAACTACAAAATTATTGAAGGGGATTATGAAGTGGTACCTGGTGTTCGGTTATTGTATACACCAGGACATTCGCCAGGGCATCAGTCACTGTTAATTGAGACAGAAAAATCCGGTCCGATATTATTAACGATTGATGCATCTTATACGAAAGAGAATTTTGAAGATGAAGTGCCGTTTGCAGGATTTGATTCAGAATTAGCTTTATCTTCAATTAAACGTTTAAAAGAAGTTGTGGCGAAAGAGAAACCAATTATTTTCTTTGGTCATGATATAGAGCAGGAAAAGGGATGTAAAGTGTTCCCGGAGTATATATAGTGCAAAAAGTCATGAGCTCGCGTGCTCATGACTTTTTCGTTTAAATAATTTTTTTAAATAAATTATAAACTTTTTTTGAACTATCTTCGTTTAACTGATAGTACGTAAGGTTTACATCATCAGGAGTATCTTGCTGAGCAATCATCACTTCGCTGTTGTGATGATCAACTACCCATATGGAATATTTTTTATAAGTTCCATCTTCGAAAGTAATCCACATATCACAATCTATTAAATCTGATCCTTCCTCATCCAATGTTAATTTGCCTTTTTTTGCGGTATTCATACTGTTAATAAACGTTTTTAACTCATCTGTTTTTGTGAGAAAGATATCCTTTTTTGTTTTAATTGATTCGACATGTATATCTTTTATTTCCTGTTTTCCTAAAAAAACAGGAGGCTCATTTGGATCTCGGGAGCTTGAAATAATAGTAGCTTTCTTTTTCGGCTTATTTGCAGTATACAGATCTTGAATAGATTTTCCCGAGTTTACAAACCATACAATTCCAGAAATAATTAATACGCTACCTAACAATAAAATAATTTTTTTAATAGGATTTTCTCCTCTCTATTACTTTGTGTGAAGAGCTTTTCTATTAATATATGATAGGTAAGCGTAAAGTATTATAGTTGAACTTGGTTATGCTTCACAGTTTTTATCGGGCGATCTATGAGTAAATTGTAAGTGAGCCCAATTAATACGAAAATGCCACCGATAACTTTACCGATAGAGAGTTCATTTGTCAGGAAGAAATCAATAATAGTCCCCGCAAATAATTGTCCGATAAAGATGAGTAATGTTAAATAAAAGGCTGATATTTTAGGAGTAATATAGTTGGATAATGAAATAACGATAACGCCTACTAATCCGCCTAAGTACACGGCGATAGGAATAGATTGCAACGTATGAATAGGGATATACAATGAATCTGAACTGAAAATTAAAAATAACATAGAGAAAAATAATCCAGTAATATAATTGAAAAACGTGCCTTCCCAGTTTCCAATTTCCTTTGCTAAATTCGCGTTAATAATTCTAGCAACGACGATAGAAACACCAGCTAAAATAGCGATCGTAATATATAACATATTTTTGCCCCCATTAATAAATTGTCATGATAATAATCCCAGAAGAGATGAATGCTAATCCAACTAGTTTTTTCTTTTCAAACTTTGCAACTTTCATTCCTAATAAGCCGAAATGATCAATAACGATGGAAGCAATAGATTGACCGAGTAAACTTAATGCGATCGTAATAGAGGCACCGAGGACGGAGAAACTTATATTATTAAAAAGAACAGTGAATACTCCAATCGCTCCAGCGCTATATAAAAAAATCGGAATACCTTTATCGAAATGAATTTTATGTTTGTTTAAGATTAAAATGAAGATAACTGCAATTAAACCGACGAGGTGAATGACAACGCTTGCTGTATACTTCCCAATTAACTCGGATAAAATTCCATTCAATGGGAGCATAACGGCGATGAGCACACCAATAAAGACAGAAAGAAAGTTATACAATGTAATATCCCCTTTATATTTCATATTTGTAATGACTGTATCATGCTGAAATTGTGTATTGTTATGACATATGTCATAGTGGAAGAAGAAAATTTTAATTACAATGGGGATGAGTTGTAAAGGTGGGGGACTATGAAGAAAGTATGTAATTCTATTAAACTAGCAGAGTATATGAAGAAAAATAATATTGATTCATTTTTTAGTCATGATATGAAGCCATATATGGAACTTATATTTTTTAAAAAGAATGAGTTTATTTGTAGAGAAAATGAAGAAATAGAGTATTTATTTTTCTTCGTTGAAGGAAAAGCGAAAGCGTTTAATACATTAAGTAACGGGAAATCTGTATTGCTATGTTTCTATGATAGTTTGCAGCTGTTAGGAGATGTTGAGTTAATTCATTCTCAAAAGACTGCTTCAAACGTACAAGTAATGGCAGATTCATATTGTGTTGCTTTACCTTTAGGAAAAGTGAGAAATCAGCTATTTCATGATGCGAAATTTTTAAGATGTATTTGTGGATCGTTAGCACATAAGTTAAATCGACTTTCAAAAAATAGTACAATTAATTTACTATATCCACTTGAAAATAGACTTGCAAGTTACATGTTAGCAGCAGGGGAACGAGCGGTGCAGCACGGAAATCGAATTGTGTTTAGTGGGAATTTAACGGAAACAGCTGAATTGTTAGGAACGAGTTATCGGCACCTATTACGTACATTAAATATTTTTTGTGATAAAGAGATTATAAAGAAAAACAATGGTTGCTTTGAAGTAGTGAATGTGGATGTTTTGAGGGAATTGGCTGCGGATGTTTATAAATAGGAGATGAAGTTATAAATGATTACACCTATATTTAGAATTTTTGATATTGAAAAAGCAAAACTATTTTACATAGGTTTTTTAGGATTTAAACTGGATTGGGAACATCGGTATGAGGAAAATATGCCATTATATTTGCAAATTTCGTTACAGGATACTGTGATACATTTATCAGAACATCATGGTGATGCCTCACCAGGTGGTGCGATTCGGATCAAAATAGATGATGTAAAGGATTATCATTCTGTATTATTAAGTAAAGAATATGCTTATTCGAAGCCGAATATAGAAAAAACACCTTGGGGTACAATTGAATTAACTGTGATTGATCCGTTTTTAAATAGAATTATATTTTATGAGGAAAAATTGTCGGAGTAGAAAGGATTCATATACAAATATTCATGGGTTAAGTAGTGTAGTTACGTGGTAAATGTAATGAAGAGTAGTTCATAAAGTAGTGAACTGCTCTTTTTCATGTTGTTAAACAGATTGAATTATTGAAAAATAAATCGTATGATAAAATACATGAACAAATGAGCATATATTCATTTGTTGTAAGGAGGAGGGAAAAGATGTTAGATGCAATCATTGTTGGAGCTGGTCAAGCGGGATTGACAATAGGATACTACTTGAAGCAGGCAGGATATAATTTTTTATTACTCGAGGCAGGAAACCGAATTGGTGATTCATGGAGAAATAGATATGATTCTTTGCGGCTCTTTACACCGAGTGAATATAGTAGTTTACCAGGTAGGATATTAAAAGGAGCAAGGAATGAATTTCCACATAAAGATGAAATTGCAACTTATTTAGAAGAATATGCAAGACATTTTCAATTACCGGTACAATTACAAACGGAAGTTCTAAAAATAAAGAAAGAAAAAGAAATATTTGAATTACATACTCCTACAGAAATTTTACAAACGAAAAAAGTTATTATTGCATCAGGTGGTTTTCAGCAACCATTTATTCCCTCAGTTTCAGAAAATCTTTCACCACATATTTTTCAAATACATTCATCACAATATAGATCATCATCGCAAATTCCACAGGGGAAGGTACTTGTAGTAGGTGGCGGAAATTCAGGAATGCAAATCGCAGTAGAACTTGCAAAAACGCATGAAGTTACGGTGTCTATTAGTCATCCCTTAACGTTTTTACCGTTACAACTTTTTGGAAAAAGTATTTTTAATCTGCTAGAAAAAGTGGGTTTATTGTACGCTGAAATAAATACAAAGAGGGGAAGATGGTTTCAGAAGAGAAAGGACCCTATTTTCGGTTTTGAAGGTAAGAAACTTATTCGTAATGGAGCAATCAAACTACAAGAAAAAGTAGTAAGTGCATCAGGAAATAACATTATGTTTCAGAATGGTGATATTTATAGTGCAGAAAGCGTTATATGGTCAACTGGTTTTGTTCAAAATTATAATTGGATTGAAATTGAACAGGCAGTGAATGAGAAAGGGTTTCCTAATCATATAAAGGGAGTTAGTCCAGTAAGAGGATTGTATTATATCGGATTGCCGTGGCAATCTCAAAGAGGCTCTGCGCTTATTTGTGGTGTAGGAAAGGATGCAGTATATTTGCTTTCTGAAATCAAAAAAATAGATCAGTAGCAATAACTACTGATCATCCATATGTACATGAATTAGGAGAGGTCAAACATTTATTAACTTTATTATAATAGATTTTCACAGAATTAAAAACTGAAAATTCAAATTTCATGTTGAGAAAGTTTTTTGTATCGAAATATATGAAAAAATAGGGATTTTCATCCCACATTAACGGACAGTAAGGCCTCCACTGATTAAAGTTTCACTTTATTAAAAGGAAAAATGATATTTATATTTTAGTAAATTATGATATAGTCTAAATAAGTGTGTTTTTCCATAAATGTAATTATTTTCATTGTAGTTTCGTTTATATAAGGGAAGGAGAAGTAATTATGAAGTTTGATGATCAACGCTTACTAGGAGTCCGATTAGGTTCTGTACTTGTGACAGAGGAAAATCAATATTTAGTAATTAAGAAAAAAGATCATTATGCACTATTAAATATACATAATTTAGAATGCACTCATGTTGAAGTGCAGTTAGAACATTTGGAAGAAATGTTACATGAAGATTTCCAGGAAAGTATAACGGAGATTATCGCACCAGAACATATAAAAATTGTTGCGAAAAATGTTATATAGATAAAGAAGCTGGAAGGAACAGCTTCTTTATTTTCATTATAAGGATAACGTTTTTACAACCTCACCAATGATCCCTTCCATTTGATGAACACCTAAATCGGAATTGGTCATAATAACAGCGCCATTCCCGCAGTATGGATAACAAACCATCATACATTGAAATCCGACGCCCCATCCGAGTGAATAAATCTGTAATTCTTCATTAGAATCATCTAGAAAAACACCTAATCCAGTCCATTTTGAGCAACCTTGAGGAGAAATCATGTCTAGTACTAATTTTTGAGAAAGTTTTAGTTTGCCCTTTCCTTGTAAGGAATGAATGATTTCAATGACTAAAGCTGATAAGTCAGTGAAATAAAACAAATGAAAGTTAGTAAGGGGGAACATTCATGGAATTCTGGATGGTTATACCGATAGTAGCCTTTGGATTCATTTATATCGCTGAAAAATTAACTACAATTGAAAAGAAAAATGATGCGCGTTTAAAGAGAATTGAAGATAGATTACAATTAATTACGAAAGAATTGGGAATTGTAGAAAGAGAACCTGAAATTAATAAAGAACTACGCCAGCTTGTAGAAGAAGGCAAAAAAATTACAGCAGTTAAGAGAGTAAGAGAAGCTTTTGGTTTTTCCTTACTAGAAGCGAAGCAATATGTTGATAAATTATAAAAAAGATCACCCATTTGGGTGATCTTTTTCACTGCACCATGCGTGTATTTACATAAGCCGCGATTATAACGTGTCCAATTATAATGATAGGAAATAAGATTTTGGCATTAGGAGTAGTGAAGACACTACCGATTGTCGCAATGACACCAGCAATTAAATTATAAAGACCTACTATTTTTGATAGTGTCACTTTATCAAGCACGCGGCGTTCGTTGAATCCTGATAAGAGGCAAGTGTATTGTTTTACTCCGATGAAATAAGCTAGTGCAAATGAAATGATTGCTACTATGAATAATGATGGTGAAGCGAAGAGAGTCATTGCAAACACCTCCGTTAATGGGCTATAAATAAATTATAGTCTGAATGTTATAATTTAACAAAATACAATTTTGATTTTAAATGTAATAGAAAAATGGAGTATTTGTAATGAGGGGAGATTAAGTATGAATATTGTGGAGTTTCAGATTGGGATGACAAATTAACGAAGGAACTAATAGAAATGGTAGAAAAGAAATTTCAGAAGCGCGTAACGGATTTCATTATTACACATGCGCACGCTGATCGAATTGGCGGAATAAAAACGTTGAAAGAAAGAGGTATTAAAGCGCATAGTACAGCATTAACTGCAGAATTAGCAAAGAAAAATGGATATGAAGAGCCGCTTGGAGATTTACAAACAATTACGAGTTTGAAGTTTGGCAATACAAAAGTAGAAACGTTCCATCCAGGGAAAGGACGTACAGAAGATAATATTGTTGTTTGGTTGCCACAATATAAAATTTTAGCTGGAGGCTGTTTAGTGAAATCTGCGGAAGCAAAAGATTTAGGAAATGTTGCAGATGCATACGTAAATGAATGGTCTACATCGATTGAGAATGTGCTGAAGCGATATGGAAATATAGATTCGGTAGTACCTGGTCATGGAGAAGTAGGAGACAGAGGATTACTTTTACATACATTGGATTTATTAAAATAAGAAATTGTAGAAATACAAAAGAGAGGAGAAATAATTTTCTCCTCTCTTTCTTCTAACTATATTTAAATGCTGAATCTGTCGATTACGCCAGCATGTATTACTGAGATTTTAATTCCAAGTATACAAATACTAGAACTGTCATAATTGCTATAACAACGTAAGTAGCATCAAGCATTATAAGTGTTTTTAAAGTTTCAGTCATTCTAATTCACCCCTGTTATAAAAATATAACATGATCTTTTTATTGATTAGATAAGAGATCATAAAGATAAAATGTATATGAAATTTCTTAAGTAGTTTCTATATAAATATATCATATAAATAATGTAAGTAATGTTAAGATAGTGTAAATGTATTGTAAATAAAAAGCTTTACAATAAAGGCTTTAATAAAAAATGATAGTTCCTTAAAATAAAAAATACGCTATTCTTTCTATTGAATGATAGAAAAGGATGGCGTTTTTGTATGTCTATTTTCATATGTGATGAATTGCAACTATTTGTATAAGGGTTCAAAAAATTTTCGTTGTATATATTTCTCCAAATTAATTATTTAGCTATTTAAAAGTATCGAAAGATGTGTGCACACTAATGTACATTTTTTAGTGTCAATAAAAATATTATGTCAACAATATGAACTGTCACAAATCTTTATATATTATTGTGATTGATATCACATCACTTTTTTTCAATGGGTATTATGCTTAAGGTGTAATAAATGATTGGGAGAGGGTGGGATGATATGTTTTGTTATCAATGTGAACAAACGCCAACAGGCGGATGTAAAGTGATGGGTGTTTGTGGTAAGAATGAAACGATTGCGAGTTTACAAGATACGATTGTGTTTGGGCTAAAAGGAATTGCAGCTTATCGCACACATGCTGCTCAGCTAGGGTATACGGATGCATTTGTAGATGCTACAACACAAGAAGCTTTATATATGACATTAACAAATTCTAATTTTAACGAACAAGAGCATATTGATATGGCTATGAAAGTTGGGAAATCAGCTTTACGGGTGATGGAGTTATTGGATGAGGCACATACGAATCATTTTGGTGTGCCAGAACCTGTACAAATTACACAAAATCGTGTAGAAGGTAAAGCAATTGTAGTTACGGGCCATAATTTATTTGCATTAGAAGAACTATTAAAGCAAACAGAAGGAAAAGACATTAATATTTATACGCATTCTGAAATGCTACCAGCACACGGATACCCGCAGCTGAAAAAATATAAACATTTAAAAGGAAACATCGGTAAGGCATGGTATGATCAAAGACGCATTTTTGAAAAATTTACTGGTGCCATATTAGCTACAACGAACTGTGTTATGCCAATTAAAGGCTCGTACTCTGATCGATTCTTTTCATATGACATTGCAGGTTTAGAAGGTGTACAAAAAATTGAAAATGATGATTTTACAACGTTAATTCAAAAAACGCTAGAACTTCCAGAAGTACATATGGAGTCGGATGAACAGTTAGTGACAGGGTTTCATCATAATACAGTATTATCATTAGCTCCAGAAATTATTGACGCAGTAAAAAAAGGGAAAATAAAGCGTTTCTTTGTTATCGCCGGTTGTGATGCACCGGGAAAAGGCGGAGAATATTATCGTGAATTAGCAACGTCACTTCCGCCAGAAACGGTTATTTTAACAACTTCTTGCGGGAAATTCCGCTTTAATGATGTGGATTACGGTGTTGTACCTGGTACGGAAATTCCGCGTTACATTGATTTAGGACAGTGCAATAATTCAATTTCTACAGTGAAAATAGCGGCTGCTTTAGCTGATGCTTTTCAATGTGAAGTGAATGAATTGCCAGTAAGTATTGTCCTATCATGGTTTGAACAAAAAGCGGTTGCCATTTTACTAGGGCTATTTAGTCTTGGGATTCAAGATATTCGCATCGGTCCAAAGGCTCCTGAATTTATTTCAGCTGGCGTGCTTGATGTATTACAAGAAACATTTGGTTTAAAACTAATTACAAATGCAGCAGAAGATATGGCTATGATGTTATCGTAACGGAAAAGATGTTTTCACTTAATTGTGGCTTTATAAATCATTTGTATGTGTGTGAGTAAACGTACATACATACAAATGATTATTAATAAAGAAAATTTGCTATATCTATAAATTTTATAATTTTATAAAGCTTTTAAAGTGTAACACCACATACCCATCACCTTAAGATTTTAAGTATCCCCAAAACGAAATTTTTACATGAATATCTATAATTTCACCTCTTTTTCATTTGATTTGAAAATAAGCTTTCTATTTTTAAAAACCAACGATACCACCTCAAATTATATGAATAAAATCCATTCATTTATTAGGAAAATGGATTAAAAATAATAAGGTAGACTAAAAAGTAAAATATTATTTATGATAATCATTCTTTTATAAAATTCAAATTGGAAATAGCCCTACTCATTTTCAAAATGGAGGGGCTTTTTTTACTGTAAAATCAATATCTGCAGCTTATTTTTGTTGAAAAAATTCTCATTCTTATTTTGATAGTGATATGGGTACATATACATGCACATCAATCTTTTATTATGAAGTAGCCCTTGAATATATTGTTTTTTATTGACAGACATAAAAATGATTTATTTGCTGTATTGATAATTTATAGACGTTATAATAAAATATTTATGTATATGTAAACTTAATTTATTTTTGTTTGGTTTTCATTGGGAGGTTAGGCAGTGTTAATAACAATAAAATAATGGATATATCACCTGCAAAAAGAATGAAACCAATACGGAGAAGATGATTTCGTTAAAAATTCGAAAAATAAGCGTTATTAGCTCTTGAAGAAAAATGACTAGAAAAATTACAAGCATATGGAAAATAGGGTTATACAAAAAGTCTTAAAGGGGGACGGAATTATGGAGAAAAGAAAGTATTCAGTAACACCACAAGATCGAATGAATTATGTATTAGGTCTTTATTCTGCAGATCAACAAATTAATGCAGTTCTTTATTTTCCTGTAGGTATATCCAAGGAAATACTTGAAGAATCAGTAAGGATAACGTTGCAATTGCAACCAGTTTTGAACAGCCGGTTTGTAGAAAATGATATTCCTTACTGGGAGGAACATTCATCTGACACTAACTCATCTATTTGCTTTTTTGCAGAAGGAAATAATCAAGAACTTGAAATAATGGCAATAGATTTTATTAAAGAACCTGGTGATCGTATACAGGGGCCTATGGTTCAAACGAAATTATTACGGGGCACTACAACAGATATGTTAGTTGTGAAATTATCTCATCTATGTTCAGATGGTGCAGGAGTCAAGGAATATATTAAATTGCTTGGAACAATATATACGCACCTTTCATTGGGACGGTCTAAGAAGCAAATTATAAAGGAATTTGATGAGGGAAATGAGAGTTGTCGAGATCAATCACATGTATTCAAATACGCTGGAATATCGGACATAAAAAGTGCGTATCGTCCTAACCAAGAACAACAGGCATCGTTATGGTCTTTTCCATCTCAACCTAACAAAAATAAATTTCCCCAAATGTCCGTACGGCGATTGAGCCATGAGCAAACTCTACGTTTAACCCAATGGACAAAAGCACAACAGGCTACCTTGAATGATGTAATCATGACTGCATACTTCCGAGCTTTATCACATTTCACTGTGTATGCAGAACCTCGCACTGCAGAAAAAATGATTGGCTTGACAATTGATTTACGTCGATATCTGCCTAATAATACAACTGGTGCTATTTGCAACTTATCCGGTATGGAAATGCCAGTGATTAAAATGGAAGACGATGAAACATTTAAGCAGACTCTTGTTCGAGTTAAACAATCAATGGATAAAATAAAGTCTCAAAATCCAGGTCTTTCTTCAGCAGCAGGAATGGAGCTACTGGCAGAAATGAAGCTATCTACAGTGAAGGAAATGTATAATCAGCAATATGAAGAGGCTGTACAGATGGGGATGGCGTTGCCATTACTGACAAATTTGGGAGTGATCGCTGAGGAACCTATTCAGTTTGGTCAAATTCAAGCTGAGGACGGGTATATGGCATCGCCTATTATGTATGCACCATTCTTTTCAATGGGAGTAAGCTCTTATAATGGAAGACTTACATTTACGATTGGTTATCATGTGCCGGATACATCAAAAGAAAAGGTAGAAAAATTTTTAGATAGTGTTGTGAATCAACTATCAGAAATAAAATAAAAGAGAATATAGAGAACAAATTTCTAACAGAATTGTATTTTAGGGGCTCGTATCATGTACGGATAATCTCTGGGAATTTTCTCTGACCGCACTTGCCTTTATGCTTTATATGCAATGGGAATGGTAGTGAGAAACAATTTGTATCGTGAAAAAACATGATATATCGGTATGAAAACAATAAAGCAGAGCTGATTTAAATTACACTTTGAATCAGCGCTGTTTTACTAGTTTGACGGCCCTTACAACAAAAAAAGGAGACTGTATCCGGTTAGGGTAAAGCGGATTTTTAATTTTTTTGAAAATAAAGTTGACATCCACAACTACTTAGTCATACAATGTAGTTGTAATAAGTAATACTGAATAGTGTAGTTTTACTCAAAAGCTATTCAGTAAAAATTCGCCTTAGTACTCTGTAGTACTGAATATAAGCCAGACAGAATAGGGGGTAAAGGAGGATCAGGACATGGAAAATTTAACTGAAATGCTGAAAGGTTCACTGGAAGGGTGTGTACTGGAAATCATTAGTCGCCGTGAAACGTATGGCTATGAGATTACCCGCCACCTGAATGATCTTGGGTTTACCGAAGTTGTAGAAGGTACGGTGTATACTATCCTCGTACGATTAGAGAAGAAAAAGCTTGTGAATATTGAAAAGAAACCATCAGATATGGGGCCTCCTCGTAAGTTTTATTCATTAAATGAAGAAGGCCGCCAGGAGCTTGAATTGTTTTGGGAAAAATGGGATTTTGTATCGTCAAAAATTAACGTCTTGAAGTCAAAATAGGTTCATAAGATAAAATGTTCTGGCCGATACTTTGAGAATTTCTTGTTCGGCTTTATAAAAAAGGAGGAAAATAAGATGTTAGAAATGTTCAAAAAGTTAATTGGTGATAAAAAAGAGTACAAAATGATGATGGCACGAGTTGAGGCTCTGCCAGAGGACTACCAATTTGTATTTAAGAAAATTCAAAACTACATGTGGAATTTCTCAGCGGGTAACGGGATGGATATGTTACACATACAGTATGAATTAATCGATTTGTTCGAAGCGGGTGCAGCGGAAGGAAGACAAGTGCTTGACATTACTGGGGATGACGTGGCTTCCTTTGCTGACGAACTAGTGGCAAACGCTAAAACGTATGTCTCCAAGTATCGTGAAGATTTGAATGAAAGTATTATGAAGAAATTGAGAAAAAAATAAATGCAATTAGTAATACCGACTGATTAGCTGGTTACAAATGTGAATTGCCGCCATCGCTATTCAGTTATATTTTTAAACCAGTACTAAGTAATACAGATTATCAGTGATACTAAATAGAGGGTGTATGTAATCTAATTTTATAAGGGGGAAAAAGTATGAGCAATGCAGCAATTTCTATAAAAGGGTTAAAAAAATCTTTTAAAGATAAAGAAGTCTTAGAGGGAGTGGATTTTGAGGTGCAGCGTGGCGAAATTTTTGCGCTGCTAGGCTCAAATGGAGCGGGAAAGACGACAACGGTCAATATCCTTTCGACGTTAATGAAACAAGATGATGGTGAAGTGAGTATTTGCGGTTTTGACGTCCAGCGACAACCAGATCATGTTCGTCAAAGCATCAGTATGACAGGACAGTTCGCAGCTTTAGACGGCATGCTTACTGGAAGGGAAAACTTGATAATGATCGCTAAGTTACGTGGTGTTTCCAATCCCGCACAAGTTGCTGATAATCTACTTGCAAGATTTAGCCTGACTGATGCGGCCAACCAGAGGGCAGACCAGTATTCAGGCGGGATGAAGCGCCGACTTGATATCGCAATGAGTTTGATTGGGGCGCCAGCAGTTATTTTTCTTGACGAACCAACGACTGGACTTGATCCGGAAGCGCGGATCGAAGTGTGGGATACCGTCAAGGAACTTGCCGGCAGCGGCACAACGATCTTGCTCACTACTCAGTACTTGGAGGAAGCGGAACAACTGGCGGACCGTATCGCTATTTTGCATGGCGGAAAAATTATTACGACAGGTACTCTTACTGAACTGAAAGAGATGTTCCCGCCAGCAAAAGTAGAGTATATCGAGAAGCAGCCGACGTTGGAAGAAATTTTCCTTGCGATTATCGGTAAAAAGGAGGAGATGTAAATGAAAAGCAAAACAGGGGTATTACTAGGGCGCTTAATGCGCAATATTATGCGTAGTCCGGATACAATTATTACGGTAGCAATTACACCGATTATGATGATGCTATTATTTGTTTACGTATTTGGCGGGGCTATAAAGACAGGAACGGATAACTACGTTAATTATTTATTGCCGGGAATTTTGCTAATGGCTATCGCATCCGGTGTAGCTTACACTTCCGTGCGACTATTTACGGATGTAAAGAGTGGGCTGATGGCACGTTTCATTACGATGCCTATTAAGCGCTCATCGATATTGTGGGCTCACGTTTTAACCTCTTTTGTTGCTAATGTACTTACTATCGTGGTGGTTATTCTTGTTGCATTATTAATGGGTTTCCGTTCCAGTGCTAATATTCTAGAGTGGCTCGCGGTAGCTGGAATACTTGGGATGTTTACGCTGGCGCTAACATGGCTAGCTATCATTCCAGGATTGAAAGCGAAGTCTATGGAAGGGGCGACTGCTTACTCGTACCCGCTAGTTTTTCTTCCATTTATTAGTTCGGCCTTTGTGCCTACCGAAACGATGCCAAAAATTGTTCGTGCGTTTGCAGAGAATCAGCCTGTAACTTCAATCGTGAATGCGATTCGTGCTCTTTTATATGAAGGAACTGTGGGTAACGATATTTGGATTGCACTCGCTTGGTGCGTAGGTATAATGGTCATCTCTTACTTTTTCGCCAGTAAAGCATTTAAACGTCAGTTAGGGTAAGAAACGAGATAAACGAAACCTTCAGGAATAATATATATTTAGAAAAGCACGGGAGATTTTCCGTGCTTTTATTATTTATCATGCTCTCATTGTAGTAAATGAAATGGTATTTAAAAATAGGATAATTATCCAGTGATAAAGCTTAATATTTGAGGCTCACTGCTTATGGAATGTATAAGCACACTCGTTTTTGTAAATCTGCTAATACTTCATCGGGTATTTCTTTGATTTTAATATCCTTCCCTAGAAAAAGCAGCCAATTTATTATTTCCATCACTTCATCGGGATTGTTAACATTGATAAAAGTTTTTAAAATGGCTGTGGATTGGTAAGGATTAGTATAAGATATTGAAATTTTTAAAGGATGGTATTTTTTGAACTGGGCAATTGCTGTCGGACCAAGTTCAAATACAAGGTTAATTGCTTCGTCCTTCTTACTTAGTTTTTCTAAAATATTTTTCTTATTTAGCCTTTTGTTCGTCGTGTATGGTTCGATATTAATGAGATCATCGACAGGAAACATCATCTTCTTTTCTTCTTTTAAGTCAAACCCTTCAATGATCCAATGGCTTTTTTCTTGATAAAGGTGCAATAGATAAATTGGATAAGACTTGATTTCTTCATCTTCTTTGATAGTAATCAATAAATGGTTATCTAAAAGAAGGATTTGAATGAGTTTTTCTAACATAGGATGGGGGAGATCAGAAAGCTCAAGTAGATCGGGATTATAAGGATTAGTCCCTTGGAAAAGCAAGAGTTGATTTAAAAGAACGAGATCATCTTGCTGGGTTTCTGAGATGAGTCCTAGTAGTTTTTCGGCTAAAGATTGACGACTCTTTAGGTAGGGAAGTTGTTGATTCCTCGTAGCCATAAAGGCAATAAAAAGAGCTTTCACTTCATTATCAGTAAAGCGAACAACGGGCAGGATAGAGTTGTGCATAACAAAATATCCCCCGGTCCTCCCAACTTCAGCGACAAGTGGCATTCCCATAGCTTCAATTTCTCTAATGTCTCTAATAGCTGTCGACCGTGATATGTTAAATTCTTGTATAATTTCAGATATTGTAAAGTGGGAGCGGTTGTTGATATACCGCATAATTGTATTAATCCGTTCAACTTTTTTCATTTTGGTCTCCTAAACAGTATCATTTTTTGACATGGTTTAAAGGTATTATAAACGTATCAGATGAAAAGATAAATCATTTGAATCATTTTAAAAGAAGGAAGGTTTTGAATATGAAAAATTATACGATTGAAGAAAAAGATAGCTTTATTGTGTTAGGTATTGGAACTGAAATTAAGAGTGACTATACAGACTTTGCTGGGATAAATAAAGAAAAGGAAGACTTTTGGTCGGCTGTTAAAGAAGATGGAAGGCTGGACACTTTAAAAGCTTTAGCTACAAATGAATACATTTTTTCCGTGAGCGAAGCGGTGAATAACAAAATGATGTATTATGGGGGTGTCATGACAGAAGCACAAATAGAAGAAGAATCTAGAGTGATTCAGTTTCCGAGGGGAGAATACTTAGTAGTGAAAGGGGAAGACAAAACGGCTAAAGAGCTAAGTAATAAGCTTACTGGCATCGCCTTCGGTCAAGCTTTACCAGAAGCAAAGGATTTTGCCTATGTTGGTGGACCGAATACAACGGTTGAGATGGGACAGAGAAATGGCCTAGTATTTGGTGAAATGTGGATTCCGGTTGTTAGGAAGTAAAGTGATAAAAGGTGCGAATATGGAAAGTAGAGGCTAATGATCTTGTATTGTTGGCCTTTTTGAAATGAATATAATATTCATATACTGCTACACAGTATGTTCTGATAAAATGGAATAAAAGGGAATTACTGTAAGGTGGTGGTGGGGAGAATAAAAAAGGCTATTTGAGCTATTCATAGTAACGTTTGTTTTTCTATTCCTTCATGTAAGTACATTTACTAATGAAAGATTTAACGATAAATTGGGATCCTTTACTTTCATTGTGCTACTTCTTATGCTTTCTATTTACACTGCATTTATAGAAAAGTATTTTGATGATATACAAAAGTGGATTCGAAATATTACATGTTGCTTTGCTTTATTCGTAGTGGTTTTAGTAGCTCTATGGATAGGTTATTTTTAGTCCTTACTTAAGAGAATGAGAAATATGTGATTACACTACATTCGATTCGACAATATGACTTAGCTGCATCGGTTTATATTAATCTTTTCTCTCCTCAATCATGATAAAATGTACAAAATGAGAATCCAATTTAATAGATATTATAAGAAAACCATCAATTTGATTATCCTTTTTCAAATTGATGGTTTTTATTTTTGAAATAAATATGTATTTTTTAAAAAAATATTTTTTGACCCCCATAAAACTATGTATTCCTCCGAATATGTATAGTGAAGAAAATAAATAGAAGAAAAATGACTATGAAAGAATATAGAAGCATTAATAAATTTACTAGATTAAGTGGGCATCCGAAATAAAAGGATGAAATTACCAATGATATAGAGAAGAGTTATTCAAGGATTGCAGATAAAATAGAAAAAGAATAAGCAAAACGAACGGTAGAAAATAAGAAAGTAGATAAAAATTAAAACTTAACTTTTGTGCCGAGAGAAAAGGAAAATCATTAAGAAAACGTTAGGAAAAGTTAGAATCGAAAAATATAACTAACAGCAAGAAGACAAGACCGAAGAAAAGTACCAAGAAAATCTGGTTAAATGGTCACTTGTGTAGTGGCCATTTTGCTATTTGAAGGAGGCTGGGAGATTACAAGTGTTGAGTTTAGTAATGAAGATCTTAAGAAAACCGAAAATAGAAGATATCGTATGTAACATACAAAACAACGAAGAAGACAAAGAAGCGTTTATCGTACAGTATCAGCCTTTTATTAGAAAATCAATCTCATCTGTCTGCCGCCGATATATTACAGAACAGGATGATGAATATAGCATTGGATTGTTTGCGTTTAACGAAGCAATTGAACAGTATTCATATACAAAAGGAAAATCCTTTTTAGCGTTTGCTGATCTTCTTATAAAAAGAGATGTAATTGACTATATACGTAAGGAGTCTAAACATAACTTTGTCTTTTTAAAAGAAGATGAGCAAGAGGAAATGTTAGAAATGCAAGTATCGCTTACGGAGTATATGAAAGAGATGGAAAATAGTAACCGTAAGGAGGAAATTCTTCATTTTCAAAGTGTGCTAGCTGAGTTTAAAATCACATTCTCAGAGCTTGCTAAAGAATCTCCTAAGCATCGTGATACACGTGAGCACTTAATAGAAATTGTAAAAATTATTATAAAAGAAGAGGAAATGATGGAAGAGCTGTTCCGAAAGAAAAAGTTACCGCTTAAACATATAGAACCACGTGTTAGGGTAAGTCGTAAAACGTTGGAACGACATAGAAAATACATTATTGCAATGTGTATTATTTTTGCAAACAACTATACATATATTCTGGATTACATAAGAGGGGAAAAGCATGATGAATAAAGGAATTGTGATGGATATAAAAAAGCATAGCGTAGTTGTTTTAACACCAAATGGAGAGTTTATTACGTGTAAAAGAAAAGGGGATTCTTGCATAATCGGGGAGGAAATCTTATTTGATGAGCAAGAACAAAAAGCATCGCATTTTTCGATCCCTTCCTTTTTAAAACCTGCATCAATACTTGTTGCTTGTTTTCTATTTGCAGTGCTGTTTTTCTACAACCAACCAGAAGAAAAAGTATTTGCTTACGTCTCAGTTGATATAAATCCAAGTTTAGAGGTGAGCGTAACAAAGGATTTTCGTGTTATAGATTTGCAGGCTTGTAATGATGATGGAAGGCGTATTTTAAAAGAATTGAAGCAATGGGAAAATAAACAATTGCAAGAAGTAATACGTAGGATTATAAAGCAAAGTCAAGAGGATAAGTATTTAACGAATGATAAGCAAGTTATGCTAACAGCTGTTGCAAAGGACAAGGCACTAGAACCACAGTTGGAAAAGGCGATGAAAGAATTAAAGAAAGAATATGAGCTAAAACATATTACAGTTGAATATCAAAGTAGCACAATGCAAGTACGAGAGAATGCTAGAAAAGCTGGAATTGGCACAGGTGTCTATATAAAGCAAGAGAGTGAGAAGAACAAATCGCTTACGCCTCCTGCCACGCCGTCTAATCCGGTGGAAAACGAAGAAGAGATACAATTGCAGCCGGAGTCATCTCCTGATGCATCACCGGATTTGTCTCCCGTACAAGAAAAAAAATATGAGAAGCCAGAGCATAAAGAACAAAAGAAAACAGAAGAACAGCCATCGAAGCAAATAAAAGAAAACAATGGAAGAGGATCCCAGCAAGAAAATAGAGGGAATCAACAGGAGAATAACAGTAGAGAATCTCAACAGGGAAATAATGGGGACCGACAAGGGAACAATGGAAGAGGATCTCAACAAGGAAATAATGGGAATCAGCAAGGTAACAACGGAAGAGGATCTCAACAAGGAAATAATGGGAATCAGCAAGGGAACAACGGAAGAGGATCCCAACAAGGAAATAATGGGAATCAGCAAGGGAACAACGGAAGAGGATCTCAACAAGGGGATAATGGAAATCAGCAAGGGAACAACGGAAGAGGATCTCAACAAGGAAATAATGGGAATCAGCAAGGAAACAATGGAAGAGGACCCCAGAAAGAAAATGATGGAAACGAGCAAGGGAACAATGGTAGGGGGTCTCAACAAGAAAATAGAGGCCACCAGCAAGGGAATGAAAAGAAGAATCAATAGAATATGGAAGTGAGAGATTCATTTCAAAGCTAAAAGGATTTCTCTCGCTATTGTGGGCAGTAAAACTCCCATCTCAAAATTTGGCTTGGGCAAAGAATTTAGGTGGGGGTTGGGCTGCTTGTAAATGCCCAATTGGTGAGGGCTGATTAAAGTTGCACTTTATTATTCTATAGTTCTATTAAGAAGGAGTATGTGAAAAATATAATGGAGAAAAACATTCAACAAGAGAAAGATAAAGAAAAACCTGTTTTTTATGATCCGAAAGGAAGGAGAAACATAGCCTTTATTTGGTTTCTATGTATTTCAATAGTTAGTGTAGGTGTTGTATTTTATTTTTTCTTTCAAAGTATTTTTTCAACACCAGAAATTCCAAACATGAATCCTACTGTAAAACAAGATACGAAACTTGTACCAATTAATCAAAAACTTAGTGAGGAGCAGTTAAAGAACGAAGAATTCAAGCCAAATACCGAAATGAAGGATAATAAAAATTTGGTGAATTCGACAAACGATAGTAAACAACCTAAAGAAGTGTATGGTTTTTATGTAAACTGGGATGAAAATAGTACCGCTTCTTTAAAAGAAAATATCGATTCATTAACCACGTTAGTACCAGAATGGTATCATTTAAAAGAAGATTTAACGATTAGAAGTGAGATAAAACCTGAGATTGTAAAACTAGCAAAAAAAAATCATGTGAAAATTATGCCGTTACTTACTAACTATACAGAAAAAGCTTCTGGCCCTGATAGTGAGCTTATCCATAAGTTACTGAATTCGCCGAATGATGTGAAGACGAAATTTATTAATGATTTAGTAAGCCAAGTTAAAAAGAATCAGTTTTCAGGTATTAATATTGACTTTGAGGCCGTACCTGAAAGTGATAGAGAAAACTTAACAAATTTTATGAAAGAACTTACTACGGAATTTCATGAACATGATTTGCTCGTTACACAAGATGTTCCAGCTAATGATAAGGCTTTTGATTATAGTGCGTTAGCAAAAATAATAGATCGAATGATTGTAATGATGTACGATGAGCACTATGGAGCCGGGGAACCAGGACCAATTGCTTCAAATAAATGGTTCCAACATACATTAAAAGAACTGAATATTCCGTCTAATAAGCTTATAGTTGCTTTCGGTAACTATGGATATGATTGGGAAGTGAATAGTAAAGAAGCTGCGAAGTCTTTAACTTTCTCAGAAGTTATGGCAATGGCTCATGATTCAAATATGAAAATTCAATGGGATAACATGAGTGGAAATCCTTATTTTAGATATAAAACAGGAGAGAAAGAACATACTGCATGGTTCTTAGACGGTGTTACTCTCTATAATCAAGTGAAAATCGCAATGGACAACAATGCAAAGGGGGTTGCGTTATGGAGATTGGGAGCAGAAGATCCTACAATATGGAAAGTTTTAAAAAATCCTATTGAGGCACAAAAAAATCCTAATGTATTACATAAAATCAATAGTTTAGATGAAGTAAATTATTCTGGACAAGGTGAAATTTTACAGATTGAGAATGAAAGAAAAAATGGATTGAGAGATTTTAAAGTAGGCAAAGATGGTTATCTTACAGATGAAGTATATCAATCCTTACCATCTGCATACGAAGTGCAACGATATGGAAAACCGAAAGGGAAACAAGTAGTATTAACATTTGATGATGGACCAGACCCGAAATATACGCCAGA
Source organism: Bacillus sp. FSL K6-1338 (assembly GCF_038006965.1). NCBI lineage: Bacteria > Bacillati > Bacillota > Bacilli > Caryophanales > Bacillaceae > Bacillus > Bacillus sp. FSL K6-1338. The sequence goes on along the minus strand of NZ_JBBOWI010000001.1, from coordinate 3,252,563 downwards.
AATTTTAAATATATTAAAAGAGAATAAAATAAAAGCTGCTTTTTTTGTCCTTGGTGAAAACGCACAACTAAATCCTAGTATTGTAAAAAGAATATACGATGAAGGGCATGAAATTGGCAATCATACTTTCAAGCATCCTAACGTAGCTGATACGTCTTTACTACGAACAAAAGTAGAACTTAATACGACGCAACGTCTGATCCAGGAAATAACTGGGCATTCTACAGTTTTGTTTAGGCCACCATACGAAGCGGATGCTAACCCGGATTCCTCAAATGAAATAGTGCCTATTTTACGGGCGCAAAATATGAACTATACAATGGTAGCAGAAAAAGTGGATCCCGAAGACTGGGCAACACCATCAACAAATGAATTAGTAAAGCGTGCTCTTAATCCCGTTTATAAGGGAGAGGGAAATATTATTCTTCTTCATGATGCGGGAGGGAATCGTACCCATACAGTAGAGGCGCTCCCAATCATTATTAAAGACCTAAGAAAGCATGGATATAGTTTTGTAACAATCTCGGATTTAATGAATAAAGAACGAGAGGAAATTATGCCTCCTGTTTCTTCAGAGGGGAAGCAATATTTACTTTACAATAAAGCTGTCTTTTCAGGGGCAGGATACTTTAAACATATATTAACAACTATTTTTTATGTTGCTATTGGATTAGGGATTTTTCGATTCTTATTCTTAATTTATTTTGCATGGAAGCAGAAAAGAAAAACGCTATCTCGCTATATTAATTCGTCATATCAACCTTTTGTTAGTGTTGTCATAGCGGCATATAATGAAGAAAAGGTGATAGCTAAGACGATTCGCTCAATTTTGGATAGTAATTATAGAGAATTTGAAGTTATTGTTGTGGATGACGGATCGACAGATGATACGTCAAAAGTAATGAAAGAAACATTTTATAAACACTCTAAAGTTCGTTTCATTCAGAAAGAAAACGGCGGGAAATCATCGGCAATGAACCTAGCGTTTCAACAATCGCGAGGAGAAATCATTGTTACTTTAGATGCGGACACTATTATTGCGCAAGACGCCATTTCTCTAATGATTAGACACTTTGAAGATCAGAATGTAGCAGCAGTTTCAGGTAATGTTAAAGTGGGGAATAGACGAAATTTGTTAACTACTTGGCAACATGTTGAGTATATTACAGGGTTTAATTTAGAACGTAGAGCTTTTGATGAGTTAAATTGTATTACAGTTGTTCCAGGGGCTATTGGGGCGTGGCGCAAGAAGAATGTAGTTGAATCTGGATATTTAAGCGAAGATACATTAGCAGAAGATACGGATCTTACTATTACATTTTTACGTCAAGGGCATAGAATTGTATATGAAGAAAAAGCGTATGCTTTTACGGAATCACCTGAAGATGTGAAAAGTCTTATTAAACAGCGGTATCGTTGGTCATATGGTACGCTCCAATGTCTTTGGAAACATCGAAAAGCTTTGTGTAATTCAAAACATAAAACATTAGGGTTTATTGCATTGCCTAACATGTGGTTATTCCAATATGTTCTGCAATTCATTGCTCCTTTAGCGGATATATTAATGATCATGGGGCTATTTGGTAGCGATCCGCTAAAAGTTTTAGGATTTTATTTTGTATTCTTTTTATTAGATCTGCTCGCATCTCTGTTTGCATTTAAATTAGAGGAAGAGAACCCTAAACCGTTAGTGTGGTTAATTTTACAACGCTTTATTTATCGTCAATTTATGACTTATGTTGTCATTAAATCTATATGTTCATCGCTTCGAGGAGTAGCGGTAGGATGGAATAAACTAAAGAGAATGGGGAGTGTTAAACATTCCACGGAACATAAGGAGGCATCATAAGAGAGCAGACTTGAAGTGACCCCTAAAAGTTAGACACGGTTATTTGATTAGGCAGCTTGATAAAAGTGAGTCCGGTATTGTACCGGGCTCATTTTTAATTTTGCCTTAATCCGTTTCGTATTATAATAATCTATATATTTTTCTAATTCTATTTTAAAGTGCTCTACATTTTCAAATTCTTTTATGTAGAGGAACTCCGATTTCATAATCCCAAAGAAATTTTCTATTACTGCGTTGTCGTAACAGTTGCCTTTTCGAGACATACTCTGGACGATAGCTCTTGATTCTAGTGTACGGACGTATTGTCTCATTTGATAATGCCATCCTTGATCCGAATGCATCAGTAGCTGGTGCGTTTCAGGTAAACGTTCCAATGCTTTCTCTAACATGTCTGAAACAAGCGAATACGTCGGTCTAGAACCAATTGTATAGGTAATAATTTCACCATTATACAAATCTAATACAGGTGATACATACAGTTTTTCTCCAAACAATTTAAACTCTGTGATGTCTGTTACCCACTTTTGATTCGGTGCATCTGTATGAAAATTACGCTCTAAAATATTAGGTGCAATTCTACCGACTTTTCCTTTATAGGATTTATATTTCTTCATACGCACAACACACTTTAACCCAAGCTCTTTCATAATGCGCTGAACCTTCTTGTGGTTCACTTTCTGGCCACGATTCGTTAATTCATCACGAATGCGACGGTAACCATAACGACCTTCATTTTCCTCATAAATCGCTTTAATCTCAGCTTTCAAATCGGCATCTACATCTGGACGATTCATTTTCTTTACTAAATCATAATACGTGCTTCGAGGAATAGTAGCTAGCTCCACGAGTGCCTTCACCGAATATTTATGCCTTAATTCATAGACTACTTGCGCTTTGTCTTGTTTTGTGATTTTTCCTTGTTTTGAACTAAGGCATTTAACTTTTTTAAGTACTCATTTTCCATCTCAAGCTGTTTAATGCGTGCTTCAAGTGCTTCGACTGACCCTTCAGCTAAATGTTGTTTTAATTGTTTATTTGAATCTTTTTTCATGGATGGACGCCCCTTTTTCTTAGATTGAAGGGCATCAATTCCTTGTGTTTCGAGCTGTTTTTTCCAAACAGAAATCGTTGAAGGGGCAGGAATATTAAAGATAGCTGCCGTCTCAAATAAGGACATACCGTTTTCAATCATAAAGTTTAGTACGTCTAGTTTAAATTGTTGTGTGTAATTTGTACATCGTTTTAGAAAAGCTTCCAGACCATTCTGTTTATATTGGTTTACCCAATTCAAAATGATTGTGTCACTTATACCGAGCGATCTACCCATTTCTCGATAACTTTCATTTCCGTTCAAATAACGTAGAACGATTTGTATTTTTTCATCAGCTGTAAATTTAGCCATAGAAAAACTGCACCTCCAATTGTTAGACTGTGTCTAACAATTGGGGTGCAGTTCAACTATCTGCTCTTTTTTTATTGATTTTAGTAAGTTGAATATAGAGTAGTGGTGAGACATTATGTTAAGATTCTCCTTTAGTTTCGGATTAAAGTTTTTTTATATTTTTTTAAAATGACGGACATAAAAACGCATATACCTTCGAATTATATATATGGATAACATAAATATGTATATAAAAGGGGAGAAATAAGATGAGAGAAAAAAAAGAAATGTTTCAAGAAATTGCTGAGGTGTTAAAGGTATTGGCGCATCCCGTTCGTCTATCTTTAGTAAAAATAATGCTTGCAAAAGGCCCTACTAATGTAACAACAATGTATGGGGATTTACAAATGCCTCAAAGTACAATTAGTCAACATTTATCTAAACTAAAAGCTGCTAAAATGGTTACAGGTACTCGGAAAGGATTAGAAATTTATTATGAGGTAACGGACAATCGCACAAAATCAATATTAGCATGTTTAGTTTAAATACTGATTGTCTAGACATTAAGAAGAGGATGCAAAAGTAATTCTTTGACTACAATTTTTAAGATTTTATACAAAAGTAATATGTATAAGTGCATGTGATTTTCTTACTAACATAAGTTGTATGTAGGGTGGTTATTAATTTGTTATACTTCTTAATTAGCTTATTTTATTAAAAATTAGTAAGGTGAAGGATTATTTATGTACACATGAAATATTTTATAAAGAGTACGACTTTACTCCAAAGTTACATTTTTAGTTTTTTATCTATAGATCTAATACTAAAGGGAAAATAACTGAAATATAAATGTAATTGAAAGGAGTGGAGTAACAATGGAGGTAAGCCTTTTTTTAGGATTTTTTTGGGGGTGGATAACGGTTATCATCTCAGGAATACTTTTTGTACGACCATCTATACTACGTGAACTGAAAAAATTAGTGGTAGAAGACAGAGGATTTGGAATTATGTATGGCTTTCTATCAATTTTCCTCGGGTTAGGTACTGTTATCTTACATAATGTTTGGACACTTAATTGGCAGGGACTCATTACACTTATTGCATGGCTCGCACTATTAAAAGGGATTTATGTAATTGCATATCCTGAACCATCCAAGAAAACCGATTTTGAAGTAAGAGTACTATCTACTCGTATAGTGCTTGCTATCCTTGGTGCTTTATCTTTATGGATGCTTTTCATACTTTATATGAAATAGAGACAAATATTTTTGATCATGGGAGTATATAGGTGAGGAGTTTTGGGTAGTCCTTTGGAACGGGATTTTATAGTTAACTGTAAATATAGTGTTTCTTCCCTTGTAGATATGTTTTTATAAATAGTGAGATGGGCAAAACGAAAAGAGTCCTAAATAAATAGGATTCTTTTCGTTTTATAAAAGTGAACTTATTTTGTATCACTAATACAATGGATGATTATTTTTCCGGACTATTCGCAGTTATCTATCTTGGTATACTCAATGGTGGCTATGTGACCATCCGGTCGAATCAAAACGGTATCTATATTTTTTAACTTGGAATCTTGTATTTCTCCTATTATCACCTTTATGTGTGAATCAATATTTATTTTATTTATCTTATCTATATAAGTAGGGTGTATTAATAAAATAAATTTACCATCCTGCATTAATTCAAAGAGTTTATAACTTTTCTTATTTAGAGAAGAAATAGTGAGGTTTGTACATCTTTTTCCTATCAATGGATGCCTTTCTATATCGTGCATCGACGAATACATTATCCCTAAGCCACTTACTCTTTCAGATAAATCTTGATTTATCTCGGGGTATGTAAGTAGGTACGAAAATAAATCCCTCAATTCCATTCCTGCGTTTGAAAAGTTTATCATTAATTGTTCTTGCGCTTGTACTTCCTTGAAAAATTGTTTTCCCACAGCATGTCTTTCAATATGATAACTTTCTAATAGGCTTTCATATTTTTTTTGTTTTATTGCAAGTCCTAATTTCCATCCTATATTAAAAGCATCTTGTAGACCTACATTCAAACCTTGTCCTCCAGCAGGGAAATGAATATGTGCTGCATCCCCAGCTAAGAATACACGCTTATGTTGATAAGTATTTGCTAGTTTGGTTGCATTGCCAAAACGAGAAAGCCATATTGTGCTCTTAATTTGAAGATGTTTACCTGTAATACTATAAATACTATCTATAAACTCTTTTTCTGTAACAGCAACATGAACAGGTATTGTCTGATTCTTAGGGTCAATAATTGCAAAACGAAATACATCAGGTGTAATAGGTACCATCATTAATATCCCATTTATATTAGAAGTAGATAAAAATGGATTATCTGGTATACCTTCTAAAATAACATCACCTAATATAGCGGTAGTTGTTGTGTTTGTTCCATTAAACGGTATATTTGATAATTCACGAACTATACTTCTTGCTCCATCAGCTCCTATTACATATGGAACTTCTATTTTATATATTGTTTCTCTTTGTTCTATTTCTAGTTGTACGAATGTTTCATATTGTTTTAAGTCTTTCAGAGTATGCCCGCGTTTAATGACTACGCCTAATTCTAATGCATGTTCTTCTAATATTTCTTCTGTAATAGATTGGGGAATAAAAAGTGTATACGGAAAATCAGTATTTAAATTTTTAAAGTTTAATCTTGTATCTAAGGCAGCAAAATGACTTGTATTTAATTTCTGTCCTCTAGCTAAAAATCTATCTGCAATACCTCTCATAGCCATCAATTCTAAGGAACGAGGGTGTAGTGTGAGTGCTCTAGAATTTCGTACCCGGTCTAATCTTCTCTCTAAAACAACAACTTTTACGCCTTGGATAGCTAATTCACATGCTGCCATAAGTCCAACTGGACCACCACCAACTACCGCTACATCATAATAATTGTCCATATCATGCCCTCCATTTATTTAATTGTTTAAGAGCTAATGTGAAAAATTGTAAATAGATTAATGATATCTATTGTACATATATAATTATACTTCATTTTAGTTTCTTCGGAAACTAAAATGAAGTTCCTAGGAGAAGTCTACATAGTAAGTGTGTAGTTAAAGCTATATATCGTTTCTGCAGCTTCTTCTGCTTGTGCTATTTTTGCTAAAAATGCTACTGCTGTAGTTCCATATGGGAGTTGTAAAGGTCTTTCCGCTATTCGTAGTTTTAATGAAGTAGTAGTGGTTTTAACTCGACTTCAAATAATTCGCTTTCAATTTCATTAAGTGCATACATTGATACAGGGTGTGGAGAGGTATTAGATAAGACTTGTGATGAAAGAAGTGCTCCTGATGAGGAGTAAAATGTAACAAACACTTGTGAAAATGGAGGGACCATAATGATTACACGGTCAGTTTTTTGTAACGTATTAACCAACTCCAAAATAATATAGTTTTATAAAAATCAAAAAAAAAAAATAGATAAATATAAAGATATTATTATGGGTACTTTTCCGATAGTGAATTAAGAAAATTAATAAACTCTTTATTTTATTGTAAATAATTTAAGAGCACACAAATATGCGCGCTCTTAGAATAGAAAGGTAGTTTTCTATGAGTAGGGAGTCCTCATATAATAAAATATGCTTGTCCAATTTAAATGTGAGAAGTTTTTTATAAAAATGCTATTTGGTAAGTCTATGTGAAAAATCACCTTGTACAGGAACTCTTTGCAAAGTATTTTGTCTGCAGTCATGATTATTAAAGTTGATGAGAGCTGTTATTCGACTAATAAAACCACATCTCAAATTGTTGACTATATGTCTAACAACTAGGATGCGGTTCAATTAATAAAAATTGTCCGAGCAAAATATAAGGTGAAAAGTATAAGATACTTTTGTTATAAAGAGTATTTATAGATGAATGTTATTGTTTTTTATTTCTGAAAGATTTGGGGTTCTAAATTACGAGTTGTTGGAGTCCCTCTAATATAAAATTTCAGTAGAAATATTGAACTACTAATATGAATGTAGAAGATTTAATAAAGACGGTAATGTTTTTTTAGTCATGTAATCTTTTCAATTGATGATCTTTTCCCCATTCACATAGTTCATCCATAATTTGCATTAAAGATTTCCCGTATTCGCTTATTGTGTACTCAACCTTTGGTGGTACTTCTTGATATACAGTACGATGGATAATCCTATCAGCTTCAAGTTGGCGAAGTTGTTGAGTCAGAACTTTTTGCGTAATGTTTGGGATTTCTCGTCGGATTTCGTTTGTTCGCATTTTTCCATCCATCAACACACATAAAATATGAACTTTCCATTTTCCGCCGATTACATCGAGTGTCGTTGCAATTGGGCAGTCTTCATTTTGATTCATATAACACCTCCACAGGTACTTTAAGGTTCCTATAGCACTTTAAAGTACGTACTTTTCAATTATATGTGACTCATTCATACTAATACGTAAAGGGTTGAATAATTTATAAAGGGGATGAAAAATGATGAAAACACTTGTAATTGTAGCACATCCTGATATTGAAAAATCAAAAATTAATAAAAGATGGATTGAAGAACTTGAGAAATATTCGGATGAAATTACGGTGCATGAATTGTATAAAGTGGCACCGAATTGGGAGTTTAATGTGGAAGAGGAACAAAAGCTGTTAGTAGAACATGACCGATATATATTTCAATTTCCTCTCTACTGGTACAGCTCACCACCTTTATTGAAAAAATGGTTCGATGATGTATTAACATATGGGTTTGCATACGGATCACAAGGAGATAAAGTGAAGGGAAAAGAATTTGGTGTAGCTATTTCTATAGGTGGATTAGAAAAAGACTATGAAAATAGTGGGATTACAATGGATGAGTTGACGAAACCATTCCAAGCTACATGCTTATATACAGGTATGGAATTTATACCTTCCTTTTATTTATATGGTGCAGAATATAAACTAAGTGATGAAGAGATTGATAAAAGTGCACCTGAATATGTGCAATATGTGATGAACAAGAAGTATTCTAATATATAATGAAAAATAGCCATTTACTTGTGAAGTAAATGGCTATTTTATATTCTTCTTATATTCACTAAGTGTAATCTTTAGTAAATTAATAGTTAATCTGGTAAAATAAAAAACCTAACATATATAAAGGGGAGTTTTACTTGAGAACGATGCAAAAATTATTACAAAAAAGAGCAATGCAATCACCAAATTTGGAAGCGCTTGTAGGTGGAGAGAAAAGGTATTCGTTTCAGCAGTATAATGAACGAGTAAATCAGCTTGCACATTATTTGTTACATAATGGTGTGCAAAGAGGAGACCGTATAGGAATACTATGCAAAAATAATCACCCGTTTCCAAGCGTTATGATGGCAAGTTTAAAAATTGGAGCGGTATGTATTCCGCTAAATCATCAGCTTACTGCTTATGAATTAGAAACGATTGTAAAAGAAGCGCAATTAAAAGTATTAGTTATTGATGAAGAATTTAGTGAAGTATTATTAAAGATTGATGCTGTTAAAGAAATCCCTTATGTAATTCAAACGACAAAAGAAGGCTTTGGTTCATTTGAATTAGAGTTGCAAAAACAGCCAACGTCAGAACCGAACGTAGAAGTTCATGAAGAAGACGATGCCATTTACTTATTTACTTCAGGAACGACTGGACAGGCGAAAGCATGTGTAATTGGACATAAAAACTTGCATCATTATTTTGCTGAAATTGCGGGCCAAAGAGAAATCCCAGCAGGTGAACGTTTTTTATCCGTGCATCCATTGTTCCATATGAGTGGCGTGCTTTCTATTTTAAATTGTATTTATCATGGCGTTACGATGATTTTCTTAGCTGATTCGAATCCTGCTATTATTTGGGATAAGATTGAAGAAGAGAAAATTACTACGATGCTTGCGTTCCCAGCTGTTTATAGTTACATGCTTGATGAGCTAAATAAAAAAGAACGTAACATTTCAACCTTTAAAGTAGCACAAAGCGGTGGTACAAAAGTGCCAGAAACACTCATTCAAAAATATATGGAAAAAGGAATATATATGGTGCAAGGCTATGGCAGTACAGAAGGTTGGGTTGTAACCTCATGGCATCCAATGATGGGAAAAGAAAAGATGTCTTCTGTAGGAAAAACACTGAAACATGTAGAGGTGAAAATTGTTCATCCAGAAACAGGTGATGAACTAACAACAAATGAAGTCGGAGAGATTCATGTAAGAAGTCCATACATGTTTAAAGGATATTGGAATAATGAAAAGGCGACAAAGAAGGTAGTGAAAGATAATTGGTTTAACATGGGTGATGCTGGCATGATAGATGACGACGGATTCCTACATATTATGGGAAGATATAAAGATGTTATCATACGCGGTGGTGACAATGTATATCCAGATCAAGTAGAAGATGTTATTCATGAACTACATGGTGTTTTAGAAGTTGCAGTAGTTGGCGTTCCAGATGACTTTTGGGGAGAAGTTCCAAGAGCTTACATTGTGAAGGATGGCGAAACAACATTAACAGAAGAAAGTATTACTCAGTATTGTAAGGAGAAATTAGCCAGTTACAAAATACCAGAAGTGGTATTCATAGAAGAATTACCGAAAAATGCTTTAGGAAAAGTGTTGAAGAGGGAATTACGAGATGTAGTTCTTATGAAATAGAAAATTATGAAACGATGGAGAACCCAGTTATGTATAAAGCATGACTGGGTTTTTATGTATCAAAAACATAATAATTTACTAGATTTTGTATTTCGTGTAAGATAATAAAGAATATTCAATTAATAATTCGAGGGATGAAATTAAATGAAGCTACCGTTATTAGAAGTAGAGACGGATAGACTCATTATCCGTCCATTTCAAAAAGATGATTACGAAAGTTGGTTAGGTGAATTTAATAAGAGACTGCCATCGCAGTATAAATATGACGATGGCTATCAAGTTCTGGTATCATCAACAAAAGCATGGTTCACGGAATGGATAAGAGGTTTTGATGAAGCAGCACATAGAGATGAGATGTATGTATTAGGCATTTTTCGTAAAGAAGACGGAGCTAATATTGGAAAGTTAGAGCTGATAAAAATTTTACGAATGGATTACCAATGGGCGATGATGGGGTATTCCATACATAATCAATACTGGAAAAATGGATATGGCATAGAAAGCGTGAAAGCTGCGTTATCGTTATTTTATAATAGTCTTCATTTTCATAGAATTGAATTACATATACATGTTGATAATGAGCCATCCGTTCGTCTTGCGGAACGATCAGGTTTTTCTTTTGAATGCGAGAGAGAGGCGTTTTCTTTAGAGAATGGTAAGTGGATGGATTTTCTTATTTATTATAAAAATAAAGAAATGAACAAATAAGGAGAAAAGAAAATGAAGACTATAAACGTATTTCATTACGACGCATTTACGAATAAACCAAATAAGGGAAATCCAGCAGGTATTGTATTAGAAGCAGATGGATTAACGGAAGAGAAAATGCAAATTATTGCTGAAAAAGTTGGATATAACGAAACAACTTTTGTTCTTTCTTCAGAAGTAGGAGATATAAGAATGCGTTATTTTACACCTGGTTTTGAAATGGATTTATGTGGTCATGGGACAGTAGGGACGATATATGCCTTGCGCGAAAAAGGTTTATTAGAAGAGAAAAGTAACCTTACGATTGAAACGAAGGCTGGGATTTTACCGATACAAATAGGTGTAAATAAAAATGGAGAAACCTTTATTAAAATGAGACAGGCAGCACCTCAGTTTAAAGAATTTACAGGTTCAAAAGAAAATTTAGCTCATAGTATTGGTTTAGAAATAAATGATTTAGATGTAAGTTTACCGATTGTATATGGAAGTACTGGTAATTGGACTGTAATTGTACCGATTAAAAATCTTAATGCATGCGAGAGAATGAAACCTAATAATGCTGCATTTCCATCAGTATTAAAAGAAATACCTAATGCTTCTATTCACCCAATTTGTCTAGAAACTTATGATGAACTAGCACAAATGCACGGCCGTCATTTTTCATCAGCTTACGCTGGGACGATTGAAGATCCAGTGACAGGAACAGCTTCAGGTGTAATGGGAGCGTATTATGCGGAGTATTTAGAGAAAGATTTTGAACATGAATTGGATTTAATCGTTGAGCAAGGACAGGAAATAAATAAAGATGGTCGTGTAACTGTTTATGTAACGAAAGAGATAGAAAACGAGAAGTTACAAATAGATATTGCTGGAACAGCGGTGTATGTGAAAGAGTTTGAAGTTTCAATATAAAGTGAAACTTTAATCAGTGGGGGTTTTACTGCCCGGTGAATAGCAAGATAAAAAAGAAAGCCCGGAATACATCCGGACTTTCATTATCTGTTCAATACTTCAATGTACGAAGCATTTCCGGTTGTTCTTAAAGCGGAGCGGAAATTATTATTTTCTAACGCCACAGCAACTTGTTGTAACTGCTGTGCATCATCATGATGGATAAGTAAGCTGTCAGCACCGCTTTCTTCTATATGAATGTGTTCGACATTTCCGATAGCATCATGTACAGCTTTTAAAAATTCAGGTTTCATGGTGTCCTCCTATATGTATGTAACGTTGTTATTTAGTATTTCCTTATTTTTGAAATATAAAAGTAAATGAAAGGAGAAATAAAATGAATATAACGCAGTTTAACGAACAGATAACATCATTATTTGAAGAGCATCTTCACAAATATGGCGATGATGAATATGGTTTTACTCATATAAGTAAAGATGAATTTCACAAAATCGGTTACACAACAAATCTGACATTAGAGACGATTGAAGAAGCGTATAAAAATGGAGTCGATATGATAGTTACACATCATGCGCCGTGGAGTTTTTTATTTGGTATGGAAAAGGCTTGTATTGAGAAATTGAAGCAATATGAAATGAATCATTTTTGGATTCATTTGCCGTTAGATTTTGTAAAGTTTGGCACGTGTACGTCGTTATTTAACGGAATTGGGATAGATACAATACTAGAATATTCCACGTATGAGGAAGAAGAACTACCGGGAATAGGAGAATATAAAGAAGCGATTCCTTTTTCAAACTTAGTTGGAAAACTGGAAGAAAAAATGGAAGAGAAAGTGAAGAGCTGGAGAAATCATGATAAACCAGTAAAACGGATTGCGATTTTAACCGGTGCAGGAAACAATACAAATTTAATTGAACGTGCATTAGAAAAAGGATGTGACACGTACATAACAGGTGAAAAAACATTATATACAGTGCAACATGCGAAATTTAAAGGGATTAATTTAATTGTAGGCAGTCATACTTTTACAGAAGTGTTTGGTGTAGAAAGTTTGGCTCATAAATTACAAGACAGAGACCCGGCAATAGAAATTATTAGAGTATATGAAGAGCATTTAGAGTGATGAAATCACATCACATTACCATAAATGGAATGAACTATATGATGGAATATTGAAGAAAGCCATTGTAATAAAATAAAATTGTTGTTTGCTATATTAGGATGGTTGGCAGGATTCCCCTCACGTTTGTCAAATAATAGTAAAGTTGTCTTTTAAATTAAGGGAATATTCCGAATTAAAGGTTGAGAGAATGGAAATTTCAATAATCACTGCACAACTAATTAAGGAAAAAGTTATTTCACATTATCCAAATAGCGTAAAAGCATTAAACGGGGGAACGACAAGTACTGTATATTTGTTGGATGAACAATACGTTGTAAAGTTGAATGAATCGGATGTCATACGTGAAGAAGCTTATTTTCTTCAGTTTTATAAAAAGGACGAATTATTTCCAAAGCTTTTATATAAGGAACCTTTAAATCGCTATATTGTTTACTCATTCCTTGAGGGCACAACGTCTTGCAAACTAGGCCATAAACGGAGTGTTCTTTGTAAACTTGTAAAGGAAGTTATCAATAAGTATGAAGTGGCTACAGAGGTTGATGGCTGGGGATGGAAAGAAAATCTGCTTCAATCTTGGAGTGAATTTTTAACAACAAATGTGATAGAAGCTCATGAAAATGTAAGACGTTACATAAGTGAAGAAGAGTATAGAACGGTTCTTAATTTAGCAAATAGGGATGCTGGAATAAATCAGCCATTTTTATTGCATGGTGATCTTGGATTTCATAACTTTATATTTAAAGAGAATAAACTGCACGGTGTAATTGATCCTTTACCAGTGTTAGGAGATCCTATATACGATTTAATTTACGCGTTTTGTTCAACTCCGGAAAATTTAACAAAAGAAACAATTAATTATGCGATGAAACAGTGTGTATTTCATAAAAAAGACTGTGATTTATATGAAGAAATAGTCATAGGATTATATTTACGTATAGACACATGTTTAAGACACCACCCGAAAGATTTAGAAGATTATTTAATAGCTTGGCGTTATTGGATGGGTGAAATTAAGCCGGCTTTATAGCACAAATATTTTTGGGGGAGATAGTGAAATGAATGTTGCAGAAGCGAAAAAGGATTTAGCAATAAAAACGAAGAGAGGCTTACCGATTATATTAGCCGGCGTTTTATTTTGGATAGTTATGAGTATAACGGGATTTGTTCTTTCTGAAAAACAAGTGGTGTGGGTATATTTAATTGGTATGGGCTGTGTGTTTCCTTTTGGCTTAATGATAGCTGCTATATTGAAAATTGATATGTTTGCGAAAGGAAATCCGTTAGGGGTTTTGGCAGGCTTAATTGGTGGGATAAATGTATTGAATATTCCACTTGTATTACTTGCCTATTTTCAATTTCCAGAATGGTTACCTTTTGTAGTAGCGATGTTAATAGGTGTTCATTTTATTCCGTACGTATGGATTTATGAAAGTAAAAGTTATGGTTTATTGTCAGTAGGGACTGTATTTGTAACGTCAGTTTGTGGGATTCTTTTTGCAGAAAAAGGATTTATTGTAATTCCATTATCGGTTACAGTTGTCTATTTACTTACTTTTATAAGTTTGTTAATTGAAAATAAAAAAGCAGATCATTATCAACAAAAGTCAGCTTAATAAAGAAATAGGGATAGGGGGAATTATTATGGAAAATTTCGTTTGTACAACGTGTGGTGTGCAGTATGCAGCGAGTGTAGAAGAACCGGTGAGTTGTCATATTTGTGATGAAGAGAGGCAATATGTTAACCAAAAAGGACAATCTTGGACGACACTAGAAAGCTTACAAACAGGTGATACATATAAAAATGAAATAATCGAAGAGGAAAATGGACTTTATAGTATTACGACAAAACCAGGATTTGCGATCGGTCAAACTGCATTTATAGTGAAAACAGAGTCATATCGTTTACTATGGGACTGTATTACGTATTTAGATGAAACGACAATTGAGAAGATAAAAGAGCTTGGTGGATTAGATGCAATTGCATTGTCTCATCCGCATTATTATTCAACGCAGGTAGAATGGGCGGAGACATTTGATGTACCAATTTATATACATGAAGATGATAAAGAGTGGGTAATGCGCCCGAGTAGTCGTATTATTTACTGGTCTGGAGAGTCATTACAATTAGCTGATGGATTAGTCATTCATCGTTTAGGGGGACATTTTAAAGGTGGATCTGTCTTACATTGGGAAGAAGGTAATGATGGAAAAGGGATTTTGTTAACAGGTGATATTATTCAAGTTGTAGCGGATGAAAGGTGGGTAAGCTTCATGTACAGCTATCCAAACTTAATTCCACTACCAGCGAGAAAAGTGGAAGAAATGGTGAATCGAGTGAAGCCGTTACAGTTTAATCGTTTATACAACGCTTTTCATCGAGTAGTAAAAGAAAATGCAAATGAGGCAGTTGAACGTTCTGCTGAAAGATATATAAAAGCAATAGAAGGAAAGTTGTTTCATACGTAAAAGGAGAATAGCTTAATGAAAACGTTAGTATGCTTTGGAGATAGTATTACAGCTGATGAAACATTTTTTAATGGAATGCCGAGATTAACACCACGTTTGCAAGAGGTGTTTCCGAACTGGAAAATAGTGAATGCAGGTATTCCAGGTGATAATACATTTGATGCGTTAAATAGAATTGAAGAAGATGTAATATCATATAAACCAGATTTCGTAACAGTTTTTCTTGGTACGAATGATGCAGTCCCTTTTTCTCAAGTGTCATTACAAGCATATAAAGAAAACTTAGAGAAGATTGTGAACCAAATTTCATCAAATAAAGTACTACTGATTAGTCCTGCACCAGTTGATGAAGAAAGACAGCATAACAGAACAAATAGAGTACTTGGTCAGTATGCAGACGTGGTGGAGGAAGTGGCGAGGGAAACAGGAAGTTATTTTCTAAACGTATTCGCTGAAATGATTCAAGAACGGGATTATAAAAGATTTGTAGAAAATGATGAAAAAGATGGATTACACTTTGGACCAGAAGGTTATGAGTATGTAGCGAAGTTAATTGGTGAAAAGTTAAAAGGGATTTTATAAGGAGCAAAGCACTTAGTGTTTTGCTTTTTCTTATTTCTTTCGCAGTCCATAAACTTATTGATTGCTGTAATTTGGACAAACGTTTTGCATTTGTATGTGCGTAAAAGGCTAGTACTGTTTTAAAGTAATATAAATTTATTTTTTAAAATTTATATTTCGTAGTTGAAAATCAATAAAGGTGTAACTATAATAGTTACAGTAAGTTCGTTGTTTTGAAATGTACACATTGAATTACAAGAATGAAGGGAGTTTTTATGTAAATCAAAAAGTTATAAAAATCTATTAATTTTTATAATGAGATAAAATGTTTTTTGTTCGTACAAATTATTAAATATGTTATTTCTAATAGAAAACTAGAGGTGGAAAAATGAAAAATTTTAAGGGTATGTTGATATCATCACTTGCAATTACAACTTTTGCTGGGGTAGGTACGACATTTGTAACAAATACAGTACATGCTGCTAATAACGATTCTAGTAAAATACAAGTTCGTTCTAATAAGAGTATAAACACAACAACTGGCTCGAGAGGGCCTGTATTATCAGTCAATCCTTATGATGAACCTAGATTTTCGAGACAGGGATATCTTGAAGAGGCACCTTTAGGAATTAATGCTCCTTATGCTTGGGGAATTAAAGGAGGAAATGGTCAGGGAGCAACTTTTGTAGATTTGGAAGAAGGCTGGTTATTAAATCATGAAGATTTAGTCGGTCAAAATATTGAATTTATGTCTGGAAAAATGAGTAATGATCTTTCTCACGGTACTTCAGTTCTAGGTGTTGTTTCTGCAGCTGACAATGGAATTGGGAACATTGGGATTGCACCAAAAGCAAAGGCAAAAGTAATTTCAGTGATCCGAGATAATGGGAGAATCGATGTAAGAGATGCTATTTTAAGTGCCGTAGATTCTTTACAGGCTGGAGATGTTTTATTAATTGAAGAATCCTTTAAATATGATGGATATGGAGATGACCCTTTACCAGTCGAAGTGTATCCTAGTATATTTAACGCAATTCGCAAAGGGACAGATAAAGGCATTATTATTGTAGAAGCAGCTGGTAATGGTGGGATTGATTTAGATGAATTTAAAGACCGTAATGGTAAACAGATTTTAAATCGAAATAGTCCAGACTTTAAAGATTCAGGATCTATTATAGTTGGAGCATCTACTGCAAGAGTTCCTCATAAACGTTTAGCTTTCTCTAACTATGGTAGTAGAATTGATGTATATGGTTGGGGAGAATATGTTGATACATTAGATACATATCAAAATCAAAATAGTAAAGGACAAAAAATTACAGATCAGAACATAATTAATCGTTATACTCCTAATTTCCGTGGTACTTCTAGCGCTTCGCCTATAATTGCTGGGGCTGCTGTATCGATTCAAGGGATTGCTAAAGAACATTTAGGTAAGGCATATTCACCAAAAGAATTGAGAGCAATTTTAAGTAATCCAAATACAGGCACAAAGTCTAATAACCCATCATCTGATAAAATAGGGGGTTTACCAGATTTAAGGGCGATTTTGTCTAACCTTGGATATAATAGTGATTTGACTACCAATGATCCTATGGTATTTCCAGATAACATAGAAAAAAATGAAGGAAAAGAAAATTCAACTTTCGTATTTCCAGGTGAAGAAACAAAAAGAACAGGTGATAAAAATTCAACTGTAACCTTCCCAGAAGAAGATTTAAAACAGGAGGAAAAAGAAGAGGAAAAAGAAGAGGGAAAAGAAGAGGGATTAATTGTTTTTCCTGATTAATAAAAAAATACTACCTTCCATTTGGAGGTAGTATTTTTTATTTCTTGTCATTAACAAGCAGGCATGAAAGTTGTATTTGTTTATCTTTCATAATGAATTTAACCACAAAGTCGAATATTTGACTGTTAATTAACTTTTTCTTCTCAATCAATTATATTAATTAATCTAGAAATGCTTGCTGCAATGCTTTGAGCCCATCGCTGTATATACCATGGAACAGATTAATTGCCTCTTCATCACTAACTTCAACAGGAGTGAACGTACCAGACCACTCTACTAATGATGTGTTACTTTCAGTACCTTTTTTCACCCGGATTGTAGATAAATAATTAGTGACCGGGAACGGTGCATTCATGATTGAATACGTGTAGTAGCGTTCCTTATCATTGAATACTTCTAAGCGTTCTATAATTGTATCACCATCTGGATTAGCTAGATGACGTACACGACCGCCTTCAGTTAATTTACTACTAGGTATATAAGGTAACCAGTCTGGAAGGGAGTTGAAACCTCCGATTAATTGCCATACTTGTTCAGGTGAACCGAAAATTTCCATAGATGTAGTAGTATATGTCATGTTCATTACGCTCCTTTTCATCCCGGTATTTACGGGTAAATAATCAGTAGGGGGATAAACCGCCCCACTGATTAAAGTTTCACTTTATTTTACGTTGGTTGGTAGTGGTGCATTAGGTGCTACTAGTTTTTGTTGGCGCATTTCTTCTCAGAATGCTACTGGAATTACTATGTTTAATGCGTTTTGATCTTCTACAATACGTTAGGAACAACGGCAGTAATACTTGATGCCCTCTAATAGTTTTTAGCAATGTATAAATTTATAGGTCCATAACTTATAGTGAAAATGAATTTAATCGTGGATTTTTTATTTAATATATAATTAAAAAATTAAAACTATATACTTTTAATGATTAAATTATATAATAAATATAGAAACGAAAATTTATGAGCAAGGAAGTTGAAAAACATGACATTAACAATGGGCTTTATTGGATTTGGAAAGTCAGCTAACCGCTATCACTTACCTTATGTAAACACACGTAATAATATAAAAATAAAAACGATTTTTGTACGTCAAATAAATGAAGAATTAGCGGATCCATATGAGGAAAAAGATGTTTACTTCACTACTGATTTGGACGAATTGTTGAATGACAAAGAAATTCAAGTAGTGACGATCTGTACGCCAGCACATACGCATTACGAATTGGCGAAAAAAGTTATACTAGCCGGAAAATCCGTTATCGTTGAAAAACCATTTTGCGATACAGTAAAGCATGCTAAAGAATTATTAGCTTTAGGACGAGAAAAAGGTGTAGTAGTTATGCCTTATCAAAACCGCCGTTTTGATGGTGATTTTTTAGCTGTGAAGCAAGTAGTTGAACAAGGATTCCTTGGTGATATTATTGAGATTGAATCACATATTGATTATTTCCGTCCTGGTTCAATCACTCATGAAGCTCCAAAAGAAGAAGGTTCATTTTATAGTTTAGGTATTCATACGATGGACCGCATGATTTCACTATTCGGCCGTCCAGATACGGTGACATACGATATTCGTAATAATGAAATGGAAGGTGCGGTTGATAATTATTTCGATGTTGGTTTACATTACGGAAATCAGTTGAAGATTAAGCTGAAAACGAACCATGTCGTAGCAAAAGATTATCCACGCTTTATCGTCCATGGAACAAATGGATCATTTATTAAATATGGTGAAGATCAGCAGGAAAATGATTTGAAAGCGGGGATTATGCCTGAGAGTGCAGGGTTTGGTGAAGATTCACCGATGTACTATGGAGTTGCTAAATATCGTAATGCAAATGGTGACTGGATTGAAAAACAAATTAAAACGCCGCTTGGTGATTACGGTCGTTTCTATGATTCCGCGTATGAAACAATTATAAATGGTGCACCAAAACTTGTGAAAGACGAAGAAGCGGTAACGAATATTGAAATCTTAGAAAATGGATTTGCTGCCCCATCACCTTCAGTTTACAAACTTGAGGCTTTACATTTGAATGAATAGAAGAGAGTTTGCAGTATAAAGGAGGTATGAAAATGGCAAGCGGATCAACACAAGTAAAATACCTCGGCATTTATCAAAAGATTAAACAGCAAATTTTAGACGGTGAATATAAAATCAACGAAAAAATTCCGAGTAGCCCCGTCCTTGCTGAAGAATTTGGTGTTTCAGCCCTTACTATTAAGAAAGCGCTGGATCTATTAGTTAGAGATGGCTACATCATCCGCCGGCGCGGAAGCGGAACAGTGGTGCAAGATTGGCGTCAACAGGAAAAGGCACGAATGATTCAAACTTTAACGGGTACGAAAGCTGTATACGGCAGTGGGGTAGAAAGTAAAATTATCGAGTTTGCGATTGTTGGGGCTGATGAAGTAGTTGCTGAGAAATTGGGAGTTTCAATCGGTGATTTCGTCTATAAAATCATTCGCCTCCGCATCATTCACAGCATTCCGACGATTATGGAGCATACATGGATGCCAATTTCGGTTATCCCAGGTGTTGAGGCTTCTGTTTTAGAGGAGTCGATATACTCACATATTCAAAATAAACTTGGCCTTGAAGTAGGGACATCTGTTGTCAGGGTTAAAGGAATTCGCCCAGATGATAGGGAAAAGCAGTTTATGAACTTAACAAATCAGGATTTCCTAATGCGAGTTGAACAAGTAGCTTACTTAACAGATGGACGAACTTTTGAATATTCTTATGCAGATCATCTACCAGAAACCTTTGAGTTTGAAACAGTCATTACGGCAAAAAATTATAAAGAGACATAAAAACCGGTTGAGGCAAGTATTGTCTCAACCGGTTTTTATCTTGGATAGAATTTACACATATAGTAGGAGCAGTTATTATTCATCGGCTGTAATCAGCATGGATGTGTTCCCGTTTTTTTCAAGATGAACTTCTCCCCAGGAACAGAGGGAATCGAGTATAGCTCCTAAAGACGAACCGTAATCGGTTAAAGAGTACTCTACTTTCGGTGGTACTTGGTCATATATTTTCCTTTGGATTACACCATCTTCTTCTAGTTCCCGTAATTGTTGCGTTAACATTTTTTGCGTAATACCAGGCATTAATCGTTTTAATTCACTCGTTCTTTTTGTCCCTTTTTTTAAATGACAAAGGATAACAACTTTCCACTTTCCGCCAATAACTTCTAAAGTCGCCTCTACAGGAATATTGTATGTTTTCATAAAAAAACTCCTTTGATGAATTTAGATTATAGTTTTGAGCCTAAATACGTTGTAATACTAAAATTATTTCTTTTTAGTGCCGATAACACTTTAAAGTACGTACTTTTTATTATGTTAAATATATTCCATAATAGCACTTGTAAGCAAGAAATGAATAAAATGTGCTTTGAAGTGCATTTGAGATTGGTTAGCTGTAATACTATGAGGACATTCATACAAAAGAAAACGATTTGTTGCGTTACAATAATTAATCCAAGACTTAACAGTTGATTAATCGAACTGTAAAGTTTAAAATTACAGTAAGATTTTTAGAAGTGAGTTGTCATCGTCTGTAAAATGTAGTTTCAACAATGTTATAGAAGAAGCATTTTGAAAAGAAATGAATAGTAGAGATAAACGAAACATTACGTGAATTTGATTCTAAACTGTAATTTTTTTTAATACATTTCAATAACCGATATGTAAAATGTACGTTTGATAAAAAACATTAAAGGAGTGAGTTAAATATGGTAATTCTATATACAACAGCAAGCTGTGCTTCATGCCGAAAAGCGAAAGCATGGCTTGAAGAGCATCAAATTGATTATATTGAAAAAAACATCGTATCAAATTCTATGACAGTTGATGAGCTTAAAGCAATTCTTCGTTTAACTGAAGAGGGGGCTAATGAAATTATTTCAACTAGATCCAAAACTTTTCAGGACTTAAATATAAATATTGAGGAGCTTTCGCTTAATGAATTTTATAAATTAATAATCGAGTATCCACTAATGTTGCGTCGCCCAATTATGCTGGATGAGAAAAGATTACAGATTGGTTTTAATGATGAAGAAATTCGCAAGTTTTTACCACGTAGCGTTCGAACATTTTTAAACATTGAACTGCAAAAATTGGCCAATTAATAAGTAATATTTTTTAGAAAAAGTTTTTTGAAAGGAGGAAGCAGAAGATGATTGAAGTATGTGTTACAGTTAATTATAATGATAGAAATTATCAAACAAATGTTATTGTGAGTAAAGATACGATTTGGACAAAAATTAAACAACTGGCAGAAGAACAAGTGAAGAAACAGTGGAGTGTTTAATTTTATTTTCAACTTAAAAAGCTAAATGAAGTTATCGGATATAGGCCAGACCGGATAGAATATAAAGGAATTAATTTTTTATGGTAAGAAGTATTCTATATGTTTGAACGTTCTAACCTATCTGTAATATTTATGGCTACAGTATGTTAATATATGAGAAACAATATTTTTAATCGTAGGAGGAAAACAATGAACAGCGACTTTACCTTGGCCATTCACAGTTTAACTTATTTAGCTTTACAGCCAGACCGGATGTCAACAAGTAATGCTATTTCAGAAAGTGCAGGTGTACATCCAGTACGTATTCGTAAAGTACTAAGTTTGTTAAAAAAACATAAGTTTATACAATCAAAAGAGGGAACTGGTGGAGGCTTTATTTTCGCTCGCGATTTAGGTGAAGTTAATCTTTGGCATATTTATCAGATAACCTCTGAAGGTGCTTTGCAGCCGAAGTGTCCGGAATCAAACGATCAGTGTGTTGTAGGTTCGAACATGCGAAAAGTTCTTTTTGCTATTTTCTTAGGTGCTGAAGAACATCTAGGTGAATACTTAAAGAATTATACAATGAAAGAAGTTGTTGACCTTATTAATCAAGAGCGTTAAGCGGCTTAATTATTATATAGCCGTGAGTTCTTAACACATAAATGTAATGAAAAATATTACAGTTAAATTTATTTTTTTATGTTGTTTATCGTCACTAAAAATAATTTGTAGGAAGGTGAAAGAGTATGATGTCAAAGCATAATCCTGTTTTAAAAGTAGGCGATTGGGTTCGAGGAATATCAGTAGAGGGTGAATTAATACTTGGTTATATTGAATCATTTGATAATGTAGGGGAAGTAGTTAAGGTTAATGTTGTGAAATGTGACAACAGAGATACAATAAATAAAACAATGTCCTTTTTAAGTAAACATGTAAAAAAACTCCCTGAATCAAAGGCAATAAATAAGGAACAAATTCTTTACCTTATAGACCTTGCATTATTAACAGGAGACGAAGAATGGTTTATCGGACTTTCTTCAAAATTAAACTCGATAAACGAGCTAGTTAATGGGGGAGTTTAATTTTTTAGCTTATACCCTAATCAATAATATCCTTTCTTTTGTTGCATCTTAATAAAAGAGGGGATGGATGTTATGAAAATAAGATTAACAATGGTTAGCATCATATGTCTGTTTATTTTTTTATTACCCTGCATTTCTGCTCAAGCAATTGTAAAAAAGGAAAATGATATAAACAGAAATTTTGGCATAGATTTAACTGGTTATAAACTTTATTCGTTTGGTGAATTTAACCAATTAGATTATAAGATAACACCACTTACTCAGTTGTTTTTAGGAATAGTGCAAACAGAAGGTGAGTGGATTAATGAACCACGATTATATATTAAGGGAAATAAAGGTTATTTTCATCTTTTGAAAGCGGACGGTACGAATGTTCTTTATACCGTTGAAAAGAGCGGGGATTTTTGGAGAATTATAGATGTAAAAAGAAAGAAAATCAGCAGAATAACTGTATCAAAACAGCTTTTAAAAGAAGTAGTAATTGAGCTCTTATTGGAGCCAATAAGTAAAGAGGTTGAAAACTATTATAAGGAACCAAAACTTTGGTATCGAGGTTCTGAAAAAATACTTGAAATAAAAAAAGATACAACAAACTATACTTTTTATGTAACTGTTCAAATTCAAACTTTTGAGGGTGCACACAACCCGCCTTATGGAGAGGACACAATTACTTTTCGCATAAAAGGAAATGATCTAAAAACGATTCATTATAAACATAGAGATATTCCTGAAGAAGAGTCGAACAAACTACAATTAAGATAACATTGAAGTGATTTGTTTGTGCATCCTTGATAATGATAATTATGTAAATGAGCTGTCCATATGGGGCAGCTTTTTTGTTTTTTTACTCAGTGTATCTTTTTAAAATGTATATGAATTCAATATTAATAATATATATCCTAAAATTTGGTTTTTTTATTTTGGAATTTTTTCTTTTTACCTACATTAATTATTTATTAGAATATCTTTTATGTTTAAAATGAAATTTTTTGATAAAGGGGATATAAGTATCTTTATAATGAGTAACCTAGAAAAACAATGTATTATTGTATTTTTTTACTAACTAATTCAGCTTTAAGCGATAAAAACAATGGCTACATGCTAACTGTAAAATATTATCCATATAAAATTATTCCACTTTAATATTTCTGAAAATATAAAAATATTAATTTTATAAATATACACGTTATAATGAGGGCGTCGAGAGAAATTTTATTATCTCTGGAGAAAATATAAAAAATGCGATTACTAGTAAGAAAGGTGTGTGATTAGAGGCGAAATGTATGTAAAGTGCTTCAGTGGCTTGTGTAAGCAATATCATCAGTGCTGCCGAAGTTATTAAAGTAATGTATAGAATTGAGAAAGAAATGCCTCGCAAATTAAGAGAGGCCGGTTTAGCTAAAATTACTGTTAAAAGTAAAAAAAGAGAAACCATTAAAGTAATACACTGTTATTAGAAATGTTGCAACGTATTTATGAAGTCTATTCTATATTGTTCTCTTAAGGGGTCTTTATATAAAGAGCGGATATTATGAGTAAACTTTTTTGTGAACGCTAACAATTATATTAGGACGCTAACTAGCGAATGTTTCAATTTGGTTTCATTATGATGAAGGACATACAATGTGGGGCAACTTGTAAGGAATTCATTTTCCGAAAGGGAATATTTGTTAGCAGCAAAGAGAGATGTAGAAATAGATACAAGGGGGAGTTATTATATGAACGGGAATACTGCAAAGAAAATAGAAGTTCAAGCTGAAAATACCGCACTAAAAAATGAGCAATATGCAGATCCGAAAAAGTGGCATAAGCAGGATACTACATGGGCACTCAGTCTATTTGGAACTGCAATTGGAGCAGGGGTGCTCTTTTTACCGATTAATGCAGGTTCAGGTGGTTTATTATCTTTACTACTAATTACATTACTTGCATATCCAGTTATGTACTACTCACATAGGGCGCTTGCTAAAATGATATACGCTTCTAATTCTGCTGATGAGGGGATCACAGGTACAATTAGAGAGTATTTCGGAAATAAAGCGAGTATCATTTTTAACATCGTATATTTCAGTTCAATTTATACAATCGTACTAATGTATTCGGTTGCGCTTACAAATACTGCAAGTAGTTTTATCGTGCATCAATTGCACATGCCAGAGCCTCCAAGGGCTATTTTATCACTTGTATTAGTTCTTGGTCTTATCGCTATACTGAATTTTGGTCAAGATATCACTGTAAAGATCATGAGTATGCTAGTGTATCCTTTCATAGCTTCTCTACTGTTTATCGCAATATCTTTAATTCCACAGTGGAATACGTCAATGCTTAGCTTTTCAGCTGTTTCTACTGCTTCAACAGGAACAGGATATTTGGGAACGATACTGTTGATTCTACCAATCATCGTATTCTCATTTAATCATTCACCTATGATTTCATCATTTGTTGTGAAACAGAGAGCTACGTATGGAATCGAAGCCACTGATGCTAAATGTGCGCAAATACAAAAGGTTTGTTATATCATGACATTCGTTGTAGTTATGTTCTTCGTTTGGAGTAGTGCACTGAGCTTAACTCCAGAGGATTTAAAAATGGCAAAAGAGCAAAACTTATCAATCCTTTCATATCTTGCGAATGAACTTAATTCACCTGTAATCACGATTGCAGCTCCAATTATTGCTTTTGTGGCTATTACAAAGTCTTTCCTTGGCCATTATATCGGAGCATTTGAAGTAATGCGTGACATGATTATTAAGTTCGGTAAATCACGTGGAAAAGATATTGAAGAAAAAACAATTAAGACAATCGTCCTTACTTTTGTTGTATTATCATGTTGGTTTGTTGCTTATACAAATCCAAGTATTCTTGGACTTATTGATTCTCTAAGCGGTCCTTTAGTTGCTGCTATCTTATGTCTATTACCGATGTATGCGATTCAAAAAGTGCCAGTACTAGCTAAATACAAAGGGAAAATGAGCAACGTATTTGTTATTATTGTAGGTGTACTTACTGTCTTAGCAAGTATTAAGTCATTATTCTAATTCACTATTATTGGTATTAGTGTAAAAATAGTTAACATGAAAAACTTTTTGGACAAACTTCTCACATTGGAGAGTTTGTCCTTTTTTAGTCATTCTATCAACTTGCCGACAAACAAGCCACCTTCCAGGCAGAAGGTGGCTTGTTTCGGTATTAATTTATTTTAACTATTCATGTCTGAA
Organism: Bacillus sp. FSL K6-1338; assembly: GCF_038006965.1. Lineage (NCBI taxonomy): Bacteria > Bacillati > Bacillota > Bacilli > Caryophanales > Bacillaceae > Bacillus > Bacillus sp. FSL K6-1338. The sequence continues at coordinate 3,226,510 of NZ_JBBOWI010000001.1, read as the reverse complement.
TGGCCCTTTTGGAGCAATTAGCTCTAAATTAGTACCATCTGGATCGGGGAAGTAGGCAACTCCTGTACCAAATCCAGATTTCTAGCCGTCTTCTTGAAAGATAATTGGTTCGTCATATGGTGCTATCCTATGCCCATCAAGCTAACAAAATGGATTGCCTCTGAAACAAAAAATGATTTTTATTACTATAAAAAACGTAAAGTATCTGTTTTTAGAAAAAAATAATTTTTATAAATTGATGGAGATATAACTCAATTCTTTTATATATTTAGTTAAATATGATTGTCAGAATGAACTTAAAGTAATTATGATTTCTAGAAATACGAACTGATGTTTTGAATTGGTTTAAAGTTGCTGGAACAAAATAAAACCAATTGAGCAAAAAAACTTGCAAAAATAAAAAGAGAGATGTATATTAATTGATGTATCAATAATTGATACATCAATTAATATTTTGACAAGAAAGAAAAGGAACATTTTATGAAGGAAATGTTCGTAAATATCAGTGGAGAAGAACGCAAAATACTTATTCATGTTCTATTACAGATACAAAAAAATGTAGAGAATATTAAAGAATAGAGAGTGTAGGGGGCAGAATAGTGTGGAAATAATCGCAGCTATTTTAGTCGGGATCGTAGCATTAGAACATTTGTTTATCATGATCCTTGAAATGTTTTTTATTGATTCAAAAGTAGCGAAACGTGCTTTCAAATTACCGAAGCATTTAGAAGGAGATCGAAACGTAGCCATTATGTTTGCAAACCAAGGTTTATATAATGGATTTTTAGCGGCTGGTCTCATTTGGGGACTTGTACTTGGGCTCAATCCAATTGGTTATATGGTCCAATTATTTTTCGTGATTTGTGTGGTGATAGCAGCTATTTTCGGAGGTTTCACATCTAATAAATCAATTATTGTGAAACAAGGACTTCCAGCTGTTTTAGCACTAGTTGCTCTTTTATGTATGATATAGAATCAAAGTTTCTCAATAAAAGAACTCATTTTTGAAAAAATACGCTATTCTTTCTTTAGAATTATAGGAAAGGATAGCGTTTTTGTATGTCTATTTCTATATGTAGTGAATTACAACTATTCCTTCAAGGGATTCAACTGCTTTTCAGCTTTTGGATATATTTTCATCCATCTTTGTTTCCTCCTATTGTTGGATAGTGTAATAATTGATAAAAATTTTGATGAAATTGGATTATAATGATTGATCAAAAAAGCTAGTGATTAAAAATATTATTCTTTAGTACATACATTTTTAAGATGTTAAATATATTTCATAATAGTCTCTGTAAGATAAGGGTAACTAGAATAGTACTTTTTATAACTTTGAATATCATTCATAATAGCACCAGTAAGAAGAAAACAAGCTTTACGGTACTAGTCACCAAAGATGTTACAGTAGTTTATTTAGAATCAGATTGATTGAAAGGTTGTACTATATGGCCTAATAATTTCGAAAAAATGTCGGTGTGGCATAAAACAATTATGGAGGTTAAAGATATGAGTACTTCAAATTTGAATGAAATAAGTAAACGAATTTTAATAGAGGAGGAAACACTTCAATTTTCCTCTTTTACAAATGAAGATGCACTGCAACTAGGTTTATTTATCGTTGAAACAGCGAAGAAAGAGGGGAAATTGATTGCTGTTGATATAACGAAAAACAGTGTGCAATTGTTTCATTTCAAAATGACAGGGACAAATGAGGAAAATACGAAATGGATTGAGCGTAAAAAACGAGTCGTTTCTCTGCATGATCATAGCTCGTATTATATGCAGATACAAAGTGAAATAACTGGAATCTCATATAATGAAAAATATCTTTTAGATACTTCGGAATATGCTGCGTTTGGTGGCTGCTTTCCTATCAGAATAAAAGACGTAGGGGTTATTGGAATGATAACAGTTTCGGGATTACCACCAGAAGAAGATCACGAATTGGTTATAAGAGCAGTTAAGAATCATCTGAAGCAATAATAAAAAGGCCAAAACGAACAAGAATATGTTCATTTTGGCCTTTTTATTATTCATTTCATGTAATGAACATAGATCTAATCTTTTTCTAATAAATACATGAGTACTAAAAGATATTAGGGAATGAAGAATCTTTAATCCGAGACACTTTTCTTGACGATGATAATTTATGTAGTTAATATGATAGATATAAAATAACTTAATTACTTTTAATAATTAAATTATTTTATATAAGTTATAGTAATTAAGTAGTATGTGGTAAAAATGCTTTGAATTGCCACTATTAATATTGGGGACAATGAGAAAGCGACAAATATAAAAAATTTGAAGTTAAGAAGCAAGAGTGAATCAACAATGATAGTAGCTTCTGTACAATGCATTTTTACTATAGTGACAATGACTATACATCACGAGGGGGACTGAACTTGGAATCAATGACCTTTGTTTTATTTGGAGCGACAGGGGACTTAGCAAAACGCAAAATTTACCCCGCGCTATATAACTTATATAGAGATCAAAAGCTTCCAAAGCAAATATCTGTTATCGGGCTTGGAAGACGTGAAGTGTCTCATATAGATTTTCAAAAAAGAATAAAAGAATCAATAGAGACGTTTTCTCGTCAGAGGGAAGAAGGTACTCCGGAACTCGAAGGTTTTTTAGATAATTTTCGCTATTGTCCATTAGATGTGAGTAAACCGGAAGACTATGAGAGGTTATTACAAGTCGTTCGTGAAAGGGAAGAGGAACTACATATAAAAGGTAATAGAATGTTCTATCTTTCAGTTGCTCCTGAATTTTTCGAGACCATTGCTTTAAATATTAAGGAAAGCGGACTTGATAAAACAGATGGATGGAAACGCCTGATGATTGAGAAACCGTTTGGGCACGACCTTACATCTGCTCGTGAGCTTAATGATAAGCTTAGTCGCACGTTTGAAGAAGACGAGATATACCGTATTGATCACTATTTAGGTAAACCGATGATTCAAAACCTTGAAGCGCTAGAATTTGCAAATCCTGTTCTCCAATCGATTTGGAACAAAGAACATATAGCAAATGTACAAATTACAGCTAGTGAAACAGTTGGGGTTGAAGAAAGAGCCGGATATTATGATCATGCAGGAGCCATTCGAGATATGGTTCAAAATCATATGTTACAAATATTAATGATGACTGCTATGAATCTGCCGGAAAAGGTTAATGCGTGTGAAATTCGAGAGGAAAAACGAAAAGTAATGGAGACGCTTCGTAAAGTGAAAAAAGAAGACGTTCAAAGCCATATCATTCGCGGTCAATACTCTTCAGGAGAGATAAAAGGCGGGCAAGTTGTAGCGTATAAAGGGGAGCCAGGAGTAAATCCTTCTTCTAACATAGACACATTTGTTGCTGCTCGTTTGTGGATCGATAATCCATTTTGGACTGGCGTTCCATTTTATATACGAACAGGAAAACGAATGAAAGAAAAGTCCACTCGTATTGTAATCGAGTTTAAAAATACGTTAAAACAGCAATATCAAGATAATAATCCAAATGCAGCACCTAACTTATTAATAATTGAAATTAGCCCAGGTGAGAATGTTTCATTACAGTTAAATAGTAAAAATCCATTGAAAAATGGAGAGATTGAACCGATGCGTATTAACTTTACTTGCGAGCAAGTGGATGTGGGAGTACCTGAAGCGTATGAAAGACTCATTCACGATGCGGTGAGTGGAGACGCTACATTCTTTGCACATTGGAGAGAAGTTGAATTGTCATGGGAATGGGTACAACCAATTCTTGAAGCGTTCGAGGAAAACTTATTACCGCTTCATGAATATGAGTCTGGTTCATATGGTCCAGAAGCGTCTAATGAACTGTTGCAAGAAAGTGGATTTAAATGGTGGTTAGATCAAGAGACGGAAAAATAAGTACTTTCTTTCATGAAAGCATTTAGGGGGACGATTACTATGGCACAAAACATAAATCAATTAGCAGTGAATACACTTCGTACGTTATCGATTGATGCTATTAATGCGGCAAACTCAGGTCATCCAGGTCTTCCGATGGGAGCAGCACCAATGGCTTATGCATTATGGGCGAATCATTTAAATTACAATCCTAATCACCCAGAATGGTTTAACCGTGATCGTTTCGTTTTATCGGCAGGACATGGATCTAGTCTGTTATATAGCCTACTTCATTTAGCTGGATATGACGTTTCAATTGATGACTTGAAAAACTTCAGAAAGTTAAATAGTAAAACACCAGGACATCCTGAGTTTGGGCATACTCCTGGAGTTGAAGCGACTACAGGCCCGTTAGGACAAGGGATTGCTAATGCTGTCGGAATGGCAATGGCAGAAGCTCATTTAGCAGCGAAGTTTAATAAGGATGGTCACTCTATTATAGATCACAATACGTATGCTTTAGTCGGAGATGGTGACTTAATGGAGGGTGTCGCTTATGAAGCGATGTCAATGGCAGGACATATGAAACTTGGCAAGTTAATTGTACTGTATGATTCAAATGAAATTTCACTTGATGGTGAATTAGGCATTGCTTTCTCTGAAGATATTCAGAAAAGGGCAGAATCTGTACATTGGCAATATGTAAGAGTTGAAGATGGAACCGATGTCGATGCTATTACAAAAGCCATTACATTAGCGAAAGAAAATACGGATCAACCTACTCTAATAGAAATTAGAACCATTATAGGTTATGGAAGTCCAAAAGTTGCTGGAACGAATAAAGCACATGGTAATCCGCTTGGAGTAGAAGAAGCGACAGCGACAAAACAAGTGTATGGTTGGCACTATGAGGAAGACTTCTTTGTGCCTGAAGAAGTAACAGCTCATTTTAATGAACTGAAACAAAAAGGTATTGAAAAAGAGAACGAATGGAATGAGCAATTTAACGTATACAGAGAGTCAAACCCTGCACTAGCAGATGAATTAGAAAAAGCGATTACAGGTGAGGTTTTAATTGAAGCGAAAGACATTCTATCTTTTGATACTGAAAAAACAATTTCCACTCGTGTTGCAAGTGGGGAAGCTATTAATCATTATGTGAAATCGATTCCTTCTATTTTCGGTGGAAGTGCGGATCTTTCTCATTCTACGATGACAGATATAAAAGGTGAAGCAGTATATGCAGTAGAATCATATGCTGGACGAAATATATACTTCGGTGTACGTGAACATGCAATGGGCGCGGCAGCGAATGGACTGGCTCTCCATGGAGGAGTAAAACCTTTCGTAAGTACATTCTTTGTATTTAATGATTACCTTCGTCCATCGATTCGACTGGCTGCACTGCAAAAGTTACCTGTTACTTACGTATTTACACATGATTCGATTGCTGTAGGAGAAGATGGTCCAACGCATGAACCAATTGAACAATTGGCAGCGCTTCGAGCAATTCCTGGTCTAACAGTTATCCGTCCGTCAGATGCAAATGAAACAGCAAGTGCTTGGGCGTATGCTTTACAGCAAACGGATGGTCCAGTCGTTTTAGTACTGAGCCGTCAAAATTTACCGGTGTTTAATGAAACGAAAGCGAACATAGAGAATCTCTCTAAAGGAGCTTACGTATTAACACAAACAAATGAAAATCCGGATGTAATTTTAATTGCGACAGGTTCTGAAGTATCCTTAGCTGCTAGTGCGAAAGCAAAATTAGAAGAAGAACAAGTTTCTGTTCGCATCGTTGCAATGCCGAGCTGGGAGTTATTCGATCGCCAATCGAACGAATATAAAGAATCCGTTCTTCCGTCTTCTGTAACGAAACGAGTATCTCTTGAGATGGGTGTATCTCTAGGTTGGGAACGTTATGTAGGACAAGAAGGAAAAGTACTATCAATTGAAACATTTGGAGCTTCAGGAACTGGAGCTGAAGTCATGAATCTATTTGGATTTACGACAGAAAATGTTGTTCAAATTACAAAAAATGTGTTGAATTCTTAAGCTATGACTGTGAATACCTTTCTGTACATACTAACATTTCAGTGCTGAAAGGTATTCCAGATTGTAGTGATATGGATTTTTAATAAAAGATGATTTGAGGAGGAATTATATTATGCAAGTAGGATTAATTGGGTTAGGTAAAATGGGATTAAATTTAGGGAAAAATTTAATGGATCATAAACATGAAGTAGTAGCATTTGATTTAAATACGAGCGCAGTAGAAGAAATGAAAGAGTACGGGGCAACGGGTACATCTAGTTTAAGTGAACTTGTTCAGTCATTACAATCACCAAGAATTCTTTGGGTAATGGTACCACACGCTGTTGTTGATTCTGTTATTGATGAGGTTACACCACTTTTATCAAAAGGAGATATTTTAATTGAAGCTGGTAATTCACATTATAAAGAGTCTATCCGCCGATATGAGCAATTAAAGAAAGATGGCATTCACTTTATGGATGCAGGAACTTCTGGCGGAATGGAAGGCGCTCGTAATGGTGCTTGTTACATGATCGGAGGAGATCAAGAAGCTTGGGACATCGTTGAACCTATCTTCCGCGATACTGCTGTAGAAAATGGATTCTTATATGCTGGAAAAGCTGGTAGTGGTCACTTCTTAAAAATGGTTCATAACGGAATTGAATACGGTATGATGGCTGCTATTGGTGAAGGATTTGAGATTCTAGAGAAAAGTGAATTTGACTACGATTATGAAAAAGTATCAAGAGTATGGAACAACGGTTCAGTCATTCGTTCTTGGTTAATGGAATTAACAGAAAATGCATTTTCTAAAGATGCAAAATTGGATGAGATTAAGGGTGTTATGCATTCTTCTGGTGAAGGAAAATGGACAGTAGAAACAGCATTAGACCTTCAAACAGCAACTCCTGTTATCGCAATGTCTCTATTAATGCGCTACCGCTCATTAGACAATGATACATTTACAGGAAAAGTTGTAGCAGCTCTGCGCAATGAATTTGGCGGACATGCAGTAGAAAAGAAATAAAGTGAAACTTTAATAAGTAGGGGCTTCATTCCACACCAATCGGGCTTTTACGGGATAAGCATATTAAACATGTAACTCATCAACGTTTAAAAACTGGAGGGAATTAATCATGAAATTTTTTATTGATACTGCAAATCTTGAGGACATAAAAAAAGCATATAAACTTGGAGTTTTAGCTGGTGTTACAACGAATCCTTCTTTAGTAGCAAAAGAGGGCATTAAATTTGAAGACCGTATTGCAGAAATTTGTCAGGCAGTTCCTAAAGTTGAATCTGTTTCGGCAGAAGTAACGCCAGATGCTGTTACAGCTGAAGAGATGATCGCCCAAGCAGAAGAACTGATTAAAATTAACGGTGGCGATGAAAAAGTTACAATTAAACTTCCGATGACGTTAGCTGGATTAGAAGCTTGTCGCTACCTTACTGAAAAAGGTGTGAAAACGAATGTTACACTTATTTTCACGGTGAACCAAGCACTTTTAGCTGCTCGAGCAGGTGCAACGTACGTTTCTCCATTTTTAGGACGCTTAGATGATATTTCTGAAGATGGCGTATTATTAGTTGCTAAAATTGCTGAATTATTCGATGTTCATCAACTAGATACACAAATTATTGCGGCTTCTGTTAGACATCCAGATCATGTAACTCGTGTAGCGATGGCAGGTGCTCACATTGCAACAATTCCTTATAAAGTAATTGAACAACTTGCTATGCACCCATTAACAGACCAAGGTATTGAGAAATTTGCTGCTGATTGGGCGAAAGCGCCTAAATTATAATGAAGTGAAATGTTCACTAATTGCTTTTTTACGAGAGGGTCAATCTCTATGTGACTTCATCCTATAAACTTAATCTTGATTTTGACATCTTATTACGTGAAAACAGCAATATCATATAGAAACGATTCATTTTCAAATTAGTACAATAGATATGAAAAGGCCCCCTTATGAGAGTAAAGTTAGTTAGCACGTAATTCTCATAAGGGAGAGTCTTTTTTCGTATAAACCATGGTGCTCCCAAGTATGTATGCATAATTAGTAAAGAATTGAGAGTGTTCTTTTTTAATGGGATATTCTGAAAGGGGTTACATAGTGAGATCGAAATATATGATCGGTGTAGATATTGGGACAACTAGTACAAAATCGGTTTTGTTTTCAATTGATGGATCTGTTATTGCAAGTCATGGAATTGAATATCCTTTATATTCTCCTACGCCTGAAATAGCAGAACAAGATCCAGAAGAAATCTTTCAAGCGGTGATACATACGATTAAAGAAGTTGTGCAATCAAGTAATATACAAGCGGTTGATATTCTCTGTGTTTCTTTCAGTTCGGCAATGCATAGCGTTATCGCTGTAGACGAAGATGGAAATCCGTTAACGAAATGTATCACGTGGGCAGATAATAGAAGTGCAAGCTGGGCGGAGAAAATAAAGAATGATATGAATGGTCATGAAATTTATTTACGTACTGGGACACCTATTCATCCGATGTCACCACTTTCGAAATTAGTTTGGTTACAGAATGAGCGGGTAGAATTGTTCGCAAGAAGTTATAAATTCATTTCTATTAAAGAATATGTTTTCTACAAGTTATATAAAGAATATGTAATTGATTATTCTATAGCATCAGCGACAGGGATGTTTAATTTGAAATCTTTAAAATGGGATGAAGAGGCTTTACATGTTGCGGGAATTACAGATGACAAGCTTTCTAAACTTGTTCCAACAACGCACAGTTTAACAGAATTAGATGAAGAGCTTGCCAAAGAGATGAATGTACTTGTTTCTACGCCTTTTGTAGTAGGAGCGAGTGATGGAGTACTATCTAATTTAGGTGTAAATGCAATAGACCCTGGCGTTGTGGCTGTTACAATTGGTACAAGCGGTGCGATACGTGCTGTAACAAATCGTCCTGTAACAGATCCAAAAGGTAGAATTTTTTGTTATGCGTTAACTGAAGACCATTGGGTAATCGGTGGTCCAGTTAATAACGGTGGTATGATTTTCAGATGGGCTCGTGACCAATTGGGCACTTCAGAGATTGAACTTGCGAAGCGTTTAGGAAAAGATCCATATGAAGTACTTACTGAAATAGCAGCAAATGTGAATCCTGGATCTGACGGTTTATTGTTTCATCCGTATTTAGCAGGGGAAAGAGCTCCTTTATGGAATGCAAATGCACGGGGATCTTTCTTTGGACTCGGATTGCATCATAAGAAAGAACATCTTATCCGTGCTGTTTTAGAAGGAGTAATTTATAATTTATATACCGTTCTTCTCGCTTTAAAAGAGCTAATTGGCGAACCAAAAAAAATTCAAGCGACAGGCGGTTTTGCAAGATCGGAACTTTGGAGACAGATGATGGCAGATATTTTCCATCAAGACGTATATGTTCCTGAAAGTTTCGAAAGCTCTTGCTTAGGTGCTGCAATCCTCGGTTTATATAGTTTAGGTGAAATAGATACATTATGCGTAGTTTCTGAAATGGTAGGGGCAGATTTTCATCATGGGCCAAACATGGAAAGTGTGGAAAAATATAAAGATTTAACACCAATCTATATTCGTCTGTCTCGTCAATTGGAAGAAGAATATGAAAGTATAGCAGCGTACCAAAAAAAGTGGGTTTAAAAGCTATTTATCAAGAAAATATGGTAACGTATAAAGAGGTACTCCGATTTTTTAGGATACTCTTTCAACATAAAATATTTTAAGAAGTATGATGAACGAAAAATATAGGGAGAGAGGGTTATAAAAATGAAGGATAACAAAGAGTTTATTGGATATGTTGGAACTTACACAAAAGAAAATAGTGAAGGAATATATAAAATTACTTTAGACACAGAAGCAAAAAAAATTAGTAATGTAACACTTGCCGCTAAGCTGGATAACCCTACATATGTAACGATTAACCGAAATAATGAGTATCTCTATTCCGTTGTTAAGGAAGGAGAATCTGGTGGTGTAGCTGCCTATTCAATTGATAGTAAAACTGGAGAGTTAAAGGCAGAAAACAGACAAGTAGTAGAAGGGGCTTCTCCTTGTCATGTGAGCGTTGATAGTGGGAATCATACGGTAGTTACAGCAAATTACCATAAAGGAACGATTGAGTCTTTTGAAATAAATGAAGAAAATGGAACTGTAAATCCTGCTTCATCTATTATGGCGCATGAAGGTTCAGGTCCAAATAAAGAAAGACAAGAAAAACCACATGCACATTACGCGGGATATACTCCTGATGAAAAATATGTGATAGGTGTTGATTTAGGAATTGATAAGTTAATTACGTATGAAATAAAAGATAGTACATTAACAGAAGTGAATAGTTTATCTGTAAATCCAGGGAGTGGTCCAAGACACATTACTTTTCATCCAAATGGAAAATACGCTTATGTAATGACGGAGCTTAGTTCAGAGGTTATTGCGCTAACATATAACTCGGAAGAAGGATCCTTTACAGAAGTACAGTATATTTCTACTCTTCCAGAACACTTTGATGAAAATAGTCAAGGAAGTGCTATCCATATTTCTTCTGACGGCCGTTTTGTATATGCAGGTAATCGTGGTCATAATAGTATCGCTATTTATAGCGTAGATCAAAATTCAGGTCAGCTTACATTTGTTGAACATACATCTACAGAAGGAAATTGGCCGAGGGACTTTGTATTAGATCCCACTGAAAAGTTTCTTGTTGCTACAAATGAAAAGTCACATAATCTTGTGCTATTTTCAAGAGATGAATCTACAGGAAAGTTAACACTTTTACAATCTGATGTTGCTGTGCCAGAGCCTGTTTGTGTGAAGTTTTTAAATGTTTAAGTTGTGTTCGATATAATTTCATATACTCAGAAAACAATAAAAAGCAAAGCGATATCGCTTTGCTTTTTATTGTTTCTTTTTCGGTCTACGTACTAATTCGCCGCCGCAGTTTGGACAAACGTTGTGTCTTTCTTCTGTACATGGTGCGCAAAATGTACATTCATATACACAAATGTATGCTTCAGAATCTTGTTCGAGCGATTGATCGCAAATTTGACAGTTTGTTTTCATTTGTAGTGCCATAATAAGTCTCCTTTTAGTTAGAAAATTTATAATTTAATTATAATTCATTAAATAAAAATAGTCCTTTTCAATTGAAAGGAAATCGAATGATAAAGTTATGAATTGAAACGAAAGATGCCGGTTTATTTTAAAATTGATTATTTATTACAGTTGGAATATTATGAAATAGTCAAAAGACAACAGGGGGTATAGATTTTGACTAATCATAATGATCATTTAAAAGCAAACTGCGAAAAATGCTTCGGTCTATGTTGCGTTGCATTACCGTTCGCAGCATCGGTAGATTTTGCAGTGAATAAAGATGGTGGTAAACCATGTTCCAACTTACAATCAGATTTTAAATGTAGTATACATAAAAATCTTAGAGGAAAAGGTTATAAAGGTTGTACAGTATTTGAATGTTTCGGCGCTGGGCAGAAGATTTCTCAAGTTACATTTAACGGGGTTGATTGGCGGAAAGATGCTAAGCATGCGAGAAAAATGTATGATGCTTTTCCAGTTATGCATCAACTTCATGAAATGCTTTGGTATTTGAATGAAGCGATTCTTTTAAAGGCAACACAGCCAATTCATAAAGAGCTGAAGACCGCAATTGAGGAGACAGAGCGACTTTCGAATTTAAATCCAGATAAGTTAATGAAAATAAATGTTCCAGTGCATAGGGCAGAGGTAAACATTCTTCTTTTAGAAACGAGCGAATTAGTATGGAAGGAAATGAATACTGCGCGTAAGAAACGAATCATACACCGCGGTGCAGACCTTATGGGAGCAAATCTGAAAAAGAAAGATTTACAAGGTGCAAATTTAAGAGGAGCATATTTAATTGCGGCAAACTTAAATGGAGCAGACTTACGAGGGGCAGATCTCATCGGAGCAGATTTACGAGATGCAGATATTCGCGGGACTGATTTTACAAATAGTATTTTCCTGACGCAAGTTCAAGTTAATGCGGCTAGAGGGGACAAACATACGAAATTACCGAAATTATTGTCTCGTCCATCGCATTGGAGTGCGTAAAGAGTGAGGAGTATTTAGTGTGGATATATTTCAGTATTTAGAAGAGGTGCAAGAGGATGCCTTTTCGTTAGCAGTAGAGCAAATAGAAGCGAAGTATTATGATATTTGTTGCATGTTGGCGTCTACAGAATATGCAGAACGAATTAAAGCAATTGATTTAGAGTCATATAAGGAAAGTATTCGAGTAGGTTTGGATGCAGCTGTAGAAATGGCTACTAATGAAGAAGCAAAGGCGATTTATTTAGAGTATGATCTTGATAACGAGTGGAATAGTCAGTTTTATCCCGCATTAACGGGCAGTAAGACCCCCACCTCAAAATTCAGCGAAAGCAAAGAAGTTACGTGGGAAGTCAACTGCCCGTAAAAGCCCGATTGGTTCAACTAATAATCAGTGGGGATGAAGAACGCCCCCACTGATTAAAGTTTCACTTTATATTTGTGAGGAATATGTTTCAATGGAAGAAGAGGACGATAATTGGGCTTCAGAATGGACATATAATATTGAGGGGCCGGGGTCTGTAGAATTAGCGGATATGTATAATGAAAATGGCTTTGACACAAGTGAAAAAGCAATCGGTATAACTTTATATTTAATTGCTAAAACGCTGTGTAGTTTTATAAGTGTACGTAGTGAAGTGCAAAGTAATATACCGATTTGTATTGGTTTTCACGACCAAGATCCAATTATACGAACAGGCAGAGACTAAGAATCTCTGCCTGCTTTTTATTTCTTTTCAAAAGTAGTAATTAAAACGCTACATATAATGAGAATACCACCAATGAAAAAGTTACTATTTAATGTTTCATTTAAGAGCAACCAACCAAGTAACGATCCAACGATAGGTTGGAAGAAGAAAAATAAGGAACCGATGCTTGCATCCAGTAATTCTAATCCTTTATTCCAAAGGAAAAAGGCACCTGCTGTTGAGACGATTCCTAAGTATAATACGCCTAATATTACGTACGTATTTACTGTTCCGATAGAGGCCGCTTGTAGCTCCCATATCATAAAAGGTGTAATAAAAAAGAGTGAAAAGAAAATTGCGTACGTTGTAATAACTAAGGATGAAAATTGGATTGAAGCGATTTTTACATAAATAGATAGTAAAGCCCACGTAATAGCGGCTCCAACTAAAATGATTGTTCCGATAAAATAGGAGCCGATTTCAATATCCCATCCGATTACGATAATGACACCGATTGTCGCTATTATAGTAGATAAAAGTCTACGAGCAGTTAGTTTTTCTTTCAAAATGAGCGCTGCAAATATAACCATAAATGCAGGTGTAGCTGATGTAACTAACGAGCCTGTATGAGCGTCGGATAATTTTGTTCCGATAAATTGGCATGTGATTGAAATGAAATAGCCGATAAATCCAATCCAAGCGAATAATAGCCAATCTTTTTTGCGAATGGTTGCTTTTTTCTTTTGCTTTTTCTCAGCTATTTTCAAAATGAAATACAAAACAACAAAAGCGATAATAAAGCGTAACCAAACGAGTGTCAGTGGTGGGATAAAATCGAGTATGTATTTGCTAACAACATACATACCACCCCATATACTTGCTGTTAGTGATAAATATATAGCTCCTAAAATTGTTTGTTTCATGTAAAGTACCTCCGTCTATTTTTAGGGTAATATGAGTTCCCTAAGACGAGGCGTAGTGTATGTGCTAAATGAATGCCCGTCTTAGTTTATAGACGGCCTACAGGCTGATCGTTTTCGAATGAAGTGTTGTAGTACATGAGTGCATTCCTCCTTCATATTTTATAATGATATTATAACTTAATTTTCAGTTTATTGTACTGGGTTATTTTTTTAGAAATAGAACGGTATGTTCTAAAATAAGAAAATTTGAAAAGAACAGGTGATTTCATAAATATATTTGGCTAGCACGTAATTAATGAAATTTAATAATTTAATTATATAAGTAGAATCATATTCTATAAGTTTAAGAAAATATATGAAGTTGTGTATAAATTGTGAATAATAAACCGTCACGTTTGACTGTACAGTTTATGTGTTGTATGATGTAAGTAATATAAACAAGGGGGGAAGATCGTTGGGAAGGTGTATCGAATCGGACAGTTGGCTCTCATGGCTCACGTGTCGAAACGAACGATTGATTATTATACGAATCTAGGTATCTTAAAAGCGGAGCGATCTCAATCTAATTATCGCTATTACGACGAAACAGCATTTGAGACATTACAATTTATTGAGAAGTGCAAAGAAATGCATATGCCGCTTTGTGAGATTAAAGAGAAAATCGAGGAGAAGAAGAAGCTGCTCGGTATCAATGAACACGTTTCGAAACAAGTGAATGAAGTGACAGACCATATTCACCGATTAGAAGTGGAGCTTACTGAGTTAAAACCGCTTTTAGATGAATTGACTGATTCACAACGTGAAAAAATATCGAAATCTTTATCAGGTCAAACGACAGCTTTAATACAGACACTTGCTCTATTATTATAGAATAAGTGAAATCCGACCTCTTTAATTTTTGTATCGGGCTATGTTTTCTAACAAATAAATAAGAAAACATTATAGTATACAGGAGGTGGACACCTTAGTTTTTTAACTAAGGGGATTCATTGGAAATATTTAATTTAGTCATGGTTGCGATTTTAATCGCATTTACTGGATTTTTCGTAGCAGCAGAGTTTGCGATTGTAAAGATACGTTCAAGCCGTATCGATCAGCTTGTTGCGGAAGGAAAACGCGGTGCTTTAGCAGCGAAAAAGGTAACAACAAATTTAGATGAATATTTATCTGCTTGTCAATTAGGTATTACAGTTACAGCTATGGGATTAGGTTGGTTAGGTGAACCGACAATCGAAAAGTTATTACACCCGTTATTTGAGAAATGGAACTTAAATCCTTCTATTTCATCAGTATTAACATTTGGTCTTGCTTTTATGATTATGACGTATTTACACGTTGTAGTAGGGGAATTAGCTCCGAAAACGATGGCAATTCAAAAGGCTGAAAGGGTAACGTTATTATTGGCAGGTCCATTAATGATGTTCTATAAAGTAATGTATCCATTTATTTGGGTATTGAACGGTTCAGCTCGTGTGATAACTGGTTTATTCGGTTTAAAGCCAGCTTCAGAACATGAAGTAGCTCATACAGAAGAAGAATTACGTCTTATCCTTTCAGATAGCTATGAAAGCGGCGAAATTAATCAAGCTGAATACAAGTATGTAAATAACATTTTTGAATTTGATAATCGTATTGCGAAAGAGATTATGGTACCGCGAACAGAAATCATTGGTTTCTACCTGGAAGATTCAGTAGAAGAACACATGAAAGTAATCCAAAATGAGCGATACACACGTTATCCGATTTTTGGGGAAGATAAAGATGATATTATCGGTATGGTCAACGTAAAAGATTTCTTTATTCGATATATGACCGAGGATCAAAAAGATTTATCATTTATTCGCTCGTATATGCGTCCGATTATTGAAGTGATGGAAACGACTCCAATTCACGATTTATTACTTCAAATGCAGAAAAAGCGAATTCCGATGGCTGTTTTATATGATGAGTACGGAGGAACAGCCGGAATTGTAACGCTTGAAGATATCTTGGAGGAAATCGTCGGCGAAATTCGTGACGAATATGATGAAGATGAAGCACCACCAATTCAACATGTGAACGAGCAACATATCATTGTTGATGGAAAAGTGCTTATCTCAGAAGTGAAAGATTTATTTGGATTACACATCGAAGAAGATGATGTGGATACAATCGGTGGATGGATTATGATGCAAAATCATGAAATCGAAGAAGGACAACACGTTGAGGCGGAAGGTTATGAATTTAAAGTGTTAGAAAAAGACGCTTACCAAATTAAACGTGTTGAAATTCGTAAGATGGAACAAGAAGAAGAGAAAGCAGCAACTGTGTAAGTTGCTGCTTTTCTTCTAAAGTACAAAAAATGAGAATTTAGGAGCGGATATTTTGATTCAAGAAGCCTTACGTGTATATCGATTACAATTGTATGTGATCTTTAGTGGTTTACTACTTATGTGGACGATTACTCCGTTTGGAAAACAAGTGACAGGGTTTGGTATTGGATTAGCAGTAAGCGCCTATTGTCTTTGGTTATTAGCTCGCAGGGTGGAGAAACTCGGAAAAAGTATCGTAATGAAGGAAAAGGCTCCTGGGTTAGGAGTTCTAAACCGATTTGCAGCTGCCATTTTAGGAGCAATCATCATGTATGAAATTGAGCATGAAATGGAAATGTGGGCATTTGGTACAGGCATTTTAGGTGGTCACTTTTTAATGATTGCAAATTTAGCTTATGCGAATATGCAGTTAGTGAAAGAGGAAGAGGAAGAGAAGCAAAGGGAACATGCTTCGAAAAACATAGAGCTATGATGAAAGGGGCCTAATGGGGTTCCTTTTTTGTGTTTAAGTGAGCTAATGAAAGGAATCAATTTTACGACAAATATAATACGCTTCTTTTTTTCGTTTTTCAATAGTATGAAAAATAATGTAAAAAAATTTAAAAACCCATCGATTTCTAAAGGTTATGTATGTTATTATGACAAAAGACTTTTTGAAAGAGGTGGATACCAATGTTACAAGCGTTACTTATTTTTGTGCTTCAAATTATTTATGTTCCAATTTTAACAATCCGTACGATTTTGCTTGTAAAGAATCAAACAAGATCCGCTGCTGGTGTTGGATTGTTAGAAGGAGCTATTTACATTGTCAGTTTAGGTATTGTGTTTCAAGATTTATCAAATTGGATGAACATCGTTGCCTATGTCATTGGCTTTAGTACAGGACTTTTATTAGGCGGTTATATAGAGAATAAATTAGCAATTGGTTATATTACGTATCAAGTTAGTTTACTAGACCGTTGTAATGAATTAGTAGATGAACTACGTCACTCTGGATTTGGTGTTACGGTATTTGAAGGCGAAGGAATTAATTCTATACGTTATCGCTTAGATATCGTTGCAAAGCGCTCTAGAGAGAAAGAACTGTTAGAAATCATTAATAAAATTGCACCGAAAGCGTTTATGTCTTCTTATGAAATCCGTTCATTTAAAGGCGGATATTTAACGAAGGCGATGAAGAAGAGAGCGTTAATGAAGAAGAAAGATGAACATGCATCGTAAAGAAAAGGGAGTAGTGCAGCTTTAAAAGCATGGCATAATCCCAAAATAAAAAGAGAGGAATCAAGTTTGAAAAAGATTCCTCTCTTTTTTATGTATTATTTTTTTCTACTCTTTCTTAAATTAACAAGTAACCATACAACTTGAATAATTATTGGTAATATAAATGCAATTAATAAAACGATAAAGGCTATTAATTTCAGCTCAGGTGTTTGAGTAACACCGGTCCCATCAACCTCTCTTAGCAAAATGATAGCTGTCAATATCCCGAAAGCTATAATCCAAAATATGTTACCAATCCACCAATAAATCCATCTTCTTTTCATGCTAGCACCCCTTATATTTACCCACTGTTAAAAGTAAATTTTCGTTCGTTACATTTATAATGAAATGCCTATAAAATTAATTTTTTTTAACTGTATACCTAACTTGTTTAAAGGTTACCATTTCTCCATCTTTATCATCATCTTTTGTTTGCAAAAGTTGAACTTTTGGCTTGTAGTCCGTCCTATGAGCGTGTTCGATATCTTTAATGTTAAGCTTGTAGGATTCACCATTATTAATTTTTTGTTCCAATACTTTTTTATTAGCAACATAAATAAAGGTCACTTTATTTTCATCAATGCCCTCGGTCTTAATTTCTAATTCATTATCTTTTGTTGTAATGGTTGGTGTTAATAATTCCATACTGCCGTTTCCAGTTTCTAAAGAATTTCCTGCAATAGCTGAACATCCGGATAATATGATTCCGGTGAATAGAAGAACAGCTAATTTCTGTTTCATAACATCCCTCAATTCCATGTGAATTTTGATTTTGGTATTGCTAGATTACTAGTGTGGAGCGTAAATGTTTAGTTAGTACCCTTTTAATTGTACCATAATATGTAAATTAAAACAGGATGTATATCCAATTTAAGGGAGATTAAAAAATTTACTGATTGTTGTAAATTCGTGTGTTTTAGCTTCTATTTCAATCGAAATGTAGACGAGAGAAAGAAATTTTTTTATAGAAATTATAATTTTTACATTTTACAATAATGATAGGGAATAGATGAATTCATTTACTTCGGAGGTAGTTATTTGAACATTAATGAGAAGGCAATTGAAATGTTTGAACAAAATAAATATGAGGAAGCAATGGAACTGTTTCAACAAGCAGTACATGAATCTAGAGACGTACAATCTCTCAATAATCTGGCTTGGATGTACTTTTATGAGGAAGAGAATGATGATAAAGCTCTTGAATTAATAAGAGAAGTTGTTAAGTTGAATCCTTCTTCATACTTTCCTTATAACATCTTAGGGGAAATTTACACGAAACAAGAAAAATGGGAAGAAGCGAAAGAAGTATTGCAAAAATCTATTTCGATGCAACCATCGGATGAAGCATTTCACAATGTAGCTGTAGCGCATTATAACCTTGGAGAGTTAGAAAAAGCTTCGGAATTTTTTTTGCGAGTTGCAGGGGATTCGGACTATATAATGTATAGCTATGTAAAATGCTTAATTGATTTAGGGCGAACGACAGAAGCGAAAGAGAAGTTAGATGCTTTTAACAGGAAATCTGATAATTTTTTAGGAGAAATTCATGTAGCAGATTTATATGTTGAGTTGAATTGCTATAACGAAGCAATTGAATGGTTCGAAAAGGGATACAAAGAAGTTTGGAAAAGTCCTAACTGGATTGGTAGGTTTGTATATGCTCTATATAAAGCTAATAATTTCTCCCGTATAAATGAAGTTATACAGGAATCTATCGAAGCGAAAACATCAGAAATAGAAGATGTTCAGAATGAAGAAGTAGAAGAAAACTGGACAGAAAAAGATAAGAAAGAGTTAATTGAGGAATATACAGAAGAGAATAATTGTTATAAAACAATGATAGAACGTATCAAATCTGGATATGTTCCAGGGTTAGAATTTGAAACTTATCATTTAGGGGGGTGCTATTTATTTGGTTGTAAAAGACATAATCATCTTGAATATGAAAAATAAAAAGATTCGACTGTCAAGTATGATGGTCGAATTTTTTTATTATAGGTTGCTTGTCTAAAGGTACCATTTCAATTGTAATGTGTTAAAGAGGTTTCGTCTCATTACATAGGTATATATCCTCTTTAGAGCTCCCTTTTTTAATATTTAAAATATGGAGTGAAATAAAACCAATAACTCCTATTCCGCCGAAAATAAGCCATGGTGTATACATTCCGTTTAAATTGGATGTAAACGATGTCCCGGTATAGTTACCGATGATAAAACCAAATGCGAGTGATAGTTGATAAAATCCGAAGAAAGTGGCTGTATATGATTCATTACTGTAATTTGCAATAGCGATATCAGCGTTAGGTAATACGAGTGTTTCACCGATTGTAAATAAAATTACACAAATAAAGAGCCAATATGGGTGTTGAAATAAAGGAATGAGTAAAAAGGAAATACTCATTAATAAAACACCGTATTTAATAATCGAAAGTGTGTTGTATTTGTGGAATAATTTTCGGAATAATACCATAAATATGACGCCTGTTATCGCATTTATCGTAATAACGAGTGTAGCAAGTTGATTGCTATTACTAATGTTTTTCATATGAAGTGGAAGTGCGACAGTAAGCTGAGTAAACATAATATAGAAGAAAATCATGATAAAGGAAAACAGAAGGAAAGACTTGTTTTGTAAGATGGCCTGTATTCCTAATGTAATAGACGTGTTTTCAGTAGTGACATGGAAGTGATTTTTAAGTAAGTAAAAGATAAAAGCAAATAACAGCATAAGAGATCCTGTTAGAGAGAAAGCGTAGAGTGGATCGAGTAAGAGTAAGAACCCTCCTGCAATTGGTCCGATTATTGCACCGCAATTAAAGCTAAGGTTTAAATATGTAAATAAATTTTTTCTCAAATGAGCTGGCTGTGCGCCAAATATAGCGCGAGCGGCAGGTTCGTAAAATGCAGTTCCGAAGCCAATAAGTGCAGAAGAAATAGAAATTGTATAGAAATCAGAGCATATTCCTAAAGCGATAAATCCGATTCCTCTCAAAAATAAACCAGCTATCATCATAATGATATAGCCTATTTTGTCAGCAATTAACCCTGAGAATAATGGGATAACTCGTGATGTAATTGTCATAACCGTCAACACTGTTCCTACTTGGACAGCAGAAAAATGAAGAAAGGTTAATAGATAAATAGCTAAAAATGCGTATACTGCAAAATACCCAAAAGACATAAAAAATGAAGAAATAAGCATGAAACGTATCGGTGTTGAGAAACTTTTCATAGAAATCTCCCTAATTATGTAACCAGTAAAATTATTTGATGGTTAACTATTTTATACTATAATTATACATAAAGTCAGAAAAAAGTAAATTTTAAGAAGAAGGTGGATCGAATTGAATCAAAACGCTCCAAATGAACTAGAATATATTCGGGAATTTTTAAATACATGGAGAATACCAAACGATACGAGAGAGCCAATTGATTTGCTGCAAACAAAAGAAGATATAAAGCTCTTTATGAAAGAATATTTTGATGAAGAGTTTCCATTTCATACGATAGAGGAATTAAGAGGTTTTCGAGAAGATATTCGGATGACAATTGAAGGCGAAGGATCATTGCAAAAATGGTTAGAGAAATACCCATTTCATGTACATATAAAGGAAGATATGAAAGGTATTACATATGAACCAGTATATGAAGAGAATGTGTATACAAAAGTGCTAAGCATTGTGTTAATGTCAATTCAAGAAAATGTGTGGGGAAGGTTAAAAGCATGTCCAGATTGTCGCTGGGTATTTTATGATTATTCGCGAAATGGAAGTAAAAGATGGTGCGGTATGTATGCTGGAGAAGAAGGAGGAAGAGCATGCGGGACGATTGCAAAAGTGAAAAACTACCGGGCGAAGAGAAAAGGGCGATCTGGTTATGATATGTAAGTAATATTAGAGAAAGAAAAATGGATGGGGGGAATGATATGGAAGGCACACAAATGTTAGCTTTAAACAAAAAGTGTTGGGATACAGTTGCACCATATTTCTTTCAAGTGAACAAATTAAAACAGCGAATAAAACGTAAAAGCGTTGGAATCCAAAGTTAATATGCGGAGCAATGGAAGAAGAAGGAGATATTCAGAAAGGGTATTTTGATATTATATATTCCATTTATGCATTAGGTTGGACTTCAAATTTAGGAAAAACAGTAGAGTTTATATATTCCTATTTAAAGCCAGGAGAAAGTTTTATTTTTAGTTGGGAGCACCCAGTATATTCAAACTTACAATATGGTACAGAAGAAGTTGCTATAAAGTCTTCTTATCATGAGGAAACGTCCATTACGTTTGAAACATTTAAAGGAGAAAATGTACAAGCGATATTATATAAGAGAAAAATAAGTACATATATAAATGAGTTAAATAGAGCAGGCTTTATAATTGAGAGAATAGAAGAGCCTGAACCATCGAGCTCGTTTGATGGAGAACTAGCTGAGCCGTCTACGAAATATTATTCTTTATATAAAGCTAGGATGGTACCAACTACTTTTATTATTAAGGCGAGGAAATAAATTGTTTTATAAAAAGAAGCCTATCGTTTCAAATAGTTGAAATGATAGGCTTCTTTATTTTTAAAAAATAAGGTCAGAGGTGTACTTTTTTTAAAAAAATGCATTTCATATAAAAGGTGTAATGATTTTAGGGAAGGGGGATTGTTGTGCGTCATCATAAAAATTGCAAAAAATTCGGAGTGGCACTGCCTCTTCCGCTTATAGGTGCAACTGGTCCAATAGGTAATAGTGGCCCTGTAGGTCCAACTGGAGGGCATGAAGGTCCTGTTGGTCCAACAGGGACGACTGGACCGACGGGAGCAACTGGTCCCCAAGGACCTCAAGGTATCAGGGGAATACAAGGTTCGCGAGGGACAACAGGAGCGCAGGGAATACAAGGAGCTGTTGGTGATACCGGAGAGCAAGGTATAACTGGTCCAACTGGCCTCCAAGGTGCTCAAGGATTAATCGGAAACCAAGGTCCAATTGGTGATATTGGGGTACAAGGATTAGAAGGAACACAGGGAGCTACGGGTCTTGCTGGTAGTCAAGGAATACAGGGCATACAAGGAATACAAGGGGAAGTAGGTGAGCGAGGACAAACGGGGGCACAAGGAATACAAGGAGAGAGAGGGGTAACTGGAGTTCCAGGGGTAACTGGTTCCCAAGGTCCTCAAGGTGTTCAAGGGATACAAGGAGAGCAAGGGGCTACTGGTATACAAGGAGAAGACGGCGCTCAAGGAATACAAGGAATTACTGGAGAACAAGGACACCAAGGTGATCAAGGGGCACAAGGTGTAGTAGGACCAACTGGTTCTACTGGAATACAAGGTCCTCAAGGTATAAGCGGAATAAAGGGAATAACCGGTGTAACAGGCCCTCAAGGTCCACAAGGAGTTCAAGGAATACAAGGAGTAAGTGGATCCACAGGTTTTCAAGGAGCAAAAGGAGTACGAGGGATAACAGGAGCAACTGGTCCTACTGGTACACAAGGCTCAGAAGGACCACCGGGTGGTCCGACGGGAACAACCGGTCCAATTGGTCCATCTAGTGGAGTGACTGGTCCATCAGGTCCACCCGGCCCGCCAGGAGGTCCAACAGGTCCAACGGGTGCGACTGGTTCAACAGGTGTAAGCGGAGGGATAGGACCAATTGGAGCGCAAGGAGTGCAAGGTATAACAGGTCCAACAGGTCCTCAAGGTGTAAGGGGAGTCCAAGGTTCCCAAGGTGTAGTTGGAGCAGTTGGAGTCCAAGGGGCACAAGGTCCTCAAGGTAACCCAGGTATAACGGGTCCAACGGGTGCAGAAGGTTCTCAAGGAATACAAGGTACGCGTGGAGTAACTGGTCCGACAGGTGCAGAAGGCCCTAAAGGTATTCAAGGTATTCAAGGTGTAATAGGCCCAACAGGTGCACAAGGAATGGTGGGAGTACAAGGGATAGCCGGTCCAGCTGGTGTTACAGGAGCGGAAGGAGTTCAAGGTGAACAAGGAATCCGAGGAGCAACTGGTCCAGCTGGAGCGCAAGGTATACAAGGAGTACAAGGAATTCAAGGGGAAACAGGAGCAGCTGGAGCACAAGGTCCTCAAGGAGTTCAAGGGATACAAGGGACTACGGGATTGACGGGTGCACAAGGTGCACAAGGTCTTCAAGGAGTGCAAGGAATAATCGGTCCGACTGGAGCTATTGGTTTGCAAGGTCCTCAAGGATTACAAGGAATAACGGGTCCAACAGGAGTTCAAGGAGTGCAAGGAATACAAGGAGTGCAAGGAATAATCGGTCCAACAGGAGCACAAGGAATTAGAGGTCCCCAAGGAAATACAGGGGAGGTCGGTATAACTGGCCCTCAAGGAGTCCAAGGGGCACAAGGTAGTCAAGGACCCCAAGGCCCACAAGGGAATATTGGAATTACTGGTGCAACGGGTGAAACTGGAGCTACTGGAGCAACCGGGTCAACTGGACCACAAGGTGTGCAAGGTGTTCAAGGGATTACAGGAATACAAGGAATAACAGGAATGACAGGCGATATAGGCGCAACGGGTCCGCAAGGAATACAAGGTATACAAGGAATTCAAGGTTTGCAAGGCCCAATTGGAGCAAGTGGGGTGACAGGTGCTAGTGGTAGTATAGGCCCAGTTGGAGCGCAAGGTAGTCAGGGGCAAAACGGAGCGGTTGGACCAACAGGCGCAACTGGTAATGTAGGATCAATAGGTTTCTCGGGGATAGCAGGAGCGACTGGAGCGACTGGTTTACCTAGTGGGGGCGGTTATTTCTTTTCCACTGCAACGAGTACAATTGCAGCGAATGCGCTAATACCAATTAATTCTGGTTCTACAATTTTTGGAGCAGGAGTTAGTTTAACAAATGCGACAACTATAACGTTAAGTACGCCAGGGATATATTTAATAAGTTATTATTTTCAAGGGGATGCAATTTTGGGGAATGAAACGATTTCGGTAAGGCTTGTTTTAAACGGAACGCAAGTCGCAGGGAGTTTTATTCTTTATGTTACAAAAGGTAATTTTATATTAGAACCAGCGATTTCAAATACGATGGTAATTGAAGTTACTTCTCCAAATTCCACTTTGTCATTACAAAATGGTCCATTAGCTATTGGGCATGTAACGACATTAGCGGGAGTAATAACAGCTAGCTTAAACATATTACAAATAGTTTGATGCGTTACAAACGGGAGGAGATGCTTGTGAAGAATCAAGATAAGTGTAGTAAGTTTCAAGCACCTATTCCTTTTCCGCCGCCAGGTATTACGGGGCCCACTGGACCAACCGGTCCAACAGGTGCTTTAGGTGGACCAACTGGACCGCAGGGAATACAAGGCGTACAAGGTCCAATCGGTCCAACAGGTCCGACAGGAATACAAGGGGTGCAAGGGGTACAGGGAGAAAATGGTCCAACAGGTCCAACAGGTTTAACTGGACCACAAGGCTCTCAAGGTAGTCAAGGACCTATGGGAGAACAAGGCCCACAGGGAATACAAGGTGTTCAAGGAATTCAAGGCGAAAGAGGTCCGACAGGTCCAACTGGTATTCAGGGGATACAAGGAATTCCTGGTCCAATCGGTCCAACAGGTTCAACAGGAATACAAGGCATACAAGGAATGCAAGGGGAAGTCGGTCCGACAGGTCCAACAGGAATACAAGGTATACAAGGAGTGCAAGGGGACAATGGTCCAACAGGTCCGACTGGAAATACTGGTATACAAGGTGTTCAAGGTAATTTAGGAAGTAGTGGTTTACAAGGTATAACAGGAATACAAGGAATACAGGGTCTAATTGGTCCAACAGGCCCAACAGGTTCTCAAGGAATCCAAGGGGAACAGGGGCCAATGGGGCCACAAGGGGAAACTGGTGTTCAAGGTTTACAAGGTCCCCAGGGAGAAATGGGGCAGGTAGGTCCAACCGGTTCTCAAGGAATCCAAGGAGTGCAAGGTGTAATCGGTCCGACAGGGGCAACTGGTTTACAAGGGGATCCAGGTCCAACTGGATCAACCGGATCAACTGGGATAACCGGTCCGACTGGTTCTGCAACGGGTCCAACAGGAGCAACAGGTCCAACCGGTCCTCCGGGAGGCCCAACCGGTCCAACCGGTCCAGCAGGATCACCAGGGGGTCCAACCGGTCCGACAGGAGCAACAGGGGCAACAGGGGCGACAGGAGCAACAGGAGCAACAGGAATCCAAGGAGTGCAAGGAATACAGGGTCCAACAGGAGCAACCGGTTTAACAGGTTTGCAAGGGGTACAGGGGCCGATGGGGGCAACCGGTCCAACGGGTGACCAAGGCATTCAAGGTCCACAAGGGATACAAGGAGTAACCGGCCCGACAGGTCCGCAAGGTCTACAAGGATTACAAGGCTCAATCGGCCCAACCGGTCCGACAGGTCCCCAAGGAGTGCAAGGGGCACAGGGTCCAATCGGTCCAACCGGCCCACAAGGGGTTCAAGGTATACAAGGTGAGCAAGGAGTAAGGGGAGCGACAGGTCCAACTGGTTTACAAGGTCTACAAGGCGTACAAGGTCCGAGTGGCCCAACTGGCCCACAAGGAGTGCAAGGCGTACAAGGTCCGAGTGGCATAACAGGCCCAACCGGTCCTCAAGGAATACAAGGTATCCAGGGACCGCAAGGAAGTATAGGCCCAACCGGTCCTCAAGGAATACAAGGCGTGCAAGGTCCCCAAGGTCCAACAGGTCCGACAGGGGCAACGGGTCCTCAAGGAATTCAGGGAATCCAAGGTCCAATTGGTTCAACTGGTCCCCAAGGAATTCAGGGGATACAAGGAGTGCAAGGTCCAATCGGCCCAACAGGTCCAACCGGCCCTCAAGGTCTACAAGGAATAACCGGCCAGGGGGGGCCAACCGGTCCAACAGGAGCAACCGGTCCGACTGGAGAAACGGGTCCCCAAGGTCCTCAAGGAATTCAAGGGTCACAAGGAGAAATGGGTCCAACGGGAGCAACCGGCCCGACTGGAGAAACGGGTCCCCAAGGTCTTCAAGGAATCCAAGGTCCCCAAGGGATAACGGGTCCAACGGGAGCAACCGGCCCGACTGGAGAAACGGGTCCCCAAGGTCTTCAAGGAATCCAAGGTCCCCAAGGGATAACAGGTTCGACGGGAGCAACCGGCCAGACGGGAGTGACTGGTGCCACTGGCCCGACTGGAATACAAGGCATACAAGGAATAACTGGAGCAACAGGAGGAACGGGAGTAACAGGCCCAACCGGCGCCACTGGTCCAACCGGCTTAACTGGAGCAACAGGATCATCTGCTATATCGACAGGTGGTGGCTATTTCTTTTCTACATCAACAAGCACAATTGCAGCAAGTGCCAATATTCCAATTAACTCGGGATCCACTGTATATGGAACTGGTGTATCTTTAACTAGTGCTACAACTGTCACAGTATCGACGCCAGGAATATATTTAGTAAGCTACTATTTCCAAGGGGACGCGACTGGTGGGAATGAAGTAGTATCTGTAAGATTACTATTAAATGGAACACAAGTAACAGGGAGTTTTATACAAAATGTAACGACATCAACTGTAGTATTGGAACCATCTATTTCAAATACGCTTCTTGTAAATGTAGCTAGTGCAAATTCAACGTTTATATTACAAAATGGCCCGCTCGGTGTTGGGCATGTGACTACAATAGCAGGTACGATTACGGCAAGTTTAAATGTAGTGAGAATATTATAAGAAATATAAAAACACAAGGAATGTCTTTTTAGACACACCTTGTGTTTTTGATGTTAAATGAACAATTTTTTATCCTGCATTAACGGGCAGTAAGACACCCACTACAAAATTCAGCTAGAGTAAAGAAGTTAGGTGATAGATCAACGGACCGTAAAAGCCCGATTGGTTTAACTAATAATCAGTGGGGATGCCCCCACTGATTAAAGTTTTGCTTTATCTTTTTGGCTGAAAAATATGTTGAAAGAAGTATTTGTGATGTAAGTTATCTACAATTTTATTTGCTTGATATGTGCGATGTTGTTCGAGTCGAAGTCTTTGCTCCATCATTTTTATTGCGTGATCAGATAAACGTAACATAATACATATCTCCTTTTCTATAAATATAGGTGACTATTTGATATCGATCCCATATTTATAATTAAGGAGGCAAAATGTGTAACATAGGCAAAAAGCACCTTCCTCTCCCATTACGCTTACGAGGTTAGCTGTCGGACTCGGGAAGTGAGAGTTTCCCTACTTAAAAAAAGATTCGCCCCAAGTAGCATAGCTACAAAATTGGTTCCCCCGCTCCAAAATTTGGACTCAGCAAAAGGTATTATAAGGTAAAAGGTAACATAAATAAAACGATTAGTCAAATTATTTTATTTTTTCTGTTTTTTCAGTTGTGTAAGTACTATTCCATCAGGTAGTTCGGTGTATGTTACTTCAAGGAAGCCGTGTTTTTTATATAATGCGATAGCAGGGGTATTTGCTTTACCTGTTTGTACAATGTATGTCATAGAAGAAGGGAACATGTTAAATATATAAATTAGGAGTTTCGTCGCAATTCCTTTTTGAAAAAAATCGGGCGATACAACTAACCTGTGGATATCAATTAGTTTTTCTTCTTGTACAAAAGAAATAAAGCCGACAAGTTTATTTTCAGAAAAATATCCATAGAATGTTTCAACGCAACTTTGAATATCGTTTACAGTATCATATAAACGGGGTATGGCAGTACTATTTAAGTAGTCCCCTTCAACTTTATAGGCTGGAATTTGAACTTGTAAAATGGATGTTGCTACTTCAAAAGAAGTGGAATTTAACTTAAGAATCATAGATAATGAAGCCTCCTTTGAATATGGTATATTAATATAATTGCTTTATGGGTGAGTTTGACAATATTTTTCTTTTTTGCATATAATATATGTATCTCCATATGTAAAATAGTAGTAAATATATTTCTATAGTGAAATATGATTAGCAATGATAAATACATATGTTTGTATTGAATCATACAAACTATAATAGAAATGGAGGACTAAAAATGGGATGGATTATCACATTAATAGTTGGTGCTATTATAGGTGCAATTGCTAGTTCTATAACGGGTAAAAATTTCCCAGGTGGTATGTTCGGAAATATTATCGCAGGTTTATTAGGTGCTTCGTTAGGTGGTAGATTATTTGGATCCTTTGGGCCATCATTTGGTGGGATTCATGTCGTGCCGGCATTATTAGGTGCAATCGTGTTAATTCTTATTGTATCATTTGTAGTGAAAGCTGCAAGGAAATAGAGATATAGATTATGATGAAGAGCCCTGAATAAGGGCTTTTCATCATTCGAAGAGGTGGTTTCATTGGAGAAAATAAATATAAGAAAAAGAGATAAGTTAAGAAAGTTTTTTAGAGAACAAAATTATTTGGCGGTATTGCTTGGATTTGCGTTATTGTTTATTAATATTTTATTACTAACAAAAATATCATTTGTTTTTACACCGTTTATCGTATTTTTAAAAACAATTTTCTTCCCAGTACTATTGGCAGGCGTGCTATTCTATATTTTGCATCCATTCGTTTCACTTTTAGAAAAGAAAGGTGTTTCAAGAATCGTATCGATAGCCTCAATATACTTAATAGTAATCGGATTATTTGTGTTTTTAGTTGTAACTGTTATCCCTATTATTAAAGATCAAATTGATGCATTAATTGATAACTTACCGTACTTTGGCCATGAGATTGAACAAGCAGCGCGTAGATTCGGGGAAAGTAATTTACTTGGTAAAATTCAGGAGAATTTAAATATTAATGTTGCGAATATGGTAAAAGACTATACAGTTGATTTTACAAAGTCATTATCATCAGTAACTGGGAATGTAACTGGATTCTTGAGTACTGTTACAGAGGTTGTTTTAACATTTGTAATGGTTCCATTTATATTGTTCTATCTTTTAAAAGATGGCGAACAATTGCCGAATCACTTCTTAAAATTCATTTCAGAACAAAGACAACCAGCAGCAATGAGAATACTAGATGATATGCACTATGCGATTAGCTCGTATATTAGAGGGCAAATTATCGTGAGCTTGTTTATCGGTATTATGCTATTAATCGGTTACCTTATTATCGGTATTAAATATGCGGTACTACTTGCGATTTTAGCGATGATTGTAAATATCGTTCCGTACGTAGGACCAATTATTGCTATTACACCAGCGTTAATTATCGCATTTATTGACTCGCCAGCAATGGTGTTAAAAGTAATCATTGTTATGATGGTTGTACAATTAGCAGAAGGTAAATTTATTTCTCCTCAAGTAATGGGGAAAAAGCTAGATATTCACCCAATTACAATCATATTTATCATTTTAACTGCCGGAAACTTATTCGGGATTATGGGCATTATTTTAGCCATTCCAGGATACGCGATATTAAAAGTGTTAGTTACGCACGGTTATAGATTTGTTAAGTTGAATACGTGAAAAAAGAGCTAAAACAGTGGGAACTGTTTTAGCTCTTTTTTATTAACAATTCATTTGCATATTGGCGCGCCCATTGATCCGCTTCTAATATAGCATCTAGTGAAAGGTCTTTTACGTTATGATGAGCTTCAACTGTTTTGTAAATTGTTTTTTCAATATCGAAAAAGACAATTTCATTTTTTAAGAATCGTGCATTCGCAATTTCATTTGCTGCATTTAATACAGCGGGAGTAGTACCACCGATTTTGCCACATTCATATGCGTATTGTAGACAAGGGAACTTCTCTAAATCTGGTTTTTCAAAATGTAAACTACTGATTTCTAATAAATTTAATTTTTTATAGGAAGAAGGTAGCCGAGTAGGATAGTGAAACGCATATTGAATAGGCATTCTCATATCAGGAGCACCGAGCTGTGCCATAACTGATCCATCAATAAATTCTACTAAAGAATGAATGATGCTTTCTTTATGAATCATTACATCAATTTTTTCATACGGAATATCAAATAGCCATCTCGCTTCCATTACTTCGAATCCTTTATTCATTAATGTGGCAGAATCAATCGTTAGTTTTGCGCCCATTAACCAGTTTGGATGTTTTAAAGCGTCCTTAGCTTGTAACGTTTGCATTTCTTCACGTGTTTTATCACGAAAAGCACCACCGGAAGCTGTTACAATTAACTTCTCAATCTCTTTATTATTTTCTCCGTTTAAACATTGGAAAATAGCTGAATGCTCACTATCTACTGGAATTAAGCGACATCCGTTTTGTTTCGCTAGTTCAGTTACGATATGTCCAGCTGCAACTAAAGTTTCTTTATTAGCAATAGCGATATCTTTCTTCGCTTTTAATGCTTCAATTGTTGGGAGTAATCCTGAAACACCGACAACAGAACTTAATACAAGATTTGAATCAGGGTGAGTAGCTACTGCAATTAAGCCATCAGTCCCGTGTGTGATTTTTGTATTTGCTGAAATACGCGTACGAAGCGTGTCTGCTAAGTCTTTTGTCGCAACGCTTACAATACGAGGTTGAAACGTTTTGATTTGTTGCTCAAGAAGATCAATGTTATAATTTGCGGTTAAACCGACGATTTTGAAATGTTCAGGATAAGCTGAAACGACATCTAATGCAGATGTGCCGATGGATCCTGTGGAACCTAAAATGGATATATATTTTACCATGAAAAAACCTCCAAAGTTGTTTTGAATATTTCTGCAAACCTATATAAGATTAGACAATTGAAGTGGAAATTCCTGCTATATAAAATAGAAAATTCGGGTTTGTTTGGAAGTGGAATGTGATAAACTGTAAAAAAATAACGAAAAAGCAATGAAAGAGAAGAGTACATATTCGAAACTTTTCAGAGAGCTGATATGTGGTGAGAATCAGTAAGGGATGAATATGGAATGGGCTCTGGAGCTTCTAACTGAAATGAGTAGGTAAAGACGGTTACTTCACGTTAAGAAGTTGAAGTGAGCTATAATGATAGCTAATTAAGGTGGTACCGCGGGAGTTTCTCGTCCTTTTTAAGGATGAGAGGCTCTTTTTATTTTGAGAAAGGAGGAGTTAGTGTGAGTGAAAAAATAATGTTAACAGGAATTAAGCCGACAGGTTATCCGCATTTAGGAAATTATATTGGCGCGATTAAACCTGCATTACAAATGTTAAAGAATAATGAAGGAAAAGCATTGTACTTTATAGCTGATTATCATGCATTAAATGCTGTGCATGATTCAGAAAAGTTCAGCAGTTATACGAAAGAGGTAGCAGCTACTTGGTTATCGCTTGGACTTGGGGAAGATGTTATTTTTTATAGACAAACAGAAGTGCCGGAGATTCTAGAATTAGCTTGGATATTAGCTTGCTTAACTCCGAAAGGACTTATGAACCGTGCTCATGCGTATAAAGCGAAGGTGGAGCAAAATAAAGAAGCGGGTTTAGAGATAGATGCAGGAGTGAATATGGGATTATATACGTATCCGATCTTAATGGCGGCGGATATATTACTATTTCAAGCTACTCATGTACCAGTTGGGAAAGATCAAATTCAGCATATTGAAATTGCACGTGATATTGCGACGTATTTTAAGCATACATTCGGCACGACATTTACACTTCCGGAGTATGTCATACAAGAAGAAGGAGCAATATTACTAGGACTTGATGGAAGAAAGATGAGTAAAAGTTACGGGAATGTAATCCCATTATTTGCAGAGAAAGAAAAACTACGAAAGTTAATATTTAAAATCAAAACAGATTCTTCACTTCCGAATGAACCGAAAGAACTAGAAACGTTATTTATAATTTATAAAGAATTTGCGACAGAGGCTGAAATACAGTCGATCCGTGAAAAATATGAGACTGGAATCGGATGGGGTGATGTGAAAAAAGAGTTGTTTCGCGTTGTAGATCGTGAGTTAGCTGGACCTCGTGAGAAATACGCTAGGTATATGAATGAGCCAAATTTATTATACGAAGCGTTAGAAAAAGGTGCTGAGCGGGCAAGAGAAATCGCGAAGGTAAATTTAGCTGAAATTAAAAAACGGATTGGATTTGAGAGGGGGCGCTGAGCGTTCCCTTGTTTATCTATATAATATTCTTCATATTGATATGTAGAGCAAGGAATTCGCACTTCTTTTCAAAACTTATTAGTTGCATATGTTAAAAAGTATGCTAATATAGGGTTACTTATTAAATGTGTTTAATAAGTATAATTTAAGTCACTTATTAAAGAAGTTTAATAAGTGGATCTCATTCAATAAAAAAGGAGATGAATGTATGAAAACGGAGAAAGAAAAGATGGTGGCAGGAGAAATGTATATGCCAGATGATGAAGAGTTAGTAGCTGATAGAACTGAAGCAAAACGTTTAACACGCCTTTATAATGAGGCGATGGAGATAGGAGATGAAAAACGTTTTACGTTATTAAATCAGCTTTTAGGTTCTTCAGCTGATGGGAAAGCCCAAATTAATCCTGATTTTCGTTGTGATTATGGCTACAATATCCATGTTGGAAAGAGCTTTTTCGCAAATTTTAATTGTGTGATTTTGGACGTTTGTGAAGTGCGAATCGGTGATAATTGTATGTTTGCACCAGGTGTTCACATTTATACTGCTACGCATCCGTTGCATCCGGTAGAGCGGAACTCTGGTAAAGAATATGGAAAGCCAGTAAAGGTAGGTAACAATGTTTGGGTTGGCGGGGGAGCTATTATTAACCCTGGTATTTCAATTGGAGACAACGCTGTAATTGCTTCAGGGGCAGTTGTGACAAAAGATGTACCTCATAATGTAGTAGTTGGTGGTAATCCAGCTAAAGTTATTAAAACGATAGAAGAATAAAGGGCGTTTTCAACAGTTCGTAAATTATCGTATAGACAATGTGAAAGGTGTTTCATATGGAGAAATATAGTGCGGACAATCATAAAAAGAGATTACTTGCCTCTCGAAATGCTCTTTTTCTCTTATTTGCTTTGCCAGGTGTGGCATTTGCTACATGGATTTCAAGAACAGCAACTACTCGAGATATGTTAGCAGTGTCAAATGCAGAAATGGGCTGGATTTTGTTCGGACTATCTGTTGGTTCAATAATTGGTTTACTGAGTGCAAGCCGCTTCATTGACTGTAAGGGAGCTAGAGACGTTATTATAGGCAGTATGTTTTTTATGATTGTTGGATTGATTTGTTTAGGTATAAATATTTATTTTGTTTCTAGTATGGGGGCTTTTAGTAGCTTACTAGTATTTGGAGTAGGCTACGGATTGGCGGAAGTCGCATTGAATGTAGAAGGTTCTTCCATTGAGCAGAAATTAGGAACAACTCTTCTTCCGAAATTCCATGGCTTTTTTAGTGTAGGAACTTTAGTAGGCGCGCTCAGTGGTTCTGTCGCAGCGTCGCTTCACATCCCGATTCTGTATCAGTTTCTTGTGATTTCGGTCATATTTCTATTACTTGTATGTATGGTGTATCGTTTTCTTCCGCATGGAACAGGAAAGAAGGAGAAATCGCGGAACAAAAGGAGAGAGAAGCGTACTTCCTTACGTATGGAAAAAAAGGTGCTTTTAATTGGTCTTTTTGTGCTTGGAATGGCATTTGCAGAAGGTAGTGCAAATGATTGGCTACCTATCGTGATGGTAGATGGACATGAGCAAAGTATAGTGGCAGGTTCTATTATGTACGCAATTTTTGTATTAGCAATGACGTTAACTCGTATGTGTAGCAGCTATTTCCTTGATCGATTCGGTCGTGTCGCTGTCGTACGTGCCACTATTATGATGGCGATTCTAGGAATTTCAATCGTAATATTTGGGAGTAATTCGTATTTTCTAGCATTTGGTGTAGTACTGTGGGGGATTGGTGCAGCGCTAGGTTTCCCAATTGGTCTGTCAGCTGCTGGAGATGACCGTGAAAATGCGACTTCTAATGTTGCTGCAGTTTCTATCATTGGTTATACAGCCTTTTTAGTCGGACCACCATTTTTAGGGATACTTGGGGAAGCATTCGGAATACGTAATGCCTTGCTAGCGGTTTTATTATTTGTTCTTTTGTCTGGAATTGTATCGTCTATTACAAGAGAGAATACACCGAGCTAAATAAGGATTGCATGCAGCGGAAATATATCATCTCTATTGCTTTAGAAAATGATGTATGATATATTGTCAACGCAACTTATTAAAAGTGTTTAATAAGTATGTTGATTAAGGTGGTGAGCGATTTGAGTGAACAATTTGTTACTCAAAAATCAATTAAAGAGACGATCCTTCGCGGCATTCGTACGGCTCTTCTAGAGCAAGGAAGTGCGACGAAAGTTGAACTTAGTAATACATTAGAAATTAGTTTTCCAACGATAAGTAAATTTATAGAAAATATGAAACAAGATGGTGAAGTCACTTTAGTCGGTTTAGATGATTCAAGTGGCGGAAGAAGAGCGAAACGATATGCGTATAATCCAGAATATATGTTAGGATTAGCGATATTTTTAGAAAAAAATGAGACGAATTATACAATTTTTAACTGTTTAGGGGAAGTAAAAGAACAAGGGAGTACTTCAAGTGCATTAATTGATGCGGGACTAAGCGTATTAACAGAACATATAGAAAGTCTTATAGCTATGTTTCCAAAAATAAGTTCTATATCAATTGGTGTCCCTGGTGCGGTCGATAATGGGCGTATTTTCTATATTCCTGGATATGAAAAGTTTCAAAATTTTAATTTGAAAAGTCACTTTGAGGAACTGTTTTCTATACCAGTAGTAATAGAAAACGATATGAATGCTGCAGTGCTCGGGTATCATAAAAACACGAGGAATAATGACAATTCCTCTCTTGTATATTTGTATTCAGGTCAAAATGGCCCAGGTGCGGGGATTATGGTAAATGGAGATGTCGTACGCGGAAGTACATTTTTCTCAGGAGAGATATCTTTCGTTCCGCAGTATGATAATAAAAATTTCTTACAAGCTTTGAGAAGTGGGGATTCGCATAATTCAGAGGAATATAATATAGATGCTATTACTCGTTTAATAGCTACATGTATAGCTATTATTAACCCTCATACGTTTATCTTCTGTGATGATGAAGTGAATCAATTTGTAATAGATCAAATTGTAAAAAGTTGTCCGCAGTACATTCCGGCAGAACATATTCCGAAAATAACAGTGAGCAACTGGAAAGAAGATTATTTATATGGGTTAAAAAGCCTTGGACTTGATCTTATGATTACGAGAACAAATAAAGAAAATTAAATGTACTGGCAATGAAGCATCCAATTGCCAGTTGAATAACATAAAAGAAAAGGTGTCGATTATGAAAATTGAACATGTAGCAATTTGGGTGAATGATTTAGAAGGAATGTGTGATTTCTATAAACAGTACTTCGGTGGTGAAGAAAATAGCTTATATCACAATCCGAAAAAGCAGTTTGAATCTTATTTCATAACTTTTGAAGGTGGTGCGCGTCTAGAACTTATGAGACAAGTAGGGATAGACGATAAAATAAAAACACAAACAGTAGGATATGCGCATATTGCTTTTTCTGTAGGTAATAAAGAAAAGGTGAACGAATTAACTCATACATTAAGAGAAGCAGGGTACCCTGTGTTAAACGGCCCACGAACTACAGGGGATGGTTACTATGAAAGTGTAGTAAGTGATCCTGAAGGGAATCAGATTGAGATAACAATCTAACATTATATTTACTAATAAAAAATAAAATTTTGTTGTTCCCCCAAATGTTTACGAGAAACCTATTATTTCTGCAGAAAGGGGGACATAACATTGAGTGAAATCATTTTTATTTTCTGTATATATCCATTGCTTATTTGTATTTTTTCAATAGCTGTGACATATAAAGTAGGTACATTTTACGCGATGCCAATTGTAACATTTCTTATTTTTCTTATGTTAAGTGTTACAGTGCACGATCCAGCATTTTTCTTTTGGGTTGGCATGTATACTATTCTTTCATTTATTGTTTCTTATATAACTATCCTTTTTATAAAGGGATATAAAGTTGTAGAAAGAGAGCGTTAATATCATTTTGGGGAAATAGGGATTTACGGTGAACGATAACAACCTCATTTCACGTTGTAATGACGGGAAATGAGGTTGTTTTATTTATATTTTTAATTAGAGTGATGAAAATCGCGAAGAATCCCCTCAATGACTGGATGAAGAGTACTAGGTAACTCATCAAACGGAAAGAAACGTAATTCTTTTGACTCAGTTTTATCACATATAAGCTCCCCGTGAAATTCGCGGCAAATATAAACAACGAGTACACCATGTACTTGATCGCCGTTTGGATAGATTTGAAAGAAATCTGGCCCTGAGTATGTACGGAATAGTTCTGGATTTTTAATAATAAGTCCAGTTTCTTCAAATACTTCTCGTTTTAAAGCACCTTCTAACGTTTCGTTATATTCTAAGGCACCCCCAATAATGCCCCATCGGTTAAAATCTGTCCGAAGCTGCAGTAATACTTCATCTTTTTCATTTAATATAATGGCATGTGATCCTATTAAAATAAGTGGATGATTTCCTACTAGATTTCTCATGTCTTCAATGTAGCCCATATTTTTGCTCCTTGTATTTAATAATAGTTAGGGAGTTCTTTTAACATTCTTTCTGTTTTACGCGCTGTAAAAGCTAAGTTATGGTCATCTTTCGTTCTGAAAAATAATGTGCGTAAAAAGGTTTTAATGTTGGCGCATAAAATACAATACTCATTAAGTGAAAGGCGTTTTCTAATTTGAGGAAGCCTTTTTATTTTTTTATGAATAATAGAAATTAACTCGTTTTGAGGAAAATCATGATACAGCATTGCTAGTAATGGAGTAACAATGCGTTCATCTTCATTATTATGAAAAAGGTCAGATGGAATAAAAATTTTATTTAATAAACAATGAATTAATTCTTCGTACCATTCAAAGGTCGTATACGTATTATGAACAATTTCGGTGAAAGCATCAGATACGTGAGCAAGACAATGAGCCCATCCTTTGTTTTCAATATAGCCTCGAAAATCCGTTTCTAAGTTTGTATATGTAATGAGTTTATTTTTTATTTCTTCGATATCCTCCTCTGTACAAAAGTAGTGCGAATTAGCGAATTGGAGTATTAACGCAATTAACGAAACAGTGTAAGAACGTGTGAAAACCCCATCTGTATGTGGGGAGTAAATGTCACAATATAAATACTCATCACTTAAACAAGTTTGCAGAAGTAATTTCAGCTGATCGTCCATAAGGAATTCATGATGAATGAAATGCGCAAAACATTTATATATAAGTTGGTAACGAACGTAGCTATCAGTCGTTCCGATATACTGAAGCATGTTCAAAGTTAACTCATTTACGTCTATATGCTGTAGTTGCGTATAGTCATTTTGTTGTATAAGCTCTAACTGTTGTTGCAATGCTGTAATATCCACTGGAGAACCTCCTCCGCACTTTAAAGATGCGATCTTTTCTAGTATTCTATATATTCAAGGACAATCCTGCTCATGCAAGGAGAACGATTAGAAATTCGAGTATGATATAGATGAGGGAAGAATATGACGACGATAGAACAGTTAGAAAAACATTTTAAAATAAGAAGAAGTGCTTCTTCTATTATGATAAAAGAAAATAATGCAGAGATTTTTACAGAAGAGCAATTAGAGGAAATGATGCAATATTGCGTTGCTGAAGCTAAAAAAGGTGAATTAGAAAAACTACATTTTGAAATTTCTTCAAAAAGCCCAAATTATGATGTGTATAAAAAATGTTTTGAAACGTATTCATTTGAATATGTTACGGAAAGCATGATTGTATTTAAAGATATATACGAAGTAGAAGATATAGAAAGTGAAGTTGATTTTAAGTTAATTGAAGAAGTAGGGGAAGAGGCTTTTTATTCACTGTGGAATGAAGCGACGGGAGAACCAGTCGTTCATGATCAATTTGTGCATATGATGCTACAAGAAATTGGTGAGCAATGGAAAGAACATTGCTTAACAGCGAATGTCGATGAAAAGCCGATAGGAATTGTAATCCCGCATATTGAAAGAGGTACGTTAGAAGAAGGGAAACTTATGTACTTCGCAGTTACTCCAAATATGCGTAATAAGGGATATGAAGCTGCATTATTTGCAGGTGCGTTGTTTGTCTTAAAGGAAATAGGTGCATCTTATTATATTGGTGAGACAAATATACAAAATGAATGGATGAAGGATGTTTTTGAAAAGAATGGATGTCAGCTGCTAAGTTGTACTGAGCGGTATGTGAGGGTGTTTTAGGAGGATGAATGGTCTATATTCTCGAACTCGTATAGCGGGAGGGGACTATTTATTCGCACCCTGATCGCGGGACAGTTGTATATAAAGATTTAGGTGATGAACAAATTGCATATGTCTTTCGAGGGAATCCGTGTACAACTTATGAACAAGTAAAAGAACTTTTTGCCTCTTTGTAAGATAAAAAGAAAAATGAGAACGACAAAATAGATATTCCTATAATACAATAAAGAAAGATTCGATTATATGAGAAAGCGTTGGTGAAAGAATGGAGCAGCAAAGAAATTGGCTACAAGCAACTGTAGAAAGAATTGAAGATAATACGTTACAAATAAAGTGGGAAAATAATATAGAAGAAGTTCGTATTTATTGGAGTACTTCACCAGATCATATTGAAGAAAATGGAGAACTACTTGCAACGGTAAATGGAGAATTATCATATACAATTGAAAACCCGAGTGAAAATGAACGTCCATATTTTAGATTAGTAGGAAGTAATGGACAAGCAGTAACAGTAGCCGAGCGTAGATTGCCATTACAAGGTGCGTTTAACTTCCGTGATATGGGAGGATATGAAACGACTGAAGGCCGTAAAGTAAAATGGGGCAAATTATATCGTTCTGAAGAATTAGCAGGGCTAACTGAATGGGATATTGCCTATTTGCAAAAGTCTGGCTTAAAGTTAATTTGCGATTATCGTACAGACTTTGAAGTGAAGCATAAGCCGAATCCAGAAATTACGGGTGCTCGTCAAGTGTGCTTACCAGTTATGCAAGACTTAGCGAAAGACTTAAATATAAATGAGTTTTTCCAAGTTGGTGACCTTTCTATGTTAGGAAAACCAGGTGAATATCTTGTGAAAATGAACCAAGGTTTCGTAAGTGGTAACGAGGCATTCGTGAGCTTCTTAAACTTAGCGCAAAACCCGGAAAACTTACCGTTAGTAAACCACTGTACAGCTGGAAAAGATCGTACTGGATTTGGTTCAGCATTATTACTACTTTTACTAGGTGTACCAGAAAAAACAGTAATGGAAGACTACTTACTAAGTAACGGATTTCGTGAAAAGCTAAATGAAAAAATGATGGCCTTTTTAGGTGCGAAATTACAAAACGATGAGAGCAGAGCGATATTAGGTGCAATGTTTGAAGCACGTGCTGAATACTTGCAAGCTGCGATTGGTGAAATTCAAAAGCAATACGGATCAGTTGAAGCATACGCTGAAAGGGCTCTTGGCTTTACGAAAGAGTCGTTAGAGGAAATGAAAGAGTTATTGCTGGAAGATAAGTAAGAAGAAGGGAGGCTGGTTTTAATTAGCCTCCTTTTCTTATTGTTGTTATAATTAAGCTATGAGAATATAGGAGTTGAGGAAAACATCATGAAATACAAAGTTATATTATTCGACGTAGATGATACATTATTAGATTTCCCTGAAACGGAAAGACACGCATTACATAATGCGTTTGTACAGTTTGGTATGCCTACAGGGTATAATGATTATCTTGCAAGTTATAAAGAGATTAGTAATGGATTATGGAGAGATTTAGAAAATAAAATGATTACGCTAAGTGAATTAGCAGTAGATCGATTTAGACAATTATTTGCACTTCATAATATAAACGTAGATGCGCAGCAATTTAGTGATGTATATCTTGAAAACTTAGGGAAAGAAGTACACCTTATAGAAGGCGCAGTACAATTATGTGAAAATCTACAAGATTGCAAGTTAGGTATTATTACGAATGGATATACGAAGGTGCAACAATCAAGAATCGGAAATTCACCTTTATGTAATTTCTTTGATCACATTATTATTTCTGAAGAAGTTGGTCATCAAAAACCAGCGCGTGAGATTTTTGATTATGCATTTGAGAAATTTGGAATTACGGATAAATCAAGTGTACTAATGGTCGGAGATTCGCTAACTTCTGATATGAAAGGCGGAGAAGACTTCGGCATTGATACGTGTTGGTATAATCCGAGTTTGAAAGAGAATAAGACGAGTGTTAATCCGACTTATGAAGTGGAGAGTCTGCTACAAATTTTAGAAATTGTAGAAGTGGCTGAAGAAAAGGTAGCTTCATTTTAATTGTGCTGATATTTGTCGAAAAATCGATATATTTGAAAAATCGTTGATATATTGTAAGTTGCGATAGATATATTTGAAAAATCGCTCATATAAGTTCATATACTAAGATATAGAACAAAAAATAACGCTACTATACAAGGTCATTCACGTGTTATAATGCGTGAATTAAATATACGTATATAAATAGTTTCTCAGAGTGATGCGATGTCATGTATGATTAGTGTAACAACTAGAGGTGAATGAAGGATGTTAACGTTTTTATTTGAGTTAGACAAGGTTATTCCGCAGACGAATGAGCCACGGTATGTTGCTTATACAAATGGTTTTATCGAAGGGGATTTAACAATCTGTATGGATGACAGAGTATTTTTTCAAAAGTCACGTATGAAGGTTGCAGAGCTGGGCATTTATTTAGGTCAGTGGATGGAACAAGTTCAACACGGGCAAAACGTACCTATGAAATATGAAACGGCTGACCGTGAAGAGGTAATTCTTGGTTTCTTCTATAAAGAGGATCATAATCAATGGAATGTTTCTTCCAGCTGGCAAGAATTTGAACTTCAAGAGCGTATAGCTACTACAACATTAATAGAGAGTGTTCAACGCTATTTGTATGAGCTAAATAAAGAACTGCGCATGATAGAATATCCTGTGACGTTTGATCAGTACTTAAGAGGAGAGCGAATGATGCAGCTTTCTTACAAACGACCGTGTGATAGCAAAGCAGATACGACGCCGGTAGAGGTTTATAATGGAAGCGAGCAAGTAGGCGTAGTACGGGGCTATTATAAAAATACGCTGATGAGAGTGCTGGATTTTATTCCGAAAATTGGTAGTAATATCATTTATGAAATAAAGGATAGTAAGGGCAATATTCGCATCATTGCAAAGGATGTAAGTAGGCAGCGCCAAAGAAAGATTTTAGTAACGTACATCGATAATAATGATGCAGAGCATGAAATACTTGTATGTGACGGAAAGTTATTGGATGCAAATTTCATATTTACCTTTACATATAAGGCAGAAGAATATGTTGTTCATAAAACTTCATTTGGAATGGGGAAATTATTACGAAAAGGCTATGTAATTGCAGATTGGAATATTCGTCTTGAGGAAGATACGTATTACATCGAGATGAATGCATATGCTGGAGATTACATGGAGGATCAATACTTACTATTAGGCGTATTTCATGCGGTTTTATATGGATAATCAATGAGAAATACCGTCATTCTTCTTGGAAAGAATGACGGTATTTTTTTATGTGATTCTGGTGACAGGACGCCTTTAATCAATCCTCAAAAATAAAAATCTCATCAATTGTACTATGTAGTGCCTTCGCTATATCGTGAGCAAGTTGTAAGGAAGGATTGTATTTACCTTTTTCGAGATGACTAATTGTTTCACGGCGTACACCAACTTGCTTCGCTAAATCTTCTTGTGTCATGTTCAATTTTGCGCGGTATTCTTTTATCTTCGTTACGAACGCCATGGTGCATCTTCCATTTCATCAACAGGTTTATCATAAAAGAACATAGAAAAACCGAACGTAATAATGAGTGTGCCGAAAATAAGAGCGATATCAATTTCTTGTAGCGCCGGGTTTGGAAATAACATTTCAATAAATATAATGATAGCG
Source organism: Bacillus sp. FSL K6-1338 (assembly GCF_038006965.1). Lineage (NCBI taxonomy): Bacteria > Bacillati > Bacillota > Bacilli > Caryophanales > Bacillaceae > Bacillus > Bacillus sp. FSL K6-1338. The sequence goes on along the minus strand of NZ_JBBOWI010000001.1, from coordinate 3,184,374 downwards.
GTAGTTAGTAATGTAACGATAAATGCATTGCGACACGATTTATTGACAATTTGTTCAAACAGTTCATCGTGTTGAACTGTTCTATACGATGTGAAAAAGGAGAAGAAACAGAACATAGTAAACAATCCTTTTTCATAAAAAAATCCGAGGAAACCGAAGAAACCGAGAAATCCTAAATATTTTATCCAAGTTGTTTTCATGATAGGTCCTCCTTACGTTGTTAGAAATAAGTCACGTTATGTTACAAATATATCACAATTGGATAGGAATGGTAATAATAGTTTTCCAGTTTGCTTCATAATAATAGTAAAAAGAGGAAATATGCTGCGAAATAAAGAGGATAATATTGTAAAATGGTTGTAAGGAGGGGGAGGAAGAAATGCTAACTTGGATCATGATCGTTGTATTACTTGTAGTGATTACTGTCATTGCGACGGTGTTAATTGGGCGGAATGGTGATGCAAATTATAGCAAAGCGACAAAGGGGAATATTAAACGATTAACAATGATTTATATTATACTAGCTGTCGTTTTAGTTGTTGGATTAGGGGTGTATATTTATTTTAAAGGTTAAATAAACTGAAAAATGTAAAAATCTTAAAATAGAAGTATGCTATAATATCAATATAGTTATTTGGTAATTAAGGAAAGGATTGGATGGAATGATTGAAATTACGAATGTGTCAAAAAGTTATAATGGGTCTACCTATGCAGTAAAAGATTTAAGTTTATCTGTACCTAGCGGCGAAATCTTTGGATTTTTAGGACCGAATGGTGCGGGTAAATCCACGACAATTAAGATGATTACTGGCATTCACGGGGTGGACAAAGGGACGATTACGATTAACGGAAAAAATATTATGGAAGAGCCGATGGAAGCGAAGAAGACGTTTGGTTATGTGCCGGATAGCCCAGATATGTTTTTACGTTTAAAAGGAATTGAATATTTAAACTTTATGGCTGATATGTATGAAGTGCCGAAAGAAGTAAGACAAGAACGAATAGAGTCTTTAGCGAAGAAGTTTGATCTTTATAATGCATTATCTGATCAAATTCAAAGTTATTCGCACGGTATGAGACAAAAAATCGTTATTATTGGTGTGCTCGTGCATGAACCAGATGTATGGATTTTAGATGAACCGTTAACAGGGCTTGATCCGAAATCTGCATATATTTTAAAAGAAATGATGAGAGAACATGCGGATAAAGGAAAGATTGTATTTTTCTCTACACACGTATTAGAAGTAGCGGAAAAAATATGTGACCGGGTTGCTATTATTAATAAGGGGAATTTGCAGTTTAAAGGAAATTTAGATGAAATGAGAGATCATTTTAAATCCAATGAATCACTTGAAAAAATGTTCTTGGAGATGACGGGCAATGAGTAAAATTTGGACGTTAACGAAGGTACTATTAAAGTTAAATTACGCAGATTTTATAGCAGATAAGAAGAAGCGATGGGCGTATTTATTTTCATTTGCAGCTATTTTATTTGTTGGATTTTTAATATTTGGTTCGATGACGCACGGAATGTATGAAGGTCTGAAACAATTAGGGCAAGGGCCGGGAATGATTATTGCAATGGGACTTGCGATTGCGAGTATATGGGTATTTTTAATGAGTATAACGAACATTTTAACTGTATTTTACTACAGCAATGATATTGAAATGTTACTGCCGTTACCATTAAAACCAGCGCAAATTATTTCGGCAAAATTTTTAACGGTATTAATTACACAATACGTAATGAGTTCATTTATTTTATTACCAATCTTCATTACGTACGGTTTAAAAAGTGGCGCATTTATTACATATTACATATATATGATTTTTATTTACTTACTCTTCCCAATCGTGCCGTTAGTATTAGCTTCGTTACTGATGACAATTATTATGAGGTATACAAATATAGCGAAAAATAAAGATCGAGGAAATATATTTATTGGAATCGTAAGTATATTATTTATTGTAGGAATTAACGTATTTATGCAGTGGAGAAATAAAAGTGCGTTTTCTGGAGATGGGGCTGCGGAATACCTTGTAAATAATCAATCTTCTCTTTTAGTACAAATGACAAATTATTTTCCAACTACATATTTTGGAGCAGTGGCATTAGTAGAAAATGCAAATTGGAAGGGACCTTTATATGTAATAATCTTTGCAGTTATTTCATTTGTCTTCTTTGTGTTGTTTTATTACATAGCAGAGCGTACATATTTAAAAGGGGTTATTGGACTTTCAACGAGTACAGCAAAGAAACAAGTTATTTCGGCGGAAGGTTTACAGAAATCAACAGTACAAAGTTCGCATTTAAAAGCGTATGTGAAAAAAGAATTTAAAACGTTATTCCGTACACCACAATTTTTCTTAAATTGCATTGTACAAACTTTCGTTATGCCAATTATGTTGTTCTTTATTTTATTTGTGCAAGATGGAAATTTAAAGTTTATTACAGAGTATATTAACAATCCAAAGACAACAGGATTTGCAATTGGTGTTGGTCTTTGTGCATCGTTATTTTTAATGGGTAGTAACGTCATTGCAACAACGTCATTTTCGCGAGATGGAAGCTCTTGGTTTGTGAATCGTTATTTACCAGTAAAGGCTTCGGATATCTTTTTTGCGAAAGCAATCACTGCTTGGTTAATTAATGTGATCATTTTAGCAGTATTCGGTATTACGATGGCAGTTGTAGCTGGGATTTCTCCAGTCTTTATGATACTGTGGTTTTTACTAAGTGCGAACGGGTTGTTATTAATTAATTTAATCGGAACACGCTGGGACGCGCAAACTGCAGATATTCATTGGGATACAGAGCAGAAATTATTTAAGAGCCGATATACCACTTTGTGGAATTTTTTAGCTAATATTTTAATAGCTTTAATTATTGTGGGGGGAGTAAGTGTATTATACTTCTTCCTTAATGTCGGACTGTGGGTTATGTTTATCGTTTTATTTGTAATGTTTACGATTGTAAATTATATCTTTATTAAAATGTTAAAATTAGGTGCTGAACGTATACTGTCAAATATTCAATAAGAAGATAGATCCTCTGTATTCATGCAGGGGATCTGTGTATAGATGGAGGAGAAAAAGGTGAAGAAAATAGCAATTGTAACAGGGGCAACTCGTCTGAATGGAATTGGTGCAGCTGTATGCAAGGTGCTTGCTCAAAAGGGGATAGACATTTTTTTCACGTACTGGCCAAAGTATGATAAAGCGATGCCATGGGGAATGAGTGATCAAGAACCCTTTTTGCTGAAAAAGGAAATTGAAAGTTACGATGTTCGATGTGAAATGGCAGAAATCAATTTATCGCAGTCTTATTCGCCAAATCGTTTGTTTTATATGGTATCAGAACGGTTAGGTGATCCATCTATTCTAGTTAATAATGCAGTATATTCTACTCATACGAGAATTGAGGAATTAGATGTAGAGCAGTTGGATAAACATTATACAGTTAATATTCGGGCTACTATGCTATTAAGTTCATTGTTTATAAAACATTATTCACTTAAAACGGGCGGGAGTATTATTAATCTTACTTCAGGACAGTCAGTAGGTCCAATGCCAGATGAACTAGCATATGCAGCAACGAAAGGGGCAATTGAAGCATTTACAAAGTCAGTAGCACCAGTAGCGATGGAGAAGGGGATTACTGTTAATGCCGTTGATCCAGGACCAACAAATACAGGGTGGATTACAGAGGAATTAAAACATTATTTAGTATGGAAATTCCCGCAAGGTAGAGTTGGAGAAACAATGGATGCTGCGCGCTTAATTTCTTTTTTAGTAAGTGAAGAAGCGAAATGGGTTACTGGGCAAGTTATTCACTCGAATGGTGGTTATTCATAAAAATATTATGTTAACAAATGTTGAGAAACAAAAAACGAAAGGAAATTTTATTTTTTTGTATAAATAAAATGTCAAGAAAGATAAAAATTTGATAGAAGAGTATATCGTCATATAAAGATAGTAATTCTTAATGTGACAATATACTCTTTTTCTTTTACTTACGAGCAGAAAAATGAAGTAGAAGAAACTCGAATATTAAAATGAGTTTATCAGTTTTTGTCCGTATTATTATGAAGATTACTGTCGGAAAGATGGTAATTCGTATGAAAAGGGATTTTTTAAGGGGAAATCGAATCGTAAAGGGGAGGATAAATAAAGTAAACATAGGGGGATTTATATGAAAATGAAAAAGGTCGCTATCGCATCGATAACAATTGGTACAATGCTTACTATGGCAGCTTGTAGTCCATCAGCAGATAAAGAGGCAGAAAAGAAAGAGCAAGTAACAGCGCAAAATGAAGGAGAAGCAAAAACGACAAGTGCAGATGAAGCGTCCAAAACAACGAAAGATACTGAAAAAGAAACAAATACTTCTTCAAATGAAAAAACAGATAAAGATGCAAAAAATACGAAAGAATCATCAGGAACAGAAAGTAACGGCAAAACGTCAACTCAAAATGAGAATGTGAAAACAAAAGAAAAAGAAACGACAGGAAAAACGAATGACCAAACGACTAGCGGGAAAACAGCAGATCAAAGCACAAGTACAAGCTCAAACACAAACAATAACGAAAAGACAACGAAAGATCCGAAGAAAAGTGTTGCTGTGAAAACGAACGTTAAAGAAGTTGTGGCATTAATTGATAGCTTGGACAAGCAGTTAGCTGCTAATCCAAAATTGGAAACAGTGAATAAGCTTGGCAAACAAATTAATGAAAAGTGGGACGTGATTGAAAAAGAGCTAGAAGCATCACATCCGACGGATTCTAAAACAATCGGTCAAAGTATGTATCCGTTAATTGTAGGAGCGGAGAAAGAAAAAATCGATATTAATAAAATGAAATCATTAACGACGAAAACGAAAAAAGATTTAAATCAGTTATTGACGAAACTTTCATAGTTTCAAAAGCCTACTCGTGTGAGTAGGCCTTTTTTAGGTTGTTGTAATGTGCACAGTATAACTTATTTATTATCATTTTCAATTACGATGCGAAAGGAACTGAATGCTTGTTGACTGATATAATCTTCTTCGCTAACTTTAAAAGGAAATGGAAAAGCAACGAGTTGAAAATTACTTTCCTGATCCACTGAAGGCAATGTGAAATTAAAGATTTGTCTTGTTTCAGGTGCAACCTTAGTATAAACGACTTTTCTATTGTTAAATATTTCAACTTGTTTCCAATCTTTAAAAGCTACGATTGCGTAAGTCATTTCATCATTCGTTTCATTACCGTTTGATAGGGTTAATTGCTTGCCTTCCTTTTCAAAGAAGACAGTTTGTAAGTTCTCTTCACGGTTCGTAACAAATAATGGTTCGTAAAGACCATCTTTTAAAATAGCATCTGGATCTATAAGGGAGAGTTTTATTTTTTCGTTTTCTTTCTGAAAAGGATGCATTGAATATCGCATACTTAGAATATCTTCTAAAATTGCTGCTTTATTTAAGTTATTATCTTTTAATTTGTATTCAGGTTTTTTAATTATTAAAAAGGTTAATTCATTTCCATTAGGAGAGGTGTGTAAAGAGATTTTCGTAGTAATTGAACTGTTTGGTTTCATATCAAAAAAATAGTGTGATATTTCATTAGTAGTATCTTCTATTCTAAAAGGTTTTTGTTCGTAATCTTCTAGAACAATTAATCCATATTTTCGGTTTTCATTAATAGTATGTACGAATGATAATGTTACATTAATTTTATTATCCTCACTAGTAATTGTACTGCCATTGTTGATATGTTGGCCTTGATTATCCTTCAATCCGTAAGAAATAGTATTGGTTTGTTGCTCTCGTTTATTTTCTATGGAAAGAGGATGAGGTTGTATGATTGAAGTATTGAACAAAATATAAATTGTAAGTAATGAAATAAGTAAAACACCGCTAATAATATATATTTGTTTCATAAATAGCACCTCAATATATGTAAAGTATTAGAGAAAAAAGATATGCAAGATGCATATCTTTTTTCTCTTTCTTACCAGAAGGCTTTTGTTTCGTGATTTACATCATTATAACCACTTAATTTATAGGTATGATTACCGATAGCGTAATCATCTCCATAATAAACGCTTGTGTTGGTCGCTGTAGCATTTACAAAGGATGATTTTTTTGCACTATTACTTTTCGTATTTACTAATGAGCCATCGCCATTGAAAGTTCTTGCTTTTGCATAAACATAGTCTTCGGTCGTAGTTGATTTCGATTTCGCAACTGCATATGGGTTACCAAAAAAGGGAGTATATACGCTAATGTTAGAGTCATTCTTAGGTGCAGCTGCAACAGTCAAACTAGGAACACTAGATGTTTTTGTTGATTGAATTGTATCAAAGTCAACTAAAACGGGCTGCTTGTCTACAGTATCGACCTCTGAAGCACTTGCGTTATTAGTAAAACCAAAACCTAAAACCGCTAACCCTAAAGTTGTCACCGATAAAGATTTTTTCATATTCACTAATTTTCCCACCTTTTTAAATTTTTGAGTTCGAACTCAATTCAAACAATATATGAAAATTTCGAAACTCTCAATGGTTTATCCCATACTTAACTTTTCTTTTACTTTCGATTCAACATGTCTTCATTTGCAAAAAAGCGAATATATCTTCTAATGCTTAGCCAGCAAGGGATACAGGTTTAATTTTATGAAATTCGTGTAAATTTAAATCTATTCATGTCATTATCTCTGTTATTTTTAAGTTCATATGGGAAACTTATTAAAAAAAGGATGGTGACAAAAATGACAATCGATCGAATTTGTACAATTGGACCCGCAAGTAATAATAAAGAAACGTTAGCACAGTTAATAAAGAATGGTATGAAAATTGTTCGACTGAATTTATCGCATGGCACGCATGAAAGTCATAAAGACATCATTCGTTTAGTGAAATCATTAGATGACTCTATTAAATTTTTGGGTGATGTACAAGGTCCTAAAATAAGATTAGGTGAAGTGAAGGGAGAGCAAATTACACTTCAGGCAGGAGATTCTTTTATTTTACATACACAACCAGTTACAGGGAGTAATACAGAAGCAAGTGTTGATTATGAAGGAATTGCGAATGATGTGAAAGTAGACAGTAGAATTTTGATTAATGATGGAGAAGTTGAATTAATTGTTGAAAAGATAAGTACGGACAAAATAGAAACAAAGGTTAAAACAGGTGGCAATATCTCATCTCATAAAGGAGTTAATTTACCAGGTGCGACTGTTCGTTTACCAGCTATTACAGAGAAAGATAAAAAAGATATTCAGTTTCTTTTAGAAGAGGATGTTGATTTTATTGCGTGTTCTTTCGTACGAAAACCTAGTCATATAAAAGAAATACGAGATTTTATACAACAGTATAAAGAAACTTCTCCAAGTTTAATCGCTAAAATAGAAACGATGGAAGCAATCGAGAATTTTCAAGATATATGTAAAGAAGTAGATGGAATTATGATTGCAAGGGGCGATTTAGGAGTAGAGTTACCATATCAATGTATTCCCCTTTTACAGAAAATGATGATTCGTGAATGTAATCGAACGAATACATATGTCATTACAGCAACACAAATGCTTCAATCTATGGTAGATCATTCTATTCCAACAAGAGCAGAGGTGACTGATGTGTTTCAAGCTGTACTGGACGGGACGAATGCAGTTATGCTTTCAGCTGAAAGTGCATCAGGAGAACATCCAATCGAAAGTGTGAGAACATTACGTCTCGTTTCAGAATTTGCGGAGCATGTTAAAAAAGATGGACCTTTTGCGATGAAAGATGTACTGCAATTACTGCGTGAGTCTCTGGATGAGTAATAAATAAAAAGAGGGCGGATATGCATCCGCCCTCATGTTTTTCATTCATACTATTCTTGCTCTTGCTCATCCAAAATCTTTTCAAACGCAGCAGATACTTTATCAAACTCTTCATCATTTTCAATGTATGAAAACTCATTATCTTCTTCTACTTTTAAAAAGAAAATATCAATGTCTTCCTCAGTTTCTGTTTGGATATCTTCAACAAAGGCAACTGCAATATATTCTGCGCCTTCGACATCCATCGCTCCAAGTACTTCTACTTCTTGCTCTTCGTTATTCTCATCACTAAGAGTAAACACTTCGCCAACTTCAATATCAGACATATTCATTCTCCTCCTGTTCGACTCTAAAAAATAGAGCGCTCAAACTGTATACATACTAATATATCTTTCCATGAAAAATCAAATTCATACATAAGAAAAACGACTGATAGTTCTTTAGTATAAGTATCCAGCTATTAGGAGCATTATTTGTGTGTGCTATATTACTTAATCCATTCAACAATTGTATCCATAGTCTGTCTTGTTTTATCACGCTTTGGCTCTTCTTTACGGTAACCAAAGGCAACCATAACTGATGCTTCAAAGTTATCGCCTTGTATAATGCCTTCTTGACGAAGTAAAGAATCTACTTCCTCTTTATCAAATCCTTCTATTGGACAAGAATCAATACCGATTTGAGCTGCGCTCGTCATCATATTACCTAAAGCAATATAAGTTTGTTTAGATGCCCAATCAAATACAGCACGATCGGATTGTAATAAGTTAAAATCTGTTTCCTGGAACTTTTTGAAGAATTCATATCTAATTTTTTGAGTGTCTTCAGGCAATCCAATAATATCGTTCATCATATATTTAATATACTCTGCATCATAGTGCATATCTTTAATGTTTCTTGAAAGAACAATGACGAAGTGGCTTGCTGTTGCAAGTTGCCCACCAGCGCCCCATGAATACGGTTGTAGTTTTTCTCTTAATTCTTTATTTTGTACGACAATAAATTTCCAAGGCTCATATCCAAAAGAAGAAGGAGATAATCTGCCTGTTTCTAAAATGAATTTAAAATCCTCTTCTGAAATTTTGTGTATAGGATCGAACTCTTTACATGCATGTCTGAAATGAAAAGCCTCCATAATTTTCTCTTTTGTAATTTCTTTTGTATTTGTCATAAAAGTTCCTCTTTTCGTTAATTTATTTTGTAAGTAAATTATATTTTTAAAGTAACATTGACACAAGTACGCACATTTTTGTGTTATAGTATCAAAAAAGATACTATTGGTAAGGGAAAGGAGTTATGATGGATTGTTCGAATGAAAATAATATAAATTACCCATTTCTAAATAAATATTCTTGTCCAGTTGAAGCTATGGTTGAGGTTATTGGTGGAAAATGGAAAGGGGTTATTTTGTATCATTTATTAGATGGTACAAAGCGGTTTAATGAATTAAAAAGATTAAAACCTAATATCACACAAAGAATGTTAACACTGCAGCTGAGAGAACTTGAAGCAGACGGCATCATCCATCGTGAAGTATACCGTGAAGTTCCACCTAAAGTAGAATATTCGTTAACTGAGCTTGGTGAATCACTACGTCCAATGATTCTATTAATGATGGAATGGGCGACTCATAATATGGAGAAAGTTTTGGAAAGTAGGAATACGAAAAATAATAGTTAAGAGTTGTAGAAATAAAAGGTGTTTTCCATACGTAAAGACACCTTTTATCCCGCATTAACGGGCAGTAAGATCCCCACCTCAAAATTCAGTGGAAGCAAAGAAGTTAGGTGGGGGATGAACAAAACCCCCACTGATTAAAGTTTCACTTTATTTCTATGTTTTTACTTTTTAACTTCAACTGCTGAAATTGCAAAGTCATTCAAGTTTACAGTTTTACCATACCAATCAGAGTGTTTGAAGACGATACCTTTACCATATCCTTCAGTTGAAGTACGATCCCATAGTGTTGTCGAATAGCTAGCAGTAGGGGATGCTGTACTTACAGAAGAAATTCTATTTTGCCAATTAGGAGGCAAATTTTTAAAACCGCTACTAAGAGAAAAATACTCGCCACCTTTATTTGCATGTTCATAGAAATCTGTACTATTAGGTCCGCTCCCTCCAACACCAAGGGGATTGATTGTATTATTCAACCTTTGTTTGTCTTTTTCAATAAAAGAATCTAAACTTTCTTTGTTCGAAAATCCATAAGATAACCAGTCTCCATTTTGATTTTGTTTCGGTAGAACTACAGTTATTTTTACGTCTTCCTTAGATGGAGCACCCAATTTGTTAAACGAATCTACAGTCTTTTCATCTACAGTTACATATTCAAAAGAGCTAATCGAATAATCCTTTTCGGTACTAGCTGATACTGACCCCAGTCCTCCAGTTAACGACGAAACAGTTAATAATGCACCTGCTACCAACTTTTTCAGCATGGATTCATCTCCTTAAAACTTAGATTTTTTACATAACTAAAATGTATGTTAATTTGAATGTATTATAAATATTTAGAAATTTATAAAAATTAAACAGAATATTCTTTTATTAGTCTGGAGTAAGGAAAGTAATTAAAAATGAAAAAAGGTTTACTTAAAAAGTAAATCTTTTTTGCTGACCTATTTCAAAACTCAATGGATTAAAATTTCATTTTATCCATCTATGAATCATAAACTTCTTTTGCATTCGTAGAAGCAGCATCTAATAAAAGGAAGATGGCTGCTATCATATGTAGAAGGATTTCTATATAAGGAAAGAAGGCAACTAGAGTAACGATAATACCTATATAATGAGCGTACGTATTCATGCCTGCTTTTTTAGCTAATAAAATAGTAGTGATATGTAAAGCCATCAATAGTAGTAAAGGTATCCCATCTAGGTTAACAAGACTTGGAAATATATAATAGCAAGGAAGTAATAAAAGATGATAGATCCCTGTAGGCCACTTTAGTGCTTATATGTAAGTTTTCAAAGTAAATCCTCCTAAAATAATTAATATTTATATATTACCAAAAAAGGTAGGTGATTGGATATTAAACACTTGTGGTTTTTAGTATAATATAATTATTTTATGTTAACTAATTGTTTCCTTATCTATAAAATAGAAAAACCACCCAAACGAGGGTGGTTCGTATTATAAATAACTACTTAAAGAAGAAAGGGGAACCTTCACCTCACTACCTTCCTTCATATTCCGCAGCATAACGGTTTCTGTACTAAGTTCTTCTTCACCAATAATAAGCACGTAAGGGATATTCTCTTTATTGGCATAATTAAGAGCACGTTTTAATTTGCGTCCTGCTAGTTCGAGTTCGACTTTTAAGGAAGTGGTAGAACGTAATTGCTGGGCAATTTGTAAGCATTGTAATTCTGTCCCGAGTGAGATGATAAATACATCCGCTGTAGATGATATCGTTTCTTTCTGTGAGAGTGCTGTATAAATAACGTCTAAACCGAATGAAATACCGACTGTTGGATAGCTAATATTATCGCCACGGAATGCCCCAATAATATTATCGTATCGACCGCCGCTACCGATGCTAGATGTAATCGATCCATCTTTTAAAAAGATTTCATATACGGTGCCTGTGTACATTGTAAGTCCTCGCGCTAAAAACGGATTGAATATAGCATTTTCATTTATTCCAAGAGCGATTAAATATTGCTGTAATTGTTGCAATTCGTTTACTCCATCGGCAACGATTGGAGTATTGAAAGCGTCTTTAAAGTCATCAATTGAAAGCTTTAGACAAGATAATACAGTATTACATATTGTATCAGCCATTTCTTCAGAAATTCCGCGCTCTAATACATCTTTTCGTACACCATCAATCCCAATCTTTTCGATTTTGTCTAATGATAAAATGACGTCACTTGTTAATTCAGTAGGGATGTTAATGGCCTGAAGAATACCATTTAACAGTTTTCGGTTATTATATTGGATCGTTATCTCTAAGTTTAATGTTCGGAACAGCTCAAACGCCATGCTCATGAGTTCCGCTTCAGCCATGACTGATTCTACACCGACTATATCAACGTCGCATTGTATAAATTCACGAAATCTTCCTTGTTTAATTGGCCCATCTCGAAATACTTTCCCAATTTCATAACGTTTAAACGGAAGGCGGATGTTCGGATTCATTGCCACGACTTTTGCGAATGGAATAGTTAAATCGTATCGTAAGGCAAGGTCACGTTTTCCTTGATCCTGAAGTGTATATATTTCTTTTAATATTTCATCGCCACCACCGTACTTGTAAGACATAAGCTCATACATATTTAACATTGGTGTCTCTAACGGTTTGCATCCGTATCGTTCAAATGTATCTTCGCAAGTTCTTTTAATTTTATTTCGCAGCACTTGCTCCTCTGGTAAATAGTCTTTCGTTCCTTTTACATTTTTCATTTCCATTGTAATCACTCCTTTTTTTAATTAAAAAAAGCTATGCAGGTATAAAAATACCCACATAGCTTTATGAACGCTTCGTGGGTCAACAGGAAAAGCCCTGTACCCACGAAGAAAAATTTTTCTTCGGATACACGGCGTTACGTATGATGATGAAGTTGGAAAGAAGTATTAAAATTTCGCATTGCAAATCTCTCCTTAACGTAAGTTTTTCCAAATTATATCAGATGATTTTTGAATTATCAATATTTTTAGTTTTGAAATATACGTGAAGTTATGTAGGAGAAATGGAAAAGGGTGTATAATAAAACTTAATAATATGAAATAACCTTTTAAGGAGAACGTTATGAAAAAAGATAAAACAAATGCGATGCGAATATTAGATAAAGAAAAGATCGAATATTCGATGATGTCATATGATCCAGACGATGGGAAAATTGATGGCGTATCAGTAGCCGAGAAAATTGGACGAGAAGTGAGAGAAGTATATAAAACGTTAATCGCTCAAGGGAATAGTAAAAATTATCATGTGTTTATCATCCCAGTAGATGAGGAATTAAATTTAAAAGCTGCCGCAAAAGCAGTAAGTGAAAAGAAGATTGAAATGATTCCTGTAAAAGATATTACGAAAGTGTCAGGATACATTCGCGGTGGTTGTTCACCAGTCGGAATGAAGAAGTTATTTTCTACATGTATCGATGAAAGCGCCCAATCACTTGAAACGATGATCGTAAGTGGCGGGAAGATTGGTATACAAATTGAGCTGAAAGTGGATGACTTGGCGAAAGTGACGAGAGCGCAGTTTGGAGAGGTAACGAAGTAAATATACATATAAAAAGAAGTTCTAGTTTTATGGGACTTCTTTTTATTTTAGGAAGATTTTCATTAACGATTGCTGTAGGATAAACTAGTTTAGTATATATTTTTTTTACGATGTAAGTTATTTGGGAAGGTTATTTTTTTATCGGATTTATCTTTAAAAACGAACATTTTTTAAAAACTTAACGAAAAATGTTCATGTTTTAATTGCGCGCACACTAATAGTTTGTTATATTATCCATATAATAATTTTGAATAACATCACTCGTATATACTCGGTAATATGGTCCGAGCGTTTCTACCTAGTTCCCAATGAAAGAACTGGACTACGGGTTAAAGTATTCGGCCGTTCTATGCTAATGAGCGCTACCGATCTATAATTTGGCATTTGTTTTATCTTTTGCTCAATTAACTTTGACTACCGTAGTTCTAGAAAGTAGAGATTCTTCTACAATTTCTAGAACTTTTTTGTTTGGACCAAAAGCATCGAGTATAGAAAACACAACAAGAGAAAGAGGAGAGATTATTTATGAAGAAGAATACGTTGAAAAAATGTGCTGCCCTAGTAACTACTGTTGCATTGTCATTCTCGATACTTGTGGGATGTAATGCGAGTCCGAAACAAGTTGAGGAAAAAAGCAATCAAAAACCTATCTTAATTCAAGGGCCAATGCCGATAGAAGCAGAAAAGTTTGCGAAAAGGCTAAAAAATGTGAAAGAAGAAAAGTCTGGAACTTTTGTATTTTATAAAGGAACTGTCGACAATTATCCTGTAATCGTTGCGAAAACAGGTAAAGGAATGGAGAATACAGCAGCTGCTACAGCGGTGGCTATTGAAAAATATAAACCTACAGCAATTATTAACCAAGGAACATCAGGTGGACATGATCCAAATTTAAATGTATTTGATATTGTATTAGGAAAACAAGTTGCAAATATAGGTTCATTAAAAACAACAAATATGGATGAGAATCAAGGAATTGAGCCGACAAAATGGATATCTATGGACTTAATGGCTTCTGAAGGAAGTGCAGGAGAAGATCCAAATGCTGAGAAAATCCGATACTACGAAGGAGATAAGGATTTACTTGCAGCAGCTAATGCGGTAAAAGATAAATATACAAAAGGTAAAGTGGTTGAAGGTACTATAGGCTCAGCAGACCTTTGGAATAATGAAGTAGATAGAATTAAGTGGTTCCATACAAAATACGGTACATCTGTAGAAGAAATGGAAGGAGCTGCTGCAGCTCAAATCGCGAAAGCTTATGATGTCCCATTTTTAGGGATTCGAGTATTATCTAATAATAAAACAAACGGCGGGAAATATAACCCAAATACAGCAGCCGCAAATCAAGAATATGTATATGAAGTAGTTAAAAAATATATAGATTCAATGCAAAGTAAATAGTAGTAGTTCTGCTCCAGCATAAACGTCAAGTAACTGTAAATGTTTTCGAGACGGATAAACTTGTCTTAGGAATGGTAGTTGAAAAAAAAAGCTTGTTTCTTATAGAAAATATAAGAAACAAGCTTTTTTATTTAAAATAAATTGGGTAATTAAACTATAACATCAATATATACCGTTGAATATCATAATAATATAATGGGGGTGATGTTATATGGCACTTACTACAGGACCAATTGAAAACGTAGGAAATCAACCTGCTAATGCAAATAGAGTTAGGGTAAAGATCCTTAACCGTACTGCGGGCCCACTTACTGGAGTAGCTAGAGTTTTTAGACTTGACGGTTCATTAGTATTAATTGAACAGGTAAACTTCAATGTGAATTCTAATGCTTCTACTTTTGCAACTCTAAGTTTAGTTCATCCTGCTTTTGGACAAGCATTTGAATATGAAGTTCAAATTGTTCCTAATCAACCTGGTGGACTATATAGTGTTTATGGACTAACAGCTGACAGTGTTATCATTACTGCACAACGTGTTGTGAACTCAGAATTGACACAGTTTCTTTAATTAAAATAGATTGGTGCCTACATGGTATCCAATCTATTTTTGTACGTATTATTCAGAGAAAGAAAGGTTTTACACAAAAATAAAGACAGTTATAGAAAAGGGAAAAGTCGAGCTATCATCTTGATTTTTATTATTTCTGTCTTAGATTGTATCTGTTTTGTGGCATGGTTTTCTTTGAATGCTTTTTATTCAAACTGTTTTTTAAAGTATTTATCAAATATGCATTATTGCATAAATAAACTTAAATTTATAAGTTAATATTAAACTACTTTTTAATTGTAAAGAATATTTTAATAATCTTTATAAGAGAAGGATATTCCATGTAAAAAGTGAAATTGTTTGGAATGTGAATAAACAAAAAGTTTAGAAGTGATACAGACTGGATAGAGTCGTGTATTAAATAAACAGAAAAGGGGTATGGATTTCTAAAAGGTTTCGGGGGTTAGAAAGCACTTTTTAGTGAATAGCTTCAAATTATATTTTAAAGGGGAATGGGTATATGAAGTTTCGAAATACAAAGATTGCTATGATTACACTATCTTCATTTTTTATTTTAGGTTCTGCATCGCTATCATTCACAGATACTATACACGGTGAAGTAGCTCCTGCATCAGCACAAGAGATTATTGTAAAAAGTTATGACGATACATATTATAATAACGCAATAGGAAAAACGGGGTTAGAATTAAAGAAGGAACTGCATAATATTATTGATAATCATACAAAGTTATCATACAGTGCGGTTTGGGAAGCACTAAGAGATACTGATGAAGATCCAAATAATAAAAATAATGTGTTACTCTTATATACTGGTCGTTCGCAAGGGAAGCTTACGAATGGATCAGGAGTAAATAACTGGAACCGAGAGCGTGTTTGGGCAAAATCTCACGGTGACTTTGGAACGACTGCAGGACCTGGAACAGATCTACATCATTTAAGAGCGACGGATGTATCTGTAAATAGTTCACGTGGAAATCTGGATTTTGATAACGGTGGTGTAAATCATTCTGAAGCGACAGAATGTAAATATGATAGTGATTCTTGGGAACCTCGTGATAGTGTAAAAGGAGATATTGCTAGAATGCTGTTTTATATGGCTGTTCGTTACGAGGGGGACAACGGCGAAATAGATTTAGAACTAAATGAAAAAGTGAATAACAATAAAGATGCATACATGGGGAAACTATCTGTTTTATTAAAATGGAATGAACAAGACCCGGTCGATGATTTAGAGCGAAAGCGTAATGAAGTGATTTTTACAAAATATCAACATAACCGCAATCCTTTTATTGATCATCCTGAATGGGTAAATAAAATTTGGAACTAAGATTTTTAAAGGTATTATATTTTGATAAAAGGGATTGATCATTATGATCAATCCCTTCTTATATGTTTACTAGAATAAATGATTTTTATAGGATTGAAGAGGAGAATAGGATAGATATTTTATCAAGTTAAGTATATATGGGTATTTTAGTACGGTCCCCACTCAATATTCACCCCAATAATAAGAAAAACAAGTCCAATGATAAACCAAATGAATGCAAGTGGAGCCATGAATCGAATCCATTTGCCGTAAGAAATGCCGCTTGCTGCGAGAACGCCCATTAAAACACCGGAAGTTGGATTTAAGCAGTTTACTACACCTTCCCCAAGCATAACAGCCTGTACTGTAACTTGGCGTGTAATGTGCATGAAATCAGCTAATGGAGCTAATATCGGAATGAAAATAACCGATTCTCCTGTCCCGGATGAAATGAGGAAATGTAATGCGGCACTACTCACATACATGCCGATAACACCAAATACAGGGCTTTGTCCTTCGAGAGCTTGTGCGAGTTGGTTAACGATTGTATCAAGTAATTTGCCTTGTTCTAAAATGACTGAAATACAGCGAGCCATTCCGACGATTAAAGCACCGTAGATAAGATTTTGGCAGCCAGTTAGAAAAGTGGATGCGATATCGTTTGCTTTCATGCCACCTATTATTCCTGCTGTAATTGCAATGAAAATAAAAGTAGCGGTCATTTCTGCGTCCGTCCAATGTAGACGAAAAGCGCCTATTAAAAATGCAATTAATGATAAAGCTGAAACGAGTAAAATTAATTTATGACGTATCGTCCAAGGAACTTCTTTTTTCTCTGTTTCTTTTTCGTTTGAAAGAGCGTTACTTGGAAACCAGTTGTCGCCGAGAATGCTTCCTTTATTTGATTTTTTCAAGCGTTTTACATACCAATTTATATAAAGGATAGTGGCAAGTAAAAAAGATATATAGATTGCGGTGCGTAAACCAATCCCGGAAAACATCGGAAGTTCTGCGATCTTTTGTGAAATGCCTAAAGGTGAGGGAGATAAAATAGTAGCATTAAAACCAGCATAAGTGCCTAAATAAATAATTGCTACACCGACGATAGCGTCCCATTTTAATGTGCGTGCAACGATGATGCCGATGGGGATAAAACCGATAACTGAGTTAACGATAATACCAGTCGTTCCAAGAATAGAAAAAAGCGAAGCAACTATACAAATGAAAAGTAATTGCTGATTACGAAATTTGTTAATAACATGATAGATTAAACCGTCAAGAGCACCTGTTTTTTCAAGAATTGCAATGGCTCCACCTGTAAATAAAATTAGAAAGATAATAGGAGCAGCAAGTGTCATTCCTTTTTCAATAGCGGTAAAAAAAGAAACAAATCCTACAGGTGATTGCGGAACAGAATGATAGCTACCTGGTATTGTCGTTGTAACGGTCCCGTTTGTAACCCTTTTAAATTCTCCAGCAGGAACGAAATAAGTAGCAATGGCGCAAAGTAAGGCAATAAAAAATAGTAGTACGTACGCATCAGGCATTTTAAACTTTGGTTTACTAGGTTGTTTTTTTGCCTCAGTTTGTATTTGCATAAAATCCCTCCTTCTTCACTTTGTTAATTTTTAATATTCTGAATTTAATCTGTGAAATAGATTATAATAAAGGTAGCTTCTTAAGGCAATAGTTTTTGTATCCTTTCCCGTACATACAAATTATTGCAATATTAGACAGGGAAACGATAATAAGCCAAGAATATGTTATGTAGAAAGAAAAAGGAAAAGAGGGAACAAGATGTGGAAAACTACAGATCTATGTGATGAATTTGAAAAGGAATTACAAATATGTCGCCAGTCTTTTCGGTCTTTTGGGAAGAAAGAACAATTCTACGGAAAAATTGCAACTGTAAAAGTGAAAGATGATAATGTACTAGTGAAGGAAGGATTGCAAACATTACCAGAAGGAACAGTATTAGTTGTTGATGGCGGAGCGTCTACGAATTGTGCTTTACTCGGTGATAATTTGGCAGCTATTGCGGAAGAAAGAAAGCTAGCAGGAATTATTGTGAATGGGTATGTTCGTGATTCTAGTGAACTAAAGAATATTAATATTGGTATTTTAGCGTTAGGAACGATACCAAATAGAAGTGTGAAAGAAGGAAAAGGAGAACGAAATATTTCATTGCACTTTGGACAAGTAGAATGGAATCCAAATGAATATGTCTATGCGGATGAAGATGGCGTCATTATTAGTGAAAAGAGTTTACATAGTTAAGAGTTAATAAGTTATTATTCTTAGAAAATAAATCCGATAAAGCATGGACAAAATTCTTTGTCAATAGTAAAATAATACAGAAATTTAAAATTTACAGAATGTATAGGTTTATCGTTTTATGATAACTTAAATGGGAGTAAGTTGTGCCAAGAAAAGTGAATGTTATCACAATGATACGTTCATAAACAAAATTATTTTTCCTATACAAATATAGCCGCGAATGATGCGGGTAGGAGGTGTTGTACATTTTTGTTCGACACTTACAAAAAGAGAGTGTCAATCGCACGCCCTTGAAGGGCCTTTTTTTGTGTAAATGGTAGTAAGGGAGGAAATTTTGGGATGGCAATGTTGAAAAAATGGCTGCTTACGTCGTTAATGGCAGTGACACTTGTATTTGTTTCTTTTGCGAATACAGTACATATTACGTTTGCTGAAGGAAATACAGCAAAACTTGCAATTATTGGGGAATCACAAAAAGGCATTATGTTATGTCCGAAAGAAGAGCAAATTAAAGATGGGGAAACAGCTTTAAGTTTGCTGCAAAAGGTCATGGGGGACAAGGTAGAATCTGAAACGATGTCGTTTGGAACATATGTAAAAGGCATCGATGGTTTAATGGCCGGGGCTACAAGTGCTTGGCTGTATGATGTAAATGATAAGTCTGCAGAAGTCGGAGCAGATAGTTATAAATTAAAATCTGGAGACGTTGTTGTCTTTCGTTTTGTTTCAGACTGGAGCAATATAAGCCAGGAAACATTGAAAGAAACGTTAGATAAGTTCGGAACGTGTAAAACAGAAGAACCTAACGGTGGCAAAACAGAAGAACCAAAACCAGAAGGTCAAGACGGTAAAACACCAGATGGGAAAAATCAAGGTGACCAAGACGGTAAAACGCCAGATGGGAAAAACCAAGGTGATCAAGACGGTGAAAAACCAGATGGGAAAAACCAAGGTGATCAAGACGGTGAAAAACCAGATGGGAAAAACCAAGGTGACCAAGACGGTAAAACGCCAGATGAGAAAAACCAAGGTGATCAAGACGGTAAAACGCCAGATGGGAAAAAACCAGAACAACCACAGCAAGAGAACATTCAAGTTCCAAGTGCACAATTAAATGAAGCCATTTCTAAAACATCAGACAAGATGTTACAAGATGGAATTGAAAGTGATTGGGTAGCTGTAGCGCTTTCTCGTTCTGGAAAGAATGTGCCAATTGAGGCAAAATTAAATTATGTTAAGTCAGTAACTGAAAAAGTAGAAAAGCGTATTAACCGTTTTTCAGCGACAGATTTAGCTAGAACAATTATTATGATGAATGCAATGAATGCAGACCCTAAAAATGTAGGTGGACATAATTTAGTTCAAAAATTGTATGAGTCAGATAAAGTGAATTCTGTTACAGGTTATGCATTTGCTTTACTTGCATTTGATACGAAGAAGTATGAGATTCCAGTTGAATCAAAATGGAACAGAGTTGCTCTAGTGGAAGCACTGTTAAATAATCAGCATACAGACGGTGGATGGACTTATAATAGTTCAGGTAGTAAAGATAGTGCTAGTAGCGTTGATGTAACAGGTATGGTTTTATCAGCATTAGCTCCTTATCAAGAGCGATCAGATGTGAAACCAGCTATACAAAAAGCTGTTGCTTATTTATATAACGAACAGCTGCAAAATGGTGGTTTTTCAGCTGATGGACAAGAAAATTCAAATAGTACTGCGCAAGCAATTATTGGATTATCGCTTGTTAAAGATGTAGATCAAAACCGTCTTCATAAGGCAATACAAAACCTATTATCATATCAACTTTCAAATGGTGAATTTAAATGGTTACCAAGTGATCAAAATGGTAACGGAATGGCTACAGAACAGGCTCTTTTAGCATTACTTCAATTTAAGGAAATGGGAAAATCTATTTATGATTGGTCTAATGTAGACGTTGGTGATGTAATTAAGCCAAAACCGATTGAAGAGCCAGAAAAGGTCGTTGAACTAGAAAATAATGTAGTAGAAAAAGAAGTTACTGAAGAACCGAAAGAACAAGACCAAGTACAACAAGAAACAAAAGATGAAAATCTAAAAGTAGTTGTAGATAACGAACCGGTTAAGAATAAAAAAATCGGAAACGGTAACAGTCTACCAAAAACAGGAGCATCTTCTCATAGTGCAGCAACAGAAGTAGGTATGGGTGTATTATGTATTGCTTCTGCATATGTATTATGGAGACGTAAAGCAGCTTAACAAAAAATTAGGAGCAATTATTTGCTCCTAATTTTCGTATGAAAGGTGAGAGATAGGATGAGTAAGGTGAAATGGTTCATTTCTTTACTGCTTTCGCTCGGGCTACTTGCCGGATGTGAAGAGGCAGCTGTAAAGCCTGAGAAGAAGGTAGAACCGAAGCAAGAAGAGGTAGCGAAACAAGAAGAACAAAAAGATGAAGCGAAGCCGGAAGAAAAAACAGAAGAAAAGCAAGCTGAATCAGAGCAAAAGCAGCAAGAAGAGCAGAAAGAGAAACAAGAACAAAAAGTAGAAGAGAAGCCGAAAGAGGAAAAGCCGCAGGCACAATCAGAGGTAAAGAAAGAAGAGAAACAACAGGAACAACCGAAAGAACAGCCGGCTGTAAATAAGCAACCAGAGCAGCAACCAGCACAAGAAGAGAAACAACAACCGAAAGCACCAGAAGTAAAAGAAGAAGCAAAGGTTGTGAATCAGCCGAAAGAAACACCGAAGCAGGAGCAAAAAGTTGATCCGAATAAAGCGGAGAAAACGATACCGACTCCGGCAGTACCAAAACCTGAACCACCAAAACCAGATCCAGTACCAGTACCGAAACCGCAAGCAAAACAAGTAACAATCTCGGTAAAAGGAAATAACGGATATATAATGGGTGCGAAAAAGATGGATGTACAAGAAGGCGATACAGTGTATAAAGTATTGCAACGTACAGGATTAGATGTTGATGCAAGCGGATCTAGAGATAGTATTTATGTAAAAGGTATTAATGATTTATATGAAAAAGATATTGCGGATACTAGTGGATGGAAATATCGTGTGAACGGTGCTTTTCCAAACCATAGTGCTGGTGTAGCTACGGTAAAACCAGGAGATACAATTGAGTGGGTATACGTATTACAATAAGAAAGGCATTCGGTAAAGGGCTATGAAAATAAGTTTTTCTTCTTTACATCCTTTTGTGAATTTTTTCTATTATATCGGGGTGATGATACTATGTATGATGTGTCTTCATCCTCTTTTTTTAATTGGAGCAATACTATTAATTGTTATTTTAAATGTGATGCAAGGGAATAGCGAAAAGATAAGAAAGATGTTACCAAGCACAATTATTTTCTTTTTTATGGTCATTTTATTTAATTCGTTATTAACGCATAGAGGCCGAACGACATTATTTTGGTTAGGTGATAGCCGTATTAAGCTTGAGGCGATTATGTTTGGAATAGTAATGGGGTTATTACTAGTTGCAGTTATGTTTACGTTTGCGTCATACAATGATATTATTTCCAGTCATAAATTTTTATATCTGTTTTCAAGAATTTCACCGAAAGTTGCATTGTTAACGATGATTACAGTGAGATTTGTTCCTTTGTTTATAAGGCGATTAAAGAAAATCACACTCATTCAAAAGACGAAAGGTGTGCAGGTAGATTCAGGTTCGATAATTGAACGCGTCAAAAATGGTATGCAATTGCTGCAAGTATTATTAATTTGTTCATTGGAAGATGCACTGCAAACGGCAGATTCTATGCAAGCTCGTGGATTTGGTGTAACGAAACGTACGACATATATTCGCTATAGAATGGAAAAACGAGATTGGTATACGCTCAGTTATTTAAGTATTCTATTTATAATTGCTATCATATGTAGTACGTATGGCGGAGGAAAGTTAATCATTTATCCGAAAGTCGAATCTATTTTATTTCAGCAATACGATGGGATGATGTTTATCGTATTTACGATGTTTATTAGTTTACCAATTATAATGGAAGGAAGGGAATGGTTATGGTGGCGCATGCAGAAATAAACAATTTATCATTTGTATATGCTGATGAAAATGAAAAAGCGTTACAGCATATTTCTCTTTCTGTTCAAAAAGGTGAGTTTATTGCACTTACTGGAGAATCGGGATCTGGGAAGACGACGTTATTAAAACATTTTAAAAAGGAGTTACTTCCAATTGGTACGCGTTCTGGAGAGATATTTTATGAGGGTGTTTTAATAGAGGAAGTAGCTGATTTGTTATCTGCCCAAGAAATTGGGATGGTATTTCAAAACCCAGAAAACCAGATTGTTATGGATACAGTGATTCAAGAATTAGCATTTTCTTTAGAAAATATCGGATTACCATCACATATTATTCAAAAAAGAATAGCAGAGCTTATTAGCTTTTTAGGATTTCAAGATTTATTGCATCAAT
The DNA here is from genome assembly GCF_038006965.1 of Bacillus sp. FSL K6-1338. Classification (NCBI taxonomy): domain Bacteria; kingdom Bacillati; phylum Bacillota; class Bacilli; order Caryophanales; family Bacillaceae; genus Bacillus; species Bacillus sp. FSL K6-1338. The sequence continues at coordinate 3,161,351 of NZ_JBBOWI010000001.1, read as the reverse complement.
CTGTTCATACGTTATCTGGTGGGCAGAAGCAGCTTGTCAATTTAGCTGCGGTATTAGTTATGCAGCCGAAATTGCTATTATTAGATGAACCGACAGCGCAGTTAGATCCAATTGCTGCAAAAGAGTTTTTAGGATTATTAAAACGGATTAATGAAGAACTTGGAATTACGATTATTTTAAGTGAACATCGTTTAGATGAAGTTATCCCGCTTGCAACACGCGTTGTTTGTATGGATAATGGCTGTATTATGTATGATGGTAGTCCTAAAACTGTTATTACGAATATGTGGGGAGTAGAAACATTCCGTCCATTTATTCCGCAAATTCCAAGGCTATTTTTAGAGTGGAATGTGAGAGATATTCCGTTTACGGTGCGAGAGGCGCAAATGAAAATGAATAATTTTTCAGCGATATCATATGTAAATGAGCTAATAGCACAAAGTGAAAAGCAAGAGGTAATTTTAAGCGCAGAGCATATTTCGTTCCAGTACGAAAAAAATAGTCCGCTTATTTTACGTGATTTATCAGTTTCGATTGAAAAAGGAAAATGGGTAGCGCTCGTTGGAAAGAATGGGACAGGGAAGTCTACACTGTTAACGCTTTTAGCTGGTTTGCAAAAAGTGAGAAGAGGGAAAGTAAAGTGGAATGGGAAAGTGATACATAAAATTGATTCGAAAGAACGATTTAAAAGTATTGGGTATGTATCGCAGCATCCATATTATCATTTTACATTTGATACAGTGTGGGATGAGGTGTATGAACGTGCACGTGAATTATACGGAGAACAAGGAAAAGAAATAGCAGAAGATACGCTAAAACAGTTTTGGTTGTACTCGCTTAAAGAACGCCATCCGCACGATTGTAGCGGAGGAGAGCAACAATTACTTGCGTTATGTACGACATTATTATCAAAGCCAACTTTATTATTACTGGATGAACCGACAAAGGGGCTAGATCCGTGGAAGAAAGAAAGAGTAGGAGAGCTATTTAGGAAGCTACAAAAAGAAGGTACAACAATTGTAATGGCAACGCATGATATTGAGTTTGCAGCGAAATACGTGGATCAATGTATGATGTTATTTGATGGGACAGTCATTATGAATGATGCACCGAAAGAATTTTTTAGTGGTAACTTCTTTTATACAACATCTATTAATCGATTCATTCGAAAAGAATTGCCATATGCATTAACGTGGGAGGATGTGTACGAAGCGTGTCCAAACGATATGTTGCATTCATAATATGTATTTTTGCAGTAATAATAGGCACATTACTCTTTACTACACTTATTATGGACGGTTATTACATGTTAAGTAGTTTGTTTTTATTAGTTGTTATTATGTTACCTTTCTATATCCGTTTTGAAAGGAAGGCGTTTGTTTCACGTGAAATTGTTCTCGTTGCTGTATTAGCGGCAATTGCAGCAGTAAGCCGGGTGCCATTTTCTATTTTACCAAGTGTACAACCAACTTCTTTTGTCATTATCGTTTCTGCAATTGTATTTGGAAGTGAAACTGGTTTTATGATTGGTGCTACAGCAGCAATCATATCCAATATTTTTTTAGGACAAGGTCCATGGACACCGTGGCAAATGTTTTCATGGGGCATGATTGGTTTTATAGCAGGTCTACTTCGTAATACATTTTTTATGAAAAAGCTATGGGGAAGACTTCTTTACGGAGTAATTGTTGGCTTTTTATTTGGCTGGATTATGAATTTCTGGGGCCTTCTCGGTTTTATACGAGAAGCAACGTGGGAAACTGTCATTTCGTATTATATCGCAAGTTTTTACTTTGATTTGAGCCATGCGATTTCGAATGTTATTTTCTTATTACTATTTAGTACTTCATGGATTACGATTCTTACAAGATTTAAAAAGAAATACGGTATATTAGATGAGCATAACGTGACATAGAAAAGCATACTCATATAAGGTAGGGTCGCGACTTACATATTCGTTTGCCTCTTTCATGCTTCTTACATATTGTAAGGAGCATTTTTTTGTCAAAAAATTGATTTAATATGCATCCGTTATTATATAAAATTATTTGTATAATGGTAGGTGAGAACTTTTTTCAAAAGTGAGGTGTATAGTTAATGAAGTTAGTTATTCCGAAGCAACATGGTGCATGGGCCATGCTTGTTATTCCTTTTTTATTAAGTGTCGTACTTGGGAAACCTACTATTTATCATATTCCATTGTTTTTAGCGTGGTTTTTTATCTATTTAGCCACGTATCCATTTCTTACGTACATAAAGCAAAGACGAAAAAAAGAGTTTTTACAAGCTGCCATTGTTTATTTCAGCATTGCGTTCCTATTTGGGATGATTTCTTTATTATATGAGTGGCGAATTCTTTTATTCTTAATAGTAATGATTCCATTATTTATAGTGAATATGTATTACGCCCGTCAAAAAAATGAAAGAGCACTATTAAATGATATTTGTGCAATCATTGTGTTTTGTATCGGTGGGTTAATTAGTTATTACTTTTCAATGAAGCAAATCGATCATACAGCTTTATTCATTGCACTTATTTCATTTTTATACTTTTTAGGTAGTACGTTCTATGTGAAAACGATGATTCGTGAAAAAAATAACCCGAAGTATCGTCTTATATCTTGGGGATATCATATCTTATTAACGATAATTGTATTTGCGATTAATCCGTGGTGTTCTCTTATTTTTATACCAAGTGTCATTCGAGCAATTGTGTTGTATGGCAAAAAAATTTCTATTATAAAAGTAGGAATTTTAGAAATTGCTAATTCTGTATATTTTTTAATCATAACGGCAATAATTATGAAGTATGCCATTTGAAAAAACTTCCCATCAATAGATGGGAAGTTTTTAATCTTTTTCTAAAATGTGAACGGTGTACTCGCAACGTTGAATAGCTTGTTCAACAGCATAAAGTGATTGTTCAATACGAGCGCGATTAAAATCTTTTTCAACTGTTTCGAGCGCTTCTTCTAAACAATTTTTAGCTTCTTGTAATGATTGAAAAGAATCTTGTACATATCCGCGAGCATTTTGATGCATTTCATAATCCTCCTTGCATGTTCGTATATGGGTAGTATGAACAGTAAGGAAGAAAATATAATTTGTTATATTTATTATATTTGTTTGACAATTAAAGTGGAATTACGTATAGTAAGAATTAAGTGAATATTTTCTTATCCAGAGAGGTGGAGGGACTGGCCCGATGAAACCCAGCAACCGCGATGCAGGTGCTAATTCCAGCAGAACATATTTGTTCTGGGAGATAAGACGAAGATATATACGTAACTTCTTCTTATCGGAGAGGTTTTTTTATTGCAAAAAAACCGATTACGAAAATTTATATTAAGAAGAAAGGGGTTGCGCATTACTGTGACACTCGAAAAATACGTAAAACTGCGTAGTACAGTTTATGAATATATGATAGAGCAAGATAAGCCGATATCATTGTTAGATATTCAAGAACATATCGTTTCGCATCATGAAGGAAAATTCACGAAAAAGATGTTGCATCAATTTTATTTATCAAGATTATTAGACGAACTAAAACTGGATGGGAAAATTACATTAGCTGATGAATATCTCTATGCTGAAAAAGGTGTATTGTATAAGGCGAGAAAAGGGAGCTAAGCTCTCTTTTTTTCTTAAAATAACGGAGTATGTAGAGTAAAAGACTGCTAAAGCAGCCTGATACAGGGAATGGTGTTGAGTGTGTAGTGTCAAAAATTGAATGTGCCTGAAAGAGGCAATTCATATCGGCTGCAAATGAAAAGAGACACCTTCGCCGAATAGGTGTCAGTCGTTTTGTCACGTAGACTTGCTACTTAACAGTAATTAGAATAACATGCAGGATTTTTGAAGTCAAAAGGGAATTAAAGGAAGGGGTACAATTATGTACGCTTACTTATTAAAAGATATAACGAAATGGATCCCAAAGTACATTGTAGATAAGGGATATGAATATTATGAAGATGGGCATGTAGAAGATGTTGAAATACAAGATAAAAAAGTGTTTGCTTTCGTTACTGGAAATGCAGGGAATTATGAAGTAGTTATCGATCTCGAAGATTTTTCAGAAAGTAACTGTGAGTGTCCCTATGAAAATTATTGTAAACATATGGTGGCAGTTGTTTATGATATTCAAGGTGCTGGTGAGAGTGCAGTTAAAGAGAAACTGAAAGATTTAAAAAAAGAAGAGTTACTTATATTATTAAATCGATTGTTGCAAAGTTCGAAAAACGTACAAATTGTAGAGAAGTTATTAAAGAAGGAGAAACTTTAACGTATAGAGGGAGTTGTTTTGTAGTGAACGTACTAATTATATATGCTCATCCTAACCCTTCAAGTTTTAACGCGGCGATTTTCAATCATGTGCAAAAAGGACTACAGGAAACAAATCATTCAGTTACCGTACTTGATTTATACAAAGAACAATTTGATCCAGTCCTCGTATTTAATGAAGAGAAGAAAAGACGCGATTTAGTAAATGAAGAGGAAACAGCTCGGTATAGAACGTTAGTAGAAGAAGCAGATACACTTCTATTCATCTATCCAATATGGTGGTGGGGGATGCCAGCAATTTTAAAAGGATTTATCGATCGTATTTTCGTAGCTGGATTTGCTTATAAATATGAAGGGGCTCTGCCGAAAGGATTATTGCAAGGGAAAAAAGCATGGGTTATTAATACGTTAGACTCGCCTCTATGGTACGTCGCATTGTTATATCGATCAGCAGATTGGATTATGATGAAGAGAGGTATTTTACGTTTTTGTGGCATTCGCGATATAAAACGGTCAGTGTTTCAATCTGTGAAAACGAGTAAAGTATCAAAGCGTGAGAAATGGTTATTACAAATAGAAGAAAAGGCTCGTGCATTATGAATGAAGTCGATCGTATTATAAACTGTGTTCAGTATGATGGCGAACTTTTTCGGAAGTATGTTACGTGTTTACTTCAATTGAAAAAATGCAGCGAAACATTTCAGCAAATTCAAATAGAGTTAAGAAATGATTATTTAATAAGAGGAATTTGTGAAAGAGAAGTTGATGAGGTAGTACGGGGAAGTAAAGAATATGAAATGCATTTTCTTCCTAAAGTATTACAGTGGAATTTTTTGAGGGAAAATCCACATCTAATTGAAAAAGTGTGCGAAGATTTTTTTGCATTTGAGTCATTACATCTTACGGAGTTAGAGTGGGAGAAGATTATAAATTTCATGGGAAATAAGTGATTTATTATGTAAAAAAGCTAGTATAAAACTAGCTTTTCGTTTAAATAAATAAGAAGCATAGACTAATGATAAAACCCGCATATAGTAAGTTCACAACACAAAATCCCATAATGTCACGAGCACCTAAACCAGCTATCGCTAATGCTGGTAATGCCCAGAAAGGTTGAAAGGAACGGTATTTGAATATTGATCTAGTTGATTAATATGCAGCAAGTGCAAAAGGATTTTATTTTCTTTTGTGGAATGTTATTTATATTTACCTTATTAAAATTTAGAAAGGAGAATATTTATGAAACATTCCTTAATGGAGACAAATTCAGAACCAGAAAAGAAAGAATCGTTGCTTACACGATGTGCAAATATATTTTCGAGATGGTCTCAGAAATATGTCCCGGATGCCTTTGTTATTGCAGTGCTGCTCACTTTATTTACTTTCATTATAGCTTTGTTGATGAATCCCTCAAATCCGTACAAAATCGTAAAATCTTGGGGGGATGGGTTTTGGACTTATTTAACGTTTACAATGCAAATGGTATTGCTAATGGTTACAGGGATGACGTTAGCTTCTGTCCCGTTTATTAATAGAGCCTTGCAGTCTGTTGCAAAGTTAGCCGATACACCTCAAAAGGCCTATACGATGACATTTTTGATCAGTGCAATTGCATACTATATCAATTGGGGGCTAGCCGTAGTTGTGGGAGCTATCATTGCAAAGGAAGTAGCAAAAAAGAATGCGAATGCACATTTTCCATTACTTGTAGCTGCTGCTTATGCTCCGACAGCCTTATATAGCGCAGGTCTCTCCAGTTCTATTGGCCTGACAATTGCCACAAAGGATCATTTTCTTGTAGATATGATTGGAATTATTCCTACCTCACAAACAATCTTTAGTTACTCTACTTTAATTATTTTTTTCACTCTATTCATCACGATGCCAATTATTATTGTACTTATGGCTCCAAAAAGTGGGATTATCAGCTATAAAGCAATCGAAACTGATACAAATTCTTTTGTAAAACCTCCTCAAAAAAGTTTAACTCCTGCGGAAAAACTGGAATGGACACCAGTTTTAGGAATAATATTAGGCGCAATCGGCACGTTGTATTGTGTTTATGAATTCATGAACGGTCATAGTTTAGATTTAAATATCATTAATTTGTTTTTCTTGTCACTTGGTTTGCTCCTACATGGTTCTCTTGGTAACTTTGCACAAGGATTTAAAGAATCTGCGCAATCCATTTCTCCAATTATCTTACAGTTTCCATTTTATGCAGGGATTATTGCTGTTTTAGGTAGTTCAGGTTTGGGAAGCTCAATCATTGAATGGATGGCATCCATTGCGTCAAAGGATACATTTGATATATTTACATATTGGTCAGCGGGGCTGGTAAACTTATTGGCGCCATCTGGCGGGGGGCAATGGGCTTTACAAGGACCACTGCAGGTCCCGGCAGGATTGAAGTTAGGTGTAGATCCGGCTACTATCGCTATGGCGGTAGGTTGGGGGGACGCATGGACAAATTTGATTCAGCCGTTCTGGGCATTACCTCTTTTAGGTGTGCTGGGATTGAAAATTAAAGACATTATGGGTTATTGTTTCATTCTTTGCATTTGGGTTGGCATAGTTACAAGTTTATTGATGTTATTTGTATATTAGCTTTAATAGGAATGCCAATACTATCAAGTAATACTATTAAAATGAAAAAACCTATTCTTTCTATAAATATATAGGAAAGGATAGCGTTTTTTTATGTCTATTCTTGTATCTGATGAATTACAATTATTTGCTTAAGAATTTTAAAGATTGTTATCTCCAAATATCTTACGAGAGATTACTAGGGATGTTGGTTTTGTGCAACAAACAGATAGGTACCAAGCAAGTATTTAGTTACTTTATATGCTTGGATGAGTCAAAATACCACTAAAACTTCTTTCACATGTATGGAATGTACGGTTTTTTATCCACAAGCTGTTCTTTATCAAGCTCAGCATGATGATCACCATTAACATTATGGTTGAAAGTATACAATATGGTATGGCAGAACCGAGAGTGTTGGAAGTACTACGAGAACTGTTGGACATTATTAATAAGCGACAATAAAAATTTTTTCCTGAACGCAAGAGGAGTTTTTTATTGGGAATAGTAAGGATGAGGGGAGGTGCATTACATATGGGAAAAGGTAGAAGTAATAATGCAGGTAAAAAGCAACCAAATTTCGATGATTCATCTAATTTCGCTAAACAAAGCCAACCGACAGAAAAGAAGAAGAAATAAAAAAAAGGATCTCTCTATATCAAGAGAGATCCTTTTTTACTATATTGACGTTTTAGCACAACAGATCGAGTGTTCAATTGAATAGTCATAACTGTGCAAGGTTTAAACTCCTGCTTCCACTACTGTGGAAGCTTTTCTAAATGATGTGCAATATCAATATACATATTTGAATAAACCGAATGTATTTCATTACTTGGCGTTGCGTTAGAAGAGAAATGAACGATTACCATATTTGCTTTCGGATCGATGTAAAGTGTTTGTCCGTAACTACCTAACACTTCGAAAGCACCTTGTTCATTGTGGGGAATCCACCATTGATTATGATAAGAAATAGAAGCGCCAATACTAATTTCAAGTTCACCTTCTTGTACATTTTTTACACTTTCTGTAATAGAAGAAGGGAGAATTTGTTTTCCGTTATATTCCCCGTTGTTTAATAGTAATTGCCCGAATCTCGCCATATCTCTAGCAGTTGCATTTAAGCCAGCGCTTGCTTGTTCTATTTTCATTTCATCTGTAACGTAATACGCGTTTTCTTCCATACCAATTTGAGACCAAATTCGTTCGCTTACATTTTCAGCTAGTGATTTACCAGTAATAGTTCTAATAATCCAAGCAAGCGTTTCTGTTGATCCGTTATTGTAAGAAAAGGAAGAACCAGGCGGTGCAGTTTCTTCGGCTTCCCGTAACATATCATAAATTTTCATCGGACCGTCGTAATTTTTGCCGCGGGGTAAAATATTGCTAGCTAAATATAATTGTGCATCTTGATTTTCTAGCCCAGGTTGCTCATATCCATGAGTAGGATATTCAGCTGAAACTTGCATGTCCATTAATTGCTGAAGTGTGGCATTACCGAACGGTGTGTTTTTTAATTCTTTTATGTAAGTGTCAGCTGTTTTTTCTAAGTCAATACGTTTTTCTTCAGCGAGAGATTGTATAATTGCCCCGGTAAAGACTTTTGCTAATGATGCCATACCATGAGGTTCATTCTGTTTATACTCATTGAAATATCGTTCATAAACAAGTTGTCCATTATGTACAACGACAAAAGCATCTGTTTTGTTATCGTCTAAAAGTTTTTTTAGAGGAGTTGTATTTCCGAATCTACGCTCCACAGCAAAATCATCTAAGTTTTGCAATGCGGAAGGGAAGTGAGCAATTTGGTCAGGGTTGTTTTTTACGTTATTAACTAAAGTGAATTCTTTCATATGTGTATACGACCAACGTAAGTAAGGGTCATTTAACCAGTTTTCTTTTGTCACATTATGTTTTGATGGGGTCGTTTTATTATGTTTGAAGTAAGTAAACCCAAGCCCTGTAATTACAAATATGAATGTTAGTATAAGTAAGAGTAGGGGAGATTTTTTTAGTTTCATATATGGCCCTCCTTTTTATTTCTACTATAAGTATACGCTCGTCTTGAAAGAAATACAAAATAAGGAAAGTAAACGGGGAAGTTTACTTTCCTTATTAACGTTAAGCGGAAATTTTTCCGTCTGTAGGTTGTTTCTTGAATTTTTGTTTTCGTCCGTGTAATCCGTAATATAAAAGTAAAGTGAACGCAACGATAATAGCTGCGATAAAATACATATTATGATAACTGGATTTCGCTGCGACAATACCTAAAATGAAAGAACCAAAACCAATACCACTATCAAAGAATGAAAAATACGTAGCTGTCGCAGAACCACGTCTATGGTTTGGGGCGGCAGAAATTGCAATCGTTTGGAAACTCGGAATTAATGTTCCGTAACCTAAACCGATTAGCATACCTGCGCCAAGGAACCAAAATGAAGTTTGTGCTTGGCTTAATATGAACATTCCGATTGTGAAAATAATGATTGCAGGGTAAACGAGTACATTTTCACCGAAGCGATCAAAAATCTTTCCTGTAAATGGACGAGAAATGACAACAACAAGTGCGTATACAATAAAGAAGTAACTTGCAATTTCACTTAAACCGAGTTCTTTCGCATAAATAGGAATAAAGGATAAAATACCACTATAAGAAAAGGCTAAAACAAATCCTGTAAGTGCAATCGGAATAGAAGATGGTTCGATTAAGTCTTTCCATTTCATTTTTTCACGTTTTTGTTTGCTAACAGGTGCTTCGTGAGGAATATCGACAAGTAGCCCTAATAAAAATGCAAGTAATGAAAATACGGAACAAACGATAAATAATACAGTAAACGAAAAATGAGAAATAATTGTTAAACCTAAAAAAGGACCAATTACCATTGGCAGACTCATAAATACGCCGAAATATGCAAGTGCTTCGCCTCGTCGATGAGCTGGCGCAACATCAGTTACAATCGTACCAGTAGCTGTCGTTGCCATCCCGAACCCAATACCGTGTAAGAAGCGAAGGGCAAGTAATAAGAATAAACTTTGCGCACCGAAATACATAACAGTAGCGGCTAAAAATAATGAAAGTGAAATAAATAATATTTTCTTTCTTCCTAAATCATCGAGCCATTTTCCTGTGAATGGTCTACATAAAACAGAAGAAATAAGAAACACAGTTGCAACTAAACCAATTTCCTCAGGTTTTCCTTTTAGGCCGTCTATTACATAGACAGGCAGAGTAGTCATAAGCATGTAAAATGTTAAGAAGAGAAATAGACTACTAAAACAAGTTCCGAGGAAATCCTTCGTCCAAAGTTTCTCACTTTGCATCGTCATCCCTCCAATTTAATCTAAATTTTTAATAATTTGTTGTAACATTTGAAATGCTTGATGTAAATCATCTTCGTTAATACCTTCTAGCGTTTTTTCTTCGAAAGTGTCAACTTCTTCTTGCCATACTGGAATCATCTTTATCGCTGTTTCGGATAAAGAAATAAGCTTCTCGCGGCGATCTTTACCTTCTGTACGAATAATCCATCCCATCGTTTCCATACGTGTTAACGTACGAGTCATCGTTGGTGATTCAACATTTAAATACTGGCATAATTCTGTTTGCGTACAAGAACCAGTTTGATTAATGCGGAAAATAACAGCCCATTGCGCACTAAATAACCCTGTTGGAGATACACGTTCATTAAATTTCTTCGTAAACTTTCGAGAAGTCTGGCTGACGATGTGAAAAAAATGTTGTTTTTCGTCCATGTATTTTGATCCTTTCAAATTAGTTACCTAGCTAACTATATACTTTTTTATAATAATTGTCTAGTAATAGACATGTTGATTTATGTAAAAAATTCTTATAGGTTTTATGTTGCGAACGTATATTCTACGTGCTATTCTTTAATTAAGTAAAGAATTTTCTTTCTATTAAATAGAATGGGGGAACTTGTGATGATTAAGCCTGCAACAATGGAGTTTGTTTCACTATCGAACGGAGAAACGATTGCATATCAGGAAGTTGGAAGGCGAAATACAGATATTCTTGTACTCATTCACGGGAACATGACATCGTCACAACATTGGGATTTAGTCATTGAAAAGTTGCAAGATCAATACCATATTTACGCTCTTGATTTAAGAGGGTTTGGACAATCAACGTATAATCGATCGATAGATTCATTACAAGACTTTGCAGAGGATGTAAAATTATTTATCGACGAGTTAAAGCTAGAGAAATTCTCATTAATGGGCTGGTCAATGGGCGGTGGCGTTGCGATGCAATTTACAGCGAATCACCCAAATTTTGTAGAAAAGTTAATTTTAGTAGAATCAGTAGGAATGAAAGGATACCCAATCTTTAAAAAAGATACGAATGGGCAGCCGATTGTATCAAGTTTAGTAAAGACGAAAGAAGAAATTGCGCAAGATCCAGTACAAATCGCTCCAGTATTAGATGCGATAAAAAATATGAACAAACTATATTACCGTACAGTATGGAATCTATTAATATATACACATAATCAACCTGAACCGGACCGTTATGAAAAGTATTTAGATGATATGTTAACGCAACGTAATTTCGTAGATGTGAATTATGCGCTCATTACATTTAATATTTCAGATGAACATAACGGGGTTGTAGAGGGAAGTAAGCAAATTCATCGTATTAAAGCGCCAACACTCGTCATACAAGGTGATAGAGATTATGTCGTACCGCAAGTAGTCGGTGAGGAATTAGCGAAACATTTGCCAAATGCAGAGTTGAAGGTATTAGAAGATTGCGGACACTCACCGTTTATTGATTGTTTAGATGTATTTATAAAACATGTAGAGAATTGGTTAGAACAGAAATAATCCCCGAAATGAGAAGTGTTGCATATACTATAACATTTGTATGTATAAGGGGAGATTATCAATGCATAAACCATCCTTAATCGCTTATTCGCCATATAATCATCATATCTATACAAAAATAATGATAGATCCGATGTATATGCAAGTTTCACCAGCTGTAGTTCCTTTACAAATGCAGCAGCCACTAACAGTTCATATGCAACATTACTTATATGGACCATCATTTTATGAAAATCCATATTTTAAACACTTTCATTACAATGTGAAAGCGCAAGTTTGGGAAGGATAAGATAACAAGCTAAAAGGTTCATTCTTTTAGCTTGTTTTTTATTGCGAATATTCGTACACGCATTTGAAGAAACAGTTTATAATGAAAAGTGGAAGCGTGAGAAGGAGAGGGAAAGGGATGTCAATGCGTTTTACTTTTTGGATTATGGTTGGGATTGTAGCAATCTCGGGTTTGTCACAAGGAATGCTCTTACCTGCCATTGCAATGATTTTTGAACAAGAAGGGGTTAGTTCAAGTATTAATGGTATTCATGCGACGGCATTGTACATTGGGATATTAGTCATTTCGCCGTTTCTTGAAAAACCGATGCAAAGGTTTGGAATGAAGCCGATTATTGTTATAGGTGGGTTTCTCGTTATTATTTCATTATTCTTTTTTACACAAACATTTTCGTTTTGGGTATGGTTTATCCTTAGATTTCTAGTTGGAGTCGGAGATCATATGCTTCATGTCGGAACACAAACATGGATCACGACAACATCGGACCCAAGTAAAATAGGGAGACAAGTATCGATATACGGTGTATTCTTCGGAATTGGTTTTGCCGTTGGTCCGTATTTAGCAAGCACTGTGCAGTACGGTCTTGCGACACCATTTATTATATCTACTGTACTTTGTTTAATAGGTTGGCTTTTACTACTTCCAACAAAAAATGCATTCCCAGCGCAAGATGAAAGAGAAGTGAAGAGTGAATCATCATTTTCTCGTTATAAACAAGTTGTTGGATTAGGATGGATTGCACTGCTAGGTCCACTTGCATATGGCGTACTTGAAGCAATGTTAAACAGTAACTTACCAGTATACGCACTTCGTAAAGGGTGGTCTGTTTCAGATGTATCCTTCTTATTACCAGCATTTGCAGTTGGGGGTATTATTACACAAATTCCGCTCGGTATATTAAGTGACAAATACGGAAGGGACCGTATATTAACGTGGACGTTTAGCATAAGTACGGGAATTTTTCTACTTGCCGCCGTATTTGATCAATATTACTGGATTGTCTTTGCCTGCATGCTTTTAGCGGGTATGGTTATTGGATCGTGTTTCTCTTTAGGGCTTGGATTTATGACTGATTTATTACCGAGACATTTACTACCGGCAGGTAATATATTATCCGGAATCGCTTTTAGTTTAGGAAGTATTATGGGGCCTGTATTAGGCGGCGTATTTATAGAAAAAATACAGTATACAAGCTTTTTTATTGCGGTTATGATTATAATGGGAATTCTAGCAATGTTATATATGGTCTACATGAAGAATCAATTCGCATCAAGAAAAATAGAAAGTAGGTTAGGGCATGACAAAACAACCTAATAAAAAGAAATTTGAAGTACTAGAAAATGAAACAATTACAGACTGCTTAGCACGTATGGAACAAGAAGGCTACGCTCCGTCTCGTCGTATGGAAGAGCCGATCTTTCATGAAGTAAAGAAAGACGGCAAAACAGTAGTTGAGCCGTGCGGTAGGAAGATTGTTTTTGAAGGGAAATTGAAGTAATCCAATAACAAATTCTCTTTATCGTATAGAGCCATCCAATAGCTGGATGGCTTGTTTTTTTATTAATCAATGAAGGAAGGAATTAATTAAAATGAATCTTCCTTTCATTTCTCCTAATTGGCTTCTTTATATGGGTCAAAAGATTGCTACTTTTTTTGTATATTGGTAAAATAAGTTCTTGGGTCTTACTTATCGTTATCGGTATAATGTTTGTCGCTTAACGTAAAGAAATTAGTTACAATGATTCCATAATATTTAAAGGGGGTACAGCAACGATCCCCTCTTTTTGGAGCCACTCACAAACGTAAAGCAAGAGAAGAGGCTATATGAACTATTCTTCTATCTTGTTTAGATTAAACGAGTTACTGCAATTGGAACAGGTAGGTATATGAAACTAGTCGACATCCTGATGGATCATGTTTTTCTAGCAATCTATCAATTCTGATGGAATTGATAGATTGCTAGAGAATGGAAAATGATTATCTGTATATTCCGAAGTAAATGTAACAGAGTGTCCTTCCATAATTAAGGGTAAAACCAAAATACGTTGTTTTAAAGAATGATTTGTTAGAACTGGTTATAAGTAATAAAACAGAAAAGAGGATCACATGTTAGATACTTTACAGAGAAGTAAAAAGTTTTTTTTATTATGTCTTATTTTTTTAGTGCTTTTAACTGCTTGTGGTAATACAGATGTTAAGACATCTAAAGCTTCATTACCACCGGCTGAATCTAATATAGATACATCATTAAAAGCACCAAATTGGGTAGAGAAGAGTCCTATCCAACAGTCTCCTAATTTTACGGAAGATAAAAAAGTAAAATCGGTTGTGAATTTAATAGCAACGGGTGATAATTTATATCATGACGCAGTAATTAAAGATGGCAAACAAAAAGACGGTTCATATGATTATAATTATATTTATGAAAATATCAAAAAAGCTGTTAAATCAAGTGATCTTGCTATCGTGAACCAGGAGACTCCAATTGCAGGAAATAATCTAAAAGTAAAGGGATATCCGACTTTCAATACACCTGAAGAAGTAGGACAATCTTTAGTGGACACTGGATTCAATATAGTGACTCAAGCGACAAATCATGCTATGGATATGGGTATTAAAGGTGTTGCGAATACAAGAGAATACTGGAAGAAATATCCGGATGTTATCCCAGTAGGCATGAATGAGAGTCAAAACGAGCGTAATGAAATAAAAACGATTACAAAAAATGGTATTCGCTTTGCGTTACTAAATTATACATATGGTACGAATGGAATTAAAATTCCGGCTGATAAGTCTTGGGCTTTAAATTTAATTGATAAAAAAGCGATACAAAATGATGTGGAAAAGGCAAAGAGTAGCTCTGATATGGTGATTGTTATGGTGCATTGGGGAGTAGAATATACCTCAACACCTTCAAAGCAACAAAAAGAAGTTGCTCAATATTTAACAGATTTAGGTGTAGATGTAGTAATTGGAAATCATCCACATGTAATTCAACCAATTGAGTGGAAACAAAATAAAGAGGGACATGAAACGCTAATCTATTATTCTCTTGGAAATCTTATTTCTGCGCAAGAAAAATTAGAAACATTGGTTGGAGGATTATCTTATGTACAATTTGTTAAGTATGAAGATAAAACTTTTGGTATACGACAAGCGGCAATCGTACCGACAGTAACCGACTACGCTGATGGTAAGAAACAATTTAAAATTCAATTTTTAAAAGATTATTCGGATGAAGATTCTAAAAAACATGGAATTAAAAAATTTGTCGGCCCCGTTTCTTTGAAGGATTTTAAGGAGATTCCTAGAGACGTGTTGGGAAATTGGTATAAAGACTAATAAACAAAAAGGGAATGAGATACAATTAAAAAATTTATAATTTTAGCATTGGTATTGGCAATGGGATGGAGTCTTGCTGCTTGTAGTGGAAAGCAAACATCTCAGGAAACTACTAATAATAACGATAAAAATAAAAAAGAGATACATGCGAATAAAAAAGATGTTTTATCTATCTCTGATCCTAATGATTGGAGAATTATCCTTGTAAATAGAGAGCATATGTTATCAAAGGAACTAGGAATTGAATTAACAAGTATTACCCAAAATGCTAAGCCGAATATGAAAATAGATAGTAGAATTGCAACTTCCTATCAGGATATGGTAGCAGCTGCAAAAAAAGAGGGAATCAATCTTTATTTAAGATCAGGTTATCGAGCTATAAAATTACAACAAACCTATTATGATGCTTCAGTTAAAAGCTATAAATCTCAAGGCTTGTCGGATAAAGAGGCTAGTGCTAAGGCGTTGGAATATCTTCAGTATCCTGGTGCAAGTGAACATCATACTGGATTAGCGTTAGACATTATTTCAGTTGAATGGCAGAATACTGTAGAAGATTTAAATGCAAAATTTGAAACTACCGATGCATTCAAATGGTTAGATAAGAATGCTGCAGAGTATGGATTTACTCTCCGCTATCCAAAAGATAAAGAGAATATTACTGGCATTAAGTATGAGCCATGGCACTATCGTTATGTAGGAAAAGAAGTTGCTGTTTATCTAAAAGAAAAAGGGTTAACTTTAGAAGAATATAACGAAAAAATTAAGTCTGGTAAGTAAAAATATGCTTTAATTTTATTAAACATTATGCACTGCTACAGGAAAAGGTGAATCTGAGGATGTGTTAACCTTCCGCCTAGTATTGTAAAAACTGAGTATGATAATTTGAGCACGTATGAACCAGTTATCGTGTAAAAAGATGTATGTATTAAGAAATTAAAGTTAAGGATCTGATATTCATATCAGATCCTTTTTCTATCGTTCTTTTAAGAGCGACTGAGCCAAAATATTGGAATGAATATAGAAACAAAACAGCCAAAGGAATAGTATAACGAATCAGGGAGTCTACTCGTACGCTTCATTGGGATTATCCAGAAATAGTTGTTGATGAAATAAGAAAGAACTGGTCTTACTCTCAAGCAAGGATTTAATACGAATGAATTGGATAAAAGGTAGTAATAAAAAACACTGCGCCTGGCAGTGTTTTTTATTATTTCTGCACATAAATACATAGTCATATTGATTAAAGTTTCACTTTATTGAAGAAAAATGCGAAAGCCATTCATAAAATATGGAAATGTTAAAATCCCTTTGATAAAATAGCAATATGTAAAAATAATTATTTGTTAATTCTTAATGTAATGAATATTCATGTTTAAATATACGAATTTAACTACATAGTTATTGTGCTAAAGGGGGAGAAAGATGTTAGATGAATTGTACAATGCTTTTTTAAATGCGTCTGGTTTTACAGAAAGTGCGAGGAAACGAGATCGGTATGATGATTTACATGATTATTTAAAAGATAAAGAAAGAGAGTTAAAGCAATTCATTCAAGAGGCTGAATCAGCGAAGAGAGAGTATGAGAGTAAAAGTAATGGTTTAGAAGCTAATAAAATTCCGGCAGTTGAATTTGAACAAAAACGTCATGAAAAGGATGAAGACTTAAATACAGTATTATCCTATTTTAAAAGTGCATTAAGCGATATTGGATCTGCAAAAAGTACAGCTTATGCAAAGTATTTGGAATATAAAGCGAAAGCAGAATCGGAGAAAGCGTCAGCATACGCTGCAGCGACCAAGGCTTTTGAAGAAAAGAAAAAGGAATTTGAAAACTTTATCCATTAAGCATACAAAGAATGGAGGGAACGAACATGAGTGGTAAAGAGGTTGAAATTATAGGAAGTAACACTGCAAGTGCCATTTCTTACGCACAAAACATTGAAAATGGTATGAAGGATTCTTTAAACCAAGCGAAAGACTTAAAAGCATATGTCACAGGTGCGAAATGGAATGGAAAAACGCGAGATGCTTTTTTAAGTTACCTTGATTTGATCATTCAATATAATTCAGAAATGGTAGAGGCATTTGAAGGGCATACGAAAGCTTTGAAAGAGTTAGATAAAAGCATTCAAACGTACGGAGATAGATCGGAAGTAAGGGCGATAAAACAATTGTGATGGAGAAACGAGGGATAAAAGAATGGGGAAAGAAATGAGTTTTGCACCTGCTGAATTATATGTTCTCGCAGGTGCAGCTGGGGTTACCGATATATTTGGATTGCCAAACCGTGACGCAATTATTTTACTTGATGCAGAATGTGTCACGAAAGCAACTACGAGTTTAAAAGAAAAAGGCCTACTTACAAGTGAAAATGGAATTACCCCTGCAGCTTTTCAAATAATTGAACTATTAAAGGAATATGAAAATTGTCATGAATACACGAGAATGAATAATGTATTAATTGGCTTTTTAAAAGAGGATAAAGACCGAGTGGCTGTATTAACAGAAATAGAACCAAATAAAAAATACGAGATCGACTACATACCAAAACCGGACGTATATTTTTCATTATTAACACGCATACCCTTCTTATTGAGAGAACCGAGAGAAATAGAAGATACATTTTTCTCAAAGAGAATGACAGAGGCAGAACAACAAACATTTGAGGAAAAAGATTTATCAAATAAAGACGTTATAGCGATAGAAACGTATACGAGGCCTCGAAGTAATAGAGGAGGAAAATGGGAATGTTTCTTATATTTCACTGAAGGAGAAGATTTCGTTCAAATAGATGTAGATCGTAATCGATATGACTGGGTGAGCCTCTATGCGGTTAATAAGAAATTGTATGACGTGTTAAAAATGCCATATAAAAAGTTAATTGACCCGAGACAATTCTCGTTAGGAGGTATTCAATAATGCAAGTATCAATGGGAGATAGTGGTTCTGGTGGTGGAGAAGAAGTATTAGTTAATTTTCAAGAACTACTAGATATAGTAATGAAGTTAGAAAATATATATAAAATCCATGTAGACGTCATTGGAACGAATATTGAGAGTTTATTAAGCTGTGATTTTTATCAAAAAGGTGAAGCGATGAGAGTAATTGAAAAATATCCTGATATATTACACAAAACACTAGAATTGGCTGAACACTATTCTAGGTCAGCGACAGTTGTAGGGAATGTATGTGTAGAAATGCTTGAAAAGGACGAACAATTACGTGAAATATTAAGTAAGTTGTAGAAATCACCATACGGCTGGGGGGATGAAAACGAGATGGATGTGAAATATAGACCTGAACCATGGCAAAACATGGGAGATGGTATGAATCGAATTACAAAAGATGCACTCATGAAATTACGGGAAGCAAATGAATCATTAAAAAGAATTGATGGAAGAATACGAGATTTAGACTCGGATGGTAGTATACATTTTAATCCTAAAGATCAATCGCAAAAAATCGGGGAATTACTTGATAGTTATACGACATTACAAAAATATTGCGGAGAAGCAGGGCGATTAGTCTCTGAACATATAGATAAACCTTTTTTAGTAGAAATGGATAAATTCGCTCAAAAAGTGAGAGATACATCTATTCTCAGTTTTGAAACAAATAACCGAATTGGCTCCACAACAACGACAGTATTACCAGGTGCGCATGCAGGCTACGGAAGTGTACCACAAACAATACAGAAGAAGAAAGATAAAATAACAGTAGAAGATATTTTTAGAGATTCTCCTGCATTTGATAACGTACTTAGGGCAGAATACAAAGAACTAAAAAAACAAAATCCAGATGCAAAATTAAATTATGAAGAATACAAGAAAGTAGTCCCATCCACACGAGGATTTGAATACAAATCGATAGAAGATGAACAGAAAAAACTAGAAATGGTGCGAGACATAGGAATAGGCGTAGGAATCATCATCACAACAATCCTTTGTCCACCACTCGGGGCCGCTGCCGCAGTAGTATACGGAGGTGTACAAATAAAAAGCGGTATCGACGGAGAAGACTGGGGAACACATAGGAAATTGAGCCAAGAAGAGCGGGTAGGAAACATCATTTTTGGCGGATTAGATGCAATCCCAGTTGTTGGAGCAGTAGGAAAAGGAGTAAAAGGATTCAAAGGCACGAGTGAATTAGCTGATTTAGCCAAATTATTAAAATTCAAAGAAGGAATGCCTGGTTTTAATCCAAATTTGGGTAAAAATGTGGTACAATCGCTTAAGGAAAATAAGACTTTAAAAAATGCACTAGATGCTATGAAAAATACTCCTATTCCAGTAGCAGTTAGGACGGTGGATACTGGAATAGGAATGAAGCTTCCTTATATAGAATCTTCAACTGTTGGAGAAGTAGCCGGAAAGTTTTCAAAGGCAAGTACGGCAGCTAAGGATGATGCTTATCAACTTGCTAAGGGTAGTGGAGGGGTTAAGGGTACGGGTGAAGCTACTAGACTTATTCCAGGTACCCCTGGAAAGGTTACAGGAGGTAGTTCTACAAAATTAGGGCAAAATTTATTGGAATCCATGGGGCTTCCACGTTCTGCATCACGGAAAGGATATCAGGCGCAACATATAATACCTAAAAATTTAAGAAATCATCCGGTATTAAAGAAAATTGGAATGGATATGGATCATGCTGATAACGGGATATTTTTACCGATACCAGCAAAAGATCCAAGTGCTTTGTCTAGGCATAGAGGATTTCATAGTGTATATAATAATGTGGTTAAAGATCAGTTAGATAAATTAAATATCAATCAAAGTATTAAGGAGTTGGAACAACAAGTATTTGAATTGCAACAAAAATTAAAAAAAGGTACAGAAAGTGGCTTGCCATTATACAAATCAAAGGTATTAGAAATTGGTATTGAGAAGTTTTACAAAACAAAATTAAATGAAGAAATAAAGATTTGGCAAAGAGGTGGCGGTGCTACTGAAGAACTTTGGGAAAGGTGGATAAATAAATGAAGTACGGAAAAAACACTCAATTAGTCGAAGAGGTTATTAATTTTATTACAAATTTACAACTTTTTCATAATGAAAACCTTCTAAATCGTGATGTTGTTATGGTTAATGAGTATGAAAGAGCACAAGAATTGGCATGGTCTCAAGATTTGGATGAGGTTGAAAACGTTTGGGAAGATATTAAATCCTCAGAAGGTGGGGAAATAATAGGACAATTATATGAGCATGATTTAAACTCTATGGAGCGTCCTATAAGGGAGATTATTCAATCATCTGAGAACTATCCAGGTGATTTTGTATTACAATATATTGATATTTTTGAAGAAATAATTGGAGATTTACATATGTGTGCACTAAATCGTTTAGTAAATGGAAAAGTTGATAATTTTTATGAAAGAATCTTTGAGGTTTATAAGCTTGGGGGATGGCCTTGTGGATGGGAAGGTGAATATCCACAAGGGAGAATAATTGTATATTCACCAGATAAAAAATAAAGTATATTTGTAGTGGAAAGAAAAACAATAAGTGGTTTAAAAGTAGAGACCCATGATGGTTGTACCATCATGGAGTATTACGTACAATGATAGAACAGAAAACGAGGTGCGAGCTTAGGTGAGATGACATTTTACCGAAAGATGAATATAAACGCATGGAAGAGACATAAAATTAACGAACTCGTACAAGCTCGTTAGTTTTAAATTAATATTTGTCACGATATATATAAGGTGTCATACTATTATTATAAAACTTATAAATTAAAGCTACTTAAAAACAGATGAACTTAAAGCGCTTGATTGTCAATTATGGCAACAAGTGCTTTTTTGCATTTTAGAGTAGAAATAAGTTGGTAAACGTATAATTTTATAAATGTATTAAGTGTTAAATTTTATAAACTGTAGTGGCTTTGTACAGTGTACGACACTACTAGAGAAAAAACTATTGTAAAAATAAAGGGTTGTATTATGTTTTGAAGTCATCGTAAAGTACGTTTTAACGGATTTACGTTACGAACACGTTATCCGCAAAAAAACGGATAAACGTTACAGGGACTCAAATTACTGTAACGGGAGGGGATTTATGAGGGGAAAGAAAGTAGTTGGTTACATACGAGTTTCAACGGAAGGACAAGTACGTGATGGGTATAGTTTAGCGTATCAAATAGAAGAGATTGAACGTTACTGTAACGAAAATAATTTAGAACTACTTCGTGTGTATGAAGATAGAGGATTAAGCGGAGCGACTGTTGATGAAGAGGGATTAACAGTTGAACGTGATGGACTACAAGAGCTATTGTCCGATATGGCGTATAAACAAGTAAGCTATGTTGTTGTGTTGAATACATCACGATTGTGGCGCTCTGATATGGCGAAAGTATTGATACAACGAGAACTAAAGAAACATGAAGTAGATGTGAAGGCAATTGAACAATCAAGCTATAGTATTTACACACATGATCCAAATGACTTTTTGGTGAATGGCATGTTAGAACTATTAGACCAATATCAAAGACTTGAAATTGCATTGAAGTTAAGTAGAGGTAGAAAGAAGAAGGCTGAACGAGGTGGATATGCAGGTGGTGGCGTACTTTTTGGCTACAAGGCCAAAAAAGGACAAAAGGTGTTAGAAGTAGATGCTGGGAAAGCAGTAGTTGTACGTAGACTATTTGAGTTAAGACACATTTTTAAACATTGGTCACTTACCCAATTGGCAGAACAATTGAATGTAGAAGGCTACTGCACAGCGAAAGGTAAACAATTTACGAAAGTACAAGTGAAACGCATGTTAGATAGAGAGAATTTTTATCGTGGCATGTATAAATACGGGAAAATACAAACAAAAGGACAACATGCAGCAATTATTTTATAAACTCACTTAAAAAATTAGCTCATTTTACTATACATACTACTAAAGAGATGAAAAATGGATAGGCTTGCGTACCTATGCGCATCGAAAGATGAACGCTCGAACTAAGGTTGCCGACATTTTTGTATATGACTAAATCATTGAATAGAGGGATGAGTTATGCATAATAGACAGAACTATTTGTATGTAGGAGTAGATTTACATAAGGAGTATCATACGGCTGTTATTATTAATTGTTGGCAAGAGAAATTAGGAGAAATACAATTTGAGAATAAACCATCTGCATTTTCGAAGTTTTTATTAGAAGTAGAGACATATGTGAGTGATGGTTTATCAGTTGTATTTGGTTTAGAGGATGTTGGCGGTTATGGAAGAGCATTAGCGAAATATTTAGTAGATCATGAACAAGTAGTGAAAGAAGTAAATCCAGCTTTATCATTTTTAGAACGAAAGAGCCAAGTGATGATACAAAAAAATGATAGTTGGGATGCGGAATGCGTAGCCCGTATACTAATAAATAAGTTAAATCAATTACCAGATGCAAAGCCAAACGATTTATTTTGGTCGATACAACAACTAGTTTCAAGAAGGAATGCATTAGTAAAAGCACAAAGTGCATTAAAGAACCAACTACATATTCAATTAAACCATCATTATCCAAGCTATAAAAAGTTTTTCTCAGAGTTAGATGGAAAAACAGCATTAGCATTTTGGCAGCAATATCCGTCACCCTCTTGTTTAGAGGGGGCTAATATAAAGCAATTAACAGCTTTTTTATTAGATGTTAGCAACAATACATGTTCAGTAAAGAAAGCAAGCGAAATATTAAAACTTGTAAAAGAAGATGGACAAACAATGAAAGAGTATCAGGAAACGCGAGATTTTTTAGTAAGAAGTATTGTAAGGGACATTGAGTTTAAAAAGAAGGAAATGAAATACATCGAAAGAGAATTAAACCAGCTAGTAAAACTACTAGATTATCAATTAGAGACGATGCCGGGAATAGAACTTGTGACGGCATCGGCATTAATTGCAGAAATTGGGGATGTAAGGCGATTTTCAAATGCCAATAAATTAGCACGATTTGCGGGGATTGCACCTGTTTACTTTGGTTCTGGTGGGAAAGGTAAGACACACAAAAGCAAACAAGGAAACAGGGCGCTACACGCTTTATTTTATAATTTAGCAGTACAGCAAGTGCAAGTAGCAAAAGGGAGTAAGATGCCACGAAATCCAGTGTTTCATGCGTACTATCAAAAGAAGCTTAAAGAAGGAAAAACAAAAGGACAAGCATTGGTATGTATTATGAGAAGGCTTGTAAACATTGTATATGGCATGATGAAATATAAAACAGCTTATGAATTGCCGGTAGTGGAAGAAAAAGAAGTAGTTTAATAAGGTTTTACATGGTTTGCTTTTTTATTGTGAGGGTTTAAGATTACAACATAGGGTACGGGTGAGACTCCTAAGATAACTGAAATAAAAGAGAAAGATCTTGGGAAGCACATTGTTAAAGGAAAAAATGGAAGGAAAGAACTTGCGCCAAACGTACGTTATATCACTGAGGATGGTTATAAATATACAACAGATGAGCTTGGTAGAATAGTAGATGTTGAGGCGGAAGGATTAATACTTCAAAAAGGAAAACGAAACACAGGAATGCAAGTGGCTGCAGGAAGAGAAGATAGATTGCCTGATGATGATGGTGGGCACTTGATAGGGACGCAATTCCATGGATCCGGTGATATTGATAATTTAATCGCTCAAAATAAACAAATTAATCGTTCGGGTGGAGAATGGTATAATATGGAGAAAGAATGGGCTAATGCATTAGGTGGGAAGCCTCCTAAAAAAGTATCAGTAAAAATTGAACCAGTATACTTAGGTTCATCGCTAAGACCAAACTCATTTAAAATAAAATACCAAATTGAAGGCCAACGTAAGGTAATACGTGAAATACTTAATAAAACAGGAGGTTGATGTAAAAGTGTTCGAATTAGAATTAAATAAAATCTATCAAAATATAGCGCAAAAAATAAATGATACAATTCCCGTAGAATGGGATATCTTTTATTTTAATGCAGAGATTTATAACCAAGAGGGTGGGGTATTATTCTTTTTCAATACCCCAGATAGATCGGATGAATATATATATTCCCATGATATACCAGATGTATTTAATGTGAGTGAAAAAGAATATGATAAGACATATGATGAATTATTTCATTTAAGTGTAGAGTTACAGGAAATATTTATAAAAAATAATCAGGAACCTTGGTATTCTTTTGATATGATTGTGACATCTG
Source organism: Bacillus sp. FSL K6-1338 (assembly GCF_038006965.1). NCBI lineage: Bacteria > Bacillati > Bacillota > Bacilli > Caryophanales > Bacillaceae > Bacillus > Bacillus sp. FSL K6-1338. The sequence continues at coordinate 3,136,863 of NZ_JBBOWI010000001.1, read as the reverse complement.
AGGGGAAAGTAAAAATTCATTATGGGTATACTAAATGGTATCAATCTACTTTTGGACCGAATGACCGAGTGGATTATTTTGAATATAAATATTTAGGGAAGAAACCTAGTAATGAAAATGAGCGAAGAAAATTCGAAGAGATGAAAGAATATGAAGAGCAAAATAAATCTTAAAATATTTTTTTGTTAAATTAAGGAATGTATTATTAGCGAGTAAATATGTAAAATATCCAAATTAACTAGCTTTAGTTGGACTATTGAAAGAAGAATAGTGACGGATTAATGTTACTTATAGAACATATGAAGTTAAAGCACTTTATTGTCTACTTGAGGCAACGAGTGCTTTTTTAATAGATAAACATGCTGTAAATTTTTAGAAATTATTTTTTATGAATTCAGGCTAACAAAAATTACAAGTATTATATAATTGAAATTAAACTAGCAAAAGGTGTGGACTCCGTAACCCCATTCGCTAAAGGTGTAGAAATAATGCCAGATGGAAGTGTCGTTAGATCTGGAACGAACTATAGCGGAAAATTCCAAGAAGCCCATGATGCCTCAAAGGCGAGTATTCAGAGTAGGATCTCGAATTTGGAGAGTGGTGGGGTTAAGGGTACGGGTGAAGGACCTGTAAAAGTAAACTATGGAGAACAATATGCTAGGGAAAAACGTAAAAAGATATTAAAGCCAAATGTTGAGTATACAAGTAAAGAAGGATATACATATACAACAGATAGTCAAGGGCGTGTTGCAAGTTGCGAGGGTAGCCTTCAATTAGGTGATGGTAAGCGGAATAACTACGCTCAGAGAGTGGTAGGTGGGAATGACCGTTTGGATGATGATGACGGCGGACATTTAATTGCAACTATATTTAAAGGCTCTGGTAATATGGATAATATAGTTCCAATGAATAGTAACTTAAACAGAGGAGAATGGAAAAAACTAGAGAATGAATGGGCTAATGCTCTTAATGATGGTGATAAAGTTAGGGTGAAAATAACGCCGAATTATAGCGGGAATTCAAAACGTCCAGACAGTTTTGTTATTAGATATAAAATTGGTGATGAAGATAGATGGAGATTAAAGAATTTTGATAATGTACCAGGAGGAAAATTAGATGAATGATGAAAAATTAAGCAAGTTATACAATGAAATAGCAGAGGTTGTAATTGATACAATTCCAGAGAAGTGGTTTAAGGTTTACCTGTATGGTGAGGTTGGGGAAGGTGCTCAAGAATCATATTTTTATTACTACCCTGAAGAGAATAGTACTCCTATTTACAGTCATAGTATTTTTGAACTCTTTAATGTCCCAGAAGAAGAATATTTTAAGAAGTGGCATCGTTTGTTAGATTGTATTAAGAGAAGGAAGAAAGAGTTTATTGATAATGATCAAGAAGCTTGGACAAATTTCACTATGATTTTTGATAATACAGGAAAGTTTAATATTGACTTTAATTATGATGACCTTTCAGATGAAAATTCCCACGAGAGAATGATTATTTGGGAATATGAACATCTTGGTCTTATGCCTAAAAGTAATTCAGGGAAAAAATACTTAGAAAAGCATCTTAAAAATCTTGAAGATACAAAAAATTGAGTGCAATACCATATATGATAAAAGTTTATAGTGGTTTAACGTAAACATGCATAAGCATATATGAGAAGTGGGTAGAAAAAGAAATGGCTATTTTGAAGAGTAAACTCCATGATGGTTGTACCATCATGGAGTACTATGTACAATGATAGAAAAGAAAAAGAAGTACGAGCTTTGGCGAGATGACATTTTACTGGGTGCTGAATATAGACACATGGAATATATATTAAACTAACGAACTTGTACAAACTCGTAAGTTTTAACGTAGTAGTTGTTACCACATATAAAAGGTGTCATACTGTTACTACAAAACTTACAAATTTATGCTACTTAAAAACATATGAACTTAAAGCACTTGATTGTCAATTAAAGGCAACGAGTGCTTTTTTGCGTTTTAGCGTAGAAATAATGTGGTACAATCGCTTAAGGAAAATAACACTTTAAAGAATACACTAGATGCTATGAAAAATACTCCTATTCCAGTAGCAGTTAGGACGGTGGATACTGGAATAGGAATGAAGCTTCCTTATATAGAATCTTCAACTGTTGGAGAAGTAGCTGGAAAGTTTTCAAAGGCAAGTACGGCAGCTATGACGCTTATCAACTTGCTAAGGGTACGGGTAAAAATCCAGAAATAGTGAAATTTACAGAGGAACAATTATCTACTAAACCCTTATATTCTAGAAATCCTGAAAAATGGCAGAAAAAAGGTGGGAAAATCGAAATTAGTGAGGAAGGAATATGGACTTATATTGATTGGGAGATTCCTCCAAATCGAGTTTCTTATCCTGGAGGTTTTCCCAACTTTAAATCTGCTGGGTTGGTAAGACAAGAAGTTCCGATAGGTGAATTTAATAGATATGACATTGATTTTGCTAAAGCTGATGAATTAGCTCCAAATGGACCAAAATTAGATGAAAACACATGGCACCATCATCAAGATTTAACAACAATGCAAGAAGTTAGTAAAGAGATACACAGAAGATTTCGACATATGGGTGGAATGTCATTAGCTAAGAAGTTAAAAGATTAAATAGGAGTGAAATAAATGAATTTAAATGCTTTTGGTAAAGCAACTGAAGAATCAATTGAAGAATTAGAAGAGTTTTTAGGATTTTTACTTCCGGAAGATTATAAAAAATTTTTAAGTGAATATAACGGAGGGACTTCGAAAGTTAGGTATAGTAAATTTTTTGTTAAAGAATTAAATCAGGAAATCCCTTTAGATGTTTTGTATGGTATAGGTGTAACAAAAACTTTTGATTTAAGTGAATGCTATGAAGAGTTTGAAGAAGATATGTTACCGACCAGTTTAATCATAGGAGATGATCCGAATTCAGGGTTAATTGTACTTATTACAGATACTGAAAACCATGGTGTATATTATTGGGATCACTCTTTTTATTTTCCACAGTCTAGTGAAGAAGAAAATACGTATAAAATAGCTGATAGCTTTAAGGATTTTATTAATGGATTGAAGAATCCTTAATTACCAGCTTTTGTATGTTGTAATTAATAATTTAAGATATTAAGCAAATATACGAAATGGGTTACAGTAACTTTATAAATGCTAAAACTATACTTTATACATGAGAATGCTAAAAAATGTGGTACTTGGTTAAAGATAACAATCATATATGTAGATGAATAGAAAATAAAGTGTATTTGCAGTGGAAAAAAAGTAGGCTATTAAAAAGTGCATACTTCAAAACACATGGAATGCATATTAAACTAACGAACTGATAGAAACTCGTAAGTTTTAATGTAGTAGTTGTCATGACATATAAAAGGTGTCGTACTGTTACTAAAAAACTTACAGATTTATGCTATTTAAAAATACATGAACTTAAAGCACTTGATTGTCTCCGAAAGGCAACGAGTGCTTTTTTATTAGATAGACATGCTATAAATTTTTAGAAATTATTTTTTATGAATTCAGGCTAACATAAATTATTAGTATTATATAATTGAAAATACATTAGCAAAAGGTGTGGACTCCGTAACCCCATTCGTTAAAGGTGTAGAAATAATGCCAGATGGAAGTGTCGTTAGATCTGGAACGAACTATAGCGGAAAATTCCAAGAAGCCCATGATGCCTCAAAGGCGAGTATTCAGAGTAGGGTCTCGAATTTGGAGAGTGGTGGGGTTAAGGAGACAGGTGAAGGTAGTAATACAAACCCAAACAAAATTAAACTAACTTCAGAACGAGAAAAATACTATCGAATGAAAATAGATGAAGCCAAAGCGCGAGGAGATTATAAGGCAGCAGATGATATTAGATATGATTGTCATTGTGAAGAAACAAAACAACCTTTAGAGCGTAAAGATTGGGACGCTAGGACTGAAAATTTAAGGAAGAGCCAAGAGCGTGGAAGAGAAGAAGAAATAAAAGGGAGAAAAGCCTTGGGAGAACATCTTGATCGCCAATTAGAAGACAATAACGCTGGTGAGGTTGTTACATATACATCTAGTAGATGTTTAACGTTTAAATATAGGAAGAAAAACAATTAAGCTTTTATTTTATTTAAAATGGATACTCTATTAGTAGTGAATAATAAATAATTTTGCTTTGCTGTCTTAATTAAAATACGATCAGTTGTACCATATGCTGTTCCAATTCGGATTGCGCTTTTTTCTTCAACACCAGCATATGTATTATCTTCCGTTACCTCAGTGATTTCACATAATGGAATATGAATTTTAGAGAATTGCCATGAAATAATTAATTCATCTTTTGTTTTTTCAACATGAATACCTAACATATTACCAGAACCTTTCTATAATAAAATTTCACTCGTACTATTTTATTATACAAATTTATAAATTATATTTCTATTTTTTTACAGAGAGTATACAATTAACAACGAGAAAAAGGTTCATAATTACTTTCATTCCTATTATAACAAATTCTACAATAGAAAACAGAACGTATATTTGGTATAATCAAAATATACTATATGAAACGATGTACATGAGTTTGAGATTTATGAAAAAAGGTAAGTAATACATAATAATACATACGCTATAGGATTCAGTTCATGTTATAAAAATCAATAGTTAGAAAGGAAAAGAAGTATGAATCAAATTTCATTCGAAGATTTATTTGAAGAAGAAAACAAACGAGAAAAGTTGGAGGTAGCTGAGATTCCCGTACCTTTATCGCCCTTACAAAAGGCTATTTTAGAGTTAATTAATTCTGAAGAAATAAGTGCACTTGAGTTATGCGAGCAATTAATACGAGCTGGTAAAATATCAGATGAAAGATTCACAACGGATAAGCCTAAAGCATATGGGCAAGTATGCTTACTATTAGAAGGTTTTGTTAAAGAAGAAAAGCTTATTTTTGTCAAAAGTGATGAGAAAAGAGATAGAGTATATAAATTGAAAGAAGAAGATTCTAGCGAATAAAATGTGTAAAGTATAGTAATGAAATAAGGAAGTCCTCATATTTGTGTTGAAAGATTATTTTCACATAAGCGTGGGGATTTTTTTGAGGGAGGATGTATGAAAGCTATATTGCTAATAATTTTACGGAGTTTTTAAATAAGTTACATGATTAATAGTGGAAAGGATTCAAACTTATCTGGCAGTGATAAATGAAAATAGTTACATAACCTCGTTTCTAATAAAAAGGGGGGATTAAAATGAAACCGAATTATTTTACAATCGCAATGTATCCGACTGTAGCATTTAACGAAGAAGAGATATTAAATCGTCTTCTAGATGTATTTGAGTCAAACGAAAAATCCGCTCCTACTCATTGGGGAAACTGTGAAACGATGCAGGTAGAATATAATCGCCAGGAAATCATAGAAAAAGTAATTTCGGAGCGTAGAGTATCTGAAGTTCACCTGTATCGTGATAAAACAGTGCATTATTAACTCTACATCAGTAGAGTTAATAAATTATTTAAATAAAAAACTGTTAATAAACAACGAGAATTAATGACGGGTTATATTCACTTAAGAATATAACCCTATTTATTAGAACCAGTAGTATATAAGGAGATTATTCTACGAGTTATATACAAATATTAGACGAGGAATATTTGACGCTGTAAAAGAAAAAATATTGATTCTTATATCATTATTGATATTGTCCTCAATTTTCCTCATGTAGCACTTGAAAATCAGTAACAAGTGAAACGATTTTTCCTGCTTCATCGATTCCCCAATAGGAAGGATAAAATCCATCTCCATAACCTGAACGGAATATAATGATATTACTTCCTGTTTCCTCACAAACCACGCAATTTCCCCAATCTTCATCATGTTCTGTTAGTATGTCATCTATAAGATCATCATACAAACTAGTAAATTCTTCTCCTAGTTCTTGTTGTAACCTATCTTCTATTTCTTCTAACTTATCAATTGCTTCAACATCTGCAAAGCACCCTAAGCCTGTATCAACCGGGTAACCAAAAATATATCCGTCTTCCAGTTCACTTACATTTTGTTCTGGTTTTGTTGCCATCTTCCATCCTACCGCTTTTGACTCCGACAATTTCAATTCAGCACCAGCAATGACTCCATCTTCCTTATGCCACCAAGCAACAATTGAATATGTACCTGGCTGAATTGTTTGTTCGAAGTGATTTTTATTAAAAATAAGAGGATCACAAGCAACAATTTTACCTGAAGTAACTTTTAACTGTTCTAGTGCTTCGGAACGCAGGGCCTCACTATCCGGTTTAGATAATTCACGTAATAACTTTGACATAATGTTTCTCTCCCTTTCCTTTTAAAATATTTGTTGGTGCTGCCTCCCGTATATTTTTACATGAGTTACATTTGTGTTCTGTGGTATTTCTAGCGCCTTTGTATGTTCCTATAACTTCGATATTATCGCCATGAACTTCTAAAACCTCTGCGGCATATCATACCCGCGTTTTCTAATAGTTCCTCAACATATTCTTCATGCGTTTTACGTTTTCGGATATATTGCTCCGTACAAGTGTAGATGGAACAAACCTTTATTCATTGAAAAATATAACAAATGAATTTGACTTTAAAATTAGAACCAGTTTTGAGGATGTAAATAATAATCCACCCGTTGATTATATTATTTTAAGGGTAAAAATGCATTAATTAAAAATTCAATAAAAGAAGATTAGACTAGATAGTGTTTCTAGATTAATCTTCTTATTTTATATTCTCAAGGGATATCCCACTTCACTGCGACTCATTGCAATATGTCTACTTCTGTGACACATTACACAATTGTACAGTGATAATGAAGTAATATGAAAAAAAATATAAAGATTTAAATTTAATCCTATATATTTTTTATAAATTCTAAAAGTAAATCCCTTATTTTTGGTATGATTGACAGAGACTATTTAATTTCTTATGAATATTCTTAAAAAGAGAGTGATGCTATATGAAATCAATAAATATAAATGGGAATATATATCATATTGAATCTGTTCCTTTTGAAGATAAGAGTGAGCAGGATGAAGAGGGATACTACGAATATTTTTACAAAGGAGTCAATTTATCGTTTCACTCGGACAAAGAAATAATTAAAGCCCGAATTTATGAAGAGGAAGAAATAATATATTTTTTAAAAAATCCATCTCTTGCATTTGGTAAAGATTTTGAAGCTATAAAAGTATATATAATTAAAGAATATGATGTAAATAAATTTAAAATTCCAGGTGAAAAAAAGTCTATATAGAATTATAGCTATAATTCTATATAGGCTTTACCATGACCAATTATAATAAAACAGGAAAACTCACAAAGTATTTATGCCTGTGGGTGATGAAAGGAATGTATTCGAAATTGAGTAAATCAAGTGAAATAAGTAGATTTGAAAATAGATTCTCAGAAAATGTGATTGAAATAGCAGCTGTCACAGGGGCATTAGGAATCGGCGCATCAAAAGGCGGTGACAACATTTTGTGGACTGCGTCAATTGATTTGATTGCGTGGAAAGACTTACATACCAATGAAACGATTACAAAAGAAGATATACGACTCGCATGGTTGGTTGATGATGCAGAATGGAGAAAATCAAAAGACATTTTGACAGCAAATACAGTTGTAACATTACAGGTGCGCAAGTCAGAAAATTCATTGATGCTTGTTAAGGTTTTGGAAACACCATATAAAGATGATGAGTTGGAAATCATCTTACAAGATGCAATGAAACCGCTTTTTTATCATGATGAGATGTTGGGTGTGTTCGAACTCGATAAAAGAGTGAAAACTTTTGAAAAGAGAATATCTTGGACTGGTGAAGAATGTCATTTATATTTTGATTGGAGTGAAGACAAACATATGATGAAGTCTGCACTGGAAACAGCACATGCACTTTTCAAAGAGCAAGATGAATGGAAAATGAAAATGAAAATGTACGCTGCAAAAGAACTGGTAGAGTTAGCAAATGAATGGCTACAAGATGATGATGAAGCAGAAATCGACGAAATTACAAAAGAAATGTTCATTAATTCCATCACATTAAGCAGCTTAAGCGTTTATTCAGAAGGTGATTTTGAAATATTCTTTTCGGATGGAGATATATTTTGGGGACATTCTATCATTGTAAGCGGAAATATTCATGAGGGGCTCTCTTCGGCTGAGATTGCAGGATAAAGTGAAACTTCCATCAGTGAGGATTTTTCTTCATCCTTACTGATGGATTATTTAAACCACTCAGGCACTTACTGCCCAAAAGTAGCGCGATAAATTGTTATAGTTTTTGATTATTAGGCGTTTTCTTCTCGTCTATCTCTTCTCTTATTAAGTGAGAACTCCAAACCTCTTTAATAATTAATGAAATTTAAGGTTTACATATACGATGGAACTTGCATAGATGTTTTAAATAATCCCTTAGTATCTGATATGGATACGTTATTTGATAGTTGGCTATCTACAATGAAATATTTAGAATCAGCACAAGCAATGGCTATACCAAGTTTTGAGGAGGATCGGAGGGGTGTATCCTTTTCTCCAAATGTTTCTGGGAAGGATTATCTGAAAAATTAAAAGAAACGAGGTCGTAATTAGACTGGGATTTACATAAAAGCTTAGATGATGCAATTAGTTATTTCGGATAAACGTGATGTGATTTGTTAGGAGGTGAAGTTAAATGAGAAATGACTTAACATGGCCAGTACCGGATGAGACAGTTTCAGCAGAATATATAAACAATGTGGGAAAAGAGATAGGGTATATATTTCCAAGTGACTATGTAGAATGTGCTACAAATAATAATGGTTCAGCTGTATTACCTTATAAATTTGAAATAGATACGATAACAAAGGTATTTGGAATTTTGCTTACTTATGATGTAGATAGTAGTGAATATATCGTTAAAGTATATAACTAGTATATTTCTACTCTGCCAAATGAATTGGTGCCATTCGCATTTGATCCAGCAGGAAATTTAATCTGCTTTGATTATAAAAATCATAAAGAAGATCCAATTGTCGTCTTTTGGGAACATGAGGGGGCATGGGAAAAGGAAACATTGATGGAAAGTGAAGGGATTACGGCTGAGGAAGCAGAGGAAAGAGCAAGAGAAAATGTATACCATATTGCTAATAATTTTACGGAGTTTTTAAATAAGTTACATGATTAATAATATTATTCATATGAAATGGTTCGTATAAATGTAAGCAGCAATAAAAGGAGAGAGAATGATGGACTTAGAGCATTTAAAAAAAGATATTTGGTATGGAAAAGTTTCTAATCATACAATTGAAACTCTTAAGTCTAACTTAAGGGATAGTGCAACAGAGACAGAATCCTTTATTTTAATTAACGAATTGTTAAAGTTAGGTGATTTCTCCGTAAAGGGGTTACTAATTGAACTTATGAATAGTACTCGAAATGAGCTTGTTTTGCATTTATGCACTAGACTATTTTGTTCAGTAGCTACTCATGATGATTTATTAGAAACGAATAATTTGAAATTCCTTTCAAGTGCTTCAGAGGATGGAGTTCATAATTTTGTAGTAAGTGCTAGTGAAACTCTTTCATATCATGTAGTACCACATCTTTTAGCGTTACTAGAAGAGTGGGAAGATACCTTTGTTGAAAAAGCTATAAGAAATGAACTTTCATGGATGCTTGGAATTGAGGACGAGTATTATGAAGTATCGTTAGAAGAATTTAATGAAGCTTATTCTAGTTTTATCGAAAATAACGATACGCAAGAATACTATTATCGTAATAGACTATCTTTTCCTGGAGATTTGGCAAAGGAGTTAGTTTCGGAAGTTATGAGTTCTTTAAGAGATAGAACTACTTATAATGTTGTTACTATACCTTCCGTTTTAGGAGTGGAATCAAATGTCCTATTCAATACGATACGATAATAAAAAATGAAAAAAATAGAGAGTTGATGTCATATATCGATGTTTTAACAAAGAAAGAATGGAAGATTGGTAAAAAGTATTTTTATGGACATGTAGTCGTATAAGAAAGCAATATACGAGTAAAATCGAATACAGAGTGTATGATATACAGGAGGATAAAATGATCTCACCACAAGATTTTTTAGTGAATTGGAATGAAGAAATATACGGTTTAATTCATTATAATGAAAAAATCATTCACTCGTTTTCCTTCTCGAAAGAAACGAAAGACTTCTTAATTAAAGCAGGTTTTCCCGAGTCTGCTCCTCCATTTCTTACATTTGAAACTGCGGATAACGGTGGCGGGATAAGGTTGAGCGAGATACAAAATGAATTAGGTACGATGTATGATAAGTTTATATACTTTGGATTTACTGGTAGTGGAAATCCAATCTGTATTGATGAAGCTAAATCACAACTCGTATATATATAGATTATGACAATGAAAATAAAGTCGTTCTTATAAATAGTACGATAGAGAAGTTTGCAGAATCTTTACTTGTCTATGTGGAATTTATAAAAGAAGTAAAGGCTGCTAATGGAAGAAAGGCTTATATTGAAAAAATATACCTAAAGGTTTGGTGGAGTGGATTTCTAGTGCACTTCGAAAAATTGATGCAGCTGCTTTAACAGAAGGATGTTTTTGGACAGAGGAACTAGGGAGTTTTAGTGAATAAGTGTAGATAATACTAGATGGTATTTTTAGTGTGGGAAAAATAAAAATACATCTAGTAGCCCAATTAAATCTTAAAAGACATAAACACATCAAGAAGGTGAAAAAAATGATACTACCAGAGGATTTTCGAGAGAAATGGGATGTTAATAAAGATGGCCCACTCATTACATTTCCTGAAAAAGAATTAATAAACAAAAACTTTTCAGCTGAAGTGAAACGATTTTTGTCTATAGGAGGCTTGCCAGAAACACCGCCACCATATTTAGAATTTACTTCATCTCAGTCTTTCGTAAGGTCTATTATAAATGTATTTCATATGCCAGAAGAGTTTCGAAAATATTGGTATTTAGGAACAACAAGTTCTGGAGATCCAATTTGTATAATTGAAAAACAAGAAAAAATAGTATTTCTAAATAATAGTGATGCGTATAAAGAAGTGTTTATGAATTCTTCTATACAACAATTTGCAGCATGTTTATTAGTGTATTCAAAAATGATTGATAAGGCAGTAGAGATAAATGGTGAGGATGCCTTTATCGATAATAATATACCAGAGTGTACAATAAGTTGGTTGAGGGAAGAATTGAAAAAAATTGATGATAAGTGTATGGAAAAGGGTTCTTTTTGGTGTATGGAAATTGAGAGCTTATATGAATAATTAGAAGTGAAAGAAAAGAATAAATGGAGTACAAAGAAGAAAGTGACCGTATTTGGGTTGATATTATTTGTATTTATTGGATTACCTATTATCGAAGGGTATCAGAATAGTAAACTAGTTGAAGAAGGTACATCATTACATGCAGAAATTGTAGGTAGGCATGTAGAGAAGGAATTCATGTTTACACATCCAACATTAGTAGTTGAGGTAGACGGTAAAAAGCATAATGTATGGGTAAGTGAAGAGACATATAACGGAGCAGAGTGGTTAGGTAGACTAAAAGTCATCAAAACAAAAGATGGTAAAGTTGAGAAAGACCCTAGATATGAGGGTGAAGACTTAATCACGAGTTATTAAGGGACAAGATAAGGTTCCTATAGTGGTAGAAAGAAATGGTTCACTATTTGTTTTAAATAATGTAAGCGGAAAGATCGAATTCGAGGATTTTGAACGTGGGTTGTTTATAGAGGTTTCGAATAGTTTAAATGAGTTAATTTCTTGTTTGAGGCTATAAAAATAGTAAAGTAAAGAATGTTTATATGAATTATAGACCGGCTAGATGGGGTGGGAAAGTGGAATATAGTGGAATGGCTTCAGTTTGGTTTGGAATTTCTAAATCACTCCAAAATCTTGAGGAGTATGTCGATATAGATTACACGATAGATGGTGATTCAGTTCATTCAAAGTTTGGGACGAGCTTTGAATTCGGTTATTATGATGAAGATAATATTGAAATTTGTTTTTATGAGAATAATAAAAGGGAAATTGAACATAAATGATTTTTCTTATAGTGAACGAATTATTCCTAAAATAAAAAAGCTAGTAAATGGAGATAGTTTAGCGAACGATATTAACTTTGCTATTGTTCTTTATGATTTTAAATATAATGAAGTGAAAAGAGAGGATATGTTTGATGGTTTAGAGGTTACATTTATTGGTTCTATGCCGTACAGGTAGTTTGCAGGGAGCTGCAAATTCATTTCATAAACACATGGATAAACCTTGTAAAGGAGGGATACAAATGCATGCTTTGCCAAATCGTTTAGAAGAAGTCTTGGAAGAAGATATATATAAACGGGAAGATAAAGGTCAGGTGAATGAAGTAATAAATAGGTTAGGTGTAGAAGTGTCTAATACATTTAGAGAGTTTTATTATCGATTTGCAGGACCATTTTGGGAAGTGCATGTTCCTTATGAATTACTTGACATTATAGATGAAGAGAATAATATAGAATATTACACAATTATTGCTCGAAAGGAACATGGATTTCCTAATAAGTATTTAGTATTAACGGAAATGACAGCAAATGCTGTATTGGTCCTTGATAGTGTAACCGATAAAGTTTACTCAGTAAATTTTGAAGGTGGAGATGAATTACTTTGAAATGGAGAATTAAAGGAGAGTTGGCCAACGTTTTATATGTTTTTGAAAGAGTATTTCAAGTGTTAAGTGTTGATGGAAGTTAACAAGAAGCAGGGACACCTTAGTAATAAGTGCGAGAGGAATGACAGATAAATGAGAGTGAACAATTCAGTTTTTGGAGAGATTGAATATAATTATGCTTGGGCTAAGTGTATGCCTATAACTTTTATAGGCAATGTAACTGAGATTGATTTGATGATAGATGGTGAAGAAGATGGAGTGTTTGATGAAGGGCAGTATGTAGCATATCAATCATTAATAAAAAATTGGGAAGAGGTACAAATAAGTTTATTACATTCTATATTAGATTATTACAAACAAAGGCGATGTGAATTAGGATATGATATTGGAGTGCAAGAAAATTATCCATTAATTGAAACAAATGATCAAATACTAGAGATGATTAGTTTAGATGGTATTGTTGTTCCGTATGCAGATATTACGGAAGGACGAGAGGTTGGAATTACATTTAATTGTACGTGGGATATAGAAAATGGTGTAGGAGTTCGTTTATTAAATGAAAAGGTAATGGAAGTAGGTTATCAGGATATTATTTTTTAATATAAGTCGGGGGATATATAAACTGAATGAAAAAGGTGTCAACCTTTCTCGAATTGACACCCAGATACGAATCTGTTTAACACCTTACATACTTACGCTTAAAACCAAGTCTTCCTCTATCTAGTTCTTTCTGAATACTTTCAGAAGCATTTAACAAACTGCTTTTTTTATTATCACGTTTCACTTCAACTATACCAACTTCTTTTGCAATCTCGACTGCTTTTTCATGTAGTGGTACATATGAAATTGCCACGGTGTTTAGTAAATTATTCATAGCGGATTTTGTTCGTTCTGGAGAATGATGAATTGTATCTTTCACCATTTCAAGCATATCGGAAATTTTACTTTCGGAAAATTCATTGTCTTTGCGATTTCCTAAAAGCCAACAGTAGCAACTCCACCCGGCAGACATTTTAAGCTCGTCCCCACTTGCAATCCATTTATCAGCAACGTCTTGTGCAATATTTGACTCCGATAAAGTTACGGCTACAACATAATCAGATAGCATATAAAAATAAGCCCCATCTATCCAACGATCAAAATCAGACTCACTCATAGCTTTCGGATCCGCAATAATGCCTGCAAAGTACATAGCATCGTAATTACCTGTCGCATAAAGTTCTTCAGCTAACTCTTGGTTTAATTTTAATTGTTTGGCGATTGGTTTCATAGCACCTGTAGCTACTCCGAATACTGGCTCATGCGCACCGTTAGATATGTATATTTTTTTCGTTCGTTCCTTACCTAGAGCCTCAAGTTCTTGCATAACTGTTTTAAAATCCATAGCTGTGCACTTCCTTCCTTCATGTAAGAGCCTTTTTAAGTCTTTCATATTTCTTATTTTAATACTAATTGTATTTAAGAGGTATGTCTACTTTCTAAAGGCATCGAAACTTGGTTTGAATTTTAGATGAAATAAAGAGCTAATTAAAAGGGTGGTATAATATAGAAAAAGTGAATGATGAAAATCAAATAGGGGGTATTCAATTGGAAATAAAATTGAATCGATTATATAGAGAGATAGCGGAAACGGTTCATGCCATGATTCCAGAAGAATGGGAGAAATTTTATTTTTATGCACAAATATCAGAAGCTGGAGGGGGAACTTACTTTTTCTATAACAACTTCAGAAATAAACAAAATTATAAGTATAGTGTAGAAATTCCTTTTAAATACGAAGTTAATGAAGAGGAGTTTGAAAGGAAAGAAGATTCTTTATATAAATTGAGTAAGGAATTAAGAGATGTTTTTAAAGATAATCAGCAAGAGCTTTGGTACTCTTTTACAATGTCCCTGGAACATAGTGGGGAATTTAACATGCATTTCGATTATACCAATTGGCTCGAAACAGAATATAGTTTTAGTGATCAAATGATTATTTGGAAACATAAATACTTAGGTGAAGTACCAATTAATGAAAATGATAAAGCGTTAATTAATAAGTATGATAATGAATTTCCGAATAACCCCATTTAACTAAATGGAAAGAAGAAATGTTTTTTATAAAAATTATGTATTTTAAAGTAGTCGGTAAGTTATAAAATTGGTTCTGCAAGATAAAAAATAAAGGAGAACTACAATGGAAGTACATGGAATGGTTTCAATATGGATAGGTAATATGAAAACGCAAGATCAGTTAGATGCATATATCGATGTTACATATGATGAAGAAGGAGATGCTATACCAGCGAGTTTTTTTGTTGATTTTAATATAGATATGATTGATGTAGA
Source organism: Bacillus sp. FSL K6-1338 (assembly GCF_038006965.1). Classification (NCBI taxonomy): domain Bacteria; kingdom Bacillati; phylum Bacillota; class Bacilli; order Caryophanales; family Bacillaceae; genus Bacillus; species Bacillus sp. FSL K6-1338. Next base: position 3,121,855 of record NZ_JBBOWI010000001.1, on the reverse strand, counting down.
TGAGGATTTTATTGAAAAGGAAGTGTTAGAAGAAGCAAGTGATGACATTTCTATGTTATTAACGGGATGTTCATATGATGACAAAATACTTTCTCGAATTAACGAAGAAGTTAAATTAAAGAAATCCTACAATTCTATCATATTAATTTATAATTTTCAGTATGACAATTCGGTTAGTAATTTTGAAGGTTTTGATTTTGTGACTGCTACAAGCTATCTATAATGGTAAGAAGGTCACTGTAAGGTAAGGGAGTATGAAAAATATGTATAGTTTTTCCAATTAATATTTGGTATGATGGTGAATGGGAAAAATATACAAGTTTTTAGTAGCTCATAAAAGGGGGATTGAATTGAAAAGAACGATTGAATTCGTACTAGGTTTAATTGGTGGCATTATAGGAATTATTATTTCCATACTATTAATAGTTGTAGCGTTTAATATTATGGAAGGTTTTGATTATGAACTTTTAGCTTATTATTCTATTATTTTAACGGTTCAAATAGGGTTGCTTATTTTATCATGTTTAGTAAACAAGGTTAATAATAAAGTTTATGGAGTTTGTATGATTGTGATTCCTATAGTTATGTTATTTATGTCATTATTCTTTTTACTTATTCCAACAATATTACAAATTATGTCTGGTTCATTTGCATTTAGAACATTAAAGTTAGAATCGAATGTAAGCTAAATATAATTATTGAAGTCTGAAAATTCGGATTTTTAAACATTTTCGTTTGCAGTTCAAATTAACATAAAGTACAAAGTTGTACGCTTTAGGAGGAGAAATAAATGATTATTTGGTCTGGTTGGGGTTTTTTAGTCGCAATTATTGTAATTATTAATACTCTTTTGGGTAAGGCTATCTTTGGATCTATAATGGGGGACGCTACATATTTTCAAGACCATAGTTGGCCAATGGCGGTAATGTTTATTATATCAGGGGTTATGTCTTGGTATTTAGGTAAATATATTAATAATCCAGATGGGAAAGTTTATATAGATGCCGAAACTGGTGAAAAAGTTATGTTTAACAAAAAGCACTCATTATTTTTTATAAAAATGGAATATTGGGGACCGATTCTAGGAGTTATTGCGATTGTAATTTTAATTACAAGATAAAAAAAGAGGATGGGTATAGCAAGAGTAATCTATTCAAGTAAAAGGAGAAATCAGTCATGAATACAAAGAAACTACTAGGGGTAGCAGTTCCGGTCATGTTGTTATTTGGTTGTGGAGTGTCTGAGAAAACGAACACTTCTAAACAGGAGAAAACAGAAGAGTCTAAAGTAAAAGAATCGAAGTCTAATAGTAAGAAAGAAAAAGTTTCAAAGGAAGACTATCCTAATAAAGTGTATAAATTAGGGATAGAGTTTGATAAGTTGTTTGCGGAGCATAACAATATTACAAGAGAGGTTTTTGACGGTAAGAAAAAGAAATCAGATATAGTAGATAGTGTGAAAGAATTAAATAAAACGTTAGATAAATTCGAGTCGATAGATCCCCCTGCAGAGTATGTAAATCAACAAAAGGATTTTGAAAAAGCAATTAGTTATTTTAGAGAGTCTTTTTCTTTAATCAATGAAGTATTCACCCGAAAAGAAAAAAGAGAAAAAGGCGATAAGACTGATAAAGAGTTAATGGAGAAATCCGAAAAGTTAGTGAAAGAAGGAGATATTTACTGGCTTAAGGCATTCAAAGACCTTGAAGGGGATATTAAAATCGGTGACGGTACAGTATCTGTGAAAGATTTGAAAGAGTTAGATAAGAAAGCTGGAATTAATACGGATAACGTTATGAAGAATGTGAAGGATGGTATGGAATTAATTGGTAATTGGGGATTCAAAGGAACAGACGGTTTCATTATGTCACTTATTTTAAAAGGTGATAAGACATTTGAAACGTATGGTAAAGATGAGTATCCAAATAAAAAGAATTATATTGAAGGCACTTGGGAATATGATAAGGAAGCTTTTACAATCTATTTACATCTCAATAAACGTTTAGTAGACGGTGTAGAAGATACAATTCAAAAAAAGAAAATAGCATATAAAGTTCAAGATTATGATGGGGAAAACTTGCGATTATTTAATGAGACGTCATTTCATACAATTAAGTATGTGAAGCAAAGCTAAAGTTATGGAGGACTAGGTTTAAATGGTCTGGTCCTTCATTAAAGTGTGGGTATGTAAATAATATGTTATCTTTCGTTCTGTTTACTTAGTATCATGTTATTCTTTAATAGAGTAATAAATGGAGTTTTACATTAAATATATGAGGTTGGTTACAAATGATAAAGAAATTCACTAGATTAGTATTAATAGTGGTTATGCCAATCAGTCTTATTACAGGTTGTGGGGCTACTGAAAAAACTGAAGCACAAAAGCCGAAAGCGGTACAAACGGAGAAAAAGGACTATATGGATTATTCATATGGTAGCAAAGGTATATTAGTAAGTGGCAAAGCGAAAGAACGGCAACAATACGAGATTGGATATATGGATGATAATAAGTTAATTGGAATTGATGAAAATATTGAGGACTGTATTATTTTAGATAATAAAGATGAAGCAAGTCTCGTTTGGAAACAAATAGAGCGTGGGTCTATTATTGAAGTGCAATATAGTAAAAATCGCAACGATATCGTCGGCGTACAATTAGTAGAAGATCGTGAGCCATACGAAATTAGTGATAAGTTTGATCGAAATACGATAAACGAAATTGTTGAAAACGTTAAAGGGAATTTGTAATAGATGTATTTCGATAGTATAGGATCTCTTATTATGAAATTGTGAATCAACGGCATTTTTTATATGAAAATGCCGTTGATTTGTGTTAAAAAATAAATGCTATTCTATAGTCTTGTAGAAAAACACGTATTAATCATAAATGAATTATTCTTCGTTCAGCTGTGATGATCGCCGCAAGGTTATTATCCAAAATAAAAGAGCACAAGCACTAATAGATACACCTAATATGCATACGCCATCCCAACCATATTTTGCATACGTATTTGTTGAAAGAATTGCACCTGTTGCACTACCGATAGAATAAAAAATCATGTAACTGGCAGTAAGTCGACTTCTTGCTTCGGGACGCACTGTGAACAGCATACTTTGATTGGTGACATGTACAGCTTGCACCGCTAAATCTAAGAGGATAATGCCGAAAATTAGTAATAATAGAGAGTGATTAATAGATTTAATTAGGAGCCATGAAAGTACTAATAAAGATAAAGCTATGCCAGTTGTTCTTTGTCCTAATCCTTTATCAGCTAATTGTCCAGCTTTAGTAGCAGCTAATGCACCTGCAACTCCAGCAAGGCCGAACGCACCAATAGCTGTATGTGAAAGATTATGTGGTGTAGCACTTAGAGGTAATACTAAAGAAGTCCATAAAATACTGAATGAAGTGAAAATGAGCAATGCTAATATTCCGCGAATGCGTAAGAGTCGTTCTTCTATAAATAATAAGAGTACAGAACGTATTAACTTCCGGTAAGGCATAGTTGTCATTCTGCTCTGTCCAAGAGTAGGTAAATTACGATATAACAAAACAGTTACGAATAGTATAAGGGTAGCGGAAGTGAGATAAACGGACCGCCATCCAGCTAAGTCTGTTAATGCGCCTGCAAATGTACGCGCAAGGAGAATGCCTATTACAACGCCGCTTGTAACGAAACCTACTATGCGTCCACGTTCTGCTGGATTTGCTAAAATTGATGCGTATGCGACGAGTGTTTGCGTAACTGTTGCAAGAATTCCTACTAAGGCCATACCTATAAAAAGTACGATGGCCGAGGGAGCGGTCCCAATTACAATTAAAGCGATAACGGATAAAACCATTTGAACAATAATGAGTCTTTTTTGGTTTAATAAGTCACCAAGTGGAACTAATAAAAGTAATCCGATTGCATAACAAACTTGAGTAATAGTAATCACAATACCGATAGTTGAATGACTAATCTTAAATTCATTTGATAAAGAATCAAGTAGCGGATGAGCGAAATATATATTTGCCACCGCCATCCCGCAAGCTATTGCGAATAATAGAGTCATGTAGCGGGACATGTTTGTGCTAATAGGTGAATGTAACTGGGGATCATTATGTTTAAGAGTGGTCATCATCTTTTCCTTGCTATTCATAAAATCAGCTCCATTTTGTATTGTTGTAAATAACGTACCTAACGGTATGTTATTTTGTAAGTAAAATATAATCTTGAGTAAATATATATGTCAAGTTTCTTTTGATTTAATTCCATTTTCTTTGACACATCGTTTATAATTTAATACGATATATAATATACTGATTGGTACATAAAGTGTTAGTTTATAATCTGAAAATGTAGAGGAAGGGGATATTTTTAAATGGCTCGACTACGCGAATTTGATGAAGAAAAAGCTTTGGATGCTGCTATGCAACTTTTTTGGGAGAAAGGATACGCTGCTACTTCATTAAGTGATCTAACTGCAAGAATGGAAATACAAAAACCGAGTTTATATTCAGCTTTTGGTGATAAAGAGGGCTTATTTGAAGCGGCATTAAGGAGATACACAAATTTACATGCGGCTCGTATACGAACAAAACTTCAAAACGAACAATCTGTAAAAGAAGCAATTCAGATGTTTTTTGAAAATATGGTGGAAGAGGAATATAAAAAAGAGTTCAGTAAAGGCTGTTTTTGTATTAACACAATGGTTGAGCTTGCTCCTCATAATGAAAAGTTTGAAGTACTGACTAGAGAACACCAAATGTATCTTGCAGTTATTTTTCAAGAATTAATCATGAAAGGAATTCGATCAGGAGAACTACAAAGTGATTTGAACGCTAAAGCATTAGCGCAAACATTAGTCACGTCCTTAATTGGATTAACAGTGTTAATGAAATCACGCCCAGAACGTTCCGTTATAGATAATTCGGTATCTATAATAGTATCGTTAGTAAAATAATTTTTGAGTGAGATGTTAATCAGCAAATTAAATATTAAGAAAGTCGATTCCTTATTAAAATAAGAAATCGACTTGTTATAATTATATATTTTGTAAGTTGTCTTTCCAAAAATTATAGCTATTATCAATAACTTCTTTTAATTTGAAATAATTTTCTCAAGTAACTTGCACGTGGTAGAGAGTTTCTCCATCGTCTGTAAAAATACCTGAGTAATCATCTATATACTTCCACTCATCCTTATTGTTAAAGTAGTACATTGCGAATTGGTTGCCCTCATCATTTAACATGTCGTCTACTAACACGCCATCCCAATTTATATAAATTTGTGTGCCAGTCATTTGTTTAAGTTTAAATTGATTATTTTGACGGCATTTGTAATTAGTTGTAAAATAATGTTTGTTGACGAATTTTATAAAAAGTATGTTAGATGAAATTCATCTGTAGGGATGACATATAAATATTTTCTTAATGGGTATAAAATATAGTAATGTAAATATATAAATAAAAAGAAAATGTATTAGAAGTACATAGTAGATTCATATTTTAAAAAATTAATGTGACAATAAAGGGAGGTTGAGATACATACACGGCGGGAATGTGTATGTATCTATTATAATAATGAATAAGACAATCAAACAACAAGTAATCGCACTATCAACAAGTCTAGTGATTTTAGGGAGCGTACCTTTATCAGTATCAGCAGAAGAGATAAACAACTCTCAAACTGATCAACTTAATATTGCCCAAGGAGAATACGGATCGAGCGGATTAAATTATTCTAATTTCAAGTTGGAAGTTCCTAATCATGTACAAATTAACGAAGCAGAAGTATCTGAAAATGAAAAAATGCTTTTAGAAGAATATAAGCATAAACATGATGAAACAGAAGAATTAAACAAAATGCAAGATGCTAAGAAGGGACAAGTAGCAGAAAAGGAAGCTATTTCAAACATTGAAAAGGCATTTGAATCTGTAGATGGTCGAAATGATGGGTCTGATCGTCAAATGAAACCTGTTGCAAAGCCAAGAGGTATTCAATATAGCGCACAGAGTACGAAGAAATATGGAACACTTGCAGGAGTTCCATTTGTGGAGTGGATTGTTCCAGCAGGAAATCCTGATATTCGTCCTGCAAATCCGATGAAAGCACGTTACATTACAATTCATGAGACCGCAAATACAGCCGCTGGTGCTAATGCTGAAAATCATGCGAAATATTTATACAAGCAAGCAACTGAAGGCACTTTCCGAACAGCTTCATGGCATTTTACTGTAGACGATAAACAAATTTATCAACACTTACCAACAAACGAAAATGGTTGGCATGCAGGAGATGGAGATGGATCAGGAAACAGGGAATCTATCGGTATCGAGATCGCGGTTAACCAAGATGGTGATTACAATAAAGCATTAGAAAATGCAAAACGACTTGCAGGTTATTTAATGAACAAAGAAGGAATTGGTGCAGATCATATTTACAAGCATCAACAATGGAGCGGGAAAAAATGTCCTGACATTTTAATTTCACGTGGTAATTGGGCTGGTTTCGTACAAGGAATTCAGTGGTATGCAAATATAAATGCGCAGATTGATACGCCTTTACAAGATAAAAATGACTCATTTAATCCAAATGAAAATAATCCAGCTGAACCTAGCATGGAACTAGTGGTAAATGGTAGTGGCATCAATGTACGTAGTGATGCGGGTATTGAACATCGTGTTGTACGTAAAGCTTCAAACGGAGATCGTTACAAAGTATTAGCGGTTAAAAATGGTTGGTATAAAGTAGGTAATGGAGAATGGATTTTCTATGACCCAAGTTGGATTAAAATTAACTACAATGTACCAAAGGAAGAAGTACAAAAGCCAAAGGAAGAAGTACAAAAACCAAAAGATGATATTACAGGTGGCTGGTTTGAAGGGCATATTCGTAAATTAAACAGTCTAGGTATTATGCAAGGCGAAGGTAATGGTGTATTTGCGCCATATCGAAATGTAACGAGAGCGGAGTTTGCGAAATTAATCTCGAATGCTCTTAAACTACCAGAGGGAAATAAGTCATTTGTAGATATTAATGAGGCACATCCATCACTTCATGACGGTATTAAACATTGTGCAAGTGCAGGAATTATTAATGGTCGTGGTGAAGGGATTTTTGATCCTAACTCACCAATTACTCGTGAAGAAGTATCTATTATGATTGACAAAGCATTACGATACAAAGGAATTACAGGTGAGTTAGTAGCATTACCATTTACAGATAAGCATTTAATAACATACAAAGAATCGGTTCAACGATTATACAGCTTAAAGGTAGTTAATGGTGTTGGAAATAATGAGTTTGATCCCCGAGGTACAGCAACTCGTGGTCAGGCAGCTGCCTTTATTGTGAAGATGTTAGATTCAATGCAAAAATAAAATAAAACTTGAATCAGTGGGGCCACTCGCGTTGCAATCGAGCAGTTTATTCACCGAATTTTGAAATGAGAGTTTTACTGCCTGCAAATAGCAGAATAAATTGTATGTAGAAGCTGACATTGGTAGAAGTAAAAAATAAGAAGAATTTGAAAGGAGCTATCCAAAATAATAATTTGGAATAGCTCCTATTTAGTAGGAAGAACAAATTGTATTTCATAGATTGTAATGTAGAATGCCCTTCCAAGCCCCTCATAAGCCCCTACCAAGTAATAAATCACTAAGAAAAAACAAAAACAATAACAACTACAAGAACAAAACAAGCGCGAAAAAATGAAACCGGTGTTGTAGTAGTAAAAAAATTGTAATTCGAATGCCAAAACCATTCCCGCATTCCTATTTTTATAATGAAGGATTAAAATCTTCCTATTTACTAGCAAAGAGTGGAGGGAAACATATGGCGGTATACCGTAATGTGCAGGTGAACTTTTGGCAAGATGAATTCATATTAGATTTAACGCCAGAGGAGCGTTATTTTTACATATATTTGTTAACTGGTACGAAAACGAAGCAATGTGGTATTTACATATTACCGAAGCGTGTGGCAGAGCTTGAAACAGGTTATAGTATGGAGACTGTTGAGAAGTTGCTAAACAGGTTTGTTGAGTATGGAAAGATTTTATATGATACGGAAACGAAAGAGGTATTCATAATAAACTGGTTACACTATAACCCTATTTCAAATACGAATGTAGAAAAGTGCGTATTACGTGAGTTAAAGACTGTAAAAAGTAATGAGTTCATACATATGTTTTTACGTAAATGCCTTGAAGAAGAATACACGATTCCATTATTATTGCAGCATTTTGGTATGCCAAAAGAAGAGGATAATAGTAGTTCACAAGTAGTTATTGAAGAGAAAGAAGAAGCTGAAGAGGTAGAAAGTATAGAAGAGGACGTTCCAAATAGTGAAGTTTATAAGTTTTATGAACAAAATATTAGTAGTTTATCCCCATATATTGTGAAGGAATTGAAGAATTGGATACAAAGACTTTCTGGAGAGAAAGTGTTAGAGGCACTTAAAATTGCGTTTGAAAATAATAAGAAAACGTTAGTTTATGTGAAGGGGATTTTGAGGAATTGGTGTAGTGAAAAATTAAAGGATTTTAGTGGGGAGAAGTGCGTAATGGGAAGTTTAGAGAGAAGGAAATGTATTTTGAGTAGTGTATTTTAATTTACATTAACTTAACATAGAATGTATGTTCGTTTTTGTGAGATTTATGCTATACTACCATTAAATAAGGGTATTTTTATAATAGATAAAAAGATGCGGGGGGTACAAAGTTTGACTACTAGTACATCTGAGTTGTTTCAATATATTAATATGACAGAAGAACAGAAACAATTATCACAACGATATTTACAGACAAAAGAAGAAGGGATTTTAAAAGATATTCAACTAACGACAATTCGTGATCAAAAAAGAAGCGATTTTGCGGAGCGATTTATAAACGATTTTAGGAAAGTGCATAAACAAGATCTGGATTTTTTTCGATTATTTTACCATATACTCGAGGAGCAATTATTAAATGTTCTTGTAGTCCGTTTTGCGCATGTCAGTTTTTCTAAAATGAAGATTTATTTAGAAAAAAGTGCACTTCCTTTGGACAAACTTGTAGCAATCGCATGTAAATATTTATCCAGTATTTCAAGTTATGTGAATGAAGCAGATGTTTTTCTTAGAGAGTTAACAAGAGAGAATCCGAACTATATAGAGGGACAATTACATACTTTACCAACTAACCAGCAAGTAACATTACTTCTTGTAATGTTTGATGTAGATTATGAAAAGTTTCGTACATATAGTTCTTTATTGAATGAGAGGTTAGAAGAACATACAGAATTTATATTGAAACTGCTAGGGGAAAAGGAAAAGGTTGAAGCAGTTAAACGGTATTTAAAAGGTAAAGATGAGAGTGAAGTATTTATAGGTTGGAATTTACCGGAACATATTTGGCGGCTATTATTTTGTGTTCATAAATATTCGGATGTTGCGAGGCGATATATTGAAATATTGGCGAAGAAAAATGTTTGGGGTTTTATAAACTATGCAACACGTTATATGTGTCACACTCTCGGTCAGTCTCAAAACTACAAAAAAACTGGTAGTGTAAATAGAGAAACATATGAAGAAATTCAAAGTTTTTGTACACAGTTTTGGATTTCTAAGGAACGATTTTTCGCGCATCGTCTAAGGCAACATGATTTGAATAGTGAGGATTTTTGTAAGACGTATGAATATGAATTGCTATGCTTTATGTTGGAGGAAGATCCTGAATTTATTCAACGTACTTTGCAATATGTAAGTAAAATGAATTATCTCATCATCGCACGCACGTTAGCTGAAAAAGGATATGAGCTAAATATAGGGAAAATGCGAGAAGAATTTTTTGTTGCTGCTTTGCAAATAAAATTGTCTACAGTGCGGGATACATATCGTGATTATTTACTAGGGAAATTGTCACTTGAGGATATGGAGCAAATACTTAAAAATCCGAAATATAGAAGTATGTATTGGGGTATGCCGGTGTTAGAGGTTGCGCTTCTTTGGGATATAGATGATGTAGCGAAGAGGGAAGCTGTACTTACACTACAGTTTGGAGATGAAGATAGTGTTAATTTATACGAACTTCTTTACGAATGTTCTGTCAGGGGAGTAGAACCGAAACAAGTATTAGAAGATCTGCTTTCGTATGGATTAAGTAAGGAAAAGCTTATCGCTTATGCAGTTGAAGAAGCTGCATGTTACAGTGAAGAGCGAAATAAGGCGAAGGAAGCGCTTGTTTGTGTAATTGTAAAAGAACAAGCGTACATCATTGAACGATTTGATGAGTATTCTGCTGTGGCCAAAGCATATATTTTAGAAGAGTTAGCAAAGGATAACATGATTAAAATGCGTCCAATTTTAATTAAAAGCTTAGGAGATTCATCTAAAAAAATGCGTGAGTCTGTAGTTAAACTGCTTTCAAAAGATGTAGAAGCTGCAGCAGATGTAGCAGTTGAACTTCATAATAAAAAGAAAATTGTTCGTGAAAATGTGATGAAAATACTTATAGAGTATAAGCTTGAAAAATATACGAAACTTGTACAGGAAGCTTTGCAAGAAAGTAAAAATGAATCTTTCGCAGGGAAATTCTCGTTTTTATTTCAAACGGAGGAAGAAAAGATAGAAGAACTATGTGCACGTATTTTAACTGAACAAACAAGAAATTCACTTCTGCAATTGATTGGGGATGAGCCACAAATCCGTTTACGTGACTCTGATGAAATTGCTGATGCTGCAACTCCGTTAGCCTATCTACAACAGTATATTTCAGATGTTGTTATTGAGAAGAAAGAAACAGCAGAAGTAATTGGTAGAGCTTTAAATGAAGAGGACTTAAAAGAATATGTGCAAACAATATATCAAATATGGATTTCTCAAGACGCAGATGTGAAGAAACGTGGAATTCTTTCGTTATACGGAATGTATAGTGACGACAAAATGGTCGACATACTTATAAAGCAAATTGATGAATGGGTGCTTCAAATGAGAGGAAAGATAGCAGCGGATGCCGTTCGTGCTTTAGGTTTGTCTTCATCTAAGCTTGCACTTATGTCTATTCATGCAATAGCATTTAAATATAAACATAAGCAAGTACGTAATGCAGCAAAAGAAGCGCTAAGTCTTGCTGCGAAAACACGTGGTATAACAGAGGAAGAGCTGGAAGATCAATTGGTGCCGGACCTCGGCTTTACTATACATGGTGAAAAAATAATTGATTTCGGGAATCGAAGTTTTACTGCCATTTTAACTACAGAGTCAAAAATTGAATTAGAGACAGAAGAAGGAAAACGTATGAAGTCACTTCCAAAGCCGAATGCAAAAGATGATGTAGAAAAGGCTGAAGAGGCTAAAAAAGAATTAGCCTCTTTAAAGAAGGAACTCCGAAATACTCTTTCCATGCAAAAACAACGATTGGAAACGGCACTTTCATTAAAGCGTTATTGGTCACATAATGCATGGAAGTCTGTATTTATGGATAATCCAATTATGAAGCAATTTTCTATTTCACTCATTTGGGGTGAGTATAAGGAAGGGAAGTTGCTGAAGGCATTCCGTTATGCAGAAGGTGGCGTGTTCTGTACAATTGACGGGAAGAGTTATGAACTTTCATCTGGCACTGTTATTGGTTTCGTTCATCCGTTAGAATTGTCTGGGGCAGAGAAGGAATTATGGAAAGAGCAATTAGAAAGTGCGGGAATTGTTCAGCCGTTCCTACAAATTGAGCGTCCAGTGTTTGTAGTAGAAGAGAATGATGAGAGTGCTATTGAGAGATTTGGTGGTATTTTACTAAATGGTCGTTCGTTATTCGGTAAGATGACGAAGCTTGGATGGATCCGTGGATCTGTTCAAGATGGCGGTGTGTATTATACGTTTTATAAAGAAGATACTCGTACTGGATTAGGGGCAGGGCTTTCATTTAGCGGAGCGCCGATTGGTTATGAAGATGAAGAAGATGTATGTGTATTTGACATTCAATTTTATAAAGCAGGTACAGTGAATCATGGTTCATATGAATACGATGAAATTGATGATGAAAGACGCATTGTACCAAAAGAAGTAGATAAACGCTTCTTTAGTGAAATGTTATATGATGTGCAAGTAGCGACAGGTGCAAATCTTGGGCATAATGAAAGTTGGCGTAGCAAACGATAAGAAAGACCCCCTTCATTGGTAGGAAAATGAAGGGGGTTTTTCAATGTTTTTAAAAGGTTCATTCTCAAAAAGAAGCGAATAGTGTGAGAAAGGGGTGATTATATGGAGGTAGTTATAAAGAAGAAACGAAAAAGGGGAAGAAGAATTTTTATTTGGGCTAGTAGTATCGTTCTCTTGTTAGTTATTTCCGCTGCGATTTTTTTGAATATATATACGCTGAAATCTATGCCAAAGATAGATGGAACGATAAAGCTAGAGGATTTACAACACGCTGTTACGGTGAAGCGGGATAGTAAAGGTGTACCGCATATTAAATCGGAAAATGCACATGATTTATATTTTTCACAAGGATATGTACAAGCGCAAGATCGGTTGTTTCAAATGGATTTAAGTAGAAGACAAGCTTCTGGTATGTTAAGTGAAGTTGTTGGGGAAGCAGCCGTTGACCGAGATAAATTGTTTCGAACACTCGGTTTACGGCGAGCGGCAGAAGCTTCAGTTAGTCAATATGATGGAGAAGCAAAATATGCCCTGCAGTCATTTGCTGATGGGGTGAACGCTTTTATACGTGAGGCGAAAGCGGAAAAGAAATTACCAGTTGAGTTTACTATATTAGGTTATGAGCCTTCTGAATGGTCAATTGTTGATTCCTTAACAATTGGGAAGTATATGGCGTTTGACTTAGGGGGACATTGGCATGGGCAGGCGTTTCGATATTGGGCGCTGAAAAATCTTCCGAAAGAGCAAGCAAATGAGCTATTTCCTACATATCCGAAAGATGCACCTAGATTGCTAGCTGAACTAAAAACTACAAATGTGGACGTAGCACAAAGTTTTTCAAAAACGATAATTCCCCCGGAGTTTAACGGTAGTAATAACTGGGTTGTGAGCGGTGAGAAGAGTGCGTCAGGTAAGCCGATTTTAGCAGATGACCCTCATTTATCCCTTGCGACACCTTCTATATGGTATCAAACGAGACTTGAAATGAAAGATTTAAATGTGAGTGGCGTTATTTTCGCTGGAGTACCAGGTGTTATATTAGGCCACAATGACAAAATAGCGTGGGGCGTTACGAATACGGGGCCTGATGTGCAAGATTTATATATTGAGAAGAGAAATCCTAATAATGAAAATGAATTTCTGTATAACGATAAATGGGAGAAAGCTACGGTAGTTGATGAATCGATTAAAGTAAAAGGCGGGAAGACAATTCCTTATAACGTTACGATTACGAGGCATGGGCCAGTAATTTCAGAGTTTGCGGATAAGGGGAAGGAGAAAACGAAAACAGTATTTGCTTTAAAGTGGACTGCTTTAGAACCGTCAGCTGAGTTAAAAGCTGTATTAAATATGAACAAAGCAAAAGACTGGACGGAGTTTGAAACCGCTCTTCAAGATTTCCATACACCAACCCAAAACTTTGTGTTTGCATCAAACGATGGCACGATTGCTTATAAAGCGAATGGAAATATACCAGTGCGTAAAAAAGGCGATGGTAGCTTGCCTGTTCCAGGATGGACAGATGAATATGAATGGGAAGGGTATATTCCATTTGATCAGCTGCCGAAAGTTATAAATCCGAAAGAAGGTTTTATTTCAACTGCGAATAATAAAATTGTTGATGATGATTATCCGTACCATATTAGCAATACGTGGGCACAGCCATATAGGCAAATGCGTATTCAAGAATTTTTGCAAGAGAAGGAAAAGTATACGGTGAAAGATTTAGAAGAGTTACAGATGGATCAAAAGAATTTATACGGGAAAGAGTTTACTCCTATATTTTTAAAAGAGTTAAATAAAGCATCTTTAAATGAGGTAGAGAAAGAAGGCGTAAACCAATTAACAAAGTGGAATTTTTACGATAGTAAAGATGAACCGGCACCATTAATATTCTATTTATTAATGAAAGAGATTTCAAATACGTTATTTTCAAAAGAAATACCGAAAGATGTAATGAAGTTATTTGAAGGGAAGTCACAAGTTGTTGATGAATTGATTCGAAAAGAAGTAGCGGGAGAAAATAGCGCTTGGTTTACGAAGTACGGAGGTTTCACAAAAGTTGTGCATACATCGTACGAGAATGTAATGAAGAAATTGCAGAAGGAATATGGACCCGATGTTGGGGCCTGGAAGTGGGGCGATTATCATCAACTCGCTTTTACACATCCAATTTCGAAATCATCTAGTATGTTAGCGTTACTCGCTTTTAATCGTGAGAAACCAGTTCCAATTGGCGGAAGTCAAGTTACCGTTCAAGCAGCGAGTTACGGCGATAACGGCATTGTAAATCACGGGGCTTCTTGGCGATTTGTTATTGATACGAAAGATATGTCAAACGGTTATCATATCGTAGGGCCAGGACAATCGGGACATTTTAGAAGCGATTGGTATCATGATCAAATAGATGATTGGGTAAGTGGAACGTATCATACGACTACATTGAATACGGAGGGAATAGAGGGGAAGGTGCTAAATTTAGAACCGAAGTGATAGGGTGTTTTTGTTTGTGGAGGGACTAGTAATAATCTTTTTGATAATGAAAGCTTATCATTTAGAACATAACCCAGTTCTTAAATAATTTTAACAGCCAGCCTACTATCATTTAATTTGATAGTAGGCTGTTTCCATCTTCGAAATACGCTGTAGCAACTTCTTCAGGATTACGATTATTTCCACATGCTGCAAGTGCTGTAACAAATAAAGCCATTACAACTATTAACATGATTATTCCAGTTTTGAGGGGAATTAGTTAACAAAGACCAGGTATTATTTGCAACAGAACGGTCCCTCTGTACCCCTTGTTTCGTCATTTTTCTACGCCATCCAACTTGACAAATGTTTTTTTATCAAACTACAATGAAAATCATTATCAATAATATAGGGAGGATACTTTTGTCAATAAATGAAAAACAATATATTTATAGGTTAATAACCAGATCTTGTTAAGTCGTATGTACTATTTTTAGTTTAGCGTTGCCCAGAATGTACACCAATTAATCTCGCGAATTACAAGAAAATTATTATTGAAATGAGGCGTGCATTGTGAAGTTGGACGTGAATGAGTTAGCAGAGTATCTTGCCAATAATCCTTTCCGAGTAGAAGGAGTATATCGTTATGCTAAAAATCCAGGTGTGCCTTGTGCTGAGTCTACAGATTCTTTCCCAGGATTTGTATTTCCACTTACAGGGAAGACGCAATTTCAATTTAATGGTACGCCGTATATCCTTTCCCCAGGAAAAGTTATACATGGGGGTGCAAAAATGACATTAGCCCATAAAATGCTTGGTGAAATAAACTGGGAATATATTCTTGTTTTATATCAGATAAGCAATCCAGAACGAGAAGACTCTGGCTTTACTCATCAGCATTTTGAATTATTAACAGGACAATCTCCTCGTCTTGTCGAATTACTTATGCGTCTTTGGGATCTGTATAATCAGCGTGGAGGCATTTCGATGCTTCAGACCGAAATGCTGTTTCGCGAAGCGTTGAATGAAGCTTTATTAAGTGTTGTCAATAGAGAAAACAACTATGAGTCGCATACTTTATTCGAACGAATATCTAGTTACGTTCGCCAATACTATTATAAAGATATTACAATACATACGCTTACAGAACAAAATAATGTTAATCGAAATCGTCTTTCTTACGTGTTTAGAAAGCATGCAGGTATGGGGCCAGCAGAATATTTATTGAACTATCGTATAAAGATGGCTCAAAAAATGTTATGTACAAGTGGTGTGCCTGTACAACAAATTTCGCAGGCTGTTGGAATTGCAGACCCTTTTTATTTTAGTAGAGTTTTCAAGAAGCGAGTTGGCATTTCGCCTACTAAATATCGCGAGAAGTTCATCAATAATCCATACTAATGTCAACAGGGGTCCATTCTTATTTGAAAATCACTGTTCTATACTTATGGAGAGTTAAAGGAAACATTGGATTGAAAGAACTTTCATTGAAATCACTCCTTTGTACTATCTGAATGAAAAGTTCTGGCCGGAGCATTTTCTTTTTAAGCGTAATGACGACTTTTTTACTTAGATTATTGTAATATAGTGGAAGTTAAAAATGAGGAGGGATTATTATCCATTACCAACCTATTAAACTAAATGACGAGTTATCTAAAATTAACGATTATTGGTATCCACGAGTGATTGGTGAAATGAATGATGATCAAATTCAGCTTTTTAAAGCTAATGGAGATTTTATATGGCATGAGCATCCTGATACGGATAAGCTATTTATTGTGCTTGAAGGGGAGATGTTCATCGATTTCCGTGATGGACAGGTGAAAATTTCTAAGGGCGAGATGTTTATTGTCCCGAGAGGCGTTGAGCATAAACCTTTCACTGAAAAGGAATCCCACATCATGTTGGTAGAGCCTAAAAGGGAAATGGATTGATAATCGTAAAAAGATAAAAAAGGAGCGGAAATCCGTTCCTTTTTTATTTATCTTACTATTTTTAGGGGCTTAGTATGAGTAAGATGTGAATAAAGGATGAATAGCATTTTTATCAATAAAAATTTATTGGATTTTTTGTGGAATATATATGAAACGTTGTATAAAATAATCAAGAAAGCCAAAAATTATAGGGGGAAAGTTGTGAAGAAAAATAAGAGTTTAATAAGTTTTTTAGGAGTGTTTATTGTGTTGTTTTCTTTTTGTTTTCAAGGAAATGTACAGGCAGATGTAAATACTGTTCAATCTGGAAAAATCAAATCAGGAAACGTAACAGTATGGGAAGTTGGAAATGTAGCGAAAGTATTAGCGGATGTGGAGCGCTTAAATTTAAATACAGTAAATGTACCGATTCAAGTGGATATCCCAAATGTGACTTCTACTAACATGGTAATTAATCAAGCGCAAAAGCAACAAGCTATTATTTTAATTCAAGAATTATTAAAGCGTAATATTCAAGTTATAGTGGAACCGTTCCCGTATATTCAGCAGGGGAATGTTGGAGAGACAGAATGGAACCCAAGTAACATTAATGATTTCTTCTGGAATTGGAAGACGGTTATTCTGCAAGATATTTTTAATTCCATTACAAGTAAATACAATGTGTATGGACTAAAGATTGCTTCTAATTTCGTGAATATGGAGTATGCAGAAGGATACTGGAGCGATACAATTGATTTTGTTCGTAATCAGTATAAAGGAAATGTTTTGTATCAAATGAACTGGTGGTTAACAGCAAGCTGGGACCCTTCTTATGAAGCGAAGTTTAAAGAGAAAATCAATCGTCCGTATTTAAAAAAGGTGGATATTGTAAGTATTGATAGTTGGTTTGAAGTTTCAGGAAAAAGAAATCCAACATATGAAGAAGTAAAGAAAAGTTTATTTGCGACGACAGTGTATAATCGTGGACAAAATGTTGTTCAGCAATTGGAACAATTACATAATGCAACAGGAAAACCAGTTTACTTCGGTGGGTTTAACGTTCCGGCGCGTGAACTTGGATTACAAAATCCGTGGAATCCAGATGTTTCAAATGTGTTTTCAAAAGATGTACAATTAAATGGATGGCGTGCTTACCGCGATGTATTAGAACCGAAACCATATTTTAAAGGTTTTTCAATTTGGTTTATTGGCTCTAATGATAGTACACATGCGTATCAAATACATAGTAAAGAAGCAGAGGCAGTTATTAATGGGTGGTACCGAAAATAATTTTTATAAAATAGGTAAGTTTTAAAGATTACTACATATATTTCTAGTGAAAGGCCTTTCACCATCTTATCACCTAGGGGGCAATCATAATGAAATTTTTGTCTTACCTTACAGTAATTTTGGTGATTCTCGGCGGTTTGAATTGGTTATTTGTAGCGTTAGATTACAATGTAGTTGAGAAATGGTTTGGTTCTATGCCGGCGCTTGTGGACACTATTTATTGGCTCATTGGTCTTTCTGCTATTTATCAAATTTTTGATCGGTTCTTTACGAACGACTAGCTATTATTATTCTATTATTAGAGTGTTAAGTGCGATTATGTACTTAACACTTTTTTATGTATATATAAAAAGTCTGCACTTGCAAGCGATTCCATCGCGTCTTGCGTCGTAATAATAGAAAACAAATTGACCACATATTATATTTTAGGTTATAATTCAGAAAGTTTAAAAAATAATCAAATGAGAAATAGGGAGGTTATGAGGGTAATGGAGAGAGTCTATAATTTTTCAGCAGGACCATCAATACTCCCTTTGCCAGTTTTAGAGAAAGTGCAAAAGGAGCTTGTAAAT
The DNA here is from genome assembly GCF_038006965.1 of Bacillus sp. FSL K6-1338. Taxonomy (NCBI): domain Bacteria; kingdom Bacillati; phylum Bacillota; class Bacilli; order Caryophanales; family Bacillaceae; genus Bacillus; species Bacillus sp. FSL K6-1338. Next base: position 3,103,487 of record NZ_JBBOWI010000001.1, on the reverse strand, counting down.
TATAACGGGACAGGCATGTCTATTATAGAAATGAGTCATCGATCTTCTTATTTTCAAAGTATTATAGAGGAAGCGAGTAACTTACTTCGTGAATTAATGAGCATCCCTGATGAGTATGATATTTTATTTTTACAAGGCGGTGCGTCATTACAATTCTCTATGATACCGTTCAACTTAATGAATACGTATAAAAAAGCTGGATACGTACTAACTGGCTCATGGTCTAAAAAGGCACTACAAGAAGCCGAAAAAGTTGGGGAAGTACAAGTGATTGCTTCTTCCGAGCAAGAGAAGTTTACTACGATTCCTAAACTGGACGGTTTATTAAGTGATGAAAAACTAGATTATGTACATATTACTACGAATAATACAATTGAGGGGACAAAATATGTGGACATTCCACATGTAGAAAGAGTGCCGCTCGTTGCGGATATGTCCTCAAATATTTTATCAGAGCGATATGATGTTTCGAAGTTTGGTCTTATATATGCGGGGGCGCAAAAGAATTTAGGACCTGCGGGCTTAACGATTGCTATTATAAAAAGAGATTTAATTGGGGGAGCAGATCGCTCTTGTCCGACAATGTTAAATTATGAAACTTACAGTAAAAATAACTCCTTATATAATACACCGCCATCCTTTAGTATTTACGTAACAAAACTTGTACTAGAGTGGTTGAAAGAGCAAGGCGGAGTATCTGCGATTGAAGAACAAAATAAAATGAAATCTTCACTTATTTATCATTTTTTAGATGAATCTAAATTGTTTACTTCACCAGTTGACCCTGCGTATCGATCACTTATGAATATTCCATTTACAACACCGTCAGAAGAGCTGAACAATGAGTTTTTACAAAAAACGAAAGAACGCGGCCTTGTTACGTTAAAAGGACATCGCTCAGTCGGTGGTATGCGTGCAAGTATTTACAATGCGATGCCAGTGGAAGGTGTAAAACAATTAGTAGATTATATGAAGGAATTTGAGCTTGAGAATAGATAGGGAGATGGGGATATGTTTCGTGTTCAAACGTTAAATCAAATTGCAGAAAAGGGTTTGCAAGTTCTTGACGGAGAGCGTTATGAAGTAGGGGATAGAATGGACCACCCAGATGGTATTTTACTTCGCAGCTATTCTTTACACCAAGAAGAGTTTTCAAAAGACTTAAAGGCGATTGCAAGAGCTGGTGCTGGTGTAAATAATATTCCTGTCGAGCGATGTACAGAAAAAGGGATTGTAGTATTTAATACACCAGGAGCGAATGCCAATGCAGTAAAGGAACTTATTATCGCCAGCCTTATTATGTCTTCACGTAACATTATTAACGGTGTAAGCTGGACGAAAAATTTAGAGGGTGAAGAAGTACCGCAGCTTGTTGAATCAGGAAAAAAACAATTCGTTGGATCAGAAATTGCAGGAAAACGTCTAGGTGTAATTGGCCTTGGCGCAATCGGTGCTTTAGTTGCGAACGATGCGTTAGCGTTAGGGATGGACGTTATTGGATATGATCCTTATATTTCAGTTGAAACAGCTTGGCGTCTTTCTACACATGTGCAAAGAGCATTTAGCCTTGATGAAATTTTTGCAACGTGTGATTATATTACCCTTCATATTCCTCTTACAAATCAAACGAAGGGAATTATTGGGGAACACGCTATAGAGAAGATGAAAAAAGGTATGCGTTTATTCAATTTCTCAAGAGGAGAACTTGTAGATGAAAATGTTCTTCAAAAAGCGTTAGAAGAAGATGTTATTACGCATTACGTAACAGACTTCCCAAATGAAAATGTGATAAAGATGAAAAATGTAACAGCGACGCCTCACCTTGGTGCATCTACGTCCGAATCAGAAGAAAACTGTGCATTCATGGCAGCGCGCCAATTACGTGAATATTTAGAGACAGGAAATATTCGTAATTCAGTAAATTATCCAAACGTAGAATTGCCGTATATCGGAAAGAAACGAATTACAATTATGCATCAAAACGTCCCGAATATGGTAGGGCAAATTACAGGATGCTTAGCGGAACATCATATTAATATTGCCGATATGATTAATCGTAGTAAACATTCTTGGGCATACACAATGATTGATATCGATAACGGAATTGATGATATAATAAAAGAGAATATTGTAGAAAATATAAGCAAAATTACAGGTGTTGTAGCCGTTCGAATGATTGTGTAAAGGAGAGAGGAATGTGGCAAAAATACGACCGTTTCGGGCCATTCGTCCAGTAGAGGAAAAAGCGGCACAAGTGGCAGCTTTACCGTATGACGTATTAAATAGTGAAGAGGCAAGAGAAGTTGTAAAAGGGAATCCATATTCTTTCTTGCATGTTGATAAAGCAGAAATTGATTTAGACCCGGCACTTTCACCGTACGATGATCGTGTATATGAAAAAGCGGGTGAAAATTTAAATCGATTTATACGAGAAGAAGTGTTCATTCAAGACGAAGAGCCAGCGTTATACATTTATGAACTGACGATGCAGGGAAGAACGCAGTCAGGCCTTGTCGTTTGTACATCTATTGATGAGTATGAAGATGATACAATTAAAAAACATGAGAGAACGCGTCATGAAAAAGAGCTAGATCGTATTCGTCACGTAGATGTGTGTGATGCAAATACGGGTCCTATCTTTTTAACGTATCGTACAAAAGAAGAGATAAAGCATTTCATTGCCAGCTGGAAAGAAGAACATGCGCCAATCTATACATTTACAGCAGAAGACGGCGTTAGGCACGTTGCTTGGAAAATAGCTGATGAAGAAGTAATTGCAAGTTTAGTAAACTTATTTGAAGATATTCCTAACCTGTACATTGCAGATGGGCATCACCGTTCTGCATCAGCTGCAAAAGTAGGGATCATGCGAAGAGAACAATATCCGAATTACACAGGAGAAGAGGAATTTAATTTCTTCTTATCTGTTTTATTCCCACACGATGAGTTATCCATTTGGGACTATAACCGAGTTGTAAAAGATTTAAATGGTTTATCAGAAGAACAGTTTTTAAAACAAATAGCGCAATACTTTTATGTAGAAGAAGCGGCTGTTTCTCCGTATAAACCAAATGAGCCAAAAACATTTGGAATGTATGTAAATGAGAAGTGGTATAAGCTTACAGTGAAAGAGGAAACGTTTGATGCGAATGATCTCGTGAAAGGTTTGGATGTATCTATTCTGCAAGATCATTTATTAAGCCAAGTACTTGAAATACACGATCCGCGATCTGATTCACGCGTTGATTTTGTCGGAGGAATCCGCGGGTTAGAAGAACTAGAACGCCTTGTAAATAGCGGTGAATATAAAGCAGCGTTCTCACTATATCCGACATCAATGGAATCGTTATTAGCAATCGCAGACGCTGGAGAAGTTATGCCGCCAAAATCAACGTGGTTTGAACCGAAACTGCGCAGCGGGTTGTTTGTACATTCTTTAAAGTAAATATAGACTTCTACAGTTTTGAAAAACCGAAATGATTATAGTTTCGGTTTTTCTTATTTTAAAAGAGTTTTTGAGGAGGCGCATGGGATGAAATTACAAGTAGGCGAAAAAATCACCTTTGAACGAACGTTTACAAAAGAAGATGTTGCGCTATTTACGGAAGTATCGAAAGATGAAGGTGTTCATCATGTTACGCCAGATGAGCAAGGGAGATTCGTTGTACAAGGACTATTAACATCAACGCTGCCTATAAAAATTGGTGGTGACTATAACGTACTAGCTCGTCAACAAAAAGGACATTCCTAGTATTACAAGAAATGTCTTTTCCACTAAATTATAGGATATTTCGCTAAAATTCCAACTCTAAAATTAGTTTACTGGTTTGACCTGTAAACTGATAATTATAGGACCCTCTCAGATTTTCTAAGTTACCAGTAGCTTTAATAATTGTTCCTGGGGAATCTAAATTTCCTTTATCAAATATTCCTTGCTCTATAGCTGTAAATGTCCCTTGTTGCCCCTTATAAATTCCTTCAAAGTGTAAAAATCCAGAAATTTTAGCAGTAGCTAAGTGACCATCATTTATATTTGAGTCTAAATAATATAAGAAGTATTCAACAAAAGCTTTTCCTTTTAATTCACCATCAATATCATATTCGACATGTGCAATATTAATAGGGAAATCTTTTCTAGTATCATCGATTGGTTTTTCATCCCATTTACTTACTGTAAATGTTACTTCCATACACGTAATCTCCCTCCAATTATATACTTTTAAAAAGTACCAATTCACAGACATATCTCATAGGAGTGTTTTTATTCATTCCACGCCACTCTCTAAAATAGAAAAAGATACATTTTCACAATCAATTTCTGCCAACGCGCCGTAAGGTAAAATAAACTTTGGCTCGGTATGGCCAAAATTTAAATTATAAAGAATCGGTAAATCTTCTAAATGATGTTCCTTCATAACCAGCAGTATTTCATGTTTATATTCTTCATAATATTGTTCATCTTTCGGTTTACCGAAGATGATACCTTTTGCTTTTTGCAGAATACCTTGCGCTGCATAATTTCGTAACCAATATTTTATATAACTTGGTTCCGGATGATCTTCAGAGGTTTCAAAGAAAAGAATACTATTCTCCCAATGTTTTTTCTCAGGCCAAAGTTCCGTTCCTTTTGCAAATTCCAGTACTTCTATACAACCACCAATTAAACGCCCTTGTACAGTAGTAGAGCCTTGAAGTAGCTCATATCCTTTGTTTTGCTGCATCGTACGTCTTGTATCCTTATTACTCTCTATCCATTCTAAACGCTCACTCGTCCATTCATGAGCTGGTTGAATTTCGTCAATCGTTTCATTTGAAAAGAGAGTTCGATTTACCATTTCAACTGTATATGGATCCATCTCTACATTTTCAGCAAAATCAGTCAAAATTGCTGGACCGTATAAAGAGGAAAGGCCTGCTTTATGACAAAATAAATGTGAAATAGTAACGTCAGAGTACCCCATAAAAATTTTCGGGTTTTCGCGTATCACATTAAAATCTATATAGGGGAGTAACCGGATGCTATCTTCACCACCAATATTCGCGATAATTGCTTTCACGCGTGTATCTTTAAATGCAGTCATTATATCTTCCGCACGAGCCTCTGGATTGTTATAAAGGTATTCGCTACCTTTTAAACTATTTGGCATTGGGATAACCGTAAGACGAAAAACCTCTTCTAATCTTTTTACTCCTTGCTCATATCGCCATCTTATTTCAGAATCACCTGCTCCTCCCCATGAAGGACTTACTGTCGCCACGATATCTCCTGGCTGTAATCTCTTTGGTTTTATTAACATATGAATCCCGCTCCTACATAATGTAATGAACTACGGCTATACAAATTGTAGCGCTGAAAAATATGATGCATAACATTAGCTTCTTCATCATCAACAATTTCACCTGCTGTAACTCGAGAATCTAGACTCATTGTTGTATATTTAAAAATTACAGTATGCAACATTGCATGAGGAAAACGGTTGTTATTTTCACAACCTGTAACTATAATGATTACAGGTTGGTCGATACCAATCAAACAAATACAATCATCATGAATGGAGATGTTTCATAATGGGTATGAAAAAAATAATTTTAGCAGGTGCTTTAGGGATCGCAGCATTATCAGGAACAAATTTACCAGGACTAGAAGTAACAAAAGCGAGTGCAGCTTCTATTGAATCGAACTTCTCGACGTTAGAAGGACGAGTAGTAGAAGTAGATAACGGTGTAATTGTCGTAAAATCTAAGCAATACGAAGAACCTGTTAGTGTGTATATTGATTCATTTTCAAATGTGAAAGTAGGAGATGAAGTAAAAGCTACTGGATCTATGATGCGTAATTTTACAGAATATATGGTTGCAACTGCAGTTGAAAATACAACAAACAAGTTAGGTATGCACACGAAAGAAGATGGCTCACCTAATTATGTAATTGGAGAAGTATCAAAAGTAGGAACGATGGAAGATGAGGGAGACGGTGCTACTAAATATGTTGTAGTTGAGTATCCATCGCTAAATGGGAAGAAAGATATTATTGATGTTTTCTTAACAAAGGGACAAGTATTTAATGTGGGTGAGAAAGTGAAAATTGATATGGAGTATGTGGGCTGGGGTGGTATTTCTATTAACTGGAACACAGTTGATCATATTGAAAAAGTTCATGAAGCAAAGACGAACGCTGAAAATAATGATGATGTATGGATTTGGTCTTAATAAGGCGAGTATAGGTCGTTATTTGCAATTTTCTCCAAACAATACATGTAAAAACTAAATGTATCATGCAGTACCCATCTAATTCTCATTGCGTATGACAATTAGATGGGTACTTTTTTATTTGAAATTTGTGCAAGTCAATGTTTAGCATTTCTTTTTAAGAGTAAATTACGGTTGAAATCAAAACTTTATTTGCAGTACATAATAAATAATGTTGATTTTTTATCTTATATTAAAATAAAAACAAACCACTGTTCGATTTGAATATTCCACGATATAATAGTGAGAGTTTATGGCAGAATAAATATTTACATAAGAAGTGAGGTACTGTATGAAAAAAAGAACGACAGACATTATTTTTATTATTATCGGTGCATTTCTTTTTGCGTTAGGTGTTAATTTGTTTGTTATCCCGAACGAGTTTGGTGAGGGTGGGGTAACAGGTATCACGATTATTACGTACTATTTATTTGAATGGTCACCGGGCTTAGTTAACTTAATTTTAAATGCGATTTTGTTAATAGCCGGTTATAAGTTTTTAAATAAGATTACAACAATTTATACGATTATCGCTGTAGTTACGAACTCGCTATTTCTTCATTTGACAGAAGGCTGGACGATTGCTTCGGATGAAATGCTTGTAAATGCCATTTTCGGAGGAATATTTATTGGGTGCGGGATTGGTCTTATTATTCGCGTTGGTGGAACAACTGCAGGTACTACCATATTAGCAAGGATGACGCATAAATATTTAGGCTGGAGCATTAGCTACGGTCTACTGTTCTTCGATTTAATTGTTGCGTTTTCATCTTATTTCATCATTGGTGCAGAAAAACTGATGATAACAATTATTATGCTATATGTAGCAACGAAAGTGATGGAGTTTGTAATTGAAGGTTTAAATCCGAAGAAAGCCATTACGATTATTTCTGATAACCCGAATGAAATAGCTGGGAAGGTAACTACCTTAATGGGCAGAGGGGTTACTGTGTACTCAGGTCATGGCTATTACACGAAAACTCCAAAGGAAATTCTTTATGTTGTTATTAATAAGCAAGAAGTAGTGAAGCTAAAGCGGATTGTTCAAACTACGGATCCGGCGGCGTTCATCGCTATACACGATGTTCGTGATGTGTTCGGAGAAGGATTTGTTGATATTTCGAAGGCTTAGAAATTATTTTTGATTAAAATAATCTTAATACTAAAACGTAAGAATCTATTTTGAATAATCTTTTTTCAAAATAGATTCTTTTCTAATGGATCTATATTTATAATTAACCCCCATGCACTTTAAGCTCAATCTTTTACGTTCTAAAGAAAACTGCCGATAAAGCCCTCCAGTCTTTTCTTTAATTTTGAAATGTGAGAGTTGAATTACAATGAATTATATGTGATTGTTTAATCTATTCCCCATGAGTTTTGCCATTTGTTTCGCATCTGGATTTCCTTCATCGTACAATTTATCAATAATATTACTATAATCCCTCTCATTCCGATTTTGACTTAATTTATATGCAGCCTGGATGTCTCCTACTTTAATTTTAAACCCAACTATCCCTTTCAGTTCATTTTCTAAGAGAGTGGGGGAAAGTTTATCCCATAATATTGGATTTTCACGATGTTCTTCATATTTTTTCAACATTGTTGTTAATTCATCTATTAATTCCTGTTTATCTAAAATACTTGCTTTACCATATATATGAACGGCTTGATAATTCCATGTTGGAACTTCTTCATTTTCATACCAAGAAGAAGAGATGTAAGAGTGCGGTCCCTGAAACATTACAAGAACATCTTCGCAGGTTTCAAATGTTCTCCACTGGGGGTTCCCATAAGCCATATGTCCAGTAATAAAATAGTCATCGCCTTGTTTAGTTAATCCAAAGGGCAAATGAGTTGCGATTGGTTTCTCTTTTTTAGTTGTGACGATTGTTCCAAAAGAGTTTTTTTGAACAAAATCCCAAATTTCATCAACATTTGTGACTTTAAAATACTTTGGAATATACATAATAGCCCACCTTTCAAAAAAAGTTATATGAGTGTTTTGATCATTATAAGGTCAACTTGTTCGTTATCGCCCATATAAAAGGAATGAGAGCCAGCTTGTACAAAACCTAATTTCTTATAAAAAGCAATAGCATTTTCATTTTTCTCCCATACGCCTAGCCAAATATTCTTTTTATTATGTTCTATTGCAATTTCAATAGCATTATTTAGTAGATATTTACCAAGACCATGTTTTTGAAAGGAGCTCTTTATATAAATTCTCTCTACTTCAAGTGATTCATTTCCCATTTCTTCAGACTGAGCATCATCAATATTGACCTTTAAATATCCAGCAATTTCATCGTTAAAGTAGACAAAAAAGAATTGAGAAGAGATATTGGATAATTCTTTTTCTAATTGTTTTAAGTTAAATGCCTTTTCCAAATAGTGATTCATACTTTCGGGTGAATTCTGATGTTTAAAAGTCTCATTAAATGTTTCATAACTAATATCTTGAAGTCTGTGTATATCTTCAAGGGTGCACTTTTCTATATGTGTAGTCATTTGAATAGTTCGCTCCTTTATATAATCAATAATTTCTCTTATTTCCCTTTTTTACAAAATCCCAATCTTTTTCTATATTTTTTCTTACTCTTTGAAGAAGATTAGAAATAGTTTCCGCTTCTGTTTCCGAAAATCCCTCTAATGCAACAGTATTTGAATAATCGTTTTCTCTTTTAATAAAAGGATAGACATTTTTCCCTTTTTCTGTTGGGAAAAGTTTTTTGATTTTCTTGTTAGATTCATCTTCTTTCTTTTCGATAAATCCATTGATTTCAAGCTTTTTGATAGCACGGGCTGCAGTTGTACGATCTACTTTTATCATCTCAGATAGCTTTTCTTGAATGATTCCTGGGTTTTCACATATTCGCACAAGGTACAAATACTGACCTTTTGTAAGCTCATATTCTTTAAATTCTATATTACTAATAGAATCTAATGCTCTTGCAATCATGCCAATTTCACGAAGAATTTCTTTCATAATGAACTCCTTATCTTTTGTTTTTATTGCAAATGCAACAATTTGAAGTTACATTTAATATAAAATATTTTTATTGTAAATGCAACAAAAATGACGATGAAGAGGTTGATTAAAATGAAGTATGTTTTTTATGTATTAGGAATTTTAATATTAACCCTTGGTATTTCTGTCACAATACAATCAGATTTTGGCACTTCACCTTTTGATGCACTTTTAGTAGGACTTTCTTTAAATGTGGGGCTTACTGTGGGAAGCTGGGAAATAATAATAGCTTTATTATTAATATGTTGTAATTCGAAATTAAAAAGACAAAGACCAGAGGTACTAGGGTTGTTAACAGCATTCATAACGGGTATTGGTATTGATGTGTGGCTATTTTTATTACGCGATTTAATTACACCTGAAATATGGTACAGTAAAATGATTTATTTTGGAATCGGATTAGTTATTACAGGATTAGGAACTGCAATATATTTACAAACAAATTTTGCTCCCATTCCAATTGACCGATTAACTTTAATCATACAAGAATTAACTAGAACGAATATTTTTATAGCACGAACATTTATTTACCTTATATTCTTAATAATGGCAACGATTTTACATGGACCAATTGGTGTTGGAACTATATTAACTGTTTGTTTAGGTGGGTTATTACTGAATTTCTTTATACCACTTACTAAAAAAGTAATAGATCACTTATTCGTACACCAGAGTACGTCATCAAGTTATAAGAAAAATAAAGCAGCTGACCATAATGATAACAAAAGTATCTTCTAAGGAATCCTTTTCTTTAAATTACTTATACATTTGAAGACTGACTGTTTTTGAAACCTTCTTCAATCCACCAAGAACTTATAAATTCTATTTTTCTTTTTCTTGCAAAAAATCCAATTGTTTCTTAAGGTAAGGATGTAGAAGGATGAACGAGAGAGGGTTTAATGAAGATGATACATATTTTATTAGCTGATGATGATAAACATATTAGAGAGTTATTGCATTATCATTTACAAAAAGAGGGGTTTAAAGTTTTTGAGGCTGAAGATGGAAAGATAGCGCAAGAAGTATTAGAGAAGGAAAATATTCATCTTGCGATTGTAGACATTATGATGCCGTTTGTTGATGGTTATACGTTATGTGAAGAAATTCGTAAGTATCATGATATTCCTGTTATTTTATTAACTGCGAAAGACCAGTTAGTGGATAAAGAAAAAGGATTCATTTCTGGTACAGACGATTATATCGTAAAACCATTTGAGCCAGCTGAAGTCATTTTCCGTATGAAAGCATTACTTCGTCGTTATCAAATGCTGAGTGCTGATATTATTACGTTGCACGGTACAACAATTGACCGAAAAGGCTTTGAAGTGAAGTGTAACGGACAAACGATTTTGCTTCCACTGAAGGAATTTGAATTGTTATCGCAACTGGCTAGTTATCCTGGAAGAACATTTTCAAGGGAAGAATTAATTGAATTAGTATGGGGAATGGATTTTGAAGGGGATGAACGAACGGTTGACGTTCATGTAAAGCGATTAAGAGATCGTTTTTCAAAACGAACGGATGATTTTCAAATTACAACGGTGCGCGGCCTCGGGTATAAGTTGGAGCTGAAATAAGATGAAATCACTATATTCTAGATTTGTATTTATGACGGTCGGCATTATGCTACTTAGTAGTATTATAGGCTTTTTATTAACGAACGTATATTATCAAGTGAAGTTAAAACCGTATAATAGTGAAAAGATTTTAAAGTATGCTGAAGAAGTAAAATCGTTATATGAAAAGCAAAGTGAAGAAAATCAAGAGGCATACTTACGGTCTATTGCGAAGCTAGGATATGAAATTTATATTGTCGATGATCAAAAGAATGGAAAGCGTATCGGAAATGCATTTCGTAAGACGACAATAAGTGATGATACCGTTCATAAAGTATTGCAGGGGGAGACATTTAATGGTGTTTCTACTTATCCAACGCGCCTTTTCATTACAGGGTTTTTCGATAATGAATTAATTAATAGCGTCGGTGTCCCGGTAAAACACGGTGATAAACAGTACGCTTTATTCATTCGCCCTGACATTCAGCAACAATTTGGCGAGATGCGAATTTTCTTAGCGGTATTACTTGGGTTTATCGTTTTACTAAGTATTATTTTTATAGCGATTGCAGCAGGTTACATCGTTCGTCCCATTCGTAAATTTACGAAGGCTACGCAAAAAATTGCGAGTGGGGAATATGAAATTGAATTAGACGTAAAACGAAAAGATGAAATAGGAACGTTATCTACAAGCTTCCAAAAGATGACGAAGAGTATTAAAGAACTAGATGAAATGAGACAAGAATTCGTTTCGAACGTTTCACATGAATTTCAGTCGCCACTTTCTTCCATACAAGGTTTTTCAAAGACGTTGCAAACAGAAAAGATGAGTGAGGAAGAAAGAAATCATTACTTACAAATTATTGAGGGTGAAAGTAAGCGAATGTCTAGTTTATGTAAACAGTTACTTACGCTCGCTTCATTAGATAAAGAGGAAAAGGTTCTACAAATAAGAGAATTCAATCTACAGAAGCAAATTAAAGACGTCATTTTTATGCTTGAGTGGAAATGGCGGGAAAAAGATATCGCCGTTGAATTTGATGTGCCAGATATCACTATAAAAGGTGATGAAAACTTACTTCATCAAGTATGGAGTAACATTTTCACCAATAGCATTAAGTTTTCAAACGATGGTGGGACGATTGAGTTTTTCGTCGAAGAGTTAGAGTCTAGTGTCATTGTCTCTATATCTGATAACGGAATTGGTATGGAAAAAGAAGAGATGGACCGTATATTTGATCGTTTTTACAAAGTAGATACGGCAAGAGCGAGAAACGTAGAAGGTAGTGGTTTAGGATTATCGATTGTGCAGAAGATTGTGGAACTGCATAACGGAGACGTTTCAGTGTATAGCACGAAAGGGGAAGGGACTACTGTTCGGGTGGAGCTTCCGAAATAGATGGAAGAGGCTGTTTGGAAACGGCCTCTTTTTTGTCGTTTTATGTCGGCAAGTCGATATAATCGGAAAATCGCTGATATAATTTGAGTTGCGCCGATATATTGTGAAAATCGCCGATATAATTCTATTTGCGCTGATATATTTGAAAAATCGCTGATATAAATTTCACGTACTCCCATTTCTGCTATAAAGCCGCACCTTTTCCGCGCTCAAAAAGTATCAGATGTAATTTAATTTTCCCTTTGTAATCTTCTGTTCATATTCCGTTCATATTTCTTTTTTATGATAAGTGCATAGAAAGAAAGAGGAAGGAGCGAGCATAATGTTTTTAGCTCTGCGTGAATTGAAACAATCAAAATTAAGATACGGATTAATCGGACTTATCATGGTTTTATTATCATTTTTAGTTCTTGTTATTTCAGGATTAGCAAATGGATTATCATATGATAATGCTTCATCGATTCAAAATATGGAGGCAAATAAGTTCGTTTTAGCAGATGATGCGGAAAATAAATTACTTCGTTCACAAATTAAGAAAGACGATGTAGATAACGTAGTAAATCAAGTGGACGAGAAAGAGGCAGTTCCATTTCGGGTGAAAGTTTCAACGTATGAAAAGAAAGATAGTTCGAAAAAGGTTGATATCGCTATTTTTTCAAGTGAACGTGATTCATTTTTAGAACCGAACATTGTAAAAGGTGAGAAATTAGGTACAGCAAATAATGAAATGGTTGCTGATGAATCAATTAAAGAAAAAGGAATCGATATTGGGGATACAATTATCGATCCTGTTTCAAAGAAAGAATTTACAATCGTCGGATTTACGAAAGATCAAATGTTTAGCCATACACCAGTCGTTTATGTAAATGAAGACGTATGGGGCGCTATTTCACAACCAAACCAAAAAGATTATAGTGCAATCGCACTTAATACAGATAAAGAAGTAAAAAATGCACACGTAATTGACAAAAAAGAAGTGCTGCAAAGTATTCCAGGGTTTAAAGAAGAGCAAGGAACATTAACAATGATCATTGCATTCTTACTTGTTATCGCTGCATTACTAATTGGTGTATTCTTCTACGTCATTACACTGCAAAAAACACAGCAATTAGGTGTATTAAAAGCAATCGGTACAAAGAACTCGTATTTAGCAAATAGCTTAGTCGTGCAGGCGTTATTCTTATCAGTCGTTGCGATGGTAATCAGTATCGTTCTTGTACAAGGGTTAGAACAAATTTTACCAGCAGGTATGCCGTTCTTATTAACAACACCGATGATTGCACAATATGCAGCAATCTTTATCGTAATTAGTATTTTAGGAACACTTATTTCTTTATACCAAGTATTAAAAGTTGATGCGCTAGAGGCAATTGGAGGCGGGATGTAATGACTTCATTATTAAAATTAGACAAAGTAAGTAAAGTGTACGGAGAAGGGAATACGGAAGTAACAGCCCTTCATCCGATATCGCTTGATGTGAAAGCCGGAGAATTTATCGGAATCGTCGGTCCTTCTGGATCAGGGAAAAGTACGTTATTATCAATCGCGGGTGCATTATTATCACCATCAAAAGGGGATATTTACATTCGTGAGCAAAATATTACACAGTTATCAGAAAAGGAAATGACAGACATTCGTTTGAAAAAAATCGGCTTCATTTTCCAGTTTGCAAATCTTGTTCCATATTTAAATGTGAAAGAACAATTGCTTTACATTGCAAAGCTGAAAAAAGAAAGTAAACAAGAATCGGAAAAGCGTGCAGATCATTTATTAGCGGCATTTGGATTAGGAGAAAGAAAGAATCATTATCCAAATCAACTATCTGGCGGGGAAAAACAAAGGGTAGCAATCGCTCGTGCGTTCATGAACAACCCAGATTTAATATTAGCGGATGAGCCAACGGCAAGCTTAGACTCAAAACGTGCACGTGAAGTTGTAGAAATGATGAAACGTGAAGTGAAAGAGAGCCAAAAAGCAGCAATTATGATTACACATGATGAAAGAATGCTTGATGTATGTGATCGTATATTGATGCTTCGAGATGGACAGTTAATATAAAAAAAGGAAACCCGTACATGTATGTGCGGGTTTCCTTTTTTTTAATGGATTTATTTAGAGAATAACGTTTTAATTTTATTACGAGTAAGTAATAAAACACCGCCTAATACAGATAGCATTCCTAGAGCCATATTGTTTGATTGCTCGCTACCAGCGTTAGGAAGTTCTTTAGCGTTATTGTTTTTAGTACCATTAGTTTGTTTAGCCTGTGATACTTCATTAATCTTATTATCAACATTTTGCTTCGTTGTATGTATCTCAGCTAATTTGTCATCAATTTTTTTCTCAGTGTGTTTAAAGTCGTTGATTTTAATATCTAAGTCTTGTTTTTTCTTTGATAAATCGTCTGAAACAGTTTGTTTTGATTGTTTAATTTCGTTAATTTTATTGATTAAATCTTGTCTAGCTTCTTGTAATGCAGCTAGTTTGTTTTTCACATCTTGTTTAGCTAGTTCTAAGTTAGCGGAAAGACTGTCTAAATTGCCTTTAATTTTCTTAAGTTCCTCTAACGTGTTATCAGTATTCGGCTTGTTTTCTTTTAACTCAGCAAGTTTGTCCTCAGCAGTTTGTTTCGCTTTCTTTAACTCAGCTAATTTTTCATCTACTTGTTTTTTTACTTCCTTAAGTTCATTAACCTTTTGATCGATGTTCTCTTTATGTTGCTTCATTTCATTCACTTTTTCATCGACAGTTTGTTTATGTTCTTTAATCTCATTCACTTTGTTATCGATATTTTGCTTATGCTCTTTTACTTCAGCAACTTTATCTTCTACTTGTTTTTTATGCTCTTTAATTTCAGCGATTTTATCTTCGGCGATTTGTTTGTCTTGCTGAAGTTTTGCATCTAACTCTTGTTTATGTTGTTTAATCTCGTTAATTTTTTCATCAGCAACTTGTTTACGTTCATGTAGTTCATTCACCTTCGTATCAACATTTTCCTTAACCTTGTTAAGTTCATTCAATGTTTGATCCACGTTTTCTTTGTGTTGCTGCAATTTCGCATCTAACTCTTGTTTATGTTGCTTAATTTCAGCTAATCGATCTCCCGTACTTTGCTGAGGAGTAGCATCATTTACTTCCGCATGAGCAGGGTTCGCGCCAGCAATCATTGCTAAAGCTAGTGTAGACGCAGCGATTGTTTGTTTTGTTTTCATATTTTTGTACCTCTTTTCTTTCATATACATGAACTGTTTTGTGTAAAAATGAGCATATAGAAGTAGATTATCTTATTATTATATACTATGTTAGGCGCTTAGAGGAAGGATTTGCATAATAATCTATGATTATGTAATTTTTATAATCTCTTATTTGGGGGTAGGGGATAAACCTTTAGCTAGATGAACAATTTCTTCTATAGTAAAGCTTACATCTTTATTATTGCGAATAACAAACAAATAATCAGCCTCGTTTTCTACAGGATCTACCACATCATCGTGAAGTGATTCAGTTTGTTGTCGATCAAGTACTTCTTTGAAACTAGAATATCCACCTCTAAAAATATTCGTACTTCGCGTGCTTCGAGCCACTCTTTCGTAAAGTACATCATCTGGAATGTCAAAATGAACTAATATGCGTACATATTCATTCTGTGGAAATAATTCGTTTAGTAAATAGAATCTTCCGCTTTTACTGCGATTGGAATTACAAATAATAAGGTGTAAATTTGTATGTTCTTTCGCATAATCAACAATGAATTTTGAAAGACCGTGCTTAAATGTATTAGCACCTTCAGCCGGCTGTAATTTTTCATAATGCGTGTTAATAAATTCAGCTTGGTTATCTTGATCCATAACGAAAGAGTGGGGTAACTCTTTTTCTAAAGCTTTTGCAAATGTAGTTTTTCCACTGTGTGTTTTTCCAACTGTAATGATGACTAATCTTTTCATGACGCCCTCCATTTGTATTGTTATGAACTGGAATATTCGGTGTAGATCGAAATCTTCCTGCTAGAGATTACACAAATTGTTGGAGCATTAGTAGGGTGAAAACTTGACAAAAAAACTTATTTATGATATAATTTAACGATTTAAAAATATGGTGTATAATAGGGTTCTCCTGGCCAGGGGAACCCTATTTTTGTTGTGAAAATGAAGGAGAGTGTATGTGCGTGAAACAAGGTGAAGCAAGTGTAACGTCGTTAGTATCAGCTTTCGGAAGGGCGTATCATAGTGAATTTGATAATCCTAAAATCTTTGATGATTATGTAGCTAAAGATTTCATTTCACAAAAAGAACGTAACAATATTGAAACGAACATGGTTCAAGGGATTCACTTTTTCAATACAGACATTGCAGAGCAGTTTCAAGACAATCCAAAAGAAATATTAAAATGGATTACGCAAGTTCAGTTATCACCAACACCTTTAGCACGTGCCGCATATTGTGAAAGAGTATTACTACGTGAAATTATATTAGGAGCGAAACAATACGTCATACTCGGTGCAGGCTTAGATACGTTCAGTTTTAGACACCGAGAATTAGAAAATAAAATAGAAATATTTGAAGTGGATCATCCTTCTACGCAGGCGTTTAAGAAGGAAAGAATAAAAGAAGTAGAACTTGAAGTTCCAAATCACCTTCATTTTGTTTCGATGGATTTTACGAAAGGAATTTCCTATGAACAGTTACAGACTGAAGGATTTGAACATAAAAAGACTTTCTTTAGCCTTTTAGGTGTTACGTACTATTTAACGAAAAAGGAGCTTGCTAGTTTAATAGAGTGCTTGTTCGAGATAGTTCCAGTAGGGAGTTCTATCGTTTTCGATTATCCCGATGAAAACTTATTTACGAAAAAAGGACTATCCAATCGAGTTGAAAACATGGTGAAAATGGCTGCGGTAGGCGGAGAACCGATGAAATCATGTTATTCTTATGCCGAAATGGAAGCACTGTTAGAGAAGGCGGGCTTACTTATTTATGAGCATTTATCACCAGAGGATATAAATACATTGTATTTTGAAGGAAGAAATGATTATTTAGAAGCTTTTGAGACGGTGCATTATGTGCATGCGGTGAAGAGGTAGAGGTTAGTAGGCATGGAGAGGAATCTCTGTGCTTTTTTGTGGAAAACAAGAGGATAGGGTTTATTGGGAAAGATAATGAAAAATATATTGCTATATAAGTTATTATATCTAAATGAACATCAGGAAGAGTTTCGGGTATATTTGTCGGAAAACATAGAATATTCAACAAAAACCCATGATTATATTATATAATGATTTTAATAAACCATATTTTAGAAATTACCCCCGATTGTGTAGAAGGTATATTTTGTTTTGATAAGCTAAAATGTTTAGCTAAAAGAACTTGTAGTGGGGCTTGCTACAAGTTTTTTATTTGTAAAATTTTTATTGGCTAAAATATGGAAAAAAGGAGGATGCAAGTTTGATAAGAAATTTAAAGAAAGCAGCACTTAATTCGTTAGATGGGAAATGGGGAGTAAGTATAGGGATATCGGCGTTATACTATTTTGTACCAACTTTAAGTGCATCAGCAATCGCTAGTTTTATATATTTAATATTTGGCTTGTTTATTGGGATAATTGGTTTGGATGTTTTCTTTATTTATTCAATGGGTGGGCAACTACAAGTAGATCTAACAGCACTAGTTTTACTTATTCTAAGTTATTTTTTTATAGGACTGATTTGTTTCTTAATTTACAGTGTCATACAAGGTATCTTTAATTATGGGTATTCTGTTTTCACCTTACGCTTAGGTAAAAATGAAGATGCTAAGGTGGACGATGTATTTGTGGGGTTTAGGAAAAATAATTTGTGTAAATCAATGAAATTAGGAGTGTTGCAGGCTGTTTTTCTATTTTTATGGAGTCTGTTATTAATTGTTCCAGGTATTATTAAATATTTTTCTTATTCAATGGCATATTATATTTTAATAGAGAATCCGGATTATACAGCAAGTGAAGCATTAAGGGAGAGTAAAAGAATAATGAAAGGACATAAGTTCAAGTTATTTGTTCTTTGGTTATCTTTTATTGGTTGGTTTTTATTAACTGCATTTATAGGCATGTTTACATTTAATCTGTCATTCATATTCATTTCCCCTTATTACAACACAACTGTCTCGCATTTTTACTTAGACTTAATTAAGAAACAAGATGCTAGAGAAGCGAAGGTAAGTATATAAAGAATATAATTAGTAAGAAAATATGTATAATGTATATTTTCTCGATTGTGGACATGCAATTAAGCATATCCCTTTTTAATGTGATATTGAAAGAAATAAAGAAGCTGCAATTGGATATGTTTTACTTATAATAATTTGGACAAGGATGTTATAACATTGGAGGAATTTAAAATGAGGAAGAGTAAAATGTTTCAGGATTTTAATTTTAAGTTAGTGGTAATTGAAGCTTTATTAGATAAAGAGCCACTATTTCTAAAAGAATTGAAAGACTTAATAGAAAAGCATACGAATTATTTTGAATGGTATTCAGGAGCTGGGCCAATTGTTGAAATCAAAGCTTTTTTAGAAGCGTTAACTTTGGAAATAAGTGATTTGGAAAAGATTGAGTCCCTTTGCTTTGATGGTGGGAATGAAATTTATCATATTTTAAAGCCTGATTGGGACGGTGAAGACAGTTTATTTGATGTTATATCTGTTGAAGGATTTCAAAATCTAAAAAATTTAAAAACAGTGGAATATATTTCAATGTGTTACCCGAAAGTATTAGAACCATTAAAACAGGCTGGAATAGAAGTTGAGGATTAATGAAGAGAATTTAAAATGGTAAAGTACTTTATTGAAATTGTGTAAAGGAAATTAAAACACAACATATTAAACGAAGTGATTTATCGTATAAATTTACATTCAGTTAATATTAGTAGGTTAATAGAAAAATTAGTGTTAATTGTTAAATGGGGCGTGTAAAAAAGACAAAATCTCTTAAAAAACACTTAAATTTTTACTCCATTAATCTTTACAATCGCCCCCTATAATGTGAATTGGACAAGCACCTAAGAGAAAGCAGAACATGTCAGTTTGTACATTCTATTATTAGGGGGAGAATTTGTATGAAAAAGACAGTTGCTTCGTTAGCAGTTATGGCGGCATTATTACCGACGTTTTCAGCACATGCGGAAGGGAAAGAGCAAGTCCGGAAATCAGCTACAACTTTTAACGTTATTAGTGATATTCAAGGGGATTTAGGGGATTTTGATCATGTGCTAAAAGATATGAACAAAGTGACGCCACTTTCTAGAGCGCTTATTATGAATGGGGATATAACGCCAACTGGACAACAGTCACAATATGATGATGTAAAGCGTGTGTTAAATAAAAATAAGCATCCAGAAAATGTATGGTCTACTGTTGGGAATCATGAGTTTTATGCTGGGAAATGGACAGCAGATGGGAAACTCTCTCAAAGTACATGGCCAAATGGTGTAACTGAGGAAACTTTATTTAACCGCTATCTGAAATTTAGTGGACAAGAAAAAGTATATCATAAAAAAGAATTAGATGGGTATCCGCTTCTATTTTTAGGAACTGAAAAATATATGAAATACCACGATTCAAAAATGTGGGACGAAGTATATATGAGTGATGAGCAATTAGGTTGGTTAAAACAAAATTTAGAAGAGTATAGTCAAAAAGATAAAAATAAGCCAATCTTTATTTTCTCTCATCACGTTTTACCTGATACGGTATCTGGATCAAGACAATCGCCGTATTTACAAGATTATTTAAACGTGGATAAATTGTACGATATATTAAAAGACTATCCGCAAGTTGTTTTCTTCACGAGTCATACGCATTGGGATTTAAACTTACCTGACTGGGCTGGTAAAAAGAAAATTAAAGGCGGAGATGAAAAAGGTTTCACTGTTGTAAATACGGGGGGGATTGAAACAGGCTGGATGTCAGCGGGACCAAATGGAGGAGAGAAAACTGCTCCAGATGGCTATTCATTTAAACAAGGGTTACAAGTGAAAGCATATGGTAACGATGTAATTGTGACAGCTTACGATTACAAACGTGATAAGGATATAAAGAAGTTATTAATTAGTGATTCAAAAATTGCGCAGATGGCACCAAATGTAGCGGCAGATGATAGTAAAAATATAATTGTCGGTGCAACTGAATATATGGAGTATTCTATAGAAGGAACGAATGAGTGGCATACGTATAGTAAAGCAAACCCTCCGAAATTTGATGGGGATAAAGTGGTATATGTACGCCATAAAGGTGAAATGAATTTAGAGCCGGGATTAACACAGTTACTTCGTTTTTCGATAAATAAGTGATTGGAGGGAGTCTGCATTTGAATGTGTGGGCTCTTTTTGTTGATGAGAAATGGCTGCCTGTCTGTCGTTTTTTGTCGATAGATTGATATATTAAGAAAATCGTTGATATATTGCAAGTTACGATAGATATATTTGAAAAATCGTTGATATATTGTAAGGAATGAACGATATATTTAAAAAATCGTTGATATAAATTTCATGTACCGTAATTAAGTTAAAATCATTAATACGGTTTTACTTATCAAAACGAAATTCTAATACATTTTTAACCCAGAAAGATGACTTCACCATTTTTACGTGTAATAATAGTAACGTTACATATATTGTGAAAGAAGTACAAAAGGAGCGTTACAATGAATTTAGCTAAATTCCCGAGAAAAAAATATACAGAATCATATATACCAATTGAAAAGTTAAACAACTTTTCTGAAGCACTTGGTGGGCCGACTATTTATTTTAAACGAGATGATTTACTTGGTTTAACAGCTGGTGGTAATAAGACGAGAAAGTTAGAGTTTCTAGTTGCGGATGCAGAGGCAAAAGGTGCAGATACGTTAATTACAGCTGGTGGTATTCAGTCAAACCATTGCCGTCTAACACTGGCAGCTGCGGTAAAAGAAAAAATGAAATGTATCCTTGTATTAGAAGAAGGGCTTGAACCAGAAGAGAAGCCAGACTTTAACGGAAACTATTTCTTATATCATTTACTAGGTGCTGAAAATGTAATTGTTGTACCAAACGGGGCAGATCTTATGGAAGAGATGCATAAAGTAGCGAAAGAAGTTAGTGAAAAAGGTAATACACCATATGTCATACCAGTTGGTGGATCAAATCCTACTGGTGCAATGGGATACGTTGCTTGTGCGCAAGAAATTATGGCACAATCATTTGACCAAGGAATTGATTTCAGTACAGTCGTTTGCGTAAGCGGTAGCGCTGGTATGCACGCTGGTTTAATTACTGGTTTTGCTGGAACACAAAGCCACATTCCTGTAATTGGAATCAACGTAAGTAGAGGAAAAGCTGAGCAAGAAGAGAAAGTAGCAAAACTTGTAGATGAAACTTCAGCACACGTTGGTATTCCAAACTTTATCCCGCGTGACGCTGTTACGTGCTTTGATGAATATGTAGGGCCAGGATATGCGTTACCAACACCGGAAATGGTAGAGGCAGTTCAGTTACTTGCGAAAACAGAAGGTATTTTACTTGATCCAGTGTATACAGGTAAAGCGGTAGCGGGATTAATCGACTTAATTAAAAAAGGTACATTTAATAAAGAAGACAATATTTTATTCGTACATTCAGGTGGTTCACCAGCTTTATATGCGAATACGTCTTTATTTGCGTAAGTGTAAAAGCATTGGGTATCCAATGCTTTTTTGTTATATACTGGAATTATTGAGAGGTAGGAGGATGATATGAATTCAAATTTAAAATGGATTATATACAGTACTCGGCATTTCTATTCTATTAATCTTATTTGCGGCTTATGGGGTGTATTCTTATTTTGCATTTTAAAAGCGTAATGGAAGTGAACCATAATGTAATGTATGTTATAGTTTGATATGTTAATTACTTACAATAATTTCTACAAGGAGAATACATAATGAGAGCAAAGAAACTAGTAACGTTAGCAGTTCCATTTATGCTGTTAGTCGGATGCGAGGCAGGAGATAAAGATTCTACTCATAAGACTGAGCAAACTAGTAAAGCAATAACGAAAACAGTACTTTCCGAACAACAGTATCCGTACTACATATGTGAGCAAGTGGTAGAGTTCCAATTTAAGAAGGATGAACTATTACTAAACTTAGGAGAATCCTTAAAGGACAAAGAAAAAGCAAAAGCTGTTTTAAAAACATCAAACGAGATAGATAAAATTTTAGACAATATGGAACACATAAAAGTACCTGATACATACAAAGACATTCACAAATCCATACAAGAAGGGGTAACAGAGGCAAGAAAAGCAACGAAGTTAATTAAGGATGCTGGTAAAGAAGATAAACAGAAGGTTCAAGAAGCTACAATGAAAGGTACTGAATTTTTATCAGGTGTAGACGGAGAGCATTGGAAAAAAGCAATTTATGAGTTATCGCAGGAAAACAAAGATGCTTATAGTAAGGCACTTGATAAGAAAGTAAAGGAGCACTCAAAGTAAAACAGTAACTTGTAACAATACATATCCACCTAAAATTTCCGCGAATGCTATGCTAGGAAGTTAGGTGGGAGATTACTGTCCTTAAATGTGGTTGATTAAAGCTACAGCCACATTCTCCTGTTCTAATTAACTAAAAGAAGAACTTCCCCATCCCGATTAGACTACTAATCATTCCTATTCCACTCATGGTGCCTTTTCCTGCTGTAAATAAGTTTCCAAGCATTCCTAGCTGACCGTTACCTCCGTTATTTCCCCATCCCATTGGGGCCCACGGACTACCCCATCCTGGAGGGTTTCCAAAAACACCCGAGTTATTGGTATTGATATGAAAAGGCTTAGCTGGCGGCGATAATAAAGCGGCAAGATGACCTTGTGCGAACATCCCTGTATGATTGAATGGTTGGGCCCAGGGGAAGGGAGGTTTTTGAAAATTAAAACCTGCATGACCTGGTAATGGAGGCCAATTAGTAGGGTGACCTTGTGGCATTATCCCTGCATAATTGATTGGTTCCCCCCAAGAGAAGGGAGGGGGTTGGGGAGTGAATCCCGTATAATTGGCTGATGAATCCCAACTAACTGGATAGACTCGGTAACTCCAATTCTCAGGAATCTTCAAATCATTCATTACCTCAGATTTAGTTATTTCGGGCTGTGAATATAATGAAATTTGGTTAGTATATTGTTCCCCGTTTCCCTTTGAATTCAAATACCAATATTGGTGCATACGCTTATTCTCCTCACTTTAAAAATGTAATGTTAGACTTAGCCTATGTAATATTCCTTTTTATGGATGGTTACATAACTAGATCTACAAGCCTGTATTTAAAGGAATGGGTGTGTGGCCTTGTTGATTTAAAGTTTCACTTTATTTTAGAAGGGTATTTTCAGTCGCTTCTTTTATATATTTCAGCCTAATTTAAATTCCGTTAACAAACGTTTTTATAAAGGTTTAATCAAAAAAAAGATTTTAAAATGTTATGTTGGGCAAGTGGAATTGCTAAAAAGAGAATATCCATTCGAAGAGTTTGGCAAAATACTGCAAGGGTAATGTTTTCTTGTGCAAATATGTAAACGATTTAAACGAATCAATGAAATTTATAATGAAGGGGCAATTAAATATATGAGTGAAACATTACATAAAAGAAAACCACCATATTTAATGCTTGTAATCCTTTTTATTGGGGCATTTGTTTCATTTCTAAATAACTCGCTTTTAAATGTAGCCTTGCCATCAATAATGAAAGATTTAGACATTCAAGATTATTCAACGATCCAGTGGCTTTCTACAGGGTATATGCTTGTAAGTGGTATATTAATTCCGGCATCAGCATTTTTAATAACGCGTTTCTCGAATAGAAGCCTATTCATTACATCTATGGTGATTTTTATTCTTGGTACTGCCTTAGCAGCTGTAGCGCCGAATTTTGGTTTATTACTTACTGGTCGGATGGTTCAAGCGGCAGGCTCTTCAGTTATGGGGCCTTTGTTAATGAATATTATGCTAGTAAGCTTTCCAAGAGAAAAAAGGGGAACAGCAATGGGGATTTTTGGACTAGTTATGATTACAGCTCCAGCAATTGGACCGACACTATCAGGTTATATTGTAGAGTATTATGACTGGCGTTTGCTTTTTGAAATGATTTTACCGTTAGCAATCATTAGCTTACTGTTAGGGATTTGGAAATCTGAGAATGTCATGAAACAAAACAAAAATGCAAAACTTGATTATCTCTCATTACTATTATCTTCTGTCGGTTTTGGCGGTTTGTTATATGGATTCAGTTCTGCAAGCTCCGATGGTTGGACAAATAAAGTTGTCTTAACAACCTTAATCATAGGCGCTATTGCCCTAATTGCTTTTATTATCCGCCAATTAAAAATGGATGAGCCATTATTGGATTTACGTGTTTACAAGTACCCAATGTTTGCACTTGCGTCTGTAATTGCAATTGTCAACGCAGTGGCCATGTTTTCGGGGATGATTTTAACACCAGCTTATGTACAAAACGTCCGCGGTATTTCACCGCTGAGCTCTGGGCTGATGATGCTTCCAGGTGCGGTAATAATGGGGGTTATGTCACCAATTACAGGTAAACTATTTGATAAATATGGCCCTCGGATTCTTGGTATAGTAGGACTTTCCATTACAGCCGTTTCAACTTATATGCTGGCAAATCTGCAACTCGATTCTAGTCACACACATATTATTCTTATTTACACATTGCGGATGTTTGGGATGGCGATGGTGATGATGCCACTTATGACAAATGGCCTCAATCAATTGCCAACGCGCTTAAATCCGCACGGTACAGCTGTTAATAATACAGCTCAACAAGTGTCCGGTTCGATTGGTACTGCTATTCTTGTTACGATTATGAATTCTGTAACAAAAACAAAAGCTGAAAGTCTAATGGCTGATGTAGATCCAACAACCTTCACAGAGGCTACGAAGGCAATGTTAACTCAGAAGGCTTTATTATCCGGAATTCAATATTCATTCTATGTAGCGCTTGGCATGAATGTTGTTGCACTACTATTAGTTTTTTTCGTTAAACGTGTAGATACAAGTGCGGAAGCTGTCGAGAAGTTAAATCGGTAGAGAAGAATAAAACGCTAGATAATGATTCCTACAAGTTTTTTTGCTGCTAAGGCGCCGATATTTAAAGCTGGAAAAGAGCTGAAAGAAGCAGTGAAATAATTATATATAGTGAAAGAGGACCTGACGTTCATATCAGGTCCTCTTTCATTAGTAACACGGTATACTTGCTTATCGTATTGGTTTAACTAAACTACTGATTTTTCGAATACTACAATCTTAAGCTCGTCAACTTCTCTATTTTGGGGTGTTTTAGAAGAAAATAAATCAAAATGATCGTTTTATAAACAAATGCAAGAGATGAGATCCGTTTGCAAATTCTCATAAACATTATAATTTTAGCTTATCTTTTAACGCCAATATTAAAAGGATCCAATTATATTTATTCGCTTCATTTTAATTTAGTATTTTTCTACAATTTATAAATCTAATTGCCAAGCTTATACTCAATATCATAATCATGAATAGTTAGGGAAAAGATAAAATAAGGTAATCAATTACATATCTGTATCCCAGGCAATTAGTTGCTATTTCCTCTTTATTAAATGGGATATGCTATTTCATGCTTTTTTGAAAGGGTGTTTTAAATGGAAAAAAAAGTATCTGCCATTCCCCAGCCGAAAACATATGGACCGCTGGGTAATCTCCCATTAATCGATAAAGATAAACCGACTCTATCGTTTATTAAGCTGGCGGAAGAGTATGGTCCCATTTTTCGAATTCAAACTTTAAGTGATGCCATAATTGTCGTTTCTGGACATGAACTGGTAGCAGAAGTTTGTGACGAAACGCGGTTCGATAAAAGCATAGAGGGTGCTTTGGCAAAGGTTCGTGCCTTTGCTGGAGACGGATTATTTACTAGCGAGACTCACGAGCCTAACTGGAAAAAAGCTCATAATATTTTGATGCCTACATTTAGCCAACGGGCAATGAAAGATTACCATGCCATGATGGTCGATCTTGCTGTACAACTCGTTCAAAAATGGGCACGGCTTAATCCGAATGAAGACGTAGATGTTCCGGAGGATATGACTCGCCTTACGTTAGATACAATTGGTCTATGTGGTTTTAATTACCGATTTAATAGCTTTTATCGTGAGACCCCTCATCCTTTTATCACTAGCATGAGCCGTGCTCTAGATGAGGCAATGCACCAATTGCAGCGGCTGGATATAGAAGACAAACTCATGTGGAGAACGAAACGTCAATTTCAGCATGATATCCAATCTATGTTTTCTTTAGTAGATAATATTATTGCTGAACGTAAAAGTAGTGGAGATCAGGAAGAAAATGATTTACTTTCCCGTATGTTAAATGTACAGGATCCGGAAACTGGTGAAAAATTAGATGATGAAAACATTCGTTTCCAAATTATCACTTTTTTAATAGCTGGGCATGAGACAACAAGTGGATTGTTATCTTTTGCAATTTACTTTTTATTAAAGAATCCGGATAAGTTAAAAAAAGCCTATGAAGAAGTAGACCGTATTTTGACAGATCCTACTCCAACATACCAACAAGTTATGAAACTGAAGTATATACGGATGATTTTAAATGAATCGCTACGTCTATGGCCTACCGCTCCAGCATTCAGTCTCTATGCAAAAGAAGATACAGTGATTGGCGGGAAATACCCAATTAAGAAAGGAGAAGATCGTATTTCTGTTCTTATTCCACAGCTGCATAGGGATAAAGATGCATGGGGAGACAATGTGGAAGAATTCCAACCTGAACGATTTGAAGAGCTGGATAAGGTTCCTCATCATGCTTATAAGCCGTTTGGAAATGGCCAGAGAGCATGTATCGGTATGCAATTTGCACTTCATGAAGCCACTCTTGTAATGGGAATGCTTCTTCAACATTTTGAATTAATCGATTATCAAAACTATCAGCTGGACGTAAAACAAACATTAACGCTAAAGCCCGGTGATTTTAAGATTAGGATTCTACCCCGAAAACAAACTATTAGTCATCCTACTGTTCTTGCACCTACAGAGGACAAGCTGAAAAACCATGAAATTAAACAGCACGTTCAGAAGACACCTTCTATTATTGGGGCTGATAATCTTTCACTTCTTGTTCTGTACGGCTCGGATACAGGTGTAGCAGAAGGTATTGCAAGAGAATTAGCAGATACAGCTAGTTTAGAAGGGGTTCAAACGGAAGTGGTAGCTCTTAACGATCGAATTGGAAGTCTACCGAAAGAAGGAGCGGTTCTTATTGTAACTTCTTCTTATAATGGAAAACCGCCAAGTAATGCAGGACAGTTTGTGCAATGGTTGGAGGAACTAAAACCAGATGAGCTAAAAGGTGTTCAATACGCAGTTTTTGGTTGTGGAGATCATAATTGGGCTAGTACCTATCAACGGATTCCAAGATACATTGATGAGCAGATGGCTCAAAAAGGAGCAACAAGGTTTTCTAAACGCGGAGAAGCAGATGCAAGTGGTGATTTTGAGGAACAGCTCGAGCAATGGAAACAAGGCATGTGGTCTGATGCGATGAAGGCATTTGGATTGGAATTTAACAAAAATATGGAGAAAGAGCGTAGTACTTTGAGTCTGCAATTTGTCAGTCGTCTTGGAGGATCTCCTCTTGCACGAACATATGAAGCAGTTTATGCAACTATACTAGAAAATCGTGAACTCCAATCATCCAGCAGCGATAGAAGTACACGACATATCGAGGTATCCTTGCCAGAAGGCGCTACATATCAAGAAGGAGACCACCTTGGAGTGCTGCCAATTAATAGCGAGAAGAATGTTAATCGAATTTTAAAACGCTTTGGATTAAACGGAAAGGATCAAGTCATACTGAGTGCAAGTGGACGAAGTATAAATCACATACCTTTAGACAGTCCTGTTAGTTTATTGGACCTTCTTAGTTATAGTGTCGAAGTTCAAGAAGCAGCCACTCGTGCACAAATACGGGAAATGGTAACATTCACAGCATGCCCTCCTCATAAAAAAGAATTGGAAGCATTATTAGAAGAAGGGGTCTATCATGAACAAATACTAAAGAAACGTATTTCAATGTTGGATCTTCTTGAAAAGTATAAGGCTTGTGAAATCCGATTTGAACGCTTTTTAGAACTGCTTCCTGCGCTCAAACCGC
This sequence comes from Bacillus sp. FSL K6-1338, assembly GCF_038006965.1. Lineage (NCBI taxonomy): Bacteria > Bacillati > Bacillota > Bacilli > Caryophanales > Bacillaceae > Bacillus > Bacillus sp. FSL K6-1338. Next base: position 3,075,061 of record NZ_JBBOWI010000001.1, on the reverse strand, counting down.
GTTACTATTCTATTTCAAGCTCTCCACTTGTTGCACAGAATCGTCTGAGCATTACGGTCGGTGTTGTTAATGCGCCTGCATGGAGTGGAGAAGGGACATATGAAGGAGTCGCTTCTAATTATTTAGCTCAGCGTCATAATAAAGATGAGATTATTTGTTTCATTCGAACGCCACAATCAAACTTTGAATTACCTAAAGATCCAGAAACACCAATTATTATGGTTGGGCCAGGTACTGGAGTTGCACCATTCCGTGGATTCTTGCAAGCGCGTCGTGTTCAAAAGCAAAAAGGTATTAATTTAGGACAAGCGCATCTATATTTTGGTTGTCGTCATCCTGAAAAAGATTATCTCTATCGTACAGAGCTAGAAAATGATGAAAGAGATGGATTAATCTCTTTACACACAGCTTTTTCTCGTCTAGAGGGACATCCCAAAACATATGTACAGCATTTAATAAAACAAGATAGTATCAATTTAATTTCGTTATTAGATAATGGAGCTCATCTTTATATATGTGGTGATGGCAGTAAAATGGCTCCGGATGTAGAAGATACCCTTTGTCAAGCATATCAAGAAATTCATGAAGTCAGTGAACAAGAAGCAAGGAATTGGTTGGATCGTGTGCAAGATGAAGGGCGATATGGAAAAGATGTTTGGGCTGGTATATGAATGTTTCTTAATTAGATACGTATTAACTAATGAACTTCTTTCGAATAAATTTCACTTTATTAGTATCGTGTATTTAGCTGAATAATGATTAACCGGACTATTTAGTATCTACTAAATAAAAAACAGGACCTGATATGCATCTATCAGGTCCTGTTTCACATAGACATTATACATGGATATTTTCCACACATTATCAATGTTTGTAATGTAGTTAGCCTTGTGGGTCAGCTATAAAATCAGATATTATTTTTTCAATATCGAAAGGAGTAATCCCTTTATCCAAAGAGAAAATAGTTTCTGCTTCTTCGATGTCTTGAACGAGTTCACCTCTAGCTTCAATATGTAATCGGAACAAGTCATATAAATTCGGTTTAACTAAATTAGTTAAAGCCTTTCCAACTAGTATCATACCTTTTTGATTCGCCTCGATGGTATTATCATAAGTTAGATCTCTTGTAAGAGATAAATCTGTCCAAATCAATTTTCGTTCCTTTAAGTCTAAGATAACTGGAATAGAGATTTGGGTGTCGGCAGTAATATCCACTTTATCTTGAACAGTAGAAGGTTCAAATATTTCACCTGAACCAGGATATTGACGAACCATCCAACCAGTAAAGCATTCTGGTAAATCTTTATATGGTTGGTCTGTGTAAGAAAGCAAAGTCATGACTACATAGCGTCCACCATATTTCAGCACAGACGGAATATCGAAATCAATGAATTCAGATGCCCCCTTTGGTGCAGAAGTAATGTCTCCGCTATGGTAGGCTTTGAAATTTTTTGAACGTAAGTTCGTGAAGGATACATGTTCTTTGTATTGCCAATCTTCGTCGTACATTGCAGCAGACAAATCAATGTCAACGCGTCCTGTATGTTGTCCATTCACATAGCCTTCTTTCCACCATAGGAAAAAACGAATCGTATCTCCTTCTGGCAAATCTACTTTACTTCCTCGAGATAATGTGCGAAGCGCTTTGCTGGCTGAACGTTGAGAGAAGGGAACTAAGTGATTTTTTAACTGTTCATCCAAAAATACTTTTCCGAGACTTGGAAGTTTTGCGAAGCGATTTTTTAAAGTATCTTCACACATTTTTACAATCATTAAACAAATATCCTCTGAGATAAATGGAAGTGTATTTTCAATACCTATAGCTTTTGCTACATTTCCCTTTGGAAAAAAGGTACGAAATTCATTTTTATCATTTCGATGCTTAAAATGAGCTGTGAGTTGAAGTAATACAGGAGTAGAAACGTCTCCTATTATACTTAGAAACTCTTCGAGAATATGGAAAACATCTGTTGACTTATCACTACATAAACGGATTAAATGATCCAAGCGTCTGGCAAATTCCCCAGGGCGAGTTTTTAAAAGATTTTTCGCTGTCATGATATCACGATTCAACAAAGCTGCTTCTATTTTTCCATTAAATGTTTCAACTTTAATGTTGTTGCGAAGAATCTCAAATGCTCGGTGGGTTTTTGGGAAACGAGTATGATATTCTGCTGGATGAAGAATTTCACCTAGACGAATCCAACGTTTTTTGTATCGAAGCATATCTTCGGTAATGTTTCCGCATTGCTCTAACAATCCTAAAAGGAAGCGTCTTTCTGCTCGGTTAAACTTCTTGAATCGAACGGAAGATGCTAAACTCACATCGCCTTCAGATAAAGCAACTGCAAGGCGAAGAACATCAGTTGCTGTTTTAAAATACTTTGCAGCAGCATCGGCTGATATTTTTCTGTTTATTAATAAAACTCCAATTATAAAAGACATATTTTCCTTATGAGGAATTACATTAGGTAGAAAACAGGAAACATCTTCAGTGTGTGTAATAGCCCATTCTACATCTGTCTTATCAGTTGAGGAAATAGAGCTGTTTGCACTAATCAATTGAGAAATCATTTGATTGAAATCTTCTTCACTTCCTAAGTTAATAACTTTCAAATCAACGCTATCTAAAAGAGGAAGTCGTTCTTCTACTTTTGATACAGGTAGGCGCAACGTCACATAATGAATAATAGCATTAATGTATAAATCAGCGTCACTTAAATCCATCATTTGTTGCGGAAAGTTTGGATACATAGGAGCAAACTGAATATGTGCACCAACCATTTCTTTTAAATGTTTTACCAACTCTTTGTAAAACGATGTGAATGTATCAACCGAAAGTGTTTGCAACTCTTCTATTAAAGGCTCGGAAAAAGTAAATCCTAAACTTTCCAAGTTTTTTAAAACAGTGGCTAAATAAATGTTCGGTAGTTTATTTTCTTCTCTTTTTATAATTACTTTCAAACTTCTTCTTATGTAAATAGAATTTTTCATGAGAACGCCAGCTATTCACTCCTTATAAAAGAGGGGAATAGTCTGACTGTCCTCCTTTCAGTGGTAGATTTTTATTTTTACATGCATAAACACACTAATTGTAGAAAAATACACAGAGGTTACATAGCTATTTTTTAGTGAAAAATTAGGGGTATAACATTTAGTTGTTAAGTGGTAATTTGTTAATTAAGAAAAGAAAACCTCTACATCAATGGTTGATAAACTAAAGTTTATTCAATCCCAAAGAAGAAAGAGGTTTTATAGTCTAATTATTTTTCATAGGGAATTGACAACTCTAAAACTATTTGAAATTTCTGGAAAAGAAGGAAGAATTGTCATAGCCTATGTGTTTAGCAGGAAAGTAACATCCCTATTTCGCCAAAGAAGTTAGAAGGAAGGAACGTCATAGCCTGCTTTATTAGTATATTCTCTTGCGAAGAGCAATTCAAGTATACTGTCTGATTTTTTATATTTTTCTTAAAGGGGAATTTTCATGTTTATCCCGCATTAACGGGTAGCCCGATTGGTGAGTGGGATTAAAGTTTCACTTTATAAATAGGGAGACCATCACATGCCCTTTTTATAATACTATTACGGGAGGATTTTTATTTTTGATATATTATACCATTTATTTAATGGTATAATATGGTATTAGTTCTATGGAATGGAGTTGAATGAGTATTATAAATACAAAAGGTGAAATTAAAAAAACAAAAAGAAAAGTATTACTAACTATAATTACTATGTTAGTAATTATAATTGGGTTTGGATATTGGAAATTTTTTAGTTTGCAAGGTGTTCCAAAAGGGGAATTAATTCGAACAGTGAAATCTCCAGATGGAAAATATCTCATCAAGACTTATTTTCATAATGCAGGATCATTAAGTGCGGATGCTGTTAGGGGTGAATTAGTTAACCTTGATACAGATTCAGAGAAAAATATATATTGGAATTATCCAGATACCGATCCATATATTGAATGGGTAAATAAGAATATTGTTAGAATTGGAGATCAAACTTTAGATATTTCACAGAAAGAAACCTATGATTGGCGTGATGATGATAAGCACGTTAAAGAAATGCCTAAACAGTTTAGTAGATAAAGCAAGAAAATTTAAATTTATTTAATCTTATTCGTTTAACTATAGATAGGATTATATGAGTAAAAAAGTCCATTTAGATCTTCTAAATGGACTTTTTTAGGTTTCTAGATACGACTACTGATAAAAATGGAACAAACTTGTTACTTAAGTTGTCTATTAAGTATACGTATAAAACAGGTGTTCATGATAATTCGCTCATTTTATCCCGCTATTTACCCGTAAAAGCCCGATTGGTGAGGGCTTCTTGCATTTCACTTTATGAAAAGTGAGATGCAAGAAGAGTGATATCCGATAGACTTTTTCATTGTGTCGGTATGTATAACACCTAGAAAAACTATATATTCTTGAAAGAGGTTGAAAATGTATGATAGTCTTAAACAAGTTTTTTAACATTTTACATTACAAAAAGATGGTACCTGTAGTATTTCTTTCATGTGCAACGCTTATAGGCTGTTCCGATGGTAATACTCAATCTGAATCACTTAAACAAACGAAACAAACAAATCAAATCAAACAAGAAACTACTGGTAATGATTCTTTTGCTAAACTTGAAAAAGAATTTGATGCTAAACTTGGTATTTATGCATTGGATACTGATACGAATCAAACCGTTACGTATCAATCAGATAAACGGTTTGCATACGCATCTACCCACAAAGCTTTAGCTGTGGGAGTACTTTTACAAAAGAAATCAATAGAAGATCTAAATCAAAGAGTTTTGTATACTCGTGAAGATCTTGTTAATTACAATCCAATTACAGAAAAGTATGTTGATAGGGGGATGACTCTGAAAGAGCTTGCAGATGCTTCCCTTCGATATAGTGATAATACTGCACAAAATCTTATTCTTAAACAATTAGGTGGACCTAGCGAATTCAAAAAATCACTGAGAGAAATAGGAGATACCGTTACAAATCCTGAACGTTTTGAACCAGAGTTAAACGAAGTGCATCCAGGAGACGTACATGATACTAGTACCCCAAAGGCATTAGCTACTAGTCTTCAGGCTTTTGCGTTAGGAGATGTACTTTCAACTGAGAAACGGGATTTATTAATAGATTGGATGAAAAGGAATACTACCGGAGACAACTTAATTCGTGCTGGAGTTCCAGGAGGATGGGAAGTAGCTGATAAGACGGGCTCGGGATCTTATGGAACCAGAAATGATATCGCAATTATTTGGCCACCAAATAAAAAACCAATTGTTCTTGCGATACTTTCTAATCATGATAAAGAGGATGCTAAATACGATGATAAGCTTATTGCAGAAGCAACCAAAATAGCGCTGGGCGTCTTAAAAGCTAAAAATAAATAATAATAGTATTAGTTATTGAAATTTTCCTGTTTTTCCGTCACAATACTGTGACGGTCTTTTTGTGTATTTTACAAAGAATCGTCTTAATTAAAGAAAAAAAGATAGAAACTATCTCTAGTAAGTTTATTAATTAAGTAACAACAAATATATGCTTTATTGTATACTTATTGCATTTAATGTGGAGGAATAATATGGAGTCAAAAATTCTTATTGTTGATGATGATAAAGAGATTAGAAATCTTATCTCTGTATATCTAGAAAATGAAGGCCTAAAAACTCAAAAGGCAGAAGATGCTATACAAGCTTTACAACTGTTAGAAGAAAAGGAATTTGATTTGGTTATTTTAGATATTATGATGCCGAATATGGATGGCATTGAAGCATGTATGAAAATTAGGGAAGATCGCAATATGCCTATCATTATGCTATCTGCAAAATCTGAGGATATAGACAAAATTCAGGGCCTAGCCTCTGGTGCAGACGATTATTTATCAAAACCGTTTAACCCATTAGAATTAATCGCTAGAGTGAAATCCCAATTAAGAAGATTTAAAAAATACAATACGTCCGTAGAACATAATAAAAGCATTCTAGAAATTGGTGACTTAACCGTAAATACAGATACACGTCAAGTATGGGTAAGAGGAAAAGAAACAAGGTTAACTCCAAAAGAGTTTGCTATTCTCGAACTACTTGCCCGCAATAAAGGGATTGTCCTGAGTGTAGCAAAAATATATGAAGCAGTTTGGAAAGAGGTTTTTTATAAATCAGACAATACCGTCATGGTGCATATTACAAAAATAAGAGACAAAATTGAAGAGGATTCTAAACATCCCATTTACATTAAAACTGTTTGGGGAATTGGGTATAAAATATGAAGAATGTTAGTTTCAGAAATAAGATCATTATAAAACTTCTTGGTGCTGTTGCAATTAGTTTTTTTATTTCATTTGGTTTAACAATCCTCATTTTGGCATACGTCATAGATCCATTATTTATAAAACACGAAGAATTTGGTATGTTTGAATTCAATGTCGCAATGTTGTTCTTATTCGCGTTCGCAATCTTTACCTTTATTATACTTTTTTTGATATTGGTTCGAAAGAAAATAGTATATTTGAAGCTTATTTCTGATAACGTGAATGATATTGCCAATGGAAAACTAGGTCTAACAATTGGGATTAAGGGGAAGGACGAATTGACCCAACTTGCTAAAAATATCAACTATATGTCTAAGGAATTGGAAAATACATTTGAACAAGAAAGACGATTAGAACGTACAAAAAATGAGCTCATAACTAACGTATCTCATGACTTACGCACACCGTTGACATCTATTATTGGTTATTTAGATTTATTAAAAAGAGGGCAATACAACAATAACACACAATTACAGGAATACCTTGAAACCACTTATTCAAAGTCACAGAGACTGAAATATTTAATTGATGAGCTGTTTGAATATACTCGTTTATCAGGCATAGATGCTAAGTTAAATCTTAATGAAGTTGATTTATCAGGTCTGTTGGAGCAAATAGTTGGAGAATACATTCCTATATTTGAAAAGGAAAGTTTAATCGTTCAAAAATCAATTACACAAGAAATAATACCTATCTTCATAGATGCAGAAAAAATGGTACGTGTATATGAAAATCTGTTTATGAATGCGATAAAGTACAGCATGAAACCATCCCAATTATTCATATGTCTTGAATTAATGGATAACAAAGCAATTTTAAAAGTATCAAATAAAGTCGAGAGATCGCCTGTTAGCGATCCAAATAAATTGTTTGAAAGGTTTTTCAGGGGTGATAAGGCAAGAAAAAATAATCAAGGAAATGGGCTGGGACTTGCTATCTCAAAAAGAATTGTTGAACTTCATGATGGTAATATACATGCAGAATATAAAGATGGCTGGATGTCCTTTATTGTTGAACATCCAATCAAATAGAACGGCTTATGGAATTACAGGTTCCATAAGCTTTTTTTATAAAACTTAAGAATTCTTAAGGATTTTACAGGGTGTTTCCTAATTTTTATAGTTTATCATGGGTGTATTCAAAGTGATGAGGTGAGCAAAGAAGAAAAAAGGAAAGACTTCATTGTAGCTTTAGGGTGAATGCGATATGACTATTTTATTAGTAGTAAACAAACGTAGTAGCTTATTGTAATGAAATAAAAAATGTAGGAGGATATAAATGATAAAGCCAGTTGTAGATGTAAAAAACATTCAAAAATTGTACGGTAAAAAAGGTGAGAATCAATCACATGCATTAAAAGGTGTATCATTCTCAATTCAAGAGGGGGAGTTTGTCGGTATTATGGGGCCTTCTGGTTCTGGTAAAACAACATTATTAAATGTAATTTCAACGTTAGATAAAGCGACAGGCGGCGTTGTTGAAATTGCAGGAACGGATATTACGAGGATGAAGCAGGGTGAACTTTCTGATTTTCGTTCACAAAAGTTAGGATTCATTTTCCAAGACTTTAACTTATTGGAGAATTTATCTATCTATGAAAATATCGCACTCCCACTTTCACTTCAAGGTGTTTCATCTCGTAATATTGGAAAGAAAGTAGAAAAAGTAGCTGATATGTTAGGCATTACAGCTATACTTCAAAAATATCCTTCTGAAGTATCTGGTGGACAAAAGCAACGTTCCGCAGCAGCACGTGCGTTAGTGCATGAGCCAGCAATTATTTTAGGGGACGAACCAACAGGAGCGCTTGATTCTAAAAATGCAACAAGTTTACTGGATGCGATGACAAACTTAAATAAAGAGCAAGGTGTATCCATTATGATGGTTACGCATGATCCTTACAGCGCAAGTTACTGTCAGCGTATTTTATTCATTCAAGATGGTGAGTTATATAAAGAAATTCATCGCGGTAGTACCCGTGAAGAATTCTATAAAGAAATTTTAGATGTGCTTGCAAACTTAGGCACAGAAAAAGCGTAAGGAAGGAAGTTCAATCATGTTATTTAAGCTTTCTATGTCAGGCCTAAAAAGTAAGTTGCAAGATTACATTGTTTTACTTGTTGGTCTTATTGTCTCTATTTCAACTTTTTATATGTTTCAAACGCTAGCATCCAATAAAACGTTCCTTGAATCTAACTCTTCTATTAGGGATATTGTGGCTGTCTTTAAAATTGGTTCCGTTTTGTTAGCGATTATCACATTTTTCTATATTTTATATGCAAACTCTTTCTTATCAGCTCTTCGTCAAAAAGAATTTGGTATGTATATGATGTTAGGAGCAAAAAAGCATAAAGTTACCTTACTTATGTTCATTGAAACAATCATATTAGGTGCCACCTCTCTTTTGATTGGAATTACAATTGGTGTAGGACTTGCAGAAGGTATCGGTCAGCTATTAATGAAACAACTCGAGTTTGCTGGTGAAGGTTATAAAGCATTTTATCTGCCATCAATAGCTATTACTTGCGTCTTCTTCTTTGCACTATTTGTATTATCTGCAATTATGAATAGTATTAAATTATCGCGTATTTCTGTACTACAACTTGTACATGCAGATGCACAAACAGAACGTGTTGCCATAAAAGGAAAAATGACAGTTGTAATTGCATTCCTTGGTATTCTTTTATTAGGTATTGGTTATGCATCACTGATCTATATGTCATATGCAAATCCGCTAATTGCTTTGGGATTAATGGCCGTCGGATTAATCTCAGCAACCGTTGGTACTTACCTTATATTTGGATCCCTTCTTCCAGTTATGATTAACAAGCTAAAGAGTAATAAAAAACGTAGTGAAAAAGGCCTCAATGCTTTTACTTTTGCACAATTAAATTTCCGCATTAATAGTCTAACAAATGTGCTTGCAACAGTAGCAATTTTAGTGGCTCTTGGTGCTGGTGGAATTGCTTGTGGTATGGCATTTAAAAACAACATTATAAACATGACAGATCAAATGCGAATTTACGATTCAGTCATTCATAATCCAACTGCGGAAGAAAAGACAATTTTGGGTGGTATCTTATTTCAAGAAAAATTTGAATACCATTACAAAGTTGATGATAGGTATGTTTATTATCTTAAAGAAGATGTAGAAAAAAATCGTCCTTTCTTGCAAGGTATGAAAATAGAGAAAGTTTCAGAGGAAGTACCAATTGGTGCATTTTCAATAAAATGGGTTAAAGGAGAGATCGACACAAAACAATGGATTCAGGCTTTCAGAACGATCCAGCCAAATTATATGTATCCTGATTATGAAATCAAAATTGTAGAACAAAACATATACGATGGGTTGAAGGGTAAAGAAAGTACTGTATTTATAGGGAAAACAGATGATTTTGGATCATACATAAAAGAATGGAAAAAACTTGATGAATTACAGATAGCAAAATATAAAAATGTGAAAGCGGAAGAATTGGATAGTAAGTATCAAAAATATATTACGAGTCATGATTTTTCCAACGGACTAATGTTTATGGGCTTTTTCGTTGGAGTTGCATTTTTAGCAATGATGGCAAGTTGCTTAATGTTTAAAGTTCTGTCGGGAGCATCAAAAGATGTAGCACGTTATCAAATGCTTCGTAAAATTGGTGTTCGCCGAGAATTATTAACAAAATCAATCTATAAAGAGTTATTCTTCATATTCTTATTCCCAGCAATTGTGGGGATTACTCACATATTAGTTGGTATGAACATGTTTGGATCGCTTTTAATCGATCCGTACTTTCGTATTTGGTTACCACTTGTTATTTTTGTAGTAATTTACTCGATTTATTACTTGATTACAGTTCAATTATATAAAGGGATTGTACTCCCGAAAAAAGATTAATGTAATGATGTTATTTATACGAAGTATAGACATAATCGGACCTCGTTTTATTGATTATTTTGAATGGGTACAAGAAATTTAGAAATAATAGGTGGACTAGCACTACAGTCCATAAACTATTTATTTTAGATTTTAAATTAAAAATTTATCTTTTATCTAAGAAGGGGCGCGGCAACGATTACTACTTTTAGGGGCCATTGGCAAGTTTTATTTAATAGGATTAATTTGTATGAGTTTTCTTTAAAGCTTGTAATGCTATAATCTCATAAGTTAAAGTTTCACCCTGAAAATCTATTATTTATAATGAGTAGCCCGAAAGAGAAAGGATTGTTGCCGTGTCCTATCACCATCAAGCAAGGTTGATAGGTATGTATGCGTCACTACGCCATATAGTAAAAATAAAGGCTCAAAAACGGCTTTTGTCGATTTAAAAGCTGCAAGGATTTGTTTAATTTTATGAAAAAAAGTAAGAATCACCAATATAATTGGCGGTTCTTACTTTTTTTTACATACATATTATTAGCATGATAGCATTAAAAATTTTTGTACGGAGAGAGGTTTCTATATGCTCTATGATGAAAATATAAGTTTAACAGGACGTATTGTATCGCCTGGTGAAGCGCAATATGATTCAGCACGTCAAGCGTTCAACACATTTTTTAATAGATTCCCTTTTGTTATTGTCTTTGCACAAAATACTCAAGACGTTGTGAATGCAGTACGATGGTCGTTACATAATAACGTACCTATCCGAGTACGCTCAGGAGGGCACAATTATGAAGGCTTGTCAGTTTTAGATGGTGGTATTGTAATTGATGTCAGTGAGATAAATCAAATAAAAATAGATCCAACATCAAAAACTGTTACAGTAGGAGCTGGTTGTAAAAATCTCCATCTAGCTGAGCTTCTTGGGAAAGAGGGATTAGCTATTCCTAATGGGGTCTGTCCTAAACCAGCTATCGCAGGAATAGCGCTAGGTGGTGGGCAAGGTATTCTTTCTCGACCATTAGGACTACTACTTGATCATGTCGTAGAAATAGAAATGGTTGATGCTAACGGCTGTGTATTGCAGGTTAATGATCAGGAGCATCCTGATCTATTTTGGGCTTTACGTGGTGGAGGCGGAAGTTTCGGTATTTGTACATCTTTTCGCTTTCGTACTCAGGAAATTAAGACTGTTGGTTTTGTTGAAGTTAGTTGGAGGCATCAAGATTTAAAAGCCGTTATACAGGAATGGCAAAAGTATACTCTACCTACTTCTGATAAACGCTTTACTCCTACATTATTATTGTCTTCAGAAAAGACAGCTCCTGTGTTGATGCATGGGATTTTTCATGGATCAGTTACAGACTTACAGAAATTGATACAACCACTTCTCAAAATTGGATCACCTATAAAGGTAGACATAAAAGAACTCTCTTATTTAGAAGCTATAACGTTAATATCCAATCATCAGCCTACAACTCCTTTTCCATTTAAAAGCGTAGCACCTTTTATGGATTCTTTATTACCTGAAGAAGGTATTGCTACGATTCAACATTTTATGAGTCAATCTCCACCTAATTCTACTGTTTCTATATTTTTTCAGGGCTTAGGGGGGACTGTTTCTGCAGTACCCGAGGAAGCAACTGCTTATTTTTATCGAAAAGCTCTAATGAATATGGTGTTATTTTCCACTTGGGACAAACCTGAGGGAGCTGCACAAGGGATTCGTTGGGTAGAAGCTTTTCGTCACGCGTTAATTCCTTTTACGAAAGGTGTCTATGTTAACACACCTGACCTCTCAATGAAAGATTGGTCGGATTTATATTATGGTGAAAACTTTAAACGATTGACTCAAGTGAAAGCTAAATACGATCCAGAAGATATTTTCAATTTTCCACAAAGCATTCCACCTGTTTATAAAAAATAGAAATCCTTTGCCGACCTTAAATTTTGCAATTTATAAAGAATGATAGATAATCCTTTTTGGAAATAACAATTAAAAGAGAGAGATAACATTGATTATTGACTGTATCAAAAGTTAAATCACTTCTTTACAGAAGGAGAAGGAGAATTAAGTCAATCGGATGAATAGTATAGTCCTGCTAATATCCCAGAGTATGTTATAAATGATATTGCCACTTGGGTGCAAGGAAGAGTGAAATGAAATTAGCAACTATATTTTTAAATGACTATTTTCAGAGACAACAAGTGAATTAGGGGGGACTGGTTTAGAGGAATTCCCACATGAAAAGACCTGAAACTGTCTTCCGTATAGCGATAATAAAGATGTTTAATTTCTAATATAGAAAACAATAGCGTTGCTACATTCAATATGTAGTAACGCTATTTAAATTTTTTAAAACAGGGTTAAATTTTTCAAAAAAATTACCTATCAAAAATAATATTCAACTAAATTCATAAGTTTATCCCGCATTAACGGACAGTGAGACCCCCACCTCAAAATTCAGCGAGAGCAAAGAAGTGAGGTGGGGCGGGCTGCCCGTAAAAGCCCGATTGGTGAGGGCTGATAATCAGTGGGGGATGAACAAAACTCCCACTGATTAAAGTTTCACTTTATCCTTTACTGTATCTTGTAACTACATTTTACCTTGCTGTAGAGAAACAAAAAACATTTTTCTTATTCAATAATTCCAATTTCTAGAGCCTTTTGAACAGCTTCTTCTTTGTTGCGGACTCCTAGCTTTGTATAAGCTGTGGAAGCATAATTTCTGACCGTACCATTCGATAAATATAACCTTGATGCTATGGTAGTGTATCGAAGTCCCTTTGCCACTAGCTGCAATATTTCTATCTCCCTAGCTGTTAGCTCATAAGCGGTTGCTTTTGATTGTGGTGTCTCTTTTTGCTCATCAAACTTCTCAAATATTTTGTGAGACATTCCCTGATCAATCAGTGTCCCACCTTTGTGAATAAGTCGGATCGTATTAGCTAGCTCCAATGTTTCAATAGATTTGAGTAAAAAACCATCCGCACCGTTGCGAAGGGATTCCAACGCCTGTTCGGTATCCTGAAAAGTTGTGAAAATCAATACGCGGATATGTGGCCATTGTTGCTTGATTTTTTTGGTTGCTTCGACTCCATCCATGTGCTGCATATCTAAATCCATAAGTATAACATGGGGTTGAAGGCGCCCACACAAATCGATGGCTTCATTGCCATCCTCAGCTAAACCGACTACATTTAAATCTTCATATCTATCGAGTAGTGTCCTCAAACTTTCCCGAACAAATGGTTGATCGTCTACAATTAACAAACGAATAAGTCCATCTTTTATTTCAGTTTGTCGCGGTATGGTACATGTAACAAGCATTCCTTCCTCTGGCTTTGTATATACAGACAATTGACCTTGCAAGTTCATTGCCCGTTCTTTCATCGCATTCATACCAAAGCCTTCCTGCCATTCTACATTTCCTTTTCCATTATCTTGAACTTCTAACCTCGTATATTGTTCGTCAAACTGCAATGAAACTATAATTTCAGTCCCCTGACCATGACGTACTGCATTCGTAAGGGACTCTTGTAAGCAACGAATGAATGCGATCTTCGCTTGCCGAGACAGCTGATATTCCTCTCCGAATGTCCTAAAACTTACATTTACCTGAGCGTGCTCCTGAAATTCGGCTCCAAGATTTTGTAGAGATTGAATTAAGGAAGGCGATTGACATGAAGAATCCATTTGATGTAGGTAACCTCTCACGTCCTCGATACTTTTCCGTCCCATTTCAAGCAGAGAGTCTAGCCTCTGTATACCCATTTCAGTAGAAAGTTCGGTACGCAACGTTTCCATCCCCATAATAATAGAAGTATAAGCATGACCAACTGTATCATGAAGCTCACTCGACAGTCTGTTCCGTTCTTCCGCCAGTGTGATGCGTTCAATCTGAGACATATATTGCTCAAGTACCGCGTTTTGTTTACGAATTGATTCATTTTGTTTATGATTGACGATTAATAAATGAAAAGCGAAGCCCATTACATAAGCAAGTCCATAGTAGGTAACCAAAATCCAATAGCTATTACTTGGCGCAACCGCATAGAGAATTCCAGTTGTTATAAAAACTGTTGTTGGAGCTGTCCAATAATAGGACAAATGCTTACTATTCGCAGCAATTAGAAAAGCCGATATCAGAAATGTAACGTTAGCTTCCGGAAATAAAGAGGTTAAATATATACACAGTCCACCATATAGCAGTATTTCTGTGAACAAGTAATATTTGTAATTGAACAGTAAGGCTACCCATGGAATCGAGAAGGCAACAACCTCCCAAAAAATAACAATCCAAAGTGGCAATGTTAAACTATCCTGAAAATCTAATGTGGTTATGGCGATAGAGACACTAACAAGTATACGGACTCCTAACATAATCCAATCGTACCAAAACCAATACTTAACCATATCTAACAAGTCATTTACCCCCTAAATAGCCTACCTTTTTACTTCCTATAGTATAAATTAATCCTTCATGCCTTATTATACTTTTTAATTTAAAACTGCGATACTACTCACAGACTGCAAACTTCTATTGATTTAGTTGCTGAATCATACTACGTGTATAGCCCCCAATTTTCTGTGTCAAACCTTCTACTATTCTAATACTTATGGCGGTAAATACTATACCCATAAACATTACAAAGAGTGACTTGGCAAACGTATCTATCTGTATGAATATAATATTCATATCGATGTATCGATACAGTAGTGGTGCCAACAGGAACATAAGTGGCATTACATAAAAAATGATTGCACTAATAAGACTGAAAATGCCAATCACAAATTTCTGCATTAACCAATAGACAGCAGACCAAGTACAACGATCTGTAAGCACTAATTTCACCTGAGCCCAGTTCGATGTATCCATTGTTATATTTCTATCGTAAGAGTCTGTTGAAATATCTGTATAAATTTTCGTCTGTATGCGCTCGAATTGGATAAAGTGTGTGGTAGTCTGTAGTACGCGCATAATTAATGGAATCCCAACAACAGTAAATGAAAGGGTGAAACTAAATAGCAGAGCTATTAGATAAAAACAAAAATAAAACAATCCTGTAACGAAAGTTAGCAATAAAAAATAACCATTCTGGATGAATTTTGATTTCATAAAGTTCATCGCTCCTATCTATGTAATAACCGAATCATACTGCTTTTTTTGTCATTCTCACTAGTGTAAAAGTGTCATATGACATTTCTAAATGATGCTAAAAAGGGGAGAACAGCCTACTGCTGGTTAAAAAGATGCTTATATCCCGCTATTTGCCGGGCAGTAAGACCCCCACCTCAAAATTCAGGTGGAAGAAAAGAAGTTAGGTGGGGGTCGGGCTGTCCGTAAAAGCCCGATTGGTGAGGGCTGATAATCAGTTGGGATGAACAAAACCCCTACTGAATAAAGTTTCATTTTATTAATCCTCCACAAAACAATCCCGTTTTTGCATTTGCAAGAACGGGATTGTTTTGTACTTTTATTTAATATGAGATGGACTTGTTTTTCGAATGTGAAAAATAATATCAAATTGCTCAAGCAATGATTTATCAAAGTATGTCGATTCGTTTGGGAATATTTGTCCCCCTATACTTAGTAATGGTCTTTTGGCTTTAACCCATTTCTCTGCTTGTCCTTTAAGGTGACGGTTATCCAATAAAAACATGTTATATGGTACTTTTCCGAGGGTATAGTTAAAACTATTTACATTTTGTGGAATCTCACGCGTTGTAATCTTACCTCCAGTAGAAGGATCATATTCGCTGTATAAGGTGAAATTCCCCTTCGTAGTTGTACTACCAATTGTGACATAATTATTGTCTAAACGTTCCTTCAAAAATTGCCCCGCAACATAAGGGTATAATTTCTCATCGATAATTCCTTTAGCAATATGAATATTGTGTCCCCATACCATCGTTTTACCACCAAATGTTTCTTGTGCCCACATTGCATGATCGGCCAAGTATTGCTCATGTAGCTTTAACATACTTGGATAGTCGTTAGGAATTAGCATTGTGGTAAATTTCTCTATTGCACTTGCCGTTGCTTTCGCCCAGATGTACTCGGGTGAAACTATTTCTGTGTTGGCTTGTTTATTCTCATCTTTTAGTAATCGAGCTACTCTCTCAGCGTTTGCTTTGAACTTTTCTTTTATTTCAGGAGCAAGGTCCATATATTCCTGTGTACTTCCATTAAAAGCCGACAATTCTTTATAATTTTCTTCTACTTCTGCCAGCAAATTTGGTCGATGCAGCTTTACATAATCAATTACTTTATTAAAGCAACCTTGGTCCAATTCCTTTAAGTCGAGCCCGATAAATTGGATCTTTTTTTTATTGGATGGATCGGCATTATAATCTTTCATCCACTCAATCATGGCTATAATTTCATCAGTAGGATATAACAAGTTTAAAAACTCCCTAGGGTTTCCTTTTCCTGTTTGGATATATTCATTTAGCTTTAAGCCGTTTCCCCAATCTTCTTCCATTGCGAAATTTGTAAAACCCATCTCAGTAACCAAATATTTCACAAGGCGAAATTTCATAGTGAAAATTTCAGAGCTTCCATGAGTATTCTCTCCTAATCCCACATATTGCGCGCTCCCAATCATTTTCTTAAGTGGTTTTAAATCCTCAAATGATTTTGACGGCTCTATCGTTTTTAATGGGTAAGCCTGTGATTGTATGGATTTAACTATATTTTTTTGTATTGATTGACCTGAATTTTCGACTGCTACTGTTTGAGCCTTTCCTACTTCTACACATCCTGTGACTAATAAAGCTGTACTAACCATTGCAATTATGCTTTTCTTATTCATTTTTTCCACCTCAATTGAATTATTTGTAAAGTAAGATTGATTCATTGTACTTGAACGAATCAATTGCCTTAATTCAATTGTTATCTATTCCATATCATATTTTCTAGTTACATATTGTCATAAGGTTAATTGACACAGGTCATAGACTAATCATTACACTTTTGTACTATCGGTTATGACAACTTATAAATAATAATTACATTGATGAGTCGTAAGTAAGACTAGACTATAAATTGGGGAGGGATTTTAAAGATGAATGAATCTGTATACAAAAACATTTTTATTCTAAGTTGTGTCTGTGGAAATGACAAGAAGTAAATTCGATAAACAAGTGAATGAAAGGGGAAGGGCGGATTAAAATGATATTACACGCAAAATCGTTCCACAATAAAGATAAAATCCAACGTGCTAAAATAGGACTTCAACTCTTTTTGAGTATCTTAATCATTACTTCTATTATCCTAAATGTAGTAGTAATAATTACGAAAAGTATGCCGCTTATTGTGGTATATATGTTTACCCCAGCATTATCTTCTATTTTGACTCGCATAATACTGAAAGAAGGGTTTAAAGATGTATCTTTTAGTCTCGGTAACTTAAAGATATGGAAGGGGATTGGGTTTGCTCTGCTAATCCCTATGATTATTTGTGGAATTACTTATTCTATCGCCTGGTTGAGCGGAATTGCGGGGTTTCAGTATCCCGAAGTTGGTATGTTTATTTTAGAACCGATCTACAATATGCTTGGGCTTCAGTATGTAACGGCACCATTCAACTTCATTTATCTAGTAGTATTGAGCGGCATTTTCGGAAGTTTGCTTGGCTTAATCCCGGCTTTGGGAGAAGAAATGGGTTGGCGAGGTTATATGCTCACAAGGCTAGTCGATGCAGAGTTTTCACGGCCCATCCTTATTAGTGGATTGATTTGGGCAACGTGGCATGTTCCAATAGTTATTGCTGGTCTATATGTAGCGGGACCATCTGTCGTTCTTTCAGTACTTGGTATCTATCTTTGTATTGTACCATTCAGTTATATTACAGCTTATTTACGACTTATCACAGGTAGCATTTGGCCTTCGGTTATTATCCATGCTACTTGGAATGCCATTATTCAAGGACCTTTCACACGTGCAAGTACAGGGTATCAAACTGAGATTTGGATTGGAGAATCTGGCTTGATAACCGCTATTATTATCTTGATTACTGCAATAATTACGTCTCGAATCGTAAATTTTACTAAATAGCATACGGATGTGTTTTAAATTCAATTAGTGAAATATGACGAGGCGAAATAAGATGCACCTAAAAATATTAGAAAAAATCTAGTTGAATGGACTCTTACTTAATCTTAGGCTGCTGGATATATGGGAGGCATCAAGCTAAGGGTTTAATTTATAAAAATAAACTTGATTGTCATAAAAAACATAATGTTTTTCATTTAAAGGCTATGAGATGAAATTTCATCATCTTCATCACGTTAGACCTTCAGGAAATAAAAAGTTAAACGATTATACAAATACTCTAACTGAAAAAACGATAGTCCTTTTATCAAAAATGTAGAAGGACTATCGTTTATTTTTTTGACAAAATTAGGGGGTGATGTTCATAAAATGGAGAATATAATTCGTATTTTACGTAAAGAGGAAAAATTTTCAGAATAAGATTTAGCTAATTTTCTTGATGTATAACGATTGATTGAAATTTCACTTTATGACTTGTAAAGGGATGTTCAATGCATCGTACCATTAAAAAATCTAAATTTAATCGATGAATTGCGATAAAATGTGGTCGGAAATAATGAAATTTTAGGAAAAATAAGGTACACTAGTCTATGATTTTAGTTGAAAATCGTTTGACGTTAATGCATACGGGGGAAAGATTGATGAACAACAATACAACAAATGAATCAGTTGAAGAAATTGATCAAAAACGAGTAAGATCAAAAAAACGTTATACAAATTGGAAGTTTATCGCAGTGGGTATTGGTGTAATTGCACTTCTTATTGGGGGAATGAGTTATTATCAGGCAACTCACTTCAATTCGAATGTTACAATTAATGACACAAAAGTTGGTGGTCTGAGCGCTGATCAGGCAATACAGAAATTAAAGACATCTGGACTAGCAAACAAAGTCTATGTTGATCAACAACAAATTTTAGATGAAAAAGATACAAAAACGGAACTTACGGAAAAAGATTTGCCTCAAGTTAAGAAACTATTAAAAAGTCAGTGGACATTTTTCCCTACCTCAAAGGGAGAAAATTATTCATTGCTACCAGAGAAGGCAGATCAGTATCGTAGTGAAACGATGAAAAAACTTGTAGAAGAAAAGCTCATCTCTATGAATGCAAAATTAAAAGCGCCTCAAGATGCTATGGCGAAGCTAGAACAAGGAAAAATAGTTATTTCGAAAAGTGTTGAAGGAAAACAGTATGACGTTACTAGTCTACTAAAAGATTACGATAAGCAAAAATATAAAAGCGAAATTCACCTGAAGTCTGCATACATAAAACCTATTAAAGAAGACGATCCAATTGTCAAAAAAGAGGAGAAAGCACTACAGAATCTTCTTGGGCAGTCTGTTGAGTATAAAGTGCAGAATGAAGTTTATCCTTTAAAAGC
Source organism: Bacillus sp. FSL K6-1338 (assembly GCF_038006965.1). Taxonomy (NCBI): domain Bacteria; kingdom Bacillati; phylum Bacillota; class Bacilli; order Caryophanales; family Bacillaceae; genus Bacillus; species Bacillus sp. FSL K6-1338. Next base: position 3,055,420 of record NZ_JBBOWI010000001.1, on the reverse strand, counting down.
GAAAGATTTAATTCAAAATGCCTCTATGTCAAAGGATATGAAAGTTACAATTGACGCGAGCGACATTAAGAAGAAAATTATTGAAATTAATAATGCCAAATCAACATTAAATAAAGATTTCTCATTTAAAACGCATTCCGGTTCAATCATATCAGTAAAAGGGCAAGGCTACGGCTGGGCACTAGATGTTGAAAAAGAAACTAAACAAGTTCAACAAGCCTTTGAGAAAGGCGAAAAATCGCTTTCTGCTTCTAATATTCATGGAAATGGTTGGGAGAAGGAAGGTATCGGTTATAAAACAACATCGAATAATGGCATCGGAGACACATATGCAGAAGTTTCAATTGCAGAGCAACAAATTTGGATTTATAAAGATGGAAAATTAGTTGTTACAACAAATGTAGTAACTGGTAAACATAGCACGGGTGAAGATACATCACCAGGTGTTTGGTACGTCCTATATAAACGAACACCATACACGCTCAGAGGCAGCGCAGTAGGTAAAGCTGATTATGCAGTTAAAGTAGATTACTGGGTCCCATTCACAAATAGCGGTCAAGGGTTCCACGATGCCGGTTGGCGAAAAGACTGGGCAAATAATGCTTATTTAACAGGAGGATCAGGTGGGTGTGTGAACCTTCTTCCTAATGTTGCAAAAACTGTATATGATAGTTTGAACACTTATGATCCAGTTATCGTGTACTAAAAAATAGCTAAGTATCAAGAAATAAACAAAGCAGGAAATCTTACCTGATGGTATATGAAAAAAACACCTCTTGCATTCGCATACTAAGTGTGCAAATGTAATGGAGGTGTTTTTGTTTGAATATAAAAGTGTATTGCTTATAAGAAACAAAGTAGAAAGAGATTGAGAATAAGTATTCAAATAATCAATAAAATTGACAATGAATATCATTTTCACTTAATATAGAATCGTCGCATTTAATTAGACATGAATTTTTTGTTAATATAATAGATTTCTATTAAGTTGTCATATTTACGAACTATCATTAAATATTTTAAGAATTTAAACGTAGGAAAGGGTAATATAAAATGAACTGGAAAAAAGGCGGGTTATGGGTTATTATTTTTTTCGTTGTAAAAGGCACGATTTCTACACTTTTAATCGTTACAGGTGCTAAATATTTTGATTTATCATTTATGCAACTTATCTTATTAATTCTGACCTTATTAGTGATTTCTCTAATAAGTCGAAAATTGCTGTATAGACATAAACAAAACAAAAAGCAAAAAGAGCTAAATATATAATGGAGCCCCAGAGACCGTTGGATTTCTGGGGTTTTATTTCGATAGTTTTTTCGCATGTATATCAATTTAACAGAATAGGTTGTCCAAAATGATAAAATCGATGATGTTTAAAATGCGTCAGTTATTTTTACATAAGGATTGTAGAGAGCCTTTAAATATCAATCTTTATTTTGAAGCGACAGATGCGCATAAATTATGCTTGTTTTTCAATTGGTAGTTTAAATGTAAAAGTACTGCCTTCTCCTAATTCACTTTCAACTGTAATTTCTCCTCCGTGTAGTTCGACAATCCATTTTACCATAGACAATCCTAAACCTGTGTTTCCGATGTTTGAAGATGTTCGTGCTGCGTCAACTCGATAGAAGCGGTCCCATATTTTAGTAATATGTTGCTCGCTGATGCCTATACCATTATCAGAGACTTTACCTATTATGTTGGTTTCATCACGGAATAGTTGCATATTCACAGTTCCACTCGCTTTACTATAAGCAATCGCATTCGTTAGTAAATTCATTAATAAACGCATCATCAATGTTTGATCGGCTTTAATAAATAGGTCTTTCTCTATATTAATTGTTATATCAATCGAAGCCTCTTGTACCATTAATGAGAGCTCTTCTACGACGATTTCCGTTAATTCACTCATATTGATACATTCAAATTGGAAAGTATTATGGTTTCCTTGGTCAGCTCTTGCTAATAATAAAAGTTGTGAGATTAGAGTGGATATTTTACGTGATTGCTTTAAAATTACTTCTAACGATTCTTCCATTTCTTTCGGATTATTCTTCTGCGATAAAGCGTATTCGCATTGTGAAATAATAACAGATGTTGGTGTTCTTAATTCATGAGATGCGTCAGATGTAAATTGTTTTTCACTTTCAAATGATGTCTCCAATCGCTCAAACATTTTGTCAAAGGTTTGTGCTAAATGATACATTTCGTCTTTCGGTGAACCTTGTAAATTAATTCTCTTCGAAAGGTCTTTACCATCACCAATTTTACTAGCTGAATCACTCATTTGTTGCACAGGTCGAAACGCCCTTTGTGTAATAAAATATCCTCCGAATGCCGCAATAAGAATAAGTAATGGGAATGAGATGATTGTTACCACGATAAGCGTATTCATCGTTGAGGATAATTGGTTCATAGTCATTATTCCACGAACCCAGACTTGCTCATCGCCGCCTGCATTATGGAGAAAATCATATACTATCCATTCTTTATTGCCGTCTTTAATGGTTTGTATTTCATCGGATTTAAGCGATATCTTTTTATTAAAGCTTGTTGGACTATGTCCTACTAACAGCTCACCTTGTTTACTATAAATACTAATATTTACGCCATCTTCTAAGGTTTCAAAATCATCGTCAATCTTTAACTGCCCATGCTTATATTTGATATCTTCCATGCTTTCTTTTACTGTGCTCTTTAATTGATCTTTCATATTAAAAAGCAAAACTTTATCTGAAGAAGTTAAAATAAAAGCTAACACGAGTGCCATAATAATTACAATTAGCCCCGTATACCACAGGGTTACTCTCATTTTTATTGATAGTCTTTTCATGATTCTACTCGCAATACGTAACCAGTTCCTCGTACTGTATGAATTAACTTCGTTTCAAACTGGCTATCAATTTTTTTGCGAAGATAGCGGACGTAAACATCAATAATATTCGAGCCACCTTCATAGTCGTAATTCCACACATGTTGCTCAATTTTATCTCGTGTCAGCACAACTTCTTTATTACGAATCATATATTCTAAAATAGCAAATTCCTTACTGGAAAGAGTGATAACTTGGTCTCCTCGTGTTACTTTATGCATATTGCAATCTACCACTAGGTCAGCGATTTCAAACACATTAGATGTATTTCCTGTTTTTCTTCGCATTAACACTCGAATTCTTGCTAACAGTTCGTCAAAAGCAAACGGCTTTACTAAATAATCATCCGCACCTAAGTCGAGTCCTGTTACACGATCATCAATTGTATCTTTAGCTGTAAGAAGCAAGACAGGAGTTGTATTATTGTCCGCGCGTAATCTTTGTAATACTTGTAAACCATCTATTCCTGGAATCATAATGTCAAGCACAATCAAATCGTAGGTAGCCATGTTTATATAATCCAAGGCATTTTCTCCATTCCCACATGCATCGACACTATAATGTTCTGCATTTAATCGTTTTACCAATATATTTTGTAAGTCTTGTTCATCTTCGACAATAAGAACTCGCATTAACATTCTCCTTTTCTTCTTATTAATATGTATCACTATAATTCCAAAACATTAAAGCAAGATTAGAAACGATTTAATTATATCATTTTATCCAGCATTAACGGGCAGTAAGACTCCTCCTTCAAAATTCGGCGAATGCGAGGGAGTTAGGGGAAGTCGGGCTACCCGTAAAAGTCTTCACTTTATTTTTTTATACATTAATCTTCCTTTAATGTTTGTTCAGTAATATAAAGGCAAGGATAAGGTGCACATGTAAAGGGAGGAAAACAGAATGCGAAAATGGATGCTGATTGGAGCGATATCTTGTGTATTGTTAACAGCTTGTTCTACTCAAGCTGTTAACAATACAGAAGTGCAACAACTGAAAGTGGAAAATGATAAATTACAAAAAGAAGTTGCTCAACTACAACAAGAACCAAACAAAACAGAGCCTGCTACGAATGATACGAAGCAAACACAAGATTTCAAAAACGAAGTCACATCTATTGTAGAAAAGGCAAATAACACGAAACCAGTTGGAGCAAAAGAAGATAACTTAAATATGTACTTGGCAACAAAAAAAGAAATTGACCAATTGGATGACAAGATAGATCTATCTGATAATCAGCTAGAAGCAGATTATCACGCTGGAACGATAACTGTTGAACAATATCAAACGCAAGAAAAAGAACACGATATACTGGAAGATCAATTAGAGCAAGCAGAAAATGCGCTTGAAGCAAGATTTGGAATAGAGGAGTAATCATTAAGGAGTGGATGAAAATGTTAAAGCATAAAAAGAAAATAATTATAAGTGTAATTGCTATTTTAGTAAGTGGTATTGCTATTGTTGGTGGATATTATGGTATGGGTTACAATTATGCAAAAAAGAATGAAAATTACACAGAGAAACAAGTTCGTGAAATTTCTTTAGCTCATACAAATGGAGAAATTATTAATGTGAAAAAAGAATTCGAATTAGAAGATGATAACTTAGCACAATCAAAATTTGAATATGAAGTAGAAATCAAGACACCTGATAATTTGTTAAATATTTTAAAGGTTAGTGCTAGAACGGGTACAATAGAAATCGATAATGAAGATTGAAAAAATATCGACAAATAAAATATTACGTACTTGATTTTTGTTATCGATAGCGAAGAAAAAGACGGTTCCCTAATTTTACAAGGGAATCGTCTTTTTTTTTGTTCTATGGATCTATGCATTTTTTATACTTTCCTATCCTGGTGCGGTTTTAGGGTTCTTGTCTCTTATTGGATTAACTGAAAAACTGTATAAAACCTTGTATACCCTTAGTGTGGTTTTTTCCGAAATACTGGCGGTACCCCGTCGCTATCAATCAAAGCTCATACAACGTCAATTATATTAGGGGGTGTTTCAGTTCTCGTTTTATCTTTTTACAATGATGAATATGAAATAATGACTTCCACTTATAAGAATGTGAAGAAGTGTTGATGCCAGTTGGAACTGTGGTAAAGGTTGAGGGTGGAATCTAAGGGAATATTAGAGATGTGCATGAAAGGTTATTAATCCATCTTCTATAAAATCGTGGGATTATATATGCACTTATTATCCTGGAGATTTTAAAATAAAACCTATCTAATTATAGAAGTGATTTGAACGTAAGGAAATTGTAAGAAATGGATAAGAAAAAAGAAATTTTTATTGTGTAGGATACAAATATAGAGAAGCGTAAAAGAGGGAGGGTAAATAGGATACATTTATACGAAAAACAAACTAGTAATAAGAGCATTCTATTGGTGGCAATTACTGAAAGAACAGAATACTCACTACAGTTCCTACAGGAAAGGGAAGAATCAATGGATATGGTCTAGGAATCTATGAAATTATATTTCCTAACGGTGTCCCGATATGGGAACATACAGATGTTATTCTAGGATTTGATACTTTTGCTGGAGGGGCATATGTTGACGGCAATTTGAACAGTATGGGTAGAGCCGAGAATACTGGTCTTTTTAAAAGTATTTTACTTGTTGAATATAGACAGTAGGGATAAAGCCAGAATAGTAGTTTATGTGATGTTTGTAATTGAACAAATAAAAGATGAAATCGATCATTTATCTAAGGAGGAATTTTTCTTATGGAAAATAAATTATCTGGAGTGTTAGCCGCTACCTTAGCTCTAACGATGAGTCTACCAACAGGAGCGATAGCGTCTTCTAGCAGTAAGACTCCGGTTGTATCTAGCCAAGAAGTTGCTAGCAAAGATTTGGAGAAGATTGCTGCAGAGAACGCTGCACTGCTCACGAAGTCCTATGAGACGACTAGTGTACAGTATGCGCTGATTGATAATGGTAAACTTATTTTGTCGGGGCAGACAGGTAAGAACGACATAGAAGGGAAAGAGCCACTAACCAAAGATACTCTATACGGAATTGGTTCAACCAGTAAAGTATATACAGCTGCGGCTGTTATGAAACTGGTAGACGAAGGAAAAGTTGATTTGGATGCTCCTGTTGCCCGCTATATTCCTGATTTTAAAATGAAAGATAAACGATATAAGCGTATTACACCGCGTATGCTGTTGAATCACTCCTCGGGTTTGCAAGGTTCGACGTTCAATAATGCATTTTTATTTAAAGATAATGATGCTTATGCCCATGATATATTATTGCAACAATTGTCCAACCAAAACTTGAAGGCAGACCCTGGTGCGTTCTCAGTATACTGTAATGACGGTTTTACACTGGCTGAGATCTTGGTAGAAAGAGTCAGCGGTATGAGTTTTACTGAATTTCTACATCAAAAGTTTACAGAGCCATTAAAACTGAATCATACGATAACATCGCAAGACAAATGGGAAGACGAAAAGCGGGCTGGACTGTATTCTCCGACATACCAGGGACAGCTACCAAGTGAAATGGTGAATCTAATTGGTACGGGAGGAATCTCTTCTACTGCAGAAGATGTGGTGCGATTCTCACAAATATTTATGGGACAGGGAAAAGAAATTCTCTCTAATAAAGCAGTCAAGGCGATGGAACAAGAAGAATATAAAAAAGGAATGTGGCCGGGAGATAGCGGAAATGTGTTCAACTATGGACTTGGCTGGGATAGTGTAAAACTATACCCATTCAGTGAATATGGGATAAAAGCGTTGACTAAGGGTGGGGATACGATACTGCAACATGCTACATTGGTCGTGCTTCCAGAACAGAAGATGGCAGCAGCTGTATTGTCCTCCGGCGGCAGCAGCATGACAAATCAACTGTTGGCAAATAAATTACTGCTAGCTAGGCTTAAAGAGAAAGGGACAATTAAGGATATAAAGCCAGATAAATCCTTCGGAAAGCCCGTCAAGGCTAAAGTGCCTCAAGACGTGGTAAAAAAAGCAGGATTTTATGGAAATAGCTATAGCCATTTCAAAATAGAAATTACGAAGAAGGGAGAACTGGTTTTACCAACTAAACCGGAAGAAAAATATGTATATACGGCGGATGGAAGCTTTATAAATGAGAAGGGTACTTCCAAGCTTAACTTCGTCACAGAGAAGAATGGAAAAGTTTATTTGAGAGAGAGCACATATGAATTATCACCGGGATTGGGGCAAAATGTGCTGACTCACTATTTAGCCCAGAAATTAGAAAACAATGTGTTACCGAAGAAAACAGCTGCTGCATGGGCGAAGCGCGAGGGTGGCAAGTTCTATCTCGTTAACGAAAAATTTAATTCTATGAACTATCTAGGACAACTAATGCCTCTTAACACACAAATTACGATCAAGGATGGATATTGGGACGGCAAAAAAATTACAGGTCCGAATACGGCGACGCATCAAATTCAAATTCCTGTGATGAATGGGCGGGATACAAAGGAAGCCCATTTCTATACAGAGGATGGTACTGAATATATGGAGATGTCCAGCTTTTTATACGTCAGTGAATCTAACGTAAAACCCCTTGATACAGGTCGATTATCAAAAGTTACATTGCAAAAAAATGGGCATGCGAAATGGTTTATGGTCCCGCAAGAGGCAGCAGGGAAAACGATGAATGTGGAGTTGCCATCAGGAAGTTCATTCGCGGTGTATGATGAGAATGGAGTATGCGTCAATTTTACCGTCGTTAGTGATAATAACAAAGTGAAACTACCAGAGAATGGAACGGTTGTATTTGCTGGCGCACCGAACTCCGAATTTACAGTCGCATTGAACTAGCTACAACTCGGGATAGACTTCAATAAAACAGTGCGACATGGAAAAGATATTTTATTTGTATCTTAAGTATTACCTTATTACAATTAAATTCTTAGCTTAATAGCAATGGGATAGCACCACATGCCTATCAGCCTAAGAAAATAAATCAACCCCATGTCCATCAAGCTAGTAAAAATAAATACCCAAAATATAGTAAAATTGACATCTCCAGAGTAAAAATGTAAAAAATTATTGTTTAGGGGCAACATAAAACCTTAGTTTGATAACGATATGGCGCTACTCATAAAAAAGAAATAGGAGAGAATATCCTATTTCTTTTTATTGATATAATAAAATGTAATGAATAGATCCAAAGTAATGATAATAATTAGAAGTAACAAGTGTATAAGTGCATCAGTTTTTCCGTTTAGTAAAGACTTTACAAAGAAATCCCATTCTGTTTCATAGGGAGGTTCTACCCAATTTCGTTGCAGACCTAATACCATTCCATTTATAAAATAGACAATACTTAATAGAATCCTTCCAACAAATAAGGCAGCTGTTTTTATATTCCAATCCTTTATCTTGATTACATAAAGGATTGGAAATAGTATCAGTATCCAAAAAACAATAATAAAGACTGTATTTCCCATTCTCTCCTCCTAACAAAATGATTGTATTTTTAATCTTGGCAAATTCTTAGGTTGGAGGTATGTTTCATTGTTACTGGTTAAAAACAAGGACCGTAATTCCGGCTCCTTTTCTATCCCGCAAAATAAAGGTTTGTTTTATCTCTCTGTCTCAAAAAACTCAATCCACTCTCCATCAGGACCAGCGAAGAATATGTAACGTGTTCCATCTGGTAATGTTTCGACTTCTTCTCCTAGTAAAAAGGTTACTGTGTGTTTCTTTAGTCTTGTGATTTCTTCTTCTAATGAATCTACCTTAAAGCAAATGTGATGTACTTTTCCTTCTGCCGGAAGAGAAGAATTGTAGCCTTCAATTAATTCAAGTATCGTTTCCTTCGATTCTTCTACACCTAAAAAAGCGAGTTTTAAGTCTGGGTTTGGGTGTCTCATTCGCTTAATGAGCTGTAAGCCAACTACTTTTTCATAAAAAGTAATAGATGTTTCTAAGTTTGCAACCATAAGTCCTACGTGTTCAATTCTTCTAACTGGCATGTAGATTCCTTCTTTCTGAAAATTATATACAATATATTATTGAAAATTAAGAAAATAAGCAAGATAAAAACCTTACAAATTTAAGCGTGTTGTATGGTATAGTGAGAAAGTATGTTTGGGGAGAAGGAAGGAGATTATACGATGAATATACCTACTCAAACTCCTTCATTATCGGAAACGATGAAAGAGTGGCATTATGCATTAGCATATGAAATTAAACATTGGAAAACGATAGGTGGTAGTAAAATTTCTATCATGAACGGTCGTTTTTTATATACAGATTATGAGAATACAGTGTATGTATTTCAGCTTATTTCGGAAGTAAGTTTACCTGAAGGTTCACCAATTCGAATTGAGTTCGATGGTGAGGAAGCGACAGGAGAAGTATTATCTGTACATGGATTAGAAATAGAATTGAAATTAAATGATTATATACAAGGTGAAATAAGAGAAGCGGTTTTATACAGTGAACCGTGGCAACTTTTAGAGCAACTGCAAGAGCGATTGAAAGAAGCACGTAAAGATAAGCTAAAACGTAATCGTATAAAGCGTCTCGTTGATGGGACGAGCAGTCCGAAGCATATTGAGAAGATGAAAAATCCGAAAAATGAACTAGCATATCGTTCGTTTTACAATCCGACAACGTACGTATGGGGACCGCCTGGAACAGGGAAGTCGTACAATTTATCACGTATTATTTCGGCTCATTACCAAAAAGGAAAATCGGTACTTGTGTTAGCTCATAGTAATGCGGCAGTGGACGTATTAATGAGCGAAGTAACGAAACAAATTGAGAAGAAAAAGAAATGGACACCTGGCGAAATTGTTCGTTACGGTTATAGTCAACATGAACATATACGAAATCATGAAACATTACTTACGTCGAAGCTAGTTGAAACGACGAACGGATCTTGGGGAGAAGAAAGACTCTATTTAGAAGAAACACGACAAGATCTTCGTGAAAAGATTTTATCATATAAAGCGACTTCTGCTGATAAGAAGCGTATACAAGAGATTGAAAGTGATCTTCGAAAGCAAAAAGCGAAAATTAAAGAAGTAGAAAAAGAATATATTGAAAATGCGAAAGTAATTGGTGCAACTCTATCAAAATGTGCAATTGATGCGCTAATTTATGAGCGTACATTTGATTTAGTTGTCGTAGATGAAGTGAGTATGGCGTTCGTTCCGCAAATCGCATTAGCTGCTTCACTTGGAAAACGTATCGTTGTTTGTGGCGACTTTTTACAATTACCTCCAATTGCGATGGCGAACCATGAACTTGTTCGCAAATGGCTTGGGGAAGATATGTTTTACCATGCTGGGATTGTTGAGTCTGTTAATAAATCAGAAGCACATCCGAACCTATTTATGTTGCAGGAACAAAGACGTATGCATGCGGATATATCGAAGTTTACGAATTCGTTTATTTATAAAAATAGAGTATACGATCATCCGTCTGTTTCAGAGCGTAAAGAACTTGCGCAATTGCAGCCGTTCGCAAATGAAGCGAGTGTTTTATTTGATACGAGCCAAATGGGAGCTTTTTCGTTAAAAGATGCGGCTTCTGGTTCACGTTTTAACATTATGTCTGGTTTAGTAGCGATGCAAATGATGTTAATCGGATTATTAGACGGTGTTCAGTCGATTGGTGTTGTGACACCTTACAGGGCGCAGTCACGCTTTTTATCAACGTGTATTAGAGAAATGTTGCAGAGAACGAAATATCAAAACATACCAGTTTTAGCGGCGACAGTTCATAAGTTCCAAGGTTCTGAAAGAGATATGATGATCTTTGATACGGTTGACAGTTATCCGCAAGAACGACCTGGCGTATTATTCTTTGATCACAAAAACCATCGCCTCGTCAATGTAGCAGTGACAAGAGCGAGAGGGAAGTTCATTCAATTATCAGATTGCCATTATATGCGTAAAAACCTTTCGAGAAAACAAGCGTTATCACAATTAACAGCTCATATAGAACGTCATGGAGATGTGTATGATCGCACGACATCAAGACAATTGTGGGAACGGAAAATTTCGAAACGTTTACGCTGGTTTATGGAAATGAATCTTGAAGAGCCGAAAGGGTTATTAAAAGATATTTTAGCCGCAAAACGAAAAATTATTATTTCACTTCCAAGTACAAAACAAGTGGATAAGCGAGTATGGCAAGCGTTAATGCGTACAAATGCACAGATAACAGTTTATAGTGATGGACCAGTTCCACTGAAAAATGTAAAGTTACAAAGACAAAATAAAGCATTCCCGTTTATCGTAATTGATGATGAAATCTTCTGGGCAGGCGCACCGCTTACATCTCAAATGATGTTTGAAGGTAGTACAGAATTTCCGTACGTATGTGCCAGACTGCAAGCGCCAGAAACAATTGGTGTATTAAAAGGATTTTTAGATATTCGGTAAATTCGGATAGGAATTCCTTGACTTTTATTTGGAATGAACTTAGAATGAATGTAATTTAATATAATTTTATGAAAATTCTTATCACGAGAGGTGGAGGGACTGGCCCTATGATACCTCGGCAGCGGATTCGTTATGAATACTGTGCCAATTCCAGCAAGGTAACTTGAAAGATAAGAAAGAAGCTCATTTCGATTGTATATACAGAAGCCTCTTTCTATCTTTTAGAAAGAGGCTTTTTTACGTGAAAATAAAAGGAGGAAGAACAATGGGAGCGACAGGAGTAACGTCACAAAGAAAAACAATTGAAGAGAGTATCGAAAGAAATAAGGAAAAGTACATAGAAACAAGTCATGATATTCATGCGAATCCGGAGATTGGAAACCAAGAGTTTTACGCATCCAGAACGTTAAGCTTATTACTAGGTAGTGCAGGATTTCAGCTGCAACACAATATAGCTGGACATGAAACAGGTTTTATCGCGCGAAAAAGTTCAGGAAAACAAGGACCAGTCATTGCATTTTTAGCGGAGTATGACGCTTTACCAGGACTAGGTCATGCGTGTGGTCACAATTTAATTGGCACAATTAGCGTTGCAGCAGCAATCGCATTATCAGAAACGCTTGAAGAAATTGGCGGGGAAGTTGTCGTGTTTGGTACACCAGCAGAAGAAGGCGGGCCAAATGGTAGCGCGAAATCAAGTTATGTAAAGGCAGGTTTATTTAAAGACATTGATGCGGCGCTTATGATTCATCCGAGCGCAAAGACAGCGACAACGAGTCCTTCATTAGCAGTCGATCCACTTGATTTTCATTTTTACGGAAAAACAGCTCACGCTGCAGCCTCACCAGAAGAAGGGATTAATGCATTAGATGCGGTTATTCAGCTTTATAACAGTATTAACGCACTTCGCCAACAACTGCCGTCAGACGTGAAAATTCATGGCGTTATTACAGAAGGCGGAAAAGCACCTAACATTATTCCTGACTACGCCGCGGCAAGGTTCTTCATCCGCGCAGCAACGCGAAAAAGATGTGCAGAAGTAACAGAAAAAGTAAGAAACATTGCTGAGGGAGCAGCGTTAGCAACAGGTGCAAAAGTAAAAATTCATCAATTCCAAAATGAAATCGATGAATTACTCGTAACAAAAACATATAACGATATCGTAGCGGAAGAATTAGAACTATTAGGTGAAGAGGTAAATCGTAAAGAAAGAGTAGGGATCGGTTCAACCGACGCAGGAAACGTAAGTCAAGTCGTACCGACAATTCATCCGTACATTAAAATCGGACCAGATGACTTAATTGCACATACGAATGAATTTAGAGAAGCAGCACGTTCAGAACTTGGAGATAAAGCATTAATTACATCGGCAAAAGCATTAGCAAATACGGCGTATCGATTAATTACGGAAGAAGGGTTGTTAGAGAAGGTGAAGGAGGAGTTTAGAGAGGTGCAGAGGAATCAAGGGTAAGGGATTAAGGTGCTTTTTTCGAATAGCAATCGAATTAATAAGTAGAGATATAAAAAGAACATTGAAAAATCAATGTTCTTTTTTGTTTGCTAGTCATTGATTTTGTTGGTTTTTCTCAAGAAAGAGAAAATTTTACTGTTAGTGAGGATAATAATACGTATCCCTTTATTAGAATGACAATTTCTCCTCGAACTCACTCTTTAAAACAATTAAAGGAGATGATAATCCGAATTGCATTAACGAGTCTAAAAACGCAGCGAGGGAATCCATCGAATCGCTCATGACCTTCATCATATAATTAAATTCCCCGCTAATTCGATATAAATCAGTTACTTCAGGAGCGGCATTACAATATTGGATGAAATCAGAGCATTGGCTCGTTTTAAACATGATGAATGCTTGAATGTTTTTATTAATTTTGGAAGGCTCAAATTTCGTTCGGTAAGCCGCTATAACTCCTTGATCTTCAAGTTTATTAATACGCTCTTTTACAGCAGGTTGCGTCATGGATATAATTCGTCCTATTTCTGAAACAGAAATTCTCGCATTTTCATACAACAAGTTCATAATCTTATGATCGATTTCATCCAGTTTTACTGTGTTTTGCATTGTGTAGTCTCCTTATTTTATTTTCTAAAGTAAAACGTAAGTTATAACTATAATATCATAAGTGAACGAACTGAATTACTTATAAATCTATATTTAAAATTATCGGTGTTTGCATAAAAATATAAGTGTTGGATTTTTTAAACGGAAATTTAGAAAGGATGGAAAAAATGAAGAATCTTGATGGGAAAGTAGCGTTAGTAACAGGGGCGAGTCGCGGTATTGGTCGTGCGATTGCGATGAGATTGGCAAACGACGGTGCATTAGTTGTGATTCACTACGGACGAAATAAGGCAGCTGCAGATGAAACAATTAGTGAGATTGAATCTAATGGAGGAAAAGCATTCTTAATTGAAGCAGAACTCAATTCAATTGATGGTGTCAAGAAGCTAGTAGAACAATTGAAGAATGAATTACAAGTAAGGGTTGGTACATCAGAGATTGATATTTTAGTAAACAATGCAGGGATAGGTACACAAGGAACGATTGAAAATACGACAGAAGAAGTTTTTGATGAAATTATGTCTGTAAATATTAAGGCACCGTTCTTCTTAATTCAGCAAACATTGCCGTTACTACGAGCAGAGGGGCGTATTATTAACATTTCATCAGCTGAAGTACGACTTGGTTTTACAGGCTCAATTGCATACGGCTTAAGTAAAGGTGCATTAAATACGATGACACTTCCTCTAGCTAAACATCTCGGAGAAAGAGGTATAACAGTGAATACAATTATGCCTGGATATACGAAGACAGATATTAATGCAAAATTGCTAGATGATCCGGAAATACGAAGTTTTGCTACGAATTCATCTGTGTTCGAACGAATAGGGCAAGTTGAAGATATTGCAGATGCAGTAGCATTCCTTGCTTCTGCTGATAGCCGCTGGATAACAGGGCAGATTTTAGATGTTTCTGGAGGGTTTTGTTTATAGGGGGCACTACTCCATACCCATCAAGCTAATCAAGTAAATTACTAGATATGAAACGATCCTTGTTTCATATCTGGTAATTTATAGAAAGATAGGCATGCTAAAGAAGTCTATTAAAACGTGATTTTTTGGCTAGGCAACTTGAATAAGGGGGCATTTCTTTTTCTTAAGTTGATGGGTATGTATGGTGACCTCTATTAGACGATAGTGAATTAACAATTTCGGGGTTCAGTTCAACTTTATTCAAAATAAGATTTTTTTTGCAGTAAAATCAATGTTAGTGGAACTTTTTTAAACAAACTTTTTTCTAAATTAACATAAATACTTGTAATATTTAAATTAGTACTATATAGTTCTAGTTATGACAAAGGTAAAATTAATGAATCAAAAACGTGTGATTGAAGTAGCTGCAACATTATTTTTAGAAAAAGGGTTTGCTTATACAAGTATGGATGAATTAGTACGTGTAAGCAAAGTTTCAAAGTCTAATGTGTATTATCACTTTTCTAATAAGGAAGTATTATTAGAAGGGGTCGTTGATTATTGGATTGAAATGTATCAATCTGCAATTGATGACGTACTTTCTCAGAACCAATTTTTAGTTGAAGATCGTATCCAACTGTTTTTAAAGCAATTATCACAAGGAGTTCAGTCGAGAGAGTATAAGGGGAGCTGTCCATTTATTACTCTTTATATTCAAAGTCCTAAACAGGCCACGCAAATAAAAGAAAAAATAGGTCTTTTTTTTACAGGATTACAAAAGAAAGTTTCTCTATTACTTAAACAAGGGGTAGAGAATGGAGAATTTAGAAATACGATTCATATTGATGAGGTTGCATCACTTTTTATTACAAATCTTGAAGGAGCGTTATTTATTTCAGAAACATTGAAGGATGCAACTGTAATCACGAAAACAGCAGATCATTTTTTAAAATTGCTTCGATAAAAGAAGCATTTTTTTTAAATTAAATTAGTACTGATTAGTACTAAAAGGGGGATTTTATATGAGAACAGTATTTTTAACTGGTGGAACAGGCTTTATTGGAAAGCAATTAGTGAAAGAATTAGCCAAAGAGGATGTTAAAATTCTTCTTTTAGTAAGGTCGAAAAGTAAAGCAATACGCCTTTTTCAAGAAAGAGGAAACTTAAAAAAGGAAGTTATGGACTTTATTGAAGGTGATTTGACGAAAAAAGATTTAGGTCTAAGTGCTGAAGATAAGGAGAGGGTATTGAAAACGGATGTGATTATTCACGCAGGAGGCCCCATGGATATTCAAGCGACAAGTAAAGAGGCAGCTTCCGTATTTTTAAATGGCGCAAAACATATTAGTGAATTAGCTAAAAGTATTCATCAATTGAAGGGCTTGCAACAATTTATTCATGTTGTAGGTTATATGAGTCCCTTTGATGATAAAAATAGCAAGATTGCAATTGATGTGTTTCAAGAAGGAAATAATTATTTGAAAATAAAAAATCCATATGAGAGAACAAAATTTTTAGCAGATCTTTATATCCGTCAGCAGGCATCAGCAGTAGGTTATCCGCTTTCTGTAATTAATCCGCCAACTGTAGTCGGTAGTAGTAAAACAGGGAGTACAGAGCAGATAGCAGGATTAGGTTTGCTTGTGATGAGTATGCGAAGAGGGCTCATGCCAATGATTCCTGGAGGTAAGGGATATAGGTTACCACTTATTTCAAACGATGAGCTTGCGAAGTTTATTGTGCAGGTTTTCAGATTAGAGCAACCGACTATTCAAACATATACACTTGTTGAAGACAAACAGCACGATCAGAACATTGCTGAGTTATTAAGTATTATGTCAGAAAGTATGAATATGAGGGCACCAAAAATCTCTGTCCCAATGCCACTTATGAAAGCAATTATGAATAGTGGAGTAAGTAAAATAACAAAAATTCCTTCTGATGGACTGAATTTTATTACAAAACGAAAATTTTCAAATGTTTCAGCGAAAAAAATTATGGGAGGAGATTGGTTTAAGGAGACGAGTGTAATGAAATTTTTCCCTGCCGTAGTAGCTGATCTGGATTATCGAATGATGTATCAATATGGCCAGCATAATCATGTATTTAAACGAACATTATGCGATAACAATACCCTTTACCAATTACAAGGAGAGGGTAAACCGTTTATTTTATTACATGGTTTATTGAGTGATGGAGAGGATTTATTTCCTTTAGCACAAGAGCTTCATGAAAAAACTGGTCAACCTGTATGGATTTTGGATCTTCCAGGTTTGGGACGTTCTCCTTTTAAACAAGAGAAAAATCTTCTAGCTATCTATTTGAATGTAGTGAAAAAGTTATTGGAGAAAGCTACGAATGGTGCACATCTAATTGGCCATTCATTCGGTGCATTTATTCTTCTGGAAGCATTGGTACAAGAGTACATAGATAAGAAGTATTCAATTACGTTACTTCAGCCACCTGTTGCTAAAAAAAATGCTAAATTGCTAAATGTTCCCCAATTTATAAACAAATGGACATTAAAATTGGCAACTCCTAATTTGATAGGGCGTTATTTATTAAATAATGGTTTGTTTGAAAGTATGGAGAGCATCCCTGAACATTATATCGAAAAAGTAAGTAACAGTTTTACTTCTCCTAGAATTTTAAATACTACGGTTCAGCTTAACAGTTTACTACTGAAAAAAGATCAAGGTGATTTCAAGGAAGTAACAAAGTATAATCTTCACATTATTTTGGGGGATTATGACAGAGGTTATTCTGCTCCATCGTATCTTGGTAAGGTTGATTTTGTTCCATATGGCCATCATTTTCCTCTTAGCCATCCGAGTGAAACGGCAAGATTAGTAATGAAAAATAGTAATACTAGCAGATGAGAGTTTGGGATAAATAAAAAGTGTGTAGTAAAATCGTTGTGTTTTTGAAATAAAATCGTACTGTGTGGGGGCCCACCCCATCACTATCAGACTAAGAAACGCAAATACCTCAAAACGAAAAAATGAGCATTTTATTACAAGATAGTACAAAATTTCGTTCTGGGGGTGCTATAAAATTTTAGCTTGATGGCGATGTGGTGCTACCCCATGCCCATCAACTTAAGAATGTAGAACTCCCCAAAAAAATTATGAGTTTTTTGTTACAAGTTATCACAAAATTTCGTTTTTGGGTAGTTTTATTTTCTTAGCTTGATGGCGATGAGCGGTACCCCATAAAGGCCCCTGATACATAATTGATGTTCTGCCATTTGTAGAAAACAATCCACTTATACCATTTTAACAAGAAGAAATATCTCGTCCATGTTGTAATATTGGCTTACGTTAAGCTTGTGAAAAAAACATATTTATGTATAATACAATTGATGTATGATACATTAGTTGTAGGAGGGTGACCTATTTGAAAAGAGAAGATGCCTTAAAACTAAGAACGGATATTAAGAAAATGATTATAATAACTGGGGTTTTTGAATCTCAAAATTTGCCCAATGGACCATTTGAAAAACCTTTACCAACTTCTCAAATGATGGCGTTAGAGGAACTAGAGGTGGAAAAATTAACTGTTTGGCAACTATCCAATAAACTTAGATTAGAGACTTCAACTGTAAGTAGATTGGTAGATAAGTTAGTAAAAAAGGGGCTTGTTTATCGTGAAGTAAATGAAAAAAATAGAAGAGAACTTTTTCTGCACCTCACAGAAAAAGGTCACATAACTGTTAATTGCTTAAGAGAGCAATCCATTACATTTTATCAAAGTATTCTCAATAATTTATCAGAATCAGAACAAAAAATAGTTGTGGATGGTTTTGAATTATTTATTGATTCTATTTCTAAGTCTTTTGATTAGAGTGAGGTAAGTCATAACATTTGGAGGATAAAATGAGTTTGCATTTTGAACGTCCTATTATTGAATTAAAAGAGAAATTTGATGAATTAAAGAAAATTATGAAAGAAAATAATGTAGATTTATCGTCAGAAATTCATGAATTAGAAAAACGTTTAAATAAAATGCAAGATAAAATTTATTCTAATATTACACCTTTTCAACGAGTTCAAATTGCAAGGCTACGTAACCGACCCACGACATTGGACTATATACCTTTATTGTTTACAAACTTTCTCGAACTTCATGGTGATCGATTATATGGTGATGATAAAGCAATGATAGGTGGTATTGCAAAATTTAAAGGAATGCCCGTTACGGTTATTGGTCATCAAAGAGGTAGAAATACAAAGGAAAGTATAGAAAGAAATTTTGGAATGGCACATCCAGAAGGTTATAGAAAAGCGCTAAGACTTATGAAACAAGCTGATAAATTTAATCGCCCTATTATTACATTTATTGATACAATAGGCGCCTATCCAGGGATAGGGTCTGAAGAACGTGGGATTTCTGAAGCGATAGCTCGAAATCTATTTGAAATGACTACACTTAAAGTGCCAATTGTTTGTATTGTAATTGGAGAGGCATCAAGTGGTGGAGCTCTTGGCATTAGTGTCGGTAACCATATCCATATGTTAGAGTATTCATGGTACTCGGTGATTTCGCCAGAAGGAGCAGCATCTATCCTATGGAAGGACGCTAAGTATGCTCCAGAAGCTGCTGAACATATGAAAATTTCAGCAAAAGATTTAAAACATTTAGGAATTATTGATGAAATCATTCCTGAAATTAAAGGTGGAGCACAAAATGATATAAAATCACAGGCAAAAATGATTGAATCTGTAATCGAATTATCTCTAAAAAAATTGATACTATTATCCTCAGAAGAGCTTATACAACAGCGGTATGAAAAGTATAGACAAATAAAGAATTATAAATGAAAATATTTAAAGTCCGTATTACATTTCGGAGGATTCTCGCGGAAAAATTTTAAATATTTTGTAAGTAACCTCTTAAACTGGGATATGCTGATACTATTACTCTACAAAAGATGTGTGATTGGTATGGAAAAGGAAAATTTGTTCAAATGGAAGCATTATCACATACCCATCAACTTAAGAAATTGATTGTTCCCCAAAACGAAAAAATGAGCTGAATTCTCATAAATAATTGTAAAAAGGTGAAAATTTCGTTATGGGGGGTATCACAAAAGCTTAGGTTGATGGCAATGGGGTACCGCCACATCGCTATCAAGCTAAGACCATAAAACGTTAATTATAATAGAGGTTGTTTCTTTTTTTTAAAAGCTACGTGTAGGGAATTTAAAGATTTGCATACGAAATAAACCCTAATGGGTTTCAATTTTTTGATTTAAGCCGCTTGATTATCAAACATGGTACAATTGTAAATGACACCTAATATATCAAAGACTGTTTTCTTCTCATATCGATGAGATTTTCTCCCGTTTTGCTGTAGGAGGTTGAACAGGCGAATTAAAATCTTTGATAGCTCTTGGGTGTCTTTCTGTATAGCTTGGAAAATAAGAAGAAAGTAATCTTTAATCATATATATGGCCTTATATTCACTCAGTTCTCGTTTCTTTTTCATAAGAAGCAATTGTCGCATTTGAAACATGGTAGAAGAACAAAGTAAAATGGCAATCAGTTGCCCATACAAATGGCATTCTAATCGTTCTCGTTTTATCTTTTTACAATGATGAATATGAAAGAATGATTTCCACGTTTTAAATAAAAGCTCGATTTGCCAACGTAAAGAATACCAATCATGTACTTGTCCCATCGGGACAATATCTATAGAGGTATTTGTCATATATACATTGATACCGCTAAGTCGTTTACTACGAGCAGAATACTTCATTCCTTTCTTTTTTTCTCTTACAGTTTGATCGTGTAATCGTTTTTGTTGTTGTTCTTTTGTTAGTCGATGAACAATCACACGAGTCGGCACTTTATCAGTCATTCCTACATAAGCGTCAGCTATTTCACATGTTTGTCCTGGTTGAAGAGAGCTCATTAAACCCTCCATATCTATTTGAATATACTCTGTACCTTTCTTAATTCTTCCATCTTGAAAATAATCAGGATTGGGATTTTTTTGATAAATACGTGTATTCGACTTGATACGAGAGATATAGTAAGCCTTTTGGTCTTGTATATGTTTAAGATCTTTCAAATGAAAATACCCTAAATCTCGGATACATAAATCATTCGCTGTCACAGTTGGAACACGCAGGGAACCGTAGGTTCGATCATGTTGTTTACCTGGACCTGTATGGATATGCAGGAACTGGCCACTTAATAGATCATACTCTAGCTGAATCTTCACCCCCGCTGTATGGCTGTATCCTCCTGCACCTGGATAAACAAATGAAAAGGGATCTGGAAGTTGAAATGCAGTTGAATCTAAAATACGAATACGCTTGAAAACAGAAATATATGGAGAAGGAATAGGTATAGATGAGGCCAATTTTTGGTTTAGTAGTTTAGATAATATGTGTTGTAAAAATTGGACAGCCGCTTTATTAAATCGTTGATTCAGTCCCTCAGGACTGATGAGCACTTCTGTCGATGCTTCTAAACAGCTAGATAACTGGGTTGAAGAAGTTGTAGCGACATTTTGACTCATCCATACACATAAAGCGACTAAATCTTTTGCTTGGTATTTACTAGTTCTTTGTACAAAATCAACATCTCTAGCAAGATCTCGTAAGATATTTGGAGATAAGAATTTTTGAATTTCTTGAGCAAATAGTTGTAATTCATCAGATACAGAAATAGACATACAAAAACGCCATCCTTTCCTATGATTCTACAGAAAGAATAGCGTATTTTTTCATTTTATGGGGTATTTTGTTTTGGTATCTTGATAGCGATGGGGTGGACTCCCTTTTTAACATAAGGGTAATTTATGTCGTGTTTAGCAATTATTCATTACATAATGCAAATGATTGTTTACATTTTGTTAGTAATCATTTACAATTACAGTAATTGTAAATGAGGAAAGGGGAATTATGATACTAGAAAACAGAGTTAGAGAATTACGAGCACGATTTAGATGGACTCAGCAAGACTTGGCCGATGCAATTGGGGTCACAAGGCAGACAATTGGATTAATAGAAAAAGGTGATTATTCTCCATCTGTCACTATGGCGTTAAAATTAGCTGCTGTATTTCAAGTTACCGTAGAAGAGGTTTTTTATTTAAAGGGAGAGGAACGATTATGATAAAACAGGTTTTAAGATCTCCACTTATAGGGGCCAGTATATTTGTGTTGATTATTGCATTTTTACTATTTTCTCTTATGAATACACAAGTCATTTTAGCTAAGTTATGTTTCGGGATTTTAGTGACGGTTACTTTTTTATGGCTCATTCTCACAAGGATTTATAACCGAAAGAATCCTCATGATAAGATTAGGCTATTTGGTTTTATACCATCCGAATTTCGTGAAATAGATGAAGGGCAGCAGTGGGTAACCTATAAGGCTTGCCGAAATGTGTATATTTACTATAGCATTGCGCTTCCAGTAACGGCAGGGATTTGCTTTCTCTTTTCTCAACATAATTTTGTTCCATTATTGTGCATTGGTTTACTAGGTGCAGGTCAATATATTGTCTATTGGTTAACCACTATTTTTATTTTAAATCGTATTTAACAAAGGGGATGAAACAATATGGTGGAGTGGGCTCAAAATGCGGGGGCATTATGGCAATATGTAGTGTTATTTCTTTTAGCATTTGCCCCATGGATGGATGTATCAATTGTTGTACCACTTGGTATCGCATGGGGATTACAACCATTTGCAGTAGGAGTAACAGCATTTGCAGGAAATCTTATCTTGGTTCTATTACTCGGTTTTTTCTTTAAACAGTATGCAAAATGGCAAGCAGCAAGAAAACAAAAAAAAGGTATAACAACACCTTCTAAAAAAGAAACCCGATCAAGAAAAATATGGGATCGATATGGTATTCCAGGTTTGGCTCTTCTAGCTCCAATTCTCGTAGGAACTGATATTGCAGCCGTATTAGCTTTAACATTTGGATCTAACCGGACACACGTCATAAGTTGGATGACGGTCAGTCTAGCAGTATGGACAGTCATTTTTACAGTTGCTGCGATGTATGGACTTAGCTTTTTAAATATTATTTAGGATATCATAGTGATTTTAGGTAATCTAAAATCGTTCACTACCTAAAAATTATGGAGTGATGAAGTGAGTTCATATGATATTAGGAGAAAAGCTTTGACCAAAAACATTTGAACACTCAACTAGCTGTACGATATGGTCATAGTACCGTAATTCACGAACCTATATGGATAGAGACACATTGCTATCAAACTAATATTTTGAAGCATCCTCAAAATAAAAAATGAGCATTTTGTTACAAGTTAGTACAAAATTTCGTTCTGGGGGGTACTATAAAATTTTAGCTTGATGGGCATGGGGCACTTCAAAATATTAGCTTGATGGGCATGGGGTCCCGCCCCACAACCATCAACTTAAGGATTTAGACTATTTTTGAGATTAAAAGCACGTTACTATTCTCTTATGTTAATGAGAAAGGGTGACGTGCTTTTTATGAATATGCACCAAAAACAAGAGTTATCTTTATTTGCCGAAGAGTTATATCGATTTTTCTCATTTGGGGGTATTTGTTTTTCTTAGATTGACGGTAATGGGGCACTACTCTATAATAATCAAATTAAAAGTTAAATAGTTATAGAGACTCCATTACTAGGAAATATTGTAACTATTAAGTTGTAAAAAGAACCGTAGTTTTTCATTTTTGAAAAGGCGATGGTCCTTTTTACTTGTAGCAAAGATATAATGGGAGAAATTTTTTCTAAATCAAAAAACTTGATTAATAAGTTGCATAATAAACTCACTAGCGTATATACTATAAACATCAAAAAAAGTTGATGAAGGGAAGTGAACTACAGTGGCACAAGATTTTCAGCTCTATGAGAAAAAATTTAAAGCGTTGGCGGACCAGAAACGTCTAGAAATCATGTATGAACTTTGTCAGCGAGGACAGACGTGTGTATGTGATTTAACCGAAGTTTTTGAAATGACGCAATCTAAGTTGTCCTATCATTTAAAGATTTTATTAGATGCAGGTTTAATTGTAAAAGAAACAAAAGGTACGTGGAGTTATTATGATTTGAATGATGCGGAAGTGAATAATTTATTATCAGAAGAATTGTGTTGTATCTTTAGAAAAACAGGAAAAGGTAGTTGTTGTTAAAATTTTGTACTATTAATCAAAAAAAATTGATTAATGACATATAAAGAGGAGGAATAAGGTATGAGATATGTTCACGTCGGTATAAACGTTACGAATTTAGAGAAATCTATTGAATTTTATGAAAAGGTATTTGGTGTATTACCAGTTAAAGTTAAATCAGATTATGCAAAATTTCTATTAGAGACGCCAGGACTTAATTTCACGCTAAACGTACGAGATGAAGTGAATGGAAATCAAGTAAATCACTTTGGTTTCCAAGTGGATACAGCTGAAGAAATTACATTACATAAAGAGCGATTAGAAAAAGAAGGTTTCTTTGCGCGTGATGAGATGGATACGACTTGTTGTTATGCAGTGCAAGATAAGTTTTGGGTAACGGATCCCGATGGTAATGAGTGGGAGTTCTTTTATACAAAAGCTGATAGTGATGTTCACAAAATAGAAGATTCATCTTGTTGCATGACTTCAAATGAGGTAGCTAAAAATTCTTGTTGTTAATAGGAGATGGAAAATAAAATGAAACGTTTATCTTTTCTAGATCGATATTTAACACTATGGATTTTTCTAGCTATGGCAGTTGGAATTGGTTTAGGGTTTGTGTTTCCTAGTGTAGTAGATGGACTGAATACATTACAAGTTGGAACGACGTCTATTCCGCTTGCTGCTGGTTTAATTGTCATGATGTATCCACCATTAGCAAAGGTTCGTTACGAGGAAATGGGCCGAGTATTTAAAGACGTAAAAGTATTGGTTTTATCTTTAGTACAAAACTGGATTATTGGACCTGTACTTATGTTTGTTTTAGCAATTATTTTTCTTCCTGATAAGCCAGAATACATGGTCGGGCTCATTATGATTGGTTTAGCACGTTGTATTGCAATGGTAATTGTTTGGAACGACCTTGCTGATGGGGATAAAGAGTATGCGGCAGGTTTAGTGGCTTTTAACTCAGTATTCCAAATGTTATTCTTCTCCGTTTATGCATACGTGTTTGTAACAGTCATTCCAGAATGGTTAGGAATTGAAGGTGCTATTGTCGATATTACAATGATAGAAGTAGCGAAATCCGTATTTATCTATTTGGGAATTCCTTTTATAGCAGGTATGTTGACACGCTTTGTACTCGTTAAGTTAAAAGGAAGACAGTGGTATGAAAAGGTGTTTATACCGAAAATTAGTCCACTTACATTACTTGCATTACTATTTACAATCATCATCATGTTCTCCTTAAAAGGGGAGATGATTGTTAGCGTGCCACTAGATGTGGTAAGAATAGCGATTCCGTTACTCATTTATTTTATTGTAATGTTTTTTGTATCTTTCTTTATGGGAAGAAAAATTGGTGCAAACTATCCGGTGACGACAACGTTAGCATTTACAGCAGGTAGTAATAACTTTGAGTTAGCGATTGCTGTAGCAGTTGGTGTGTTTGGTATTCATTCGGGCGCAGCATTTGCAGCTGTTATCGGGCCGTTAGTGGAAGTACCTGTAATGATTGCACTTGTAAACGTCGCTTTTTGGTTTAAGCGTAAATATTTTAATGATCAACCAGTATAATTTAAAAACAAAGGTGGAAAACAACATGGAAAACAAAAAGACAATCTATTTCTTATGCACAGGAAATTCATGCCGAAGCCAAATGGCAGAAGCGTGGGGCAAACAATTTTTAGAAGATAAGTGGAATGTGTATTCTGCAGGAATCGAAGCACATGGAGTAAATCCGAACGCAATTAAAGCAATGAACGAAGTAAATATCGACATAACAAATCAAACATCAGATATAATTGATGCAACCATTTTAAATAGTGCTGATTTAGTCGTTACGCTTTGTAGTCATGCAGATGCTGTCTGTCCATCTACTCCGCCGCATGTGAATCGTGTTCACTGGGGATTTGATGATCCAGCAGGAAAAGAGTGGTCTGAATTTCAACGTGTTCGCGATGAAATTGGTGAACGTATAAAGCGATTTTCTGAAACAGGGGAGTAAAGTAAAGAGTCAATCTTCTATTTTATAGGGATTGGCTCTTTTTATTATCTACTTCTTTGGTTTAAAACAACTATTAAAACGAATAGAGAATATTCTGTCATGGTGGTAAAGTTAGTATAGAGCAGTTTCAGGGGGGATAACATATGATTTCTGAATTAAACAAGGATGATTTTTATAAATGTAACCGTTTAGTAAATGAAAAAGGGCAATTGGAGGTAAAGGCTGTAATTGCAAGAGTGAATCCTGGTCGTATATTTGTAGATAACATTTATTGTCCTAATTTACGATTCAAAAAAGAAACAATATGGGGTGTCCGAAAATGAAAATACAAATTGTATTGTTTGATGGCTTCGGAGAACTTGTCTCTTTCGCGCCGTTTGAAGTACTGAAAAGAGCAATAGAAGAAGGGGCTCCGTTTACAGTTGAACTCGTATCAAGTGAACGAAAACAAGAAGTTACTACCTCGTTTGGAGTTACGGTTACACTACATGATTTTTTACGAATGGATAATCGCCCAGATTTGTTAATTGTACCTGGTGGTGGCTGGAATCATAAAGCTGAACATGGGGCACGAAAGCAAGCAGAGCTTGGAACACTGACAGAAACGATTAGAGAGATGCATAATGAAGGAACGATTGTTGCGGGAGTTTGTACAGGAGGTATGCTACTAGCAGCCTCAGGTATATTGAATGGTAAAAAGGCGACAATGCACCATTTGGCACAGGGTGAAATGAGTAAATATGGGGCAGAACTTCTTCATTACCGAATTGTAGATCAAGGCGATATTATTACTGCAAGAGGAGTTACTTCAGGAACTGATTTAGCTCTTTGGATTACGGAAAAGTTCGCAAGTTCTAAAATTGCAGCTGCTGTTGAATATAGAATGGAATATGAGAGGCGAGGTGTTGTTTGGAAGTAATTTAATTATATTTTTTGCTGCAGAGCGTATCAAATATTGTAAAAGAGAAAGAGCCAACTCATACGAGTAGGTTCTTTCATTTATATACTATATTGCTTATTTTTTCAAAGTAATATCTTTTTCAAAAAATCATAAAATAGATAATATATTTTGTTCCACATTGATAATTATTTTCATTATATATTTATAAATTAGTAAAATTTAGTTTACAAATTTTCATATAGCTTATATAATTTGACTCATATAAAAAAAGTTTCCTTAAGGAAACTTAAGCGCGGGTTTACATTCGCTTTATATTTTTTTGCTTAAAAGTTGCCTTTGTGCAAAATAATTATATACACGAAAAAAAGAAAGGGGAATGCATAAAAAATGTGTGAGGCTATAATTGTTAAAGATTTGTTTGTATCGTATCAAGGGAATCAAGTAGTTCAAAATGTCTCCTTCGATATTGAAAAAGGGAAGCTCGTTGGAATTATTGGTCCAAATGGAGCGGGGAAATCTACTTTAATGAAAGCTGTATTAGATTTAATCCCAAATGATAAGGGATATGTCCAAATTCTTGGAGAGGATATTCGAAGCGTTAGAAAGAGTGTTGCATATGTACCGCAAAGAAGTGATATAGATTGGGACTTTCCGATTACAGTTTTAGATGTCGTGCTAATTGGAACGTATCCATCTTTAGGTATGATGAAAAGACCGAAGAAAGAGCATCGGGATTGGGCGTTTGATTGCTTAAAAAAAGTCGGAATGGAAGAGTTTAAAAATCGCCAAATCGGTGAGTTGTCAGGTGGACAACAACAACGTGTCTTTTTGGCGAGAGCTTTAGCGCAAAAGGCGGAAATATTCTTCTTAGATGAGCCGTTTGTCGGAATTGATGTAACAAGTGAAGAGACAATCATTAAAATTCTTAGGGAACTACGTAAAGAAGGAAAAACGATTGTCGTTGTCCATCATGATTTAAGTAAAGCAGAATCGTATTTTGATAAATTACTATTAATGAATAAAAGCTTAATTCATTACGGAGAAGTACGCCAAGTATTAGAACCAACTGTTATGTCAAAAGCGTATGTGAATCAAGGAATATTGTTTAATAATGCAGCGGAGGTACATTCATCATGAAGATTGTAGAATTTATAGATGCATTAACGCAGTATAGTTTTCTGCAGAAGGCGTTATTAACTTCCGTTATGGTAGGAATTATCTGTGGTGTCATTGGATGTTTTATTATTTTACGAGGTATGGCATTAATGGGTGATGCCATTTCACATGCTGTTCTTCCAGGAGTAGCGCTTTCTTATATGATTGGAATGAACTATTTTATAGGAGCGGTTTTAACAGGTGTTATTACTGCAGTAGGAATCGGATTTGTAAGTCAAAATAGTCGTATTAAACATGATATGGCGATAGGAATTATGTTTACATCTGTTTTCGCTGTAGGGATTATTTTAATTACCTTTATGAAGAGTAGTTCTGATTTGTATCATATTTTATTCGGGAATGTCTTATCGGTTCGTTCTTCTGATATGTGGATGACACTGATTATTGGAGTGGTCATTATTGGTCTTGTAATGTTGTTTTACAAAGAATTACTCGTATCCACGTTTGATCCAACGATGGCGCAAAGCTATGGATTACCGAATAAATGGATTCATTATGGCTTAATGATTCTCCTTACAATGGTTACAGTAGCTTCACTTCAAACTGTTGGAATTATTCTAGTCGTTGCGATGCTTATTACACCAGCGGCTACAGCGTATTTATTAACAAACCGTTTATGGGTCATGATTTATTTAGCAGCAGGCATTGGTGCGCTTTCATCTGTAGTAGGGTTATATTTTAGTTTCTCTTATAATCTTGCTTCAGGTGCAACAATTGTTCTTGTCGCAACATTCTTGTTCGGATTGGCATTCTTTTTCTCACCGTCACAAGGTTTGTTTTGGAGAGCTATCAAAATTAGAAAAAATAGAGCAGAGTTGTCATAATTGATTGGAGGATAATGATGAAATTTAAAAATGTTGTATTATCGGTAATTTGTATTTTTGTATTTGCATTAACAGCGTGTTCGAGTAACACAAATGGAAAAGAAGAGGGTAATGGAAAATTAAAAGTTGTAACTACATACTCCATTATATATGATATGGTGAAGCAAATTGGTGGAGATAAAGTTGAGATTCATAGTCTTGTTCCAATCGGAGCTAACCCGCATGAATATGATCCACTACCAAAAGATGTTATGAAAATGACAGATGCAGATATGGTATTTTACAATGGGCTAAACCTAGAAGAAGGTGGAGCGTGGTTTAAAAAGCTATTAAAAACGGCAAATAAATCAGCGAAAGATGCACCGGTTTATAAAGTAAGTGAAGGTGTAGAAGCTATTTACTTAGAAACAAAAGGATTAGAAAAAGAACCAGACCCACATGCTTGGATGAATATTAAAAATGGTATTTTATACGCTGAAAATGTGAAGCAGGCATTAATTAAAGAAGATCCTAAAAATAAAGAGTTCTATACTAAAAATGCTGATGAGTATGTAGCAGAACTTCAAAAGTTACACGATGAGACAGTAAACAGAATTCATCAAATTCCTGAAGAAAAACGTTTCTTAATCTCTAGCGAAGGTGCTTTTAAATACTTTGGAAAAGCATATGACATTAAGACGGGATACATTTGGGAAATTAACTCAGAGAATCAAGGTACGCCAGATCAAATTAGAGATGTTGTAAGTTTAATTCAAACAAACAAAGTGCCAGCTTTATTTGTTGAAACAAGTGTAGATCGACGTAGTATGGAAACTGTTTCAAAAGAAACAAACGTGCCAATTGCAGGGACAATTTTTACAGACTCACTAGGTAAATCAGGTGAGGATGGAGATACTTACTTAAAAATGATGAAATGGAATATAGATACCATTATTAATGGGCTACAAAAGTAGGATTTATCTGTTTTTCAATGTAGCGTAACTATTGAATTTTTATAAAATAAGAGATGAAAGAGCTAGCTCATATGAGTTGGCTCTTTTATTTATCCCAATATTTGCGGGCGGATAAGATTTCCTCCTTAAAAATTCAGCGAATGGGAGGGAGGGCTGCCCGTAAAATCCCACTGAATATGTACTAATAATCAGTGGGGGTGACAAAACTTCTACTAATTAAAGTTTCATTTTATAATTTTTACTTTATTAAAAGTAGATTTGTTAGAAAGGATAATCATTTATTGATATAATGAATGGATGCGAAGCAGGAAATAGATAGAAAGATACTGCTAGTAATTTATACTTAAAATGTAGGGAGATTGAACAGAGTTATGGGGACAGAAAAAGAAATTAGTTCCGCTAAATTAATATGGAAGATGACGCGCCCACATACATTAACGGCGACGTTTTCTCCTGTAATTTTAGGGACAGTGGCATCACTTTATGTTGCCAAAATTGATTGGCTGTTATTTATTGCGATGATGGTTGCATGTTTAGCATTGCAAATAGCAACTAACTTATTTAATGAGTACTATGATTTTAAACGTGGATTAGATACCGCTGAATCCGTTGGCATCGGTGGCGGAATTGTCCGTCATGGATTGAAGCCAAAAAATGTGTTAACAGTTGCACTTTTATTATATGTCGTAGCAGCTTTTATTGGCATTTATATTTGTATGAATAGTAGTTGGTGGTTAGTGGTTATTGGTTTAATTGGAATGGCGGTTGGCTATTTATATACAGGTGGTCCATTACCAATTGCGTACACTCCGTTTGGAGAATTAGTTTCTGGATTGTTAATGGGGACATGTTTTGTACTTATTGCTTTCTTTATTCAAACAAATACGATAACGATTGAAAGTGTATTGATTTCCATTCCAATTGGGATTTTAGTCGGTGCAATCAATATGTCAAATAACATCCGAGATATAGAAGAAGATATTAAAGGTGGAAGAAAGACATTAGTAATCCTCCTTGGGAGAGAAAAAGCCATAGTAACACTAGCGGTAGCCTTTTTCATTGCGTATTTATGGATTGCCGTAATTGTATTAATGGGTTATATAAGCCCTTGGGCATTAGTTATGTTCCTAGGTTTGAGAAAGCCAATCTCTGCTATTCAAAGTTTCCAAAAAGGAGCAAAGGACCCTGGGTATATGCGCATCGCAATGAAATCAACAGCAATGACAAATACGATTTTTGGCTTCTTATTATCGGCAGGATTATTAATTAGTTATCTGTTTTAGATAAAAAATCTTGTTAAATAACTTAACCCCAATTTCTCAATTTTAATATGGAGAAATTGGGGTTTTTATTTTGACTTTGTTTAATGCTAAAAACAGTTTCATTTGAAATATAAATACCAATAAATTGCAACTTCATCATTTTCAATATCTAAACCTTTATAAACAAGAAAATCAAACCCACCAATTACAAATCCACATTTTTCATAAAATTTACATGCTGCGACATTATTATTTTGCGTTTCAAGCATGATCCCGGGCATGTTGCCTTCTTTTGCCCATCGCTTTGCCTGATCAACCAATCTTTTACCAACTCCGAGTGTACGATGTTTTTTATCCACCGTTATATCTTCTATGTAAGCATAGTGATTCCAATTCTTTTTCAATACCATTAATCCAATGATTTGGTTATGTAACAGTGCTATGTAAATGACTTGATTAGGTTTATTTATATATTCATTGTAAGCCAGTTCTTCATTATCATCTTGATTTTGTAAATAACTTTTTTCATAACTTGGAACGTCTTCTACTGTATATTCTATGCGTCTATTTACTTTGGAAAGAGAAAGAATTAACCGAGCATTCACTATAAAACTGTCATCGATCTTCGGGAAATTGTCTAAATCATTTGTTTCTAACTCTCTAATTAAAAGATTCATCGGAGCACCTCCACATAATAATATTTCTTCTAGTTCTTTATTTGATTCAAATGAATTCCAATTACAAAATTATAATAGAATTTCAATAGTATGGCTAACTCAGTATTTTATCTTTATAACAGCATACTATTATCTTGATATAAAAATTTTGTTTAGAAAGAGTAGTATTTTTTATTTTGGATGTATATCCAGTTTTCAAATTTAACTGTATTAGAGAAAATAATATTTTTCTAAAGAGTGGATGCAGTACGCTATTCTTTAACTAATTTCGACATTATCTGCATTTTATCTTCACCTTCCTCTATTAATCTATTTATTGTAAATATCAACTGGAGTTAATGCTTAGCTGTATAAATAATGAATATGAAAATTAGTAGGGAAAGGATCGAAACATAATGAAAGAATCACAAAATAAGAAAAAAATAAATGTAGGAACTAAGGCAATACTATCTCTAGGGGTTGTTTTAGCAACGACCTTTTTCACCTTCTTTTTAATTGGGAAATGGAACTCTATCCCAGCGAAGGGAGTAGCTAATGAAAGTAGTAATCAAGTTAATACGCAACAACAAGAAAAGAAAAAGGAAACACCACCAGCAAAACAGAAAAGACCTGATGGAAAACCGGTAGGAAAGGTTGTTTATTTAACATTCGATGACGGTCCTAGCGAATTAACTGGGAAATTTTTAGATGTACTAAAAGAGCAACATGTTGCTTCGACATTTTTTATGCAAGGTAGCAATTTACAGAATACCGCTTTTCAGGAAAACGTAAAGCGAGCGGTAAAAGAAGGACATTATATTGGTGCTCATAGTATGACACATAATAGTGATAAGTTATACAAAAAAGGACAATTTGTACCGGAGATGAAAGAAACGTTAGCTCTTATCCATAATATTACGGGTACAACTCCTAAACTAGTTCGTCCGCCATATGGATCTGCACCAGGATTAAAGGGCGAGGAAATTCGTAACCAAATTGTAGAAGCAGGAATAAAAGTTTGGGATTGGACGATAGATTCAAATGATTGGAAATTAAAAGGTAATCCACAGCAAATTATAGAGAATGTAAAGCGTACAACAACAGAAGATGTGGAAGTAGTTCTAATGCATGAAAAACCACAAACATTACAAGCGCTTCCTGAAATTATTAAATTTTATAAGGAAAAAGGATATGAATTCGGGGTATACAATGAAGCGGATCATTTTCAACTAAACTTCCAGAAAGATCAACGTCTATAGTATAAACATAATTATCTTAAAAAGGTGTTTTCCATTACTAAATCAATAACTAAGCCAAAAGTTGATTTCTTATTTTATAAAGAAATCGGCTTTTTCGTTTGTATATTACGTTACAAGAGTTTTCTTATTTTCTCCGGAATGTCCTTTTTAGAAATGTATGCAACAGAGTCTTTATAGTAAGAGTATTATGTTGGAGATAATCAAAAAAACGTATATTGCAATATAAAAATTCACTTTAATACTAAAGGATACATGACAACGATTCCTATAAATTCTTCTCAATAATTGAAAATAAAATCAATCCAGATTATTATATTGTTATTGTAATTACATTTTATTGAAGGAGGATACAAAGATGAAAAACTCAAAAGGCTCTATTGAATCAGAGATAAGCAAAGCAATTACTCACTGGGAAAAGGACTACCTAGGACGCGGGTCTATATCCGTTAAGACAGATATATTACGGGATATGATTATCGTAAATTTACAAGGTGTTTTAACGCCGGCTGAATATAGTGTTTGCGAAACAAAAGACGGTATGCTAACGATAAAGAAGAATCGTTCGGAGCTAGTTGAATCTGGAATTGATGATCTGAAAGAGATTATACTAGAATTAACTGGAGAGAAAGTGAAAAGCTTTCATACGGATATAAGCTCCCGTACAGGCGAACGAGTAATGATTTTTAAATTGCTTCATAATCTTGAGGAGAAATTTTAAAAATACCTTAAGGTTAGTGGAAGGATTAAGAAACCTACAAGTTTTGCACTTTATTAACAGGCTAATAATTAAAAACTTGAAGTTATTTAGGTATAATAAATCTTAATTCTAATAACTCTTAAAAAACGGATAAAGAAATTGACAAACTGCTTAATATGGTTTATATTATAATTGTTTTAAAAAATTGATAGATGCTCATTTTAACAGTTTGCTATAATTAAGGCTTTAGCATTTTTTTAATATGTAATATTGACTAAATGAAAAAGTTTCTTAATTAAAAGATAGCGTATAACATAAATTGATATATTGATTGCATAATCTAGGAGATCAGAAATATACATTTCTTTTTAACAGGAGTAATACATACATTATTATCCTCTATAAAATGGGAGCTCTTCAAAAAACTTTATTGAAGTTAGTTGAAGGGAAACCGACAATCTCCATAATTCAATGATGATATAAAATCATTGAATTATGGAAGTTGTCGGTTTTTTTTATGGGAAAAAACGATGCACTAAAAAGAGTGAATGAAAATTGAAATTTAAAAAATCATCTTAATTAAAAGGAATTTTTATAGGTTATTTTCGCTTAGAAGGGAGTATTTAACATGTTAATTTCGCTGAGTTCATCAACACTGTTAACATTATTTTTTATGGCGCTTAGTGCTTCTTGGCTAAGTGGATTATTGTTTTTACATGCAAGGATACCTTTACGTTTTGTTCATATCCATATTGGTATCGCTGCTTTGCCTTCATTGATTTCTTTACTCGCACTTGTTAATAACAATGGAGATAGAGTTGTGGGGCCTTGGCATCTAGATACTTTAGCTTGGTTAATGGCTTTCTTTGTTCTTACAATTGGTTTAATCATTCAGCGTTTTTCTGTACGTTACTTAATGGGAGACCGCTCATATCGAAAATACTTTTTACTTTTTACATTTACTACAGGTGTATCTTCGGTTGCATGGTTAAGTGATGATCTTCGTTTAATGATCATTTGTTGGGGAGCAACGCTTATAGGATTGGTTCTACTCATAGGGCTAAATAAAGGTTGGAAAGTAGTTAGTGAAGCAACTAAAATCTCTGGCTATTTATTTACAATAAGTTGGATTGCGTTGCTATCAGCTATCATTTGGTTGTTTCAAGGCACTGGACAGTGGCAGTTAACGTCAGTTTTAACGAATGAAAATGTAGCGCTACATGGAACATTGGAGAGAACAGGAATTAACTTATTAATTATATTAGCGGTGATGATTCCAGCAGCACAATGGCCTTTTCAAAGATGGTTAATTGAGTCAGCTGTAGCTCCAACTCCTGTTTCTGCTATTATGCATGCGGGTTTAGTAAATGCTGGCGGTATCATGTTAACTAGATTTTCAACTCTTTTTCATGATGATATTGCACAAATAATTTTACTAATTTTCTCTAGTATTTCTGTCTTAATAGGTACAGGAATTAGTTTAGTCCAAGTTGATTATAAACGTCAGCTAGTAGGTTCAACTATTGCACAAATGGGATTTATGCTTATTCAATGTGCATTAGGCGCCTATTTAGCGGCTGTTATTCATTTAATTTTACATGGTTTGTTTAAAGCTACACTGTTTTTACAAGCTGGTTCTTCAGTAGAACGTTTTGGGGTAGTGAAGCAGTCTAATGAAAAGATGTCCAATTTATGGATTATGGTCGGACGTGTTTTAGGATTATTTATAGCAATTACTTTCTGGTTTATGACTTCTGGAGAGGGGTATCAACTAGTTAGTGCGTTAATCTTAGGCTGGTCACTATACTTTTCATGGAAACAGCTTGTTGTTTTTGGAGAGGGAAGAATGGGACGAATTGCTGGCGTAATTGTTTTGATTGGATTTTCTCTCATTTACTTTACCGTTCATAATTCTCTTTACAAATGGTTGCATACTGACATGTATCAAAGTGTTCAACCTTCAGCTCCAGCCGTTATCTTTGTTATATGTATTTTACTATTTAGTAGTGTTATTAGTACTTTCGTTACTCGTAATCAATCTTCTACTTTATTCGCTGTACTTTATCTTTGGTTAGTTCGAGTAGGTGAGGCGAGAAGAAAGTCAGTAGAAAGTCACCCAAGCTATCTGAAACATTATGTATCAAAGGGAGGTAATTCGTGATGAGCATACCGTCAATATTAAAGAAAGATACAAACATTGATATGCAAGAAAATACTATAAATGATTTAGTTGCATCTGCTAGCCGTGTTATTGCGCCACTTTGGCCTATCTCTACGTTTGCAGCTCATCACCCTTGGATGGGACTTGAAAAGCAATCATTTGAACAAGTCGCAAATTGGTTAAAAGAAGCTCGTAATGTGGATATTTATCCTAGTGCCTCCATGATTCATTCGGCAAAAGCGAAAGGTGAGATTGAGGAATCATTTTTACAAATGAGTTTGTCTCGTTGGCTGGATTCACAATCTTTTAATATTCCGCGAGAGAAAGCAGAGCGATTTTGCCAAGCAGCTTTAAAGTTAGAAAAATTACCTTCTAGTTTATTATCATCGACAGAATTAAATAAATTGGCAGAAGAAATGATATATATAAATACAACAAGTATGAAAGCCTCTGTTATGCAGCCAATAAGTTCGCTTATAGAAAATCGAAATAGTGAAAACCTATCTGATATTCTTAATTATCATATCATTAAATGGTGTAAATTATATCTTGATGACTCCGGATCAAGTTGGACGATGCCAAATCGAGAGAAAGGTTTTTATCGTGCATGGCAACACCTTATTACATTTGATCCAGCGCTCAGTAAAAATGAGCGTAAAGTTTTAAAAGATTGGCCACAAGATGCCCAAGTAGCTTTAGCGAGAGCATTATCTGAACTAGGAATTTCTGAATCTAACATACAAGCTTACCTTGAAGGGCACTTACTTTCTTTGCCTGGGTGGGCAGGAATGATACGATGGCGTTCACAACAATCAATTCAGGAACAGGAACTCCTAATAGAATATTTAGCAGTTCGAATTTCTATGGAGCTGGCTATTACAAAGCCTTATTTACCTTTAAAAAATCAAAAGGTTGAGAAAAAAGTTGCAATCGTCCCGCTTATAGCTTCTTGGATCTATTGGGGGAATATTTCAACACGGGAATGGTTACAAATGCCTGCTGCTGAACAAAGTGAATTATTAGTATTCGCTTATCGTTTTGATGAAAATATTCGTAGGAAACTTTGGCTGGAAGCTTGGGAACAGACGCATGCAGAGCAATTAAGGAAGAAGATTGCTTCTAAACAACGTGCAACTAATGATAAAAAGCGTGTATTAGCTCAATTAGCATTCTGTATTGATGTACGTTCAGAACCGTTTCGTCGCCACCTTGAAAAATTAGGTCCGTTTGAAACATTTGGAATAGCTGGTTTCTTTGGATTACCAATTGCAACTAGTGAACTAGGTAGTAATAACAACCATCCTTCTTTGCCAGTTATACTCAAACCGAAACATCAAATAAAAGAGCTCACAAATGAAAATGAACTTAAATCTTATGAGCAACGTAAGAGGGTAGGCAGTTCGGTACGTTATACATTTAAAACGATGAAACAGAACGTACTGACGAGTATGGCGCTACCTGAGTTAAGTGGTCCTTTATTTGGTCTACAAATGGTGACAAGAAGCTTTGTCCCAAGAGGAGTTGGTGCTTTCATTCGTAACCTTCGTAAAACTATGTTACAAAAACCTGATACAACATTCTCACTTAATCATGTTCATGACACAAAGGGCGAGATACCTATCGGTTTTACGAAAGAAGAAAAAGTGAACTATGTGCGTCAAGCTTTAAAAATGGTGGGACTGACAGAAAAATTTGCTCCTTTAGTTGTAATGTGCGGACATAGTAGTCAAAGTACGAACAATCCTTATGCTGCAGCACTTGAGTGTGGTGCTTGTGGCGGAGCAGCAGGGGGATTCAATGCAAGAGTTTTTGCTACTTTATGTAATCTTCCAGAAGTAAGAGAGGCATTGGCTGCTGAAGGTATTAAAATTCCTGAGGACACCATTTTTGCAGCAGCTGAACATAAAACAACAGTGGACGAATTGGAATGGATTTACGTCCCGGAACTTTCGGAAGCTGCGCAAGAAGCATTTGATTGTATCGAGTCGATTATGCCAAATGTGAGCCAACATGCAAATAGAGAGCGTTTAACGCAATTACCAAATTTTAAAACGAAAATAAAAAATCCGAGTAAAGAGGCACATCGATTTGCAGAAGATTGGAGTGAAATACGTCCAGAATGGGGATTAGCTCGTAATGCATCTTTTATTATCGGGCAACGAGAATTAACTCAAGATTGTGACTTAGAAGGTAGGGCGTTCCTCCATAATTATGATTGGAAACAGGATGAAAGTGGCGATATATTAGCTAACATTATTGCAGGACCAGGAACAGTAGCTCAGTGGATAAATTTACAATATTACGCTTCAACTGTAGCACCTCATTATTATGGTAGTGGAAACAAAACAACCCAAACTGTAACGGCAGGTCTCGGTGTTATGCAAGGGAATGCAAGTGACCTGTTGCCAGGCTTACCTTGGCAATCGGTTATGCAGTCAGATAGTGAGACGTATCATTCACCACTTCGTTTACTAATTGTCATTCAAGCACCTATTGAATATATAGAACGTTTGTTAAATAATGATTTCACATTTCGAGAAAAAGTTCAAAATGGATGGGTTAGACTTGCAAGTGTTGATCCAGAGGGACGCTGGAAAAACTGGTAACAATTATTATTGTTACTAGCTTAAAAGTTTCATAAATACAATAATGAAGAAGGAGTGCTCCATATGAATTCAAAGAATAAAAAAGTTTTATTATTAACAGACATTGAACACGGAATAGAGCCTAGTATCCAACAAGTAACTAACATTCACCAAGAAAACATGTTGACTATACACAGCTATGATTCTGTAATTGTACATCCTTATGGAGATATAATGAGATCTATTATTATTGCTATTTATCAAGAAAATGTTAAAGAAATTTTTGTTGTCGGAATAGAGGATAAAGAAACGTCTTCAGTTAATCTACAAACTCAACGTGATTTCATAAAAGATAATATAGAATTAGACTATCTCTTTAAAAATTGCATGCCTGAATTTTCAAGTGGTAGCCTCGATGAATGGCTAAGTGGAAAAGAAAATGTTAGTGAAAATATTGAGAAGAGTATAGATATGATTTGTCATCATCCACTAGTACCGTCTGATGTTAAAGTTCATGGTTTCAAGATTGATAGAATAGGGGAAAAAGAAACGGTTGTTAAAATTCCTACTAATAAAATAGTTGAAAAAGTTAACTAATTTATTAAAGACAAATAAATTCTTATGTATAAATTGCTGTTGTATAATAAATTTTATTATGTTTTAAGAATCAGAAGAGGTAGCCATGCAAAACAAAATTATCGTTATGTTTCAAAAAGATTTTCGTTTATATGATAACCCAGCTCTATTTGAGGCTGTTCAGTCCGGGGAGGTTCTTCCGGTATATGTACAAGATGAAACTTTTTCAATAGGAAGTGCGGCAAAGTGGTGGTTACACCATGCTGTAATAGATGTAAAGAAGCAACTTGAGGCATTGGGCTCTACTTTAATAATTCGTAAAGGACGTACGGAGGAAGAAATACTTTCTCTCATAGAACAATTAGATATAACGGCTGTATATTGGAATATTTGCTATGATCCGGACAGATTACAATCTAATCAAAAAATGAAAATGATGTTAGAAGATAAAGGTATTATTTGTAAGGAATTTAATTCGCATTTATTATTAGAACCGTGGATTATAAAAAAGAAGGACAACACTGAATATAAGGTGTTTACGCCTTTTTACAATGCATTTCAAAAGCAGGTAATACCTAAACCTATTAGCAAAGTGCAGAGTATAAAATGGGGAAGCTCTTTACCAGCAAGCTTATCTGTTTCAGAATTACACTTGCTGCCAACTATACCGTGGACATCTCATATTGAATCAATATGGGAGCCTACAGAGGAAGGGGCATACAAAACATTCAAGAAATTTTTCTCTAGCAAATTAGCCTCTTATAGTGAAGGAAGAGATTTTCCAAATCAAAATGCTCATTCGATGTTGGCGCCATATCTTTCATTTGGCCAAATATCAGTGAAGTTAATGTATCATTACTTAATAAATAAAAGTACCGAAAGACAATGTAGTCTTTTTGAAAAACAAGTGAATAGTTTTATACGCCAATTAATTTGGCGAGAGTTTTCTTATTATTTGCTATATCACTATCCGTTTACAGTATATAAACCTCTTAATAAAAACTTTGAACATTTTCCGTGGAATAAGGAAGAGGAGTTATTAAGAGTATGGCAAAAAGGTGAAACTGGTTATCCGTTTATTGACGCGGGAATGCGGGAGCTTTGGAAAACAGGTTTTATGCATAATCGGACAAGAATGGCTGTAGCCTCTTTTCTTGTAAAGCATTTGTTAATTCCGTGGCAAGAAGGAGCAAAATGGTTTATGGATACACTACTAGATGCTGATATTGCAAATAATACAATGGGATGGCAATGGGTTGCTGGAAGTGGAGCAGATGCATCACCGTACTTTCGTATTTTTAATCCTATCACACAAGGAGAAAAGTTTGATAAAAATGGAGAGTATATAAGAAAATGGGTACCAGAATTAAGAGATATACCGAATAAGTA
The DNA here is from genome assembly GCF_038006965.1 of Bacillus sp. FSL K6-1338. NCBI lineage: Bacteria > Bacillati > Bacillota > Bacilli > Caryophanales > Bacillaceae > Bacillus > Bacillus sp. FSL K6-1338. Next base: position 3,015,593 of record NZ_JBBOWI010000001.1, on the reverse strand, counting down.
TATACATAAACCTTGGGAAGCACCTGAGCATATTTTACAAAAGGCCAATATAAAGCTTGGTAATACATATCCTTTGCCAGTCGTTGATCATAAGGCAGCAAGAGAGAGAGCACTGTGTGCATATAAAAGTATGAAAGAGTTCGTATAAAATAGATTAAACGATATGTATTTGAAATTTAAATATTAGAAATTTATCCATTACAAGGGCATACTAATCATATAAAGTTTCTATAATCTTCTAGTAAAAAGGAGAATGTTTATGAAAAAATCTAGTATTATAGTATTTTTACTAACATATGGTTTGTTTTATGTTTCTAGTGTTTTATTCCCTATTGATCGTACTTGGTATGATGCGTTAGAAAAGCCGTCTTGGACACCTCCTGGTATGACAATCGGAATGATATGGGCTGTATTATTTGGACTTATTGCATTATCAGTTGCAATTATTTACAACAACTATGGATTCAAGCCAAAAACATTTTGGTTTGTATTCCTTTTAAATTATATGTGCAATCAAGCGTTCAGCTACTTTCAATTCAGTCAAAAAAATTTGTTTTTAGCAACAGTAGACTGTTTACTAGTCGCTATTACTACGTTACTTCTCATTATGTTTTCTTCCAATTTATCTAAAGTATCGACATGGTTGCTAATTCCATATTTTTTATGGTCTGCATTTGCTACATATTTATCTTGGACAATTTATAGTATAAATTAAAGACGTAAATGAAAACTTGAGCACAATAAAAATGCTCGAGTTTTTATGTTTATTAATGATAATCTAAAGTATAGAATATATACATCTTAGGGAGGTCATACATATGAAGAAATGGATGAAAATTGTTCTGTACTCTTTACTTGGTATTTTACTTATAGGGAGTATTACTTTTTTTACTTGGTCCCAGTTTACTTACAAACCAACGAAAGAGGCTTTGTCGTTAGTGAATGATAAAAAAGATGAAGATAATATAGTTTTTGGACAGAAAGATGCTAAAATAGGGGTTGTTTTTTATCAAGGTGCTAAAGTAGAAGCTGAAGCTTATAGTTACTTAGGAGAAGCTCTTGCAAAAGATGGGTATTTTGTAGTAATGCCTAAGTTACCATTAAACTTAGCGATACTTGGAATCAATGCGGTAGATAGTGTAATTGAACAGTACCCTGAAGTTCAAAAATGGTACGTTGCTGGACATTCAATGGGCGGAGCTATGATTTCTAAGTATGCCTTTCAGAATGAAGACAAGGTAGATGGGATCATTTTCTTAGGCTCTTATCCTGCAGATGATTTCTCTACAAAATCGATTCCAATGTTATCTATTTATGGAGAAGTAGATGCTTTAGCAACTGTAGAAAAAATAGAGAACAATAAAAAGTTAATGTCAAAGAATACAACTATGCACATGATAAAAGGCGGAAACCATGCTCATTTTGGCATGTATGGTGAGCAAAAAGGTGATAATGCAAGCTTAATTACGTCAAAAGCACAACGGGATGAAACAGTTAAAGTAATTGAAGAATGGTTGTTAAAACAATGATAACGAACTTAATAAATCGATCGAAAGAATTCTCCAAACGGTAGATGGGAGCGATAATAAAGAGCCAACTCGTACGAATTGGCTCTTTTATTTCTTTGCTATCTCCAATTGTCCCCTTATTTTCTCTGGAATGTCCTTTTCAGAAATAATATCGTAGGAATAGACATACTTACCTTTCACATGAATTTTTAAGTAAATTTTTCTTGTAAAATCATTAGGCGTGTTCGTTCCAACTTTATATTCTTTTTCATTGCTTAATTCATCAACACCTTTTAGTGAGTACATAGCTCTTCCTTTATGATGATAATCTGGAACACCATATCCTTTCGCAACGGCATATACATTCTTTTCTTCAGCAATCGGATTAAATCTGTCTAAATCTCCGCGTAATATGAAAGGTAGTAAGTATATAGGGAGGCCTATTCCTAGTATGCAAATTACAAATTTCTTCATGATCGTTTCTCCTCTTGTTCATTTACATGATTCAGTATAGAAAAAAATTCTTATAAATATAGAGGGAAATTCCTTAAGGTTTTCTTAATAAAGTTTAACCGTGTGAAAAAAGACTAACTTGAGCAGTAAGCTTACGGAATGAATAGCCAAATAACCTGTTTTCTTTATTTTTTGAGGATAGGTTATTAGGTTTTATATTGGTATGAGTGAATTAAGAAATAAGTGAGATTTAGGAAATAGAATAAATTTATTTTACAGTAATAAGAGAATTAACTAAATAAATGAGAGTGAGAACAATTAAAGAAAGCATCTAGTGGGGTGCTTTTTTCTTTTGAAACAGAGAATCTCATGGGTCATTTACATGTAAATTAGTGCTGTGCTTCTAAGTCCTTGGAAAATCCAACAATAAAAAAAGAGGGGGAGGGCATTTTTTATTGAAGTTTGTTAATGATAGATTTTTAATTAGTTAGGGGGGATCGTAAAATAGATTATTAATCTCTTTGATAATTTTTATTTTCCTTATAGTTGGCATACTGTATTAGAAATTTTAAATTTTGAAAGGAGAATCAATAAGTATGGGTAAGAAAAGAAGAACAAGTAATAAGTTATTACTTGTTAGTGCGATTTTTTCAATAACAATTCCCTCAGTCTCATATGCGGAGGAAGTAATTTTACCTGAAAATTTTACGAGTTCTTCAAGTTTGTATGAGGGACGGAATACGGAAGTATTGAAAACAAGCTTATATCCTGATACATATAATTATCCGTTTAACCATCAATTTATTTCGAAATTAAAGGAAGCAAACACAACTATAAAAAAAGTAGACAATAGTGATGATGAAAATCCTATTATATCTACTACTCTTTCATTTATTCGTCATATGAATAGTGAAGATTATAAATCTGCATTTGATTTAACCTCAAGGTCATTACAGAAAATAATATCCGAAGAATGGCTGAAGAGCTATTGGGAGGGACTCCCAGTACAATTACAAGCAGGTTCTTTTATAGAAATTGGAGAGGTTACACAAAAAGAGACAAATCCTGTTCATACAAATGTGGAGATTCAATTAGTTTTTGAAAAAATGACTGTACCTTTACTAATTAAACTAGATCCATCTGGAAAAATAGACGATTTTCAACTAAGCATGTCGTTTAGTCCTGTTGCAGAGCGTCCATCATATAGTAAGCCTGAATCATTTGTTGATAAAGAAGTAGTAGTTGGAAGTGGTGCATTTCCATTACCAGGAACATTGTCGGTTCCAAAAGGAAAGGGTCCTTTTCCAGCGGTTATTCTTGTTCAAGGATCAGGAGCAACCGATCAGGATGAAACAGCGTTTGCTTTAAAACCATTTCGCGATTTAGCTGAAGGTCTTGCATCGAAGGGAATTGCTGTTCTTCGCTATAATAAAAGAACTTATGAACATGGGTTGAAAACACAATTTAGTCCCTTTTATACAGTTGATAAAGAGACAACAGATGATGCTCTTTTTGTAACTCAATTTCTTAAAAATGAGCCTCTAATAAATAAGAATCAAATATATATTCTTGGTCATAGTCAAGGTGGAATGATGCTTCCGAAAATGATTGAAAAAGACCAAAATAATAATATTGCTGGGGCAATTGTAATGGGTGGGCCAGCTCGTACGATCCAAGACGTTGTTTTAGATCAATTTGAGTACCTTTTTTCTATTGGAGCAATGAATCTAGATGAATATAAATTCTACAAAGCACAATTTGAATTATTAAATGATCCAAATTTCTCTAGTCAGAATCCCCCAAAAGATTTTTACTTAGGATCAGCAATATTTTGGGATTCTATCCGAAAAATTAAAGCAGCCGAAATGTCAAAAGAACAAAAGACACCGATTCTTATTATTCAAGGGGAAAGAGACTATCAAGTTCAATCAAAAATCGAAATTCCTCTTTGGAAAGAACAATTAAAAGAACGAGATAACGTCGATTATCGACTATATCCGAAGTTAAATCATTTCTTTACAGAAGGTGATGGAGAAATAAGTAAACCGGATGAATATTATAGTCCTGCTAATATCCCTGAGTATGTTATAAATGACATTGCTGCTTGGGTGCAAGGAAGATCGCAATTAAATTAGCAACTATATGTTTTAATAAAGACTTTCTTTCTGTAATCAAACTAGAAACATTATTAGGTTATATGTTTTTTAGCACTCTTTTAAAAAGAGTGCTTTTTTATTTTCCTAGGATTTAATTAACGAAAAAAATATCTTGTACTCCTTTTGTAACTTTTTCTAAATAGAAATTTTCTATAAAACAATGGGCTTGCTTTCCAAACAAATCGTTATTTGTAGCACTTTTATCAAAGCAAACTTCTCGTGACATCGCTGTGATATTCAAAAACATTTATAACTTATTTTATGAAATTTTTTGAAAATTTAGGTTTAACATCTTTAAAATAGGTGTATTACATATTACATAACAACTAAATAAAAAAATAAAAAATTTAAAGGAGGAAAAATACAATGCACAAGAATGAAAGAAAACCGGTGGTTCATGAATATGAAAATGAACAGGAAGTAGTTATGAAAGTAAAAGAGCTAGAATTGCAAGGGATTCACCAAGATGACATGTATGTCTTAACACATGAAAAACATCTAACAAAAAAGATTGCGGATGATACAAACACAAATACGATTGGAGTAAAAGAACAAGGATTGGGAACAAGTATTATCAACTTTTTCTCCAAAAAAGGGGACGAACTTCGAAATCAAATGGAAGAAATGGGATTGTCGAAGGAGGAAGCTAACTTATATGAAGAAAAGCTAGATCAAGGGAGGATTTTACTCCTAGTAACAGCTGAAACACCAATGGCGAGTGATAGGAAGTCGCAAACCTATCATTTTCTCTAATAGATTGCAATAGGTAAGGTAATTATTTTAAGTTGTAGCATTGAAGAAAATAAAAGTAGAGAAGGGTGAGAAAAATGAAACATACAATATTTAAATATGCTGTGATTGGGATTACGACCGGAGTCATCGTCTCCCTATTAAAAAAAGAAAATCGGAAAGCTATACAAACAAAAGGAAAAAGCGTAAAAGAAAAACTACAAGAAGGAAACATAAAGGAAACATTGGAGAAGGTAACTGAGACAAGTAAACAATTCTCTGCAACTGCAGCTAATGTTGCAAAACAAACATTACCACAATTGCTTACAGCCACACCAGTTGTCATTTCTACCATTAAAGACTTAACAGAAAACGAAAGTAACAAAAAGAAAAAAGATGAAAAGGATTACGAAATAAATGAAAATAGTAGGAACCTAGACGGAGAAAAAACGGAAAATGAAAAGAAATATGTGAAAGAAGGGAAAGAAGAGAAAGAAGAGAGTGCCTAGATTTAATTCTTAAAAGAGAAAGTGAGGAAAAAAGTATGAAATCTCTGTATGCAATTGATGTAGGAATTGGCTTTACCAAGCGGGCATATCGACAGGATGTAGATTCTGAGATGACGATTAAGAGTGAAGCTTCCACACTAGCCCCTGTACCTAATCATACTGACAGTGAAGATTTAACAAAGGTGAGTTTTATAGACTTAGACTTTGCATACTACATGGGAAATGAAGCACATCAATCTGACGCTTCATTGCTTCCTCCATTTAATGAAGAAATAGAAAATTATTATGAAAGCGAACGTTTTAAACAACAAATATTTGGTTGCATTGCAAAGGATTATAAAGAAAATGTCGTGTTACCTTTAGTTGTTACCGGGCTTCCAGTCACTTGTTTTGGTAGTCAGCACGAGCAATTACAACATGCACTAAAAAAAGAAACTTCCGTGCAAATTGATGGGAAATTTATTAATATTACGGTGGAAAATGCTTTGATTCTTCAGCAACCAGTCGCTTTACATGCCTATTTCTTAAAAGAGGGAATTATTCAGGAACAAGATCGCATCTTAATTATTGATGGTGGATTTCGTACATTAGAAATGGCAGATATGAAACAGAATCTCATTTTAAATCATTATGAGACGGAACTAGGATGTAGCAAGCCTTTGAAAAATATTAAGAATATCCTGCAGAATCATGCGGGTGAAAGTAATCAATTGCATATTAACGACATGCCAAAAATATTAGAAAAAGGATATGGAGATCGAGACGAAAATTATGAGACAAGTCAGGTGGATATTTTAATTCAAAAAGAGTTGGATGCACACTTCCAAGACGTCATGCGTGTATTACAAGAACAATTTAAGTTAGACCAGTATGATACTATTATTTGGACCGGAGGAATAGTAGATATCCACAAAAAACGAATTGAAAAAATGCAAGGTGAAATTGCTTCTTTCCGTATGGTAGACGCTTCAAAAGAGGCCGCGCTTCATGGATACTATATTATTGGAAGTCAAGTATTTGAGGACATCACCAATCAATCTGCATATGAATCCAAATTATAATAACGACTGAAATGGAGTTCATTGAATAGACGTGCCAAATTATGTAGCTTCTTTTCCACATATAATAAATTCTTTATAAGAAAAGATAAAAAGTGCTTGTATAGAGGAAATGTTTAAAATTGAAAATAAAAATAACTAATATATAGGGGGTCTTCCTTTTAAAAGAATAAGACCTCCTATGTCATTTATTTTGTAATTTAGATGATTTAAAAACTTTTCCTCCAAGACATGAATACCTACATACAAATTTCGTATTACGGATATGATTCGATCAAACATAAAACTATTTAGAAAGGAAGAATAATATGGAATGCATAAAAATGACGAAATGGAGTTGGTATCATGTGAAAACTAGTGAGCTTGAAAAACTTTCTTCTATAATCCCTCGTGATGTAACATCTTATTTCTCTCAATTTGTAAAGAAAATAAGTTCTCCTTGTGAAAATGGATTATATGTTTATACGTTATCACCAAGTCAAACTTGTGTATATGGTTCGTTTTTATATGATCAAGATAAAAAGGACGCCAAAATTCAAAAATTTCTTCATTATTTCGTAGCTCATGGAATACTGATAACAGTTCAGGAAAAAGAGGAAGAGGATTTCCAAAAATTAATACATAATTTCCCTATGGGTATAAAAAATTGTAATAGTTCCGCTGAAGGAGTATGTGCTATCTTATCAATATTTATATCTCACTATTTACGAAAGGTTGACTATTTTGAAAACAATTTCAGAAATGTATTATGGGATTTTTATCATCATAATAACATAGCAGTTTTAGAAAGAATTTATCATATTCGTCATGAATTATTTATGAACACACATGTGTTTCGCTTAATACAGGAAGTGTTACAAGGCTTGGAGGAAGCTTGGTTAGAAAACTTAACAAACACCCTTTGTTATAAACAAACACACGTAAAATTAGAGCGTGGATTACAACTTGTTAAAGAGTACCAAGAAGAATTAGACACGATGATTCATTTACAAGAAGTTGTTTCTTCTCATCGTGGGAATGAAATTATGAAAGCTCTTACTGTATTAACTGCTGTGAGTACGCCTTTGACAGCTTTAGGAGCATTATGGGGAATGAATTTTAAATACATGCCTGAACTAGAATGGAAATATAGCTATTTAATCGCTCTCTTATTTATTATTTTCACAACGGTAGGTATGTATATGTATATGCGATTCAAAGGGTGGACAGGTGATTTATTACGAGTAAAGAAAAAGAAATCTTTTTTTAAATCTAATTAGTCCTGTTTATAAAAAATATGATAGATATATAGTTAATAATATTTATTAATTGGGGTAGTGCCATATCCCTATCAAGTTAAAGTTTTGATGTCCCCGCAATGATAAAAATTGTGAATATTTATATGAAAGATTAGAGCTCTCCTTCTTGTAGGAGGGCTCTAATCTTTGTTTAAAAACTATAGCATATACATGGGCAGACTCAATATGTGAACTTTGTCCGGATTCAATTTAGAATATAAAAAAGGAGAACTTGCGTTAGAATACAAGCTCTCTTTAAAAGAAATAACGTAATTGAGATACTTATATATTAACAATTTTTTCTTCTAATTCCATATTTCTTATGTTGAGAAATAAATGATAAGGGGCTTAATAAAACTAAAATGAATTATTGACATAATATTTCGACGATAATATAATAAATCTCGAATTCAAGATAACTTGTAAAGGATTGGTAATTATGAGTGTGATTAATGATGAGAGCTTATCTTTAAAGTTATTTGTTACATTATCAAGGGCAGCACAGGCAATTACTAAGCGTATTGAAGAGGATATAAAAAGTTATGGACTTAATCCAACTGAATTTGCAGTGCTTGAGCTACTATATAGTAAAGGCGATCAGCCTATACAAAAAATTGGAGGGAAAATATTACTTGCAAGTAGTAGTATCACGTATGTAGTGGATAAGTTGGAAAAGAAGAGGTTCTTAATACGAAAACCATGTCCAAAAGACCGCCGTGTCACGTATGCGTCAATTACTTCAGATGGTATTCAGTTAATGGATAGTATTTTTCCTCAGCATAAAGAGGCGATTCGGCATATATTTGGTGGTTTGGACTATATTGAGAAAAAAATGATAATCGAAAAGTTGAAAAAATTAGGGTATTATGCACTCGAACTATAAATTTTTAGAAATATATCTCGAATTAGTAATGTCCTAATTAAATCTAATTTAAATAAATAGGAGGAAAAATTAATAAATGGTAGTAAATTTATTATAATACAAAATGAATAAACCATGTAATTTCAATTGGTATAGCATGAAATAAAGTTGTTATGTTAACGTATACATATCGTCCTTTAAATTATAAATCTTTCATAAAGCGGAGAGTGGGTATCAAGAATGGAATTACGTCATTTAGAGTATTTTATTCAAGTTTGTAATAATAATAGTTTCACTAAAGCTGCGGAAGTTCTAGGTATTTCACAGCCGACTTTAAGTCAACAAATCCGTGTTTTAGAAGGGGAACTTGATACACCCTTGTTTCATCGAGTTGGAAGAGGTATCAAAATGACAGAAGCGGGTAAGCTGCTATTTGATAAAGGAAAATTTATCATGCAACAATTTGATGACGTGTATAATGAAATTTTTGAATTAAAGGGTGTAAAAAGAGGTGTGATTACTATAGGAGGTTTATTAGAGGATCTCACTTATTTAACACCTTATATTATGAAGTTTCAACAACATTATCCCAACATTGTAGTAAAGATTATAGAATCCGAAGTTGCTGTAAATCAAATCGTTGACAAAAATATTGATTTCGGGATTACACGTAGTGCTCAAATTCCAGACATATTAACAAGCACCCTTTTGTATAGTGAAGAGCTCGTCCTTGTAATTCCAAAAAATCATCCTTTGAATGAAAAATCATTTGTTTCTTTTCGAGAATTAGTAGGGCTGAGTAGAATAATGGTTTCATGTAGTTGTCGTGAATCTATTAAGATATATTGTGAGAGTTTAGGGTTATCTTTATCTGAAGCAAATATAGAAACAAAATCTTCTATTTCTCTATTGAGCCTTGTATACAATGGACATGGGGTTGCCATAATACCTCTTTCACTGGTTAACTTTGTTAATAATGATACTTTGAGCATAGTTCGTATTACTGATCCAACACCAAGCCAAGATATTAATCTTATTCACTTTGATGATAAATTTTTAAGTTTTGCAGCACGTATCTTTATGCAGAAGTTAAATGATTCGCAAAAAGTATCAGTGTAATAGAAATAATAATGATTCTAGTGTAACAATTGAAAAATTAAGATCTATATTAAAGTCAAAGGGCAGTGGATTTATATGTGTGGTGTAGTCGATCAAGAGGGGGATACCATTGACTTTTAATTAAGGAAAAAAGGACAGACTTTGCAAGGAGAGAAGGCTATCAAAAACAAGTTAAGTTAATCAATCAATTCTTCGGTCTTATCGCATAGTAACACATTCCATGTAGGGATATAAAATGCTATTTCGAATCTACATACCCTTATTGCAGAAAGAAAACCACCGGCATTATACCGGTGGTTTTGACTTAGAAAGCAAAGCAAGTACAACCGATACCCCATGTAGTTCCATCTTTTCCTATTACGGTATGAGTGTGTTGATGGAGAGGGTTACTGCAACTATGTAACTTGTTATCATGGGAATCGTGGGAAAGTATAGTGTTGGCTAGGTTAGCACCACCATAACCATAAACGCCCGTCGGTGACCAATCAGGTGATGCTGGCGGCAATTCAGGTGATAAATTTTTAAATTCATCATTTCCATAAACAACCTGCCCACCCATAATGGTGAGTAATGATTCAAGGTTTTTGATTTCTTCTTCTGGCACAGTAAAGTAGTCAGCAGACAATACAGCAAGATCAGCAAACTGACCTACTGCCAGGGTTCCCTTTTTACCTTCATCATCAGAGAACCACGCACTTCCTTTTGAATATAATTCCAGGGCTACTTTTCTATCAAGTTTATTTTTTTCATCGTATATGGAAAGCCCACCAATGGTTTTTCCGGCAACCATCCAGTAAAGGGCAACCCAAGGGTTATAGCTGGAAACCCTAGTTGCATCACTACCGGCGCCAACAGGTATACCAAGGTCTAACATACGATAAATCGGAGGAGTACGCTTTGCAGCTTCCTTTCCGTATAAATCAACAAAGTATTCACCTTGAAAAGCCATGCGGTCTTGGATGGCAATACCGCCATTTAAAGCCTTAACACGTTCCATACTACGATCTGAGATTGTTTCTGCATGGTCAAACCACCATCGTAGACCATTAAAAGGAATTTCACTGTTAACTTCCTCAAATACATTTAAGAAACGTGTGATTGACTCATCATAAGTTGCATGTAAACGGAAGGGCCAACGGTTTTCCACCAATAGAGAAATTACTTTCTTTAAGTCAGCTTCCATCATCGTAGCTAGTTCAGGCCGTGGCATTTGAAATTTTTCAAAATCGGCTGCTGAGAATACTAACATCTCTCCGGCACCATTCATTTTATACTTATCACTTCCTTGACCTGGAGAAACAATTTTTGCCCATGAAGCAAAGTCTTCATATTCATGATTTGGATTTTGCGTAAATAGATTATAAGCAATACGCAAAGTTAATTGTTCCTTCTCGGCTAAATGTTCAACAACTTTGTAATCATCCGGATAATTTTGGAATCCACCACCTGCGTCAATAGCACTTGTAATACCTAATCTATTTAATTCGCGCATAAAATGGCGAGTTGAGTTAATCTGGTCGTCAAAATTAAGTACTGGTGCTTTACCCAAACTTGAATAAAGAATAGAAGCGTTAGGATTCGCAATTAAAAGGCCTGTTGGATTACCTCGTTTATCCCGCTCAATTAAGCAGCCTGGAGGGTCTGGTGTATCTTTCGTATATCCCAGTGCATGCAGCCCTGCACGATTTACAAGTGCTCTATCGTAAAGATGTAGCACAAAGACAGGAGTGTGTTCAGAAACGGCATTAATTTCTTCCAAAGTTGGCAACCGTCTCTCTTTAAATTGAAATTCAGACCAACCTCCAACTACTCTTACCCACTGAGGAGCAGGTGTACGCCTTGCCTGTTCTTTGAGCATTTCTAGAGCAATAAAAAGTGATGGCACGCCTTCCCAACGTAATTCCATATTATAATGTAGACCACCACGAATAACGTGTATATGAGAGTCATTCAGGCCTGGAATAGCTCTCTTTCTTTTAAGGTCTATTTTCTTTGTTTTTTCCGTGGCACTATTAAGAAGCTCATCTCCACCTACTGCAGTGACTAAACCATCAGTTATGGCGATAGCAGATACCTCAGGTTGAGAAGGGTCAAGGGTAGTAATTTTTCCGTTATATAAGATCATATCCGGTAAAGTCATGTTCACACCTCGTCTACTTTCTATTATTTTGTAACCATGGATGAAATAATTTACCGAAAATCGGCATGACTACCCATGATAGCAAGGACACTATACATACAGAAACAAAAAAAGCTGACATAATAGGATTCATATGTTTTATAATAGGTCCTATCAATTTAGGAACTAACATGCTAAGAGGCCATACACCCAAAAGGGTAACGATAGACATTTTCCATTTTGGCGGTGGAACTGGCGTTTTCGGAGTAACAAACCAATAAGCCAAACTGCTTTCAGTTTTGTAAGTTGGATTAGTGGCTTGAAATTGCTCGGCCGTTTTTAACAAATCCCGGCGAACATCTGATTCTTGCCAAGCACGTAGATGCTCATACGTATCAAAGCGAAAAATAACAGTATACTCTCTGGATTCGTTACTTGGGACTATTAGATTTACACCTAAATGTCCTGGGAATTTAATAGCCGCAGCCTCAATTTCATGTCTCCATGTTTCAAACTGTTTTTCTTTACCCTGTTGAATTTCCCATGTAACAATCGTTGTTACTGGATTAGCAGCATCCATTGTGTTCTCTGTATGAGTCTCTTCGACAGCTACTCCTTCTAGTTTCATATTTTTCTGCTTGGAAGCGCGCCGTGAACCATAGTATATGCGTATTCTACACCTTGACCATAAGCGCCAGTGTGTTCTTTTACAATCTCCATTACAGCATCATAAGTGTCTTTGTGTGCCCAATCACGTTGGTATTCAAGTAAAACTTGAATTGCTGTCACTGGAATTGCACCAGCTTGTTCTACACGACGCATAGCAGCGTTATGTGCTGTCAAACTAGTACCACCTGAAGCATCATCAACTGCATACACCTCATAGCCAGCTTTAATTGCTTCAAGCACAGGGAATGCAAGGCAAACTTCAGTCCAAAGTGCTGCAAATATTAATTTCTTTCTACCTGTTGCTTTAACTGCTTCAACAAATTTTGGATCTTCCCAAGAATTCATTGAACTGCGTTCTATAATTTCATGGTTTGGGAATATGTCAAGAATTTGCGGCCAAAAATAACCAGAAAAGCTGCGTGTTTCAACTGTAGTAAGAATAGTAGGTACGTTAAAAGTTTTTGCTGATTTAGCAAGCAGCATAACGTTATTAATCAATGTTTGTCTATCAATACTTGCAACTCCAAAAGTCATTTGAGGCTGAAAATCAATCAAAATTAAGGCACTGTTCTCCGGATTTAACAATTCTAAATTACTCATAATAAAACGCTCCTTTTTTAATTGTTTAAAATCAATATTATTGAAAATAATGTTTTTTCTGTTAATTAAAAAGAGAGTGCTGATTTAATCAGCACTAAATGTATACTATCCATTTTTTAAAAAGTGATTTAAAGCTATTTCCTTGAAATACATTTATGCATTTTGTTTACTAAGATCTCGCTGTGCGCCCATATAGCTTCCAATTATATTTTGATAGCCTGGAAGATTGCTAGCAAGCAAATTGCCAAAACCTTCGACATCGTTGCGCCAATCGCGTTGTAATTCGCAAGCTACGCTAAACCAGTTCATAAGTTGCACACCACTATGTGCCATACGAGTATTTGCAGCATCTGCAACTTGTTTATTGAAAGTACCTGAAGCATCAGTAACAGCAAATACTTCATATCCAGCTTTTATAGCGGAAAGTGCAGGGAAAGCAACACAAACGTCCGTAACTACGCCGGCGATGATAATTTGCTTTTTTCCAGTTTCTTCGATTGCTTTTACAAAATCATCATTATCCCATGCGTTAATTTGTCCAGGTCGAGCTATTTTTGGTGCATGAGGAAAGAGATCAACCAATTCTTGCATTAAAGGTCCGTTAGGTCCGTTTTCAAAACTTGTTGTTAAAATAACTGGTAAATCAAAAAACTTAGCAGTATGAGCAAGAGCTAAAACATTGTTCTTGAATTCATCAACACCATAGTCACGTACTAGTCCGGACATAAGACCAGTTTGATGATCTACTAAAAGCACGACAGCATCATCTTTGTTAATACGAGAATAGAGATCAGTCATTATGTATTCCTCCTAAAAATTAAGTAATCGAAGAAAGTTTAAATAGTCGAATACTATCATAAGTTTCTTCGTTTATAACTAAGCTGACCAATAATATTGGTTATAGCAGCATTCACAGAACATGAAGTGCTATACAAATTTATAGTATTTGAAAACTGATTCATTAATCAATTCTAAATTATCTATAATTTGTATAGGTCGTAACTATAGTTGTTTTCACTATAAAATAGATTGGTTTTACCTATACATCCTATAGATAGAACAATATTGATAGTCACCTATTTTTGTTATTACAATTGAATATGAGTAATGTTCAGTAATTATTTTATGATGAAAAAGGTATTAGAGGGGGGATTGTTCCAAACGGAGAAAAAATGCATTGGAACAATAGAGTTTCATACTTAGAGTTCACAACATAAACGTGCATGAATAGCTTATGAGATTCATCCGAATTATTGAAGAAAAGGATACATATTAAAGGAGGTAGGAGAATGGCAAAAATTACTGTAGGAACCGAAAATCAAGCACCAATTGAGATATATTATGAGGATCATGGTATAGGAAAACCAGTTGTACTCATTCATGGTTGGCCGTTAAGTGGTCGATCTTGGGAATATCAAGTTCCCGCTCTTGTTGAGGCTGGATACAGAGTTATAACATATGATCGTCGAGGCTTTGGAAAATCATCTCAGCCGTGGGAAGGGTATGAATATGATACCTTTACTTCTGATTTACATCAACTATTAGAACATTTAGAGCTTCAAAATGTCACACTTGTTGGTTTTTCTATGGGGGGAGGCGAAGTAGCCCGGTATATTGGGAAATATGGAACCCATAGAATAGAGAAGGCTGTATTTGCCGGAGCTGTACCACCATTCCTTTACAAGTCAGCAGATCATCCTGAGGGTGTATTAGATGATGTAGCAATTCAAGGATTTGAAAATGGAGTGAAAAGTGATCGCATAGCATTCCTTGATGAGTTTACGAAAGGTTTTTTTGCTGCTGGAGATCGAACTGACTTAGTTAGTGAACCATTTCGACTTTACAATAGGGATATCGCTGCGGGTGCATCACCTAAAGGAACATTAGATTGTATCGCTGCTTTCAGCAAAACAGACTTCAGAAGCGATTTAGCCAAGATTAATATACCTACCCTTATCATTCATGGTGATTCAGATGCAACTGTACCATATGAATATAGTGGGAAATTAACACATGAAGCAATTCCTAATTCTAAAGTAGCATTAATAAAGGGTGGTCCACATGGGCTCAATGCAACGCATGCTAAAGAATTTAATGAAGCACTCCTATCATTTTTAAAGGACTGATTACAACTATATAATTGTTAATTGAGACATTATAAATAAGTTAAAATAAAGCTTTATAAAAGATGCTCTTGGATAAATCCAGGAGCATCTTTTTAAATATTGATATTGAGATGTTAGGTTAATAAATCGCCATAAGTTTTGGATTGAATATTCTTCTTAACAGCTAAAATGTATTGATTAGAGTTTTTTAGATTTCTTAGAAGTATTGTTATATTACTATCAAGATAATATTTCTTCCTCAAAACAAAGAAATATACATTTTTTTGAGGAAAAAATATCTTGTCAGAAAACAATAAAATCTTATTAATTTTTATAATTGGTAGAATTTTTATGGAAATAATTCTCTTAATATATTAAAATAACATCGTATTATGTCAGATTTTAATTAGGGGAGAGAAATTTTATGTTGAAAAAAATCATTCCAGTTGCTTTAGCATTAAGTACAGTTACTTTTACTAGTGTATTTGCTGCGCCTTCAATCCAAGCGAGTACAGAACCAAACCGCTACATAGATGTGCAAATGCTCGGTATTAACGATTTTCATGGGCAACTAGACACTGTAAAAAAAATTAACAATAAAGATGCAGGGGGAATTGAGTACTTAGGGGCTTATTTACGTGATCGTGAAAAACAAAATCCGAATACATTAAAGGTACATGCTGGCGATGTTGTTGGAGCAAGTACTCCTGTTTCAGCATTATTACAAGACGAACCTACGATTGAATTTCTAAATGATTTGAAATTCGATGTTGGAACTATAGGAAATCATGAATTTGATGAAGGTGTTGCGGAAATGAACCGCCTTATTTATGGTGGATATCATGAGAAAACAGGGAATTTTAAAGGAGCAAAATTCCCATATGTTGCTGCAAATTTCTATAATAAATCCACCGGTCGTTTATTTTTACCACCATTCACTATAAAAAAGGTACAAGGAGTTCCTGTTGGATTTATCGGAGTTGTAACAACGGATGTTCCTAACCTTGTTATGCCTACTATGCTAAAGAATGTGGAAATTACAGATGAAGTTGAAGCTATTAACAAATCCGTAAAGCAATTAAAAAAACTAGGCGTTAAATCTATCGTTGTTCTTGCACATAACGGAGGTACAACAGATGGGAACGGCGTAACGAATGGTGATATCGTCCGATTAGCAAATGAGACTGATCCAGAAGTCGATGTTATTTTTGGTGGGCATAGCCACACGTATGTAAATGGAACTGTTAATAATAAACTTGTCGTACAAGCAAATTCATATGGTATGGCTTTTGCTGATGTTGATGTAAAGATTGACCGTAAGACACAAGATATTGTTGAGAAAAAAGCAGAAATTGTTACAACTTACCATGAAGGCATGGAGCCTGATAAAAAAATAAAGAAGAAGATGGAGAAATATCAAGCAAAAATCGCACCTCTTGTTAATGAAGTTGTAGGTAAGTCTATTGCTCCACTAGATCGCAAACTCAATACGGCTGGTGAATCTACTCTCGGAAATTTGGTTGCTGATGCCCAGCGTGCAACAATGCAATCCCAAATTGCACTTATGAATCCTGGTGGTATTCGTAATGACTTAGATGCTGGTGATATTACATGGGGAGAGATATATGGTATTCAACCATTCGGAAATCAATTAATAAAAGTAAATTTAACAGGTCAAGACATTCGTGATATTTTAAATCAACAATGGCAAAAAGACATAACAAGAATGCTTCAAATTTCAGGGATCCAATACACTTGGGATGCGAACAAGCCTAATGGAGAAAAAGTAACAAGTATTCGCTTAACAAATGGAGAAGAAATTATTCCTTCGAAAACTTACAGCGTCGTTGCTAACGCATTTCTAGCTTCAGGTGGAGATGGATTTGTATCTTTTAAAAACGGTAAAGATGCTGAAACAGGACCAACTGATTTTGAAGCATTAGTAGATTATATAAAAAAATCAAAAGAACCAATTCAGTCTATTATTGATGGAAGAATTCAAAAAATAAATTAGGTTTTTATTAATCTCAAAAAAAATAGATTACCTATACTTTTTATTGTACAGGTAATCTATTTTTTGTGGGTTTGAAATAAAGTCTTACTGTGGCCAATTAATAGTGACGGTGAATTTGGCCCCTATGGAACATTAAAATTGGATGATCCAAACAGTTATAACTACATTTTTGGACAGGTCAAAAAAGATCAATTTTTTATTGATTTACGTAAGGCGAACGGCGTGACAAAAACTTGGTTACACGAACAACATCCAATTTTCGCTGGAATAACTACCGAAGGGCCTGATATACCAAAAACTGTTGATATATCATTAGGTAAAGCGTTTGATATACTTGTTCAAATTCAAAAAGTGAGTCCATCTCAAGTACATCAATAAATTTAGAATAATATGCCTTAATGACAAATTTCATAGTGTTTCATATAACACAATGAAATTTGTTTTATATAGCAAGAAGAATAATCGCATTAGAAAAAATTAGCAGTTTAACCTGTTAAGAGTAAAACGAATCTTCAATATGTAAAGCGCAAAAACACTGAAGCGAAAAGCATCGGTGTTTTTTGCGCTTTCGGGCACAGATGCTACTTCAACCCTAGTGTACAAGTGATTTTGTATGTAAGGAATTTGTAAGGAATAGGTAAGAAAAAAGAGATTTTCATTGTGTAGGATAAAAATATAAGGAGTCGTGAAGGGGGGATAAGTACGGCCTATATATAACAATCAGTAACAAGAGTGTTTTGTGAAAATAATGAGTACAATGATTGCAAATGCATTGTTGCCTTTTCATCATTGGGAGAATGGATAGCTGTGTGGTTCGTATATGACACTGCTATCAACTATCTATACAATTTTAATAGAAGAGAGGAATTCTTTATGAAAACACGCAGTAAAATTACATGTGCAAGTCTAGCACTTTTAATAGCTGGAAGTTCCCTGTTATACATAACACCAACATCAATTGTAAAAGCAGAACCTACGCAAAATGTATCTAGTTCGTTACAAACAAGTACGAAAAGCGATCGTACTTCCGTTAAGAAAGCAATGCGAGATGAACTGCAACTTGGATACCCGGGAATACTCGCTCAAATTTCTAAGGGGGGTAAAACTTGGAGTTATAGTGCTGGGATAGCGGATTTGAGAACTAAGAAACCAATGAAAGCAGATTTTCGCTTTCGCATTGGCAGTGTGACGAAAACGTTCATTGCAACAGTTCTACTTCAATTATCTGGAGAGAACCGTTTGAATCTAGACGACTCAATTGAAAAATGGTTACCTGGTGTGATTCAAGGAAACGGATATGATGGTAACCAGATTACTATCCGGCAAATATTGAATCATACAAGTGGTATTGCTGACTATATAAATTCAAAAGACTTTGATATTACGGATATAAAAAAATCGTATACGGCTGAAGAATTTGTAAAGATGGGGATTTCACTTCCCCCAGACTTTGCCCCAGGAAAGGGTTGGTCTTATTCAAACACAGGATACGTATTACTGGGGATCCTTATTGAAAAAGTAACTGGCAACAGTTATGCCGAAGAGGTTGAAAATCGGATTATTGAACCGCTTGATTTGTCAAATACATTCCTACCTGGCAATTCAAGCGTGATTCCAGGGACTAAGCATGCCCGTGGCTATTTGCAACTAGACGGAGCGAGTGAGCTAAAAGACGTTACTTATATTAACCCAGGTAGCTCGGATGGAGATATGATTTCTACTGCTGACGACTTAAGCAAATTCTTCTCTTACTTACTAGGTGGCAAATTACTGAAGGAACAGCAGTTAAAACAAATGCTTACTACAGTTCCTACAAATAGAGAGGGAACCGGATATGGTCTTGGAATCCTTGAAATTAAGCTTCCGAACGGTGTCTCAGTATGGGGACACAGGGGGGCCGTTCCAGGGTTTTCCACTTTTGTTGGTGGAACACTTGGAGGTAAACATATACTCGCTATCAATTCGAACAGTTTAAACATTAATAACCCGGAATTTTTTAAAAACATTTTACTTGCTGAATTTAGCAAGTAGGAAAAACGGATAAATTTTGTCATTTGTAATTTCCATCGGAATGGATTACCGCTTGAAATGAGTATAGAGGGATTAAGTATCTAGAAACAATCAAGCCAATCATGAAGGATGGCTAAGTAAAAGGATTTGTTTATACATTGGCCAATTAAAAGAGCAACACATATAATGAGTGATTATGTATATAGTATTGCATTTGTGTTGGTATCGTCACGGATTGTAAATTTGTATAAGGTGCGAAGTCTAATTTAAGACTTCGCACTTTTGCTGTTTAACAGCTTTTATTACGAAGCTATTAACAATAGAAAAAGGAGAATGTAACTAGTTATGTGGATACTACTGTATGATTGGTGCAACAAATTGTGACTCTAACGTATTTGAAAGGTTTGATAAATTCACCGTTTATCGTCCTGACATTGATATTAAAAAGGCATTTAGTGGTACTGCAAGACATCTTGCTTTTGGATCAAGTATCTATAATTGTGTAGGAGCAGCATTTGCAAAATTAGAAATTGAAATAGATTCAACGATCAAAGATAATATTAGCGGAAAAAAATTGAGGGACATTAAAGATTTTGTGAAGAGGACTTCAAAAATGAAATAACATTGTAATAAGTTATATTTCTATTATTAATTGAAAGTTATTACCCTATAAATTCAGTCATTTATTATATAACTGAGTGCATAAAAAATGAACCGAACTCTATTAAATAACGTAAAAGCTAAAAGGTTTTCGCTTTGGGAACATCTCAAAATATTAAATTGATGGTAACTTTGTTGTAGCTCTTTAAACATACCTATATTAAAACCCAAATTTCTCAATTTAATGCTGAGAAATTTGGGTTTTTCTAAAGGAATCAATTTTTTAAAAAATTTTTAGAAATTTAAAGATAAAGTATTGTATACATGTAAGTATGATTAAAAATGAAAAGTTGTAAATGCTAAATTTAATTAAATATGCCTTACTCTCTTTAACATTGGCCTGAATGAATAGTTTATAGGAGATTACACTGGCTAAAGATGCGATAATTGTTCCAAGCCCTCCAATATTTACTCCTAGTAATAAAGCTTTCCAATCAGAAGTAAAGTTTGATAGAAGAATTGAAGTAGGAAAATTGCTAATCAATTGACTCAAAAATATGGAACTAAAGAAGACTGAAGTATCTCCTCTTAAATTAGCGCGAGCAAATGTCCCCAGTGCATCGGAATGGGAAATGTTTCCGATAAAAATAAAAAAACAGACAAAGGTTATTAGAAGAAAGTAATCGATCTTAAATAGTAAGTTTCTATCTAACGTAAATGCTGCTATCAGTGTGACTATTAGCGCGATGTAATAATTAATAACACCAAAAATAGATGCAATGATAGTAATAAGTATCAAAATCCAGACGGTAGCTTTTTTTCGATTTTTCACGGTAATAACAGGTAGTTCTATTTTCAAATCTGTTTTTTGAAGTTTTTGAGTAAATATAAATAATAAACTAATTCCAAGTACAGCTAAAAGCAGAATTGAACCTAAAAATGGGATGAGCTTAATTCCATAGTAAGAATATAGGTATAAATTTTGTGGGTTTCCCATAGGCATCAAGCTACTACCGATGTTTGCTGCAATTGTCTGCAGGATGATTGTCTCCATCATGTTCATTTGTGTTTTTTTACTAATGACAAGTGTTATTGGTACAAAAGTGAGGAGAGCAACATCATTTGTTACAAACATGGAGCAAATAAAGCATAACAAAATTAGAATAATAGATATTGACCTGCTGTTATTGCATTTATTTAAAATCGCAACGGCAAGTTTGTCTAATATCTTTAGCTGTTCCAAGGCCTTAATGGCTACCATCAGATTAAATAAGCTAATTAACACTTCAAAGTTAATATATTCGATCTTTGGCGAATGTATTAAGCAGCTTACAATTGCTAGTATCAGTGAAATGGTAAGTACTAAATCCTTTTTTAAAAATTCGAATTTCATAAGGAGTCTTTTTTTATTTTGAACGAATACTATTTCTTTCACAATACACCACCTGTAATCTATGTTAGTAAATATACGTTTTTTGGGATAACTCGATATTGCTAGAAAAGAGGATGTCATAAGGTCCTAAATAAGAGTTTTGTAATGTTTCATCCCTTCAACAAAATCTTTTTTTCTTAGTGTCTTTCCTGTTGTAAATATGTGCAATATAGACGAATCCAACTAGGGGGATTAATTGAGAAAACAAATGTTTTTTGTATGATAACATAAATAAATTAAATGTTTTATTTTTTTAATATTCTTATAATATTCCATTGATTCTTGATTTCAAATACTTTATATGAACTTCTAAAAGAGAAAAAATATGCATGTTTTTATGAAGAAAATAGAGGCTTGTCAGAGGTTAGGTAGAACAGCATCCGCGACGTTTGGATACTGTATAAAATTCACAAAATCTCACTGTTTTTTTAGATGAAAAATCTTAAAATATTTTTTTGTTTTTATAAAAATCTGTACTTTTTCGTAACATTCTGTACTTTTAATTATAAATTAAAGACAAGCTTCTCTTAGTTGAAGATTGAAAGCGCTTCATAGTTTTTCTATAAATTTTTTATCTAGCCTATTTTTGAGATTAGTAGTGAGAAAGGAGATATTTCCATGTTCTTGAGAAAATTAACAAATAACCAGTTAATCACTATTGATTTTATGATTTAAATCACCGGTAAACGAAACAAACATAATAGTACAACAATGTTAGTGGATAAAAATATTAGTTTGCAGAAAGGGGTAGAGCATCCGTTTGTATAAGCGTTAAGTACTTCAAAATTTCAGTTTTACGGTTACATGTTGTGCTGTTTGCTTAAACAGGCCAATCCGATTAATATAGAAAATTTTTATCCTTGTTGTATTTGAATATGAAAGAGGTATTTATACCAGGAAATATAGGTGATTTTATATAAATTATAATATATAAACTTTGGCATGGAGTGATGATATGGAAAGGTTTTTTGTAGAGTTAGTCGGATCAACAAATGATTTTTTATGGTCTAAATTGTTAATTATTATGCTTGTTATTTGCGGAATTTATTTTACATTTAAATTGAATTTTGTACAGTTTCGAATGTTAAAAGAGATGGTCCGTGTATTAATGGAGGGGAAAAGTGGTTCTAAAGATCAAATCTCTCCTTTTCAAGCGTTTTGTATTGGTATGGCAGCCCGCGTTGGGACAGGGAATATTACAGGAATTGCGATTGCAATTGCATTAGGTGGTCCTGGAGCTGTATTTTGGATGTGGATTATTTCTATTATTAGCTCGGCATCTAGTTTTGTCGAAAGCACATTAGCACAGATATATAAAGTAAAAGATAAAACTGGTTTCCGCGGTGGTCCATCCTATTATATGGAAAAAGGGTTGAATAAACGTTGGATGGGAGTATTATTCTCTATTTTAATCACAATTACTTTTGGACTTGTATTCAATTCAGTACAATCAAATACAGTTACAATTGCTTTTCAAAACTCATTTGGTACAGATCGTCTAACAGTTGGGATAATCATGGCCATTGCTTTCGCTGCGATTATTTTTGGTGGTGTACAACGTATTGCAAAAATGGCTGAATACAAGGTGGTATTTTTAGCGGTATTATACATTGGAGTTGCATTATTTGTTGTAGTTACCAACATATCAAAAATGCCGGAAGTTCTTTCTCTTATTGTTCAAAACGCATTTGGTTTTAAACAAATAGCAGGCGGTTCAATTGGTGCAGCACTTATGAATGGAGTTAAACGCGGTTTATTCTCAAATGAAGCTGGTATGGGAAGTGCACCAAACGTTGCTGCAACAGCAACAACAAGTCATCCGGTGAAACAAGGACTGATTCAAGCATTTGGTGTATTAACGGATACACTAATCATTTGTACTAGCACCGCCTTTATTATTTTGCTGTCTGATGCATATAAACAACCGGGGTTAAATGGTATTGCACTTACACAAGCAGCATTAAGTGAACACATAGGCCCTTGGGCATCGGGTTGTCTTGCTATCTTTGTTTTTTTATTTGGATTTGGTGCGTTAATTGGCAACTATTATTATGGTGAAACAAACATTCGCTTCTTACATACAAGTAAAGTGTGGTTAATGATATACAGAATAAGTGTGTTGGCTATGATTGTATTTGGTTCTGTTGCAAAGATTCAAATTGTATGGGATTTAGCGGACTTATTTATGGGCTTTATGGTTATTATTAATTTAATTGCTATTACCTTACTTTCAAAAGTAGCATTTGCGGCGTTACAAGATTATATAAACCAGAAAAAAGCTGGTAAAGATCCTATTTTTTATAAAGAAAACATTAAAGGACTTGAAAATATTGAATGTTGGGATAGTTATGAGAAAACTTCAAAAAAGAAAAGTGTGTAATAAGAAGGATATTCAGACTGCAATATGTCTGAATATTTTTCTTGGTTCTAGTGCAAATATTATTGATTATAGTAAAGAAAAAATCATTCTATATAAAGTTAATAGTACGGGGGAATATTATTAAATGATAAAGGATTCTAGCGTTCAAGTTGAGGGGCAAGAAAAAGTTTGCTTAGATCAATGGGTAGCTCATTATCGAGCGTATGCAGCTAAGGGACGAAGCGCCAGTTATATTCCCGCTCTGGGGGAAATAAATGTATCGCAGTTAGGTATTTGTATAGTAAAGCCAGATGGAACAATGATAAAATCAGGAGATTGGGAGATACCTTTCACATTACAAAGTATATCAAAAGTAATCGGTTTTATAGCCGCTTGTTTAAGTCGCGGTATTTCTTATGTATTAGAACGAGTTGACGTAGAGCCAACTGGAGATGCCTTTAATTCAATTATTCGTTTAGAGATACATAAACCAGGAAAACCTTTTAATCCTATGATCAATGCTGGAGCGATTACGATAGCTTCACTTTTGCCAGGGACATCGGTGCAAGAAAAATTAGAATCTCTATACGTATTAATTGAAAAAATGATAGAGAAGCGTCCCGCTATTAATGAAATAGTATTTCAATCAGAATGGGAAACGGCTCATCGTAATAGAGCATTAGCATACTATTTAAAGGAGAATGGTTTTCTAGAATCAGATGTGGAGGAGACACTAGAGGTTTACTTAAAACAATGTTCGATTGAAATAAATACAGAAGATATTGCCTTAATAGGGCTTATACTAGCACATGATGGATATCATCCTATTCGCAAAGAACAAGTGCTCCCTAAAGAAGTAGCTAGGTTAACAAAAGCTTTAATGCTTACTTGTGGAATGTACAACGCTTCTGGAAAATTTGCTGCTTTCATTGGATTACCAGCTAAGAGTGGGGTATCCGGCGGAATTATGACACTTGTTCCCTCAAAATCTAGGAAGGATTTATCGTTTCAAGATGGATGTGGTATTGGTATTTACGGACCAGCCATTGATGAGTATGGGAATAGTTTACCAGGAATTATGTTGTTAGAACATATTGCAAAAGAATGGGATTTAAGTATATTTTAAAAAGGAGCACAGATATTTTGGTGTTAGAGCGAGTCCAAAAGTGTTCAGACCTTATATTGTGTCTGAACATTTTTGAGTTATAAAGTATCTTTCTAAAGTAGAAGAGTGTAATGAATACTCACAATCTATAATGCTTTCGTTTATAACTTATTTATCAGTTTTTGAAAAAAATAGAGTAAGTATTGTATTAATGCAAATAGGTTTGTATACTGACTGTTAGGCGAAAGTGAGAAGTGATTATTTTGAATCTTAGTAATTTAGTAAAAAAAGACATCTATATTCTCGTTTTAATGATACTTACAGTACCCTTAGTAGGTGAAATAAAGTCATTTCCCTTAAATGAAACATTTAGAATGAGCTTTGGTGCACCAACATTTTTCTTTTTTTTATTATTGTTTCGACGATTTCCAGCATTTTTACCGGGTTTTTTAACAGCGATAGTCGTGGTAGTATTTCGTATCTCAATGGATGTCATTATAAAGGAAAATATGGATTGGCTAGCCGCTTTTCATACTCACTATCCTAGTTTTTTCTTTTATTTTACTTATTCGTATCTCTTTCATTTAGCAAAAATCAAACGTTTTTATCATCAACCACTAATGATTGGTTTTATTGGTTGCATGATTGAAATACTGTCAGACTGTGTGGAATTAATGATTCAATATTTCGTATTAAAAACATCGATCACATCCGAGGCAATAAATGAGATCATTGTTATCGCATGTTCCCATAGTTTTATAGTTCTAAGCTTTTTCAATATGATGAAATTGTATGAAGCACAATCAAGGGAGCGACATATAAAGAAACAAAATGAACATATGCTCATGCTCATCTCTAATTTATATGAAGATGCTGTTCATTTAAAAAAAACATTACAAGATGCTGAGAATATAACAAAAAAATCCTATGATTTATATAAAACTTTAGACTCTTTTGAGCATAAACAGATGGATTTTCAGTTTGAGGATTTAAGGCAACAGGCATTACAAATTGCTGGTGAGGTCCATGACGTTAAAAAGGATAACCAACGTATTTTTGCGGGACTTTCAAAACTAATTTCTGATGAAAGTTTTACAGATTATATGTCTGTACATGAACTGGTAAATATCATTATACGGGCAAATACGAAATATGCACAGTTGTTAGAGAAAGATATCCAATTTGTGTATAAAATTGATGGTGTGCATCCTCATTATCATATTTATACAATCTTATCTATTATAAATAATATCGTTACAAACGCTGTAGAAGCTATCCAAGGTATGGGAACCATCACAATTGACATTAATAAAGACCACCATTTTGTTGAATTTCAAATAGGCGATAATGGTCCTGGTATTTCTTCAAAATATAAAGATTCAATTTTTGAGCCTGGGTTTACTTCTAAATATGATGATTTAGGCAATCCATCGACAGGTATCGGATTATCGTATGTTAAAGAAATGGTCGCACAACTTGAAGGTGATGTTACGCTTGGGGACAGAACCGAAGGAAAAGGATCAATTTTTATAATTAGATTAGGGATTGATCATATAATTTCGAAAGGGTGATTCTATGTATTTTTATATAGTAGATGATGAAAAAGCGGTTCGCTCAATGTTGGCTCAAATTATCGAGGATGAAGATCTTGGGGAGGTTATAGGAGAAGCTGAGGATGGTTTATCTTTAGAGCAACAAATGGTAATCCTTAAAAATATAGACATTTTATTTATCGATTTGTTAATGCCGAATCAAGATGGAATAAAAACAATTCGTCAAATAAAGCCTTCGTTTAAAGGGAAAATCATCATGGTCTCTCAAGTAGAATCAAAAGAATTAATTGCTGAAGCTTATTCGCTTGGTGTTGAATACTATATTATTAAGCCAATTAACCGGATTGAAGTATTAACAGTTGTTCGGAAAGTCATTGAACGAATTCGTTTGGAAAAATCAATAAAAAACATTCAAGAATCGCTTAATATGGTACTAAAATTGGATAGTAATTCAAGTGTGCAAGAAAAATACCGTAATGAAAAACATTTAAATACTTTCAATCATTTTCAAAATTCCATTCATTTTCTTTTGTCTGAATTAGGAATAGCCAGTGAAAGTGGAAGTAAAGATTTAATGGATATGCTAGATTATTTATATAAATATGAACAAGATAACACGTTGGAACAAGGCTTTCCCTCACTAAAAGAGATTTTTATGAATTTGGCTCAAAAAAAACTTGGGGATTCAGCTGAAGATGCCGAATTAAAAAGGTTCATAGAAGCTTCCAAACAACGGATTCGGAGAGCTATTTATCAATCATTAAACCATTTAGCATCCCTTGGACTTACTGATTTTTTAAACCCGAAGTTCGAAAATTATGCTTCTAGATTTTTTGATTTTACTACCGTAAGGAGAAAGATGACAGAATTGAATAATGAACCAACATTACCTGCTCGTATTGATACGAAAAAATTTATTCAAGTTCTTTATTTTGAAGCAAAACGAATACACCTGGAGTTAAGATGATAAACTCTTGCTAATTATTATTTTCAATTGCTAGATTGATAATTGTTTTCATGTTATTTGTTTTATATAGTTTTTCTAAGAGAGTATTTTCCTTTATTTCATATTGATTTTAAAATCAGAAAATTCCGTATCGATTCGGTAGAAGTGTATGAACTTATAACAAAAGAATATGTATTTTTTATTTTTTTAAACATTAATATTCATTTAAAAAAACGAGTATTTTCACAATGAAATATAAATACATAGTAAGTTGAATTTAAAAAAAGATGCTATCTTCTAGCATCTTTTTTTCTTTAAGAGGAAATATCATTAATACTTATATTATTTGAAATTCAAATGCGGGCATATAAATAACGGAAAAGGAGATAATATTTAACAAATTATAATTGGAAATGGTATTTTAGGTCAGAAATGTTTTTATACTAATTAGGTTATTGGTACTAAATAAGCATAAAGTATCGCTTTTCTGCTCTTTAATCTTATCGTTATTTTTTATTAAGTACATATCGTTTTTTAGAAATCTCAATCCTAGCAGAGTATATAAATTGGGTGATAAAAATGTGGAACATAATTACTTCTTATCTTCCAGATTGGAAAGTCTTTGTACAAGCTTTTATCTTGTTTTTAATTCCGTATACTATCTCAAGAGTTTTTCATTGGGTTCGTATGTCAGAGAAAGAGTGGGAAGAATGAGTTGGTGGAAGTCAAGAGACAAACAAGTGAAAAAAAATAATATTCAAAGTAAAACGAAACAAGAGCATAAACCTTCTCAAAATGCAATCGTTCATTTCACAAATGATTTTGCCTCTAACTTAGAACTTATAAAGCAACAAATCGGACATAATTCTGATGTTCGCTTTCGGAAGTTTAATATTGGACGCACAGATATTCAGGCTGGGATCGTTTTTGTTGATGGCCTATCAGATAAAGAGATAATTGACAAACATATTATGAAATTACTAATGGATGATTTTTCTGATGAATATAAAAATGAAACTTCTTATGTGGAGGGGACTGTTTCAAAAGAATATATTAAAAATAAAGTTCTTACAATTAGTGAAGTAGCAGAAGTCCATTACATAAAAGATTTAATACCCAAAGTATTGATAGGTTCAACAGTTCTTTTAATTGATGGTTTAGCAGATGTGTTTATTCTTGGTACAACAAAAGCAAATAAACGAAACATTGAAGAACCAGTATCGGAGGCATTAGTCAGAGGGCCACGGGTCGGTTTTACTGAAGTATTAAGTGATAATACCTCACTTTTGCGACGACATTGTGCGGATGAGAGCTTATCATTAGTAAAGCTACCAGTAGGAGAACGTGCAAAGAAAGAGTTAGTTGTCGCATTTATTAGAGATCTTGCTAGTACAGAATTGGTGGATGAAGTAAAAAACAGAATTCAGAAAATTGACATAGACAGTGTACTCGAATCTGGTTATATAGAGCAACTCATTGAAGATAATTATCTAAGTCCTTTTCCACAGATTCAAAATACAGAACGACCTGATCGTGTTATTAGTGCTTTAATGGAAGGTCGAGTAGCTATTTTGTTAGATGGAACACCATTTGTTTTAATTGCTCCAGTTACATTTAGTATGCTGCTGCAATCACCAGAAGATTATTATGAAAGGTGGCTTCCTGGTACGCTTCTCCGCTTATTACGCTTCATGACAGCTTTTGTTTCATTATTTGCTCCAGCACTGTATATTTCTTTTATTTCATTTCATCCAGGATTAATTCCCACTAAGCTCGCTATTTCTATTATCGGATCGCGAGAAGGAGTTCCTTTTCCCGCTTTAATAGAAGCGTTAATTATGGAAGTAGCTATCGAAGTTTTGCGAGAAGCAGGTTTACGTCTGCCTAAACCGATTGGACCTGCAATGGGAATTGTGGGCGGTTTAATAATTGGTCAAGCTGCCGTAGAAGCAGGAATTGTTAGTCCAATAATGGTTATCGTTGTTGCGGTAACAGCTATTTCTTCTTTTACTATTCCACAATATAGTGTAGGAATTACGTTACGCATTCTTCGTTTTGTAGCTATGTTTTGTGCTGCGATATTTGGTTTGTATGGAGTTATTCTCTTCTTTCTTTTACTTTGCAGTCATTTAGTGAAACTGAAAAGTTTTGGCGTTCCTTATACCAGTCCTGCTGTTCCATATCGATTCAGTGACTGGAAAGATTTTATGGTTCGCATGCCATTAAAAATAATGAGACGTCGACCAAAAATAATGCATACCCAAAAAAATATCCGCAAAAGGTAGCTGATGACGAAAGGAAGTGGCCTTCAGTGATTACTAAACTTAAAGACCGAATAACAACTTCACAGGCAGTTGTTATTATTGTAAATTACATACTTGGGACAGGAATTCTCACTCTGCCTAGAGCATCTGTGGAAAAAGTGAAAACACCAGATGTATGGATAAGTGTGATATTAGGTGGAATACTGGCAATGGTTTCAGGAGTAATTATGGTCAAATTAAGTCAGCAGTTTCCAGAAAAAACATTTTACCAATACAGTCAAGATATTGTAGGGAAATGGATAGGCAGGTTGCTTAGTTTTCTTATTATAGGGTATTTTCTTACAACTTCAGCATTTCAAATTCGTTCAATGGCAGAAGTAATAAGCTTTTTTTTGCTCGAAGGAACCCCCACATGGGCTATTGTTATGCCTTTTATGTGGATAGGTCTCTATTTGATTATGAGTGGTATTAATTCAATTGCACGGATGTTTGAAATAATATTTCCTATTACTGTTTTTATTTTTTTAATCATTTCCTTTATGAGCATCGGAATATTCGAGATAGATAATCTCCGTCCCGTATTAGGTTTGGGAATTAAACCAGTATTAGATGGGATAAAAACAACGTCTCTCGCATATACAGGTCCTGAAATTATGTTAATTCTTTTGGTATTTATGGAACAACGAAATAAAGCAGTAAAAGCTATTTTAGTTGGAATTTCTATTCCGTTAATCTTTTATGTAATAACTGTTGTAATGGTCATTGGTGCATTATCAATTGATGGGGTTGTAACAAGAACATGGCCGACAATTGACCTTATGCGCAGTTTTGAAATTTCTGGATTGATATTTGAACGTTTTGAATCTTTACTGCTTGTAATATGGATTATGCAAATATTTGCTACCTATACGATTAGTTATTATGCAGCTGCATTAGGATTAGCGCAACTCTTTAAAAAGAGTATTCATCCGTTTATTTTTGCTTTGATTCCAATCATTTACATCATTGCTATGACTTCGAAAAATATAAATGACTTGCTTAAATTGGGGGATATGCTCGGTAATGCTGCTTTATTTTTATTTGGTTTACTGCCACTGCTTCTTCTTATTATTACGCGATTAAAAGGAGGAGTAGTGTGAAAAATAAATTTAATTATATGCGGTTCTATTTTGCTTTGTTATGGACGCTTTTGCTTCTATTTTTAACAGGATGTTGGAGCAGTAAAGAAGTAGAAGAGTTGAGTTTAACTGCAGGTATAGCACTAGATAAAGGGAAGAATTCAACAATTGAGAAAGAAGATGAGGAAGGAGGTTATCCTAAAAGAAATCTTATAACAGCTACTTATCAAATTGTTAGTTCGCAAGCACAAAGTAAAGGAAATGGACAACAAAAACGTTATATTAATGTTTCTGAGACAGGTGATTCCATTCATCAAATTGTTCGTGAGTTTTCATTGAAAAGAGAGAGCACAATGTTCAGCCCACATTTAAAAAACATTGTTATTAGTGATAGTCTTGTACGTACATACAGTTTAGAACAATTACTTGAACAGTATCTCCGTGACAATGAAGTTCGGCTTAGCTGTATGCTCTTAATTAGTAAGGGGCTAGCGAAGGAGGTACTGGAATCAAACAAAAAAGGAGAAATTCCAGCATTTCGTTTGTCTGGAATTGCAGATAATAGAAATAGAACAACAAGGATTTTACCTCCTGTATCGCTCGCTAAATTGGAAGGAAAGATGCGGTCAGGATCCAGTTTTCTTTTGCAAAATATAATCTCGATAAAAGGGGAAACAAAATTTGCAGGAGCTGCTGTAATTAAAGGGAGGACAAAAAAGTTGATGGGCTTTTTAAATGAACAGGAATTGGAAGGAGTAGTATGGATAAACGGAAAAAGGAATGGTGGTGTGGTAAAAACTTTTGATAAAGAATCAAAGAAACTCATTATATACGAAATAAAGTCAATAAAAAGCAAAATCATACCACATGTTAACGGAAATAATATTTCCTTTGATGTAAACATTGAATCAGAAGGGCGTTTGTCTGAAAATTGGATGCAATCAGGAAAAGATTTTGAAAATGAATTTTTAAAAAAGGAAGAAAAAGCTATTGAAAAAGAAGTAAAGCACTTAGTACATCATGTTACAAAAAAAATACAAAAAGAATATCAAGTCGATATTGCGGGTTTTGGCAACCAATTAAGAATTAAACACCCGAGAACATGGGAGAAAGTCAAAAAAGATTGGGATCAAAAATTTAGTAAAGTACCGATTAAATATCATATAAATGTAACTATACAAGATTATGGAGCGTCAAGTTTAAAACGATGAGATACCTTAATTGAAATTATATTTGAATCAAAACAAAAAGTTATAAAAGTTTTAATTTGAAAATTTTTGTAACTTTTTGTTTTTTTATGTCCTTCTTATTATAGATTAAAGAAATGATTTTATCCCGCTATTTGCCGGGCAGTAAGACTCACACCTGAAAGCAAAGAAGTTATTAGAGGTATATGTAAGCTCTATATAGGAAGGAGAATTTTGAAATTCTATTGATAAACCAAGTAATTGTAATAGCCCTTATTTAGAATAATAATTTCAAAATCAATAAAATTTAGAGTAGAAGGAGCAAGAGCAAATTATTATGAATAAACAAATAGGTTTTATCGGATGTGGAAACATGGGTATTGCTATGATAGGTGGGATGATTAAAAAAAATATAGTTTCTCCAGATCAAATAATTTGTTCAGATTTAAATGTCATTAATTTAAAAAATGCTAGTAATGAATATGGCATAACTATAACTACTAACAACAATGAAGTCGCTAACAGCGCTGACATTTTAATTTTATCAATCAAACCAGATTTATACTCATCGGTAATTAACCAAATAAAAGATCAAATAAAAAATGATGTAATCGTTGTAACTATTGCTGCAGGAAAAAGTATTAAGAGCACTGAGAATGAATTTGGTAGAAAGTTGAAAGTTGTTAGAGTAATGCCTAATACACCGGCACTTGTTGGAGAAGGAATGTCTGCGTTATGTTTTAATGAAATGGTTACAGAAAAAGATATAAAAGAGGTACTGAACATATTTAATATTTTCGGCCAGACGGAGGTCATAAATGAAAAACTAATGGATGTTGTTACATCTATTAGTGGTTCTTCTCCAGCATATGTGTATATGTTTATAGAAGCCATGGCAGATGCTGCTGTACTTGGCGGTATGCCGAGAAAACAAGCTTATAAATTTGCGGCTCAGGCTGTATTAGGTTCTGCAAAAATGGTATTGGAAACAGGAATACATCCAGGTGAATTGAAGGATATGGTTTGTTCTCCAGGTGGAACGACGATAGAAGCTGTAGTAACGCTAGAAGAAAAAGGTTTAAGAACAGCTATCATTTCAGCTATGAAACGTTGTACGCAAAAATCTATGGAAATGTCTAGTTTAACTAGTAAGTGAGAAGCGAATTTATATAATATTTCAAATCTATTTAATGTAAAAGAAATATTATAAGACTATCTAATAACTAAGTAAATTTATATACAACAATAATGAGAAGAGCAAACCTTATTTTAAAGGGGATACAGAGAATATGAGTAAGTTATTAAAAAAGAAATCCGTTACACAATTGTTGGAGCATAATCAAAGTAAGGCCTTAACGAAAACATTAGGAGCATTTGATTTAATTATGTTAGGGGTAGGCTCGATAATTGGAACGGGGGTTCTTGTGTTAACTGGATTAGTAGCAGCAAGAGATGCTGGTCCAGCAGTTATTTTTTCATTTGTACTTGCAGCAATTATATGCGGATTTATAGCATTATGTTACGCAGAAATTGCTTCCACACTCCCGGCGTCTGGTAGTGTATATACGTACTCATATGCAACAGTTGGTGAGTTTGTTGCTCATCTAGTAGGTTGGTCTTTACTGTTAATATATATTGTGGCAACAGCGGCTGTCGCTGCTGGATGGACAGGCTATTTCCACAATTTAATAAAAGGGTTTGGATTAGAGATACCTAAAGCTCTAGTAACGATCCCTTCACATGGTGGTATTGTGAATCTACCAGCAGTAATCATTACATTGATATTAGCATGGATGTTATCCCGTGGTACAAGGGAAAGTAAACGAATCAATAATATAATGGTATTGATTAAAATTGGTATGATTTTGTTGTTTATTACAGTTGGTATATTCTATGTAAAACCAATGAACTGGATACCAATTGCACCATACGGTTTAAGTGGGGTTTTTACGGGTGGAGCAGCTATTTTATTCGCTTTCACAGGTTTTGATATATTAGCAACTTCAGCAGAAGAAGTAAAAGATCCGAAGCGTAATCTTCCCATCGGTATTATTGCATCATTAATCATATGTACAATTATTTATGTTATCGTATGCCTTGTTATAACAGGAATGGTTTCCTATAAAGAATTAAATGTCCCTGAGGCAATGGCTTATGTAATGGAAGTGGTAGGACAAGGAAAAGTCGCTGGTGCAATTGCTGCAGGTGCTGTAATTGGCCTTATGGCTGTTATTTTTTCCAATATGTATGCAGCAACACGAGTATTCTTTGCAATGAGTCGTGATGGATTGTTACCGAAATCATTTGCGAAAGTTAATAAGAAAACTGGAGCACCCACTTTTATAACTGGATTGGCAGGAATAGGGAGCTCTATAATAGCTGGGTTTATTGATTTGAAAGAATTGGTTAATTTAGTTAATATCGGTAGTTTGGTGACGTTTGCGTTAGTTTGTCTATCAGTTATTATTCTACGTAAATCACACCCAAATTTAAAACGTGGATTTATGGTACCTTTTGTACCTGTATTACCAAGCGTTTCAATTGTATGTTTTTTGTTTTTAATGCTAAATTTACCGTTAAGGACATGGATGTACTTTAGTATTTGGATTACTATTGGGGCAGTCATATATTTCTTTTATTCGATAAAACACAGTAATTTAAATGAGGAAACGATCTCGAAATTACATAATAAAATTGCGAGATAATAACGATAGAAAATTTTATTAATAATCATATTGATAGTTGAGCAACATAGAAACAGTTTTTTGATATTTAGCAAGAAATAAAATGAAAAATCCTAGGACAGCTGAGTGCCTTTTTTAGAAACCTTGCCTGTTTTTCATGATTTAAAACTAATAAGGAGAGGAAAGTATGAGTGAATTGCATTTTATGAGTCTAGAAGAACTGGATAATGAATTAGAAAAAGATGACAGTGGTATTTATTTTATTAAAGATTATAATGACAATATTATTTATATAGGCAAGGCTTTTAGTATAAAAAGTAGAGTATTAGCTCATTTTAATAGTTATTCCAATATTAAGGAATATGTACATTTATTTAATAAAGTAGCGTATCTCATTGAAGATAGTTTGTTAAAACGCTCATTGTTACAAGTTACTTATATGATTAAATATAAACCAGTATTAAACAAAGAAGTCCAAAAAGAATTCCCAGAGTTATATACTCAATACATTAAGCAAACAAATAAAAAATCCATGTTGTTAGAAATTGAGGAAGCTAAAGAAAAAAGGGATGAGTTAAAGAATAGATTGATAAAATTAGTAGGCGGAAAAACTATGTTTTATGACATAATTTCTCTGTTAAACAATGGATATAACTATCATGTTCTCGCAAAAGTATTGAGCATAGAACTTCAAACTTTAATTATAATGAAAGAACACCGAAACAAATTCCCGATGCCACATAATTATAAGAGGACAATTAAGCATCAAGATATAATGTATGCTTTATCTGGAAAAAAGAATTTAAGTATTTCAAGGTTAAACACTTAACTTTAAAGTAGTAAATTCGTTGCTTTTGTAGCTTTTATTGTTATATTGAACTGCAATGTACATTTGTGTTTCAAATTTAATTGGTGGAATAAGGGGAGGGAAAGGGTTCCTATAAAAATGCTGGAAGAAATTAGGTTACTTATGCATAAATAGCATAAGTAGGCACATGTTATTTATAAATATATTGGAAGTGCAATTATAAATATTCAAAGATACGAAAGTAATACAAATGAAATTCTTATTTCTGCTACTACAAGTACTATTGAGCAAATAAAGTATGAAATTGCTTTTGAACTAGGAGTCACACTGGGACCTGATACATCACATCATCTGCAAATGGTTCGGATCGGTGGAGAGATTACAAAACGCTTAGTTCGAATGGCTGATAAACAGTTAACAGGTCAATACAGATTACACTAAGAAAATAATCCGTATATATATGGATTATTTTTCCTTTAATTTACAAAAAAATAAATTTCGGAATTGAAAAAACCTCTCAGATTCCTTTGTGATAATCTTTTTTAGTTGTGTTAATGACATAGGTATCTAAAAGTGGTAAATTCGATACGAACGATGTATGAGCTCTTAAAATAGTTTTGGTGTTATTTGTAATTTTAATTCCATAATACTTAAGCTGATATAATATAATGTTTTATGTCTAAATCGATATAAAATAATAATTGTTAAGTGATATTTCTTTTTTTATAGA
Source organism: Bacillus sp. FSL K6-1338 (assembly GCF_038006965.1). NCBI lineage: Bacteria > Bacillati > Bacillota > Bacilli > Caryophanales > Bacillaceae > Bacillus > Bacillus sp. FSL K6-1338. The sequence goes on along the minus strand of NZ_JBBOWI010000001.1, from coordinate 2,979,619 downwards.
ATAAGTAAAAACTGATACTGTAGTAATTACTGTTTTGAGATCAATTTACTGTGTACCTTAATTATTGAAGTTTTTTGTTGATTAACAACTATTGTGTTTGGAAATTAATAATAAGTTTATCCCGCTATTTGCCGGGCAGTAAGACCCCCACCTCAAAATTCAGCGGAAGCAAAGAAGTTAGGTGGGGGATCAACTGTCTGTAAAAGCCCGATTTGTGTGGGCTAATAATCAGTGGGGGATGAACAAAACCCCCACTGATTAAAGTTTCACTTTATGTGATGCGGTAATAAAACTAGCTATTTTGCTATTCTTAGTATTTGTAAAGTCTATATATTTTTCCCTCTTTTGTGGAAAGTAAAACTAATGTTACGACCAGTAATATAGTGTCATTTTTTGAATATTCCATTCGTTTTTTATTTTTATTTTTAGTTGATGAAAAGACCTTTCTCTTAATTAAATGTTTAATTGAGCACTTGAATTTCCTCCACCTTGTACTTTTCAAAACATAGTGTTTCAAAAATAGCCGTATCGCTTTCCTCTTTTTCCGATTTCACGACTTCTTTATTATCTTTTTCTAAAATTTGGAGCAAAATAGTTTTTCAGTTTCATATTTAAATTAGCAGTATTTATTTTTTGAATTCAATTTGTATAAATGATTGAATTGGAACTTTGACTGTTATTTCTTGCGGTGGTACAGTATCTCCTGTTACTTTCGTTTTATTTGTAATATTTTTCTATCTCGGTCCTCGCATTGACTACCACTGTATTTTGTAGTGCTTCACTGTTTTCTCAAGTTCAATAATTATATCTTGTAGAATTAAGAAAAGAACTTAGCTTATTTCGTTTACTTATCTACTCTGATATTTAGATGCTAACTACAATTAAATAATATATGATTTTTATAAAAAAGATATAGTAATATTTTGTTGTGAATTGTACTAATTTGATATTTTATAGTATTATTTGTCGTGAATTATATCTAACAGAATATATTTTATGGATCTATAAAGGAGAATGTAATGAATACTTCTATCGATATACAACACTTGTGTGATCTTGCACATAAAGCATTTAATGCCCCTGTACATATTTTATCTGCAGACAGAAAAATTTTATATCATTCTACATCTGATAATGTTTGTAGTCCTTTTTATTCTTCAAAAGAAGAACATCTTAGTGATATTTATCAAGAAAACGATCCCTTTAACTTGCCACTTTTCCGAAGTAACAACTATCTTGAAAATTTTGTTCTAATTCATATAGAAAATCATGATGATATTAAAGGGACTATTATAATCGGTCCTACTATACATCCAAAAGATTCAGATGATATGATCATAAAATTTCAGAAAGAATTTAAATCAAATGATAACATTCAAGAAAGACTTGCCTATTATCAGTGTTTATCTGAGATTAAAAAAACTACATTAATTGATATGGGAATTCTATTACATTACATGATTTTCAATGAAAAGTTAGATGTAGATATTGTCTTGGAAAAAAATAAAGTACTAGAGGAAATTCCTAATAAAAATGTGAAACCTGATTTATATATTTTAAAACGTCGACAAAACAAACCTAAAACGCACAATATGTCATTAGTAAATGATTTCTTTTCGACTATTAAAGAAGGGAATAAAAAAAAGTTAATACAGTATATGTATGCGGTTTCGCAAGAAGATGTTGAACTTATGCTAATAGAGGATCCGCTCAGGAATCAAAAAAACCTTGGAATTATTGCGATTACCTTAGCCACTCGATATGCAATAGAAGGAAACCTGCCACCAGATATTGCTTTTGCTCATAGTATTTTATATATACAAACCCTGGAACAATTAGATAATGTAGAATCTGTAAAGCGATTGTCAGGGGATGCTTTACGTACTTTTGCAGATCGTGTGAAAGAATACAATGCAAAAAAGTATTCTTACGCGGTTACTACATGTATAAAACATATTAATAAAAATGTTTACGATGGAATATCTCTGAATGAACTTGCTAATCATTTAGAAATTACGCCTACTTATCTGTCTAAACTATTTAAAAAAGAAATGGGAATTACTTTAAGCGAATATATTCAAAGGGAACGAGTGGAAGAAGCAAAGAAATTATTAACACTCACTACTTATTCGTTATCAGATATCTGTGCTTGGCTTAACTTTAATGACCAAAGTTATTTTATAAGAGTTTTCAAAAAAATCACTAGCATGACCCCTAGGCAGTACCGTGAAAAATATACAATAATATAAGTTTGTTACCTACTGTCTCCAATGTAAAGACTTAAACATGGGTGTAAGTATCCCAAAAAATGAAAATTCACTAACCATTATTTTGCTAAAGGAAACAAAAAGATAGAAGGCTGCAAAGTGTTCCAAGGAAGCTTTGTAGCTTTTTTGTAATTTAAAACCTATGTTTATAACGATGATAAGTTTATAGACTAATATCTTCATATTAGATATTTATTAATAATGATATTGGGATATTTCGTAAAAAAATCAATAATATAACATATATTACTAAATATATCTACATTTTATGCAATTATACATAACTAAATAAAGGTAAAAAAGTATAAAAAAACCTATTATATTATTCTATAAGTATTTTTTCTAAAATAAAATTTCTTGGTTGAGCTAAAATAGTTATTTTTAACCGTATACACATTAATTTGTAATCATTACAATTACAGAAATGAAATTTACGAATAACTATATTTATATAATTTTTTTCGGTTCATATTTTTATTTAACAGTAAATTATCGAGCATAATCGACAAAATTTTTCTATTTACGCATTAAAAATTTAATGTTTTAATGAACAACATAACTGGTATGACCAGACAGAAAGGAGAAGGTTACGCTAATAGGAATTATAGTGAAGTTATAAGTAACATTATGTCTTTAATAATTTTCTAAATAGTCAATTTATTTACAAGAGGTCAAGAATCAAATTGGTAATAAACGTGTTCTAAGTTTCTGCATAACAAAAGTGAAGTTATTCCGCAATAAAAGTATAAGTAATGTACAGTATAATTTCACCTTTTGTTGTCTACTAAGGAGTTTGCTGACAAAACTAAGAGGGATATTATCAAATTGAAATTAAACAATGTTATGACAAGATTAACTGTAAGCATTGGTTTATTGATCCTCACGATTCTGTAAGTTAAACCGCAACTTTAGGAAAGAATTAATAATTTACTACTCATAAGGTGCCTGATTCAAATATAGTTAATAAATTTTTGTTATTTATATTTAAAAAAATAGAGTATCGAAATGAGAGATAAATAAAATCCTTACATCCTATTAGAAGTAAAAAACAACGATATTAACGTATCTGAAAGATTTCTCCTTCTTATCCAGTTTACAAAGAGAGCGGTCGTACAAGTTATATGAATTAAGTTATAAAAACAATGGTAAAGGAGTGTACGGAATGAAAACTAAAATAATGACAGGATTATTAGTCACATCCATTGTAACTGGAGCAACTATTCCTATCAATACTCTCGCAACACCAATCGTTCAAGCGGAAACTCAACAGGAAGGCATGGATATTTCCTCTTCATTACGAAAATTAGGTGCGCAATCTAAATTAATCCAAACGTATATTGATCAATCTTTAATGAGTCCTAATGTACAGCTAGAGGAAGTCCCAGCTTTAAATACCAATCAATTCCTAATCAAACAAGATATGAAGGAATGGTCATCGGAACTCTATCCACAGTTAATTCTATTAAATTCAAAAAGTAAAGGATTTGTAACAAAATTTAATAGTTATTACCCGACATTAAAATCGTTTGTAGACAATAAAGAAGATAGAGAAGGGTTTTCGGATAGACTTGAAGTACTTCAAGAAATGGCTATGACGAATCAAGAAAATGCGCAACGACAAATCAATGAATTAACAGATCTTAAATTACAGCTTGATAAAAAATTAAAAGATTTTGATACTAATGTGGCAACTGCGCAAGGCATACTAAGTACAGATGGAACAGGAAAAATAGATCAGTTAAAAAATGAAATATTAAATACCAAAAAAGCAATTCAAAATGATTTACAGCAAATTGCATTAATACCAGGAGCTTTAAATGAGCAGGGATTTGCTATATTCAAAGAAGTTTATAGTCTTTCAAAAGAAATTATTGAACCAGCTGCTCAAGCAGGGGTGGCAGCGTATAACAAAGGAAAAGAAATTAACAACTCTATTCTAGAAGCGGAGAAAAAAGCGGCGCAAGAAGCGACAGAACAAGGTAAAACTGCTCTAGAGATTGAATCAGCAAAAAAAGCAGCTCGTGAAGCAATTGAGAAAAGCAAACAAGGTGAAATAGCAGCCGCAGCCGCAGCAAAAACACAAGAGTATGACCTGATGAAGGTCATTGATACCGAAAAGATTAAGAAAACATTTGGCGTTTTTGCTGAAGTAAATAAATTAACAGCAGAACAGCGAGCATATTTAGATGATTTAGAGAAACAAAATCAAAAAATATATGATTTAACAACGAAACTATCAATAGCTGATTTACAAAAATCAATGCTTCTTCTTACACAAAATGATTTGCATACGTTTGCAAATCAAGTAGATGTAGAACTGGATCTACTAAAGCGCTATAAAGAAGATTTAAATCTAATAAAAAATAGCATTACAAAATTATCTACTAATGTTGATACAACTAACGAGCAGTCTCAAAAAGATACATTAAGACAATTAAAAAATGTAATAAGTTACCTTGAAGAACAAGTATATAAATTTTAATATTGCGTTTTTAGGGAATTCATACAGATTATAAGCATTTAGCGAAAGAAGGAGAATAGTCATGAAAAAATTTCCATTCAAAGTACTAACTTTAGCTACATTAGCAACTGTTATAACTGCTACTACCGGTAACACTATTCATGCATTTGCACAAGAAACGACCGCTCAAGAACAAAAAGTAGGCAATTATGCATTAGGCCCCGAAGGACTGAAGAAAGCATTAGCTGAAACAGGGTCTCATATTCTAGTAATGGATTTATACGCAAAAACAATGATTAAGCAACCAAATGTAAATTTATCTAATATCGATTTAGGCTCAGAGGGGGGAGAGTTGCTCAAAAATATTCACCTTAATCAAGAGCTGTCACGAATCAATGCGAATTACTGGTTAGATACAGCGAAGCCACAGATTCAAAAAACTGCTCGTAATATTGTAAATTACGATGAACAATTTCAAAATTATTACGACACATTAGTAGAAACTGTACAAAAGAAAGATAAGGCAGGTCTAAAAGAGGGTATAAATGATTTAATTACTACAATCAATACAAATTCAAAAGAAGTTACAGATGTGATTAAGATGCTACAAGACTTCAAAGGGAAACTATATCAAAATTCTACAGATTTTAAAAATAATGTTGGTGGTCCAGATGGGAAAGGTGGATTAACTGCAATATTAGCAGGTCAACAGGCAACGATTCCACAACTTCAAGCTGAAATTGAGCAACTTCGTTCTACACAGAAAAAACATTTTGATGATGTATTAGCATGGTCAATTGGTGGTGGATTGGGAGCAGCTATTTTAGTTATTGCAGCTATTGGAGGAGCGGTAGTTATTGTTGTAACTGGCGGTACAGCAACACCGGCTGTTGTTGGTGGACTCTCGGCTCTTGGTGCAGCTGGTATCGGTCTAGGAACTGCGGCTGGTGTCACAGCATCTAAGCATATGGACTCCTATAATGAAATTTCTAACAAAATCGGAGAATTAAGTATGAAAGCAGATCGTGCTAATCAAGCAGTTCTTTCGCTTACTAACGCGAAAGAAACATTGGCATATTTATATCAGACTGTAGATCAAGCGATATTGTCTCTAACAAATATTCAAAAGCAATGGAATACAATGGGCGCAAATTATACAGATTTACTGGATAATATCGATTCTATGCAAGACCACAAATTCTCTTTAATACCAGATGATTTAAAAGCCGCTAAAGAAAGTTGGAATGATATTCATAAAGATGCAGAATTCATTTCAAAAGATATTGCTTTTAAACAGGAGTAGAACTGAAATTTAAAACCTAAATTGGAGGAAAATGAAATGATAAAAAAAATCCCTTATAAATTACTCGCTGTATCGACGCTATTAACTATTACAACTGCTAATGTAGTTTCACCAGTAACAACTTTTGCAAGTGAAATTGAACAAACGAACAATGGAGATACGACTCTTTCTGCAAATGAAGCGAGAATGAAAGAGACCTTGCAAAAGGCTGGATTATTTGCAAAATCTATGAATGCCTATTCTTATATGTTAATTAAGAATCCTGATGTGAATTTTGAGGGAATTACCATTAATGGATATGTAGATTTACCTGGTAGAATCGTACAAGATCAAAAGAATGCAAGGGCACATGCTGTTACTTGGGATACGAAAGTAAAAAAACAGCTTTTAGATACATTGAATGGTATTGTTGAATACGATACAACATTTGACAATTATTATGAAACAATGGTAGAAGCGATTAATACAGGGGATGGAGAAACTTTAAAAGAAGGGATTACAGATTTGCGAGGTGAAATTCAACAAAATCAAAAGTATGCACAACAACTAATAGAAGAATTAACTAAATTAAGAGACTCTATTGGATATGATGTTAGAGCTTTTGGAAGTAATAAAGAGCTCTTGCAGTCAATTTTAAAAAATCAAGGTGCAGATGTTGATGCCGATCAAAAGCGTCTAGAAGAAGTATTAGGATCAGTAAACTATTATAAACAATTAGAATCTGATGGGTTTAATGTAATGAAGGGTGCTATTTTGGGTCTACCAATAATTGGCGGTATTATAGTGGGAGTAGCAAGGGATAATTTAGGTAAGTTAGAGCCTTTATTAGCAGAATTACGTCAGACTGTGGATTATAAAGTAACCTTAAATCGTGTAGTTGGAGTTGCTTACAGTAATATTAATGAAATGCACAAGGCGCTTGATGATGCTATTAACGCTCTTACTTATATGTCCACGCAGTGGCATGATTTAGATTCTCAATATTCGGGCGTTCTAGGGCATATTGAGAATGCAGCTCAAAAAGCCGATCAAAATAAATTTAAATTCTTAAAACCTAATTTAAATGCAGCGAAAGACAGTTGGAAAACATTACGAACAGATGCTGTTACATTAAAAGAAGGAATAAAGGAATTAAAAGTGGAAACTGTTACTCCACAAAAATAGGGAAATATTAATTCTGCGTAAAGTGAACTAAAACATAGAAAGTCTATGATTACACTGTTAAACAGAAAAGTAATAATTAATAAATCCTTATATAACAGAAAGGCGGAGTCTCATTAAAGACTTCGCCTTTCAATTATATATAAGTATGATTCGAATAAAAAATAACCTTGTAGTTTAATTGCTTTTTTAAAATTTGCAACAGAATCGGTTAATTTGAAGCGGATTATATACATTTTCTTTAATACTTAATGATTTGAAGGCTGCTAAAGAAAGTTCAAACGATACTGATAAAAGATGTAGAACTCATTTTGAAAGACATCGCTTTTTAATAAGATTAGAACTTGAAACCATACCTTATATAGGAGGAATACGAAATGATGAAAAAAATCCCTAATAAACTACTCGCTGTATCAGCGTTTTTAACTATAACAACTACTTATGCAGTCATACCACTAGAAACTTTTGCGATTGAAATTGAACAAACGAACACTGAAAATATATCTCTTTCAGCAAATGAAGAACAGATGAAAAAAGCTTTGCAAGATGCTGGTTTATTTGCAAAAGCTATGAATGAATATTCTTATTTGCTAATTAATAATCCAGATGTGAGTTTTGAAGGAATAACTATTAATGGAAATGCAGATTTACCTAGTAAAATTGTACAAGATCAAAAGAATGCAAGAGCACATGCTGTTACATGGAATACACAAGTGAAAAAACAGCTTTTTGATACATTGACAGGCATTATAGAATACGATACAAAATTTGAAAATTATTATGAAACATTAGTAGAGGCGATCAATAATGGAAATGGAGATACTTTAAAAAAAGGGATTACAGATTTACAGGGAGGAATTCAACAAAATCAAAAGTCTGCAAAAGCATTAATAGAAGAATTAATTCAATTAAAAAATGCTATTGGAGAAGATGTTAGAACATTTGGAAGTCATAAAGAGACATTGCAATCGATTTTAAAAAACCAAGGTGCTGATGTGGAGGCTGACCAAAAGCGTCTAGAGGACCTTTTAGGACAAGTAAAATATCAGAAAGACATAGAATCTAAGGGGTTAGACATGGTAAAAATCCCCTTTATTCCAACCTTGATTGCTGGTGGCATAATGATAGGTGATGCAAGAGGTAAGTTAGGTTGGCTAGAACCTGAATTAGCAAAATTGCGTCAGACTGTAGATTATAAAATAACATTGAATCGTGTAGTTGGAGTTGCATTTCATAATATTAGTGATATGCATAGTACGCTTGATAGTGCTATCACTGCTCTTACTTATATGTCTACGCAATGGGAGGATTTAGATTCTCAATATTCGGGTGTACTGGGACATATTGATAAAGCTGATCAAAAAGCTGATCAAAATAAATATAAATTCTTAACCCCTAGCTTGAATGCAGCGAAAAACAGTTGGAAAACATTAAAAACAGATGTTGTCACTTTGCAAGAAGGGATAAAAATTGCAGAGAAAAAAGAACAGGATTTTTTGAATCAGCTTCGTCCATCAAACGTTTTCTACTTTTATAAAAAAATTCATAACGCATACACTTTTGAAATAAAGACTGGAACAAATGCGCCAAATGCGTCTTATAAAGTTATGAATTTAACTAAAAACACTGTTCATAATATGTGGAGTGGAGGGGCTAATACTAACATGTGGGCTGATTGGCTTTCATTCAATCCAAATGATGAATTTGCGGTAGTAGCAGTAGTGGATGGTAAAGAATATGTTGTGTATAAAGACAAAGTACAAAATATAATGAACTGAATCTGAAAGTAACGAAGTAATTGGAGCTGGAGAATAAACTAGACACCAAGTTAATTGAAAAATCTCCTTATATCCTAGAATATTTTGCTCAAGAAAAAGAATTTGTTCAGCGAAAAAGTAAATATTGAACCAAGGAGTTAGTTGTATTATGTGTATGGTTTTACCGAAAGGTTTCAAGTACATTACTCATACAATTATGTAGTTATCCTGAAGCATCTACAGGTGTTCTTATCGACCTTGAAGAACTACTTAGCTTCCTAAGTGGAGTGACTTTATGCAAAATTAAGTGAACGTTTTTGTACATAGATTAGTTGACATTTATATAGATTTTTTCCATTTTCAAAGATAGTTTTGTTTTTTTATGTTATTTTTCAAAAATTACTGTTGAAGTTTCTATATTCATGACTCAGCATATAATCATTGTTTAATGAAATGACATACCACGTCCCTTAGAGTTTCATACGTATTACGATAACTTAAAGAAAAAAGATAATAGTAGTCAACGGTTACTATTATCTTTTTTGAACTATTTTTCATTAAAATATCTCATCTGCTGTGCTCCTTATTTACTTTTCCAGATTTTATCCTAGTTTAAAATTTATGCATTTGAACTGTTTATACAATTTGTAGGATTTTTAGCTTTTTTGTCGAATACACTTAATGCAAGGAGGGACATTACATGATTATTAAAGATTATTTCATCAACCTTTCTATTTTTTCTTTATTAGTTAGCGCAGCAATATTTATTCAAGTGTTTACAATTAATTCTAGTCGATATTTCGAAAAGCTCTATGGAGGGATTATTGCAGTTACGTTAATGTTCTTTTCTTTTCCATACATGGGATTTTCTTACGATCTTCGAGTTGTTCCTCTTATTCTATCTTTTATTTACTTTGGTCGTATTGCTGGTTGGATTACGTTAATTAGCATAATTGTAATGCGTATCTTTTACACTGGAGGGTATTGGGAACCTCCTGTGATTGCTTATTTAGGTATGGGGATTCTATTTTCTACTTTTAAAACTTATTTTAAAAAACTACATCCTTTTAAAAGTGCATCGTTATATTTTTCTGTTTTTATTGGAATAAAGTGGTTAGTTGGCGTATTATTTAATACTACATTACTTTACACAGGAGGCCTATTATATATAGCGTTAGGACTTTTAATTGGGCTATTCCTTATGGAAGCCTACCAGAGATTGTATTATTTAACACAGGACTTATCTAAAATGAATCGAGAATTAAAAAAATCGGAGCAAGAACTTGCAGATACCGTACATGAGCTTCAAGGAGGAATTTTTAAATTTAAAAAAGTGGATAAGCACTTTATACACACTTTATGTGATGGACAGTTTTATTATCAAAACGGATTTTATTCTGAACAGGTGGTAGGAAAAAGCTTACGTACTATTGATGCTTCTATTGTTCCTCCACATTTAGTTCCACAATTGATGAAGTACTATCTTCAGGCATGGGAAGGAAAAGAAATTATATTTGAATTACCTTGGCCAAATGATAAAACTATTATTCTTATTGCGCTTAGGCCGATTAAACGAAATGGACAAGTTATTGAAGTTGTTGGTTCTACAGTTGATATAACCGAAAGGAAAAAGGTAGAATCAGAATTAAGCGCTACCAAAGAATTATTGGAATCATTTATAAAGCACAATCTAGATGCTATTACCATTTCTGATCGAGAAGGGCATATTTTACAAGCCAATAAAGCTTATGAAAAGATATTTGGGTGGTCATCACAAGAAATCATAGGTAAGAGATTACCTTGTGTACCAGATTTTTTAATGGAAGAATCGCTCGAAAATATTCGGAAAATTCTAACAGGTGAATCTGTGGTTACTAGATTAGAAACTGTTAGACAAAGGAGCGATGGGAGTCTTCTTGATGTTAGTCTGACAGTTTCTCCTATACTAGATGTAAGAGGAAATGTGATAGCTTTATCAGCAATATGTAGAGACATCTCTGAAAGAAAACAAGCAGAAAGAGAACGGCATCGATTACACCGGCAATTAAGAGATAGTGAAATGAAGTACCGTGCACTAATCGAACAAGCAACTGATGCGGTATATGTAGTAGAGCTGAATGAAGATAATGCTCCAAGTCGATTTATTGAGGTGAACCCTGTTGGGTGTAGAAGATTTGGATATAGTAGAGAAGAGTTGCTCTCATTATCATTTTCAAATATAGTACCACAAGATTCTCAAATGATCGTAAGGCTATTAGAAAAAATTAAAAAGGGACAAACTTCCTTCACTTTGCAAGATGAATATGTTTTTCCAACAGGAAAAGTAATAACAGCTGAGTTTAGTGTTCGTGTTTTTAACTTAAATGGTAAAAAGGTTTTCCTAAGTATTTCTCGTGATATCACTGAACGGCTAAAAACAGAAGAATTATTACGAAAATCTGAAAAACTTGCTGTTGTAGGACAATTAGCGACTGCAATGGCTCATGAGATTAATAATCCATTAACTGCAATGAAAGGGTTCATGCAATTACTAAAATCAACAGAAAATGAGAATAATCAGGGTTATATTAATATAGTATCATCAGAGATTGAGCGTATAGAGAGCATAACAACTGAATTTATGGCGGTAGCCAAACCACAGGTGGTAAAAATACAACCTAATGATATTAGTGTGCTAATGGATCAAGTTTTAATGCTACTACAACCTCAAGCAATGATGCATAATATAAAATTTAGAATCGATCTTAACCCTGGTATTCCATTGATTTCATGTGAAGGAAATCAATTAAAACAAGTATTTGTTAATATATTAAAAAATGCAATTGAATCTATGCCGATGGGAGGGGAAATTCTGATTCAAATAAATATACTTGATAATAATCAAGTAAGAATTCGTTTTATCGATCAAGGGTGTGGGATTCCAAAAGAACGTATACCATACCTTGGAGAACCTTTTTATAGTATTAAAGAAGAGGGGGTTGGCTTAGGGTTAATGATCTGTTATAAAATCATTGAAACACATCAGGGAAAGGTATTTATTGAGAGTGAAGTGAATAAGGGGACTACAGTTGAAGTCACTCTCCCTATTTGTACACTTCAAAATTAATATATTCTTTTACTGAAATTTTTAAAGAAACCATACAGAATGTAATGCTAATGTTACTTAATGAAATAATAAAGAGAAGAACACTAATAAATTTACCCTATAGAATAGACAATTGAAAAAGCTTGTTATAAAAACATCCTTTCTTTAGAACTAAAAGAAAGGATGTTTTTAATATTGTAATTATGCTCGAAAACATTTCTTATTTTTACTTTTAATACATTTTTTAACTAATTTTGGTTAAGTTATTTTCAAAGGCGTTATTATTAATTCAATAAGTATATTTACATATCACCATCCCTAATTTTAAAAATAGCAATTTCCTGAAAACTATATATAGTTTCTTTCTGAAAGGAAGGGTATTATCAATTGAAACCACATGAAAGAATATCTGTTTACTCTATAGAATCTTTGCAGGATTTAATGAAATTACTAAAAAAATCTAAAGATTTTATAACGTTGGAAATTGCTTCTAATAATTCCTCTATAGTCATTTCATATTTTAGAACATTAATCGATGTAAATATATTTCATGAAGAGGTTTTGACTTATATAAAAGAGAAGAGCTTCGATTCGTTACAAGATATTCACTCTGTCTTACCTTTTGAGAATTCAAAAATAACAAATCAAATGGAAGATATTCAGGATAGTATTTTAAATGGCTATATACTGATTCAGTTCGATACAGATAAATTAAATTGTTTGTTAGTAAATGTGTCAAAGAAAGAAAAAAGGGATATTACAAAAGCCGAAATTGAATACAATATTGTGGGTCCGCAAATCGCATTTGTCGAAGATTTAGATGTAAATTTAAATTTAGTACGTAGAAAGCTTCCAACACCTTATTTACAAATGAAAGAATTGAAAGTAGGATCTCTCTCTAACACAACTGTTGCGATTGTATTTATTGAGGGAATTGTAAATGATCAAAATCTACAAGAAATTATAAAAAGGGTAAGTCAAATAAAAACAGACCATGTTTTGGATAGTACTTATTTGATGCAGTTAATTGCAGACAACCCGAATTCTATATTCCCTCAATTTTTGAATACAGAACGTCCGGACCGTGTGGCAGCTGTATTAGCAGAAGGGAAAATTGCACTTTTTGTAGATGGCTCGCCTTATGCTATCACTCTTCCAACAACATTAATTGACTTTTTTTCTACGACAGAAGATTACACCATGCCTTGGATTATTTCCTCCTTTTTTCGACTGCTAAGGCTTTTTGCTTTTATTTTTTCTGTCTTAACAACTCCATTATATGTTGCAATTTTAACATATCATTACGAGCTAATTCCGAGAGAACTTCTTGAAACGTTAATCATATCGAGAAGTAAAGTACCTTTTCCTCCAGTTATTGAAGCACTTTTTTTAGAAATAACGATTGAATTACTGAGAGAAGCGGGGGCACGTTTACCAACTAAAGTGGGTCTAACTGTCGGTATAGTAGGTGGTATTGTAATTGGACAGGCATCGGTAGAGGCAAGTCTTACAAGTAATGTACTTATTATCATTGTTGCACTTTCAGCCCTTAGCTCATTTACAGCACCAATATATCGAATTGGTAATACAATTCGAGTAATTCGTTTTCCTTTTATAATCGCCGCACACCTGTTGGGTTTATTAGGAATTGTTTTAACAAGCTCTTTGCTTTTAGCACGTTTATTACGTACAGAATCATTAAGACGTCCTTATTTGTTTCCTTTTTATCCTACACGCCTTACAGATTGGAAAGACAGTATTGTACGTATGCCGATTTCAGCGATGTTTCGACGTCCTATTTTTTCAAGGTCTAAACAGCGTTTTCGCTTTAATCCAGAAGAGGTAGAGAAAAATAAAATACTATCAAGAAATGATTTTGATGATTGAATTTAACAGGGAGGAGCATTATGAAACAGATCCCAATTGAGTATCAAGTCTCTCCATATATGGTATTTTTTTTAATTATTACTATACAGATGGGGGTTGGTATGCTTGGTTTTGAAAGGATTAGTGCAAAATTAGTTGGAAATGATGCGTGGATTAGCACGCTACTTTTTGGAATATCTGTTAATCTTATGATTTGGATCATATATCAGATTTTAAATCAGGGTAATGGAGACATCATTGCAATCAATCAAAACGTACTTGGAAAATGGATTGGTGGAATATTCAACTTCATTTTTTTATCCTATATTGTATTGTTAGGTGCAACAACACTACATACTTATATCGAAGTAGTACATGTTTGGATGTTTCCTTCTATTTCATCTTGGGTTATAGCTGGGGCTTTTTTGGGTTTATGCTATTACATTGTTACTGGAGGATTTCGTGTAGTTGCCGGAATCGGTTTCTTTGGAATCGTTATCCCAAGCATTCTAATCTTCACATTTTTTTATCCTTTGCAGTATGCAGATTTCCGAAATTTATTTCCAATTGCACAGCATTCATTCCTAGAAATTATGAAAGGAATGAAAGGAAATATGTTTAGTTTTTTTGGATTTGAAATGTTATTGCTGTACTACCCATTTATTAAAAAGGCAAAAACGTCTCAAAAATATGCGCACTATGCAAATTTAGTAACGACTATTGTCTACACATACCTTATGATTTTAACTCTTGCGTTTTTTAGTGAAAAACAACTAGCGAGTGCGATATGGGCATATTTAAGCATGATTAAAATTATACAATTTCCCTTTATAGAGCGGTTTGAATACATTATTGTTTCTGTTTGGGCTTTTTTTATATTACCCAATGTTTCCTTTACATTATGGGGAGTAAGTCGTGGTATAAAAGAGGCACTGGGAATAAAGCAAAAATATGTTTTGCCAGTTATCATCCTATTCATCTTTGTTTTATCATTTTTCTTGAATAACCGTAATAAAATTAACTTATTAAATACTTGGACAGGTCAAATGGGCTTTATATATATATATGTATACCTACCTGTACTATGGCTAATTCAAACCGCCAAAATAAAGTTAAGGAGATAAACATGAAGCGATGGATACTTTTCCTTATAGTAAGTGTCTTCTTAATAGGTTGTGCTAAAACGAAAATTGTGGATGACATTGACTTAGTTCAAGTTGCGGCATATGATACCGAAGCAAAAGGTAAGCTAAAAGGAACCTTTGCGATTTCAGCTTATAAAGGAGGCGGGGAAGGTGAAACGAAAATCTATTCAGCATCAGGCCAGACTGGTAGAGAAGTTCTTGCAAGAGCATCCGAAAAATCTTCTGGACCTCTAGAGTTGGGGCAATTGCGTGTTATTATATTTAATGAAAAAATAATTGAAAAGGGAATGCAGGAAATTTTAGAGACTTTGAATCGAAATCCTAGTGTAGGAAATGCAATTTATTTAGCAATTACAAATGTAAAAGGGGAATCACTATTAAAGGGGAACTATTCTGAAGAAAAAGAAATTTCTTCCTATCTATCCTCTTTACTGGAGCAAAATATGGATAATGGAACGCAGCCAAAAACAAATTTTTTTATGTTTTTAAACCAACTTAATGATGATGCGAGAGATTCATATTTACCGATAATATCTAAAAAAGGTAATGTGTTGGAGTTAGATGGAATAGCACTTTTTAAAAGATGTAAAATGGTTGATAAAGTAAACCCTAAAGATTTATTTGTATTTAAATTGTTGACAGATAATTTTAAACAAGGTACATACCAATTCAAACTACCTGGTTCCCCAAATACTTACGCCACGATAGAGAATATAAAAGCTAGAACAAAATATAAGATGGAGGGGAATAGTAAGCATCCATTCGTAAATGCTCATATTCAAGTTAAAGCTGAAATTCAAGAATTTACAAAAACAAAAAATCTAGATAATCCTAAAGAAATAAAAAAATTAGAAAAAATTATGGAAAAAGAAATAGAGAAAAAAGCAACTACATTGATAAAGAGATTTATTAAAAAAGACACAGATCCTATAGGACTTAGAAAGCTTGGTAGAACTCACGTAAGAAAATGGAACAGTCAAGAATGGGAAGAATCCTATAAACATTTACGTTTTCGTGTAACAGCTGATGTAAAAGTAACCCAATCTGGTGTTACAGAATAAATCAAATAAGATATGGGGAATTTTAATGAAAAAATATAGTCTCGCAGGAGATTAGGGAGAAGAGAAACGATTAACAAAGAATTTCATAAACATTAAGATGCTTTGTTAATCGTTTTTATACCTGTAGCTTTATCACTTATAGTAATCATAATTATAATAAAAGAACACCGAAACAAATTCCCGATACCACATAATTATAAGAGGAAAATAAAGCATCAAGATATAATGTATGCTTTGTCTGGAAAAAAGAATTAAGTACTTCAAGGTTAAACACTTAACTTTAAAGTAGTTGTAGCACTTCAACTAGACTGTGCCCCCGAAAGTTAGAAAGGTCGGTTTATTAAGTAGTCTCTAGGGAATGAGCCTAGTACAATACTGGATTCATTTCCTTTTATTTTTCCTTGATTCTTTCATGATTATAGTACTTTATCTACTTTATCTACTTTGCTAATTCTTGTTAATTCTGTTATACTTTCAAATTCTTTCGATACAGAAATAGACATACAAAAACGCCATTCTTTCTTATAAATCTACAGAAAGAATGGCGTATTCTTCAAAAGTGAGTTCCTTTATTGAAAAGCTTTAGTTCTATATGACAGATAAAAGGGCAAGCAACGCTAAAATAGCGAGAAATCCTTGTTTCATGATAATTGATTTATTGGATGTGAAACCTCCGAAAATAGCTGCTACCACTACACAAATGATGAAAAATAATTGAATCATATAACCAATGGGATTATTTCCAAGTATAAGTCCCCGAATGAGGCCAGCTGCTAAGAATTCATTATATAAACCGTTTGCAAATTAATTGTCTAAGTATTTCTAAGTTTAAAGAGTACAGTGTCTTCGTTTTTTATTGAATCAACTTTTACATGTTGGTTCAATATTTTCTATTCTCTTGGAACTTAGTTCTCGTTTACTTCTCACAAAAGCAATAAAATCTATTATCTCTTCTGTTGACAGTGCTTCTCCATCTATTAAAAGTGTTGGATCTGGATCGTTTAGGAGTCTTGTAATATCAATTACATCTTTGTTTTGATGTGAATGTTCAATTCGACCTAATATATAATCTACAGATGTATCAAATAAATCGGCTATTTTTGATAAAGATTGTAATGAAGGTAATCTATAACCATTTTCATACCCGGCATAGGTGCTTTTCGCAATCCCAAGTCGATCTGCTGTCTCTTGTAAGGACCATTTTTGATTTTTTCTTAATTTAGATAAACGTTCCAGCATTCGTCTCATACCCCATCTAATTTTATTAAATTAATTATAACATAGAAAAAGAATCAAGAATAGAAAAAAGTACGCGTATTGAATACAAAATCTTGATTAATTCAAATTAAGTTCTATAATGATAAATATAAATACGCATTACGCGAACGATATATCGTTGTTTATTTTATGGAGGGGTTGTGTATGAAGAAAATTTTATTACTTGCAACTGGTGGGACAATTGCATCTGTGGAGGGGAATGAGGGGCTTGTTCCAGGATTGTCCGCTGAGGAATTATTGAATTATTTTTCGAAGTCTTCTCGAAACTTAGAAATAGATTGCAAAATCTTAATGAATATTGATAGTACCAATATGCAACCTGAGCACTGGAAAGAAATAGCTAATGCTGTTTTTAATCACTATGATGACTATGACGGGTTTGTGATTACACATGGAACGGATACGTTAGCTTATACATCTTCCGCGTTATCTTATATGCTTCAAGGTTTAAGAAAACCAGTTGTTTTAACAGGTTCACAAGTACCTATTAGTTTTAAAAAGACAGACGCAAAGAAAAATGTAGCTGATGCTCTTAGATTTGCCTGTGAGGATGTTGGGGGTGTGTTTATTGTTTTTGATAGTAGGGTGATTATTGGGACGAGAGCAGTTAAAATGCGAACAAAAAGTTATGATGCATTTGAAAGTGTGAATTATCCATATGTTGCTGAGGTAAATGAAGATGAACTGAAATATCATTGGAAGCCAAAGTCCTCCCATAATGAACTTTCAATAAATACTAATTTATGTACGGATGTTTTTCTTATGAAATTGTATCCAGGTACAAAACCAGAGATATTTGATTGTTTAAAAGATTTGTATAAAGGGGTTATTATTGAAAGTTTTGGTAACGGTGGATTACCTTTTGAAGGAAGGAACTTGCTTTCGAAAATTCAAGAGTTGACTGAAATGGGGATTGCTGTAGTGATTACTACTCAATGCCTGGAAGAAGGAGAAGACATACTTCTCTATGAAGTAGGACGGAAAGTGGCACAACATCAAGTAATATTATCTGGAGATATGAATACGGAAGCCATCATAGCAAAATTGATGTGGGCGCTTGGGAAAACTAATAAATTAGAAGAGATTAAAAAAATTATTGAAGAGCCTTTAGCCTACGATTTAACAATAAAATCTGATAAGGATTGGTAATGACTTCATATGATTTATTTAGGTTTTACATTTAATATGGGGGAGAAATTAAAATGGCAATGACAAACAAGAACGTGCGAGTGGAGAATGATTTTTTGGGAGGAAAGGAATTACCTATTGAGGCATATTACGGAATTCAAACTTTACGCGCTGTTGAAAATTTCCCGATTACAGGGTATAAAATTCATGAAAGTTTAATTAAAGCGTTCGCAGTTGTAAAAAAAGCTGCAGCGCTTGCCAATACAGATGTAGGAAGATTGGAATTAAACAAGGGCGGTGCCATCGCAGAAGCTGCTCAAGAAATTCTTGATGGAAAATGGCATGATCATTTCATCGTAGATCCAATCCAAGGCGGAGCAGGTACTTCAATGAATATGAATGCAAATGAAGTCATGGCCAATCGTGCTCTTGAATTATTAGGAATGGAAAAGGGAGACTATCATTATATTAGTCCAAATAGTCATGTAAACATGGCGCAATCAACAAACGATGCATTCCCAACGGCGATTCATATTGCAACATTAAATGCATTAGAAGGCTTATTACAAACGATGGGTTATATGCACGATGTATTTGAATTAAAAGCAGAGCAGTTCGATCATGTTATTAAAATGGGTCGTACACATTTACAAGACGCTGTGCCAATTCGTCTTGGACAAGAATTTAAAGCGTATTCTCGCGTACTTGAACGTGATATGAAACGTATCAAGCAATCACGTCAACATCTATATGAAGTAAATATGGGAGCAACTGCAGTTGGTACAGGCTTAAATGCAGATCCAGAATATATTGAAGCAGTTGTAAAACATTTAGCTACAATTAGTGAACTGCCACTTGTTGGTGCAGAAGACTTAGTAGATGCAACGCAAAATACGGATGCATACACAGAAGTATCAGCAGCACTGAAAGTATGTATGATGAATATGTCTAAAATTGCGAATGACCTTCGCTTAATGGCATCAGGTCCACGTGTTGGCTTAGCGGAAATTATGTTGCCTGCTCGTCAACCAGGTTCATCTATTATGCCAGGGAAAGTAAACCCTGTTATGCCAGAAGTAATTAATCAAATTGCGTTCCAAGTAATTGGTAACGACCATACAATTTGCCTTGCTTCAGAAGCAGGACAGTTAGAATTAAACGTTATGGAACCAGTACTTGTTTTCAACTTACTTCAATCTATTAGCATTATGAATAACGGTTTCCGTGCCTTTACAGATAATTGCTTAAAAGGAATTGAAGCGAATGAAGATCGCTTAAAAGAGTATGTTGAGAAGAGTGTAGGAATTATTACAGCCGTGAACCCTCATATCGGTTATGAAGCAGCAGCTCGCGTTGCGAAAGAAGCAATTGCAACAGGTCAATCCGTTCGAGAACTTTGTGTGAAAAACGGTGTACTGTCACAAGAAGACTTAGAGTTAATTCTAGATCCATTCGAAATGACGCACCCAGGGATTGCAGGAGCAACTCTTTTAAAGAAAAATTAAAAGAAGAGGGGGGAGAAGTCCCTCCTCTTTGTTTACAATATAAGGATGTTATACGTGAATAGAGGTAGAGAGATTATAAGTAAGTATACAGTGGCGTTTAATGGTTCATAGAAACAAAATTAAGAGGAGCAGCAATATAATCAACATCACTTTTAAATAAAGAGGATTTATTAAAACATCCTATCATGTTAACAACAAGTTTACATGAATCTTTATAAATAACTATGACCAACCATGAATCAATAGTTGGCCATAATGATCTTAAAGACCCATATCTTTTAATCCAGGACTATGCTCATTTGGCATTTCAGGAAGTTCTGGTACAGGAAAACCTTTTGGCGGGTCAGTTACTGCTAATGTTCCTTTGTTTCTACTTGGTGATTCACCTTGGAATATTTCTCCCATTCTTGTTGGATCTAAGCTAAAATTAAATTGTGCGTTATGGAATCCCATGTCTACATACTTTCTGCACTCTGGGTATTTATTAATATCATAGTTCGGCACAGGGAAGAGTTTTCCCCATTCAACACCCAATGTCTCTAAAGCTTTTGCGAAAGCATTTTGATGTGCATTATCACGTACAATTAAAAATGCAAGAGTTTCTCTAAATGTTTGATTAGAACTCATTTCATAAATTCTAGTCTTTTGAAGTACGCCTGTAGATTCAAGTACGACATTATCTAGTAAATCGCTAATTAAGTTTCCATGACTATATACCCAAGATCCATTCCACGGATTTCCAGCTGCATCAACAGGCAATGAACTTTGAGCACCTACAATAAAGTGGTGAGGGTTTGCATGTTTAACCGCTTCATCAAGCGGTGCTTTGTCAATACCAGCATTTCCTGGCGTAGGTTCACCAGATCCAGTTAGTAGCTGATTAATTGTATGTTGTACAAGTTCTACATGGCTTATTTCCTCTAAAAAAACACCTCGAAGTAAATCGCGATATTGCTTCTCTTTACCTCTAAAATTTGAGCTTTGGAAGAAATATTGCATCATTGTACGCATTTCCCCATAATGCCCGCCTAATATTTCTTGTAAAACTTTTGCAGCAGCTGGGTCTGGTTTATCCGGCTTAATCATATTAATTATTTCCTCTTTATAATAAAACATGAAGTACACCTCTTTTAAGTTAGTTAACATTGTTATCGTGTCCGCTATTTGGTTGCTTAATACTTTAATTCATGTTTTTACCAATTATTTATTAACTCAAAATGCAAAGTTTTTGAAAATAACTATTTTAGATGTGAGATGAAAATAGGGGATAGATACTTATCTTTTCATTAAGAATAATGAATTGTAGCTTCAAGGCTTCAGAATGACTTTTATACAATCATCTTCACGATTATTAAAAATTTGATAACCGTAGCTCGCTTCTTCAAGGGGGATTTTGTGTGTAATAATCTCTTTTGGATCAAATTCTTTATTTGTTATTTTTTTAAATAGTTCCGGCATAAAATGAATGACAGGTGCTTGTCCCATTTTAAGATTAATATTTCTAACCCAAAATGCCCCGAGTGGAAATGCATTATAATTGCCACCATAAACGCCAGTCATTTGAACCGTTCCATATTTCCTTACGGCTTTCGTAGCGATTTGAATAGGGCCGAGAGTTCCGCCTTGTAGTTTCAATTTTTGTTCCAGAAATTCTAGAGGCGATTTTTTTCCATCCATTCCCACGCAATCAATGACTACATCGGCACCGCCATGTGTAATTTCCTTTAAATGTTCTCCCATATCTGGAAATTTTGTAAACTCAAATACCTCAACATTGTTAATCTTTTTTGCGTAATTCATTCGATAATCTAAGTAATCCACTGCTATTACGCGCTTAGCACCTTGCATCCAGGCAAATTTTTGTGTCATTAATCCAACAGGTCCACAACCAAGGACGATAACGGTATCACCTGGTTTAACGCCTGCGTTTATTACACTCCAATAGGCTGTTGGTAAAACATCTGATAAAAATAGTAGGGATTCATCTTCAAGATCGCATGATTCCGGTATAACAAATGGAGTGAAATTTCCAAAAGGAACTTTTAAATATTCTGCTTGTCCGCCTGGATGATTACCAAATTTCTCCGTATAACCAAAGTATCCACCAGAATCGTAATGAGGGTTTGAGTTATCACATTGACTTTCCATTTCATGTTGGCAATAGAAACAATGTCCACAAGAAACGTTGAAGGGGATGACAACACGATCGCCTTTTTTCACTTTAGTGACATCTGGCCCGACTTCTTCAACGATTCCCATTGGTTCATGGCCGATAATGTATCCTTGAGGTAAGGGCATGTTACCTTGATATAAATGTAAATCAGAACCGCAAATAGCGGTTGAAGTAATTCTTACAATAATATCATCTTTTTTCTCTAACTTTGCATCATCAACTTGTTTAACTTGTACTTGATTTGGTCCTTGATAGGTTACAGCTTTCATCTCATATCTCCTTTTGGATTATGTCTCAAAACATAATTTTATTTAATCTCTTGGTGAAATAGAAATCTTTCTTTTATATACTGAAGGGAATTAGGAAGTATACATAGTGTTGTTATGAAAGTATGTTATATCAGTTATTCTTTCTTATATGTTTTGCCCTACTTTAAGAAAAAAATCAATTTTTATTCATAATCTAATTCCCACAAAAAGGATAATTATTAT
The DNA here is from genome assembly GCF_038006965.1 of Bacillus sp. FSL K6-1338. NCBI lineage: Bacteria > Bacillati > Bacillota > Bacilli > Caryophanales > Bacillaceae > Bacillus > Bacillus sp. FSL K6-1338. Next base: position 2,956,938 of record NZ_JBBOWI010000001.1, on the reverse strand, counting down.
TTCATAATTTGTAGCATATTAAAAACATCGGAGGTGAAACAATATGGCAAACAATAATAGTGGAAGTCGTAATGAATTGTTAGTTGGAGGTGCTGAACAGGCCCTTGATCAAATGAAATATGAAATTGCACAAGAGTTTGGTGTACAACTTGGTGCAGATACAACAGCTCGTTCAAACGGATCTGTTGGTGGTGAAATTACAAAACGTTTAGTAGCAATGGCTGAACAACAACTTGGTGGTAGAGCTAACCGCTAAGTAAATTGGCATACAATATAGCAGATATGTAAATCAATTTCTTTTGTATATGTATAAAAATAAAAACCCTTATAGTAAATGGATTCTCACTCAAAGATTATTGATAATCTTCTTTCATAATCTTTGAGTATTTAATTTGTAAACTACTTTCCTAAACAATAAACACGCAGTGTTGGAAAGGTGTTTTCCATGCATAGTAGAAAATCTTTTGCAGGAAAAAGCATACTTAAAAATTTGATTTCAATATTGAAATCAATATTGATTATGATATTTTCGAAAGGGAGGAATTTAAAAATGGGTATTTTAAGTGGAAATCCTCAAAATGAACCGTTACATTACGGAGAAGTATTTGATATTTGGAGTTATCTTCTAGCTGCACAAGGTGGAATCGCAAGCCATCAAGTGTTTATGAATCACACAGGTGACGAAGATTTGAAGAAGTTTTTAGAAAGCTTAATTGAAAATGATATGAACTCGGAAATAGAAGAGTTAAAAACTCTTTTAAAGGTTAATGGCGTAGCTTTACCGCCTGCTCCTCCAGAACGACCAGTTGCATCTATCGAAGACATTCCCCCAGGGGCACGTATTAATGATGCTGAAATAGCAGCAGCTGTTTCTACAGGATTAGCAGCTGGACTTGTGACATGTAGTCAAGTGATGGGAAAATGTCTTCGAGAAGATGTAGGGATGTTATTCGGACAATTTCATATGAAAAAAGCGCAAGCAGGTGTAACTTTGCTGCGTTTAAGTAAGAAAAAAGGGTGGGTAGTTCCACCACCGTTACATGTAAGAAACTCTGATCAAGCTTAATAACCAAAAATAAAAAAGTGGCATTGGCCACTTTTTTATTTTTTAGATGTATCCCCAATTTTGGATTTATTTATTGTAGAAGAATCCATATATTCATCTGACATTTCCATAGCATATTTATCATGATGAATATGCTTGTGATTTCTTAATTCATCGTCGTTACGCAGCACTAGTCTCTTCATATAAATGTGGAAGAAAATTTCTGTTCCACCAATAATTAAAGCGGCTATAAATGAAGAAAGTCCAATATTACGAGTAGTGTCTAAATTAGTGAATAAGTATGTTAGTAACCAAATTCCGAAAAAAGTTAAGCCGAAATCTGCCATTGTAGCAATCATATTTCCGTATTTAGGTAAAATGAAGAGATCGCCGATTAAATAGGCAGCCCCTGTTAAGAAAAGAGAAATGAGTAATACTCTAGGAATTGAAATGCCTTGAAAGATACTGAGTACGATAAGTAATACTGCAGTTATCGCTGTGTATTTAATTAATAAAGCAACAATATGTTTCATCATTTTCCTCCATTATTTAAACGTATATGGAATAAAAGATTTCATTAAAAACGGGTTGTGCTATATAGCGTAACCCATTTTAATCAACCTTTAATGGTAAGAAGTACAACCTGGGTAAGAAGCGGGCTTATACTACAGATAGTATTTGAGGAATATCGAGTTTTATTCACAAGGCGTAGTTCTATTCTAATAATAGAGATGTTGCCTAAGTACAGTGTTTTTTATTAAACTTAATAATTTTTTCCGTTTTGATTTTGTTTCTTAAATATAAGAATAAAAATTATTTTCATGCTTAATGTATCTTTTAGTCTACATATTTTCCATAATCGGGTAAAGCGATTTTATCAAATTCTTGAACGAGTGTTTTGAGGCTTGTTGATAGCAATTCACCCGACATCGGTATCCCATGTCCAGTAACAGCGGTTAGAGGCTTTAACTTCTCTAGCTTAATAACTGACTCTTTAGCGGCTTTCCAGTCTGTTGTTAAATAACGAGGCGGACCGCTTATTTCCTGTTCTTGAGTTATTACTTTATACAGATACTCCTGTTTCACTGTAACAAAAGCGTCCCCAGCAATTAAAGTTCGTTCTTTTTCTCGGAATAATGAAATATGCCCTGGAGTATGTCCTGGTGTATGAATCCATCTAAACTCTGGCATATGGGGAACAGTTCCATCGGTAGGTAGCGCTTTTACGTTATTTCCTAAGTCAATTGGTTCGTTTGGGAACAGAGGAGACATTTTTGCTACCATACCACCTTCAACTGTAGGGTCTGGTTCTGGATAGCTTTGTTGTCCGGTCAGGAACGGTATCTCCATCTGATGTGCATAGACGGGAACATCCCAATACTTGATGAGTTCAATTATTCCCCCAACATGATCAAAATGGCCGTGAGTTAAAATAATGGCTTTTGGGCGACTATTGGTACCAAATCGATCCTCAGCGATAGAGATAATTTTATTTGCACATTTAGGCATTCCAGCATCAACTAAAACAAAATCATTGGTCTCAGGATTTCCAGCAAAGCATATATTGACGATTTGAATCGTGTAACAAAATAAATCAGGCAATACTTCAATGCCATGACCACTTTCAATTGAAGTTGCTGGAATAAACTTGTAATCACTTCCATAATTCATTTCATTGTCCAATTTTTCTCCCCCTTAATATATTTTAATACGACATTATAGTTCCCTAATCTTGAAAATTCATTTTGGCGAATTTGAGAAAAGAATTAATGTGGGATTAAAAAACAATAATTTAGTCCTAGAATTAAGAGAGATTCATATCAATTTATATAAAGTGCAAACAGGAAATATTAATTTTACAATTGTAGTTTCTACTATTTTTTGAGGAGGGATTACGAGTTAATAAAAGATTCATCTGGATATTATAATGTAAGTTTATACAAAAATTACATAACAGTAGCTGATATAAATCCATTAAATAAGACGATTACTTGTATCGATGCTTTTCATAATCAAAGAATGTTTAAGTTTGGAGATATAATTGAAGTGAATTCGAGGGGATAAATAAAAAAGATTATCTCTTCCTAACTTAATTATATCATGTAAATCAAGTTCGAAATAGACTGTTTCTTCTCATTTACTACTGATACAATCAAGAACACAAGTAAAGTAAGGAGAGATGTTACATGAGTTCTTTCGTTCTCGATTTTCAGGAAATAGAAAACACGTACCTTTCACTTGTCGGTGGAAAAGGTTTGAATTTAGGGGAGTTATCCAACATTCAAGGGATACAAGTGCCAGAAGGATTTTGTGTTACAACGATAGGGTATGAAAAGGCCATCGAGCAAAATGAAGGGCTTCAAATTTTGTTGCAGCAGCTAACGATGCTAAAAATTGAGGAACGAGGTCAAATTTGTGAAATTAGTAAGAAGATTAGAGAAGTCATTATGGCGGTGGAAATTCCAGTTGATGTAGTGGAATCAGTAGCTCATCATCTCTCTCGCTTTGGCGATGAACATGCGTATGCAGTGCGTTCGAGTGCTACTGCTGAAGATTTACCGTATGCCTCGTTTGCTGGTCAACAAGATACGTATTTAAATATTATTGGAAAAGAAAGTATTTTGCAGCATATTAAAAAATGCTGGGCTTCTTTATTTACAGATCGAGCGGTTATATACCGAATGCAAAACGGTTTTGATCATAATCAAGTTTCTATATGTGTTGTCGTTCAAAAAATGGTTTTCCCTGTGGCTTCAGGGATTTTATTTACTGCCGATCCGATTACTTCGAATAGGAAGGTGTTGTCAATCGATGCCAGCTTTGGACTTGGCGAGGCGCTAGTATCTGGATTGGTTTCTGCCGATAATTATAAGGTAAAAGAAGATGAAATCGTCGGAAAGGTCATCGCAACGAAAAAATTAGCCATCTATGGACGAAAAGAAGGCGGAACAGAGACAAAGAAAATTGCTCCTAATCAGCAAAAAGTTCAAACACTTACTGAACAACAAATTTTACAACTAGCACGCATCGGAAGACAAATCGAAGTTTATTTTGGTTGTCCGCAAGATATTGAATGGTGTTTAGTTGATGATACATTTTATATAGTCCAAAGCAGGCCGATTACGACTTTATATCCAATTCCAGGAGTAAATGATGGGGAAAATCATGTGTATATATCGGTTGGTCACCAACAAATGATGACCGATGCGATGAAACCACTTGGGTTATCTTTTTTCTTGTTAACGACTAGTGCTCCTATGCGTAAAGCGGGAGGCAGGTTATTTGTTGATGCTACGCAACAATTAGCTTTACCTGCTAGCAGAGATTACTTAATAAACACTTTAGGAAAATCGGATCCACTTGTAAGAGATGCATTAACGACTATAATCGAGCGAGATGATTTTATTCAATTGTTACCGGATGATGAAAAAGGAAAGAGTGCTAGTAAAAGTAAGCAACCTGCAAGTTCGCAAACAGAAATCGAAAATAATACGGCAATCGTTACGAATTTAATACAGAATAGTCAAGAATCGATCGAAGAGTTAAAACGAAACATGCAAACGAAATCAGGTGTGGATGTATTTGATTTTATTTTGCAAGACATCCAGCAATTAAAGAAAGTATTATTTAACCCGCAAAGTATAGCTGTTATTATGGCTGGTATGAATGCTTCAACATGGATGAATGAAAAGATGGAGCAATGGCTAGGTGAAAAAAATGCAGCAGATACACTTTCTCAATCCGTACAAAATAATATTACTTCAGAAATGGGTTTAGCATTATTAGATGTTGCAGATGTGATTCGGCCGTATCCAGAAGTCATTGCGTATTTACAGCATGTAGAAGATGACAGCTTTTTAGATGAATTAGTTCAGTTTAAAGGCGGGGAAAAAGTTCGGGATGCAATCGAGGCGTTTCTAAGCAAATATGGAATGAGATGCAGCGGAGAAATCGACATTACGAAAACGCGCTGGAGTGAAAAGCCAACAATCATTATCCCGATGATTTTAAATAATATAAGAGACTTTGAAGCTGGCGCTAGTAAGCGAAAGTTTGAAGAAGGACTACAGGAAGCTTTGAAAAAAGAAGAAGAGTTAGTAGAGCGATTACAAGACTTGCCGGATGGAAAACAAAAAGTAGAAGAAACGAAGCGAATGATTCGCAACATCCGTAATTGTATCGGTTATCGTGAATATCCAAAATACGGCATGATTAATCGTTATTTTATATATAAGCAGGCGTTATTGAAAGAAGCTAAGCAACTTGTGCAGAGCGGGGTCATTCATGAAGTCGATGATATATACTACTTAACTTTTGAAGAACTTCACGAAGTCGTCCGCACAAATAAACTAGATTACGAGCTTATTCATAAGCAAAAAAATGAGTACAAATTATATGAAAAACTAACGCCGCCGCGAGTTATGACGTCTGATGGAGAAATCATTACAGGTAAATATAAACGAGAAAATCTCCCAGCTGAAGCAATAGTAGGTTTGCCTGTTTCTTCTGGAGTGATTGAGGGGAGAGCACGCGTTATTTTAAATATGGAAGACGCGAATTTGGAAGAGGGAGATATATTAGTTACGGCATTTACCGATCCTGGCTGGACACCTTTGTTTGTTTCTATAAAAGGGTTAGTAACAGAAGTCGGTGGGCTTATGACGCACGGAGCAGTAATTGCACGTGAGTATGGATTACCAGCAGTCGTCGGAGTAGAGAATGCTACGAAACGAATAAAAGACGGTCAACGAATTCGGATACATGGAACAGAAGGGTATATTGAAGTGTTGTAAGTAAAAGAGCATCCACTATTATAGTGGATGCTCTTTTATTATATAGCTGACTTATTTCTTTAAACCAGCCGCATAAAAAGGTCCATGAACTGCAATAGTTGATAAAAAGCGAGCAATCTCCTCAGGTGTTTCTTTTTGTCCATTATTTAACCATTGCTGTATGACACCTATATGTGCAGATGCCATATAAGAAGTTAAGTATTCGCTTGGAACAAGTAAATTTTCCTTATTAATGAGAGGACCATTCGTATCTTCAAATAATGTTTTCCACATAAAATCTTTCAGTTTTGTTTGGAAAGATAAATCTCCATTTGGGCTAAGCACAGCTCTCATAAAATCACTATTTTCATTTAGAAATTCAAGAATAGAAGTGATAAGTATAAATGGCATTGTTGGAGAAGGATTTGTTCCAAGATCAGCAATAACTTCCGGGAATTTCTGTTTGGCAATTTTAGAAAACTCGTACATAATGTCTTCTTGGCATTTTGTCATTAAATCAAATTTATCTTGATAGTGCGCATAGAAAGTACCGCGATTAATGTTTGCTTTCGTTGTAATATCTTTCACTGTAATGGCGTCAAAACCTTTTTCTTCAATTAGCTCCACCAATGCATTTCGTATGGCGGTTTTCGTACGAACAACACGCAAATCTAAATTGCTATCGCGCAACGCATGTCCCTCCTTAATTTTACTCAACACATTTAGAAAATGTGTCTTATAACCGACACATTCCCGATTTTTGATTATTGTATATGGTTCAACTCGAACATATAATTCAAAATATAAATAAACAACACGTTGTTGATTATTATAAATCAAATTAAAGGAGGAAAAAAGAAAATGTTTAAAAATAAACTTTTATTTTTATCACCAGTTATTGCACTGCTTGTTGTTTTTATTTTTTCATTAACGTTATTTCCAACTGTTCAACCGCAGCCGAAAAACTTGCCAATTGCAATTGTAAATGAGGATCAAGGTGTAGAAATTCCAAATCAACCGAAAATGAATATGGGGCAAACAATTGTTGATACGGTGAAAAAATCATCGAAATCAGATGAAGAACCTGCGGTAAAGTGGGTAGAAGTGAAGAATAAGGAAGCAGTTCAAAAAGGGCTAAATAATAAAGAGTATTATGCAGCGTTAGTCATTCCGAAAGAATTTAGTGCAAAACAAGCATCGTTACGAACACCACAGCCATCTTCACCTGAGATAGAAATATATATTAATCAAGGAATGAATACGGCTGCATCAACTATGGCAGGACAAATATTAAATGGCGTGGTTGATAATATGAACAATAATGTCCGTACACAAATATTAGAAGGGTTGAAAACAAAAGGAGCTACTGTAACAACAGACCAAGCTGAGAAATTAGTAACACCTATTGTAAAGAACGTGAAAAATGTGAATGAGGTCGGCAAAAATAGTGCGAACGGTAACTCACCAATATCATTGTTCCAACCGTTATGGATTGCAAGTTTAGCTAGTGCAGCGATTATTTTTATTGCGATTAGTAAAATGCCAGTAAGCTCAAGAAAAGAAAACTTTCTGTTAAAAGTAAAACAAATCGTAACAGGGGCTATTGCGACACTTGTAATTGGGTTTGGTCTTACATGGATTGCAGATGGGATGGTAGGGTTAAATATTTCGAACTTCACGGATACAGCTCTATTCTTATCTATTACTTCTTTTAGTTTCTTCTTAATGATATCTGCGGTACTTTCATTAGTTGGACTAAAAGGAATCGGTTTATTCGCTTTATTACTATTCTTCGGAGCGCCGTTATTATCGTTAGCACCTGAGATGTTGTCTCCGTTTTATCAAGACTGGGTTTACTCATGGTTACCAATGAAATTTATGATTGAAGGCCTAAGAGAAATCTTCTTCTTCGGAAAAGGATTAAGCTGGAATACACCTGTTACTGTACTCGTTTGGATTGGTATAGTAAGTATGGTTACTATATTAGCAACTACATTCAAACGTAGTGTAGTAAAAGGGCATAAAACAGAATTGAACGCTTAAAAAAAGCCGTTTCACTAAATTAGTGAAACGGCTTTTTTGTGATGAAATCTAAAAGCTGAAGAATGAGTATCTGCTGTTGTCGCCTTAGAATTAAGTCGGAATCTCTAAAAATCGCGTACGTTCCAAACAATCTCACCACGTTCATCATCCCACGTACTGTGATGACGCTTAAATCCTATCTTTTCTAGTACCCGGAGTGAAGCGATATTCCAAGTGCCTACAGTCGACCAAAGTCTATGGCGCCCAGTAGCAATCGCAGCGTCCAGTACAACGGATGCCGCCTCAGTTGCATAACCTTTACCATGGGCGCTGCGGAACAACTCGTATGCAATCTCCGGCTCTTCAAGTGTGGAACGACCGATAATTAAGCCGCAGTATCCGATGAAATCGCCTTCATTGCGCCTTCGAATAGTGAGAAGGGAAATGCCATTTTCCTCTGCCTTCTTGCGCATCTCAATGAGCCGGTTACGAACGGAATCAACGGCTGGAATGTCCACACCACGTTCGCCAATTAATTTGCTCAGCCAAACGGAATCGGATTCCTCCCACATACTAAGCTCAAGTCTTTCGGTTTTCAGCTGGAAGGCCATAGGTTTAAATAAAGATGGCATAGTGGTACCTCCTAGTTATATGACTGGATTCATAATAGCTTCGCATCTCAACACCACATCTGGTTGGAAACCTGATTCATTCGCGAATTTATAGCAACAGCGTACAAAAAAATAGTGATATTTTATCCGCTATTTGCCGTGTAGTAAAATCCCCATTGATTATAGTTTCACTTTATGAATAAGCAATTCCTTTGCAAAATAGACCCTTTTCTCAAACTTTACTTTCAATCTAAAGTCGTCCCGTTATATACACAGGCTCCTACTATTTCTAAATGCATAAAATGTTAAGCGAAAGTATGGAGGGATACGATGTATAATTCGAATTATTATGATTGGTATAGACAAAATGATAAGTTGATTAGTGATATTGAAAAAGCTATAAACGGAGAGTATAGCGCTATAAGCTGCTATGCAAAATTAGCGAATATGGCTCCAAATCAAGTAGAACAAAAACAAATTCTTGAAATTCGTAATGATGAAATAAAGCATTTCCACAACTTTGTACAAATTTATACGAGTTTAACTGGTAGGCAGCCAAAACCACAAATTACTGAAGACTGCCCAAATACGTATTTACAAGGATTAGAGTTCGCTATACAAGATGAACAAAAAACAGTAGATTTTTATTTGGAAATTTCAGATGAGACATCGGATGCACATCTGAAAGAGTTGTTGCGGAGAATAGCTGCGGATGAACAAAATCATGCAGTATGGTTTTTATATTACTTCGTGAAGTCGAAGTGAGCATTAAGAATGAACGACTGATGTGGTGCATATATTAAAAAATATTTTAAAACGTAGTGCAACAATTGAATGAAATATTTAAATGTAAGCAGAAGGAAACCGTTTCGCTAGTAGTGGAGCGGTTTTTTTATGATGTACATATGTATCGACAAAATATAGTAATTACATTTGATATATAATGTATGAAATGAAAATGAATAAGTTAGGAGCAAGCATATGAAAAGAGGGATTACAGTAGATATTCTAGATGGATATGATAATTTACTTTGGAAAGTATTAAAGCCAATTGATATTACTGTATTTGATTGGCAAGTCATGGGAAGGGAGGAAGCTTATATAATAATAGGGAATGAATTAGGTTCAGAGTTATTTTCAGAAGATAACGAGATTATGGAAGGATCAGAATTAAAAAAGCTAATAAAAGATAACATATATTATCTTTTATTTTTAGATTTAAAAGCATGTCCAAAAGGAGAGGTACTAGGAGAAATTGCAACATTTGAAGAATTTAAGGAGAGTAAGTGTGAAGTAGTCGTATTAGTAGCGGATGGTGAGTATATACAAATTTATGCGAAAAACCAAGAAGAGATTGAAATGATGTATGAAAACGCAGTGAATCAAGGATTTTATGTAGAATATATTATAGATGAAAATGATGGAAGGACGCATTTGTCAGTATGGTAGCAATTTGAAAGGGGAACGGCAATATGGAGAGAAATATAAGTAAAGAACATGAAATTCGAATTGCTACTGAAATTGAAAGTGATAGTATTCTCCTTTTATTAAAAGAAGTAGCGCAATGGCTACAATATAAAGAAGTGGATCAGTGGCAGTATCTTTTAGGAGAGGAAGCTACGGCTGAAATACTAGAATGTATAAGAGAAAAATATACATATGTTGTTCTGAAAGAAGATGAAATAGTTGGTACGGTTACAGTTTCTCCTAAACAAAATGAATGGGATGAACATATTTTTGGTAAAGAGGAAGTTTCTAACTCATTATATATTCATAGATTTGCGGTGAAACGGAAGTATAAGGGAAATGGAATAGGCGAATGGATTTTACAGTGGGTAGAAGAGAATGTGCAATGTGATAAAGAGTATTTGAAGTTAGATTGTGTGGGGCATAATCGTACGTTGAATGATTTTTATAAGAAAAATGGTTTTGAATATGTTGGAAGTACGGATGGGCTTAGTAAGTTTCAAAAGAAAAGGAGAATGTGAATGCATCTAATTAATGTAAGTTTAGTTGAAAAGTTAATACAGGAACAGTTTCCCGAATGGGCCCATTTAGAAGTGAAACCTGTAAAGTTTAGTGGGCATGATAATAGGACGTTTCACTTAGGGGATGAGATGAGTGTAAGATTGCCAAGTGATGTGGCATATGCACCGCAAGTAGAGAAAGAAAATAAGTGGTTACCACTATTAAGTAAGAGGCTTTCTTTACCGATTTCTACCCCACTTGCGAAAGGAAATCCATCTGAAGCGTATCCATTGCCTTGGTCTATTAATAAGTGGATAGAGGGGGAAACAGTTACGAAACAAAAAGTTCGTGATTTAAATGAATTTGCAGCGGATTTAGGATCTTTTTTAGTAGAATTGCAATCTATTGATGCGAGTAACGGACCTTTAGCTGGAACACATAATTTTTACCGGGGCGGACTTATATCGGTATATGATGAAGAGGCGAGAGTTGCTATTGAAAATAATAAGGATGTTTTTGACGAGGCATTATTAAAGCACCTTTGGAATGTAGCACTTAGTTCAACATGGGACCGTAAGCCAGTTTGGGTTCATGGAGATGTAGCGCCAGGGAATTTACTCGTTAAAGATGGAAAGCTTTGTGCTGTAATTGATTTTGGTATTTTAGGAGTAGGAGATCCTGCATGTGATGCGGCGATGGCTTGGACATTTTTTGATGAAAATAGTAGAAACGTATTTAAAGAAGTGTTACGTATGGACGAAGAAACATGGAATAGAGCGAGAGGATGGGCACTTTGGAAGGCGTTAATTACATATGACGCAAATAAGGATAGTAATGAGAGGGTGGCAGAAGAATCTTATCGTATCATTCAAGTGATTGTGGATGATTATAAAGGGGAATAGAAAAGCCTATTTCAAAATAGGTTTTTTCATATGATTAAATAGTAGAAACGGAAAGAAGGAATATAACATAATTATACAGAATATTTAGATAATAGGAGGTGTCGAATTTTGAGTGAAATTGAATTAAAGAGCAATATAATTAAGGCAGGGCGAGAGAAGGGGATTATTCTCCGGTTTATACTTGCTAGTCTCGTTGGAGTGTTTATGTTTTTCGTTCCTGTTACGATAAACGGTGCATCGTCTATTATGATTGATCACATCGTATCGTGGATTAGGGCTTCGGTTCCTGACGTAGTACCTTATTATGCATTATTTGTTATGGCAATTGGTGCAATTTATCCATTTTATACGAAGAAATGGAATGCATCTATCGTAGACATTTGTTTTTCTATTTTAAAAGTAGTTGGCGTTGTTTTTGGCATATTATATTGTTTAAAAGTAGGACCAGCTTGGTTCTTTGCGCCAGATGTTGGACCGTTTTTGTATGAGAAGCTAGTCATATCAGTAAGTTTGCTCGTTCCAATTGGCTCGGCGTTTTTAGCGTTATTAGTCGGATATGGATTGCTTGAATTTATCGGTACATTTTGTCGTCCGATTATGAGGCCATTATGGAATACGCCGGGGAGATCGGCAATCGATGCAGTTGCGTCCTTCGTTGGAAGTTATTCGCTTGCCCTCCTTATTACGAATCGCGTGTATAAAGAAGGAAAGTATACCACAAAAGAAGCGGCGATTATCGCTACAGGATTTTCTACAGTATCCGCTACATTTATGATCATCATCGCAAAAACATTAGATATTATGCATTTATGGAATGTTTATTTTTGGACTACGCTTGTTGTAACGTTCATCGTGACTGCTATCACCGTAAGAATCCCGCCCCTCAGTAGAAAACCAGATACATATGTAACAGAAGAAGGGTTCCCAGAGCCTGTTTATAAAGAGAAAATGTTAGAATGTGCTTGGGAAGATGCGTTAGAAGTATCAAAGTCTGCACCGAGCATTATGAAAAATATTGCAGTGAATTTAAAAGACGGATTTATTATGACGATGGGAATTTTACCATCCATTATGTCAGTAGGATTAATTGGTATCGTCTTAGCGAAGTTTACGCCAATATTTGATTGGATCAGTTATATTTTCTATCCGTTTACATGGCTATTACAATTACCAGAAGCAGACTTAGCCGCTAAAGCCGCATCAGTTGGTATTGCAGAAATGTTTTTACCGTCATTATTAGTTGTAAGTGCGCCACTTGTGACAAAGTTTGTCATTGCAGTTGTTTCCGTATCATCTATACTGTTTTTCTCCGCTTCCATTCCTTGTATATTATCAACAGATATTCCGTTAAAAGTATCTGAACTTATTATTCTGTATGTGCAGAGAACGATTTTAACGTTGCTTATCATTACGCCGATTGCTTATTTGTTGCTTTGAACTAGAATGTAAGTTCTAAATATATGACGTTTACTAACTTGTGTAAATGAATATTTATTGTAAAATCGTAGGTAGTGCGAAATTATAAGTGCGATGCTTGAATAAAGGCATCGCATTTTTTATTTTTAGATGTACTACACGTTTACGAAAAAATATTTTTATATATTAATAAAACGATATCGATGGTATGTTATAGTAACAACAAAGGGGGCTTACAAATGGAAATTATTCACGAAAGAGCAAAGTTGCGGTTAATGGATAATACTGATGTCGAAACTTTGTTTTCGATTGTAGAAGGAAATCGGGATATTTGGGCGTATTTAATCTCTAAAATGGATAGTGTGCAAGATATGCAACAATACGTTCAAAAAGCGATAAAGGGTTACGGAAGAGGTACTCAAATACCTTTGGTAGTCGTAGATCAACAGACGAATAAGATTGTAGGAAGTACACGTTTATATAATATTTCAGTAGAAGATAAGACAGTTGAGTTAGGGCAAACGTGGTATCATCCGAGTGTGCAACGTACGAGTATAAATACAGAGTGTAAGTATATGCTTCTCCAGTATGCTTTTGAAAAACTGCATATGCTTAGGGTACAAATTAAGACGGATGCAAGAAATGAAAAAGCACAACGAGCAATTGAAAGGTTAGGCGCAGTAAAAGAGGGTGTGCTTAGAAATGAAAGAAAATTACCGAATGGTTATGTGAGAGATGCGGTGGTGTACAGTATTATCTCGAGTGAATGGCCAGGCGTAAAAGAACAATTGTTAGAAAAATTACAGTTATATAAAGAAAAGGTATAATTCGTGTTTTGAAAGGTATATTGTTCGTGAGATATGAAAAATATACCTTTTTTCTTACAAAATGCTACTTTATTTTAATTCCTTTTGTTTCATCGTTCCCTTCTGAGAAAAAATTCGTTACAATGTAGTTGTATGGTAATAAACTTATGAATTTAAAAAAATGTAATGAATACCGCAAATGAAAATGAATTGATAATCCTCAATTTTAAATGAAAACCCTTTTATATATAAATAACAAGTAAAGTTCCTTCTTTTAAATAAACTCAAACAAAACGATTTGATATAAATGTTTTTTATAGAAGTATGGATGATGTACGGAGGCAATTACAAATGAAAGAAAATAAGAAGAGTAAGAAAAGACGAATCTTTCAAGTATTTTTACTAATGATTTGTTCTGCTATTTTATATGTAAGTTATGCAGCTTATGATATTTGGAGTTATCGTTTTAAAGCAAATGATGACGTGAAAACGGATGCTGGTATCGTACTAGGCGCAGCTTCATGGAACGGAAAACCATCTCCTGTATTTAAAGAAAGAATTAATCATGCGATTTCTTTATATAGGAACGGAAATATTAAAAAGATTATTTTTACAGGTGGTACAAAGTTCGAGGCAGAACTTGAGGAAGCACGTACTGCAAGAGTATATGCAATGAAACAAGGTGTAAAAGAGGAAGATATTTTAATTGAAACAAAATCCCTTTTCACTGAAGAAAATTTAAAGAATGCGAAGCAAGTTGGAATAGAGAACGGAATACACACATACACGATTGTAAGTGATCCACTTCATATGAAACGCGCAATGAGAATCGCAAAACATATTAATATTGAAGCATATGCTTCACCAACGCCGACATCAGCATATAAAACGTTAGATACAGAAATACCATTCTTCTTTAAAGAATTATTCTCGTATATTGGATATGTAACCTCTTTGCCGTTAAAAGCATTGAAGGGGGACTAATATAAGAAAAGGATCTATCCTTAAATAGGAACTTTTCTTATTAGTCAAAAACATTGTATTTTTATCGGAATAGTGAAACAATAGAGAGGTAGCTTCATATAATCATAATGACAAAATGAACGGTTTATGAATCGAGCATAAAGTGAAACTTTAATCAGTGGGTGGGTTTCCCACTGATTATTAGTTGAACCAATCGGGCGTTTACGGGCAGTTGATCTCCCACCTAACTTCCTTTGCTTCACCTGAATTTTTAGGTGGGAGTTTTACTGCCCGTTAATGCGGGATAAAGGAGATTATAGTATGGCACTCTCATTTGTTGAAACAGAAGAACAGTCTTTAATTATTGAGAAAATAAATAAATTGATTCCGAAGTTCATGGAAAGGGAGCATCAACTAAGTGAATTAGGATCATTTCCGTATGAAAATATAAATGATTTGAAAGATATCGGATATACGAAATTAACGTTACCGAAGGAATTTGGTGGTAGTGCGATTTCTTTATATGACTTCGTTTTATTTCAAGAAAAAATCGCGGAAGGCTGCGGAGCTACTGCATTATCGATTGGCTGGCATCTTGGCATTGTGAAGGAGCTAGCGGAAAATCGCTCTTGGGATGATGATGTGTTCAAATGGTTTTGCGAAGAAGTAAGCAATGGTGCGCTCTTTAACAGGGCAGCAACAGAGCCAAAAACAGGGAGTCCGACGCGTGGTGGTAAGCCAGAAACAATAGCGATTCAACAAGGCGAGAAGTGGATTATAAATGGAAGAAAAACTTTTACAACAATGGCGCCAGTACTTGATTATTTTATTATTTCAGCAAGTATGGAAGGCCAAGAAGAAGTTGGTGAGTTTGTCATTCCAAGAAATACGCTCGGTGTATCCATTGAAGAAACGTGGGATAGCGTTGCAATGCGAGGGACTGCTAGCCACGACCTTGTCTTACAAAATGTAGAGATAGACAACCGCCTTTTTACGGATGTAAAAGGCGGGAAAGTGAAACAAAAGGGTATTGGCTGGTTGCTACATATACCAGCATGTTATTTAGGAATTGCACAATCAGCAAGAAATTATGCAGTTCAGTTTGCGGGATCATACAAACCAAATAGTTTAAACCATTCTATTAGTTTATTACCGAATGTTAGAAGATTAGTTGGAGAATTAGAACTCGAGCTTATGCAAGCTCGCGTCTTTTTATATCAAATTGCGAAAAAATACGATGAGGCAGAAGATAAACTGTCACTGCAAGCAGAATTAGCGGCAGTGAAATACGCCGTAACAAATGCGGCGATATCCATAGTGGATAAATCAATGCGCATCGTAGGAGCAAAAAGTTTATCAGAAAAAAATCCGCTCCATCGTTACTATTTAAACGTCAGAGCAGGATTACACAATCCGCCGATGGATGATGCAACATTGTCTATGCTGGCGGATGCGGCGTTTCGGTCGTAGTTTTTAAAGCTTATATTTTATTGTTTATGGATAAAATAGTTGTTTTGAAAGCACGGGTTTGATTAGTGATCAAATCCGTGCTTTTTATGTGTATGAAGTACTTGGGTGAGATGTAGGTTTTTAATATAAATGATTATCATGGTTTTGTGATTGTTTCTTGTTGAAAAATTCTTGTTGTAATGCCAGTTTGAAGGCTGTATAAACATTTTTCGTATTTAATCCCAAATTAATGGTCTTTCTAAGTTTATCATTCGTAAATATTGTAAAAATTGACCTGCATGGACCGCATCATGATAGGCAATTCGTAATAGCATGTCTCCTAAATATCTTTGATAGCCAACATCGCTTCGATCGATAAGGGTTGAATCTAGCTCTGCTATGTTTATGGATTGAACATACTCTATGAAGTCAGTAAAGTATGATTGTGCCAATTCAATTTCCTTTTTTACACAAGTAATTGGCTCTTCATCATACGGGAAATGTATATCATTTATTGAGCCGTTGTTTTTTAAAATCATATGATAGTAAAAAGTTGAGCTCCATACGTGACGAATCATCTCACCAAAAGAAATAGCCTCATTATCAGGCCTCCAATTAAGAAAATTATCGGGAAGAGAATTCCATAATTTTTCTGAGCGCCTTCTCGTCTCTTTCAAATTTAATATACTAAGATCAATTGCATTCATAATAAATTCTTCTTTACTATTAAACTTAAAATAATTGTATCAATTTAACAGTTAGGGTATCATCGAAATATGAATGTATATCCGAATATCTCATATATAGCTAAACTAATTGCTGAACCTACAAGAGCAATCATCTTAGATTGTCTAATGAATAATCAGGCACTACCTGCTAGCGAATTGGCTTATATGGCAAAAGTGTCACATCCAACAATTAGTTCTCATCTTTCTAAATTAGTAGAGGGGAATCTACTTACAGTTGAACAACATGGTAGACATCGTTACTATCGACTTGCTAATCAAGAAGTTGCAGAAGTGCTTGAAAAGTTAGAGACAATCGCACCAACAGTTCAAGTTCGCTCTTTAAAACAATCAGGTCAACTAAAACAAATTCGTTATGCTCGAACTTGTTATGATCATCTTGCAGGCAAACTCGGTGTAGAGATAACTGAAAAATTACTAGATAGGAAATTTATAATTTTAGAGGATGGAGAATACATTGTAACAGAACAAGGTAAACAATGGTTTCTGAATTTTGGAATAAATGTTGATGAGGAAGATACAAAAAGGAGGGTATTTGCAAAACCTTGCCTTGATTGGAGTGAACGGCGTTACCATATTTCTGGTTGGCTAGGGTCTGCAATTGCAAAACTGCTTTTTGAACAAGGATGGATTACGAAAACGGATAAGAACCGAGCTGTCCATCTTACAAAGAAAGGTGTAAAGTTATTGGAAGATCAATTAGGCATTGATATGAAAACTGAGGAAAGAAAAGCTTGAAATTAGAAAAGTCCGTCAAAATGACGGGCTTTTTCATTATGGTAGGAGTGTACATGAATAATAGGATGTTACCAATAATCGTTGCCAATAAAAAATCTTTCTTTTCATTCTTCTTTTTTAAGTTTTAAAGGAGAAAGCTAGGCTTCTTATTTTTACTAATGTTATAATAAGAAAAAAGCACGAAAAGAGGTCATCTCATGCTAGAGGTTATTGCAACATGTTTAGAAGATGTAAAAAGAATTGAAAGTGCTGGCGGGAAGCGGATTGAATTAATTTCATCTTATACAGAAGGTGGTTTAACACCAAGTTATGCTTTTATAAAAAAAGCGGTAGAAGCGGTGAGTATACCAATTCATGTTATGATTCGTCCGCATGCGAAGTCTTTTACATATACGGAAGAAGAAATTGAAATGATGAAAGAAGATATTATAGTTGCGCAGAAGTTAGGAGCAGCTGGTGTAGTATTAGGCGTATTAAACGAACAAAATGAAGTAGATGAAGAGAAATTAGCGGATTTACTATCTGTTGTAGATGGAATGAATGTAACGTACCACCGTGCGATAGATGATATAGAAAATCCAGTAGAAGCGATGAGAACTTTAAAGAAGTTTCATAAAGTAACTCACGTTTTAACTTCAGGTGGACAAGGAGATATTGTAGACAATATTCCGGTGCTTACAGAAATGCAAAAAGTAAGTGATGGTCAAATTCAGCTTGTAGCTGGAGCTGGCGTGACGAAAGAAAATATAAAGCGATTGCTAGATGAAACTGGAATTTCGCAAGCACATGTCGGTACAGCGGTAAGAGAAGCAAAATCATGTTTTTCTGAAATAGATCCTAATGTAGTACAAGAACTAGTTGAAATAATAAAATAAGTGCTTAAGAAAGAGGAGAAACGATGAAGGAAAATACGAAGAAAGAATTATTCTCTTGGGCTAAAACGATAGGGTTTACCCTTGTATTAATTGCTATTATTCGCGGCGTTTTATTTACACCTTCTTTAGTACAAGGTGAATCGATGATGCCCACTTTAGAAAATAACGAACGAGTTCTCGTGAATAAGATTGGTTATAGTATAAGTGGATTAGATCGCTTTGATATTATCGTCTTCCACGGAAAAGAAGGGTACGATTTAGTAAAACGAGTAATTGGTTTGCCAGGCGATACAGTTGAGTATAAAAATGATGTTTTATATGTAAACGGCAAAGCGATGGAAGAACCATATTTAAAACAGTTTAAAGAAAAAGCAGTAGGCCGTGTATTAACTCCAGACTTTACGTTAGAACAAATCACAGGGAAAACGAAAGTGCCAGAAGGCCAAGTATTTGTTTTAGGGGATAATCGTGAAGTTTCTAAGGATGGTCGCATGTTTGGCTTTATTTCAGAAGATGAGATTGTCGGAAAAGGACAAGCTGTTTTCTGGCCGTTGAAACAAGTAAGAGCGTTATAAAGTGTAGTGAAGTATGGGAGAGATATTCTTCCGTACTTTTTTATTTGTTTAAAATCTATTGAATGAATTGAAAGAATATTTTATAATTTTAAATTATATGTTTGTTTCGAAAAATGGAATTTAAGTTCCGAAATTCGGAACGAAAGGGAGAGAGAATGAGTATAAATAAAACGGCAGTTAAGACAATGGATATTTTAGAGTTGTTTTATGAGCATGAAGAGCTAAGTTTAACTGAGATGGTTCAGCTTACAAATATGCCGAAAACATCTGTTTATCGTTTAATTGGCTCGTTAGAAGAGATGGAGTTTTTACAAAAAAACGAAAAGGGGAAATATCGTTTAGGGGTCGTATTTTTACGGTTCGGTCAACTTGTTTCACAACGATTATCAGTAAGAAATATAGCAATTCCTTATATGAAAGAACTTAGAGATAGTTTAGGACAGGCAGTTAATTTAATAATTCAAGATGGTAATGACGCAATTTATGTTGAAAAGATGGAAGGTGTTCAGCCAGTACGCGTGTATACGGCGGTTGGAAGAAGAGCACCGCTTTATGCTGGTGCATGTCCGAGAATTTTACTATCGTATGTTTCTGAGGAAGAGAAACGGAGATACATAGAGGAAGTGGATTTAAAACAGTTTGCAGATGGAACAATTGTGGATAAGGAACAATTGCTAGAAGTGTTGCAAATGGCAAAAAAGGAAGGCTACACAATTAGTTATTCTGAGTTAGAAAATCATACAGCCGCAATAGCAGCGCCCATTTTCGCAAGTGATGGAACGGTTGTAGCAGGCATTAGTATTTCGGGATTAGCAATTGAGTACAGCGAAAGTAACATTTCATATTTTATCGCTAAGGTGAAAGAAACAGCACATCGCATTTCGAAAGAACTCGGCTTTTTGGCATAGAAAGAGGGAGTAGGATGAAATTTTCTGCGTTAGGGGATCAAGCAATTATTGTTACATTTGGTGAAGAAATTAAGATGGATATATATGAGAAAGTACAGCGGTTATTTCAAGCACTGCAGCAACATCCGTTTGCAGGAATGATTGAGTGCGTTCCGTCGTTTACTTCATTAGCTGTTTACTACAATGTATACGAAGTATGGAAGAGAAATGAGAGAAGTGAAAGGCCATATGATTACGTTCACCAGTATATAAAGGAGCTGTGTGATTCTTATAAAGAAGAAGTAAAACAGGATGTGAAACATATTTCTATACCAGTGTGCTACGGGGGTGAATATGGACCTGATTTAGAAGAGGTTGCACATTATAAAGGTTTACAAGTAGAAGATGTGATTCGAATACATAGTGAAACTACATATTTTGTATATATGCTTGGTTTTACACCAGGGTTTCCGTATTTAGGAGGACTATCAAAAGAATTAGAAACACCTAGAAAAGAAACGCCACGATTACAAATCTCTCCTGGTTCAGTAGGTATTGGCGGAAATCAAACAGGTATTTATCCGCTTGAAACACCAGGTGGATGGAATATTATCGGCCGAACACCTATTACTCTATTTAATCCGAACGAAGAAATACCAACATATATTCAAAGTGGTATGTATTTACGATTTATCCCAATAACGAAGGAAGAGTACGTATCGCTTGAGGGGGCTAAAAAATGGATGTAGAGGTTTTGCATGCAGGGATGTTTACAACAGTCCAAGATTTAGGGCGATCTTATTATCAACAATATGGTGTACCTGTTGGCGGGGCGATGGATCAAAGTGCAATTCGGATGATCAATATGTTAGTTGGTAATGAAGAGAATGAAGCGGCACTCGAAATGACGATTATGGGACCTAAATTGTTAATAAAGAAAACGACTTTACTTGCGATTGGTGGAGCAGATATGGAACCGTTACTGAATGGAGAACGTATCCCGTTATGGCGTCCCATTTTAGCGGAAGAAGGTAGTATGCTTTGTTTTGGAAAAGTAAAAAGTGGTTGCAGAGCGTATGTGACTTTTGCGGGTGGCATCCATATTGATCGTACTATGGGAAGTAAAAGTACGTACATACGTGCTGCGATTGGCGGTATAGAAGGAAGAATGCTCAACAAGGGTGACTACTTCCAAATTGGTGCACAACCAGAAATGGCGAATCGTTTCATTCAAGACTTACAAAAAGATGGGAGAATAAAAACGAAATGGGCAATTAACAACAGCGTACTATCAAAGTATAAGAAACATCCTAAGCTTCGTGTCATAACTGACTTTGAATATGATCAATTTACAGAAGAAAGTAGAAAGGCATTTTTTACGAAAGAGTATAAGGTATCTAATTATGCTGACCGCATGGGCTATAGGATTGAGGGAGAAGTTTTAAATAGGATTGAAGAAAAAGAGGTTTTATCGAGTCCTGTTACATTTGGAACCATTCAAGTTCCAAATGGTGGACAGCCAATTATATTAATGGCAGATAGGCAAACGACAGGTGGCTATCCGAGAATGGGAAATATCATTTCTGTAGATTTACCTCTTCTTGCCCAGCTAAAGCCGGGGGACTATGTTTCTTTTGAGGAAATTACGCTTGAAGAAGCGGAACAATTGTACATAGAACAAGAAGTAAATATAAATCTATTAAAGAAATTTATCGCTTTACGAAGCTGAAATTAGGAGGGATACATTGTGACTACAATCGATTTAAACTGTGATTTAGGAGAAAGTTTTGGAGCTTATAAAATGGGGAATGATGATGAAATTCTTCCGTTCGTTTCCTCTATAAACGTTGCTTGCGGTTTTCATGCGGGTGATCCGTCTGTTATGCGGCAAACTGTTGAAAAAGCTTTGGAGCATAACGTAGCGATAGGGGCGCATCCTGGATTTCCTGATTTAATTGGATTCGGTAGAAGAAACATGAATGTTTCAGCAAGTGAAGTATACGATTATGTTTTATATCAAATCGGCGCATTAGACGCATTTGTAAAAGCGGCAGGCGGGAAAATGCAGCATGTAAAGCCGCATGGTGCCTTATATAATATGGCGGCAACGGATTCGAAAATTGCAGATGCAATCGCTAAGGCAATTTATCATATGAATCCGAGTCTATCGCTTTACGGATTAGCAAATAGCGAGGCGTTTATACAGGCTGCAGAAAAATACAATGTAACTCTCGTACAAGAAGCGTTTGCGGATCGTACATATAAGCAAGATGGAACGTTAACGAGCCGTACAGAAGAAAATGCACTTATAAAAAATGAAGACGAAGCGATAAAGCAAGTGCTTCAAATGGTGAAAGAAGGCTATGTAAATTCGGTCAATGGAGAGGAAGTAGCAGTTCAGGCGCAGACGATTTGTTTACACGGTGATGGAGAAAAAGCAGTACAATTTGCGGGAAAAATATACAGAATATTCGAACGTAATGGTGTTTCTATTTGTGCACCGAAATAAAAAATAGGGGGAAGTGCTGGGATGATTAAATTAATCGGAATACTACTTGTTGCAGTGGGCTTTTTATTTAGATTAAATACACTTTTAGTAGTTATGGTTGCAGGTATTGTTACGGGGATGGTTTCAGGATTAAGTTTTTATGATGTGATCAGCATGTTCGGTAAATTTTTCATAGAAAATAGATATATGTCTATGCCAATTATATTAACTTTACCGGTAATCGGAATTTTAGAGCGTTACGGTTTAAAAGAAAGAGCAGAAGCACTTATAACGAAATCAAAAGGAGCAACAACTGGAAGAGTATTAATGTCATATTTTACGATAAGAGAATCGTCAGCGGCACTAGGGCTTAATATTGGTGGGCATGCACAAACGGTAAGACCGCTCGTTGCACCGATGGCAGAAGGGGCCGCGCAAGGTAAATACGGTAAACTTCCTGAAAAATTAAGAGAAAAGATTAAAGCAAACGCAGCTGCTGCGGAAAATACAGCTTGGTTTTTCGGAGAAGATATTTTCATCGCAACTGGTGCTATTTTATTAATGAAAGGGTTCTTCGATTCAGTAGGTATGCATGTGGGTGTATGGGATATGGCACTTTGGGGCATTCCAACTGCAATATCTGCACTTATTGTAAGCTGGATTAGATTTAGAAGGTTTGATAAATATATAGAGAAAACAATGAAGGCAGAAGGAAAAGAAGAGAAGGAGGCAATCTAATATGAACATCATCACAATGGATACAATCTATTATGTATTAGGGATAATCGTTGCTTTTATCGCTGTTCGTATCGCATTCGATCGTGAACATCCCAACAGATTCGGTTCTAGTTTATTTTGGGCATTGTTTGCAGTTACATTTTTATTCGGAAATGTAATTCCGTCGTTTTACGTTGGCTGTATCGTGCTCGCTATGGTCGTTTTAGCCTCGCTAAATAAAGTAACAAAATCAGAGGAAAAAGAAGTTCCAGTACAAGAGCGTGTAAAACATGCTGAGAAATTAAAAAATAAAATTTTTATGCCTGCACTATTAATTCCTATTTTTACAATTATCGGTACGTTGACCTTAGGGAAAATTAAATGGGGAAATGTCTCTCTTGTTGATCCAGATAAAGTAACATTAGTTGCATTAGCGCTTGGTGCATTACTCGCATTCGTTGCGGCGATGCGTATTACAAAATCAAAAATAACAACGCCTGTACAAGAAGGAAGCAGACTATTACAAGCTGTCGGCTGGGCTGTAATTTTACCACAAATGTTAGCAGCACTTGGCGGTATATTCGCGAAGTCTGGCGTTGGGCAAGTTGTTTCAGATTTAGTCGGACAAGTGTTACCGACAGAGTATCCGTTCGTTGCTGTTATGGCGTATTGTTTAGGAATGATGCTTTTCACAGTCGTAATGGGAAATGCATTCGCAGCGTTTGCCGTTATTACTGGCGGAATTGGTTTACCTTTAATTGTTCAAATGCACGGTGGGAATCCAGCAATTATGGCAGCACTCGGTATGTTTGCTGGATATTGCGGAACGCTACTTACGCCAATGGCAGCAAACTTTAATATCGTTCCGGCGATGCTTTTAGAACTAAAGGATAAAAATGCAGTTATTAAAGCACAAGTACCAATTGCTCTTTCAATCTTTATTATCAATATGTTTATTATGTACGGCCTTGTATATCGTTTCTAATTAGGAGGGAAAACTATGAAAACAGTATTATTAACAGGATTTGATCCGTTTGGCGGAGAAAGCATCAACCCAGCTTGGGAAGTAGCAAAAAGTTTGCATGAAAAAACAATTGGAGAGTACACGATTATTAGCAAACAAGTCCCAACGGTATTTCATAAATCAATAAAAGTATTAAAAGAATATATAGAAGAACTAAACCCTGAAATGATTATATGTATCGGACAAGCTGGGGGCAGACCAGATATTACGATAGAGCGTGTCGCAATTAACGTTGATGATGCAAGAATTGCTGACAATGAAGGGAATCAGCCCATAGATGTGCCAGTTGCAGAAGAAGGACCAGCTGCTTATTGGTCTACACTTCCGATGAAAGCAATCGTAAAAAGACTGCAAGAAGAAGGTATACCAGCTTCCGTTTCACAAACAGCAGGTACATTCGTTTGTAATCATTTATTCTACGGTCTCATGCATGAACTAGAGAAGCGTGATAAGAAAATAAAAGGCGGATTTATTCATATTCCGTTCTTACCAGAACAAGCGAGTAAATATCCAGGGCAACCGAGTATGTCACTTTCTACTATTCGTAAAGGGATCGAATTGGCAGTTGAGGTAACGACAACAGTTGAAGTAGATATTGTAGAGGTTGGGGGTGCGACGCATTAAATAAAACGAATTGTACAACACCTCCTGTAAACAACTGGTATAATAAGTATAGGAATATACATAGAGGTGATTTTTGTGCAACAATTTGAAGAAGTACGTTCAATTTTAGAAAAAGCGAAGAAAATTACAGTATTAACAGGCGCTGGTGCAAGTACGGAAAGTGGTATTCCAGATTTTCGTTCAGCAAATGGATTGTATGCTGATGCGAATGTGGAGATGTACTTATCAAGAGGGTACTATAACCGAAGTCCGAAAGAATTTTGGAAGCATTATAAAGAAATCTTTCAAATTAATACGTTCCATCAATATAAACCAAATCGTGGCCATCGCTTTTTAGCTGAGCTAGAAGAACAAGGGAAAGATATTACGATTTTAACGCAAAATATTGACGGTTTACATCAATTAGGTGGCAGTAAGCACGTCATTGATTTACATGGAACACTTCAAACAGCACATTGTCCAAAATGTAAATCAGGCTATGATTTACAGTATATGATTGATCATGAAGTACCGCGCTGTCAGAAGTGTAATTTCATTTTAAATCCAGACGTTGTTTTATACGGAGATACATTGCCGCAATATCAAAATGCGATGAAACGTTTATATGAAACAGATGTACTTCTCGTTATGGGAACGTCATTAAAAGTACAACCTGTCGCTTCATTCCCGGAAATCGCAAAAAGAGAAGTAGGGGCAACAACTATTTTAGTAAATGAAGAGTTAACAGAACAGGAATATAACTTTGATTATGTTTTTCAAAATAAAATTGGTGAATTTGTTGAAGGATTATCTTCAATGAAATAAGTTATCGAAAAAACTGAGGTATCCGCCTCAGTTTTTTATTTGAGTAATCACTGTTTTAAGCCATATGAAAACATTTTGATAATGTAGTAACCACATCTCTATAATTTATAAAAATCAATTTGCCCCATTTTTCTTTTAGAATAATATTCATGTTATTGTGCATTAAGGGAATGGTAATAAATAGGATAATTAATTAAAAAACTGAAAATTAAATCTTTTATTTCTTTTGTAATTAATATAAAATTCTATATATATCATATAAATAAATTTGATACATAATGATTTTGCGTAGAAATGTTAATAGAATGAAGCGAGGGAGCGAAATGAGACAGAAAAAGGAGCAGAAGAAACAATCGAAAAAGAAAAAGACTCATATTCCTTTTCGGTTAAATGTACTATTTTTTATTGTCTTTCTTTTATTTTCAGCTATTATAATTCAATTAGGTAAAGTACAAATCATTGATGGAGAAACGTATAGAAATGAAGTAAACAAAAAGGAAGATGTAACGGTAAGCACTCCCGTTCCTAGAGGGAAAATGTTTGATCGGCAAGGTCACGTTATTGTAAATAATAAACCATTGCGAACCGTTACATATACGAAAATGAGAGGAGTAGACTCGAAAGAAGTTTTACAAGTAGCAAGAGATTTAGCCAAGCTGATTGAAATGTCGCAAGAGGACATGGATAAGTTAACAGAGACAGATAAGAAAGATTTTTGGATGCAGTTAAATGAAAAGCGGGCAGCAGCGAAAGTAACGAAAGAAGATGAGAGTAAATTTAGAAAGCAAGAAATAGAAGGAAAAGAATTAGATAAAAAAGTAGAAGAACTGCGCCGGGAAAGAATTACACAAGAAGAATTAAATGAGCTTTCAAAGGAAGATATAGAAGTATTAGTAATTAAAAGCAAAATGAATGCAGGATATAAAATGACACCGCAAATCGTTAAAAAAGATGTAAGTCAAAATGAATATGCTGTCGTTAGTGAAAGATTGGCAAGTTTACCGGGGGTAGATACGACAGTAGATTGGGAACGAGAATACCCAAATGATAAAATACTGCGCTCTATACTAGGTAGCGTTTCTAATGAAAATGAAGGGTTGCCAAGAGAACAATTAGATTATTATTTAGTTCGTGATTATAATCGAAACGATCGTATTGGTAAAAGTTACATTGAAAAACAATACGAAGATGCACTACATGGAACGAAAGAACAGTCTAAAAATATTATGGATAAAGCAGGGGAAATTGTTCGAACAGAAAAAGTGACCGAAGGAAAAAGTGGAAATAACTTAATGTTAACAGTCGATATGGATTTACAGAAAAAAGTAGAGGGAAGCCTTGAAAAGAATTTACGAGCTTTTCATGCTGCAGAGCCGATGATGGATCGTGCGTTCGTAGTAATGATGAATCCGAAAAACGGTCAAATTTTATCAATGGCAGGAAAGAAAATTGTAAATAAAGATGGCGGTATGCAAATAGAAGATTATGCATTAGGAACGATGACAAGTTCTTATGAGTTAGGATCAACTGTAAAAGGTGCTACTTTATTAGCTGGATATCAAACAGAAGCGATTAAGCCATATACACATTTCTTTGATGCACCAATGTATTTTAAAGGAAGTTCTAAGCCGAAGAAATCGTGGAAAGAATTTGGGGATATTGATGATTTAAGAGCTTTACAAGTTTCATCGAACGTTTATATGTTTAATACAGCTTTAAAAATGGCAGGCATTAATTATGTCCCAAATAATCCATTAGATATTAAACAAGAAACATTTAATAAAATGCGCTACTATTTTAGACAATTTGGCCTAGGTGTGTCGACTGGTATTGATCTGCCAAATGAAGCAATCGGTCAAGTAGGTAGAACTGATAACATACCCGGATTTTTACTTGATTACGCGATTGGACAGTATGATACATACACGCCGCTTCAGCTTGCGCAATATATTTCCACAATTGCAAATGGCGGTTACCGAATGAAACCACAAATTGTACAAGAAGTTAGAGAGCAACCGAATAGACCAGAGGATGTAGGAAAAGTCGTTCGGTCGATTGAACCAGTTGTATTAAATCGAGTGGATATGGACACTTCGTACATTAATCATGTAAAAGAAGGGTTTAGAAGAGTTTTTCAAGAAGCTGACGGAACAGGTACCGGAACGTTTAAAGGTTTACCATATAAACCAGCGGGAAAAACAGGAACAGCTGAGACGGTATATGGTGGAGAAAGTGATATTGGAAGAGATGAGAATAACAACCGAAAAAAATGTTATAATTTAACTCTTGCCGGTTATGCACCATATGATGCTGATCCGGAAGTAGCTTTTTCAGTTGTTGTACCATGGGTGAATGATGATAAATCAGGAATTAATTCTGCGATTGGTAAAGAGATTTTGGATGCGTATTTTGAATTAAAAACAAATAGATCAAATACAAATTCAATTTCAGTAGAACAACCGAACAAGGCACAGTAAAAATAGTATCACTGCATGGAAACATATTGTGCAGTGATATATTTTTTGAGTTAAAAAGCGCTTTATAAGGTGGGAATGGATATGAAAAAGGAAATTAAGAGAGGCTGGGGAAAGTACATACTATTTATATTGGTGATGGTAATAGGCTACCATTCTTTTACTTTATGTAAAGTGGAAGGGGAATCGATGCAGCCGACTTTATATGAAGCAGATTACGTATTTGTAAATAAAGCAGTAGTACGTCTTTCTAATTTACAACGCGGAGAAATTGTCATTATAAAGGAAGCGGATGAATCGAAATATTATGTGAAACGTGTAATAGAGCTTCCGGGTGATGTAATTAACATAACGAACGGAAAGGTATATGTGAACGATAAAAAGCAAGAAGAACCATATACGAACAAAGATTTATTTAACAACACACAAGTGTTTTATAACTTTCAAAAGACAAAAATTCCGCCAAATAAGTTATTTGTAATGGGAGATAACCGCGAAGTAAGTAGAGATAGTCGAAATGGCTTAGGATATATTGAAGAAGATAACATAATTGGCAAGGTGGAATTCGTATATTATCCTTTTTCAAAAATGAAAATGATAGAATAAGTGGGGGAGAAGCAAAACCCCACTTATTAAAGTTTCACTTTATTTTCTTTAAAAAACCTTTTGGATTAAATGATATGAAAAATTTATGTTTAGACTCGTCGATTATGAAGTTATTATTTTTAGTTAAAAACTCATCCACAGCCTCCATCGGACCAGGACCCCAATCGGGAAGAAGCGGATTTCCATTAATGGAGGTATCTTCTACAATCATATAACTGCCAGTAGTGACGATAGATTTATATAGTAATAGTTCTTTGGATACATGCTCTTTACTATGATCAGAATCTAAAATAACTAAAACCACATCATCAGGTTTGCGCATGCTTACTATTGTTTGGACGGCCTGCACAGAAACAGAAGAGGCTGTTAAATACGTAATCCGATTATGTGATGGCCGATTTGGCTGCGGAGTTATATCGATAGTAAGTACGTGACCTTTTCCAATTAAATCTAACATAGAAGCTAAATACAGTGCACTACCACCGTGAAAAGTCCCGCATTCAATAATTAAATCGGGCTTTAATTCATAAATAATTTCTTGATACAAAAAGAGGTCAGAGGGAAGTTTACAGATTGGAACTCCGAACCAGTGTGTATCGTTTAACCACACGAGGCTGTTGTAATATTGGTTTAGAAATTCATTGCTTATATTATCGATTTTAAATTCTCCTTTCTAAAAAGGATTCTCTCGTTTGACGTAAAGTGTTTACGCATGAAAGTTGTACTATATATTATGTAGTAAGGAATTGTAAGGCGAGTGTTTTTACTTGAAAATAAGCCAAATAACTCATGTGGAAAATGAAAGGAAATGATTGTATGTACAAATACACAATTTGTTTTATTAGAAAAAGCGATAAAATACTGCTATTAAATAGAAATAAAAAGCCGAATATGGGGATGTGGAATGGTGTTGGAGGAAAAATAGAAGATAATGAAACGCCATACGAAGGAATAATTAGAGAAACGTTTGAGGAAACGGGTATAGAACTTTCAAGTGTAATGTATAAAGGGACTGTTGGTTTTAAAGGTAAAGATGAGCCCCAGGCTAGTGAAGGAATGTATGTGTTCGTTGCTGATTTGCCAGATGGAATGCAAATGAATACACCATTTCGTACGGCTGAAGGATTATTAGAATGGAAAGAAATTGATTGGATATTAGATGGTGATAATAGAGGTGTTGTTAGCAATTTACCAAAATACTTACCGACAGTATTAACAGAAGAAAATAAGTTAAAACATATATTCACGTATGATAACCGGAATATTATTCATTACACAACTGCATGTTTGACAGAAGATGATGCGAATAAGCGATATGAAAAACAACTCATTTCTCAATAGAAGAGGATAGTGAAAAATCACGTTTTTGCTCTCATTATATATGCGAGGTGATTATATGTTTCAGAAATACAATTTATTGGCCATAATTGTAATATGCATGATATAACTTTTCTTATGGTGAAAGAGTAGAGAATATACGTAAACGGAACAAAAAAGGAGGTGGCTTTGCTACCTCTTTTTGTTAGCTACGAATCGCCTTAATTATAAATCGATGTTGATTCACATCTAAATATCCTTTTTCCAAAATAATCTCATGTATACGATATAACTCCTCAAAGTACTTTTCGACAGTAAAATCAGGAATTTGCCACGGAATTGCTTTTAAATAATAGATGATAGCGCCAATATCATAAAAACGTTGGAAAGGGAATTCTTCTTTTGCTTCTAAAATAGTAAATCCATTTTGGTTTAACTCACTGCATGCAGTTTCGAGAGACCAATTTGCAAACTCACTATTTAGAGGCGTACCCAATTGTTCATTAAGTTCAACGCAATCAAGACCGCCAACTTGTTGTGTAAGAAATATTCCATTAGGAGAAAGTATTCTATTTACCTCAGAAGCAGAATAGGATTCATGTTGATTCAGAATGAAATCAAACTGTTCATTTTGAAATGGTAAAGCAGTATCATCACTTACTGCCACAACTGTAACCCCTAAAGGTTCTAATTTCTTCTGAGCAATTGGCACGTTTGGAGCGTAGCCCTCAGTAGCGAATGTAGTTGACGGGAACGGTTGTAACATAGATAAAAACTCTCCGCCACCAGTACCCATATCGAGCATTGATTCTGCACGTTGCATAAGCTGAAAAGCAGTACTGCCGTACGACCACGATAATGGCTCGCTCTTCATTCGACCCGTTTCTGAAATGAAAGAAAAATCCCAGCCACTAAAGTTTGTATTTGCACTTTCTAATAAAGTTAAAAATAATGGATCACGTTTCATAAATTTGTCCTCCTATTTTTTAATGGATAATATGATGAGAAAAGAAAAAGGGAGGACCTCTTATTAAAATGAAGCAGTTTTATGTTTCATGTTCGAATAGATTCATATAAATTCGCTCCTTGTGAGAATGGTTATTTATATATTCGGGATAAATAAGTGGAAATCCTTTGATCAAGAGCTAGGGAATTTAGTAGATATGACTAAGGAAGTTCTAAATCGCTTGGAAAGCATGATAAGTGATAAAAATATATTAATTGGAATGCACCGAGAGAAATAATCGTTATTCACGAAAAAATATAGATGGAGGAAGCTTTGTTAAACCTGTTGAAGAATGCAATAGAACATTCTAAACCAGGTGGTAACATAATGATTCAGGTCAAAAATTCTCCAATCTATATCGAACTAGTGATCCAAGATTTTGGAGAGGGAATTTTAGCTGAAGAATTACCTCATATTTTTGAACGATTCTATAAATCAAGTAGTTCTAAAAAGCTTGGCTCGAATGGAATTGGGTTGGCACTTGTCAAAGCTATTATTTAGGCTAACTAACATATTGTATGTTTCAGTATCTATTTTATAAAAAAGAAAATAGATGTAACGGTCCTCCTTTTAATAAAAAAATCCTATAAAAATATAGTGCTCTTAAAAAATTTTGTTACAAATTTGTTTTGTTTGACTTTAAAAAAGGAAAGTAATATTTATTTGTAGAAAATTTTTAAGGATAAAAATAGGATGAATATCCATGGTAAGAAAAAGGGGGCACTTAAATGTTAACAAATGATTTAGATTTTCGATTAGAACCACGTTTAAAAGAACTGTATGAACAACATAAAATAAGAGCGCAGAAGATAGACTGGGCTTATCATGAGTTTTTACCATGGGATAAGGGAATGGACTTTAAAAGAGTTCCTTGGGATGAAAGTCAAGTTACTCTCCCTTCTGGTGTAATTACGGCCATTGAAACAGCTTTATTAACAGAAGTGAATTTACCATGGTTTACAACGTATTTATCTGCGACTTTTAAAGGTTCCCTTTCTGTTATTACAGACTTTATTCATACTTGGACCTCAGAAGAGGATCAACATTCGAATTTATTAGAGACATATTTACTACTCACTCGAAGTGTAAACCCTAAACGTATACATGAATTAAGAAAATCAGTCGTTGAGTGTGGATTTGAGCCTGATTTTCATACACCAATCGAAGCCATGACATATACGACGCTACAAGAACTTGCAACAATGGTGTTTTACAATAATGTAGCTAAGGTGGCAAGTAAGCATGATCCAGATCTTGCTACATTATTACGCCGTCTTGCAAAAGATGAAACACTTCATTATGCGTTTTATCGAGACGTTATTCGAACACATTTAGAATTGGAACCAAATTATTGCTACCATATTGCCAATGTGATTAGGAATTTTAAAATGCCAGGTGCCGTCATGCCTGATTTTGAAAATAGAATGGCTGTGATTGCAAAAGAAGCAAACTATGGCCCACTACAATATTTTGATCAAGTACTTGATGTAGTGGTTGAGTATTGGGGGTTAAAAGATTTACGACCAATTGCCCCTCTAGCAGAAAAAGCAAGAATTGAGATTTTGGAGTATCATATAAGATTGAAAAAAATACGGGATCGATTTGGCCGTTTTCAAGGGGAAATTGATCTACGTTAATGGGTGGAGATTTCAGGATATACGCGTATGGATTCCCTTTTCTTTTATTGGAAATCTCGAACGCTCTTTGGTATTTTACGGCTGTTTTACTTGATTTAACTTTTGAAGAAAAAAGTAATTGACACCTAAAATGAACTTGTGATATTATTAAATATTTGATAAAAAACAACATATGTGTTAAGCTTGAAAAGGTTACCACATATGGAGGTGGATTATATGTTTCAAATTGGCGATAACATTGTTTATCCAATGCACGGAGCAGGTATAATTGAAGCCATAGAAGAAAAAGAATTCTCAGGGGAAAAACAACAGTATTATGTCATCAAAATGTCAATCAGTAATATGCAAGTCATGATTCCTACGGGTAAAATATTGAATTCGAATATACGCCCAGTTACTGATATACTTGCATTAAAACACATTATACACATTTTTCAGCATGAAAAATCATGTAAATTACTGCCGTGGAAACAAAGGCATAAAGTGAACACGGACAAAATAAAAACGGGTGAAATACAAGAAGGTGCTGAAGTTGTACGCGATTTAATGCGTATGAAGAAAGAAAAAACACTGAATACAAGTGAAAAAAAATTGTTGGATGATGCATATAAGTTTTTGGTCAGTGAACTAGAATTAATTAAAGGAATCACTGAAAATCAAATAAAAAGTTTCTGTTAAGGTTTATTATAGATAATGTATTATATCTCCCGAAAACATCCTGAATTTTTCGAGAATATGATGAGTATTAAAAGTAAATCATTTCAAAGACATTCAATTTCTTCAACTCACTTTTAGAGTAGAAACCTCTTTTGTTATTACTTCAATCTAATCCATTTTTATTTTTAAATTTATTTTACGAACATTCGAAGTTTCATTAAATAACTCGATTAAATAGTCACTTGATTTTTGCAATCCTGATTCACACTGGCACGGACAAGGAGCCGTAAGGATGAAAGAGAGGTAGGGCTTTCATTGTTTTAGGTAATATACTATCTAAGTCATTATTTCTAGAAGAAAAAACAATCAATCTCACCGCCAGCTTTAAGAGTTCCTTACATCTACTGAGACAGTGAATAGTAATTGTTTATCTTCTTTACGTAAAATTGATAAACGAACTGGTAACACCATATGGTAAACTACAAAAAATGGTTTCCAGACCAAGAAACCATTTTTTATTTTATTTACATAACAATAGTAAATTAAGCAGTAAGAAGGAGTCCGCACATGAAAAAAATGTTAACAAAAGAATTAAGTAATGAATTAAAGAAGCGAGAAGGGATTATTTCTATTACAGTTGAGCCTTATGAAAAAATCGAAGTTGGTGGAATTCGTGTAGATGGACCAGCTATTATTCTAATTAATCAAGAATAGGTAAAAATAGTTGCATGCAAGGAGAAAAGGATCAGCCTTTAAGAAAAGGGGGATCCTTTTTGCTTGCTGCAGCTAATATGGGATATACATAACTTTTATCTGATGTGTTGGGGTTAAAAGGAAGGAGAGGATGGAGATTATCATGGTGGAAAGCTTAATATTGGTAGGATTTCTTTTTACGTTATATAAATTAGTTGATAAAAAAACAAACTAATTATTTAAAACGATAGATTGTTTCCTTTTTAAGGCCGAGATTTATCTGAGAGTGAAATGGATCATCTAAAGGAGGAATTAAAATGGATGCAAGGAAAGAACGCATAAAATACGAGAAGATGTCAAAGAATTATGATCGTATTTATTTAGTTTCGTTTATCCTATTAATTGTACTTGTTTGTAGTAGTGTGATTATCATAGGAGCTACAGGCGGAAAATATGGAGTGTTTTTATTGTTAGCAATTTTACTTAACGCACGTATTACGAAAGAATCTCAAAAAAAGTATGAGCACTATTCTAATAAAGGGCGTATTTAAAATGATACATAACCAGAAAGGAACAACCTAGATGTATATTCAAAATATCCCTTTATCATCTCCTATTAACTAGTAAAAGTAACTTTATATAAATCATTTTTTTAGCAATGTAGAAATAGAAACCGTACCCTATTAAAATGTTATTTCCGTCCATATAATGAATTATCCTTCTAGCATATTTATAAGATTTATATCATATATTAGTAGAAAGAATGCAAGTTAGAAAGGAGTTTTATAGAATGAGTTATTTGGAGGGAAATGACTTTAGTAAACAAAATATGGTAAGTGTGCCTAATCCCTATGTATATCAGACATTACAATCAGTAATTGGTAAACATGTGGTTATTGAAACTGTAAGAGGCAATATAAGAGGTAAATTAAAGGATGTGAAACTAGATCATTTGCTCATTGAAGATACGGTGCCATATATTGTACGCATTCAACAAATTGTATGGATTATGCCAAAACAATAATCACATGTAATTTGATTTATAATAGATTAGCATTATAAATCAAATAAAAACACAGGGTTTTATCTCTGTGTTTCTTCAAATTTTCGTTTTTGGATATATGCTTGAGCATGGATAATTTCTTTCTGAAGTTCTTTTAATTCTTCCATAGATCCAGATTCAATCCTCATGTACGTAGTAACTAGACTAATCATCATATCCATCTTCTCTACTATATTTTGAATGACCTGTTCAGATTGCTCTTTTTTAGGGTGTTGTATTGCTATTAGAGCATTTTCTATATAATTGTTCTTTCTTTGCTGGATATCATAAATAAACTGTTTTGTGTTTGAGTTCATTTGTTATTCCTCCGTTTTGGATATACTTCTATTCTATCATATTTGAATGGTGAATATTAGATTCCCCTAAATATACACCTGTCACATACATCTCCTCAAATATAGAAAATAATTCCTTAACGTACAGGGAGCTAATCAAAATATGTTAATTTTGTGTCTAAACGTACAATTTTCGTTTTTGATATGGTGAGCCCTAATTGTAGTGCCCAATCCGATGTAAATTCCTCAATAACAACAGATTTTTCCATATCTCTAATACCCTTATGTATTTTGTGCTTGAATATAATATCAGATTTAGATAAGCAAAACTATTTCAAGTGAATAGAATCCACTCTTTAAGAATACATAAAAAATATATATACAAGCGTATTCTAATCACTGCATCATTGGTGAAAGTAGAATTCTATAAATTTTGGAGGAAGAGATATGCAAAAAAAGGTTCTCCTGTTTACAGATTTAGGGATTGATGATGCGTTTGCTATACTGTACACCTTTTTTCGTAAAGACATTCAACTTGTAGGAATTGTGGCCGATTATGGAAATGTATCAAGAGAAGATGTAATAAGAAATATTAACTATTTAAAGTACATTGCGGGAAGAGAAGAAATACCTGTATTCCTTGGTGCTTCTGTACCGTTGACAGGTATAGTGATTCAATATTTCCCTGAGGTACATGGAAAAGTTGGATTAGGACCTATTATTCCACCTGAAATTTCATATCCAGTTTATCCTTTAAATGATATTTATCAAATTATAGAATCAAATTTAGAAGATCTTACAATTATCAATTTAGGAAGACTTTCTTCGCTAGCTACGACTTTTGTATTAAATTTAGAAACAATGCGAAATGTAAGAGAATGCATTTGCATGGGGGGAGCTTTTTTCTATCCAGGTAACGTAACTGCTGTGGCTGAAGCTAATTTTTACGCAGACCCGTATGCAGCAAACTTAATTCTGCAGCATGCAAAGAACTTGACGATTATTCCTTTAAATGTGACTCAACACGCGATTGTTACACCCGAAATGGTCCAGCAAATTGATGCATTTCATCGGAGTACACAGGATCTTGCAGGACTCATCATCAAACCTATGTTAGATTATTATTATAATTTCTACTCCAAGTCTAATCCTGGTATAAGTGGAAGTCCTATGCATGATTTTGTAACAGTTTGGTATTTGCTAAATCAAGACGCTGTTAGTCTTTCAAGAGTACCTATTAAAGTAATCCCTGATCAAGGAGAAGGATTTGGTCAAAGCATTGCAGATTTTCGTTTTGTTACTAATCCAGGCTATAAAACGCATAATGTAGCTTTTCAGTTTGATTATGAAAAATTTAAGAAAGATATTATGGAAACGTTCCTAAAGAAGAGAGTGTAATAGACTTTATTAACTTCAGATAATACGGATTATGAGAATCAAATGTCACTTAACTTAACTGTAAATATCAAATTAACAAAACAAGTTCCCCTAAAATAAAAAAGACGTTGACTTCTCTATGTAATTAACTGTCGTTTCATGTCCAGCGATGATGAATAGCCAAATTGTCGAAAGAAGCTCGTTCTTATTCAACTTGTTTTCTTGCTCTCTTGTTTGAATGAGATCGTTTATCAAATCAGAATCAGGATTTAGACGCTTTTCGTTAAGTAATGTCTCAATGTAATGAATAAACTTTTAAGTGTTGTTTTAACTTCAGTTCCCTGAATAGGTTCCACAGAGGTGTCCATGAGTTTTTTGTCTATTTGCGGAACTGGTTTCGATCAGTGGCGGGAATCCCAAGCACCTCTGAAATGAAAATAATGGGTAGTGGTTAAGCAAAATCTGCAATAATTTCCATCTTTCCTTGTTCTTGTACAGCAACTAACAATTCGTCGGCAAGTTGCTGAATACGGGAACGAAGGTCCTCAATCATACGTGGTATAAAGGGTTTAGAGACCATCCGACGCAGGCGAGTATGATTAGGAGGATCTACCGTAAGCATATTCGGACTCTAGATTCTACAACATTTCAACTTACAGACAAGTTTTCTTGACATATACATTATTTTAGACAAGCCTTTTATAATGCATATAGGGTAAATTGTTAAATTTTGATTTTTTATATGTAAAATGATAATAAAGTTATTTAATTTCAAAAGTCCAAATAAGTATAACCCGATCTAAATTTAGATCGGGGTTAAAAATATAGTTGTTTAATCTTGATGTAAGAAACGTCACTAGATTGAAAAATATAACAAAAAAGTTATTGAAAAATGAATCTTTTCACTTGATATATATTTCTTCTGGAGCATTTATACATTTTCATAGTAACCAACCAGCTAATCAATATGATTCCTGCAAAAAGTAATAGT
This sequence comes from Bacillus sp. FSL K6-1338, assembly GCF_038006965.1. Classification (NCBI taxonomy): domain Bacteria; kingdom Bacillati; phylum Bacillota; class Bacilli; order Caryophanales; family Bacillaceae; genus Bacillus; species Bacillus sp. FSL K6-1338. Next base: position 2,919,410 of record NZ_JBBOWI010000001.1, on the reverse strand, counting down.
AAATTACTATACAAATGAGTGAAAGAATTAGCATTCATAGGTAGTAATTTTCGGTTTAGCAAATGTATCGATAATAATCCACCTACAATCGCAATCCCCATTCCTTTCGTTAGAAAGCCTGGGAAATTAAGCAAACTCATTCTAGTACCAGCAGCCTTTTGTTCCAAACTACTGAAACACTGATAGAGATAACTGTTTTGGTCATGAACTCACTGTTGTAATATGTCTAGTGTGTCTTCATGGTATGTTTCAAGAAAAGGCCGAATGGCATATTCAGCGTTATTCCTTTTCGTTATTTCATACATGGTGTTGAATGAGGTTTCAAAATCGTTCAGACCATATTTTTCAACGTATTTTGCGATAGGCATGTACATATATCCGTTTGTGAATGTGCCTACTTCTGTTGTATTTTCTGGTCCTAATGTTTTCAGTAATATATGTATTGCTACATTAAAATCTTTTTGTAAAGCATTGTGTAATTCATCTGCTATTACTTCAATACGTTGTTTTAACTCTAAATTTTCAACTTTATATGTTACAGAATCTACAAAGATTCTTTTAGAAAAATTAGGATCGTGTTTACAAATAGAATCAGCTATTTTCTCTGCTAATTCTTCATTAAATAAAAATTTTAACGGAACATATTTACCCATTTTTTCACCTCGGTGGTCAAATGAAAACAATTTTTATTTTTTAATCGACAATCCATAAACTAAAGTCTCACTCGGAGTCGTAATACTAAAACCTGTCGTCTTATAATCAAGTTTCACTGTATCACCAGTGTATTCTTTCGTGAATGAATCCATTTGTACGATAAGCTCTACATCTTCATATACAACATCATCTGCGTTATATGTATCCCAAATTAAATCGACATCAACGAAAATACTACAAGAGTTCGTCATTGTTCCTCTAATGCGAACGATCTTTTTATCTTCACGTTCTAATCTACGTATAGCTGCTTTTGCTTCATCAGTAATACGAATGTTCATTGTATCCCAACCTTTATTTATATTTCCTTTATTATTGCAAAAACAGGAGCAATAATAAAGGAAAGAGGTTTGCAACAAAAAACGAGCAAACAAATTTGTTTGCTCGTTTCACTTTATTTTAGTTCACATTTATCAAGTGGAATCACTTTTGTTTTTTTCGTAAATTTATAACCTAACCATAGTACTAAGAAGAGTGGTAAACCGATGTAAGAAACGAGTACACCGTTCCAATCAATTGCTTCACCCATAAATGCGCCGTAGTTTTGTCCTAAAATTACGATGATACAAAGTGTAAATGCGAAGATTGGACCGAATGGGAACCATTTTGCTCTATATGGTAAGTCTTTTAAATCTTTTCCTTGTGCGATATATGCTTTACGGAAACGGTAATGACTAATTGCAATTCCGACCCATGCGATAAAACCAGACATTCCAGATGCGTTTAATAACCAAATGTATACAACACCGTCACCGAATAAAGAAGCAATGAAAGCAATACTACCAACAATTGACGTTACGATTAATGCGTTAACAGGTACACCGCGGCTATCTAATTTACCAAGAAACTTTGGTGCTTTTCCTTGGCGAGCTAAGTCCCAAAGCATACGAGTTGATGCATACATACCAGAGTTACCAGCAGATAGTACAGCAGTTAAAATAACAGCGTTCATAACAGAAGCAGCAAAGGCAACGCCCGCTTTTTCAAAAATAAGTGTAAACGGACTTACTGTTACATCACTTGCAGCAAGGCTTTCAGTTGTATAAGGAATTAGTAAACCGATAACGAGAATCGCAAGGATATAGAATAAAAGAATACGCCAAAAGATTGAACGAATTGCTTTTGGGATATTACGTTCTGGATCAGATGTTTCACCAGCAGCTACTCCTAATAATTCAGTTCCTTGGAAGGAGAAACCAGCTGCCATAAATACACCGATAATTGCCATGATACCGCCGTTAAATGGTGCATCTGCAACTGTGAAGTTTTTAAATCCAACAGTTTCGCCGCCCATAATTCCGAAAATCATCATGAAACCAACAATTAAAAAGATAATAATAGTAACTACTTTAATAAGTGCGAACCAATATTCAGATTCACCAAACCCTTTAACAGATAAATAGTTTAAAAGGAAAATAATAGCTAAACATAATCCACTCCAAATAAGAGAAGGAGTATCTGGGAACCAAAATTTCATAATTAATGTTACAGCTGCAAGTTCAGCAGCAATCGTAATTGCCCAGTTATACCAATAGTTCCATCCAAGTGCAAAGCCAAGTGATGGATCAACAAATTTTGTTGCATACGTACTAAAAGATCCAGTAACAGGCATGTAAGCTGCAAGTTCAGCTAAGCTTGTCATTAAAAAATAAACCATAATTCCAATTGCGGCGTATGCAATTAATGCGCCACCAGGTCCAGCTGTATGGATGACACCACCGCTGGCAAGAAATAGTCCGGTACCAATTGTACCACCGAGAGAAATCATCGTAAGGTGACGAGATTTTAATCCGCGTTTTAATTCACCTTGTCCTTGTGTAGTTTGCGTTTTAGAGGTAGATTGATTTGTTGCGCTATTCATGTTCAACACTCCTTTTCTTGTAGGTTAGGAAGGAGCGGGGGAGAAAAATACAAAAAACCGCCAAAGGAATTTGGCGGAACGTTTCACAAATAACCACCCCATCATACCCTTCCGTTAAGATAGCACCCCACGTTTACACGGTAATTTGTAAACGTGACAGTTCTGTTCCTTTCGGAGACAGCCCCAGCTCATATTTCCAGAGAAGAAATATAAACTTCGGCAACCTTTCCTTTCAAACGGAGTTGGTGACATTCTCTGTGTCTCGTCCGTTTTACTCATAAAAGTCGCAACCTCTACCTCATCGGATTGATGAGGATTTGATATATTGCTAAGATTTTTAATATATGGCAATTGTAATGACTTTCTGAATATATTGCAAGATATTTTGTTAGGAAAAGTCAAAAAATATCGGTTATTGTATAGGAAACGCTTGCAAAACTCCACCCGAACCTACTATTATGTAGCAATAAGCAAAGAAAAAATTGTTATACAAATGTTTCGCAAAAAATATTGAAAAACCCTCTAAATTAAAAGAAAATTCAGAAAAATATAATTCGACATAACTATCAAAAGAGGATTATTCCTTAAATTCGTTTCAAAGAATAAGTATAAATTTAACGGATAGAATGAATATTCTTTTTATTTTTAGTAAAATTGAGGTATTGTTTAATTGAAAAGGGGAAATCAATATGAAATTAGAAACAGAAAGGCTCTATATAGTGCCGTGTACAGAAGAGAGGATTCAAATTGCTAACGAGCAAGGATACAATAGCGGTCCGCATATTGTAGGGCATGTAAAGAATGTAAAACAAGATGCAGCTATATTACCATGGGGTGCGTGGTATGTTCTTCGGAAAGAAGATGATAGCGTTTTAGGTGATATTGGGTTTAAAGGGAAACCAAACGAGAAGCAAACAGTAGAAATTGGCTATGGATTTATTGAGAAATATTGGAATCAGGGCTATGCAACAGAAGCTGTAAGAGAACTAATCGATTGGGCTTTCAAAACAGGAGAGGTAGAAACAATAATTGCAGAGACACTCCTAGATAACTATAGTTCGATTCGTGTTTTAGAAAAGTTACATATGAAGAGAGTAAATGCTACAGAAACGATGATTAATTGGAAAATAGAAAAATAAAAAATACCGCTCGAAGTATATCGGGCGGTATTTTTATCGTTATGGTAGCATTTGTTTTTGATCATTCGGATATCCGGCTGTCGATGCGTTAGAACGCTTGGAATGATTGCGAACAGCAATGAAAATAGAAATAATAACGACAAGACCAACTGCCACGTAAGAAAGTGAAATAATAGTTGGATCCACTTTAAATGTAGTCAGCAGTGTACGTATATTCGTAAAGATAATAAGACCACCAACTAATACCCCAAGTAAATGTGCTGGAACGATACGAACTAACCATGCAGCAATTGGAGCTGCGACAATACCGCCAAGCATTAAGGCAAATACCCAAACCCAGCTTACTTGTTCCCAGCCAAGTGAGATGAAGAAACCAATTGTTGCAGCGAGTGAAACAGGAAATTCACTCGTATCTACAGATCCAATAACTTTTCTAGCTTCATTTCCTCTTGCTAGAAGAACTGGTGTCGTAATCGGCCCCCAGCCACCGCCACCAGTTGAATCAACGAATCCAGCGAATAAACCAAGCGGCACAAGTTGTTTTGCAGACATACGCTTATTTGAAGCAACAATTTGTTTTTGAAGGACGAATCGTAATAAAATATAAACCCCTAAAGTAAATAAAAAAACGGAAATGTACGGTTTAATTACATCGCCAGGTAAATTACTTAAAAAACATGCCCCAACAAATGCACCAATTGCTCCAGGTAATGTAAGTCTGGAAACTGTATATTTATCAACGTTTCCAAATTTGATATGAGATGCGCCGGAAGCGGCGGTTGTAACGACTTCAGCTAAATGAACAGAAGCGGAAGCTACAGCCGGTGCGATACCAAACATTAATAATAGTGAGGTAGATGTTACCCCATACGCCATTCCAAGTGCCCCATCGATCAATTGAGCGAAAAATCCGATAATAGCAAAGACAATTAATTTCTGCATAAATAATCCCCCTGTAATAATAAATGAAAAAGGCACTTTTCCCGTATGAGAAAAGTGCCTTTGGTTTTTCCAATCAGCAATAATTAAATTTGTTTCATTATAATACATATTAATCGTATAAATCAACTGGGTTTTAAAGTTTTTTGAATTGAATGCAAGAAAAATAAAATATACAATAAAAGAATGGAGAGAAAGGGGAGAAGGACATGTTGCGATTTGATCATCTAGTACACGCCGTACATTGTACACCGGAAGAAGCGGCAAAACAAATGCAGGCGCACGGATTTTATACTGCAATAGGTGGAGAGCATATTACTTGGGGTACTTGGAATAGTTTATGTTATTTTGATTTATCATATATCGAATTTTTAGCAGTGCAGCATGAAGAAAAAGCGAAAGAAGCAGACAATCCATTAGTACAAGAAACAGTAGTGAAATTACAAGACGGAGAAGGAATGCTGCAAATCGCAATTCGAGCAGATGCAATTGAAGACCTAGCAGTAAAGTTTAGTAAGCACGGTTTACATACGATAGGACCATTTGAAGGGAAACGTATGAGAAAAGATGGCCGCCTTTTAGAATGGAAAATGTTATTTGTAAAGCAAGAAGAGAACGGACCGAAATTACCTTTCTTTATACAATGGAATGAAACGGACGAAGAAAGAAGAAATGATTTACGTAACATTGGAACGATCACTGAACATAAAAATAAAGTACAACAAATTGAAACGATCCATTATGCAGTGAAAAACGTTCGAGAAACGGTGCGGAAATGGAAAGAAGTAATGGGGCTATCTACAAGCTCAGTTGTGAAAAGTGAAAAATGGAATGCCGAGTGTCAAAGTGTAGTATTTGGAGATATTCATGTGCAGTTTTGTGAGCCGATTGGAGAAGGGCTAGTGCTAGAACATCTGAATAAGAATGGCGAAAATCCTTTTGCGGTGGAATTTAAAGGAGAAAATAAACAAGAGCATGAAGTGCTAGGTAGTTTGTACATATATTGATAGAGGTGAACGTTGTGAAGGAAACGCTTAGAGAGATAGAGAGAAAACTAGAATGGCCTCATATTGTAAAGTGTACAGCTATATCAAAAGGTTTTTCACATGAAGAGAAATATAAAATAGAGTTAGAAAACAGAGTAACATATTTTGTAAAAGTATGTGATGCTGTTCATTTTGAACGTAAACAAGAAGAATATATGTATATGAAAAAATTAGAGTCATTACATATTCCAACGCCTAAGTTAATTCATTTTATAAAACTTGAACAAATAAATAAATGTGTTCAAGTATTTGAATGGATCCAAGGTATAAATGGTGAAGAAGGTTTAGGGAAGCTAGCCGTGGAAGAACAGTACCATGCAGGAAGAAAAGCAGGAGAAGTACTAAAGAGGATTCACTCAATTGGAAGAGAAAGTGCAAGTAATAAATGGGAAACGGTTCGATGGAATAAATACGAAAGATACGTAGAAGCGTTAGCAAATTATGAAATAGACTTCCTTGATTTGAAGCCAGTATTAAGATTTGTAGGGGAGCATAAACAATTATTGAAAAATCGCCCTATTACCTTTTTACACGATGACTTCCATCCAGCAAATAGTATGATTCATAATAAGGAGTTTATCGTTATCGATTTTGGTGGATATGATTTTGGTGATCCAATACATGATTTTTATAACGTAGCGATTTTTACTACAAGAATAAGTAAACCATTTGCGGTTGGACAAGTTCACGGATATTGCGGAGGCGAACCGTCGCTTCATTTTTGGAAACTGTACTCATTATATGCAGCAATGACATTCCCAGCTGATATCGTATGGACAAACCGAAGCACGCCACATTTAGTAAATGATATGAAGGAAAGATTGAACGGAATTTTAGAAGATCATAATCATTTTTCATCCTATATTCCAAAATGGTATCAATCACTACATGAGGATATAATAAACTATAAGTAATGGAGGGATTCATTTGGATAAAATAGCGGTAATTTCAGATATACATGGTAATATTCCAGCATTAGAATCTGTACTGCAAGATATTAAATTAAGAGGAATCGAGCGCGTCGTGTGTCTTGGAGATTTAGTCGGAAAAGGTCCTCATTCTAGCGAAGTGATTGAAATCATTCGTAAAGAATGTGAAGGAGTTGTAATGGGGAACTGGGATGATTTCATTACAAAACCGACTGAATTTGAAACGTTAAAATGGCATCAAAAACAATTATCGGAAGAACAAAATGACTATTTAAGAAGCTTACCATTTTCAATCGAATTTTTTATGAGCGGCAAACTGATCCGTATGTTCCACGCTTCACCGAGAAGTTTATATGAAAGAATTCAACCACATGCCTCAAGAGAAGAGCGTATTAGTATGTTCGAAAATAGTGAGCTCACAGAGAATATAGAAGGGGAAAGAAAACCAGATGTCGTTTGTTACGGTGACGTTCACCAAGCGTTCGTTCAAAATTTCAGAGGGAAAACGTTATGTAATGCCGGTAGCGTAGGAAACCCACTTGAAATAACACAAGCTTCCTATTTAATATTTGAAGGAACTTACAATGAAAAAGAAGCAGCGAGCTTTTCTATTCAACTCGTACGAGTACCGTATGATATTGAACTAGCCATCAGACTAGCAGAAGAACTCGATATGCCAGAAATTGAAGAATACAAACAAGAATTACGGACTGCTTTATATCGAGGGTTTAAGGGAAAGTAAGCCAATCATAATATATCAACGATTTTTTTCGATATATCGACGATTCGAAAAAGAATATTGACTTTCCTACAAATAGCGACATAAGTTATAACTCATAATTATATTATGTAAACCGATTGTGTGGAGGCAATATCATGAACCGAAAACAACAAATCAAAAAAATTGCAGATCATATTTTAAAGCTAAACTTAACCCATCCAACAAGAGTTGGAGTAAGTGGTATTACAGCGTCGGGAAAAACAACATTTGCAAACGAACTAGCGGAAGAAATAAAAAAACGAGGATTACCAGTAACACGCGCCAGCATTGATGATTTTCATAATCCGAGAGCAATTCGATACGCGCAAGGAAAAGAATCTGCAAGAGGGTATTATGAAGATGCACACGATTATACAGCTTTCAAAGAAAGATTATTAAAGCCTTTAGGGCCTAACGGGAATTTACAATATGATACGATTTCTCATAACTTAATAACGGATATACCTGTCCATAATGGGCAGCTATTGGCTCAACCTAATATGGTACTAATAGTAGATGGGACGTTTCTATTGAAAAAAGACGTAGAGCATTTATTTGACTATAAAATTTTCGTAGATACAGATTTTGAGATTGCGAGAAAACGTGGTGCAAAGCGCGAGACTGAGGCTTTTGGAAGTTATGAAGAAGCTGAGAAAATGTTTTTAAACAGATATCATGCGGCCTGTAAGATGTATATAGATGAGCATAATCCGAAAAGTTGTGCGGATGTTGTATTTCAGAATAGTGATTTAGGAAATCCAGAAGTTATATTTCATGAATGAGCGTATTACATAATCAGAAATATATGTATAGCCTTTTGTTTATTGTTATAATTAAATTAATTTTATGAAGCAAATAAAAGGGGATAAGACAATAAAAAACGCAAAAAGGGGACAAGAAATATAATGAATGAAGTACTAGAACTAAAAGAAGAACTACTACAAATTAAAAATAATAATTATGCTGTACCAGAAGACGTAGATGCTTATCCATATGCACAGTGGATGTTAGATTATATCGGGTCAACTGATGCTGAATTACGCGATGATTTAATTTATAGTACGCTTTACAAATGGATTACAAATGATGTGTTTAGACAAAAAGAATTACGAGGATTAATGCTGCAAGCAATTAGCCCTGATTATTTATTTTATAAAATTGGTGAAAAGGGAACAGATTCTGTCTTTAAACGTGCGTTCTCTGTATTAATTCCGCCGCTTATTTTATCTGTTCATGAAAGAGAACCACTGTTATCTGAAGAACAGCTGTATAGTGTGGCAGAACAAGTACTAGAATATGTATATTTAGAAGAAGATGTAAGAGGATACGTAGAAGGAAAAGGCTGGGCACACTCTACTGCACATGCAGCAGATGCGCTCGATGCTTTAGCACGTACAATCCAAAATCGTGAGTTCTCATATGCAATACTAGCTGCTGTTCGCCAGAAGGTACGCTTACATGACTACGTATACATTCACTTTGAGGATGAGAGATTAGTAGCACCAATTATGTCGTTACGTAACCAAAATCTTTTAACTGAAGAAGAGTGGAGCAACTGGTTACATAGTATAGCAATTGTTGAAGACATCCCGCATCCTCAATATGATATTTTAGTACAAAATATTAGAGCTTTCTTAAGAAGTTTATATTTTAGAGTTTTAGAGACAGAGGGTAGTACAGCCTTTACAGAGGATATATTGGAGACTTTGGAAGGGTTGCGTAGGTATTAAAAATACGTTTTTCTAAGAGAAAAGTACATAAAACCACTACCTCCCAACCATACTAAAAAATGTGTTGGAGGTGAATGTTATGGACAAAAAAGACTTTGAAAAAGTTTATAATGATTACTTACATCAAGGAGAAGAACAAGCTCAATTTGAAGTAGACCATGAAGTTAATTCAGGAGCAGAACAAATTGTTGCTGTTCGTAAAAATGATGATGGTGATTTAATTGCGTTTAAAACAAGTAGCGGGAGAGAGTTAGATTATATGACTGCCCTTGAAGAAGCAAAATCAGGGAAGTTAGCTCATGTAGACGTATTTCATAAGTATGGCAGAGATATTATACGTAGTGAACCTGATGGAATAAAGGAAAATAACTTAGATAATTTACCTTCATTTTAAACGGGTAAACCTCAAGAAGAGAATGTTCATTTGGATATTCTCTTCTTTGTGTTGCGAAGTTTTCCTTGCGAAAAGAAGGTTCATCTTTAATGAGCGATCATACTTTTAAAGAGTGCTCTAAATTTCTCTTTATCTTCTGCTGTAAATGGTTTCGGTCCCTTTGTACGCTTACCGCTTTTGCGAACCATTGCACTTAAATACCGTGTTTGTAACAATTGTTCAATGTTGTCATTCGTATACTTATAGCCTTTATGGTGTAGTACGATACAGCCTTTTGCTAAAGCGAGTGAAGCAAGACCGTAATCTTGCGTTACGATTAAATCTTCTTTTTTTGCTAACTGCATAATCCGGTAATCTGCAGCATCTGCTCCAGAATCAACATAAATTGTTTCGACACCTTTTGGCTGCTCTGCATTAGAATAATGTGAAAAGCTAGTAACGAGGGTAACAGGAATTTCCACATTCGTAGCCTCAAAAATAATTACATCTTTTACAGGACAAGCATCTGCATCAACGTAAATCTTCATTTTATCACTCCTATAAATAGGTTCGAGTTGATAATAATGGTAGATTTAGGTTTTGTCAAACGAGAAAGCTTTATTTAAAGTTATTTTCACATACCAAAATAGCCTCGCGTAAACGAGAAATACCTTCCTCAATTTGATCAATATCCACTTTTCCATAAGATAAACGTATATAACCATCTTTCGCACCGAAAATACTACCTGGCATAAAAGCAATTTCTTGTTTTAAACTTTGCATAATGATTTGTTTTTCGTTTATAGGTTCTTTTAATTTCCCCCAAATGTATATACCACCAGTAGGGTTTGAAAAAGAGATTTTATCATGAAGTTGCTCGTTTAGGGCACGAACGATAACGTCTCTTTTTTCTGCTAGTTGTTTTCGTAACGGTACGATATGAGACTGAAATGGTACAGTTTCAAAAAATTGTTGCATAAGCCACTGCGGGAAAATACTCATTCCTAATTCCATTTGGTGCCGTGCATCTGATAATCGCTCTACGACAGACTGCGGGGCGACAAGCCAACCGACTCGTAATCCTGGCGCAATCATTTTTGATAAAGAATGTACATAAATGACAGTTCCATTTTCATCTATTGATTTCAAAGTAGGACAAGGTTGTTTCTTTTCTAGCGTCAGCAAACTAGATGGATCATCTTCAACGATTGCAATTCGTAAATCTGCGCAAAGTGATAATAGTTTTTTTCTACGGTTTGGATGAAGCATCGTCCCCGTAGGGTTTTGGAAATTTGGATTTAAAAAAATCATTTTAATGCGGTGCTTTCTGTATAGCTCTTGTACATCGTCTGGATTAATGCCGTGTTCATCGACAGGTAATGGGAAAATACGAATACCTGCTGATTGGAATAACGGCAGGGAATAACAGTGTGAAGGACTTTCGAAAGCAACAGCATCACCTGGATTTAATAAACATTGCACGATAAGGTGCAGTGCTTGTTGAGCGCCGGATGTAATCATAATGGATTGTTCAGTCGCCTCAACTTTTAAATATTCCTTCATATATTTTACGACCGCTTGTCTTAGCGGGAGATAGCCTTGCGGATGATCGTAACTTAATGAATGCGTTAACGGTTGTTCACGTAAAATCGTTTGTAGTTGATCGTGAGGATAAAGATTACAACCGAGTTCTCCATTAGCGAAATCTATAATATTTTCATTTTGTTGTACTTCTGCCCGAATATGGCGAAGTAGTGGTAAGTTTGGTAAAAAAGTACCACCTTCTACGAAATTTCTCCAGTTCGGCGTTAATGTTGGAGAAACGCCCCACATATGTGTACTCACACGTGTACCTTTACCAGTCGTACTTTCTACAATTCCCATAGCACGAAGTTCATTATAAGCAGTCGTTACTGTACTTCTGTTTACATTTAACTGCGTAGCTAATTTCCGTTCTGAAGGGAGGAAGCTTCCTGGAGGAAGTTCTCCATATGTAATACGTTTTTCAATAAAGTCAACCACTTGCTGATAAATAGGGATTTTACTGTCACTATCTAGCTTCCATTCCATACAAACGCCTCCGTATCTCTTATATACATTAAGTATAACAAATTGGCTGGGTAAAAAAACAGCCAATTGGACGGTGCTATATCCAGCCAATTTTACTATGCTAAATATGGAAGGGGAGATTCGGATGAAAAGATGGCAAATGGAATGGCTCCTAGTATCAGTAGCGTTAGTATGGGGAGCAAATTATACAATAGGAAAGTATGGCGTGGCATATATGTCATCCATTCAATTTAATAGTTTACGATTTTTAGTAGCATCACCGGTCTTATTACTTATTACATTTATGATGGAACGCTCATTACGTATTGAAAGAAAAGATTGGTTACGATTAGTAGTAGTCGGTATCGTTGGTACAGCAATGTATCAAACGATGTTTATGTTATCTGTGAAATATACTTCAGCAACGAACGCCTCATTATTAATTGCGATGTCACCTATATTTACAGGGATATTAGCAGTATTGCACAAACAAGAACGTTTTTCGATGAAAGTACAAATTGGTTCAATAGTAGCGTTTATTGGTGCAGCATTTGTTTTATTAACAGGACATACAGGAGGAGCTACTTACGAATATGCGTGGCTCGGAAATGTAATTGGATTAGTCGCAGCAATTGCGTGGGGATGGTATCCAATATTAGCGCAACCTCTTATTACAAAATACTCCGCAATGAGAGTTACATCATGGTCTACTTTAATTGGAATTGTACCACTTGTTATATACTGTTTATTCAACGTAAACTCTTTAACATGGCCAGTAGATACGCCAAGCTGGGGTTCACTAGCATATTCAATCATCTTTGCGACCATCTTCGGACTATCAATGTGGTATGTCGGTATTAGTCAAATAGGCTCAACGAAAGTAATGGTTTATATGTATCTCGTACCATTGTTCGCAGTTATCTTTGCGGCAGTTACAATTGGAGAGCAAATTAATATGATGCAACTCGTTGGCGGACTTATTATCTTCATCGGCTTATATGTTGTAAAAAAAGGCGGAATCAAAAAGCCTGCTTTCAATTTGAAAAAAGTCAGTTAATAGTAAAAATGATCTCTTTCATATAGAAGGAGATCATTTTTGTTTTCGTAATAAAAGTGCTTGTTCAACCGCCCATTTTTGATGAGCGTGAATGAGAAGCTTAACAGCAAGTAATGGAGACATCCATCGTAAAACATGATCCTCCCCACAGTTTTCAGTTTGTTTCTGCACCATGTTCGCAATATAAAAGAATCCATCATTCAAATAATATGTATCTTCCTTTTCTGCATAAAAATATCGAACCGCATTACCGATATACTGATCAATTTTAATTGCCCATCCTAATTCCTCTAGTAGTTCACGGTGCAAGCATTCTTCTTTTGTTTCATTACCTTCCATACCGCCACCAGGTAAAAAGTAACGGTCACCTTTTTGGATAACAGCAATCATTGAAGAAGATGAATGGAAAATAACTGCATAACAACTAGGTCTTAATACATAATGAACGGTACGCTTTTTCGAGCCAAACGTAAGTTTTGAAATCATAAAACACGACCTTTCTCTATAAAATACATAAAAGGGATATTAAGGTAAATGTAGAATGATATAAGTATAATCTTAATAGATTGGAGTGGTAACAACATGATAAATCGAAAATGTTCAAGGTGTAAAGAGATAACGGGTACAATACATGGGGGTAAAAAAATTAAGGAAGAATTTTTATGTGAGGACTGTTTGCAAAAAGGAATTGCGAGCGGGGAAATCGAATTATCACAAGTGGAGAAAGAACAAACTTCGTATCTTTCTATAAAAATATTAAAAATAATGAGTGTTATTTATTTAATAGTATCAATTATAACCGCTTTTTCTGCTGGAGCATTTATACAGGATCCAGGGCTTGGTGGAATATCTTTTTCAATAACAGGTGCAGTTGGTGTTATGATAATTGGATCGATATTTCAGTCTGTTCTTGTATTTTGTGGAATATGGGTATTCATCCTTTTAGTAGAAACGGTTATTAAAATTTATGAAAAAATGAAGTGAGTGAAAGGGAGAAACATATGCAAGTAAGAAACATCCAAGGGGAAGATTATGTAAAGATTCATTCTGTTTTAAATGATTGGTGGGGCGGTAGAGATATGGCTGCTATGTTGCCAAAACTATTCTTCGTTCATTTTCAAGAGACGAGTTTTATCATTGAAGAAGATGGCGAAACGTTAGGTTTCTTATGTGGATTCTTTTCACAAACATATAAAGATGAAGCATATGTTCATTTTATCGGTGTCAATCCGAAGTATAGAGGAAGAGGAATCGCATCGACATTGTATTCTTATTTCTTTGATATCGCTCGTGCAAATAATCGTAAAGTTGTAAAAGCAATTACGTCACCAATTAACAAAAAGTCGATACAGTTTCATCAAGAAATCGGTTTTCGAATTGAGGCCGGGGATGATGAGGTAGAGGGTGTATCGGTACATACAAATTATGATGGGAACGGCGGTAGTAGAGTTTTGTTTTTGAAAAATGTGTAAAAGTAGGCTAGCTTAACGGTAGCCTTTTTGTTGTGAGGAGATAAAAATATGGAGAGTAAACAAAGTAGAAATGAATACTTACGACGCATTTATAAAGTGCAAGATTATATAGAATCACACATAAATGATTCACTATCCATTGAAGAGCTAGCGGATATAGCAGGATTTTCAAAGTTTCATTTTCATCGGATTTTCAAGGGGATAGTAGACGAGCCATTATCACGGTATGTAAACCGATTGAAGTTAGAAAGGGCAACAAATCTACTTACATATCGCACAGATATGACGATTACACATATTGCGTATCACTTCGGGTTTACAGATTCAGCAGTTTTCTCCCGCACATTTAAAAGTCATTACGGAATAAGTCCATCTCAATATCGAAACGATAATAGCAAGAATTGCAAAGACGTAAGGAGAGCTTCTCAATACAATAAGTGTAAGAAGGTTCGAGGAAATGTTGAAATTGTAACAGCGGACGATATACACGTCGCATACATAAGGCATATCGGTACATATGAAGAGTTAACGATAGCTTTTCCAAAAATGATAGAGAAATTATTTCATTACGCAGCGAAGGAAAACTGTCATGTATTTGAGGATACGAAAGTATTAACCATTTACCACGATCATCATGAATTTACTGAAGAAAATCATTTAAGAACAAGTTTATGTATAAAAATTCCAGAGGGGTCCCCAGTAGAAACGAGCGACATTGGAATAATGGTAATACCTTCTGGAAAGTATGCGGTAGGTCATTTTGAAATATTCCAGGATGAATATAAAGGAGCATGGGATTTCTTATACGGTGAGTGGCTTCCTAATAGCGGATATAAACCGAGAGATTCGTATCCTTTTGAAATGTATAAAAATGACCCAAGACGGCACCCGGAAAATAAACATATAGTTGATATATATGTACCGATCGAACCTTTTTAATTATAGGTTAAAGGGGAATGAATGATGAAAACTGCTGAAAAGTTAGATCAAATTATAAAAGAAGAATATAAAAATATGAATGGTATGTTAGTAGTACAGAAAGAGAATGCTATTTTTGAAAAATATTATAACGGACACGGTCCAGATGATGCATTTCATGTAGCGTCAGTTACAAAAACGATAATCTCTGCGTTAATTGGGATATGTATAGATAAGGGCTATATAAAAAGCGTTGATCAAAAAGTAATAGAGTTTTTCCCTGAATATACACTTAAGGCATCTGACATAACAGTGCGACACCTCCTTACAATGACAGCACCATATCCTTTTACGGATTGGCAGGAACCGTTAGAAGAACTATGTACACAAGAGGATTGGGTACAGTATACACTTAATAGAATGGGGAACGGCGGAGAAATCGGATCTTTTAAATACTCATCTGCAGGAGCTCATTTACTATCAGCAATTATTACGAGCACAACAGGAAAAAGTGCTCGTGAATTTGCAAACAAATACTTATTTCAACCACTCGATATGAGAGAAATTCCAAACTATAATATGAAAGCATTTGGATTTGATGACCTATTCGGAAAAGATGTGAAAGGATGGGTTCACGATCCAAATGGTATTTCAACAGGCGGTTGGGGACTTACGTTAACGGTTAGGGATATGGCGAAGTTTGCACAGATGTATTTGAATGAAGGTATTCATAATGGAAAACAAATACTATCAAAATCATGGATAATAGAATCAATAGCGATGAATTCAAATCAATATGGTTACTTATGGTGGTTACGAGAAGAAGATGGAATCTTTTCATACTGTGCTATGGGTGATGGTGGGAATGTAATTGGCTGCGTACCAGAGAAGGAACTGGTGGTGGCGATTGCTTCTGAAGTCATACCGAATGCAGAGGATAGATGGAAGTTAATTAAAGAGTGCATACTTCCTTATTTAAAAGATTAATATGGTTATTTTTATAAAAACAAGAATAAAAGGTTTAGTTAAACTTGTTTTTTTCTTCATGATAGAAAAAAGTGATGTATTAACTAAGTTGAGCACCTAAGATTAGAAAACTTCAACACCTATACGATTATTGAATAGGTGTTGAAGTACTTTATAATTTGTTTAGGTACTTTTAACTTTTCGATGTATTAGATACATAATGCCAAACACAATTACGAGCAAGATAAATTTAATTAATTCCATTAGGCTAATATCCCATTTTGTTTCTACTCCATCTGTTAAATAAAATACATTAAACATACCATGTAAAATTGCAGGTGTTATCACAGAGCGGCTATACTCTCTCGTATATGTCAAAATTATAGATAATATAAATAATAATGAGAGATAGCTTAATATTCCTATAAGCTGAAACTCATAATTTTTATAAAAGATTGATACTGGTAAATGCCATAAAGACCAAAGTGATGCAGTAATGATTGCTGTTTGTTTTAATGAAAAATTTTTTCGTAAATGGTAATGAAAATTTCCACGCCATATGATTTCTTCTAAAAATGCAGAAAAAGCAGCAATTGTAAGACCAATGAGCAAGAGAACTCCCAATTCATTCCAATGATGAAATAAGAAATTTATATTATAAATATAAAAATAAAAATGGAGACATAGTCCTAGAAGTATTGGGGATAAAATGGAGAAAATTAATGTTTTTATTTTTGGACGTGAAATTCCAAATGTATGAACTATTTTTTGTTTCGTATATAATTTCTGATATAAAATAGCAGCTAAAAGCGGAATGACCATCGTAAACCCTAAATAATTACGACCATTTTCTATGTTCAGTAAGATGATATATACAAGCGATGTGAGGCAATACATACATAATGTTGAATGATAAACTATGTTTCTATTCATATTGTTCACCTACTTACATGTATAAGTGATTAATCAAATATCCGATATTTTAATTATATATGAAATGGAAATTACATATGTTGAACTTGTAGAAAAAGTTAGACTAACCCCGTAACTTTTCACAGCAAAAAATCGTTTAACACAAGTAAGGATTTTCAATCACGAATGGGGGAGAACTATGAAGATTCTAATTTTAGGTGGTACACGATTTTTAGGAAGAGCTTTTGTAGAAGAGGCATTAAAAAGAGGGCATGAAGTTACATTATTTAATCGCGGAACGAATAAAGAAATTTTTCCTGAAGTAGAGCAGTTAATTGGTGACAGAAATAATAATGTTTCAAGTTTAGAAAATCGAAAATGGGACGTTGTCGTAGATACGTGTGGATTTTCTCCACATCACATTAGAAATGTTGGAGAAGCCTTACACGATAATATAAAGCATTATATATTCATTTCAAGTCTGTCCGTTTATAAAGATTGGATTCCGCCTCATATAAAAGAAGATTATATATTACAATCCGAACCTACGGGTGATCAAATAAAGGCTGTGGAGAATGGTGAAGTTTCTCCTTATGAGTATTACGGTGCGCTGAAAGTATTGTGTGAAAAAGAAGCAGAGAAGTATTGGCCAGGGCGTGTTTTACACGTAAGAGCAGGACTTCTTTCAGGGATGTTTGATTATACAGATCGGCTTCCATACTGGATTGGACGTGTAGCAAAGGGAGGAAAAGTGTTAGTTCCAGGAAGAAAAGGCCGTCCAGTGCAGATAGTTGATATAAAAGACGTCGCAAACTGGGGACTAAACATGGCAGAAAACAATAAAGCAGGTACATTCAATATAACAGGTCCGAAAGATGAATTGACGATAGAAGAGCTATTAAATACGTGTAAAAAGGTTACGAATAGTGATGCTGCATTCGTTTGGGTAGATGAATCATTTATGAAGGAACATAAAGTGCAGCCTTGGACGGAGATGCCTTTATGGATTCCGGAAACTTTTTCATTAGAAGGCGAAACGAAGCCATGGAAAGGTGGGTTTTCTATTAGTGTCGAGAATGCTGTTAAAGCGGGACTTACTTTTAGCAGATTAGAAGATACTGTGACGGATGTGTATGAGTGGATGAAGAGTATGGAGGAATGGGAATTAAAAGCAGGGATTTCAGGCGAAAGGGAGAAGGAATTGTTAGAAAAATGGTATCAATAAATTTAGAGGAGCTCTTTGAATATAGTTGATTGCACATAAGGAGGAGAAAAGGTTATGTGGAAAGAAACCATTCATAGTATTTCATCAAACTTAAGCTTAAAAAATCCCGCTATGAAGGAAGAGCTTATTGAAATACAAAAGTGTTTACTTGTGGAATTACCGAATGACTTATCACAGCTATTACAAGAAACAAACGGTATAGCAGGTCAATACGGGGACTTTGTTTGGTCTGCCTCGAAAATAAAAAGAGAAAATATGAATATGAGATATATAGTTGATTTTAAAGATTTATATATGCCTTTTGACTGTTTATTGTTTTTCGCTGATGGTGGAAATGGTAATTTGTTTGGTTATTCCATTTTGAATGGGATAGTGCAAAGAGATGATATATATGTATGGAACCATGAAAATGATAGTAGAACGTGGGTTGCTCCTTCTTTAAAAACTTTTATGGAGTGGTGGGAAAGTGGGAAGATAACAATTTAAATATAGTATCAAGAAAAAACGCTTTGTTACGAAAGAAACAAGGCGTTTTTGGCAATGAATAAATCTACCACTCAATCGGTTCTTCCCCATACATGTCCCATAGCTTAGGAAACATCTTTTTCAAACCTTCTTCTTCATCTTCATTCCAGTCTAACTTGATAGCAACTTCCTCAGATTGTTCTTCTGTTTCAAACTCTTTTGCTTTCACACTACCAGCTATGCCAATTTCTCCGTAAAACACAACGTAGTCTTTATACCGCATTAGATAGCAGTAAGACCTCCACCTCAAAATCGAGCAAATACGAGGAAGACCCGTATAAATAAGTTGTATGAATTACATTTATTATTAGATTGTGTTCGTGACTATATTTTGGGAATTTTCTGTTGATTTACAATGTACGATAGTATATATTGTATATAAAGTATATATACAATATTTTTAAAAAGAGGTATTTGCATGCAAATCGTTATTACGAACACTTCAAAGGAACCTATTTATGAACAAATTGGTGTCCAAATAAAAAAACTTATTTTACTAGGTGATTTAAAGCAAGGAGATGCTCTTCCTTCAATGCGTCAGTTAGCAAAAGATTTAAGAGTAAGTATTATTACAACGAAAAGAGCATATGAAGAACTGGAAAAAGACGGTTTTATTTATTCAATTGTCGGAAGGGGGTCCTTTGTAGCAGAACAAAACATTGAAACTATGAAAGAAAAAAAATTAAAGACAGTTGAAGAAAAGTTGTGTGAAGCGATTCAAAATGCTAAACAAATGGATGTTTCTTTAAATGATCTAAAAGAAATGCTTACAATTTTATACGAGGAGGAAAACTCTTGGAAAACGTAATAGAACTTCAAAATGTCAGTAAATCTTTTCAAGGATTTCAAATTAAAAATTTTTCGATGGAAGTAAAAAAAGGATTTGTTACGGGTTTTATTGGCGGAAATGGATCAGGTAAATCTACAACGATTAAAATGATTATGAATCTAATGAACCCGGATAGTGGAAATGTCTCTTTATTTGGCATGAACTATTCGACTGATGCGAAGGGAATTAAAGAAAGAATTGGTTTCGTTTATGACGATAATGTGTTTTATGATGAACTCACATTAAAGGAAATTACTAAAATTATTGCGCCTGCTTATAAAAAATGGGATTTTAACCAATTTACATATTATAAAGATCTGTTCGAATTACCATTAAATAAAAAAATGAAAACATTCTCCAAAGGAATGAAAATGAAAGCCTCTCTTGCAATTGCCCTTTCACATCATGCTGAACTAATTATTATGGATGAGCCTACTTCCGGACTCGATCCGGTATTTAGAAGAGAATTATTGGATGTTTTACAAAATATTATGCAGGATGGTGAGAAAACTATCTTTTTCTCATCTCATATTACAACGGATTTAGACCGCATTGCCGATTATATTACATTTATTCAAAATGGGAAGCATATTTTTACAAAAGATATTTATGCCATTGCAGAAGATTATATTTTGGTCAAAGGACCACTAGATATGTTAGATTTTGATACTGAGCGTGAATTTATATCTGTATGTAAGGCAAATACAGGTTTCGAGGGATTGATTGAAAATGTAAATTCTATCGAAACTTTATTTAATAAAGAAGTGGTGATTGAAAAACCAAGTTTAGAGGATATTATGTATTTCATGAAAAAGGGGGAGTCAAGATGCTTAATTTAATTAAAAAGGATTTGATTTTACAAAAAACCTTTTACCTGCTTATCTCTTATTTCTAGTTACCTATTTGTGGGCCGGCATGGATGTAGCATATGTCATAATCATTTGTAGTGCCGTTTTTGTAATTAACACATATCAATCTGATGATAAAGATAATGCTAATATTTTAGTAAACTCATTACCGTATACTAGGAAGGAAATTATAAGTTCAAAATATGTTGGAACCTTATTTTTTACAATAGTAATCATCCCATTTTGTTTAGTTGGAAAATATTTTATTTTAGACAGCATGGAATTTCAACTTTCCTTAGAAAGTTACATCCTAGGCTTCTTGGCAGTCATGCTGATTACTGCATTTTACATCCCATTTTTTGTTGCATTTAAAGTGAAAACACTTGTACCAGTTTTTATATTTTTATCTATTGGAGTTATATATTTAATGCGAAATACCCCATATTTATTAAATAAATATGCTAATGGCGTACTGACCTTTTTAAAAGAGATTTCAAATTTGAAATTATTTCTTATATTTGCTGTCATAGCAGTGGGGTGCTATGGGGTTTCATGGATATTATCTATTCGTATCTATCAGAACAAGGCTCTTTAATAGCAAGTTCTAAAAGGAGGATCATTTAAATGACATCAAAAAAAGGGCGTCCTATTCGAATACGAAATTGGCTGAAAACTCTTGGAGCATTTTTCGTTATGCAACTAATTTTTATCATCCTTGATATGACTTCGTGGATACCGAATTTCAAGGAAGGAGGAGTTGGGGAGCGTCTCGTTAATTCAGAGTTCTTTACGGAATGGTTCGCTCCTTATAAAACAAAGCAATTTAACGTATTAACGCTAGTTATGGCTATTTTATTATTCCTAAATGTATTAACAAGTGCAATAAAAGACGCTTTTTCTAGAAAAAGAATTAATTAGCACATAAGTTGACCTTGCGTTTTTTTATAATGTCTTAACAATATTTAAAAACAACAGGGTAAAGATAAAAACTCCATTTATTGAAGTTTTACTTTATCTTTTATAATGATTTCTTATAAATTATTTGATTTTTCAGTTTTGTGCATTGACAATGTTTCCATTCGTCCCCCATAATGCTGCTCTAGTGTGTGCAATGATCGTGACATATGTATTTATACTTGTGATGACAAATGATGCGTATTGTTTTTGGAAAGTTAAAAAATTATTGAATGGAATAGAAAAATTGAGTAATCTTATTTGTACATCACATACATAATAGTTTTATAGTGATTTTTAAATAAAGTATAGGGGGGAATGAGGGATGGATCTTACATTTAAAGTAGAGGAAACATGTTTTAATTACCGAGTCGGAGCAATTTGTAAACATGATAATAAAATTCTTATTCTACAAGGTGACGGTGAAGATTTTTGGTACGTACCAGGCGGAAGAGTGAAAATGCTAGAAAATAGTGAAGATGCGTTAAAACGAGAGCTTGCTGAAGAGTTAGCAGTTCCTATCGAGATAAATAGATTAATATGGTCAGTAGAAAATTTCTTTACACTTTCTGAGAGGAAATTTCATGAAATTAGTTTTTATTATGAAGTAGAGCTTCATGAGTTACCTGCAAATGGGGCAGAGGAATATATTTTGGAAGAAGAAGGTAGAACATATTTCTTTAAGTGGGTGCCGGTAGAAGAGTTAGATACATATAACTTACAGCCAGCGTTTATAAAAGAGAAAGTAAAGGATGTATCAGTTCATACAGCACATATCGTTTTACAAAAGTAAATGTATTAGGAGGGGATAAGGGTGAAGGGGACAAAAAAAGAGATTCATATAGAAGGAAAAGTAATTCCATATACACATATTGAAAAAGGTTCAAATAAGATATGCTTTATGTTCTCAGGTTCAGGATATAATTACGATAAACCGTTATTTTATTATGCGACGATGTTAATGCTTGAACATAAAATAGATGTAGTACATATTCATTATTCTTATGACGAACAAGTAATGAATAAATCAATGGAAGAAATAACGAAAGTAATGATGGATGATATTAATCCTATAATGAAGGAAGTATTAAAGGGTAAGCAATATAACGATACTATGTTTTTAGGGAAGTCACTTGGAACAATTCCGATTGCAAATGATTTAATGAAGAGAGAAGAGTTTTTACAGTCAAAAATGATACTACTTACACCTTTACTAACTTTTGATTCTATTTTTGAGGCGATTTTACATAGTCATCATGAAGGGATATTAGTAATTGGAGATAAAGATCACCAATATAATGCAGATCAAATTGATCAGTTGAATAAAACGAATCTAACGATCGATGTTGTTAAAAATGCAAATCATTCTGTAAATGTTGGGGAATATGAAACAGAGAATTCAATTGAGGCGATAGCAAATATAATAGAAAAACTTAAAGAAGTTATTAGGACAAACTAACCTATCAATACATGCAAAAAGAGGTGCAATTTGCACCTCTTTTTTACTTAATAAGCCCTCAAAACATGAAGTAAATAATCCTTACGATTCAGCGGATTATAATCAACACGTTTTCGAGTAGGGAAGGGAGCCTTCAGTTCTTTGTAACCAGATGGCTTCATTGTAAATATTCCTTCTCCTTCAGTGAATGAATGGAGTATTCGCTTAAAATTCTCTGTTTTCGCAACAGGTAATGAGCCTGTTAACTGGTAAGAATCATTGTATAATTTAGGCTCGCTAAAAGTTGCTGGAATAGCAGCTAATTTATACATCGCGGTACTAATTGCGTACTCCGGTACATTCAATTCAAACTCGTTTACTGGTTCATATACATATGTTTCAGCTTGAATTAAAGCATCCATTAAAACGAGTGGTGTTAAGTTCCTAAAGTCACTCGCTGTTGTAACAGGACTAGCATAACCTGTATGTGTTAACGTGACGATAATGTCCGTAACTTCCCATCCGTATAAACCTTGTTTTAACGTTTGAAATACAGTATCTTCAATTGCTTTATGAAATGCTAATGGAAGTGACCCCAGTTCAACACCTAACTTATATGTTACGCCAGAATTAAGTTCATCACGTTCGATTTTAAAACCAATTGTTGCGTAAAATGGATTCGCTTTTTCGCCCATTACTTCAACACTTTTCCCTATGCCAATGGGTTTTTCAATACATACGACACGCGTATTTGAGAAAGTAACTTGCAAATTATATTTCTCATAAAGAGTTGTTTCAATTACTTCTTTTTGAACTTCACCGAAAAGGCGAATATATAGTTCATTATGAATATCATCTTTCCACACTTTAATAAGCGGATCTTCTTCACATAGCTCCATAAGTGCAGCGTATAGATCATGAATACGTTCTTTTGGTAATGCTTCAATAGCAGCTTCCATTTGTGGTTCGGCAAAGTGAATATCTTTTATATAATCAGTCCGTTCACCGATAATATCACCAATTTTAATATCACTAAGTCCCCACACTTTGCAAAATTCTCCGCTAGGAACGATTGAAGCTTGAACTGCATTTCCGTTATGAAACATACATATTTTCTTAATCTTTTCTTTATGAGCTAGAGCATCATCACGCAGTATATGAACATATTTTCTAACGTGTAAACGACCAGAAAAAACTCTTACATATGCAATCTTTTCCCCAGAAGGTTCACGTTCAATTTTAAAAACAACACCGGATAATACTTCATTTTCTGCCGACTTATTAGCGGGAATTAAGTCTGAAATATTTTCGAGCAGTTCAGTTACACCTGTACCTGTCATGGCTGAACCGAAAAAGATAGGGAACACATTTGCTTGCGCTATCTGTTTAATGAGTTCCTCTCTTAATAGTGCGCCCGGTACGATTTCATTATTTACATATGACTCAAGTAATGATTCATTATATGGTGCTAACAGTTCCATACAATTTTCATATGATTTGTATTCAATGATTCGGGCTTCTTTCGTTCCTTCGTTTTCTACAGAGTAGAAAGGGAATGCTTCATTTGAAAGAACCTCTTTTATTTGTTTCATAACTTTTTCAGTATTTGCACCGCTACGATCAATTTTATTAACGAATAAAATAGTCGGTATGTTTAGTTTCTGTAATGTTCGCATTAAAATTTTTGTTTGCGCTTGCACACCTTCAGCAGCAGAAATAACTAAAATTGCACCGTCTAGAACACGAAATGATCGCTCCACTTCAGCGATAAAATCAGCGTGTCCAGGTGTATCAATGACATTTACTTTTATGTCATTGATACAGAAAGAGACGACAGATGCTTTAATCGTAATTCCGCGTTGTCTTTCTAATTCCATTGAGTCAGTTTGCGTATTACCACTATCTACTCGGCCAATTTCTTTAATCACATTTGTTTCATAAAGAATACGCTCAGTCAAACTCGTCTTGCCAGCGTCTACGTGCGCGACAATCCCTATATTTATTGTTGTCATATGTGAATATCCTCATTTCATTTTCCATTTTTAATTCCTCATTTCTATTTGTGTATTGCCGCATTACAATCACTCTCCAGTCATTTAAATTAGTACTATTATAGTGCAATTAACATTATTTGTAACGCGACAAAGCGCCTTAATTTGGAAAAATATAAATGGAAACAAAATGCTTGCATTCTAAATAGATATAGATTATATTAATTGACATATCAACTATTGATACATCAAACGTTTTTATTTTGTGTATAAAGGAGGGATAGTTTGACAAGTTCATGCTCAAAAGAAGCGATTATTTTATATAAATTACACTTTCTAAATAAAGAAGTAAGTTCGAAGTTTGAAGGTTGTACGGGTATGAGCCAGTCCCGATTAGAGCTTATACTTCAGTTATATGAAGTAGGTGAAATTAGTCAAAAAGCACTTCAACAAGAAGTGAATATTGATAATGCTGCGATAACGAGGCACTTAAAGCAGCTTGAGGCAAATGAAATGATTACAAGACGTAAAAATCCAGATGATAATAGAATTACGTTAGTTTCTCTTACTGAAGAGGGACGAAATAAAATTCAGGCGTTTCAAGAGGAAAAAGAACGTTTTGCAGCTTCAGCATTTAAAGGGTTAAGTGAAGAACAGCGCGATAATCTTTTAACTATGTTAAATCACATTCAAGAAAATATAAAAGAACTATAAAAAGGGAGAATTCAACTATGACTAACTCAGTAAAAACAAATAATTTTAACGAAATTTTAACAGGACGCCGTTCAATTCGTAAATACGATCCTTCAGTGAAAATTAGTAAAGAAGAAATGACAGAAATTCTTACAGAAGCAACACTTGCACCATCTTCTGTAAACATGCAACCATGGAGATTTTTAGTGATTGAAAGTGACGAAGCGAAAGCGACACTTGCACCACTTGCGAAATTCAATCAATCTCAAGTAGAAACATCTTCAGCAATGATTGCTGTATTTGGTGATTTAAACAACTTTGATAACGCGGAAGAAATTTACGGTACAGCTGTAGAGCGCGGTTTAATGCCAGCAGAAGTAAAAGAAGATCAAATGAAAAAACTTTCAGCTTACTTCTCAATGGTTACACCAGAAGTTATGAAAGATACAGTACTAATTGACGGTGGTCTTGTAGCAATGCAATTTATGTTAGCGGCTCGTGCTCACGGTTATGATACTTGTCCAATTGGTGGATTTGAAAAAGACCAAATCGCAGAAGCATTCGGATTAGATAAAGAACGTCACGTACCAGTTATGTTAATTTCAATCGGAAAAGCTGCTGACAGTGGTTACCAATCAGTACGCCTTCCAGTTGAAAAAGTTTCTGAATGGAAGTAATTTTATAAATACAGAAATAAGTGAGATATGAGAGGGGAAACATCATGATTATAATTCACGCAATATTTCAAGTAGATCCAGCAAAACAACAATCATTTTTAGAAGAAATTCGTCCGCTAATTCATAGTTCAAGAGAAGAAAGTGGAAATGTATCTTATGATCTTTATAAAGATACGGAAAAAGAAAATGTGTATACGATGGTAGAAGTATGGAAAGATGAAGCAGCAGTTGCAAGTCATAATAAGAGTGAACACTTCACATCTTTCGTTAGCAAAGTAAAATCGTTTTTAACTGCTCCTCTTGATATAAAAGCTTATAATGGAGCGTTAGTAAAATAATATGGTGAAAAGGATATCCTTAGCGTTTGCTATGGGTATCTTTTTTTATTTTGATAGGAATATATTTACTTCTACTGTGATGTGTTATAATTTGGAAATGAATAATTCTTAATTTTCAGAATAAATAAAGTTAGGAGATATATACATGAGTACATTAAAGAAAATTACGGACAATATTTCGAAGGTTATTATAGGAAAAGATGAAGCGATTGAACTTGCAGCTATAGCACTTATAGCAAGAGGGCATATTTTATTGGAGGATGTACCTGGGACGGGGAAAACAACATTAGCGAAAAGTTTGGCTAAAAGTATAGATGCTAAATTTCAAAGAATTCAATTCACAGCGGATACTTTGCCTGGAGATGTTATTGGTCTCGAATATTTTGATGTGAAGGAATCGGAATTTAAAACGAGGTTAGGTCCTATTTTTGCAAATATAGTAGTAGTGGATGAAATTAATCGAGCTGTATCAAGAACGCAATCTTCGTTATTGGAAGTGATGGAAGAACGTACTGTTACGATTGCGAAACAGACACATTCATTACCAGAACCTTTTTTAGTTATTGCAACGCAAAATCCTCTTGAATCGGCCGGTACATTTCCTTTACCTGATGCACAACTAGACCGTTTTTTACTAACTATACGTCAAGGCTATCCTACGAGAGAAGCAGAAAAGGAGATGATGAATCGTTTTCAAATGAATGATCCGTTAGAAACGTTACATTCAATTATTTCAACTGAAGAAATTATTACAGTGCAAAAACGAGCAAGAGAAGTGTTAGTAGGGAATGATGTGCAAGATTATCTACTTGAGATTATTGAGGCAACGCGTAAACATGAGTTAATTGAAATTGGAGTAAGCCCGCGGGGGACGTTGGCATTTATGAGAGCGATTCAAGCAAGGGCAATATTAAATGAAAGAGATTATTGTACGCCAGATGATATTAAGACGCTCGCAGCATCTGTTTGCGCTCATCGTTTAACGTTAACGATTGAGGGGGAGATGAAAACAACGAGAGAACAAATCATGAAAGAAATTCTTCATACGATTAATGTGCCAGTGGAGAATGTACAATGAATCAACAACTTGTGTATACACCTTTAGCGGAGCCTTTAGTAATGGGAGTTATGTCAGGTGTAGCCGTTATTTTATGTGTATTTTCAAGTAATCTATTGTTTTTATCTCTCGTATTTTTGTATGTAATTTTAATAGGTGCGATGCATGTATACATACGTAAAGTATCTCGTGTTGAATGGGAATACAGTCAAGGGAATTCAAACGTTTTTATAGGTGAAGCGAATGTGTGCAAAATGAAAATTTCAAACAAGTCGTTATTCCCTATTTTCAATATCGTATTTCGATTTAAATGTGAAAATAAGTTAACTTGGAATCATGATGAAATAAACAAAAATCATAGTACAGGTTCAAATTATTATATAAATTTTAATATAAAAGGAAGAGAATCAGTTTCATTTGATTTGCAAGCTGTAGCTGTAAAAAGAGGAATTGCGAAATGGGAAGAAGTTGAAATTGTCATTACGGATCCCTTTGGATTCATAACGAACCATATAACGTATAAACAAGTTGAAACGCCGTCTTATTTAGTTTTACCAGCTGTTCCGAAAATCCAAGTTCCTGAATTGCAAGAATGGTCACGAGGGTTTCGAAAAGCGATGTCATCCCCCTTATATGATGAAACGAAAGTAATGGGAGTGAAGTCGTATGAAAATGAAGATTTTCGTTCTATCCACTGGAGTGCAACAGCGAAAACAGGGACGATAACCGCGAAAAAGTACGAGCGAACACAATCAGATAAATATGCGATATATCTCAACTTGCAAAATAAAAGCGGTATTTCTTTGCGAAATGATACAGAGGAACTCATTGAATTAACGGCAGGCATATGTAAACAACTGCTTATGCAAAACTGTTCATTTGAAGTATGGATCAATAGCGTAAAAGATAACGGTTTGCTACATATAAAGAACGGTCATAACCGAAAACATTTGCAAAATGTATTAAAAGTACTTGCCTCAATATCGGACCAAGATACTCCTGTATCGTCTACTTATTTTTACACAGCAGGCTTTCGGCGAAAAGAATTGGATGCAGTTCCTTTAATTCTTGGTACTTCCCCAAAGAAATACAGTAGAACGAATAAATGGGTCGTAATTAAAGAATAAGAAGGGGTTTATGTTATGGCTAATAAAGAGCGACATATGAAGGTGAAGATTTGGAGTATTAGAGTTTTCATGATACTTTTCTTTACGGTTAGTGCGATAACGTTATCACAAGGTGTTGTGCATGTACAAGACATAGTAAAAGGGCTTTTTTCTAGTAAGACGGAGACAATATCGGAAAGAAATTATGATTTTACTAGTTTAGACGAACAGTTTGATGAACCTGAAAGAATTATAGATGAAGAAACAGGAGTTGTAGATACAAGAACAAAAATAGATAGGGAAATTCCACTTTTTGTACGAAAAAATTCATGGACTGATGTGTTTTCTGTTCTTTCAAATTCATGGATTAGTGTCGTTTTTTATGTAATTATTGCAGTGGTCATTCTATATGCTTTTTATAAATTAATGAGGAAAAAGGTAATGAATTCAGAAATAGAACAGGATAAACAATCGATAACAAAAGAAAATACGGATAGAACCGAAAAGAACAAGAAAGTGAAGCATCAGTTTGAACAGCCGTTACCTAAAGATAAGATAAGGCAAACGTTAGTGGAATGGGAAAGAACTTTACCATTTCACGAACAGAGAAGGTCATATGAAACGATGCAACAATGGTTAAGTAGAATTTGTAGAACGCGAGATATTATTCCGATATATGAGTCTGTCCGTTATGGAGAAAAGACGTATACGGAGTTAGATGTAGAGAAGACTGTACGATGGATAGAGCGAGACGGGAAAGCGTGACATTAATATAAGTAAATGAAATTAACTGTAAATTAATTTCATTTACTTATATTTAATTACATGGTAATGTATACTTACTTTTTTATATCTCTACCAATGGAAAAAAGTTGCCTTAGTAGAGTATTGCTCGTTACATTTTTTATGAGTTTATCTTCGCTTCATCAGTATAGAATGAAAAAGAGATGAATTGATTACGGGTAGCATGTAAATAAAAAATTATAATTTATTTTTAAATTTTTATAAGGGTGTGAAAATAGAATGAAACCTGTATTGAAAAACATACTCCTTTCCTTTATTTTTTCTGCAGCAGGGATGTGTTGGTTTCTGTTTATGTTAGTTAGAGGAGGCGGAGACTGGTTATTGTCTTGGGTAGGTGTATTCATGGCCTTTTTATCTTTATACACGTTAATAGATTTATATTGTAAGTATACATACGATAAAAAATGGAGTAAATTGTTTATCAAAGCAACAGTTACTACCTTTAGTTTTGCAGTATTGGGAATCACCTTTGGTATTGTACACGAGCTATTACAGCCATGGAGTCTCAGTTTAATGGTTTGGTATTGGTTGTTAGTGTTACTTTTATTTGTAACGACCATAATATTATTAGTTTTTGTATTATTTGTTAATCGTAAAAATTATAATATTCCTGGGAGATATAGAATACTTATACTGCTTAATCTATTTCTTACGTTAGCACCAGTGCTGTGGCCATTAATACTTACTATTATCGGGAATGGCATGAACGCTAGTGCAGGATGGTAAAAGTAAATGAACTAAAAAGTTGATATAGGGTTTTAAATATGTAAAAGAACGAGTTTTCAAAAATTGAAAACTCGTTCTTTTTTTATTTTCATACATTACTTTTTCTCATCTGGGCGTCTAATTTTGAAAGTAAGTATTTCGTAAGGAATGAATAAGAAAAAAGAGAGTTTTATCATTTAGGATGAAAGTATAGCTTGAATCAATACGATATGAATAGAGGAGAGAAAGCCTTATGAAAAAATGTTATTCCATTAAGTTAGCGAGTTTGGCAGTTTTATTAGCGGGTACTACTTTATTCACACCCGGTTTTACTGTGAAAGCAGAGTCTATTCAAAATATTTCTAATTCATCAGAAGCACATGACCAAAAGAATCGGAATGGTTGGAAACAAGTCATGCAGGAAACAATCCAAATTGGAGCGCCAGGGGTATTAGCTAAGACGTATAATAACGGTAAAATTAGTAGTTATAATGCTGGTTTGGCGGATTTAAATAGTAAGAAACCAATGAAATCGGATTATCGTTTTCGGATTGGAAGTGTGACGAAGACTTTTACTGCTACGACTGTTCTTCAATTAGTAGGAGAAAATCGTGTGCAGCTTGACGATTCGATTGAAAAGTGGCTGCCCGGCCTCATTCAAGGAAATGGTTATGATGGCAATCAAATTACGATACGTCAACTTTTGAATCATACGAGTGGTATAGCTAATTATTTAAAGTCAAAAGACGCTGATATTATGAATTCGAAAAAAACGTATACAGCAGAAGAAATAGTAAAGATAGGACTTGCTCTACCCCCAGATTTTTCGCCAGGTAAAGGTTGGTCGTATTCAAACACAGGATACGTAATACTAGGAATGCTTATTGAAAAAATAACGGGTAATAGTTACGCAGAAGAAATCGAAAAGCGCATTATTGAACCTTTGGATCTATCAAATACGTTTTTACCAGGGAATTCACCCGTTATTCCAGGTAAGAATCATGCTCGAGGGTATATGAAAATTGACGAAACAAGTGAATTGAAAGACATGACGTATTATAATCCGAGTTTAGCTAATTCAGCGGGAGATATGATTTCAGATGCAGACGATTTAAATAAGTTCTTTTCATCTTTACTCGGTGGTAAGTTATTGAAGGAACGCGAGCTAAAAGAAATGCTTACTACAGTTCCTGTAGAAGGAAAAGGGGTTGGTGATGGATATGGTCTTGGAATCTATGAGACTAAACTTCCAAATGGTGTCTCAGTATGGGGTCACGGAGGATCAATTCCTGGGTTTATGACTTTTGCAGGCGGAGTAATGGGAGGCAAGCATACATTTGCTGTCAATGTTAATTCTTTAGGTCCGGTTGATATTCTTACACAGTTTGATAAAATGATGCAAGTTGAATTTCAGAAATAGATGGAAAGAATGTGAATGGAATCCTGCTTTAAAGGACAGTATTAACATTCATAGTAGAACATCAAGAGTAATTCAACAATAAAAAAGGATGTCAGTTACACGACATCCTTTTTTATTGAGAATCAAAGAAGTATGTTTTGAATTTTGAAAATTGTTATTTTTGCAATTGTTCCATATAATGAAGGGTAGAGGGGTTATACAGGGGAGTTATGAATGGAGAATACTTTAGTTAGTTAATTGTTTTTATTTTAATAAATAAAAGTAAATTGATGTGGAGTGAAATTCATTGGGAGAAAATCAGTTTAGATGGAGTAACAAGCAATTAAGAGAACATGTTGAAGTAATAGATGGTAAAAGAAGTCCGCACATTTTATTGAAGAATGCAACGTATTTAAATCCCTATATGCGCGAGTGGGTACAAGCAAATATTTGGATCTATGATGATCGCATTATTTATGTAGGAGAAAAACTACCAGCGCAACTACAAGAATGCGAAGTCATTGATTGTGATGAAAAGTATGTAGTTCCTGGCTACATAGAACCACATGCACATCCATATCAATTATATAATCCTGAAACGTTAGCAAATTATGCGATGCAGTTTGGGACGGCGACTTTTATTAATGATAATTTAACTTTATTTTTCACATTACAACGTGAAGAAGCATTTCGTTTATTAGATGAATTTGAAAAGATTTCAGCAAGTATGTATTGGTGGTGTCGTTTTGATGGACAGACTGAATTGCAAAACGGGGAATCTTTATTTAATCGTGAAGAAATAATAGAGTGGCTAAAGCATAAAGCAGTTCTTCAAGGCGGTGAGCTAACAGCGTGGCCAAAGTTATTACATGGCGATGATGAAATGTTACATTGGGTGCAGGAAACGAAACGATTACATAAAAAAGTAGAAGGACATTTTCCAGGTGCATCTGAAACGACTTTAGCAAAGTTAAAACTGTTAGGTACAGATTGTGATCATGAGGCGATGACAGGGCAGGAAGCTTTCGCTCGTCTTATGCAAGGTTACACGGTTTCCTTAAGAAATTCTTCAATCCGCCCAGATTTAGAAGTGTTATTGAAAGAATTGTTGGAACTAGGAGTAAAACAGTTTGATAGATTCATTCTTACTACAGACGGCTCACATCCTTCATTTTATGAAAATGGAATGACAAACGTAATGATATCTACCGCGATAAAACAAGGAGTGCCAGTTATAGGTGCTTATCATATGGCAAGCTATAATATCGCCCGTTATTATAATATGGAGCATCTACATGGTTCAATTGCGACAGGTAGAATTGCTAATATAAATATTTTAGAAAGTAAAGAAAACCCGGTTCCAATAAGTGTAATTGCAAAGGGGAAATGGGTGAAGCGCGACGGAGTAAATAAAAATGAATCAGTACAAATAGACTGGAGTAAATTCAAAGTAACTCCATTATTATTAGACTGGTCCATAGAAAAAGAAGATATGATTTTCCCGCATAAAATGGGTATACAATTATTGAATAATGTTATAACAAAAACATACACGACTGAAATTGATTTAAACCGTGATGAACTTTCACTAGATCATGATGAGTGTTTTCTAATGATGATTGCTCGTGACGGTGCGTGGCGAGTGAATACAGTTGTGAAAGGTTTTGCAAAAGAACTTGGTGGGCTTGCTAGCTCTTATTCTGGTACCGGCGACATCATTCTTATTGGGAAGAATAAAGAAGAGATGCTTACAGCTTTTCATAGAGTAAAAGAGCTTGGCGGGGGAATGGTAATAGCTGAAAAGAATGAAGTATTACACGAAATCGCATTACCATTGCTTGGGATTATGTCTAATTTGAAAATGAATGAATTAATACAGGAAGAGAAACAGATGGTGAAATTACTACAAGAGCGTGGTTACGCGTATGACGATCCGGCATTTACCATTTTGTTCTTTTCTGCGACGCACTTGCCTTTTATACGGATAACACCTATAGGACTATATGATGTGAAAAATAGTAAGGTACTGGACTCACCGGTAAATTTAATAAAGCAATATTAAAAGGAAAGGCCCTATAATAGTCTAAATTATAGGGCCTTTTACATTATTAGTATAAGAATATTGTAAGCCTCAAATGATATAGTATCTAAATCATTTGAGGTGATATGTAAATATGAAAAAAATATTTTACATTTTAAGCATATTTATTCTGTGTGTATCGATACAACACGTTGTACATTCCCAATCAGATGCACCAAGGTTATCTTCGGATTGTCTCGAAGAAAGAAAAGTTCGAGATGAAAAGTATGTGAAGAATATAATACAGGACATTAAATCCACATTTAATTTAAATATTGATGAACATAGTTTTTGGGAAGTAAGTAAAAGAGATCTGGAGGCTGCCCATTTGATGTATGGTGGAAAGGAAAATGATTCTTATTATAATTCGCTAACTAAAATTTATGATAGTGGTGGATTTAGCGAACAGCCCAGCTTATTTGTGAGGGCGCAAGAAGCATTTTTACTTTATAAAGAAAAAGATAATATCAATGTAATGAAACGCCTAAAACTAGACGTTGAAAAAGGGGAATGGCTCGTTATAAAAACGAAAAAGAAGAAAGGGAAAAAAGTGAAATTCAAGCCTTTGCAATGTGAAAAAGATTATATGAAAAAGAGAAATGAATAACAAAATACTTATTCATGCTGTTTTTATTCAACGATATTTTGCTGTTGATTTGAAATAGAAAAAGGTAAACGAACATATTAGCTTTATGGAATGTGTTTGTTTACCTTTTTTTGAGAGATTTAAAAATTGGGGATGTTTTTAGTTGGAAATTATGTACTGGCTAATGAACTTATAACATTCAATGAATTTGTTCTTCATAAACATTAGATTTTGTGTCAAATGATTTATACATTGCCGAACCACCTATGTATATTTTATTCTACAGTATTTATAAAAGAATATTGGCCATGCATAAGAAATATGATTGGCACAGTTTTTGCTTGTATTAAATGTAAGGAAGGGAGATTGTATGTAAGGAATCTGTACTCGTAATAGTATAAAACAAGCTACTATTGCATTATTAATCATAGTTGTATTTATAGCGGAACTGTAAATACATACAAATAAGTAGGTTTTCGGTTTAAAAATTCTGAATTTTCTTTTAAATTATTAAGGGGCAATGGTATGGTTAAATATTCGAAAATTTCTAAGTGGATTCTTGGTGTTGGACTAGTGACAATAACATGTAATGGTTTGCAAATTCAAGCAGAGACAAAAGAGAAAAATGTGAAGAACGTATTACAAATGGAGCCGGTAGGAATACAGAAATCTGTTGATGAATTGGCGCACCCTTCAACAGTACAAGAAAATGCATCTTTTACAAAACGGTTAAAATTAGCGGATTTATCGCAGCGTCCACTAGCACCAAACGATAATATTAAACCGTTAGCTGAAGAAAAAAAGTATTCAATGGCTGAGTTAAATCAATTAAATAATAAACAATTAACTGATCTTCTTGTGACAATTAAATGGTATCAAATTTCAGAATTATTTCAGTTTAATAGTGATAGTCTTAAATTCTATCAAGATGATAGTCGAATGCAAGCAATTATTAATAAACTAGCAGAACAAGGACAAACTTATACGAAAGATGATTCAAAAGGGATTGAAACATTAGTAGAAGCTCTACGTGCAGCATTTTATTTAGGTTTTTACCATGATGAATTAAGCAAACTAAATGAGCGTAGCTACCATGATAAATGTTTACCAGCTTTAAAAATAATTGCAAAAAATCCAAATTTCAAACTTGGTACATCAGAACAAAATAAAGTAATTGCATCATATGGAAAATTAATTGGAAATGCATCAGCAGATGTTGAAACGGTTTTATATGCAGGTGAAATTTTTAAACAATATAATGATAATCTTGCAACTTTCATTGAAGATCGAACAAAAGGAGACGCTATATATGAGTTGATGAAGGGAATTGACTTTGATATTCAGACGGATATGTACACGACTGGAAAAGAGCCAAAAGATACGATGTGGTTTCGAAATATTGATAACTTTATTAATGAAGTAAATCGTTTTGCACTACTTGGTACAGTAACAAATAAAAACGGATGGTTAATTAATAATGGGATTTACTATGCTGGACGATTGGGCAAGCTTCATAGCACGCCGACAAAAGGACAACAAGTTGTTACAGATGCAATGCGAATTTATCCATATTTAGGAGAGCAATACTTTGTTGCGGCAGAACAAATTACTACAAATTATGGAGGAATAGATGCAAACGGAAAAACTGTAAATTTAGATCAAATTCGAGAAGAGGGTAAAAAGAAATATTTACCGAAAACGTATACGTTTGATGATGGAGCAATTGTCTTTAAAGCTGGGGATAAAGTTAGCGAAGAGAAAATTAAACGTCTATACTGGGCGGCAAAAGAAGTGCGTTCTCAATTTTATCGTACAGTTGGTAGCGATAAACCACTTGAAAGTGGACATGCTGATGATGTGTTAACGATGGTTATTTATAATAGCCCAGATGAGTATCAATTTAATCGTCAACTGTACGGATATGAAACGAATAATGGTGGGATTTATATTGAAGGGACAGGGACTTTCTTTACATATGAACGTACACCAGAGCAAAGTATTTATAGTTTGGAAGAATTATTCCGCCATGAATTTACGCACTACTTACAGGGAAGGTACGAAGTTCAGGGATTATGGGGACAAGGAGAAATGTATCAAAATGAACGTTTAACATGGTTTGAAGAAGGAAACGCAGAGTTCTTTGCAGGTGCAACGCGATTAGATAGTGTAGTACCGCGAAAAAGTATAATTGGTGGGTTATCTAATGATCCTGCAAAACGTTATACAGCATCACAAACATTAAATGCGAAATATGGAACGTGGGATTTTTATAATTATTCGTTTGCGCTGCAATCATATATGTATAATAAGCGCCCTGAAATGTTCGATAAAGTGCATGATTTGATTCGCGCAAATGATGTTTCAAGTTACGATGCATACCGTGCTACATTAAGCAAAGATAATAAGTTAAATGAAGAATATCAATCTTATATGCAAATGCTTATTGATAATCGCGATAAGTATACAATTCCACAAGTATCAGATGAGTATTTAACTCAGCATGATCCAAAATCGCTTTCGGACATTACTTCAGATATTACAAATGAAGCGAAATTAAAAGATGTGAAAGTAACAAAGAATAAATCACAATTCTTTAATACATTTACACTACAGGGGACATATACAGGAAGTGCGGCTAAAGGAGAAGTTGAGGACTGGAAAGTGATGAATGAAGCAACAAATGATATGTTGAAACGTCTTTCAGGAAAAGAGTGGACTGGATATAAAACATTGACTGCTTATTTTGTAAATTACCGTGTAAATAATGCTGGGCAATATGAATATGATGTTGTGTTTAGCGGAGTGAATACGGAAGAAGGTACGGCTGTAGAAAAAGAACCAAATAATTCATTTGAAACAGCAAACCCACTATCTTTGAATATTTTGTTAAGAGGAACCTTGAGCGATCAAGATCAGGGGGATAAATTTGTTATTGATGTAAAGGATCAAAAAGATTTACAAATTTCTGTTACGAACGAACAAAATCTTGGACTGAACTGGGTATTATATTCTGAATCAGATCTAAATAATTATGTAGCTTATGCAACAAAACGTGATGGAAACAAATTGCTTGGAAATTATAATGCAAAGCCAGGGAAATATTACTTAAGTGTATATAAGTATGGTGGTGGAACAGGGAATTATACGGTACAAGTAAAATAGTTTACTATAATTTATTTTGAAAGGAAACTTATTGCATTTTTTAGCAAAATAAAGTATGTAATGTTAAAAATTAAACTATATCAATATATCCCTGTCCTAATTATAGAACAGGGATATATTGGCTTTATATTTTTAAATTAAATAATTTCATTGGATTTTGACAAGAAAATAATTAATATAGATTTGAATTCTCATTCGTAAAGAATACTTTAATCTTCTTAATGCTCTTTCATTTTTGTCTCAATGCTTGTTTTCAAATCAGTTGATACTTGATTGAAATACCCCAAAACGATCTCCCTAATATCATCGGATATAACTTTCAAATCACTAGCTAAGTTCTCAGCGAGATGTTCTTTTTCTATCGGTTTTAACTTCGTATAAAATTCACTAGCCTGCGTAAAGTCATTTTGTTTTGTTATAGAAGTTCTTTCAAGTTTACCTTCAACGTATCTTCCGTCACCGCTCGTTATTTGCTTAGTCGGTGTCCAATCTTGCTGCTGGTTAATCGTTAATTTGCGAAATTCGGGACCAATTCTTCTTCGTTGTGAATCACTGTAAATATTAGCGCGCCCTTGCAGCATTTTATCATCTGATAGTTCTGCACCATCCAGTAAATTAGAAGGGGAAAATGCGACTTTTTCTACTTGTTCCATAAAATTTTCAGGATTTTTATTTAATACCATTTTCCCGACTGGTATGAGAGGATACGTCTGTTCATCCCATACTTTTGTGTCATCTAAAGGATCATAAGATAGGTGCGCTTCATCTTTCGGATCCATGAGCTGGACGTATAAGCCATACTCCACTGGTTTACCATTTTCAATTGCATCATATAAATCTTTCCCGCTATAATCAGGATTTTCGGCAGCTAGTTTAATTGCTTCTTTACTAGTAATGTACTGTACACCTTCAAATGGGTACCAATGATACTTTACATACTTTCGATTACCTTCCGCATTTCTCCAAATGTATGTATTTACACTATGTCCTGGTATGTGGCGAAGACTTTTGACTGTACCATTATTAGAGTATAAACGGACAACAAAATGAATAGATTCAGGTGCTTTAGCGACAAAACTCCAAAATCTATTAGGGTCTATTAAGTTATTTTTAGGTGAAGGCAATAATGCTTTAATTGTTTCAGGGAAACGCATAGGATCACGAACAGAAAAAACAGGGATGTGATTGCATAAAAGGTCAAAAATGCCTTCTTTCGTATAAAATTTTGTGGAAAAACCGCGTACATTTCTAGAAGTATCCGGTGTTCCTTTCGTACTAACAGCTAACGAAAATCGCACCATAACAGGAACTTTCTCATTAGAATTTTGTAAAAAACTTAATTTAGTATGTTCAGACATCGAATATATCGTTTGAAAATAACCGAACGCACCAAATCCTTTTACATGAACAGGTCTTTCTAAAATTTTTTCATGAATAAATTCTTGTAATGACTCATGCAGTACACTATCTTGCTCTAGTACGGGTCCACGTGAACCAACTGTTTGAGAGTGAAGTTTAGCTTGTTCATTACGTTCGTCATTTTCATTAAAGTCTTTCCCTAGTATAGATTGCCCCTGTTTATCATAGTTTTCATCCATCGATATAGCCTCCAAATCTTTTTTGTCCATTGTTACTAAATATGATTTTATAGCCTTAATTATGTATGACACGCACAGTTCAAAGCAGTAACATACCGCTAGATGAAAAAAACACATATGTAGTGGACCTGTTGAAATAGAAGAAATTATGGAAAAATGAATATCGGGAAGAGAAAGCACACGTTTTACTAAAAATGTGGAAGAAAACCACTATTAAAATTTCAATCTTAAAACTTAATTTATAAACGATTATATAGAGAATGAACGTTAAAAAAGGGAAAATAACTAGGAGGAATTTAGCATGTCGGATTGGTTTCAATTAGATAAAGAATATATGATGTCTACATATTGTCGTACAGAGGTTGCAATGGAAAGGGGAGAAGGGTGTAAACTGTATGATGTAGATGGTAAAGAGTATTTAGATTTATTTTCTGGCGTAGGAGTAAATGTATTAGGATATAATCATCCTAAAATTGTACAAACGACAATGGAGCAAGTTGCGAAATCGTTGCATTTACCGTTTCATTTTTTAAACCCAGTTGCAATTGAGTATGCAAAGAAATTAGTAGGTTGTACTTTAAAAAGCGGAAAAGTCTTTTTTACAAACTCTGGTACGGAAGCGACAGAAACGACATTAAAATTAATTGATAAATATAGATCTATTGCGAATGAAGAGCGTGATGGAGTAGTTGTGTTAAAAGATAGTTTTCACGGGAGGACGTTAGGGGCACTACATTTTACGAGACAAGAAAAAGTATATCAAAATTTTCCTAAAACATCTATTCCTGTATATGAAGTAGAGCGCGAGAATATAGACCAATTAGAAGAAACCATTATTAAAGAAAATCCAATTGCGATTATGCTAGAGCCTGTTTTAGGTAGCGGGGGGATTTATCCTTTATCAAGTGAATATTTACATGGTGTTCAAAATTTATGTAAAAAATATAATGTACTTCTTGTCGTTGATGAAGTTCAAAGTGGAATGGGTCGAACGGGAAAACTATTTGCTTATCAAAATTTTAATATTACACCGGACATTATTCAAATCGGTAAAGGAGCAGGAGGCGGGATACCGCTAGGGGGAATTATTGTAGGTGAAAAGTTATGTGATGTATTTTCACCAGGAGATCACGGGACAACGTTTGCTCACTCATCAATGGGAACAGCATTAGGTTTAACTGTATTAAATACATTACTTGATGATGGGTTAATGCAAGAAGCTTATGAAACGTCACTATATTTAAATGACAAACTGCAAGACATTCAGAAAGAAAATTCTTATTATATTCAGGAAGTGCGTCATGCGGGGATGATGTTTGGGATAAGTGTGAATGACACGAATGAAAATGTGAAGAAATTACAGATTGAGTTAATGAATAAAGGGATGTTAGTCGATGTAACACAAGGGAATATTATTCGATTACTTCCGCCGTATATTATTACGAAAGAGGAAATTGACGCATTCACTTATGAATTTATTTCCTGTGTTCATAACATAGCTGCTACAGCAAGTATTTAAAAAAATATAAAAAAATATAAAAAGCTAAAGAAGCCGCTATTTTAGCGGCTTCTTTAGCTTTTTAAAATAGTAAATTACTTAACATAGAGAGCATCTCATTGGACAAATAATTAATTATGTGAAACAATAATAACAGATAAGGAGACGTTAATTTTCCTTAAGTGCTTCGAATTAATTTTATTCAATAAGAGAAGGTGTGCTTAAAGAAGTTAAATTAAATAAGGAGCTGTTTTATTATATGCAACAAAATAATGATTTAAATTTTGAACCTCAAGACGTTAATATTGTCAATCCTAAACAAGCCAGGAAAGCAGTAATTGCTACTGGTATAGGAAACGCAATGGAGTGGTTTGACTTCGGATTATACGCGTATTTAGCGGTTATTTTAAGTCAATTATTCTTCTCAGGTGTTGATAATAGTGGATTGCAGCTTGTACTTACATTCGGTACATTTGCAGCAGCCTTTCTCGTTCGACCAATCGGAGGTGTATTCTTTGGTAGAATAGGAGATAAGTACGGCCGAAAAATCGTGTTAAGTACTACTATTATTTTAATGGCACTTTCTACATTATTCATCGCATTACTACCAACCTATGAACAAATTGGTGTATGGGCACCAATACTACTTTTAGTTGCCCGAATGATTCAAGGCTTCTCTACAGGCGGCGAATATTCAGGTGCAATGGTTTATATCGCAGAATCTTCTCCAGATAAAAAGCGTGGTATACTCGGTAGTGGTCTTGAAATTGGAACACTCTCAGGTTACATTGCTGCATCGGTAATTGTTACCATTTTGACGTTATTGTTAACAGATGAGCAAATGCTCAGCTGGGGATGGCGTATTCCGTTCTTAGTAGCTGCACCAATTGGTTTGGTCGGTTTATACTTACGCCGTCATCTAGATGAATCTCCAATCTTTGAAGAGATGGAAAAAGCACAAGAGGAATCTGAAGACAATGAACAATTTTCATTTATGGATATTATTAAATATCACAAAAAAGACTTCTTATTAAGCACAGTAATTGTCGCCTTCTTTAATATTACAAATTATATGATTCTTTCGTATATTCCTTCTTATCTAACTCAAGTACTTAAAGTCGAAGAAACAACAGGCTTATTAATTATTTCTATTACGATGGCACTTATGATTCCACTAGCACTATATTTCGGTAAGTTAAGTGATAAAATTGGTAATAAACGCGTTGTGCAAATTGGTTTACTTGGTTTAACTGTATTTGCAATTCCAGCATTTTTACTAATAGGTAACGGACATATTGCAGCTATATTTGCAGGTATTTTCGTACTAGGTTTCTTCTTAAGTGTATATGAAGGAACATTACCTTCATTATTACCATCACTCTTTTTCACCGATGTACGTTATCGAGCACTTTCGATCTCATTTAATATTTCTGTATCGATATTCGGTGGAACAACACCGCTCGTATGTTCATACTTAGTTCATGCAACTGGTAACCCGCTCGCACCGGCATTTTATTTAGCAGGTGTAAGTATTATTGGATTAGTTGTATTTAGTGTACTATTTGTTACGACTTCAGGGCGTGCGCTAAAAGGTTCATATCCTACAGTAGAAACGAAAAAAGAAGCACACCTAATCGCTAAAGAAGACCCTGAAGAAACACTTTGGTGGCATGAAGAGTCATTAGAAATTGAAGCAGGGAAGAATGCTTCCATTTAAAAAGCAACGTAGAAGTATAAAAAGACTCCTATGAATAAATAACGGGTTCAGTTACGGGAGAGAAAATATAAAATAACAAACAAAAAAGGGATGTAAATCACATATGATTTAGCATCCCTTTTTATATTGTTATTAAAATGTTTAAGCACTTTTATGTACTCTTGCTATTTTATATACTAAAACCATTGCTAAATTGGTTGTCTAGAAAGACCTTTAATGATAGCTCGTGGAGATGGTAAAAGTTATATCTATTCTAATTTTAATCCAAAATACGCACAAATGGCTCTAACGATAATTCGAACCCATTATAACTTTTGTATGCCATTTACCACAAACGAAGGGAAAAAGAAAGCAGTAAAAACACCAGTATAACGATTGGGTATTACTGGAAAATCGTTTGATTTAAAAGATATAATTTAATTTAGATAGTTCACTCAAATAATGGTGGACTATATTTTTTAAAAGGTAAATGGAAAATTACGTTAAAATAATTATAGAGATTGTGAAAAAATGTTCTTAAACTAACGGTCAGGTTACTTTAAGCAGGATTTTTCAAAGGAAATGGTGAATATCATATTTTGAAGGGGTGATTGCAGTGAAGTAAGTGATTTTTTTATCTTGGTTAAATACTTTGAAGAAAGGGATTTATAATTATGAACACAAAACTAATAATAGTAGAAGGTTTACCTGGATTTGGAAAATCAACCACTGCAAAGCTAATAAATGAAATTCTAAGCCAAAATAAAATTGAAGTTGAACTATTTTTAGAGGGAAATTTGAACCATCCAGCCGACTATGATGGTGTATCTTGTTTTAATAAATTTGAATTTGATAGATTATTATCTAACAGTGGAGATTTTAAAGAAGTGCTTCTTAAAAGAGTTCTAAAAAAAGGAAGCAATTATTTATTACCATACAGAAAGATAAAAAATGAGTTTGGTGATCAGTTTTCGGACGAATTATTTAACGATATTTCAAAAAACGATATATATGAATTGTCATTCGATAAAAATGTTGAATTAATTGCTGACAAATGGAATGACTTTACTGAAAGTGCTCTAGAAGACAATAAGGTTTATATCTTTGAATGTTGTTTCATACAAAACTCATTAACTATTGGGATGATTAAATATGGTGAACAAAAAGAAAAAATAATAAATTATGTAATGAAAGTTGCAAAAATTATAGAGAATTTAAATCCAATGTTATTGTATGTAGAACAAGATAATCTTGAATTTTCATTTAGGAAGGCACTAAAAGAAAGAACTCCAGAATGGTCCACAGGAATCGTCGACTATTACACTAACCAAGGCTATGGGAAAGAACATAACCATTCAGGTGTAGAAGGAGCGATAAAAGTTCTTGAAGCTAGAAGG
The DNA here is from genome assembly GCF_038006965.1 of Bacillus sp. FSL K6-1338. NCBI lineage: Bacteria > Bacillati > Bacillota > Bacilli > Caryophanales > Bacillaceae > Bacillus > Bacillus sp. FSL K6-1338. Next base: position 2,875,942 of record NZ_JBBOWI010000001.1, on the reverse strand, counting down.
AATTTAGAATTAGAAATATTCGATATGTTAAAAATGAAAAAAGAAAAAATCAATAATACAAAATATGAAATTGACTCATATAGCTCAATGTTAAAAGATAAGTTAACAATACAAATGGTGAAATAGCTTTTTGCACTAACTGGTACTTTAGTTGAAGAAGGAAATGAAAACGCTCAGAATATTTTCTGAGCGTTTTAGTTTGCTATTTATAATGCGAAATACATACAAATTATTGTGTTATTTCTAATGGTTATTAGCATTTTTCTCTCCCTAAACTGAGCACATGAATGAAAAAATAGGAGTCTTTTGTTGTCTTATTTCTTTCTTTTCTTCAAATGTTTTTGATATGCATAAAGATTATGAATCTCTTCCTTAAATTCATGCAGAAGTACAATGCTTTTACCATTTGAATAACGCACCGTATTATAAGCATCTATAATAATATCACTTTGAATATTTACATCTTCTTCATCATGTATTCTTTCTAGCCAAGCCTCAACAGTTTCTCCCCGTTTTCTATTTAAAGGAGGGGTTAACTTACTCTCTAGCTTGAAAATTTCCTTCCGAATTTCGTTATGTGGCGGTTTATTTCGTTTAAAACGATTTTGGCTCATTCCTTCTTTATCAGTAATGATAGTAGATTCGAAGACGTGCATATTTGGTAAACTGAATTGTTTTCGTTTTTTTACTATTTTCCAAACGACGTAAATAGCGATAGCTGTACAGACTATTATTGTAGCGCTATTTATGAGTATTGGATCAAAATCAGGAATTTTTTTTCCGTCTTCAATTTTTGGTTTTAAGAGATGTCCTTTATTTGCCCAAACATCTTCAGTATCTTTTAATTCCGCTGCTTTAATTAATGGCATTAAAGCATAGCCGACGCCTAATGCGACTACTTCCGTTATAAAACCAAAAATAAGTCGAATGAAAGGAAATATTTGAACAATTAATATACTCATTAAGCCAATCGTAATGATAGAAGCAAAACGTAATAGTTGTTGTTTGCGATTTGCCCCGGTTAACCAAAATGTAATCATAAGATGCAAGGCTAACATTAATAGTTTCCACAACGGTGGAAAGGGTGCATAAAATATAACTGAAACGACAAACCATACAATACCACCTAAAGATTTTTGAACTGGATATCCAGGTCCGACCACATGTACGATAAAGAAAAATAGTGGTAATATGATTGTGCCAAAAAGAGAAAAAGGTAAAAATAAAGAGAAAAGAACGATTTGAAGAACTAAAAGTATTACAAATCCTGTTGTTTTTTTCTGCATAAATTTATGAATAAGAAATACTCCAATATAGCCTATTGTTAAAAATATTGCAATACTAATTAGTTCATCTCTTTCTGTTAATAATGAAAGCAGGAGGAGCAGAATGAAATCATGAATGTGATATAGCCAAGTTTTCAACCGATTCCACCATCCCTTCACTAGTAATGAGAAACGTTGGCTGCGAGAGAAGAGGGAGTTCATTTCTTTGTAAACCAATGTATATCATTGTAGACGATCGTTCTCTCTTTCTCGTTACATAATGAAGGAATCCTTGTTTCGGAAGTAACGTACTATCATCTGAAATACGGGCTAATTCTTCTAAAGCTTTTGCATATTGCGTTTGCCCTTCATGTAACGATAAATGTAATGCACCACCTTCTGCTAATACACTAATAAATAATTCAAACGGTATTTGATGCTTCGTTGCATATTGGCAAATGTATGTTGCGAATGAAATTAAATCTTCAACATTATCTTTCCAACCAAATCCACGATCGGCAGCTAAAGAAAGACAAATCGTCCAACTATAATTTTTTACAGGTTCATATTGCTTCGCTTGTAATTCCTGCATTTTAGCAGATGCCTTCCAATGAATAGAACGGAATGATTCACGTTCATAGCGTTTTACACCTATAATAGATGTTTCGTCATTGTAAAAAGAAAAATTCGTTTGATAGGATCCGATTAAAAGTTGCTGAAGTTCTTGCAAACCTGCTACTTCTTTAGGAGAAGGATACACAATAATTTCAGTCCTTAATTTATCAAAAACAGGTAAATGTACAGTTAATAGATGAAATGGATCTTTTAATACACATTCAAACTGTTCAATTTGAAACACCCCACGCTTCGTAGCGGTTAATGTTAAATCCCATTTTTGTGCCGAATGTGCAGGTTGTGAAAATGGGAAAGAGAATAACGTTTTTGATATTTGTTCAATGCCTTGCTCTTTATGCGGTATAAGGGACGAATTTAAATGAAAGTAACAAACACCATTAACGAGCGGTATGCTGGCTCCATTTTTTAAATGAATAAAAAACTGTCCAGATTCCTCAGGAAAAAGCCGTGTAGTTTGTTTCTCATTTATGATTTGAAACTTCTTCTCTATGAAAGCGACATATTTATAAATAAAAATCGCAAATATATAATAGAAGAAAAAGAGAAACATAAGCATTCGTTGCGGGAAAAAGAATGTGAAAAGTAACGCGATTGGAACGGTTAGTTGAATAATATGAAGTTGAAAAAATAAAGGTACAGTTACAACGCGCTGTCCATTCATGCTTGCTCAATCTCCACGGGTACATCAACTTCTTTTAAAATACTTTGCATAATATCATTTTTTGTCGTACGTAATGCACCTTCCATTGATAAGACGATACGGTGATTCCAAACAGAAGGAACTAACAATTGTATATCTTCTGGTGTGCAATATTCTCTCCCATGTAAAAAGGCTAAAGCTTGAACAGCACGTACTAAAGCTAATGTGGCACGTGGGCTTACACCGTTAGCGATATAATCATGATTTCTTGTAGCATGAGCAAGTTTAATAATGTAATGTTCTAACGGTTCCGAAACAAATATTTCTTTTACTCGTTTTTGAGCTTCTAAAATATCTTCTAATGAGATGACAGATGTGACACTTTCTAATGGTAAATCGTTCCGAAAACGTCGCATCATTTGTAACTCATCTTTAGGAGTTGGATAACCAATTGAAATCGTCATTAAAAAGCGATCAAGCTGTGCATCTGGAAGAGGGAAAGTCCCTTGTGATTCGATTGGGTTTTGCGTCGCAATAACAAAGAACGGTTTCGGCAGAGGCGTAGATTTTTTTTCGAGCGTCACTTGTCGTTCTTCCATCGCTTCTAACAAACTCGACTGCGTTCTCGGCATTGCACGGTTAATTTCATCTGCTAGCAAAATGTTTGTCATAACCGGTCCAATTCTTAATTCGAATTCGCTTGTTTTTGGGTTGAAGTATTCAATACCTGTTACATCACTTGGAAGTACATCAGGGGTGAATTGAACGCGAGAAAAACTACCACCAATACTTTTGGAAATGGTTTTCGCCAGTAACGTTTTCCCAGTACCAGGCACGTCTTCGAGTAGTGCATGTCCATCAGCAAGAAGTGAAACGAGCAGTAGATCAATAACATTTTCTTTCCCAACAAACACAGATCCGATGTTTTCTTTCAATTTATGTATCATATGTACCATTCCTTTCATTATAAAAGAGCTAATATTTCTATATTTTAACAAATTATTCAGAAAATTTGTATGGTTTTTTAATTCAAAGAAATGGATATTTAATTATTAAATTACTCTTGCATATTTTGGAATATGATTATACAATATCGATATATCATAAGGCGATGCATCGGAGGTAGTTATAATGAATGCGAAGGCGCAAAAATATATTCCGTTAACTGAGGCGACATATTACATACTGTTATCACTAGTGAAACCAATGCACGGATATGGAATTATGCAAATGGTAGAAGAGATGACAAATGGGGAAGTAAAGCTTGGTCCTGGTACTTTATACGGGAATACGGCGAAGTTACTAAAAGAGAAGTTAATTGTTGAAGTTGCCTCTACAGATAGAAAGAAGTGCTATGAGTTAACGCCGTTTGGGAGAGAAGTGCTGGAACTGGAGTACAACAGATTACAGCGGTCTGTAAAGAATGGAAACAGTATATTAGGGGAGTGAATGGAAGATGGAGACAAAGAAGATATTCAAACCTTTCGCAGTATGGAGCTTAGAAAAAGAAGAAGCGTATTTACGTAAAATGCATCAACAAGGCTGGGCGTTACAAAAGTATAACGTAATGTATAGGTTTAAGAAAACTGAGCCGAAAGATGTAGTATATAAAGCAGACTTTAGATTAGAGTATAAAGATTCGACAGAAAAACAAAAAGAATATATCGAAATATATGAAATGTGTGGTTGGAAACATGTAACGAGTTTTGCGAAGTGGAATTACTTTTGTAAAGAAGTAGAAGAGGAAAATGAGTTACCTGATATTTATTCAGACAAAGAAACGAAGATACAAAAACTTGTTGAATTGATACAGTTCGTTGCAATTATGTTTGTAATGTTAATTCCAGTGCTTTACTTATGTTTTCTTGGAGTATCAGAATCAGGATTATATAAAGGTATGGTAGGGTTTTTAGTTTGTATATATTTATATGCGTTCATTAATTTATTTAGGAAGATTAAAAAGTTAAAAAAGGAAATATTTTAACAAAGAGTGATATTCTTAGAGAAGATATATATTGATGGGAATCAACTTCTCTAATTTCTATATATATTTTTTTTGTTCATTCTTTTTTATATAATAAAAGACCAACTTTTTAATTCATAGAACTAACAGTTACAAAGATAATATCAGTAACAACACCTAAAAAAATCATAAATGAAGAAGAAATAATCAATAATAACGAACTAGCAATTAATATTAATTTATTAGATTTTTGATTTTAAAAATGGTAGTAAAGTAAAAGACTACAAATAGTAGAAACAATCCATATTGTTAGATCGTAAGGAGTCGTTATTTTCTCCCAATCGAAGATCCAAAAGTAAAAGATGACTATATGACAAGTTAATAGTAGAAATATTGATGGAAGCGTTATCTTTTTATTGTTTGTTTTACCTCTCTTATGTAAACATTTCCAAAAGAGTGCGAAGTTTAACATATAATAAGGAAGAAACACATTTTTAATTAAGTTATTAAACGGAAAAATCCCTTATAGAAAAATCTATTTCTATAAGGGATAATAATGTTTTTATTAGAAAGACTGATTTTGAGCAGGTTTAATAAATTGTTCTGGGTTTTCAACAAGCCCACATACAGCGCATTGGACGCGATAAGTAGGTCCTTGATAGGCCATATGAAAAGCATTCATCGTGTCATTTGTATATTCTTCTTCTACTTGACCAGTTTGTGGATTTAATTTGACTGGTTTTACTTGTTGCTCAAGAATATTAAAGCGAGTACGGTTCGTTTTACAACTTGGACATAGCATTGGTTCCATATGTATACACCTCCATTTGTATCATTTCTTAAACTCTTTAATTTTATGCAAGCAAAAAACTTTCTCAATATAAATAGGTGTTTAATGTATTTAAAATTCAGAAAAAATAAAATATAATAAAAGTACGAACTGGTTATGTCCAAACCAAATCTCCTGTTTTATGCCAATAAGCTGGGGGGCCGAGAAATCGGCCTCATTTTTTTTGCTCATTACTACAAAGAACAAGGTTTTTATGAGACTTTTGTCGAAATTTTAGGGGTAGATATAAAGGGGGATGTAAAATGGATTTGAAAATGAAGTACATCATTTTATATGTAGAAAAGTTTGAGGAATGTTTAAAATTCTATAAAGATATTTTACAGTTACCTATAAAAGCAGAGCACGGTACATATATTGAATTTAATACTGGAACTACCATTTTAGCGATGAATACGCGGCAAGATGTGAAAGAATTAACAGGACTACCGCTTACAGAAGGTGAATTACAGTCTTCTCATTTCGAATTAGGATTCGTTGTTGAGAATGTACAAGAAACGATTGAGCAATTTAGAGAACAAGGTATTAAGATTTTAGTTGAACCTATTGTAAAACCGTGGGGACAAACAATTTCTTACATTGCTGATCCAGATGGAAATTATATTGAAATTTGTAGTTCATTAGAATAGAGGGAGAAAGAGAGATGGGATTTCCGAAACTAGAAACAGAACGTTTATTCTTAAGAGAACTTACACTATTAGATGCGGAAACGATGTTCCGTTATTTTTCGAAAGAATCTGTTATACGTTATTTCGGAATGGATTCTTTCCAAAATATTGAGCAAGCGAAAACAACGATTCAAACGTTTAAAAATCGTTATGAAGAAGGAAGTGTATTTCGCTGGGGAATCGAGAAAAAAGGGACGGGCCAATTAATTGGGACGTGTGGATTTCATTTAATTAACAATCATCATAGACGAGCTGAAATTGGTTATGAATTAGATGATACATATTGGGGACAAGGGTACGCAACGGAAGCGTTACAGGCGATTTTAGCTTACGGGTTTGAAACATTGCAACTTATAAGAATTGCTGCTGTTGTATATGTAGAAAATAAAGCTTCTCAAAAATTATTAAGTAAAGCAGGGTTTCAAGAAGAAGGATTACTTCGAAAACATATGATTCAAAATGGAGTTGCTCATGATACTATTTTATATTCTTTATTAAAAGAAGAGTGGAAGAAGTAATGAGCACAAACGAACTTATAAAGATTATGAAGAAGCATAGGGAAAATAGATTCATTTTAGGTATAGATGGTTTAAGTCGATCTGGAAAAACAACATTCGTAGCAAATTTAAAAGAAAATATGAAACAAGAAGGCATTCCGTTTCATATTTTTCATATTGATGATCACATAGTGGAGCGTAATAAACGCTATCATACAGGATATGAAGAATGGTATGAGTATTATTGTTTACAGTGGGATATTCCATACTTGAGGCAGAAGTTTTTTCAGAAGTTACAACATGAGACAAAACTGACTTTGCCTTTTTATCAAGAGGAAACAGACTCATGTGAAATGAAAAAAGTACAGATTCCTATTGTAGGCGTAATTGTTATTGAAGGAGTCTTTCTACAGCGAAAAGAATGGAGAGATTTCTTTCATTATATGGTCTATTTGGACTGTCCAAGAGAGACAAGGTTTCTACGTGAGAGTGAAAAAACGCAGAAAAACCTTTCAAAGTTTGAAAATAGGTATTGGAAAGCAGAGGATTATTACTTAGAAATGGAATTGCCGAAGGATAGGGCGGATTTAGTCATTGAATGATTTGAAAATAGAAGGTGAATAGAATGAATATTTTATGGGATTTTGATGGGACGTTATTTGATACGTATCCTGCATATACAATGATGCTTTCTGAAATATTAGGTGATTCAGTAGAAAAACAAGAAATATACAAAAACTTAAAAATATCATACTCTCATGCAATTCAATATTATAATATTTCATGCGAGCAGGAAGAAAAAATTAAAGTTTTGAAGGGGAAATTTACTCCAAAAGATATGGAACCTTTTGCGGGTGTCGAAGAGGTTTTGAAATTTGCAAATAAAAATGTGATTATGACCCATAAACATAGGAAAGGGGTTATGGCCATTTTAAAATATTACGGCTGGGAAAAATACTTCGTAGATATGGTTACAATTGACGATGGCTTTCCTCGAAAGCCGAACTCTTTGGCTTATAATCATCTGCATAAAAAATACAATATTGATTTAGCTATTGGAGATAGAGAATTAGATTTATTACCTGCAAAAGAATTAGGTATTTCAACATGTATGTTTCAAGGTAATTGTGATGTAGCGGATTATTCTTTATCACATTACTCGGAGTTTTTTAAGGTAGTGATAAATAGAGAGTTTTCTTTATAAAATAAGTTAGTATTTAAGACTGTATATTTCATTTTAAAGGTACAGTCTTTATTTTTTAGAACTATTTCATTTTATTTTCTGTATATAAAAATTGCTAGGAGTTAAAGAATGTCCGTCCATCTTTATTAAAGAAGTAGCCAGGTTAATTGTTAGATAGAAATAAACTGAAGGATAAAGTGATAGCGTCCACTTTATCTTTTTTATGTTTTAACCAAATTATGGTTATTCGTGTTAATATGAACTCATAGCTATATAGAAGGGGTGGGGTTAGTATGAAAACAGAAATAGTTCCTAAAAAGAAGTACAGTATAATAAGCTATATATCTTTACTCATCGGCATTTTGTGTTTTCTATTCGTTTTTATAACGCCAACAAGGATAGCCAATGCAGGTAATATAGTTGGAGATTATATTACAATTACCCTGACAGGTGTAGGTATCATGCTTTCAATAATCACAATGACGAAAAGAACAGAGAAGAAGGGAATTGCTATTCTTTCATTAATACTGTCCTCATCATTTTTTATATTTTGGATCATAGCAATTATCCTATTGTTTACTGGTCAAATTAGTTTTGCGCCGTAATGTGTAATAAAAAGAGTCCTTCTCGTATGAAGGACTCTTTTTATTCGGTATCTTCAGGTTGATATTCTAAAATATCCCCGGGTTGGCATTCTAATGCTTTACATATTGCTTCTAAAGTTGAAAAACGGACTGCTTTTGCTTTTCCATTTTTCAAGATAGAAAGGTTAGCCATTGTAATTCCAACCTTCTCCGAAAGTTCTGTTACACTCATTTTTCTTTTTGCTAACATTACATCAATATTAATAATAATTGCCATATTATTCACCTCAGACCGTTAAATCATTTTCTGATTTTATATCTATAGCATCTTTTAATAGTCTTTGGAGAACGGCAGCAAAGACCGCGATTACCATTGAAGCAAAAATCATAATCATTCCGATAATAATAATGCCAGGGGCGTCATCTCTCTCTGCCACGAGATAGAAAAGTGGCATACCTAATACATATAATACACTAATTGCCAATGCGCTGTACTTAATATTTTTTAAAGCTTGAACAGATAGCTCTGAGAATGCGTTATTTTTATCAATATAGTTTAAAAGCTTAAATGTTTGGTACAGTGCGAAGTAATAAGGTATTGCTGTTGCGTATAAATTGATAAATACAAGATATTTAATATATGCAATATCTGGATATAATTCTGCGGCAAAATTTCCTATTTTAGGGACTAAAAAAATGCACATAGCAAGAACGGGGATTCCGATCAGAATTACAACGGTCTTTAAAAAGAGTGTGGATCCTTGTTTCATAAAAAGCACCTCATTTATTTAATATCTTATTAATTTAACATGAAATTTATTGTTTAACAATAAATTTTTATTTCTTTTAATTGAGGATTTATTGTTAAATAAGTAATTAATGAAAAGGATGTTAAATCTTTTTTATAAGATAAATGATACATATCAATATTTAATTAAAGAAAGAGAAAGTAACTATTGTTAGCTTTATGAGAATTGGGAACTAATAAAACATATGTAGGTTTTGGTATGGAAAAGGAAATAAGGTGTATTGAAATGAATGCAAAGTTTATGGAGGAACAATCATGTTGAATTATGGTGTGAAGATGAAAAAGTTACTATTGGTGGGAGCTATAATAGTAAGCGTATTAAGTACGGAAAGTATGATGAATTATCATGCGGCCAAAGCTAAGGTGAAAAAAGTAGAACACCAGCCTAAAAATATAATTATGATGGTTATGGACGGAACGAGTTCAACGGCGACAACATTGGCTCGCTGGTATAAAGGGGCACCGCTTACGTTAGATCAAATTGTAACAGGAGGTGTTCGTACGTTTTCGGCGGAATCAGCTATTACAGACTCAGCGCCAGCAGCAACAGCATTAGCAACTGGAAATAAATCGAATTCAGGATATGTAGGTGTACTACCTTCTATTGTAAATTCACCTAGCTTAAAGCCAATAAAAGAAGAGGACAAGTTACGGCCGGTCGCAAACGTATTAGAAGGTGCAAAACGTACTGGTCGTGCAACGGGAATTGTTGCTACATCTGAAATTCAGCATGCTACTCCGGCGGGATTCTCAGCTCACCATGTCAATCGCAAGCGATTTAACGTAATTGCGAAGCAGCAAGTATATCAAAATATAGATGTCGTATTAGGCGGGGGAAAAGCGGCGCTTCTACCTATAAAAAGTAATGGAATCCGAAAAGATGGTGAAAATTTAGTAAAGGTGATTCAAGACAAAGGATACGATTTTGTTGAAACGAAAGATGCGTTATTGAACTCCAAATCTAATAAAATTTGGGGCTCTTTCTCACATCATGCTCTTGCGTTTGATATGGATCGTATAGCAACAAATCCAGAACAACCGACACTTTCTCAAATGACAGAAAAAGCAATTCAAACATTATCAAAAGATAAAGATGGCTTTTTTTTATTCGTAGAAGGTAGTAAGCCAGATTGGGCAGCTCATGCTAATGATCCGATTGGGATTATTAGCGATGTATTGGCATTTGATGAAGCGGTAGCAAAGGCGTTACAATTTGCGAAGAAAGATGGGGATACGATGCTTATCGCTTTAACTGATCATGGTAACAGCGGCATCTCTATAGGGAATAGGAATACGACAAAAGGATACAATACTACACCGGTTTCTGCATACATTGATCCATTGAAAAAGGCGAAAATGACACTTGAAGGAACTATAAATAAACTGAAATCTGATTTATCAAATGTAGAAGATGTAGCTAAACTATACGGTTTGGATAATCTAACTCATGATGAAAAAGAAAAATTAAAAGCGGAAAAAAAGAAAATGGATGTAGGACGAATCCTTACTACATTATTGGCTAATCGTGCAAATATCGGCTTTACGACAGGAGGACATACAGGTGAGGATGTATTCTTATATTCTTATGGACCTCAAAAACCAGAAGGCTTAATCCAGAATACAGACATTGCGAAGACGATGGCCAAAGCGATGGGCTTTAACTTAGAAGAAGTAACGAATAAAATATTTTTAGAGAGTGAGCAAGCCTTTAAGAAAATCGGTGCAACTGTAACAGCCGACAAAACCGAAGGAGTAAACCCGTTACTTGTGGTAAAACATAATAAAGTAGAAGCACAACTATTTGGTAACAAAAATATAATTCGTATCAATGGTAAAGGGTATGAATTAGGAAGTATTATTGTAGAGAGTAATGGAAAGTGCTATGTACCACAAGAAGCAATTCAACTATTTGTAAAGCATTCTCGTTAAAAAATTGCCAACCAGTTAAGCTAACTGGTGGCAATTTTTTGTGTTCATTCTAAATATAAGGGCTCGGATTGTTTTGTAAAGTTTTTCAGAGGAGACTTGTATAAATGTTAAAGGGGAATTATATTCTTTTCTTACATTAAAAAATTTCGTTTTGTAGAATAGAGAATTTATACATATAGTAAAGTCTAATGTATTATCAATTAATATTTACGAAAAATATATTAATACTTTAGAATTTCTTTAATTTTCATTATTTTTTATTTAAGGTTATCCGTTATATTTATAATGTGTTTATTTCAATTTATCGTATTGTAGCGCAGTTTCATATAATTAGAAAGCAATCCTCAAAATAAAATCTCCACTAGAGTAAATTTATTATTTTTTTGCGTTTTTTATTTACAAAAATTATTATGCCGCTAAGAAAACTGTAGTTTATTGAATTAGAGATATATTAGAATTTATTTGAAGAAAGAGAGAGGGAATAAAATGAATATAGTGCACTTACGTCCTAAACAGCGTTCTAAGTATCGAATTATGCTAGGGACGTGGTATTACTCTACAAAGAGGTATATTCAGTGGTTATCAGACGGAAAAACATATGCAAAAAGGTTCCAACAAGAAAAGCTACCTTGTACAGCAATTCAGCACCGAACGATATTACTCCGTAAGCTCAAAGATGTAGATATGTGGTATCAACAGAATAAGGTTGTTAATTTGAAAATTGCTGTTAAAAAACTAAATGGTATCGTCATTAGACCAGGAGAAACATTTTCTTACTGGCGTTTAATAGGTAAGCCTACGAGGAAAAAAGGGTATGTAGAGGGTATGGTATTACATTACGGATCTTTTCAAACAGGTATTGGAGGAGGTCTTTGTCAGCTTTCGAATTTAATATATTGGATGACTTTACATACACCACTGACAGTAACAGAACGATATCGTCATAGCTTTGATGTCTTTCCTGATTCTAGGCGAACTCAACCGTTTGGGAGTGGAGCAACTTGTTCCTATAACTATTTGGATTTACAAATTAAAAATGAAACGGACCAACCGTATCAACTTCATCTTTATATGACAGATGAATATTTAGTTGGTGAATGGAGAACAGTCTATCCGCAACTTTATCAATATGAAGTGTATGAGAAAGAACATTCAATTCAACCTGCATACTGGGGCGGTTATATACGACATAATGTGATTCAACGTAAAGTATATAATCAACAGAAACAGTTAATAGAAGATCAATATGTAACAGAGAATCACGCTATAATGATGTACGAACCACTATTAGCTTGTAATAATGAGAATAGTGAGTAATATGGTAATCCATAGATTAAATAGTATAGAAAATATTTAATTCTTATTTTTATTAAAAAAGTATGAATCCCAGATTTACTGGATTTTAATTGTAACTAAGAACATATAAAAGTTCACTCTTATTTATAGGAGAGTCTGTTTGTTTTTATATCTTATGTATTTCACCCTGCATAAAAAAATATTTCTCAACATTTTATTTGTTGAAAAAGATTGAATATTCGTATTATAACGAATATTATGTTGTTATCGGCAAAAAACGATAATTTGCAGACACTGGGGAGGAAATACATTGAAAAAGAAAAAGAAATTAAAACCATTAGCGGTATTAACAACAGCAGCAGTACTAAGTAGTACGTTTGCTTTTGGAGGTCACGCAGCTTATGCTGAGACACCAACATCATCTCTACCAATAGATGAGCACTTAATACCGGAGGAGCGTTTGGCAGAAGCGCTAAAACAACGGGGGGTAATTGATCAATCTGCATCACAAGCTGAGACGTCAAAGGCTGTCGAAAAATATGTTGAGAAAAAGAAAGGGGAAAACCCTGGGAAAGAAATCTTAACAGGAGATAGTCTTACACAAGAAGCTTCTGATTTTATGAAAAAAGTAAAAGATACAAAAATGAAGGAAAATGAACAGGCACAGCAGCCTGAAGTAGGCCCAGTAGCTGGACAAGGTGCAGCATTGAATCCAGGGAAATTAAATGGAAAAGTACCTACTACATCAGCGAAGCAAGAAGAATACAATGGAGCTGTTCGAAAAGATAAAGTACTTGTTTTACTTGTAGAATTTAGCGATTTTAAGCATAACAATATTGATCAAGAGCCAGGATACATGTATTCTAAGGACTTTAATCGTGAACATTATCAAAAAATGTTATTTGGTGATGAACCATTCACTTTATTTGATGGATCGAAGATTAACACATTTAAGCAATATTATGAAGAACAATCTGGTGGTAGCTATACAGTTGATGGGACTGTAACAGAGTGGCTTACTGTTCCAGGAAAAGCATCAGATTATGGTGCTGATGCGGGTACTGGGCATGATAACAAGGGGCCTTTAGGACCAAAAGATTTTGTGAAAGAAGCATTAAAAGCAGCGGTAGCAAAAGGAATCAATTTAGCAGACTATGACCAATTTGATCAATACGATCAAGATGGTGATGGAAATAAAAATGAGCCAGATGGCATTATTGATCATTTAATGGTTGTACATGCTGGCGTTGGTCAAGAAGCTGGCGGCGGTAAATTGAAAGATGATGCGATTTGGTCACATCGTTCAAAACTAGGTTCAAAACCATATGCAATTGATGGCACGAAATCTTCTGTTTCGAACTGGGGCGGAAAGATGGCTGCATATGATTATACAATCGAGCCTGAAGACGGAGCAGTTGGTGTGTTTGCACATGAGTATGGCCATGATTTAGGCTTACCAGATGAATATGATACAAAGTACTCAGGACAAGGTGAACCTGTTGAGTCATGGTCTATTATGAGTGGTGGTAGCTGGGCTGGAAAAATTGCAGGAACAGAGCCAACGAGTTTCTCGCCACAAAATAAAGAGTTTTTCCAAAAGAATATGAAGGGGAACTGGGCGAATATTCTTGAAGTAGATTATGACAAACTTAGCAAAGGAATCGGTGTTGCAACATATGTAGATCAAAGTACTACAAAATCTAAACGACCTGGAATTGTTCGTGTTAACTTGCCGGACAAAGATATAAAAAATATCGAATCGGCGTTTGGTAAGAAGTTCTATTACAGTACAAAAGGAAATGACATTCATACAACACTTGAGACACCAGTATTTGACTTAACAAATGCAAAGGATGCTAAGTTCGATTATAAGGCATTTTACGAACTTGAAGCGAAGTATGATTTCCTTGACGTATATGCGATTGCAGAAGATGGAACGAAGACACGCATTGATAGAATGGGCGAAAAAGATGTAAAAGGCGGCGCGGATACAACTGATGGTAAATGGGTTGATAAATCATACGATTTAAGCCAATTCAAAGGGAAAAAAGTAAAACTGCAATTTGAGTACTTAACAGATATTGCAGTAGCTTATAAAGGATTTGCGTTAGATAATGCAGCCTTAACTGTAGATGGAAAAGTTGTTTTCTCTGATGATGCAGAAGGTCAGCCAGCAATGACGTTAAAAGGCTTTACTGTGTCTAACGGATTTGAACAGAAAAAACATAATTACTATGTAGAGTGGAGAAATTACGCTGGTTCTGACACTGCGTTACAACATGCACGTGGCCCAGTATTTAATACAGGAATGGTTGTATGGTATGCGGATCAAAGCTTTACAGATAACTGGGTAGGCGTTCATCCAGGTGAAGGGTTCTTAGGAGTAGTAGATTCTCATCCAGAGGCAATTGTAGGGACATTAAACGGACAACCTACTGTGAAGAGCAGTACGCGTTATCAAATTGCCGATGCGGCATTCTCATTTGATCAAACACCAGCATGGAAAGTAAATTCACCAACACGCGGTATCTTTGATTATAAAGGATTACCAGGAGTGGCAAAATTTGATGATTCTAAGCAATACATCAACAGCGTTATTCCTGATGCAGGACGTAAGTTACCGAAGCTAGGACTGAAGTTTGAAGTAGTAGGCCAAGCTGAAGACAAGTCTGCAGGTGCAGTTTGGCTTCATCGATAAAATAAGGTAAAAAGAAGAGAAGCTGCGATAAGTCGGTGAAACTGACTGATTGCAGCTTTTTTCTTCTTGTGAAAAAACTCGCTGTTTTTTATGTACTTATTGGAAAAATATGAAGTTTTTTTGATACATAAAATGCTCCGTCTGTCCAATTATAGAAGCTATTTTGGACGTAAGAAATTTGTAAGTAATGAGTAAGAAAAAAGAGATTTTCATAGTATAAAATATTTATTATAGCTACTTTTAACACCTGATACTAATAGTGTGCTATAATATGAATTAGCAACAAAAAGGAAAGGAATTAGAACAATGACCTTAGAAAATACTAAAAATTTAAAAAAACAAGTTGCTCCTTTTGAAAAATCAACGATTAAAAAAAGTGTTTGGCAACTGATCAACACAATCGTGCCATTTATTATTTTATGGTACCTTGCTTATAAAAGTTTGTCAGTTTCTTATTGGTTAACATTAGTTCCAGCACTGTTAGCCGCTGGATTTATGACAAGGATTTTCATTATTTTTCATGATTGTACCCATTATTCATTCTTTAAAAGTCGACGTGCAAATAGAATAGTTGGAACGTGTATGGGTGTTTTAACATTATTCCCATTTGATCAGTGGGGGCATGAGCATTCTATTCACCACGCTACGAGTGGTAATTTGGATAAGAGGGGTACAGGGGATATTTGGACGCTTACAGTAGATGAATATGTAGCAGCACCATTTAGACTCCGTTTAGCATATCGTTTATATCGCAATCCATTCGTTATGTTTGGGTTAGGCCCAATTTATGTTTTCCTGCTTAAAAATAGATTTAACCGAAAAGGTGCTAGAAAAAAAGAACGTATGAACACTTATTTAACAAATATTTTAATCGTTGCTGTAGTAGCTATACTTTGCTGGGCGATTGGGTGGCAATCGTTTCTGTTAGTACATGGTACTATATTCTTAATAGCAGGTTCAGTAGGGATTTGGCTGTTTTACGTACAGCACACATTTGAGGATTCTTATTTTGAAGAGGATAAAGATTGGGAATATGTGAAAGCGGCAGTGGAAGGAAGTTCTTTTTATAAGCTTCCCAAAATTTTGCAATTTCTAACGGGTAATATTGGATTCCATCATGTTCACCATTTAAGCCCAAGAGTACCTAACTATAAACTAGAAGAGGCACACAATAATACGCTTCCTTTAAAAAATGTACCAACGATTACGCTTGCTACAAGCTTACAATCACTGCGTTTCCGTCTTTGGGATGAGAAAAGTAACAATTTTGTTAGCTTTAAAGATGTCAAAAATATAATTAAAAATAATGTTTCTGTTCGGGTGAAATCTGAACTATAATTGCATCGCATATAAAACTCCCCTTAATCATTTTCGATTTAAGGGGAGTTTTTGTTATATATAACTGATATCGAGGACGTGGAATACTCATATGTAGGTATAAATTTAAGGATACGGTAATTATATTATGTAAATAAGATTAATCATCATAATTTTTTATTATTGTGAAGGATATCATACATATATAATGGAAAGCAGAAGGTAGATGATAGTAATTATAAGAACAGAAACAACGTAATATAATAATTCTTTCAAAAGGAAGGGGACATGAAAGATGTTGAAATTACAAGGAAAATACAATGAAGCGAAAGTATTTACGAATAACGTTGATGAGACTGCGACTGGGCAGATTATTGATCTTTGTAATCAAGAATTCGTAAAGGATAGTCAAATTCGTATTATGCCAGATACACATGCAGGAGCAGGTTGTACGATTGGAACAACAATGACAATACAAGATAAAATTGTTCCTAATCTTGTAGGGGTAGATATTGGGTGTGGAATGGAAGTTTTTGTAATTGATAAGAAAAAAGAAGAAATTAATTTCGATTGTTTAGACGAAATAATTCGTAAATTTGTTCCAAGTGGTTTTCGTATACGAGATAAAGAACATCGATTCTCAAAAATGATTGATTTTGATGGTGTGAGAGCTCCATTTACATCACAACGCGCTCAAAAAAGTATAGGTACTCTTGGGGGAGGAAATCATTTTGTCGAATTAAATGAAGATGAAAAAGGAAATGTATATATTGTCATTCATAGCGGTTCTCGTAATTTAGGTAAGCAAATTGCAGAGTATTACCAAAAATTTGCATATGAACAACTCACTGACGTTACATCAATGAAAGATGAGATTATTAAGAGATTAACTGAAGAGGGTAGAGCAAAAGAAATACAAGAAACTTTAAGAGGAATTCAGAAGCCTAAGATTCGTAAAGAACTAGCTTATTTAGAAGGGCAAGGATTCAAAGATTATATGAATGACATGAATATTGCTCAAAAGTACGCTACGTTAAATCGTAAAGCAATGATTGATGAAATTGTTATGAAAATGGACTGGAAAATAACGGATCAATTTACTACAATACATAACTATATTGACATGGAAAATATGATTCTACGAAAAGGTGCTATTTCAGCTCAGAAAGATGAACGAGTCATTATTCCAATTAACATGAGAGATGGTTCAATTATTGCATTTGGTAAAGGTAATCCAGACTGGAACTTTTCTGGTCCGCATGGGGCAGGACGTATCATGAGTCGTAAGAAGGCTAAAGAATTATTGAGTCTAGAGGACTTCCAAAATACGATGACAGAGGTGTGGACTACATCGGTAGTAGAGAGCACAATTGATGAGGCACCAATGGTATATAAGCCAATGGATGAAATTATCGAAAATACGAACGAAACAATAGATATAAAGCACATTATTAAGCCATTATATAATTTTAAAGCGAATTAGAAGGGTTAAATAAGCAACTAGAAAAAACTATTTTTCGCATTTTATGTTCGCAAACAATCTAATCAAGGGAAGTAGTTTCATTTTATGGTGATGGGATACGAAAAAAAGTCGATTTCCTGTGGAGTTAAGAAATCGACTTTTTTATTTATTATGTGAAATGAAAACAATCATTAGCTTAATAGTAAATGATTATAACCGTCTATTTCTCCCAAAGTTCAATCAATCGACCTTCAGGATCCTTAATCCAAATAAACTTTCCAAACTCACTCATTTCTTCTTTCTTTTCAAGAGGTACACCAATATTCTCAAGATGCTTTATAGTCTTGTTTAGATTATATACTTGGAAATTTAACATTACTTGTTGTTCTGTTGGAAAATAATTGTCATTCTCAGTAAAGAAAGAAAAGATGGTCTCATTTCCTAACTGGGGTTTAATCACAGTCCCATTCCAATCTTCTATATCAAGTTTCAACACTTCACTGTACCATTTTTTTATAACATCAAGATTCTTAGTTCTCCAAAATATTCCTCCGAAACCTTTTATCATCGTATCTAACTCCTGTCTGTCTTTAAATATATATTAAATATATCAAAACAAAACAGTAATAGTAAGCTGAATCATCAACTTATGAACAGTAAAAATCATAATTGCTAGTATTGTAGCATTTACTACATTAACACTTTCAACATCATCATTGGCAAAACTTGAAATCTGGGGGGAAGGTATTGAAATGCTCACTTTTCAACCCATAGTTCATCTGAGAAATTCAGAACTTAAAGTGTTATAAATAATCCTTTCAATAGTAGGGAGAAATGAAAGAAGGAACGATAAAAGACCATACATGAAGTGAAGCGCCACGTGTGGTCTTTTATGTATCGTCAAATATTACATAGTCTCGCTAATTTTACTTTCACTATGAGTGTTAGTAGATATTCTTTTCTTAACTTTAAAGTGATAGTAGGTATAGCAAAAGATGATAAATGGTACAGTGCAATAGATTCCAAGTCGTTGTTCTGGGATAAAAATAAGACTGATTAATATAATGCCATACAATCCAAAACCAAGAATTGGTACGAGTGGATAAAGTGGTGTTTTAAATTTTAAGTCTTCTAATTTTCCACCGTCTGCTAAATAATGTTTGCGGAAAAAGAATTGAGAAACACAAATTGACATCCAAACAATAATGGTAATGACTCCGGAAATTGAAATGAGCCATAAGTAAACCGTTTCAGCAGCTACTACGCTTGTCAAAAGAGAAAAAGCAGAAATAGCTATCGTCATGATTAAAGCGTTGAGAGGAATTCCACGTGATGATAATTTCTTTAAAAAGGTTGGAGCCATTTCGTTTTTTGATAAAGACCAAAGCATTCGAGTAGCAGCGTATAGTCCTGAGTTTGCAACAGAAAGAACAGCAGTAAGAATAACAAAGTTCATAATATCAGCTGCATATGGAATACCGATATTATCAAAAACAGCAACGAATGGGCTCTTTGTTAATCCAGCTTCTTCCCAAGGAATTAAAGCAACAAGAACAAAGATTGCTAAGACGAAGAAAAACATCGTGCGCCATATAATATTTCTAATAGAACGAGGTAAAGTTTTTGCTGGATCTTCACTTTCACCTGCTGCGATTCCAACAAGTTCTGTACCTTGGAAGGAATAGTTGACTGTAACCATTGTTAAAAGAATAGCGGCAAGTCCATTTGGGAATAAACCACCATGATTTACGAAATTTGATAATAGCGGAGCGGGTTCGTCGCCTTTTAAATCAATAAAACCGAACATAGCGGCGCCGCCAAGAATAATGAAAGCGATAATGGCAGATACTTTTATACTTGAAAACCAAAATTCTGTTTCTGCATAACTACGAGCAGATAATGCGTTAATAGTGAAGATTGTAACGCCAAATATTAAACACCAAACCCAAACAGGAATATCAGGAAACCAGCGCTGCATTGTAATGCCGGCAGTTGTAAATTCAAGACCGGTCGTATTCGCCCAGCTTAACCAATACAACCATCCGATTGTAAAGCCAGTTGCAGGATTGATGAACTTAGTGGCATATTCCTGGAAAGAACCTGAGACAGGCATGGCTACAGCGAGTTCACCAAGACATAGCATAACGAAATACATTAATAATCCACCGGCCATAAAGGCAAGTACGGATCCGCCAGGTCCAGCTTGACTTATTATAAAGCCAGATCCGTTAAATAACCCCGTTCCAATCACACCACCGAGTGCAATCATGAATAAGTGTCTACTTTTCATCGTTCGTTTTAATTCATTGTTTGTATTACTTACTTGGGCCATTGTTTTCCTCACTTTCGTAGTTGATAGAATAAAGTTTGATGTTTTTCCGTATTATGGAATGTATTCCGTGATGTGAAATCTTGTTATAATTTTCAGATAATTAAAAAGAAAAGTCAATATTTTTTTGTTTGCGTTTTCAATTCTTTGTTAGTGATATGTTTTTATTGTTAGAAAATTAAATAAATAAATTGATTTCATTTCGAATGTTTGCTAAATTGATAGTTAATTAAGCATACTAACATATTACGAGTAAAGTTGAGGCGAGTTATGGTACAGTCCATTGATCGAGCGATAAGTATTATTAAATTATTGAATTCTACAAATGAAAAAGAGTATTGGGCTATTTCTGATATAGCAGATGGAACACATCTCCCAGTTAGTACAGTACATAGATTACTTAACTCTCTAATGGAGCATGGGTTAGTTACACAAATACCAGAGACAAAACAGTACAAAATTGGACCAATGTGGATGGAAATAGGGTTACGTCAATTGGAGAAGGTAGACTACAGATCAGTTGCAAGAGAAGTGATGAAGCGGTTGGCCTTTGAAGTCGAAGAAAGTGTCTATTTAAATATTCCAAACGGAACACATTCTATTATCATTGAAAGAATGGATAGTCCTTTAAAAATTCGAGTTATCGATAATCTAGGGGAACAAATTCCACTTTCAATTGGTGCCGCAAATAAAACGATGCTTGCTAATATGAAAACGAATGAAATGGAACATATTGTAGAACATTTACTTTCTTCATTACCAGAACAAAAGCAAATTCTTCTTAATCAAATAAAGCAAATAAAAAATGAAGGATATGCTGTCAGTTATGGTGAAAAAACAGAAGGGACAGCTTCAGTAGCTGCACCTATTATCGGATTTAATCATAAAGTAGTAGGAGCATTAAGTGTTGGGTTAATTAGTCATCGTATTAATGATGATCGACTATCTTTTCTTATTAGCAAGGTAAAACAAGCGGCTCATGAAATATCAATAAAAATCGGCAGTACATCAGAACTATAATTTTGATAGCTGTCGTCATTTTTTATTCATATACTGGAATTAGTTTTCATAATGTGGAAAAATAGGGGGATTTATATGTCAAAGTGGCAATCAAAAGAACAATTGATTCAATTATTAAGCGGTCTTGTTGAAATTCCTAGTATTACCGGTTCAGAAGCTGAAGTAATATTGCCAGACTTTGTTGTGGAACAGTTATCTGATTTACAGTACTTCAAAGAAAACCCGCATCATTTACAAAAAAATCCGACAGGGGACGGACGATATTTTGTTACAGCACTAGTAAAGAAAAGCGATAGTATAAAAAATACTGTAATTCTAGTAAGTCACTTTGATGTTGTAGATGTACAAGATTACGGAGTGTGGAAAGAAGATGCATTTAATCCTAAAAAGTTAACATCTATGTTTTATTCTCATAAAGATGAACTTCCAGACCATGTACGTGAAGATATAGAACATGGGGAATGGCTGTTTGGTAGAGGAACAATGGATATGAAATGCGGTCTAGCATTACAAATGGCAATGATTGAACAAGCATGTGAAGGAAGATTCGATGGGAATGTTCTTTTATTGGCTGTACCAGATGAAGAAGTGAATTCTGTAGGGATGAGGGCCGCTGTTCCGGGACTGTTAGATTTAGCTAGAGAGCATAACTTAGATTATAAAACGGTCTTAAACTCAGAGCCTATGTTTTCAAGACATCCTGGTGACCAAAATAAGTATATTTACACTGGCTCTATTGGTAAAGTGTTACCTGGTTTTCTTTGCTATGGAAAAGAGACACATGTAGGTGAACCTTTTGCAGGCTTAAATGGGAGTTATATGGCTTCATTAATAACAGCAGAATTAGAGTTAAACACAGACCTTTGTGATATTGTAGAAGGGGAAGCGAGTCCTCCGCCAACTAACTTACTTCAAAGGGACTTAAAAGAGGATTATTCTGTACAAATTCCGCATCGTGCAGTTACATTATTTAATTTGTTTTTATTAGAAAAATCAATGACAGATGTAGTTTCATTGTTACGTCAAAAAGTAACGAAAGTAGCAGAGAAAATAGAAGAGTCGTATGAAAAACATGCATATCGTTTTTCTAAATATAATCCATTTATACCACCTAATCTTAAAGTAAATGTATTAACTTATGAAGAGCTTATCACATATGCAATTGAGCAACATGGACAAGAAAAAATAAATCATATTCAATCTAATATTATAAAAAATAGAGAAGATAAAGATGATCGTGCGGTAACGATTGATTTAGTAGATAAATTAGCGATTTTATGTAAAGAAAAGGCACCGATGATTGTACTTTTCTTCGCTCCGCCGTACTATCCAGCTGTGAGTTCGCGCAACAATCCTTTAATAAAAGAGGTAGTTGTAGAAATGGAAAAGTATGCACACTACAATCATAAGATTACATTTGAAAACCAAAATTATTTTGGGGGGATTTCAGATTTAAGCTATGTAGGCTTGCAGTATCCACTGGATTCAATGAGTTCGCTTGTAGACAATATGCCATTATGGGATAAAGGTTATTCAATTCCGCTTCAGGAATTAGAAGAGTTTGATGTTCCAGTATTAAATATGGGGCCGGTAGGAAAAGATGCACATCAATGGACAGAACGTCTAGATGTAAACTACGCATTTGAAACACTATTAGATATGTTACCGAAATGCATTGAAAAATTATTAGTTTCTAATAAAATTACACAATCACAGTAGGGAATAGGTAAGGGATAAAACAGAACCTTTAAAGAAGATTCGAATTAAATTATTTTAATATAATTAAAAACGGAACGGCCAAGCTCAATTTTATATGAGTTTGGCCGTTTATCATGTAGTGGATTTTTAATTAAAATTATGTGAATTCATAGCTAACGTAATCTCTTTTATAGTTTTATTTTTTAGTTTGACCAGATAGTTCAACAGACTTTTGCGTACAACGTTGCATAGCTGAAATAATCGCTGTTCGTAATCCTTTTTCCTCTAATGTTGCTACAGCTTCTATTGTCGTTCCACCAGGAGAACAAACCATATCTTTCAATTCACCTGGATGTATTCCTGTTTCTAGTACCATTTTTGCAGAGCCTAACACAGCTTGAGCAGCGAATTTATATGCTTGATTTCTTGGCATACCATCTAGTACAGCAGCATCTGCCATCGCTTCTATAATCATATATACATAAGCTGGTGAAGAACCACTTACGGATGTGACAACATCCATTAATTTTTCACTTACGATCTCTGTTTGACCAAAACTATTGAAAATGTTTAGTACATCTTCTAAATCTTTTTCTGTCACCATTTCATTAGGGCATAATGCAGACATTCCTTCTCCAACAAGAGCAGGAGTATTAGGCATTACTCTTACAACCTTTAATTTTTTATTAAAGGCATTTTCAGTACTTTCAATACTTTTCCCAGCAGCAATCGTAATGATGATAGCATCGTTTTTGATTACTTCTTTTATTTCATTAATTATTGATGCGTATAGGTCTGGTTTGATTGATAAAATTAAAATATCAGCATTTTTAGCTACTTTATTGTTGTCGGTAGTTGTAGTTAGCCCATATTTTTCACTAGCATTTTTTAAATTAGCAGTGTTTAAATCTGAACAAATAATATGATTTGAAGACACTATCTTTTTGTTTATCATTCCGCCAATCATAGCCATTCCCATATTTCCGCAACCGATGAATCCAATTTGTTTATCCATAATAACTCAATCTTGCTCCTTTTATAATCAATTATATCGGTTTGATATTATTATCTTAGAATAAGAATAACATCCCTGTGCAATATAAAGAAACATTCTAAGAGAATATATTCCTTTTTGCAACACTAAAAGATAAAAATTAATTATATTCGACATTATGTAAATATATACACTATAATTTAAGGTTTTATGTTTATGAATATGAGTTAAACTTATATCAATTTGTATTTTCATTCAGTAGGGCAATAATTTCATACAAGTAACTTGTGGCTCTATTTATTTTTTAAAATAACTCTTGACACCGAATCGAACTATATCGCATAATATAAAAAAATTAGATCGAAAATCGTTGAAGGGAATTAGTACATATGTCTTCTTACGAAAGAGAGTGGAATTCACCGGCTGAAAGATTCCTCGTATAGAATGTATCGAACCTATCCCTGAGTCTTAAATGAAAGTTTAGGCGTTCGCCTGCGTTATAGGCACCAAGTGGATATCTATGTATATCAATTAAGGTGGTACCGCGGAACAATGACCGTTTCGTCCTTTTTATTTTATTAAGGGCGAAGCGGTCATTTTTATTTTGCTCTTAAATACTTCAATGCAGCATTGATGAGAATAGATATAGTTGCAAAGTGAATGAAGTGTAAACTATAAAAACTTTGATTTTAGACTTGGGGGATAAAAAGGTGAAAAAACAACGAATTGTTGTAAAGATTGGAAGTAGTTCCTTGGCAGATAGTCACGGAGGCATCTCTACAGAACAGCTTTCAGATCACGTTGCCGCATTGGCTCGGTTGAAAGAGGAAGGGCACGAGGTTGTGTTAATTACATCTGGAGCCGTCGCTGCAGGTTTTTCAGCGCTAGGATATCCTAGTAGACCTGTAACGATTAAAGGGAAACAGGCTGCAGCAGCTGTCGGACAAAGTTTGTTAATGCAGGCGTACACGGAGGAATTCCGTAAATATGGCATCGTTACTGCGCAACTTTTGCTGACGAGAAGTGATTTTTCTAGAAAAGAACAATATAGTAATGCTTACGCTACGTTAGGAGAATTACTAAACCGTTCCGCTCTTCCAATTATTAATGAAAATGATTCCATCTCTTTAGAGGAGCTGACGTTCGGTGATAATGATATGCTGTCAGCTTTAGTAAGCGGGCTTGTTTCGGCGGATATGCTTATGATCTTTACGGATGTGAACGGGTTATATGACAAAAATCCTCAGAAAAATGCGGATGCAAAAAAATATTATTTTCTTCCTGAAGTTACGGAAGAAATTTCTTCTCTTGCAGGAGATGCTGGCTCAAAACTTGGGACTGGTGGTATGAAATCAAAAATCGATGCTGCAAAGACAGCACTCTCTCTTGGTGTGAGTGTATTTATCGGGACAGGACGTGGACAGGAAAAGTTTGTAGATGTTTTGAAGGGTAAGGGTGATGGAACGTATGTTGGTAATGCTCCTCAAAAAGAAATGAAGATGAACAAGCAATGGATTGCCTTGCATTCGCTTGTTAGCGGACAAATTGAAGTAGATGCTGGGGCGGCTACTGCCATCATTCAGCATGGTAAGAGTTTACTTCCAGCTGGTGTTACGAATGTATCAGGATTTTTCCAAGTGGGTGAAGTTGTAGAGGTTGTAACGCAACAAGGGCGCGTAATAGGAAAAGGACAATGCACATATAGTGCAGAGGAACTAAGAGATGTAAAAGGTATGCAAAGCCAAGATATTCAAGTAAGAGGCGAGAGACATAGTTATGAAGTCATTCATAGAGATCATTGGGTTTCACTTTAAAAAGGAGGAAATGAAAATGAATGAAGTGTTGGCAAAGGGGATAAAAGCAAAAGAGGTTGCTAGAGAGCTTGTGCTTAAAACTACAGATCAAAAAAATGAAGCACTTGCTGCAATTGCTAATCAGTTGATAGTAGAAACAGCTTATATTTTAGAAGAAAACAAACGGGATATTGAAGAAGGTAAGGAGAAAGGATTTTCTCATTCACTCCTTGATCGCCTTTTGCTGAATGAACAGCGAATTGTTGATATGACAGAGGGTATTAAGCAGTTAATTGAATTACGTGATCCTATTGGAGAATGTGTAAGTGCATGGGAACGACCAAATGGACTATCTATTCAGGAGATGCGCGTACCACTTGGTGTTGTCGGAATGATTTATGAGGCAAGACCGAATGTAACTGTTGATGCTGCTACAATTTGTTTAAAAACAGGAAACGCAGTAATACTACGTGGTAGTTCTTCTGCTATCCATTCTAACAAAGCCATCGTTAGCGTTATTCACCGGGCGCTTAAGCAAACTAGCTTGCCTTCAGAAAGTGTACAGCTCATAGAAGATACAACGAGAGATAGTGCAAAACAGTTGTTTACATTGAACGAGTACTTGGATGTTCTTATACCAAGAGGCGGTAAACAATTAATTGATACAGTAGTGAGAGAAGCGTCTGTTCCAGTACTTGAAACAGGTGCGGGAAATTGTCATATATTCATTGATGAAACAGCAGATAAACAAATGGCGTTTAATATTATTATAAATGCAAAAACACAGCGTCCATCTGTATGTAATGCAATTGAGACGATTGTACTTCATGAGAATTGGGCAGAGCAATATGGTAGCGAGTTGTTTTCTTCCTTGAAGGAAAGAGGAGTGGAGCTACATGGTGATAATAAAGCAGTGGCGATTGATTCTTCTATCTTACTTGCGACAGAAGAAGACTGGGAAACAGAGTTTTTATCTCTCACACTAGCAGTGAAAGTGGTTTCCACTGTTGAAGAAGCGATTCATCATATAAATACGTATGGATCTATGCATTCTGAAGCAATTATTACTGAAAACGAGGAAAACGTCAGCAAGTTTTTTACTTCTGTAGATGCCGCGGCACTTTATCATAATGCATCGACTCGTTTTACAGATGGATCCGAATTTGGATTCGGAGCGGAAATTGGTATCAGTACACAAAAGTTACACGTAAGAGGACCAATGGGGCTTCCAGCATTAACTTCTACAAAATATGTAATTCGTGGAAATGGACAAATTCGAAAATAATAATAAAAGACACTCAATTGGCTTGAGTGTCTTTTATTATAAAAATTATTTACCATACAAATAGCCCAACGAGCATAGCACTTAATAAAGAAACAGCCATCCCGCTAACAAGAAGCTTCCAAACATTTTTACCGATGACTGATGATTTTTCTCCGCCAAATAATGAATTGTAAGTTCCGTAAATCATACCTACTGTACTAAAGTTAGCAAAAGAAGCTAGAAATGTCGTTGCAACCGCAACCGTATGCGGTTGTAGCGACTTTAAGTTTGATTTTAAATCCATCATTGCAACAAATTCATTCGTCGTTATTTTGATCCCCATTAATTCAGCTACATACATAGCATCACTGCCTGATAAACCGAGTAAAAATGCAAAAGGACTAAAGATAATGGAGAAGATTTTTTGAATTGTTAACCCCGTTACAAAAAATCCTAAAATCCCATTTAAACATGCTGTTAAAGCTACATAACCAATTACCATAGCTAAAATAACGATAACCATATTCATCCCAACTAACATACTGTTTGAAATAGTAGAAAAGAAATCCTTTTTTTCATGTTTTGAAGGTGTGTAAACAACGTCTTCTTCTTTCGAAACTTCCACAGGATTTAATACATTGGCTAAAATTAATGCGTTAATACAGTTTAATGGGATTGCGCTGAAAATATATGTTGCTGGAACCATTGATAAATAAGCACCAAGAATGGATCCGCTAACGCTACTCATACTCATAATTCCAAAAGTCAACAAACGATTTTCTTTTAAAACAGATAATTGATCACGAACAACTGCAAGTGCTTCGGTGTTCCCTAAAAACATCATTTGAATGGAAAAGAAACTTTCTAACTTTGGCAAACGAGAAATCTTTGAAATAACTGCACCTACTTTATCAATAATCCAAGTTAAGATTCCGAAATAAGATAGAATATCGAAAAAAGTAATAACAAAAATGATAGGAAGTAATGCACTAAAGAAGAAATCAATGTGTGGACTGTCCATAGCGGAAGGAAATGCAAAGCGAATACCTTCGTTCGCGCATGCCAGTAGCCAACTGAAAAATGACGCAATTTTATTAATGATAATACTGCCGAGTTTCGTGCCTAACATAAACCACGTAATAAAAAGCTCCAATATGATGAGAATTACAATTGGTCTCCATTTTATATGTTTTTTATTAGGCGAACATAAGAAAACGATTAATATGACAACGAAAATCCCTAACATATTTAATATGAAATGCATGTCAACCACTCCTTGAGCTTTATTATTTGTATATAAAAAAGCTCTTATTCTTCTTAATTTAGAATGAATGTGGTTTAATTTATATTTTTGTAAATTCTAAAAATATAGAAGGGTAAATTCGATAAAAATAGAATTTAATACATAGCAAACAAGGAGGAGATAAAAATGGAGGTCTATCACATAAAGAGTAAAAAGAGGGAAACATACAACGTTCAGGTGAAATATTCGATACTTTTCGAATGTGCACTTGGCATTGCAGCAATTACTCATAAAAGGTTAATTGATACTCTTGAAAAGACTGAAAGTGAATGGAAAGGAATTAGACAATCATTAACAAATGAGATGAGAGAACACTTGCAGTTTGTAGAAGAACATAATACGTGGAAAGCATTGCTTCAGTTATTGTATAAAGAGGATTTTCAAGATTTATCGCAGTTTAATTTTAAAATTGATTTACTTTCAGAAGAAGATTTGAAATTTATATGTTTACCGTTTTTAGGGGAGAAGTATGAAGAGAAAAGACGTTTAGCTGCAACGGGAGTTGTATGTGCAATACACGAACTAAAGGAATTAACGCAGGATCATCCGTTTTTTTCTACTTATATTAGCTTTATATGTGATGTAGATGTACAAGTGCTGAAATCTCATTTAATCACTGTAATGACAGGTTGGTATGAGAGTGTAATTAAGAAAGAGGAGGAAGTACTTTCTATATTAAAACGAGATTATGAAGCAAAAAATGAAATGAATAAAAAGATGAAACCGGAAGAGTTTGTCGAGTGGGCGACTGGCGGAGTGAACTATATGCCAGAGCCAAGTGTTCATCACGTACTTCTTATTCCGCAAATGACGTACAGACCGTGGAATATTGAAGCAGATATTGAAGATACGAAAGTATTTCATTATCCAGTTGCGAATGAAAGCATTCATCCTGAAGATCCGTATGAACCGAATTATTTTTTAGTTCAAAAACATAAGGCTCTTGGGGATGAGGCGAGATTGCGAATTGTAAAAATGTTGTTTGAAAAAGAACGTACATTACAGGAAATAACGGAAAGATTGCAGCTTGGTAAATCGACAGTACACCATCATTTGAAATTGTTACGTGCAGCGAAGTTAGTTGATATACATGACGGAAAGTATGTATTAAGGAAGAAAGCAGTACAGTCGTTAGCAAAAGAATTAGAAGCGTTTTTGAATAGATAATATGCAACAAGAATGTACATAAAGGGAGGAATTTAAGAGAAAAGTTGGTGAGCTATAGTGAAGAGTGTATTGAAAAATCGTTCTTTCTTTTTTATGTGGATTGGTAGTGCAATCTCAGAATTAGGAGGGGCTTTCGGAACGTTATGTAATTCAATTCTAGTATATGAATTAACAGGATCGGAAATGGCTTTAAGTAGTATGTGGCTATTATATTTCATCCCATCACTCATATTGCAATTAATAAGTGGCCCATTTATTGATAAATGGAGCCGGAAGTGGATTATGATATTTTCACAATGGATACGAGCGTCCGTATTTTTATTACCTTTGGTGATGCTAGTTTCGGGTAGTATAGAAGTTTGGCACATTTATGTTGTTCAAATTGTAGTGGGACTTATTACACCACTTTATACACCTGCGAGTCAGGCAATTACACCGAGCATTGTAGGGAAAGAACAACTTCAAGATGCAAATGCGTATATTGATGGGATGACTCGCCTTATGATGTTTCTTGCGCCAGTATTAGGCGGAGTAGTCATTCATTTGATTGGAACAGAACTTACATTATCTTTCGTATGCATATGTTTATTTGTTAGTGGCACTTTCTTATTTTATATAAAAGAAAATAGAACGTCGCAACCTATTCGGAAAACGTGGCTAGAACAATTTCTTCACGGTTTTACATATTTTTTCACAAAACCAATCATCGTTTGGCTCGGTATATTTCTTACTTTCGTGCAGTTTGGAGTAGGGGTAACGATGGTCACAAATCTTCCTTATATAAAAGACGAGCTGTCAGCGGGATATGCAGAGTACGGCTATTTCATGGCAGGTTTTCCACTTGGCTACGTAATTGGCTCAGTATTAGTCGGAAAAGTAACATATAAAAGCCGGCGTATACTTATGCTTGGAGGATTGTTTATAGGGGGGCTCACATACATTTCATTAGGGTTCAATCATAGTATTGTCATTGCAATAATAATTGAAGTAATAGCAGGGATTTGTATTGCATTTTTCAATGTTCATAACACGACAATATGCCAACAAACCGTCCCAAATAATATGATAGGACAAGTATTTTCAGTGCGTTTATTTTTTATACGATCCGCTATGCCATTAGGTGTGTTAGTAGGGGGAATATTGAGTGAAATGTGGGGAGTAAGAGCGCTATATGTAATCATCAGTGCAATTATATGTGTTACATCTTTAATAGGGATGTTACTTCCATATTTCAAATTTTTAGATGAGGCGATAGAAAAGAAATCAGCATAATTCAAAAAATTAAAACTTTACAATTGAAAATAATTATCATAATCAATTATAATAGAAGCATACTAGTATTCGTATTACAAAGAGGGAGTGGGATATATGTTTATCGAAACGAAAACATTTACAGTAAAAGAAGGTACATCAAATATAGTTGTAGAACGTTTCACTGGAGAAGGTATTATTGAAAAATTTGAAGGCTTTATCGATTTAAGTGTTCTCGTGAAAAAAGTAAGACGCGGCGACGAAGAAGTTGTCGTAATGATTCGCTGGGAATCTGAAGAAGCATGGAAAAACTGGGAAACAAGTGAAGAACACTTAGCTGGACATAGAGCAGGCCGTGGTAAACCAAAACCAGATCATATTATTAATGTGGATCACGCAGTTTATTATGTGAAATCATCGAAATCGGCTTATCAACAGTCTTAATATACAAGCAGAGGATACATGTTGTAGAAGCAAACATGTATCCTCTTTTTTATTAATGGGGGATGTAAATGATAGGAAATCTTTCATTCATTAAAAAAATGTTCTAGGATATAGAAAAAAATATTAGACTTATAAAGCATAGTCTTAGATGGAACGCTTGAATATCTTGCCTTACATATTTAAGGGTTATGAAAATGAGTCTATATCCCTTCTGTTTAAAAGGAGATGAGTACATGAAGCTGAATCATTTAAATTTATGTGTTGATGACTTATCAGAAGCGAGACATTTCTTTGAAACATTTTTTGATTTTCAATTTTTGGAACAAAAAGGGAAAGCACTTGTAGTTATGAGTGATGAGAGTGGATTTATACTTGTGCTAAGTGATCCAAAAGCATTTAAAGGGAATAAGGAAGTTACGTATCCGGAAGCTTTTCATATTGGTTTTTTAGTGGAAACTACAAATGAAGTGGATCAAGCGTATAATCGTTTAGTAGCAGGCGGCATTGAAATAGATAAGGAACCTTATTCGATGCGAGGTAGTAGTTATGGTTTTTATTTTACAGTATTTAATGGCTTATTAATTGAAGTGTCTTGTCTTGATTATAGAGAAGGTAAGAAAATTTCAAAGCTTAATAGTAATCACCAAGAGTAATCATTTGAAGGTGTATATTTAGCCCCTTATCCAGTTTGGAAAGGGGCTTGTTTATTTTATTACCTTATTTATCTTACTATTTGTGGATTGATTATAGTCTCACCTTATTTGTCTATCTGAATTTCAAATTCAAGCACAGCTTGATCTTTCCTAAACGGGATACTGAGTTCTTTAAATCGTAAGCTTATTCCAGACAAATTATCAGGAAGGACAGGAGATATAACGAATTGATGATTCATATGTCCATCGGTGCCACCACCACCTTCTGACCAGCAATCGTATGTATCATCTATTGATAATTGGAAGAAACTACGAGGCTTATTTTCAATAAAATCTTCATCCGTGGAATCCCAATCGCTATATAAATAAACTACACTAGCATTTGCATATTGCCGAATAAAAGTTACAGTATACATGACGCCATTATGTTCATAAGTTTTAAAAACAGGTACATGTTTTTTGAAGCCAGTTGGTTCAACGCGAGGTTTAAATTCTTCTTCATCCATCATGGAAGAGAATAATGAGTTTAGATAGTCTGGATAAAATTCGTATTGCTTAGCCCATTTATAAATCGCTTCATCATGTGGAAAACCTGGGTCATCACCTGAAAGTTCTTTTCGTTCTTTTAATAGGGCGCAAATTTTTTCATCAATAGAGTATAAGCGTTCATCGTAATGATCGGTAGGACGTTCGAAAGTCATTCTTCGCATAATCATTCCTCCTTTACTTTATTTTAACAAAAAAGACAGACTAATAAATAGTCTGTCTTTTTACATTAATTCTTCACATCATCATAAAGTTCAAGCGCCTCTTTCACATTCAATCTATTCTTCACAATACTATGTATTGCTTGAATCATCGCAGCTGGGTGCTCAGATTGCCATATGTTTCGGCCCATGTCTACTCCGATCGCGCCTTCTTGCAGTGCATTGTACGTAATGTTTAATGCGTCTTCGATTGAATCTAGTTTTGGGCCACCCGCGATGACAACTGGGGCAGGGCATGTGCTCGTTATTTTTTCGAATCCTTCGCAGTAATACGTTTTAATAATATCAGCACCCATTTCAACACATACGCGGGAAGCAAGTGCTAGAAAGCGAGCTTCACGTTTTTGTAATTCCTTTGCGACTGCGGTAATACCGAGTACTGGTAGGCCGTAATCGTGAGCTTCAGAAACTACATTTGCGAGATTCGAAACAGTTTGTGTTTCATAGTCTGATCCGACAAAAACAGAAACGCCAACGCCAATTGCGTTTTGCTTCACTGCTTCTTTTACAGGTGTAACAATTGTTTCATTCGCTAAATCTTTACCAACGACAGTAGCGCCGCCAGATACACGCATAACCATCGGTGTACTGCAGTTTTCAGGAATACAGGAGCTAAGTACACCGCGCGTTAAAAAGAGGGAGTCTGTATAAGGAAGTAAGTTTTTTACTGTTTCAAGTGGTTGTTCTAGTCCGTGAATTGGTCCTAAGAAATATCCGTGATCTATTGCTAACATAACCGCTCTACCATCAGGTAAAATTGTATTTAATCGATTTTTAAATCCCCAAGTCATTCGAAATCACTCCTTCGTTAATGTTGGATTTTCCGTTTGTACCGTATCTTTATTTGGTAAATGTGGTGACTTTATAAAAACAGCTTTAAAAGGTTTATCAGAATGGTTAATCAGATAGTGAGATTCATGAGGGCGAACTTGCAGGACATCACCTTGTTTAATCGGAACTCTTTCGTTATTTACATAGAAGTCTATTTCACCTTCTAACGCATAAAAAACTTCTTCACACGTTGTATGATAGTGATTTTGAAACTCTTGCCCAGGCTGAATGACAACAAGACCAAGATCAATATTCGGGCCTTGTATTAAATATTTCGGCCCGTTATCACCGAAGCGATAGGAGAAATCATTTTCATTCGCTTTTAACATACAGTTCACTCCTTTATGTAAATGAGTTACAGTGCACCTGGCGCAATCCACATATGTGTTGTAAGTCCTTTATCAGCTAAAGTGAGCTGACTGTTATACACGGTTTTCCATGTTTCATAGAATTCCTTGTATAGCTCGTGATTTTCCGTGATTGGTTCAAATGTATTTTCCCACTGTAAAAATTGTTCGGCAGCCTCTTCCATAGATGTATATATTCCAGCGCCAACTCCAGCAGCAATCGCAGTTCCTAAAGCAGCTGCTTCTTTCACAACTGGTACTTTTACAGGAATGCCGAGTACGTCTGATAGAATTTGTGGCCATAGTTTCCCTTTAGCGGCACCGCCAGCAAAAACAACTTCAGAAGGGAATGTATCAGTAAGATTTTCAATTAGTTTTAAGTTTCCAAGTGTAACGAAGGCCGCATTTTCTTCAATAGCACGGAACAGTTCCTTTTTTCCGCATTTGTCAGCGTCTAAACTTAAATTTAAGAATGAAGGTGCGGCATGACGCCAAGAAATGTAGTTCATAACGTTTGAAAAAGTAGGGATAATACCATATGAACCGACAGGTACGTCTTTCGCTTGTTCTTCTAATAATTCATAAGCGTCTACACCGAGTTTTTCAGCGAGCTTTTTTTCTTCTTGGCAAAAAGCGTCTCGAAACCAGCGCATAACAAGACCAGGGAAAAAAGCGATTGTTTCATATTGCCATAGATTCGAAATGACATGGCAATTTACACGAATCGCAGCATATGGATCTGTAATTGGTTCTGTAATATTTACTTCTTGTTGCCAAAAGCTGCCTCCGCATATTAATGTTTGATTTGGTTTCACGACTCCAGTTCCGAGTGATGCCATTTGAGCATCTCCGCCGCCAGCGACGACAGGAATTCCTGCCAGTAATCCAGTTAATGCTGCACACTCTTTTGTAACGTTTCCGATTACTGTACCAGCCTCATTTACTTTTGGTGAAAATGGCAAAGTTATACCACACTCTTTAGCGACATCGTTATCCCAATTTCTATTTTGTAAATCAAAGATTCCAGACGTACAACCGTTGGAAGGGTCGATTTGCAGTACATCGCTTAATTTATACAAAATCCAATCGTTTAACATCGTAAAGGAGTGGATATTACAATAGATTTCTGGTTCATGTTTTTTAATCCAAAGTAGACGTGGTAAAGCACCTAATGAAAAAGTTTGCCCAGATTTTCTGTATAAATCTTCTTCAAGATGTGAGCGGATTTCTTTTAGCTCACTAACTTCAGCGGATGCACGGCCATCAACATTTGCACATGCCCATATTTCTTGCCCATTTTTATCATATAAAACAAAACCTTCTCGCATACTTGTAGCGCTAATAGCTTGAATAGAAGAAGGAAGTATATTACTTTTTTGTAGAACTTCTTTCGTACACTGTTGTACGAGTTGCCAGTTTGCTTTTACATCAAAATTCATAGAACCGGGGTAACGAGGATCAGTTTTATGAACCCATTCTTTTTGGCTTACTGCAATTTGATTGCCTTGTAAATCAAAAAGAACAGCTCGAATGCTTCCTGTACCAGCATCGAAAGCTAATAAAGTAGACATTAAGAATCACCTTCCTTTCTTAATAAGGAGAGCGCAGTTTCTTCATCAGTAATTAATGTATGAATAAATTTCCCTTTTAAAGCCCCATAAATGGCATCTATCTTTTGAGTACCTCCAGCCACACCAATGACATGCTTCATACTGCGAAGAATCGTAAGTGGTGTGCCAATTAGACGATTATGATGCGAGAGCTCTAATAAATCACCATTCGTATTATAAAACTGTCCTAAAATATCGCCCGCCCCGTTTTGACTTCGAATATATGTCATTTCACGTAGCGTTAATTTTTCTTCTTTTACAATCGTAGCGTCTTGAGATAACCCGCCAATACCGACAACTGCCGTATGTGCAAGTGAAGCGACATGAAGCATATCTTTCACGCTTGGTTCTGATAAAATACTTTGTGCCATTTCAGTAGAAGATGCTAGAAAAGGAGTAGGAATAATATGAAGATCACCTTGCATGTAGTGTAAATAGTTTTGTTTTCTTGGGAGATAGTGGTTTACTCCGCCTGTTAGCGTTACGAATGAAAGATTAATAGAACTTTCAAAATGAATGTTTTCTAGCATTTTACTTATTGTTTCACCCCAGCCGATGCCGAGTAAATCACCTTGTTGGAGATGAGTCTCTAAATATTGTGCAGCGGCTTTTCCGAGAGAAGCGTGATAATTGTCTATTGGAGTAGGGATAATGAAAGCATCTTTTAAGTGGAATTTTTTCATTAGGTCACGCTCAATACTTAAACAGTGTAAACCAGTTCCTTTTACGTGAAATGTAACGATACCTTCACTGCGTGCCTTATCTAATAACCGGACAACTTTATTTCTTGAAATGTGAAGAAGTGAAGCAATTTCCTGTTGTGTTAATTGGTCTTTATAATAGTACCAAGCTACTTTAGTTAATAAATTCTCTTCAAAGTTCAGCTGTGTCATACTCTTCATCCCTTTCAACAATTGACCACTCCTTAAACATATGTGCCACATATTTTGTTTATTCCAGTTGAAACGATTAATTGTACGTAGAAAAAAGTGTTCTAGATATAAAAAAAGGAATATACAATGCTACAAAACAAGTAGAACAAATAATCATTTTCTCAAAAAATGTTCTGGATAAAGGCAGGTGACATCATGTGGAGAACGTACCTTTATTACAAATAAAGAAAATGAGTAAGGCGTTTTTAAATCAACTTGTATTAAAAGAAGTGAACTTACAAGTAGAGCGTGGAGATATATACGCTTTAGTGGGGGGGAATGGCGCCGGGAAATCAACATTAATGAAAATATTAACGGGGTTATATTCGTATGATGATGGAGAGATGTATGTAAAAGGAATGAAGCAACAGTTTTCAAATCCGTCAGAAGCACATAGAAAAGGTATTTATTTAATACCGCAAGAACCACTCATTTTTCCGCATATGACTATTGAAGAAAATATATGTATCGGGTTAAAAGAAAAGAAAAAGAAACTAAGAGTACAGATTCAGCAATTGATTAACAGTCTAGGGTGGGATATTGACCTTTATGAGTTAGGAGCATCATTATCCATTGCGCAGCAACAGTTAGTAGAAATCGTTAGAGGATTAATAAGAGAAGCTGAGATTCTTATTCTAGATGAGCCAACATCGACATTAACAACACACGAAATTAAGAGTCTTTTTGTGTTGATGAAAAGTTTACAAGAAAAAGGAATTGGGATGATTTATATTACGCATCGTTTTCCAGAAATCTTTGAAATTGCCAACAAAGTAGCAATACTACGTGATGGAATGATTGTAAGCCAAGGTGATGTATGTGACTATACATATGACATGCTAATGGAGGGACTATTGCCAAAAGGATATAAACAGAAAGAGAAAATAGAAGTAGTTCAAGAGACAGCAAGGACGAAAAAAATATTAGAAGTGGTTGATATAAATGGTCACGCATTCAAAAATATATCATTCACTGTACATGCGGGAGAGGTTGTAGGTGTTGCTGGCATTATAGGATCTGGCAGAACGGAATTAGCAGAAGCGATATTTGGATTGAAAACTATAAAATCAGGGTCTATCTTATTAGATGGAAAATCAATTGATACGTGTTCTTTGCATAAAAGGCTAGACGAAGGACTAGTTTATGTGCCAGAGGATAGGGCGAGGAATGGAATTTTCTCAATGGCTTCTGTTAAAGAAAATATTGCAGCAGCAAGTTTACAGCAAAATAAGCGCTTTTTTATAAATCAAGAAAAAGAAAGCGCTTTAGTTAATTTTTTTATAGAACAATTCCGAATTGTTGTACAGAATATGAATGAAGAACTCGCATCTTTATCGGGAGGAAATCAGCAAAAAGTCGTACTTGCGAAGTATCTCGCATGTAATCCGAAAATTATTATTCTTGATGAACCGACTCGCGGAATTGATGCGAAAGCAAGGCTTGAAGTGTATGAGACGATAGAAAAAATGAAAAGGGAAGGGCTTGCAATTTTATTAATCTCTTCAGATGTTGAAGAAATTGTTCAATTAGTAAACCGTGTATATGTAATGAGAAATGGACGATTTGTTTCTCATATGGAAAAAGAACAACTGAGTGTGAATGAAGTTACACGCCTTGCAAACGGAGGTGTAGCGAAATGAAACGTATGTTAAAAATGCATGAAACGTCTATCATACTGTTACTACTAATTTATATAGCCATGGTCGGGATAATAAATCCTAGTTTTGTTCAGTTTAACTCGTTATCGTTAATGATGAAATCAAGCGTTATTTTAGTCGTTCTAGCAATTGGCCAATCGTTCGTTTTATTTACGAAAAATATAGACGTATCAGTTGGCTCAATTATGGGATTAAGCGCGGCAGTTTGCGGGATGTTATTAACGAACGGATATAGTGCAGTCTTGTCGATACTTGCTGCTATAATGCTTGGTGCTATTATCGGTTTCATAAACGGGATTGGAGTTGCAAAGTTTCGGGTACCAGCCATTATTATGACATTAGGGATGTTAGGAATTGTTAGAGGTGCAATGTTAATCTTCACAGGCGGGAAGTGGATTGAAGATACTCCAAATAATTTTAAGAAACTTTCATCTATCGTCATACTTGGTCTGCCGATAATTGTATGGGGTGTTCTTATTATTTTATTACTACTATACTTCTTTTTAAGGAAGGTACCATACGGAAGATACTTCTATGCGGTAGGTGACAATGAAGATGGTGCGAGGCTCATTGGGATACCTGTTAATAAAGTAAAGATAAATGCGTTTATTATATCGGGCATAAGTGCGGCAATCGCTGGTTGCATATTTGTTATGAATATCGGGTTCGTTCCAAATCAAACTGGTACAGGAATAGAACTACAGGTGATCGCAGCTGCTGTGCTAGGAGGAATTCATCTAAAAGGAGGAACCGGTTCTATATTTGGAGCCGCATTAGGAGCATTATTTTTAGAAGCAATAAGCAGTTCACTCGTCTTTTTAAAAATACCAGCATTTTGGAATAATGCTATTTCGGGTTTTTTACTATTACTTATTATCATACTAGATAGTGTCATGAAGAAGTGGAAAGTAGAGAGGAGGATGAATCTATGAAGTATTTTTACAGATGGGAAGGTGTTCTAATCGTATTACTTCTTATAGAATTCATTCTCTTTAGTTTTATAAATCGTGATTTTTTAAATATTAGTAATCTCCTTTTTAGTACAAATGATTTTCTGTTTATAGCAATCGCAGCGATTCCAATGACTTTCGTTATTGTAACAGGAGGAATTGACGTATCTGTAGGATCTATTATGGGGCTAACTTCGATTTTAATTGGTGTACTTTGGATGAATGGGATTCATATTTTATTAGCAGTAATAATGGCACTTATAGTCAGTTGCTTAGCAGGCGCTTTAAATGGATTCATTATAAAAATGACAGATGTAGAACCACTAGTTGTTACACTCGGAACGATGTTTTTATATGGAGGAATTGCACTCGTCATTTCAGGAGGGGCGGGTGCTTCTGGATATGAAGGGATAAGTGGTTTACCTGATGCTTATGTACAACTAGCAAATGGTAGTTTTATAGGAATACCTAACTTATTATGGCTTCTTATCGCATTAACAATTGTATGCACGATTTTGTTTCACCGAACGATATATGGACGCCACGTACAATTAACAGGAGCGAACGAAAATACAGCAAAATACACCGGGATTCAGACGAAGAAAGTAGTAATCATTGCTTACATACTTTCTGGGTTAGGAGGTGGATTAGGGGGTGCTTTCTTAACTGCATATTTCGGTTCCGCACGTGCTGATATGGGAAGTGAAACAATATTACCAATCATTACAGCAGTCGTATTAGGCGGGACACTTATTACGGGAGGAAAAGGAAGTATTATTGGTACTGTACTAGCGAGTATTTTTATAGGCCTTATGCAATATGGCCTACAAATGACAGGTTTAACAAATGAACAATCAAATGTAGTAATAGGTATTATCCTTATTCTTTCAGTTATTATGAGACATTTCAAATTACATCAATTCTTAGCAGGGAAAAGACGGAATTTGCATAAGGGGGAAATGTCATGAAGAGAAAACTAGGGATTGTATTGATCGTATGTATTTGTTTAATTGGTTTAATCGCTTGTTCCAGTCAAACGGCAGATAAGAAAAAAGCAGATGATGTGAAATTTGCATTTATCCCGAAATTAACTGGAGTTGGCTTCTTTACATCGGGCGGTGAAGGAGCAAAGGAGATGGGAGATAAGCTAGGCGTACAAGTGAAATATGATGGGCCGTCTGAAGCGAGTGTATCAGGGCAAGTAAAGTATATAAATAATTTCATTAATCAAAACTATGATGCACTTATGGTTTCCTCTACATCAGTTGATGGTTTATCGCAATCACTGCAGCGTGCTAAGAAAAAAGGAATGACTGTCTTAACGTGGGATTCTGATGTGAATCCGAAAGACCGTTCTTTTTATATAAGTCAAGGGACACCAGACCAACTTGCTAACTTATTAATTGAAATGACTTCCAAGCAAATTGGAGATAAAGGAAAAGTAGCTTTCTTTTATTCTAGTCCAACAGTAACGGATCAAAACCAATGGGTAACGAAAGCGAAAGAAATTATTAAAAAGAAATATCCGAACTGGGAAATTGTAACGACGCAGTACGGTGAAAATAATGCGCAAAAATCGTTATCAGTAGGGGAGAACATATTAAAAACGTATCCAGATATTAATGCAGTCATTTGCCCGGATGCAACGGCACTACCAGCGATGGCACAAGCAGCTGAAAACTTGAAAATGGATAAAAAAGTTGTTGTAACTGGCTTCTCTACACCAAACGTTATGCGTGATTACGTAAAACGAGGAACAGTACAACAATTTGGATTATGGGATGTAAAACAACAAGGTGCACTCGCAACGTATGTAGCAAATGAAATAGTAGTAAAAGGGAAGAAGTTAAAAGTAGGGGATAGTTTTGAAGTAAAAGGAATCGGAAAAGTGAAAGTAGAGCCAAACTCCATCCAAGGTTATGATTATGAGGCAGAAGGAA
Source organism: Bacillus sp. FSL K6-1338 (assembly GCF_038006965.1). NCBI lineage: Bacteria > Bacillati > Bacillota > Bacilli > Caryophanales > Bacillaceae > Bacillus > Bacillus sp. FSL K6-1338. The sequence continues at coordinate 2,835,198 of NZ_JBBOWI010000001.1, read as the reverse complement.
ATGGAATTATTGTATTGCCAGAGCGGGTTGTATTTACGAAAGAGAATATTGATAAGTATAATTTCTAGTAACGAAAAAACGTCCGAATATATCGGACGTTTTTTATTTCTTCATTAGTTATGAACTGTTTCTTTTTCATTTAATCCAAGCGTACGACCTGTAGAAGTGTGTAGGTCTTGGAACAACCTTGGATTTTCAGTTAGTGAAATGCCATATGAAGGAATCATTTCTTTTATTTTTTCTTCCCATTCTACCATGCGGCTTGGGAAACATTTTTCTAATACTTCAAGCATGACGTGAACAGCAGTAGAAGCACCTGGTGATGCGCCTAGTAATGCGGCGATTGAGCCGTCAGCTGCACTTACTACTTCTGTACCAAATTGAAGTGTTCCTTTACCGCCAGCATCAGTATCTTTAATTACTTGTACACGTTGTCCAGCAACTACAATATCCCAATCTTCACTTTTCGCGTTCGGAATGAATTCGCGTAATTCTTCCATGCGTTTTTCGTGCGATAACATAACTTGCTGAATTAAGTATTTTGTAAGTCCCATTTCTTTTACACCAGCAGCTAACATCGTTAAGACGTTATTCGGTTTTACAGAACCGATTAAGTCAAGATTTGAGCCAGTTTTTAAGAATTTAGGTGAGAACCCTGCGAATGGTCCGAATAATAAAGCTTTTTTATTATCTATATATCTCGTATCAAGGTGAGGTACAGACATTGGCGGAGCGCCAACTTTAGCTTTACCGTATACTTTCGCATGATGTTGCTCTACAACTTTTTGGTTTTTACATACCATAAATAGTCCACTTACTGGGAATCCACCGATATGCTTTGATTCAGGGATACCAGTCTTTTGAAGTAGAGGTAGACTACCGCCACCACCGCCAATAAAGACGAATTTAGCAGTATGATGCTCAATTTTACCACTATTCATATCGTGTACTTTCACTTCCCACAAACCATTTTTCGTGCGCTTAATATTTTCAACACTATGCTTGTAGTTTAGCTCGACATTTTTCGTTTTTAAGTAATCAAACAACATACGTGTTAATGCACCGAAGTTAACATCTGTTCCAGAGTCAATCTTCGTTGCCGCCATCGGTTCATTAGATGTACGGCCTTCCATAATGAGTGGAAGCCATTTTTTTAATGTTTCAGGAGCGTCGGAAAATTCCATTCCTTGAAACAGTGGATTTTTTGAAAGCGCTTCAAAACGGTTTTTTAGGAACTCAACATTTTTTTCCCCTTGTACTAAACTCATATGAGGCAGTGGCATAATAAAATCTTGTGGATTACGAATTAATTTGCTTTTTACAAGATATGCCCAAAATTGTCTTGAAAGCTGGAATTGCTCATTCACTTTTACAGCCTTACCAATATCTATAGATCCGTCAGATTTTTCGGAAGTATAGTTCAGTTCGCATAGCGCAGAATGCCCTGTACCTGCATTATTCCATTCGTTAGAGCTTTCTTCCCCGGCACTTGCGAGTTTTTCAAAAACTTTAATTTCCCATTCAGGTGCTAATTCTTTTAGTAATGAGCCTAACGTTGCACTCATAATTCCTGCACCAATTAAGATAACGTCTGTTTTTTGCTGCATGTTGCTCATGATAATCTCTCCATCCCCTATATTGGCAAAAAAGTGTAGGTGTTTTCTATGTCTAAGCCGTAAAAGAGAAACACCGCCTAGGCCCCACCTAGGTGTATACCTTTTTTGTCTCAATTATATAACCATCTCATACTCTATTATAATAATTAATAGACTAAAATATCTAGTGTTATCTGATAATTTTAAACTATTTAACGTTTTATTCGCTAAAAATCTTATTTAACAAGCTCTTTTAAGGTGGTAAATAGAAAAAAATTACAGTTTGAAATTATCTCGAAAAAGCTTACGTATCCTTAAGTGACTAAATCGAGTACCTTTTTATGGGATTATTCTTTCTGTAATAGTAAGATTATTCTGAAAAATAAAAAGGAGGGACTCTAATGTGTACAAAAGAACAAATTTCAAACTTATTTCGAAACTTTTCAATAAAGGAATGTAAAGGGTCAAGTGATTTATATGAATATTTATCAATGAAAATTGCTGAAGATGAGGAAGTACTTACACTATCGTCCTATGCTCAGGTAGGTCAACCAGTCCCAAACTTACTATTAGGTGCAGTACATTATTTATTGCTAGCAGGGAAAGAACATCATTTAAAAACGTATTATAGTAGTTTAGTTGAAAATGCTGATACAAATTTAGATAAAGCTTTTAATCATTTTAAAGATTTCTGTAAAGAGTACCGAGAAGAAATCATTACTTTGTTACAAACGAAACTCGTTCAAACAAATGAAGTAAGACGGTGCGCATACTTATACCCAAGTTTCTGCTACATATTTAACAAAGTGAAGAAGCCGTTAGCGTTAATTGAAATTGGGACAAGTTCTGGGTTGCAACTGTTCTGGGACCAATATAGTTATTCGTACGGGACGGATGAAATGTACGGAAATATAAATTCAAATGTGCATGTAACTTCTGAAATAAGAGGGGAGAATGTACCGCATTTTCTAAAAGAAAGCCCATCTGTCGTAGAAAGAATCGGACTGGACTTACATGTGAATGATTTACATAATGAGGAAGATTATTTATGGTTACGTGCTTTAATTTGGCCAGAACATAAAGAAAGGCTTGAGATGTTTGATCAAGCTGCATCTTTAGTGAAAAATGAATCTGTCCAATTCATAGAAGGAGACGGTGTAGAGCTATTATCATCTATTATTGAACAAATAAGTGAAGAAGCTGTTATTTGTATTTTCCATACACACGTTGCAAATCAAATACCAGAACAAGTAAAACATAAGTTAGAAAAACAAATACAAGAAATTGGCGCAAAACGTGATGTATTCCACCTTTATAACAACATGTGGGATCGTGACCTTCATATTGATTATTATATTAACGGAAACGAATATCGTGAAACGGTTGGAGAAACAGAAGGGCACGGGAGATGGTTTAGCTGGAAGATTGGAAATGAGACGCCTATTTAGATTAATAGGGGCGCCCTCACTTGTAAAAGGTGGGGCCATAGGCTCAATCATGGACTAAATGGTTAAGGAATAAATTTATTAGTAACATACAAAAAATGCTTCGGAGAAATCCTAAGCATTTTTTGTATTACATTTAAACCCCATAATGGATCATGTACTTCTGTTCTGCTGTAGCTTGTTCAATCTTTGAAGCTAACTCAATCAGCTCATCAGAATTTTTGAAGAACTTTGAAGATGTAACTGTTTCATAGAATATTGCTAATGATTCAGGCGGGATAATTGTAATACCGTAATAAGCTAAACCGTATTCCTGATTTTTGACTGTATGAAAGTAGGTTTTCATAATTGATAAATTTCGATTTAAGCTACTGATAATATCATCATCAACAGAAATACAATGATATTTCTCTGGTGTATAATCTTCGTAATTTTTTTGAGAAGTAAAATCGTCAATTATTCCAAAATCATGGACACATGCCATCATTATCATCCTTTCAATTTTAATAAAGTGAGTTCTATTAAAGTAAAATGGTCATTCGTTTAAGTGTAATAGAAATAGTTATGTAGTTCATAAAATATCTTCGGTTCTTCTTCGTGAAGACAGTTTATTTATCGATAAACTCATCGGGAGCCCAAGTGGCGATTTCATTCCCAGGTGCAGCGACTACAAGCCATTGCTCACATAGAACACCAGATTGCCAACATTCATAATAATCATGAAAACCATTTACAAAAATAATTTGTCCACTATCTAATGTAATAATTAAATGAGGGCTTTCTAAGCCAAGTTGTATATCGGTAACTTTTTGTCTTCTTATCTTAAATATTCTTTCATATTCTTCTTCCCCAGAATAAACTTCAAATTCATCTTCATTTAATGGGTATCTTTTTTGAGGTTTATTAAATAAACACCATTTTGATTCGATATTGATATATAATTGTCCGTCATAATCAACTGAGTCGTGAAAGTTTGTGAAATGAATCTTTATAGCGCCTGGAGAAATACCAAATTGTAATCCATCAACTTGTGATCCGATGAATAGATTTTTCAACACCTTTTCAGCGTAAATTTTATCCTCTTGATTCATTCTTGAAATCCTCCTTTTCTTAAAAATATACCTTATATTTTTATTGTAATAAATAAATTTTCATGTAAAATGAACCTTTTGTGAAAAACGAGCGAATATATTGTGAAAGATCATGAGAAGGGGTTGTAATGTTGGATGAAGTAAAATTGAAAGAATGGCTATAGAGTTTGCTTTACTGTTAAAGTATTTCATATAAAAATCACGCATTCATTCTAAGTCATTTACCCAAATTACGATATGTTCAATTTTCATAGGTTTCATCCATCCTATCTGTAGCAATTAGGCTTCCACTGTATTAAGTTTGCATTTGCATTGCAACAATTTTGCTTTGGTGTTAAAGCTAGTTGTTAATTTTTGATTATGTACGTACATACAATATGTAATTAAGTAAATGATCAACATAGTAATTACAGAAAAGGGTGAATGAAGCATATGAATCAATTTGAGCAAATGATGTACGTTGGTGTCATCATGTCTACTGTACTATCCGTAATGATTTTAGGGTCCTTATATTATAATCCTCGACTATCATTAACTGATTATCCGAAAGATATTCAAAAAGTAGTTTTTCCAAAATCGATTCATGAAAAAAAGCAAACCATTTACTTTAATATTGTATATAATGCTATTCTTTTCGGTTGTCCTTTCGTTTCTACATATATATTACATAAGCATGAAAAATTAATGTATATGGATGCTTATTTACACACTTTTGGTATTTTAATGATTTTCAATTTAGTAGATTTACTTATAATTGATTGGCTAATTTTTTGCTGGATTACTCCAAGGTTTGTTGTGATTCCTAGTACAGAAGGAATGAAGGGATATAAAGATTATAAGTTTCATTTAAGAGGTGCTATAGTCGCTACTAAAATTTTAGCAATCGTAAGTTTATTTTTGGCGGGAATTGCAACAACTATTTAGTGTGAAGAAGGGCATGAAGCTTTTATAAAAGATAAGGATATTTATAATATATAGAATTAGAAATAAGAATTTGATAGTATTGGAGTAAGGAGTTTTAATAACAGTATATTAAACAATATTAATATACTGTTGCAAATGTTTTGATATTATGTAAAATTATACAATTTTACAGAGGCATTTGATAAAATTCAAAAAATATAATGGAGGCTAATATGAAAAAAGTAATTGGCGCAGCAACAGCAACTATTTTTGGATTGGGGGCATTTACCACAACTGCTACCGCAGAAACAATCGTAACAGCAGATGTACTTAACGTACGTGAAAAACCGACTACAGAATCAAAAGTGGTCGAAAAAGTAAAGAATGGGCAAGAGTTAAAAGTCATCAATACTGAAGATGGTTGGTCAAAAATTGAATTGAACGGTAAAGAAGTGTTTGTAAGTTCGGAGTTTACAAAAGATGTGTATCATGTAACGGCGAATTTGTTAAATGTACGTACCGAAGCAAACACAGAATCAGAAATTCTTGGCAGACTGAAAAAAGATGATGTAATTGAATCAACGCATCAAGTAAAAGACGGATGGCTGCAATTTGAGTATAAAGGAAAAACAGCTTATGCAAACGTTTCTTTCCTATCAAGTACAGCACCAACTGAAAAGAAAACTGAAGAGAAAATGAAGCAAGTAGCGAAAGTACAAAAATCAGTTAAAGAAAAGAAAGAAGTAAAGACGCAGAAAGTAGCAAAAGCGAAAGAAACAACGAAAGCACAAGAAATAGTAAAGCCTAAAGAAGAAGTAAAAGTTAAAGAAGAACCGAAAGCGCAAGAAATAGTAAAGCCTAAAGAAGAAGTAAAAGTTAAAGAAGAACCGAAAGCGCAAGAAATAGTAAAGCCTAAAGAAGAGGCAAAAGTCAAAGAAGAAGTAAAAGTTAAAGAAGAACCGAAAGCGCAAGAAATGGTAAAGCCTAAAGAAGAAGTAAAAGCTAAAGAAGAAGAAAAAGTGCAAGAAATAGCAAAAGCTAAAGAAGAAAAAGCGCAAGAAATAGCAAAAGCTAAAGAAGAAGAAAAAGTGCAAGAAATAGCAAAAGCTAAAGAAGAAAAAGCGCAAGAAATAGCAAAAGCTAAAGAAGGAGAAAAAGCGCAAGAAATAGCAAAAGCTAAAGAAGAAGAAAAAGCGCAAGAAATAGCAAAAGCTAAAGAAGAAGAGAAAGCAAGAGAAATAGCAAGAGCTAAAGAAGAAGAGAAAGCAAAAGAAATAGCAAAAGCTAAAGAAGAAGAGAAAGCAAGAGAAATAGCAAAAGCTAAAGAAGAAGAGAAAGCAAGAGAAATAGCAAAAGCTAAAGAAGAAGAGAGAGCGAAAGAAGTATCAAAAAACAACATAGAGTCTGCTAAACGTGAATTAACGGTAGTAGCGACAGCGTATACTGCTGATCCAAGTGAAAATGGTACATATGGTGGACGCGTTTTAACTGCGATGGGGCATGATTTAACGGCAAATCCGAATATGAGAATTATCGCAGTTGACCCGAAAGTAATCCCATTAGGATCTAAAGTATGGGTGGAAGGTTATGGAGAAGCTATCGCTGGTGATACTGGAAGCGCAATTAAAGGTAATCGTATTGATGTATTAATGGGTTCAAAAAGTAAAGCTATGAATTGGGGAAGACAAACTGTTAAAGTGAAAATTTTATAGTAACTATAATGATCCAAATAGAAGTCAGTTCTCTTTATTGAGGCTGGCTTTTATTTTTTTAGTGGAAGTATAATAGGATTCTTAAATGACTTATTAATAAAACTGTAATAAAACATAAAAATTGTATCATGTTTAGAAAAACTATTAAGAATGAGGTAAGGAAGTAGAACAGAAGGGTATTGAGAAGTAGAGAAGAATAGTATGTTGCTACAATTACACAAGATATCGAGGAACGTGAACTTATTTCAGTAGTTGATTTCCAGTTTGGGGAAATGAATATCTATTTTTATTTATGTCAAGATTGTTCTGTAATGAAGACCGAGATACAAGGTACATAATGTAAATAAGACTGATTGATTATGTCAGTCTTATTTGTATATCTTAATATCATTAAAAATCACATCAAATATTTCTTTTTGCGTAAAGTTATCTGTAAAAATAGTTTCTCTCGCAACCTCAATTGTATCGTGCGGATTATACCATTTTTGTAGGGAATCTTCACCAAATTCATGTCGTTTGTCCCTTGTGTTATGTCGTCTAATAGTTTCCTCTAATGATAAATCAAAGTAATATGTAAATGCATTTTTATCAAAATAACGAATTAATTCTTTTAACATCTCACCATACCTACTACTGTTCAATATACCTTCTAAAATAACAAATTCACATTTTCCTTTTCCGTACTTTGTAATTTCAAATAGTAAATCATGTGATAAATTACCCATTGTGTCGTGTACTCTAAGCATATCTCTACGCACAACATCCTGTGATACTAAAAGTGTACCTTGTCCGAAATGTTCTTGTAGTTGCTTTGCAATCGTTGTTTTACCACTTGCGGAGTTTCCTCTAAGAATGATTAAAGTGGATGTAAGTATAGGTTTAGACATAATGTATTCCCCCAACGGTATTAATTATATAGAAAATTTTAACAAATAAAGTGAGGAAAGTGTATAATTAATATGATGGATATTTAAGGAGGGGATTAGATGGGGGATATATTAAAAAATGCACAACCTATATGGAAACGGACTTGGTTTCGTTATCTAGGGGCATTTTTTATTGTTCAGTTACTGTTTATTTTGTGTGAAATAACTGCGTGGGCACCAAACTTTAGGCCAGGCGGAGAGTTTTTTAATAGAATATTAAATTCTCAATTTTTCACTGAATGGTTCACACTCTATACAATCCCGCAATTTAACGTATTTACAGCATTTTTTGCGATTACATTACTACCATATGCATTAGTAGGTGCAATGAAAGATATAACATCAAGAAAAAATATAAAGGAATAATAGAGGTATAATATGCTTTTTCAAAAAGAAGGTTTATTGATTAGATACGTAATGGAAGATGATGCATCTATCGTTTCTAAATGGTTAACGGACCCAGCAGTCCTGCGGTATTACGAAGGACGAGATAATCCGCAGTCTGTAGAAAAGGTGCTTGATCATTTTATACATAATCCAAACAGTAATGAAAAAAGATGTTTAATAGAATTTGATACCGTTCCGATTGGTTACATGCAAATGTACCCAGTTGATTCAGAGTGGAAAGCGTTATATGGCTATAAAGAATCACAAAATGTATGGGGAATGGACCAATTTATCGGTGAACCAGCCTATTGGGGAAAAGGAATTGGACAAAAACTCGTTCAGGCAGCAATTACATACATTATGGGTGAAATGGGAGCAGAAGCAATCGCAATGGATCCGAAAGTAAATAATGAACGAGCGATAAAGTGTTATGAAAAATGCGGATTTAAAAAAGTAAAGATTTTAAAGGAACATGAGCTGCATGAGGGGAAATTAGAAGATTGTTGGATGATGGAATACAAACAATTATAATGAATATGCAATGGCTTATATAAACGAAGGGAGCTGTGCGAAATGAAAAAAGCGTTAATCGTAATTGATGTGCAAGCGGGTATGTATACAGCTGGAATGCCAGTACATAATGGGGAAAAGTTTTTACAAACATTGCAAGAGCTTATTGGGGAATGTCGTTCAAATGATACCCCAATTATTTATGTCCAACATAACGGTCCTAAAGACCATCCGTTAGAAAAAGGTACGGATGGGTGGCGAATCCATGCGGCAATCGCTCCGCAAGAAGGAGATAATATTGTTGAAAAGACGACGCCAGATTCATTCCATAAGACAAACTTAAGCGAAGTGTTACAAGAGAAAGGAATTGAACACGTTATTCTTTCGGGAATGCAATCAGAGTATTGTGTAGATACGACAACGCGCAGAGCATGTAGTGAAGGATATAAAGTAACGTTAGTGAGTGATGCGCATAGTACATTTAATACAGAAGTGTTACGTGCTGAAGATATTGTGCAACATCATAACGCAGTATTGGGAGCGTTTGCGGATGTTGTTGCATTAAAAGACTTGAAAGTGGCTGCCTCTAAATAAGAGGTAGTTTTTTTATTAGAAAAAAGCGTCAAATATTGTCGGTAAGTCGATATTTTGAAATAATCGTTTATATAATTTCACGTACCATAATGAAAATATACAAAAAAGAAGCACCACATAATTAAAAAGGGTGCTCCTGCATTAAAATGTTACTTCTTCTTGTCTTTATCCAATATATTTTGTTCTTCAGCAAACTCCGTACCATATGCAAAGCGGCGATTAATACGAATGTTATCATTGTTGTGCCTTGTATGAGAGTTTGAGAAGCGATGAACGATTACTTCAGATAAAGTGAAGACGATGGCAGAAAGGATACTGCCCCATGCAATTTGCATATAGTTGTCTAATAAAATATTACCGAAAATCCATACGCTTAAATATGTTAATAAGAAATCCGACATAATGGCACCAGTATTGCCAATTCGATTTAAAATAATTTTATCAACGAACATGTAGGATACGATTGTAACAAAGAGACTGAATGAAATAATTTGAACAAACGTTGCAGGGAAAAATAAAGCAAGCCCAATGCTAAATGCGATAATGCACGATATAAACTTGATAAGCACTACTGTGAAATCATTCAAAATTCACACCTCCGATTTATACATAGTTTTTCAATAAATTCTGGAGTTCATACATTGTAACGGATTTATTTACGTAAAACTTTTTCATGTTCGGAATTTAGTCTAAATATTATAAAAACAACGGAAAAATGTTATAGTAAAATGAGAGTGTATGACATTTTTAGGTAAGGGGGAATCCAGGATGTGGATTACTTCAGAAGTAGAAATTCCAGATGAGTTAATCGATCACCTTGAGCAAGGAAAGTTAGTGTTATTTGTTGGAGCGGGAGTTTCTATGAAAGGGAAATCAAACTTACCGAATTTTGATAATTTAGTTGATGCAATTGCAAAAACGTTATATGTCGAAAAACGTGAAATAACAGAACCACATGATTATTATCTTGGTAAAATTGCAAAAACAAAAGATGTACATCAAGTTGCAAGAGATCTTGTTCATATAGAGAAATCAAAACCGAATCCATTGCATTTTGCAATTCCAAGGTTATTTCCTTTAGATACAGATATCCGCATTGTAACAACAAATTTTGATCAACATTTTACAACTGCAATTAAGGAAATAAATAGAGATATCAATGTTTATTATGCTCCAGCTTTACCGACTGGGAGAGCATTTAAAGGTCTTGCTTATATACATGGTAATGTAGAACAGGAGAAAGAGGCTTTAATTTTAACAGACGGTGATTTTGGAAGGGCTTACTTAACCGAAGGGTGGGCGAGAAGATTTTTAGTCGATCTATTCTCGAATTACACCGTTTTATTCGTTGGATATAGTCATAATGACCCAGTAATGAAATATTTAGCAACTGGTTTACCACCAAGTACAAGACGATTTGCTTTTGTCGCACAAGGGGAAAATACGTACCACTGGGAACATTTAGGGATAAGACCAATTGTGTATCCGAATAAAGTGAATAATCATCAATCCCTCGTAAAAGCGGTAAAACGCTGGGCGGAATTAATGGGCGATAATTATATTACGAAAAGAATGCGTATTCGGGATATTGTAACGGTTCCCCCGTCAGTAGAACAGGAACAATTATCATACATAAAGCAATCAATTAAAAAAATTGAAACAGTTCGTTACTTTGTGGAATTTGCTCATGATTATGAATGGGTCGAATGGTTAGAAGCAGAAGGTAAATTACAAAATTTGTTTATGCTTACGCCAAACTATAATGAAGTAGATGAATTACTTGCAGAATGGTTAGTGGAACAATTTCTTTTTAGTCATCAGAAAGAATTATTTCAATTAATTTATAAAAACTATTCTAAAATATCACGGTTATTATGGAGAACGATTTGTAACTACTTAAACGAAACGAAGAGTAAGATGGATCCGTTGTTGTTTGCAAGATGGACACTCTTTTTATTAGAAACAGCTGAAAAAGATAGTAGCTCTATAGAAAAGATTTCTAAGTTACTGCAAAAATGTTCTTTTCCTGAGCATAAGGAAATTGCCTTATTGTTACTAACTTTTATTTTAGATGGAAAACTGAAGTTGAAACGTGTAAGAAAATGGGGAAATGATACGCAAGAATCAATAGAACTCGAGGAATCGAGTCGCTTACCAGTATCTACATTTTCTCATGTGGAGCAAATTTGGAACGAAAAGATGAGGCCATATATCACCCATTATGCTGTTCCAATTATGATGATCGGATTAGAAAAATTGAGAATGTTGTCGTTAAGACAAACGGCACTGAAAAAAAGAAATAAGGAAGATGTAGAAAAAGATTTTCATCAAAATGATCTTGCATTTTTAATACAAATTGTAAAAGAGTGTCTAACTTATTTATGTGAAAACAATGAGAAAAAAGCGGATTATTATATTACAGAAATGATAGAAGCAAATAGTGTACTTCAAAAGCGAATTGCAATTGACGCGATGAATAAAAATATTTTTGTTCGTGTAGATGACAAAATGAAATGGTTGTTACATGAAGGACTTCTTTTAGATTTCACTTATAAACACGAAGTTTTTCAACTTTTAAAAAGGCATTATGCACATTGTTTAGAAGAAACAAAAGAAGAAGTCACTCGAACTGTAATAAAGCATCTTACAGAAGAGAGGGTATTTGATGCATGTCTCGTATTAGACTTATTATTCAAGTGTGATTCAAATAGTCCATCTACGGCAAATGGGTATGAGTTAATGAAGCAAAAGCATCCTCATTTTCATTCTGAACGATACAGTGTACAAAAGAAAGAGGATACAGCGCAAAGCATTACTTGTAATGTAACAGCTGACGGATTATTGCAGCTGAAAGATGTTGAAATTATGAAGCAAGTTCGGCAATTTTCGCAAGATGGTGTTTTTGAACAACGCCATTTTTTAGAGATGTTATCAAAAGCATGTAAATTGAATACAGAGTGGAGTATTTCATTCGCATATCAATTAGTAGGAGTGCAAGAAATAAGTAATGAAGTATGGTTTGTTTGTATTAGAGAATGGCGAAATAACCGAGGATTGACAAATGATCAAATCCAAAAAATTATTCCGCTATTGCAGAAATTTGTTAGAAATACTGCTTATCATTGGTTAATTAGTAGTTTTCTATATGAAATTAGTAATCGACTAGAAGAGTTAGAAGAGAATAGTATACGTGTTGTAAAACGCTTTGCTTTTTCAGTGTTTCCTCAAGTTATGAAGAGTGATACGGATTTTAAGCTTGGAAAACAAGATTTTTACAATGAATCAATTCAGCATCCTGTTGGGAAAATGACGGCTGTATTATTAAAGTTGTTATCATATGATCATTTATACGATCGTAATGTATATGAATATTTATTTTTATTTGAAGAACAAGTAAGAGTTAATTTGGAACGAACAAACTTTATGTTTGCTCGTTTAATAGCAGATATTACATTTCTATATCATATTGAAAAGCAATGGTGCCGAAAATATTTGTTACCATACTTAGATTTAAAAAAACAAAATGAAATTACGGAATATGCATGGGCTGGTTTATGTTACACGCAAATAAATTTACCTTTATTTACAGAAATGAAGCGTTTTATTAAGTATGCGATAGAACATTTGGAAGTATTACATCCGCATACGAGGGAAGCTTTCTTGAAGTGGCTTAGCTTTGTATTTATTAAATGTGTACTATATTGGGAGCAAAAAACAGAGTGGTTATACCCTTTACTCATACTAGAAAATGAAGAAAATAAAATTAAATTTATGCAGTTTTTATGCTATTACGTCAAAACATTAAGCGTAAAAGAACAACAAAAATTTTGGACAGCTTGGCTCAGTGTATTTTTACGAGAACGACCAAAAATGGGTGAGATAACTGCGAGAGAATATGTAATGCTTTTACGTATTATCTTATACATGGATGAAATATTAGAAAAAGGATTATGTATTATGTCTCGTGCATTTTCAAGTGTACATGGTAAATGTACAGGTGAGGAAATGAAGCAGTTATTGATTGAAATGCTTCATAAAAAAGAAAGTATGAAAGCGCATAAAGAAATGTTTGCAAATGTGTTTTTTATTTTACTACAAACATGTCACGAAGCCGTTTTATTTGAAAAAGAAATCATACAAATAAAAGAATTATTAGTTCAGTATGAAGTAGAGGAATATGTTTTACATTTACTAGAAAATGAAATAATTCGCATAGGAATTGTAATGGGTGATTTACAAAAAGAATTATAGGATGAAAGTGGAATTTTAAAAAAATATATAAAAAGTTGTTGACAGTGTTTTAAAAAGCGTTCTATAATACGAATCATACTTATTCAATTTCAAAAACATTTGAATAAACAAAGTGCAATGAAGAGATCACAGTAGTGGTTAGTCTTACTGTAACAGAGAGCTGGTGGTTGGTGTGAACCAGTACAGGGATAATCATGAATTACAGTCTTGGAGCATCTTTTTCGTAATAAAGATAGTTTGTCTTTATGAGGAAAAAGCGGTCAATTGATCGTTAACAGTGAAGAGAGGTAGACGGAAAGTTAGTCTACAACTAGGGTGGTACCGCGATAAATATCGTCCCTACTGATTTATTCAGTAGGGACTTTTTGTATTTTAGTGGTCCAACTTGAAAATAAAATAGTCATGCATTGAAAGGAAAAGCAGTAGTTGTTGTTTCCCTGTAACAGAGAGCTGGTGGTTGGTGCGAACCAGTACAAAAACAAGAGCGAATTACAGTCCTGGAGCATCTTTTTCGTAGTAAAGATAGTATTTGTCTTTATGAAGGGAAAGACGGTCAGATGATCGTTAACAATGAAGAGAGGTAGACGAAAGAAGTCTACAACTAGGGTGGTACCGCGATAAATATCGTCCCTACTGATTGCATCAGTAGGGCTTTTTTGTACAAAAAAGTGGGTTTTTAACTAGTAGTTCATGTCTTTGTACGAATTATTAGTTTAAAATAAGAAGAGGTATCGATTCCACTATAAATTTGTATAATTAACCAGTTCAGAAAATAGAGAATCTTTTATTCTCTTACTATACTTTTAAAACATTAGAGGAGGATTTCCAAATGGCAAATCATGAATTAGATCAATTACGTAAACAGGTAGATGAAATTAACTTACAACTATTACACCTTTTAAACAAACGTGGTGAAATTGTTCAAAAAATTGGAGAGCAAAAGCAAGTACAAGGTACGAAACGCTTTGATCCAGTACGTGAGCGTGAAGTACTTGATATGATCGCAGAGCATAACGAAGGACCATTCGAAACATCAACTGTTCAACATATTTTCAAAACGATTTTCAAAGCAAGCTTAGAGTTACAAGAAGATGATAACCGCAAAGCGTTACTAGTATCACGTAAAAAGAAACAAGAAAATACAATCGTTGATGTAAAAGGTGAATTGATTGGAAACGGAGCACAAACGTTCATCATGGGACCTTGTGCAGTAGAAAGCTTAGAGCAAGTTCGTCAAGTAGGGCAAGCGATGAAAGATCAAGGCTTAAAATTAATGCGCGGCGGTGCATTCAAACCGAGAACATCTCCATACGATTTCCAAGGTTTAGGAGTAGAAGGACTTCAAATTTTACGTCAAGTAGCAGACGAGTTCGACTTAGCAATTATTAGTGAAATTTTAAATCCGAACGATGTTGAAATGGCATTAGACTACGTTGATGTAATTCAAGTTGGTGCACGTAACATGCAAAACTTCGATTTATTACGTGCTGTAGGTAAAGTTAACAAACCAGTATTATTAAAACGTGGATTAGCAGCAACAATTGATGAGTTCATTAACGCAGCGGAATACATCATTGCGCAAGGCAACGATCAAATTATTCTTTGTGAGCGTGGTATTCGCACATACGAAAGAGCAACACGTAACACATTAGACATTTCTGCAGTACCAATTTTAAAGAAAGAAACACATTTACCAGTTATCGTTGATGTAACACATTCAACTGGACGCAGAGATTTATTATTACCAACAGCGAAAGCGGCACTTGCAATTGGCGCAGATGCAGTAATGGCTGAAGTGCATCCAGATCCAGCAGTTGCATTATCAGATTCTGCACAACAAATGGACATTCCAGAATTCCATAGATTCATGGATGAGTTAAAAGGTTTCAAAAATAAATTATCTTAATTCCATATCATATATGCATTGAAGAGGAAACAGTAGTGCTTATCTCACTGTTAAAGAGAGCTGGTGGCCGGTGTGAATCAGTACAAAGGTAAGCATGAATTACAGCCTTGGAGCATCTTTCCCGACAACTTATGGAGGGGAAGACGGTCAAACGATCGTTAAAGAAGAAGAGAGGTAGACGACAGTTGTCTACAACTAGGGTGGTACCGCGATAAACATCGTCCCTACTGAGCGCTCAGTAGGGACTTTTTTGTACAAAAAAATAGTAAAGGGGCAAGAGAAATGAGATACATTACAGCTGGAGAATCACATGGACCGCAGTTAACAGTTATTTTAGAAGGTGTACCAGCAGGTTTGACACTTACGGCGGAACATATTAATAAAGAATTATTAAGAAGACAAAAAGGTCATGGACGCGGAAGACGCATGCAAATTGAAACAGATACAGTTGAAATTGTAAGTGGTGTTCGTCACGGGATGACACTTGGATCACCGATTACGTTAATCGTAAAAAATGATGATTTCAAACATTGGACGAAAGTAATGGGTGCCGAGCCAATTTCGGAAAAAGAAAGTAAAGACATGAAGCGTACAATTACAAAACCACGTCCCGGACATGCGGATTTAAATGGAGCAATTAAATATGGTCATCGTGATATAAGAAACGTATTAGAGCGCTCATCTGCAAGAGAAACGACAGTTCGTGTAGCTGCTGGTGCAGTTGCAAAACAAATTTTAAGCGAATTAGGCGTGGAAATTGCAGGACATGTTCTTGAAATTGGTGGAGTAAAAGCAAAACATATTTCAAACTTATCAAT
Source organism: Bacillus sp. FSL K6-1338 (assembly GCF_038006965.1). Taxonomy (NCBI): domain Bacteria; kingdom Bacillati; phylum Bacillota; class Bacilli; order Caryophanales; family Bacillaceae; genus Bacillus; species Bacillus sp. FSL K6-1338. Next base: position 2,819,060 of record NZ_JBBOWI010000001.1, on the reverse strand, counting down.
TGAAGAAATTCAAACAATTACTGAAAACTCACCAGTTCGATGTTTAGATAAAGAAGTAGAGCAAGAAATGATGAATGCGATTGACAACGCAAAAAGTAGTGGAGATTCAATCGGTGGCATCGTGGAAGTCATTGCAGAAGGTATGCCAATTGGCGTTGGTAGTTACGTTCATTACGATCGTAAATTAGATGCAAAACTTGCTGGTGCAATTATGAGTATAAATGCATTTAAAGGTGCTGAAATTGGCGTAGGTTTTGAAGCGGCACGACAACCTGGAAGCAAAGTGCATGATGAAATTCTGTGGGATAAAGAAAAAGGATACACGAGAAAAACGAATAATGCCGGCGGTTTAGAAGGCGGTATGACAACAGGTATGCCAATTGTCGTAAGAGGCGTTATGAAGCCAATTCCTACTTTATACAAACCGTTAGCAAGCGTTGATATTGATACGAAAGAAGAATTCCAAGCGAGTATTGAAAGATCTGATAGTTGCGCAGTACCAGCAGCGGGTGTAGTAGCTGAATCTGTTGTGGCATGGGAACTTGCAGATGCACTAGTCGAACAATTCGGAAAAGATCGTATGGAATTATTAAAACAAAACATTATGCAACACAATAACTACGCAAAAGAATTTTAATAAAAAGGTGGGTTTAACGTGCAAGTAAAGGATCAACTATCATCATTACAACCATATAAACCAGGTAAATCACCAGAACAAATGAAAGAAGTGTACGGAGATCATTCGTTTGTGAAATTAGCATCGAATGAAAATCCATTCGGTTGTTCACCGAGAGTTTTAGAAGAGTTGCAAAAATCTTGGTTGGAACATTCTTTATATCCTGACGGAGGTGCTACAACGCTCCGTCAAACAATCGCAGATAAGTTGCATGTGCAAATGGAACAAGTACTTTGTGGTAGTGGTTTAGATGAAATCATTCAAATAATAAGCCGCGCCGTATTACGAGCGGGAGATAACATTGTAACAGCAGGTGCAACATTCCCGCAGTACCGTCATCATGCGATTATTGAAGGCTGTGAAGTGAAAGAAATTCCTTTAAATAAAGGTGTATACGATTTAGACGAAATTTCGTCAGCGGTAAATAATAATACGAAAATCGTATGGATTTGTAATCCGAACAACCCGACGGGCACATATGTGAATGAGCAAAAATTAACTCAATTTATTGAAGGCATTAGTGAAAATACGTTAATTGTCATTGATGAAGCGTACTATGAATACGTAACAGCAAAAGACTTCCCTGAGACATTATCGCTTTTAGAAAAACATAAAAACATTCTTGTACTTAGAACGTTTTCTAAAGCATACGGATTAGCTTCTTTCCGCGTTGGATATGCGATCGGACAGGAAGAGCTAATTGAGAAATTAAATGTTGTACGTTTACCATTTAACGTATCTTCATTAGCGCAAAAAGCAGCTACAATTGCTTTTAGTGATGACGAGTTTATTAAAGAAATAGTTCGCGTGAATACAGAAGGATTACAGCAATACGAGAGTTTCTGTAAGGAAAACGGTATACCATTTTATTCGTCACAAACTAATTTCATCTTCTTACCGGTAGATAATGCTGGAGAGATTTATGAAGCTTGCGCACATGCAGGGTTTATTATTCGTCCATTCCCAAATGGTGTCCGTATTACAGTTGGAACAAGGGAGCAAAATGAAGGAGTGATTTCAGTGTTAAAACAACACTTTGAAAATAAAAAAAGTAAGTCTCGAGATGAGGCAAATGCGTAAAAAGGTAGTATTAATTGGAACAGGTTTAATAGGAGGCTCTCTCGCATTAGCAATTAAGAAAGAGCACGATGTAATGATAACAGGTTATGATATATTTAAAGAGCAAGTAGAGCGTGCAAAAGAATTACACGTAGTAGATGAAATAGCAGTTGATTTACAACATGCATGTGAAGAGGCACATTTAATTGTTTTTGCTTCTCCAGTTGAAGAAACGAAGAAGTTATTACACAAACTTGCGTCATTCCGTTTACGAGAAGATGTTATAGTGACTGATGTTGGTAGTACAAAAGGGTCTATTATGAACGAAGCGGAAGCTTTATTTTCAAAGGAAGTTTCTTTCATTGGGGGACATCCGATGGCGGGTTCTCATAAAACGGGAGTTGAAAGCGCAAAGGCGCATTTATTTGAAAATGCATTTTACATTTTAACACCGATGAATCATGTACCAAATGAACAAGTGGAAGACCTTAAAGTATGGTTAAAAGGAACAGGATCACATTTTCTTGTTTTAAATACAGAAGAACATGATTATGTAACAGGGATCGTTAGTCATTTCCCGCATCTTATCGCAGCAGGTTTAGTAAAGCAAGTTGAGAAGCATGCAGGAGATAATCCGCTCATTCATCAACTAGCTGCTGGAGGTTTCAAAGACATTACACGTATCGCATCTAGTAGTCCGAAAATGTGGAGTGATATTGTAAAGCAAAATCGAGAGCATTTAATGGTATTATTAAAAGAGTGGATCTCTGAAATGGAAGGTTTATATAAGACAGTTTCTACTGGAGATGCAGGCGAGATTCAAAACTATTTTGCAGATGCGAAAGAATACCGTGATTCTTTACCAGTAAGAAAGAGTGGTGCAATTCCTGCTTATCACGACTTATACGTTGATGTATTAGATAAGGTGGGGGCATTGGCTCATATTACGAGTATTTTAGCGCGCGAGGAAATTAGTATTACGAACTTGCAAATATTAGAAGCGCGTGAAGGACTGCTTGGGGTATTACGTATTAGCTTCCAAAGGGAAGAAGATCGTATGAAAGCAAAGCTAGCGCTTGGAGAAGAAGAATACCAAACTTATGAAACAATTTAAATGAGAAGGTGAAAAACGTGAAAGAAAGAACAATACAACCTGTTAATAACGGATTGAATGGCAATATTACAATCCCAGGTGATAAATCCATTTCACACCGTGCTGTTATGTTCGGTTCGATTGCAGAAGGGAAAACAACAATTAAAGGTTTCTTGTCCGGTGCAGACTGTTTAAGTACTATTTCATGTTTTAAAGAAATGGGAGTAGAAATTACGCAAAACGGTGATGAAGTTACTGTAGTTGGTAAAGGATTAGAAGGTTTACAAGAACCGAAAGCTGTATTAGATGTTGGTAATTCTGGTACAACAATTCGATTAATGTCAGGTATATTAGCTAACACACCATTTTTCTCTTGCGTACAAGGTGATGAATCTATCGCAAAAAGACCGATGAAGCGTGTAACAAACCCATTAAAACAAATGGGTGCAAACATTGACGGCAGAGAAGAAGGAACATTTACACCGCTAACAATACGTGGTGGAGATTTAAAAGCAATTGAATATATTTCTCCTGTTGCAAGTGCACAAGTAAAGTCAGCTATTTTACTTGCAGGGCTTCGCGCAGAAGGTGTAACAGCTGTTACAGAACCACATATTTCCCGCGATCATACGGAAAGAATGCTTGAAGCATTTGGTGTTAAAGTAACTCGAGAAGGAAAGACAGTGAAGCTGTCAGGTGGACAAAAATTAACAGCAACAAACATTCAAGTGCCAGGTGACGTATCATCAGCAGCATTTTTCTTAGTAGCAGGTGCAATCATCCCAAATAGTAAACTAGTATTACAAAATGTAGGAATGAATCCAACTCGTACAGGTATTATTGATGTTTTAGAGAAAATGGGTGCTACGTTCACTGTAGATCTAATTAACGAAGGGGCATCAGAACCAGCTGCAAATATTACAATTGAAACATCTTCATTAAAAGGAATTGAAATTGGCGGAGATATTATCCCTAGATTAATCGATGAGATTCCTGTAATCGCATTAGCGGCAACGCAAGCGGAAGGAATTACAGTAATTAAAGATGCACACGAATTAAAAGTAAAAGAAACAAATCGTATTGATACAGTCGTTGCTGAGTTAACGAAACTAGGAGCTCGCATAGAAGCAACTGATGACGGCATGATCATTTACGGAAAATCAGCTCTAAAAGGCAATACAGTAAATAGTTATGGTGATCATCGCATCGGAATGATGCTTGCGATTGCTGGCTGCCTGGCAGAAGGAAAAACAATTATTGAAGATGCAGAAGCAGTAGGTGTATCATATCCTACATTCTTTGATGAACTTCAAAAGTTAGCTAAATAATAAGGGTGGAAAGCAGATACGTGATGTATCTGCTTTTTTTGTTAAAACGTCTTTCTAATTTCACTTACCGAACTACAAAAGTAAGAATTGTGATACAATTCAAACAGGGAATGGAGGAGAATTATATGAATGTCATACAATTAAAAGAAGATAAGTTCAGAGAAGCATTACGTTTATCAGAATACGCTTTTCAATATAAAGTAGATGAGGAACGATTACAGCAGCAACTTACAAAGATGAAGGAAAGTCATAAAATATACGGCATTATGGAAGGGGAAGACTTAGCAGCAAAACTACATCTTATTCCGTTTCATATTTACATAGGTAAAGAAAAATTTAAAATGGGTGGCGTTGCAGGAGTAGCGACGTATCCAGAGTACAGAAGAAGTGGGTATGTAAAAGAGCTACTTCAATATTCACTTCAAACGATGAAAAAAGATGGCTATACAGTCTCTATGTTACATCCATTTGCGGTTTCATTTTACCGTAAATACGGCTGGGAACTTTGTGCGAATTTAGTCACATGTCATATGACTAAGAGCGATTTAGTGATGAAAAAACAAGTAAATGGCACTGTGAAACGTTTCAATAAAGAAAATCATCCAGAAGAAGTCGAGAAGCTCTATGAAGTATTTGCAGAACGTTTTTCAGGTATGTTAGTTCGAGAGAAGAACTGGTGGTTACAAGCAGTTTATGATGATTTAACATTAGCGATTTACTATGATGAAAATAAAAAGGCAGCAGGTTACATGTTATACAAAATAGAAAACTATAAAATGACAGTAGAAGAATTTGTACCACTGCATAATGAAGCACGAAATGGTCTGTGGAACTTTATTTGCCAGCATGATTCTATGATTAAAGAACTTGAAATGACAGTAAGTGAAAACGAACCGTTGCTATATTCATTGCAAGAGCCACGCGTGAAGACAGAAATAAAACCATATTTTATGGGAAGAATTGTAGATGTAGAGCAGTTTTTAAAACAATATGAGTTGAGCTGGAACAATGTACAGCAAGAAGTGATTCTACACATTACAGACGCATTTGCTCCGTGGAACAACGTATCAGTGAGGCTTGCGAATCATGAAATAACAATTATGAAAGAGGAAACAATAGATAAAGGAATTAAGCTGGATATTAACGCATTATCTACAATAATGTTTGGCTACAAGCGTCCGTTAGAACTTAATGAACTAGAATTCATTAGCGGAAGCGAAGAGGAAATACAAGCATTTGAGAATATAGTTCCAGTACGTAAAGCTTTTATTTATGATTTCTTTTAAGCTTTAAATAGGAAATGGGGCTGTCCCAAACAAAATTTGGGACGGTTTTCTCTTTGGTTCTCGTTTTTGTCGGTAAGTCGATGTATTCTAAAAACCGCTGATATAAATTGATTCACAAACAAGGGATTAAAATTGCAACTATACGTAGTTACGCACTTGACTTTTAGTCCTTGTAATTTATAATTAAAAACGGAATGAATTTTCATTCCTAAAAATAGAGGTGGAAAAAATGGCTAAAAACAAACAAGAGGATATTTTTGATGCTGCGATGCAACTTTTTGCAGAGCGTGGTTACGATGGTACGACAATTCCAATGATCGCTGAAAAGGCAAAAGTCGGTGCGGGTACTATTTATCGCTATTTTGAAAATAAAGAGGCACTAGTTAACTCATTATTTTCAAAAAGTATGTTAGAGCTTTCTGAAATGATAAAAACAGATTTTCCTGTTGAAGCAAATATTCGTGAACAGTTTAGTCATACGTACAACCGTTTATTTGAATTTGCGAGAAACAATGTGGACGCTTTTTTATTTACAAATTCTCACTGTGACAGTTATTTTCTTGATGAACAAAGTAAGAAAATATTTGACGATTTTATAGGCTTCTTTATGAATATTATTGAAGATGGAATCGCAAAAGGTTTTCTTCGTCCATTGCCTCCAGTTGCTTTAATTATTATTGTATATCAGCCGCTAGAAGCATTAACGAAAGTAATTGCAACAGGGCAATTAGAATACTCGAAAGAGTTAGTAAAAGAATTGGAAGAAAGCTCTTGGAATGCTATTAGAATCATTTGATTCTATAGCTTTATAAGGACAGGAATGAATATTCATTCCTAAATAGATTTAAAAAATGAAAGTAGGAGAGGGTATTTGTGCAACCAAAGGAATGAACATTCATTCCGGAAAAGATTAGTTTAATAGGGTCTATAGAATAAATCAATAGAATGATAGGAATGAACGTTCATTCCTAAAAATAGTTTCAAAATAATAGGAATGAATATTCATTCCGGAACTAACATTATACTTTCAAAACGGGAGATGATTAAAATGAGTAAGCTAAAAAATTGGAGAAGTTTATCTTTTCTATTATGGATAGTTATTACTATTACAATGATCGTAACGATGCCTAATATGGATAAATTAGTGAAAGAAAAAGGGCATATTACGATTCCGAATACAGAGCAAAGTAGTATCGCTGACAAAATGATAAGAGAGATGGATAAAGACGGGACAGAAAAATATGATGTTATAGCTGTTTTTAATAGTGGAAGTAAAGCAGCTTTAACAACTGAGCAAAAAGATGAAATAATAAAAACAATCAACGCTTTACAAAATGAAAAAGAGCAATTAGGAATGAACTGCACCCCAATTGTTAGACACAGTCTAACAATTGGAGGTGCAGTTTTTCTATGGCTAAATTTACAGCTGATGAAAAAATACAAATCGTTCTACGTTATTTGAACGGAAATGAAAGTTATCGAGAAATGGGTAGATCGCTCGGTATAAGTGACACAATCATTTTGAATTGGGTAAACCAATATAAACAGAATGGTCTGGAAGCTTTTCTAAAACGATGTACAAATTACACACAACAATTTAAACTAGACGTACTAAACTTTATGATTGAAAACGGTATGTCCTTATTTGAGACGGCAGCTATCTTTAATATTCCTGCCCCTTCAACGATTTCTGTTTGGAAAAAACAGCTCGAAACACAAGGAATTGATGCCCTTCAATCTAAGAAAAAGGGGCGTCCATCCATGAAAAAAGATTCAAATAAACAATTAAAACAACATTTAGCTGAAGGGTCAGTCGAAGCACTTGAAGCACGCATTAAACAGCTTGAGATGGAAAATGAGTACTTAAAAAAGTTAAATGCCTTAGTTCAAAACAAGGAAAAATCACAAAACAAGACAAAGCGCAAGTAGTCTATGAATTAAGGCATAAATATTCGGTGAAGGCACTCGTGGAGCTAGCTACTATTCCTCGAAGCACGTATTATGATTTAGTAAAGAAAATGAATCGTCCAGATGTAGATGCCGATTTGAAAGCTGAGATTAAAGCGATTTATGAGGAAAATGAAGGTCGTTATGGTTACCGTCGCATTCGTGATGAATTAACGAATCGTGGCCAGAAAGTGAACCACAAGAAGGTTCAGCGCATTATGAAAGAGCTTGGGTTAAAGTGTGTTGTGCGTATGAAGAAATATAAATCCTATAAAGGAAAAGTCGGTAGAATTGCACCTAATATTTTAGAGCGTAATTTTCATACAGATGCACCGAATCAAAAGTGGGTAACAGACATCACAGAGTTTAAATTGTTTGGAGAAAAACTGTATGTATCACCTGTATTAGATTTGTATAATGGTGAAATTATTACCTATACAATTGGTTCTAGACCGACGTATTCGCTTGTTTCAGACATGTTAGAGAAAGCATTGGAACGTTTACCTGAAACGCACCAGCTACTGATGCATTCGGATCAAGGATGGCATTATCAAATGAGACAATACGTCCGTACACTAGAATCAAGAGCTATCGTCCAGAGTATGTCTCGAAAAGGCAACTGTTACGACAACGCAGTAATAGAAAATTTCTTTGGGATTATGAAATCGGAGTTCCTCTACATAAAAGAATTTGAAAATGTAGAGCACTTTAAAATAGAATTAGAAAAATATATAGATTATTATAATACGAAACGGATTAAGGCAAAATTAAAAATGAGCCCGGTACAATACCGGACTCACTTTTATCAAGCTGCCTAATCAAATAACCGTGTCTAACTTTTAGGGGTCACTTCAGAATTAAGGAAGTTGTTTCACATTTAGATAATAAAGACTTGGAAAAACAATTGATATCTAAAGACAATACGACCATTTTAACGCAAATTTCTGTAGATAAAAAACATGGTGAAATATCAAAAATTGCAAATGGGCTTCATAATAAAATTAAACCGAAGGGAGTTAAAACGTACTTAACAGGAAGTGATTTAATAGCGGGTGATTTTCTTACATCCTCTCAAGAGGGAGTGAAAAAGACAGAAGTTATTTCTATCATTTTCATTTTAGTTGTATTAATCATTGTATTTCGTTCACCAATTGTTCCAATCGTTTCTCTGCTTACAGTGGGTGTATCATATTTAGTTTCAATGGGGATTATTGCCCATCTAGTAGATCAATTTAATTTTCCGTTTTCTAACTTTACACAAGTGTTTGTAGTTGTTGTCCTGTTTGGGGTTGGAACAGACTATAACATTTTATTATATACAAGGTTTAAGGAAGAATTAAGTAAACAAGAAAATGCATTTTTAGCTACGAAAGAAACGTTTAAATCGGCAGGGAAAACCGTTTTATATAGTGGGATAGCAGTACTAATTGGTTTTGCATCTCTTGCTTTAGCGAGTTTTAAATTATATCAATCTACTTCAGCCGTAGCAATTGGTGTCGCAGTATTATTACTCGTATTAACTACGTTAAATCCATTTTTTATGGTGCTTTTAGGAAAAGGAATGTTTTATCCAGTAAAAACATTTAAAGGTCATGAGGATAGTCGTTTATGGGGATTTCTTGCGAAAAACTCAGTAGTAAGACCATTCGCAGCTTTAATCATTGTATTTGTGATATCGATTCCTTTCCTAATGAAATATTCTAACACACTAAATTACAATGATTTATTTGAAGTAGATAATAAATATGAATCGAAAAAGGGGATTAACGTAATAGAAGAACATTTTCCACCTGGTTTTTCTTCACCAAGTACGTTAGTCATTCAATCGGATAACAAGTTAGACGAGGCGAGTTCTCTTCAAACTTTAGATGAACTAACTGATAAGATTTTGAAAGTGAAAGGTGTGTCAGAAGTATATTCACCGACGCGTCCAACTGGGGAAAGGATAAAAGAACTATATATAAATAAACAAGCTGGAGAACTAAATACGGGGTTAGGAGATGCCAATGGTGGTATAAAGGACATTAATGATGGGTTAACTGCTGCGAAAGATAAAATGGGTAGTAAAGACTCAAATAGTCTTGCAAACGTTCAAAAGTTAATTGATGGAACAAACGAAGCGAAAAACGGTGTAACGGCATTAGGAACAGCTTTACATCAACTATCAAGTGGTATAAATGACGGAGCACAAGGTGCGCAACAAATTGAGGGTGGATTAACTTCAGTAAATGAAAATATAAATGTTTTATCTAATGCAACTTCACAACTTCATGCTGGTTATGCACAGTTAGAAAAAGGTTTAAGCTCTTACGATCAATACTTCGGAAGTATTTCTCAAGCAATTGATGGTGCGAAAAAAGGTTATGAACAAATTGAAGTGTTAATGACCAATTTTATTCAAACGAAACCAGAATTAGCAAATGATCCGAACATACTACAAACGATAGGAATTGCTAAAGAGGCTCAGAAGCAATTAGGTGTGCTTTCAAATGAATTAAATCAATTAGCAACGCATCATAAAGCGGCGATGGGCTCATTTAAAGAAGCGAATCAATCGTTATTGAAAGTGGATAACGGTTTAAAAGAAATGAACAATGGAGTTACTAAATTACAAAAAGGAGCAGCTGATCTTAAAAATGGATTAGATGAAGGTGCTTCAGGTTCTAAACAAATTGCGAACAAGTCATTTGAGTTACAAACCGGATTAACAAAAATAAATGATGGGCAAGGCCAGTTATTAACCGGGCTGAAAGACTTGCAAGAACAGATGAGGCAATTACAATCAGGATTATCTAAAAGTACAGAAGGGCTCGAAAAGGTAAGTAACGGACTAGGGGATGCTCAGAAATATTTAGGAGAATTGAATGAATCAAAAAGCTCTGAGAAATTTTATATTCCAAAAGAAGTTTTAGAGGGAGAAGATTTCCAAAAAGCATTGAATACGTACATGTCACATGATAGAAAGACTGCTAAAATGACAATCATTTTAGACGTAAATCCGTATTCAAAAGAAGCGATGCCAATCATTGAAGAAATTAATAAAACGATAGACGGTACATTAAATGGTACAGAATTAAAATCAACAAAAAAAGCGATCGGCGGTACAACAGCAAGAAACGTTGATTTAAAAGAAGTAACGGGCCAAGATTTCTTACGTACAGCTACAATTATGTTAATTGGAATTGCGGTTGTATTACTCGTTATTACACGGTCATTTTTAAATACAATCTTCATTATTGGATCTTTAATATTAGCTTATTTTGCATCACTTGGTATAAGTGAACAAATTAGTACACACATACTAAACGTAGAGTCATTGAGCTGGAATGTACCATTCTTTAGTTTTATAATGATAGTCGCTTTAGGTGTGGATTATAGCATTTTCGTAATGATGAGATACAATGAGCTAGAGGGGGACCCAGCAACGAAAATTGTAAATGCATCTCGTCACATAGGAGGAGTCGTATTATCAGCGGCACTTATTTTAGGTGGTACATTTGCTGCATTAATCCCTTCAGGTGTATTGACGCTTATACAAGTAGCATCTGTTGTTGGTGTTGCACTGTTATTATTAGCTATTATTGTGATGCCAATATTGATACCTGCGTTAATAGGGTTAACGAATAAAATGAAGAATTATACGAAAAAATTAAGTAAAAGAAAGTAAAAGAATCCCCTTTTAAAAGGGGATTCTTCTTATTTAATAAATTTGTCCATCACATCTTTATATTTTGCGAATTTTTCATCTTTCATATCTCTGTTCATTATGAAATATGCTTCTATATAATATTATTTCGTTAAAAACGTACATTTTATTCAAGATAGAAAAGGGATGAATAGTAATCAACCGTTGCTATTCATCCAGCTTCTACTATATAATAGCTATAGTCTACAATAATTGAGTCGTAATATGCGATTTTTTAAGACAATAGGTGAGAAAACGCTGAAATAAGCGGTATTAGTAGGAGGACACAAATGATTACAGTAAGTAACGTTAGTTTGCGTTTCGCGGATCGCAAATTATTTGAAGATGTTAACATAAAATTCACGCCAGGTAACTGCTACGGTTTAATCGGAGCAAACGGTGCTGGTAAATCAACATTTCTAAAGATTTTATCTGGAGAAATTGAACCATCAACAGGTGATATACATATTACGCCAGGTGAGCGTCTAGCAGTATTAAAACAGAACCACTTCGAATATGAAGAGTTCCCAGTATTAGAAACAGTAATTATGGGTCACACGCAACTTTACAAAGTAATGCAAGAGAAAAATGCTATTTACATGAAAGAAGACTTTAGTGATGAAGATGGAATGCGTGCTGCAGAACTTGAAGGTGAGTTCGCTGAGCTTAACGGTTGGGAAGCTGAGTCAGAAGCTGCAATCCTTCTAAAAGGTCTTGGTATTGGTGAAGATCTTCACGACAAAAAATTATCAGAATTGACTGGTGCAGAGAAAGTAAAAGTATTACTTGCTCAAGCATTATTCGGTAAACCTGATATTCTATTACTAGATGAGCCTACCAACCACTTGGACTTAAAAGCGATTCAATGGTTAGAAAACTTCTTAATGAACTTTGAAAATACAGTAATCGTTGTATCCCATGACCGTCACTTCTTAAATAAAGTATGTACGCACATGGCTGATCTTGATTTCGGTAAAATTCAACTTTATGTTGGTAACTATGACTTCTGGTATGAGTCAAGCCAGTTAGCTTTAAAATTAACACAAGATGCTAATAAGAAAAAAGAAGAGAAAGTAAAAGAGTTACAAAACTTCATTGCACGCTTTAGCTCAAACGCATCTAAAGCGAAACAAGCAACTTCTCGTAAAAAATTATTAGATAAAATTACATTAGATGATATTAGACCATCATCACGTCGTTACCCATTCGTTGGCTTCACACCTGAGCGTGAAATAGGAAATGACTTATTAACTGTTGAAGGTCTTTCTAAAACAATTGATGGCGAAAAAGTGTTAGATAATGTGTACTTCACTTTAAATAAAGGTGATAAAGTTGCATTTATCGGTCGTAACGATATTGCGATGACAACATTATTTAAAATCCTTATGGGTGAAATGGAGCCAGATAGCGGTTCATTCAAATGGGGTGTTACAACATCTCAATCTTACTTCCCAAGAGATAACTCTAAGTACTTTGAGAACAATGACTACAACTTAGTTGATTGGTTACGCCAATTCTCTCCACAAGATGAGTCAGAAAGCTTCTTACGTGGTTTCTTAGGCCGTATGTTATTCTCAGGTGAAGAAGTTAAGAAGAACGTTTCTGTATTATCTGGAGGCGAAAAAGTTCGTTGTATGTTATCTAAAATGATGTTAAGTGGTGCGAACGTAATCACACTTGACGATCCAACGAACCACTTAGACCTTGAGTCTATCACTGCATTAAACAATGGTTTAATTGCTTTCAAAGGTACAATGTTATTCACATCTCATGACCATCAGTTCGTACAAACAATTGCAAACCGCATTATCGAAGTAACGCCAAACGGTGTAATCGATAAAGAAGCAACTTACGATGAGTACTTAGAAAATGAAGAACTTCAAAAACAAGTAGATGCAATGTACAAAGGTCAATAATATATAATGAAAAAACTCGCTCTTTTTAGAGCGAGTTTTTTTGTCGAGAAAACATAACACCATTGGTGGGGGCAAATGAATAATTATTCAAATATAATATTAGTGAACATGAGGATTTTTCATGTATGGAAGAGATGTAATGACTTTAAGATTTAGTTGAAGCAGGGGAATGTAAGGTGAGCAATATAATTAAATAACATTATTTTGTCATGTGAAATATGTACCAAAATTGGAGATAGAATAGTTTGCGAATGAGTTTATAAAGGTATATAGTATGGGATGTCATAATTAGTGGATGAATCTTGGGAGAAAACAGGAAATGTTACAAATTTATTTTATTAAATAGAAACCAAGGTCAAAATGTTTAAAAAGAAATAGTTGAATAAATACAAGCTTCAAATTATAATTACTAATATTCTTCATATAGTTAAATAAAAAAATCTATTTGAAGAAGAAAAATCGAATAGAGAGACAGACTTATAAAAAATAAGCCTTGGATGATCAAAAGAGGTGGAGAAATGAAACAGTTCTTATTAAAGAGCAAAAGTGTGTTAAGCAATCATTTTGGATTCTTTCTGTTTGCCGTTATTTTATTGTGGCTCAAAACGTATGCAGCCTATGTAACGGAATTTAATTTAGGAATTTCAAACACAATCCAAAAATTCTTGCTGTTTTTTAACCCGCTTAGTTCAGCAGTTCTATTTTTAGGACTTGCATTATTTGCAAAAGGGAAGCGATCTTATATTTGGTTAATTGTTATCAACTTGTTATTGTCGATTCTTTTATATGCAAACGTAGTTTACTATCGCTTTTTCAGTGACTTTATTACGTTCCCAACATTAACACAAACGAATAACTTTGGAGATTTAGGTGGTAGTATTCTTGCGTTGCTACATCTTTATGATCCACTATACTTCTTAGACACGATTATATTAATTGTGTTAGTTGCAACAAAATTTGCAAATCCAAAACCAATTCGTGTTGCGAAGCATAAAGTATCTCTAGTATTTGTAGCAGGTATTTTATTATTCAGTGTTAATTTAGGTCTTGCAGAGTCTGACCGTCCGGAATTATTAACAAGAACGTTTGACCGTAATTATATTGTGAAATATTTAGGGGCATACAACTACACAATTTATGATGGAATTCAAAGTGCGAAAGCATCGACAGAACGAGCATTAGCTGATGGCGATAATATGACAGAAGTACGAAATTATTTAACATCAACTTATGCAAGTCCAAATCCTGAGTATTTCGGTAAAGGAAAGGGAATGAACGTAATTTATATTCATTTAGAGTCATTCCAAAACTTCTTAATTGATTACAAATTAAATGGTCAAGAAGTTACACCGTTCTTAAACTCATTTACAAAAGATGCGAATACGCTATACTTTGATAACTTCTTCCATCAAACAGGACAAGGGAAAACATCTGATGCGGAGTTTATGTTAGAGAATTCAATGTTTGGTTTACCGCAAGGTTCTGTCTTTACAACGAAATCTCATAATACGTATCAATCAGCACCAGCTATTTTAGGACAACAAGGATACACATCAGCAGTATTCCACGGTAACTACAAAACATTCTGGAACCGTGACGATATTTATAAATCATTTGGTTTTAATAAATTCTTTGATGCGTCATACTACGATATGAATGAAAAAGACGTAGTAAACTACGGATTAAAAGATAAACCGTTCTTTAATGAATCTATTCCGTTATTACAAACGTTGAAACAACCGTTCTATACGAAGTTTATTACGTTATCGAACCATTTCCCTTATCCAATTGATAAGGCAGAAGCAACGATTGAACCAGCAACAACAGGTGATTCATCAGTAGATACGTACTTCCAAACAGCACGCTATTTAGATGAATCTGTAAAAGGCTTCATCGATTACTTGAAACAATCTGGTTTATATGATAACTCAATTATCGTTATGTACGGAGACCATTACGGTATTTCAGATAATCATAACGCAGCAATGTCAAAAGTAATGGGTAAAGAAATGAACTCATTTGAAAATGCACAGTTACAACGTGTGCCTTTAATCGTTCGTGTACCAGGAGTGAAAGGTGGCGTACAACATCAATATGGCGGTGAAATTGACGTTCTTCCTACGTTATTACACTTACTAGGTACAGATACGAAAAACTATGTTCAATTCGGTTCAGATTTATTATCACCAGAGCATAAACAAGTCGTTGCGTTCCGTAACGGTAACTACGTAAGCCCAACTGTTACTGCACTAAACGGCAAATACTATGATACAACAACTGGAAAACCTGTAGAATTTACAGATGAAATAAAGAAAAATGAACAAATGGTTCAAAACTCACTAAAATACTCTGACCAAGTCGTAAATGGTGACTTATTACGATTCTACACACCGGAAGGATTCACTCCAGTAGATCGTTCGAAGTATAACTATAACAATCGTGATAAAAACAAAACGAAGGTAAAAACGTCTCCGGAAGGGGAAGCTAAATAATAAAAGGCGCTATTCATATGAATAGCGCTTTTTATTTGTAAATATACCATCATTATTAGACAGAACTAGCTGTTGCTTTTTGTTTTGCTTTTCCGAAGAACACTACACCAACAATGATCATAATGATAAATGCCCATTTAATGAAAGGGTTACTTTCGAAAAATCCAGCGAACCATTTCTCATCTACAATCATTTTTGCAGCAGTATAAGCTAAAACCGCTGCTCCAATCGTAATGATGACAGGAAAACGATCTACCCATTTTAAAATCAATGTACTGCCCCATACGACTACAGGAATAGAAACTAATAGCCCGATGATTACTAAAGAAAAGTTACCATGCGCAGCTCCTGCAACAGCGAGTACATTATCAATACCCATTAACGCATCAGCAATGATAATGGTTTTAATAGCAGACCAAAATCCTTCTTCTGCCTTAATATCATGGTCTTTGCCTTCAGCAATTAATTTGTAAGCAATCCATATAAGAAGTACACCACCAATTAAAAGTAATCCTGGTATTTTTAATAACCAAACGACAACTAAAGTAGCAAGAGCTCTTATAGCAATTGCTCCAACGGTTCCCCAAATGATAACTTTCTTTTGTTGATCTTTCGGTAATCGTCTTGCTGCTAATCCAATTACAATGGCGTTATCTCCGGCTAACACTAAATCGATTACGATAATTGCTAATAAGGCAGACAAATATTCAGGTGAAAGAAAATCCATAAATATATCACTCCTTATAATTAATATGTACTTATAAGCTATTCCGTATTAAGAATTCTAAGGATTATTTATTAAAATACAATCTCTTCAAATAGTAATTAAGGATTATAATTATGGTGCATAAACACTTAAAAAGATGGATACGGTACAATTCTGGAACCATCTTTTAAGTGCTTAATTTTTAATTATCATTTTTTGTTTGAAGATTTACTTTCGTATCTTTGATTATTACTTTTTTAGGCGTGAAACATGCAATAATTAAAGCCACAATAGATAAGACTAACATAAATACGTACGCATCACTTGAGCTATAGATAGAAGATAAGTTTGTTACTTGCATAGCTGATATATTTCCATTCTCACTAGATAACTGTGAAATGTGTGAAGTGGATTGAATTGTATACACCGTGATAATAACTGCTGTTCCAATAGCACCTGCTAATTGGCGAATCCTACTATTTCAAGCTTAACGGTTCAGAAAATCGCAACAAAAGCAGGGTTAAATCGAACAACATTTTATTTGCATTATCAAGATATTCAAGATTTACTAGACCAAATCACTAGCGAAATTTTAAATGAGCATTCAAATAAAATTGTTGATTTAATACATGCAAAAGATTTATCAGAAAAACAAAAGCTAACACAATTGCTAGATTATTTATATATTCACCGAAATTTTTTATTTATATTATTTAAAATGAATCAATTTGAGGAGCAATTGTTTTTATTTTTAAAGCAATTAATAGAAACGAGAAGAGAGAATACGAAAAAGAATTTACCTGATGATTACGTTGCAGTTGATATTAAAACAGCCTCTTTGGTAGGGATTATCATGTGGTGGATAAGGAATGGACTTCACTTTAGTTCAGATTATATTGCAAATCAAATTTATTTAATGTATAAAGGATGATATGTTAAAATCAGTCATATGTATTAGTAAATAAAAATCATTATATCTAAGAGTTGAAATTAACGGGAGATAGAAAGTGTCTTACAAGTTAAGAAAGGCGTATAAATTTCAAATTTATAAAGTAAAAGTTTTATAGCAAGAAGATGAGAAAATTATGAATTTTCAAAATAAAAAATAGCATTACATTTAGAGGTGGTGAAATACCAATTTAAAGATGCAAAAGAGGAGTGTGATAGAAATTGGCTAATAGTAAAAGCGAAACTGTCAGAAGGAAATAAAGTTTTTGAAACGATGGATCCTTTTCTACAAACGTTCGACTTACAGCGTATGAAAAAATGGTTTCAATCATTACCGAATCCTACATATACCGAACTAGATTTCATAGAGCCTAATATAGCGTTTGAATTAATGGGGGAAAATGAAGATGAGTTTCAAATTGTAGTCCGATTATCTCAGGAACTTACCCCTTCATGGTGTAAGGAAGAGGAGTACGAATTTTCTATAAGTATTACACAAGAGGACAGAGAAAAGATTATTCTTTTTATTGAAGAGCAACAAAGAAATTTCCCAAAACGATAAAAAAGACTTGATAACCTACTAGAGGGAATCAAGTCTTTTCATTACATACGATTATCATGCCAGAAGTTTAATGGGAAGTGTTCGTTCTCATTATATGCTTCTAATTCATATCCTTTTTCTTTCAGTCCTTTAATAATTCCAGGTACTGCTTTTACCGATTGTGGATGAATATCATGCATAAGGATAACTTCTGTTGGATTTGTAGCACCATGTAGTACGTTCTCTACAATTTTAGCAGATGCAGCATCAACTTGCATTTTGTTATATTTCCAGTCTAAAGAATCAATTGTCCAATCCCAAACCTTTAAGCCATTTTCTACAACTTTGTTGCGAAGAGCTTCGTTTAATCCTGGCATTGATCCGTAAGATGGGCGAGTTAATACTGGTGATTTACCTAAAACACCAGCGATTAAGCCTTGATCTTCCTTCATTTCATCTACATAATGACCTTCAGTGTAAAGTTTCTTGTAGTTATGAGTCATACTGTGCATCCCAACGTAGTGGCCTTCAGCATCTTCGCGTTTTACAAGATCAGGGAAAGCTTTTACGTTTGAACCAATTAGGAAGAATGTTGCTTTTGCATTTTCTTTCTTTAACATATCTAAAAGCTCAGCTGTGTATTTTCCGGGACCGTCATCAAATGTTAAGTAAGCGACTTTTCTAACTTGTCCGTTATAATGCTTTGGAGCCTCTTTCGGAGCAAGAGATGTTTGAATCTCACTTACAAGTTGAACAGATTTTGCTTCATCCTCTGTACTAGCTAAAGCAGTATGTACTGATCCTAAAGCGGCTTCGTATGTAAATAATACCCCCGCACAAACCAACATAGCCCTTTTTACCAAAGTTGTCATTCGAATTCCATTGTGCATAATTTTCCTTCTCTCTATAAAAGTTCTACTCTACTATATTAGCAATTATAGGTAGGGAAATGCAAAAAAACTTTTTTACAAGTGTAAAAAAGTTTGGCAAAAAGTATGCAAGATTTTAAAGGAATGTCATTTTGGAAGAAACATCACAAATGATTGGATAAATTGAATGGTGAATTGGAAACAATACAAGGGATATTAATTTTAGGAGGTGCTTTAATTGAATTATAAAAAAATGCTTTCAATATTAATGACAAGCATATTTACAGTAGGATTATTAATTGGCTGTAATCCAGCTCCAAAAGATGAAAAAGAGCCAGATCCAACGGAGGAACCTTCTGAACAAAGACAGGAGGAAAAAAATAATGAATTAAACAAAAAGGATGAGCAAGAACCAGATCCAACAGAAGAGCCATCTGAGGAACAAAAGAAGAAAAAAGAAAATGAGTAGTTGTAGTTTAATGAAATGTGTAGCATGATTTTGTAACAAAAAATACTTTTTAAAACATACAACCACTTTTCTTGCTTTATAAAAAAGTGGTTGTATAAAATTGTATATGAATTTAAACATTTCATGGATATGACTTTTGCTTTAAGGCTACTTTTTAATTCATGTAGTTTGTGATGTTTATTTCCCCTAAAATGAAGCTTGAAATCAATATTCATCTCTCGTTACAAACTCTTCAATCATCAAATTTAATTGATCCGATATTTCTATCAACAAACTTCTATATTAAATACCTCGTACAACATAATAGCACCTAATGCAGTAATTCCTTCATAAAGCATTATAATGCTTTTTATTAAAATCTTTCCTTAATTTAAGCCTAATATCCCCCTGATGTGTGTTAGTAAGTATTGTTGTGTTAAAATTTTGACAAAAACTATTAATTTATTCGTTTATTTTATGAAGATTTGCTCCTTCTTTTAACGATTAAAGGATTAAATATATTAGAAAGTTTTAATAAAATTAAAACTCTATTTTCTTGGAAGTAGGAAATAAAAAATTTATAGGAATTAGACTAAAGTCTTAAAACGAAAGGAGACTAATCATACTTTCGTATCACTTCATTTTCGTTCCAATTATTGATTCGAATATTTTTGTTTTTTATTAAAATATTGGTAAAGAAATAATTATATAAAAAAAAGGAGTGGGAATATGAATAATTATATTTGTACTACATGTGGAGTACAGTATCCCGAAAATGAAGAAGCACCTTCTCGTTGTAAAATTTGTAATGAGGAAAGACAATATGTTAATCCAATTGGGCAGTCATGGACAACATTAGAAACAATGCAAAATAGCAATTTATACAAAAACGAAATAATAAAAGAAGAAAGCGGTTTGTATAGCATTACTACTAAACCTAAATTTGCGATTGGACAAACAGCATTTTTAATACAAAGTAAAACTCTAAATGTTATGTGGGATTGCATTAGTTATTTAGATGATAAAACGATACAACGTATATATGATTTAGGTGGTATTCAAGCAATAGCACTTTCTCATCCACATTATTATTCTACACAAGTTAAATGGGCAGAAACATTCAATGTACCTATTTATATTCATGAAGATGATAAAGAGTGGGTGGTTCGTCCGAGTAAGCAAATTAAATTTTGGTCTGGGGAGCATCTTTTGTTATCGGAAGAACTTATATTACATCGCTTAGGAGGCCATTTTAAGGGCGGGACTGTTATACATTGGAAAGACGGTAATGAAGGGAAAGGTATTTTGTTATCAGGTGATATTATACAAGTAGTTTCGGATCAAAAATGGGTAAGTTTTATGTATAGTTATCCCAATCTTATTCCATTACCAGCGAATAAAGTTAGAGATATGGCAGAGAAAGTAAAAGATATCCAATTTAGTCGACTATATAATGCATTTCATGGTGTGGTGGAAGATGCAAATAAAGCTGTACAAAGATCTGCTGATCGGTATATAAAGGCCCTGCAAGGAGAACTATTTCATACGTAATAGCTTGTATTTCATCTCTACATTTATATAACTAATTTTATATGAATTTTATACGAAAGTCCTATTGTTTATTAACTTATAGGTCTTTCAACTTAGGAAGCTCACACTAATGAGGGATGTTAAAGGGAATATATGTAACCTATACTAATTACTATAAAGCTTTGGAAAATGAAAAGGAGGAGATTTGCATGAAGAATTGGGTTCAATTTAGAATTGCAAGACCAACAGATAGATTTGAAGAAGTGATAAGTTTTTATGAAACAGGATTAGGATTAAAACGTATAGGGGAATTTCACAATCATGAAGGATATGACGGGGTTATGTTTGGTTTACCAGATGAAGAATATCATTTGGAGTTTACTACACATGTTAATGGAAGTCCATGTCCGGCACCGACAAAAGATAATTTACTAGTTTTTTATATGCCTAATAAAGGTGAAATTGAAAAGATAGTGAATCGATTAAGTAATATGGGCTATCATGAGGTGGAACCAGAAAACCCGTATTGGATAGAGAAAGGAACCACAATAGAGGATCCAGATGGTTGGAGAATTGTGCTTATGAATGCATCTGAATAAAGAAACTATTATTATATGAAATAGAGTGTAACAAAATGATTTAGACATAAATCCCTACAGTGTTTGTAGGGATTTTTATATAAGAAAATCTTATTGAGAGAGTTATTAAAATGTAGAAAGATTTTGGCTAAGAGCAAATGTAATAAACATAATTTATGAAGGAGGTATAAAAGTATGATAGTAAAACATTTTAAAGAGTTTTCTAAACATGTTGGAAATACACCTCTCATGAAATTAGAATGCGAAGAAACGAAGAACCTTTCTATCTATGCTAAATGTGAATGGCATAATCCTACAGGATCAATTAAGGATAGGGCCGCACTTGGAATGATTAATAAATATTTACAAGAAGCGGACAAAAAACAAAATATTTTAGAGTATAGTGGTGGAAGCTTAGCGAGGTCAATTGGGTGTATTTGTAATTATTTAGGGATTGAATGCACGTTAGTGTTAAGTTCTGCAACTGGTCAATCTCTATTAAATAAACTCAAATATTATGGTGCTAACGTAATCTTAGTTGATAAATGTAAGGGGTTTTACGCAGTAATTGAGAAGGCAATAGAGATTAGCAAACAAAATCCAGAATTATACTTTTTATTCCAACATTATAATAATGCAAATATAGTAAGTCATATTGAAGGTACAGGGCGAGAAATTATTGCACAAATGATTGGAAAACCAATACATGCATGGGTAGCATCTGCTGGTACTGGTGGAACTCTAATGGGAGGCTATACAGCAATAAAGAATTATACAAAAAATGTTGAACTACATTTAGTAATGCCTGCTGAATTGCCTTATGCTTCGGAACAACCACCAAATGATTTAAAGAAATATGCTGGATCAGGTGGGTTCGGCTTAGGAAGGAAACAACATTTCATAGAACAGGAAGAAAATTTGATAGAAAAACAATGGACTTATTCATATGAAGATACCCTGTATGAAATGGCACGTTTTTACAAAGATACTGGTATAAAAATAGGAACTTCTGCGGCAGCGAATTTATTAGCTGCTAAACAAATTGGGAAAGAAAAAGGTGCGAATTTTAATGTAGTTACAGTTTTTCCGGACGCAGGGTCAATAGAAGAGTGGTCAGATGTAAAAAAATTAGTTGAAAAATAGGGGATAGACCAAATGATAGAGAGGACCATCAAAAAACTGTATGTTTAACTGGTACAGTTTTTTGATGGTGTGGCTGTGTAATGTTTAGAAATTTCACATACCGTATTTTAAAAATAAATATAGGAAAACCAAAAAGTAATGTAGAATATATCGTGCATACATGTATAAAGTCAACATAAAAGATAAAGAGGTGGGTATATGTTTCTTGAGGAAGTAATGCAGCAACTAGAGAAATATGGAACAGAACAAAATCGTAAAACGTATAAAAACCACGGAGCGAAAGAGCCACTATTCGGAGTTAGTTTTGCGAATTTAAAATTGTTAAAAAAGAAGCTAAAAAAAGATCATGATTTAGCAGTTGAATTGTGGGAAACAAAAAATATGGACGCAATGACATTAGCAACTTATATTTTAGATCCGAAGAAAATAACGACAGAACAGCTTAATAGTTGGGTTCAGGATGTTGATTATTACTGTTTAATGGATGTTCTTATGACATCTATATGTACTTCGCCAATTGCAATAGAAAGAATGGAAGAGTGGACAAAGTTTAATGATGAATGGATTGGAAGAGCTGGCTGGTCTTTATTAGCAAATATAGCGATTAAAAATAAAGCGTTACATGATGATTTCTTCTCTCCGTACTTAGAAGAGATTAAAGAAAATATACATAATGAAAAAAATAGAAAAAAAGAAGCGATGAATAGTGCTTTAATCGCAATAGGAATTCGTAATGAAGACTTAGAGCGACAAACGATTGAAATTGCGCGTGAAATTGGAAAAGTAGAGGTTGATCACGGTGCGACATCATGTAAAACACCAGATGCAGAAAGCTATATAAAAAAAGCGAGAGAAAGAGCTGAAAAAAAGAAAGTGAAATAAGAAAAGAGGAACGGTTATGAAACCAATTAAAGCAGCACAAAACATAATTACATCACAATTTCCGAATTGTGATGTAGCTTTACTCGGCGGAAGCGTTGCACGAGGAGAAGCGACGAAAACATCTGACCTTGATATTGTAATAGTCGATCAAAGTTTAACTTCTTGTTATAGAGAATCTTTCTATAGTAATGGATGGCCTGTTGAGGTGTTTGTTCATAATTTTGAAACATATAAAACCTTTTTCAAAATGGATTGTGATCGAGGGAGACCTTCGTTACCACAATTAGTTTCAGAAGGGATTGCATTAAAAGGGGAAAAGGAAATTGTTGAGAAATTAAAAAAAGAAGCGAATGGTTTACTACATAAAGGACCAGATAAATGGACGGAAGAAACGATTAAGCAGAAGCGATATTTTATTACGGATACTTTAGATGACTTTATTGGTGCAACGAAAAGAGAAGAAGAATTGTTTATCGCTAATCTATTAGCGGATTTAGTACATGAATATGTATTAAGAGTAAATGGTAGGTGGCTTGGGAGTTCAAAATGGTTCATTAGAGTGCTAAGAAGGTATGATGAGCAATATGCAAACAAATTTGTAGCCGCTTTTGATCATTTTTATAAAACGGGAGAGAAAAATGAATTAATTCATTTTATAGAAAAGACGTTAGAACAGTATGGTGGAAGAGTGTTCGAAGGATTTTCTATTGGTAAATAAAAAGGGGAGAGAAAAATGAATGTACCATATGTTCAATTAAGAGAATTGACATTAGATGATGTAGAAGATCGCTATCAATGGTCATTAGATAGAGATGTAACAAAGCATTTAGTCGTACCAGATCAATATCCTCCGTTCACTCGTGAAGATACGAGAAACTGGATTGAAGCTTGTATAAGCCGAAAAAATGGTTATGAACAAAGGGCAATTGTTACTGAGAAAGGTATACATATTGGATGGGTAGACCTTAAAAATTTTGATAAAACAAATAAAAATGCAGAACTAGGAATTGCGATTGGAAATAAAGACTATTGGGGTAAAGGATTTGGAATGGCAGCTCTA
This sequence comes from Bacillus sp. FSL K6-1338, assembly GCF_038006965.1. Taxonomy (NCBI): domain Bacteria; kingdom Bacillati; phylum Bacillota; class Bacilli; order Caryophanales; family Bacillaceae; genus Bacillus; species Bacillus sp. FSL K6-1338. Next base: position 2,794,873 of record NZ_JBBOWI010000001.1, on the reverse strand, counting down.
AACAGCATGTTACATATAGGTTTTTCCCAGTTTGAATTGGAGAAAATTTGGTTACGTGTAGATGAAGATAATACACAAGCTAAAAAGAGTTATGAACATGCCGGATTTGTATGTGAAGGGTTAATGAGAAATGATCGATTGAGACAGGGGAAGTTCATTCATCGCTATCGTTACAGTATATTAAAAGAAGAGTATGAATTAAAAAATAATAACCTATAAAAATATTATGTAAATGAAAAAGGGGAAGATAAAATGATTCGATTACTTACAAAAGCGGATGCAAAACAATATTGGGAGTTACGTTTACAAGCACTACAAGTAAACCCAGAAGCATTTGTAACGACTTATGAAGAAGCAGTACGTCAAGAAAACCCTCTTGAACGCGTTGCTAGTAATCTTTCATCTAACAGTAGTTTTACATTTGGTGCTTTTAATAATGAAAATCGTTTAGTTGGGGTTGTTACTTTATTAACAGAAGAAAAGGATGCATATAAGCATAAAGGGCATATCGTTGCAATGTATGTAGATACTGAAAATCGAAGAAGTGGTCTTGCACGTGATTTAATACGTAAAGCAATTGAAAGGGCAAAAGAGATGAAGCTAGAGCAATTGAACTTAGGGGTTGTGTCAACGAACGAACCAGCCAAACGATTATATGAATCAATGGGATTTAAAACGTACGGAATTGAAAAAAGGGCTATAAAAATGAATGGTGTGTATAGTGATGATGAACATATGGTGTTGTTCTTTTAAGAGAGGAAGTTTAGCATGAAAGATCTCCATTTAGAAAGAAATATGGACCTTCAAGTAGCGATTTTGTATGCGACGGTTGCTGATACGTTTAATAGATTGCAAAGGTTAGTAGAAGGTACTGAAGAGAACGAACTATCCTATAAAGGGTCTGAAAATAATGAAAATAGTATTGGGCAGTTACTTCAGCATTTAGCAGTTGTCGATTTACATTGGGTGTATCGTTTCAAGGGAGAAGATGTTCCAACAACATTTGAAAATAAATATGGTCCTATGTTGAATGAAGTAGGAGAAATGCCGAGTTTAAGAAAATACACGTTGCAAGAGTTAATGCAAGATTATGAAGCAGTGCAAAAATTGTTTCATGAAGAATGTATGAAACTAACAGAAACTGATTTAACGCGGGAAGTTTTGTATGAAAAAGGGGAAACTGCGACTATAAGATGGGGAATTTGGCATATAGCAGATCATAATCGATATCATCAAGCACATATAAGTCGATTGAGGAAATTATATAGAGCTAGATTACATACAAGTTAAAGATTGTGAATTTTAATTATATTTATTTTGTTGTATAGTATTAGGGAGAAACTAAACAAGGGGTTTTACAATGAAAGCAATTGTTATAGGGATACTGGCATCATTTTTCTTTGCCTTTACCTTTGTTTTAAACCGGGCAATGGACTTAGAAGGTGGAAGCTGGATTTGGAGTGCATCATTACGGTATTATTTTATGGTTCCAATGCTATTACTTATTGTTATGTATAGAGGGAACTTAAAGCAACTCTTTCAATATATGAAAAACAATCCGAAAGAATGGTTAGTATGGAGTATCGTTGGATTTGGTCTCTTTTATGCACCGCTTAGTTTTGCTGGAGCGTTCGGACCAGGTTGGCTTGTTGCATCAACATGGCAAATTACAATCGTTGCAGGGATTTTGTTAACACCATTTTTTGCGGTGGATCCACTACATAAAAAACTTCCGATGAAGGAATTAGTTATGTCGGGTATTATTTTATTTGGTGTTGTTCTCATGCAAGTAGAACATGCTTCTTCATTAGGTATTCGTGAAACCGTTTTATGTGTAGTTCCTGTACTTATTGCAGCATTTGCGTATCCTCTTGGAAATCGAAAAATGATGCAAGTTTGTAAAGGGGAATTAGATGTATTTCAGCGAGTACTCGGTATGACATTAGCAAGTTTACCATTTTGGTTTTTATTATCTGGTTACGAAGTATCAACTGGCGGATTACCGTCAAGTAGCCAAGTTTTTCAATGTTTTATTGTAGCAGTTAGTTCGGGGTTAATCGCGACAGTATTATTTTTCTTTGCAACAGATCTTGTGAAAGATGATCCACAAAAACTAGCAACAGTGGAAGCGACGCAGTCTGGTGAAGTTTTATTTGCGCTAGTAGGAGAGCTGATCTGGTTATCTGCACCAATTCCGTCATCATTATCTTGGATTGGTATGAGTCTCGTTATTATTGGGATGATACTTCATAGTTATGTAGCTGTCGTTGTAAAAAAAGAAGAAAAAATAACGGCGTAATGAGACTAGCTCTTTTTATTAAGAGCTAGTATTTTTTCGTAGAAAGGGATGAAAGTATGAATTTACAACTTGTTGAACAACTTGAAAAAGATTCAATATTAAATGTGCTACAATATGCCGTCGGTCCAAATGAAATAAGCTTAAAGAAAGCAGTATTACTTTATCAAAATAATAAAGGGACTTTGTACAAATATGAAGAAAAAGCTTGTATAGGTATAGAAGTAATCGGAGCAACTAAAGCACGAGTATGTCATATAGCAGTGGATCCAGATTATCGTCAAAAAGGAATTGCACTGCAAATGATTAAAGAGGTTGTAAGAATATATCAATTGACTTATATAGAAGCAGAGACAGACGATGGGGCGGTAGAATTTTATAAAAGAATTGGTTTTCGAGTTAAAAGTTTAGGAGAAAAATATAAGGAAATCGAAAGATTTCATTGTTATTTGGAAAAATAGTATAAAAATATGCATATGGAGTATAGTCTGAAAAAATAAGATCTACATTTTTCTTCATTTCAAAAAACTCTCGTTCATCATTATCTACGATTTTAATAGAGTTTTGAGTCTTCAGTATAATAATATACATATTTTTGTAGTAATGAATATGATTAAGTTAAAAATTAAGAAAAATATGATAATATATTTATATAAAAGTTTAAATTTACATGGCTAGTGGGGGAACCAATATGAAAATGAATGATATAGTAGCAAGTACAAAATTTCCAAATACAATCGAAACAATAACAAAAGATTTAAAAGCATTAGGAATCGAAAAAGGAATGACAATTATCGTTCATTCATCACTAAGTTCTATCGGGTGGATATCTGGTGGTGCGGTTGCCGTAGTAGAAGCATTAATGAAAGTTGTTACGGAAGAAGGAACGATAATAATGCCAACGCAATCTTCGGATTTATCCGATCCGAAACATTGGTCAAGACCACCTGTACCGGAAGACTGGTGGCAAATTATCCGAGATAACGTCCCGGCATTTGATTCACGTATAACCCCAACAAGGGGAATGGGTGAAATAGTTGAATGTTTTCGTACATATCCGAATGTAGTACGTAGTAATCATCCGTTAGGAAGTTTTGCTGCATGGGGAAAACATGCAGTAGAAATAACAATGAACCATTCGTTATCAATGAGCTTTGGAGAAGAATCTCCATTAAGAAAAATATATGATTTAGACGGGTACGTATTATTAATTGGTGTTGGATATGATTCCAATACGTCTGTTCATTTATCCGAGGTGCGTACTGGTGCATGTGAGTTAATACAAGTAGGAGCACCTATTATAGAAAACGGTGAGAGAGTGTGGAAAGAGTTTGTTGAAATGGATTACGAATCTGAGAAGTTTGTTGAAATTGGTGTTGAGTTTGAGCGAAAAGGAACTGTAAAAAATGGGAAGATAGGGAATGCAACGTGTCGTCTAATGAAACAGCGTGATATAGTTGACTTTGGAACAGAATGGTTTCGTAAGAAAAATTAGTAAGGGATGGTTACAATGAAAGGGAAAAAGGTATTAATTACGAGCGGTGGTTGTCTAGAAAAATGGGATCAAGTACGCGGGCATACGAATATGGCTAAAGGTACAATCGGAAGGATAATCGCAGAAGAACTTCTAGCTAAAGGGGCACATGTTATATATTTACACGGTTATTTTGCGGAGAAACCGAGCGATGTACATAGAGGGTTAGAATTACATCCATTTGAAGGGATTGTTGATTTACAAGATAAAATGAAAAGTATCATCACACATGAAAAGGTTGATGCGGTTATTATGGCAGCGGCTGGATCAGATTGGATTGTGGAGAAGATCTGTGATCAAGATGGTAATGTTCTTAATATGAACGGAAAAATTTCAAGTGATATTGCACCGATTATTCACTTTCAAAAGGCTCCAAAAGTATTAAAACAAATAAAAGAATGGGACCCAGAAACAGTACTTATTGGTTTTAAACTTGAAAGTGATTTAAATGAAGAAGAACTGTTTGAAAGAGCGAAAAATAGAATGAAAGAAGCAAGGGCGAATGTAATGATTGCGAATTCACCACATTCTTTATATTTGCGCGGAGCTGTGCATTATGTAATTGGACAAGATGGTAAAGGGAAGTTGTGTAATGGGAAAGATGAAACAGCGAAAGAAATTGTCAAAAGCTTAGAGGTATTATGTAATCGTGTCACTGCTTTTTAAAATTAAGTTTTTAGATAAGAATGAATCCGCATAGTAATAAGTAAGCGAAACTTTAATTGGTGGGAATTTTACTTTTACACGAATGTGAAGCGTATATCAATCAAGAGCTATACACAGAATAATTGGTGAGGAGTGGATTCTATGGAACATTTATTAAAGCAAGCTATTAAACTTAGAAACGAAAAGAAATATGCGCAGTCTAAAGAGATGCTTATAGGATTAACAAACTTTACAAAGGATGCAGAAGTACTGTATCAGTGTGCGTGGATACATGATGTAATGGGGCTAGAAACAGAAGCAGTTCCGTATTATGAGCAGGCAATCGCAAATGGACTTGATGGCGAATCCCTTTGCGGTGCTTATATTGGTCTAGGAAGTACATATCGTTGTATAGGGGAATATGAAAAGGCAATTACAGTATTAGAAGCTGGGGTGAAAAAATTCCCAGAGAACGATCCGATGAAAGTATTTTTATCATTAGCAAAATATAACGTAAACGATCACGAGTCAGCGATGAAATTATTACTTGAAACTGTCGTGAAAGTAGAGGAAGTAAAAGAATTTGAACGTGCCATTTCATTTTATAAAGACCACTTAAATGAGGTTTTTAAATAAAGGAGTGAACGTATGAATGTTACACTATCGCGAAGGCGAAAAGGTATTTGGATTGGACTCGTCTCTTTAATTATGCTATCAAACTATTTATTGTATGCTCTTCCAATAGTACCAGCTGCGCCGAAAGAAGTTGTACTTGGGTCATTATTAGATTGCATGTTTGTCATTCCAATCATCACGTATTTCTTCATTATTCGAAAAAGGTACTCGTTAACGTATATAGTTCCTGTTGTAATAGCTGGTTATATTTTTGCAAGATTTATTATTCCAAGTGACTATTTACAAGATTTTTCATACGTTTCTTATATTATAGTTGCAGGAGAAATTGCTTTTGTATGTTTAGAGTTATTCCTTCTATATAAAATTGTTAGAAAGCTTCCTACCATAATAAAAAAATATAAAGAATATAAAAGTGAGTACTCTTCATTTTCTTATGCAATTGATGCTGCGTTTGACGCTACTATGAAAAGAAATAAATTAATAGATATCATTGTAACGGAGTGTAAGTTAATCTATTATGCATTTTTATCGTGGCGTGAAAAAGTACCAGAAGGTGAATACGTATACTCATATCACAAAAAGACTGGTGCAATAGGTGTATATATCATGATCATCCATGCGACCTTAATAGAAAGTATTGGTTTTCATTATTTGCTACACCAGTGGAATCCAGTAATAGCATGGATTTTACTTATTTTAAATGTATACGCGATGATTTATTTTATAGCTGAAATACAAGCGATGCGTAAAAATCCACTTATCGTAACAGAAGAACAAGTAATCATTCAAATTGGATTAGGAAAGAAAATTGTTATATCATTTACACAAATTGATAATATTGCGTTCTACAAGGATGAATTGCTAACGGCAAAAGAAGGGAAACAGGTATTGGATGCAACTGTTATGGAGTTCATAAAAGAACCTGCTACTTTTGAAATAACATTAAAAGAGCCAGTGAAAGCACAGTTGTTATATGGATTTTCTAAAACAGTAAGTCGTGTGCACTTAAATGTTGATGAAGAACGAAAATTTTATGATGCGGTTAAGGAAAAGTTAAAACATGAGTAATAGTGCTGTTAGTTACATAAAAACAAATAAACTTCCGTTAGAAGTGAAAAACTCTTTCTAAATAAGAAGGAGTTTTTCTTGTATAAATCATTATATAAAAAACTATATACTTCTTTATCACTATATAAATGGATATAATTGAGGATAGAACTAGTGTAAGGGGAAACAAAATAATGAATAAGTTACTTACATCGAAAAGTGAAATTATAGAAAGAAAAATCCGGTATAACTCAACAATAGTAGATCACAATTGTTTATTACTTGAAAAGCAATCACAAAGTATCGTTTTATTTCACGAGGTGCAGTATTCATTTACAATGACTGCAAATGATACTAAGTTAACAATCCCAAAAGGGAGTTATACAATCGCATATTACTGGAAAGATTGTCCGTACAATTTATACGTATGGAGAGATATAAAAGGGAAGTATTTAGGTTCCTATTTTAATATCGTAAAAAATACACAAATAAAAGACGAAGTGGTTTCCTTCGAAGATTTAATCATCGATATTATGGTACTTCCAAATGGAGAATACTTCATATTAGATGAGGATGAATTACCAGAACCATTAGGAAATTTCGAAGGTGGTTATGTGAAGGAAGCTCTTTATATATTAATGGATACAATTAAAACGTTCCTTCCAAAAAAAATAAAAGGGACTGCTGATATCTTTAAAAATAAATAATGTTCGCTAAAACCCAGTTGACTTATCGGAAATATTTGTATAATATGTACTTAATTCCATAACGTATTGCTGATTGGAGAAACCAAAGGCATTTTATCTGTTGATAAAATGCCTTTGGTTTTTTTATTGCACAAATACTGAATCTGTTCATTTATATGAATCATTTTAAGGAGGGGAAGAAATGACTGTTTCAATTGATGGGGTATCAAAATATTTTTTGAAACAAACTGGTACTGTTCAAGTATTAGAGAATATTAATTTTCAATTAGAGAAAGGGGATTTTGTTACAGTAATTGGTCCGAGTGGGTGTGGAAAAAGTACATTACTAAAAATTGTTGCAGGTCTAGATAATGATTTTGAAGGGGAAGTTGTTATTGACGGGGAGTCTATCTTAAAACCGAGTAAGAAACAAGGTTTTATTTTTCAAGAACATAGGCTTTTTCCATGGTTAACAGTTGAAGAAAATATAGCGGCAGATTTGTCGTTAAAAGATAAGTATGTGAAAGATAAGGTGAGAGAATGGGTTGAAATCGTTCGTTTAGATGGCTTTGAAAAATCGTATCCGAAAGAAATTTCAGGTGGGATGTCACAACGTGTTGCGATAGCGAGAGCGTTATTAAGAGATCCGAATGTATTATTACTTGATGAACCTTTTGGAGCGCTGGATGCTTTTACTCGAAGTCATTTGCAAGAAGTATTGCTAAATATTTGGGAGCAGAAAAAAACAACAATGATATTCGTTACACATGATATAGACGAAGCGATTTATCTTTCAAACCGAATCATCATTATGAGTGCAAAACCAGGGAAAATACATAAAGTGATTGAAAATAATTTGCCTTATCCGCGAAATAAAACTTCTCAATCGTTCCAACAACTTCGAACGAAAGTATTACAGCAGTTTGAATATGGAGGATTGATTCAAACAAGTATATAGGAAAAGGGTGATTTTATATGTATAAAAAATTTAAAGTTCTTTCTTTTGCTTTAGCTATATCAGTATGTTTATTAGGATGCGAAAAAAGTACAGCAAGTAGTAAGAAAGAAGATGTAACAATACAAATTGGTATACAGCAAGGATTAAGCCCGCTATTACTAGCAAAGAAAAAGGGATGGTTTGAAGAGGAGTTTAAAAAAGAAGGAGTTAAAGTGAAATGGACAGAGTTCCAAAGTGGACCTCCTTATTTTGAAGCAATCGCATCAAACCGGTTAGACTTTGGTGAAGTAGGGAATTCTCCAGTCATTTCAGCGCAAGCAGCAGGTATTGGATTTACCGAAATCGCCAATACAAGTTATGCGAGAAAAGGAACTGGAATTCTCGTTCAAAAAGATAGCAAGATTGCGAGTGTAAAGGATTTAAAAGGTAAAAAAATTGCAGTAGCAAAAGGAAGTAGTGCCTTTAATTTATTGTATCGAGCACTTGATAAAGAAGGTATTGATGCAAAAGATGTAAATGTCATTCAATTACAACCAGATGAAGCGCAGCCTGCATTCGAATCAGGATCAGTAGATGCATGGGCGATTTGGGACCCTTTCATATCATTACATACGTTAAATAAAGGTGCGAAGGTGATTGCAGACGGTGAAACATTAAATGTCTCTTCACCAGAATTTTTAATTACGAGGACAAAATTTGCGAAAGAACATCCAGAATTAGTTGAGAAATTCCTCAAAGTTTATGAGAAAGCACGTGTATGGCAAGATGCTAACTTAGATGAAGCAATAAAAGTATACACTTCTGTAAAAAAGATAGATGCAGAGATTGTAAAAGAAGTGTTTAATCACGACAAACCAATTTTAGTTCCGGTAACGAAGGAAATAATAGCAGAACAACAAAAGACAGCGGATTTTCAATATAAGCTCGGTTCTATAAAGAAAGAAATTAAGACGGAAAAAGTTGTAGATAATTCTTTCGTAGAAAAAGCATTGAAAGCGAAGTGAAAAGAGGTTTTGTAAAGTGGAAAATACGAAAGCTGTTATGAAACCAGCGAGTATAACGATTAAGAAAAATGGCATAAAGAAGGTACGAAAGTTAAATGTAAAAGTTTTAGTAAGGGCGATTACTATACCGGTTATTATATTAATAATTTGGCAGTTGGCTGGCGTATTCGGTCTTGTTTCTAAAACAGTTTTACCAACACCATTAGATATTTTTCTAGCTTTCCAAGAGCTTATTAAAACAGGAGAGTTATTCGGCCATTTAAGTATTAGTGTATTCAGGGCTGCGGCTGGTTTCTTTATTGGTGGGGGCTTAGGAATCATTTTAGGAACGATTGTTGGATTTTCAACGAGAAGTGAGCAATATTTAGACCCATCTGTGCAAATGTTAAGAACTGTACCTCATTTAGCTGTTGCGCCGCTTTTCGTATTATGGTTCGGTTTTGGTGAAACATCGAAAGTGCTATTAATTGCAGATGGTGCATTTTTTCCTTTATACGTAAACGCATTTTTAGGTATTAGAGGTGTGGATTCAAAGTTATTTGATGTTGCGAGAGTGTTAGAGTTTAGCAAAAGAAAACTAATTACGAAACTAATTTTACCATCTGCATTGCCTAACCTTTTACTAGGAGCAAGGTTATCGTTAGGTGTTGCATGGGTGAGTTTAGTAGTAGCAGAACTTATGGGATCTACAGAAGGTATTGGTTATATGATTATGGATGCAAGGCAATTTTCAAATACAGATATCGTATTTGTCGGCATAATTATCTTTGCATTTGTTGGGAAGTTTTCTGACTCTCTAGTACGTTTATTAGAAGTGAAGTTTTTAAGATGGCGAGATAATTTTAAAGGTGAGACTAGGAATTAACATATAAATTATTAGGGGTAATTTATATAGAATTTGTTAGTATACGTTTCAAAATAAATAAGGGGTGTGTAAAGGTATGGAATTATTATGGTTTATTCCGGCTTATGGAGATGGTCGATATTTAGGAACGACAAAACGAGGAAGAGCAGCTGAATATGGTTATTATAAGCAAGTTGCTGCGGCAGCTGATTATTTAGGATATACGGGTGTTTTACTTCCAACTGGTCAAGGATGTGAAGACCCTTGGGTGTTAGCTTCAGCTCTTGCTGCTGAAACAGAAAAACTAAAATTTTTAGTAGCAGTGAGACCAGGACTAATGTCACCTACAGTTGCAGCGAGGATGGCATCTACATTTGATAGAATTTCAGATGGGAGACTACTTATTAATGTAGTAGCTGGAGGAGATCCAGTTGAACTACAAGGAGATGGATTATATCTTGAGCATGATGAAAGATATGAAGCAGCGGATGAATTTTTAAAAGTTTGGAAATCGACATTGCAAGGTGAAACGATTTCTTTAGAAGGAAAACATATTCAAGTTACAGATAGTAAAGTTGTATTCCCGCCAGTTCAAACACCATATCCTCCTATATATTTCGGAGGATCATCAGCTGCTGGAAAAGAAGTAGCAGCTGAACATAGTGATGTATATTTAACGTGGGGAGAGCCACCAGAGCAAGTGAAAGAGAAAATAGAAGAAGTAAGAAAACTTGCAGAAGAGAAGGGCCGTACAGTACGATTTGGCATTAGATTACACGTAATTGTAAGAGAAACAGAAGAAGAAGCGTGGGAAGAGGCAGAACGTTTAATTCAATATGTGGATAATGAAACAATTGAGCTTGCTCAAAAGACATTTGCAAGATATGATTCGGTTGGTCAAAAGAGGATGACACATTTAAATAAAGGTACGAGAGAGTCGTTAGAGATAAGCCCTAATTTATGGGCTGGAATCGGACTTGTAAGAGGTGGGGCAGGTACTGCACTTGTAGGCAATCCACATACAGTAGCAGAAAGGATAAAAGAATATGAATCGTTAGGAATTGATACGTTTGTTTTATCAGGATATCCGCATTTAGAAGAAGCGTATGAAGTGGCAGAATTGTTATTCCCATTATTGAAAAACGAGAAGAAAGAAGAAAATAAAATGGTTGGTGAAATGATTGCTGATGCATATGCATTAAAAAAATAGTGAGAAATAAAGTTTCACCTATTTATTGCTTTATTTTGTTTACTGCCTGTTAATACGGGATAAAAAACCCGCAAGTTATTCGCTTGCGGGTTTTCATCGTAAATTATTAGAAAATATGGTAAAATTAAAGGGTAACTTAAGGTGCGGTTGGTTGTTCAATTATCACTTCTCCGAGTAGGAGGGGGGTGATAATACGTGAGTGAAATAGCGTTGCTACTGCAAGGTGGACTGTTTCTCGTTGCATTGTTAACGTTCGTCGTCGTTTTAATAGACAAGCTCAAAAAATAACAACCCACCTATGCTTATAGAATGTGGGTTGTTTTGTTTGTAAGAAACAAATAGGATAAATGAACAATCCAATCTGCTAAGTTACGTGGACTAGTGTGTAGCCGCACACTAGTCTTTTTTATTTATATACAATTTATAATTGGTTTATGTGATTGTATTGTTCTTTTCATACTCATTATAACACAGTGTCTTTTCATCAAGAAAGGAGACCGTATGTTCTGGTTTCTGTTATATAGTAGGTGCTTTTTCTTTAAACAGCCCATCCATATACTGTTTTAAACTTTGGACATAAAATTTCTGCGTATTCACATTATTTACACCGACAATCGGCGATGGAAGGTCAAATCTTTTTTCTGATAAATGAACGACAACATCAAAGATATCAAACAAACGAATGAAGCAAAACAGGCCGTCTTTATCGCTAAGTAAAATAAAGTAATGATTTTCACTACTTGTATTTAGCGTATTCCATAAAGAACTTTTGCTTAAATCACGTACAATGCTTTTTTCTTTTAGTTCCACGAAATCTGCATTGGAGAGAATGGTAGAAATATCAATTGCATCTTGATCTTCAAAGTAGCCGTCAACTGCTTGTACAGCGAATGTATAAGCCATTTTTAATACACTCATTTTATATTTACGGTTATCTAATAGTAATTCACGTTGAATAGAACTCGCTACTTTCGTTACACGTTCCTCTTTCCAAATTTCATTATGTAAGGAAATATCGTGCTTTTTACATAGTTTCATAATTAATGCATTAGAATAAAGAATCTCGTCGCTTACTTCGACAACATCAGTCTCAGCAGCCGCAAGTTCCTCACCGTGCTCATTCGTATAGAGTGGGGAATCAATTTGTCTTTTCATTTGTTCAATCTTAAATTGACTCAATTTATGCCTAATTAAAGGGCGATCGATATTTGTTGTCATTTGTTCATGACAAGTATCACAAATTGAGTTTGTGAAATAATATCCACATAATATTTCTGGAATGACATATTGTTCACTAAGTTCTTTCGTATCTTTTCTGCAAATGATGCATTGTGTCATTTTTATCACCTTTACCTGCAAATTTGTATGTAATCTCATTGTAGTGTATTTATCGGTATTTTGGAATATTGTAAAGGAAAATATTATGTGAAATTCATACTTATTTTGGTACAATGAAGAGAAGTGCTAGTTTAAAGGAGGCCGTTTTTTTGAAATCAAAAGTGCACTTTTGGACATTAGAAGTGCTAATGGTTGTAGGAATCATATTTATTTGCACAAAAATATCATTTTTATTTCAACCGATTGGTATCTTCATATCAACATTATTTTTCCCAATCTTAATCGCGCTTTTTTTATACTTCATATTTAATCCTGTATTAATCTTTTTGGAGAATAAAAAAGTACCTAGAAATTTAGCGATATTACTGTTATATCTTTTTATCATAACATTAACTGCGGTTGGCGTTGGAGTAGTTGTTCCTACGATTTCACAACAGCTAATGGACTTAGTAAAAAATATGCCAGGCTACATAAAAGAGGGAAAAGTATACATACAAGAATTATCACATCATAGGTTGTTTGAATGGTTATCTACACAAAACTACGTTTCCATTGAAACAATTGAAAAAAATGCAATTGAATACTTAAAAGATATACCAAATACAATTACGTCGAGTGCAACGGCTTTATTTGGTATTATCACGAACGTTGCATTAGTTGTATTTACTGTACCGTTCATTTTATTTTACATGTTTAAAGATGGACATGCCTTTCCAGGAAAAGCGGTAAGTTTATTACCAGAGTCTTACCGTGAAGAGGGGCTTCATATCATTAAGGAAACGAACGAAACATTATCTGCATATATTCAAGGACAAGCGCTCGTTTGTATATTTGTAGGTGCGTTTACATTTATCGGTTATTTAATTATCGATTTACCGTACGCTTTCGTTTTAGGAATTATTGCAGCATTTACAAACATCATTCCTAACTTAGGGCCATTTATTGGGGCAGCGCCAGCTGTTATTGTAGGACTGTTCGTATCTCCGATGCAAGCATTGTACGTAATTATTATCGTAACAATTGTACAACAGTTTGAAAGTAATATTATTTCACCACGTATTATGAGCTCGAAATTAAACATCCACCCATTAACAATTATTATGCTAATTTTAGGGGTAGGTAACTTTGCTGGAATCATCGGAATGATTTTAGCAGTACCAGTTTATGCAGTAACAAAAACAGTTGTTTCGAACTTAGTGAGATTGTTTAAGACGAAGAGAAGTAATCGGAATTAGTAAAACCTGAGAAAGATACACCGCTTTTTAAGTGGTGTATCTTTTGTTTATAAAAAATAATTAAAAGTGGGTTGATTTGATTTTATTATATATTTTTTATACATCAAATTCAGTGATGAACTTGTGTGATATAAGGCTCTATAAAACTATGTGGAATCCCTATGAACTATCCAAATCATTTCCTTACAGCGCGCTATCAACATCAAAATCGACTCCTTTCAATTCTATATAGTTAAACGATTAAAGGTGAGTGTAGTATTTGCTTCTACGATCTCGAATTTCATTAATAACTTGTTTATATTGTCTTTCTTGTTTTAATTCATTTTGAGATATTGTTTCTTTTTGAATCGTAATCGTTAAAAAGAAAAGGTGAAACTTCATATGTGAATTCCTCCTTTCGAATTGGAATTACAGATGACTACAGTAATGACTTTGTCTTTCTTTTACAGAATCCATAGCCTGATTAATTTGTCGTTCATGAAGCATTTCAGACTCAGAAAATTTATTTTTTTGAATGGTAATGGTTAAAAAGAATACTTTAAATTTCATTGGATAATTACCCCTTTATAAGTGATTTAGAAAAGACGAGTGTAATAAGAAGATTGGCGCTCTTTTACTTCGTCCATAATGTTTTGGATGTGTTGCTCACGTAAAATCTCTTTCTGTGAAAGCTTACGTTTTTGAATGGTGATTGTTAAAAAGAATGCTTTAAATTTCATGAATATATTACCCCTTTAAAATATATTTTTAATACATTTGAGTGTAGTATGAACTTTTAATGTCAGTTATTTTATCAGTCAGTTGTTTTAACTGTTGTTTACGAATGATTTCAGTTTCAGATAAAGTATTTTTTTGAAGCACAGTCGTAAAAAAGAAAATATGAAAAGTCATAAATGAATTCCTCCTTTCGAAAAGGAATTACAGGTGATTACAGTAAAGTGCTTGGCGCTCCTTAACATCATTCATAGCTTTTTCAATTTGCTCATTATGAAGAATTTCATCTTTGGAAATTGTATTTCTTTGAATCGTAATACTTAAAAACAATACGCTAATAGTCATTGAATGTTGCTCCTTTCTTAGAAAAATAATGTAAGAGACTAAAAAAACCGCGCAAAAAAACCACAGGAAGATACAGTTCTCCTATGGCGGGGCGTGAAAAAGCCACAGGAAAGTATACGACCTCCTGTGGCGAATTTATGAATTAAATGAAATAAAGTACGATTTTCAATTCTCCATTAGGGTGGTCGAATTCATATTTAATTGTCCAGAAAACACAGGTGCAGTTAACGCTAAAGTTAATGCATGTAATTGTAATTTCATCATTTCCTTCGACCTCCTTTTAGAATTTTTTTCTTACGTTAGTAAGTATATACAATTAATGGATAATTGTAAACATAAAAAATGAAAATTTTTAATTTTGATTAAAATGCGTATATTTAAAAAGGGATTTGAAAGTAAATATTGTAATTAACGAAATATCGATAAAAATGGGGGATGCTAAATGAAATATATGCATCATAACATAATCGTTATGCTAACAATTTTTTTATTCATTACGGCTTGTTCTAACGGAGAAAGAATAAAAGATATATATGATGTTAGGTCAGATGATTTTAAGAAATATACTGGGACATACGTTGGTAATAATTCAGATGTGGTTGCAATTATTAATCATTTATCCGGTGGTGGAACAGTTCAAAGTATAAGTTTAGAAAATGAAAATATAAAAGTGAACTATGGTGCAAAAGAGAGTGGAGCTCTTACAGAAGAAATGATTGAGACGTATTGGTTTGATGAGAAAGATACGATGAAGAAGAATTTTCTCTTTAATGCTACCTATCTAGTAATTTTAGTACCAAACGCAAAAGCTTATGAGTTTCAAATAGAAAATAAAAACTTTAAGATAACGAGGGAAGAAATGTTATCAATTTTGCATAGGGAATTCGATGATTTTCCAAAAGAAAAAGATATATGGGATAAAAATAAAGTTATAAAGTTCTTTAACGGCAATGAAGAAAAAATTAAAATGCTTGTGGAAGATAAAGATTTTCGGAAATCTTTATTTGCTAAATATCCAGTAAGCCAGTTGAAATAATGGAGGGGAGAAGATGGAGTTAGTATACAAAATTTCTTATCATAGAATGCAGGATCATTATTACAATTTTTGAAAGAAGATATTCCATACATCCCGCATGTAACAGTCGGAAGAAAAGAAAGTGCCGAATTAGCTGCTGAAGTAGTGAAGGAGATTCCTAGTTTGCATGGGAAGTTAAATTGTGTGATTGATAGAATAAGCGTGGAGCGAATTGGAGAGAACGGGGAATCAATTATTGAATTTGAAGTGCCATTTCTAAAAAGCTGACAAAAGTCAGCTTTTTATTTCGTAGCATGAAGTAATGCACCAATTGCACCGCTATTACCACCATCTTGTAAAAAGATTGGTGTTTTATTTTGATATTCGGTGTAGCTACTAATAATATGTTGAAGTTGTATGTTATTACATAAAGTTGAACCAATATAAATAATGTGTTCAATGTCTTTTGTTTCGGCGAATTGAAGGCTTAGTGCAGTAACGACTTCACCGACAAGTCCTTGCACAGTAGCTAGTATATCGGAGCTACTATTATTTGATTCTGTAATGGCTGCTTTTCCGAAGTTGCTAGCAGTTAAGTTATTATCGATAGGGGAAAGAATACCACCATAAATATCTCCAACCGTAATATCTAGTTCTTTTCTAGAGCCTACTTTTGTTAGAGGGATTACATCTTCAAAATGATCTATATTTGTTAACAATTTTGAAAGTCCCATAATAGTCCCACCGCCAACTCCGGTTCCACCAGCGCGAATATATTGTTCATTATAAACGTAATGGATAGAAGTACCTGTACCGATATTGGTTAAAATAAAATTGCGTATAGCATGTTTTTCTTCTTTTAATATGTATTGGACACCTGCAAGAGTAGCTTTAAATTCGTTTAGCTCTACTATTTTATATGAACTTGTAAGCAGTTGCTGTAATAGTTTCGATTTACCACCCGTAATACATATTTGTTTTATGCCATTGTTGCTTTTAATCCAATCTATTATTTTATGTTGTTCATGCGAATAAAATTTTTCAAAAGTTAATAGCTTTTTTTCGTTAAAATAAGCTATTTTCGTTAATGTGCCTCCAGCATCGATACCGATAGTACGTTCCATTTCCCTACTCCTAACTACGTAATATATTTTCTTATTTATTTAATTGGTTGAGAATAGATATTTCCAACTAATATAAGGAACACTTTAATCTGCTTGATATATTAATAGTTTTTCTATAGTTAAAATAGGCTGGTCGTTTACAGTTGCAATACCTTTACCAAGAATAAAACCTCGGCGATTGCGCATTAGCTCATAATGTAAATCAAGTTTATCACCGGGATATGCTTTTCCGTGGAATTCAACTCCATCTAAAGAGGAGAGAAATCCTAGTCCTTCAGAATCACTTGTATGTATAAATGCACTAAGCTGAGCAAGTGCTTCTACAATTAACATATGAGGCATATGTTTGTGACTATCGTTTATAAACCATTCGTTATTTGTAATGAGTTTATATCCTGTAACGAATTCATCTTGTTTTACATTTATTACTTTATCAATCATTAAAAATGGATAACGATGGGGAAGTGTGTCTTTAATATGCATATGAAAGTACCTCCAATTAATAATACCCCTGCTAAAGTTAAGCAGGGGAGTGGGAACTAATTTTTAACTAATTCATTTACTTTTTCAAGGACGAAAATGCCGCTATTTCTAATGTTTTCAACAACTTGTTGCAACACTTCTTTATCTTGAACGAGTGCAATACGTACGAAGCCTTCTCCGTGAGGTCCAAATGCGTGACCTGGTGTAACAACGACATTCGCACGATCCATTAATGCATAAGCGAAGTCTAGAGAAGTCCATCCTTGTGGAATTTCAGCCCAGACAAACATACTACCAGCTGGCTTATCGACATTCCAACCAAATGTTCGGAATCCATCGACTAAAGTATCTCTCCGTTCTTGATAAATATCGCGGTTTTTCTCACAAAATGCAGCGCCATTTCTTAGTGCTGCAGATGCCGCTTTTTGAATTGGTAAAAATACACCGTAGTCGGTATTGGATTTAAATTGAGTAAGTGCACGAACAATTTCTTCGTTTCCAATCATATATCCAATACGGCTACCTGCTAAACTATAACTTTTTGACAAAGAATTGATTTCTACGCCAACTTCTTTAGCACCATGTACAGAGAGGAAGCTAATTGGCTTATTACCATCGAAATAAAATTCAGCATAAGCAAAATCATGGACAACGATAATATTATGCTTTTTCGCGAATGCGATTACTTCTTTAAAGAAATCTTCATGGGCCATTGCTGGAACGGGATTCCCTGGGAAGTTTAAAATCATCATCTTCGCTTGATCGGCAATTTCTTCAGGGATGACTTCTAAGTCTGGTAAGAAATCATTCTCTTTCTTTAAAGGCATGTAGTAAGATGTTGCACCAGCCATTTGAATACCTGTTTCATAAGCTGTATATCCTGGATCAGGAACTAATATAATATCACCTGGATTTGCATAAACCATAGGTAAATGAACGAGCCCGTCTTGTGAACCCATTAATAATAAAACTTCTTTATCCGCATTTAATAAAACGTTATGAGTGTTGTTGTAATATTCAGTTACAGCTTCGTGAAATTCTTGAATACCTGATAATGTATACCCGTAGCTCTCTTTCTCACTCGCTGTATGTACCATTGTTTCTCTTACAAAATCAGCGGGCGGCATATCAGGATTTCCGATGCTCAAATCAATCATGTTATGACCTGCTGCAATTTTTTCTTTTTTATAGGCTCCTAATTCACTAAATATAGAAGATTGGAATGCTTTCATTCTAGTTGCTAACGTGTAAGTCATCAAAACCCCTCCTAAAACAGTGCTTTCATTCTGCGTTTTTAATTATTCTGAAAACACATGTTTATATTTTATCATTTTTTTATGAAAATTAAAACGATTGACAAATTTAGAGGAAGTATTAGCCTATTTTGAAAAGTATCGATGTAAATAGCGTAGACGTGTTAATTGAAATGTCTATTATAGGATTCATTTTATATAACTTAAGTTATTTTATAGTTTTTATTAAGTATTTGTGGAAGATTTCTAAAGTGAAATAACGCAGAAAATATTTTCTGCGTTTCCTCTGAAATATAATCATTTCTTTTTATACGTGCATAATTTTTCAGCTGTCAAAAAGTATACATTTAATGTACCGTCGGCAACTTTTAAAGTTTGCTCTGATGTAAATGAATTACCATAATCAATGTGATATACATTAGAATTTTTGACAAATGAGCCTTTATATAAATCGTCTTTATTCTTTGTGGTTTGCATTTCTACTAAATTTTGCACAATTTCCTCTTTATTTTCTTTTTTGACAACTGTTTCAAATTTATAATATACAGGGCATTCACCATTTTTATTGTCAACGACTTCCCAAGAACCGTATATATCGTTATTGCTGCATCCACTAAGTAGGATGATTAGTATAGGAATTGTAAGTAGAACCTTTTTCATTTTGTGCTCCTTTCTTTTAAATTTGAATAAACGTGCGAATACGATAGGGATATTATAATAAATAAAGTTTAAATTTTTTTAAAGAATTATTTAATTTCATATAAAAATTTAGGAGAAATTAAATAAGCATGAATCTAGTGTAAAGTCAGATTCATGCTAGTACCATAGCCTATGTTATATCTTTTTTGAGGATAAATAAAGAGGAAAGCAGAAGCACTATTCCATTTAATATATATACGCTTGCGATCATAAAGGCTAACGTACCTGCGCCAAATCCTGCTTTATCGAATATAGAAGCAAATGTTGCGATAGTCAAAAAGACAATGGGAGTCAGTAGTAAAAATATGAAACCTGCCACGATTCTTTTTTTAAAACTATGTCCAGATAAGGAAATGGCTAAAAAGTTTAGGATGCTAAACAGAGCAATTGCAAAGAGCAGGACAATAAATACTTCAATGCCATCAGACATTTTACCACTCCTTTTATAAAGAGTACTCTTTATAATCTATTCGAAATAAAAGGGGGATACTCCTTTAGGTAATTTCAATAAACGTAATAAATAGGCGTATTATAGAACAAAGAAGTATGGATTCAATATTATATCCATACTTCTTTGTTTATTTTATAAATTCGCAGATTGTGAATGCTGTTTTTCATAATGTTTCTGCTTAGAAAGGGAAATAGAAATAATCAATAATGAAACGACTCCGAAGATGAGAACCATATATTGTAACCCAATTGTATCTAAGAAGAACCCTGTGCCAAGTAAGACGATTTGGAACATAACCCTCTCAAACATATTACGGAATGAGAAGAGGCGACCGTGATAACTTTTTTCCACTTTCGTTTGGAAAATTGTCGACATAATAGGGAAGAAGCAGCCAACACTAAACCCAAACAAACCAAATGATGTAAGAGCCATCCATTTTATATCGCTAAAGAACAATGACAGGTGTGCAAAAGCAGTACAAATTGCGAAGAAATATAGTAATTTTTCGGGTTTGAAATGATCAGATAGACGTTTAATTACGAAGGCACCTAACATAAATGCGACACCTTCAATTGTATATATGAACCCTTTAATCGTAGGATCATGTTGCATTTCGCTAATGTTAATAACCATTAAATTAAACCCTGCTATAAATAATAGAGGGATGATACTTAATATAAGTGCTGTAAAAGCAATAGGAATTCCTTTTAAAATACGAAATACTTCCATAAAGCTATTATCTTTTGCAGCTTGTTTACTTGGTGTTGTTGATTTCTTGTCTTCGAATTGTAGGAAGAAAGTCGAGAGGAATAATAAGGCGTATGCTGCCATTGAGAAGGCATACATGTACTGTAAACTCATCACAACTAAAAGAATTCCACCTAGTGAAGTACCTGCAATACGAGCGATTGTACCAACATTCATATGTACACCATTCATTTGTAATAACTCATGCTCACGTACGATGAGTGGAATTACAGATTGTAATGCAGGGAAATAAAATGCTGCTGAAATTTGAAGAGCAACCATAAATGCAATCATAAATGCGATACTTTCAAATTGAATAGCAAAAAACATGAAAATAACACTTAAAACTCGACCAAACCCAGCGTAAAGAAGAACTTTTTTCTTTTCATACTGATCGATGACACG
Organism: Bacillus sp. FSL K6-1338; assembly: GCF_038006965.1. Lineage (NCBI taxonomy): Bacteria > Bacillati > Bacillota > Bacilli > Caryophanales > Bacillaceae > Bacillus > Bacillus sp. FSL K6-1338. The sequence continues at coordinate 2,774,204 of NZ_JBBOWI010000001.1, read as the reverse complement.
GCCAGCCATAGGTCCAACTAGAACACCGGCTAATAGTCCGATAAATAATATAACTGATTTCATGAAATCAGAAGGGACATATTTTTGCATAAATTCAAGGTTGCCAAGAATACCAAGCCATAATCCTAGACCTGCAATAAACTCCCCAATTAAAACAATCCAAACGTTTTTATTACGCCACATAACATAAAACCTCTCCGTCTTTTAAAATGAAAAACTCGTATATAAAACCTCCTTATTTATGTAGTATTTTTATACGAACTTTTTTAGAGTCAGAGTCTATATTACGTGTTTCATAATTGGATTTCAATCTTTTTGATTTGTAAAAAATTTGATGTATTAATTGATGAAATAAATGAAGCAAAACGTAAAAAATTCATGATTAAAGCTAATAGAAAGTAAGGATAAATATAAAAAAGCAAGAACGTATAACTACGTCTTGCTTTTCCAAAGTACAAAATTAAACATTAATTTCAATTAGCAATATTTACGCTCTTGTCCAATAGCTAAAGCGCTAAAAGATAGAGGACCAGCAACTTCTGTACTTGCACTACTAATAAGGTTTTCTACAGTTAATGAATATTCGTGTGTTCCACTGCTAACGTTTTGGTCTGTAGCTTGGAATGTTTGTACGTAAAATTGTTCAGAATTTGTTGATTCAATACCTACTTGTGTATTGAAAATTTCAATGTTATCAAGGAAAATTCGGAATAAAACTTGTGAAATCTCAGTTATACCTTCTACACCAACTGTAGCTATTAATTCTACTCGATTATTACGTGAATCTCTACTTGAAATTCTCAATTTCAAATTTACTAGAATTACTTTGTTTGGAGAAGAGGGGATTGCAAAAGTTGTTGCATCAGTTTTACTTATAGGTTGAGTAGCTTAATAATCAATGATATGAGTCATATTCACAACCTCTTCATATACTGAAATACGGAAATAGGGATGAATTATCTTGGACAAATACTAGAATATTATAATAGAGTCCACAACAATTGTTGAAAAGAAGCAATTTACATAAAAGCATCAAGAATATATCATAATAAGATGATATTTTTCTTAATGCTTTTTGTAATTAAGCAGAATATTCTTCTTTACGTACTTCAAAAAATTCATTACGTCGTAAGTAATTATAAATTCTCTCAGAAACTTCTTCTTCTTCAGACACTAAGAAACGATGGTCAAAAGCGTAGAAAGATTGACCTTTAATTAATTTTACATAATATATATTAAACGCCTCCTGACACTAGATTATTACTTTCTTCATATTATGATGGCCTATATGTCTGCTAAAAATACTTGGAGTTTCAAAGGAAGTAAGTAAAGGGATGAAAGAGCTTACAATTTTGTAAGGTTTATGTCACCTTTTTCGATAGTTTACATTCACCAATTTCTTCTATACTACAAATAAGTTGCATAAAATAAGGGGGTAAAAAGATGGATGAAGTAATTGGAGAAGTTGTAGCAGGTATTTGTGAATTTGTAGTAGAAGTAACAGCGGATGCTATAGGAAGTTTAGTTTCCGGAAATGATGAGGAAAAAGAAACATTATAATAATTTGTAAAAGTATAAAGTTGATCAAATTGTAAAGGCTGATTTCTAAAGGGAAGTCAGCTTTTTATTTTTTACATTATATTAACTTAATTTGAATATTCATTTGTTATTATATTGAAGAAACCTATATAAGGAGGTGAATAAACAAATATGTCGAATTCGGGGGCTGATTTATCTGTTTCTCGTTTGATTGTGGCAAATGTAGAGGAAAAGGAATATCATTTTATTGTTCGTGAACATCCGATTGTAGGGAAAGTTATATCGCTATTTGAAAATGGTAAAGAATATGGTTTACTAGATAAACAAATCGCTAATAAAGATAAATTTATTACATCGGAGCTTACTAAATTAGATTATTTTAACTTAGATGTTTTATATCATACACCTGGGTGGATATGGATTGGTATGGATCAATTTGGTTTACATGCTCGTGAGGCTACTTATAACGAAGTAGATGTTATTATGAAGTTGAAAGAGGATTTATATTATATAGATATATACGAAGAAATAAAAATGTAGTAAATATTTAGTCAGGTTAGGGGACAAGTTCCCGTAGCCTTTTTTGTTTAATAATAAAACGTAAAATTATATTATTTTGATTATAGGTAAACTTGATAAGAAGTGAGATGAAAAGAGGATTTGAAAATACATGAAGAGAATTGTAATAATTATATGAATCGTATATGTAAATAACAATAGAAAGAAGATGATAAAATGAGTAAGGAAGAGCTTGTGAAAAAACAGTTTGGCAGTAATGCAGATAAGTATGTGAATAGTAAAATACATGCTAAAGGACAGGACTTACAATATGTAGTTCAACAAGTTGCGTCTCGCCATAATAATCGTCTTCTTGATGTTGCTACTGGTGGCGGACATGTTGCGAATATGTTAGCACCTATGTTTGAAGAAGTAGTTGCACTTGATTTAACAGAACAGATGTTAGAAGAAGCAAAAGGTTTTATAAAGCAGAATGGTCATGGAAATGTGTCTTTTGTAGTAGGAAACGCAGAGGATTTACCATTTGCAGACCATTTTTTTGATACAATTACATGCCGGATTGCAGCCCATCATTTTACGAATCCGGCTCAATTTATTTTTGAAGTAAATCGTACGTTGGAGGATAATGGATTATTCATCTTAATAGATAATGTTTCGCCAGAAAATAATGAATATGATACATTTTATAATTTTATAGAAAAAAAGCGGGACCCAAGTCATGAACGAGCTCTAAAAAAGACAGAATGGCTTACTTTATTAGAAAAAAACGGTTTGCAAATGCAGTCATGTCTTACTTTTGATAAGAAGTTTGATTTTGACTGGTGGTGTAATATGATGAATGTCCCTGTACAAAAGCGCGAAAAATTAACAGAATGTATGATGAAAGCACCAAACGAAATGAAGGGATATTTTAATATTCAATTTAAAAATAATAAAGTAGATTCATTCTATACTGAAATGGCTATGTTTATATGTAAAAAAAGTACAACATTAAAAAGATAAATGTGTTGCAGTCTTTCTGAAGTACGATATACTTAGTACAGAGAAACTGAGAATTGAGGAATAGTTATAATGATTCGTGTACGCATTGAAGGTACTGAGGAAGAAATGCTTGAATTTATGGGGAAAATGCCGGACATTCCTGGATTTGAAAAGACACATATGAGAGAGCCGAGAAAAGGAAATAACCCGAAATACGATTCGAGTAAAAATGTACTAGCATATTTGTCTTATAAAAAGATTGAAGTCGCCAATAAATAGGCGGCTTTTTTAGTTTGCGCTGTTTCACCGCCTTGTCTTTTTCACATAATAATGATAGTAGATTATGCTGAAGAGGGGTGAGAATAGTTAATAAGAAAATCATCTTTTTTGGAGACTTTGGTATTGATGACGCCGTAGCGTTAATTTATGCAAATAAAACATGTAAATTAGATATTCTAGGTATTGTTGCAGAGTACGGGAATGTATCACGAGAAATCGTTACGGAAAATGTTTATTTTTTAGAAAGGTACTATGCTACACATGTAAAAATTATTGAAGGTGCGAGTAGGCCGATGACAGCTGAAGAACCTTTGTTTTTCCCTGAAATCCATGGGGATCACGGTTTAGGTCCTATTAATCCACCTGAGATGAGAATTTGTAAACGAGAAAATTTTTGTGAATTAATCAAATTAATCGAACCTTGTCCAGAAGATATTATAATTGTGGCGACAGGAAGACTAACGACGCTTGCTACGTTATTTTTATTGTATCCCAATATAATGGATCGTATTTGTTCGTATTATATAATGGGCGGTGCTTTCCTATTTCCAGGTAATGTTACACCAGTATCTGAAGCGAATTTTTATGGTGATCCAATTGCAGCAAATATTGTTATGAAATATGCGAAAAACGCTAGTATATACCCGTTAAATGTAACACAGGGCGCGCTTATTACGCCTGAAATGGCCAATATAATAGATAAACAAGGAACTGGACAGGCGAAACTCATTAAACCAATGATTGATTTTTATTATGAGAACTTCTATAAAAAAGAATATCCGGGTATTGGTGGAAGCCCTATACACGATTTACTACCGTTTGTCTCGTTTATAAATGATAGTATTTTTGAATATAAAAAATCGGCAGTGTGGATTAGTACGATAAATGATGTGACTAGGGGCCAAAGTGTAGCTGACTTTAGAAAAATAGCTGAACCAACAAGGTTTGATGGTCGGCCGATTCAAAGAATTGCTGTTGGTTTTAACTATCCTGCTTTTAAAGAAGAGTTTATGCGAACAATATTGAAGCCAGATTGTCCTTAATGTGTTAATAATAAGTCGGATAAATCGTTAGTCCGAAAAATGGTTTATCAGTCTGTATTATTCTCAAAAGTCTTATAGTTGAGCAGCATGAATAACTTATGAAAAATGTCACATAACTAATGGTAAGCAATTGTTTCTAATTATATTTTGATTGGTTAAATATAAAGGAGGTTATTATATGATTTGGTCTTTAATCGTTGGTGGTTTATTAGGATGGTTTGCAAGCTTAATTACTGGAAGGGATGTACCAGGTGGTGTAATTGGTAATATTATTGCTGGTATTATCGGTTCTTGGATTGGTACGAAATTACTTGGTAGTTTCGGTCCTGTAATAGGCGGATTTGCAATCATTCCTGCTTTAATTGGTGCGGTTATTTTGATTTTCATTGTGAGTTTTTTACTACGAGCAATGCGGAAATGAATGTAGCAGGACTGTTTACATTTGTAAGCAGTCCTTTTTATATGTTATGCTAGTATTATACAATCAGGAGGTGTCAGCATTGAAATCATTTACAGTAAATTTCCATCAAGAAGATAATGCAAAAGCGACAACAGTACATAAATTAAGTGAAGAGGACTTCAATAAAGCAACTGAAAAAGGTACTCGTCATTTATTTGATTTAGATACAAACGTTGGCTTCTTCGTATTCTTTGATGCAGAAGATGCAGAAGGAAATGATCAATACTTAATGTTACAATATGAAGGGGATCATGAAGAACCAACTGCGTGCTACGGATTTGATTTAAAACTATATTATCAATTTTTAGCGCTATACTTAAACGATCTTGAATTCCAAGGCGAAACAGATGAGGAAGAGGAAGAATACGGTCCAATTCATCATTTAGCGCACTTACTTTATCATATTGTTGAAGATGGTAAATCAATCGAAGTATAATATACATATTTGAAGCTGTCCTTTTGGGGCAGCTTTTTTATATGACATTGAATTGGTGTATTATTAGTTGAACCAATAAGGCTTTTACGGGCAGCCCTGCCCATCTAACTTCTTTGCTTCTGCTGAATTTTGAGGTGGAGATTTTACTGCCCGGCAAATAGCAGGATAAATTCATAATAGAAATTTATTTATTACTTTCATGTTAGCATCGTAAAACACCTGTTATAATGATTGTAATTAAATTCATGGAGGCTAATTCTATGCTTGTAGATGTAAAAGCTTTTATTAAAGCTGCAGGTTTAACATGTATTTCATCATTAAGTGGAGATAACACGTTTGTTTATAATTTTGAAACTGTAAAAAACACTATCGCTACACTTTTTAAGAAGCTAAGATTTACCATTTAATTTCATTTCAACCAGTAGGAAAAGAGTAATCACTTCCTACTGGTTTTTTTTCTGTTTGAAGGAGCTGTTGTGACAACATGTTTTAAGTGATAGATAGAGGATATTGTCATTGAGAAGAGAAGGGTTAAATAAGGAGATGAAAATGGTTTCGTTTATCAGGAGGTAGTTACTTCGGATATAACAGACTTGGTTACTTTTTAGAAACAGCTTTTGTAATATATTTTGTACAAGCTTTTTGAGAGAGTGAAGTACTGACTTTTTGGAACAAAAATAATTTGAAAAGTAGTGTAATGGGTTGGTTAACGAAATAAATAAGATGCAATAGGGGGTGAAAATGATGAAAATATATTTAAAAATAGTTATGTTATTTTTGGTGTTTACATGTATGTTTGCGCTAGCCGCATGTAAAGAGACAGACGAAAAAAACGAAACAAATCCAACTTTGGAAAATAATAAAAATAAACAAAGTAATTCTTCAGAAGAACAGAAAAATCTTGAAACAAAACCAAGTAATGAAAAAACAACAAAACCATCAACTGAGCCAGATTCGAAAAATAGAACATTTAATCAAAAATCAATTAACCACATTAAAGATTTGTTTGAATTAGCAAAAGAAGGAAAAGTACCTAATGTACCATTTGGAGCCCATACAGGGGATATTGAAGAAATAGAAAAAGCATGGGGGAAAGCGAATAAAACCGAACAAGCAGGGAACGGAATGTACGCAACTTTTACAAATAAAAATGTTGTTTTTGGATTTAATAAAGGGTCACAAGTTTTTGATGTACGCTCATATCATGCAGAACTAAAATCGATTACATTACAAGAAATTGAAAAAGTGTTAGGAAAACCATCTTCAGTTAAAGGGAATGGTGGAGACAAAATATATGTATACAAAGTAAATAACCAGTATGAGTTAAAATTTGTCATTCCAAAATCGACTGGTAATGTAGATCATATTTCCGTGTTTTCACCAGAGGATAGTATTAATAAAATGGCAGGATAAGAAATTAAGTGATTTCAAAAACACCTCGCTCTTTAAGTGAGGTGTTTTAGTTGTAAACAAGGAACGTCTCATTTCATATGCGAAATACTTCACTTTTGTTTTTTAGCATGCATCCAATAAGAAATGTTGATCTACTGAAAAAGTAGTAACTTATAAATTATGTGTAGGCTGGTTTGCGATTTTTTTTCGTTCCAAATTTTGAACAAATAACGCTTGTACAATACCTCCAACTAATAAGAAACTAGCGCAAATATAAAACAGCATACTTCCATTTAACTTACTTAATAAAACTGCACCAATAACTGGTCCACACGTTCGAGATATATCCCAGTGTATACCGTAAATTGAAAAATATAAACCACGTTTATCATGAGGTGCAATTTCTGAAACGAATCGTAATAAATGGTTTAGAGCAATACTTTCTCCAATGACTAAAAAGAGTAAGGTGAAGAATAACGACAATATCGTCGTTGAATAACTAAAGCCAACTGCAGCTATTGTATAGCAGGCGTAAGAAATAAGGATGATTTTCGCCATAGAAAATCGTTCAGACCATTTTACGAGGAAGATTTGTAGAATGATTTCCAAAATGGCTTTACATGTTGAAATAAATGCGAGTATGAATACGAGATTAAGAAATACATGTTCTGCAAAAATACGATAATTCGTCTCAGTTTGTGCATAAAAAAAGCTAATAGGAAGTGTAGAAACCATAAGACCGAATATGGCGTAATGTTTAAAAATAAATTGCTTTGGTGAACTTGCCTCAACTGTTTGTTTTGACATACTTATTGGTGGAACGGTTTCTGGGAGCTGGGTCCAAACAACAACGGCATATATCGTAAGGGTTACACTTTGCACGATAAATAAATATTCTGGGTGAGTATTATAAAAACTTGCACCGATTAAAGGACCGACTACGGATCCAATTGCTCCCATCGTTTGTAGGAGAGCAAAAATTTCTGCTTGCTGCTCTTTTTTTGTTAAATCAGCAATTTGTGCACGTTGAGCCGGAATATATAAGGAACGGCCAATGCCATTAATGACATATAACAGTGCAAATATAAAAACGGATTGAGCGAAAACGAAACTACCGATTGCAACACTTTGTAGCAATAAGCCGAGTAACATAATCTTTTTCCGGCCATATTTATCAGTAATTCCTCCAGCAATAAGTGTAAATAAAATGTCTGAAAGTGGCTGTAATCCGAAAATCAGCATAGTTATTATTACATTGCCGTTTAACATTTTATTGACGTAAATAATCATAATGATAGCTAACATAGATTCAGTCGTTCTGGTTAATAATTCACCACACAGTCTAATAAAAATAGGTTTATTGTAACGAAGTAAGAGATAATTCAATATTAATTCCTCCTTTCTATATTGAAATGATAAGATGAAAGAAGAATTGGAAAAAGTGTAGAAACAATAGGGAGTATTTTTCACCTTTTAGGGGGATTATGATGTTTATTTTAGATCAATACATTGAACTATGGAGTGCTTATGGAAAAGGGGAAAAAGAGGGAGAACAATTGGAAGTAACAGTGCAAAATATATCTGAAACATTATTTTGTACAGAGCGTAATAGTAAATTAATTATAAAAAAATTAGATGAGTTAAATTGGATCAAGTGGTTTCCAGGTCGCGGCAGAGGAAATCGTTCTAAGTTAATATTTCAAAAGGACCCGATATCTTTAATTTTAGATAGAGGAAAAGAAATAACGAAAAAAGGGGATGTGAAAAGCGGGAGCATATTTGTGGAACGCTATAGCTCACATTTTCCATTAGTAAAGGAAGAATATCACTCCTGGGTGGATTCAATATTTGGTCATAAGATTGAAATGACATCTGAAGGGAGAAGAGATGTACTCCGGTTGCAAGTACAAATGAATTTAGATATCACATTAGATCCTGTATACGCTACAATGCGTTCAGAATGCCATATGGTAAAACATATATTCGATACACTCGTGTATGTAGACGGTAATACAAACATTATAGAGCCAAGACTTGCATTTCACTGGGAATATAATGATGCTGAAAAAATATGGACGTTTTATTTACGAAAAGGAGTTCACTTTCATAATGGAAAACAACTTACTGCACATGATGTTATATACTCATTGAATCGATTTATGAAGCTGGAAAATAATGCACACGCATGGATGTTACAACACGTTGAAAGTATTCGTTCAGCGGATGACTACGTTGTCGAAATTCAATTACATACGGAAAATCGAATGTTTTTACATATGCTAAGTGCAGAACAGTGTTCTATCGTGAATAAAGATGAAGCAGGAGAGCTAATTGGAACAGGGCCTTTTCAATTATATAAAAGTAATGAAAATTTGTTCATTTTAGAAGGTCATCCTTTATATTTTCGTGAAAGACCTTTTTTAGATCGTGTTGAGTTGTGGAATGTAGAACAAGGTGTAAGTACATACGATGTTTTAGTAAAGGCGCAGTATAAAGATAAAGAAAAACATAATAAAGAATTGTCTCGGCTTGAGTCGAACGTGACATATATAACATGTAATCATACGAAAGAAGGACCAATGCAAGATGAGTTATTTCGGAAAGCATTATATAAAATCATTCATGGTTATACAATCGTTCAAGAACTCGGCGGAGAACGTGGAGAAGTGGCACAGAAACTAATATTAGCAGGTGAAAGCATTGTAGAGATTGAGGAAGATGTAGAAAGTTTAATTAAAAGGAGTACTTATCATAATGAAGTGCTACAACTCTACACATTTACAGGACGAGATCATGTTGAAGATGCACAATGGATACAAAAAGAGTGTGTGAAGTACGGGATTCGTGTAGAAAATAATTTTCTTGACATAGAAGAGCTATTGGAAGTAAGTACGATACAAAAGGCCGATATGATGCATGATAGTGCCACAATAAGTGAACGAATAGAAGATAGTCTATTATATATGTTTCTTACAAAAAATAGTTTTATTCATGGACAAAGCAGCATGGACTTTCATGAAAAGTTGTCTCCTTATTTTAAACAAGAAGAATTAGAGAAAAGAGTTACACTGTTACGCGATATTGAGGATACTTTGTTACGTCAAATTCATATTATTCCTTTATATCGTAATAAACAAGAGGTAAGTACACATGAAAAAGTCCAAAGTATAATGATTAATTCACAAGGTTGGATTGATTTTTATAATATTTGGTTTAAATCTTGATATATAAGGGCTTTTGCGCATTTTCATAAGATGTGTAAGAGCCTTTTTTTGTATGTGGGAATAGGTTTGTTTTACACATTGTTACCCTACTTGTGATAAAAGTCTATTTACAGCGTAACAGTGTTATGTTACATTGTTATCAGGAAGGGGTGTTATACAGTTGAGTACAGATTTAATTTCAAAAAAAGATTTATTAGAACTAACTGGTATTTCATACGGACAGTTATATAGGTGGAAGAGAAAAAATTTAATACCGGAAGATTGGTTTGTACGAAAGTCAACATTCACGGGTCAAGAGACATTTTTTCCGAAAGAAAAGATATTAGAGCGCATCGATAAGATCCAAACGATGAAAGAGGATTTATCACTTGATGAACTAGCGAATATGTTTTCACCGAGTGTGAGAGAAATTCTTTTAACAAAGGAAGACATTTTACGTAAGGAGATTGCATCAGAACCAGTTTTACAATTTTTCATAGAACAAACGAATAAAACAGCAGAGTTTCAATTTGTAGATATTCTTTATGTGTACATGTTAGAAGAATTACTACAATCGGGAGAGATTAGTTTAGAAGAAGGAAAAATGGTCTTGCAAGTTTTACGTGAAAATTATGAAGCAATTAAACATAAAACTTGTGATTTAATCGTTGTCCGAAAATTAGGGATTTCTACATGTTTATTAGTTTCAAACGTGGACGATTTAATTTTTGAAAAAGGCACTAAAATCGTTTTACGCGAAGCGATTATGAAATATACCGAAGCATTAAAAACTAAATTGTTGTAGTGGAGGAGAAAGTATGCGTACAGATAATTTGATTATAAATGGTTACGGTTCATCCAATGGCGGCGAGTTTCATAAAGTACAATTAAACGGAAAAGGAACTGTGAATGGAAATGTTGAATGTGAGCAATTTGAATGTAACGGTTACGGTGCAGTTACTGGCGATTTGAAAAGTAGCAGTGCACGAATTAGCGGATCTGGTAAAGTCGATGGCACAGTTCATGCTGAAACGATGCGAATTGATGGGAAAGCAACAATTACGCAAGATGTAAAGGCAAACAGTTTGAAAATTGCAGGAAAAGGTACGATAGGTGGAAATGTCACTGGTGAAGAATTTAAGGTCAATGGTCAAGCTACAATTGACGGTAATTGTGAAGTGGATACTTTTTCTTCAGAAGGACAATTTACAATTGGCGGATTATTAAGCGCTGATGAAATAAATATTAATATTCACGGTACATGTCGAGCGAAAGAAATTGGTGGTCAAACGATTAAAGTAAAGCATAGACTAAGTACTTTTAGTAGGCTGTTTAAATCAGTATTTGGTATGCAATTAGAGGCTGAACTATTAGAAGGTGACAATATCGATATTGATTATGCTCACATAAGAACGGTAAGAGGAAATAATGTTACGGTAGGACCGAACTGTGAGATTGAACTAATCGAATATACGGGTGTTCTTACTGTTGATAAAAGCGCAAATGTAAAAGAAATTAAGCAGATTTAATGGAAGGGAGAAAATGATATGGAACATCAACACAGTCTTACTGTTAATGGTTCTGGTAGTTCAGCGGGCGGAGATTATAATAAAGTAAAGATTCGCGGTGAAGGAACGATTTCTAATGATATGAGCTGTAATGAATTTAAAACGTACGGCACGAGTGAAGTGTGCGGTAATATGAAAGTGAAAAGTTATGTCGTGTATGGAGATAGTGAAGTACAAGGAAATGTAGATGCGGAATCTGTAAAAGTATACGGAAATACACAAATGCATAGTGATGCTCATATTGAAAAAATAAAAGTAAGAGGTATGATAGAAGTTAAGGGGAAATTAACTGGTGATTTCGTAGATGTGAAAGGCGCTTTAAATGTAAAAGGAGATATTGAAGTTGAAGAACTATCACTAACTGGTGGCCTTGAAAGTGATGGATTACTTAATGCTGAAAATATTGAAATTTCACTTCGTTATGAAGGTAGCAAAGTAAGAGAAATTGGCGGTCAGAAGATTACCGTTCGTAAAAAAGTGAGATTTATTCCATTTACCAATCATGCTGGAAGCCTCCAAACGTCTATCATTGAAGGAGATGATATCTATTTAGAACATACGATTGCTGAAGTTGTAAGAGGAAACAACGTTACAATTGGTCCTGGATGTGAAATTAGTATTGTAGAATATCATACTAGTTTTAACCAAAAAAGTAATGCAGTCGTAAAAGAACATAAACAAATATAAGTAGTATGAGGGAGAGCAAGGTTATGGTTGAGAAGAATAATAAGCTCGGCTTTGTTGTAGCGGGCTTATTGCTAGGTATTTTAATGGCATCAATGGATAATACCATTGTCGTTACAGCGATGGGAACAATCGTTGGTGATTTAGGAGGCCTTGAAAACTTTGTATGGGTCGTTTCTGCCTATATGGTCGCAGAAATGGCAGGTATGCCGATATTCGGAAAACTATCAGATATGTATGGTAGAAAGAGGTTCTTTATTTTCGGTTTAATCGTCTTTATGATTGGTTCGGCACTTTGTGGTACTGCTGAAAATATTACACAGTTAGGGATTTATCGTGCTATTCAAGGTATTGGCGGCGGGGCATTAGTGCCGATCGCGTTTACTATCGTTTTTGATATTTTCCCTCCTGAAAAGCGTGGGAAAATGGGTGGTTTATTCGGAGCAGTATTTGGTTTATCAAGTATTTTTGGTCCGTTGCTTGGTGCGTATATTACAGATTACATAAGCTGGCACTGGGTATTTTATATTAACTTACCGCTTGGCGTTTTAGCACTTATTTTTATTACATTCTTTTATAAAGAGTCAAGAGTTCATAGAAAGCAAAAAATTGATTGGTTTGGCGCAATTACTTTAGTTGGAGCAGTAGTTTCTTTAATGTTTGCGCTTGAACTTGGCGGACAAAAGTATGATTGGGATTCTAACTTTATTTTAAGTTTATTTGGTGGATTCGCTATTTTAATTATTGCATTCATTTTTATTGAACGTAAAGTAGAAGAACCGATCATTTCATTTGAGATGTTTAAACAACGTTTGTTCGGAATGAGTACAATTATTGCTTTATGTTACGGAGCTGCGTTTATGTCAGCAACTGTATACATTCCATTATTCATTCAAGGTGTATACGGTGGCACTGCAACAAACTCGGGATTATTACTTTTACCAATGATGTTAGGCTCAGTCGTAACAGCGCAGTTAGGTGGGTTTTTAACGACAAAGCTTAGCTACCGAAACATTATGATCATTTCTGCGGTTATTATGCTAATTGGACTATTTTTATTAAGCACATTAACGCCAGAAACAAGTCGTGTATTATTAACAGTGTATATGATTATTATCGGATTTGGAGTCGGCTTCTCATTCTCTGTACTAAGTATGGCAGCTATTCACAACTTCGGTATGGAACAGCGCGGATCTGCGACTTCGACGAGTAATTTCATTCGTTCATTAGGTATGACACTTGGTATTACAATCTTCGGAATGATCCAAAGAACAGGTTTCCAAGATCAATTAGAAGAAGCATTTAAAGGCATGAGCGGGGGAATGAATACAAACACATTAGGGGATTCAAGAGCCATTTTATCAGAATCGGCAAGATCTCAAATCCCTCCGCAAATATTAGATAAGATTATTGATGCTCTTTCTAGTTCAATTGTTCAAACATTCATGTGGGCATTGGTACCAGCTGGATTAGCATTCATATTCATTTTCTTTATGGGAAATGAGCGCATGGTAATTAAGAAAGAAAGAACAAACAAATAAAAAAAAGTGAAACATCAAAAGCGTAATGAAAAAGCTCCTTTCCAATTGGAAAGGAGCTTTTTCGTATGTATGGTGTTAGATTAGCCTTCAATAATTTCGTATTCTTCGTCTGCAAGTAATAAAATTTGTGTTTTCTTACCTTTGTTTTGAACTTCAATTACATCGTATGCACCTAAGTCTCTTACTTTGCTTTGAGAAGCGTTAACCATAACTTCCATAGAATCGATTAAGATATCTTCTTCAATGTATGATTCAGGCAATGCCATATCTTCAGTTTCTAATACACATGCATATAGATTTTGTAAGTTTTCAGCAGTTGGGTTTTGTTCCTCAACATCAATGATGTTTTTTACTGCTTCCATATTTTCTTCTTTTACTTGGTATACTTTAATTTTAGCCATTGTTTTAATCTCCTTTATAACGTAATCGTAGAGGCTACACTTCATTATAACGTTTTTTTCATGAAAGATGAAATTGTTATATGTATTTATAGTAAAAATTATGTGTTATTACTCATTATTGGTGTAATTCCCGTACTAATATTATGAATAGATAACGATATTCCTACGTTAAAGTTATATTGTCCAAGCTTTTTTGTTTTCCTTTCATATATATGTATTAGCTATTCTATATAGAGAAGGGATGGAGTGTAAGTGGATTGTGAGCCGAAACGTGATTGTGGGTGTTGCCAAAATAGTATATGTGAATTTTTACAAAGTCTAGAACCGTATACTAAAGTTGAAAGTATTGTAATAGTAGGAAACGAAATCGTTGTATCTTATTTTCTTTCATTTAATGCGATGAAAGGGATTGTATCATTCGTACAAGAAGACAGTGAGGTTATTTTTGTAGATTGCTCAAAAATTGATGTAATCCGAATAGGAAAAGTTTGTAGTTGCAAATCGAAAGTTAAATATATTGAAGAGGACTTTAGCTTGCTAGGAAATGTGTGCCCGCAATGTTTAACAGAGGGGAGTACAATCTTTTTTGATTTTCATAATCCAGAATTAAATTTATCTTTACAAGCGAAAACAATTGATGCACCTATATGTACTGAATTTACAGATGAACTTGGGAATGTAGTAAAGCAATTTGCAATTGTAGGTGAAGCGATTGTTTCTAAGGATTTTGTTCAAGTACCTGAACTGTTAGATTTTCGATTAGTTTTATCGGATACTGCTGCGAACCCTTTGAAGTTTGGAATGCTGTTCATTAATTTTCCTGATATTACATTCGTTATTCTTTTCGCATCTAGTGGATACTTAAACATTTCAAATTGTTTAAAGGTAGAGAGTGGAACTGGTAATATCGAAATAGAAGAGCTGAAAAAAATGATAAAGGATGACGTTAACACGTACAAGTCAGTTGTTAAATTGACTAAAGTATATAAAAATGGTGAAATGGAATCTTTTATTTCTAAGAAGGAGTTATAACGCATTTTTTGATAAATCCTCATACATTATGTTGAGGGTTTATACATACACGATGTATATTCTAAAGTTTAAAAAGTGAGATACTCTTTTTTTATTAGATGTTATAATAATTTTATATTTGTGAATGATTTATAATTATATAAAAATTTAGTTTAATAGGTGTTTTCTTATATGGTAAATGGTTGATTGAAAAATTATATAAGTTTATTCTAAAAGATTTAGAATAAGATTGATTTTATAGAAGGCGGGAATGTAAATGATACATGAAGCGAATATACATACAAGAAAAAAACTAGTTTCTATGTTTGATGATTTCAATAACGTTATTTTACTTTCTTATTTACAAGGGCATATGGGGACTGCTTGGGTAAATGATCTTGAAAATCCAACAGTAGCACAAGTTACGGTAGGAATTTTCACATTTTACGCTGGAGACCCAAATGTGCAAGAAACAGAAGAGTTATTACGTAACATTCCTGAAAGAATTTTAGTTATCGTAAATAGTGAAGAGTGGAAACAACGCTTAGAAACATTCCATGAAAGAAAAATAGATAAGTTTTTACGCTATAAGTTCAAACGAAATTCAGAAGGTTTTAATCGTTCAAAATTACAGTCTTTTATATCAATACTTCCAAAAGGATATGAGTTAAAAAGAATAGATGAGCATATCGCAAATAGCCCTACATTACATAAAATCTCTGAAGATTTTATAAGTCAATTTCAGTCGGTAGAAGATTATATAAACCGTGGTATAGGTTATAGCATTTTATATAACGGAGAAGTTGTATGTGGTGCATCCTCGTATAGTATTTATAATGATGGAATTGAAATTGAAGTTGCGACTGATCACAATCATAGAAGAAAAGGCTTGGCAACTGTAGTTAGTGCAGCTCTTATATTGGATTGCTTAGAAAATGGAAAGTATCCAAACTGGGACGCAGCGAATACTACATCTGCTAACCTAGCAGAAAAGTTAGGATATGTTTTTGATAAAGCGTATGATACTTATTTTGTGGATAATAGATGAGTGAAGGAAATTACATACTAAAAAATAAATACGCCCTAGTACGTAAGTCTAGGGCGCATTTATTAGTTGGTAAATATCTTCATAACAATCTTATCACATTTTATCTTTTGAATGTTTGGAATTAAAGATATTTATGTGACTTTTTGAAAAAATAAAAGAGCAGCTAGCAAAAGCTAACTGCTCCTCTCCAAGGGAGAATGGAGAAATACAATCATGTTACCTATAGTATTGACGGAACATTGAGTTTTAATCAGCCATTTATAAAAGGAGAGATAAAATATCTTTGATTAATCCTTAGGCTCCGATTAGGAGTACTGATAGAAAAACGATTGAGAATATACTTTTTATTATATTTACAATTTAAATAGTAGAACGTGTTTATCGTAGTTCTCCAAACACCAATTATATTTTTTTAGAATAATTGGATGGACTGCTTCTTTCGTAGTATCGACTTCAGTATAGCCATATTTCTTATAAAAGTTTTCTAATTCCTCAAAAGGAAGACAATATACATCTTGTATTTGTGATTTTTTTACAGTTTCTACTAAAAATGAAACAAGCTCACCAGCTAATTGTAGCCCTCTAAATTTAGGGAGAATAAAAATCCCGCCCATTTCTATAGTATCTGCATCTATTTGGACTAATCGTCCAACACCTGCATACTCGTTGTTATATGTAATAATTGCAACTTTATCTCTCTTTAAATCACTTCGTACAAATCCTATTGATTCATATTGATTATTAATCCATTTTAAATCGTTAGATGTAGCTAGTTGAATACTCATATACATGCTCCTTCCGAATACTAGCGCTCTCTTCATTATATAGAACATAAGATACTATATCAAAGGAACCTTGAGATAGCACATTTGTTTAAGTTATTAGTTAAAAGTGTGGGGTTGCTGGCATTGAAATGTAGGCTTCACCAAATATAGGATAATAATGTTGTGAATTTAGTGTTACATAGTCAAAATAAAAAATAGTTCATGTGTTCGATAACGCACGATTTTTTTAGTGTAGAGAAAATCATAGGGATATTTTAATTAGTAGCTACTGTATTCATTGAAGCTATTAAGGAAATGTGGTAATCGCCAGCCTTAGTGATACAAATCATATTAGGATTTAGTAAAAAAACTCTTCCTGAAAAAGAGGGAGATTAAAGATAAGAGCACTTCGAAAAGTGCCCTTCAGTAACGACTACTCATTCTAAAAATATTATATGAAGTTAAGTGTATTTAAGTATGGGTCTTTTATATAAATGTGAAATGAAAGATGGTTGTCTTCTTGTTAGAAGGCTATTTTTTGTTATTACAAAAAAGAATTAGAAGTAAAATATAAATTCAAGTTACTTGTCCAAACAAATTATTAAAAAATACATAAAATGCTAGTAGTTAGCCAATATTTTAATATTGCTAATTTTTTAGTTTAAAAGGGGTGATTTTATGTGTGATTGTGAAGTTTGTAGACGAAAGAAAAACCGGGATCCATTAAATCGGGATTCTGAACGAAAAAAAGTGGATTCTGAGCCAATAAAAAAGGATTGTGAACCAAAAAAACAGGTTTCTGAGCCAATAAATCAGGATTCCGAATCAGTAAATTCTTATTCATATAGTAAAAATGCAAATTTTTTAGAAGAAGCTATACAAACAGATGAAATCGATCAAGTTTCTGAGGAATATATTGAAATAGTAGATTCAGCAGATGTACAAGTTACTACTACAGATACAAAAGCTGCGCTATCCATCCAAGCTGCGTTACAAGCAGCTATTGTGGTTGTAGTAAGTATTTCTATAGCAGATAGTGAAAAGGCAGATAAAATAACACAAGAATTGTTTCAAAAATCATCTATTAAACAAATTAATAGACAAAAAACATTTATTAAAAATTCCAGAAACGTAACCGTAACAACTACTGATACAGATATTGCAGTGAATATTCAAATTCTCCTTCAAATTTTATTAGCGTTACTAGTTAAACTAAACATTTTATAAAGTGTCTATCCCATTTATATTTAGCTATAATGGTTCACTCAAAGTAAATATTTTTTTGTTGTAATATGTGGTACAAGCTTGGACTTCTTATTATGACTAAATTAAAATTCAAGATTGATGGGAAGGTAAGTGGGGATAACTATACAATAGCAAAGGTGAACTTATTATTTAACAGTAATTAAAACTTATATATGTTAAGTAACGGGAGGCTGTCTTCGCATTAGAAGACAGCCTTTTGATTTCATTAGTAAAAAGAAGGGAAAATAGAAGATTAAGTTACTTGTCCAAGCAATTGTTATTTAAATACATATAATGCTGGTAGTTATTTGAAATTTTTATAGAAAACTGATAGGAGTGAACATTGTAAATGGATGATTTAAATAAATTTTCTTCCTTTAAGTTTGATAAAGATCAAAAGAATATAATTATAGACCTTTTACTCTCAGATATTTTTAATAGGCATGGGATAAATGAAGAAAAACTAAAAAATTTATCGCCAGAAAAAAAGCAGCAAATTAAAAGTATTATTTCTGAAATACAATCACAGGTTAATAATTATTTAGATTGAAAGGGGGTGAACTTATGGAAAAAACATGTCATTCAGATGGAAATAAAAAGTGGAGTGCATTAGATTCTTCAAATCCTCATCCGTCTTTTAAAAATGCTAGCGTTTCAGAAGCAGCTGCGCAAGAAAGTAAAACTTATCAAATTTCTGAAGAATCTATTACAATAGTTGATTCAGCAGATGTAGAAGTTACTACTACTGATACAAAAGCTGCGTTATCTATTCAAGCAGCTTTACAAGCAGCTATTGTGGTTATAATAAGTATTTCTATAGCAGATAGTGAAAAAGCTGATCGTGTAGCACAAGAATTGTTTCAAAAATCATCTATTAAACAAATTAATAAACAAGAAACTGTTATTAGAAATTCTAGAAATGTTACAGTTACGACTACGGATACAGACATAGCAGTAAATGTTCAAATTCTTCTCCAAATTTTATTAGCTTTACTAGTAAAATTAAATATTTTATAAAATGTTTAACCTGTTTTTTTATATAGTGATTCTTACAGGTGAATATAGTACAGGCTATAAATATTAATCATTAACATCGCCAAAATAATAATGAGAAGAATGTGATGGGAAATAAAGTTTGGTTGTTTTATGGAAATTTAAAAGCCATTTCCTTTATTGGATGTGGCTTTTAAATTTTAAACAGTATAAATTTTAAATAGTATAAATTTGAAAAGATTATATTAAGATAAAGAATTAAAATATGATGATACAAAATACTTATAAAATTATTCGTGTTATTGAAAAATGATAAGAAAAAGGTGTTTAAAATAGAACCATTTTCATTAATAGTTCAAGTTTTGAAGAATAGTGCATACAATATAAAGTGTTTTCCTTTCTTCATTTAAGTTTTACGTATATAATTTAAAAGTACTATTTTTATTTTATTATTTTATATTTATAACAGAATAGAGGTTTAAAAATGGGTGTTAAAATCATTACGGATAGTGCGGCGGATTTACCAGTAGAATTGCTGCAAGCATATGATATTGATTTAATTCCACTCCGTGTATATGATGAAGTAGAAACAGAGTATTTAGATGGAGTAACATTAGAGTCAGTTACATTACTGCAAAAAATGAGAGAAGGCGCTGTTTATAAAACGTCATTGCCTTCACTTGAAACTTTCCAAGAAAAATTTGTTTCTTATGCAAAAGAAGGTAATCCTTGTATATATTTAGCTTTTTCATCTGAACTGTCTGGTACATATCAATCATCAGTTGTCATTAAAGAGGAAGTAAAAGAAACATATGCAGATTTAGATTTAGAAATTATTGATACGAAATGTGCTTCGCTTGGTCAAGGGCTTGTCGTATTAGAAGCTGCTAAAATGGCAAAAAACGGCGCATCAAAAGAAGACATATTAAAACGTGTCGCTTTTCTAATGAACCATATGGAACATATCTTCACTGTAGCTGACTTACAGTACCTTGTTAGAGGCGGGCGCTTAAGTAAAGTAGCAGGATTTATCGGTGGTTTATTAAACATTAAGCCGATTTTGAACGTGGAAGAAGGAAAACTTGTCCCACTTGAAAAAGTACGAGGGAAAAAGAAAGTATTAAGCCGTATTGTTGATATCATGGAAGAACGTGGAAAATACCTTAAAGGTCAAACAATCGCTATGACTCACGGTGACGACTTAGAAACAGCTGAAGCGTTAAAAGCATTAATTACTGAAAGATTTGGCTGTGAAGTATTTATCGTAAATACAATTGGTGCAGCAATCGGTGCACATACAGGTCCTGGCGTTATAACGTTATTTTTCTTAAATGAAGTAGAGTAAAGGATTGATCTTTTGATCAATCCTTTTTTATTTTTTAATCTGTGATAATCGGTCGATATGGTATGGATGAAGATGAAACCTTTGAAGTTAGCCTATATCAAATGCAATCGTGTAGAGGGAGTATTTTTTATATGTGAAATGATACTTTATGGTAGAAGAAAAGATATAAATAAGAATGCATTTATAGAAATCTGAATATTTAAGGATATCGAAATTTTTTTATTTCATATATAATTGTGTAGGAAGAAATATCTGTAACTATTTGTAAAAATAGGGGGCGGCTATAAAAATGCAAGAAATTGCTAGATGGGATTTAAATCGATTGTATTTGAATGAGGATATTCTATTTCCGATTTTAGAGTTGAAAGAGCAATATTTTGTAACAAAAGATGTAGAGGTTCTTTCAAAGCTTATACAAGCTATTGAAAAAGCAGAATACTATTTGTATTGTCAATGGGTTGAAGAAAGTGTTTCATCTGACCTTACTAAATTGAATGTGAAAGTGAAGGAACTAAAAAGTGAAGTACAGCAAATAATAAAACATAGTGAAGTAGAAACTTCCGATAATATTAATATTAAGTTTATAAAAAATGAACTTAGTGCGTGGGAAGATATGTACATACAATTACGGGATAGGATAGAAATAGAGCACAATAATAAACAATTATCCTTTGGACAAGCAAATAATATTGCAATGAATAGTGAAAATGAAAAGGAAAGATTAGAAGTATTCGAGTTACTTACAAGTACTTTACATAAGGAAAAAGAAATCTTTGCTACTGTATTAAATCAAATAGGGAGATTGCGTAATGCAAAGAGTAATGAAATAGAAGATAGAGAGATTTTAACACAATCTTTTCATGCGAATGGCATTTCAGAAGCTGTATTATTCCAAATGTGGAATGCGACAGAAGAAAACCTTGATAAATTAGTAAGTGCTTTAAACGTGTATAAGAAGGGAAAAGAGTCAATTACATGGCATGAACTTATGACAGTAAAGGAAAGTAATGAGGTTATAATTCCTTTTTCAGTAGCAGTACAAAACGTTTATGATGCATGTAAGAATATTGATGAAGAATTAGCAGAATTTGCACGTAATGCGATAGAAAGTGGATGGGTAGATGCTGAACCGAGAGAGAATAAACCACCAGGTGGGTTTTGTGCTCCATTTTTCAGTGAGAAAGAATCACGAATTTCAATGCGCTATGATGGGAGTATAGATAGTGTAAGAGTGCTCGCTCATGAATTAGGACACGCTTGGCATTTTTATAATATGAGTTTCGAACAATCTATATCTTTTTTAGATGATAATTTGCCAATGAGTACGGCTGAATCAGCATCTATTTTCTTTGAAACGGTACTCTTAAATTATCTAATTGAAACAACGGATAGTAAAGATATGAAAAAGTCATTACTTAGCTGGAAAATAAGAAATAGTTTTAATTATGTAATGGCAATACGAGCATCGTATCAGTTTGAAAAAACATTTTATGAAAAATGTAAAGAGGGTCCTTTAAGTGCTGATGAAATTGAGAAATTATCTATAATGGCACAGAAAGAAGCTTATGGAAATGCTTTAAGTGAATACCAACCGTTTGTATGGATGAAATATATTCAATTTTATATAGCAGATGTTCCTTTTTACAATTATCCATACACATTTGGATATTTAGTAAGTTTTAGTTTATTAGAAATCGCTCAAGAAAGTAAAGGTACTTTTCATTCGAAATATAAAGAGTTTTTACGAGAAACAGGAAAGGTTCCAGTAGAGGAGCTTATGAAAAAATATTTTGAAATAGATATAAGAAATTATGAATTTTGGAATAAGGCTTTTATTCAAATTTCTAAAGATATTGATGAATATTTGCAGCTTATGTAAGGGGAGAGTATAGTGGATCAGCAGTTTATAAAAGGTATACCTTTTTCAACTTTAGAATATGCAAAAGCTATAAGTTTATTAAAAGGTTGGCTACATGAACAACAAGAGAAACCAAGGTTTGTAGTAACTGCAAATCCTGAAATTGTTATGTCTGCAAAGGAAAATACGGAAAAATCAAAGCAGTTTAAAAAGATGTTACTATCTGCGGATTTAATAACAGCGGATGGGATTGGTGTCATAATTGGCTCGAAAATATTAAAAGGAACTTTGAAAGAACGTGTTACTGGAGCGGATTTAACTCACGATTTAATAAAATATTGTAACGACAATGAATATCGTGTCTTTCTTTTTGGAGCCGCTCCAGAAAGTAATAAAAAGGCATTAGAAAAATTAAATGAGCAGTTCCCAGGAGCGCAGTTTAAAGGACAGCATGGATTTGTAAATGGTGAAGAAATAGAAGAAATAAAAATGAAAATTAAGCAATTCAAGCCGCATTTACTACTAGTAGGACTAGGTTCACCAAAACAAGAAGAGTTCATCTATGAAAACATACAAACATTAAACGTTCCGCTATCTATTGGTATCGGAGGCATGATTGATATAATATCTGGTACTGTAAAAAGAGCACCGAAAATGATGAGGGATACCGGAACTGAATGGCTGTATAGGTTACTCTCACAGCCGAAAAGGTTAAAGAGACAACTTGTACTTCCGAAATTTTTATTGTCGGTTATGTCTGAGAGGATTAAAGGGATTAATTAATAAAGGAGACTACATACATGAACAGAATCGGCATTATTGGAGCAATGCAAATTGAAATAGATTTACTTTTAGAAAAACTAGTTATACAAGAGGAACAGACAATAGCGGGAATGCCTTTTTATATTGGAGAATTCATGGGAATAGAAGTAATTATTACACGTTCTGGTGTAGGGAAAGTAAATGCAGCTGCATGCGCGCAAACATTAATTCATAAATTTGATGTAGACTCTATCATTAATACAGGCGTTGCTGGTGGGTTACATCCAGATGTAAAAGTTGGCGATTTAGTTATTTCAACTAACGTAACCCATCATGATGTAAGTAAAAATCAAATGAAAAACTTATTTCCGTTCAAGGAAGAATTTATCGCAAGTAAGGAATTGGTAGAGTTAGCACGTAAAGCATGTAATAGTAGTAGTTTACGTACTAGGGTTCATGAAGGAAGAATCGTCAGCGGTGAATGTTTTGTTGAAGATTCAAAGTTAAAGGCGAAATTAATAGACGAATACGCACCTCATTGTACAGAAATGGAAGGAGCAGCAATTGGACATGTCGCCTACATAAATGATATACCGTTTCTTGTTATAAGATGTATTTCTGACAGTGCAGATGATGAAGCTCAAGTTTCTTATGATGATTTCGCGAAAACTGCCGCAAATTATTGTTCAGAAATTATCGTTGAGATGCTGAAAAATATATCGAGTAATACTTATAGTTCAAAAGGGGAGAATGACATGTTACAAGCGTTAATTTTTGATATGGACGGAACGTTATTTCAAACAGATAAAATTTTAGAATTATCGTTAGATGATACTTTCAATCACTTAAGATCACTACAACTATGGGATACAGTAACACCAATTAATAAATATAGAGAAATTATGGGTGTGCCGTTACCGCAAGTTTGGGAAGCTTTATTACCGGACCATTCTATTGAAGTAAGAGAACAAACAGATGCATATTTTTTAGATAGACTAATTGAAAACATAAAAAGCGGAAAAGGCGCTTTATATTCAAATGTAAAAGAAATATTTACATATATAAAAGAAAATAATTGTTCAATTTACATTGCTAGTAATGGTTTAACTGAATATTTACGAGCAATCGTAACTTATTATGCTTTAGACAAGTGGGTGACTGAAACGTTTAGTATTGAACAAATACAATCGCTAAATAAAGGTGACTTAGTTAAAAGTATTATGAACAAATATGATATAAAAGAGGCAGCGGTAGTTGGTGACAGGCTATCTGATATAAATGCAGCGAAAGACAACGGTTTACTTGCGATTGGATGTAATTTTGATTTTGCGCAAGAAGATGAACTTGCTCAGGCTGATATAGTAATAGATGATTTAATGGAGTTGAAGGGGATATTATCTGAAGTGAAGAATACGCACGCTATAAATTACATAAAGTAACAACCATAAAAATGCTCAGAATAAATGATTCTCGAGCATTTTATATATTTTCGTACTTAGGGGGAATGGACTTGAAAGATATACATATTCAACAAATAGAAAAATTAATGGGATATGAATTCAGTCATCTCGTTCAAGACAGTGAAGAAGAAGGTTTTAATTTCCTTATAAGGCTAATAAGTGAATATAAAAACGAAATAAATACATTCAATAAAACTGGAGAATGTTTATATGGTATTTTTCAAGGTGATATGTTAATTGGAGTTGGAGGTTTAAATGAGGATCCGTACACAAAAGACAATAAGATTGGGCGGTTAAGGAGATTTTATATTTCAAGGGATTATCGGCGTTTAGGGTTAGGGAACTTATTATTAAACCAACTATTATGTCATGCGGAAAAGTATTTTGAAGTGATTGTTTTACATACTGACACGAAGCAAGGGGATGTGTTTTATACTGCGAATGGATTTGTAAAAGGGGGATTATATAAGGGATCGAGTCACTACAAACTATTATAGAGATTGCTATCCAAATAATAGCTACGAACAGGTTTTTTGTTGGTAAATCGATATATCTTAAAAATCGCTGATATCTGAAGTTGCGATCCTTATATTAAAAACCAACTTTTATAATTTCATTTACTAAATTGTTATTATAAAAAAGAGCACCTTAGCTTTTAAAATTTAGCTTATAAGGTGACTCCTTTTCAGTCAATTACGTTTTAACGTTCATTTGTTTCAATAATAATCCTGGTTTACCTTTTACATAATAAAAATGCGGATTATTTTCATCATCATAAAGCATAATATAAGGCTTTTCATTTAGTGGGAGCAGTATAAGTACTTCGTCTATTGTAGTGTGTAACCATTGATTAGTAATAGAAACCGGCTTAGATAATGGGATTTTTATCATATAGCCATCTTTTGGAACGACATTTAAGTTTTTAAATGGACCAGTAATTGCTTTAGCGTATTGAACTGCTTCTTTTTGGACTATTGGATCTAAAGATTGTTTTTGAATGACCATTTCTTTTTGACAATCAAACACTTCAATTTGTTGATTTGTATTTGCTAATGCATTTGTTGATAATAGAAATAAAAGAAGAGAAATGACCCCGATTTTTTTTATCATAATACAACACCTCACCATTACTATCCCCTCAAAAGCTTTAAATATTTTTCTGTCACATTCATGTAACAAAGATGTTGTATGATACAATTGGTTTTTGTTTAAAAGCAATGGAGGAAAAAATATGAAAGTTTTAATTGCAGATGACGAACAAGATATGTTAAGAATTTTAAAAGCTTATTTTGAAAAAGAAGGCTTCGAAGTTTTATTAGCGAAAGACGGAGAGGAAGCACTTCAAATGTTTTATGATGAAAAAATTGATTTAGCAATTTTGGATTGGATGATGCCGAAACATAGTGGTATTACTGTCTGTCAGGAAATAAAAAAGAATTCAAGCGTAAAAGTGTTAATGCTTACGGCGAAAAGTGAAAGCGAAGATGAATTAGCAGCGCTTCAAAGTGGGGCAGATGAGTACGTAAAAAAACCATTTCATCCAGGAGTACTAATTACACGAGCGAAAAAGCTTATTCAGCATGATGATATTATTCAAGTACAAGATGTAAAGATAAATTTCGCCAAAAATAAAGTATATAAAAATGATATAGAGTTAGAAATTACAAAAACAGAGCTCGAATTAATAAAATGCTTTTTAAATCATAAAGGAACGATTTTAACTCGTAAAAAATTGCTAGATATTGTATGGGGATTTGACTATTTTGGAGAAGAGAGAACTGTTGATACACATGTAAGAAGGCTGCGTAAAAAAATTGGAGAAAATATTATTAAGACGCATCGCGGGCTGGGCTATAGTTTGGAGGAACAAAGTGAATAAACTTGGAAAAAAGTTATTTTTCAGTATTTCTGCAACTGTTATTCTCATCTTTATGATTTCGTTATTATTCATTAACAATCTCTTACCGAACTATAATATTTATAAAACACGTGAAAACTTAAATAAATTTACAACACAAATACAAAATACAACAGTGGAAAATATAGAGGATGTTATTCATACAATTGAAAGTGAAAACAACGTTACAATTGCGTATACGCCAATTAATCAGTCAGAAGATGCTATGAACGAAGCATTACGCATGCAACTTACGAAAAAGAAAGTGACGTTAAATAAGCTTTGGATTACGAAAGACGAAGTCATGAAAGTGAAGACGGAAGGGCAATCGAATAAACTGTACGATCAAGGAAAGGTAAAAGCGAGTTTTTTTGCTAAATATATTGCGAAAGATGATACGATAATTTTAATTGGGACTTCTATTGCGAATTCAAATGAAATTATAAGTACGTTAAATACATTTTACTTATACATCGTATGTTTCTCGCTGCTTCTTATTATTTTACTTGTGTGGATACTTTCAAAAATAATAACGACGCCACTGAAAGAGCTAAGTGATGTAGCTCAGGATATTTCACATTTGCAGTTTAAAAGAACGAAAGTGAAAACGAATGATGAAATAGGAGAGTTGGCCAATAGTATTAATATCATGAGCGAAAAACTACATGAAGCACATCAAGATTTAACTGATCGTAATGAACATTTAAAACGATTTATGGGTGATGTGACGCATGAATTAAAGACACCGATCGCATTAGTAAAAGCATACTCTATGGGGATTAAAGATGGACTAGATGATGGGACTTACGTAGATACAATTATTAAACAAACAGATCAAATATCAAACTTAATTGAAGAACTATTACGATTTTCTAAACTAGAAAGAGATATTTTACAAAAAGAAGAATTCCCTATTGAACCACTGGTCCAGAGTATATTAGATAAGCATCAGATTGAACTGGATTCGAAAGAAATTAACTTGCAAGTAAACTGTAATACGAGCGATACAATCGTTTATGCAGATTTAAATAAAATGAGAATGGTATTTCAAAATTTAATTTCTAATGCAATAAAATATTCAGCAAATCAAAACATAATAATTACTTTAGAAGATAGAAATAAAAGTATATATTTTCAAATAAAAAATGGCATTCATACGGAAAAAATTAAAGATATCGATAAAATTTGGGAGCCTTTTTACGTACTAGAATTTTCTCGTAGTAAAGAAAAATCAGGTACAGGATTAGGACTAGCGATAGTGAAAAGTATTTTAGAAAGACATGGTTTTGAATATGGAGTTTCCTCTATAGATGGAGAAATTCAATTTTATATAAATGTGAAAAAGGATTAATGAAAATATTAGTCCTTTTTGCAGCTTTAGAGGTTAGCGATACAGGATGAATCACCATAATTTTCAAAATTGATGTATTAAATGGAGAATTAGCAAATGTTCTACTTTCATTAAATTCACGTGAAGTTCACAGGGAAACGTTACATTTACATAGTTACATTTGAATTTAATGAAGTGAGGTATTCGGATTTGAAAAGAAAGAAATTAGTAATAGGTAGCATTTTAATGGGGATGACGTTATCTTTATCCGCATGTGGTTCATCAGATAATATTGTAACTACAAAATCAGGAAGCATTTCAGAAAGTGATTTTAACAAAAAATTAAAAGAAAACTACGGTAAACAGAATTTATCTGAAATGGTAGTAGAGAAAGTATTAGATGATAAATATAAAGTTACGGATGAAGAGGTAACGAAACAACTAAAAGAATTAAAAGACAAGATGGGCGATAATTTTAATACATATATGGAATCTAATGGTGTGAAAAATGAAGATCAGTTGAAAGAGAAATTAAAGCTTACTTTCGCTTTTGAAAAAGCTATTAAAGCAACCGTAACGGAAAAAGATTTTAAAGATCACTATAAGCCAAAGCTTCAAGTTAGCCATATTTTAGTGAAAGATGAAAAGACAGCAAAAGAAATTAAAGAAAAATTAAATAGTGGCGAAGATTTCGCGGCATTGGCTAAACAATATTCAGAGGATCCAGGTTCTAAAGAGAAAGGTGGAGAACTATCTGAATTTGGACCAGGTATGATGGTGAAAGAATTTGAGGATGCTGCATATAAGTTAGAAGTTGGTCAATTGAGTGAACCTGTTAAATCTTCCTTCGGATATCATATTATTAAGTTAACGGATAAAAAAGAGCTTAAATCGTATGAGGAAGAGAAAGAGAATATTCGTAAAGAATTAGAACAGCAACGTATACAAGATCCTCAATTCCATCAACAAGTTACTAGAGATCTGCTTAAAAATGCAGATATAAAGGTATCTGATAAAGACTTGAAAGATACCTTTAAAGAGTTAGAAAAATAATAAATGGAATGTAAGACAATCGATAGAAATATCGGTTGTCTTTTCCTCTATTTATCCCGCTATTTGCCGGGCAGTAAGACCCCCACTTCAAAATTCAGTGGAAGCAAAGAAGTTAGACGGGGGCCCTGCTGCTCGTAAACGCCCGATTGGTGAGTGCTGATTACAGTTTCACTTTATAAAGAAGGGGGGAGTGGGAAAATACTTTCACACCTGCATTAAATTTTACTTAATAAGAAATCTTTGAGTTTCTCAACTTTTATATAAAAATAAAACTGAATTTTCAGTTATTTTTTATATAGTAAAAGAGAACGAATAAGGGGAGGGAACATTTTGAGTAAAAAGAAAATGGCAATTACACTGTCAGCAATGCTATCTGCAACAATTATACCTAGCTTTACTATGGATGTGCATGCAGAGAAGAAGGAAGAGACTAAAAATACGAAAATTGAATTAGAAAATGGGATGACAAAGCCGATTTATTCTCTCGATGAAGCTATTATCGAAAATTTATATGTAGAGACAGAAGTTGATAGTGATCGCGACGGTAAGAAAGACAGAGTATCGATAAAAGTTATGCGTCCAAAGACAGATCCGAATGTGAAGGTTCCTGTTATTTATGAAATGAGTCCATATCGATCTGGATTAAAAGATGTTCCTGTATATAATGTAGATGAAGAATTGTATGCGTATGAAGGAAAACCGTATGGAGCAGTTAATCTTGGTTCGTATGGGAACTATTACGTGCCAAGAGGTTATGCAGTTATTCTAGGCGAAAGTATCGGTACTGGAAAATCAGATGGATGCCCTACAACTGGAGATGAACAAGAAATACTCGGTACAAAGTCTGTTATTGATTGGGTAAACGGTCGCGCGAAAGCATTTACAGAACAGGGTGAGGAAGTTCAGGCAAATTGGTCTACAGGAAATGTAGGTATGACTGGAGTTTCTTATAATGGTACATTACCAAATGCTGTTGCGACTACTGGAGTTGAAGGTTTAAAAACAATTATTCCAATCGCAGCAATTAGTAGTTGGTATGATTATTATCGTGCAAATGGTGCAGTCATTGCTCCAGGCGGATATCAAGGAGAAGATACAGATAATATGGCAGAAGCAGTACTGACAAGAAAGAATCCAGAAGTTTGTGGTCCGATAATGACAGAACTTACTGCTGGACAAGATCGGAAAACGGGTAATTATAACGATTTTTGGGATAAAAGAAATTATGTAAAAGATGCTAAAAATGTAAAAGCGAGTGTATTTGTTGTTCATGGTTTAAACGATTGGAATGTTAAAACGAAACAGTTCGCACAATGGTGGGATGCTCTTGGAGAAAATGATGTACCTCGTAAAATGTGGCTATATTAAGGTGGACACGGTGGGACATCAAGTAATAACTGGCAGCAAACACAAAATAAATGGTTAGATTATTGGTTGTACGGAATTGAAAATGGAATTATGGATGAACCAATGGTTGATGTGCAAAGAGAAAATAAATCGTGGCAAAAGATAAAAAATTGGCCAGATCCAGCGGCTGTACCTTCAAAAATCCGTATGTATTTAAGTAATAAATCAGTCAATTTGCGACTAAGTATGGGATCGGTTAATAAAGTTTTCTCATTCGTAGATGATGCACAAATAAAATCAAATCAATTAGTAGCAAACCCAGAATTAGAAGTAGCCAATCGATTAGTATATACAATGCCTGTACTGCAAAAAGATACGCGTATAAGTGGTATACCAAAGATTTCAATTACAGGAAATATTGATCGATCTGTATTAAATTTAACAGCATTACTTGTTGACTATGGAGGAGCGAAGCCGGAAATCGTAACGAGAGGCTAGATGGATCCACAAAACTTAAAGAGTATAGAAAATTCAACAGCGATTCAACCGGGCAAAGATTATGCATTTACATGGGACATGCAGCCAGATGATTATGTATTTAAAGTGGGGCATCAAATCGGAGTTGTTTTAATTGCAAGTGATTATGATTATACAATTAGACCGAAAGCTGGAACGAAACTTACAGTAAAATTAAGTGAAGTGACATTGCCGATTGTGAAATAAATATTTTTTCTAAAGAGCTTACTAAAGTAAGCTCTTTAATTTACAGTCTGAATTTTTAATTTTTATATTTCAAATTGGAAGGTTATGTAATACAATATCATTATATTCTATGGAAAGTGAGTGATATATTATGACAGTCAGCTCTTTCAAAATCTCATTAAAATTCGAGGTACAGGAAGATTAGTTGAATTGAAATCTTCCGTACGTAAAAACGGAGGAGAAAATAAATGTTTAGTTTTTATAGTACACTTTGTACGGAACTGTATGATTACACAAAACCAGTCGGTTATTCTTTGAATGGTGATATTGAGTATTACAAAGAACGTTTAAAAGATTGTAGAGGAAGAATCCTCGAAGCTGCAGTAGGTTCAGGGCGTGTCATCATTCCACTTCTAGAGGCTGGTTTTACAGTAGATGGGATAGATTATTCACCTGAAATGCTAGATTCTTGCCGTAAGCGCTGTAAAGAGAGAGGCTTACATCCTAATTTATATGAAGGAAGCTTGCAACAATTATCACTTCCGCATAAATATGAGGCAATTATCATTCCTACTGGATCTTTTTGTTTAATTGAAAATCGTGTCGATTCTATAAACGCATTGAAATATTTTTATGAACATCTTAATCCAGGCGGACGATTAATCGTAGATATTATGCTTCCGTATGACTGGAAGACTGGGGAAATTCATACATCGACTTTTTCTTTGCCGAGCGGAGACGGAATCACATTAGAAAATAAATCAATTGAAATAGATTGGCTGAACCAAGTTACTGTATCATATTTGAAATATGAAAAGTGGAGTAAAGGACAGTTAGTACAAACAGAACTACAACGCTTTGCGGTACGTTGGTATGGAATAGAAGAGTTTAAACTTCTGTTAGAAAGTATAGGTTTCTCTAATATTACTTGCTCTGCTGAATATGCTTATAAAAACGAACCGTCAAATGCAAATCAAATGTTTACTTTTGAAGCTGTGCGAAAAGAATAGAACTAATACTATGAATAAAAAAATAAGGCAATCGATTAAAAATCGGCTGCCTTATTTTTAATTTTATGTAATTGTTTATAGAGAAAGATCGGAGGGAAATAAATGAAACTTATATTAATATTTGGCCCACAAGCAGTTGGGAAAATGACAGTGGGTCAAGAATTAGCAACATTAACCGGTTTAAAACTTTTTCATAACCACATGACAATTGATTTAGTAAGTCCAATTTTTGATTACAGTACGACAGAAGCAAAAAGGCTAGTAAGTTTATTTCGTAATGAAATATTTGAAGAAGTATCTAAAAGTGATTTATCTGGAATGATTTTTACGTATATATGGGCATTTGACCTCCAATCGGATTGGGATTATATACATTATGTAGAAAGTATTTTTGAATCAAAAGGTGGGACAGTGTATTTTATAGAGCTGGAAGCGGAATTAGATGAAAGATTAGAACGGAATAAAAGTCCGAATAGATTAGAACATAAACCGAAAAATAGAGATATTGAGTGGTCTCAAAATAATTTGAAAGAGACGATGAAAAAGCATAGATTAAACTCTCTTCATGGTGAAATTGAAAAAGAAGAGTATATAAAAATTAATAACACGTATTTGAGTGCAAAAGAAGTAGCGGAAATGATTAAAGAGAAGTTTCAATTGTAAAATTTTTGAAGTCTATTTCGTTTCCATTGTCTAAGCATTCTCCTACTAATTACATATACTATTTATGTTAAAATCGGTCGCTATTTTAATATATATAACTATACAGGGAAGAGGAGAGAATAAATTTGGAAAACGTAGAACAAGATAGAATTGAAAATCAAGTGTATTCAAATCGTGTAGTAAGATCAGAATTTGATGCGAATTGGGAAACTTGTATATCAAAGAGTGGTTATGTAATTTATGTAGCAACAAGTAATAATGCTGAAGTAATAGTGCTTCTTGCAGATGGTTCAAGTAAATTATTAATTTTTGAAAAAGGCGGTAAAGTAGTAGTAGGTGGCGGTGGAACAAGTCATTACAGTAAGCCGCATATTGCAATAAATATTTAAGGTAAAACATGTTAATTGAGAAGAAGCTGGAAAACGGTTAGTCATTCATATTTAGAGAATGACTAACCGTTTTTAAATGTGGTTTTTGAAGAATTATATAAGCAATATAAAAAGCATTTCCTATTTCGGCAAATGCTTTTTATATGTTATAGTATAATAGTGTCCTAAAGTAATGTTATTTTAATATATTTCAAATTTTGTTGTGTATTATTTTTATATTAAATTAGCACTAAAGTATTTTTTTATATAAGGAGTAATAATTAGAGAAATGAAAAATATAGACTTTATACTAGAAAGTGATGAGGCATTAAAACCGTCTGAACGATTAGTGCTATTATTATTAGAGAAGCATAGAATGTTATATACGAACGATCTATTGGCATTATCAAATTTATCATATAAAACATTAACAGATTCATTAACGGCGCTTGTTTTAAAATCGTATGTGTTAAAGGAAACAGGTAAGGGAAGAAGACAGAATTGCTATAGATTAGTATGATAAGGCAGCTGTTTTAGAGATTTTTACATATGTTTTTTAATCGTAAGGCGAAAATGTGTTTTTGGTTTTCAAACGAAAAACTTACTATAAGAGGGGCTAAGATAGTAGTATTTCATTTTTGTAAGTGTAATTATTTCGTCATTGAAAATACAAAAATAAAATAAACCGCATAAAACAGAAATAAAAAAACAATCCATTTTTAAAATGGATTGTTTTTTTATTGGAATAATATTATTTGATATGTTGAAAGCATGAATAGCAGAATAAACATTACCTGCTTTAGTTCATGCAACTGAACGAATACGATGAAAACTATGTGTATAGTTTTTTTAATTGCTTTTTTCAGTAACTCTAATGAAATCATAGTCTTTATTGTTTAAAGGTATTATTTTAAACATTATTGCTATTCAACATTAAGTACAAAAGTAATTTATAATATTATTATGTAAACTTAAGTTTTTAAAAGGAAAATGTAATAATTAATAGAACATGTAGAAGGGGATGCTTAAATATTTTGAAGGATAGGAGATTATTATGGAGCATTTACAATCAATAGTACAAGCTGTTTTAAGTGGTCATAAGGAAAAAGTAGTGGAGTTTATAAAGGCGAGTCCAAGTATTGTTAACGAATGTAGTGAAGATGGCTGGACACCACTTCATTTAGCAGCTTATTTTGGACAGAAAGAAATAGCGAGTTTTCTTTTAGAAAGCGGTGCAGATATACATAGTAGAGCGAAAAACGAAAATGAAAATACGCCTTTGCAAGCAGCAATTGCGAACAAGCAAAGTGAACTTGTTGCTTTCTTAATTGAAAAAGGATCAGATGTAAATATTATGCAAAGTGATGGCTGGACAGGACTTCACGAAGCGGCATTATTAGGAAATGAAGAAATAATTATGTTACTCCTTAAAAATGGAGCTAATAAGATGATAAAGAAAAATGATGGGAAAACAGCGTATGATATTGCATTAGAAAAAGGATATGATCATCTATTACATCATTTGAAACAGGAAGTGAACTTATGATGAATAAATGGAGTGTTGGTATATTTTTATTTAATGAAGTAGAAGTGTTAGACTTTGCAGGGCCATTTGAAGTTTTTTCTGTAACTGAGGTGAATGAAGAAAAACCATTTACTGTTTATACCGTTAGCGAGAATGGGGAAATGATTACAGCAAGGAACGGATTGAAGGTACAGCCAGATTATAGTATTGAAAATTTACCACCAGTGGATATTTTAATAATTCCGGGTGGGCTAGGTGCTAGAGAATATGAAATAAAAAATGAAATAGTAATAAAATGGATTCGCCAACAAATGAAAGAAGTAAAGCTGATGACTTCAGTTTGTACAGGAGCGTTATTACTGGCGAAAGCAGGTTTACTGGAAGGGTTAAAAGCAACAACACATTGGGCTAGTATTGAAAAGTTTAAAAATGAGTTTCAAAATGTTGAAGTTATAGAAAATGTAAAGTTTGTAGATGAAGGACATATTATAACATCTGCCGGAATTTCAGCTGGAATTAATATGGCATTTCATATTGTGAAAAACTTGTTAGGTGTGCATGTTGCGGAGGACACAGCGAAGCGAATGGAGTATGATATTAGTTTGCCAAATTAAAAAGCCCGGATTGGGCTTTTTATATTGAATGAATATAGTTAAGCTCTTCATCACTCAAAATAGGGCGAACAGATGCATTTGCATTTTCTTGTGCTTGCGTTCCTGACTTCGCACCAGGAATTACAACACTTACTGCCGGATGAGAGAGTACATAGCGAAGTGCAAGTTGCCCTAGGGTCTGATTTTTTTTTGAGAGCAACCGAAGTTTCTCTACGGTTTGTAAGTCTTCTTGAAACCAAGTTTCATTTGGCCAATCTTTGCGTAAATCTCCATCTGGAAAAATTGTTTTATTTGTAAATTTTCCAGTTAAAATGCCCATTTTTAATGGACCACGAATAACAGCCCCTAGATTTTTCTCTTGTAAGAATGGTAATATATCTTTTTCTGGTTTTCGATTTAATATATTGTAATCAAGTTGTACGATATCAATTTCGTTGTTGTTATTGAAATGATGAATGTATTGTAAATCATGAGTCGAAACACCGACTGCTCTTACTTTGCCATCACGTTTTAATATGTCAAATGCACGTAGAAATGCTTCTGTTTCTCTACGATTATGCCACCAAATATGACAAAAATAAAGATCAATATAATCTGTTTGAAGACGTTGTAAACTTGTTTCAAATACGGCGATGATTTTTTCAGGAGTATCATATACAGGAACGCCATTAGTGTCGTAGTGATGTCCGATTAAACCACCTTTCGTTGATAGTATAATATCATTACGATGTCCTTTAATCGCGGTAGCCACCAACTTTTCACTATGTCCTAAACCATATACATCCGCAGTATCAATAAAATTCACACCACACTCAATGGCTTTTTTTATAGCAGTTATAGATTGTTTATCGTTAACAGGTCCCCATTCATCACCACCGATTGCCCATGCCCCAAAACCTATTTCAGAAACAGTTATTCCAGTGTTACCTAATGTGCGGTAATGCATATTTCCCCTCCTTGTAAGCATGTTATAACATGGATATGTAGGGAAGGAATTTTGTGTGTGAAAAAACTCTTCTACAATAGTAGAAAAAGAATTACAGAAACTACTATTTTATAGCAGCATGTATAAAAAAAATCGGTGTAAATATGGAAATGTCGTCGAATGCTATCTTTAATTGGTTAATTTATGGGATATTTTTGTGAAGGAGTTTATTTTATAAGAATAGAATTTAGTTTAGTAAGAAAACGTGCCGATGGTAGTGAAAAATATGGGTTAGGGGGATTTGAATGAGGAAACTCAAACGAGTAAATGTTCCTAATATACCAGAGCAGTTATCACAACCTAGTGACAAGCGTAGGATAAATAAAAAGAAGTTAAGGCGACTTATTTTAATGGTCCTTTTTATTGCAGCAACTACTCTGTACGTTCAATATATTTTAACGAAACAACAAGAAGTAATTGATAAGAAGAAAGGTACGATTACGGATCAAAAGGAACAATTAGTATCTTTAAAGAAAGATAAAGATTCTTTAAAGACTAACATAGAAAATTTAACAGACGATGAGGAAGAAATTTTGAAGTTTGCGAGAAAAGAGTATCAATTTTCTAAGTCAAATGAAACTATATTTGTGATGCCCAAGTAATGAAAAAAATAGTTAGCCGTCGCTAACTGTTTTTTTTATGTATGAATGTAATGGTACAAGGAATAATCACATATTGTAAAAATGAAGAGTTTAAGCTATTTTCATAGATATGGAATATGCACTAAAATAAATGTTGTTAAAATTCTGTCAATTATATTATAATACAAGGTAAGCGGATACATTTTTTAATCAACGTTGAGTTCCTCGCTCATACGACTATTAAGAAACCCGTTATCCTCGTATACGAAAGGAAGATAGCTGTTGTACGCTTCAAATACAATTTATATCGTAGGGGATGCGAAAGCACCTCAAAATAATCCCATTACTGAAAAGTTTAAAAGCTATTTCGTAGCATTTGTACTTGTTAAGGATACAGGGGAAATTGTAGATGTAGACTGCTCAGCGACAATTGCATTAACATCTCAATTTGTTAAATATTTATTTCTACATAAAAATATAAATGACCCGGCGTTAGTAATGGAAGTAAAGAACCGATATTTCGGCTCTTCTCAAAAAGCGTTACTTGTAGCGCTAAAAGATGCACAGAAAAAATATAATCAGATTGCTGCTTTGTCTACTCAATCATAGACAAAATCCAGCCGTAAGAATCATTCTTATGGCTGGATTTTTTTATTTCACATTATCATCCTACATCAAAAGTAAACGGAAACAAAGTAGAGAGATAGGAGAGTAAATGCCCAATAGGTTTACTTAATAATCTGTGGGTATAAATCTCCGGTGGATTAAAATTTCACTTCATTGGAGAACGAAAGGATGAACAAAATGAAAATTACAGATGTAAAAGTAAATCGTAGACGTGTAAAACTTCATACACCGTTTAAAACCGCGCTTCGTACTGTAACAGAAATTGAAAGTATAGATGTTTATATTCATACAGATGAAGGAGTGATTGGTAAGGGAGCTGCAGCCGCAACGCCAGTTATTACGGGTGATTTCACCAGTGGAATAGAAGAAGCGATTTTAGGACCGATGCGTTCATGTTTAATTGGTCAAGATATCATTCAGTTTCAGCAGTTACTACAGCGCATTCAAATGAGTTGTATTAGAAATTCAAGTGCGAAAGCAGCGGTAGATATCGCTTTATATGATGTATATTGCCAATATCAAAAGGTGCCGTTATATGCATTGTTAGGCGGGAAGAAAGAAATTTATACGGATATTACAGTGAGTGTGGATGAGCCTGTATTAATGGCAAAAGAAGCGAAGAAACATATAGAAAAAGGATTTCAAACATTAAAGATTAAAGTGGGTAAAGAGGCGCATTTAGATTTGGAACGTATTGAGGCAATTCGAAATGTGGTACCAAGAAATACGACATTACGTTTAGATGCGAATCAAGGTTGGAGTCCAAAAGAAGCGGTCTCTATCATTCAAGGGATGGAAAATCGTAATTTAAATATAGAATTTATTGAACAACCAGTACACGCGAAAGATTGGGATGGGTTAAAGTACGTCAAAGATCGTGTGCAAACGCCAATTATGGCCGATGAAAGTATATTTTCAGCAAGTGATGCATTAAAGCTCGTTCAAGGAAGATATGCAGACTTAATTAATATTAAATTAATGAAATGTGGTGGCATACGTGAAGCATGGCGTATTGCAGATATCGCAGAAACAGCTGGTGTGAAGTGTATGGTGGGAAGCATGATGGAATCTTCACTTTCCGTTAGTGCTGTTGCGCATTTAGCGGCAGCGCATCCTAATATTCATTATTTTGATCTTGATGCACCGCTTTGGTTAATGGAAGAGCCGGAAGGAATGACTTATTCTGGATCAAAGGTAAACCTTCAATCGACAGTGAATAGTAAGTCTTAGGAGAAGAGACTAGTAAACTATTTTTTTAAGGGGGATATATATGAAAAAAGTAGGAACTGCATTTTTAACAACTTTATTTATATTTTCATCGTTTACATCGGCAAATGCTGAAGAAAAGAAGGATAATAAAGCATTTATAGATGTATCTGCTGCAACGTTATGGACAGCACCTGATGCATTAAGGCCAATCGATACACCGAGTGCAACAAATCCAGTGGATCTATGGAAATGGACGAAATCAATGACACTTGACGAGAAACTATGGTTAACAAATGCAAATAAATTAGAAACACAAGCGTTACTCGGTCAAGAAGTAACTGTTATTGATAAGAAAGGCGAGTGGGTGAAGGTATTAGTGCATGGACAGCCAACGCCACGAAATGAAGAAGGTTATCCGGGCTGGATGCCTGAAAAGCAATTAACATATAATCAAGAATTTGCAGATAAAACAAATGAACCTTTTGTGTTAATAACAAAGCCAACAGCGATTTTATATATAAATCCTTCTGAAAAACATAAATCACTTGAAGTCAGTTATAATACAAGACTGCCGCTATTAAGTGAAGACACAATTTCATACCGTGTATTGTTGCCAAATGGTCAGAAAGCATGGCTACGAAAAAATGATGGAACAGTTTACCGCTCTCAAACTGATATTCCAAAACCGACCGCTGATGATTTAATTAACACAGGGAAAATGTTTTTAGGTTTACCGTATATATGGGCTGGTACAAGTGGTTTTGGATTTGATTGCTCTGGCTTCACGCATACGATCTATAAATCGCACGGCATTACAATTCCGCGAGATTCTGGACCGCAATCAAGAGCAGGGGTTGCAGTTGATAAAGAAAACTTACAAAAGGGAGATTTAATTTTCTTTGCACATGATCAAGGGAAAGGTAGTGTCCATCACGTTGCAATGTATATTGGTGATGGCAATATGATTCACTCACCAAGAGCTGAAAGGTCGGTAGAGATTATACCACTAAATACACCAGGATATATAGAAGAATACGCTGGTGCTCGTCGTTACTTACCTTAAAAATAGAGGGGGTTTTTAAATGAAAAAAGTTGTTCGTTACTCATTAGTTAGTACTCTATTAGTTTCTTCATTTTTAGTTGGCTGCGCAAAAGAAAAAACTACAACAAAGCCGAAAGATGAAAAGAAAGTATTACAGTTACTAGAAACGGGTGAAATTCCGTCGTTAAACTCAGTGAAAGTCACAGATGCAGTCTCGTTTAACGTTTTGAATAACGTAATGGAAGGACTATTCCGTCTATCGAAAAATGATGAAGTAATTGAGGCAGGCGCACAAAAATATGAAGTGAGTAAAGATAGAAAGACATATACATTTCATTTGCGTGATGCGAAATGGTCAAACGGAGATCCAGTAACCGCTCATGATTACGTATACGCTTGGAATCAATTGATTAATCCAGATACCGCTTCTCAATATGCATACATTGCGTACGATGTGAAAAACGCTGAGAAGATAAATAAAAAACAACTAGGTCTAGATGAATTAGGAGTAAAAGCGAAGGATGATAAAACGTTCGTCGTAGAGCTAGAACATCCTGTACCGTATTTTACGAAATTATTAATTTTACCATCCTTCTATCCAATTAACGAAAAATATGCGAAAGAGCAAGGTGATAAATACGGATTAGAAGCAAATAAAGCGGTATATAATGGACCATTTACATTATCAGAGTGGAAGCATGAAGCTAGCTTTACAATGAAGAAAAACGATAAGTATTGGGATAAAAAAGAAGTGAAGTTAGATGAAGTAAACTATCAAATTGTAAAAGAACTTTCAACTGCGGTAAATTTATATGAAACAGATAAAGTTGATAGAGCTGTTATTTCTACAGAATTCGTGGATAAATATAAAAATAATAAAGAGCTAAAACAATATACAGATCCAGTTATGTACTTCTTCCGATTTAATGAAAATGTACCGATTCTTAAAAATAAAAATGCACGTCTTGCGCTAAGTACAGTTTTTGATAAGAAAGGACTTGCGGATTCATTTTTAAATGATGGTTCGGTTGCTGCAAACTATTACGTACCAAAAGGATTTTTAAAGGGACCAGATAAAAAAGATTTTAGAAGTACGGCAGGTGAGTTTAATAAAACTGATGTAAAAAAAGCGAAAGAATATTGGGAAAAGGCAAAGCAAGAAACAGGTACAGATGAAGTGACGTTAGAACTATTAAATTATGACTTAGAAAACTTTAAAAAAGTTGGAGAGTACATTAAAGAGCAGCTTGAGAAAAATTTACCAGGTTTAAAAGTGAATGTGAAATTGCAACCACATACGCAAAAATTAGCACTAGAGAAGAAGAAAGAATATGAAATGTCGTTATCACGCTGGTTACCGGATTATCCAGATCCAATGACTTACTTAGAAGTATTCCTTTCTGGAAGTAGTGTTAATAATACAGAATATGCAAACCCAGAATATGATGCGTTAATTAAGAAGATTAAAACAGAATTAGGTAATGATGAAAAGGCTCGCTGGAAAGCAATGCAGGATGCTGAAAAAATGCTACTTGATGATGCAGTAATTGCACCGGTATTCCAGCGCGGATTATCTTACTTACAAAAACCATATGTGAAAGATTTATATGTACATCAATTTGGTCCAGCTACAAGTTTAAAATGGGCAGATGTACAAAAATAAAAGAATGGGGAAACAGACTTCACGTATGTGATAGTCTGTTTTTTTGTACAGTTCCGAATGAAATATAGACATTTCATATGTTTTTTTACGACTTAAAAATAAAATTATTACTAAAATTCCAGTGTGAAATTTATGTAGAATCTTGTATAATTAACGTGTTTTTATGGAAACATTTTCTTGCGCTATTTCTATAGGATTTAATAGAACAAGGAAGGAAATACATACATGTATATAATAGACAAATAGAATGGAACATCATGTATAGAGAAAAAGGAGAGAAAAGATGGCGTGTCAAAGACAAGGGTTACAAGTTAATAACGATAGAAAGAGGGACAGAAGATGAAAATGAAGCATGCTTTTGGTCCTATAATTTTAGCGTGTGTGCTTTTTTTCATTATCATTCTAATCCCATCGAAAAGTTTAGTATCGCTTATTAGTGATAAGAAGGTAGAAGATGCGGCTACTTCTTTACAAAAAGAGAAATTACAAAGTGTTTTCTTACAGCAAAAAATGTTAGAGAATTCACAGTATTTACCGATGTACGGTTCATCAGAATTTTTACGAATGGATGCATATCATCCGTCTAATTATTTCAAAGTAAATCCAGCTGGTTTTACACCGTTTTTAATTGGAACTGGCGGTACACAAAGTTTAGCTCATATTTTAAATATGACATCTACTATGGATGAATTAGAAGGTAAAAAAGTAGTCTTTGTTCTTTCACCACAATGGTTTACAAAGACTGGTGTATCACAAGGGGATTTCACTAATAATTTCTCCAAACAACAAGCATATCATTTTATTTTTAATGATGAGATAAATCCAGAAATGAAGAAGCAAATCGCGAAACGGCTATTAGATTATAAAGTTGTTCAAGAAGATGATATATTAAAAAATTCATTAGAAGGTATTGTATATAATGATACGAAACATAACATAAAAGCAGGTTTAGTTAAACCACTTGCTTATATGTATCGAAATATTTTAGATCATAGAGATTTATTTAACTCTTTATTTAAAATCGAACCGATGAAAGAGAAAACCAATAGCGGGCTTCGTTCAATTTCTTGGGAAGACGCACGTAAACACGCAGAACAAGAAGGGAAAGCTGAGTCTACTACAAATACATTCGGAATTGAAAATCCGTATTATCATAAGAATAATCTGAAGAAAAAACTAAAAGGTTTAAAAAACTTTAGAGCAAATGAAACATATGATGAATCACCAGAATATGATGATTTACAAATTATTTTAGATTTATTTAAAGAGAAAAATGTCAAACCACTCTTTATTTCTGTACCTGTAAATGGGCCTTGGTATGATTATACTGGCTTCCCGAAAGAACGCCGTGAAGTGTATTATAATAAAGTTCGAGAACAGGTTGAGAAAGCAGGATATCCAGTAGTTGATTTCTCTGGTCATGAATATGATAAGTATTTCTTAAAAGATACGATTCATTTAGGCTGGAAAGGTTGGATTTATTTTGATGAAGCAGTGCAGAAATTTTATTCTGAGAAATAAAGTATAGAAATCGGAATGGCTATGAGCCGTTCCGATTTTTTTAGTATAGAGGATTTTGGTGAGGGCAATTTGGGAATGCATGTATATCTTGAACCTGTCTATAATCATAATGTTTCATTGCGAACTGAGCTTGATAAAGGTATTCATACACATATAATTGACCATCATGCGCTGAACATAATACGCCAGAAGTTCCTTGCCCATTTATGAAGGAAATACCGATAGGGCGTCCGATTAAGTATGGTATTTTTTGCTGCCAATGCATAGGGGAATCAATCCTTTTTGAGATAATATACGAAAGAAATGATCAAATGGTTGCTTATCCATGTAAATGTAGATGGAAAGGTGTTATATAATTCCTGAAGATTAATTCATATATAAATAAAAAACCGCTATAATTCCGAATGAATTTATAGCGGTTTTTATTATATTCTTAAGCGAGATTTTTACGCTTTTTTGTCCATTTTTTTATAACGAAGTATAAAAGTATAAGTACGACGCCACCAATTGCGAATGATTTCACATACGGACCAGCAATATCATTTATATTCTCCCAATTTTCACCTAGTTTTTCACCTAAATAAATGAAAATGATTGACCAAGGGATGATTGCGAGTGCTGTTAATGTAGTGAAACGTAGTAAAGGCATTTTTGTAATACCAGCAGGAATTGAAATCGCATGACGCACTACTGGAATGAAGCGTGCTGTAAAAATGACGCCAGTTCCGTAACGATTAAACCAATCTTCTGCAGCATCTATTTGTTTTTTATGTATGAAAATATATTTTCCGTAACGTTCTAATATAGGGCGTCCGCCGTATCGTCCAAGCCAATAAATAAAGATTTGAGCAATAACACCGCCAATTGTACCGAATACAACAGCGCCTATAAATGAGATACTTCCATTGAATACTAAGTATCCTGCATAAGCAAGGACAATTTCACTTGGGATAATTTCAATCATAAGTCCAAGCATAATGCCCCAATAACCTAATCCTTCAAAAAACGTTAATACTGAATGAATAAAACTACTTAACATTGTTGCACCTTCTAGTTTATGAATTTTTGAGTATAAGAACCTTTTATTTAATCACATAAAAGGTTCACTATATGTAGATTATACCTTATTTACATAGGGGATTGCTATTTCAATTCTTTTATGTCTCTCATAAGTATTATAGTAAAGGATATAAGCCGCGTTTTTATGAAGGGTTAATGAAAAGATTATTAAAAATTTCTCATATATCAATGATAATAGACTGAAAATTAAGTATAATGGTATAGGTCTTTCATTTACAAAAATAGGAGGAGAACGTATGTATATTACAGATCCGATTTATGGACCAATCTCTATTGGTGATAGAGATATCCTTCGATTGATAGATACAAAAGCATTTCAAAGGTTGACGCATATTAAACAACAAGGACATACTTATTTTTTACATGAGAACGCAATACATACAAGAGAAGAACATTCGATAGGTGTATATGTGCTAGTAAATAAAGTGATAGAACATCTTACTGAGATTCGTGACATACATTTATCGAAATATGAACGAAAGCTAGTATCTACTGTAGCCCTTCTACACGATGTTGGACATGGGCCATATTCACATTGTTTTCAGCAAATATCGGGTGAAGATCATGATGAGTGGACGGTACGAATCATTCAAGAGGACGAAGAAATACGTACGATTTTA
The DNA here is from genome assembly GCF_038006965.1 of Bacillus sp. FSL K6-1338. Taxonomy (NCBI): domain Bacteria; kingdom Bacillati; phylum Bacillota; class Bacilli; order Caryophanales; family Bacillaceae; genus Bacillus; species Bacillus sp. FSL K6-1338. The sequence continues at coordinate 2,729,835 of NZ_JBBOWI010000001.1, read as the reverse complement.
AATCAAACACCTAGATTATTAGATGATGTAACGAAAGCTTTAACAGAAGATGGAGTTTTTCCAATTATAGATGAGCTCTTATTTAATTCATTAGGAATGGATCAATTAGATTTTTGGAATAGAGATATATATTACTCATCGCTTGAATTAGAAGGTTTACAGATAGAAGAATTGATTGCTAACATGCGTTTAATTGACGGTAAACTTGTTATTGAAGAATCGGGAATCCCCTTCATTGAACAATTAATGAAAATGAAAGAAGGGCTTTACAATAATGGATTTGGCCACCCGTTTGTGATAGGAAAAGACATATTGCTGCAAACAATTTTTAAAATGATAGAGGAGAAAAATCTTTCGTTCTATACTCCTGAACTTCAAAACTTCTTTCATAACGGAGAGAAGTTAGAAGTAGAGGACTTTCTTCCGTTACAAGATGAAATCATTTTAAATGAAATAAAGTACTTTGCAAAATCAAAGGACGTACAATTAGCGACGTTAATTCAGCTTTATTTTTCAGAAGCCAAAAGTTTATCTTTTGAAAAAGGACTAGAGGGTGATTTTAAAAAGGAAAATAGCACTTTAGCAGTAATAACTGAGAAAAAGGCGTACAGTTCATATGTAGGTGGTATTTACGTCTATAGTGAGGGGCAGTTAGAGGATATTATAGAAAAATCCCCTTTTATTCAACAGATAGTGAGATTACCTAAAAAAGAATATGCATATTCTTTTTAAATTGGTTTGAAAACATAAAATAGATGGGGTGGAAATGTGAACTGGAAAGAACGTCTTCTAGAATTGGATGATTTACCAATTATATTAGAATGGTATAACGACGAAGAATTACATAACATAGCAGATGTGAAACCATTTAAGCGATATACAATAGAAGAACTTCGGGAGTATTGGACTAAAAAATTAGCGCGGTCTTATGCAAGTTATCATGTAATAATAGTGAGAGATGAAGTAATAGGAAGAGTCGGATTAAAAAAGACGAAATATGATGATACCTATGTGATGGAATACTCTATTCTTATTGGCGTTTCGAATTTATATTCAAAAGGACTTGGAACAGAAATTACAAAGTATTTCATAAGTAAATCGTTTTTAGATTCCGATATACAAGCAGTTGTATTACAGGTAAGGGAAGACAACAAAAGGGCAATTCGTTGTTATGAGAAAGCTGAATTTAAAAAAGTAAAATCATATATAGAGAATGAAGTGAAAGTGTATGATATGCATAGAATTAAGAATGAGAAAATAGCACATTAAAAAAACAGTTAATTCTGAATGTAATGAGGGTTAGAGGGATATATGGAACCTTAAATGACACTACTTGTAGATATGCGTAATACTACGGCTTTATATGAAATGAAACTTAAATTTAAATAAATCAAGCAAGCATTTGTTGTATATTTGGAACAGATGGTTGCTTGTTTCCGTTATAAAAAAATAGAAGCATTTCTGCTCCTATTTTTTAAGGCTTCACATCTAAGTTCTGTAAAAATAAAGTTGCTGTTACGTAACGCTTTGCTAACATTTGTACATAAGCGGTATGTACAGAAAGGGTCGCAATGATAATAGCGTTACGAATTGCTTCGCGTTGTTCGTTATTAATTTGATCGAACTTGCTTGCGATTTTATCAGCTTTTTCTTTTACGATGTTTTCAATTGTATGAACTGTATCTGTTGCATTTAGTTGTAAGCAATTCCCTTGATTGAGTTCTTCAAATAGAGAAGAGTATGCTACATATAAATGAACAGGATTGATTAAATCATCACTTCGATCGGCTGGGTCATTAACGATAAGGCGTAATAGCTTACGAATTGATTCAAAATCAAGTGCTGTTTTTAAATCTTCGACAATGAACAGTAAGGCTGCTTGTTCAATCGAATATTTTTTCCCTTTTTGAGGAGAGCCAATCATTTCTTTTATATCTCGTTTCACCCAGTTTTGCATAGCAGTTACAGAGAAACTTGTGTTTTCAATCTGATTGCCAAGCGCAACTATTTCATTTAAAGAAAAACCGACATCAGTATCGTCAATTTTAATCAGTTTTTCAAAAATAGGTGAAAGTGCGGTAGTAATAAAAGCTGTAACGCTTTGTCCGCTTTCAATATCTTTTTTATGTGACTTTGCCCAAGCTTCTTGTAAAATACCGAGAGGCTTTTTCGTATTCCATCCTCTTAGTGATAGAAGAAGGGTAGCCATTTCGTTTCGTGTGAGATGAAATGTTTCCATCTTTTCACCTCCAAAATAATAAAAAGTTCTTATGAACTTATAATATGTTTTGTTTCATTTAAAGTCAATTCTGTTTTGCTTAATTTTTCCTTTGTCACCAAACTGTTGAAAGTAAATAATACTTGCATATTTCGACAAAAGTTCATATAATAAGTTCATAAGAACCTTTAAAATGTTCTTAAAAATAAATCTATCATTCTGAATTTACTAGAAAGATAGATTTCACATATATCTATATAAAAGGAGAATGGATATAATATGTTGAAAAAACTTGTAGCAGTAATGACAGCATTCATGGTTATCTTTGGGGCTAGCAGCTTTATGTTCGTAGATCATGCAGCAGCGAAAAGTTACAAATCTGGTAAAAAATCATTTACACCAAGTTCAGGTCAAAAGTCAAAAGTTGATTTAAACAAAAAAGACTCAAATGTAAATTCTCAAAAAACGACTCCAGATTCAAAAACGAAAGCAACAAACACAGCACCAAAAAGTAATAAAGGAAGCTTTATGAAAGGTATATTACTAGGTGGTCTTGGTGGTTTACTAATGGGTAGCTTATTTGCAAATATGGGAGCTCTTGGTTCTGTATTAGCATTTATGGTAAATATGTTAGTAATGGCTGGTATCGTAATGTTAGCAGTTCGTGCATTTAAATACTTCAAAGACCAACGTAAAAAGAAGGCAGATGAAGTAGCATGGAAACAATAAAAATTTCTGAACAAGAATTAATAAATGCGCTTTGCGTATATATAGCTGAAAAAAGACAAGTGGGTCCAGAAGAAGTGTTAGTTGAACTCATGTATGACGATGACTACGGTTTCTCTGCGGAAGTAGAGGTAAATGGTCGCCAGCAAATTTTAATTCAAGCAAACTTAATCGAAGCATTACGCTTATTGCTTGACAGAGAATATAATGTCAATTCATTCGCAGCGAGATTACAACTTGAATTAGATGATGAAGAAGGTATTTACGCATTAGCGAAATTTAATAACTCGGATGAGTAGAGAAAAGAGCTGTTGAGAATAATCTCAGCAGCTCTTTTTAGTATGTGCATATGTAGAAGAATAATCACGCCAAATTTCATTCATCTTTCGTCTACCGATATCTACCATCGGATTAAACTGAATTGCAGCTTTCTGACGAACAGAGTGAACGTTTTGAATGGCGTGATATAATTGTTGGTCGACTATATCATGTTGTTCACCTGCATATTTAGCAATTGATAGACCTGCAACAGTTCCTTGCGCCATCGCAATTTTTCCGCTTTCAATGCCTGTAATATTGCCAGCTACAAATAAACCTGGAAGAGGGGTTTCCATTGTTTCGGAATGGAGAGGAACGTGTCCGCCTAATTCTGAAATGTAATGGAAGGGACAACCAGCTACAGCTGCAAGTTCGGCAAGTGGGTATAATCCCCCGGCAATACAAACAAAATCTGCTTCATATATTTTCTCTGATCCATTAATAACATTTCCTTTAGAGTCAATATTAGCAATACGTACACCTTCAACTTGATCTGTTCCGATAATTTCAAGAGCTGCTTTCCGAAGGTGAAGTGGCGTTCCGTTTATTTTCATTCCGCTGTTTGGATAGAATGTTAATCCAGCTTTTCGAATCCAATCATATTTCATAAAGTGGCTACCTATTCGTAAAATAGCAGAAGGAGCGAGATGTGCTGCATTTAAAAGAGAGTTTAAAACTTCTTCAGGTTCACCAGCTTTTTGACTTAACTCGCTTTTTTCAGGGAGTACAATATGATCTACTTTAATTCCCGCTAATTGCAATTCACTTAAAATGGCGAAAGACAAAATGTTAGCACCAATAATGATTCCTTTTTTTCCAACTTGCACGCGATGAACATTTGTCATAACTTGAGCTGCTCCAATTGACATCACTCCTGGAAGTGTCCAGCCTGGAAGGGGAATAGAATATTCCGCAGCACCAGTAGCAAGTAGTACGAACGGTGCTTCTAACGTACCGATATTAGTATGTACAAACCAATTGTTTTCATCTTTATCTAAATTATAGACCGAAACACCGCACCTGATATGTACTGAAAGTGATTCTGCTTCTTCATGAAGTCGCTTCGATTCTTCTATTCCGTTCCACCATTCTCCAGTAGGCTCTTGATGCAACTGTCCTAACAATCTCCCGCCCGGCTTCATAAATTCATCAATAACGAGCACTTTTAGTCCGAAACGAGCACAAGAGATAGAAGCAGATAATCCCGCTGGTCCTGCACCAATGATAATTACATCACTCATCGTTTTTTCACCATCTCTCTCACGATATTCGGATGCTGTTTCCCGCTTTCAACAACCATGTTTTCTTCTACAACAGTTAAGCATGCGCGTACATTTGTTTGATTATTTACTGTCACGCGGCATTCGGAACAGTGCCCGATATTACAATAAATACCTCGCGGTGTCCCGCTATCTTCATGAACTCTTAATGTCCGTATTTCATTTGCTAACAGGGCAGCAGCTATCGTTTCATGTTCATATGCTTCGTATTGATGACCGTTAAATTGAAAAGTAATACGCTCACTACTTTGTAAAGTACCTAAAATAGGGTGATGTGTAATTCTACTCATTTACTTTCACCTACCGATCCAAAAGTAACTGCACGTATTGGTGGTTGATATTTTAACGGTAGTTCATTAAGAGTTACGTCAGGATTCGCATTTTCTATCATTCGATCTATCATTATTCTGCATGTGCGACCACCGCAAAATCCCATGCCAGCACGTGTTCTTAGTTTTAATTCTCTTGCCGAGCAGTTATATTCAGCAATTGTCGATTGAAGTTGTCCATATGTAACCTCTTCACAACGACAAACGATTAAGTTGTTTTTATTTGTCATATGTATTCCTCCTCTAGTTCGGTTTGCACAAATTATATATGCAAAAATCATGCCAATATAGAGGGGAGAGGGCTACCTATAAACGCCTGATTGGTGCATACTGATTCTTTATTGAAGTCCGAGTTTCTTTAAACGGTTATATAAAGTAGCCCTTGTTACGCCAAGTTGTTTTGCGCATTCTAATTTATTCCCATTTAAAATTCGTAAAGCCCTTTCAATAACTTTTTTCTCATGCTCATCCATCTCTTCTTGTAAAGAAAGGATTGTATTATTGTTGCTGAGTAATAGGGAATGAGCTGTATGGTTGTCTAAAGTTTCAGTCGTATGAAATGGTAAATATTCTTGTTTTATAATTCCGTCTGTTGCGAATACCACAAGCCGTTCAACAACGTTTCGAAGTTCGCGAATATTACCTGGCCAATTGTAATGAAGCAGTTCATGCATAATGCTTGAAGGTAGGTCACGAATTGGTCGGTTATAGTTGATCGAAAAATCGTTTAAGAATGAGTATGTGAGTTCGATAATATCCTCTCGTCTTTCACGCAGCGGTGGAATATGCAGGCTAACTACATTTAAACGATAATATAAATCTTCTCGGAAAGTTCCTTTTCTCATTTCTTCTTGTAAATCCCGATTTGTAGCAGCGATAATGCGGAAATCAATATTAATTTCTTTTTCTCCGCCAACTCGGTAATACTTTCGTTCTTGTAGTACACGTAACAGTTTTACTTGCATATCGAGCGGCATTTCGCCAATCTCATCGAGGAATAAAGTACCGCCTTGTGCGAGTTCGATTTTACCTTTTTTCCCTTTACTATTCGCTCCAGAAAAGGCCCCACGCTCGTAACCGAATAATTCACTTTCAAATAAAGCTTCTGGAATTGCCCCGCAGTTAATCGAAATGAAAGGCGCCTTCGCTGCTTCACTTGCTTCATGAATTGCTTTCGCAAATACTTCTTTTCCAACTCCGCTTTCCCCAAGTATTAAAACAGTTGATTTCACCGAACAAACTTTTCTAGCTAATTGTATCGTTCTTTGTATAACAGGACTTTTCCCATTCATCGCAAGGAATGGATCGGATTCATCTTTATACTTTGCCACTTCTTGTTCTAAACGGTGCATTTCATGTGACATATTAAATAGTTTTTCATTTAAAGCGACTTGATTTGTAACATCTGTTTCTGAAACGACTGCTCCTATAATTTCATCATTACAATAAACTGGATTTGAATTAATTAATACGAATAAATCGGGACGAGGCTGATGGAACTGAGCGACTATATTTTTTCCATCATGTAAAGATTGTAAAATTTCCAAGTCTTTATAATCAAAAAAACGAGTAATCGGTTGCCCAATAATCTCATTATGGTTGACTGAAAATATTTTTTCAGCACCATCTGTCCAAGTTCGAACGCATTCTTTACTATCAATGACTGTAACAGAAGAGTCAGTTGTTTGTATTACGGTGTTATAAAATGACTGTAGTTCATTGTAGGACTTATAAAGAAATAGAATCATTTGCTGAGAGGTTATACAGAATATCGGCTCATCGTTTTCGTTAAGGATGATAACAGCTAATTCATAAGAAAAAGCGTCAATTAATGCAGTGAATGAGTCATCTACATAAATAATGGCGCAATTATATTCTTCTGTAGTAGAAGGGAGATAATAAAACCTTCCGTTTACTTGCTTAATGTGATTAAGGCTACATGTATGATCGATTAAAATACTTTCCAAAAACTCTTGTATAGTCGGAAATGAAAATGCCATAATATCCTCCCGTTATGTATAAAAATTTTGACAGTGATAAAAAAATAATACACCTATTTACTATAAATTTGAATTATTTTTACAAATAAAAATATTGTTTATGGAAATTGTATATGTGCAGAATTGGCACGTCAATTGCATAAAAGAAAGTGAGAGGTTTAGGGAAAGGAGGAGTATATTGTGAGGCACTGCGACGTTTTAATTATAGGTGGTGGAATAATAGGGTGTTCTATCGCTTATTACACTTCAAAATACGGAAGAGACGTAACAATCATTGAAAAAGGAGAATTTGTCAGCGGGACGTCTTCACGGTGTGATGGGAATATTTTGGCCATTGATAAAGACCCAGGGTTTGATAGTCAAATGTCTTTAGTAAGTCAAAAATTAGTAACTGATTTAAGTGAAAAATTAGAGCATTCATTTGAATATAGGGCACCAGGAAGTATTCTCGTATGTGAGTCAGACGAAGAGATGGAAGCTGCGCAGCAATGGGTAGATCGGCAAAAAGAAGCTGGATTACCGTTTCGAATGCTTGATAGGCAAGATATAAGAGAAGAGTCGCCTTTTTTTGCTGATGATTTATTAGGCGGTTTAGAATGTGCGACGGATTCAACTGTGAATCCATATCTCCTTGCTTTCTCGCTTCTGTCAGAGGCACAAAAGTTTGGCGCAAAAGCCTTTAAGCAGACCGAAGTAAAGAGTATGAAAATAGAGACGAATGGTTCATTTGTTGTAGAAACTACGAATGGTACTTTTACAGCAAAACAAGTTGTAAATGCAGCCGGTGTGTGGGCTCCTAAGATTGGTCAGATGTTAAATGTAAATATACCAATTGAACCGAGAAAAGGGCATATTATAGTAGCATCAAGGCAACAACATGTAGGATGCCGTAAAGTAATGGAATTCGGTTATTTAATTTCTAAATTTGGCGGAAAAAGAAAAGTAGATGCTTTAACTGAAAAATACGGGGTTGCGCTCGTATTTGAGCCTACTGAAAGTCAAAATTTCTTAATTGGAAGTAGTCGTGAATTTGTAGGGTTTCATACGAGAATAAACAATGAAGTCATTAAATGTATCGCAAATAGAGCGATTCGCTTTTATCCGAAAATGGCAGATATGATGGTAATTCGTTCTTACGCTGGTTTACGTCCGTGGACAGAAGATCATTTGCCGATTATTTCACGAGTGGAACATATTCCGAATTATTTCATTGCCGCTGGACATGAAGGGGATGGGATTAGTCTTGCAGCAGTTACTGGGAAAGTAATTGAAGAGTTATTAAATGAAAAAGAGACAATTATTCCTATTGAACCACTTCGTTTGAGTCGTTTTACAGAAAGGGTGTTAAACGGATGAGGTCACAAAGAGTCTTTACGACTATTGATACACATACGGGCGGGAATCCAACGAGGACATTAATTAGCGGACTTCCAAAGTTGATTGGAGAGACGATGGCAGAGAAGATGTTACATATGAAAAAGGAATATGATTGGATTCGAAAATTGTTAATGAATGAACCGCGTGGTCATGATGTAATGTCAGGGGCATTATTAACAGACCCGTGTCATCCTGAGGCTGATATAGGTGTTATATACATAGAGACAGGTGGATACTTACCGATGTGCGGTCACGATACAATCGGTGTATGTACAGCGTTAGTTGAATCAGGTTTAATTCCAGTAGTTGAACCGATTACTTCTTTAAAACTAGATACCCCGGCTGGCTTAGTGGAAGTAGATATTGCTGTTCAAGATGGAAAAGCAAAAGAGGTATCTTTCTGTAACATACCAGCTTTTTTATTGAAAAATATTACTGTACACGTCAAAGACATTGGAACTGTAGAGGCTGATATTGCGTATGGAGGGAATTTTTATGCCATTATTGATGCGAATTCAGTAGGCCTAGAATTAGTACCAGAAAATGCATCTACAATCATCGATAAGGCGATTCATATAAGAAACACAATTAATGAGAAGTTTGAAATCATTCATCCAGAGTATTCGTTTATTAGAGGATTAACACATGTTGAATTTTATACAGATGCTACTCATGAATGTGCGAATGTGAAAAATACAGTTGTTGTACCACCAGGCGGAATAGATCGATCCCCATGCGGTACAGGAACATCTGCGAAGCTAGCTGTATTATACGCTCAAAAAGAAATCAAAATTGGTGAAGAGTTCATTCATGAGAGTATCGTTGGTTCTTTATTTAAAGGATATGTCGTGAATACGACACATGTTGAAAATATTGAAGCTGTCATAACGAAAATTACGGGATCAGCTTGGCTTATGGGTATGCATAAATTTTTTTACAATGAAATGGATCCACTCAAAGAAGGATTTTTGCTAATTCCGCCGATGGAACATGAAACGGAGGATATAAAATGAACATTCAAAAAATGTATACAGCAGTAGACGTACATGTAAATGGCGAGGCATTTCGTGTAATGAAAGACGTACCATGCAAATACTACTACAGTTTGGAGCAATTAAATGAACAATTTTCAGGTGAATTAGCAGAAGAGAGGAAGCTTTTATTAAATGAACCACGTGGTTTTATCGGTTTGAATGGGTGTATTGTCGTTCCATCTATCCATAATGAAGTGGATGCAGCTGTATTATTTTTTAATCATGAAGGTTCGATTCCGCTTCATTATGGGGGCATTGTTGCGGTAATAACGATGTTACTCGAAAGTGGGTATTTAAAAAAGAGAGAGTCCAATCAATACAAAATTGAAACGTTATCTGGAATATTTTTAGTTCATGCGTATGTAGAGAATGATGAAGTTGTATCTGTTTCGTTTGAAAGCAAACTTTGCTATTTGATTGAGGAAAATTTACAGGTTGGTAATGTAAGTTATTCTCTCATACAAGCAGATAAAGTATATGCAGTTGTAGAAAAAGGTGCGTATTCGCCAGAAATTCGTGTTGAAAACATTCCAGAATTGAAAAGATGGGGAGAAGCTACACTGCAGGTTATACAAAAACAGTCGCTAATAAAAAGGCTTATTTTAGTAGATCCTTCGCAAAAAGAAAAGAACCATATAAAGTCGATTACATTTCATGAAGATAACTTTATCGTACGTTCGCCAGGTTTTGTTTCTACTATCGTTTCCTATGTTCATGCGTTATTTAAAAATGATTATATGGCGGATAAACCTTTTAAAAATGAAAGTATATTTAATAGTTTTATAACTGTGGAAAAAGTGAAGAAGGAGGAGCTAGGGTACATTTTCCGTTTTGAAAGTAGAGGATTTATTACAGGAATGCAGACGTTTCTATTAGACCCTACGGATCCATTTCCGGCAGGGTTCTTATTAAAATAAAATGTGATAAGGAGAGATAAATATGCAAAAAATTAAAGGGGCATTTCCAGTATTAATAACACCGATGGATGAATTTCAGGAAATTAATTGGGATGGGGTAAAACAAAATGTAAATTACTTTATCGAACAAAAGGTTGCAGGCATCATCATTAATGGAAGTACAGGAGAGTTTGTAAGTTTATCAAAAGAAGAGCGATTTAAAATGGTAGAAACCGTTTTGAAAGAAATTGATGGCCGTATTCCAGTCATTGTTGGAACTGCTGCGGAAACCACGAAAGAAACAATTGAATATACGAAACATGCAGAAGCGCACGGAGCGGATTGTGCATTAATTATAAACTCTTACTATTGTAAACCGAAGGAAGAGGAGATCTATTTTCATTTTAAAGAAATCTCAAACTCTGTAAATATACCAATTATGTTATACAATAATCCATTTACTTCTGGTGTTGATATGAGTACAGAGCTAATGCTCCGTATTGGAAAAGAGTGTGAAAATGTTACACATATTAAAGAATCTAGCGGAGATATTCGAAAAGCAAGAGATTTAGTAAGACAAAGTGAAGGGGCTTTCCAAGTCTTCTGTGGTTCTGAAGATTTAGTTATGGAATCATATTTAGTTGGTGCCTCGGGATGGGTTTCAGTAGCAGGAAATATCGTTCCTGGTCTCGTTACACAAATGTATGAGCATTTTCAAAATGGTGAATTAGAAAAAGCATGGGAAATAAACGATGCTATTTTACCACTTTGCGAGTTTCTTGAAGGGTCAGGGAAATATGTTCAAATCGTTAAACGTTCCATGGAATTACATGGGCAAGCGGGAGGACCTTCTCGCTATCCAAGACTAGGATTAACTGTTAACGAAGATCAAAAGCTTCAAACGATTTTATCAAATATTGCAGCTCATGCAGCTGTTTAAATAAGGAGGAGAACATAATGTTAAAGACAAATATTGAGCTGAAACCAAAAGTGGAAGCGTTTTTAAATGAAGAAATTAAAATGTTTATTAATGGCGAATTTGTTTCTGCTATTGGCGGAAAGACGTTTGAAACGTACAATCCAGCAACAGAAGATGTTTTAGCAGTCGTATGTGAAGCGCAAGAAGAGGATATTGATGCTGCAGTAAAAGCAGCAAGATCTGCATTTAAATCTGGTCCGTGGGCAGAAATGACTACTGCTGAAAGAGCGCATCTTATTTATAAATTAGCAGATTTAATTGAAGAACATAGAGAAGAGTTAGCACAATTAGAAGCTTTAGATAATGGGAAGCCGTATCAAGTAGCACTTGAGGATGATATTTCAGCGACTGTAGAAAATTATCGTTATTACGCAGGATGGGCTACAAAAATTATTGGGCAAACAATCCCGATTTCAAAAGATTACTTAAACTATACGAGACATGAACCTGTAGGTGTTGTAGGTCAGATTATTCCGTGGAACTTTCCGCTCGTTATGTCTTCTTGGAAAATGGGAGCTGCACTGGCGACAGGTTGTACGATCGTATTAAAACCAGCAGAGCAAACACCTTTATCCTTACTATATACAGCAAAACTCTTTAAAGAGGCTGGATTTCCAAACGGTGTTGTAAACTTTGTACCAGGCTTTGGTCCTGAAGCAGGAGCGGCAATTGTAAATCATCATGACATTGATAAAGTTGCTTTTACAGGATCTACTGTTACAGGAAAGTATATTATGCGTCAGTCTGCAGAAATGATTAAGCATGTAACGTTAGAGCTTGGCGGCAAATCACCAAATATCATTTTAGAAGATGCGGACTTGGAAGAAGCAATTAGTGGTGCATTCCAAGGTATTATGTATAATCACGGTCAAAATTGTAGCGCAGGATCACGTGTATTTGTTCATCGTAAACATTATGAAACTGTAGTAGATGCACTTGTGAAAATGGCGAACAACGTAAAACTTGGAGCAGGTATGGAGAAAGGAACGGAGATGGGTCCACTCGTATCTAAGAAACAACAAGAGCGTGTGTTACATTACATTGAGCAAGGGAAGAAAGAAGGTGCTACAGTTGCGGCTGGTGGTGAACGTGCGCTTGAAAAAGGTTATTTCGTTAAGCCAACTGTATTCACAGACGTTACAGACGATATGACAATCGTTAAGGAAGAAATATTTGGACCAGTTGTTGTTGTACTTCCATTTGATTCGACAGAAGAAGTAATTGAACGAGCGAACAACTCATCTTATGGCCTTGCTGCGGGTGTATGGACGCAAAATATCAAAACGGGTCATCAAGTGGCAAATAAATTAAAAGCAGGAACAGTGTGGATTAATGATTATAACTTAGAAAATGCAGCTGCACCATTTGGTGGATACAAACAATCTGGTATTGGCCGCGAATTAGGTTCATATGCGCTTGATAATTATACAGAAGTGAAAAGTGTTTGGGTAAATATAAAGTAATAGGGCGTTTTACTGACAAAAATTGAGGGATGAAATAATGAAAGATGCGGACAACTAGAAAGTTTGATAATAGTTGTCCGTTTTCTTATATACAAAATTGTTTTTCAAAAGAATGATAAGGGGGATTTGGATGGAGAATTTAGTAGAATGGTTAGTAGGGCAAGTGTGGAGTATCGGTTTAGTTGTTTTTGCATTAGGGGCAGGCGTATATTTCACGATTGCAACACGCTTTTTGCAAATTCGTTATTTTAAAGAGATGATTAAACTATTATTTGAAGGAAAGAGTTCAGAGACGGGAATATCATCTTTTCAGGCATTTTGTTTAGCCTTATCAGGAAGAGTTGGAATTGGTAATATCGCAGGGGTAGCGACAGCAATCGCTTTCGGCGGGCCTGGAGCTGTATTTTGGATGTGGGTAATGGCTTTGTTAGGGGCAGCGAGCGCGTTTGTTGAATCAACATTATCTCAAGTATACAAAAGTAAAGTAGGGAATGAATATCGCGGCGGTACTCCATATTTCATTGAGAAAGGTTTAAAAATGAAATGGTTTGCAGTCATTGTAGCGGTAGTTGTAACACTTTCATATGGCGTGTTATTACCAGGTATTCAATCTAGTAGTATCGCAGTTGGATTTGAAAACTCTAATGGTATTAACAAATATATAACTGGTATATTTTTAGTCGTGTTACTAGCAGCAATTATTTTTGGTGGTGTAAAGAGAATAGCTGGCGTTTCTCAAATGCTTGTTCCATTTATGGCAATTGGTTATGTAATTGTTACATGTATCATATTAATTGCGAATGTAACGGAGATTCCAAGTATGTTTGCTTTAATTTTCTCTAGCGCATTTGGTGTAAATGAAATGTTTGGTGGAATTGTTGGTGCAGCTATTGCATGGGGCGTAAAACGCGCTGTATTTTCAAACGTTGCTGGTGTCGGAGAAGCGACGTATAGTTCGGCTGCTGCTGAAGTATCGCATCCTGCAAAACAAGGATTAGTTCAAGCGTTTTCCGTATATATCGATACAATTGTCGTATGTACAGCGACAGCTCTTATGATATTAATTACAGGTATGTATAATGTTATACCTGAAGGGAAACGCGCTATTGTAAAAAACATAGGAAATGTGGAAGCAGGTCCAATTTATACGCAACAAGCAGTTGAAACTGTGATGACAGGGTTTGGTCCAATATTTATTTCAATTGCAATTTTCTTTTTTGCATTTACAACGTTACTCGCTTATTACTATATCGCTGAAACGACGCTTACTTATTTAGATCGTCAATTGAAGTATGGCTGGTTAAAACCAGTTTTAAAATTTGGATTTTTAATTATGGTTTACATCGGTAGTGTTGAATCAGCGTCGCTTTTATGGAATCTCGGAGATTTAGGAATCGGTAGTATGGCATGGTTAAACTTAATCGCGATTCTATTATTAAGTAAAATCGCATTAAAAGTGTTAAAAGACTATGAAACGCAGAAAAAAGAAGGGAAAGATCCAGTATTTAATCCTAAAAATGTGGGGATTGAAGGATTAACATTTTGGGAAGAAAGAAGTAAAGAGGTTGAAAGAAAAAGTTCTAGAGAAAAAGTTATTGTAGATGATAATTTAAAATTATAACGTAAATTAACTGAAAATTATTAATTTAAAAGAAGGTATATTGCCTCCATTTCATCGCATACTACAATAGGTATGGATAATATGACTGGAGGGAATAAGATGGAACATGAGCAACATAGTTCGATAAATGATATTCTACATCATTATAAAGAAGGTATAGGTAGTTTTACAAATCAAATTCCTGAAATCGCTGAGACATATAATGCGTTTACGCAAGCTTGTTTTCAAGAGGGTGCTTTAACAAAAAGAGAAAAACAACTTATTGCATTAGGAATTAGTTTAGCAACGCAAGATGAGTATTGTACAATTTATCATACAAAAGGTTGTCTTGATCAAGGATGTTCGGATAAAGAGATTCTGGAAGCATGTGGTGTTTCAGCAGCATTTGCTGGCGGAGCTGCGATGAGTCAAGCGGTAACTTTAGTGCAAGAGTGTTTAACAGAACTGAAAAATCAAAAGCATTGAATAAAAAAACGTTTTAAACTTTATGTTTAAAACGTTTTTTTATGTGAAATTAAATTTGTATTCACTTTAGTATTCTATATCTTCATAAATCGAATTCTCTACATCAGGAAGAACTGTGTATATACTCTTACCGATTAAAGCTTCTAATTCTTTCTTAATTGCATAAAACCCTTTCCAATGTAAAGATGTATGAGATGTTGTACCATGACGCAAACCAACGGAAATTAATCTTCTTTCCAGCGTAGTAAAGCCATCCGCGTCAGCAAGAGCGTCACAAAGAGTAATTACTTTATTGTATAAGTCGTAGTTACTATGTTCATTCAATATTGCAACCAACCGGCTTTTCATATGGTCAGGAACGAGATGCCATTCCGCTGCGATATCTATATGTTCATTTTTACAGGGAAATGAGTGTGTCACACAAATAATGGCGTTTCCTGCATATCCTAAATCATTCATATACATATAACCATCATAGGAATGAATGACCGATTTGGTAAAACCTTTGTATCTTCCGATATCATGCAAAAGGGCAGCGTTATATGCTATGTCAGCATCTAGGTCATACCCTTTTTTTATAAGTTCTATAATTATGTTTTCAGTTGCATGAGCAACATGTAGTGAATGTTCAAACCAAGGGCCCGGGTTTTGTTCATATGCCCATTCGAGTAGTTCTTTTGCGTACGTTCTATCTAATATATATTTCATATCGTTATCCTCTCACAAAAAATCATATCTTAATATAAATTCATCTTATTATTTCATTATTCCTTCTTTAAAAATTGTTACAATGAAACAAAAGGGGGAAAAGTAATGCGAAATTTAGTAATTGAAGAAATTAAGCAACTAGAAAATGATATGGAAGAACTTTCGAAACTTTTGAAAACGGTTGTAAATGATGGGGCATCAATTGGTTTTTTGCCTCCACTGGAACAAAAAGACGCAACAAAGTATTGGCAAACAGTCATAGCGCCAGAAGTGATATTGTATGTAGCTAAAATAAACAACGAAGTAGCAGGGAGTATTCAATTACAATTAGTTACAAAGCCTAACGGAATTCATAGAGCCGAGATTTGCAAATTAATGACTCATCCAAACTTTAGACGTAACGGTATTGGACGATTGCTTATGCAAAAAGCAGAGGAACGAGCGAAGCAAGAAAACAGGTCTCTTTTAGTATTAGATACTAGAGAAGGAGATCCTTCCAATAAATTGTACAAATCATTAGACTACCAAGAAGTTGGAACAATACCAGGGTATGCAATTTCTCCGAATGGAAAGTTAGATGCTACGGTTCTTTATTATAAATGCATATAAATTGTGATTAAAAGGTTATCATACTGAATAATAAGAAACTATTTTAACACCGTCTATATTTTTCTGGCGGTGTTAAATAAATTTATTGATATAATCCATTTAACGCACTAAATGAATTTGAGAAAGTTTTTAGAGGGTTCTTTTAGTAATGATTCTCGTCTTATAATAAATGTAGAGAAGATGACTAGCCAACTATAGTTATTTTCGCTTTATTATCGGAAGGGGATGAAAGAATGAAAAAGAATAGTTTACAAAAGATGAAGAAAGTTATTTTAAGTGGTGGCGTATTACTTACGGGATTATTAACATTTGGATTTTCAGAAAAGGCTTCAGCTCATGGTTATGTAGAATCACCAGCGAGCCGATCTTATTTATGTAAGCAAGGGGTAAATGTAAATTGTGGACCGATTCAATATGAACCACAAAGTGTAGAAGGGATAGGGGGATTTCCGCAACTAGGACCTTCTGATGGACAAATTGCAGGGGCTGGTCATTTTCCTGCTTTAGATGTTCAAACTGTGGATAGGTGGAAGAAAGTTACGTTAAATGGCGGGACGAATACATTCAAGTGGAAACTAACTGCTCCTCATAGTACAAAAGAGTGGAAATATTATATTACGAAAAAAGGCTGGAATCCAAATAAACCTTTAACGCGATCAGATTTAGATTTAGTGCCATTCTATGTGAAAAATGACGGTGGGGCTAGACCAGGGACAACAGTAACGCATGAAGCAAATGTACCAACTGATCGTAGTGGATACCATCTTATTTTAGCTGTTTGGGAAATTGCAGACACTGGAAATGCGTTTTATCAAGTTATAGATGTAAACCTTGTGAATAATGGCTTAGCTTCAAATTTCGCTTTTAACAACGTAGTGCAAGCTCCTACACTATTTTAATTGAAACATATATTTCGATCATCTAATTCATTTTAGATGATTTTTTTTATGAAAATGATGAAAAATATAGAAGAAAGTGCAATTATTTATAAAAAAATATGCTTTAAATATTGTCATATTTGCTTCTTTAAGATATCCTTTTCATGAAGAGGTGGAAAACATGGAAAAAGTACTAGTTTTCGGGCATAAAAACCCAGATACAGATGCAATTTGTTCTGCAATTGCTTATGCAGAATTGAAAAAAGAATTAGGAATGAATGCTGAGCCTGTACGTTTAGGCGAAATCAGCGGTGAAACTCAATTTGCGTTAGACTATTTTAAAGTAGAAGGACCGCGTTTTGTTGAGACAGTAGCAAGCGAAGTGGACAACGTTATTTTAGTTGACCATAACGAGCGTCAACAAAGTGCTAACGATATCGAATCAGTTCGTGTGTTAGAAGTTATTGACCATCACCGTATTGCTAACTTTGAAACAAGCGATCCTATATACTATCGTTGTGAGCCAGTTGGATGTACAGCTACAATCTTAAACAAAATGTACAAAGAAAATGGCGTTACAATTCGTAAAGAAGTTGCAGGTTTAATGTTATCTGCAATTATTTCAGATTCTTTACTATTCAAATCTCCAACTTGCACAGAACAAGACGTAGCAGCTGCTCGTGAATTAGCGGAAATCGCTGGTGTAGATGCTGATAGCTACGGCTTAGAAATGTTAAAAGCTGGTGCTGACTTAAGCGGAAAAACAATGGAGCAATTAATCTCTCTTGACGCTAAAGAATTCCAAATGGGTAATGCGAAAGTTGAAATCGCACAAGTAAACGCTGTTGATACAAACGACGTTCTTGTACACCAAGCGGAACTTGAAAAAGTAATTTCTGCAGTAGTAGAAGAAAAAGGTTTAGACCTATTCTTATTCGTTGTAACTGATATCTTAACTAACGATTCTGTCGGTCTTGCGATCGGTAAAGCAGCAAACGTTGTTGAGAAAGCATACAACGTATCACTAGAAAACAACACAGCTACATTAAAAGGTGTTGTATCTCGTAAAAAACAAATCGTACCAGTATTAACAGAAGCATTCCAAGCTTAATTTTATTGAGTACACATAAACAGCAAGGACAAGTAGTCAGATTGGCTACTTGTCCTTTTTTATCTCTAAAAAACAGAAAATTAAATGCAGGATTTAATAATTATAGTGAGTATGCCTTTAAACAAAAAAATAGAGATTACAGTATTGAAGATTGTTTTAAGTTTCATGAGTCGATAGAAAAGTGTGTTGTACCAATTTGGAAACAGTTAGGAAGTTTTCTTAAAAAGAATCTTGATGTAAAAACGTATCGTCCCTGGGATCTTGCTCCTTGTAATTTGCAAAAATATCCATTTGAAAATTACATTAATTTATTGGATGGAATTGAAGAAATGTTGCGGAAGACAGATTCATGTTTTTATGAGGAATTTACTCATATAAGGAAAGCGGGATTAATTGACGTACAAGAACGGAAAAATAAAGCACCAGGAGCTGCTTGCTTTACCTTATCTCATAGTAAAGACGTTTTTGTTTATTCTAATTTTAGTTCTTCATTTTATGCGATTCATGCATTAATACATGAATTGGGGCATGCATTTCACTTTTATAAACAATTTAACAATGAAAGTAGTATGCAGGAAAGATACCTTCGTGAAGAGGTGGCGGAACTTTATTCCCTTAGTCTTGAATTACTATTAATGGATAAGCTTAATATTTTTTATACGCAAGAGGATGATTATAAAGAAG
Source organism: Bacillus sp. FSL K6-1338 (assembly GCF_038006965.1). NCBI lineage: Bacteria > Bacillati > Bacillota > Bacilli > Caryophanales > Bacillaceae > Bacillus > Bacillus sp. FSL K6-1338. The sequence goes on along the minus strand of NZ_JBBOWI010000001.1, from coordinate 2,711,139 downwards.
TACAGCAAGCTCAATTATATCGTACTTTATCGTTATTAATATCGTCAGTTTCAGGAGATGTATTCCAGCACTGGCTTTATACAAATCCAAACCATTCACCAGAAGAGCGAGATGAGAAATATATTGAACTATGTAAAAGGTATCAATATTCATCAGTTGATATTGCAGGAGTAGAGAATGAAATTGGTTCGAGTCATTTCACTTTGTTCAGTTTCCTTTTTATAAAATTGAATATGCAATTGCGCAAATAGGAGCGATGCAATTGTTTCAAATTTATCGAGAGAATCAGGAACAAGCGATTGCTTTCTTTAAAGAGGGAGCGAGTTCAGATTGGAATTTACCTATACAGGAAATATATATAAATACAGGTGTTGCGTTTGACTTTTCGGAAGAAAGGATACAAAGTACTGCAAGGGCTATTTTAGATTTGATTAACGAATTAAAATAAGGATAGCGTTAGCTATCCTTATAATCGTTTATTCGTAAGATTTTTTCTTGTTTATATAAAATGTGATTATCGCAGTAATGAAGAAAATAGGTATCGCATACACTTGCCCAACAAATAACTTCCAGCCGACATAATTATAGCCTTCAGATGCTGGGATGATAACGGAAATAACGCAAACGATAAAATAGACTAATAGTGCAGGGATAATATTTTTCATTTTTATGAACCTCCTTTTTAATTATATCTATACATCCTTATGTTAAAATTTATATTTAATATTTTGAAGAAAAAAAGCAAAAATTTTTATGGTATTATAATATTTGCAATGAGAGTGATCCATAGTACGCATATGGTAAAATGTGTAATTTTAGCTTTCGGAATTATTATATAGTATTTCGAGAGAAAAATGTACAAAATAACGAATTTTATTTACAGAAGTAAAGGGAGTAGAAATATATATGAAAAGGCTATGTATAATTCCTTGTGGAAAAAAGAAAATTTGGGATAAGCATTCAAACTACGGACCGATGGAAGCAAAAGATGTATATATTAGTCCGTTCGGAAAAGCATGTCAGGCATACGCAACTATGTTTTTCGAAAACTGGGTTATATTATCAGCGAAACATGGATTTTTAAGACCAAATGATATTGTATTAGAAAACTATGATCTTGCATTTGATTCAAAAAGCGATGAGGTAATAAGTATAGAGCAATTACAAAAACAGTTGGTAGATAAAAGTTTATTACAGTTTGACGAAATCGTCTTACTAGCAGGAAAAAAGCATAAAAAAGTAGTGACAAAGTTATATCCAGAAGAAATGATTACATATCCGCTAGAGGGGTGTAAAGGGATTGGGTATATGTTGCAGAGGTTGAAAGAAGCTGTGAAGGAAGGGGAGGAAATATAGGTGAAGTTTCAGTGATTTTAAACTCTATTTATTTAGGGAGCTTAGGCATCGCCGAAAGGGTGATGCTTTTTTGTTCGTGCCGTCAATTTTAGAAAATGTAGGGTGTATGGGTACAGTTAAGATTGTAAGTGGGAATAGCAATAAGACAAGTTTTGAATAGAATATTAAGAAAGGAGATGTTGATGAATAATGGCTAGATATAGTTTGCACGGAGGACATAATAGTATTGTTCAAGGTGCTAATTTCGGGAATCGGAAAGAACACGTTCTGGATAGGCAAGTTAAAGATGCCGTGGCGGCTAAGTTAAGAGCCTTAGGACACACGGTTTATGACGATACGGACGAGGTAGGAACAACTCAATCACAAAATTTAAATAATATCATTCGTAAAAGCAATTCCCATGCTGTGGATTTAGTTATTTCTTTTCATCTTAATGCAAGCGATGGAAATGGACAGGGTGTTGAGGTTCTGTATTATGATCAGAAAGACTTGGCGGCTAAAATCTCAGCTCAACTAGCAAAAGATATTGGATGGCGTGATCGAGGTGCAAAACAGCGTACAGATTTAGCGGTATTAAATGGGACGAAAGCACCTGCTATTCTTATAGAATTAGGATTTATTGATAATGAATCTGACATGGCAAAATGGAATGTTGATAAAATTGCTAATTCTATTGTGTTTGCTCTTACAGGACAAACTGGAGGAGGTACAGTGGATTTGCTCAAAGTAAAAACTGGCGGTGTAGCATTTAGTAATTTACAAGCTTTGGCTCAAGCGATGGTTGATGCGGGTATTGATGGACAAATTGTCGTTCAGAAAGATGGCATTGGTTATGCTATAACGAATGGCTATCCAGCTGGAAATATCGATAAATTTACAGCTTGGTTAGATGCGCGTAAGTGGTACTATGAGTATGTGAGATAAAGTAAAACTTTAATCAGTGGGTTAAAAATACAAGTTGGCTTTTATTATTTTAATGGCTCACGATAATATACTATGTAACCACAAATATGGACAATGTATATAATTAAAACCACCTATCAAAAAGGTGGTTTTAATTATATACTTTAGTTTTTTTGAATAATCATCTTTTAAATCTATAATAATATTCTATTTTTCGATACATAAGTTAAATTTTAAATCATTATCAATGAATACAAAATCTCTACTGCTAATTAAAAAACTGACTTGATTGTTTAAGGGATAAGAGCAAAAAATACAATCTCTGAATATGATAATAAAAAAGGGGATGATGAATAATGGGTTACATTGTAGATATTTCAAAATGGAATGGCAATATTAACTGGGATATCGCAGCCCCACAATTAGATTTCGTAATTGCACGTGTGCAAGATGGTTCAACTTATGTTGATCCTTTATATAATAATTATGTACAAGCAATGAAAGTAAGAAATATTCCGTTTGGTAATTATGCGTTCTGTCGTTTCGTTTCAGTAGAGGATGCACGGATAGAAGCAAGAGACTTTTGGAACCGTGGTGAAAAAAATGCCACAGTTTGGGTAGCTGACGTAGAAGTAAAAACAATGAATGATATGAGAGCGGGTGCACAAGCATTTATTGATGAATTACGTAGATTAGGAGCTAAGAAGGTCGGTTTATATATTGCTCATCATATGTATGCTCCATTTGGAATGGCAAATGTCAATTCTGATTTTGTATGGATTCCTCGTTATGGTGGTAACAAACCGGCGTATCCATGTGATATTTGGCAATACACAGAAACAGGGAATGTAGCTGGTATCGGAAAATGTGATTTAAATGAGCTAATTGGAAATAAACCGTTAGCTTGGTTTATAAATCAAACTGTTGAGCCAATAAAGAAACAAGAAGGGGTTGGAATTATAGTGAATAAATATAACAAAGTAGTTACTTATGAATTTGGTGTAAATTTAATTCCTGACATGATTCAAATGATGGATAAGCTTGGATATACTTCTAAAATAATATCTCCCGGAAATAACCAAGGACTTGTGTATTTCGAGACAGATTATCGTCAAGGGAACGAACTGGACAAAGTAACGGCTTGGTTAGATACGAAAGGAATTAAATTTTTTTATACAAAAGAGTAGTTTGCTAAATAAAAAGCCGTCATGTGACGGCTTTTTATTTTTATGTAATCTTCTAAATCTAGTTATAATATGGAGAAAATAGACTAATAAACAAGCCTTTGTATACTTTCAAACATAGAATATGATGAATTCTATTAAGGAGGAAGCATATCCATGGGGAATACTTGTCATTGTGGGCATTCCCGAAATTGTAATAAATTTTGGGATAATTTAATGTTTGGGAGATGTAGATGTAAACGCAGTGATTTTCACGAATGTTGTTGCAAAGAGAAACCGAAATGTGAGTGTGAAAAATGTCATTGTAAAACAAAACCGAAATGCCATTGTAGAGATGAAGATGAAGGGTATTAATAATAAAAAAGAGTACGATTGAAGTGACCCCTAAAAGTTAGACACGGTTATTTGATTAGGCAGCTTGATAAAAGTGAGTCCGGTATTGTACCGGGCTCATTTTTAATTTTGCCTTAATCCGTTTCGTATTATAATAATCTATATATTTTTCTAATTCTATTTTAAAGTGCTCTACATTTTCAAATTCTTTTATGTAGAGGAACTCCGATTTCATAATCCCAAAGAAATTTTCTATTACTGCGTTGTCGTAACAGTTGCCTTTTCGAGACATACTCTGGACGATAGCTCTTGATTCTAGTGTACGGACGTATTGTCTCATTTGATAATGCCATCCTTGATCCGAATGCATCAGTAGCTGGTGCGTTTCAGGTAAACGTTCCAATGCTTTCTCTAACATGTCTGAAACAAGCGAATACGTCGGTCTAGAACCAATTGTATAGGTAATAATTTCACCATTATACAAATCTAATACAGGTGATACATACAGTTTTTCTCCAAACAATTTAAACTCTGTGATGTCTGTTACCCACTTTTGATTCGGTGCATCTGTATGAAAATTACGCTCTAAAATATTAGGTGCAATTCTACCGACTTTTCCTTTATAGGATTTATATTTCTTCATACGCACAACACACTTTAACCCAAGCTCTTTCATAATGCGCTGAACCTTCTTGTGGTTCACTTTCTGGCCACGATTCGTTAATTCATCACGAATGCGACGGTAACCATAACGACCTTCATTTTCCTCATAAATCGCTTTAATCTCAGCTTTCAAATCGGCATCTACATCTGGACGATTCATTTTCTTTACTAAATCATAATACGTGCTTCGAGGAATAGTAGCTAGCTCCACGAGTGCCTTCACCGAATATTTATGCCTTAATTCATAGACTACTTGCGCTTTGTCTTGTTTTGTGATTTTTCCTTGTTTTGAACTAAGGCATTTAACTTTTTTAAGTACTCATTTTCCATCTCAAGCTGTTTAATGCGTGCTTCAAGTGCTTCGACTGACCCTTCAGCTAAATGTTGTTTTAATTGTTTATTTGAATCTTTTTTCATGGATGGACGCCCCTTTTTCTTAGATTGAAGGGCATCAATTCCTTGTGTTTCGAGCTGTTTTTTCCAAACAGAAATCGTTGAAGGGGCAGGAATATTAAAGATAGCTGCCGTCTCAAATAAGGACATACCGTTTTCAATCATAAAGTTTAGTACGTCTAGTTTAAATTGTTGTGTGTAATTTGTACATCGTTTTAGAAAAGCTTCCAGACCATTCTGTTTATATTGGTTTACCCAATTCAAAATGATTGTGTCACTTATACCGAGCGATCTACCCATTTCTCGATAACTTTCATTTCCGTTCAAATAACGTAGAACGATTTGTATTTTTTCATCAGCTGTAAATTTAGCCATAGAAAAACTGCACCTCCAATTGTTAGACTGTGTCTAACAATTGGGGTGCAGTTCAGATACGTACTCTTTTTTAGGGTGGTTATATTCCATCTTGAACAGATTTCTTTACAATTACCCATGTGTCTTTCTTTTTAACCGTTATAGCTACATTAGTTCCATTAGATTCCTTATAAAAGATATATCCATTGTTTGAGTTTACATATGTTACTGGCTCACCTATGCAATCTCGCGAGCAGGATTTGTTGACCAGTTCAATTAGGGATAGTTCGCTTGGATCGGTTTTACTTGCTTCTATAACAGCATCAAGGTTTGTTTTTCGATAACCTTGCAAGTTTATATGAAAAAGCTGCTCTATTTCTCCTGTAATGCTAGTATTCATTACTTCTACTGAATTCTTTTTTTCTTGAAGAAATCCGTTTTCATAAAGTAATTTTGTATATCCAATCCATGCTATTAATACTAGCATGAAAAACATACCCGTCATTTTAAGCGTTCGAAGTCGTTTACTTATAATTGTTTCTGAGTATTTCATTCAGTCTAATCCTCCAATGTTTTTAATTTAAAATATGCTTGGATACATACTTTTAGAAGAGGATGAGAATGAATGAGTTTTCAATAAAAAAGAAAACATCCAGAGCTAGATGCTTTCCTTTTTTGTATGTTTCGCTATCTGTTAGTTACTTGTTTCATCAGCGGTCTTATTTCTTTAACTGGTGGTTTCTTATCATAGGCATCAACGTAAGAAAAGTAGTAGTTTAAGTTTCTTAGAAGACCTTTTCCTATTTTTGCACTTAAGAAAGGAAATACTTGTCCAGTATAATCATCGAGAGATTTACAGTAATATTTTTCATCTAAATATATACTGTATTTACATGTTAGTTCTACTAAAGGATTCCCTTCATCATCAAATACTTCTTTAGAATCAATAATATCTATTAGTGCAAATTTTTCATTTAGGTAAACTTTCTTTTTTTTCTCGTGTTTATTTGTAAGTATAAAAACGAGCCCAATCGCGTTAATCAAACTATTTCCTCCTATAAAAAACGGATATTAATAAAATATATCGATATAAGCTAAATGTAAAGAGGAGAGGTGAAATATCATGGAGAGAAAGTTAAATAAGCCGATTTATGTTGGGGAATCGACTTATTTTATCAAGTATTACTTAGTAGTAATACCTACTCTGATTAACATTTCACTTTATTGAAATACTTGTGGGAATTGTTTTACGATTGCGTTTGTTATCATGTCGGCCATTTCTAATGCTTCTTTTTCAATTTTATCGTAAAGTTGTACTCCTGCTTCATAATCTTTATTTAGGAAGGTAAGTGCTTCTGCTTTCGTTAGTGCTAAATGTTCATAAAACATTTTTCGGAATTCTTCTTTTCCTATATATGGGTTGATGTTATTAAGAAACTCAACGATTTCATCACCATTAGCGTACCATTTTTTCTCTATAGCGGCAGCTGCATTTTGATTACCAGTTTTTGCGGCTTTAACAAGATCTGCTGCAATGACTAAGTGATCCTTAATTAATGCACTATATTTTTTTACTGCATCTTCACCGTAAAATGGTTCAAGTGATAGTCCCATATGTGTTGCGTTTTGTAGAAGTCGTCCAACAGTAACGTTAACATCGGGTAAATTAAATACAATACTTATAATAGCCAATCTCGTCCAAGCGACGTGTTGTTCCCATAAAGAACGCATATACCCTTTTAAAAAATTCTCGTTTTTACTAATTCGGTAGTTACGTACAGATAAATCATAGTTTACATAAGGGTTATGGTAGGGGGAGTAATACGATTGCCAATAAGAATACATAAATAGTAACACTCCTTTGAACATGTATAACTCAAAGTATGATATAGATTTATGTTTAGTTACGTGTCCTAGATTATTTTTAGGGAATTTTGAATTGGAGAAATTAGGTGAATGATCTTGTGGTATATATGAATAAATTGAATATAAAGTAAAAGAGGGTCTGCAAGGGAAGTTACAGACCCTCAAAAGGGTATTGCCGAGATGTCGGACTCGACTACGTAATGTTATCATAAAATTCTTTTGAAAAAACCTGGTAAATGTGTCCAAATGAAATTGGGACCTTAATAAAGTCAAAGAGACCTGCTTCCCGCGGCAGGCCCCATTAACTAGATAATGTCGATGAGCAAAAACTCATCTGGAGTACTTTCATAGTAACAAGTAAAATGTGTTTTGTGTATTGAGAAAGAAGAATTGCATAATTATATGTGAACAATTAAAATCCCAACAATTTATGATTATCATTAATTGTTGGGATTTAAATATGGTTATAAAATGGAAAAAAGACTTGGAAGTGAGATTGAGGTGTAGAAGTAAGTAATCATGAAAAAGACCTGCTAATATAAGCAGGTCAACTTAAGGGGTTTATCCAACAGATTATTATATATGGTAACAACTGAATTGTAGTAAGTCTATACATTTAATATTGAGAAAAATTCTGCGAATGATATATTTTTTGCGCATATATTAACATCTAAAAAGTTGAGAAAGAAAATTAAAAAGCTTTTTATAAGAGAATAATGGTTGGTACTTATAGTATGATTCATATTTCCACGCATCATTATTAGAGAATTGGAGTTGTGTTGTTTTCTTTTTTGCCGTGATGGAACTCATATTATGATGTTTCATATAGAAACCTCCTGAATTTATATGTATACGATTAGTAGTATTCAAGAAAGGGAAATAAAATGAATATTTAAATTGAAACTCTTTCTTCATGTTTACTGGATTTACGTTATAAATGTTGTAAAACATATAAAACATGGATGCTAATTCATATTAAATAGGTGGAGAAACATAGAATAATGAAAAAATAATAAGCATCTATTCATCTCTTTCAAGTCGCATAAGTGATTGATATAATAGAAGTAGATGAAAGATAAAGAAAAGCAGGTGACTCTTTTTTGTTTACTAAAGCACAAGAACTTTTAGCGTCCTACTTTGGTTATTCTTCGTTTCGAAGAGGACAAGATGAAACAATTAAAAATGTACTAGATGGGAAAGATACAGTATGTATTATGCCAACGGGTGGCGGTAAGTCGATTTGTTATCAAATTCCGGCATTAGTATTTGAAGGAACGACGTTGGTTATATCGCCTTTAATATCACTTATGAAGGATCAAGTAGATACATTGGTACAGAATGGCATTTCAGCTACATATATTAATAGTTCTATTTCTATTGCCGAAGCAAATCAGCGAATTCAATTAGCGAAACAAGGACATTACAAATTACTTTATGTCGCGCCTGAGCGTCTTGATTCGATGGAGTTTGTTGACCAACTTATCGATATGAAAATCCCTATGATTGCGATTGATGAAGCACACTGTATTTCACAGTGGGGACATGATTTCCGTCCAAGTTATTTACATATACATCGCATATTAGATTATCTTCCAGAAAAACCGCTCGTATTAGCATTAACAGCAACAGCAACACCGCAAGTACGTGAGGACATTTGTAACACACTTGAAATTAATCAAGAAAATACAATTATGACAACGTTTGAGCGTGAGAACTTATCGTTTTCTGTCATTAAAGGGCAAGATCGAAATGCATATTTGGCGGATTATATTCGTCAAAATCAAAAGGAATCTGGGATTATATATGCAGCTACTAGAAAAGTAGTCGATCAGTTATATGAAGATTTAATGAAGGCTGGAGTTTCTGTATCAAAATATCATGCTGGTATGAGTGATAGTGATCGAAATGAGCAACAAGAACTCTTTTTACGAGATGAAGTAAGTGTAATGGTAGCAACATCTGCATTCGGGATGGGTATTGATAAATCGAATATTCGTTACGTAATTCATTATCAGCTTCCAAAAAATATGGAAAGTTACTATCAAGAAGCAGGACGTGCTGGTCGTGACGGATTAGATAGTACATGTATATTGTTATATTCTTCTCAAGATGTACAAGTACAGCGTTTTTTAATTGATCAATCAACTGGAGAATCACGTTTTTCAAATGAACTTGAAAAATTGCAAAATATGACCGATTACTGTCATACAGAACAATGTTTACAATCATTCATTTTGCAATACTTTGGAGAAGAACCGAAAGAAGATTGTGGACGCTGTGGTAATTGTACAGACGATCGCGAGAGCATTGATGTGACAAGGGAATCACAAATGGTTTTATCATGCATGATTAGAACGAACCAACGCTTTGGGAAGCAAATGATAGCGCAAGTATTAACGGGGTCGAAAAATAAGAAAGTTATTGAATTTAATTTTCATACTTTACCAACGTATGGGCTTTTATCGAACCGTAGTGTAAAAGAGGTCAGTGAGTTTATTGAGTTTTTAATTTCAGATGAGTTAATTGCAGTTGAACATGGCACTTATCCGACGTTAAAAGTAACAGAAAAAGGGAAAGAAGTATTACTTGGTAAAGAGAATGTTTTACGAAAAGAACGAGTAGAGACAAGACAAATTGTACAAGACCATCCTTTATTTGAAGTGCTTCGTGAAGTACGTAAAGAAATTGCACAAGGAGAAGGTGTACCTCCGTTCGTTATTTTCTCTGACCAAACATTAAAAGATATGTGCGTGAAAATGCCGCAAAGTGATTCCGAATTGTTGACGGTAAAAGGTATCGGAGAACACAAACTTGTGAAATATGGCTCGCACTTCTTACAAGCAGTTCAGCATTTTATTGAGGAAAATCCAAATTACGCTGAAACGATTAAGACAGAAGTAGTTGCAGAGCGTAAAAAGTCAGGAAAAGCGTCCGCAAATTCTCATTTAGAAACGTATGAAATGTATAAACAAGGTATTGATTTGAATGAGATTGCAAAAGAACGTAACTTATCAAGACAAACAATCGAAAACCATTTAATTCGCTGCTACGAGGATGGAATGGAAGTAGAGTGGCAAAGTTTTGTTCCAGCAGAGTATGAATCTCTTATTGAAACTGCCGTTCAAAATGCTGAGGGTGGTCTGAAATCTATTAAAGAACAGCTTCCGAATGAAGTGAGTTACTTTATGATTCGTGCTTATTTACAAATAAGAAAGTAGAGACATATAAAGGGGATAAGATTTTATGTATCATGTTTTCGTTTATGGCACGTTAAGAAGAGGACAAACGAATGCTCATTATATGTTAGGTGCAACGTGCATTGCAGACAGAGCTTGGACATATGGAAAATTATTTGATACGAATGAAGGATATCCGGCTATGACTTATTCGATTGAAGAAAAGGTGTATGGAGAAGTTTATGTAGTAAATGATGAGATATTGTGTAAGTTAGATGAACTAGAAGAATATACAGGTAATGCGGAGACCGATTTATATGATCGAATCACGCAAACAGTATATGTTGCTGATAGGGAAATAGAAGCATATGTGTATATCGCTCAAGATAAAAAGATGATATTGAAAGTTATTGATTCTGGTGACTGGGTGGAGTATCAAAAAGAAAAATAAAAGTAGCTAAAGAGTAGATAGTGGAATAATCCATTATCTACTCTTTATACTTTCACTTTCAAAATTCTTATTATTTTGATGAATTGTAAATATAGGGAAATCAAAAGGAGGATTTTTCATGGGCATTAGAAATTTAGTTTCTCACCTGTAACAGAAAAATAATTTGCAGGAGGAGAATAATAATGAACGAATTAAATGTAAAAGAATTTTATAAAAAACAATTTGAACTAATAAGCTATGATATAAATAATGAAAATTGGTTACAGGAAGTTGCTAAAGAAGTGCAAGAACAAGTTGGATATCCAATTCAGACGATGTTAGAACTAGGAGCTGGAAATGGCGGATTTGCAAGGGCGATGTCTAATTTGAATGTAAAAATGACTACTGTTGAGCTTGTACCGGAGTTAGCTATGTTTGCAAAAGAACATGCTACTAATGATATTGAGGTTCATTGCGCCGATTTTTATAAAATTAACTTTAAAGAAAAGTTTGATGTTGTTATTTATTTAGACGGATTTGGTGTAGGAACAGATGAGGAACAATTGATTCTATTAAAACGAATTAAAAATTGGATGATGGATGATGGATGTGCACTTATTGATATTTATCAACCGTTATATTGGGAAAAGGCCAATGGACAAGAAATGCCGATAGGTTCTGCAATGCGAAAGTATGAATATGATAGTGAAAATGCAAGAATGCTAGACCATTGGTGGGAAATAGATTCTTCAAATGATATCGTGACACAATCTTTACGCTGCTATGCTGTAGGTGAGATTAGTAATTTATGTGCCGAGGCTCATTTAAGTATAGTTGGGATTTTCCCAGGAGGAGCGCATGATTTTGAAGCTGGGAAATATAAAGAGCGATCCTCTTTAAATGAATGTTTATCATATCGAATAAAAGTAAAAAAGAGTAGGGATTAAATCCTTACTCTTTTTACTTTTATTGTGTGAATAATTGTCGTTTTTGTATACATCAATTTAATATATGTGTAGTTGTGTGATTTAAATGTTGCATATTCTTTTTAAATTAGAAAGATGAAAAGTAAGTTTTTTCGGAAAATTTAAATAGAAACTATTGACTTTATGATTGGATTTTTAATACAATGATACTTCGACTGAAAAATTAGAACGGACAGGAGGGAATCGTCGAAATGAGCAACATATTTGAAGATGAGTTACAAAAAATGAAGGATACTTTGCATACGATGGATGAGCAATTGGATAAGCTTGAAAAAATCCCAGTTTATTATGGAGAAGATTTTAAGGAGCAAATTCTTGAAAGTATGAGAGAGTCTAATAGACAAAATTTACGTATTGGTGTGCAAGAGCCGTACTTTGGAAGGTTAGATTTTCAGGAAGATGGTAAAGAAGCAGCTATGCCGATTTATATTGGAAAAGTAGGGGTTTCGGATATGGACACGATGAAACCAATCATTATTGATTGGAGAGCACCTGTCGCAAGTATGTTTTATTCATTTACCGGTGGAGAAGAATTAGCATTTTATCAATCACCAGATGGGTTAGTAGAAGGTGATGTGTATTTAAAACGAAACATTTCTATTCGAAAAAGAGAACTTGAACGTGTCGTTGATACATATGTAAAAGGAAATGAAGATGTATCACATGCCGATGATTTTCTTCTATATCGATTAGGTGAGAATAAAGATAATAAACTAAAGGATATTGTTTCAACGATTCAATCGGAACAAAATGATATTATTCGTGCGGAAAGAAACTTGCCATTATTAATTCAAGGGGTTGCAGGGAGCGGAAAGACAACAATTGCTTTACATCGCCTTGCTTTTTTGATTTATGAATATCGTGAGCAGCTAGAAGCTGAGAGAATGATCGTATTTGCGCCGAATAGTCTGTTTTTAGACTATATTTCGAGTGTACTTCCTGAATTAGGTGTAGGGAATATTAGTCAAACAACGTTTCCGGATTGGGCATTACGTACGTTAGATGATTCAGTGAAACTAAAGCAGACAGAAGAAAAATTGAAAGAAGCATTTTCAATTAATCGTGATGAAGAAAAGGTTATGCTCGGTAAATTGAAAGGTACACTGGAATTTAAGTTCTTTATTGAAGAGAGAATGATTCAATTTGAAAATGAATTAATACCAACAAGTGATTTTGAGGCATGGGACAAAGCTACTATTCCAGTAGAAGACATAAAAAAATGGATGCAAGTTGAATATAAACATTATCCATTAAAGAAAAGAAGAGAAAGATTAGTCGGCCGAATGAAGCGCTGGATTGAAATTGAACTGAAAAAGTATGGAGAAACAAACGAGAAGAAATTATTAAAAAAAGAAGCGACAAAGAGATTGAACACTTATATGAAGTTTTGGCCGAAAATGAGCCCACTTTCACTATATAGTTCAATATTGAAAAGTAAAGAAATACTCGAAGTATTGCCTGAAGAACTTGTGAAAGAAACTGAAAAGAGTTGTCGTAAAAAAGAAGTGTATGTAGAAGATTTACCAGCTTTAATTTACATACATCACCGCATAACAGGTATTGAAATCGGACAGAAATTCCATCACGTCGTTATTGATGAAGCGCAAGATTTTCCACCATTCCAAGTTTATGTATTAAAAGAAATTACACTAGGTAATTCTTTTACTATATTAGGTGATTTATCTCAAGCAATTTATGATTATCAAGGAATTGAAGATTGGAGTGCTTTTAAAGAAGTATTCCAAGAAACAGGTTATTATGAACTGACGAGAAGTTATCGTTCTACAAAAGAAATTATAGAATTTGCGAACGAAATAATTAAAAATGCAGAGATTCCAGTTGGGCTCGCAACACCAGTTTTTCGCAGTGGTGAAGATGTTAAGGTAATCCATGCAGAAGATCAATTTAATGAGATTATGAAGACGTTAAAACATCTACAAAACGAAGATGTGAAAACCATTGCGGTAATAGGAAGAACAGACGATGAATGCCGCGATATATATGAGAAATTAACAAAAGCAGGATTGGCTGTAAACGTTATTGAAGCAGATCAAAGTAAATATGAAGGTGGTATTTCAGTAGTACCTGTCTATTTAGCGAAAGGTTTAGAATTTGATGCGGTGCTTTTAATTGATGTGGATGAAGAACATTACAAAAACACAAAACATGATGCAAAGTTACTATATGTCGGATGTACGAGATCACTTCATGATTTATGGATTTTCCATAGTGGGGAAGCGTCACCTTTAATTAAAGGATTAAAATAAAGTGAAACTATAATCAGTGGGGAGTTTTACTGCAAGCTAATCTGGGATAAATATAAAAAGAGGATTTTCTAGTACTGTATGAAAATCCTCTTTTTTATATTGAAATGGTAGATGTGTAAAATGACAATAAAGTTATTTAATTTTAAAACCTAAAACAAGTATAACCCCGCTCTAAATTTAGGACGGGGTTAAAACATAGTTATTTAATTTTCGATATAAGATACTTCACTGTACTTAAAAATATAACAATAAAGTCGTTTGAAAATCTAAGTTTTATTCAACAATATCGCCCATTGTTGAATAATGTTCAATTTTAAACGAATAAAGCCATTAATATTAAATTTTGATAGCTATCATCCAATTTTACACCCTTTGCTTTTTTACCCTCTTCAAAGAAGCCTAGATTCTTATATAACTGGATTGCACCTAGATTATCTTCCATTACCTCAAGACAAACTTTTTCAATCTTACTGTTATTTTTAGCCCAATTGATTAACGTTTCTAGAAGAGCTCTTCCAATACCATAATTTCGATATTCAGGTAGTATGGTCATCGCAAAAGCCCCTTGATGACTAATTTTTTCTTTGTTTCCGTTCTTAAAATCTATTGCACCGACTAACTTACCATCAACTTCAGCAATAAACTGTACATAATTTGGATTTTCATGATAAGCTTTTAACGTTTTTTGAATAGCATCGATACGCACCTTTTTTACATCCTCAACCGTACTTAGCGTGTATGGAGCGTTTATTAAAGCTTTTGAAGCAGAATCTAGTATTCTTTCTGCATCCTGTTCTTTAGCTTCTCTAATTATTACTGTTTTTCCATCCTTAGATTTATAAGTAAAAACATTAGTTGATAAGATACTACACACACCCTTTCGGAATATAATTAATTAAAATTTTTAACTGTTTCGCGATTCTTAAGTAAGAAAAAGTCGTATCACCTTTTTCTGCATTCGCTCTGCTTCAACTTAATAACGATTATTTCAAATGTTTCTAATTTTTACAATAATTTATTCCGTTATATAACCCGATTTTTGAATAACATGACTGGCGTTTTTTAAACAAATTCATTATCTCTGTACAAGATGAATTAACGACTTGAGCTGTTGTATAAATAATATACAATGACCTTTTCTAATTCCTTAGTTTGTCCTTTTTCCCGTATACGAACGGCATCTACTGGAATTTGTGTATGTTTTAACCAATCTAGAATAAGGTGTAGTTGTACTTGTATTTGACCAATGTGTAGCTTCTTTATGTTCTTATTCTGAATTCTATTAATTAATTGCAGCATATAGGGAAGTTTTTCTATACATTCGCTTAAATCTCCGCAATAACCTGAAGGGAATTCATTTGTACCAAATTCTAAAGTATTGATGTAATTAGAAACTAGGTATATCATGGCTTTTTGTTCGGTATAACCACCTAATTCAATCGCTTTTCGAAGGGATTTTTCTAAATCGTCTTCTTTATTGCTAGAGTCCATATAAATTCCTATCCATCTAAAAGGTCTTGAATCAATCGGATTGTTTTCTGTCCATCTATATAGAATATCAATTAGAAAACTATTTAGTGAGAAAGTTAAGACCTCATCTTTTTCGTTTAATGCATCTAAAATAGTAAACAGCGAAATGGCAAACTCTTCTTGATCTTTTGATTCCCATTTCTTTGCATTTGAAATAAATGTCTCTAAATGTTTATAAGCTAATTTTCGAAGTCCCGCTTCGCGATGCTGACAGTAACAAATAAAATCATGCCAATGTTCATTTGTATTCATATTTATAATAATGGTTTGTAATGCAGTGTGAGGTTTATGTATTATAAGTCCCCCAATCTATTAAGAACGTGTTGAAAATTTAGTGTTATTATATCATTACATAAATTAAAAAGGGAGAGTTACTATGATTACAAAAGTAATTACGAAAAGTAATTGGGAAATCGCAAAAATAATTGGAGAAATTAATGAAGATTCACTTATAGAAGAGGGATTTATTCATTGTTCATTAGTAGATCAAGCTTTAAAAGTTGCAGAAAAATATTTCAAGCATGAAGAAGATGTTTTATTACTTACAATTGATCCAGCCCTATTAAAAGCAGAAGTAAAATATGAACTTGCTTCTAACGGTCAAGAATATCCGCATGTTTACGGAGTAATTAATGTTGAGGCGATTGTAGAGGTTGTTCCATTGCATAAAGAAAACGGAGAGTTTATCCCGCATTAACAGACAGCTCGATTGGTGAGGGCTGATAATCAGTGGGGAATGAACCAAACCCCCACTGATTAAAAAAGATAAGTATGTTATATATGTTAGTGAGAAAAGCGCAAATCATATAGTTAGTGTGTTTTATTATCCGTTTTTTTGTAAAAAATATTGTTTTTATCACACTAATACTGTACGATACATAGTATAAAACATATACTGTATGACATATAGTAATGGAAAAGAGGTGAGTGAATGGATGCTTTATTAAATTCGTTAATTACTGAACTAAGAAGAGGAACATTAACATTAGCGGTTTTAAGCCAGTTAAGAACACCGCAGTATGGGTATTCACTTGTCCAATTATTGGAGAAATCAGGGATCACAATCGATCAAAGTACTTTATATCCACTACTTCGCCGATTAGAAAAGCAAGAGCTAGTGACGAGTAGTTGGGATAAAACGGAGAGTAGACCGCGTAAGTATTACGTTTTAAGTGAATACGGATTAGAGATATTTTTGCAGTTAAAAAAGGAATGGATAAAGGATTCGAAGGAACTTTATAACTTATTAAAGGAGGACAAGAATGAATTTAATTGATATTTATGTCGAGGAAGTAGCGAAGAGATTACCTGAAAAAAATCGTGAAGATATTATTCTTGAACTACGGTCAACAATCGAGGATATGTTACCGGATGATTATAATGAAGATGATGAAAAAAGAGTTCTTGAAAAATTGGGAAGTCCAGTTGCATTAGCTAATGGGTACTTGGATAGACCAATGCATTTAATTGGACCACGTTATTTTGATGTATATATGACATTATTAAAAATGATCTTACCAATCGCAGTTGTAATTGCGCTTATTTCAATGGTTGCAGAAAATTTTATTAGTTATAGTGGTGATCAGGCTGTATTAAATGTTATTTTAAAATTGATAGGTGAAGGCATTGGAAGAACGTTTGAAGTAGGTTTCCAAGTATTTTTCTGGCTGACAGTTGTGTTTGCTGTTATAGAAAGAACGGATAAAGAAAAGGACCCACAACCATTAACAACAAGTTTAAAAAAATGGACGCCAGATGATTTGAAAAATATTGCGTATATCCCGAAGAAAAAGGCGATCTCAAAGTTTGAAGTGTTTGGAGGTCTAATGTGGACGGCAATATGGGCTACACTTTACTTCTATGCGAATCATCTCGTTGGCGTATACAATGGTACGGAAAATGGACTGAAGTTTGTCTCGCCAACTTTTAATCAAGATGTTTTACTGCAGTATTGGCCAATTGTTGTAATTATGATCGTTTTTGAAATAGGTATATCCCTTTATAAATTAGTGCAAGGAAAATGGACGCAAAGATTGGCGATTGGAAATGCTATTCTTCAAGTAGCTGGGACGATAGTATTCATTGTAATTGTAGTAAATCCACATTTATTTAACACAGGATTTATTACGTATTTGGCAAATGCATTTACTATTTCCACAGAGGAGTTTAAAACGTGGCTCATTGGGGGAGGAATTTTCTTCTATACGTTATCTGCTGCAATAAATATATTTGATGGTTTCCGAAAAGCTAGTATTCGTACGTAGATAAAAATCGGAAATTTCGGTAAAATAAAACTATTAAAAAGATAGTGAAATAAGATGAACATGATGAAAGGAAGAAAACAATGATAAGGGAAGCAACGAAAAGAGATTTAGCATACATTTTAGATATTTATAACGATGCGATACTTTATACAACAGCTGTATATGCGTATAAACCTGTAACCCTTGAAAATAGAATAGATTGGTATGAACAAAAAAAGGCCGAAGGGTATCCAATTTTTATATACGAATTAGATAATAAAGTAGTAGGATTTGCGACATTCGGCCCATTTAGAGCGTGGCCTGCTTATAAATATTCAGTTGAACATTCTGTGTATGTAGATAAGACATATAGAAAAAATGGCATTGGGTCTTTATTCATGAAAGAATTAATTAAAATTGCGAAGGAACGAGAGTATATGACCTTAATTGCTGGAATTGATGCAGAGAATGAGAAAAGTATTGCCTTGCATCAAAACTATGGATTTGTTCATGCAGGGACAATAAAAAAAGCTGGTTATAAGTTTAATAAATGGCTAGATTTAGCTTTTTATCAGCTGGAGCTTAACGGTCCTGAAAATCCTATAGAAGAATAAATATTTTTCGGTAGCAAGAAAAAATTCATGCTACCTTTTTCTTATTTTAATAGCTGATGAAAAGGTTTTTTATATTCAATATTGAATTATTAGAAGTTAATATAACGATATGAAAAGAGGGATGGAAATGGAAACTGTCATAAATAAAATAAAAGAGGTACAATCTAATTATGTGGGAATGGAAATTTATTCTACAAAAAACAATCGTATAGTTGCTTCATATAATAGTGAATTAAATATTCCGTTAGCATCAGCAGCAAAATTAGTTATTGGATTTGTAGTAGCACAAATGGTGAAGGAAAATAAACATAATTGGAATGATATACTTCATCACATTAAATTTAATCCGCATGAAGATAGTACGCAGTTATATCCGCATTTACAAGGAAGAACTTCTTTAACACTTAGTCAAGCGGTCGAGGTAATGATAGCTTGTCATGATAGTTACGTTGCACAGTCAGTTGTAATGCACTGTGGTGGATGGGATGCTGTGAAAATGTATGTACAAACGTACTTTTCAAAAATTCATATACAAGAGAATGCTAGAGATGAGAAAAATATTGGAGACTTAAATGAAGTTCTTGCCCTTTTGATACAAACCTTTCAAGGTTATAAATCAGAACCAGAATTATGGGAACCAATTATTAGTGGCATGGTAAGACAACAAGGAGAGTATGAAGAAATCCCATATTATCATTTAGCTCATATGACAGGTGGATTGCTCACAGCTACAATAAATATTGGTATAATAGGAATGTTTAACGAATTTCCGCTTCTTTATGTGATTGGGGGAAAAGATTTACCGAATCGACGTGAAAATAAAGAGGTAGATGAAGCTTTTGCAGTAGTTTTAAAGTACATATACAAAGAATATAGTGAAAACATGCTAGGAGTGAGCGGTTGAAAAGAAACTTAAAGACTTCAACAATCATTATTTTAATTTTAACGATTATTGCTCTTGAAGTTGGAATCGCACTATCTAATCCCAATTTGTCATTAGATACAATTTACTTTGCAGCAATCCTTATTTGTATTGTATTGCTTTTTGGTACACGTGTTTCTGAAAAGAAAGAAAGTAAATCGAAACGAGGGCGAAGAAAAACAGCTCTTATATTTTGGCCATCTATTTTATTGTCTATCACTTGTTTCGCAGTTATAAGTTACATAAGGATAGGCTATGTCTCTGTACCAGGGATAATTGGCTTTTCATGCTTTGTTACATATGGTGGATTCGTATGTATTAGTATTTTAAAGAGAAAAAATAAAATGTAGCTTACTGAGCTGAAAGGAAGCAATATATATGAAACATATAAAGAACGGTACACGCACTGAAGGAGAATATATTAAAAATAAAGTTATTCAATATAATATGTCCATCTTAACAGATGAGGCAAGACAGACGATGGAAGAAGTAAGCCTCGTAGTAAAAAATGAAGAAGGAAAAATTTTTGGTGGCGTAACAGGTACGATGTATTTTTATCACCTTCATATCGACTTTTTATGGGTTGATGAATCAGTTCGTCATGACGGTTATGGTAGCCAACTTTTACATGAAATTGAAGGTATTGCGAAGGAAAAAGGGTGTAGATTAATATTGCTAGATTCATTTAGTTTCCAAGCACCAGAATTTTATAAAAAGCACGGTTACAGGGAGTATGGTGTCGTTGAAGATCACCCGAAAGGTCATAGTCAGCACTTTTTTGAAAAGAGATTATAAAGTGAAACTTTAATCAGTGGGGGTTTTACGGGTAGCCGGATCCCACCAAACTTCTTTGCTTTTGCTGAATTTTGAGGTGGGGTCTTACTGCACGGCAAATAGCGGGATAATAATATTATGTATACTGGTTGATGGGAGAAAGCATATGTACACGTATAAATTGCAACAAGAACAACCAGTCTGTGCAGAAAAAATAAAAAAACTTTATGATTCTGTCGGTTGGTGGCCAGAAAGAAAAGAAGTCGATATTGAAATAATGTTAAAGAATAGTATAGCAATTGGAGTATGGGAAGAAAATGAATTAATTGGATTTGCTAGAGTCGTTTCTGATGGTGTTTTTCGAGCATACATTGAAGAAGTTGTCATACATGAGAGTGTAAGAAATAAAGGTATTGGAGAGAAGATGCTTACAATATTACTTCGAGAAATATCTCATATTGATATTGTTAGTCTATTTTGCGGAGAGAAGCTAATAAAGTTTTATGGTGAGCAACAATTTCAAGCAACGAAGCAAATTGTGATGCATCGTAATCAAACAGGGAAAGAATAAGAGGTGCCAATTAAAATGAATGCAACAAGAGCGTACTGTTTATCGAAAAGAAAAGCGACAGAAGATTCTCCAGATGGTTGGAGTGCAACATGTATGAGGCTTAATAATAAAATATTTGCGATAGTAAATCATGAAGAAGGTGAAAAAGCTGCGATTACATTGAAGTGTGATCCAGAAGTCGCATTAAGAATAAGAGAAGATTATCCAGAAACAATTATTCCAGGGTATCATATGAATAAAAAACATTGGAATACCGTTTATATTCGTAAGGGTATAGAACAGGAGCAAATAAATAAAATGATTGATTGGTCGTATGATTTAGTACTACAATCATTTTCAAAGAAAAAGCAGCAGGAGTTAATGAATTAATATGTATTAGGAGTGTGTGTAATGAAAGATTCGATTAAAAATACGTTTGATAAATTAGCGAGTACATATAAAGAAAATCTAGATTTCGCAAATCCATATAACAGTTATTATGAAAGACCGGCGATGATGGAGCTTATTCCAAAGGAACTAGAAGGAAAAAAGATACTAGATGCTGGATGTGCAGCTGGATGGTATACTTCTCAATTCATAGGAAGAAGAGCAAATGTTACAGCAATTGATATAAGTCCTGAAATGGTAAAAGCAGCAAAAGAAAATATAGGAGAAGAAGCAACGTTCCTTTGTCATGATCTGCAAGAAACATTGCCATTTGAAGATAGTACGTATGATGTGATTGTAAGTTCGTTAACTCTTCATTACTTAGAAAATTGGAATCAAGTATTTCAAGAATTTCGTCGTGTACTGAAGCCAGATGGAGAACTTATTTATTCTATTCATCATCCTTTTATGGATTTCACAAAGTTTCCATGTGAAAATTATTTTGAAAAACAGTTATTAATAGATACTTGGGTTAAACCGAATATTACTATTGAAGTCAAGTTTTTCAGAAGGTCACTACAAGACATAATAAATGAAACTACAAATTATTTTGTATTAGAAGAGATAGTGGAACCGAAGGCAGTTGAAAAGATGAAAGAAGTAGACGAAAAATCATATTATTATCTAAATATGAATCCACATTTTCTTATCATAAAAGCAACTAATAAATAGCTAGTAAAATAACTTTATTTTACTAGCTATTTACAGTTATACATTATATATTAGGAGACTTTAAAATGAATACGAAACGAAATAGAGTATTATATGCACTATTTACTATAGTTGTTATTATTTTAGGTCTTAGCTCAAGGAAGTTTTCTTTTGCACTACCACATCTATTAAATGATTACTTAGGCGATGCTTTATGGGCATTAATGATTTTCACTGGCTTTGGATTTTTGTTTCTTAAAACAGAGACGAAGAAGTTGTCTTTTATTAGTTTAATGTTTTGCTACGGGATTGAAGTGAGCCAATTGTATCATGCTGAATGGATAGATAGCATGCGTGCAACGACTTTGGGTGGACTCGTGTTGGGATACGGTTTTTTGTGGAGTGATTTAGTGGCTTATACAATTGGTGTTGGAGTGGGAATACTGTGTGAGGTTATTTTTCGGAAGAAATAAGAATTGTAAAAGGAGTATTTGTAAATGGAACAAGCACTGGAAATTGCAAAGTTTTGGTTTCAAAATGAACATGTCACAGCTACTGTAATGCAACCAAAAGTAGCGAAGGTTATATGCAAGAATAAAGAGTATATTTTAAAGAGAACGGGATCGATAGACCAACTTCTAGTTGAATTCGATGTTTTGGATCAACTGTATGAAAAGGGAATTAAAGTACAGAGAGTAGTAAAGACAGAAAATGATGAACAATATGTATTATATAAAGAAAAATATTATTGCTTATATGAGTATGTTGCCGGAAGTGTTTTAGAAATAAAAGATACGGATAAGCTGGAAAGGCTAGCAAGTACAATTGGAGAAGAAATAGCTAATCTGCACAAAGCATTATATTCG
The DNA here is from genome assembly GCF_038006965.1 of Bacillus sp. FSL K6-1338. NCBI lineage: Bacteria > Bacillati > Bacillota > Bacilli > Caryophanales > Bacillaceae > Bacillus > Bacillus sp. FSL K6-1338. Next base: position 2,688,631 of record NZ_JBBOWI010000001.1, on the reverse strand, counting down.
GTGAATAGTGATCATGAGTTAATAAAAAGAAATTTATATAAGACGGTATTTGAATGGGCTATACCAATTTTAGAAAAGAATGAGTATGTTCATCGAGAGGTAATTCAAAAGATGGAGCGAATGCACACAGATTTCAAGGAAACGGTCCATCCATTACCGAGACAAATTATTCATCGTGATATGCATCTATCAAATGTAATCTTTAAAGATGATAAACTGGAAGGGTTTATAGATTTCGATATTTTAGAAAATAATGTAAAAATATTTGATATATGTTATTGCTGTACAAGTGTATTAAGCGAGGTATTTAGTGATGAAAGATTAAGAGGAAAATGGTTACATATCGTTAGCAAAGTCTTTGAAGGTTATTATAAACAAAATGATTTAACGAAAGAAGAACTAAAAGCTATTTGGTATGTTATGCTTTCAATTCAAATTATCTTTATTGCTTATTTTGTCCAGTTACCAGATTTATTAAAGTTAAATGAAGAAATGTTCTTCTGGATCTTTGCTAATAAGGAAGATATTGAAGAAGTTATAGAAGGTATCGTAAAGGTATGAAAAAAATAATATTAATTGGTTCTGGTGGTTCAGGAAAATCTACACTAGCAAGACAGTTAGGAAATAAATTAAATATTAAGGTGCATCATCTTGATGTATTATTTTGGAAACCGAATTGGGAAGGTGTTCCGAGAGAAGAACAAATAACAGTTCAAAATAACTTAATTAAAGATGAGAAGTGGATTATTGATGGGAATTATGGCGGGACGATGGGTATCAGACTGAATGCAGCTGATACAATTATTTTCCTTGATATTCATAGAACAATTTGTATTTATCGTGCTTTTAAAAGAATTGTAAAATACCGAAATAAAACAAGACCAGATATGGGCGCGGGGTGTGAAGAAAGATTTGATTTGCAATTTTTTAAATGGATATGGGAATATCCTAATGCTAAACGACCTACAATTTTAAAAGAGTTAGAGCAATTGCCCGAAGAGAAAAAGGTTATTGTTTTAAAATCTCCAAATGAGGTTCGGAAATTTTTAGAGCACATATAATAATAGAATGTAACACAAAAATTCTTTGTGGATCTTACCGATTAGTTTAATAAAACTAATCGTTTTTTATTATGAAAAATTTAACGCTTTTTGAAAATTGTATTTTGTAATGAGTATATGACTATAAGTTCATATAAAATGAACGTTTGGAGGAATAGAAAATGACTAACGATTTAATTCAACTAATCGATTCATTAATGGTCAATATTCCAGCTGGAGAGGTAGTATTAAGAGATGATCGAATAAAAAAAGAATGGCTAGTACAAATTCAACCATTTCTTCTTGCAAAGTATGCTGTAACAATGGAACTATATGATGCTATTACAAATAGTACATTAAATAATTTTGAAAAAAATCATAAACCAGTTGTAAATATTTCATGGAACGATGCCATTGCGTTTTGTAATGTACTTTCAAAAATAGCGGGATTAAAAGAATATTATTCTATTAGTGATGTTGGTCAAATTGTGAAATGTAATTTAGATTCGAATGGCTACCGATTACCATCTGAGGCAGAGTGGCAATATGCATGTAAAGCAAGTACAACCGGATATACATACGGGAAACTTCTTGATATAGCGTGGTATAATGAAAATTCAAATGGACAAATTCATGACGTTGGCCAAAAGGAACCGAATGCATGGGGACTTTATGATATGCTAGGGAACGTTTGGGAATGGTGCTATGATTTGTATGATGAAAAAGTATACGGATCATACCGCATTTTTCGTGGAGGTAGTTGGGCGGAGACAGCGAGAGGTTGCGGCGCTACTTGTCGTCGCCGAAGCCATCCCACATTTCATATAGAAGATCTCGGTTTTAGACTTGCTAGGTCAATTTAGCAGGAATATGATACGAACAACAAAGAAAAGAGTATGGAGAGAATCCATACTCTTGCTAACATAGAAATGATTTAACGTAAGGAGTGTTTATAATGGCGCGTGTTTTATGTATTAACGCTGGATCAGAAGGACATATAAATCCAACTTTACCGGTTGTAGAAGAATTGATTTCTCGCGGTGAAGAGGTCGTTTATTTCTCAATAGAAGCTTTCAGGGAGCGGATTGAAAAGACAGGTGCTACTTTACGAACGATTGATGATCAAAAATTTATAAAAGCGTTTCTATCTGGAGGCAGAAATTATTTACAGGAAAGAATAAACGGTCTTCTACATACAGCGGATATTGTTATACCTAGTGTTCTAGAACAAATTGAAGGTGAACATTTTGATTACATAATTCATGATTCTATGTTTGGCTGTGGGCACTTAATTGCTCAAATTCTTAAACTGCCATCCATAAATTCATGTACATCTTTTGCGCAGGATGAAAAATCTTTTGAACAAATGTTAGGTCATCTGTCAAAAAATATTCCAGTAGAAATTCATGATAAAATACAGAATGATTTTCAAAACTTAACGAAGGGAATTGCTGAAAAATATGGTGTTGAAATAAAATCACAGTATGAAGTTTTCTGTAATCCTGCACCCCTTACTATTGTGTATACAATTAAGGAGTTCCAGCCTTTTGGTGATACGTTTGATGAAACATATAAATTTGTAGGACCATCTATCTCTGCACACGTGAAAAACAGAGACGTTGATTTTACTTCAATTGAAGAAAAAAGTCCGATTTATATTTCATTAGGTACTGTTTTTAATGAAGCGATTGACTTTTATAAACTGTGTATGAAGGCCTTTGAGAATAGTGAGCATACAATTGTTATGTCTATTGGTAATAAAACGAAAATAAGTAATCTAGGCGAAATTCCTAAAAACTTCATTGTGAAACACTATGTGCCTCAAACCGAACTGCTTACTTATACGAAACTATTTATTACACACGGCGGGATGAACAGTACGCATGAAGGACTATATAACGGGGTTCTGCTCGTTGTAATACCGCAAAGTGCAGATCAGCCAGCAATCGCAAAGCAAGTGGAGAGTCTTGGAGCAGGAGTTCAATTACATATGAATGAATTAACCGTGGAGAAATTGCGTGAAAGTGTGGAGTTAATTTTAAATAACCCTTCATATAAAGAGGCTGCTTTGAATTTGAAGGAATCATTCCGAACATCGGGTGGATATAAGGAAGCTGTTGATGAAATTTTTACATTTGTAGGTCAGTAATAAATATAAAGTTATACATGAAAAAAGTGTCTATATTAAATGATATAGACACTTTTCTGTTGTAAGAAGAGAAGAATTGTTTAAATGGAAAAAATGAAAATACTAAATGTGAATTTTGAGAACTAAGTCTACAATTTCTGCTGCACACTTTTATTTTATCCCGTATTAACCGACCGTAAAACCCCAACTAATTAAAGTTTTACTTTATGATTTCAGGATGTGGTTTTATATGTTAGTAATAATTTCACTGTTTCTGCACAACTTCTGCACATGCTTAGGCGAGTTCTATGTCATGATATATTCATAAAGTGAAATATTTCACAAGGAAAAAATATATTTTCACTGCGGTGTATGCATAATTAATACATACATCGGTACAAGTTTGTCTCTTGTTATTCTTTTACATCAAAGCCCACATTCCACTACAAAGTATAACAAGAAGGAGACATGAACATGAATAATCGATTTTTAAAACAACTACAAAACATGAAAATGAACAAAAAAAGTTTAGGAGCTGTAGCATTAACAGCTGGAATTATTAGTACGACACTTATTCCTCAAAATGCTTATGCGCACGGTTTTGTTGAAAAGCCCGGTAGCCGATCCGCTTTATGTAGTCCAACTTATGGTGCGCTAAATGTAAACTGCGGAAGTGTTATGTATGAACCACAAAGTTTAGAAGCTCCAAAAGGGTTCCCACAAGGTGGTCCAGTAGATGGACAAGTTGCTTCAGCAGGCGGAAAATTTGGTGGTATTTTAGATCAACAAACAGCAAATCGTTGGTTTAAAAATACAATCACTGGTGGGGAAAATACATTTACTTGGAAGTATACTGCGCCTCACTTAACGAGTAAGTGGCATTACTATATTACTAAAAAAGGATGGAATCCAAATAAAGCGCTAACAAGAGCAGATTTTGAACCAATTGGAACTGTGCAACACGATGGTTCTGCAGCTTCAAATAATTTAACTCATAAAATTAATGTACCTACTGATCGTAGTGGATATCATGTGATTTTAGCAGTATGGGATGTAGCTGATACAGCAAATGCATTCTATAATGTAATTGATGTTAATCTTATTAATGATGTGAAACCAGACATAGAAGCGCCAAGTATTCCAAATGGACTTCAGACGAAAAAAGTAACAGCGAATAGTGTAGAACTAACATGGAACTCTTCTACGGATAATGTAGGGGTAAAAGGATATCAAATCTTCCGTAACGGAGAGATGATAGATACAATACTAGGCACTCATTTTATTGATAAGAAATTACAACCAAGCACAGAATACTCTTATACTGTAAAAGCAATTGACGCAGCTGGAAATGTATCGAAAGAAAGTACAGCGCTTACAGTAAAAACAACAGTTGCGACTCCTGATACAGAAGCACCAACACAACCAAAAGGATTACATAGTATGGGAACGACAGCATCAAGTGTGGATTTAATGTGGAGTCCATCTGACGATAACATTGGTGTAGACCATTATGATATTTATAGAGAAATAGAAGGATTAATGAAAAAGATTGCAACATCCAATACAACTTCTTATATGGATAAAAATCTGCTTGCTAATACTACTTATAAATATGTAGTGAAAGCTGTTGATGTAGCTGGAAATGAATCCGTACAGAGTGATATATTCACAATTACTACAAAAGCTGAAAGCGCTTCATATGAAGCGTGGGATGCAAAAAAAGCATATAAAAAGGGAGATAGAGTTCTACACGAAGGAAAAGTATATGAAGCAGTCCAGAGTTATCAAGGAAATGGTGATCCAAACTGGATTTATGCATTATCATTATGGAAAACAGTGTAAGCTTTACCTAGGCATGAACTAAGAGATGATGGGCTTTGATGCAAAAGGGAATCTTGAGAATTCGCTTTTCTATTTATAAAAAAGACGACGTATTCAGCGTCGTCTTTTTTTCTAAATTTTACTTCCCTTCATTCAATGATGATAAGTCCCGTAATTAATTAAACTAAAGTGTTATTTTAATAAAATAGCGGGAAAAGGAGAGATTTATAGAAAAATCGTTGTGTATGATTCTAAAATGTTTTTGAAAATGTATGGAGTGAAATAAAAAGAACCCTTTGTAAAACGGGTTCTTTTGGTGCGTTAATCTATTAATTACAATCTTGATGATATTCATCACATGAATCTTTATTATCGTTACAGCAAATACAAAATGTTTTTTGCACAAATAAACTAACTATACTAGTAGGGCCTTCCTGTTTCGTAAAAGTAAGACTTTGAAAATCTTCAACTTGAAATATTTTTGTTTGAACAGGTTGTAATGTTGTAGTAATTGGGCGGCTAGATTTTCTTGTTAGAATAGTTACTTGAACGGGTGCACTCATCCCGACAACGAATAACTGAATTAATGTTTTATTATGATTGTTTGTGAAATCCTCAAATACAGTTTGTGGAGCGGTGGTTTCAAGGAAAACAGATAAAGGTATATTTCCATTTGCATTTTCTTCAGAACCAGTTATCGTATGAGTTTCAATAAAACAGTTATTTTTTTGATCGTTCGAATACGATTGGTTTTTATAATATTTTTTACCATCTTTATAAAAATAATTAGCCATAATTATTTTGCTCTCCTTTCTTTGGAATATCAATATATATAGTATTAATTAAAAGGAAAGAGTGCTTGTACTAAAGAATAATATCCGCTCTTGAAAATAATTGAAAAAACAATTTGATATGCATACTATTTGAGAATGTTGTAGTTTCTAACTAAAAATAAGCACACATTAAAGTGTGCTCTAGATAAGAAAGGTAAGAATCTTATGAATGGAGAATCTCCATTCAATAACATATGCTTGTCAAATTTTAAGGTGAAAACTTTTTAACAAGAAAGTTATTCAGAAAATTTTCCTGTGATGATAAAATTATATTTTTGATTTTAAATGTTTGGAATTATGGATGTCGAGATGGATTTTTAAAAAAATTATAGAAATTTAATTTTACTATAAATAAAGGAGCAGTTAGCCAAGTTTAACTAATCGATATATAGATATTATATTGAGTTATGTATTGTATTCGAGGAGGAATAAAGAATGTGTACGTATTGGGAAACGTATTTAGAGAATTCTCCGAGAAGCAAGAAAAAAATAAATGAGCCGTTAGCAAAAGCTAACGGCAAACAGGGATGTCACACTAGATGTATTTATAATATTAAAGAAATATTGATTTTTATTCAAATGGAGAGAAGTAGGCTATTAACATGGAGATGCATAAATTCATATCCTGTAAGTAGTAAATTAATGACGGGATAGATTGAAAATGGATGATCCGATTAAGGAGATAGTTGGTGCTTGGTTTGTTGCAGTAGGGACAATTATTGCTGCGGTTGGTAGTACACCTTTTAAAAAATTGAATGACGAATTAAGAAGAGATTTAAACGTATGGGGGAATGTATTACAGGCAACAGGGAACGGCCTAGAAGCTGATGGACAAGGGGAAATATCTCTTGAAAAAATCGGTAATGAAATCCAATCAATTGGTAATGTAACGGTTTTAACAGGACTCATTATAGAATTTGAAGATAATACACAAAAAAAAGTAGTGATTGCAGGGAATTGGATTCAAGCATTAGGTGGTATTACATCAATAGGTGGTGAATTAGAGGATAGTTCCGACATAGATGAATCGTATAACATTGTTGGGAATGTGTTACAAGCGACTGGAAATTCATTACAGGCAATAGGTGGAATAGATGAATTGAAAGCTAGTCGGGATAAAGTGGAAGAAATTTCGGAAGGAAATGAGGAGGATGGACAGATTATAGTGATTACGGGGAGCTGGATTCAAGCGGTTGGTTCAGTAGTTTCATTAATCGGTCAAATAAGAGAAGAAAGACAAGAGATTTTAGACAACAATTCATAGTGAGTTTAATAAAATATTCTTTTTAAAGTGAAAGCAAACAGAATATAGTGCGAATAGAAAACTAGAGAATGCCAATTTCATTAAGGGTGTTTTAAGACTATGTATGCTAGGTTCTTTGCTTTCAAGTTAAAAGTTCTTTCATTGGAATATTCACTAAAGAGACTTTCAAGTGAATAAGATACAGAGAGGTGACTATATGAATAAACAATATAGTCACCTTTCTATTATGATAACATTTTCGTCATAAGTATATGTGGAATGCTATCTTCCATGAATATATCAGAAGAAGTTTGATAGCCTAATTTTTTATAAAATCCTTCAGCTTGTGTTTGACCGTGTAGCTTCACTTTTGTAACTTGTTCGTTACGAGCAATTTCTTCTAACGTTTGAATGATAACTTTACCTAATCCGTATGTACGATAATCTTTTAAAATACAAATACGTTCTAATTTTCCGACACCATCAACAAATCGTATACGCCCTGTGCCTACAGGAAACTCATGATAATAAACTAAAATATGTTTACATTGCTCTCCGATTTCATCGAATATATCGAATTCATCTGCAAGAGGGACACCTTGTTCTTTTACAAATACTTCTTTTCGAATGTGAAAGGCAGTTTCTAAATCAGTAAGTTCTGTTATAAGTTTGGATTGCAAAATGTTCAGTCCTTTCTAGTGTAATCAGCTTGTGTTTTCATAGTATATCATAATAAAGTGCTATTAAGAGAAGATGAACATACTAAAAAGCCAACTTTAAAAAGTCAGCTTTTATTACAATTCCTTTATCCCATTTTTAGTGCAGATAATTGCTTTACTCGTCATACTTATAAACAATCCTGTTTCAACTACACCAGTAATCATTTTTAATTGGGTGTGTAAATGGGCAGGATTAGAAATATGATTAGAGAATATACAATCGATAATCATGTTATTGTTATCGGTTATATAGGTTTCATTATTTTTCAAACGTAATGTTGTTTGACACCCTAAAGACTGAATTTTATTTTCGGTTTGTTTCCATGAAAAAGGGATGATTTCAACAGGTAATGGAAAATTACCTAAATGTGTTACAAGTTTCGATTCATCAGCAATGATAATTAGTTCTTTAGAGGAAGAGGCAACGATTTTTTCACGAAGTAATGCACCACCACCGCCTTTTATAAGTTGTAAATTTGAATCGATTTCATCCGCTCCATCAATTGTAAGATCAAGACTTTGTACGTCGTTTAACGAAATTAGGGGGATATTTAGTTGCTGTGCTAATGCTTCAGTTTCCTTTGATGTCGGTACAGCTTGAAATGATAATCCTTCTTTTACATACTCACCTAATTTTTGTATTGTCCAATATACAGTAGAACCTGTACCAAGCCCAATCTTCATGCCATCATTTACAAAGTTAGCAGCATATTCGCCAGCGAGTTGTTTTAAATTCATCGCTTTACTCCGCCGGACGTGGCCCAGCATCAAGACTTGAATTTTCAACTGTAAGTACCGGACGAACGACTATATCTTTATGTACACGCATTTGACAAGATAATCGTAAATGATCTTCAATCCCTTTTTCCGTCATTGCATGTTTCTCATTCGCACTCGCTTCACAGAAATCACCTGCTAGTATTTCTACTCTACAAGTCGTGCAACGTGCATTCCCGCCGCAACGATGGAGAATGTTGACACCGCTATCTTCAATTGCTAATACTAACTTTGTTCCTTCTTTCACATCAAAAGTTCCCGCACCTTCAATTGTTAATTTTGGCAAATTTGTTCCTCCTCACGTAAAATTGTACATAACATATTTATGACCGCGAATTCTTGAACATAAACATTATTTTTTTATACCCCCGTAACTTTTTTAAATGTAGAATCGTTTATTAAGTAAGCGCTGAAAAGGAGTGGTTATTTTGTGCACAAAAGTAACTCATGTTTTAAAGAATCATATCGATATGAATCATTCAAATATAATTTTTTTAATTGAACAATATGGAGAGCTAAAAAGATACTGTACTTTTTTAACGAAAAACAAATGGGATGGGGAAGATCTCGCCCAAGAAACGGTGTGTAAAGTGCTTCAAAAATATAGAAATAAAGATATTTGTATGACACTCGTCTATAAAATAGCTAGAAATCGTTGGTTAGATCAGATGAAGTCTAAGTCTGTTCATGAAAAAATAAGAGAACAAATCACTGTTGAAGAACCACATGAGAACATTGCAGATTTGCATGAAATGGTAGGGAAAGTATTGTCTTCATTAAATGTACAGCAATCCGCAATTTTATTATTAAAAGATGTTTTTCAATATAGTATCGCTGATATTGCTAAATTGTGTTCTGTATCAGAAGGTGCAGTGAAAGCTTCTTTATTTCGGAGTAGAAATAGGCTGAAAACTGTAAGTGAAGAAGGGATCGAGATAGTCGAATTCACAGAGGATATTGAAGTTGTTGTAACGTCTATTCGTGAGGAAAGACCGGAATTGTTAACGAAACTTCTTCCGACAATAGATTTTACTAAGTTACCATCTAAACAGCCAGTCTTATTATTTAGTGTAAAAAAACCTTCTTCCTACAGTTGTATGCTTTGCGTTGCATAACAAGTATTGGGGGGATTTAAAATGAATGCAATTCCATATGTAGTAGAACAAACAAAATTAGGAGAACGTTCCTATGATATATATTCAAGGCTATTAAAAGACCGCATTATTATTATCGGTTCAGAAATTAATGATCAAGTAGCGAGTAGTGTCGTAGCTCAACTATTATTTTTAGAAGCAGAAGATGCAGAAAAAGATATATATTTATATATCAATAGCCCAGGAGGTTCAACGACAGCAGGTTTTGCAATATTAGATACGATGAATTTAATTAAACCAGATGTACAAACGCTATGCATGGGCTTTGCGGCATCATTTGGTGCATTGTTATTATTATCAGGAGCAAAAGGAAAACGGTTTGCGCTCCCTAACAGTGAAATTATGATTCATCAGCCGCTTGGTGGTGCACAGGGGCAAGCAACAGAAATTGAAATAACAGCAAAAAGGATATTAAAGTTAAAGCAGGATATTAATAAAATGATTGCAGAAAAAACAGGCCAACCGATTGAAAGAGTAGCGCATGATACAGAAAGAGATTATTTTATGACCGCAGAAGAAGCTAAGGAATATGGAATTGTAGATGATGTTGTTACGAAAAAATAAGATGAAAAAGGCTAGAGGATATGTTAATTCTCTAGCCTTTTTATTAATCTTTTACCCATTCATCAACTAATGCTTGATTTTTTTTAATCCATTTTCGCGCAGCTTCTTCAGGATCTTTTGTTTTATTTAACATGACCATTAACGTACCAAGTTGTTCATCGGTCATTTTCCATTTATCAAAGTATTTTATAACATCTGGGTGATCTTTTTCGAAACCTTTACGAACGGAGTAATAAATGTCATCTTTTTCACCATATACTTTCTTAGGGTCTTTTAAATATTTTAAGTCAAATTCTGAAAAACCCCAATGCGGATTCCAAAGCGTAACAGCGATTGGTTTCTTTTTCGTATATGCTTTCTTTAATTCACTCATCATCGCAGCTTCTGAGGATTGGACAAGTTTTAGTTTTATATCATATTCTTTCATTGCTTTATTCGTTAAATTCATAAGACTACTACCAGGTTCGATACCGACAATTTTATTATCTAATTCATCTTTATGAGCATTTAAGTCTTCAATACTGTTAATATTTTTCACATAGGAAGGTACGACTAGACCAAGTCCAGTACCTTCGTACCATTTTGATTTTAAGACAATATCATCTTTATAACGATCGTTTAGCGGCTTATCCGTAACGGGTAGCCATACTTCTAAATTCGCATCAACATCACCACGAGCGACACCAGTCCAAATTGCGGCTTTTTCTAAATACATGAGCTCAACTTTGTAGCCTTTTTCTTCTAATAAAACTTTCCACATGTTTGCAGTTGCAATATTTTCTTTCCAACTTGTTACACCAAGTTTAATTTTTCCTTTCGAATTTGCATTTGTTGCATTACATGAAGTGAAAATCATAGTAATAAATAATGCAAGGCATATAAACCAAATTTTCTTTCGCATCGAAAACCTCCTAAGTAGTGTTTGCCTTATAAAATAAATGTATAAGTAAGCATTCTTATTATGAACGGAAACGAGAATTTTAAAGAAATCTTATGAATGTCATTTTTATGTAATATTTCTTTGCAAAATCGCAACACTATGTGAATAGATGGGTAGAAAAGGAGTAGTGACATGGATAATACAAAGGTGCGTGTTGAAAACGTAACAAAAGTATTCGGGAAACATCCGCAAAGAGCCCTTTCTTTATTAAAAGAGGGGAAAAGCAAATCGGAAATTTTAAAAGAGACAGGAATGAACGTTGGTGTAAAAAAAGCAACGTTTGAGGTATACTCTGGAGAAATTTTCGTTATTATGGGTTTGTCTGGTAGCGGGAAATCTACGCTAGTTCGTATGTTAAATCAATTGATTAAACCAACTGCAGGTCATATATACATAGATGGTGAAGACATCGCAACGATGGGAAAAGAAGAGTTACGGAGAGTAAGAAGAACGAAAATGAGTATGGTATTTCAGAAGTTCGCTCTATTTCCGCATCGTACGGTTATACAAAATGTTGCATATGGTTTAGAAATACAAGGGGTTTCGGTAGAAGAGCGAGAGAAAAAAGCGTTAGAATCGCTACAGTTAGTAGGACTCGATCATCATAAAGATAATTATCCAAGTCAACTTAGTGGTGGTATGCAGCAGCGCGTTGGAATCGCAAGAGCACTAACGAATAATCCAGATGTATTACTAATGGACGAGTCATTCAGTGCATTAGATCCACTTATTCGAAAAGAAATGCAAGATGAATTGTTAGAGTTACAAGATAAAATGGAAAAAACGATTATATTTATTACACATGATTTAGATGAAGCGCTTCGAATTGGGGATCGTATCGCATTAATGAAAGATGGAGAAATCGTCCAAATTGGAACGCCAGAAGAAATTATGATGAGCCCCGCTAATGAATTCGTAGAAAAGTTTGTTGCGGATGTGAATTTAGGAAAAGTAATTACAGCGGAATCTATATTAAAACGACCAGAAACTTTATTAATTGATCGTGGACCACGTGTAGCCCTTCAAATTATGAGGAATGCAGGTGTTTCAACTGTATATGTTGTCAATAAAAAGTATGAGTTTTTAGGTATATTAACCGCGGATGATGCGAGTAAAGCAGTTCAAAAACAATGGCCGATTGCTGATTTATTACTTAATGATATTCCGCATGTGTATTTAGATACTTTACTGGAAGAGACATATGCAAAAATGGCGGAGATGAAATATCCGTTACCAGTAATCGATGAGAAGAAAAGGCTAAGAGGAATTATTAAACGTGAAAGTGTCATTCAAGCTCTTGCAGGAAACATTGAGGAAGAGGTGAAAGACGATGAATAATATACCACGTATTCCTTTAGGAGAATGGGTCGACTCATTTGTTGCAAGTTTATATGAGCACCTTGAAGGCATATTCCGAGGTTTCTCTTATATTATCGGCGGATTCGTTGATTTACTCACTAATTTTTTAACAATAATACCGGCCATATTGATGATTATTATCCTTTGTTTCCTCATTTGGTACACAACGAGAAAAGTATCATTAATTATTTTTACACTAATCGGCTTATTGTTTATTTTAAATATTAACTACTGGGCACAAACGATGCAAACATTAGCACTCGTACTTACGTCTGTTATTATTTCAATTATTGTCGGAATTCCAATTGGAATATTAGCATCTCAAAATGAACGTTTTTCAAAATTTTTAAAACCAACATTAGATTTTATGCAAACAATGCCGGCATTCGTATACCTCATTCCAGCGATTACATTTTTCGGAGTTGGTGTAGTACCTGGAATTATTGCATCGGTAATCTTTGCAATGCCACCTACAATTCGTTTTACTGACTTAGGAATTAGACAAGTTCCAGAAGATTTAATTGAAGCAGCGAATGCATTTGGATCCACAGCATCACAAAAACTATTTAAAGTACAATTACCACTTGCAACCGGAACGATTATGGCTGGTGTGAACCAAAGCATTATGCTTTCGTTATCAATGGTTGTAACAGCGTCACTTGTAGGAGCTCCTGGGCTTGGAGTTGATGTATATCGCTCGGTAACACAAGTTAATATCGGAATGGGATTTGAAGCTGGATTAGCTATCGTAGTAATCGCAATTATATTAGACCGAATTACACAAGGGTTCCATACGAAAAGAAAATAATGACCAAAAAACACACTTTTATACTACAAAGTGTGTTTTTTATTGCATCCAGTTTACATACGAACGATAACAGAACCTCCAGCTGGTGCACAAACTTGGTTTTGCTGTTGTTCCATGGATTTAATTAATTGATTATTTTCTTCGATTAATGAGATTAATTTAGCTAACTGACTTTCAAGGCTAGCGATGCGCGGCATCATATATTGTGAATCATGATGCAATGTATTCCTTACAGGATGGGGGGAATAAACATACTGTTGATTTATATTTGGATTCCAATGAGGATGCATTTGAATCGTTCCTCCGTCAATAAATTACGGATCTTTCTTATAGTAAATGCCTATATATATTTAATGGTTACTTGAAATTTTTTCATTATAAAAGGAGTATGTACAGAAAATGGAAAATATTATATATGAAGTTAAAGTGCTTTTTTTGAAAAGATTCAAGCGAGATAGTGCGTATATTAATACATTTAAGTGAATGCATGTTGTTTAGGGAGAAATGATGGGAGGAGATGCAATTTTGGCTAAAAATAAAAAAAGAAATGATGCTTTGGCAATAGGTGTCGGTATAGGGGTTGTAATCGGTGTATTTCAAGGGCACTTTACAAATAATTTAGTAATCGGAATTGTGATTGGGATTATAATTGGGATTGCGTTTTTGAAGAAATAATGAGGTGTAAATTCATTTCAAAGTTGTAGTATCAAAAGAATGAATATTCCGAATGTTAAACCTGTTTTTCCTTTTTTTGTGATATTATATATGAAAAGGATGGTGATGGATATGTCAACAAACAATCAAGTAGAACAAAACTGCTTCATTTGCGAAAAACATAAAGGAAATATTATAGTTCCAGGTGGAGCTATTTACGAAGATTAACTCGTTTACGTTGGACATGTCTACTGGGATAGTGAAGAAACATACCTAGGTTATGTAATGATAGATATAAAAAGACATGTACCTGGCCTTGCTGAACTAACAGATGAAGAAGCGAAAGCGTTAGGACTTATAACAAGTAGAGTAAGTAAAGCGCTAAAAGAAAGCGAAGGTGCAGAGCATATTTACACTTTTGTTTCAGGAAATGGTGTACCACATATGCATATGCACATTATTCCACGTTATCCCAATACACCAAAAGAATTTTGGTCACCAACCGAAGTAGCGAAATGGACTGGTGCACCATATGGTGATGAAGAGAAAATAAAAAAACTATGCGAAAGAATACGTAAGTATATGGTAAATGAGTATGCATACAACAAATAATACACAATATTCATGGGTTGGAAATATAGAAATGTGTTTAGGAGAAATTTCAGTTAAGCAATATGGTGATATTGTACTTGGTAAATATGGCGGGAATATAAGTGCTGGAGCGAAAAAGAATGAAGATGGTGCGTTAGTTTGGTCGAATGATGATTGGGAGTTTACAGCTATTTTAGATGGACATAATAGTGCGGAAAGTGTTGATTTAGTAGTAAATACAATCGAAAAAGAATATGAAAATATAAGAATAATTTTGAATGAACCAATTGATACAGTATTTCGATCTGTTGAAAATCATATACTTTCAATTTTTCAATCCTCTTCATTTAAAGAAAAATGCCAAAGAATTAAAGGTGAAACAGCTTGCTTACTATGTGTAAGAAAAGAAAATTATATATGGTGGCTTTCTATTGGTGATTGTTTAGTGTATGTATTTCATGAAGAGTTACATAAGTTAGGGCAATATGCATTAAATCAACGTCATTTTTACGAATGGATTGGAAATGTAAACACATTTGATTTACCTGTTCCTTGTTATTCATCAGGTATTCGTGAATTACGTACTGGAAAGAACCGAATTGTAATGGTGACAGATGGGGTATTAGAATGCGGGGAACGCCGATATGAAACGCCATTAAATCTGTATAATAATATGAATAGAAATAATATTAAACTTAAAGAAAATGTTCACAATGTTTTAGAACATGTTCATCATCAATTCGGACGAGATAGTGCGACCATTATTAGTTGGGATGTTGAAAATAAAGATAATGCTACGTATCCGAGTGATCAGCCGGAGAAAAGGTAAAGGAGGAGGCCTTTCTGTTTCTTTTGAAACTAATTGTCTTATTGTTATGGATTATAATTTTAATTTTTTTAGAAAAAATCGTGAGGAAGAAGTTAAATATACCGAGACAAACAGGATGGAATAGTAAATATGTCAGTCAATCACATAAATGGGGACAATGGATCATCATTATTTCTTATGTAGTACTTATGATGATAGGTTCAATTTGGAATCCAATATACATGACTTATATACCAATTTTCTTTTTTATGACGTTGTACATTTTTCAAGGATATATGCAGTGGAAATATGATAGTAAAGCAAAAGAATATATTATTTCGTTTGGAATTGTTCCGTTATTAATAATTACAGGTATTATTTTGAATGTATTCTATAATACGTATTGGTGATGGATGGTCATACAAATAAAGGGTGAGAAAATGATAAGACCACATTTACGGGCTGAAGTAATGATTGTAAACGACGAACATTCAAAAGTACTAGTACAATGTGATGAAAACGAATCATTTTATCGTTTTCCAGGTGGCTCTATTGAATTTGGTGAAACGTCAAAAGAAGCAATAATTCGAGAGTTAATAGAAGAATACGATTTGAAAGTTCATGTTCAAGAGTTAGCAATTGTAAATGAACACATTTTTGAGTGGGACAACGAAAAAGGTCATCATTGTACATTGATATATTGGGGGACTGTTGAAAAAATCATTACAAATGAAATAAGGCATAAAGAGCATGAGGATATTATATTAATTTGGAAAAGTCTAGAGGAATTACAGGAGAAGCCGACATATCCTGAAGGAATCATAAGTTATTTAGAAGGGGATAACCGTAATATAGTCCAATTTATTTCAAGTAATTAAATGAAATAATAGGAGGGGTGAAAATAGGAGCTTCTACTTTTTGGATTATAACTATTGTTTTTTGTATAGCTGTCTATTTTCTCGATAAGTTTTTAAGAAAAAAATTGAATATGCCCAAGGGTGGTTTTTGGGGATATAAGAAACATGTAAATAGTTTACATAAAAAATTGGAAATAGGACTACTTTTTATTTATTTAATAACTAGCTTTATGTTTATCTTTAAATTCGAAAGTGTTAATATTGCTTATGTCATTTTTACTTATTTAGGTGGGAAGTTAATCTTAAGAGCATTGATGGAATGGAAGTATGATAGAGAGTCGAAAGAATATATATTTTCGGTAATTGGGGTATTCACGTTTATTTTTATGACTTCGATACTATTTTACTTCTTTCCACCTGCTGTATAATAAAAAAATTGATAGTATAAATAATAAGATAACTAACGAATAAGAAACCATTTACTTAGGAATAAACGGTTTCTTATTCTGTGTATGAAATTCTGTCTTTTTCATTCAATCATTTATTTTAGCTAGTATGAATGTAATGAAATTTGTTTTGTCCTCCGCATACTTATGTTTATCAGTAGGATTAGCTTGTGAAAGTTGAATTTTTAATTGTTCATACTGTATACGAGATGTTTTATTGTCTATTAAGTAATCTCGAAATTGTAATTGTTCTATTAAATATTTATTTCCTTGTTCATACATATGAATTTGATGAGTTCGTGGCTCTCCTTTATTAAAATAGTATCTTTCAGGCAATACATCTTTTCTGTATTTATAATTTAGTAGTTCCAACTTTGCGATACATTGTATGCCAACTGCATTATCTTTTAGTTCTATTGCTATATCAATAATTGGCTTTGCACTTAAATATGGAATAGAAGTACTACCAATATGGTGTATCGCTAAAATATGTTCGCCAATTTGTTCCTCAATGATTTGTTTCTCTTTCATAAACTCAATTTCCCATTCTTCAGTCCACGGCACTAAAAACACTTTCCCATACGGTAAACCTAACATTTAATTAGCACCTCTTTCAAAATAGTTTTCAAAAAGTTTATTACATCTTCTTAAAGCTTCTCAAAACAAGGTGTTCCCACAATCTCCAAGGAAGAATCTTCTTCGTAAAGATCATAAATTTTACACCTTTTCCAATAGGATATCGTAAAGTAGTACGCTTTGTTTCAGCAATTTCAACGATTTTATTAGCAACATCTATCGGATGACCAAATGTATCACTACCGCTATTAATATGTTTTTGTATTTTATCCATATATTCTTTGTAAGGAGATGTTGTATCAGATTGGTTTTCAGCTAGTTGTTTACCAACCTCCCATATATTTGTGTTGTAAGAACCAGGTTCAATTAAAGCGACGTCTATTCCGAAAGGTTTTAATTCTAAGCGAAGCGATTCACTCCAGCCTTCTAATGCATATTTTGAAGATACATAAGGAGATAAACCAGGAAATCCAACTTGGCCGCTAATGCTGCTTATATTAATGATTTTTCCGCTTTTTTGTTCTCTCATATATGGTAAAACAAGCTGGGTAATTGATATAGCTCCAAATAGGTTCGTTTCAAATTGTTTACGGTATTCCTCTACTGGAATTTCTTCTACAAAGCCGCCATTTGCATATCCTGCATTATTAACAAGAAGGTCTACTTTTTGTATTTCTTTTAAAAATAATTGGAAGTTATGTATAGAATTTTGATCGGTTACATCTAATTGTTGAATTTTTATGTTTTGTTGTAAGTTGAGTTGAGTAGCTTGAGATAGTAAGTTTACTTGTTTTTCAAGGTTTCGCATTGTAGCGATAACTAAATAATCTTTTTTTGCGAGTTCGAGTGTAGTTAATAGTCCAAATCCACTTGAGGCTCCTGTAATTATTGCGATTTTTTTATTCATTTTCCGCCAGCTTTCTTTTTCTTTTATCATAACGAGTTATGATAAGAAAATCTATTATTCTTACATTTAGTATGAAATCAATTTGTATGTAAAAAAGGGGATTATAGGGAATGAGCGTATATAGAGTAGTGTATATTAATATGATAATGAAATGAGGGAAAAAAATGGTCCATGTGAAAGATGTATTAGCAGATCAGCTATTAGCGAATGCAAATGATCCTAGTTGGTATATGCCATTTTCCGATGCAGTTAAGGATTTATCTGAGAGGGAAGCTTGCTGGAAACCGAATGAAGAGAGTAATAGTATAGCTGAAATCGTACAACATTTACTGTATTGGAACTCTACGTGGCAAACTAGGTATAAAGAATCAAATGTGAATGCAGTACCCGCTATAGGAGATAATAACAAAAGTTTTATGCTTTCAGATAATCAAACTTTCGATGAATTACGGGAAAAACTACTAGAAAAACTGTTACAATGGCAAAATCTCATTAATGAAGAAAAGGTTGAAAGTGATGTAGTGGGATTTCCTGTTTCTGCAAAGTGGTGGGAAGTGTTAGCGAATGTAACAACTCATAATGCATATCATATTGGGCAAATTATTTACATCCGAAAATTACAGCAGAGCTTTGAGAATGAATAAGATAATAGTTCTCAAATTAGGTGAACAAAAGTGGACAAAACGAGACATCTGTCTCATTTTGTCCACTTTTTTATTATGAAAGAAATGAGAAAACCCATGAAATCAAGGATTAGAATTTGGCATAGTACTTGCAATATAACAGACGAACAAGAAAATAGGAGGGCTGGACATGTTAAAAACAACTGAAAGTAAAGGGAATGAAATTACGAAAGAACAAGCTCGTTGGATGTATAAAAAAATGTTAGAGATTCGTAAATTTGAAGATAAGGTGCATGAATTGTTCGCGCAAGGCGTTTTGCCAGGTTTCGTTCATTTATACGCAGGTGAAGAAGCGGTAGCAGTTGGTGTATGTGCCCACTTAACGGATAGTGACAGTATTACAAGTACACATAGAGGTCATGGACATTGTATCGCAAAAGGTTGTGATTTAAATGGTATGATGGCTGAGCTTTTCGGGAAAGCGACAGGGTTATGTAAAGGCAAAGGTGGTTCCATGCATATTGCCGATTTAGATAAAGGAATGCTTGGTGCAAATGGCATTGTAGGTGGCGGTTTCCCACTTGCTTGCGGTTCAGCATTAACAGCTAAATATAAAGGAACAAAGGATGTAAGTGTTTGCTTCTTCGGTGACGGAGCAAATAATGAAGGGACATTTCATGAAGGGGTTAATTTAGCAGCGATTTGGAAGTTACCGGTTATTTTTATCGCAGAAAATAATGGTTATGGTGAAGCAACTACATTTGAATATGCTTCAAGTTGTGATTCTATTGCCAATCGTGCAAAAGCTTATAATATTCCAGGTGTTCAAGTAGATGGAAAAGATCTTCTCGCTGTATATAAAGCTGCTGCAGAAGCAGTGGAACGTGCGCGTAATGGTGATGGTCCAACAATTATTGAATGTATGACATATCGTAATTATGGTCATTTCGAAGGTGAAGCGCAAACATATAAAACAACAGAAGAAAAAGAAGAACATTTAAATGAAAAAGATGCAATTGTGAATTTCCGTAAGCATTTAATTCATGAAGGTTTATTAACAGAATCTGAACTTGTTGATATGGAAAAAGCAGTAGATGATGCAGTACAAAGATCCATTGAATTTAGTGAAAATAGTCCATACCCAGACGATGAAGAATTATTAAAAGATGTATACGTTTCTTACAAATAAGAGGAGGGTGAAAAATTATGACTAGAACAGTAAGTATGTCAACTGCAATTAATGAAGCGATGAAAATCTCAATGCGTCGTGATGAAAATGTAATTTTAATAGGTGAAGATGTTGCAGGCGGTGCACAAGTTGATCACCTGCAAGATGATGAAGCTTGGGGTGGTGTTCTTGGTGTTACGAAAGGACTTGTACAAGAGTTTGGTCGAAATCGTATATTGGATACACCAATTTCTGAAGCGGGTTATATGGGAGCTGCGATGGCAGCTGCTGCAACTGGGTTACGTCCGATAGCTGAGTTAATGTTTAATGATTTTATCGGTAGTTGTCTTGACCAAGTATTAAACCAAGGTGCGAAATTCCGTTATATGTTTGGAGGTAAAGCGAAAGTACCCGTTACAGTACGTACGATGCATGGCGCTGGTTTTAGTGCAGCAGCTCAACATTCACAAAGTTTGTACGCATTATTTACGAGCATACCAGGTATTAAAGTTGTTGTTCCTTCCACACCGTATGATGCAAAAGGCTTATTATTAGCGGCAATTGAAGATGATGATCCAGTAATCTTCTTTGAGGATAAAACACTTTACAATATGAAAGGTGAAGTGCCAGAAGGATACTATACAATTCCATTAGGAAAAGCAGATATTAAACGGGAAGGTTCTGATGTAACAATTGTCGCAATCGGAAAGCAAGTTCATACAGCGCTTGCAGCTGCAAAGCAATTATCGAAAAAGGGGCTTGAAGTAGAAGTAATTGATCCACGATCTTTATCACCACTTGATGAAGATACTATTTTATCATCTGTTGAAAAAACAAATCGTCTTATCGTCATTGACGAAGCGAATCCTAGATGTAGTATTGCAACAGATATTGCGGCAATTGTAGCGGATAAAGGTTTTGATTTGTTAGATGCACCTATTAAACGAATTACAGCACCACATACACCTGTTCCGTTCTCACCACCACTTGAAAAGTTGTATTTGCCAACGCCAGAAAAAGTAATTGAAACTGTATCAGAAATGATTGGAGACCAATCTTTATTACATGTGTAATAAAACGATGAGAAGGGAGAGAGACACATGGCTGTAGAAGTTGTAATGCCGAAGTTAGGTATGGCGATGAAAGAAGGTATTATTACGAACTGGAATATTAAAGCAGGCGATAATGTAGCAAAAGGAGAACTAATTGCTAGTATTAATTCAGAAAAAATTGAAACGGAAATTGAAGCGCCAGCTGATGGTACGGTACTTGATATAGCTGTAAGTGAAGATGAAGGAGTGCCGCCTGGTACTGTAATTTGCTACATCGGTAAACCGAATGAAAAGGTAGAAATGCAGGAAAGCACACATGTTGTAGAAGAAAAAACATCTAATATAGAAGTACAAAATGTACAAAATCAAGAAGCAAATGGGAAAGAAGTATCGAAGCAAAGAATTAAAATTTCACCTGTAGCGAAGAAAATTGCAAAGTCTGAAAATCTGGATATCAAGGCATTAGTTGGTACAGGTCCTGGCGGAAGGATTACAAAGGCAGATGTATTAAAAGTACTTGAGGTAAGAGTAAACGTTCCGGAAATATCTGAACGAGAAGAAAGTAAAGCGATTCCTGTTACTGGTATGCGTAAAGCAATCGCAAATCGTATGCACGCAAGCTTACAAAATAGCGCACAATTAACGTTAACGATGAAAGTAGATGTAACAGATTTAGTTGCTTTACATAAAGAAATAGCGGAAGTTGTACAAAAAAGATATGATAATAAATTAACTATTACGGATTTCGTCTCGCATGCTGTTGTATTAGCACTTGGAGAGCATAAAGAAATGAACAGCGCTTATATAGATGATGCAATTCATCAATTTGAACATGTGCATTTAGGCATGGCAGTCGCATTAGAAAAAGGGTTAGTCGTTCCAGCTATTCGCTTTGCAAATAATTTATCTTTAGTAGAGTTGTCTAAAGAGATTAAGAATGTGGCACAAAAGGCACGAGCAGGTAGCTTAAGTAGTGATGATATGCACGGAACGACATTTACAATTAGTAATTTAGGTAGCTTTGGTATTGAATATTTCACACCGGTATTAAATACACCTGAAACTGGTATTTTAGGTGTAGGTGCAATTGAACATGTTCCTGTATTTAAAGGGAAAAAATTAAGAAAAGGAAGTATGTTACCTTTAAGTTTAACATTCGATCATCGTGTATTAGACGGTGCACCAGCAGCTGCATTTTTACGCACAATTAAACATTATTTAGAAGAACCTATAACAATTCTTTTATAAAGAGAAGGTGAGAGAATGAGTAAATTAGTTGTTATTGGGGGCGGACCTGCTGGCTATGTAGCAGCAATTACCGCGGCTCAAAATGGCAAAGATGTCACTCTTATTGATGAAGCTGACCTTGGCGGAACATGTTTAAATGTTGGGTGTATGCCTACGAAATCACTGTTAGAAAGTGCTGAAGTACATGACATTGTGAGAAAAGCGAATGATTATGGAGTTACGATTAATACAGAAAATATCTCAATTGATTGGGGTCAAATACAGGCGAGGAAATCACAAATCGTAAAGCAACTCGTCCAAGGAATACAATATTTAATGAAGAAAAATAAAATTAAAGTTGTAAAAGGAAAAGCGAAATTCGAAACGGATCATCGTGTGCGAGTTGTACAAGGAAATAAAGAAGAAGTAATTGATGGAGGGAGCTTTATTATTGCAGCTGGTTCCGAACCTACAGAATTACCATTCGCTCCGTTCGATGGAAAATGGATTTTAAATAGTAGCCATGCAATGTCTCTTGAGAGTGTACCATCTTCATTGTTAATCGTTGGCGGTGGTGTAATAGGATGTGAGTTTGCAAGTATTTATAGTAGACTCGGCACAAAAGTATCGATAGTTGAGATGGCACCGCAATTACTACCTGGTGAAGATGAAGATATCGCGAATATTTTAAGAGAGAAATTAGAAAAAGATGGTGTGGAAATTTTTACGGGAGCAGTTTTAAAAGGATTAAATAACTATAAGAAGCAAGCTTCATTTGAATACGAGGGAATTACTTACGAAGTAACTCCAGAATTTGTTCTTGTTTCTGTAGGAAGAAAACCACGAGTACAACAATTAGGATTAGAAAAGGCAGGAGTTCAGTTTTCAAATAAAGGGATTGCTGTGAATGAACATATGCAAACGAACGTATCACATATTTACGCAGTTGGTGATGTGATCGGTGGAATTCAGCTTGCTCACGTTGCCTTCCATGAAGGAACGACAGCAGCATTACACGCAAGCGGAGAAGACGTGAAAGTAAATTATCACGCTGTTCCCCGTTGTATATACACAGCTCCAGAAATAGCTAGTGTCGGGTTAAGTGAAAAAGGTGCAAGAGAACAATATGGTGATATTCTCATTGGAGAATTCCATTTTACAGCGAACGGAAAAGCTCTTATTTTAGGAGAACAAACGGGTAAAGTAAAAGTCATTGTGGAACCTAAATACCAAGAAATTGTAGGGATTTCTATTATCGGTCCTCATGCAACTGAACTTATTGGTCAAGGGACCGTAATGATTCATACAGAAGTTACCGCTGATATAATGAGAGATTATATTGCAGCGCATCCAACCTTATCTGAAGCGATTCATGAAGCATTATTGCAAGCTGTAGGACAGGCTGTACATGCTTAAATCGAATTATAATAAACCACTATTCTCTAAATGAATGAGAGAATAGTGGTTTGAATTTTTATAGAAGAAATTAAATCCTCTATTACTTTTTAATGTCAATAGCTGAAGTTTTATCGTTCCATTCAGGAGCTAAATTAGCAGTTTTACCGTACCAATCAGCGTGTTTAAATAAAACGCCTTTTCCATATCCTTGTGTTGAAGTGTGTTCCCAAAGTGTTGTTGAATAACTTGCAGAAGGCGACGCTGTACTTACAGAAGAAATTCTGTCATTCCAGCTAGATGGTAAGTTTTTAAAGCCACTGCTCCAGTAAATATATTGGCCACCTTTATCTTTATGTTCATAAAAATCAGTACTACCAGCACCACTACCTAAAGGATTAATATTATTTTTAATTGCTTTTTTATCCTTTGCAATATACGCATCCAATGTTTCGCGGCTAGTAAAACCATAAGCTAGCCAATCTCCATTTTCATTTTGCTTAGGTAATACCATAGTAATTTGGATATCTTTCTTATCCTGATCACTTAATTTTGCAAATGAATTAACATTTTGTTCATCCACTTTTAAATAATCAAATGACTTAATTGTGTTACTTTTTTCCTCAGCGCTTACTGCACCTAGTCCTCCAGTTAATGCAAAACCCGCTACTAATGTCCCTGCTACTAATTTCTTCAACATATAACCATCCCTTTTTGTTTGAATTTTTGTACAGGTGAATCTTGTACAGCTAAAATGTATTCTAATTTTATACTTTTGTAAATATTCTGAAGTTTTAGAAATAATAGGCGGAATATTTACATTTTTACATTATTTCTTTAGAAAAAATGGTTATTGGAATGATATAATAAGTGGATGTATTGCTTTTACTGGATGTAAAGATATTTTAGGAGAGGTGTCATTGAAATATTTTACAAGAGAATGGTATAAAAAAATGCAAGTTTTAGAATTTGTAAGTTTTATAGAGTCTATAAAAGAATGGTCGGAAATGGATATACAAAGTTTAAAGGAAGAAATAGAGGAAAGGAAAATAGATTTATTAAAATTCCTTCCTGAATCGATATACTCAATTATACAAAACATAACAATTAATTCAGAATACCCCTCAGGTGAACTGAAAAAACTTATGCAAGAGTGGACAACAGATTATGAGAAAAGAATGGCACAATTAGATCAATCATACGTAGAATATTTTAATTCCATTGAGAAAAAACTTCCGTCAAATGTCGCTCAGTTACACAAGACATCACTACACGATAGTGTAATTAAAGTAATAAAGAGAGAATCAGAAGATACTTTGTCTATCGTATTAGATTGCAGTGGTACTTTTAGTGAATTTGATAAACTTGAAGTAACCTTTATAGGAGTAACAAAGTGTTCTATGCAGGAAAACTTTGACAGTGCTTGGTGGCTATATCATGAAATAGCTCTTACTGAAGATGGTTTTGAACTAGGTGTTTTATTTGACTCTCCATTTAGAGAAGTGACGATTTGCGCAGCAGATGTATTACTTGTGAAGAAATAATGTTGTATGGAGTATTACAAACGTTTGACATAATAAAAAAATAAAGTTATTGTAGATACATGGAGTCTACAATAGGAGCTGTACTATGAAATATTCTAAAGCTACAAATTATGCTCTTCATACAATGCTTTTTCTGGCAAAGGCCACACCAAATAAGTTAGTTAGTGTTTACCAATTAGCAGAAATGCAAAATGTTTCACCAACGTACTTGTCTAAAATACTAACTAAGTTGACGAAGGAAGGGATGATACACTCATCATCTGGTCCAAAGGGCGGTTACTCGCTTAGTAAGAATTGGGAAGATATTTCATTTTTAGATATTATACATGCAATTGAAGGCAAAACATCATTGTTTGACTGTTGTTTACATGACAAACCTGGATGTTTAATTAATGAGGCAATGCTCGCAGCAGAAGAGAAAATGGAAGAAGAGTTAAGAAATCAAAAAATCGTAGATCTTGCGAAAAAAATAAAAGTGGATTTTTAATCTGCTTTTATTTTTAAATTAATTAAGGATAAAAAGGCTCTTTAATATCTTTAATTGTAGTTAGAAAATGATATGAAGAAGGAGAGAAGATGATGAATAATTTTTGGAATGATCGATATAAATCAGATGAATATTTTTACGGGGAAGAACCTAATACATTTATTAAAGAACAAGCATTTCGTTTAGCAAATCACAATAAAGTAATAGCATTTGCGGAGGGAGAAGGTAGAAATGCTGTATTTCTAGCAAGACAAGGGAACGAAGTAACAGCTATTGATTATTCGAAAGATGGATTAGAAAAGACAAAAAAATTGGCAGAGAAGCATAACGTAAACGTGCATACAAAAAAAGTAGATTTATTAGCTGATAGTTTGCCAGAAAATGAATATGATGCGGCAATTATGGTATTTGGACATTTTCATGATGATTATAAAAAAATGATATTAGATAAAATGATACAAACGATAAAGCCTGGTGGATTAATTATGTTTGAAGTTTACTCAAAAAAACAAATAAACTATAGTACTGGTGGACCAAAAGATGTTGATATGCTGTATGATCCAATTGATATCCTTACTTGGTGTGAAGAACATAAGGTAATTCATTTCTTTAATGGAGAACAAGAGCGAGTTGAAGGGAAAGGGCACACTGGTTTAGCTGATGTTATTCAAGTTGTTATTAGAAAATTAATATAAGTGTTAATGAAAGTTAAATGTATGAATGTAAAAAGACCAGTCGTATAAGACTGGTCTTTCTATTTAGATACTAAATTATCAAGCTTCCAATATGTATTTGTTAACGGCGCAGCTTTGCTATCTATGTATAAATACATATTATTTAAATCTTTTGGTGAAGTTTTCAGTTCAAATACAACGTCAGTAGTTAAAGAGAATTCGTGTGGAACATTTTTATAGTGC
Source organism: Bacillus sp. FSL K6-1338 (assembly GCF_038006965.1). Taxonomy (NCBI): domain Bacteria; kingdom Bacillati; phylum Bacillota; class Bacilli; order Caryophanales; family Bacillaceae; genus Bacillus; species Bacillus sp. FSL K6-1338. Next base: position 2,661,993 of record NZ_JBBOWI010000001.1, on the reverse strand, counting down.
TCGTCACCTATCGGATGAGCTTCACCTTCATATTTCTGACCAGTTTTTTCATCTTGTATGAAATATTTTATTTCCGAAAGATCAATAGTTTGTCCATCGTCTCGAACATTATTAATCATAACACGAGTAGTAAGGCGCCGCTCTTCGTCTATTTTTTCAAACTTTGCATTCTCAACTGTCGCTCTATAGTATTCATTTTTAACTATTTCTCCATAGTGCATTGCATTCTTTTCGAGAGCGCTCTTTTCTTGTTTTGGTGTAGTATTGCTATTGCACCCTGTTAATATTCCTGTAAATAATAATGCTGTACATGTCGTTTTGATTAGTGATTTCATAGTAATCCCTTTCTGTATTAAAAAGTAAAACATAGGAATAATTTTACATGAATAAGGAAATAAATAGAAGTCTTTTAGTGGAATATGCAAATCTGCATTTATTTTATGTGAAGTTAACAAAATAGAAAAAGAGGAAAACACTGCATAAAGACGGAAGAAAAAGGATTGAAAATATTGTGAAACGGAAGAAACGTGCATATAATTAATATAAAGTTCAAATTTCTGAACCTTCAATAACGGTGGTGATAACATGTTTACTGAAGAACGTCGAGAGAAAATTTTAGAACTACTTAATACAGATGGAAGAGTAATAGCAAAGGATCTTGCGGAAAGATTTGATATGTCTATTGATTCTATAAGAAGAGATTTGTCTATTATGGAAAAGGATGGTTTATTAAAAAGAACGCACGGAGGTGCAATTGAACTTACGCGAGTGAGAAACTTAGCTGCGGAACCAACTAAACGTTATAGTGATAGCTCAATATATGAGGACACAATTGCAAGAGTTGCGGTATCTTATATACAAGAAGGTGATTCAATTTTTATTGGTGGGGCTTCCGTTCATAATGCGATGCTGAAATATTTACCGGAAGTATCATTTACGGTTATTACGAATTCTATAGAAATAGCTGGTTATCTACGAGAATATAAGAATATTGATACGTATTTAATTGGCGGAAAAGTAAAACCTTCAGGGAATATTACTGATACACTTGCCTCTGAATTAATAAGTAGATTTTCTATTGATCTGTATTTCTCTACAGGTGGAGGCATTTCATTACAAGGTATTAGTACCGCAACACCTGAAGTTGCTTATTTTAGTAAAAGAGTAAGTGAAATTGCTAGAAGAAATATTTGTTTAGTTCCGCATAATAAACTTGGAATAGATTGTTTTATAAGAGGAGAGTCTCTAAAAAAAATTGACATTATTATAACTGACGAAGAGGCTAGTAAAGAAACTGTTCAGGACTTTGAGAAACAAGGTAAACAAGTTGTAATAGCGCCATTATATTCATTTGAAAGGAGTTTGACATGATTGTAAAAGAGCAAGAGTTTCATATAAATGGATTAACTTATACAATTCGTTCTGCAGCTGAGAAAGATGCAGAGCAGTTATCGAAAATTAGAGTTCAGATTGATGGAGAAACTGAAAATATGGATAGAGATGCTGGAGAGGGATTTATAGATGATCTAGGATTTCAAAAAATAATAAAAACAGATAGTGAAGAGACTAAGAATCTCTTTTTAGTTGTAGAAGTGCACAATCGAATCGTTGGATTTTCAAGATGTGAAGGGTCAAATTTTAAGAGATTATCTCATAAAGTGGAGTTTGGTGTTTGTATTTTAAAAGAGTTTTGGGGATATAGAATGGGTAAGAGTCTATTGCAACAATCTATTAAATGGGCTGATGAAAATGCAGTAAATAAAATATCTTTACAAGTATTAGAGACAAACGAGAAAGCTATTCATCTGTATAAAAAATTAGGTTTTGAAGTAGAAGGCATTTTGAAAAATGACAAAAGACTATCGGATGGAAAGTATTATAATACGGTAGTGATGGGAAGGTTTACTGATACTTTTCATAAAAGAGGGGAAGAGGTATGTTTTACAGAAGGAAGTACTATGTAGTGAAAAATGAATTCATAGAAGTATTTAATGATCATTTCAATAACACGAACTTACCTAATCAGTTAAAGCATGGCTCTAGGCTAATAGGACGCTGGATGAAAGGTAATAAGAATGGTACGTCTGAAGTATTCGCCATATGGGAATATGATAGTTTTGAACGGTATAAAGAAATTGAATCGAAAATTAGAAGTGACGAGATTCATGTAAAAAGAATACATGATTGGTATGAAAAACATGGCGGAAGAGAATATGTTTTACAGAAGTACATAGTAGAGATGAAAAATGAAGAGTTAGTATGTACTGTAAAATAATAGGAGCGAAGACTAATGCAGGTCAGAACGAAATTATATATTAGTTTATCAGCCGCTATTTTATTTGCAATAGCCGTGATTGTTTTCTTTATAAATGGTAATCCACAAAAGTGGTTTTGATTATGTATTTTCTTTGCGTCCATTATACAAAATATGGTGCTACTAAAAAAGAATAAAGACGCGCATTAATATATTCAAATTATTAACATATTTGTGTCATCTTTCTAGTTGTATTGAAAACGCTTTTATTCAGTTTTATAATAGAAGTATGTTTTATAAATCTCCAAAACAATTAAAAGGGAGATGATACAATGTTAGCTTCACCGTTTTACTTACATACATGGAAAAAGTTTATTGATGAAGGAGTCTTTGATTCGAACCGTATAAACGAAAGAATTTCAGAGTCATGGCATCGATGTAGACAAGCAAATGTGAATCCTTATATGAATAAAGGTCAGAAAATTTTGTCTTCTAATGTTTTTCAAGAACAAAAGAAAAAGAGTGAAATTTTTCTTGATATAGCATTACCTCAAATACAAAATATGAGAAAAACCATTGATGAACTACAAATGATGGCATTATTAATCGATCCAGATGGTTATGTTCTATCGTTAAGTGGAAATAAACAAACGTTAAAGCGAGCGAAACATATTAATTTTATTGAAGGTGTAAAATGGACAGAAGCAGCTGTTGGTACAAATGCAATTGGAACAGCGCTAGAAATTGAAGAAGCTATTATGATAAGTGGTACTGAACATTATTCCGTGGCATCTCATAGCTGGAGTTGTGCGGCTGCTCCTATCCATAATGATGACGGGAAATTAATTGGTGTTCTAGATTTCTCCTGTCCAATTGAATTTTCGCATCCATATATGCTCGGTATGGTAACTTCAATTGCACATGCAATAGAACGTGAATGTAGCATAAGAGTTCATCAAAATGAATTACACTTAATTCATCGTTTTTTGGATGTCATTGATAGTGACGAACAAGTAGTTATTTGTAATCATCGTGATGTTATCGTTTCTGCGAGTAAGAGTGTTCGTGAACGAATAAATAATTGGTCAAGAATGAAGCTTGAAGAGTTAATGCACCATGGATTGGAAACTAAATTAGAGATACCAGTATATAGTAATGAAAGAATGATTGGGAAATGTATGTATTTAAAGAAAAACAAACAAATAAATACATATTCTGCTTTCGCATTTATAAAAGGAATTACTTTTTCAGGAGTTACCGGGACAAGCAAAGCATTTCAACACACACTAGAAGAAATTAAGCTTGTTTCACCGACTGATGCTAGTGTGTATGTATGTGGTGAGACAGGAGTAGGAAAGGAATATGTTGCGAGAGCGATTCATGAAAATAGCCCAAGAAAAGATGGGCCCTTTATAGCTGTTAACTGCGGTTCTCTGCCTAAAGAATTAATGGAAAGTGAATTGTTCGGTTACGTTGAAGGTGCGTTTACAGGTGCGCGACGTCAAGGGTATAAAGGGAAATTTGAACAAGCGCATGGAGGAACATTATTTTTAGATGAAATTGGTGAAGTACCACCAGAGATGCAAGTAGCATTATTGCGTGTTTTACAAGAACGTACAATAACTCCAATAGGAAGTTCAAAAGAGGTACCAGTAAATATTCGTATTATTACTGCCACACATAAAGATTTACTACGGTTAGTAGAAGAAGGGAAATTCCGTCAAGATTTATATTATCGTTTGCACGTTTATCCGTTATATGTTCCATCGTTAATAGAAAGAAAAGAGGATATCTCATATTTTATACAACACTTTTGCGAACGGAAGAATTGGAATGTTGTATTTCCAAAGAGTATTTGCAATCAATTTTTACAACATACATGGCCCGGAAATATTCGAGAACTAGTAAATGTATTAGAACGCATTTACATCTTGTCGCAAGGACGGGAAATATGCGAAAAGCAAGTCGCTTTTTTGCTACAAACAATGATGGGAAATCAACAACAACTTGAGTTACAAGTTGAAAATAAAACAGAACATCCACTAAATTTTCGCGAAAAAATACAGCGTGATAGCATGATTGAAGTATTACAAAAGACAAACGGAAATGTTTCATTAGCTGCAAAACTATTAGATGTACCCCGTAGTACATTTTATAAGCGAATGCAAAAATATAAGTTATAAAGTAGATTTTTGTAATCTACTTTTTCTTTGTGGGCTCATGTTCTGTCGGAATCTGCGCTTACCGGGGAAATAATAGAATTGTTAGAAGGGAAATTTCCTAATGGAGGTTAGTATGTGAAGTATATTGAGATTGGAATCGGGAATAAGTGGTTCGTTCGAACGGAAACTGAAAATAAAGATGGGACTGAATTTGAAGAACGAGGAATTATAAAACCTATTTACTTAGAGTCTGTATACGTACGAATTTGGTTTCGGAAAACGTGTTTTATTTTTGATACGAAAGAGGGTTTTAAGAAAGATAAGAAGAGAAGGATTGAATATAAATTTATTGTTGGAATTGTGAGTAGGGTGACTGAAGAAAAAGTACGCTAATGAAAAGCATGTAAAGTAAAAGTGGTACTCAATCTATTGAGTACCACTTTCAGTAAATGATAGAAATTTGTTTGCAAGTTTTTCTTGCGACATGTTTTTATCCTTTCTATATAGAAGTTTGTATTAAGAATATTATGCAATAAATATCAGAAAATAAAGTTATTAATAGATTAGGAGAGAATAGTATGTCAATGTCACTATATTATAAAAAAATCCGTGAGCAATTAGGGCATGAACTAATATTCATGCCGAGTGTAGCTGCTATTATAAAAAATAAACAGGGGGATATTTTATCCCGCATTAACGGGCAGTAAGACTCCCATCTCAAAATTCAGCGAAAGCAAAGAAGTTAGGTGGGGGATCAACTGCCCGTAAAAGCCCGATTGGTTCAACTAATAATCAGTGGGGATAATAAAACCCCCACTGATTAAAGTTTCACTTTATTTCAATATCCTGGTGGGGAATACTGGAGTTTGCCAGCTGGAGCAATTGAACTTGGGGAAACTCCAGAAGAAGCAGTAGTTAGGGAAGTTTGGGAAGAAACAGGATTGAAAGTACAAGTAAAAAAACAAAAAGGAGTATTTGGAGGAGAAAAGTACCGCCATACATATCCGAATGGTGATGAAGTAGAATATATTATTGTTGTGTTTGAGTGTGAAGTTAGCGGTGGCGAGTTGAAATCGATAGATGGTGAATCGTTAAAACTAAAATATTTCCCTTTATCTGAAAAGCCCCTTTTAGCATTGCCATACCTAGATAAAATATTTTTATAAATGTAAAATAGCACACCGTATTTATTGCAGGTGTGCTATTTATATAACCCCGTCGTATACATTTCCGTCAATGTATGTACTATCTCTTCTAACTCTAATTTTTTATCATTTTTCACAATCGCCCAAAGAAACATCTCATTCATTGCGAACCAAGCACGTGCTACAATTTCTTTATTTAATTCAGGCTGTGCTAATCCACTTTCTTGAGAGTATGTAATATCCTGCGTAATATTGTTTATGAAGCGTTCCCGTATCTCGTCCCATTTTTTACGTATCTCTTTTGATAATCCGATTGCTTCTTCTACAACTTGTAAAATAGCTCGTTCTTTCTTTGCTAGTTGGAGAAATGCTCTAACTTGATTTCGAATCATTTTATGAGCTTCTTCCTTCGTTTGAGGCAAAAAGGAGCGCTTGGCAATATTATGAAATTGATTCATAACATCTTCCATTAAACTAATTAGGAGATCGTCTTTGTTTTTGAAGTATACATATGCTGTTCCGTAACCGGTTTCTGCATGTTTAATAATTTGTGTAATTGTCGTTTTTTGAAATCCGTTACGTATAAAAATAGTGTAACCAGAGTGTAGTAGTTTCTTCTTCGTTTCTAAGGAGCGGTGTTTTCTTGATGAAAGAGTAGAGTTTTTCAAAGAATCACCTCTTTATACTGAAATGTCTGAAAATATAACTGTATTGTAAAAGAAGTTCATATATAAAGTCAACTGACATAATATCATTGACGTTATATCAATTAAGGTGCTATATTTCAATTAGTTAGAATAAAAAGAAAATTAAGAGAAGGTGACACCATGTATAAAGAACCATTTCAACCAACTTATGAGTATGCGCTTGAATGTGATAAACATGATGAACTGAAAGATTTTCAAACTGAATTCTATAAAAAAGAAGGTACTATATATTTAGATGGAAACTCATTAGGGCTACTTTCAAAAAGAGCAGAGAAATCATTACTTACGTTGCTAGATTCGTGGAAAGAATATGGAATTGACGGCTGGACTGAAGGTGAGCACCCGTGGTTCTTCCTTTCAGAGAAATTAGGTAAACTTACAGCCCCTCTTATTGGAGCTTTACCGGAGGAAACTATTGTAACCGGTTCTACGACTACAAATATACACCAAGTTATTGCGACGTTTTATGAACCGAAAGGAATACGTACAAAAATACTTGCGGATGAATTAACTTTCCCGTCAGATATTTATGCACTTCAAAGTCAAATACGTTTAAAAGGATTAGACCCAGATGAGCATCTAGTAAGAGTGAAAAGCCGAGATGGTAGAACACTTTCTGAAGAAGATATTATTCATGCGATGGAAGATGATATCGCTTTAATTTTATTACCTTCTGTTTTATATAGAAGTGGTCAAATTCTTGATATGAAACGTTTAACAACGGAAGCACATAAACGAGACATTCATATCGGATTTGATTTATGTCATTCAATAGGATCTATTCCGCATCATTTCAAAGATTGGGATGTTGATTTTGCTGTTTGGTGCAATTATAAATATTTAAATGCAGGACCGGGTGGTGTTGCAGGACTTTATGTAAATAATAAACATTTTAATAGACTGCCAGGGTTGTCTGGATGGTTTAGTTCTAAAAAAGATAAGCAGTTTGATATGGAGCATACATTAACAGCCGCTGATCATGCAGGTGCTTATCAAATTGGTACACCTCACGTATTAAGTATAGCACCATTAATTGGTTCTCTTGAAATTTTCAAAGATGCTGGTATTGAACGTTTACGTGAGAAGTCTTTACATATTACGAGATACATGCTGAATTTAATTGATCATGAATTAAAAGATTTCGGATTTACAATTGGAAATCCGTTAGAGGATGAAAGTCGAGGCGGGCACATTTATTTAGAGCATGCAGAAGCAGCACGTATATGTAAAGCGCTAAAGGCAAATGGAGTAATTCCAGATTTTAGAGCGCCAAATGGAGTGAGACTTGCGCCGGTCGCTTTATATAACACATACGAAGAAGTGTGGAAATCTGTACAAATATTAAAGGGAATTATGAAAGAAGAAAAGTATAAGCAGTTTGAAAATAAGCGAGAGGTTGTGGCATAAGTATGAAAACATCAGAGTGGATTGATATTTCACAACCGCTAAATAATAATATTGCAACGTGGCCAGGAGACACACCGTTCTCGTATGAAGTTTCATGGTCAAAAGAAGAAAGTGGCTCGGTAAATGTCGGAAAGTTAACGATGAGTATTCATACAGGCACTCATATTGATGCACCATTTCATTTTGATAATGATGGAAAGAAAGTATTGGATTTAGATGTTCAAGTTTATGTTGGCCCAGCACGGATTATTGACGTTTCTAATCTTGAAAGCATCGGGAAAAAGGAATTAGAAAACTTTCATTTAGAAGGTGTAGAACGATTATTATTACGTACATCTTCACATGGAAAAAATGAAGAATTTCCAGATGTGATCCCTCATTTACGTGCAGACATAGCACCTTTTCTATCAGAGAAAGGTATTCGTTTAATCGGAGTAGATGTACCATCAGTTGATCCGTTAGATGATAAAGAATTAGCAGCGCATCATCAATTATTTAAACATGGAATTCATATTTTAGAAAATGTCGTATTAGATCATGTAGCAGACGGTGATTATGAACTTATTGCATTACCACTTGCATTAACTGATGCAGATGGAAGTCCAGTTCGAGCCGTTATTAGACCAATATAAGTAGAATTATATAAAAGGGGCGTTTGGCTAATATGAAAGAAAATGAAAAAGTAATTATGGAAAAAGGGATTCATACGGATTTTAAAGAGAATATGACGTATGGGGAGTATTTACAATTAGATAGTTTACTATCTTCTCAAAAAAGATTATCGGACCATCATGATGAAATGTTATTTATCGTTATCCACCAAGCAAGTGAGCTTTGGATGAAGCTCATTTTACATGAGCTAAATGCGGCGATTGAATCTATTAAACAAGATAAATTACAACCAGCTTTTAAAATGTTAGCACGTGTATCGAAAATTCAGTCTCAAATTATTCAATCTTGGGATATTCTTGCGACATTAACACCATCAGAATATATTGAGTTTCGTGATTCACTCGGTCAAGCTTCAGGTTTTCAATCGTATCAATATCGTATGATTGAGTATGCACTTGGCTATAAAACGCCGCACGCATTAAAAATTTATGAAAAGGATCCAGAATTACATGCACGACTTCATAAAGCGCTACATGCACCAAGTCTATATGATGTCGCGATTCAAGCATTAGTAAAAGAAGGATTCCCTATTCATAAAGATGTGTTAAACCGTGATATTACGCAGCCTTATGAAGAAGATGCAACAGTAGAAGCGGCGTGGTTAGAAGTGTATGTGGATGTGAAAAAATATTGGAATTTATATCAGCTTGCTGAAAAATTGATTGATATTGAAGACTGGCTACAACAATGGCGTTTCCGTCATATGAAAACAGTAGAAAGAATTATTGGACATAAAATGGGAACAGGTGGATCCTCCGGTGTTTCTTATTTAAAACGAGTACTTGATCAAAGATTCTTCCCAGAGCTTTGGAATGTTCGTACGAAATTATAAAAATAAACCTGTCAGTTCATTATGGCTGACAGGTTTATTTTTATTTGAGCACAATTATGTTTAAAATGAAGTAACAAGATATAATAAATGGAGTAACTATTTAAATGGAGGTAAAGTTTTTGGATTTCAAGCAACTAGAAAATAAATTCGAAAAGAAAAAAGTGAATACATTTCTTGTTTATCAAAAAGGGGAATTAACAACTGAGTATTATAAAACACCTGAATGTGCAAATAACTTATATAAAATAAATTCGATTACAAAAAGTATCGTATCTTTATTAATTGGTATTGCAATTGATAAGGGCTATATAAATGATATACATACACCGATTACAGAGTGGATTGAAAATGTACCTGGGGAAAAACATGATTTGACGCTTTATCACTTATTAACAATGACTACTGGTGAGGATTGGAAAGAGTTTGGGAATGGAGTAGTATTCCCAAATGACTTTGTAGAATCAGAGAACTGGGTACAGTACATATTAGAAAAGCCAATAATTGAAAAACCTGCTACAAAAATGAATTATAATTCAGGTTCTTCTCATTTACTGAGCTATATTATTCAAGAAGCTACTCGAATGTCGACAGAGCGGTTTGCAAAGAAATATTTATTTGATCCATTAGAAATTAACGAATACGAATGGCAACAAGATCCGCAGGGTATATATGTTGGCGGCTTCGGTATGAAAATGAAATCTACAGATTTATTAAAATTAGGAAAATTATGTTTACAAAATGGATATTGGAATGGGAAAGAAATTGTATCAGCACAATGGTTAGAAGAGTCAAGCAGGGCGCAATTTGAAACATATGAACATGTCGGCGCATATGGATATCACTGGTGGGTATTACATAACGAAAGATTTCACATACCGTATTGTATATATTTCGCTATGGGATATGGCGGACAATACATCGTTATCATTCCTCAGTTAGAAGTAGTAGCTATTATAAGTAGTCATATGCCAAAGCGTGGGCTCGTTCCATTAAAATTATTTATTGAGCATGTACAGGGAAATTCTAATTATTTATAAGAAAAGGAGGGAATGTATGAGGGGTGAAAAAACTTTATCTTTATTTAGATTATGTTTAAGTCTTCTAGCATGTAGCGCCATTATTACGCAATTCATAATCAGGGCACAAGTGAAACCGTTCAATCCAGTTAACTTTTTTAGTTTCTTTACGATCGAAAGTAACATTTTAGTTGCATGTATTCTCCTTTTAAGCAGTATCGGAACAGCTACATTTGGTCGATCAGAGCAGTTTGGTATACTTCGTGGTGCGGCAACGGTATATATACTTACGACAGGACTAATTTATTTTTTACTATTAAGAGGATTAGAAGAATCACTTCAAACTGCAATACCATGGGTAAATACGGTGCTGCATTATATCATGCCAATTACCATGCTTTTAGATTGGATTTTAAATCCACCAAATAAGAAAATCACCTGGAAAAAAGCTGCAAGTTGGCTCTTATTCCCGTTTTTTTACGTTGTATATAGCTTATTACGTGGTCCAATCGTAAATTGGTATCCATATCCTTTTTTAGATCCGAGAATAGGAGGATATGGTAGAGTCCTTTTATATAGTATAGGGATAGCTGTTGTAATTGGCGCTATTTGTATATTGGTAAGATTTTTAGGGAATCGAAATTTTAGGAAAGAATTTTAGAAATGCAAGAACCCCCACTGTTTCTGTTTTTAACAGTGGGGGTTCACTTTATCTACTCGTCTTCTGAAACGACAACTTTATAAATTTCTCCGTCTTCGTTTCAAATTCTACATCAACAAAAACACCATATTCTTTTCCATCTTCACGTAACCACAATTTAAATTTTTCAACAGTTATTTGAACTGTTTTGGGTTTTCTACCTATATGTAGATAATCAATAATTTCTGCTTTTGGGTATTGTTCTTTCGTCTTTTCTACGGCAAGTTTACCCCATTTGGCATACGGCGGCTGCGCATGAACAATTGATGAGCCTGTATATATATTTGAACATGTTGTTAGGAACAGAATGACGAGTGCGACACGTTTTAACGATTTTTTCATGATGAACTCCTTTTATCCTTTTTTTATATTGTTTACATATTTTTTCAACGATATTAGTTTGGATTTTTTTGTCTTCTTTACATAAAAGCGAGGCTTTTACAAAACATAACCAAGAAATCATTTCTGTAATTAAGGAGGGAAAAGTATGCGCCAAAAAGCTATTTTTAAAATAGCAGTTTTACTTGCGTTCATAGGACTGTCTTTAATGGTCAGTAGTATACAACTAAAGAATGTAGAAGCTTTTTCTAATCAAGTCATTCAAAGAGGAGCATCTGGCGAAGATGTTATTGAACTGCAATCTCGTTTGAAATATAACGGATTTTATACGGGAAAAGTGGATGGTGTTTTCGGATGGGGTACATATTGGGCACTTCGGAATTTTCAAGAGAAATTCGGATTACCCGTTGATGGTTTAGCTGGAGCTAAAACGAAGCAAATGCTCGTGAAGGCAACGAAGTATGACAAGTCCACTGCCAATAAAGGAAATAGTGGTAGTACTGCACAAAAAAATAAACCATCTCAAAATAAAGGGACAAATGTTCCGAATGGTTATTCGCAAAATGACATTCAACTCATGGCAAACGCAGTATACGGGGAATCACGTGGTGAACCGTATTTAGGACAAGTTGCAGTAGCTGCTGTTATTTTAAATCGTGTTACAAGTGCATCATTTCCAAATACCGTTTCAGGAGTAATATTTGAGCCAAGAGCCTTTACGGCAGTTGCGGATGGGCAAATATATTTAACGCCAAATGAAACAGCGAAAAAAGCTGTATTAGATGCGATTAATGGATGGGATCCAACAGGAAATGCTTTATATTATTTCAATCCAGATACTGCGACTAGTAAATGGATTTGGACTCGTCCACAAATTAAAAAAATCGGTAAACATATTTTCTGTAAATAGAGCGGAGGTGGGACAATGTTACGAGGTATTATCATTGTATTATTAACAGTCGGTGTAGTAGGAACAGGATACTGGGGCTATAAAGAGCACCAAGAGAAAAATGCGGTTTTAATTAGAGCGGAAAATAGCTATCAACGTGCATTCCATGATTTAGCATACGAAGTCGATTTATTACACGATAAAATTGGCACAACACTTGCGATGAATTCACGATCATCTTTATCACCTGCATTAGCGGATGTATGGCGTTTAACATCTGAAGCTCGCTCAGATGTAGGGCAACTTCCTTTAACATTAATGCCATTTAATAAAACGGAAGAATTTTTAGCGAATATCGGTGATTTTAGTTACCGTGCAGCCATTCGTGATTTAGAAAAAGAGCCTTTAAATGAGCAAGAATATAAAACGTTGCAAACTTTATATTCAAATGCAGGAAATATACAAGATGAACTAAGAAAAGTACAACATCTTGTTTTGAAAAATAATTTACGCTGGATGGATGTAGAAATGGCACTTGCATCAAATCGCGATCCAGCAGATAACACAATTATTGATGGATTGAAAACTGTAGAGAAAAACGTAACATCATATTCTTCTACAAACTTCGGACCGACCTTTACAAGTGCGCAAAAAAATAAAAAAGGCGGATTTGAAGCGCAAGGAAAGGCAATTTCTAAAGATGAAGCGGCGAAAATTGCAAAATCGTTTTTGAATTTAAAAGGAAATGAAAAAGTAGATGTTGAGAAAAGCGGAAAAGGTGCGAAAGAATCTTTCTATAGTGTGAAAATTAAAGATGAAGCAACGAACAATGAGTTTTATATGGATATTACGGGAAAAGGCGGATATCCAATTTGGGTTATGAATAACCGCGAAATTAAAGAACAGAAAGTTAGTTTAAACGATGCAGGTAGTAAAGGTTTGAAATTTTTAAAGGACCATAAGTTTAATAATATGGAGCTTTATGATAGCTCTCAATATGATAATGTTGGTGTGTTTACGTATGTAGTAAATGAAAATGGAGTACGAATTTATCCAGAAGCAATCCAAATGAAAATTGCTTTAGATGACGGTTCTATCGTAGGGTTCTCCGCAAAAGAATATTTAGCGTCGCATCAAAAACGAACAGTTCCATCGGCAAAGTTAACTGTAGCAGAAGCAAGAAAGAAAATCAATCCGGATGTGAAAGTAATGGAAGAACGTAAAGCTGTAGTAGTCAATGATTTGCATAATGAAGTACTTTGCTATGAATTTGTAGGTACTTTAGGAAAAGATACGTACCAAATATTCATTAATGCTAATAGTGGGGCCGAAGAAAAGGTAAAGAAAATGCAAGCTGTTGAAAAAATTTATGATTAAACCTTAATAGTGAAGTGGTGAAAATAATGAAAACTCTAATATATATATTGATGCTTTGCTTCGTTATAACTGGATGCAGTATTGGAAAAAAAGACAATCCAAACGAAAAGCCGGAACAAAAAAATGTCTCAATGAAAAATGTTAATTATACGAATAAATCAAATAAGCCAAATGAAAAAGCAGCAGATCATTTAGCATCTTTAGCTGCAAGTGTGCCAGGTGTGAATGATGCGACAGCCGTAGTAGTCGGCAAATATGCAATTGTAGGTATAGACGTAAAAGCAAAACTTGATCGAACTCGAGTTGAATCAATTAAATACTCTGTTGCAGAAAGTTTAAAAAATGATCCTGATGGTGCTAATGCAGTCGTTGTAGCAGATGTTGATACGTATGAACGCCTCAAACAAATTGGAAAGCAAATTAAAAAAGGAAAAACAGGTGAAGGTATACTAGATGAATTAGCGGCTATTGTGGGCCGAGTAATGCCACAAGTTCCAAATGATATGATTGAAAATAGAGAAACGAATCCAATTAAAGATAATGATAAACAATTACCAAAAGATGAAAAACAAGAGCTAAGAAAAGAACAGGATGATCAATCAAATAATCATTTGAATAAATGAAATTAGCCTCGTACTTAATTGTACGAGGTTTTTGAATATAATATTAAATATTCAGTTTATTTTTAAGGGAATATATGGTTTAATTATGATGGGAGGGACAACTGTTATGATGAAAAAAAGCGCATGTATATTGTTTAGTTTTTGCTTAGGTTTCAGTATGACAGCGTGTGAACAGAGAAAAGAAGTGAAAAATCAAACAGCAACTTCTTCTACTGTGATGGAAAGGCAACAGAAAGCGTCTATCAATATAAACCATTTCTCGAACATAAATGAAGGAATGACTTATACAGAAGTAAAAGATTTAATTGGTTGTGAAGGGGATTTACTTATAGAAGAAGGGGTAGAGCATTCTACACAAATTAAACAAATTTTTGCTTGGAAAGGAAACGATCCAAATTCATTTGTTGAAATTACCTTTTTAGATGGAAGAGTGCATTCAAAAGTACAGCAAGGTATAAGTTAATAAGCAAAAAATGGGAGAGTTTAGCATGAACATACACACAGGGGAAATTCAATTAGTTCCGTATAAGGAGAAATATAAAGAAGTTATACAAACATTTACTTTACCAAGTGAACAAGTTCAGTTTACATCAGATCCAAGCGCATTACTGGAGAAAGCAAAAAGTGATCGTACAAAAAATGTGATTGTTATTTTAGATTACAATGGGGTACCGGTTGGTCTTTTCGCATTGCAAACGGGAGATAGAGTAAAGGAGTTTACGGATAATGAGGATGCTTTACTTTTAACATCATTTTCTATTAATCACAATAGACAAAGAAAGGGATACGCTAAAAAGTCATTGTTATTATTAGAAGAGTTTGTAAAACGTTATTTTCCAATAAAAAATGAAGTTGTACTTGCTGTGAATGAAAGAAATATTCCTGCACAAAATTTATATGCAAAAGTCGGCTTCAAAGATAAAGGTTTTAGAAGAATGGGACCAATTGGCCAACAAATAATAATGCATTTACCTATAATGAAATAATGAGATAGAAAACTTACTCTTGAATATTCATGTAGTAGGTTTTTTTATTTTAACAATATATAATATATGTATATAAAATGAAACAGAAATGAAGGATATAAAAAATGAATCAAGATAGACAATGGAATATTGTTGGGGGAAGAGTGATTAAAACTGGGATTGCAGTTTTTCTTACAGTGTTAGTTTGTAATTTTTTTAACATCCCAACTATTTTTGCTGTAATAACAGCAATTGTTACAATTGAACCAACTGCAACAGACTCAATAAAAAAAGGGCTTATTCGCTTTCCGGCCTCAACAATTGGATCGGCATATGCCATGACTTTCACATTTTTCCTAGGCCATCAAGCAATTTCTTATGCATTAGCTGCGATGTTTACGATTGTTACATGTCAAAAACTAAGGTTACATGCGGGAACATTAGTCGCGACTTTAACTGCTGTAGCTATGATTCCAATTACGGCAGATCATTATTTTACTGCATTTTTAATTCGTTTAGCTACTACATCTACTGGTATTATAGTATCTACTTTAGTGAATTTTTTCATTTTCCCACCACACTACACGAAAACGATTTTTGGATGTACAGAGGATCTATTTGCTAAAACAGCAAATATTATGGAAGAATGGATTACTGCATTACTTGCAGGAAAAGGTATGAAAAAGGAGACAGCTCAGGATCTATCTAAATTGACTTTATTATTGCATAAGGCGATACAATTTGTTCAATATGAGCAGAAAGATTGGAAATATCATCACCATACAAAGAAGGAAATGAGAAGCTTTTTACTTGTACAAAAGCAATTGCATTTATTACAGCAAATCATTTACCATATAGATAATTTAGCTCGAGTGTCAATTGAGACCTGTGACTGGTCACAAAGTGAAAGGGAAATATTACAACAAACAACTTATTCTATAATTGCTATATTGAGAAACCGTTGTAATGAAATTGATGAGGAACATTTTAAACTTATTGCTGAATTAGACAAGCAATTTTGGAGTTATAAAAATGATTTAAAAGATTATAAACCAGATCATTATCATCACCATTTCTCAAGTGAATCTATTATTTTATTTGAGGTATTATCTATTCATGATATGTTAGAAGAATTAAAACAAATATCCGAGAAATATGAGTGGGAAAATCAATTCAGTTGATAAATTCATTTTATTGTGGGGGAATAATATGACAATTTATGTTGCACTACTAAGAGGAATCAATGTCGGTGGACATAAAGTAATCAAAATGGCTGATTTAAAACGATTGTTTGAATCAATAGAATTAAAACATGTGAAAACATATATACAAAGTGGTAATATCGTGTTCGAATCTGAGGAAGGTATAAACTTTCTAAAGGACCGAATACAATCTGAAATGAAAAATGAATTTGATTTCGATGTTCCAGTCATGCTAAGAACACATGATGAATTTATAAATATTATTAAACAATGTCCGTATGAAGTTCATTCATTGTTAGAAGGAGAAAGTGTTCATGTTGCTTTTTTAGCTAATGTACTTTCTGAAGAAGAGAGTAGTCAATTGCTTACATTTAAAAGTGAACTTGAAGATTGCTATATAGATGAGAAGGTTGCTTATTTGTTTTTCAAAAATAGCATTCGAAATTCTAAATTAATGAACCAGTTTCAGAAGTTACATACACCAGCTACAGTTAGGAATTGGCGGACTGTGAATAAATTAAAAGCAATTGTAGAGAGTATGTAAATATAAAAAGATGAGGTTTTCTACATGTAGAAAACCTCATCTTTTTACTTATATTGTTTTGCAACTATGAGTTCGACAATAGGATAAATAAAGAATGAAGAGCAAATTGCGATGAACAGAGGGAGGTTTTTAACGCCATCTAAATTAGCCCCCATAGAAAATCCTTCGGAGAAGATTAATAAAAGGAACATTATAACTACAAGCACAAAATACGCAATTTTAAAGCTTTTATATGTAATTTGTTGGCCCATTTCATCTTGACTTTCTTCTGATACACCGTGGGGATCTCCCCAAGTAATGTGATTAATTAAATTACTAAGTATTAACGAAATAGCAAAAATCGTACTACCCAAAATAGAACCTTCAGTGATGTATTTATATGTGCCATGTACTATTATTGCAATTAATGCTAAAACAATGATGATAAAAATAGTTTTTTTAGTATTCAATAAATAATTGCCCCCCTCGATTGTAAAAAACTCTTTACAAATATAAGTATAAAATTGGAAAAGTATCATGTCAAATACTTTTTACATAAAATATGTAAGTATGCAATATTTTGGTTTTATGATAAATAAAAAATTACAATACATTTGAATGTAAAAGAATGGGCTCGCATATATTTGGAAGGGATGTCAGATTAATTTAGGGGGTAGTTATGTCTATACTTTTAAAAGCTGGTGCAGATGCAGGAAACAACGGTTTGAAGTTAATGGTGAAAGGGCAAGACCCTATTTTTATTCCGAGTATTTATTCTTTATATATAGGTGAGCCTACAGGACTCTTAGATGAGGTAGATGTTTCATTATCTGAATTAGAAAACCACATTGATGTGACTATAAGTTCGCCATCGTTAATGCTAAATAATGTACGATACATCGTTGGAGAAAAAGTCATTCAAGATCAATTAAAAGGTACTGAGGTAGAGAAGAAATCGAATAAGTCAACGGATGAGTTAATGGTTATTACAATACTATCAGGTTTGGCGGTAAGCGCTATGCGTCAAAGTCCAACTTCTAGCCATATTAATATTCGTTATGATTTATCTGTCGCTCTTCCTATGCAGCTTATTACACAAGAAATAGCTGCTGAAAATGCAAAACGTTATATGGGAAATCATAAGGTTATTTTCCATTATCCGAACGGACGCGATGTGACAATTAATGTTTCAATTGAGTTTTGTAAATGCCTGCCTGAGGGCGCATCTGGGACGTGGGGCATTGTATACGATGAAGAAGGAAATGTTGTGAAACATAAAATAGAATGTGAGCCGAATCAAGTTTCTGAAATTGATTTTGTAGATAAGACTCTACTCTCTTTTGATATTGGTGCAGGGACGACAGAAGAAGTTGTTTCATTAGGGGTAAATTTCCGTCCGCAACTAAGTAAAGGTTTATCTTATGGTGTAAAAGAGACGTTATTACAAATTATCACGAGATGGAACCGAAAGTATCCAACTAAGACGATTGATAGTATTACAGAATTCAATCAAATTTATTTAAATGATAAGCATCCGAGAAATACCTTATTAGTTGAGGAATCACAGCCGGCACTATTAGGTTTAGCAGCTCGTGTTGCAACAGATATTATAAATAAAATTGATGATATGAAAGACGATCCATACGTGTTTATTTATGGCGGTGGTGCAGTAATTATTAAAAACAGTTTAAAAATGATTTTAAAGCAAAAAGGACGACTCAAAAATGTAATCTTTGTAGATAATCCGTTATTTACCAATGCACGAGGATTATTAGTCTATACTTGTTCGCCAAAATATAGAGAGCATAAGCAAAAAGAGTTAGGATTTACAAACTTAACGATAAGTTAGTTGGTGGAAGTATGCGATCTAGGCGATATAAACGTGGTGATCGAGTAAAAATCAATATTCATAAATCGGTATCACCTGAAATGCTTGCGTGGCTGAATAAACAATCAAATCCAACTAATTTCTTCTTTTTTGCTGCGCAGCAACTATTTAAACAAGTAGGAGATATTGACGTTTCTAAAGCTTTACCAAGCAGCCATGTTTTCTCATTATATGTGGAGCCTTCATCCTTATTAAAAGTTGAAGTAAACCCTTTTAAAAACATGACACTAGAAACAAATACATCCACCGAAAATGCAAAAAAAAAATTATGGGAATCTGTTGATCAATTAGATTGTCCATTTTTTTAAACATAGAAAAATATAAGAAGTCCCATCACTATACATACGAATACAGTGATGGGTTTTTGTTTGTAAATAGAAGGGGCACAATATAATTTGTGCCCCTTTTGTTAATTATTTGTTTGTCTAAATTTCAGATGTATGTTTAGAAACAGCAGTAATTATGTTTTCCCAGTCATCTGGATGGTTTTCATGGCCTGCCCCTTTAAGAGTTAATAGTACTGAGTTTGGAATTTCATCAATTAGTGCGAGGCCATGTTCGAATGGGAGTGCTGTATCATCTGTTCCGTGAATAACCAATGTAGGTGCTTGTATGGAGTGAAGTACACCTTCATATGCATCATCACCTTGAAGTAAAGCATGATTAAACATACTTAATAAATTATTTGCGCGTTCTATTTCTTGTTTTACTTGTGTATAAACTCTATTTTCATCAAATATTCGTTCTGATCCACATAATAGACGAGATCCTGAAACTAAATACTCTGCCACATCGTTTTTATTTGTCCAATCTATACTTGTGCCATTTACATGATGTGTTAAAATTCTTTCATCCATTGGAGGTAAATCGCGAGTATTGTCATCAGATCCTATTACACTAGTCGCTAGTAAAGTTAGCGTCAAAATTCTTTCGGGATGTTTTATAGCGGCAATTTGAGCAATCATACCACCTAATGACATACCAAATAGGTGAGCTTTATCAATATGATAAGCATCTAGTACTCCAATTGCATCTTCAGCCATATCTGTTACTGTATAATTGGAAGTTCTAGGTTCGTAGGCAACAGAGCGTCCAACATCACGGTTATCAAAGCGAATAACAAATTTCCCCGTACTAGCCAACAGCTCACAAAACTCTTCGTCCCAATAAACCATGGAACATGTAGCGCCCATAATTAATAAAATAGCAGGGTTCTTAGGGTTCCCAAAGCTTTCTGTACATATATCAATTCCGTTTATTTTAAATATCTTTTCACTCATATAGTTAGCCTCATTTCTTTTGAATTTAATTAATAAAACAGTTTTGGATGATTCTAAGATGTGTGTAAGATTCTTTTTGAAATTCATCCCGCTATTTGCCGGGCAGTAAGAGCCCGATTGGTGAGGAATGATTAAAGTTTTACTTTATAATGCTTTTTGCATAATTACCCCCAAAAATAAGTATATGGTAATTCAAGGCAAAAAATTTTGAGAAATAATTGTATGTTATTAAAATAAACAGCAAGGAGGAGAGGAAATGAAAGCAATTGTTATTGATCCATATGGCAGTGTTGAAGAATTGAAAGAAAGACAAGTTTTAAAATCGGTTGTTAAGAATAACGAAAAAGCTCAACAATAAATAATAGCCCATACTACACATTGTCATTTTCGGGTATTATTTATTGTTGGCTATTGTGTTATTACTTCTAACAAATACTGTTTCGTATTGTATCATGTAATTTCTCTAATCCAATTGCCATATCTTTCTCGTTTAACATTGAATAGCTAATTCTTAATTGGTTATCATTTGTTTCGTAGTTTAATAGACAAGCTGTTCCTGGTAAAAAAGAGACATCTACTTCATTTGCTTTTTGTAATAAGGTAAAGGGATCTATCGAATCAGGCAGTTTCACCCATAAATTAAAACCGCCATTTGGTATCTCAAAGTTTAGTCCTTTTAATGGCGATAGTATATCAATTGTTAAATCACGTCTCATTTGTAAAGCTGTACGTAATTTTTCTAAATGATTTTTCATACGTTCCGCACGTAAGAAAGGTAGAAGTGCCTTCTGTGTTAATAAAGGACTACCGATATCCATGGAACCTTTCACTGCATATAGCCATTCAAAAATAGGACCATCGGCAAAAAGTGCTGCGATACGGAGTCCTGGTGCTAACGTTTTACTAAATCCTTATATATATATCACGTGGCCATCCTTATCAAAACTTTTGATTGGTGGTGGGACTATAGCACCTTCAAAATATATTTCTCCGAAAGAATCATCTTCAATGATAAAAAATTGATATAGCTCCGCTAGTTCTATAAGTTCCATTCTTCGTTCTTTACTCATTACTGTACCTGTCGGGTTCTGGAAGGTGGGATTTGTATACAATAAAACAGGATTTTTACTTTGACAAATATCATCAATTAAGTCGGAGCGAACTCCATGATTATCAAGAGAAATAGGAATGATTTGAACACCTTTATTGATGAAAACGTCAAGCGCAGCACTGTAACATGGACTTTCTACTAATACGATATCTCCAGGTTTTAATAATGTTTGAGCAATTAAATCAATTCCTTGTTGTGCTCCGCTTGTAATTAATAATTGAGATGGGTCCGTCACTAATTTCTGGTGTTCATTTAAGTAATTTGCTATTTCAACTCGCAGTTCATAATCGCCTTGAACTGGCCCATAAGTTGCTAACAACATCGGATTTTTATCTAGCAATTTATGCATTTCGTCTGCCAAAAATGGATTTGGTAACAGACGAGGATACAGAATTGCTTGTGAAAAATCATAATATTTACGGTGCTTATTCATTGCATATTGAGAACGCATAACATTAATAGATCTTGATTGTTGCCATTTATACGGTATCGGTTTGAAATCTTTCTTTACACGTTTATATATGTAAGCACCTTTTCCTTGTTCGATGCGTATATACCCTTTCGTTTCTAACTGTTTATACGCTTTACGAACAGTTAATACATTGATTTGTAAATCTGTGGCCATACAACGTAAAGAAGGAAGGGATTCACCATGTGAAAGCATACCACTTTGTACTCTTTCAACAATTTGCATATATATTTGCTTGTAATACGGTATGTTTGATTCTTTACGCAATACAATCTTCATAGTTTCACCTATTTTTCTTTTTAATTTAATTAAAGCGAAAAATATATAGGGAATCAACTACAACTTGAAGTAACTGTTATATGTATTGATACACTGTTATACACCATACCCTCTATACTCATTTTAAGAGTAAAAAGGAGGAAGAAAAATGGTCATTTTTAATTACATTTTAGTATGTATTATTTTCGGGACAACATTTTTAACAATAAAAATTGGAATTGAAGCAGGGGCGCCACCGTTGTTTTCAGCAGGAATTCGATTCTTTTTAGCGGGCATAATCCTTATGATTATTTTTAAATTAAAGCGAAAAGAAATTATGCCACATATATTTTCAAAACGTATTATGTATGCTGGATTTTGTTTAACATTTATGACATTCGCAAGTTTATATTGGTCAGAACAATATATTTCTTCGGGATTAGCTGCTGTTCTTTCTGCTACGGGACCAATGATGATTTTATTAATACAAGCAAAGAGGAATAGGGAGAAATTACAAAAGGAGCAACTCGTTGCTTTAGTTATCGCACTAATAGGTGTTATATTTGTTTCTTTACCAGGAATGCATCAACAAGTAAGTTTCATATGGAGTATTGCTTGTATTGTTTTAGTTATAGGAGAGTTATTTTACGGAATAGGCTCTATTCGTTCGAAAGAAATACTTTCAGATTTATCAAATGTATCACCATTTCTTATTAACGGTATTCAAATGTTTTATGGAGGGATTTTACTACTAATCGCATCTATTATTGTAGAACAACCAAATGTAACTGTATTAACTTCATGGAGTGTACAATGGCCTATTTTATATCTCATATTTATCGGATCGATCGGTGGACACGGACTATATTACTGGCTCTTATCAAAAACAAATCCAGTATTTCCATCGACGTGGTTATATGTATCACCATTAATTGCAATAATTGTGGGATATATCATTTTAGGAGAACCTTTAAATCCTATAATGGGAATGGGGGCTTGTTTTATATTGATTGGTGTATTTTTAGCCAATCGTTCTACACTACGGACTTATTTCAAAAAAGGGCGGTTATTAGAGAAGGAGATGTAGTTTAATAAAGCAACAGCCCTGTATATTACAGGACTGATACAATAAAAAACACAGTTGGTTATTTTTCCAACTGTGTTTTTTATAATTAATTCACTTTTTTAATAAAACCTTTATAATGACGTTTTACAAGCTGGCTTTCTAACGTCTTCATAGTTTCTAGTGCTACACCGACAATGATAAGTAAGCTTGTACCACCAATTTGGGCAGAAGGTGGTAACGTAGCAATTTTCGTGAATACGAGCGGTAATATAGAAATTGCACCTAAGAAAATTGCACCGATAAATGTTAAACGGTATAAAATTTTAGTTACATATTGTTCAGTTGCTTTACCAGGACGAATACCAGGAACATATCCATTTTGCTTTTTCAAATTCTCAGCCATTTGTTCAGGATTTACTTGAATAAATGCGTAGAAGTATGTGAAAGCAACGATAAGACCGACATAAAGTGTCATTCCAATTGGATGTGCGAAATCAAGATTTGCAACTAACCATTTTGATATGCTTGAATCAGGGAAGAGCTGCGCAATTGTACGCGGCGTCATTAAAAATGCAGAAGCAAAGATAACTGGTATAACACCAGCACTATTTACTTTAAGAGGTAAATGAGTGTTTTTTGCTCCTTGATATTGATTGTTTCCTGAAACAGCTTTTGCATATTGTATCGGTATTTTACGTACAGCTTGTTGAATGTAAATAACGCCAACAACTATCGCTAAAATTACGAGTCCAATTAAAACAATTTTTATTATGTGCATGAATAGCTGATCGCCAGCATTTTGGAATTGTTGTAAATAAATTTGATTTGCAACATTTGGAATCGCGGCAACGAGACCTGCGAAGATAATCATCGAAATACCATTACCAACTCCGTTAGCGGTAATTTGTTCGCCTAACCAAAGTAAAAATGCAGTACCTGCAGTTAAAACTGTCGCAATAAATAAGTATGTAGTCCAGCTTTGATCTGTTATTAATTGTCCACCAGCTATATTATTAAAGCCATAAGACATTCCGATGGCCTGTATGAATGCGAGAATGATTGTAAAGTATCGAGTGAATTGAGCTGATTTCTTACGGCCCATTTCTCCTTGCTTTGCCCATTCCGAAAATTTAGGTATAACATCCATTTGAAGTAATTGTACTATGATAGAAGCTGTAATATATGGTGTAATACCTACAGCAAAGATTGAGAAGTGTTGCAGTGCTCCTCCACCAAATACGTTTAACATACCTAGAACGTTAGCTTGATCTTGTACTTTTAATACCTCTGCGTTAGTATGAGGAACTGGAATAAACGTGCCAATTCGAAAAACGATTAACATCGCTAGTGTAAAAAGGATTTTCCTTCTTATCTCAGCTACTCTCATGAAATTTGAAATCGTACGAAACATTATGTCGCCTCCTATATTTTTATCAGTAAAAAACTGATTATTATACCCTATGAAGTAACCACAAACCTCCTTCCGCACTAAATTCATTTGACAAATGGATTTTCATACACTTTGTAGTTTTCACGGATATAAAAATATAAGGTGTTATATAAGCGACCTATACACTTTTCGTAATCATTCAATACCCATAATATATCGAATAAATTCACAAATGTACATACATACGCATGAAAAATGAATAAATAGGGTCATTTTTTACATTTATTTAATGATAAATTGATAGGACATTATTATTCACGATTGTTATACATGTTATAAAAATAAAGGCAAGCCACTATGATTTATAGCTTATATTCATTCAAATGTGTCAGCTAATAGTGTCTCCCAATCTTTAAATGATAATTTATTAGTTATATGTTTTAGTGCATTAGGTACAACAATATGACAAATAAGTTCTAAGCTATTACCATCTGGATCAATAAAATAAACAGATGCATTACCTTGATGTGGACGGACAAAGGGTTCAATAGATTCATTACTTCCAAACGGAACGGTTTTAATTTGAAGTGAGTGTAACCAATGTAATGATTCTTTTAAATCCTCATATGAAACTCTAAATGCAATATGACGTAAAGAAGGATGATATTTTGTTTCGTATTCAGAGCCCGCCCATAATCCTAGCCAACTTTTCCCATCCTCAATCCAAAAGAATGCTGTTGACTCATCGCTCCAGGCTAACTTCAATCCTAGTTTTTCATAAAATTCGATAGATTGTTGTAAATTACTCACTGGTAAATGTGCTTCGTATATTCCTTTAATCAATTAAAATCCTCCACCTTTTTATTTCCTTACAATTAATATATCGATTTAAAAAGAATGTAAAATCAAATAAAAGTATGAAAGTACATACTACTTTAGTAGTAGTAATCAATTATATTACAATTGAAATTTATCCCCCGCTGATTAAAGGTTCACTTTATATGATTAGAGAATTCTTTTAATTTAAGAAGGAATAAATGTTAAAAAAAGCTAATTAAACAGTGTACGTATTTATAGGGGAGAAGATGTAAATGAAAGTTGTTATAAAAAAATTACCACCATTAGAAGTAGCGTATATAAGACGAACTGGTAGCTACTTTGAACCGCAAAATCACTGGGGAAAGTTACTGAACTGGTCAATTGAAAATAACCTTTATCCACCAGAGCAATCATTTATCGGAATATCATTAGATAATCCTGAACTCGTTGCAAGTCATAAGTGCCGGCATGATGCATGTGTTACGATTCCTGAAAACTTCGATAAAGAAAAGTATCATGATGTGCAATTTAAAAGATTAGATGGAGGTACATATGGTCTATACCAGTTCTATGGTGAACCTCATAAATTAAGTGAAGCGTATCAATACATGTATGCAGAGTGGCTACCAAATAGTGAGTATGATGCAGATTATGATAGAGATAATTTAGAGTTTTGCTTAAATAATGTTCCTGAGGATTTAGAAGGAAAGTTAAAGGTTGATTTATTTGTGGCTTTAAAATGAAATTGGAATAGTAGTGAAAGAAAATCTTTTTTCGAAGATAATATTTCTAGCGTAGGAATTTAAGTATGTAGGTTGCAATGAAAGGAGAATCCACATGGATACATTTGTAAATAACAAGTTTTATGAAACGAGATATCAATTAGTTGAGGAAATTAATTTGTTGAGTGATGCTCAATTTAATAGGAAACCAGATAAGGATAAATGGAGTATTGCACAAGTTTGTCATCATTTAGTTTTATTAGATGAAAGAGTGATAACAGTTATTTCCTCAGGGTTAAAAAAGTTAGATAGTACCCAAAATGAGCGTAAAGAAATTCACACTATTTTATTAGATAGAACGAAAAAGTTTATAGCTCCAGAAATGATTGAACCAAGTATAGAACCATTTGAAGTGGAGCAAATGCTCAATATGCTAAACGAATCAAGAAAAGAATTGATGCGTATTATAAACAGGGGAAACGATTGATTCATATTGATTCAGAAGAAAACAAAAATAGAATGAAATTAGTTGAAAGTAACCAATAAGCTTAAGAAAATATAAAACTATCCGATTTTCTGTATAAGTATAACCCCGTCTTAAATGAAGAGCGGGGTTATTTTTTTTGAAAGTGTTTTTATTTAGAAGGAAATAAATCAGCAACGAAATTCAAAAAATTAATCATCATAACATATTGTATATGCACGTTTTAATAAATTGAAATGATAATGAATGATATATCCTTATTTTGAAAGTACACTTCACACCCTTAAGGAAGGGGTATTCTGTCAGGAAACGATAAAATACAATTCTGTTAGGGGATGTATGCAATTTATTCTCTTTATTTTTGCAACAGAACCACCTTCAAAATTATCTTTTGTAGTTGAAGTTTCCCGAATAATAAGTTACATTTTTAAAGTTCAAACAACTTTACGAAAGTACAAAAAGGGGAGAAATATTATTATTATGCAAAAAATGAAATGGAAGAACTATGTATGTTACTTTGTAATTCTATTACTGCTCGGAACAGCAGTAATAGTCAAACCACCTATCTCTAAGGCTGAGGAATCTGAAGTTAATATTACATTGTTAGGTACTGCAGATATTCATGGCAGATTTATGCCTTGGGATTATGCGCTTGATGGAGCAAATATGAGTGGAAGTTTGACGCAGCTTTATACGGTTATAAAGAAGGTCCGTCAAGAAAATCAAAATACCATATTAGTAGATGCCGGGGATACAATTCAAGGAAACTCAGTAGAATTATTCAACGATAAGCCACAATCGCCAATGATGGTAGCGATGAATACAATGGGATATGACGCCTGGGCATTTGGAAATCATGAATTCAACTTTGGATTAGATACATTGAAAAAAGTTAGTGAGCAATATAAGGGAAAAACGTTAGCAGGAAATATTTATAAGGAAAATGGAGAGCGCTTTCTTCCTGCATATACAATTGTAGAAAAAGGTGGAATTAAAGTTGGGATTATTGGTATGAATACACCAATGATTAGTGATTTTGAAAAAGGGACAGATCACTTAAATGGTTTAGTGGTGAAAAATCCGGTAGAAGAGACGAAAAAGGCAATTAAGGAATTAGAAGGTAAAGTAGATGTAATGGTAGGAGTTATGCATATGGGATTAGAAAATGAGAATGGTATCCCTGGTACTGGTGTTCAAGATATTGCAAATGCTTGTCCGGAACTAAGCGCTATTTTTGCGGCTCACATGCATAAACTTGTAAAAAAAGAAGTTGTAAATGGCGTAATTATTACAGAGCCAGATAAATATGGAACACATATTTCACGTATTGACCTTACTTTTACAAAGCAAGATGGGAAGTTGGTTTTAAAAGATAAAACTGCTACCGCTATACCTGTAAAAAATGCTGATGGAACAACGATAATATCTGATCCTACACTTGAAGAAACACTAACACCTTTTCACGAATATGCGAGAAGAGATGCAAATGTTGTAGTCGCTCAATTAAAGGGTAGAAATCTTGTTCCTGAAAATGAAATAAAGGGTATCCCAAGTGTTCAGATTCAAGAAACACCTTTATCAGATTTCTTTCATGAAGTCATGCTCTACTACAGTAAAGCAGATGTAGTAGCCCATCAAATTGATAATGATTATGCCCGTTTGGATACAGGTCCTATTAAGAAAAAAGATATTGCGTATAATTACCAATATGCCTTGGGAGAAATTACAGTATATAAGATTTCTGGAAAAGATTTAAAAGACTATATGGAATGGGCAGCAGGATATTTTAACTCATCTCGTGCCGGAGATGTAACCGTTAGCTTTGATAAAACCCGCCGTGCATCTAAATACAGTACGAACGATTTCTTTGGAGGCGTAAAATACGAAATTGACTTAACAAAACCATACGGAAGTAGAATTACAAATTTACGCTCTATTCGTACAAACAAACCAATCAAAATGAGCGATGTTATGACGCTGGGAATGAATGCATATAGAATGGAGGCTCTTCAGGCAAAAGGAGGAGCTTTAGAGGGGCGTAAGTTTGAACAAATTTGGTCATCTAAACAAGAGAATGCATTTGGAGAAACAGGTGGAACCATTCGTAACCTTGCTATTACATATTTAAAAGAGGTAAAGAACGGTGTATACACACCAAAAGTTATGCGTAATTGGAAAATTACTGGTGTAGATTTACATTCTTCAGAGCATAAGGCTGTAGTTGATCTTGTGAATAAAGGGATTTTAGAAATTCCAAAAACAGAAGACGGAAAATACACAAATATAGCATCTATAAATACGAAAGATTCAATTACAAAAGAAGAGATTGTAGCACTCTCACAAAAAGCAAATATTAATCCAAATCAGTTTAAGCATATAAAAACGAAAGGTGAATTTTACAAAAAACTTAGTAGGATTACTAAAAAAATATAAATTATAAGGTTTCTTATAGTAATTGTTATTTTAATAGCATTAAACCCACTCTTACAATAGTAAAGAGTGGGTTTTTATGTTGTTATTTAGATGTAAGTGCACTTTTATTAGAATGAATATAGATAATTAACCAATTGGATGAGCGCCTAAAAGGACTCTTTTTTATTCAAATTAATGTTCATATGTGTTCCGTTCATTATTTATAATATTGACCACAATTTATGTAATTTTGCATAATGTTACATAAATTGTGTATTTTCTCTTTTTTCCGACAGAAATAGACAGTATACTTTGTACAAGCTTTCTATTTCAAAAATTATACGAGGTGAAATAATGAAAAACACAAAGACATTAACTAAGGTAGCATTAACAACAGGATTAGCTTTAACAGCTGTGGCACCATATGGGGTAGGTCATGCAGAGGAAACAGATCAGTTACAAGTTCAAATTCAGGAGGAATCGTTCCGTTCGGGTGAACTTACACAACCGTCACAAAAGGCACCAGAAAATGTAGTAAAGGATGCACTTAAGGAGAAAACAGAGCAAGCTCTGTCCCAAAAACAAGTCAATGGAGAAGCAGGAGTAGATTATAAAGTCCTTCAAAAACGTGGTTCGTATGATGGAACTACACTTGTACGTATGCAGCAAACATACGAAGGAAAAGAAGTATATGGCCATCAATTAACTGCACATGTAGATAATAATGGTGTTATTAAAAGTGTTTCAGGTGATAGCGCGCAAAATTTAAAACAAGAAGAATTGAAAAAACCTATTAATCTATCAAAAGATGAAGCAAAACAATTTATTTATACGAAGTACGGGAACGATATCAAGTTTATTACTGAGCCAGAAGTTAAAGAGGTTATTTTTGTTGATGAAAATAATGGACAAGCTAAAAATGCATACCAAGTTACCTTTGAAGCCGCAACACCAAACTATGTTTCTGGTACTTATTTAGTAAATGCACAAAATGGTGATATGTTAAAAAATATGGTACAAGAATCTAACTTAAAGGCCAGTGACAAACTAGTTGGAGCTTTAAAGAAAAGTAAACAAAGCAGTCTTACATCATTAACTGGAACAGGAAAAGATGAT
The DNA here is from genome assembly GCF_038006965.1 of Bacillus sp. FSL K6-1338. Lineage (NCBI taxonomy): Bacteria > Bacillati > Bacillota > Bacilli > Caryophanales > Bacillaceae > Bacillus > Bacillus sp. FSL K6-1338. The sequence goes on along the minus strand of NZ_JBBOWI010000001.1, from coordinate 2,632,165 downwards.
TTAGGTATTTCTCGTTCATTTGGTATCTCTAAACAAAGTAATGGCAAATATGCTCTTGCTGATTATACAAGAGGGCAAGGGATTGAAACATATGATGTGAATTACAAAGATATTACTAAAGAAGAAAGCTATTATCCTGGTACATTAGCGACTAGTACTTCGGCAACATTTAACGATCCCAAAGCGGTAAGTGCTCATTACTTAGCAACAAAAGTATTTGATTTTTATAAAGATAAATACAAGCGTAATAGCTTTGATAATAAGGGACAAAAGGTAGTTTCAGTTGTACACGCTTGGGATTCTGAAGAGACGAATGATCCGAAGAATTGGCAGAATGCATTAAGTGCTAATAATGGAAGTATGCTTGTATATGGTGATCCTATTGTTAAAGCATATGACGTAGCTGGACATGAATTTACACATGCTGTTACTTCTAGCGAATCTAATCTTGAATATTACGGGGAATCCGGTGCGATTAATGAGGCACTATCTGATATTATGGGAACATCTATTGAGAAATACGTAAATAATGGAAACTTTAACTGGACAATGGGAGAACAAACGGGATCTGTTTTCCGTGATATGGAAAACCCAGCTTCTGTTCCATCTTCACTTGGAGTACCTTATCCAGATGATTACAGTGAATTTAACGATTTTAATGGATGGGATCAAGGCGGTGTTCATTTTAATTCAAGTATTATTAATAAAGTTGCGTATCTCATTGCAAAAGGCGGAACTCATAACGGAGTGACTGTTAAAGGAATTGGTGAAGATAAAATGTTTGATATTTTCTATTATGCAAATACTGATGAGTTAAACATGACTTCTAATTTCAAAGAATTGAGATCAGCATGTATTCGAGTGGCAACTAATAAATATGGTGCAAATACAGCTGAAGTTCAAGCAGTTCAAAAGGCATTTGATGCAGCAAAAATTAAGTAATTTAGAAATATAGTTATCATTCATATATTAATACATTATGAAAAAACAGCTAATATCATTTTAAGGATATTAGCTGTTTTTTTACTTAGCAATGTATTGTTGGAAATAAACTGACTAAGCAATAATTAGGTGCGTTATCTGTAAGAAGTTGCGACAAATAAATAAGGTTTAAAGTGTGTAAAAACAGAAAATTAATAATATATTGACCTCTTGATAGAAAGTCTATAAAATGAAAGCGATAACAAACGATTGCTTTAAAATGATTTCCCTGACCTTTTAGCATTTACAAATATATGAGGGCATACACAAATCTATTTTTTTAAGCAATTTATGCAAACGCTTCCGTATTAAAAGGTCATTGAAATACATACGTGAAAATAGCCAATATGGAGGTGAAGCAAAAGAGATTTCTAGATTAATTTAAGCAGTGTTATTCAGTGTAAGCATAATAAATCGCTAGTAATATTTGAAGAAAGGGTGTATGTGGTGCAAATTATAAAAAGATTAATTAACAAAACAGTTTTATTACTTACTTTAATCGTTATGTTATCATCTGTTTTCTCCTTTCAGGGTGTGAAGGCAGTTTCAAATTCGAAAACAACTGAAGTTATCATTCATTACAAAGAGAAGCTTGGAAATACAAAAGACTGGAATCTTTGGTTATGGGGAGAAAATGCAAATGGTACATCTTATGAATTTACTGGTGAAGATGAATTTGGAAAATACGCTAAGATAAAAATAGACGGTGACTATAATCGTGTAGGATTTATAGTTCGAACAAATGAATGGGAAAAAGATGGTGGGGATCGTTGGATTGAAAATATAAAGGGCGGTCGTGCTGAAGTATGGATTCTTTCGGGCGATGAAAAAGTATATAACTCTAAGCCTTCTTCAGATCTCTCAATTCAAAAAGCAACTATTGATAGTTTCCATGAAATTACCGTAACGACTAATGTCCCGTTTCATATTAGGGAAAAGAAAATTGAAATTGAAGGCATTAAAATTAAAAATATTAGTCCTTATGATATAAATAGTGGAGATATTACTAATAAGGTCAAAATAATTACGGAACAGAAAATTGATTTAAAACAAACATACAAAGTTAAAATAGAAAACTTAGCTGATACGAATACTGAAATTGGTAAAGTCATTCGTAGCGAGGAATTTGATAATTTATTTTATTATAGTGGTAACGATTTAGGGAATACATATACCGCGCAACATACAAAGTTCCGTTTATGGGCTCCTACTGCAAGCGAAGCGAAGTTAGTTACATATAAAAACTGGAACGATAAAATAGGTGCTGAAATAAACATGCAACAAGGTGAAAAGGGAACTTGGACAGCAGAACTAAAGGGGAATCAAAAAGGGCTCTTTTATACGTATAAGGTCAAAATTGGTGATACATGGACTGAAGCGGTTGATCCATATGTGCGTGCTGCTTCTGTAAATGGAGATAAAGGTGCAGTCGTTAATTTAGAAGAAACAAATCCGAAAAAATGGAAAGCAAACAAAAAGCCAAAATTTAAAAATCCGGAAGATGCTATTATTTATGAGTTACATGTACGCGATCTTTCCATCCAACCTGAAAGTGGTATTAAACAGAAAGGGAAGTATTTAGGTGTAACAGAAAAAGGAACAAAAGGGCCAGAAGGTGTAAAAACAGGACTTGATCATATAAAGGATCTAGGTGTTACTCACGTTCAGTTTTTACCGATATTTGATTATGCTTCTGTAAATGAAGAGACTTTAAATGAACCGCAATATAACTGGGGATATGATCCTAAAAATTTCAACGTTCCAGAAGGCTCCTATTCTACAAATCCTTATGAGCCGACTGTGCGAATAACTGAATTGAAGCAAATGGTTCAAACACTACATGATAATAATCTTCGAGTAGTGATGGATGTAGTATATAACCATATGTATAACGCTGCTGAATCTAATTTCCATAAGTTAGTTCCAGGTTATTATTATCGTTACAATGAAGATGGAACATTTGCAAATGGAACTGGAGTAGGAAATGATACTGCTTCAGAAAGAAAAATGATGAGGAAATTTATGATAGATTCCGTCACATATTGGGCAAAAGAATACAATTTAGATGGATTCCGTTTTGATTTAATGGGTATTCATGATTATGAAACGATGAATGAAATACGTAAAGCTGTTAATCAAATTGACCCTTCTATTATACTACACGGAGAAGGATGGGATTTAAATACACCTCTTGCAGCTGAGCTGAAAGCAAATCAAAAAAATGCAGAGAAAATGAAAGGGATTGCTCATTTTAACGATAATATACGTGATGGGTTGAAAGGTAGTGTATTTGAGGAAAAGGAAAATGGTTTTATAAATGGAAAGGAAAACATGGAAGATCGTATTAAAAAAGGTATTACGGCAGGTATTGACTACGATACAAATTCGTCTACCTATCAAGATCCGGAACAGGTATTAACTTATGTGGAAGCACATGACAATCATACATTATGGGATAAACTTGAGTTAACTAATTCAGGTGACAGTGAAGAAGTGCGAAAACAAATGCACAAATTGTCTTCTTCAATTTTATTAACATCACAAGGAGTTCCATTTTTACATGCAGGGCAAGAGTTTATGCGGACGAAATACGGTGATCATAATAGTTATAAATCTCCAGATTCAATTAACCAGATGGATTGGCTGCGCCGTGCAACGTTTAATAATGAAGTAGATTATATGAAGGGTTTAATAGAATTACGCAAAAAGTACTCAGCTTTTCGAATGACATCTGCAGAGCAAATAAAAACACACGTATCATTTATTGATGCTCCGAAAAATACTGTAGCTTATACAATAGAGGGGAATAAAAATGAATACTTTACAGTGGCTCACAATGCAAATAGAGAAGCTGTTGAAATAACACTTCCATCGAAAGGGCCTTGGAAAGTACTAGTAGACAGCAAGCAGGCGGGAAGTAAACCACTTTATGTTGTCCATGACAATAAAATTAAAGTTCCTGCATTAAGTTCATTTGTCTTAAAAACAGAGAAACCGATTAAATAAAAGCGAAGAATGTGGAAATAAATACTGCATTGAGCAAATTTAACAAGGATTGCAAATAAAAAAAACGAAGTGAAGATTATTCTCACTTCGTTTTTAAAGTTAATGTAATATAATTTCACATACTGTAATTATATTACAATTTAATAAAAGAAATAAGCAATAGATTATTTCTTTTGTGGCAGTAGGAGAAGAAGATATCTTTGAGTTTATTTATAAAATTACCTGAAATACATTCGTAATTCAGATAATGTTTATTATATATTCGAACATATAACGAACTAGATGTTCGAGTTGTATTAATTCCTACAAATCGTTTAAAAATAACAAAGGCGTAAAAAGTATAAGGAATTAAAATAGAGAAAAGACACCATTCAAGGTGTCTTTTCTCTATTTTGAATATGAAATGTAAGTAACTCGATTGTATGTAATAGTATGTGATATTTTCACACTAACTGATTAAGAAAAATTTAAAACTCTTTTCTTAATCTATTTGTAATAAATTACATCATAAAATTTTATCGATATAATAAATAAAACTTTCTCAACATTATTTGATTTAATAACTATATTCAACCGCTCTCCAATCCATTACAATAATTTCACATTGGAAATACATGAATATTCTCAACGTTATAAATAGTTTATACCTTATAGGATTACTATGGGAAAGGATGTGAAATATCCAAAAAGAAATCATTTTTTATGATGAAATAAAAAATTTTAATGAAGAAAAAGTTATTTCATTATTTTCAAGTTTCGTTAAAGTGCATGTATTTATAATCACTATGAGACAAGGAGCAGAATCCAAAAAAATTTTTGTAAATTAGAAAATTGCATTTCAAAAATAAGTTAAACGTTTATGGAGGGTTATATGAGCGAGAAAATTTATTACTGGTCTCCGATTAAGCATTGGGAGAAGTTGCATAATGAAGTTTTGATAGGGGAAATGAGATTTACAGGTATTCTGTCTGAGTGGTTTCCAGATTTTTATTTTATGGCTCAAAAAGGTGTGAAAATTAGTGAACTAGTAGAGCGCTTTTCGTTAGGAAATGTAGAAGAGACACAAAAAAACATAGAGCTCATGATAAAAAATCGTGTGTTAGTAAGTAATATATTACACCCAAGAGAAGTATTTTCTTCACAAGAAAAGATTTTTTCAAATCCATATAGCAACCAGATTCGCTTTTCTAAAGAAAAGTTAGATAAGTATATGAGTGAACAATTAAATCGCACGCACGTTGCTGCACGGTCGACCGAAATTCAACTTGAAACAACAAATGAGCTACCTACTATAATCAAGGAACGTAGGTCTTGTCGTCAATTTGATATGGTAAAACATATTAGTTTTTCGGAATTTTCCCGATTCTTATCAACTCTAAAACAGGTTAGGGAAGAAAAAATATACTATCATTACGCAAGTGCAGGGGGGCTCTATCCCATTGATATCTTTGTTTATGTAAAACCAAAACGTATAGAGGGTATGAAAGCTGGATTTTATTATTATAACCCATCAAAAAATAGTCTTGTGTTTGTAAACAGCATTGATCAAGTAATCAAAAGTGATCATGAGTTAATTAATCAGGATTTATTTACTCAATCTGCCTTCTCAGTTTATTTGGTTTATAATGCGAACGCTTCCATCCCGAAATACGGTTCAGATGGATATTTATTTGCTTGTATTGAGTCAGGCATTATCACTGCTACCTTAAATATGGTTGCTGAAACATTAAATTTAGGGGTTTGTTCAGTTGGTCATATGAAATTTGAAGATATTCAGCAATTTTTATGTTTGGATAATCATCAAGTGTTTCTCCATGGGCTTGAAGTTGGCTTAAAAATTAACGAGTAGAAGAAATGAATATTAGGGGGATAAAGGTAAAAATGCACATTAAAGATCGAAGTTCAATTCATGAAAATAAAGAAGTAGAAGCGTTTTGGAAGGAGCAATTATCTTCCGAGATTCTCGATTTTTCTGTATTTAAATTTAATAGCGATTACCAACTAAATAAAGAAACACCTTGTGAGTACGTTCAAGTCATAGTGAATGTAGAATTTAGTAAAAGTATACAAAAAATAAGTAAGTCTCAAGATTTATTATTATTTAGCTGGTTTCAAGCCGCTTTAAGGGTTTGTTTGGCACATTATACAGATCAAGAAAGAATTACTATTGGTATTCCTATAATTGAAAAGAATCTTGAACAAAGTGAGAATCTTAATAAGTTGATTCCTTTAGGAAGTGAAATCCATCCGCATCACACCTTTAAACAATTAGTAAATGAGATTGAACAAACGACTTTATTCGGGTATGAAAATCAGGAGTATCCGCTCTCTGAATTATTAGTTAAACACAATTTAACTCCTTTTCAAATTGTAATCGGGATGGAAGGATTACATAATGAAAATTCGCTAGAAGAATACGCAGAGAATAATTTAGTCCTATGGATACGAAGAAAATGGAATGAAATACATAATGAATTTGAATTTCAAATTTCTTGTAAGTCCCGTTCATTCTCTTCTTTGCAACAGTTTGCCAATTCGTATTGTTATGTTTTAAAGCAAGTTTCACAAAATCCGAATTTGGCATTGAAAGATATTTGTATTATTGCAGAAGAAAAAAAAGAGTTGTTAGAAGGATTGAATACTTTTCAAACGGGCATAGACTTGTTTCAATCATTTCAAGATTTGTTTGAAGCGCAAGTATTAAAAACTCCAGATCAAATTGCTGTTGTTTGTAATGATCAATCTTTGACATATAGAGAATTGAATAAGAAAGCGAATCAATTGGCTTCTATTCTTCAAAGTAAAGGTGTTTCAAAAGAAAGTATTATTGGCGTTATGGTAGATCGGTCATTAGAAATGATTATTGGTATGATGGGGATTTTAAAAGCAGGAGCAGCGTATTTACCAATCGACCCTAACTACCCAACTGAACGAATTGAATATATGTTACAAGATAGTCAAGCAAAATATTTACTTAGTAAGCGAACAGAGGAAGTATTGCCGCAATTTGCGGGTGAAGTACTGTATCTTGATAAAGAATATCTTTCCCAAGGTGAAGAAAGTAATTTAGTACGAGAACATAATCCTAATGATTTGGCTTATGTTATTTACACATCAGGATCGACAGGAAATCCAAAAGGGGTAATGATAGAACAAAAATCGCTAGTTCATTTTTTAAATGTAATGAGAGAAAAAGTAAAAGCTAATCAATCATTCTTGTTTCTTGCTAGTGTATCTTTTGATATTTCCTTGTTAGAAATATGTCTTCCTTTAACGCAAGGTTCAAAAGTAGTAATTGCTACAGAGGAACAGTTTGCAACAAAAGAATTGGCTCATTTGGTCAAAAAACATAAGGTGGATTTATGGGAATCAACGCCATCGCGAATGGAAGTGATTTTGAGTGATCCAGAAGGGGCAAATTTTCTAAAAGATTTAAAATCTATTTTATTAGCAGGAGAAGCATTTTCCATTGATTTGGTTGAAAAAATTCGTTGTATCAGTGAAGCAACAATTTTAAATATTTATGGTCCCACAGAAACAACCATTTGCGCAACAGTAAAAGACTTGAGCACTTCCAAAGAAGTTACGATCGGCAAACCAAATCCGAATTATCATTCCTATATATTGAATAAGTATGGCCAATTAAAACCATTTGGAATTCCCGGTGAACTCTGCATTGCTGGAGTAGCGGTAGCACGAGGGTATCTTGGTAAAAGTAAACTGACAGATGAAAAATTTGTACCGAGTCCTTTTACGGCAGGAGAAATGATGTATCATACAGGTGATCTCGTTCGTTGGTTGCCTAATGGAGAGCTTGAGTATTTAGGTCGAATGGATCATCAAGTGAAAATTCGGGGGTATCGGATTGAATTAAGAGAAATCGAAACTCAATTAAGGGAATATCCAGAAATAAACCAGGCTATCGTTGTTGATCAAGTGTATGGAAATAGGAAATTATTAGCTGCCTACTATGTATCGGATAACAAGGTGTCTTTTGGTGAGATCAGAAAATATTTAAGTGATAAATTACCTGAGTTTATGATTCCTGAAAAAATGATTCAGGTAGAAGAGATTCCATTGAATCCAAATGGAAAAGTGGATAGAAAAAGGTTATTGGATATAACACAAACGGATTATGTATCAATCCCATACGTTGCCCCGCGCAATGAAATTGAACAAAAATTAGTGTGTGCATGGGAAAAAGTTATGGAGATTGAGGGAATCGGTATTCATGATAATTTTTTTGCATTAAAAGGAGAATCCATTAAAGCACTTCAAGTAATTAATTTACTAAGAAAAGACTGCTTAAAAATAAGTACAACAGATTTTTTTAAGCACCCTACAATCGCTCAACTGAGTTCTTGTGTAAAGTTAGAGCATAAAGAGGAAAACTTTGAAAGTAGACCAACTCATGTTAAAGATTTATCTAATCCATTTTCCTTAACAGAAGTTCAGACAGCGTATATGTTAGGAAGGAATTCACAGTTTGAATTAAGTGGTATTTCACCTCAAACATATTTTGAATATGAAACAACATTGGATATCAATCGTCTTTCAAAAAGTTTTCAAAAGGTAATCCATCGTCATCCAATGTTGCGAGCTGTAATTTTACCAGAGGGAAAACAGCAAATATTACAAAGCGTTCCTGATTACCAGATTGAAATAGTGAGTCTCATAGATTTAGATGATAGGAATCAACATGCTCGCTTACAAGAAGAGCGTTCTCGAATGACTAACCATGTATTCCCTTTGGGGCAATGGCCTTTGTTTGAATTGAAAGCTTTTCTTTTAAAAGAAGACACGTATTTATTATGTTTTCGATACGATGCTTTGTTAATGGACGGAGCAAGCATGAACATTGTTGGACAGGATTTGTTGCATTATTATTATAAACCAAATCAAAAATTAGAATCTTTATCTTTTGATTTTCAAGATTATATGTTTATCTATGATGAAATGGAACAAAGCGAAGAATATAAAACAGCAAAAGATTATTGGACAAGTAAGCTTCCTGACTTTCCGTTTGCACCTTCTTTGCTGTTAAAAAAGGATCCAGCAGAGATTGCTACTCCTAAATTCCAATCACTTACAAAAATCCTGGATAATAAAAAATGGACAAAGCTAAGAAAGTTAGCACAAGAGAAAGAGGTAACTCCTTCCGCTCTACTTTGTACAATATATGGTGATGTGTTGGCATATTGGAGTAATCAACGTCGATTAGCAATTAACTTGACTGTATTTAACCGTTATCCTGTTCATGATGAAGTAGAACAGATTGTTGGAGATTTCACATCGCTTATTTTATTGGATGTTGATGTAAAACCAGAGCAAACTTTCTTTACTAGAGTAAAAGAAACGCAATCTACTTTATTAGATGGCCTTGAACATCGTCATTACGATGGAGTTAACTTTATTCGAGATTTTACTCGATATCATCAAATGACACCAAAAGCAGTTATGCCAATCGTTTTCACCTCGATGTTAGCAGGTGCAGGTGCTTTCTCTTGGGAACAACTTGGTTCTCTTCGCTATATTCATGCTCGGACTCCACAAGTGTATTTGGATAATGTAGTAATTGAAAAAAATGGTGAGTTATTAATTAGCTGGAATTATGTTGAAGAGTTGTTTGATATTGATGTGATAGAAGCAATGTTTTCCCAATTTGTTGACTTATTGGAACAATTGGTGAAACAAAGCGATATAACATCTTTGCAGATGAAAGAGTCCGATCAAACTTTAATTGAACAATATAATGAAACAACAGAAAAAATACCTTCAACTACTCTGTATCAATTATTTACAGACCAAGTAAAACGTACACCGAATGAAGTAGCGGTGGTATTTGAGCAAAAATGGTTAACATACTCGGAACTTCATAAACGCTCCAATCAAATTGCCCACTTCTTAAAAGAGCAGGGCATTGGTCTTGGTGACAAAGTGGGTCTTTTAGCCAAAAGACGAGTTGACACAATTGTTAATATGCTAGGTATTTTAAAAGCAGGTGCTGCTTATGTTCCGATTGATCCCGATCATCCTTTAGATCGCCAAACATATATTTTAAAAAATAGCTCATGCAAGCTTTTATTAGAACCTAGTCTTTATGAAGAAAATGATTTGTCATTTTATACAACAGAAGACATGCCCGCTATTGCTGGTCCAGAAGATATTGCCTATATTATATACACTTCAGGAAGTACAGGAAAACCAAAAGGAGTAATTATTACTCATCAAGCGGTTACAAATACGATTCAAGACATAAATCAAAAATATGAGGTAAATGAAGATGATCGTATTATTAGTATCTCTTCCATGTGTTTTGACCTATCTGTATACGATATTTTCGGAGCTTTAAGCACAGGTGCAATGTTAGTAATGATTCGTGATCCGAGAGACATGCAAGAATTAATCCGCACTGTCGAACGTAGAGGGATTACAATTTGGAATACAGTGCCTGCAATCATGGATTTGGCATTGGATCAAGTAGGTTCTCATTTTGAACATTCTTCTTTACGTTTAGTTTTACATAGTGGAGATTGGATTCCGCTTTCTTTACCAGAAAAAATAAAACGACATTTTCCGATTGCAGAAGTAGTTTCACTAGGAGGGGCAACAGAAGCATCGATTTGGTCAATTTATTATCCGGTCAAACAGGTGGAATCACATTGGAATAGTATTCCATACGGGATGCCCTTGGCAAACCAAACGTATTATGTGTTGAACTATGAAAAGAAAATGTGCCCTGTTGGTGTAATTGGAGATTTATATATCGGGGGAGTGGGCCTTGCTAAAGGATATTTAAATGATGAAAAGAAAACAAATGAAGCGTTTGTGTCACATCCTGATTTTGGTCTTATATACAAAACAGGAGATTGTGGAAAAATGCATTCTGAGGGATATATTGAATTTTTAGGCCGCCAAGATTACCAAGTAAAAATTCAAGGGTATCGAGTAGAGTTAGAAGAAATCGCTCATTGTCTTCTAACTTATAAACAAGTCGAACATGCCTTCGTAATTGATCAAACAGATGAGAACGGAATAAAATTTTTAGTTGCATATGTGGTAACTGAGCAAAATATTAGTACAACAGAACTACGAAAGCATTTGCGAGATCACTTGCCAGATTACATGATTCCTTCTTATTTTGTTTATTTGGATCAATTACCCTTGACTCCGAACGGTAAATTAGATAGAAAAGCGCTCCCTACTCCCGAGAAACAAACAAATGAAGTATTTATTGCTCCAAAAACTGAAATGGAAAAAATATTAACTAGTATTTGGCAAGAAGTACTCAAAATAGATCAAGTTGGAGTAAATGATCATTTCTTCGCCTTAGGTGGAGATTCGATAAAAGCGATTCAAGTGTCCGTCAGATTGTATCGACAAGGATTTGAGCTTGAACCAAAAAATCTATTTTCATTTCCTATATTAAGGGACATGGTTCAATTTGTTAAAAAGCTAGACCATTTTTCAAGTTCACAAACAAATGATGTAAACATAATGAACGATAATAAAGCTACATTACTAAATATTAAAGATAAACAACTTAATCAACAAACACTTACCAAAATACAAGAAAAAATGCCGGATATAAAAATAGAACGTATTTACCCGTTAGCACCTTTCCAAGAAGTTATTTATGAACATGCTACGAATGAACCTGATACAAATGCATATTTTGAACAAACAATTTGGGCACTTGAGGGGGAGTTGGATATTAAACTCTTTATTCAGTGTTTCCAACAATTAGTTGATCGTCATGATTCTTTAAGAACAATAATTGTGCAAGATGAACAAGCAAAACCTTGGCAAGCTGTTCTATATGATGTTCAAATAAATTCAGAAATAAAAAACTTGATTGAGATGACGAAACAAGAACAGCAAGAATTCCTAAAACAGTGGATGAATGAAAATTTAAGTCGAGGATTTAAAAATGATGAACTTATGACACGTCTCTGTATATTCCAACTAGGTAATAACGAGCATAAGGTAATTTGGAGTTCCCATCATCTATTATGTGATGGTTGGAGCGTCAGCATTTTGATAGACGAATTATTCCAGCTCTATGAAACAACAAATGCGGGAACTACGGCGGGGTTACCTATAGTAAAACCTTTTGAAACATTCATAGACTGGACTTTGGTACAAGATCATGAGAAAGCACGTCATTTTTGGAGGGATTATTTATCAGGATACAATCAGAAAATTAGTATTCCTAAAAAGAAAGTCCCATCTAAAAGTGAAGGGTTAAACTTCACTTTTATGGATTTAACATTAGACAAGGATTTGACTAATCAGTTACAGACATTTGTAACTAAAAACAATATAACTATGAATACAGCACTACTAGCTGTATGGGGAATATTACTTGGCAAATTCAACGGAACGAGAGAAGTAGTATTGCCTAATCTCGTATCAGTCAGACCTCCCGAAGTAGAAGGAATTGAAAGTATGTTCGGTCTGTTCACAAATGTTTTGCCTATCCGATTAGCATGGACAGAAACGCAGTCTTTTGTGGACTTCCTGCAAAAAGTTCAACTAGAAACATTAAAATGTAATGAGTATGCATACTATTCATTTGTTGATATACAAAAGCAAAGTGAATTAAAAACTGAGTTGACTGACCATCTTTGGGTTTTTGAAAACTATCCAACTAATCCAGCAATCTTTTCTTCAAATGAAAACAGACATTTTGCCATCACGGATTACGAAGTTGTTGATGAGCCACATGTAAAGTATGGAATTATGTGCTTCCCTGAAGAAAAACTTACAATAAAGTTTGGATATGATCAAACTTTATATGAAGCGAAGAAAATACAGGAAATATTAAATCACATCCATTGCTTAATCAACATGATTCTTCAAAATCCAATACAGACAATCGATGATTACAAATTATAAAAAATGAAAAGGCGAGCAAGGACTCGCCTTTTTAAATAGAATAGGGGTAAATCAAATGACAAAAAACTTGCAGCTATCAGCCGAAGAGATGCGTCAGTTAGGATATCAAGCGGTTGACTTGATTGTTGATCATATGAATCATTTAAAAAGTAAACCAGTTTCAGAAACGATTGATAGTAATATTTTTAGAGACAAGCTAATTGAAACGATTCCGGAAAACGGATCTAATCCAAAAGAATTACTTCATTTTCTTAATAACAATGTGTTTAATCAAATTACTCATGTGGATCATCCTCATTTTATGGCTTTTGTGCCAGGTCCTAACAATTATGTTGGTGTATTAGCAGATTTTTTAGCAAGTGGGTTTAATGTATTTCCTACAGCTTGGATAGTAGGTGCAGGTGCTGAACAAATTGAATTAACGACAATTAACTGGTTAAAATCAATGCTAGGATTCCCTGATTCAGCTGAGGGCCTATTTGTCAGTGGCGGTTCCATGGCTAATTTGACTGCACTTACTGTAGCGAGACAGGTCAAGCTGAATAATGACATAGAAAATGCGATTGTTTATTTTTCTAACCAAACTCATTTTTCTGTAGATCGAGCACTTAAAGTATTAGGTTTTAAACAGCATCAAATTTGCCGAATTGAGACAGATGAAGATTTAAAAATTTCAGTTAGTACTTTAAGAAAGCAAATAAAAGAAGATCGACTAAAAGGGAAAAAACCATTCTGTGTTATTGCTAATGCAGGGACAACGAATTGCGGAGCGGTTGATTCCCTCAACGAATTGGCTGATCTTTGTAATGATGAAGATATATGGCTACACGTGGATGGAGCTTATGGGGCTGCAGCAATTCTCAGTGAAAAAGGAAGGGAGTTATTAAGTGGAATTCATCGTGCCGATTCTTTAACGTTAGACCCGCACAAATGGCTTTTTCAGCCTTATGATGTTGGTTGTGTACTCATTCGAAATAGCCAATATTTAAGTGAAACATTCCGTATGATCCCAGAGTATATTAAGGATACAGAAACTAATATAGAAGAAAAAGTGAATTTTGGGGAGCGTGGAATTGAACTTTCTCGTAGATTTAGAGCATTAAAGGTATGGCTTTCTTTTAAAGCATTCGGAGTTACAGCTTTTCGTGAGGCAATTGATCATGGCATTATGCTAGCTGAACAAGTTGAAGAGTTTTTAAGGAAAGAAAAAGATTGGGAAGTAGTAACACCCGCCCAATTAGGAATTGTTACTTTTCGTTATATTCCATGTGAGCTAACATCTACAGATACAATTCATGAAATAAACAAAAAATTGGTGGAAGAAATTAATCAAAGAGGATTTGCTATGCTAAGTACTACTAAATTAAAAGAAAAAGTAGTAATTCGACTTTGCTCTATCAACCCAAGGACAACAAAAGAAGAAATACTTCAAATCATGATGAACATAAAAGCATTGGCAGAGGAAATAAACACATCGCCTAAACATCTTATATCTGTTTCTCAACCTTGATATATTAGACGGATTTTACATATTAATAGCCGATTCTCATTTAGAATCGGCTATTATGTTTAAATGATAACATATATACTATTTATAAGTATTTATCTTGTAATGGGATTAAGCCTCAACCTTGGATACTCGTTTGAAACCAGTCTTTATTGCTTGTACTATTTCGTTCACAGCATAAATAGATACATCGGCATTTGGATTTAATCCTTCAAACCAGTGATAGGCATTTGGATATAAATGAAACTCCACATCAACACCAGCTTGCGCTAGTTTGCTTACATAGGTTAATGTTTCGCTGCGGAATGGATCTAATTGACCAACAAATGTGTAAGTATACGGTAAGTCACTATAATCCTCAGCTCGAGAAGGTGCTGCATAGGCAGGGATTTGATCCGTTCCATACATTTCTCCTAAATACATTTTCCAGCCAGCTTCATTTGCCTTTTGATTCCAAACAAATCCCTCTTTAATTCCATTCGCTGAAGGTGTATCATTTCTGTCATCAATCATTGGATATAGTGGCATTTGTAAACAAATTGAAGGATATTTTCGATCTCGGGCTAATAATGATAATGCTGCTGTTAGTCCACCGCCGGCACTTACTCCTGCAACCCCAATACGATTTGAATCAATGTTTAATGACTTTGCATTATCAGCAATCCATTTTAAAGCTGAATAACAATCCTCAATTGGTGCTGGGTAAGGGTGTTCAGGTGCTAAGCGGTAGTCTACAGATACAACCACACAGCCAGCTTCTTTTGCAAACCTCATACAAGTATCATCGTTATCATCTATAGAACCTAAGATATAACCACCACCATGTATCCATAATAAGACAGGTAAAGATTCATGATTTGATTTTGGACGATAAATTCGTAATGGTAACGGATTATCATCAGGCCCAACAATGACTTTATCTGTTAAAGAAAGAGAGTCATCAACAACGGTAGGTGGTCTCATTTGAGCTATTCCTTCTCTGATTGATTGCAAGTTTTCCGGGCGTAAATCGAGATCCGGAAACATCTCTAACCCTTGTAATAATTCTGGATTTACTCTAGTTTTCATTTTAGCACCTCTATTTGTAATTGTTTTCAAATAAATGAAGTGTATATTCTAAGTAGTTTAATTGTGAAAGAACACCACAATTAAATTGTAAATTGGATATGTTATAACGGTCAACAGAATATTCGGAAATTAAAACCTTTCTCAAGAAGGACTTTCATGCAATTAATAATACAAGTATTGGATTTAAGAGCAAAGTGGTTTAATGTCGTTGTAATTATGTACATTAGAAAAATTTCTTTTTGAGTCTAAAAAAGGATTAGATTCTTTTCTAGACTCATGAAGAATTATGAAAAGCAAAATTTTATAGATAGTTATCTTAAAAATAAACAAAGAGAGAAGAACTAACCAATGTTCTTCTCTCTTTTTCATATGTAATTAGGGTATCCTTAACTGCAAATACGGATGGTATAGATTAATGGATGAATAATTTCCTTTTAAATTAATAACGGAATACATAAAGATTTTTATATGTAATATTGCATATACAGGGACTACTAGTGAAAATGTTGAGCAATGTTTTTCCATATGGTAAATTAGTTCCTTAGTTATTTATTTTATTTCATTTTCAATCGTGTAAGGCTAGGGGCGAAGATTTACAAAGGTGACTAGTAAAAAATATAACAATATAAGTATAAGATTTTGTACTTAGTAATCTCGCGATTTAAGGCATGACATTGGATAAGTGCGGGGAGTTCAATCGATTTTGAATAAAATCAATAGTATCAGTTGCAATTTTTTTACGTTTAAGAACGATCCCGGCATGCCCACATTTATAAATATATCGTGGAGGTCTTTCCCAAGATTCCCACAAGTAGTCTGTATCCTCAGAATGCACATATAGATCATGCTTACCTGAAATTAATAAAATATTTTCTTTTTTTACTTTTGGCAATGCTTGACTCGGTTCAGTGATTTTCCAATAATCTATTAAATCATCATACGTAACACCATGATGTTCCAAGTCTTCTCTAATAAATTTACCTGGAGTTGTATTCCAAATAGAATAAGAAAGTCGATTTGCATAGAAAATGGATGCTAACACATCAATTTCTTCTTCAACAAGAGAGGTTAAGTTAGTAATAAATCCGCCTAAACTAATTCCTATTAGAATGAGGGGCCCATTTTTATTTGCTTTAATCCATTTAATCAAAGCCCGTAAATCAGCTACCGCTTGTCTAGTTGCTTGTACTGTTCGTTCAATATTTGCACTTACCATGTACTCTCCACTGAATAAGGATTGATCGGGTTTTCTTTCAAAATGATAGGGTAGAGTGAAATAATACATATTCCACTTCAGGCTGGTCATATGGTCATGGAATATTTTTTTA
Source organism: Bacillus sp. FSL K6-1338 (assembly GCF_038006965.1). Classification (NCBI taxonomy): domain Bacteria; kingdom Bacillati; phylum Bacillota; class Bacilli; order Caryophanales; family Bacillaceae; genus Bacillus; species Bacillus sp. FSL K6-1338. The sequence continues at coordinate 2,615,377 of NZ_JBBOWI010000001.1, read as the reverse complement.
CACGTTCGTTAGAATCCATTCTCCAACCGTGAACAAAGATAACATGAGGGGCATCTTCAGTTTTATGTAAGAATAATTCCCCAGTTACAGAATCGTTGCGTGAATCACCGGATTGAACCGAGCTTTTATAGTTGAATTGCCCAACCATGTATTCATTTTCCTGCTTTGAATGCTTAATGTCAAAATGAATATGTGATGGTTTTACTTTATAAAAAGATTCTATGTCCTTTATATTTAATGAAGTGTTAGAAAGGGAAGTATACTGAAACTCTACACTTCTTTTTTTATGTAAATCATACAAGGCGTACCGATCAATGAGTTTTGAAAAAATCAAATTAACCTCCTCCAAGATACATATTGTTTAAAACATGGACAAAATTTATGTTGTAAATTAATTATAAAATATTCTCTTTTCCTAATAGTAGGTGATAAATTTGTATATCATATTATAAAGCTTGCAATAAAATAAAACTATAAATATATACTAAAATTTAAGAAGTAAGTTAATGTTCATATCCATATAAAAGAATATTAAATTGTTTCTTTTCTTATTAAAAGATGTAATTTCTATTAGGAACTTACATTCTCATATAAATATTTACAAATAGGTTTCTCTATATTTATTGTATAGAAATTACACAGTAAATATTTTTTGTGCTACATACATTAAATTAATCTTAACCTTTAATAAATTTATTAAACGGAATAACTCCATATCAATATTCAAAAACGGCTGCATTTTTGAATTTGTGTTCTAGCTTTTCTGAAACAGGTAAATAACTACACATAAACTCCTTATATCTCTAGTTAAACTACCGATTAGCTCCATATAAACTCTAGATAACCTATATAGAATACAAGTTATCAAGGAGGTAAGAAAAAATGAATTTTATGAAACGAGCAATTCTCAGTATGAAAAAAAGGATAGGAACATCATTAATTTTGATGGCAGTTTTTCTGATTGTTACAAATTTGGTTCTTTCAGGTTTCACAATCCAAAATGCATCAAAAAAAGCAGCGGATGCTGCAAGAAAAAAACTTGGTGCAGATGTTACTTTAGGTCTTGATTTCGACAAATTAGGTCAAAAAGCTAAGGAAACTGGAGAAATGCCAAATCCGCCGCAGCTCGATGCAAAAGAAACAGATCAATTAGCGAAGTCCAAGTATGTAAAAGATTATAATTACATAGCTAACACTTTCGGTATTTCTGATGGGCTTAAACTAGTAGGAGCTTCAGAAGGAGAAGGAAAAGGTAAAGTGGGAATGGCGGCTGCGCGAGGCGGTTCAAGCTCTGGTACAGAAATCGATATGAACGCTTCTTTTATGATTGAGGGAGTTCGCAAGACTGCATTACAAGAAAGCTTTAAAAACGGAAAAAGTAAAATCATTGATGGAAAACCAATAACAGAGCAAATGAAGGATCAGAATGTAGCTTTAATGGAAAAACGATTAGCGGAATTAAACAATTTGAAAGTAGGAGACAAAGTTAAAGTGCAATCAGGGGATAAGAAGGAAACCCTTGAGGTTGAAATTATCGGTATTTACGAAACAAATGAGCAAGCAATGGGTCAACAGGCTCCTCCTATTATGGATCCAGCTAATAAACTATATATGCCGCATTCAACTATGAAAAAATTAGAAGTAGACCAAGGTATAAGTAGTGTTCAAGTCGTGTATTTCTTGAATGATCCACAATATATTGATGCATTTAAAAAAGAAGCAAGAAAATTTAATATTGATTTTAATTATTATAAATTAGATGCGCATGATTCATTGTACAAGCAAATGATTGGTCCTATCGAAAATATCTCTTCGACTTCTCAAATGATTATTTATATTGTATCGATTGCAGGTGCGATCATTTTAGGATTAATCATAATGCTATCAATTAAAGGGCGTCGTAAAGAAATGGGAATTCTATTGTCCATTGGAGAGAAAAAGTGGAAGCTGATGGCGCAATTCGTAGTAGAAGTAGTGTGTGTCGCTATTTTAGCATTTGGATTATCCATAACAACAGGAGCTAAAGTTTCTCAATATATCGGGGATAATTTACTTTCGAATGAAATTGCTACTTCAAGCGAAGAAACAGATACCTCGCAACATGGTACTGTAATGATGGCTGGACCTGGTGGTACTCTACAAAATCAAAAAGAAGATCCGATTAATAAAATTGATGTAAGTGTAACAGGAGAAGATGTAGGAAAAATGGGTGGAATTGGACTAGCTATTGCTATAATAGCAACGCTTCTTCCGGCATTATCTATTCTACGTTTAAACCCAAAACAAATTCTTTTAAAAGATGAATGAGGAGGCTCGATATGGAGACAATTTTACAGTTTAAAAATTTAGATTATTATTATGAAAGTAATGGAAAAAATGTAGCGATACTAGAAAATGTTAACTTTTCTTTTCAAAAAGGACATTTCTACACGATTTTAGGACCATCTGGATCTGGTAAAACCACAACTCTAAGCTTAGGTTGTGGACTAGATGTCCCTAAAAATGGTTATGTACTGTATAATGGCAAAGATATTAGAAAAATCGGTTTGGATCGATACCGTAATCAAAATGTATCTGTAATTTTCCAATCTTATAACTTAATAACCTATATGACAGCTCTTCAAAATGTCTTAACAGCAATGGAAATTACAGGTGTTAAAGTGCAAAATAAAACAGCAAGAGCATTACAGTTATTAGAGAGGGTAGGACTCTCAGAAGCTGAAGCGAAACGAAACGTCCTGCAACTAAGCGGTGGGCAACAACAGCGTGTAGCAATTGCTCGAGCACTATCTTGTAATGTTGATTTATTGATTGCGGATGAGCCAACAGGAAACCTTGATGAGCAAACCGCAATGGATATTATAGAACTGTTTCAAGAACTTGCACATAAAGAGAATAAATGTATTATTGTTGTGACGCACTCACAGGAGGTTGCTAAAAAATCAGATCGTGCAGTGTATTTAAGTAAGAAGAAGTTGGTTGTAAATGAAATCTAATATAAACATCGTAGCTGTTCAATTCACATAATTTTCAAAATCTAGACCTTTCAAAAGCTTATATTTGTTTTATAATAAAATCAAGCCATAATCAAAATGGTCTCCCTGTACTGAATGTTAAAATAGTTTGTTGTTCCCGTTTTAATAATATTTGAAAAAGAACTTGTAGGATATTCTACAAGTTCTTTTTAGTATAATTGGTTACCTATATCATGGGATAATCATACATAAAAAACGGAACATTACCTAGATGTATAATCTAAATATCGTCCCGTTTACCTATCTATGTATCTGTATAGTTATTGCAGAATTAAACCTACAATCATAATTAAACTAAATACTATCATCCAACCAAACGCGCAATATCCAAAAATTTTAATCCATTTAGGTAATTGATTCATGTTAATTTTATTTGTGGGAACTCCTTGCATCGAAAACATCATTTTTTGATCTCTATCTCTATTATTTTGTTGTTCATACATAATATCATCACCTTTCCAGAACTATTGTGTTTATAGTATATCAACCTAAAGAAAATTATGTACAGAATAAAAGAGGATAGCATATATATTATGTGGTGAATTTTATAAATAAATGCATTTAATTGCCATGATTCTAAGTGCTAATACGTTATAAATACTGAACAAGAGCCCTACATAAATAGGACTCTTGTTCTTCAAATATTAACTTGCTGGATATGCATCAGAACCAAGATAACGTTCTTTTATAATTTGAAGATGATGAAGCTCATGACCGGCAATGATGTATGCTAATGCACGAACTGTAACTTCAGAATTATTCGCATTTCCTCTTTGTGACCAGGCTTCTTTATCTAAGCTTCTAAGTAAATACAGGGTAGATTGGCGAACAACTATTAAATTCTCAAGAAGATCTTGCATAGATTGCTTATCAAAAGCAGCTCTAAGAACATACATATCATCATTATAGCCTGGAAGTTCTGCTGTCCCGCCTCGAGCGATAGATAGCAATCGATACGCCATAATACGTTCTGTATCTGCTATATGACCGATTACTTCTTTTATACTCCATTTAGTAGGAGCATACCGGAAAAGTCCCTTACTATTAGAAATTCCCTTTAATAAAAGATTCGTTTCCTTCATTTGTTGTTCTAGAATATGTATGATATTTCCGTCTGATACCAAGTTGGTATACGTTGCATAATAGGAGTTATATTCACTTACCTTTGGTCTTATTTCCATACGAATCATCCTTTATGTTTAATCTTTACATATAGCTTATCATAAAAGAATTCCAAATTAATCTGAAAAATGGAGGTGAATAAACATTTTTCATCCTCCTTTTCAGTTTCATAGATGAAATGTATCTCAAATAAGAGAATCTAATTTGCTGCTAAGCGTAATTTCGCTTTTTTTTGCTGTTATAGGTAAACATTTAAGTTGAATACAGTTTGTCACTACTTATGACAATCGCCATTTAAAAAGTAGCATACGTCATTAAACGAAAAGCCTGTTAATAAGTTTATACTTACTACAAAAACAAATAAACTCGCCCTATTTAAAGGAGAGTTTATTTGTTTTTATGTTTAGATAGCGGAATACTCATGCAAAATTGCACACTATGTTCCATATTTTTTATTGAATACTTTATATCTAACGTTTCAAGAATTTGTTTAACAATATATAGCCCCAAACCACTTCCTCCAGTATTTCGATTCCTTGATTTTTCAATTCGATAAAATGGTTTGAAAATTTGTTGAATATCTTCATCTTTAATATTGATACCTGTATTTATAATTTTCATTTCGATTTGATCTTGTTTAGAATTCTCTCTTAACTTTATATAGACTTTTTCATTATGTGGTGAATACATAACCGCATTGTGGATAATATTTTTGCATGCTTTTTCTAAAAGAGCACAATCTGTATAAATAGAAAGGTCAGAATCAAATTCTTTTATTATTTCGATACTTTTTTGAGAAGCAAAAAATTCGAGATCTTTTGTGATTGTACCTATTAACTTTGAAGGATTAACTTCCTCTACTTTTAGTTTGAAGGTGTGTTGTTCTAATTTCGATACGCTTAAAATTTCACGAACTAATTGTTCCATACTTTCAATAATTTGATGATTTTTCTTTAAATATTGATCACGATTTTGATAAGGGCCAATATTGTATATCATCCCTTCTAAGTATCCTTTCATTACAGTAAGAGGGGACTTTAATTCATGTGCTACAATCGCAAAAAACTCTCTGCGTTTTGTTTCTATTTCTCTTTCTTTTTCAATATCATTTTTTAATTGTTCATTTGCTTTTTTTAAATCAAACATAGCTTGTTGTAAGTTAATAGACATGTCATTCAAACTATTAGACAATTCTCCTAACTCATCTGTAGAGCGAACCTCAATTTTTTCGGAGAAATCTAAATTTGCCATCTTTTGTGCACCTTCATTAATATAAATAAGTGGCTTTGTAATAAACCTGGAATAAAAATAAGCACTTCCTATACCAATAATGAGCACAATGATACTAATATAGGGGAGAAATCGTACTAAAACCTGTGAAGCTTCATCAATCGGTTGAAATGTAGCAAAGACTATAAGTGTTAAACTACCATCTTGGAATTGAATTGGTTTCGTAACGTTATATGAATTGCTAAGGGTACTTGCATTCTCGAATCGTGTTGCTTTAGTAACTACTGTTTTTTGCGTACCACTTTGAATAAAAGAAAATGAAGGAGAGTAAATAATTACTCCTTCTTTATTTTGAAGGTAAAGCATCGCATTATTTTTTTTTGCGTATTCATCAAAAAGTGGTATCGCATCTTGAAACGTAAGATTTTTAGACTTATCAATGATTTCGTTTATCCCTGTTTGAAGTTGATCTGTTTTATATTGCTCATAAAACGTAGGGAGAAAGAAGTATAAAGTTAAATAAATCAATACTGCAAAGGATAACAAAATGAGAGATGTAGTCATAAAGAGTTTATAAGTAATTTGCTTCATCTTCATGAGTTTCACAATACTATTCATCAATTTTATAACCAATACCCTTTATTGTTTTAATATAAGGGATAGCTAATTTTTTGCGTAGGTTTTTAATATGTGTATCAATTATTCGTGTTTCTCCAAAATAATCGTACCCCCAAACCTTCTCTACGATATTTTCTCTTGTAAGTACTTTTCTCTCATTTTGAAATAGTAGTTGTAGAATTTCAAACTCTTTTGTCGTTAATATAATTTCAACATCATTTACATAGACTCTATATGCATCCACATCGATACGAACTTCTTTAAATATCAAATGATTATTTACATTTTTATCATAACTTCTTCTAAGTACAGCTTCGACTCGTCTAATCAAAACATGAAATGAAAAGGGTTTTGTTATATAATCATCGATCCCAAGATCGAATCCTTTCATTTGATCTTCCTCTTCTTCCAACGCAGTTAGCATAATAATTGGTACGTTTGACTGACTTCGAATCATTTTAGAAACTTCAAACCCATTAAGATTGGGCATCATGACATCTAGGAGAATTAAATCAAAGGATTGCTTATTAAATTGTGTCATACCCTCTAGTCCATCTGAAGCGACTACCACTGTATAATGCTGTGTCATTAAAAATTGTTTAATTAATTCCTGAATTTCTTGATCGTCCTCTACCACGAGAATATGATAGTTTTTCATAATATCACCTCTGGTAGTCATTATAGCCGTACTATCTGGAGTTTATGTGGAGATACAGTAGTAAACTTCATAGGACGTTTACTACCAAAAAGTATTATTAGCTATATTACTTTTTTATGGAGAAATAATTGATTAAAAAACTTATCGTATGAATTGATGTATGAATAATATTTACGAAAAACTAATGTATAATAATGTGAATTGTATGTAATTTCTTAAAGTTTGTGAAAATATACTTGTGCTTCTTTACCAAAAGAGGGAAAGGGATTTTAATATAGAAGAAGCTACAGTAATACTAGAGTGTGTGCCAAGAACTTTGGATTTCTCTCATCTAGTTTCTATTTAATCGTTAATCACTACATAACAATGTTCTGGCTAAACCAAAAGTTTAAAGGTACAAACTTGGAGAGATTTATATAATGTTAGAAAGGTTGTGAAATGATTTGAAGTGTTATAAAGGTATGCTGTTTGATTTAGATGATACCTTACTTGATAGGGATAAGGCAGTAGCGGCATTATTTTTAATTGTTTTAGAAAAGTGTTATGAAAATGTAGATGGTGCGGCTAAAAGCAACATGTTACAGAAATTCAAAGAATACGATAAAAGAGAATATGGCATAAGTAATAAAACGACAGTTTTAGAATCATTGTTTGATGAATTCACGCCGAAGTATAGATTGCCACGCAATTATATCCAAGATTTTTGGAATAATAATTTCCCTAGATGTTTTTCAATAGACCAAAATACTATTCATTTCTTAAATCAAATAAAGAAGCACTTTAAAGTTGGAATTATAACAAATGGCTCAACTCAGAGGCAAAAAGCTAAAATATTTAACACGAATTTAAATAGGTATTTTGAAACAATCATTATTTCTGAAGAAGTGGGATTTAGTAAACCTGATAAACGTATATTCGAACTAGCGTTAAATAAGCTAAATTTACAGCCGGAAAATACTTTATTTGTTGGGGATGACTTAGAAAAGGATATTGCTGGTCCTCAAAATATAAATATAAAAGGTGTGTGGTTTAACCCTCAAAAAATCAAGAATACTACCAAAATACAACCATATGCCGAGATTAACACTTTGGATAGTTTGTTAAGTTATGTTACTCCACAATATTTTTATAACAAGTAAAAGCAATTTCATATATATATTCAAAAATATAAAAAAGAGAAACTATCATTAATTTCATTGACCGTATTAGTAATAAAGAATAGAGGCGATTTTAATAGCTGCGGCTAATTTAATCTATGATTAATACGAAGTTTTGTAAAACAATTTTACTCATACGGTGCACATTATAAAGGGGTGGGACTATGGACATAAAGAAAGTAGTAATCGATGGAATCAATATTGCGGTCATTAGAAACGATAAGGTATTAATATCGGATGTTCAGTCTGCATTAGATACTATGGCAACAGTTCAATACGAGGTAGATGCGAAGCATATTATTATCCACAAGTCATTAATAAGTGAAAGCTTCTTTGATTTAAAAACACGTCTTGCGGGTGATATCCTTCAAAAGTTTATAAACTACAAGGTAAAGATTGCTATCATTGGGGATTTCTCTATTTACACTAGTAAAAGCTTAAAAGACTTTATTTATGAATGTAATAAAGGGAATGACATTTTTTACTTAGCAACTGAGCAACAAGCAATTGAAAAACTAAGTACATTAAAGTAAAAATTATATCCTGCTAAATTCCCCCATTTCACTTAGTTCATGATTATATACGATATAGAAGAACTGATGTTTGTGGTAAACTAAGAGATGAATAAAGGGGGAGTTTTTTTGAACAATTTTAATGATACGATCCGAAATTTAAATAATATAGTTTACCAACCTAACAATTTAATGATTACGAATCTAAAAGAAGAAAAGCAAAACGCAGAATATGCAGGATGTTTATTCCGCTTAAATAACAAAACCATTCGTTTTAGAAAATCAAAAGTTACTCCTAATAAAATTGGTCAATTTGTTTCTTTTTGGGAGAAAGATGACAACATGCAAAATCAAGCATTTTCTTATGACGCTGCTCCTGATTTATTAGTTATTACTTGTATAGATGATCATAAACTAGGACAATTCATTTTGCCTAAAGAGATTCTTCTTAAGGAAAAAATCTTGAGAACACAAAATCAAAAAGGCAAGATGGCTATGAGGATTTATCCTATATGGGATAAGCCTGTCAGCAATCAAGCTAAAAAGAGCCAAATGTGGCAACTTCAGTATTTTGTTGATTTAAGCGATTGTAATAATTTACCTATAGACAAACTATTAAATTTGTATTTGTAGCTTCTTATCTTTAGTGATCTTGTCGGTTAGACTTTTTGTACCGGTACAGTTACATAAAATGTACGTTGTTACAGTACCCCTTAAAACTTACAATCAGCATATATTATTTATACTTATAAAATTTTAAGGGGTGCTAAATATGACAAGTTTACAAGATCAGCTTTTCGCAAGATTAAATCTTAAAAAACGTAATGAAGTAACGTTTGAAGAATTACCTACTATACTCTTTTCATTTGCACATACTATACCATTTGAGAATTTAGACGTTATAGCACGAAATACGAATCAAATCTCTCTGGAAAACTTACGAGAGAAAATTTTAACTAGTTCCCGTGGTGGACTTTGCTACGAATTAAACACCCTTTTTTACTATTTCTTAAAAGACTGTGGCTATGATGTACAACTGGCATTAGGTACGGTTTATAAAAATGATATAAATGCATGGGCACTTGAGGATGGCCATATAACAATTATTTTAACTTATGATAATCTACAGTATTTAATTGATGTAGGTATAGCTTCATTAGTACCTCTTGTTCCTGTACCTTTTACTGATGAGTCTGTTTCTTCAAAGAATGGTTCGTACCGGGTGAGACGAAAAGATACGAGTAAAGGAAATTATGTTTTAGAAAGAATAGATGCTGAAGGAGAATGGAAAGTTTGTCATGCCTTTTATAAACATATTATTGATGAGATAGTAGTAAACGATGTTCAAAGAAGAGTAATAGAAGATGAGAAATCTATTTTTAATAAGGGACCAATTGCAGTGAAATTGACGGACTCTGGGCATGTCTCTTTAACGAATAATAGTGTAACTGAAATTATTTATGGAGCAAAAACTAAGCGTGAGGTTACAGAAGAGCAATATAGAGAGCTTTTATATACTTTATTTGCTATTAAGTTATGAATAATAAAGATAGCCGGTACTTAATCAGAGGCGGCTATCTTTATTATTTTTTGGTGTAAATGGTTTTCGTCTAATATGTTTCGGAAACTGCGGTATAGTTAATGTTTCCTCAGTTTCTTCATATGTATGAAAAACTGGTTCTTTTGCAGCAGAATAATATGATTTAAAGTTTGATTTTCTTAATACATATAATACACTAGAACAGTACGAAAAAGTATGTACAATGAATTTTGAATGTAAAGGAAGATTATTATGTCAGTTATTGATAAATTGAAACTTAATAAGTATACAAATATGGTCGTAATTAACGAACCAAGTAATTATGACATTTTTACAGGTAAAGAAACTGTATTCTCAAAAGAACACGATGCTATCTTTATATTTGTAGAAACGCTTGATGAAATGGTGAAACAAACGAATTTTATTATTAGTAATGAAGAATTACTAATTGAAAAAGGTTACGTGTTCTTCGCATATCCGAAAAAAGGTAATGCTCGTTATAGTACGTTTATTCACCGTGATGAGATGTTTCCGGCATTAAACGTTGGAGAAGATGGTTATGTGGGAGAAAGCAATATTAAATTTGCACGAATGGTAAGTATGGATGAAGTCTTTACTGTTGTAGGTTTAAAACGTGAAAAGAAAAAAACAATGAAAACATCTGCTATGAGTCAATGTGTTGCCGATTATGCAGATCGAATTAAAGATGTTGAAGCATTATTAGCTAATCATCCGAATGAACTTAAGTTTTATCAAAGTTTAACGCCTGGATACCAAAAAGATTGGGCACGTAATCTTTTTTCTGTGAAACAAGAAAAAACACGTGAAAAACGTCTAGAGAAAATGATAAAAATCCTTTCACAAGGCTATAAAACAATTGAATTATTCCGTAAGAAGAAAAAATAATGACTAAGAAAGTCACAATGCTGCAACAATTAATTGTGATGAGTACATTGAAAAAAGCATTCCTTCTATTATACTAAGGAATGTTCTTATATTTATATAATTAGCAAAAGAGAAAAGGTGTTTGAAATGAAATCGTATATTGTAGTTGGATCTGGAATTTTAGGAGCGTCTACTGCTTATCATCTTGCTAAGGCAGGTGCGAATGTTACTATCGTGGATCGCCAACAATTAGGGCAAGCAACTGATGCAGGAGCAGGTATTGTATGTCCATGGCTATCACAGCGTCGTAATAAAGCATGGTATAAAATCGTTAAAGGCGGTGCACGTTACTATTCTTCGTTAATTCAGCAATTAGAAGAAGACGGTGAAACTGACACAGGATATAATCGTGTAGGTGCAATTAGTTTACATACTGACGAAAAAAAGTTAGATCAAATGGAAGAGCGAGCTTATAAACGACGTGAAGATGCCCCAGAGATTGGTGAAATCACTCGCTTATCAGCTGAAGAAACAAAAAAATTATTCCCAGCATTATCAGACGAATATAGTTCTGTTCATATTAGTGGTGCTGCACGAGTAAATGGAAGATTATTACGCAATGCATTAATAAGTGCTGCGAAAAAACATGGTGCAACTTTTATAAAAGGCGATGCCATATTAGTCCGTGAAGGAAATCATATTACTGGAGTTATAGTAAACGATGAAACAATTTTAGCAGAAAAGGTTCTTGTAACTGCAGGTGCATGGGCGAATGAAATCTTGAACCCATTAGGAATTAATTTCTTAGTTACATTCCAAAAAGGACAAATTGTTCATCTGCAAATTGAAAATACAGCAACAGAAAATATGCCAGTTGTTATGCCGCCAAACGATCAATATATTTTAACGTTCGACAATGGTCATGTCGTAATTGGTGCAACACATGAGAATGATACGGGTTTCGATCATCGTGTAACAGCAGGTGGTCTACATGAAGTATTCCATAAAGCATTAGCAGTTGCACCTGGCTTAGAAAATGCTACAATGCTTGAAACGAGAGTTGGATTCAGACCATTCACACCAGGATTCTTACCTGTTATCGGACCGCTACCTAACTTTGAAGGAATTCTCGTTGCGAATGGATTAGGAGCTTCGGGTTTAACAGCTGGTCCATACTTAGGAGCGGAACTTGCTAAACTAGCGCTCGGACAACCGATTGAATTAGATTTAAATGATTATGACGTTGCTGGAGCAATTGAATAATATGGGGTACTGCTAACATTTAGGAAAACCATGCTAAACAAATTTGACAAGGAATAAACAGTTTTTCCTCTGTTAAGAGTATGCCTGTTTATGAAAAATAAAATTCTTTAAAAATAGAGGGCCGACATTATAAACCTGCATTAATAATGTAGAATTGTGATGTCGGCTCTTTATTCATATTGATTTAAAACTTATTTTCGAGAGGAGGTTAAGTAATGAGAGCACCATATCAAGTATTGATATTTCCTTATATAAAAACTGACGATTCTATTCAATATGGTATTTTTAACCGAAGTGATTATGGTTATTGGCAAGGAATAGCTGGTGGCGGAGAAGACGGTGAGATTCCTATTGAATCAGCAAAACGGGAAGCGTTTGAAGAGGCTGGTATTACAAGAGAATGTCCATATATACAATTAGATTCTGTGTCTTCACTACCAGTAGAGGATGTAGTTGGAGGATTCCTTTGGGGAGAAGAGGTTTATGTAATAAAAGAATTTTCTTTTGGAGTTAAAGTCCCTACAAAAAACATATCATTATCTAAAGAACACTTCAATTATAAATGGTTATGCTTCGAGGAAGCAGTAACGTTTTTGAAATGGGATAGCAACAAAACAGCATTGTGGGAATTAAACAAAAGGCTATTAAAACAATAAAAGTTTTAGCTAACAAAGATATTAGTGGAACAAGAATTTGAACAATTAAAAAAATCTTGCTACACTTCTAAACAGTGTTTTAGATTATAAAATAGAGTAATATAGATTTGGCATGGGTAATGAACTAAGAGAACTTGCACTAAGAAAAGCCCTATACAGTTGCCTGTGAAAAAATGAAAATAGTTAGAAATATTTTTATGTTGTACAGTTTTTGGCTATGAATAGCGGAATAAATATTAAGTATTCAACAGTTCAAATAGAACGAGTCATCTTTTTATTTTAAGAAGAAAGATGACTCGTTTTATGCTAAAATTCGCTTAGTGTATATTTTCGTTAAAATGTGGGTGGGCCCCTTTTAGCAAAACCGGAGTGGGAATGATGAGTATAAATAGTTTTGTGGGATTAATAAAGGACGAATTATTAAAAGAGGTAAGCATACGAAGTGAGGATGAATTCGAGCCTGTAGTAGTTAAAGATATTCCTAGACTTTGGAAGTGTTTAGGGACAGGTAATTATGCCGCAGTATTCATGCACAGAGAATACAAAGATTGGGTAGTGAAAGTTTACGTGCGAGAAGGAGAAGGAATTGAAAAAGAGTCAGAAGCATACCGAAGAATTGGAAATCATCCTTCTTATTCAAAGCTTATATATAAAGGAGAAAATTTCATAGTATTGAAACGTTTAAAAGAAATTACTTTATACGATGCTATTCATAAGGGGATTAAAATTCCTAAGCAGGTAATACTTGATATCAATGAGGCTTTGGAGTATGCGAGGGAACAAGGGTTAACTCCTTGTGATGTTCACGGGAAAAATGTGATGATGGAAAAAGGAAGGGGATATGTGGTCGATGTATCTGATTTCTTAAAAACAAAAGAAGATAGTAAGTGGAGAGACCTAGAAAAGGCATATTTCACCTTTTATTTTCCTTTCATTTATAAATTGCCTTTCCCCGTTAAAATACCGTATTTTATGTTAAACATTGTTAGACGTTCGTACAGAAAATATAAGAAGCTTAAAAAGAAATTCAAATTATAAAAGGACCACATATGTTCCCAAAAACGAGTTGAATTCACATAAATTACTGTAGAAAAATTTAAATTTTTGTTTAGGGGCTACTTCAAGACCTTAGCTTGCTGGGTATATGGTGCTACCCCATTACTATCAATTTAAGAATTGATAGTAATGGGGTATTTAATTTCTTATCTTGATGAGTATGGGATACTGCCAGCATTTCTTCTATCTTCTATATTCTTGTTGTAGGGTGTTATAAAATTCTTAAGTTAATAGGCCTTGAGTGGCATACATAGCAGAATTAACGAGTAAATGTAACAATCTCATCAACAGCTTTGATATAACCACCTGCCTCACGGAATGATTGACTAATTTTTTTGGCATTCTCTTTGTAAATCGAATGCTGCAACACTTCATTAACGGCATGTTTTAAATCCTCGGCCGATAATTGCTGGATATTTAACATAAATCCTGCGCCAAGTTCGTATACTCGCTCAGCAATCGTATGCTGATCATTTATAAATGGGAGCATAACTAGAGGTACTTCAAAATAAAGTGATTCACTTGTGCTATTCATTCCACAATGACTAATAAATACATCCGCTTGACGCAGTATATCTAATTGTGGAAGATAGTTACCAACAATAAAATTATCAGGTATATCTCCTAGCTGCTCCACTATTAATTGTTTGCCTATACTAAGTACTACTTTCGCATTGAGATCTTTTAAACCGACGAAACATTTTTGATAGAATTCAGGCTGATTATTAATTATGGTTCCCATAGAAATATGCAACCCATTTTCCAGGTAAAGACTGTGCATCATAGAGGATGTAATCGTATGTTTCTTTGGAGGTTTCTTCAAAAATGGCATCAGTAATTCTTTCCATAGCATGAAGGAAGTGTAATAAGTACTCTTGAGGATGGGAAGTCATAAGATTTATAGTTTCCGAAAGCTCTCTTTGTGCCTCTTGATTGATGGGACGGAATTGTGCACCTGCTTTTTTGATTTTTTCTTCAAAATCATTTGATGAATAATAGACAATGTTGTCTCCACGTTGTACTAAATCATGTACTAATCCTAATGTTGGATTTAAGTGTCCTTCTCCACCTATATTGATGTAAAGTGCTTTTTTCATCTTTATCCCCTCCAGTAAATTTGATATCGTAAAATGTAAACGATTTTTTATTTTGTTTGAATTATAACAAACGAAGTGAATAAATGTCTATTTTCATTTTTGAATATTCTTAATTTTTAGAGGGTGTTTTATTTAGATAACTTGATGGCGATGGGTTCACCATATCAAAACAAGAAAATTGTGCGTATAGACATATTTTTCAACCGCTTCCTGTACGTTAAGGGAATCGTTATTTTTTTACAGTTTTTTTATTATGGAATTCAAAATAACTAATTATAATAGGTGAAAAAACAATCAATAGTTGGGTTACGGAAAGGATTCGAATTTACATTCTTTCTCAATACATATTATGGATAAATAAAGTAAAATATGGGTTAGGGTTATGTCTCATGTTGTGTTAATCCTAACAATAACTAAGGGTACATAATATGCTTTCATACCTTTGAATAATTTTGTTATAGAAGGGATGGAGATTTAAATGGCTCAAATTGTTGGTATTGATAGATACCTTTGTACTGGGGCTTTAATCTATATGCGTGAGGGCCTTTCCCTAAGTCTTGTTAGGAAGTAAGGAACAGCAAGCAAACACTTATACAATATGAATAGAGGAGAGGAATGCCTTATGAAAATACGTAGTCAAATTACATGTGCAAGTTTGGCCCTTTTAATAGTTGGAAGTTCCCTGTTATATACAACACCAACCTCAATTATAAAAGCAGAGCCCACTCAAAATGTATCTAGTTCGTTACAAACAAATACGCAACGAGATCATACTTCCGTCAAGCAAGCAATGCGGGATACATTGCAACTTGGATACCCGGGGATACTTGCTAAAACTTCTGAGGGTGGAAAAACGTGGGGGTATGCCGCTGGAATAGCGGATCTGAGAACCAAGAAACCAATGAAAACAGATTTTCGCTTTCGCATTGGGAGTGTGACGAAGACGTTCACCGCAACAGTTGTACTTCAATTAGCTGGAGAGAATCGCCTGAAGCTAAACGACTACATCGAAGACTGGTTGCCTGGTGTCATTCAAGGAAATGGATATGATGGTAACAAGATTACTATCCGGCACATATTGAACCATACAAGTGGTATCGCTGAATACTCAAGGTCAAAAGACGCTGATTTTACGGATACAAAAAAATCGTATACGGCTGAAGAGTTAGTGAAGATGGGGGTTTCTCTGCCTCCAGACTTTGCTCCAGGAAAGGGCTGGTCTTATTCAAACACAGGATACGTATTACTGGGCATTCTTATTGAAAAAGTAACTGGAAACAGCTATGCGGAAGAGGTTGAAAATCGAATTATTGAACCACTTGAATTGTCGAATACATTCCTACCAGGCAACTCAAGTGTTATTCCAGGCACTAACCATGCCCGTGGATATGTCCAACCAGACGGAGCAAGTGAGCTAAAAGACGTTACTTATTATAACCCAAGTGCAGGTAGCTCTGCTGGAGATATGATTTCTACTGCTGACGACTTAAACAAATTCTTCTCTTACTTGCTCGGTGGCAAATTACTGAAGGAACAGCAACTAAAACAAATGCTTACTACAGTTCCTACAGGAAAAGAAGGAATCGATGGATATGGTCTTGGAATCTATGAAACTAAGCTGCCAAGCGGTGTCTCGATATGGGGACACTCAGGTGGTATTCTAGGGTTTACAACTCTAGTTGGAGGTACACTTGGAGGCAATCATACGTTGGTCGTCAATTGGAATAGTTTGGGTAGAACTGGCAGTCCTAATCCTTTTAAAAATATTTTACTTGCTGAATTTAGCAAGTAGGAAAAAAGGAAAAATTTATCGTAGTTTTCATAGTTGAAAATGTACTTTTCTGGTTCAAAAGCCCCAACTTATTTTCAAGAAAACTTTGGGGCTTTTTTTGTTTTGGTGGCGTTTATTCTTAAGTTGATGGATGTGTGGTTCTACCCCAAAATAAAAAGATTAGGAGTGAATCCTAATCTTTTTATTTATACATATTTTTGGTTGTTATATCACTATCAATTCCAAAACGGGATATTTTGAATAAATGAAACCGTCAAAATTAGTGTTGATGCGGAACCAGCAGTTACTAAAGTTACTATTTTTCGTCCATTCTGTTCTTTTGAAGGTTTTATAAGTTCTGTAATTAACACAATCCATATTATGATAGAGACTATTGAAATAATATTTATAGACATATGTAACACATCCCTTCTTGTTTTTACATAAATATTTCTTATTTTGTAAAATAAAAGCGATTTAACAAGAAAATATGGACCGCATTACAAATCAATATTTTCCTGTTAAACCACCTTTTTTAAAGAGAAATACGACTGATAAAATGATAACAACAGCCTTCAAACTTCCCCAATATGGATAAATAGTATGATCTGTTAGACTAGCATATTGAAAAATATTCTCTAAACCGAAAATTCCTATCATGACTGCTAAAATAAATGAAGCTGATCCATACGTTCCGTTATGATAGAGGGTAAATAAGTATATTGCACATATAAGTGGTACGATGATTTGTAATAAGAGTGTCATAATTAGTCCCCCCAGTATATTGATACTTATATTATATACAAAATTGTAATAAAAAGGAATGCGACTTATTTAATACTAACAGAACTACTCTAATCATATTCTTCTATAAAAAAGAAGAAAAAGGGGTGTACAGTTAATTGACAAAAGTTAAAGTTAATTTACGACCCATTGTTCATAACGTAAATTTACCAACCGTATTGAAAACAACGATACTTCCAGGTGAATCGACCGAAAGACTATTTATCGCAACTCAATTAGGAGAGATTTTTTACATAGGGGACGGAGTTATAAAGAAATTTTTAGATATGCGTCACCTAATTATTAAATTAGGTACATCTGAAGAAGGTGTTTCTAGTAGCGGCTATGATGAACGAGGATTACTAGGACTTGCATTTCATCCACAATTTTATCAAAACGGTTTATTTTATCTTCATTATTCAGTAGCCGGAACTCAAGGTCCAGGTGCACTTTCTGAACAATTTAAACCGAATCCTTGTGACCCTAAAACGTTAAATTTAAAGTGGGTTAATAGAAATACGCAATATGATCACATTGATACAGTGGAAGAATGGACTTTACAATCTAACGGCCAAGCTCAAAAGCGACGAACATTACTGAATGTAAGAAGACCATTTTTTAATCATAACGGAGTCAATAGTTTAAACTTTTCACCTGAGACTGGAAAACTTGTTTTTACAAATGGAGATGGCGGATCAGGTTATGATCCATTTAATTTAAGCCAAGATGATTTAGAAATAGCAGGAAAAATAATTGAAATCGATGTAAATAAAAATACATTTATAAATAACCCTCCTGTAGTTACACGCTTTAATGACCTTCCTTTATCTATACAAGAAACACTTACAGTAATTGCAAAAGGAGTACGTAATATAACCGGCATTTCATTTCAAAGGTTTTATAATCAATATATCAAATACACCGGAAATGTCGGACAGGATATTGTAGAGTCTATTTTTTCATTTGTTCAATATAAACCTATACCAGTTACAGAACTTGTTCAAATGCATTTTATGAGGTTAACTCCCAATCAAGATGGTTTTATCAATTTTGGGTGGCGAGGATGGGAAGGGGATTTACCTACTTCTTTTATACGACATTGTTCCGAAAATCAGACTTTGGATGAGAGAACAATAGTTTATTATGATGAAACAATACAAACTTCAGTGAAGCGTATTCTGCCTCTACTTAGTTATTTTCATAAAGATTTTAGAACCGATAAGTTTGGAGGAACTTCACTTACAGGAGTTCAGCCATATATGGGAAATGCAATTTCAAATTTAACGGGTAGCGTTGTTTTTACCGACCTTGCTAAGAAAGAAGATTCTCGACCGCCAGTTAAGGGTGTTTTAGCTTATACTAGAGCCGGTACAGACGGTAAACATGCTGACTTTCATGCTATTGAAACCAATTATGATTTTGGTACGCAAGCAGCTTATTATATGAGTTTAGGAACAAATTCGGCTCAAACTAGGTTATATTTAGGAGTTTACGGTTCTATGAAAGTAACTGATTTTAACAAAGGTACCATTTTTGAAATTATTCCTTGATACGATACAAATGCTCAGTCTAAAAACATAAGGAATTTATTCTGTTTCCAAAACGCAAGACTTAAC
The DNA here is from genome assembly GCF_038006965.1 of Bacillus sp. FSL K6-1338. Lineage (NCBI taxonomy): Bacteria > Bacillati > Bacillota > Bacilli > Caryophanales > Bacillaceae > Bacillus > Bacillus sp. FSL K6-1338. The sequence goes on along the minus strand of NZ_JBBOWI010000001.1, from coordinate 2,596,378 downwards.
TTGTCCCCCTAAAAATCTTCAATGTATTAGCATCTATTAACTTGGAGAAAGTAACTCATAAACCATATGTGTACGAATAATATAGAAAGTAATGAATGAGGTATCTTTAGGGGGTATTTTAATGAATCGTTTTGTACGTTATTGGTATCAACTGATGATAGAGCATGATATAAGCTTTGTTCATAAAAGAAACTTGTCCCTTGCGAATAAGTTAGTACTTACAGCTTTGATGAGTGCATTGGCCACCATGTTTCAAGCAGCGGGGAACTTAATTCCTGGTATAGGTTTGCTCATTAGTCCATTTTCGACATTGCCGATTTTTTTTGCTATTCTCTATTCTATTCGTGAGGGAATACTTTCTTATATTCTTACTATTTTTCTATTATTTATTATTGAGCCAAGTGAACTAATTGTCTTTCCTTTTACTACAGGCTTATTAGGACTAGCCTTAGGACTAGCCTTTTTAAAATTCAAGAGGAGAATTTGGATTGTTTCCTTTTCAGCGACTTGTCTACTTATAGGGATTATGATCGTTCTCGATGTTTTCCGTTTTCCGGTACTTGGTCCTACTGTTCATACAACTATGGACATAAAAATTATTTTATCAATATTTATACTGAGCTTTCTATACTGCTGGATTTATGCAGGTTTTTGCAGAATAATGATGAATAGATTATGTAAAGTGTTGTATTGACAATGGCATAATGAAGATTGGAGAATGCATTCATGACTAACGTTGCAGTTAGAAGACCAAATTTGAATGATGTAGATGAACTATATTTATTTTTCCGGATAGTTATTACGAATACATACAAAAATGAAGGATTGTCACAATTATTGGATGACATAGAAAATGAAATTAACTCAAAAAAGCAGTATTTGAAAAGTGATTTTGATAGTAACGGAGAAAGTCGTTACTTTTTATTAGCAATTGATACAAGTAACGATAAAATCATTGGAACAATCGAAATTGGTCCAGCAAGTACATTGATTAATAGTTGTACAGGTGGTGTACTTAAAAATTTGTATGAAATAGGAACTGTATTCATACTTCCGGAGTATCAAAGAAAGGGAATAGGGAGTTTATTACTACATACAATGTTTCTTACATTACTTAGCAGAGGGATAACAGAATATTGTTTAGATAGTGGATATAAAAATGCGCAAAGTATATGGACGAAAAAGTTTGGAAAACCTAGCTATGTATTGAAAGATTACTGGGGCGAATCCAGTGATCATATGATTTGGAAGAACAATTTACATGATACACCTATAATATTTGAATTATAAAATGAAATATGCCTCTGAACATAGCTTTTCTTACTTATGTATGCTATTATTTATCTTTATAATAAAAGAGGACGTGAATGAACTTGATTAAAATTAGTATCCCTGAAGTTGATGTTACAATTACTGAACGTAAACAAGTTATTAAAGGAGACGAGCCAATCATTACTCCAATTAATGGATTTATCGATTTTCACTTGTTCCCTAGAGATAAAGGCGGCATTTTTATGTTTTACAATATTAATGACGAACTACTTTTCGTAGGTAAAGCTCGTAAAATTAGACAACGTATTAAGAAGCATTTTGAAGATAATGTTTCACCAATTAAAAATCACCGTGATGAAGTATACCGCATTGATGCATGTATCGTAGAAGATCCAACAGAAAGAGAAATTTACGAAACATATATCATTAATGAATATAAAGCGAAATATAACGTTGATAAAGTATTCTACAAATAATGAACATTAATAAAAAACAATCCTAGCTAATATGCCAGGATTGTTTTTTATTTAGATTTATTCTTCATATCTTTCTCCTTTTTTCAAATGATTAGCCACAATAAAACAGAATATCCCTATAAATATAAGTACAATACCAATCGTTTTATGTTTTCCCTCAAAGAAAGGAATATCTGAAATAACATTTGTCATACATAGTCCTAAAAATACAAGGATAGGGCCTACCCAAAGTAATACATTACCAAATTTTGTGTGCTTCCACATAATAACCCTCCTTAATTCTCTTTACATATATATCCATAAATTAAAAGTAAATTCATAGAGAAATATAGTTTTTTTCATATCGAAAATTTAACCCTCATATATTGGTACAAGCAAAAGAGAAAGGAGACCATCATGAATTGGTTAGAAGCTTTCATATTAGGTATAATTCAAGGTTTAACAGAATTTTTACCAATCAGTAGTACCGGACATCTTTATTTAGGAAGGCATTTATTTCAATTAGATAAAGCAGGCTTATTTTTAGATACGATGTTGCATATTGGGACTTTACTTGCAGTGTTTATTTATTACAAAAAAGAATTTATATATTTAATTAAAAACCCATTTTCAAAGCTCATGTTATTACTTATTGTTGGGACGATACCTGCAGTTGTTATTGGTTTATTGTTTAAAGACTTCTTTGAAGATATTTCAAAAACAGGAATCACGATCGGTTGGGAGTTTTTAGTGACCGGATTCTTTCTCTACATGGCAGATAAACAAAAGAATGGTCGTAAAAAAATGGATGACATCACATATAAAGACGCATTAATTATCGGTTCATTTCAAGCGGCTGCTATTTTCCCAGCGATTTCTCGTTCTGGTATGACAATCGTCGCTGCATTATGGAGGCAGTTAGACCGTGAAACTGCTGCTTACTTTTCTTTTTTATTATCAACGCCAGCCATTGTCGGAGCCATTATTTTGCAATTTGTAGACGTTTTTCAAGGGAAAGCAGAATCTATTTCTAGTACATCTTTAATTGTCGGAACGTTATCAGCAGCGTTTTTTGGATACATAGCCGTTTCATGGATGATTCAATATTTAAAACGTCAATCCTTAAAAGTATTCGCGTATTACGTATGGGGATTAGGTATTTTAATTTTAATGTTGCAATTTACTGATGTATTTTAAGTATAATGATAAAGAAGTTAATTAGTTTAAGATCCTGTTTCATTCATACAAGGCAGGATCTCTTTTTATTAAGGGGGAAAATATGTTTAATACGGCTATCGTTATTGGTGGAAGTGTGGCAGGAAAGTTTGCAGCAAAAGCATTATCAACTTCTTTTAAAGAAGTAATCATTATAGAAGCTGGTGAAAGATGGGATGGAAAGTCTTCGAGAAAAAGAGTTCCACAAAGTAATCATCCTCACGTGTTATTAAAAGGTGGAGAAAACGCAATTGAAGAATTGTTTCCTAATATTACGAACGAATTAATAGAAGCGGGTAGTATTATAAACAACTTTACGCGTGATTTGAAATGGCATCAATTCGGTCTATGGAAACAACCGTTCATAGGGGAAGTACATATGATTCAACAAAGTCGTCCTTTGCTAGAATGGCATATTCAAAAACGAATACATCAAATTTCAAATATTACTATTAAATATGAAACATTGGTTAAAGGGTTATTGGTAGATGCAAAGCTTAACAAAGTGTGTGGAGTAAAAGTTAAATATTTAGAGACAGACACACAAGAAGAAGTTCATGCAGATCTTGTAGTTGATGCGAGTGGATTTGGCTCAAAAAGTATAGAATGGCTACGAGAATACGAAATTGAAGTAAAAGAAGAGAAAGTTCGTATTGATTTATTTTACGCAACGAAAATGTTCAAACTTAAAGAAAATGAGGAGTTAGACTGTTGTAATATGCTAATGTCTCCGAGTTTCCCTGATAACCCTTATGGCGTTCTTATTCAAACGATAGAAGATAATCGTTATTTTGTTACTTTCAGTGGATACGCAAATGAGAAAGCACCACAAACAGATGATGAGTTTTATGATTTTGCTGAAAACCTATCAATTTCTAATGTTACAGACTTCCTAAACAAGGCTGAGGGAATTACTGATATAAAGACATACAAAATTCCTTATCAAGTACGCCGGCGATTTGATTTAGTGAATAATGTACCAGAAGGCTTATTAGTTGTTGGAGATGCGCAATGTCGTTTTGATCCCGTTTTCGGCCAAGGCGTATCAGTTGCTGCTATGGAGGCTCACCAGTTGCAATTACTTCTGCAAGGCAGAAAACAGCTTGATAAAACATTTACACAACAATTTTATAAAAAGACAGCTAATATAATAGAAACCCCTTGGGATATGACAACGACAGAAATATCACGTCACCCGCAGCTAAAGAGAGAATTAACTACAAAACAAAAATTTCAGCTATGGTATACGAAACAAATATATCGACTATCCGCAAGTAATTCTGATGTTTATATTCGATTAGTACGAGTGATGAATTTAATTCGTAGTCCATTTCATCTTTTTCATCCGAAAGTGCTACTATCTGTATTGCTTAATCGAAAGAAATAGCAGGAATATAATTGATTAAAAAAGAATGTATAACAGTTAGTAAATCAAGAAGGAGAATACGAGATGGAAATATACATAGAGCAACTAAAGAAACAAGATGTTAAGGATTTATTTACGTTTGAACTTACGAATAAATCTTTTTTTGAAACAATGGTACCAAATCGTGGCTCGAAATATTTTGAATTTGAATATTTCCAAAAACTACTAGACGATTTATTAATAGAACAAGCGGATGGAGATTCTTATTTTTATTTAATTCGTAATGAAGAAAAAGAAATTGTAGGGCGAATCAATTTAGTAGATATAGATACGGAAACTCGAATTAGTTCACTAGGGTATCGGATCGGAGAAAAATTTACTAAAAAAGGAGTTGCAACAGCAGCCGTAAAATTAATTTTAGATGTAGCGAAAAATAATGAAATTACTGACATTTATGCTAAAACAACGACTAATAATCTCGCATCACAAATTGTACTAGAAAAAAGCGGATTTTCTTCTTATCAAAACGAATCAGATACAACATCTGTAGAATTAAATGGAGAACATGTGAAGTTTGTACATTATATTTGGAGAAATACTTCGCGCTTATAATAAGGAGGACTTATTCATGAATGATTTGCGTTATCCAATTGGCCAATTTACATACAAACGTCCTATAACGGAAGAAATGATTGATACATGGATTCAAGAAATTGAAGATTTACCTCATGAACTAACAAAGGCAATTAAAGATTTAGATCAGAAGCAGTTAGATACACCATATCGCGTTGGAGGTTGGACTGTACGCCAAGTAGTTCATCACGTCGTTGATAGCCATATGAATAGCTACATACGCTTTAAATTAGCACTGACAGAAAAGAATCCAACTATTAAGCCGTATAAAGAAGAGAAGTGGGCAGAGTTACCCGATTCAAAATTACCGGTAGATGTTTCACTAGTAATGCTAGATTCATTACATAAAAGATGGGTTAACCTTTTATATTCTCTAGAAATTGAAGATTTAGAAAAGACATTTAACCATCCTGAAACTGGTGAAACAAAACTTGCTGTTGCAATAGGACTATACGCATGGCATGGTCGTCATCATACCGCTCATATTACTTCTTTAAGAAAGCGTCTAAATTGGTAACATGGATATTATATTAGAGAAGGCGACAGAAACTGATGTAGAAGTTATATTTCAAATGCAAATAGACTCATTTAGCCCTTTATTACATAAATATAAAGACTATGAAACAAATCCAGCAAATGAAACTATCGAAAAAACTATTTGTAGAATAAATCAAGTAAACGGTGGCTTCTATAAAATAATAGTGGATATGAATCTTGTTGGAGCGATATGCATTTCACAAAAAGAAACACCCTCTAAATTTTGGATCAGTCCAATGTTTATTCATCCGGGTTATCAAGGAAAAGGAATTGCTCAAAAGGTGATTACATTAATTGAGGAAATGTTTCCTGAAGCAACGAGCTGGGAACTTGCTACTATTTTAGAAGAAGAGAAAAATTGTTTTTTGTATGAAAAGATGGAGTATAAAAGAACAGAAGTTATAAAGAAATTAAATGATAAAACTACACTTATTTATTACAAAAAAGAAAGGTAAAGCATATAAAACACGCTTTACCTTTTTATGTTATTTTAGATTAAATATACAAAAATGATGTATTTTCTTCCAAAATACTCGGGTTAGTAATTTCTGAAATGAATAAAAATACAAGAAACCACTACTTTGTCGTATATGTCACTAACGCTTTTTGAATGCTTAAAATACTATCGTCACCTTTAAATTCTTTCGTAATTGGATCCTCCATACTAGACACCCAAATTTTAAGTTCTGCATCTAAATCAAAATGCCCAGCCGTTTCGATGCTATATTGTGTAATACTTTTATAAGGAATAGAATGGTATTCTGTTTTTTTGCCGGTTACTCCTTGTTTATCTACTAAAATAAGTCGACGATTTGTAAATACGATTAGATCACGAATTAATTTATAAGCATGCTCTACTTTTTCATCGTCTAGCATAATCTTCTCTAAATCACGTTCTACACTTTCAGAACTCGTATTTGATGCATTTCCTAAAATACCGCTAAATAAACCCATATTAAATTCCTCCTTTAATATATGTGGAATGAATTACTTATATTGTAACATGTTACTCACAAAGATATTATGACATTACTTTAGTAGTTTCTGGTTATTGTTGTAATTAGTTTATATAACCTCATCTTAAAATCTTGTGCTAATATGAAATTAAGAAAAAAGAAGCAGAGGGATATAACATGAAGAATATCGGTTTAGTATTAGAGGGCGGAGGAATGAAAGGTTTATATACTGCAGGTGTACTCGAATATTTCATGGAAAAGAACTTATTCTTTCCGTATGTAGTCGGCGTATCAGCTGGAGCCTGTATGGGGGCAACCTATTTGTCACGTCAAAAAGGGAGAAATAAGAAAGTAAATACAGAACTAGTATCAGATTACAGGTATATATCTTATCGAAATTTAATTCGAAAACGTGAATTATTTGGGATGGACTTTTTATTTGATGAAGTACCTAATAAAATTGTCCCGTTTGATTTTCAAACTTTCTTAAACTGTAATGAACAATTTGTTATAGGGACGACTGATTGCGAATCAGGACGAGCTGTTTATTATAATAAAATAGAACATGGAAATGATATTTTAAAAATCATCCGTGCATCTAGCTCAGTTCCGTTTATAGCACCTGCTGTAGAATACGATAATCGTAAGTTGTTAGATGGAGGAATTATAGATCCTATTCCAGTTCTAAAAGCTCAAACTGATGGTTATGAAAAGAATGTAGTTATCATGACAAAACCAGAAGGATACGAAAAGCAGCGGAATAAATTTTCTAGACTGGCTAAAATTTTATATAGAAAATATCCGAATATCGCAGAATCTTTAGTAGAACATTATCGTTTTTATAATGAGACGATATCTTATATGAATCAAATAGAACAAAAAGACAACTTTTATGTCATTCAGCCTAGCGTACAGCTTCCAATAAGCGGAATAGAAAGAAATAAAGAGAAACTTGTTAATTTATATAACCTTGGCTATATAGATGCTCAATATCATTATGAAAACTTATTAAATTGGATAGAGAAATAAAGGAGGAGAAAGTTGAAGTTAGGAAAAAGGGTTATTTTTAATGAATTGCAGAAAATGCCTAGTCCGCTGTACAAACCGTTTCCTTATCGCGCTACAGCAAAATTGCAGCGAAACTTAGAAAGTAGATTTACCGAAGATAATTGTATAAACGCTGATTTTAATCATCATTGGATGCATACAGCAGCTACTTTAAATTCTGTACTAAATGGAAACGAACAGAACATTACGTTTCAACAAATAAAGTGGTTAAGAAAATCGTTTTTTGAGTGGTTTCCGCAATATCGTTTTCTAGAAACAGAAATTGTGAATTATCCCATTTTGTATAGAGATTTCATAAGTTATGAGAAGACCAGGAAGCTATTACTTTATTACCTTACTGAATAAAAGCGAAAACGTACAGGTTACATTACTTGTACGTTTTTTGTTCATAAAACATTCAATATTAACAATTAGTTTATATAGGAATTCTAATGAGAAGAAAGAAGTACATATAATAGAATGATACAGGGGAGGAGAGAGGAATAGCTGTTTTGCTTTAAGTTATTGTCCAACTCGAATACAGTTAGTTATTTATGTTAAAATATTTCGAGTGAAATCAAGCTTTTAAGGATTTCATTGAACATTAAACAAAACAAGTTAGCAACGTAGAAGGGATAACATTAACATGAAAAACGTATCAAATATAGATAAAGTAGAATCAATAAAATCTTTACAGTCAACAATTAGTAAACTTGAAAATGCCTTATCACAGATGACTCAAAAAGGATCAAATACTACTTTAGTGAAAAAAAGACTCAAAGCAGCTAGTATCGGCTTAGCTATGTTAGAAAGTGTTTGGAAGCAAGAAACTCATCATTATACTCAGGAAGATTTAGCAGAAGCTCGTAATGTTCTGATTGGTTTGCTTCCATCAATTGAAAAGATTTACGTTAAGTCAAAGCTTGGGAGTCCTCAAAGAACGCTTTTAGAAAGAAGAATAAAATCGTTTGAACTTTCTATTCAAGCAATAGACAATTATTCTAGTAAATAACTTATTTAAAGAGTCTTATTACAAAAGTGTAGCAAGACTCTTATATCATTCTATCAAAATTAAATATCCTTACTGCCACATTGCAGCAAAGGCAAAACATCTTGATCTACCTCATAATTATTCTCAAACTTCACATCTTCAAGAACATTTCATTGTCTTTAATAAAAATCCATGCATTAAGTAATCTTCAATCGCAAAAACACTCAATTATTTAATTTACGAAAATGGAATACCGCCATGTATTGCTGTAGATCATGTTAATCAGCTAGAAGAACTAACTTTTGAAAACGATATTCCTCGCATTGAAAATCAAATTTCATCTATAAATTCTAATGCAACTCAACTTCACTTTTATATGGTAGCAGGACAACTTGAAAACAAACCTCTTTTAACGGCCAATAATCACTTGTATAGAGCTTTAAAAGATAAAGGGTACAAAACCACTTATGAAGAGTTTCAAGACGGTCATGATAGCGTGTGAGGGTGAAAAAAGTTATTTGATGGATTGAAAGCTTTGAAATAGATAAAAACCACACTATAAAATAAAAAGGAGAGAAAATCTATGAATCAGGAAGAACTCGATAAAAAATTAAAGAAACAAGAGATTTTAGTAAAAGATGAAAAAGTTTGGTCGTATACGTATGAGGATCATATTAGTTCTATCGTTAAACAAGCAGAACAGAAAGGAGCTTTTGATAATTTACCTGGTAAAGGTAAACCTCTTAATCTCGATAAAGATCTTTCTTACAATCCTGAAAAGCAACTTTATAGAACTTTAGCAAATAATTATATTTTGCCTAGGTGGATTGAGCTTTCAAAAGAAATTAAAGATTTAAAAGAAAGACTAAAAGAAAATACAAATACGGCAGAAGCAGCGGAATTAATTCGAACTATCAATAAAAAGGTTTTAGAGCATAATTTACTTTGTCCGACAAGCGCGCAAAAAATGAGGGTGAAAATGGATTTTTAACGATTTTCAATTAAGCTATCGCTTACTATATAATTAAGTTAGGCATTTTCAATTCGTTACTAAAGGGAGGCAAATGTAGTGAAGAATACGTATCAACTTCAAATTCCGAAAGAACTAGAACAGTATCGTAGTATTTTAGAAGAAAGTGTGAAACCGTATGTTAAAGTGTCTGGAACATTAGCAGAGACAACGCTTTTTGAAAGTAAGTTTGGTGGTTATCCGTATTTACCTATAGATCAAGAGCATCCTAAAGACTCAAATGGACAACCTATGATGCTACTTGCGCAGTTAAACTTTGAAGAAATGCCGCATGTTGAATATATGCCTCAAAAGGGATTGTTACAGTTTTTCGTAAGTCCTGAAGAAGATCTTTTTGGAGCAGATTTTGATCATCCCACAAGCCAAAAAGACTTTCGAATTGTTTATCATTCTACAATCACAGCGGATTTAACTAAGGTGATTACTGATTTTAGTTATTTAAACACTTTACATTTAGAGAATTTTATCATACCCGAAGCAGCAAAACTAAAGTTTGAGTTGGCATATCAACCAGTAACACCAAGAGATTATCGATTTGAAATGATTTTTAGTGATAACATTGATTGGGAAGAGATTGTTGATGAAGAAAATAATATAGAATTAGGCGAACTGTATGATGATTTATGTAAAGATCAAGGACATAAAATTGGTGGATATCCATTTTTCACACAGACAGATCCGAGAGAATGGGAAGAAAAATACCAGCAACATGACATATTATTGCTGCAAATCGATACAGACGATTCATTAAATATTATGTGGGGCGATTCTGGGGTTGCTAATTTCTTTATACGTAAGGAAGAGCTGTTAAATCTAGATTTTTCCAATGTCATTTACAATTGGGATTGTTACTAGAAGATATAAATAAATTAATAGCAAACAAAAAATCTTCCTGAAGGTGAGGAGGATTTTTTATGTTAAAAATAAGCGTTATGTTAACTAGAATAAAAAACAATGAGTGTAATGAAAGGCAAGCCTAAATAACAGAAATAACAACAAATAATGTAAAGTTGTAAAACGTGTGCAAATAGCAATAAGTTCATTAAGTAAAACATAAAATAAAATTACTAATTTATATTTTGTATAGAAATAATTTTTCTGTATAAAAATTTCTTGCCGATCAAAAATGATTTGGATTCGTTAAATCTTAAGCGATTATTGAGTAAGATTTGCTGTGATGAATTTATAACAAATAAAAACGATAAAAACCGAAGAAATTTGTTTAGATAAGATTTCATATGAATCTCACTAAAAATCTCCGTTCCGTCTCATTAAGTATAGTTTACTTGGTTTTTGATACCTGTAATCACTTTGTCTCTATAACTACCTATAATATATATTATGTTAACTAACTTTAAATTATAAACTTATTATAAATAACTCAGTTTTTGTGATTAGCCTCCCCTCGTTCTTTTTAATCATTCTGTGTGATGGATTGTTTAGTTGTTTGTTTTATAAGTTGTTGATGAAAATGTCTCCAGATATAAATTATATTTAAGACAATAAAAAATGCAATTCGTTTTAACTGAACGCATTAAACGAATTGCATTGATATGATTACGGATAAGTTCTTAAAATTAGTTTGCTATAGCAATTGCTTCAATTTCAATTAATAAGTTATCGTTAATTAACTTTCTAACTTCGACAGCTGAACTTGCTGGTGGATTCTTAGTATCAACGTATTGATCTCGTATATCTCTAACAATGGCCATTTGAGAAATATCTGTTAGGAAAAATGTTAATTTTACTACATCATTAAATCTTAATTCCGAAGTTTCTAATGCACTTTTAATATTTTCGAAAACTTGTCGCGTTTGTGTAGCTAAATCACCAATGCCAACTATTTGACCATCAGTGTTAATCGCTACTTGTCCAGATATGTAAATTGTTCGTTTAGCGTTACTAACTTCCACTACATGTGAATATCCAAAAGTTGGTGGCATCGTTTCTGGATTGATAAATTTCTTTTGCAAGGTGTCTCTCTCCTTTTTTATCAAGAAAATTGTAAAATCTATGTATTTACTATATTCAATCAATAAAATTAAGAATCCTTTATGATTTAAAAATAAAAAACCTTAGAATAGCTATCTTCATACCTATTCTAAGGTTTTTTAGGATTTTATATTTAGTTATCGCTAGTGGACATTGTTAAATTAATCTTTTCATAATCTCTTTTAAATTGATTATCATTTTTTAGCCAACGTTTGAAAGCCGATTCGCTTATTTCTAAATTTGAACAAGTTGTAGCATTACATTTATTTTTCATATATTCTTCAAGGAAATTTTGTTTTCTTTGTTTAACGGCAGTTTGAGTTTGTTTTAATTTTCGATCTTGTAATTGATCTAAACTCAGACTTTCTCTCTGAAACACTTCATATTTTCTATGCAAATAAATATCTTTGTCTTTATAAATCCAATTTGAAAATAGTTGTATTGATTTTCTTCCAGATAAAATAACGCGATAATGTTTGTTTTGATTTAGTAAATCGGCTCGTAAATTGCGATTTTGAAGAATTTGATGTAAAGAATTCATAAAGTTATATGATCCACCTACGAAATTAACTGTATAAGTTTCATACTTGACGTAACCATCCCCATCAAAATACCCACGAACAAAATGATGCAAATATTCTTCTGGTACAAAAGGAAATTCGATGTTAAATGATTTACATGGCATAATTCCGTGTATGTTCATAAGGTCGTCTTTTATTGTTTTGCTATTAATATTTAGCATGTATACGCTTGTTTTTTTTGTTTTGATAAAGTGGCTGGTTTGTTTTTAGTTCTTTTTTTATATTTTCTAAAATATAACTTTCTTTTTGAGATATACTGACACATTGATTTTCTTTCTGTATAACACCATCTGCTGCTATAAACCCTAAAATATAAGCCATATTGTTTGACCACGTTTTAAAGTAATCTTCTGTTATGTCATACTTTCTCTTCCAACTCCCTATAGCACGCCTTGGTACGTTATTGTCTGATAAAACCATACGAATATACCTTGCAGACACATTAGCAAGCACAGCGATTTCTGAGGTGCTCTTCCCTTCAGTATACAAATGCATGATTTCAGATTTTGATAGTTTACATTTTGATTTCTTTTTTCGCTCTATGTGCACTTACATCCTCTCCTTCCTTTCTTTTATTAGAGACATATTTTCTTCTATAACATACAACGAAACATATGTTCTCTGTTGCGTATAAGAAGGAATTTACTAAATAAAAACAATTTACATGTACTTAATATTTGTCTTAGCTGCTGCTGTGCGATTTGTACTTTATAGATACAAATAATGAATTTGACGGATTTATGAAATACAAGGCATTTTAGATGAAAGGTAAAATAATATAGTTTAAACTACAAATAGCTACAATAACAACATACGTAAATTGTTAATCGTAAAAAGGAGAACGAATGAATAAGAAATATACAAATCAAATTCATACTGATATGAGTTTTAAACCGAAAGATATTATAAGTTTAATGACGGATTACTTTAAAATAAAATCAAAGCTGCGTCCTATAAAAGGTTTGCCTATCGTTTTATCAAATAAAGATAATGAACCGTTAGAGAGTGTTACATGGTTTGGCCATTCTGCTTCTCTTTTGAAAATAGAAGGTAAAAAACTGTTATTAGACCCTATGTTTGGAGATGCCTCTTCCCCATTTCCTTTGTTTAATAGTAAACGCTATAGTGGTGTTTTTTCTTTAGAACGTGATGACCTTCAAGAAATTGATGCGATTATCATTTCTCATAATCACTATGATCATTTGAATTACAAAAGTATTATGCAGTTAAAAGATCGCGCAAAGCACTTTTATGTTCCAACTGGAGTTGCACAATATCTTATTAAATGGGGTGTTTCGCCTAGTAAAATTAGTGAGCATAATTGGTGGGACGAAATTACGTTTGATAATATTAAGTTAGTATGTGCGCCTGCAAGGCATTTCTCTGGACGAAGTATGACAGATAGAGATTGTTCATTATGGTGTTCATGGCTTATCCTTGGTCAAGAGACTAAAATTTTCTTTAGTGGCGATAGCGGTTATGCCCCTCACTTTAAGGAAATTGGTGATAAATATGGTCCATTCGATCTTACATTGATGGAATGCGGACAATATGATCCGAGGTGGTCTGCGATTCATATGTTGCCTGAAGAAACTGTACAAGCTCATATTGATGTACAAGGAGAATTACTTCTTCCGATTCATTGGGGTGCTTTTACATTAGCATTACACGAATGGAGTGATCCGATAGAGCGTGTTACGAAAGAAGCTAACCGTTTAGAAGTTAAAATTACAACGCCCCAAATTGGCGAATCTATTACGTTAAAATCTACAAACTATCCTTCAACAGCTTGGTGGAGAGAAATTTAATTATAAATAGAAAAAGAGCGAACTCTCTTATAAGGAATTCGCTCTTTTTCTGTATTTAAACTTATTTCACTATATTTGATTTCCCGCTATCTAAAATTCTATTTGCTGGTACACTGGACATTTCAATCACTGTATTCATACTTTTATCAGTTAGTTCAATGAGTTCGTTTTCGTGATTGATTTTCTGTAAATCCCACACCATTCCATGGAACTCGTTATGCTGTCCACTTACCTTTACAATACTTTTCGTTTTATTTGTAGGTTGTATTTGAAGGTTTGTAAATAGGTTACCACTAATTTCATTTGGCGTTGTTACATTACTATCCATAAAAATCATATTTACACAATCTTCGAGAGAGAAGTTCATAAAACGGTTGGCATTTATCCATGCATGTCCAGATTGTGGTTTCTTTGCTACTAATTTCACCCCAGTTTCCATGCCTACAACTTTTATATTTTCAAAATTAATAAATGAAATTTCATTTTCCTTCCCACCAGAATACAAAGAAATGCCGGTACCTTTATTCGTTTCTGTCCAATTGATAATATTTATATCTTTTATTTGTGTTTTGTGCCAAGTGTTATAATACTTATTTTTTCCGTCTAAATATATAACTTCAGAATTAAATTTAGGATCATCTATAGCTATATAAGCTCCTTCAATAGAAGCGTTTTTTTCTAATTCTAGAACTCTAAAATTACCTTCAACAACAAATTGTGTTCCATAACCAAATAATAACTTTACACCCTGTTTCACTACGATTGGTGACGTAATTTTATACTTCTTATCATCAAGCAATACTGTTTTAATTTTACTAGATTCTGCTTTATAAATAGCAGATTGTATTTTGTTTGAATCATTTTTACCTTTAAAGTCTTCTACATACACCTTATCATTTTTAGCTAAACCTTCTTTTTTGTTGTATTGATAAAAAGCAATAGTAATTAAAACGATACCTATGAGTAAAATAATTATTTTCTTCATCACACTCATCCTCATATAAATTTTCTCCTTAGCTACTCTTCGAATAATCTATGGCTTTTATATTTAGGTGATAATTATTTTGCTGTGTATGATAGATTACGATTCTTACTTTTTATAATGGAATTATATTATCTATAGAGTTGTCCTGCTTAGCTAATTCTTTATTCCTATAATCTATTAATTTATGATTAGATAAAATAAAATTATGCTCTAATATTAATTCATTGTGGAGCACTTCAACTAAAAATTTAGGTATCATCTCTCCTACA
Organism: Bacillus sp. FSL K6-1338; assembly: GCF_038006965.1. NCBI lineage: Bacteria > Bacillati > Bacillota > Bacilli > Caryophanales > Bacillaceae > Bacillus > Bacillus sp. FSL K6-1338. Next base: position 2,581,241 of record NZ_JBBOWI010000001.1, on the reverse strand, counting down.
CCGTAATTATAGTCACTAAGAATCCAAGAAACCTCTTTCCAATCTAAAATTCCTTCTGCGACTTTTTTTGGAGTGTGATATGTAAATTCATGAAGTAACTCTACTAGATAAACATAAATACCGCCAGAATATGAAGAATCCTCCCATTTAATAATGCCTTTAAATTGAATTTGGTCATACGTAACTTTTATATTAGTCTCTTCCTTTATTTCACGAATCGCATTTTCTAAAGGTGTTTCTCCCTTTTCTATCTTTCCTCCTACCCCATTCCATAATCCTTTTACCGGATCATATTCTCTATTTAACATAAGTATCTCTTCATTTCTTTTTATAAAACATAAAGTGTGCTTGTACATAATGTGATTCCTTCCTCCGTTTTTAATAAGCTCTTACTGGAGATATAAGATGGATTGCTGCAGATTGCTCTCCTGCTTCAATCAATATCGGTCTCATAGAACCGCCAAAGCTTAAAGTAATCGTTTCTTCTTTTATTGCTCTTAAAGCATCAACCATAAAACGCCCATCGAAAGATATATTTAATTGTTTTTCACCTTGAATCGCATCTATTTGTTGCGTTTCGGATATTTGCCCAATTTGAGAAGCGTTTGAAGAAATTTTAATTGTAGATTCGTTTATGATTTCTAAGTTAACATTGTTATTGGCCCATTCACTTGCTAATAAACTTGATCGGTCTACACCTTGTAATATCTTTTTTCTATCTATGTTAATAATCGTTTTAAAGTCATTTGGAATAAGGTTAGAAATATTAGGATATTTCCCTTCAATTAGTCTTGAATATAATGTAGTTGTTCCAAGCGTAAATATAATATGACTCTCTGAAAGGTAAATATATACGAATTCCGAATTGCTGTTCATTAATTTTAGAAGTTCACTAATGGTTGCGCTTGGTACAATACAATTTGCTTTTACATCTGAGGAAAGTCGCGTTTCACGTATCGCTAGTCTATGTGAGTCAGTTGCAGCACAAATAAACTTATTATTAGATAACTCTATATGCACCCCAGTAAGAACAGGTCTAGATTCATTTTTCGCTACCGCAAAGACTGTTTGTTTAAATACTTCAATCAATTGCTCTGTCTCTACCTTGATTTCTGCATGATTGTCTATAAGCGGTACATTCGGAAACTCATCTGCAGGAAATCCATTTAAACTTAATGTGATTTCTTCTGATTGTATCTTAATAATTTGCTCATTCTTACTTTTTATTGCTATATCACTTGGCATTTTCTTTATTATTTCAATGAAATACTTTGCAGGTACAACAATAGTTCCTGCCTTTAAAATAGTTGCAATTTTTTCGTCTTCAATTGAAACAGGAATGAATTTTTCAATAAAAATATTCGAGTTACTTGCAATTAAAGTAATTCCAGATTGATCTGCAGTTATTTTTATACCAGATAATATAGGAATTAAAGATTTTGTTGATATCGCTTTGTTAACTTCTGAAAGTGCTTGAGTAAATTGTTTGTGATTAACGATGAACTCCATGTTTTCCCCGCCTTACATGAGATAATATTTTTATGAAGATTGATGAACGATTGTTCCGTTAAAAAAATAAGGTACTGTTTCTTTCTTTTGTAATAAATCTAGTAAATGTTCTGGTATGCGTAAATACGGTGCTGCTATATGTAATTCCATCCAAGTAATCTCTTCGATTTCTTTTGGTCTTGATATATATGTCTCCCCGCCGATTATTTCGCCTAGAAAATTAAAGAAAATTGCATGATGATCTCTTTCCTCGAAAAAGGCTTCGCTGATAGAACAAATCCCTTTTACGTTTATATGTAACCCTGTTTCTTCTTTTACTTCCCGAATTACTCCTTCTTCTAAGGTTTCTCCTAATTTAACTGCGCCACCCGGTAATGTATAATAAGAACCATTTTCCCCTTTGTTTTTTACCATTAAGATCTTTTCATTAGTTTTATCGTACAAAATCGCGTATGTAACATTAACTTTTTTCATATGTACCTCCTCTATTTTTAATAAAAGGAATTTTCTGTCTTCTATCCATTCTACCATTAACTCCTTTTAATATATATAAGTTAGTTAAGTCTTGCCTTTACCGCTATTGGTGGAGTTAATAAGAATGGGCCACTGATATATAAAGAAAGAACGTATCTTAGGAAGATTATCCAAAGAACGTTCTTGAAGTTTTAGCATGAAAATTGATTAAATTAAAACTAAAATTAATAATAACCTCGCCTTGATTACATTTGTATTCCAAATACTAATGTTAACAAATTCTATATACTTTTTAGCCGTTTTTCTAAATAATAATGATTATGTCCTTTCGGATGATCTTCACTTACTCCAATTACTTTATATCCATGTTTTTTATAAAAAGCAGGTGCTTGAAAGCTAAAAGTATCTAAATTGATTAACCTACACTCTTTTTCAATTGCAAATTCTTCAATAAGTTTTATTAACTTGGTTCCATAACCTTCGTGTCTATATTCTTCAGAAACCCATAGAAAGTCAACGTGTACATGGTGCCAAAAAATTATTGCTGTTACCCCACCTACGATTTCTTCTTTTTCATTTCTTACTATGAAACTAACCTTTTCTGAAGGTGTTTTTTCTTCATCTGCGAGATATTTTTGATTATATTCAATTACTTTCTCTCTTATGTAATCACTATCTTCTTGTACCCACTGCTGTACTATTTTCATTTTAAGTGTCACGCTCCTTTTTACTTATCTATTCAATTTTATAATGATATTGTCCTGTCTTTAATGAGTTAGTAAAGAAGCAAAGTTAATGGAATAAAAAAGAGCCCTAACATGAGGACTCTTTTTAAAATTAAGCAACTTTCCGATGTAGATGTTTTAGTTCCTTTGTCTTCTCTGCAGTTGGTGGACGGATTAATATTGAAATAATGAAGGAAATAACACTTAAAACACCGATTATAATGAAAGTTGGTTGAAATCCCCCGAGTATCGCTCCAATAAATGATCCTGCAAGCGCACCAAATCCGAAACCTTGGTAGACAATGCCGTAATTTGTACTATGGTTTTTTAATCCAAAGAAATCTCCGACAATAGCTGGGAATATAGTTATATTACCACCGAAGCAAAAGGCGACACTTGCTACACAAGCAAAATAGATTCCGTAATTTAGCGGGATAAAACTTAAAGTAAAGACTGACAATCCTATAATAATAAACGTTGCAGAGACAATTTTCATTCGGCCGATTTTATCTGATAACGTCCCAAGAATGATTCTACCTACTGTATTAAAGATTGCAATCATAGCAACGGCGTTTGCAGCAGTTGCTGCGCTAAGTCCAACGAGTTGTACGCCGATATCTTTTACCATACTGATTAAATACAAACCACCCATACACGAGGTGAATAACATAAAAAATAGCAGATATACTTGTTTCGTTCGCATCATTTCACGCGGAGTATAGTCATTGTGTAATGTTTCAGTTACAGCATTACTTACAATTGCCTCACGTAAGAAGAACGATCCGATTAACACTAAAAGTAACACGATAATACCCCAATATAAGAATGCTTGTGATACACCAAGGTTATCGATAAGATTTCCGTTTATATATCTAAAGATTAAGCTGCCCATTCCATACGCTGATACAGATATACCTGAAATAAGCCCTTTCCGATTTGGAAACCATTTAATTAAATTAGATAGTGATGTAATATAAGCTGTTCCATCCGCATAACCAACAACGACACCAGCTAATAAATATAATAGTGGTAAAGAAGAAACTTGTGAACTAAGTATTAAGCCGAGTCCTAAAACAATTCCTGCAGTAGCAATAAGTTTTCGAAGTCCTAATTTTTTCTGCAACTTTGCTGCAAATAAAGTTGAGAATGATAAAGAAAAACTTGTTATGGAGAAAGTTATCGCTACTGAATTAAGATTCCATCCAAACTTACTTACAAGGGGTTGATTAAATAAACTCCATGTATAAATTGTTCCAAGGCCAATTTGAACAATGATTGTACCTAGAACAATTAGTAACGGATTTATAGAACTTTGTTTCATACTAACTTGTCCCCTTCTTTTATCTTGACATGAATTTTCACAGTTAGTATATCCATCATAAATTACAAGATACTGTACGGAAAATGGTAATTAAGTTCATATACACAAAAAGACACTTCATAAAGAAGTGCCTTTTGCAGGTTATATCAGATATTTCTAAAGAAAGCTTTGTTAAGATAAGACATTTTCAAATGCTTATGTATATATGTTATCAAATAATTTCTTAAATGTTATGAGACTTAAGACGTATTTTTCATTCATCATATAGTCGGATGAAAAATTAATATTCGATTTCATCAAAATCTTTCGGCTGCGGTACAGTTTGCATATTAGCTGCATCTTTAGGATCGCTATAAATTGCATTTTGCTCTGTATTTACATCTTTTATATTTTGCTTTTTATTTTTGTTCACTTTATCTTTCACTTTCAATCACCCCTTTTTGTTATAGGAGTAATTATGCCCTAATACGGTTACTAAATGTATCAGCGACTAAATTACTAAATTCACGTAAATAATATAAGTAATTATCACCGCCGTAGTTATATCTTTTATTATACATTTTTGCAACAACTACATTATATTCAGGTATTACTAAAATAGTCGGTCCAGTAATCCCTAATATTTGATACGACCCTTTTGGAATACGTTCACCAAGTTCGCTTAATTGTGCAGGCTCATTTTGGATGAACCAAAACACCCCATTTTGTGGTAGCTCTTTGTTTATAAATGTTGGACTCTGCAAACTCGTAGCAATTTTTATAACTTCTTTTGGAACGATTTGTTTATCATGTATCATGCCTTGATTTAGATGAAGATTGCCCCACTGCGCAAATTCTCTAGCTGAGACAAATAGATTTTTTTCAGTACCATCATTTACTGTACCAATTCCACTTATCGGGTCTTCATTTGGATTATTAATAATTTCAACCAAATTTTCATCTTGCTGTATTCTCCATCCTGTTTCTTGAAATTTAGCAGGTTTAAAAACACGCTCTTTTAACAATTCAGGAAAACTTTTGTTATATAGCTGATAAATAAGACGTGTCATCATTCTTACATTAATATCTCTATACGCCCATGATTGTCCCGGTTCAAATTCACGAAAAATTGTCCCGTCATTCGTTTCTTCTAATCCGTGCGAATGTGTTACTAAATGTCTTATCGTCGTTTTACCAAGCAATACAGGATCAAAGTCTTTAAAATATTTTATCGCTTCATCATCAATAGAGTTTATTTTCCCCTCATAAAGCGCATACGCTATTATTAATCCTAAATAACTTTTTCTAGCAGAAGCAACGTTAAATTGTGAAGGTGCTGTTACTTTCTTGCTTGTAGATGTATTTGAGTGATAACCACTATAATGCTCTAGCACGATTTTATTATCTTTTATAATACAAAGTGCTGCAGCAGAACTTTGATTTTTTTCTTTTATATTTTCTACCCAAGAAATCAACTTTTCGTATGTATACAAATAAATCCCCCTTAACACTAATACAAAATTACAGCATGAAAGAAAAGTATAAACAGTATTTACACCTTTCTTTCATATAAAATATTAATGATGTACTATATTTAAATAATCCACCAGTTCCAGCAATTAAAGCAACCAAAACAACCAGCGCAACCTACGCAACGTCCACCACAGCCACCACATCTACCGCCGCCACAACCGCCACAGCGTCCACCACAACCTCCGCATCCTCCGCAACGACGTGCATCGTCTTGAATGTAGTAGTATGGATATTGACTTTGTTGTTGATCCCAATACACAACATTACCAGTTTGATAATCATTAAGATTTAATGTTTGTAGTTCATGTTGAAACTGATTCATTAAGAACCCCTCCATTTATAAATATAAATTCCGCCCAAATATTAAAGTTAATAAATTCTTGTGAACAAAGTAGAAACAAGACTATAGACTAAATGCGTACATCAACAAAATATGAACTTACACTAGGTGATGTACCTTGTTTTTCAGCCTATTTTCTTTATATTCATTCGATGGACGTATTTACTATAAATAAAGTGATTTAAAAATTACTAATCCAACAATTTAGTAGTTCATCACTTAACTTTCTTTCTAGTAATTCCTTCACTAAAGGCATTGGCATGATTTCATAATGATTTAAGGCTTCTTTATTACAATCTATCCATTGAAATGCTAAATGAGACTCGCTAGATTTCGGTGGTAAGTCCGTATGTAAATCTTGTGACTCTACTTCAAAAATGTGGTTAATTTCATGATGAAGCACTTCTTTATCTTGCCATTGATTTTCTATGACTCCTAAAAATTGTTGTATACTACAGTTTACTCCAAGTTCTTCTCTTAACTCTCTTATTAATGCATTCTCGGCTGATTCTCCAATTTCAACATGGCCACCAGGTAAAAAATAATGATGGCCAATATATTCAGCAACTAATAATTTTTCATCTTTTATCATGACTGCTCGTACAATATGATGAAATTTACTTTTCAATTGATATTCCTCCTAGTTATTCAATGTATAGTTGCTCAAAATAGTCATTTAGTATTGGTATAATATAAATCATAGGTGTTTCATACGGATGAATATCATTAATAACTTCAAGAGCATCTTTTACAAGTTCTCGTTTACACTTTATTTCAACTTTACATTCTTGCCCTTCGCATATTCGACCAATTTCTCCATTAAAAGGAGATACCTCGTCTAAAGGTCTCCAATATCCTTTCACTGAACTATAGGAAAGACAATGGTCATATTCGCCCGTTTTACATGCTCCAATTTTATTTAATTCATCCCTTAATGTTTCAATATATTCTTCAGGAATGAACACTTCAATTTTCACTTCAGTAAATTGCATATTTCATTTCACGCCTTTACTTCCTAATAGTTAAACAAATAAACGATATACTTGCTCGCCATCATACTCCTGTTCTAATGATTTGAAACTGTATCGTTCATATAGTTTCTTTGCAGAGATATTATCTTTATGTACGGTTAATCTAATTTCTTTACACGATTTAAAAGTATTTTTTATTATATTAATACTTTCTTGTAATGCTGCTTTTCCATATCCATTACCTTGCTGCTTTTGATCAATAATAAATCCGTTAATCCAATACATATCTGATGTCTTTCTTACAACTGCATGCATTACAAAACCAACCATAAGGTCACCAACGTATATAGCGAATGGTATGTACTCTACATTGTCACCATCTGGTTTTATATATACTTTAGCAAGCGAAACTGCTACGGATGGAACAAATTTCAACTGATTTTCTTTAACTTGTAGCTTTAATGCTTCTTCCCAATTTTCTCTCGTAACAACCTTTAACTGGACATTCAATATTGTAAGCTCCTTTATCTAGAGGGATGTATTTTTATATTCAACGCATTGAAATAATTCCCTTTTTCGACAACAACTTATAACATGATTTTTATAAAATCTTGAATGAATTTTTGTTCATCTATTTCTAATGCTATATGGGCCCCTTCAGGTATAGAGCTAGGGCGGAAATCAGCAAATGTTTGTCCTTTCGTATCTCCGTATGTATCTACATTTACTGTACGATGCACAAATTCAAAAAAACTTGGATTTACTAATCCACTTATTGCAACCACATCATGTAGCAAAGGTCCTTCGATAGATGGATTAAGTTTTTGGTATGCAGATAAATAGTAGTCATACATTGGTTTCATTATCATATGAAATGGATTCTTTGTATTAGCTTGAATATAGCTAAATACATTTGGTGTTAACACAGCTTTGTTTGTTACATTTAAAGGGAATATTAATAAATTCTTTGCTTGATGGAAAACAATTTTACTTGCTATAGGATCTCCATACACATTTGCCTCTGCTAACGGCGTAACGTTTCCTACTTCTAAAAAAACACCACCCATGAAATATATTGCTTTTACATCTAGCATTAAATCATTCCATAAATTAAAAGCAATTGCTAACGAGGTAGATCTTCCTACATCAACAATCGTTAAATCTTTTTCGTACTTTACAAGAATCGCAGCGATACTACCAAAATTGTATATTGGAATAGATAATACGCTTTCTGGAACATGGATGGGCCCTAATCCTTCTGCTCCGTGAATTTCAGGGTAGTACGTAGTAATTTCTTCTGTAAGTGGTTTTGTTGCACCACTAATGACAGGAATGTCTTGTCTATTTGCTAACTGTAAAATATACGCTGCATTATGTGCAGCATGTATATGCTCAACATTTCCGTATCCAGTTACAATACCTACAATTTCAATTTCGGGATGCAGTAAACCATACATAATGGCAAATGAGTCATCAATACCTGGGTCTCCGAAAAATAATACTTTTTCCAAGAAATACTCTCCCCTCATAAAAACATAGAGTCATCAATAACTATGTATATGAAAAAAGCAAGTATATCTATGCGAATTTTAGAATGGATAATGTTTTACAAAATATTAAAAAGGAACTAGCGTATGCTAATTCCTTTCTTAAGTAACCATTCTCAAATTTAATTAATTATCGTATCCTTCATAAATTGCATCATTTATTTGATTTTGTATTTTTTTATCATCAGGTACAGGTTTCCACCAATTTCCTGTAATAAATAACATAGTTAATAAATTATAACTATCACTAAAATAACTTTCTCTCTTATTCTTCATCCAATCCCAACCGCTATTTACCCACTTTTGATTATTGCTACTCGTTATACTTGCAGCAATAAACGGTGAAACAAATACAGCAGTTGAATAACTACCAATATTAGATCCATTTAATTGATAACCATCCACAATTTTAGAAGGATTTCCATTCGTTTTATTTTGAATCCATGAAGAGACTTTATCAGAAATGACTTTACTTCTTTTCTCGCCGTACATCGCATAGTCCATTACAATTCTCAATGGTACCCGACTAGCATTGTAATAATATGCATTTGTATATTCTGACTCCTCTAAGAAGTCTTTAGGTGCGGGTTGTGGTGGGTTTTTTACAACGAAATCTGAAATAAGTCCTGTATTTGGAGAGTACTTATTACTAAATTGCGTATAAACATCGTACAAATTATTAATAACAGTAAGCCAAGTTTTATCACCTGTAAATTCATAAAATGCTCTAAGGTGTGACATCATCCAATCAGATGGCCTCGTATCAAGTGAATTTTTAGAATCCCAATCTCCTAAATTTAGTCGGCTATTATTTGTAACATTACTAGCTTTAATACCTTTTGTAATCATGTCTTGTGCTTCTTTTAAATAATTAACTGTTCCATTTGATCCCCACTGCTTATGAGCAAGAAGAAGAGAATACGCAATATCTAAATCCCCATCAGTAGCAGAATCAAAATGACCTTGTGCTTTTTTACTATCTGCGACAACCCATCCCATTAAATTAGGATTTTGAGAGCTTTTAAAAGTTCTTGCTGTTTTAAATAAACCGTCATAGATTTTTTGAGCATTCGAATCATAACCAGCCATTAATACTGTAATTATCATCCCATACCCTTGACCTTCTGAAGTTCCAAGTGGCTTAAACCCATCCGCATCACCTGTAATCTCTCCTTTTACATAATAACCACCAGGTAAAGAAGATAAATCATTTTTCAAATATTTCTTTTTCCAATTATCGTAGTAACTTCTTACAGAAGCATTTAAACTTTCCTGTGTAACATGAGTAGGTTTTATAACACCTGCATAATTAACTTGCTGGGGAAATGGTTTCATTTCCTTTGCAGAAGCTACTTGTTGATTAACTACAGGAATAGAATTTTGTACTGAATTGTCCGTTACATTTGCTGCGAAACTAGAATTAGAAAAACTAGCTAGTCCGATTCCTATAATAGAAATACATGTGAAAAATTTTCTTTTTCCATTCATTATGTTGTCATCTCCTTTTAAAATGCTTACTACATAAAATGTAACATACAATATTTAACTGAAATACAAAATATTATATTTATCAACATAAGAAAGAAACTATATGAAAAAGTATCATAAAATCATTATTGAATTACATTATACGGATTGATTATTTGCTAAATTCCTATGTTTTTCTTTTCTTAATACTGGTATATGAGCAATCACGATACCAAGTATAGTAATCCCTCCGCCAATTATCGAAACTAAAGTTGGCACTTCTCCTAACCATAACCAAGCAATAAAACATGCAGTTACTGGGGGTTAAATATAGAGAGCTTGTTGCCTCAGCAGCACCAGCATGAGATATGATATAGGCCAATGCGATATATGGGAGTACTGTTGGAAATAAGCCTAAATATAAAACACTCACATTCACTTCAAGAGGAGCTGCTAGTATTTCTTGATACATTCCCGGTAAGAAAATAAGCATACATACAGTACTAGATACAATTGTATATATGGTGAATGGTAAGAAGCCGTACTTTTTTAAGTAAGAAGTTTGGAAAACAAAATATAGGCTTTCTGAAATTGCTGCAAATAATATAAATAATCCCCCACTATTTAATTGAATACTATCTCCTTGACTAAATGATATGAGAGCAATTCCTATAAAACTAATTACACCACCGATCCAACCATTTAATTTCATTTTTTCGTTTAAAAATATAGAAGCAAGAATTGCCGTTACTATAGGTGTGACCGAAACAATTAAACTTGCAGAACCAGCATTTACTGTTTTTTCGCCGTAGTTTAATGCAATGTGATAAAAAGTGAATCCTAAAGCACCGAACATAAAAATTGCTGGGATATCCTTTAAATCCGGTAGCCGTAACTTGTAGATAAAAGAAAACAACAGAAGTATAAATGAAGCGATTAATAAGCGTAGTAAAGTAAGATGCTCAGGTGTATAAGATTCAAGCCCCATACGAATTGCCGGAAAAGCAGTTCCCCATATAAGAATCATAAACGCGTGTGCATATATAATGCGTAAATCCCATTTTTTATTATGCATGTTTTCTCTCCCTTTCTAATAAACCAACCATTTTTAAATTACCAATTATTTCTTTTCATCATATTTAATAGTTGATACAATGTCTTCAACCAGTTATTTATCGTAAAAACCAACCACTTGGCATTTTTAAATTGAACGAGGGAGTTTTTTTATGACAACGAATAAAAAACTGCCTAAATATCGGCAGATAGTAGATTATATGAAAGAAAAAATCGAAAACGGAGAATGGCCGATCGGAAGTAAGATCCCTAGTCAAAGGCAGTTAGCAAAATTATTTCATGTAAATCGAAGTACTGTAATAACTGCGCTCGATGAACTTATGGCAGATGGCTTAATTCAAGGGAAAATCGGAGCAGGAACAGTTGTAACAAATAATACATGGTCATTATTAGCGACGAATCCCCCGCCTGATTGGAGTGAATATGTAAAAGCTGGTATTCATAAACCTAGCAAGTTAATGGTACGAGAAATAAATGAAGCAGAAGCAAATAAAACACTTATCCATCTTAGTAAAGGTGAACTTGCACCTCAACTTTTCCCGCTAAAAACGATGCAGTCCATTATGAAAAACGTAAGTGACGAATTAGATTATTTCGGATACGAAGAACAAAAAGGTTTTTTACCGTTACGTGAGGCAATAAGTAAATACGTAAAATCATTCGGAATACATGTATCACCGGGTTCTATATTAATCGTCTCTGGTGCATTACAAGCATTGCAATTAATATCAATTGGTCTTTTGCATAGAGAATCAACTGTTTTACTTGAACAACCTTCTTACTTATATTCACTTCATGTATTTCAATCAGCAAATATAAATTTATCTGGTATAGCTATGGATCATCACGGTATTTTACCTAACGAATTATTAAAACGCATTAAATACAGTCAAAAGAAAAACATTTTATATTCTATTCCTAGTTTTCAAAACCCAACTGGGATATTAATGTCTCAAGAACGAAGAAAAGAAATAATAAAGATATGTGAAAAGAAACAGTTACCTATTATTGAAGATGATATTTATCGTGAGTTATGGATTGATGAACCCCCTCCAGCTCCTTTAAAATCAATAGATAAACATGGACATGTATTATATGTTGGTAGTCTATCTAAAACACTTAGCCCAGGACTTAGAATTGGATGGATTATTGGACCTGAACCAGTTATTGAAAGATTGTCAGATATAAAAATGCAAACAGACTATGGATCGAGTTCGTTATCCCAAAGAGTTGCTGCTGAATGGATAAAAAAAGGTTTTTATGAAGAACATCTTGCAAACGTAAGAATTCAACTAAAAGAACGAAGACAAATCATGATACGGGCTTTAAATAAGTATTGTGCAGATATTGCAACGTGGGATATTCCTAGCGGCGGATTCTTTATATGGCTAAAGGTTGTACCTAGCATTCCGATGAAAAAATTATTTTCAGAGGCACTATCAAAAGGAATTCTTTTAAATCCAGGACGTATTTATGAAGAAGAATCAGAACCGTACATTCGTTTATCATATGGATATGCTTCTCCAGAACAAATGACTAACGGGGTTAAATTGCTGAGTGAATTAATCCGTAAGCTAATGGCATAATAAAAACTCCTCTTTTTCTATAGAGGAGTTTTTATGTATCTTATTTACCACAACCGCATTTCCTGCCCCAACACAATAAGTCCTTCATAAGGATCTCCTTCAATGTTTAATACTTGAGCAAAAGCAGGTTCTGTTTTTATACCGTTCTCTTTTAAGCGAAGAATTTCTTCCCTTATATGTGGATGCTGCATTAATAGCATGTGCTCTACTATCATATGTCTATATGCATTTTGGTTACGCACTGGCTTAGGCTGAGCAAATAATTCAAATTCAAAACCTTCGAATTCAAAATTTACCTTTATCGATTCAGTACCTTTCATTTTTTTCTTTTTTATATTGTACCCTCTATAAGAACCATATAAAGATCTCATTTCCTGCTCAAAAACATCAAAGTTATGTACTTCCATTACTATATCTAAGTCAGATTGGAGAGTATCAATTCTTATAGGGATTGTCCCGCAAAGAACGGGACTATACAAAGCTAAATCCTCCATTATGTTTAGTTTATTTAAAACATCATATACCTTTTGTTGTTTGTCATTCCCTGATTGTAAATATGTAATAGATGTAAACATGGAAGTCTCTCCTTCATTTCACGTAATACGTGGCTCACTAAAATCAAGAAAAATTTGTCCGTTTAAATTTGTTCTAGGATTACCTTTATTTCAATATATTAAGGCCAACAAACAATATGTTTCAACTTTTCTCCTATACTGCAATACTATAAAAATAAAAAAGGAGGAATTATTATGAGCATTTTTAACATTCTTTTAACCATACACATACTATTTGGAACAATATGCTTAATCACTGGTATTGTAGCGATGGTTGCTCAAAAGAAGAAAGGAAAACATACTGAATGGGGCGAGATATATCATGCATCCTATGTTGTCATTACCCTTACGGCAATAATATTATCCATTATCAACTGGGATAAAATCGCATATTTATTTTATGTAGCAATCTTCTCTTATTCATTTGCAATTTATGGATACCTCGCACGAAAAAAACGTTGGAAAAATTGGCTCCATCACCACATTAGAGGTATGTTAGGTTCTTATATAGGTGCAGTCACCGCACTTTTAGTAAATGTCGGCATCCATATTCCCATTATAAATTTACTTCCGCCAATATGGTTTTGGTTTTTACCCACATTAATTGGTATCCCCCTCGTAGCCAGTGTATCAAAAAAATATAAAAAGCGTAGTTAAAATTAATTACATTTTGATTACTTTCTGATTATTAGAATGAAAAATTATACTCTATATATTACGAATGATATTATGAGCACTCGTCCTATGAACATCTATAATAAAATGCCGCCCAACAGGACGGCTCTTATTTTTACTTTACAAATGTAACATATTCACCAGAAACCCATTGATTTCCACCAACATTATACCAACCATCTTTATATCCAAACGATTGATATTTTGCACCTTGGTACACATTTTTCACAATACCGTAATTTGTTCCTGGTCCGGTACGAACACGCAATACATCCGCTATTATAGTAACTACGCCTACACCATCGTTTGATGATTGTGAAGTTGCGGGTACATTTCCTCCCGTATAACGAATATATGATGGATCGTTATAAATCCACTGATCGCCACCTAAATTTAACCAGCCATTTGATTGCCCAAATACTTTGTAGGACTCTCCTTTCCCTAATTGGCGAATAACACCATATCCAGTACCAGGTCCTTTTCGTAAATTTACATTGCTACCGTTAATATAAGCTACCCCTACACCATCATTCGTTGGAGGAGGAGTCGCTACGTTTTGAGAACCTTTTCCAAAAGTATCCGTTCCATACCCTTTGTAGTTATATTGCAAATGCGGACTATCCACAAATCCTTTCCAGTCACCGCCCCATTCAAAGCCAATTTGTTTAGCATAACGAATTGCTGATGCCCACGGTTCTTTATTATAGCTATTCCAATCTTCTGTACCATTCGACTGAATTGGAACAAAATCTAATGCTTGTCCTACTAAGTGATATGAGCGCATCGTTTGCGATGCTCCTTTACGAACATATTCACGTTGTCGCTCGACCGTACGGATTGTTTCGTAAATTAACACTTCAATACCATTGTCAATGCAGTACTGATACCACTTAAAAGCGGCAGCTTTCGTATTATCCGCTAATTTATTCAGATTACTTACATTTCTATTGTGATATTTCAATATGCAACATCTCCTTTTCTATTATCATATGCAAAATTCGTCTCATGGGTTGTACATATACCTAGAACGATATGAAGTACAAATACATAAGAAGCCAATTCATCTAAAAAGGTTTTCACTTCTAGCTTCAAACTTTGTAAACTGAAATCAAAGCAATAAAAAACCACAACCTAGGTCTTCCAGTTGCGGTTTTTGGTATTTTCTTTTGATATGATACATGCCTTCTTGCATTGATAATCCTAGTATACAGGTTGTGTAAATTTTCCCTTTATGAATAACACTACTTATTCATGATTTTTCAAATCCAATATTGAATGTAAATGATCTGGATAATTGGTAAACATCCCGTCGACTCCCCATGCAAGTAACTTTTTCATATCATTTTCATTATCTACTGTAAATGGATGAACTTCTAATCCACTTTTCTTTATTTTCTTTACATAATCTGAATCGATATATTTGTAATTCATACCAAGACCTATGCAGTACATTTTATACTTTTCTATCTCTAATTTTGTTAATTGAACTGCTTTTTTATAAGGTAATAATTGTACTATGGATATATTACTATTTAAGCTATGAATCTTTTGTAGACTTTCTTCACTAAACGATTGAATAATAACTTTATCCTGTATTTCGTAGTAATTAATAATTTCTAATAATTTTTCTTCCATTCCTAAATATTCATCAGGTGATTTTGTTTCGATATAATAGTTCGCGTTATGCCCAAACGTTTCAATAATTTCTTTTAATGTTGGGACTTTAGCATTTTCAAATTCTTTCTTTGCTAAGTTCGGATATTTTTCATTAAAAAAAGAACCTGCATTTAGTTGCTTTATTTCTTCTAATGTATGCTCTTTCACTAGCCCAGTACCATTTGTTGTACGATTTAAGGTTTCGTCATGCATAGCCACTAAATGTCCATCTTTTGTCATTTGGAGGTCAATTTCTATATAATCTCCATTCATTTGTTGTCCTAATTTATATGCTGCTATTGTATGTTCAGGTGCGTACGCAGAAGCACCTCTATGTGCGATATTTTTTATATGATTTGATTGATTAATAGCTTTAGTATACTTATGTTCATTTATTTTCTGAAAAACAAAGATACTTATTACTATAAAGGCACAAATTATTGTAACAAGATATATCTTTTTCATAACGATTTATAAGCTCCTATATAAAGACGATTTAACTAGAATGATTTACTCAATTAAATGTCGATTTTCCAATACAGTCATTTTACCGATAGCTTGAAATCCCGATTTTTTATAAATATTGATTCCATCGTGTGAAGCTTGTAATACACAATAAGTATTTTTAAATTTTTGTGCTTCTTGCAGAAGGAAATTGAACATAGTAGATCCGAATCCTCGTCCTCTCATTTCTTCTTTAGTTGCTATGTCATAAATACCAATACTATCTTTTGAACATATCAATGAACCAACAGTTACGACTTCACCTTCATAAAATCCTAAAAATAGTTTCATATTCTCACTGTTCCATAAATCAAGATTAGAAATTTGATTATAGAATGCTTGTACATGTATACCTTCTTCTGATGTGCCGAATAGATTAGCTAATGTTTCTCCAAATTTTTTTATTTTTCCAGATGAAGATGCTTCTTGAATTGTAAAACTTACTGGCATGTTTATTGGTGGAGAAATTGTTTCTAAGTCTGCTACCATCGCAATATTCTGTTCCGCTTCTTTTAAACCGATTTTAATTAACTCGCTTTTTATATCTCGCTCTTGCTCCTCATCCCATAACCAAATACTCATTGGAAATTTTTTTTGATTATAGTAGAATACCTCCTTATATAATTTCTCAATCCCTTCCGTTAAATTATTATTTAGTAGAGTAATAACATTGAATGTATCGGCAGGTAATCCGCAATCAACAGAAATATAATCTTTCGTTTCTTTTACACTCATTCCGGGCACAAATTGCGCAACATATGAAGTTTTAAACACAAAGTTATCTATTAGTAATTGTTTATAATTCATCAATAGTTCTCCTTTTCATAAAAAGTACTACTCGAATCCTTCTATATTAAATATAACATATTAGAAATTTACCTTTTTCTATAAAAAGTACTTCTTTAAATTGTGCTCTATAGTTTAAAATAATTAAAAATGATATAACGTTGTCGGAATGAAAAAAGTGGTATATAATAAATATTAACATTACTAGTAATTATTTTAGGTATTCCTAGAATAAAGGAGCGATACATATGAAAATTACTATTTATTTCGGAAGTCATGAAGATCAAGATGTTCGTACTATGGACTGTCATTTAGATGTAGAAGATACAGAAGAGATTGTTTCTGTATCATAATATAAATAGTTAGGATAAACCCTATTCCTTACAGCGTTTAAGGCACCTTTTATAAGGTGTCTTTTTTGTTATATTTTCATCAAAAACCCTTTACTTTATAGCGTTTTAATAGTAAAATATAAACATACGAACAAATGTTCTTTTTATTTTAAACGTACATGAAGGGATGATTTTAACAATGGCTCCATTAAAGCGCAGAGGAAGAAAAAAGCAAGCACCTATTATTTCAAATACAGGCTTTATCGGCTCTGTCTTTATTGATACATTGGAGTTACAAAAGAAATCCTATTATTTCGCTCGTAAAAAACTTCAAATTGTTCATCACGTATTAGATGGTCTCTCTGGAGCAACAAGTGCTTTATTTAAAGAACATAACATTTCAGCATACATGTCATGTGTGTATTTACATAAACAAAAGAAAATTGGTTTTGTTCTTTCAACGAAACCATTTGAACAAAGTGATGGCGTTGCTTATTTTGTAAATTATTTAATCGAAAAGAATTTTTACGGCGACCATGACGAAGATGTAGAATATCAAGAAGTATTTAATACAGGTTTTATCGGTGTAGTATTCGCTGATTTGTCTAGTATAGATCGCTTTAATTTCGAGTTTGAAATGGGTATGCTAACGAAATTAATGAAAGATATGATTATTCCGGTTAAAGAACTCTTTTTACGCCATAATGTACCGGCTTACATCTCCACTTCTCATTTAGAAGAACAAAACAAATTAGGTTTCGTTCTCTCTGTAAAGCCATATGATGAACGCGCTGAAGCTGATTTATATTTTGAAGCGTATTTAAAAGAACGAGGATTATTTATTGGTGATGAAGAAGATGATATTGATAAAATTGTTATTAGAAAAACAGCTGAATTACGATAGAAAAGCGCAGGATGCTGATCCTGCGCTTTTTAAGTTACGTTAAACACTATAATCTTTTGAATGAATTTCTAAATTTAACTTATTTGTTAAAATTTTATTCAAAGTAAAAAATACAATCCCCCCTGCAATGGGAAGCGTGTAGGCTGGAATGAAATTTAATAATAGTCCTGATATTGCAAGTGCTATTGGCTGCATTATTTTACCTAAGCTTAATCCAATACTAAGAACTCTTCCTCTATATTCTTCAGGAATCTCATTTTGCATGAAATACATTAAAGGAATATCAATTTGTGCTATCATAAACCCTAAAAAGAACATAATCATGCAATACGTAGTAACATATACCAAATTATTTACTACAATAGATTTAAATAAAACAGGTATTCCTGAAACTATCATAAAAATTGCCAACATAAAACTTATTTTTTTCAATAGATAAGAATAAGAAAAACAATCAGTTATCTTTTTTACTAATATTGCACCAACTATCATACCTATCGGAAAAGTCCCTTGAATCATACCAAATTGCTTAGAACTAAGATTGAGAACTGTGTTAATAATGTATGGCAACGGAACAGTTACAGCAAAGCCTAAAAAGAAATTAAGTGAAATTAAAATACTAAAAGTATTTTTTAAGCTTTTCCGCTCCAATAAGTAAGAGTATCCCTCCTTTATATCTTCAATAAAATTAATTTCTCTAATTGAACATTCCTCATTTATGTTTTGCTCGCACAATTTAAAGTTTATAAACAATATGGATATAGCCGAAAGGATAAATGAAATACCGTTAATAATTATAAAAGTTTTCATATCAAAGACTGCAAAAACAATGCCCCCTAACATAGGCCCTAAAATTAAAGATATAGAATCGATAATTTTACTTATAGAATTAATACTCATTAACCGTTCTTTAGTAACCATATTCGGTTTTACGGCCTCTAATCCTATTCCAAAAAACGTTGTAAATACTGTCATAAGAAAGGTAGTAGTATAAATGATGAATAAGTTTAATCCATAATAGCTGCTTAATATATAAACAGTTATTAATAATAATCCGCTTAGTAAATCCATACAAATAACCAGTTTCTTTTTATCAACCTTATCAGCAATGACACCGGCAAATGGATTCATAACAATCATTGGAATCGTTCCTAATATGAGCGAAATTGCAAAATTTAACGCAGATCCGGTTATTTGTAAAACATACAATCCTAATGCAAAACTATAAATAGAGCTACCAAATAGTGATACTGTTTTTGCAATTGAATATAAACTAATATTTCTTAATTCTTGATTGCTTTTTTTATTTTCTATATGTAATCGTAAACTTCCCATCACTTTTCCCCCTGCCTAACTTTGTGTTACGTACATTGTAAGTTCTTGGGTCAACCCAATAGCAATATGTACTATTTGAAAAGTTTTAAGGGAAAATAAATAAAAGATGGGGTTAACCCCATCTTTTTCCGAAAAATGAATATGTATAAATTTCTTCTCCTTGAACAAAGAAATCCTCGTACCTTCCCCCTCGTATCAAATAATTTGAAGTACTTTCATCAATAGATTGAAACTGTAAATTTTCGATTTCTTTTGTTACTTTTGCAGATGTAAAATTCTCTCTGAGTCTAGGTGCAATTTGGCTATTTATACTAAATTTATTAAATAAAATAAATGAACTTAATAAATAACAATTGTGTTTAAAAAGGGAATTTAATTCACACAATAAGAACTCCTCATATTCAAAACTATAATTACTTGTACCTGATTGATCGATTACAATATCAACAGAATTATTCTGAATAGGTATGTTTAGAAAGTCGGCACAGATAAATACAATATTTCTTTTCACATTTCTTCTCTCAATTACATCTTTTAAAAGTAAAAGTTTATTCAAATCTCGATCAACAGCAATATATAAACACTCTTCCGGTAGTTCTTCATAAATATTTCGTAAAAAGAACCCAATACCAGACCCTAAATCAAGTAGTATTTTTTCATTTAAATCTAATTGCATTAGTTTCTTTTTCGCCCATTCTCCTCCTCTTTGAACATTTTCCAAAAAAGCAGTATCAGTTTCATGAATATAATCCGAAATAGAATCTTCAAGTGATTTCTTTTCATACGCTTTCACTGAGTTGCCAGCTGTTAAAACCCCTGAAATAATCGTGTATTCTTCACCACAATTACAAATTAACTTTCCCTCAATAATTTGATTCTTATTAATAATGCCATCTTCAAGAATTAAATTTCCGTTACACTTAACACATTTAAATAAATGAAGTACTTTTAAATCTACCCCTAAAATTGAACTCGAAATTTCAGTTTCTATAGATAAATTATGTAACGCTTCCTTTAATTTGCATTTTCGTTCCTCTAAAGTTTTTATTTCTTGTTCAATCTTTTCATATTTTACTTTAAATAAAGATTGATAAAAATTATCCTTTTCATAGTCTAAGGATTTCCCTAAATTTTTATAAAGAAACAGTTCTTTAATTTCATACAAGCTAAACCCTAGCCATTTGTACTCTAATATAAGTTCTATATCCTTTTGACAATACTCGTCAAAAAAATAGTGACTTCCTTTTTTCTCGGGAATAACGAGTCCGAGGTCCATATAATGTCTAATCGTATCTACACTTACATTATTTACTTCTGCAAACTTACTGATTTTCATCCTAATCACTACCATTTATATATTTGTTTATACATACTTCTTTATTATTTTAAAAAATCCTTTCATCTGCCTATACAAAATTATTTATGCTATGAAAAAGATGTAATTAATTTTAAAGTTTCGCCACATACCCATTAAGCTAAGCTTATATAAGCTTAGCTACTCTTTTTTAATCTTGAATTTAAAAAAGAGTAGCAGGTAGTACGTTTATGTCTATATATCTAAAAACTGTGAGTTCATGGATGAATTTAAAACTGCGGCGTAAGTACTGCAGTTTCTTCCTTTTTCATTGAGTTGAAATATGTAAAGTTACGTACTTTAACTGTAGCGGACTTGTACTACGCGTTCATATAAATTTTATAGACGTTAAGGATTTTGTTTTATGGGAAGTGTTCTTGCTATGGAATCGGAATTGTAAATATAGATGAACGTGATTCAAATCAAAAAAAGGTACTCCTAGAAGTACCTTTTTAACTATTCTATATGTGCGAACGTTTTCAAAAATTATTGGATATAAATTGACGTACGCATTGTATTAAATGGCGCGTTTATAGATGTTTTTTGGTATTCAAATGTTCCTTGTTGATGTCCAGACGCATCCCATTTGTAATACCAGCCAACGATTGGTTTTCCGCCGATTATTGTGGATCCAATACTTTTTACATTAGAACCATTCATTTTAGTAAACGGATTTTGACCGTATCCCATCTCTTTCGTTGTAATATATAAGTATTTTCCCCCGTGGTTACGTGTTGTGCTAAAGCTGTTTTGGTTAATTGTTTCTACTCCGCCCAGCTCAGACTCTACTTGTACGACGTTTAGTGAAGTAAGTGGTGCTGCTGGTCCAGCTGAAGCTTCTGTTGCCATCCCTAATCCGACGAACGCTGTGATTGCTAACGATGAAATCCCTAGTGCTGCTTTTTTAAACATAAAAAACATCCCCTTCCATCTATTGTTTTCTCTTTCATTGTCAATATAATCCTAATAATCTTATATGTAAATAGATTGTAACTGTAGAAATAAAAGGTAGAATATTCTGATTTATTAGCATTTAAAAATATGACTTCAACTTTTTTCGTTAAAGATAGTCATCAATCTCTAACTACCTAATGACCTCAAATAAACGCTATTCAAGTCATTTTAAGAGGTACAAAAGACCTTATAGTATATAAGGTCTTTCCCAACACTCTGAAAAAACCCGTGAATGATTCACGGGTTTTACTTTAATAACTAATTGCTATTGTTCCCTCACCTGCATGAACCGCAAATGAAATTGGTAATGGATATAATTTGAAATCCATTTCGGGGAATGCTTGTTTAATATCTGCAATCCATTCTTCCGCTCCAGCTTTATCGTTAGCATGGAACATATGAAGTACTTTTGGTAATTCTTTTTCAAGTTCATTTTTAATATATTCTCGACATTTTTGGATTTTACGAACTTTCTTTTCAAGTAAAAGCTCTCCACCTTTTACTTCTAGTATTAAGTTCACACTTAATAAACTTCCAAGTAAAAATTGAATACCCTTTACACGACCACTCGCATATAAACCTTTTAAACTCTTTGGGAATACATGAAAAGGTCTTCTTTTTTCATCTACTAATGTTTTGTGTATATCTTGTAAAGTCATACCATCATTGTATAACGATTTCGCTTTTCTAATTAATTCATCCATTGGATAACTTGTTGTTTCACTGTCTAATACAGTTAATGGAAAACCTGCCATTTCTGCAGCTAACTTCATATTTTGATAGGTTCCACTTACTTTTCCGCTAATAGCAACTGCAAATCCTTCTTCATATCCTTCTTTGCATTTTGTAAACAACTCTACCATTTCCCCAATATTAGGTTGTGAAGTAGTGACTGTTTTACCTTCGTTTAACGCATTATAAACCCGTTCACGTACACCTTCTTCACAATCTTTGTACGAAATTCCATCAATAATAACTTCGATTGGGATAACAAAGTTATCTCCTTCTGTTTTAAAATTCGCAGTTGTACTATCAGTAATCCAAGCAACACGCTTCATGTTGTTCCTCCCTTAATTCAATTCCTCTTTTCTAATTTTTCTATATATTTATGTTATAAAAAGAGAATATCCCTGTAATAGTAACAGGACTTTATTATTTTGGCTATAGTAGATGTATATTAAATGTGACTATTTCTTGTCTATTCCACAAATAAAAAAGAAAATCAAGGAATTTGCTCGATTTTCTTCTTATTCATATACTATTTAAAAGTTTCATTATCTAAAATTACAACATAATCATTCGTTAATCTTCCTGCCTCTTTTGTATAACTAACAAGCCTTTGTATATTATCACAGCAAATTTTTGCTCCCCATACGAGTAACGGTACGCCAATAAAATCGATATGGAACCTTCTAGAAAACAGACCACCAAAAGTCATTGGTAAAGGTACGGTTGGTGATGTATTAGAAAAAATAATTTTTTCATGACTTTGATAATGTTTTTGCAAGATTTCTCCTAAATGCTTCATCGCTGGTACAACAACTTTTGATGCGCCACATCCAATCGTATATACAGGATGACCGTTTTCGTCTATTCCATGAAAAATAATTTTTCCCATATCTTCTGTTTTCAATTTATTAAAGTAATCTACATTCAAAATTTCTTCTTTTGTTAACTTACGATCCGTTGGTAATTTATTTAAATGATATGCTGCAGCTAGTGATGTTGTATGTGTACCGCCGAAGTCTGTGTAAATGTATATCATATTATCATCCCTTGTTGTAAAAGTTCAATGTTATTTAGTATTACCGTTCGCAACAATGTTAAACAAGGGATGCATGTATTTACGCTTTTTGTGTTAATTCATTATATTTTTTCCAAATATAATAACGTCTACTAATTACGGTGCCTAATGTAATACATAAAAAGGCATTTGTTACAACCATTAGTGTCTGGTGCGTGCTACCAGAAAACATACTTTGTTTAATAATAATTTTTGCTCCTAAAATAACAAGAAGAATTATTGTACTTACCCAATTTCCTTTCCGTAGTACATGACCCGTTTCACTATCTAATCGAAATGTTAAAGCTTTCCCCCGTATAATTCCAATACCTAAGCCAATTCCAAGCATTACAAAAAACAGTAGTCCTTGCAGCAAAGTTATTTGTCCCATACGAATAATGGACTGAACTGTTACAAAGCACAACAAAGCCGGAATGAGCCAAATACGGTTTATTTTCACTTTTCGTTCTTTACTTTGCATCAAAACAATAATAAGAACAACAAGTAAAATATCCATTTAGAATCCTCCTATAAACTTGTTTATCTTTAAAGATTATATTCTCCTCTTTTCATTCCATAATTGAAATACAATAGCTACTTTCAAGTGTAAGATGGAAAATGTGAGTTCTCATCAGCCTTAAGCATTATTTATAAAAATAAAAAGACGTACTTTTTACTCGTACGCTTTTAATAACTTGTTTAAACTCCTATTTATCAACTAATTCCACACCTTTAGAATTAGTTTTACCCAACAATCGAATGTTAAATTTATTAATAGCTTTTAAAAAGATATTATAAATACAATATCCAACAATAGAACCTATAACATTACAGATCACATCATCAATATCAGTAATACGTCCCACTCCACTAAATAAAGACTCAATTAATTGTAGCAATTCAATACTAACTGATATAGCAAATCCTAATAAAATATTATTTTTGAATTTCGTATATTTATCCCATAAAATTGGTGCTGAAAATCCTAAAGGCATTAATAATAAAATATTCCCGCCTACATTTCTTACAATTAGACCAATCATAAACAGGGCATCCCCATCATAAGCACTACCAATTTGATTGATGTCTTTAATAATTGATGCAAATGGTATTATATTGACCGAGCGATTCAGATTTTCAACATTAGAAGGAAAACCAATTGGTAAAGGGAATAAAGTTACTGCAACAACCATACAAATGTAGACCACGAATAAAAAACTTATTATTTCTTTCCACCAAATCACATGTTTTTTATTTTTGGTACCAATTAATATTCCACGTACAATTAAATAACAAATAACCCCTAAAATAATAAACAAACTACCGTTGATTATATACAAATTGCTAACACGCCCTTTCATATGAATGAATAATTAAAATTTACAACTATATAGTAATGTTTTCGAATTCCAAAATCTATATAATTGTATATATTTTTATGAAATTATAAAACCCTTTATTTACTAAATAAAGGGTTTCTCGTTAACTAAAATATTTTTCAAAATAGAAACTATCATGAACCCGTTTAAATTATTTTTGTATCTCTTCTTTAATATCCATATAATTAAAAAGCTCTTTCTATTTCTGTCATTAATTTTTCGGGTCCTGCCCCTTTATTCGATGGAATAACTAAAGTGATTCCTAATTCTGGATATATAGACGAGCGAAAACTGACGCCTGGATCATATCCCATTATATGATATTTGAATACCTTGTTTTCTCGTGTTTCAATCCATATTCCATAGCCGTAAGACTGTTTATCATTTACTTGAATGTGGGGAGTTAAAAGTAACTTTGTATATTCCTTTCCTAAAATTTCATTATTAAATAGTGCCGCCCAAAATTTCAGCATGTCTGGTGCAGTAACATATGCACCTCCATCAGCTCCTCCTTTTATTGGTATAGAGTAGGCGTTTGTTCTCCAATTTTGGTTAGTTTCATCCTTTATATATCCTAGTGCTGTATGTCTTGGTAATCTATCTAAAGAAAAATAGCCAGAATCATTCATACCAATTGGATTAAATATGTTCTTTTCTATATACTCCGTAAATTTAAATCCCGTCTGTTCTTCTATTATTAATCCGAGTATGATAAAACCTGCATTGTTGTAGTGAAACTTACTTCCAGGTGTAAACATCATATTACTGTTTTGGAATAATGGTAAAAAATCTTTTAAGCTCTTTAATAGATACATAGGTGTTTGTTTCCAAAGATCTTCGAAGTTATCCATAATACTTTCATCAAAATAATCTGGTATACCAGCGCTATGCGTTAGTAGTTGATGTATTGTAATATCTTCATCAAAGTTTGGAAATTTTATCTCTAGACAATCTTTTAATTTTGTATGAAAAGAAATAACACCTTTTTCAACAAGTTGACAGATGCCAATTGCAGTGAAAATTTTACATCCTGAGGCAATGCCGAATCTTGTTTGTATCGTATTGCTTATACATTCACTTTGGTTTGCGTAACCCAATGCTTTTTCATAGACTAGGTTTTTTTCTTTTTTTACTAAAACTACTCCAGAGAAATCTATTTCCTTTTGTATTTCTTTTACAATTTTATTAATCTCATCTTTTGTTTTTATCACGACAACCACCCTTATCTTTCCAAATTGTTCTTTCCCCTTATTAATTTTTCCATATAAAGGGGAAAGAACCCCCTTATTGAATACGATAAATTGTTAATGAGAACACAAAGTTTATTTCGAATTTATCCCGCATTAACGGACAGTAAGACCCCCACCTCAAAATTCAGTGGAAGTTAAGCGGGGGATGAACAAACCCCCCACTGATTAAAGTTTCACTTTATTGATTCAGTAGAATACAACTTAGATTGCAATGGGAATAAAGTAAACACACACAATACGATAGTGATAAATAACATTATTAATGACCCTACAATAACTACAAGTTGTATAGAAATGAACTGAGTCGCAACACCAGATAATATTGTAATAAAAATTGTTACTAACGCAATAATAAGCCCATATATACTCCCGATCCGTCCCATCATATGAACAGGGATGTTATTTTGGTAAAATGTATAAAATCCTGTATTTGCATATGCCATCGAAAAAGATAAAATAAAGAATCCAATAGCAGCTATTAAAAATACATTTGAAAAGGCATAAATTAAATAACCAATTGCGATGAATAATGATCCTATTCCAATTAGAAATGAAGGTGCTAATTTCTTTGACAAAATTGTATTTGTTATGGCACCTAATATATAGCCTGCACCAGCTATACTAACTAGAAAACCGTATTCACTATCTGTTAGTAGTAATACCTCTTTCGCAAACGATAGTTCAAGTGAATCAGTAGCAGTTGCTAATACGAACATACTTTGAAATAAAAAATACACATATACGACATACACATGTTTTCTACTAAAATTTATAACAGTGCTCCAATCTTTTTTTAATACTGTAAGGGATAATGTATTACTAGTTGTATCCGAATCTTTTTTCTTATCAAGGTTGGGTAAAAGTAATGTAATTAATCCTGATAAGAGAAATGCTATAGCATTCATATATATAGCGAATTCTGGTGTACCCGCAATTAATAATCCCCCCGCTACTGCTGGTCCAATTAGTGATGCACCAGATCCTATTAAACTACGTAGTGAGTTGAAACGTTGTCTTCGCTCTACTGGAATTAATTTCGTCATATACGTCATAGCAGTTGACTCATAAATTGCACTGGCCATACTTATAAAGAATACGAATACATAAACAATCCAAAGTGACGGAAGTAAAGGTAAAATAGCGATAAATAACGCACGATATATATCGAGGTGAATCATTAACTTCCGTTTATTTAAACGATCAATCATACTCCCAGACCAAGCGTTTGTAAATAAAGTGGCTAATGGTTTTATTACATATAAAGTAGCAACAGCTAAGGCTGAGCCACCCATATTATAGACAAGTACATTCAGTGCTATTAAGTAAATCCATGCCCCTAAATTCGCAATACCAACTCCGGACAATAGTAATAAAGGATATTTCCAATCTTTAAGTAAGTTTTTCATTTTTGGCCCCCGCTTTCCAAATTGTTTTACAACAATAAAAAAATCCCACCCCCAAGACTTTTAATCTTAGGGACGAGATTATCATCGCGGTGCCACCCTAGTTTGTTAATATGTCACCATACTAACCTTATCAGGTACTGCATTCTCATTCATGCTTATACCATAGCTCTATAACGGGAGCTCCCGTCACACCACCCCCTTCATAACAGGTTCCGGTGTGCTGCTCAGAGGCTTGATTCAATAAAGAATTTTTACTCCTTTTCAGCTAAATGGAGCTCTCTGTGAAAAATTCATTTTATTTACTATTCTCTTCACTGCATTTGATTTTTTCCATATTATCACAAATGATTTTAACTGTAAATAAAAAATAATCAGATATTTAATAACGTATTATTATTAATTCACTTATTTATTATTTTTTCTAAAAATTACGGTGCGTGAAATTACTTATAACTCTAAAGAAAGAGCCATTTTCATATAGCTCCTTCCAAATACCTGAATTAATTCGTATTCGCCTCTGTTAACGGTTGTAACGGCGGTTCTAATTCTATTTCTAGTGTATCTCCTTCTTGTAAACCTTGTCCTTTTTCAATACTTTGGCTCGTTACATAACCCGTACCAGAAGTTTTCAAATCTAATTTCAAAAGCTTAGAGAAATACATAACATCACGCATGGACCAACCTTTTACATTTGGCATATGTGCGTTATTTCCTAATAAAAATATACGATCTCCTTCACTTATTACCTCGCCAGACTGTGGGTATTGTTTTATTATTTTTCCTTCTCCTAAAATTACCGGCTGTAGCTTCTCTTTTTCTACACTTTTCTCTATTGTATCCATCGATTTATTTACATAATTTTGCACTTTTAATTGAGATTGTTTCGCTGCATCAGCTATTTGTTTTTCTGTATACGGTTTCACTTTTAAATATTCAAGGCTGTTTTTTATAACAGGTTTAAATATTTCAGCAAGAGGCTGAGCTCCATACTCATCTCCTTTTAACTTTGGCTGCTTAATAGCTAAGTATACGATTAACTCCGGATCATCAATTGGAGCCATTCCTAAAAAGGAGAAAATGTAATTCTCTTTCCCTTCCATATATCGGCCGTTTTCAGGATTCGGGATTTGTGCTGTTCCTGTCTTACCTCCAATTGGATAACCATCCACTTTATACATTGTACCAGTTCCTTTTGAAGATGTTATAACACGCTCCATTAAGCTTCTAACCTTGTCCGCTGTTTCTTTTTTTATCGGATTCCCAATTTCTTTCGGTTGATTTTCCATAATAACTTCTTTGTTTGTTGGATTTACAATTTTATCAACGATATATGGTTGCATCATTTTCCCGTCATTTGCTATTGCAGTAGCCGCTTGGATTAATTGAATAGGAGTTACTGTAGAACCTTGGCCGAAAGAAGTTGTAACTTGTTGAATTTGCGTATTTAATAATAAAGTATTTTTACTTTCACCAGGTAAATCTATTCCTGTTTTTTGATTGAATCCAAATTTTTTCATATATTGCTTAAATTTATTTGGTTTCAGTAACTGATCTTCTAAAATAGAGAAAGCTACGTTTGATGACCTTTCAAAACCTTCATCAAACGTAATTGATCCCCATCCAAATCCACCATTATGATCTTTTATATCAGATGAACCCACGGAATATTTTCCAGATTGAAAATATTCTTTTCCGTTATATACACCTTCATTAATGGCAGCTGCTAACGTAAAAACTTTCATTGTTGAACCTGGTTCATATGCATTTGCAATCGGATCATTTAAAAAGTATTCGATATCACCTACATTAGGATTGTAACTAGGTTTACTAGACATTGCTAAAACCTTTCCTGTTTTTGGATCAGCAATAATTCCAATTAACATAGAAGGATCATAATGCTCTTGTGCTTTGTTCATCGCTTCTTCTAAAAAGCTATTAATTTGTTTATCAAGGGTTAAATATACGTTATTCCCATTTTTAGCAGGTTCTACTTTACCTATATCATTCGTAAGCGGAATCCCCCTTCGTGTACCCACATATTCTATATTCCCGTTTGTAGAGCGCAAATATTTATCCAAACTCTTTTCAAGCCCAAACTTTCCTTCTGTATTCCCTTTATCATCTGGTCTAGCAAAACCAAGTATATAGGATGCAAAGTCTTCATTCGGATACACTCTTGCTTTTTCCGTCATAAAAGATACACCTGGTATTTTTAAATCATTAATTTTTTCCTTCGTTTCCCTAGATAAGTTCCGACCAATTTTTCCAATTTCAACTTGTGTACGCCCTTCATGCAAGTTTTTCAATACTTCTTCTTTATCAATTTCAAGCGCATCGGCTAATTGTTGTGCGGTTTCATCTTTATTTTTCACTTTATCTTTTCCTTTTAAATTCACAACAACTCGATACGTTGTAGAATCTTGTACTAACACCTTCCCGGTTTGGTCATAGATAGTGCCACGATTCGCTTCTAAAACACCTTTTTTATTATGTTGTTCATTCGCTAGATCCTTTACATTCACATTATGCACGACTCCTACTGCCTGAATATAGAATATACGCAAAATCATAATAAGAAACAAAACAATAAAAGCAATCATCATATATCGAGCGCCTTTATTCGTTTGGAGTTTTTGCATACTTATCTCCTCTCTTTTGGAATGGATTCGTACGAAGATACGTTTTTAAATTTGTAATTTTTGTTTGCGATATTATATGTTTCGAAGTTTTCTTTTTAATTCCTTTAAAACAATGCAAAACTAACTGTTGTTATTTTGTGTCATTATTTTATATAATTTAAATTCGGTGCGTGAAATTTCAAAATATTAATTAGTACAACTTGATTACAGAGCACTCTAAACTCTTTTCGTATTTCCTATAAAAAAGTTCCCCTCTGGATGTCCAAAGGGGAACTTTTTTATAATACAATTATGCGATATGGTTATATTTCGCTAAGAAAGGAATTCGTCTCGCTACTAATGCATACATTTTGAATACAAGTTTCGCTATTGGTTCAAACATACGTGCACTTTGCATTACTAATGCGCTCATAATAAGTGTTAAGAATGCTGCACCAAGTATATCTAAAGGATAATGAACACCTACGTACATACGTGATATACCGACTAATACTGCCCATAATAGCGCGATATATTTCAGTTTTTCTCCTCTAAGAATAAATACGAAGACGATTGAAAATACAAGTACAGAATGATCGCTAACGAATGATGAATCTGCTGCATGTGGTACTAATTGATGTACATCATGTGATACGAACGGACGCGGATGGTAATATACTGCGTGTATAAGAACATTTACTAATAATGCAAAAATAACCGAAAGCGTCGTATATAAAACTGTATATTGTTTTCTAATTGCCTTATCTTTCTTTCCATTATTAAACCATAAGATAAGCATAAATAAAATGGCTACGTATGCAGCGCTATTTGTAATAGCAACCATTAACGTATCTAATAGTTTGGATGAATCAGCAAAATTATTAAACCACTGAAATACTGTGTAATTCATTAAACTCTCTCCTTACATACAAGTGTTCTTGATTTACACAGTATACAATACCATTATGAAAATAGGCTTAAACTTTTTTCATCTAATTCTCATTTTACTATTATTCATATGACAATTATAAAACAAATTTTATACGCAATTTATGTATAAAGCTGGTAAGCCTTTATAATAAGGCGGTTCGTATTTTTTCATGTTTGGGATACATAACATATTCATTTAAATATACTAATTGCAAAATCATATTTTTTAATTCATTTGAAGTACAATATTTCCGAATTGTTCTCCATGTTCCATACGGCTTAGTGCTCGAATTGCTTCTTCTAACGAGTAAACTTTATCAATAATTGGTTTAATTTGATGTTTTTCTATAAATTTTATCATCTCATTAAATTCCTCACCGCTACCCATGGATGTTCCCATAATATCAATTTGATTGTAAAATAGCGCGCGTAATGGTAATTCAATTTTATCTCCTGAGCTTGCACCAAAATTCACGATTCTTCCATTTGGTTTTAATACATCAAAATATTTCAAAAAAGTTGCCGGACCTATACTATCTATTATTAAATCTACTTTTTCACCTTGTAAGCTCTCTTCCCAATTTCCAGCACTATGAAAAGAAATATCTGCACCATATTTCTCAGCAAGTTCCCTTTTATTCTCTACCCTAGAAGTAACACTCACTTTTGCGCCAATTGCTTTCGCGAATAACATGGCAAATGTAGCAACACCACCGCCTATTCCCGGAATTAAAACGTGTTCGCCGCACTTCAGTCTACCTTTTGTAAAAAGCGCTCTATATGCAGTTAGTGCGGATAAAGATAAAACACCTGATTCTTCCCAAGTAAGATATGAAGGCTTTTCTACTACATTTTCAGCTGGTACAATTACATATTCAGCAAACGTTCCATCTTTCGGTCCACCTAGCACTTCCGGTAACTCCGGTACTTCAGTAGCATGTTCCCATCCAATACTAGGATTAATAATAACTTCTGTATGTAGTTTAATATTTGAAACTCCTTCTCCTATTTCTGTAACAACTCCTGATCCATCTGACCCTATTACTAATGATAGATCCATTTCTTTTCTATTATTTATAATAAATAAATCCCTATGATTTAATCCTGCAGCTTTTAACTTTACTTTTACTTCACCTGCATTAGGACTTATCTCAGGTGAAAATTTATATTCTAATCCCTCTAATCCTTTTTTATATTGATGTACAATAGCTTTCATTGCTTAATTCCCCCTTAATATTTCCAATGTACTCGAAATATCAAAATAAATAAAATAGTTTGCCTCCAATAATTAGAACTTATATATTTTGTCATGAAAAAAACAAAAAATCCCCTCCCTATAAAAAGTATAGGAAGAGGTTTCAAAACTAGTTAGATAAGAATCTATAAATTTATTAAGTTCTAGCTAATTCTAATATTTTTCGAATAAACGGCGCTTTTGCCTTTGTATACGACACACGATCAAAAGTATATGTAATAGCAAGCATCTCTTTTAATTCTCTATATTCTTCACGTGCCCATTCATGGCTTATTAGAAAGTCCCGAAATAAAATATTGTTTCTCCATTCTTCGCTATTATAAATATAAACATGCAAATGATGAGTACCTGCTCTCCATTTTCCCTTTCTAAAAAAGCGCCAATTCGTAGCTTCTTTTGGAACAAACTCATATCCAATTTCAGATAGAATTTCTATCCAGTTTTCAGTAATTTGCAAGTCCGTTACGCCAATCATCATATCAATAAGAGGTTTAGCTCCTAATCCTTTTACTGCAGTGCTTCCTATATGTTCAACAGCAATTATTTCTTGTCCTAACAAGGAACAGAATTTCTCTTTTTCTTTTATATACTCTTCAACCCAGTCTTTTTGATATGCTTTAATAACAATTTGTTGGTCCATTATATTCACCTCTTTATAAGTGTTTATCATTATATTTATAAAATTTTATATTATTAGCATAGGATTTCCATAAAATATGTCGAAATAGTGGAATGTAC
Organism: Bacillus sp. FSL K6-1338; assembly: GCF_038006965.1. Lineage (NCBI taxonomy): Bacteria > Bacillati > Bacillota > Bacilli > Caryophanales > Bacillaceae > Bacillus > Bacillus sp. FSL K6-1338. The sequence continues at coordinate 2,548,302 of NZ_JBBOWI010000001.1, read as the reverse complement.
AACTTAATTATATTAAATGTGAGGTAATCTATGAAAGATAATTCCGTGGAAATTCAGTTAAATAACGTAACATTCCAATTGAAAGAATATCATAATTTTGATTGGCTTATTAAATTAGGGACCGTATTTGCAGTTTTTGACCAGCAAGATTCAGGTAATATAAGTTTTGGTATAGAAAAAGATGGTCATAAGAAATTTATTAAATACGCAGGAGCACAAACAATTGCATATGAAGGAACAACAAGGGATGCTATTGAAAGGCTAAAAAATTCAGTTACTATCTATGAAGATTTAAAGCATGACTCGCTTATAAGATTAATCGATCATTTTCCAGTTCAATCTGGATATGTATTAATTTTCGATTGGTTTGATGGTGAATGTCTTCATTCGCATTGGCGTTTCCCACCTCCTGAGAAATATAAAAATCCAAACTCTCCATTTTATAAATTTAGACATTTGTCTGCTATAAAACGAATTCATTCCTTACATTCCATTTTTTCTTTCCATACTTATGTAGAAAAGAAAAACTATGTAGCGATAGATTTTTATGACGGTAGTATTTTATATAATTTTAATACAAACGAAACAAAAATTTGTGATATAGATTTATACAGTAAGAAACCTTACATAAATAAAATGGGCCGGCTATGGGGTTCCTCCCGTTTTATGTCACCAGAGGAATTTGAACTAAACGCTATAATTGATGAAAGAACAAATGTATTTAATATGGGAGCAATGGCTTTCTCACTTCTAGGCGGTGAAAAAGATCGTTCCTTTATAAAATGGGAAGCAAGTAAGGAATTATATGAGGTAGCGTATCGTGCTGTAAATGAAAATCGGGCAGAACGGTATGCATCAGTTACAGAATTCTATGATTCGTGGTTAAACGCGGCGAATGCAGAAAGGATATAACCTTAAATTATTAAAAGAAATATAGAGTTTATACTGTTATCATGTATATTAAGACTGTTTTTATGAGTATTTCGTATAAAGTGTGATGTAACTGATTAAAGCTATTTTCAAAGGCGACATATCGGCAATAAGTTATGTCTATTCTGTATAAGTGTTAGCAAGTTCGTTTGCAAACTTGCTAACACTTTTTTGTTTAAATAATTCACACATTTTTTCTTAATATACTGATTATGTTTCCAATTGTGTATTAATGTGTGGGTTTGACTACCCATATTTTAGACAAAATGGACGGTAAGGGTGAGGACAATATAAATATGTCTTTTTCTTTGTATATGTTTATTTCACGAGCTATAAATTTTTTCAATTCCAAGCATGTGTATCATATTCTTCATTATTACAATAAATGCATTTCACGGTAAAGATAGGGAATTTGTATATCTAATATTCATAATTTATGTTATGGTACAATATGTTAATTAATTACAATACTTTCTAAAAGGGGAATACATAATGAAAGCAACGAAACTCATAGCGTTGACAATGCCAGTTCTATTATTGTTCGGTTGTGGGCTAGGAGATAAAGATTCTACTCCTAAGACTGAAGAAACTAGTAAAGCAATGTTGAAAACTACAATATCTGAGGAACAGTATCCAAGTTACATGTATGAACAATTACTAGATTTTAACTTTAATAAGGATGACATAATAATAGGTTTAGGTTATGCACTAAAAGGTGATGAAAAGTATAAAGAGGTATTCAAAACGGCAAGTATTTTGGATGAAGCTTTAGATCGAATGGAGAACGTAAAAGTACCTGATAAGTATAAAGACACGCATAAACTCATCTTAGAAGGGATAGAGGATGCAAGAAAAGGTACAAAACCAATATTAGAAGCTAAAGGTAAAGATGTAAAAGAAGTTAGTGTAGTTATTGCGAATAGTTCTCCCCACCTGTTAGGCATGGATAGAGAACAGTGGAAAGAAGCAGTTTACCAATTAGCTAAAGAAAACAAGGATGATTTCTCTAAGGTATATGATAAGAAAGTAGAGGAACATCAAAATAGAAAGAGTAACTCGTAATCAATTATACAACACGATAAGGAAATATAAGAAAATGATGATCAAAAAGGTAAATTATTAAATTTTATTGAAGCTAAATACGAAGTTAAAGAAAAGAAATAATACATACTTAATATTTCTTTTAGGGCGCATCTTCATGAAAGTTGTACGCTCTATATTTAAAGGCTTTCGTTTAATGGGCTTAATTGTAAAGACTTAACTTAAAGCATTATCTAAAAGTAAACATAATATCCCTCCATGACTCTAATGGTACCATTAGCAAGGACAAATTTGAACAACTAGGATATTTATGTAAGTCAGATATAGTGTCTCTTTATCAGTTGCAAGAAAAAAAGTGGCTCCCTATTCTCTCACATGGAATCCACTCTTTCTATTTCTACAACTCTATTTTTATACGTTCCTCTTCTTGTCCTTAACAGGACTGCCATCACTAAATCATTAACATAATTATCTTTAGCGGAAGTTAAAAGTTTTTATTTTCTTACTCAATTAAAGCGCCCGTTAGTTAAAGATTATGGATAATTAATTTGAAAGTGTTTTATCTAAATACACCTTTTCTTTTGGAAAGCCAATCTTCTAAGGCATCTTCGTGTAGTTTTGTGAATAATTTTGGTATTTGGTCTATTGGGAAGTATTTTAAATCCAAAGTCTCAATACCATCTACAGTAAGTTCTCCGCCAATTGGCTTACATTGAAAACAATGAGTGATAGTCTGAGCTTTATCTCCGTTCGGAAACTCACCAGAATATTTAGAGTAGACACCTATAAGATGTTCAACCTCAACATTTAATCCTGTCTCCTCAAATATTTCTCGTTTAGCGGTTTCTTCAAGAGATTCTCCAAGTTCCATAGCACCACCTGGTAGACCCCACTCATTTCTATCTCCCCGTTTTTGTAAAAGAATTTCATTTCGTTCGTTATAAACAATACCTCCAGCAAAATTAAGAAATATTAAATCATGCCCTACTTTTCCCCGGATATAACGAATGTAGTCCTTATTTGTAGTCATAAATTCCCTCCTAATTTATATATAAAATACAAATCAATTATATATAAGGATAGAAGAAAATGGTAACAAAAATGATAATATTCCTTATTCTCATAAGGAATTCGCCCTTTACTTTTTATCAATCTATGCGTTTTTTAAACATTTCTATTCTAATACCTTCATTTCCCGAATCCCCTTTCAAAATAAAGAGAACACCCTTTCTTAAAACAATTTTATCGCGGCTCTAAAAATTGGTGTCCTCTAGTTTTCTAGCCGGACTATATTCTATTTTCAAGCTCATTTCTATCTCCCCATGAATAAAACTCAGCATTCTGTTTATACTACAACTACATCTAGAGACACATCACTGTTTAGAGCGGCTAGGTTTTGTTAGCTGCTCTTTTGTTTTTTACACAAATAAAATCAATAACTCAGCATATAATATCTATGTAGCTAGATTATTACCTCTGTATCGAGCAGTTAGGCTGGGCTAACTGCTCTTTTATTTATGACAAAATGAAACTTTTTAACAGAATTACTTTCGTATAACATTTTCAATCTCGCTTACACTATAACTGTAACTTTAAGTTACACATCTATTACTTAGAGGGCCTAATTTTCTTTTGTGTAACAATTGGTTAGCTCATAAAGTTAACCAATTTGTTGCGTTAAATATTTTTTATTTCTCAATACTTAATACCTGGAATTAATTCTTATTTATTGGTATTAAACTATTGACATTGATTTTCCTCATATGCAATTTTTGAAAAGGCCTTTTCTCTCACATCAGGCCCTTTTATTTATAAAAAAAGATTATTTTATATAGATTACTATAAGCATCCATAAAGCCAAAGCACCAATTAGCGAGTACTATACGTGTATATAGTATCCTTACTTCAAAGTCTGTTTTCTTGAAGATTTCTCGTAATGGAGATGTCTCAAAATGTTAGCTTGATGGGCATGGGATCCCGCCCACATTTTAACGAAAATATAAGCTAAGCAAATCCCAACATAAAGCGAGCCGAATTTTCTACCCTTAAGAAAAATTTCGGTTCGTTTTATGGTTTCATGACAAGTTGTTTACTGAATAATAAAGTTCTTTATTGGAACAGGCTACTTTCTTCAACAATCTGGCCCGATTGTTGAAGAAGAAATATAATAAAAATGCTTTTGATTGTTTTATTAAACGAATTAAACCGCAAAAAACAAGAAGAATCCCCCCCTTTTTACTAGTACACTAAATCCTATAAAAGGGGGGGATCATGAACAATAAAGCCATTGGATTATTTCAAGGAATTGCGTTATACATTTCAGCTATTCTAGGATCAGGTGTCCTTTTTTTATCGGGGGTAACGGCCTCAATAGCGGGCCCTGCATCTATTGTATCCTGGCTTATCGTTATTATAATTAGTTTTCCGCTTGCTTATTCCTTTGCTAGTTTGGCACGGATATATCCTGATTCTGGTGGAGCAGCAACCTTTGTTAGAAATTCTTTTGGATATCATCTTGGCAATATCGTTGGGTGGTTTTACTTTGTAACAGCAGCAGTTGGTCAAACGATTGTATCTTTAACTGGTGCTTTTTACGTCAGTCAGGCATTTGGATTTTCGCATTTTGAAACAATTATAATTGCCGTCTTTATTTTGGTAATTGCAGGTGTTTCCAATTATTACGGCGTAAATGTTAGTGGTAAAGTTGCAGTGATTTTAAGTTCCTTATTACTGATTCTTTTAGCGTCAGCTGTATTTGTGGCGTTTCCAAGAATACAATGGGGGAATTTTACTCCCTTTGTTCCAAATGGATGGTTTTCTGTCGGGAACGCTATAATGGTTATCTTTTGGGCATTTTTTGGTTGGGAGGCGATTTGTAATCTGGCTGAGCACTTTAAAAGGCCAGAAAAAGATATTATCAAAGGAGCAGTTATTAGTGCAGTTGTCATTGGATTATTATTTTTAGCGCTAAGTCTTGTCACTATTGGAACGGCCACGTATGGCAGTCAAGAAAGCAACCTGTCTCCTATCGGTGTTATAATGGGAGGTACAGTAGGCGGAGGTGCCAAAGTCGTTACAGCTGTTTTAGCTTTAATTATTTGTACAGGGACAGCGAATGCTTTTGTAGCCAGCCTAACGCAATTAGGATATTCATTAAGCAGAGATGGTGCTTTCCCAAAATTTTTCTCAAGGCTGCATGCAACTACTCAAATTCCAAGACAGATGGTATTGTTTGTTATCTGTTTTTCGGTAGCAGGTGTGTTAGTGACAAAAGCTTTGTCACTAACGTTTGATGATATTTTGTTTATACCGACTTCTCTTGGGATTCTAGTTTATGTTCTTTCAATGGCGGCAGGCGTTAAATTATTTAGGAAGAACACACTGGCATGGTGGGCATCGTTAATCTCTTTCATTTTATGTTTGCTGGTGATTCCATTTTTTCAATTGTATATATTTGTTCCGTTAATTGTCGTGGCTATATATGTGATTTATATGATTTTAAGTAATAAGATTTTCGCCTACAAGGGAGGATTAAAATCTAATGAAAGATCAAAATAACCTTTCTAGAGATACCATGTGGAAAGCAACAGTATCATGTGATTCAGCGTATGACGGGATATTCTTTTACGCAGTCAAGACAACTGGAATTTTCTGCCAGCCTTCTTGCAAGTCTAAGGTTCCTAATTATGAAAATGTATCCTTTTTTTCAAATGCGCAAGAAGCTCAAAGGGCAGGCTATCGCCCATGCAAAAGATGCCGATCAGATCTAAATATAAAAATATACGACCCGTTCGAATGCGTTTTAGAAGATACTATGCGATTGATAAAAAATAATTATGTTCAAAACATGTCTTTAAATGAAATTGCATCAAGGGTAGGAGTTAGTCGTTTTCATTTAAATCGGAGTTTCAAAGAAAGAACAGGGTATACTCCTCGAATATATCTAGAAAGGATCAGAGTTAAGAAAGCAAAGGAACTGCTCTTGACAACGGTCTTTAATAGTACAGAGATTGGTTATCAAACAGGCTATCAAAGTGTATCTAGCTTTTATAATGCATTTAAAAGAAATACAGGATTTTCACCGAGTCAATTCCGGGCTTTCCATAGTGGAAATACCGTAAACCAAGAACTTGACTGAATTCACGTTCTTTAACAAAAGATAGCATGAATTAACAAGAGTGCTTTGTACTCATCGTATTTTTCGATAAATCATTACTGATTGATTAAAAGTAAACAACTTTGTATTGAACAATAATAAGCAATTTTTTCTCTGTTATAGAATTGTAGGCTTTTTAATTCAATCCTCAACAAACGGGCAGCATTATTGAACAAGTTTTATGAACTTTAGTGGTAGCATCATTAGTGAATTGCTTTATAACAACTAATTAAGGAGGGATAGAATATGAGAAATAACTTTCAAATCGTTGCGTTACAAGAGAAGGAGTTTAATAACCTATTTCTAATGAATGAAGAAGTATTAAAAAATATCGGGGCAGTCAAAATAATAGCAAATAAAAATCCTGGATATCCTTGCAGGGTAAGTTTGAAGGATGCAGAGGTAGGAGAAGAGGTAATTTTACTGAATTACCAATATCATAGTGTTAATTCGCCTTATAAAGCAAGTGGTCCTATATTTATACGAAAGGGAGCAACTACTGCTAAGCTAGATGTAAATGAAATTCCGCATATGTTACATCATAGGTATCTATCTGTACGCGGCTACAATGCTGACTCAATGATTGTAGAAGCAAGGGTTACAGAAGGTGTAAATTTAAGAGAAAATATAGATGAAATTTTTGATAATAAAGAAGTAGAATATATTCATATTCTTAACGCTAAACCAGGATGCTATAACTGCCTTGTTAATAGAGTGTAAAAAAATTGAAAATGCAAAACTTCTATTATCCTATAAGGGGTACCACTAATCGCTATCAAGCTAATTCAACAAAATCTCCCCTAAAATGAAAAAATACGCTATTCTTTTTGTAAATACCCCCTACTAACAATGTTCTAGCTTCTTGCTCAGATATTCGAATAAAAACAAATTCCTCTATGGCTACATTTCCAACTTCCACTTCAATTTCTACTAGAAGAAAGAATCTGTTTCTAATTTTCACATTTCCTATGTATACGTACACTTTCCAACACGCCTTCTAATTCCTCTTGTTTCGCTGTTCTATCAATTTTTGGTAAGAAAGATAATTGTTTAGTCATATAAGACCGCTCCTTTTTATTTTTAGATTATTTTTGTCTTATTGCTCCACGTCTTCGTTCATAACAAGGTCTATGCATCCCCATTAAATCCTCAATTTCACGAGTACTTAATTTCTCTTTTGGTTTTTTCTTCTTTTCTTGCTTGGATTTCTTTTTCCATTCATGTAACTGATTTTTTAACCCCTCCATTACCCCATCTCCCTTTTCAAAATAAAAAGGACACCCATTCGTAAAACAGCCTTAATTGCTGCTTTAATGAATTGGTGTCCTCTAGTTTTCTAGCTGGACGATATTCGAATGTTGTTTTAAATATCCCAATAGTCACTATTAACATCATTAGTATATTTGCTGATTTCCTTCTCTTTCCCACACTTTTCACATTTGAAATAACTAACTATCCCCATCTTACCAGTTTTAAAATCTTCATTGTCATGACTATTAATAAGTTTATATCTATGTATACATTTAGGTTCTTTTAATTTACCCAACCAATTTCCTAACATAAATTAACCCCTTTCCTCTCGAAGATATTCTTTCTATTCCCATCTTCTTAAGAATACCTTAGAAAATATTTCTAATAAATGTAACTTGGTAGCTTATTTTTCTTTAAACAAAAGGATTATTTTGTTAAAAAATTCATTCCAATTTATAACCACTATCTTTTTCTTATATTTTCCATTAAAATTTAATAGAAATATTTTGATAACAAAGGAGCAACCTATGAAGCATAATATAAATTTTTTGCTGGTATTAAAGGATTCTCTAAAGCAGGTAATTGGATAGCAATGCTTAGAAGCATAGTAACAGTTCTGCTAACATTGTTATTATCAGTGTTTTTAACACTAACTTTAATCGTTGGTTATGCATTAAGTTAAATGTAATTCTTCACGAATAAAACTAAATATTACGTCAATACTATACATGACATTAGATTTTCTCCTTGTTCCCCCTTGGAGATGAGCAGTTAGCTTTTGCTAACTGCTCTTATTTTCTACAATTGGTTTCATTTACCTGATGTATTTAACGTAATATTAAGTTACAATATAAACGAATAAAATATATTTGGCAGTTATACCATTACCCTAGGAAACTAGGGTTTTTATTTCTATAAAATGAAATTTTTATTGTAATTACTCACCCATAGTTTTATATTTTTCAAACATTCCATTCTTCCGGAGAGTATTTACTAGCTGCCTTATCGTTAATTCCGTTCTTCCTAATGCTAAAGCAATTCCCTTCACCTTTCCGAATCCATAATACTTACATATGTAGGCTAATTCTTTCGTTGTATACGGCTTCTTATGATTCGGATCGTAATCAGGATGATACTTCATTCGGCCCTGCGCATCATATTGAACTTCCACCCTGATCACTTTCCTTTCAAATGAAGTTTCTATTAAGCTACTTGATAAGCTTTACAAACCCATGATTCATCTTCGTCTGCATCATCCGCAAAGAATATTTCTACCTTCAATTTCAAACCATTCTCCATTGCGGCCGTCGCTTCAAATACTCTGCTTATATGGTCAAATTGCTTGATATCCTCGTCCTCAACCATTCCGAATTCTTCTCGGAGACTATCGTAGAATTTTTCTACTGCACTTTCTAAATCATACTGACTTTTATATGTTTGTTCGTGAATTAACTGGACCTCCATTTTCATTCTCCTTTTCTAATAAAATAGCGTTTTTGTTTAGTTTCACTCTAAAAGTAAAATTTTCATTTTTTCATTCAACCAAGTTCATAACATATTCTTTTCCCCCGATAAAATAATGATTAGGTGTTCCATGCGCATTTTATTCACCGGAAATAATACCTTTCACGTACTTACGTATTAGAAACTTCATTTCTGCTTCTTCTCCACTAGCAATTTTGTTCACTTTTTTGATACATTTATGAAACATTCACATGTTATCTTCAATATGTTCTATTCTTTTTGAAAAACCATGTGAGAATACCAAAATAAGAAGCCTTAGAGCCCTAACTCTAGGGCTTCTTGTTTTCAAATAAGGATTTTGCTAAAAAACTACACATTTATTAAGAACATGCATAAAATATAATGTGGTATTCTTTTTCAATATTAATGTTTATCCGAGAGCGCCTTGAATGGCGCTCTTTAATTTCCAAATAACATTTTTAGATAATTACGAGAGCGGATTTTATTATGTTGTACAAGCACTACTTCACTTTATTAAATAGACTATATAGATATCCAAAAGAAGGGAGCTTTAAATTCATATGGCTGATTACTTTTATAAAGATGGTAAAAAATATTATAAAAACCAATCACATTCCAACAATCAAAAAAATAACTGTTTTATTGAAACTCATACGATAGCTGGTTCTGCAGAAAATGCAAATGGAAATATACCTGTGTCAGTTTTCCTTGAAACCACCGCTCCACAAACTGTATTTGAGGATTTTACAAACAATCATAATAAAACATTAATTCAGTTATTCGTTGTCGGTATGAGTGCACCCGTTCAAGTAACTATTCTAACAAGAAGATCTAGCGTACCAATTACTACTACATTACAACCTGTTCAAACAAAAATATTTCAAGTTGAAGATTTTCAAAGTCTTACTCTTACAAAGCAGGAAGGTTCTACTAGTGTAGTTAGTTTATTTGTTCAAAAAACATTTTGTATATACTGTAACGATAATAACGATTCATGTGATGAATATTACCACGAATGTAATTGATATATTAAATCACCAGAAAAACCCTTTATATAAAGGGTTCTTTTTCTTTTCCTTTTACTCCCCTTATTTTACCGTTTTTTATTATGTTTCCTAACTTACAGTAATGTCCTTAAAAAATTTTTCATATATATTTATCAAACGCACTTTAAAATCCCAGAGTTTCAAATAATTTCAAAAGTCGACTGACCAACAATATTCGACTTATCTTTAAAAACTTATTAAAAATAACTTAGATACAAAAAGGCTACGTTTTATATAAGATAAAAAATTATCTTACGCAAAGGAGCTTGATTATTTGTGAATTACCAAAATGATAACAACTCTAACATTCACAAACCTTGTTCTTGTCCATCTCCCACGGCTAACAGTTTAAATGTTGTTCAAACTACCCCATCAATAGTTTCTGTAAACTCTGCGATTCCACTAGATACCGTGGTAAATTCTAATGGTACGGCAATCTCATTCACACCACCAACAACTGTTTTACTTGAAGGTGGAAGAACCTATTTGGCAATCTATGAAGTGCAAGTTATTATTCAACCAGGAGGTAATTCGGCAGGTATAACTATGTATCTGAATAATAATCCTATCATTGGCTCAGGTACTTCTCTAGGATATACAGCCGGATTCACTTCTGTATCAGCACCCGCAATTTTCACAACACCTCCAGGTATAACAAGTACTCTTACTGTTAATGTAGGACCATATTCTAATACATTAAATACGTTGGGCTTAACTCTTGCTGTTGTAGCATTAACATAACAAAATGTAAAACTCTCTAAAATGATTTTATTTGTCCCTTAACTGTCTATTGGGCTAGCCTCTAAGAACTCCCCATAACTACATATAGAAAAAGTACATTATTTGGTTCGATAGTACTAGGTGACTCGGCTAGCACAATTGTTGAGTCACCTATTTTTTATAATAAAATAACGCTTTTAATTTTATTTCCATGAATACAGCAAAAAAAGAGGCCCTATGGCTCTTTTTTTATTCCTTAATAACAATCTAAATATGATAAAATATATCCATCACTCATATGTCCAAATATTTAATTTTCATAGCACCAAAATTATAACTAGACTTATATATAAATAAAAAAGCACTCATTATGAGTGCTTTTTAAAGGTTATAACCTATCCATTTTTGTCCTAACAATGTATTAATTAAATACCATGCTTGTTTTACTTTAACAGGTTGATAAGCAACATAACCTACTACATTTGGGTTACCAGGATCATTATATAAAGGTTGTTTAGATCCAACATAATTCAATAATTGAGATCCGCCGCTTGTATAAAGATCCGCTTTATGATTTCCGTAAGCCATAACTTTTGAAGAATTGATAGACATAAATGCGAATGCTAGTACAAAAAACACTACAAAAACCTTTTTCATTTTCTTTCCCCCTTGCATTATTTTATATTTCCATTTTTTGCATTACTTAATTTTCAGTATATTGTAAATATAAAATTAGCAGTAACTTACATATCATATCCTATAACTGAATTTGTTCATATATGGTAAAATATATCCATCGCTCATATGTCCAACTATGCAATTTTCAAAGTAGCAACATTACAACTAGACTTATACAATATAATTCAAAACAAAATGAAGGAGTGTTTTAAGTGAAAGGACATATTCGAAAAAGAGGAAATAAGTACTTAGTGTTTTTCTGGTTATAAGACAAAAAAGAAGCAGTAAAAAATGTGGCGAAAAAGATTACGGATTTAAATGAAGGGACTTTTGTGGAACCGTCTAAGCTTACTTTAAAAGACTATCTCGTTCAGTGGCTAGAAATTAAAAGGATGAGTTTAGAAAAGAATACCTACGTTTCTTATAGTAGCAACATAACCCACCATGTTTTACCGAACATGCAGAAAGAAGCAGTAAAAAGTTTTGGTAAAAGTATCTTTGAATAGCTAATGTTTGCATTTTATAAAAAAAGCTAAATAAATCTTGTATGAACAAGGTTTATACATCCTAACACATGTTATCATGTATAATACATATGTTAAGTAAATTCAGAATAACGAGGCAAATATTATGGACTTTGTTTATATTAACCAAAACGTATTAAATAACCTTCTATACATTTTATGTAGTATATTTGTTTTTTATTTCATATATGATAGCAGGCATTATTTGAAAAAATACAAAATATTACTGATTCCCCTTTGTTCTAGTATCCCGCTTATTTTATGTATGCGATACCCTATCTATATGGATGAAAGTTGTATTCATGATTTAAGACAAATTCCGGTCATAATAGGTACGCTTTATGGTGGATTCCCTGTCGGTATCATATTGTTTACAATTTTATTAATTACAAGATTTATATTTTATGGCTTTAATATGCTAACAGTCGTTGTTTACGGAATAATGTTCATCGTTACAGCACTCGCATCTTCAAAATTTAATACATATAATAGAAAGCTTAAAGTAGCTTTTTCCATGTTTTTAACCTTTTTCCTAGCAATATTTACAACTGTAATTGTATTAACTTTATCAGATTTTGAAGTGAATAATTTGTATATTATTTATTTCATGGTATTACCGACTACTTTAATGTTATTTATTGTTTATATAAATGAAGTTATAAAAGATGCTGTATTAATGCGCTCAAAATTAATTAAAATGGAAAAAATGGAGATTGTTAGCCAACTCGCTGCAAGTATATCGCACGAAGTAAGGAATCCTTTAACGGTTGTAAAAGGATTTACACAGCTTTTAAAAACACCAAATTTAACTCCTGAATCAAGAGACGAATATATTAAACATATACTTGAAGAGTTAAATCGTGCCCAAGAAATTATCGATGATTACTTAACGTTTGCCAAACCTTCTCCAGAAAAATTAGATCAAATTTCAGTAAAACAAGAGTTAAATCGAGTTATTAATATGATATTGCCATTGTGTAATATGAATACGATACATATTACACAGGATTTTTCTGAGGCAACCATTGTTGGTAATAAACAACACTTTCAACAATGTTTTTTAAACTTAATAAAAAACAGTATTGAAGCAATGCCTAATGGTGGTACCTTAAATATTTCCTCATCTATCAATAATAGTAAAGTTGAAATACGAATTGAAGATAGTGGAGTTGGAATGTCACAGGAGCAAATACATCGATTCGGTGAACCGTATTTTAGTACAAAAACGAAAGGCACCGGTTTAGGTACGATGGTTGCTGTTAAGATTATTGAGACGATGTATGGAAATTTAAAAATCCGAAGTATCGTTAGTAAAGGAACGACTTTAACGATTACGTTCCCAAAATATAGTAAGAATACGCATTAAAACAAATAAAAAAGGAGCATAGTCGCTCCTTTTTTATTTGTTTCGATACATAAGTATCTTCAATGTTTTTTAGTTTACATTTGTGAAGACTAATTAAAAATTAGTATCCTCCGCCCCAGCAGCTGCATCCTACAATTATTAATAGAATGAATAACACAACTAATAAAGCGAAACCTCCACCAAAACCACAAGAACCACCGTAACTCATATTTTCTCCTCCTTTTGGTTTGAAAACTAATAGGTAGTTGATCATTTTAACTGGTTCGTATTATACATTATGTGTATATCCCTTTTTTGAGCATGTCTACATAAAAATAAGTAAAAGCACTCGTTTAAAGAGTGCATTAAAATGGATACCAAAAGTTTTGAAATACGTTTAATTTTAAATATACGGCAACAATGAATATGAAAACACCGGCAAATAAAGCGATGAAATCTTCACGTTTCGCCTTACTTGTATAAAACCATGTACGTTTATCCTTCTTTCCAAATCCTCTTAAATCCATTGCATTTGAAACCGTATCTATTCTTTCTAGAGAATGAATGATTAGTGGCCAGAAAATTAAAACACGGTTCTTCATACGAACCCATAAACTTGCTTCTCCTTTTTCAAAAGCCACTCCTCTCGCTTCTTGCGCGTGTTTAATAATTTTATACTCAGACTGGATGTCAGGAATATAACGCAGTGCAATATTTATTGCATATGTAATCTTATAATGAATACCAAATTTATTTAAACTACTTACAAATTCACTTGAATCTGTCGTGTAAATAAAAAGAAGTGTAAATGGTAATAACGTAAAATACTTTAATGAAAGTGTAGCTGCATAAAATAATGTTTCATATGTAATTGTTGCATATCCAATATGTAAAAACGAGGTATATGATTCAGTTAATTCAGATCCATGAGTGGGTGTAATAAATAAAATCATGACAGAGTTTAATAAACTAAATGTAAATATGACACTAAAAACAATTAAAATTTTACGAAATGGAATTTTAGCAATTCCGAGTCCAATACACCCAATAATAAATAAAATTAGCAACAACCTAAAATCAAAAAACAAAAAAGTAATCGTCATACAAAAAATAAATAAAAACAATTTTACTACCCCATCCATACGATGAAAATATGTACTATGCACCTTCCTCCCTCCTATTACTGTCTAAATAAAGCTCCATAAATTTTTCTGGACATACAATCCCACTAAATTTAACAAGCTTGGTTAAAGAACTCTCTCTTAAGTTGGCTCTTTGTAAGGTTTCTTGATCACCAAATACATTAGACACTGTATTATCCGCAATAATTTTCCCTTCATGTAGAACTACTGCACGGTCTGCATATTCTAGTGCGAGATTCATATCGTGAGTGATAAAAACAAATGAGATTCCCTTTTTAGCTAGTTTTTTAATAAACGACATAAATTGTTTATAATGATAATAATCTTGTCCCGCTGTCGGTTCATCTAATATGATAAGCTTGGGATCTATTGTTAATACAGATGCGATTGTTACTCTCTTTTTTTGCCCATAGCTTAGCGCTTGAATTGGCCAATTACGAAATGGATATAAACCACAAATTTTTAAAGTTTCTTCTACTCTATTCTTAATTTCTTCCTTAGAAAAATTATTTAATTTTAATGTAAATGAAACTTCTTCAAAAACAGTGGGCTGTGTAATCATATGATTTGGATTTTGCATCACGTAAGATATGGTTTCCCCACGTTTACGAATAGACCAAGAACTAATATCTTCACCCTCTAACAAGATTTCCCCATTTTTCATTTTGTTTATGCCTATAAGACTATGAGCTAATGTTGATTTCCCTGCTCCATTATGTCCCAACAGTGCCACAATTTCTCCTTCATATATTGAAAGGTTTACATTTTCTAATACTTTTTGTTTATTAGGGTATGAAAATGATAAATTCTCCACTTTAAGTAATTCCTTGTTTTTAGTATTACCTTTTAATATGACTTGTTTCTCCATCCACTCTCTTATAACGTTGCTTACCTTTTCCTTTTGAAGGTTTTCCATTGGATATATTACGTCATTATTACTATCAAAATGTAATCTCTTTAATGCTTCGATGTAAATAGGCTCTCTTAAGCCAATACATGGTAATATATTTGACGCTAAGATTTCTTTTGGTGTTCCTATTGCAATGACTTTACCTTCATCAATTAATATAACTTTGTCTAAATCCAGCTTTAAAATTTCTTCTATTCTATGTTCGATAATAACAATCGTTTTATTATATTGCTCATGTATATCTTTCATAAGTTCTATCGTATGTAAGGCGCTTAGCGGATCTAAGTTCGCTAACGGTTCATCGAACAATAATATATCCGCATTTGTTGTTAATAAACCAGCAAGAGAAACTGTTTGTTTTTGACCTCCTGATAATTCATGTGGACTTTGTTTATGAAACGTATGCATCTTCACCTTTCTTAATGAGTCCGAAACAATCTTTTTCATATCCTCTTGATTTACACATTCATTTTCTAAATAAAAAGCTACATCTTCTTCTACTGTCATACCAATAAATTGAGCATCTTGATCTTGCAAAATTGTTCCCACATGTTTACTCTGTTCAAAAATACTGCCTTCCCTCGGGTCTTTACCGGCAATTAATACGTTACCTGTACTAATCCCTTCATAAGAAAATGGAATTAGCCCATTGATACAATGAGCTAATGTCGACTTTCCTGAACCACTTCGTCCAGCAATTAGCACTTTTTCCCCAGGGTATATATGAAAGGTAATATCACTTAAAGTAGGCTGCGCAGCATGCCCGTATTGAAAGGTGAATTGTTCAAACGAAATAATTGGTTGCATGTTAACATCCCTACTTTTCAATTTTTAAATGTGCATGTTTCTTATTGGATTTCGCCAAGCCAATTGTAAGTGGCAATCCAAGAACTAAGAATACGATAACATCGGAAATTGTTGCTCCTAATACTTGTATAACAATTTTGTCAAATGGTTCTCCCATCACAATAATATCGAATGC
This sequence comes from Bacillus sp. FSL K6-1338, assembly GCF_038006965.1. Taxonomy (NCBI): domain Bacteria; kingdom Bacillati; phylum Bacillota; class Bacilli; order Caryophanales; family Bacillaceae; genus Bacillus; species Bacillus sp. FSL K6-1338. Next base: position 2,532,092 of record NZ_JBBOWI010000001.1, on the reverse strand, counting down.
CCCAGCAAATATAATAGCAATGACAATACCAACTAACCCAGTAATTGCTAAATAAGAAATATCTCCCTTGTTAAATGACCCGTTTTTCACACTAAAACCAACTCTTTTTTGAATAAGACCCATTGAAAAACCAATAATCCCTGAACTAATAACCCAGCCCCACCAAATCCCCCAGCCAGCAATCGTATCTGTTACGGTATGACCGATAAGTCCGATTAAGAGTCCTGCCACTGGACCAAATAATGCTCCAAAAACAGTTAATATAGCTAATGCTGGTTTAATAAATGTATTCGGTGCAATAGAAAATCCCCAAAGTCCTAATATCCCGTATAAGGCTGCTCCAATCCCGATTGCTACTACTAACTTTGTTGATAATTTATTCATTACAATTCCCCTCTCATATTGGTCAACTTTTATTATTCTATATTTATTTTAAAAATGAATTATGCATCGACACTTCCTTTCTATACAACAAAAAAATGACCTCTTACATAAGAGGTCATTTTCTTTCACGTTCAAGAATCCTCTTATCTTTCAAAAAACACATCGTGTCCTCTGCGGAATTAGCACCTTCCTATAAAATTGCATAGGGGTTGCTGAGGTTTCTTAGGGCCGTTCCCTCCACCTCTCTGGATAAGTATTAATTTGTAATTCGTATTATGGCACTAAAAAGCATAAATTTCAATACTTTTCTAACTATTTTTATTTTTCGTTAAATAGTACATTTAAATCATTGTATTCTTATCGGAATTATGAAATAATAAATTCAAAATCGTTTCGGGAGGAATGCATTATGAAAGTTATTGGTTTAATTGGGGGATTAAGTTGGGAATCTACATCATTATACTATAAACATATTAATACACTTACACTCTCTCAATACGATCAAAATGCGAAGCTAGTTTTATATAGTATGGACTTTGGAGAAGTAACTACTTTATTACAAAACCATCAATATGAAGAAGTAAAAAATGAACTAGTCACGGTTGCAAAGAAGGTTGAAAAATCTGGGGCTGACTGTTTATTAATGTGTTCAAATACTGTACATCTATTTGCCGAAGAAGTAGAACAAGCAATCTCTATCCCGCTTCTTCACATTGGCGATGTAAGTGCTAAAGAAATGGTAAAACAAAATATAAAACGTATCGGACTATTAGGAACAAAACAAACGATGGAGCAAGATTTCTATAAATCACGATTAGCGAAATATAACATTGAGACAATTATCCCAAATGAAGAGGAAAGAACAGTTATCCATCATGTCATATTAGATGAATTAAGTAAAGGGATCATTTCAGAAGCATCTAAAGAAAAGCTATTACAAATTACAAAGTCATTAATTCAAAACGGCGCTGAAGGTATACTATTAGGCTGTACTGAAATACCTTTACTCATCTCCCAAAATGATCTTACTGTTCCCGTTTTTGATACTGCTTTTTTACATGCAAATACTGCTGTGCAATTTGCTGGATAAGAATATACAAGCATAAAGGTACGAACCTCTATGCTTGTATATAGTTACGACTATTTCCCCCGCTATTTACGGGCAGTAAAACCCCCAACGATTAAAGTTTCACTTTATTTAAAAGAGATTCAATAACTGCAATTACTTCTTTTGAACCACCACATTCTAAAAAGCTATCATTAAGTTTTCGTATACCATGCTTATACTTTTCGTTTGAAAGAACATCTGTTACAGCCTCTTTTAAAGTGTGCACATTAACATGTTCTTTCAATAGTCTACGCGCTGCTTCCAGTTCAGTTAATCTTTGCGCTATCATAGGCTGATCTTTATCATGCGGTATTATTACAAATGGGACATTATAATGAATGGCATCGTGTACGCTATTCATGCCGCCATGTGTAATAAAAACATCCGCTTCATTTAATATTTCTGATTGAGGTACGTATGGAGCAATTATAAAATTATCTGGTGCTTTCTTAATTTTAGAAATATCATTTCTATCACCAATTGCCATTACAACTATCCCATCAAAATCTGAAAAAGTATCAATACAAGTATTAAAGAATGGTTCGAGTCCTTCAAGCAGTGTTCCCATTGAAATATAAATAACTTTCTTCTCTTTAAGTGATTCCAGTGGAAACTTTATATTTGTTTTACGCTTTGAAATACTCGGTCCAATAAAAATGTTATTTTCTCCGAACGATTCGCTATTAGGTTGGAAATAACGACTTGTGTATACGAGACAAACATCACCCTTATTATTCATAAATTGAAGATTATTCTTTGGTTTTACTCCAAATTCATGTTCCATCTGGTTTAGTAATTTTTCAGAGATCTCCTCTGGTTGGAATGGTATATCTGCATTTGAATGAAAAGGTAATGTCTTCAAAAACTCTGAAGGAATTAAAAATATAGGCGAGGACACTACACCTGGAACTTGTAAATACTCCTTTACTAACTCTCCCGCACCAAATATATCATAAATTACGAAATCAAAATTTATGCTTTCACTTAATTGTTTCGTAATTTCTAATATATATAAAGAAGTTTGAACATGCACATGAAAGAAAGCATTTAACCCAGATGAGGTTTCAGCATCAATAGAAATCTCCTTTAATAGATCCGGATGTGTATGTACAGTAGCTCCTAAATCTTCAATCCTATCTTTAAAGTTTGCAGTTGTAATATAATGTACGTTATCCCCTCGTTCAGTAAAGGCTTTCACTAAATTTAATGTAGGGTTTACATGTCCCTCTGCTGGAAAATTAACTACTAAAATATTTAGCACTTATTCCTCACTCCTTACATTTCACTGTTTTAATTAAAGCATACTGTTATTTGTACATGTAATCGTCCCCTAATAGTCCTAAAATGCTTGCTACATTATGTTGATAAATAATTTTCAGTCATCAACATAAAAAAAGCATCTACCTATGTAGATGCCTAACCGTGATAAGGAGTGTTCTGTGAGGTTAGAACAAGCTTCTCTGCTTGTCCTATGCTATCAATATATGATTTATTTTATAAAACGTGAATAGTTAATAGAATTATTTTATCCATTTTATATGATCAAATGGATAAAATACCATTTCTACTTTACCTATTATATTTGACTCATCAATAAGTCCAAGTGTATTCCTACTATCTTTACTATGATTACGATTATCCCCTAACACAAATAATTTATGCGTAGGAACTTTTATTTCTCTCAAATTTGAAAAACGATTGGATACTTGTGACATATCTAAATGTATATACGATTCATCACGCTTTTTACCGTTAATAAATACCTCATCCTCTTTTAGTTGTATGTTATCCCCCGATAATCCAATAATTCGTTTCACATAGTAAGTAGGCTCGTCTTCTTTTTTTATAATGACAACATCTCCATGATGAAAAGACGATAAACAGACGTTTACCTTATTAACAAGTATATAATCTTTTTCATTCAAAGTAGGTTGCATCGAAATTCCTTCTACCATACAAAATAAAAATGACTTATTAATAAAAATAACCCCTATTATAATTAAGATGTAGCTACATATGTTCCTCCAATATTTTAGAATAAACGGCTTCATATATACCTCATTTCTAATCTATTCCCAGATAAAAACGCCTCTAGTTCACATGAATGCTAGAGACGTTTCGTCCATTTTAATTCTCTTTAGAGGCATCTGTTTTTGGCGCTTCACCAGTTAATCGCTTATTTTTCAAATCAAAATAAGCATCTAAAACTTCTTTTCCAATATCGGAGTTAATGCCCGATTTATCATTTTCAACCCACGGTACTACAACAGAAAATGCTACTTCTGGATCATCATATGGCGCATATCCAGCTAATGTTAAGTTATAACATTCTCTACGATCGCCTTTCGCATTTCGCCCAATTTCATTTTCTCCACCATATACAGTTTGTGCGGTCCCTGTTTTACCAGCTGGTTTATATGGTGCTTTTTGGAACGCTCTTACTCCCGTTCCATCTCCTTCTTGAAATACTTTTCTAAATCCTTCTTTTACTTGATTAATATATTCTTGTTTCATATCGATTCTATTTAAAACAACGGGTTCTATTGATTGTACTACTTTACCAACCTCATCTTTTTGAACGGTTTGTTCTCTAATCTCTTGAACAATTTGTGGTTTCATTCGATACCCTCCATTTGCGATAGTCGAAATATATTGTGCAAGCTGAAGTGGTGTATATGTATCATATTGTCCAATAGAATAATCTAATAAGAAACCAGGCTGATTATCTTTTCTTCCAATTTGTCCTGCAGTTTCATTCGGTAAATCAATACCAGTTTGTACGCCTAGTCCAAATTGCCTGAAATAATATCTCATTTTATCAAAATATTCTTGTTTAATATCTAGTGAACTATTTTTCACATAATCCACACCAGCAATTTTTAATGCTATATTAAACATATAAACGTTTGAAGAAACTTGTAACGCTCTTAGATCGTCTATATCACCAAAATTTTTCCAAGACTTCTTTTCCTTAGTTCCTTTAAACTTCATAGGTGCATCATAAAAATGTGTTCCAGGAGTTATTGCATTTGTTTCAAACCCTGTTAACACTGTCGCACCTTTAACCGTTGATCCAAGCTCATATGAACTTGTCAGCGTGCCTAAAGCATAATCTTCTACTTCCATTTTCCCATCTTTTTCTACAAGCCTTTTCCCAGCCATTGATAATACTTGGCCATTTTTAGGATTCATCATCACTACGAAAGCACGGTCTAACATTGATTCTGATCCTTTATATTGTTTTAATATTTTTTCTATACTCTCCTCTACTTTTTTTTGCAATTCCATATCTATGGTTAAAGTTAAATTTTTACCGCTTTTTCCTTCCGAAACCGTTTCCGTTCTCATTGTATTGCCTTGTTTATCAGCAATGCTTCTTACTTCTTTTTTCGTACCATGAAGTACATCTTCGTATTGCTGTTCGATATAACTTTTGCCGACCCTATCATTTCGGCTATAATCACGCACTAAATAATAATCTAATCTTTCACGTGGCAATCCTTCATCAGCATTTGAAACGTTACCAAGAACGGAACGAAATAGACCATCATTTACATAGATTCTCTCCCAATCAACTGATGCGTCTACCCCTGGAAGTTTCGCTAAATTTTCACTAATCACCGCATATTCCTGTTCACTAACGTCCTTTTTAATAATTTGAGGTGCCATCTGAAAACCTGAGGTCATTTTACTTTTAATAGCTAACACTTCTATATCTTTAGCCGTTAGTTCTTGAAGATTTTTATCTGTAACGCGCTTCCTTTTTAAATCTTCTATTTTTTTGTCTAGCTCTTTTCCGGTAATATCCTTATCTCGGAACTTATCTATTTCTTTTTTTGATACTAAGTCTTGAGTAAGTTCTGGATTTAATTGCATCCAAAAGTCTTTCTTATCAGTCTCAGTTAACTTATCTATATCTTCTTGCGGCATTTCAATAATGTCTGCAAGTTGTCTTGCTGATTTTAATATTTCTTCTTGTTTTACACCTTTCACCTTTGTATATGTAATCGTACGTAAAGATTTATTATCAACTACTGGATTTCCTTCACGATCAAATATTTTCCCACGTGGTACAGAAAGGCCCACGGTTGTATTTTCTCTCTTCTCTACTTCATTTTTATATGTTTCTCCATCAAAGATTTGCACTTTTCCTAACTGAATAATGATGCCAGAAAATAATAAAAAAACACAAAGGAATAAAATATTTAACCGGAGAGGTACTACTCTACCACTCTTCTTCTCTTGTTTTTTCACCTTGTCATAATCTCCTCCTTACAATATTCCAAATAATAATCACTTTTCTATATTAAAAGTAATGTACAATTTTTATACATTGCTTTGTACAAATATTAATATAATGTTTAAAACTTAATAGAAATTAAAACAAATGTAAAGAAAAGATAAAGTTTACTAAATTAAATATAAAAAATACCCAATAACAAAAAGATTAGCTTTCACTAATCGCTTTGTTATTGGGTATTAATTGATTTAAGAATTACTACTAGTGCGTATTGCTATACATTTATCGTCACAATTAGAAAAAGATTGTTTACTTTGTACTTTCGGTAAGTAAATTGTTACTGTTGTCCCGACACCAACCTCGCTCATGATACTAATTGTCCCTTGATGACTTTCAATAATTTTATAACTTAACATTAATCCAATACCAGTCCCTTTTTCTTTCGTACTATAAAAAGGTTCACCTAATCTCTTAATTCTTTCTTCAGGTATTCCTATTCCTTCATCTATTACATGAATGATGACACCATCATCATTTATTTCTTTTATGTGAATTGAAATTTCCCCACCATTTGGCATAGCTTCGATTGAATTTTGCAAAATATTAATAAATACTTGTTTCAATTGATTTTCCGAGCATTCAATAATTATATCTTTGTCATCCGTAAATAGTTCAACTTGAATATTTGTCATAATTGCTTTTGTATTCATTAACGATACGACATTTTTAAAAATTTGATAAATATTTTTCTTTTCTGTATTTATCTCATCTGTTTTAGCAATTGACAAAAATTCTTGCAGGATCGCTTCTATCCTTTCAATTTCAGAAAGCATAAGATCAAAATATCTTTCTTGATCTTCTTTATTAATTTGGAATAACTGTATAAAACCTTTAATTACAGTTAAGGGATTTCTTACTTCATGAGCTACCCCAGCTGCTAATTGACCAATTGCTGCAAGCGTATCTGATTTGTTTAGCAATTCTTCTGTCTTTTTTCGCTCTGTAATGTCACGTACAATAATCATAATTTTATCATGTAATAATGGTAAGCACCTAGCTTCAAAGAAATCAATACTTCCATTAAGTGTGAGTGGATATTCTACAATTACATTCGTTCCTTTTTTCTTCACTTGATTAATGGCTTCCTGAAACTGCTGTGCTACTGAAGATGGTAATACTTCGTAAAACTTTTTTCCCATAAAAGCTTCTGCGGGTACGTAAAACTTTGTAGGAGATCCTGCTTTGTAATCTATAATTGTGCCATCATCTTCTGTTAAGAAACATAAATCTGGTAAAGCTTTAAATATTAATTCCAGTTCAGATGTTTGTTGTTTTAACTGCTCTTCTATCGCTTTTAAATGTGTAATATCTACACCAACAGCCCAATAACTATATCCTGTTACAGGAAACTGTTCTGATATATTAGACCACATTATTGTTTTGATTTCACCATTTTTACATGTTAAGTGCATTTCCCAATCTCTGAAATTTTTTCCACAAGTTAAAAATTTCTTTTGTATTTGCTGGCGATAACTATGATCAGGATATAATAATTGAAGTGCATTTGGATTTCCAATTATTTCTTCAGCGGTATAACCTGTTACAATTTCACATTCTCGGTTCCACAAAACAAAATCTCCATTATAATCAAGCGCATCGACCATAACAGGCATGTTTTGTAAAATCGTATGTAGTTCCTCCTCTTTCTGAGAAAGCAACGTTGTTTTTTTACTTTGAATTACTTTTATTGCGCCATCTAAAATTAAACTTGAGAGCATTTCAAAGTATTTTTGACAACTGAAAATTTCGCTTTTTTTGGACCATACAACAAAAGATCCTAAATGTTGATTGTATAAGAAAATGGGGATTTCAATCTTTGGAAGTTTACTCTTAATTATCTCATTCATTCCGAATGAAAAAATACACTCTTTTTCAGCATCAAGAAGTTGATGTGATATGTTAGTTAATTTATAAAATTGTTCTGCCATGGTTTCTATTGTACTCACATCAATAAGTTCCATTAGCCGCGAATTCATTCCTTTTTCACCTCAATATGTAAAATTAATACAAATCTAAAATTCATACTTCTCCATTATACGAAGAAAGCTAGTGTAGGTATATAGCTGTAGAATAATTATTCGCACAAATTTTATTTTTCAATTAAAATAAGAAAAGAATGTATATACTGAATATACCTTTAATTAGTAGATATTTCGTTCATTCCTCCTTACATTCACTGAATTTTTCCTTGAGGGTCATACGCGTCACTAATAACGGTATAAAAATGCAACAAGTATAAAATTCATAAAATATTCACAAATTTCATGAAAAATATAAACATTTATTCCAATATATTCTATATAATGAAATGTAATAAGGCTTCTATGAATCTCATAGAATACCTTACCCCTAATAAAAAAGAAAAAAGAATCCCTTTGGATTCTTTTTTCTTTTTTAATTACATTACATATTTATATAAAGCATGTGCCACACCATGTTCTTCATTTGATAACGTTTCGTATTTACAGATTGTTTTTATTTCTTCAACTGCATTACCCATCGCAATTGATATGTTCGCTTTTTCCATCATAGAAACGTCGTTTAGCCCATCACCTATCGCTACAGTGTTTTCAACTGGAATATTAAGATATTCTGCTAAAGTATATAATCCATTCCCTTTTTGAGCATCTCTATGATTAATCTCTAAATTGTGCCAATATGAAGATGTAATTGCTAAATCTGTATTATGAATAAATGTTTCTTTTAGTTTTTTTAATTTCTCAATATCATAAGAAAATGGTAATAGTTTATGCACATGTATATCTGTTTCTACAATTGGCTTACAACTTTCCGCACTATGAAACGCTGTATGCTCAAGATATAATGCTGCGATTGTTTTTAACTCTTTCAAGTCGAAATTTTCTTTTGAATTCTTCACATACTCAATTTCATTACGTACACTCTCTACTCCATAATCCGGTACATACACACCTTTATCAGTATAAAGCTGATAATATAAACCATTCTCTTCAAGATATTCCACAATTTCAAGTGCCTGCATATTTTGAATTGGATATCTCTTCATCATTTTCTTATCTTTATATATAAGCGCACCATTTTCCGCAATGATTGGACACTCTAAATCAACTTCTAACAATAATCGTTCAATATCAACAATAGAACGTCCAGTACAAATTGCTACAACATGGCCAGCTTCTTGACATGTTCGAATTGCTTCTGCATTTTCTTTACTAATCATTTTATTCCCCGAAAGAAGAGTTCCATCTAAATCAATTGCGATTAATTTCATTATTTCTTCACCACTTTCTATAAATACACGAGTTCTAATTAATTATTAGGTATCGTTTTCATACAATCCTCGTGAGGTACTTCTTATTTATAATTTATGAAAAGCGTTTCAGGTCAAGAAATAATTAAAAATAAAATCCAAAGCTTTTCTTTTTAAAAAGCTTTGGATTTCAAACTATGAATTATAACTAATGTATTTTGTCTCACACATGTACACATTTTTTTCTTCAGTTGGGATATATACTTTAAACTTTTCTAACCGTTTTCCATAGATATGAATTGTGATAACGCTTTCCTTTTTGCTAATTTCAAGAATATGACAATCCGCAGGTGGAATGACTTTATCGGTTTCTCCTTCTCCCAAATAAAGATTTCCTGTATGTGTTAAATAAACAAGTGAATTTCCAAGTTGTTTCGTTTGTATAAAGTTCTGCACCATTATCCTTCCTGAAAAGACGCCTTCTACCCCCCATGTGCCGTCATGATCATGTAAAGGTGTAGATTGTCCATCTTTCCATACGAGAGCTAGTACTTCAAAACGTTTGAGCGGATCCTCATACAATAAATGTCGTGCATATTGAGTCGAATTCGCCTTCTGTTTATCTAACGGAAGCCATGTTTTCTTTTCTAAAAGTTCTTCTAGTAACTTTTCAATGCCACACACTATTTCTTCTTCAAATAAACCGTTTTCCATAAGATCTGTAACACCTTTAATAAACTTTTGAAATGATTTACTTCCATTACAAGTCAACATAGGAATCCTCCTCTACGTTTTATACAACTCCATATTAAGGTAATTACCTGAAACTCACAATTGAGAAACAAAAAACAAGATGCAAATGTATGCACCTTGTTGAGATTTTTATTTGGCTTTCAATCGAATAGGTAAGTATTTTAATGTTTGTTCATTTTCCAATATACATTTTTCTAAACAGAAAGATGGAGATAGCTCTATTTTTTCAAAAGCATTTATAAAGGTAGTTAATGCAATCTCAGCTTCTAAACGTGCAAGTGGTGCTCCTAAGCAAAAGTGAGGACCTTTCCCAAAGGTTAAATGCTTTTCATTTCCTATTCGATGTACATTAAATTGAGAGGGGTGTGAAAATTTTTTCTCATCTAAATTCGCTGCACTAACCCACGCAACAATCATCTGATCCTTTTTCATTAAAGGGCCAAATATATTTGTATCCTCTGTAATCCTCCGGGCCAATGTAACAGGAAAGCGATAGCGTAATACTTCCTCAATCGCTTTTGAAATTAAGCTAGGGGTTTTTCTTAAATCTTCATAAATTCCAGGTGAATCTACTAAAAAGCAATAAAAGCTATTAATAATTAAATTTGTAGTGGTTTCATTCCCAGCCGCTAGTAAACCTAATGAAAAGGTTACAATTTCTTCATCGGTTAATCTTTCGCCTTCATATTCAGCTCGAATTAAATCGGAAATGATATCATCAGTTAAATGATATCTCTTTTCCTGAACGATCGGTAGAAGATATGCTTTGAATTCATTTAATGCTATCTCTTTCTCCGCATCCAGATCATTAAACTTTTCTTTACTATACGGCATAAATAAAATATCAGACCATTCTTTAATTTTTTTACGATCTGTTGTTGGGACTCCTAATAAATCAGAAATAACGGTAACAGGTAAAGGGGCAGCAAACTGTTCAACGATATTAACTTCACTATATTTTTCGATATGCTGTACAAGTTCATCTGCGATAGCCTGTATTCGAGGTTTCCACTGTTCTAGACTTCTTGGAGTAAATGCCTTAGAAACAATGGAACGTACATTGCGATGTTCTGGTGGATCTGTAGAGTTTATATTTATTCTAGTTTCTAATGGAGGGATTGAGAATTGTCTGCGCTCCCTTCTACTTGAAAATAAGCGATAATCTGATAAAACACGATTTACATCATCATATAAAAAAACATTCCATACATCCTGCTCTTCATCATAATGAACTGGGTGATTATCCCTCATCAAACGATACCATTCATATGGATTCCATAATTCTTCTTTTGTTTTCAGCTTTGAAATTTCATGAACTAAAATAACATTTTCAGGTGAAGCCATAGTTCTTTCCTCCCTTTTCTTTTACAATAAAAGTGATAGGTCGGCAGTTCAAAGTTGTATAAACTATCATATGTTATTTTAACATATACTAAAGGAGATTTTTCATTAGAGAACTTGAGAAATATATAAGGGGGATTTTTATGTACGTTGACATTTTACTACTAGCAGAATTAACGACAGGACCAAAACATGGATATGAAATCAAAAAAAATGTTCAAAATCGTTTAGGTGAGAATTTTGAATTAAATCACAACATGCTTTACCCTGCCCTTCGGCGCTTTGAAAATATGGGTGCTATAACGAAAAAAATACATAAACAAGTTGGAAAACCAAATCGAAATATGTACGATATAACAGAAACAGGAGAAGAAATTTTTTCTGAAATGTTACGAGAGTTTCCCGAAAAACTTGCGACAAATAATGCAGAATTTCTTGTTCGTATCGCACTATTTGAAAAACTTGAATATGAAGCTAGAAAAGAGATTTTGACTGTACGTCAAAACGTACTACATAATCAACTTACCGCTATCCAGTCTCTAGAGGTTACCTCACCCTTTATTACTGAAGTCATTGAATTTAGTAAATCACGAATTGAACATGAATTGAGTTGGATTACATCACTTATGAAGAAAATATGAAAAAATAACAAAAAAAGCTAAAATCAATGAATGAAAATGATATTTATTATCAATACTATCATTAATAAAAGGGCAACCACGATTTGGCTACCCTTAAACAATTTACACTTCTGGATCGAATGTTTTGCAATCTGTTTCTTCCGTTGTAGATGCATGTTTACCTTTATGACTTACTACGTAAATTGCCTCTGCACTACATTTATTACCGTTCGCCCAAAATTTACAGTTGTTTACTTCACATAAAACGTCTTGTGCCATAGTATCACACCTCCTTGTTCTATTATCATTAACAAAATTCGGAGGTATGATACTATTCGTCATCCATTTTTTATTCCCTTTTTAGCTTTCTTAATGGTTCAATATCTCCGCGTACAATAGCATCAATATTTCCAGTTATTTTTTCAATATCAAAATGCCACCATTGAATTTGCAATAATTCTTGAATTGTTTCATTTGAAAATCTCTCTTTTATTTTATTTGCAGGGTTTCCACCAACAATTGTATATGGTGCGACGTCTCTAGTCACAACAGATTTAGCTGCAATGATTGCACCATCCCCTATTTTTATTCCGGGCATAATTGTTGTATCCATACCAATCCAAACGTCATTTCCTATAACTGTATCACCTTTGTAAGGTAAATCAGACAAACTAGGTGTATACTTCTCCCACCCATTTCCAAATATATTAAATGGATATGCCGAAAATCCATCCATCCGATGATTGGCTCCGTTCATAATAAAGTTAACTCCAGATGCAATACAACAAAACTTTCCAATAATAAGGCGATCTCCAAGAAATTCATAATGATGTAATACTCGATTTTCAAATTTTTCTCCATCTTTCGCATCATAATAAGAATAGTCACCAACAAGTATATTAGATTTTGTTATTGTATTTTTTATAAATTGAACGTTTTGATTTCCTTCAATAGGGTATTTAATATTTGGATTAGGATTCATTCTGTACAGCACTTCCTTTACCACTTATTTCACTTTCTATCGCTATTACTGGCTTTAAATTGTATATAGGTATAATAAACAATAATCCAATTATAAAAAGTAAAGCCGTCCCTTCATACATCATACTTAATGAAAACATCTCTTTTAATGAGCCAGCTATACTCATCGTTACTACCATTGAACCGGTAAATAGCGGACTTAAAATACCATTTACACGACCTATAAAATCGGTATCGCTATTTTGAATAATAAGCGTATTAATACCAATTTGGATACAAGGAAGAGCTAAACCACTAAAAAGCTGCGCTGTAAGTGTAACCCATAAATTTGTAGAATACCCTATAATGCTAATACCAATTGCTTGACCAAGCATACCGATAATTAACATCTTTTGCGGAGCAACGTTTTTCGCAAATACCATCGCTAATGCCCCGCCAACAATCATTCCCGCACCATTTACTGTTAGTAGCCACTGTAAACTCTCTTTTGATAATCCTAACTGCTCAGTCACAATAAATATACCTAATGGCTGAATTAATCCTATACCTAGTCCTGCAGCCATAAAACAAAGCCCCAGCAAAGTTAATGCTTTTTTCTTTTTGACATACTTAATACCGTCCTTCATCTCCTGCAACAGAGTGATATCTTTCTTTTCTACGTCGTTTTCAAGATCTTTCGGAAGAAATAACAATACAACTGCCGCAAGTACAAACGAGATGCCTGTTATGATGATTGAAATATAAATTCCAAAACTATGAAAGATAAATGTCCCTAGGATTGGTCCTAATACCATAAATATTGCAAATATCGTTTGATATATAGACATTGCTAATTGAATTTGTTCCGTTGATAAATGTTGTTTAAACAACTTCATTCCAGATGGTTGTGAAAACTGTGAAAGGATTGCAGAGATAAGTGTCACAAAAAACACAATTTTCCACGTTCCAAACATAAGCGTAATTAATACAGCGAATACTGAAATGGAACTTAACGTCTCACACCATATCATTGTCTTCTTTGGCTTCCACCTATCAGCAAAAGTACCGCCAATAAATGAAAAAATAAAAATTGGAGCGAATTCAGCAACTGAAATCATCGAAATAGCAAAAGCATCACCTTTTGTCATTTCCATTACATATAGTAATACCGCAAAGTTTCGAACCCATATTCCTATTTGTAAAAATAATGCTGATGCTAAAATCCCTTGAACAAACCGATTTTTTAATACTTGTGATACCCCATTGTTTTGTTTCGTTACTACATTTGTCGACATAAAAAAGCCTCCTATTTCATGTTCTGAACAGGAGGCAGCACAAATCATATAAAAAGACTATATATTCGCAGAGCGAAATACATCCCTTTTCTATAAATGTACAGACTAACCCTATTCAGAAGAATATTTCGTTTTTTAACGAAGATCTCTTACAAATAGAATTAGTTGATCATTGGGATGTCTTCACCCTTCCGTTTCGAATTTAAATAACACATACATACTCTATGTAAATCATTTTCGATGTATGCATGTCTCCTTTTACTATTCTAGAAAGTTAAAGGCAATTCCTCTAAAGAACGCATTAAATAGTTACCTTGCCATTTAATTTCTTCACGATTCCCTTTTATTTGTAGTTCAGGCATTCGATTAAACAAAGTAGTAATAGCAATCTTTGCTTCCAACCTAGCAAGTGGAGCGCCTAAGCAGAAATGGCTACCATGACCAAAGGCAATATGACGATTATTTTCCCGAGTAATATCGAATACTTCTGGGTTTTCAAATACAGTTTCATCACGGTTTGCAGAAGCTAAGGCAATGACAACCATATCTCCTTTTTCAATTGTTTGGTCGTGAATTTGAAAAGGTTCATCTGCCCATCTTGAAGTTGTAACCTCAACTGGAGAATAATATCGTAGTCCTTCCTCAATAGCGGCATCAATTAATTTTGGATTTTCTTTTAATAACTGTAATTGATCTGGATTTTCGAGGAGCGCTAATACCGTATTTGTTATTAAATTTACCGTTGTCTCGTGTCCCGCCACAATTAGTAACATTATCATTGAATATAGTTCCCGAGCGCTAAGTTTATGCCCTTCACTCTCTGCAAGTATTAAAGCACTCACCAAGTCTTCTTTTGGCTCTTTTCGTTTAATATCAACTAAATATTGAAGATATGTAATAAACTCAGATAGTTGCTTTTCAGTTTCTTTTATTTCTTCTGGTGTTTCTGGGTAAGCAATGACAGCATGAGACCAAATTCTAAATTTCGCTTGATCTTCTTTTGGAATGCCAAGCATTTCACTTATTACAATAATCGGTAAAGGGAACGAATAATCATCAACAAGATTTAATGAACCCTTTCGCTCGACTTCATTTAACAAATCATCTGCAATATCCTGTATTCTTCCTTCCAATTGCGTGATCATCTTCGGTGTAAAAGCTTTTTGTACGAGTGATCGTAAACGATTATGGTTAGGTGGATCTGAATTTAACATATGAGTAGTTAAATAATCACTATTGTCAACAGTAAGAAACACATTCAATGTATCTTGAGAAAATACATTGGCTGGATCTTTTTTTAAGCGACTATCTTTTAAAAGTGGCAAAGCATCTTCATATCTTGTGATAAGCCATTCCGCACCTAGTTCAGTTTTATTCACAAATAAGATAGGTTGCATTTTTCTAGATTCTTTATAAATTTCATACGCATCTTCTTTAAATTGAGCTGAAGCTAAATTAATGCCCTCCTCTATTTTTAGTCCAACCTTGTTTTTCATTGACATTGTATTCCCTCACTCTCATTTGTTTTTGAAAACCAACCCAACATATGCATTATACTCTAATAAAAACGTGAAAATTGTAAATTTTTAACCAAAATCTTACTTCGTATATTGAAAAATAAAAAAGTGAGAGAGTAAAATCGTTTCACTCTCCCACTACTCTTTATGCGAAGCACATAAAATTACTAATTTGTTGATAGCGATAACTTACTTTACGACGACGACCACCTTGCCAAGTGTAACCTGATACTCCGTTTCTTCTCACTTCAGTCGGAAAGAACCATAAGTCCCTTCCGAAAGGACCAGGACGATGTAAACGTAAATAGCCCCATCTTCCTAGACAATTACACATCCATGATTTCATATTGCCCGCTTGAGATGGAGACGCAAAGGTAGACGGTAACGACGGAGCTTGCGACGGCGGTGGTGACGTTGGAGCATCTTCCGCATCATCTGGTCTGTAATCTTCTTGTTCCATATCTCTCGCTTCATCTACAGATTCATACCCGTAGTTTTGTGGATTATAATACATCGCTTGATCATATGGATAATTTTGTTGGTTATACATATTAACAAATCACCTACTTTTCATTCATTACCTTTAACATTTATATGTGATATGCCCTCTCTGGGAAGCTTATGTTATAGCCCAAATTCAACTTAAAAAGCTCGTATTATTAAAAATACGAGCCTTTCAAAAATAGAAGGTGTTTATTATTTCCTTAACTTCACACTATAAAAACGCATTTCATCTAACGAACCTTCAAATTCAAATACTTCTTGTTTAATTAATTGTTTCAAGCGATATTCTAAGAAAGTATCTCCAACCAATTGTTCAACAAGACCAAGTGCTTCACCAATTACTCTAGGAGCTTTGAGGAATTCTCGATCAGCACCCACACTTTTCGCGCATTCAATTATAAATTGATCAAAATAATCTTCTTGTACAGAATATACTTCATTTTCTTTCCACACTCTTAAACATTCTACGCTTCCCGATATTCTATCCCATTCATGTTCAAACTTCATTCGCTTCTCTTCAGTTAAATAAGGTAACTTTGCAAAACTTTTTTGGAATAGAGCTAAACTTTCAGGTGGTAATTCTCCAGTTCCACGAATATCATACTCTTGTTTTAATATTTCTCGACTTGCTTCAGATGTATTAATAACTCGAATGTTTTTCTTATCCTTTAATTGTGCCATTACAAAACTTAGGCCTACATGTTCATGTGCATTATCAGCCTTCCAAATTGTAATAGGCGTTTCAACAGGAATAGTATGTAGTTCTTCTATAGTTGCTATAAATCTTGATAAATATTCTTCTTCAAAATAACTATCATAAGCAGTTAAATTATTTATTAACCACTTCTGTCTTGCTAGTTGCCCCCCATTCGTATGCAACTTATATATCGGTCCAATTGAAAAGAATTCAGAAAAAGCAACAACACTCTCTTCAGATAATTCTTCTTGACTTAACATATATGTTAAGCAACCAGCCGTTGAATCATCAAAAGCAATATGTACGTGCGTACTTTCTTTTACATTTCTTTTATAAGTAGGATTACTCGTTAATTGTTTCGGAATATCCATCAAATTTTTAATTGTATCTTCACTATAGTTTTCTTC
Source organism: Bacillus sp. FSL K6-1338 (assembly GCF_038006965.1). Lineage (NCBI taxonomy): Bacteria > Bacillati > Bacillota > Bacilli > Caryophanales > Bacillaceae > Bacillus > Bacillus sp. FSL K6-1338. The sequence goes on along the minus strand of NZ_JBBOWI010000001.1, from coordinate 2,514,977 downwards.
TAATAAGTTTAACTGTATGAGAATACTTTGAAGTAAATCTTTAACCTCATCCTCGTACATATCCTCTACAGCATTTTTAATTTTATCTATCACACAAATCCCTCTATTCATTTCAAAAATAACGTAGATTATAGTGTATCATTTTAGTATAGTTCTTTAAAGTCAAATCCAGATTGCTAGAGCAATCTGGATTTTCAACAAATACTTTCCTTATATTTTTGAATTGCTAAATATTTTTACTTTGAAAATCCTTGTATCTAAATGTATAATTATATAAAAACAAAAATATGGGAGCTACATTTATGGAGAAAGTACTTACTAATTATAGACATTACTTAAAAAATTGGAGATTTATATTTATTTGCATACTACCTGTTATCGCCTTATTCGTTACTTTCTATGTCATCTTCGAACTACTGTTTCATCAAGATTTCTACTTATCTAACTTAATTTCTGCTATCATATTATTTTTAATATTTACTAATGTTAAAGATAAATTTAAAATTAAAGGCTAAAGAACATTATTTAAAAATAGCCCTTTATTCTTGCATCCTACTATAAAATAAGCCTTGCAGTAAATTTTTACAAAAATAAGAGCACCCTGCAATTGGATGCTCTTATGTGATTAGAAGTTTTTTCTGAGTATTAAGTAGGACACGAAGATCTTGTCCTACTACATAATATATGCTTGTACTTATTATTTCGTGCATATATTAAGCACCATGTTCAGGTACTTAATATATGCATAGTCATTGCTAAAAAAATCTACTCAAATATTCACTATACAATTTCATATTTATAAATTAAAAAACATCCATTGGGGATGTTTTTTATCTAACGATTTTAAGCTTCCATAAACTTAGCCGGTACACCAATTTTTTCAACTACAGAAGATATATTAGTAGGATTAATCATTACATTTTCAATACATACTAATTTATTTTCTAATATCCCATTCTCTGTAGTAATAAGTTCTTCAAACCGATCTAAAGTCATTGAAAATTTGTGTTCACTTCCACCATTCATACTAACTTTTACATACTTCATAGTGTCACCGCCTTTCATAATAATTTACATTTCGACAAGAAGGCGCTTACACCCTTTTTTTATTTACTCTTGGATTTCTCACGTTTACATATATTTTGAGAAAAGAAACTACTATTATTTACTCACAAAATTATTACTAATAAGAAAGATAAAGATAAAAATGCACAAAGTGGAATATATAAACCAGTATCCATTCTAGCGAAGTGCGTATCTTTTTGTCGTTTAAAGATACCAAAATAATTAAACTCACCAATTACTCTAATAGAAAAGACGATCATACAAATCCAGGAACCGACTTGAATAATAACATTAGGAACTGCAAAATGAACAATATTTGCTTGTTGCAACAAAATTATCGCTGCCATACTTAATAATAATGCAATGAACAATGTCATTCCGGCACGAGGTGTAAACGCCTTTTCCCCTGATTTAGTTGGTATAACACTATTTGTCCCCCAATTACCTCCGAAACCCCAATATACATGTAAAAAGCTAACTAAGAATAATATACAAGCAGATATATATGTAATGATAAGCATTTTATCCTCCCCTTATTTTATTTAACTTCTCACCTATAAAATATGCTATCCCCCCCCTCATTAGCAACCTTTATTTAATTACATAAAAAAACCGTAATGATTTATCAATATTAAGATAAGTCATTACGGGGTTATTAAACTTCATTATGCATTAAACCTATTTCTTCGGCGTTCCATCCTTGTTTGACCTTGAACTTCATTTTCTTTGTATGGATCTATTTTCTCTGTCATTTTATATGTTGCAACTGGTTCTTCGTACTTATGCTCATGTATCTTTTCTGGAATTTTACTTTTAGATTCTTTCCCACCAAACTTAAATAGTTTCATCTTTAATTTCGGTAATCTCGGAAGACGAATCTTAAATGATAATCTTTTGCGTTTCTTTTTTGGTCCAAGTAGATTTATATTTTCTTTATTATTATCTTTCTCTTTGCGGTGAATGAACATCGCAAGTAATCCTCCTAATACAAGTCCTCCAATTAATAGTAATATATATACATAATGGCTTGTCATTAAACTCGTCATGCGTTCAAGTATGACTAACGACTGTACTTCTTTTATATCCCATAGTAAAGCGGCCCATAATGAGAATAATCCCAAAGTAAGTCCATATGTACGAAAACGAAATAAACATGGAATTAACGCGACACATGCAGCAATTTTCGCATTTGCTATGATTGAGCTTGTTGTAATATCCTGATGCCAAATAACTAACAGTAATGTTATAAATGGCGCATACGCTATCCAGCTGCATATACGTGAATACATCTTTTTAGCAAAATAACTACCGAAACTAGTAAAAAATAAAAGCCCTCCAATATATACAGATTGTTCTAGAGGGATTTGCTTTGTAAGTCCTGCAATTGGAAAGAGGACGCTCAGTAGCATTAAGAGCACATCTAATTTCTTCACCATTCCCCATTCCTTTCAAATTTTTTCAATTAATAAAAATCGCTTTTCCATTTGGTATAGTTTTTGTATTTCTAAAAAACATATTAATCCTGTCTGCACATAAAGTAAATATGTAAACGAAAAGATACTTGACAAATGATATCCTTATTTGCATAAAAAAATGACAAATCCTGATCGATATAACGAGCAGGATTTGTTTACTAGTATTTAAAGTAGAATAATTGAATCTTTCTTTTCTACTTTTACTACATCTACATCCAATTCATCATCAAATTCTTTAAATTCTCTTGCATCTATGTCAGTAATATAACTCTTTATTACTTTTTCCATATGTACGGAATATGTCATGTGTACATTCTTTTTCGAAAGCATACTAGAATTACAGCACATGTAATGTATCATTTTAGCGATATAATCCCTTTCTACAGGTTTTACACCTAATGGTAGAATTTCAATTATATATCGCTGAAAAACTTCACTACAATTAAGTGAATATTCACCAGTGCTATAATACATCCCTTTTTGATCTGCATATAAGCCTATTCTATCTAGAGCATCATCACATTCTATTACACCGTAGCTTGGTACATCAAAACCTGTATTTATTCTAATAATATTTAAGTTGGGAACCTTTAATACCTCTGGAACAATATCAGGTAAAATATCTGTATTAATTTCTTTATTTTGTAACTCTTTTATCCAATATTTTCTCAAATTTGCATCTACAATGAAGTAAACTTGTTCATTTTGTTCTTTTGCATATTGTACAATTTCCATTAATGTTTCGAAAACATATTGTTTAAAAAGAGCCCCCATATCATTTCTCTTTGATGGTTGTGATAAAAATGCATTATGTTTATTTATATTTAATAATACGTAATCAATCTTTTGCCACTCTGTATTCCCATATAATTTATATAAAATTTCTTTTCCTTTTATTTTTGAAAGAATAGGTAAGAAATCAAATTTCGATATTCGTTCAATTGATAAATTAACATATGTACAAGGTAAATTTATCTTATTCCAACTACGCTTCAAAAATCCTTTTTGTTCTAATAGACTAAAAACACTATTTACAATTGTTTTACGAGATACACTTTGGCCTATAAATAAATTAATAAATGTTGAAATACGATTTGTTCGTGCAAATCCCTCTCTAATGATTTGTTTTGGATCAATTTTTTCGCGTCCATCACAATTTTTCATTGCGATTAATGCTAATGTCGCATCACTGCGCTCACCCGCGGTAGCATAGACAGCTTTCGTAACATCATCTACAAGATTTGTTTTATATTTTTGACAATATTGCATTTTATATGGATTTTGTAACACCTTTTCAATATTGTATCTCACAATCTTTAATAATACTGGGAAATCTGTATTCAATACATAAGAATTTTCACCAATTTTAGTCAAAACAATTTCGCTATCAAGTAATGCTTGTTCTATTTCCAGCGCTATATTTTCAGACCAAACTTCTAATGTTAATGTCTCTAATCCTTTTGGTGCAAATAAAGGAAATAATTCATTTTTGTTATTTGTTGCTACCTTTTTACATTCTGGAAGTATTGTGAAATAAGAGAATTTACGCTGGAATTCTTTAAATAAATACTCTCTTTCCTTTACTTTTATACCTGGTTCTATTTTAGTACCTTGGACTTTATATATTCTTTCATTGTATGGAAATAACACCCTTTTATTTTCCCCGACAATATAATCTTTCGGATATTGGAGAATATGGTCTAAATCCAAATCTCCACCTATTTGAAAATCATCTTTTAAATTTCTAAATATCTTAATCCATTTCATGCCGGTTGTAGCTTGTTGCATTTTTAGTTTTACAAACCGTATTTTTTTATTATTTGATGCAAACTCTGGGGTAGAAATCAATATCATCCCTCGTTTTCGTCTGAAAAGTAAAGGAATATCTGGATGATTATATTCTTGATAAAATCTCCGAATCCCTATTGAAATATTTAATAATGGAGCGTTCTCACCACCACGGGTTATGCATTCGAATCGATATACATAGGAGAAAAAATCTTGTGTTTTTTCATCTTTTATTGGCCCTGACATCGCCTCACAAATATTTTGTGATCTAAGAGGAGAAAAATAGATTTCTTCTGCATTTGTATTTTCTAAATATATAGGACGCTCACAAAAAATATGTGAGATTAAAGCGGGCACCCACTTAGAATACGTTTCATTATCATGTAGTACTGGCAAATTAGAAATCAAATCGGATTGCCATTCATATTTTGGTGGCTCTACTAATTTATTTGGTTTCCAATCATGAATAATCTCATACCAACTTTGAAAAATATAATCGAGCTGCTCTTGTTTAATAGGTTCTTTTGATACAATCCATGGTGTATTTTCATTTAATACGTACGGATTATGCTGAATAAACAATATATCAGAAAACATATCATACAGTCTTTCATTCAAACGTTTCAACTTACTCGTTAATAAAAACGTCTTATAATGTATCTCTACGATGTCCAGCCATTCAATAGGAAAGTATATAAATGATACCTTTTCATTTAAAAGAGGTTCTACTATATTTTCAAATGTTAACAACCTTAATTTTTTCATAAAATGATTCTTTCCTTTCTTCAGTTGTCTTGATTATCAAAAAGCTAGAACAAAAGTTACTTAATCTAATCCATTTAAACAAAGTATTTAAAAGAAAAGTAAAAACTATCTACATAAAACATTATCAAACCGACTCTTTTAAAAATTAAAAGTAATTATTATCTACAACACCTCTTAGTATTCGTAATTTAATACATTTAAATTATATAATATATATAATATATTGTACTTATCATTTACAATAACTTTACAGAAAAACCAAAAAAGAACACCTTAAATCGGTGCTCTTTTTACAAATATCAAGCGTTATGTAGTTGAACATATAGATAACATGAACCCTCCAAATGAAATTACTCCTAGTAAACCTACTATAAATCCTGTTAAACAAATACAATCAGCAAGACAAATAGAAGACTGCGATAATGGAACGAATGACCTACTTGTACTCGACCCATATTGTTTTATTTTTTCATAATTCATATCTAACATTAAATGTAGACATGTTACACCATCCTCAATAGTATGTAGAGATTCTTTTTCTAATCGCTCCAATAATTTACTATCAAAAGAAACTGATAGAGGATACTGCTTATCTAATTTTATATTTTGATAAATTAGTTGCAAACGAGATAATATATTATTTTTCTTCTTTTCAGATGTTACTGTACATTTCATATTATTAAATTCATTTAATAACAGTGTCAATTCATCTCTTTTTCCGTATAAATCTTTAGCTATTTTTCTCTTTACTTTATACGAATGGAAAATAGATTTTAGTTCAACCATATTCATACACTTCCTAATTACATATTATTTACCCAATTATTTTATAGATAAACAGTACTTTTTAATCTTATTTAAAATACACTCAAGCAACTTATTTTACTATCGATTAACATTACATTAACCTTACACGGTTGTAATAAAATCATTAGCTAGAAGGAAGCAATGCCCAAACTAGACAGATATTTAATGATAAAACCATAAGAAAAAAACAATGATTAGATTTTAAATCTAGTCATTGCTTTATCCATCACATCTTGATTACACCTATATATCTTATTGTTACTCTTTCACTTGAATGATTGAATATATCCATTAATAATGACTATATTCTTTGTCGGCACGTACATATATAAAACTAATGTTTTTTAATTGATAAGGTGAAACTTTAATTAGCCCTCATCCATCGGGCTTTTATGGGCAGCCGGCCACCTAACTTCTCTTTGCTCTCGCTGAATTTTTTTAGGGTCTTACTGCCCGGCAAATAGCAGGATAAATGCAATCAATATTCATACGTTATAATAGTACCAGTAGTATCAGTAGTACCACTAAAACCATTAAAACAGTTAGAGCAACCGCCACAACCTCCGCAACCAAAACAACCGAAGCAACCAATACAACGGAATCCGCCACAACGACCTCCGCCACAACCCCCACAGCGACCACAACCCCCACAGCGACGAGCAGCATCTTCAATATAGTAATATGGATATTGATTTTGCTGGTCCCAATAGACAATATTTCCAGATCGGTAATCATTAAGGCTTAACGCTTGTATTTCTTGTTGAAACTGATTCATTTTCATAACCTCCGTTTATAAAATACAACCTCATTGATGCTTCCCTATATTTCTGTTCGTTACATCTAAGTAGAAATAGCGCTATAAACTAAGTTCAATACGTACACCAACAAAGTATGACTTATCACTAGATGATGCACCTTGTTCATATACCTATTTTTACTATGGGCTCATTTTTATAAATAGAAATTATAAAATATAAATTCTAGCGTCATATCTTCATACTTACTAAGCTCAATTAATTTCTCAATAATCACGCGGACAAATCCTATATATTTCCATATATCACTTAGATTTTCTTGTACTGTAAATGCCTTTGCTATAACACCTCTAAGTAACCGGTTTCTATGACGGTTAAGAAATTCCTATAAAGAAAAAAGCCCTAATTAGGGCTTTTTATTCTATTTCTCCAGCAAAGCTCTCTATGAAATTTCTAATTGAAAAAAGACACACTTAGATTGATGCGTCTTTTTGTGATGCCTCTTTTGTGAAATCATATAATGCAATTGCGCCTAAAAGAACAAGTATACCTTGAGGAACATCTAGTAAAATAGTTTTCCAAATTTCTGGAATTACCCATTTAATATCTGCTGCTGTTTCAAGATATGTTTGGAAATAGCTGATTGTAAAATTAATTATCCCTAAAAATACAAACAACGATAAACCAAATCGAATTAATTTCTTATTTGTAAACATATAACACCTCTCAAAATTCATTGGATATTCCTGCTTTTGCTTCTTTATATTTACATATCTCTATATTTGATTTTAACACACAAAGAACTCAAAAAAATACAATATGCAAATTTGCATATTGTATGAACAGCACTTCATGTTAACTTAGAAATTCCTGCAAAGAAAAAACAACTCCGTTACAGCTAACAGCTCGGGTTTCTTTTCTTATTTAACTTCATACCACCAACATTTACGTTCTTTAATTATAAAATAAATGTGACAGAAGTTTATCCAGTTAATGCGTAGACAATTAAATGAGCTAAATTATCGATATTCTATTTCACCATATCCGTAGCACTAATGACTTTACGCAAATTTGACAAGAAAAAATATAGAGATAGGTATGATCCATACCTATCTCTAACATTACTTCTATTCTTTATCCAATTACGTCTTTTACGTCTGTATCCACTGGCCACTTTTCTAATGTATAAGCCATTTCCCAAAATGAATATTCATATTGACTGCTAATAATAAAATGCTGTTTCATACGCTTGCGGTCTGCCTCTGTTACTTTTTCAGCAATAGTATCTAACCGTGTAATTTGTTCTTCAACTAGCGTACGGAACCAATCAGATCCATAAGCAGAAATCCATTCGTTATAAATTGGCTCTTCCGGCTGACATTCTTTTAAACGTTCCCCAATTTCGTAATACAACCAATAGCAAGGTAAAATTGCTGCAATGATATCTCCTAAATGCCCTTCATACGCAGCACGATACATATGTGAAGTATACGCATATGCAGTTGGCGCAGGAATAAAATTATCTTTTTCTTCTTTTGTTATCCCTAGCTTTTTAGCAAAATTCTCATGTAAAGATAACTCGGCCTCATATGTATTTTGAGCATGATGTGCCATACGAGCTGTCGTCTCTAATTCAAGAGCTTTTGCAGCTCCTAAAGTTTGTACTCTAGCAAAATGACTCAAATAATATGAATCTTGAAGCACATAATAGCGAAAACTAGCTAAATCTAACGTTCCTTCACCAAGTTTTTTTACAAAAGGATGGTTAAAACTCGCTTCCCAAATTGAATCTACTTCTTTACGTAATGATTGTGAAAAAGTCATTTAAATCCCTCCAATAATGTATAAAATATAAGTATTTATCCACAATTATTAAAGCTGTAAAATAAAAAAACTTTCTTTACAGGCGTAAAGAAAGTGAAATTGACAGTATTTATTTACTCATTAAATAGCAACGTCTTTCCCACTTCCCTACGCTGGCATTAACCAGATCAGGTACTAAGAGTCTCAAAATCACATTTGATCTCAGCCTATAAAAGGCCCCCCTAGTGGATAAATATTTTGTTTTTATAATGTATTCATCATAGCTTACTTCGTGAAACTGTCAAAAGAATTAGTTATATAATCCCCTTAAAACCCTTCTTCTTTTCTAACTTTTAATGATGTTTCAATAATCATATCTAATAGTTTGCTATAACTAATTCCCGCTGCTTCTGCACTTTTTGGCAATAAACTTGATTGTGTCATCCCTGGTAATGTATTAATTTCCATTACATATGGAATTCCATCCTTCACCATCATATCAACTCTTGCATAAACACTACATTTTAATGCTTTATAACAAGCCAGTGACGCTTTATTTACACGTTCATTAATTTCCGCTGGAAGTTCGATAACTTCCTCAACTGTACTAGTATCATCATATTTTGCATTGTAGTCAAAGAACTCGGCTGCATGTCGAATTGAAACTATAGGTAACTGTTTTCCATCCAGAATGGAACATGTAATTTCATCACCTTTTATATACTTCTCAATTACTACTTCAGAATCCCATTCAAATACAGTTTCTAGCATTGAGATCAATTCATTTTTATTGTAAACGATTTTCACCCCGACACTCGATCCGCCAGAGTTTGGTTTTACCACTAATGGAAATCCTAACTTATCTAACTCATCAAGCTTTAGATCCTCCATTTTTGTAAGTTCAATCCAATCTGGTGTTTCTACACCTTCATAACGTAAAATCTTTTTCGAAATATTCTTATCCATACATATACTACTAGATAACATATTACTTCCGCTATAAGGAATCCCTAAACTCTCCAGTGTTCCTTGAACTGTCCCATCTTCTCCATATTTCCCGTGTAATGCGAGCAACGCAAAGTCAATGTCTTTCGCTTTTTCAATTAAATCCATTTTTTCATTTAATGTAATTGGGACTATTTCATACTTATTTTTATCTAAATGAGCAATCATTTCATTCCCTGTCATAATTGAAACTTGTTTTTCAGACGATACCCCGCCCATAATAACACCGATTTTCATTTTCTCAACTCCAAATTTCATTTTTTAATGTATCACCAATTATTTTAATTCCCCGAACTATTTCTTCTTCTTTCAAGCGCGAAAACCCTAATCGGAAAGTGTTCGCCCCTTCTCCATCAGAGTAAAAAACATCTCCAGGTGAAAACGTAACGCCTTTCTCATAACACTTTTGTAAAAGTGTGCGGGCATTCATATGCTCTTCTAGCTCTATAAATAAATGAAGTCCACCATCTCCAGTCATTCTTTTGAAAGGAATGAACTGATTACACGCGCCGACAGCTAACTCATATTTTTTCTTATAAACCGATCTTGCCTTTTTTAAATATTTCTCAAAATATCCCTCATGTAAATATTGAAATAGAACCGCTTGATCTAACGTAGATGTGTGGATTGTTCTTGCTCTTTTTACGCTTTCTAAATAATGAATCAGCTCTTTATCTGCAATAATCCAACCTACACGTAAACCAGGGAAAAGTACCTTTGAAAAGCTACTAATATAAATCACATTATTGCCAGCTCCAGCAAAAGTTAATAAGGGAGCTAAATGTGAACCTGAATAACGTAATTCTTCATTAAATCCGTCCTCTATAATAGGAACCTTATATTTCGAGAATAACCTCATCAATTCCGTTCTTTTCTCTGAACTCGTAACAATACCGGTTGGATTATGATAAGAAGGAATTAAATAAGCAAAATCAAAATCTTTTTCACGTAAGCTTTTTTCAACTTCATTCGTATCAATACCATCCTCATTCATATCAATCCCATGAACTTCAAGTCCATGTAAACGGAACAGCTTTAGTGCAGCGTGGTGAGTTGGATTCTCACAAATGACACGACCGGATTTTTTTGATAAAGAAGAAAGTACAATATCCAATCCTTCTGTAAATCCATTTGTAATTAGAATATCTTTATTCGAAATGTCTACACCTTTCATTTCCATGTAATGAAGTAAATAATTCATTAACGGTTTATATCCCTTTGCATATCCGTAGTTCAATACGATGTCCCCTTCAATGGACATACGAGTAAGAAAAGCTCTTTTGAAGTTTTCAACATCAAATAGCTTCTCATCCGGGGCTATACTATTAAAAACAATCATTCCCTTTTCCCAACGAACACCATGTTTCATTAAATCTAATTCATCCGCTAATGCGGTCACTGTATTAAGTTTATTTTTCCAATCTATTTCAACAGACGAAGTGTTAGATATATCTACCTTCGCAACAAAGTTCCCTTTTCCTTTAACTGCATAAATGAGTCCTTCTTGCTCTAAATCTGCATAAGCAGCAAGTACAGTGTTTCTACTCACACTTAGTAATTCACTTAGTTCCCTTGTTGATGGGATTTTTTGATTCCCGAGCAAGTGCCCTTTCATAATCATCTTCTTCAAATAATCTTTCAATTGAATATAAACGGGACGATCTTTAACAACTTTAAAATCCTTAAACAATTCCTTACCCCCTGCAATCATTTTTGCATATTTATTTCATTCACAAAAGGTCCACGACATATGTATTTTTTATAAAGGGCGGTACGGTCTTACAAGTCTTTTCGATATAAGTTAATTACATCTTTTAAAGCTGCAGCTGCAGCGCCTCGTGGATTAGAAGCCCCACCAATTGTAGTAACTTGTCCCATCGTATCTGTAAAGAACGTAATTCCTTTTTCGGTCCCATTTACTTTTGCTAACGGATGATCTTTTTCTATTTCGCACGGTTCAACATTTAAATTCACATTGCCACCCTCATCCTTATATATTGATGCTATTAATTTAATAATTTTATGTTGTTCCTTAGCATTTTGTATTTGCTGTTTTGTAACGTGCTCGATTCCTTTTATATGTATATCAGTAAGTGTTTTCTCTGTTTCCATTAAGCTGTTTGTCAAAAGTAACAATTTACACGCACTATCTGAACCACTTATATCTAATATAGGGTTTGTCTCAGCAATTCCTTTATTTTGCGCTTCTTTCAGTGCTTCTTCAAATGTCATATCTTCCTCATACATTTTCGTAAGAATATAATTAGTTGTTCCATTTAATATTCCTTCTATTTTTTCAATACTGCAACCGGCTAAACTAAATTGTCCGATATCTAGCGTCGGTAGTGCAGCGGCTGTTGCACCGCTATATCGAATTCGTACATTTACGCCTCTTGCTGCTTCATTTATTTCTCTCCAGTTTGTAACGAGTGCACCTTTTGAAATTGCTACTATATCCATCTGTTTCTCAATCGCTTGTTTCATATATTGTTTCCCTGGATTTCCATCTTTAAGATTTGTAACTGTTGATTCTACCAATACAGTACCACTTATGCTAGTTGTTGCACGTTCCTTCGGATGATACTCTAAATATTTTTCAATTGCAGCGGTACCGCCACCATACATCAATAAATGATGAAGAGATAAGCCGTCTTCATTATGTATTGCAATATTTCTTCCTAATACGCCACTTACAACTAATTGAATCCCATATGTTTCATATATATATGAATACTTTTCATTTAATAATTTTATAAACTCTCTGCCTACTGTTCCGTATCCTGATAATACAACTTGAATCTTCATAATATCCCCCCATATTTTTCTACCAAACCCCTCTTTCAATATAATATAAAGCGCTCTCGAATTCCATCGAGAGCGCTTTATTATTACTTATTTCGGTAAACGTGATAGCTTTTCAGCAATTGTTCTATAAAACTCTTGAATGCTAGAAAAACCTAACGAGTCTGAAACACTTAATCCTACCATGTCGAGATGATCCCAATTCGCTTTCGTTTCGATATGATTCCATTTTCCAACCTGTAATGACTCATGATTATTTACAGCAACATTAGAAATTGGTGCAATCATAGAATTGGTATTTACTACACCATCATTTTGCCACCAAGAAGTATCAACTAACGGACGGTTTTCTTCATATCTCGCATAAGAACCTAAGAAAAATGCATTCCCCATCAACACTTTATTCATCGTTATATGAGGCAAATGTAAACCTGTAATAGGTGCTGCTTGTGATGCATGTCCACTATAAGATAAGTAATAAACATCCGGTTGCGTCTTTACCCAATTATTTAACTCCTTTGCACCATCTGTACTTAAATCCCATTGACTTATATCTTTTGTATTTTTCCAAAGTGAACTATTTAGAATACGATTACTATATTGGAAAAAGGACTCTCCAGCAATCTTCTTTATACCCCATTGATCCAATTTAAAATCATATAAAGATAAATTATTGTTTCCTCCAAAGCTCGCAGCTGTAATGAGTAAATCTTTAACGAACGGCAGCAGAAGACTACCATCCGCAAGTGTTGTACCGTTGTGAGGGGTTGCTAATGTTGTAACACTATGAACATATGATTTTCCGCCTTCAAATAGTGGTGATATTTTGGTGTCTGGGTGATTTTTCGCATAATTCTTTTCTTCAAAACTACCTTCTTTTAATAGCTGTACTAATGTTCTAATCGTTTGTCCACCCATGCTATGCCCAACTAAATGAACTTTATTTGTTTCACTCCAATTCGGCGTAAAACCACTATAAGTTCTGCCAAAACGATTATGTCCATGTTTCTCAGCATGCGAGGCACCATAGTCTACTGTGCCACCGCTAATTTGCGCATACAATTCACATGCACGATCCCAGTTACTAGAAACAGGTCCAACAGCTGCGGTATGTACCGTATAACCATTTCGTTTCAAATCTTCCTGTATATCATGAACACCACCCCAATACTTTACGCCAAGCATTTCTTCTCTACCCCATCCAGCAAATCCATTCACCAATATGATAGGATAATTATTTGGTTGCCTCTCTTCAGCATATGATATTTTCGCTACGAATGAACATAAGGTCACTAATGCGAAAAAACATATTTTTAAAAATAACTTCCCCATACTTTCTCCCCCTAATAAAACGTTTACATTTTTCTTCTAAAAATTAACACAATGTTTTAACAACTTAAACATAATGTAAAGTATTTTATATACGTTGTATATATAGAAAACATATACAATTGTTGATAAATATTAATTCAAGTGAACATTTACTTTTTACAATACAACTTGTAAATCTGTTTATTTGAATTTATAATTAGATATAGTTTCCTCATGTTAAAAAAATTTAAAAACCATAAGAAAACTAATCTCATTGCTTGAAAAGGAGGAAAAAGCATGCAAATCGGATCAAATATTCATACATTATCTCAACCTACTAAAATAACTCCATCTACTCTTGAGCATAATACTATCTCTTCTACTAAACTGGAAAGTAAGAAAGTAAATGATCCTATCAAGTTTGATATTCGTTCATCTGAAAAAGAAATGAAACAGCCTGAGCATAAATTTAATGAATTAGATTTATGGAAGATGTTAAAGGATAAAGGTGTTCCTTTATGGATCATCCTTGAAATGCTACAAAAGGCTCGTAAAGAAAAAGAAGCCCAAAATAATTCAGTTCAAAATTCAAATGCGATTGAGGAAACAAACGAGACTCGATTAAATGAAGTAATGTAAAGCATAATATTTGATTGGTCTACAAACTAAAAAGAGTTCGGGGGTGATAAAGTTTCTATCAACCTCGAACTCTTTTTTTATGATTTTTCTCCAATCGTTACAAACTGGAAAGATACTTTTCCTTCCAAACCTTTAATTAGTTTTTTTACTTTAACATTTTCATTAACCAATGTATTATCTGTCGACATTTTAGGTTTTTCGTCACCTAGAGATTTTTTCAAATGAAGAAGATGCATTTTCATTTCATTTGCCTTTATTTCTTTATACACACTATTTTTTGCTACAATCATATACCATTCCGTTGAATATTTACGATTGTTACCTATCCAGGCATCACTATCGTATGTAACAGGAATCTCTTCCCCTCCTATTTTAATACTTTTCATAGTCTTATCGTCTTCACTTGTAAATAATAGTGACCCTTCTTTTGGGAATTTCGGTAACGTATCTATAATATAATTGGAGCCATTATCTTGTTTTCGAAAAAGTTTTTCTTTAATCAATGCTTGTGCTGTAGATTCATTTAAAATTAAGACATTTCCATTTCCAACTTCCCCTTTTTTCACAGAAAACACTTCATTTTCTTCCGTAATTTCCTGATAACGATTAATAATTGGTGAAATATTATTTTCATCTCCAATAATTAATACACCGTTTGCAGGAAATGAGTTGTCCTTTTTAGAACATGCACTAAAGCTTATTAAAAGTATTATAGTTAACATAAAAATAGTTAATATTCTTTTCATCACGATTCCTTTCATCATACAGTTCATTTTTCCACATACTTTAGTGTAGTCTTACAAGCTAATAAATTCTATTGCTCCATAACCTTATAAAGCTTTTGCAGGTAACGCCAACGGGTTATAAAGAAATATAAAACTTGTATACATATAAATGAAATTAAAATAACGATAGAGCTATTTATGATAGAAAAATCGACTAATTGCTGTAATGCTATATAAGCAACTACAGTATGAATCACTGCAACGAAAATTGGTAAAAAGAACATTAATAATAACTGCCTCGTTACAACTTTTTTCAACTCACCTTTACTTAATCCCATTTTCGAAATCATTTTATATTGCTGTTGGTCGCGATCCAAATCTGTATATAATCGGAAATAAATAAAACTAGCGGCGAATGTAAAGAAGACGATTCCAACTAAAATACTTACCATAAGTAATAAACCATTCTTTTGCTTTGCTTCCAACAAGTTTAATGTTAAAGCTTCAAAGTAGAAATCTCTGTCCCTAAGATTTTTATCGAATATACTCTTTAATTGATTTGAAATCTCTTTCGTTTTTATCCAATCATCTACAACAAATCCGTAAGTACGATATGGAATTTCTTTATTAACTGGGTCACTAGTAAGAGGTATTCCATCATATACCTGATCTTGAACAGCGATATAAATAGTTCTAGAATCATGTGGTAAAACTAAATTTTCTACAGCTTTTTTCACATGAAATGTCTTTGTCCAGTCACCTTGAATGACTTCTATATTCTTTTTATACTCGCCATTTTTAAATTCTTGTTTTTGTGATACGACTCCAGGAATTAATAAAATTTCATCTTCTTTTTCAATTGTTTCTTGTTGATAGCCTAGTGCTTTAGCAAGATCGTTGTATTCACTTAACTTCATTACATTTACGCCATTTTCTGTGTATATATATGAAGATGAAGCCATTCGATACGGAATATTAGCATCAGAAAGGTGTTTTTTTATAATAGAAAGATTTTTATTCAATACTTTGTCATTTTCAAAACTTCCATACAAAAATGTATACGGATTTGTCATCCTTACCAAATCCCTATTTCCAATTGCGGCCGTTGTACCAATTGCTGTAAATGCAACTGCTGAAACAATAGATACTATAAAAAACATCGTTGCATTATCTTTCATACGGTAAATTAATTCAGAAAATGTTAATATATTTGTTCTCTTTAAAAAGAAAGATTCTCTCCTTTTAGCAAGGTGCAGTATATACACGCTACACTGTGTATATAAAAAGTACGTTCCTATAATTACTAGAAGCACACCTATTCCAAGCGTAATAAAATTGGTACTTGGTATGAAGCGAAATACTGAAAAATATCCATACCCTATACTAATTAAAGAAAGTATCGATAATAAAACTGAAGATTTCGGTTCAGGTTTTGGCTTTTCCTCTGCTCGAATAAGTTCCACAAGTTCCGTTACTTTTATCATTTTAAATGTAAATAATGAAACAATTAAAAACAAGAAAAGAAATGTAATAACTGTTAATAATACAGCCTGCACTGGTATATAAAAAGGTAAACCATTATTAATCATTAATACACTTGCACTTATCAATAAGACTAGTTTAGAAAATATGAGTCCAATGAAAATCCCTATACAAATTGAACCAAGTCCAATCAACATATTTTCAATTAATAATAATTTCTTAAGCTGTCTCATTGACATACCTTGCATCATTAAAATACCAAATTCTTTCTTACGCGTTTTTAAAAACGAACTAACTGAATATAGAATGAAGAAAAATGAAAATACAAAAATCAATCCTTGCGAAACTGAAAATCCCAATGTACCAAATGCACTTATTGTTGCACTTGTCGATTTCAACTCACCTTGTAAATCAGGATGAAATAATAAAAGAGCATACGTAAAGAAAATCATAATAGAAAATGCACTACTTAAAAAATGGGCAGCATATGTACGCTTATTGCGAAAAATATTATTAAATGCGAACTGACGAAAAGTCATGCCTTTTCCCTCCTAACAAAGAAAGGACATCCATAATCTTTTGATAAAAAGTTTGCCTACTTTCACCACAATAAATTTCGTTATATAGTTGACCATCTTTAATAAAGATTACTCGGCTGCAAAAGCTCGCTGCATACGGATCATGTGTAACTAACATCATCGTTGCTTTTTCTTCTTTATTTAGAGTATCAAGCATCTCCATTACATCATTTGAAGATTTAGAGTCTAAATTCCCTGTTGGTTCATCTGCAAGTAACAATTGCGGCTTATGAACGATCGCACGAGCAATTGCTGTTCTTTGAGCTTGTCCCCCTGATATTTCAAACGTTCTTTTACTCAATATATCTATAATGTTTAATTTCTGTGCAATCTCTTCCACTCGTTTGTTCATATCTTGCACAGAAACACCATCTAAAGTCATCGGCAATACGATGTTTTCTTTTACAGTAAGTGTGCTAAGAAGATTAAATGATTGGAAAACAAATCCTAATTGTTTTCTGCGGAATAACGCTAATTCTTCTGATGATAATTGGAAAGGATTTGTACCATTAATAAATATTTCTCCCGATGATGGAGAATCAATAGTAGATACCATATTTAATAACGTTGTTTTCCCACTACCTGACGGGCCCATAATTCCTACAAATTCACCTTCTTGAATTGATAAATCAATATCTACTAATGCTTTAAAAGGTACTTTCCCTCTATATACTTTACTAATACTATTTGCCTGCAAAATTTCCATTTATATTCTCCCTTCATTTCCACCGCTCACTATAGAGTGTAAATGAATTGTCTTACAGCTCATATTGATTCATCTTTCATTTATCTTACATGCTTGTAAGATTTCTAAAAAAACTGATAACAAACCTATTTTCAATCTATAAACAAAGCATATCTATCTTATAATATTTGCATATTGGTTTGAATTACAATGCTATTTTCTAATCTTTATTTTATTAATATGAAAAGACCGATTTTTATCGGTCTTTTTACTTTCAAATATTATATTTTAACTGTTGTATGTAGTTAAAGCATATTTGAGTTACCCATTAAATACTATTTCACTTTATAATAACCTCTGCAAAAAAAATGAGTGCTTCGGTTTCATTGCAATCAAAAACGAATTGTAAATATCTGAGGCGGAAATGAATGTGTTTATCCAACATATAAATAATAAAATTGATTTAATATTTCCTGATACAAAGAACGACATCATGGCAGGTACTACTGATAATACAATAATAGGCAAGCTCATAAAGACCCAAAATCTCGTTTTGGATAAGACTGCATTTGTATTTAGCCCAAAAAATCTTTTACTAAATGTTAAGCTAATATCCCCTTTTTTACTTATTACTAAAATGTGTAAACATTCGTGAATGATAAAGATTAAGGTACCTATGCGGGATAAAATGAATAAAAAAAAGCTTAGAGTTTTAGCTCTAAGCTTTTTTATGATTTCGTATTAATTCCTTTTACTGCACAATATTTTTTATCCATTCAGATTTACTCAATACATAATGATTATATAGTTGATTTGCTATCTTGTGTTCACTCAAATAAGTAAACCCACATTTTTTAATAACTTTATTTGATGGTACATTGTTAATTAAAGTAATTGCGTTAAGGACAATTAAATTTGTTTCTTTAAACAAATAGTCAATTAAGCCTTTAGTCGCTTTTGTAGCATAGCCATGATTTTGATGTTTATTTGAGATAGCATACATTATCTCTCTGTTTGGTGAAGGGAGTTCTTCTTTCATGCCTGTGCAGCACCATCCAATGCATTCATTTGTAGCTTCCTTAAATATTCCTAGCTTTAACATATGATTATCTATGTTATTCGTAGTTTTCACTGCCTCAAGAAATGCTTTGTTTGCTGGTATTTCATAATTTGCAATCCAATCCACCCTTTGTTCTTTCGTCGATTTCCAGTCTGGTAAAAACTTTTCTATTTCCGGTTGATTGGCTATTTTATAAATACTTTCTGCATCTTTGACCATAAACCCTTGCAAGTATATATCTCCACAATCTATTCTAAATAACTTAGTTGAACTCTCTTCTCCCATGTTAATTCCCCTTACTTACGTTATAACGCCTTTATCTGCTTCGTAAGTTCTATAAATCGTTCATCAAGTTCTTTATATTCTTTGTCGTTAGAAGTTAAAAAGCTTAATTTCCCTAATACTTCTTGTCTCTCTGTTTCTAACGTTAAACGTAGCTCTTCAATATTATCTCTTGTTTTAGTAGGTTCTTCTAGCTGCTTTTGTATCGTATTGTTTAAAAACACGAGTTTTATGTTAGTTGTTTTCTCTAGAAAATATCGATCGTGAGAAACAATTATTAATGTTCCGTTATACTCAGCTAATGTATTTTCAAGTTGTTCACGTGAAGGTAGATCCAAGTGATTCGTCGGTTCATCTAAAATGAGTACATCTTTTTCATCTAAAATATAAGCCATTAGCTTACATTTTACTCTTTCTCCCATACTCATATGCTCAATCGGCTCTTTCCATTGAGAAGCTTGGAACCCTAAATGTTTCATTAAATTTTGGACTTTTCCTCTTTCTTCAAACGTCTCTTTAAAAAATAAATCTTCTGGCGTTTTGTCCAGTGGCAAATCAAAAACCTCTTGTGTTAAATAACCGATGTTTGCAGATGGTGAAATCCATATTTCTCCTTCAGCAGTTTCCGCTCCCATAATCATCTTCAGTAATGTTGTTTTCCCGCTACCGTTTGGTCCAACAATTGCAACTTTCTCACCGTGCTGAATTGTAAAATTAACGTTTTCAAATAATGCTTTTCCATTAAATTCTTTTTTTAATTGCTTTACTTCTAAAAAGCGTTTTCCTACTTTTTTACTCGCTTGAATAGAGAACTCAATTGAATACTCTTCTTTCACACGTTCTACTTTCGTTTTCTCCAGCTCTTTTTCGAGACGTTTTCTTTTTGACTTCACTTGCGCATCCATTCGTTTCGCTTTTACACGATAAAACTCTTTAAAACTTTCTTGTTTTGTAGACTGCGCGTGTGCCTTTTGTGACCATGAACTTAATTCTTTTATATGTGTTTCTACTTGTTCTATCTTTTTTTGCTGCTTTTCATATTCTCGCTGCTGCGACTTCCTTCTTTGCTCACGTGCTTTCATGTAGCTTGTATAATTACCACTATGGTCAATTAATTTTTTGTCCTCAATTGACCATATTTTTGTTGCGACAACATCTAAAAAATATCGATCATGCGATACAATGATAACTGTACCTTTCATATTTTTTATTTGTTTAATGAGAAATTCCGTACTCATTTCATCTAAATGATTTGTCGGTTCGTCTAATATTAAGACATTAGGATTTTTAGCAAATCCTTTTGCTAATCGAATTTTTAACTTTTCACCACCACTTAAAGTATGAAAATCGTTCGTTGGCACGCCCCATTTCGCAAGCAGTTCTGCTTCTTTTGCAATTACATCGTTACTAATAAAAGATTCTATTTCTTGCTCAACATATGCGGTTGTCATATTCATTTGCTGCCATTCAACAATCCCTTTTGAAGGCTCAATCTTTCCATTTATTAATCGAAGTAACGTTGATTTACCAGCACCGTTTTTACCAATTAATCCGATAACATCTCCTTGTTTTACTGTCACATTCATTTTCTCTAACAACATATTTTCTTTTATTTCAACATAAACATCATTTAATTTTAATAGTTCTTTCATAATACCGATCCCTTTCATTAAGGGAGAATAAAAAAATCCTCCCAAATAAATTTGGCAGGATTAGTCGTTAAAATATTTACACCCAAATAAGCTATTACGCAACATAAATAGCAATACCGTTGTATGGAAATCGGGCAGACTAATCCTATTTTTTAGAAATTGAAATTTATTGAATTTCAACATTTAAAAATAAGATTAGTTAATCATCGTCCACCCATCATTCCTTTCCCTCATTAGTAACCATATTGTACCATAATAGTACTGTATGAGTAAATGCAATTATTTGTGCTGCTAAAAAAGATTGCTTTCTTTTAAGGTCTATTCATTATTTCTTCACTTCATATCGAACAAGTATCAGCCACATTTGTTGTACTACTTGCTTTAGCTTTCCCTAGCAATAAAATTGTAAGCATTCCCTCTTATATAAATTTTATATAAATTCATCATAAATCATATATTATACATACTAAATTTCAGTTCTTATAATAAAGGTATCATTTTTAAGGGGTGGTTCTACAATGGAATTTAGTAAACTAGGAAACAGTGGATTAACAGTAAGTAAAATCGCATACGGGAACTGGATAAACCATGGTGGAAAAGTAAACGAAGATACTGCAAATGATTGTGTAAAAGCCGCACTAGATGTTGGAATTACAACGTTCGATACTGCTGATGTTTATTCGGACACGATAGCTGAGGAAGTACTTGGCCGATCTTTGCAAGGTATACGCCGAGAAAGTATAGAACTATGTACAAAAGTATGCCATCCGACCGGTCCTGGAAAAAATGATCGTGGATTATCAAGAAAACATATTATAGAAAATTGTAATGCATCGTTAAAACGATTACAGACAGACTATATCGATATTTATTATGCACATAGATTTGATATAACAACTCCTCTTGAGGAAACAATGTTAGCTTTCTCAGATCTTGTAAGACAAGGTAAGGTTCTCTATTTAGGCGTAAGCGAATGGACATCAGAACAAATTACCCGTGGTGCAGCACTTGCACGCGAATTGAACATTCCATTTATCGCTAGCCAACCTCAATATTCGATGTTATGGCGAGTTATTGAAACTGATGTGATTCCAACATGTCAACGTGAGGGACTTGGCCAAATCGTATGGTCGCCACTTGCACAAGGTATTCTTACAGGAAAATATCAACCTGGTAAACCATTACCAAATCAATCGCGTGCTAACTCCGATGCTGGAAAACTGTTTTTTGACAAACTCGTGCAACGTTGGATGAGTGATGATGTGCTTACCGCTATCCAGGAAATTAAACCTATCGCACAAGAAATTAACCTTACCTTATCTCAACTCGCAGTTGCTTGGGTATTACAAAATCCAGCTGTTTCTTCTGCAATTATTGGTGCTTCAAATCCGGAACAAATAAGAGAAAATGTAATTGCTTCTAGTGTTAAATTGCAACCTGAAATTATGGATCAGATTGACAGTGTATTAAAAGGTTTCGCTGAGTATGATACTAGTAAAACAGGTTGAATCATGAGTAAGTTTTATCTATAAATAAACACCCCTTGCCAACTTCCCACAGCCCATCCTATAAAGATGGGCTGTGGGAAGTCATATAAACCTCTCTAACAACTGTTAAAAAGTTCTTTAACACGACAGACTTTTCATCCTTCCTCCATCCAGCATATAAATTTATTTCCGGTGTATTTTCTAGAATATCTTTATACATCACTCCTGATTTTTTATAGCTTTCCACCGAGGATGGAACGACAGAAATCCCCATTCCAGCTGCAACTAAGTTTACAATCGTTTGCATTTGAACTGCTTCTTGAACAATATTTAAACTTACCCCATATTTCCAAAAGTAACTAATAATTAAATCATAAAAATTTGTACCGAAATGACGAGGAAATAAAATGAATGGTTCCTCCACTAATGATTTGATTGAAATATTAGGTAACGAAACGAAAGGGTGATTTTCATGCAAAACCAACTTTAAACACTCTTCAGAACAAACTTCAGAAGATAATATTTCATTATTTTGCTCCGAACGAATAAATCCAATATGAATTTGTTTTTCGTAAAGCGCTTTTATTTGTTGGTCTGTTGTCATCTCACGTAATATGAGCTGAATTTTTGGAAAACGTTCTCGAAATGTTTTTAATATGCCTATAACTGTTTCTGTAGAATCGACAAAACCGATGATTAAATGCCCGATTTTCCCTTCATCTGCAAGCTGTGTTTCTTTAATCGTTCTATCTACTTGAAGTAATGTTTGCCTAGCACCTTCTAAAAAGACTTTCCCCGCCTCGGTAAGCTCAACCATCCTTTTTGTCCGGTGAAAAAGTTGAACTCCTAATTCTTCTTCCAATTTTCGAATTTCTTGACTTAAAGGCGGTTGTGCCATCATAAGACGCTCTGCTGCACGACTAAAGTTTAATTCTTCTGCCACCGTTATGAAATATTTCATTTTACGAATATCCATTTCAAGCCTCCTATCATTCGCAACTTCTATAAGATTCTATTTTTATTATAAAAAATGGTTCATGTATGTAGTCTTACATTTATTCTTATTGGGTTCATTTTGCCTCTCTTATCTATAGAATATTTCATTCTCCAATGTTATCAAGGGTACAAAACAAGGCTAAAAAACTTATCTCCAAAGTTCTTTAGCCTTGATTACTTTTTACACATTAAAAAATATTACTCGCACTACCGTACCTTTACCAACTTCTGAATGGATTTCCACACTATGTCCTAATTGTTTTGTAATTTCATATACAAGATATAGCCCCATTCCTGTTGATTCTTTAAAATCTCTACCGTTTTCTCCTGTAAAGAAAGGTTTGAATACTCTTGGTAAATCTTGCTTCGGTATACCTACGCCATTATCAGCAATTTCAAGTATAACGGTATTACCTTCCTTACAAGCTTTCATTTTAATCTTTTCTCTACTACCTGATGAATACTTAATCGCATTCGATAGTATTTGTCCGATTAAAAACTTTAACCATTTCACATCACTTTCTACAGTAATGTCCTTATCAATTTCAAGCTCTGGATATACAAAATTCCGTATAAAGAAACGTTTATGTTCATGTACCGAATCATTCACTATTTTATGTAGTTGTACCCTTTCTACATAAAAATCTTGTGTGAACGCTTCTAATCGTGCGACATATAGAGCCATTTCCAATCCCTTTTTTAATCGGTCTGTTTCCTCATTTATACTTTCAAAACGTGAATCTACTTCATCCTGTGTAATTAATTCTATTACAGATAAAGGTGTTTTCATTTGATGGATCCACTGATTCATAAAGGTTAAATGGTCATTATTTTTTCTCTCTTGTATTTGCAGCTGATTTTGATAATGTCGATATTGCACCTCAAGTAGTTCTTGAAGAGCAGCCGATACAGCTGCAAAATCAGATTTTTGAACAGATTCATCTAAAGATTGCATCGGGTTTGCTAGGCGCTCATAAAAAGAACGATGTGTAAAATAACGAAACACTAAATAACTTCCCATAAAGAAAACACCTAGAAACATTGCGTATAACGCCGTTGTAATATGATTATGCCCATCAAACCAATATACGAGAAATATAGCTAGTAGTTGAATTATGGTAAAGCAAATAACTGGTATATGATCACGTATAAACAACCTTATCATTTTTCTATACCATTATCCCAAGTAATGTGCAATCTATATCCAACACTACGAATCGTTTCAATCGCACCTTCTATATGTAACGTTTGTAACTTTTTACGCACACGTGTTGTATTTACACTTAATGTATTATCATCAACATAAGATTCACTATCCCATAATTTATTAAGTAACACTTCTCTACTCACAATACGCGGATAATTTTTCATTAATGTCTCTAATAAAATAGCTTCGTTTCTCGTTATATCAATTTCGTCGTTTCTAAGTTTCAATACAAGCCTTTCAGGATATAAACAAAGGCCTTGTTGCTCAATCATTCGCTCTTCTAGTTTCGGTGCATAATCTCCATATGCACGTCTTAAATGACTACGAATTTTCGCCACTACAACTTCATAATGAAAAGGCTTCGGAATAAAATCATCGCCACCGTTTTCTAACGCCATAACTTGATCCATCGTGCCTTCACGGGCCGAAATGAATAGTATCGGACATGTAGAAACACCGCGAATTTGACGACACCAAAAGTACCCATCAAAACTCGGTAAATTAATATCTAATAAAACTAACTCTGGTTGTTCTTCTAAAAAAATGTTTAATACATTTTGAAAGTCCGATACAATAACTCCTTGATAACCATATTTCGCAACATGTGTCGATAATAGTTCTGCAATTTTCATATCGTCTTCTACAATCATAATTTTGACCATTATTGAACTCCTTTTTAATCCACAATCTCAAATATACTTATATAAAATAAATACTACCTCTTTTCACAAAATCAGTAAATTAAAAAAAGGATGCTTTTATACGAAAGTATCCTTTTTCGTCCCTTATCTATTTAATATGAAATTTACTAAAAGTAAATCCTAGTTTCTCCACATAATCCATTCCTAGTTCCATACGCGCTGTTTTCAGCGGATCCACAACTTGGCAAACTTTTAAATTACCTGCTGCCGATAATAAAAGCGTTGCATCAGCTTTAGACATTGCTAATTCTTCATGTAAAAATGTCACCATATTACGTACAGCACGATTTGCTGCATCATCTAACAATTTCTCTGAAGCAATCGTCATCATTTTTTCTTTTTGAATAGCCATTGGTAATGGCCATTGTTTTCCTTTTATCGTTTGAACTGTTACCGTTACCTCACCAGCAACCTCTACACCACTAACACCAATTTCACCATCACCCATTGCTGCGTGTAAATCACCTAATACTAATAGTGCTCCTGGGACATTAACTGGTAGTAGTAGTGTTGTTCCTTCTTTAATTTCTTTACAGTCCATATTCCCGCCGTGATCATGCGGTGTGCCACATGAAATGCTCTCTTCTTTCGGTGCAGTACCAATTACCCCAATCATTGGATTAATCGGGATTTGTAGTTCACTTGAAAACAAAACATATTCATTATGTATTGGGACAATTTTCACTGTATTTTCATTTAACTCATCACCCATTACACCAAGGTTTGCACCTGTAGTTAAAACACCCTGCTCTGCAATTTCAATTTTTTCAATCGTTACGACTAATATATCGCCAGGTTCTGCTCCTTTAACATATACAGGTCCAGTCGCTGGATTAATTCGGTTCCAATCTAATTCTTGTAACACAACATCTTCAGAATCGATTTGATTTTCAAAGCAATCATATGTTTCAAATACAAGACTGCTCCCAATTTCTACTTCCATACACGGCTTATTTTCTGGTGACATTGAGTAAATGATATGGTCTTTATGAATTCGATACATAATACCTCTCCCTTTTATATTTATCTACTATTACTAATTAGCTTTTTTTATACAAGCTCCTCTTAAAATTAAATGTTATTTTCATGTAAAAAAGCACGCAGATTGTTTTATAACATACACTCTTTACTATAACAGAAAGGTGGTATCACTATGCCCCTTATTCCATACAACGAAAGTGATGTTGATTTACTAGCTCGATTAATTCGTGCTGAAGCTGAAGGCGAAGGTCGCCAAGGTGAGGAGTTAGTTGGATGCGTTGTAGTAAACCGTGTATTTTGTGATTGCTTAGATTTTAAACAACTCCGTACCGTACGAGACGCTGTATATCAAAGCCCCGGCGGATTTGAAGCAGTACAATATGGATATTTTTATCAACGCGCTCGTGAATCAGAAAAAGAAATCGCACGAAAAGTTTTACAAGGTCAATGGCGCTGGCCTGCACGATGGGCTCTTTGGTATTTCCGTCCAGTTGGAGCTTGTCCGCCTGAATGGTATAATCAGCCATTTGTAGGACAGTTTAAAAGCCATTGTTTTTATGAACCAAGTGGTGATGAATGTCCGAAAATGTATTCACGATAGTAAAATTTGCAACGCAAGTACTTAGAAATTTTGGTACTTGCGTTGCTTTTAACTGTGTTTTAGAAATCTAATAGTGTGATGAAATTTTCTATGCCTACTACATGTATTAATAATGGTATACGAGGACCATTTGATTGATTCATAATGAGCTTATATATAATAGTGAATAATTGTTTTTGATTTTCTTTCATTATTTTTTTATTTTCATGATGACAAATCGCATATAATTGCTCCATTAAGTGAGAGTAATCTTTGTTAGAACGAAGTATATCGCAAACTTCTACTAACCATTCTTTCTGTCTTTCATCCAATGTGTTGTAAAACTCTGTATTTCTCTCTTGATTTACCGCAATTAATTTTTCAGATTGAAAATTTCTTATCCAATACTCTGTGCGATTACTCACCGCTCTCATTTCATCTAATGCATAGCTCCTATCTATTTTCTTTAATATCCCCTGTAAAATAGTTGAATCAAAATTTAATAATGGTAACGTTCCTGCTACTTGATTAAATTTCGGATATTCTTTAAACCCGATAGTAACTCTAGAAAGTTTAATTGCATCAAGTAAATCTTCATTTTTGAGCGTTTTATTTTCATAACTATCTTTCAATCGCTCATATTCTGTATAATTGCGAATCACATCTTCATCAAGACCGATATGAAAAGCTGCGTTTGGTCTATATTTTGCAAACATAAACAGAATTACTTCTGGTAAATACACTTTTAACAACTCACTAGGTGTAATACTATTTCCTGAAGAACTAGACATTTTTTCATGATTGCCTTTAATTCCAATAAAATCATAAGCAACATAATGAGGAGCTTCACGATTGAATATTTTCCTTGCAATTTCTTTTGATACATTATAACTACCCGTTTCTGCTGAATGGTCTCTGCCACCCGGCTCAAAAACAACCTCCTCTATCATCCATCTCATCGGCCAATCGATTTTCCAATTTAGTTTCATTTTATTTGTATTTAATACGGATAACTCTTTTTCATTTCCGCATTCACATTCATACCGGATTGTTTTTAATACTTCATCAAAATGTGTAATAGTTGTTGTATCTTTCCCGCACCTCTCACAATATAATGTAGCTGGATAAAAGCTCTCTCGCTCTTCTTCACTACACTCTCCAGTTTTAAAATCCATTAAAATATCATATATATCTTTTCGTTTATACAAAGCCTCTAATATATTTTCGTTATACCTTCCGCTTCTATATTCATCATGTTGATAAATAAATTCCACTCCAATTCCAAATGCTTGAAGCGATTTTTCAAACTCTTTTTCAAAATGCTCCGCATACGAGTTATGACATCCATACGGATCTGGAATATCACAGTATGGCATACCAATATACTTTGCAAAAGATGGATCAATATTTTTTGGAACTTTTCTAAACCTATCATAATCATCCCACGAAAATATAAAACGAGTCTTTTTCCCTAAATCTTGAAGTGCTCTTACTACGAAATAAGTCGTTACGATTTCACGAAAGTTCCCAATATGAACAGAACCTGACGGACTAATTCCAGATGCACAAACAAACGTTTCTTTATTTGGATGTTTCCTAATTAATTCATGTGCTACTTCATACGCCCAATGCATATATTACTCACCTCAATTATTTTTTGTTTTCTAATTTCCAG
Source organism: Bacillus sp. FSL K6-1338 (assembly GCF_038006965.1). Taxonomy (NCBI): domain Bacteria; kingdom Bacillati; phylum Bacillota; class Bacilli; order Caryophanales; family Bacillaceae; genus Bacillus; species Bacillus sp. FSL K6-1338. The sequence goes on along the minus strand of NZ_JBBOWI010000001.1, from coordinate 2,486,671 downwards.
TTTTATGCAACAAAAAAACTCTCACCCCCAAGATTATTCATCTTGAGGACGAGAGTTGTTAGCTTCGCGGTACCACCTCAGTTTGTTAATATGTCACCATATTAACCTCTTCAGGTACGGCAAAATATGCTTATACCCTATCTCTATAACGGGAGAACCCGTCGCACCATCCCTAAATAAATTAGTTCCTTGCGCAGCTCCAAGTCTTTTTTCGTTAAGATGTATACCGCTCTTTCTCAGCTACCAGAGCTCTCTGTACGTATTCTTTCTTAACTACTCTTCTCTTCTATGCCTTAAATATTAGTTTTTTAATATGATAATTTATAACACTTTTATTGTCAAACTTTTCCGAATCGAAATCGTAAAATTATCTAAAAAAATTCTTTATCGCTTCTAATTGAATTTTGTGGCTACACTCATCACAACAATATGCCCCTTTTGGTTTCTCTTTAAATCGCTTATATTTTTCACTACCTTCGTAAACACGAAATATATTCTTACAAGAAAAGCAAACAATTTCATAAAACATCATATGCATTTTCCTCTCCTTGTTTATACACTTTTTTAATCACTTGTGAGAAGGTCATTTTTCTACATTATAAATTTTAATATCCTTTGACTAAAAGGTTTACCTCTATTCTTATCGAATTATATTAATATCTTATAACGCGAGGTGAACATCTTGTTCAGTAATATAGAATTAGTTTTAGATGCTAAAGCAAGTTTAGCTGAAGGACCATGTTGGAATGAAAAAAAGCAACTTTTATATTGGGTTGATATTATGGAGAGAAAATTATGCATATACAATCCTACCGCTAATACGAACCGAGTAATTGCTCTCAATCAACAAATTGGCTGTGTTGTTCCATATTTAGAGGATGTACTACTCTTAGCTATGGAAAACGGCTTTTATTCTATTAATGTAAATACAGAAAAACTGACACATATTTTTGACCCCGAACAACATTTAATAGAAAATCGTTTTAACGATGGAAAATGTGATCCCGCTGGTCGTTTCTGGGCAGGTACTACAGATACATACGGTATTAATGCTGCAGGTTCCTTATATTGTTTACATAATAATTTGAGTGTAGAGAAAAAAATTTCACATGTAAATACTTCAAACGGAATGGCTTGGTCACCTGATCATACATACCTTTACTTTATAGATACACCTACTAAAAAAGTGGTTCGCTATCAATATAATATACGTACTGGAGAAATTCATAATCCAAGTGATGTAATCATTTTCTCTGAAAATGACGGTCTACCTGATGGTATGACAATTGACGAAGAAGGTTGTTTATGGATTGCACATTGGGGAGGTTCAAAAATAACTAGATGGAATCCCTCTACTGGAGAACAAATATTAAGTATTCCAATTCCTGCGTTATATGTAACATCATGTACGTTTGGTGGGCCTAACTTAACTGATTTATATGTTACAACAGCCAGAACAAGAATGACGGATGACGAATTAAAACAGTATCCACATGCTGGTGGTATTTTTCGAATTCAAACAAATGTTAAAGGCTGCCCCACCTATTCATTTTGTAATGAAAATATTGGAACTGACACAATATGAACCGTATCGATTACATAAGACAAGAAGAAAAGGAATATCACGATCTTTGCTATGAACAATATAAACTATTTGAAACTGGATCTTGGCTTCACAAGCCGGTTAAAACAGTTATGGATTTAATGGACTACTTTGAAGAGAAAAACAAATTACAAGTGCTTGATCTTGGCTCTGGCGTCGGTAGAAATAGCATTCCAATTGCACAAAAGATTAAAAATGCTAGCGGAACTGTTACATGTGTTGATTTACTTGATTCCGCTTTAACAAAGCTACAAATTTATAGCAAAGAACATGACGTATTCGAGGTTATAAAAACAGAACAAGCAGCAATTGAAAACTATCATATTAGATCTAATACTTATGACTATATCGTTGCAGTATCAAGTTTGGAACATGTCAAATCAGAAGAAGATTTTAAAAATGTACTCCAATCTATGAAAAGAGGTACAAAAAACGGCGGTATTAATTGTTTAATTATTAACTCTAACATACAAGAAATTGATTCAATAACGAATGAAGAATTAGAAGCTTTAATTGAAATTAATCTTTCAACCGAAGAAATGATAAGTGCTTTAAAAAGCATTTATAAAGAATGGAAAAAACTAAAAGTTGAAATAAAGGAATTAGCTTATAATATAGTTCGTAATGAAAGACACGTTCAATTAAAAACAAATGCCATTACGTTTGTCGTTCAGAAATAACACTATAAAAAGTAAGAATATTTCCTCATATATTCATAGGAATACCCTTACCTTTTATTTTGTTATTAGTTTTCGCATCATCTAAAATATAATTTTCATTCGAAATACTACTCAGCTATTAATTGAATTCATTAACTGGAAGAAATATTCCACTTCATGAGTCTCATTCAATTTATACCATGAATGAAGTGTATCCGGCGCAAATACATCTAATTTCCTTAATACTTCCATGGCAAATTCTAGAGGTGCTACACCCGATGCAGTAATAAGATTTTCACTGGATGCTACAGGTCCTACTTCATAAAAATTTTCTCCTTTATAAGTAGGACAAACCATTTTCATATAATCTAAATTATTACTTGTGTGATTTATAGAATCCAAGTAACCGTAATTTGCAAGACCTATAGTTGCACCGCAAATGGCAGCCACAATTGTACCAAGCCTTAAGGCTTCACCAACTTTTTTCAAAATAGGTTTATGTATTTCTTCACTCCAAGTATTCCCTCCAGGTAAAATTAATAGATCGTTACTCTCAAGGATACATTCATCTAGGGAAATATCCGGCTTTATATTCAAGCCCCCCATTGAAATAATCGTTTCTTTATTTATTCCAACTGTTACTACTTTAAAAGGCGCTACATCTTTTTTGAAATATCTTCCTGTATTAATTTCAGCAATTAAATGTCCGTATTCCCAATCAGACATCGTGTCAAATACATATAGATATGCTTTTCTTGTTTGCATTCAATAACACTCCATTCATATACTACAGTTTTAAATAAAAAAAGTACTCTTTTCAAGTTTAACATTTTATGCAATATTTATGGTTTAAAATTCCAAATAAAAGAGCACTTGTTTCCGCAAGTGCTCTTTTCGGGGATTTTGAGATACCCTATTAACGAAAGTTAAGGTTACTTAAAGTTAAGAGGTATTTATACTATATGCTTGTCCTTTATATTTGTGCATAATCAATATATAAATATCTTTAGAAATATTTAAAAACTTTTATTTATAGTTCTTTCTGGCATTTTATCATTAAGAAATTTATTGAAGGTTTATTCTCCATGTTCTTATTTGGTTCATCAATTTCGGAAACTTGTACTAGTCCATATTTATTAAAATCTCGTTTTATAGATTCAGAATTATAGAATAACATTTTTACGCCTTCCATTATTTCGAAATAGTCTTTATCCAACTGTTTCCCCTTCCCAAACATTGGGGCTTTTTGAGAAACAGTTGTGAAAACCATATATCCACCTGGTTTTAGCTGATTATAACAACCTTTAATAAATTGCTCTCTCTCTTGCTTATTCAACAAATGTAGAAGTGCATGACTATATATACCCTAATATGATTTGTTATCAAAAGGCATCTCATTTACCGAACCGTGATAGATACTAATATCTTCTAGGCCATTTTGCATTGCTAAATTAATGGCTGTTTTTGAAATCTCAATACCTGTTACATTTATACCATTATCGATAAAAACCTTTGCATTTCTTCCATATCCAATACCAGGAACTAATATATCCTTAACGTTCTTTTCAAGGAAAAAATCTTTTGTACAAATTGCAGATTCTGTAGGTTCAAATCCCCACATCGTTTGTTTTTCAATAAAACTTGATTCCCAAAATTCCATTATGTATCTATCTCCTTATTTTCAATCCATTTTTAGTATCAAATTAAAAGCATTTTTGTATTTGCTATACAGTTTTTTCTTCTACTCATACCACTTACCTTAGTCATCGTAGCTCCATTGAATATAGCATAATAATAAGCCTATATCTAATATAAAGATTGGTTAAAAATCTACCCTATTTTATTAATCCTTACGTTTATAGAAAATAAAAAAACAGCCAATATTTTTATGGTAGTATTGGCTGTTTCTCATGAGAAATTATCTTTTTATATTGTACCGATCTAATACTTTTTCTAACATTTCTAAAGTTATTGGTTGTGCTTCTTTTATTAATTGATAACCAATACGCCCATTCGGTTCCGCTGTAACTTGCTGTAAACTCTTTACGTCATGAATCCCTTTTTCTCTTAATTGCATATAAAGTTGTTGTTCCGACATTTTTGCCTGCATCAAATTCTCTTTTACAATCTCTCCGTTTTCAACAATTATAATGCTACTTCCATTTAGGAATTGTTCCACCTTCCTTGATTTCAATTCAAAGAAATGAATGATAAGTAATATGCTTGCAAATATGATAGCCGCAAATATAGAGGGGACTACTTTTCTACTTAATACAGGTTCTACAATAATACGGCCAATTGATACAACTATAATGATTTCAGCTCTTGTCATTTGGCTGGCAGATGTACTACCTGTCATTTTCAAAACAATTATTCCAGTAAAAGTTAATATAATACTTTCCAAAATTATATTCATAACTACCCAATCCTTTAATGGTGTATTTTACTATCATTCCCATTAAAGGTGTGTTTTACTTACCTATTAAGTTGTTAAATCCTTCAGACCATGATGGAAATAAAGGTATCCAACCATACTCTTTACGTGCCTTATTATTGGAAGCTCCTCTTTCCCAACTATTTTTCCCATCTTGAACTTTAGGCTGAGGTGCCCCTATCGCTGCTGCATATATTGGTAACCATTCTTTACTAGTTGCTGGATAATTATCTACAATATTTACGATTCCTGAAGGCCAATTAAGGGCTAGCATAGTAGCTCTTGCAGCATCTTCAACATGTATAAACGAGCTTATCCCGTCTGATGCGATAATTTCATTATTACCATCAGAAAGTATACATATTTGTCCATTAGTTTTAAGAGCTTTTTGCAATGCATGAAATCCACTATTTGTAGCAGAACATTCGAAACCATAATTATATGTTTCTATTATTTTTTCTTCTGAATCATATATGTTTTTCGCACCAAAATTCTTTGCAAAATCTCTTCTATTTTTATTAGGCTCAACAACATCCACGTGCTCAACGCCTACATAGTATTTTAAGAAATAACAAGCGAGTAAACCAATAACTCCCATTCCAGTTATAAGTACTTTTTCATCCTGTTGCGGGTTTAGTTTCAATACTCCTTTAGCGGCATCACACGAAAGAATAGATAATAAAGCAACTTTAGGTTGTATAGAACTAGGCACTCGAATTACTTTATGCCCCTTAACTATCCCTATTGTTTCATGTCCATAAAAAAAACTACTTTATCGCCTACGTTTACATGTGTTACTTTATTACCAACTTCAATCACTTCACCATAACTTTCATATCCAGTTTTTCTTGGATAAAAAAGATTCGTATCCGTAACATCGGATCCATTATACTGTGGTAACTCGGCCCCAATGCTTATAGCTCCTGCAATTGTTTTAACAATAATTTCATCGTCCTGTATGGATCTAATTTTACCCGGTTCCCACTTAAGTTGTTTCGCACCTTCTAAAACTAACTTATACTGTTCCATTCATATCCTCTCACTTTATAAAAATATATTCTCACTAAATTTCAAACAATGTATAATAGATTCATCCAAAATTAAAGCTATAACGTTGGCTAGCACCCAACAGTGATAACATGATAATTGAATTTGATGGATATAGAATAAACGAGTATGTTATTGGCCGTAACTGTTCTATTAACGAATTAATAACGATGTATTTAAATGTAAGAAATGAAGAGATATCTAATGAGGATCTGCTACGCTTATTTTGTGTACGATATTATTACAAAAAAAATCCAAAGTTACTACAAGAAGACGTCACTAGCAATGTTGTCATTGATTTAGATACGGACTATATTTATATCCCAAATAGATAACAGTAAACTAGATTGATTAGTATTTATGATTCAGCTAAGTGTTTAATAAAATAAGTAATTGCCCAAATTAATGTCGCAAATTGAGTGACAAAATACATTGTCCATTCAAAGCCAGTCAGTTTTCTCTCTCGTTTAACCTTCTTTAAGTATCTGTAAAATATGAGTGTACTTAAAACATAAGTAACAATGATAATTGCTGTAAATCATCGACTATACGTACCGCCATAGACTCCATCGCCCTCCTATTCAAAATAAAAGCTATACTTTAAGAGTATCATTAATTGGTAGTTTATTTCCATTTTAAACACTTATGTCATAAATAAAAAGAGCACTCAGCTATGAAGTGACCCCTAAAAGTTAGACACGGTTATTTGATTAGGCAGCTTGATAAAAGTGAGTCCGGTATTGTACCGGGCTCATTTTTAATTTTGCCTTAATCCGTTTCGTATTATAATAATCTATATATTTTTCTAATTCTATTTTAAAGTGCTCTACATTTTCAAATTCTTTTATGTAGAGGAACTCCGATTTCATAATCCCAAAGAAATTTTCTATTACTGCGTTGTCGTAACAGTTGCCTTTTCGAGACATACTCTGGACGATAGCTCTTGATTCTAGTGTACGGACGTATTGTCTCATTTGATAATGCCATCCTTGATCCGAATGCATCAGTAGCTGGTGCGTTTCAGGTAAACGTTCCAATGCTTTCTCTAACATGTCTGAAACAAGCGAATACGTCGGTCTAGAACCAATTGTATAGGTAATAATTTCACCATTATACAAATCTAATACAGGTGATACATACAGTTTTTCTCCAAACAATTTAAACTCTGTGATGTCTGTTACCCACTTTTGATTCGGTGCATCTGTATGAAAATTACGCTCTAAAATATTAGGTGCAATTCTACCGACTTTTCCTTTATAGGATTTATATTTCTTCATACGCACAACACACTTTAACCCAAGCTCTTTCATAATGCGCTGAACCTTCTTGTGGTTCACTTTCTGGCCACGATTCGTTAATTCATCACGAATGCGACGGTAACCATAACGACCTTCATTTTCCTCATAAATCGCTTTAATCTCAGCTTTCAAATCGGCATCTACATCTGGACGATTCATTTTCTTTACTAAATCATAATACGTGCTTCGAGGAATAGTAGCTAGCTCCACGAGTGCCTTCACCGAATATTTATGCCTTAATTCATAGACTACTTGCGCTTTGTCTTGTTTTGTGATTTTTCCTTGTTTTGAACTAAGGCATTTAACTTTTTTAAGTACTCATTTTCCATCTCAAGCTGTTTAATGCGTGCTTCAAGTGCTTCGACTGACCCTTCAGCTAAATGTTGTTTTAATTGTTTATTTGAATCTTTTTTCATGGATGGACGCCCCTTTTTCTTAGATTGAAGGGCATCAATTCCTTGTGTTTCGAGCTGTTTTTTCCAAACAGAAATCGTTGAAGGGGCAGGAATATTAAAGATAGCTGCCGTCTCAAATAAGGACATACCGTTTTCAATCATAAAGTTTAGTACGTCTAGTTTAAATTGTTGTGTGTAATTTGTACATCGTTTTAGAAAAGCTTCCAGACCATTCTGTTTATATTGGTTTACCCAATTCAAAATGATTGTGTCACTTATACCGAGCGATCTACCCATTTCTCGATAACTTTCATTTCCGTTCAAATAACGTAGAACGATTTGTATTTTTTCATCAGCTGTAAATTTAGCCATAGAAAAACTGCACCTCCAATTGTTAGACTGTGTCTAACAATTGGGGTGCAGTTCACTATTGAGTGCTCTAAAAAATATTAATTAAACTCAGTTCCTTGTAATGGTTACATGTAATCCCCCTTACTTTTTATAACTCAGTTCTATTACTTGTGGTATATACTTACTATCATATTTTCTCGTATAGATTTCTCCATCTGGAGTAACTAATTGTAAAACAATCTCACCACAAACCCCATCTAGTATTTCAAATTCACCTTGTGCATTTGAAATACTGCGTTCCTTACTTTCTTCAATTGAATCTTCATATATTTTCACATTAGATATAGGTTCGTTATTTTGATCTACGATAATACCTCTTGAATACTTACCAACCGCGATGCATTGGTCATCTTTTTTATAATATTTAGTCACAACTATAGCTCCAATTATTATAGCGGCACACACAAACAAGAGAATTATTTGGCGCCTCACAACAAACCTCCTAATTCAAATTATTCTTTTCTAAACTGAAAATTCAAGTGTCTTGATTGGTTGATTTCCTCAATTACTTTACGAATACCTTCTTCAATCTTATCTTCTTTTACATTCGAAACATTTAACTTTAACAGTTTTTCTTTAGGAAAATTCCTCATATAATTCTTATCAATAGTATCGACACTTATTTGCATGTCACCTAATTTTTGTATAAGTGTTTCTGTAACTGTGTTTTTCTGCATTTCTAAACAAGTGTGTATTCCAAATGTGTTTTGTCTATTATATGTAAATAATGATTGATCTTCATTTTGCACTTTTTCTAATGTTTCTGCTAGTTTTATTGATCTATTGTAGTAGGAAGAATTAATTTTACTTTTATGACGTTCAAACATACCGCTCTTTATATAAATTTCTAAAGCCGCTTGAGAAATCATCGGACTATCAATATCTAGTATCTTTTTGTATGTATAGAAAGCATTTGCAATGGATGGTGGGATGACTGCAACTCCAACCCTTAAACCAGGAAAAATAATCTTCGAATAACTTTTCAAATATATGACATGACTACAATTATCCAAGCTATATAACGGATCTGCTTTTGAATCAGTTTCTAAATCTGCTAAATAATCATCTTCCACTATAAATACATTGTATTTCTTAGCCAATAGTGCGATTTTTTCTTTCTCATCTTTAGAATAAGAAGTTCCAAGCGGATGATGATATCTCGGTATCGTATAAAAGAATTTTATTTTTCCAGTTTGAAATATTTGCTCCAATTCATTCAAATCGATACCTTCATTCGTACGTTTAATACCGATTACAGGAACTTTATTTATTTCTAGATAATCAATATATAGATGATATGTTGGCTGTTCAATTAATACAGTTTCATTTCCATTCGGAAATGGTATAGAAGTTAATATAGCAAGCGCCTGCTGCACACCTGACGTTATAAAAATATTGTCTTCTTTCGTGAACACTTGATAATTTGCCAACTGTTTTTGAATGACTGGAATTAAAGATGGTAACCCTTTCGGTGTTCCGTATACGAACAAATCATTTTTATAAGTATCAATAGCCTTATTAATGCAATGCTGAAAATCTAAATATGGGAAAACATCTGGATCTGGTGCTGAAGAAGCGAAATCAATTATCTCGTTATTTTCTATGGTACTCCCAGATTTCTTAACAACGTAGTATCCACTTTGAGGGACAGAATATATAATGTGACGCTTTTCTAATTCATGAAGCGCACGTATAACTGTTGCCTTATTACATTCATATTGCGTAACGAGTGACCGTATAGACGGTAATTTCTTCCCTTCTTTTATTTCTCCATTTTGAATCATATTTTCTATGTCGTTTAAAATATGTAAATACTTATACATATTACACCTCCTCCAGCAATTCTATATTTAATTACATCGGTTCTCTATTCATATAGCATTCATTCCTCAATTAGTTAATTTTCCGATCATCTATATCGTAAATCCCAATAGCATATGAATCATTTTCAATCCATTTCTTTACTGCTTCTGTTTTAAGTACCCCTTCAACTTCTTTTTCTATTTTCTGTCCAAGTTCTCTCGCCCCTACTTCATCATCGCTAAGCTTAGTTTTTATATCAATGGTAACAGGTTGATTCTTTTTATAATTTATTTGCTGAATACCAAACCCTTCATATCCATTTTTTCTGAATACGTCATCAAATATATGTCCAAAAACTTGATTCCATCTACTCTCTGCCTTTACAACTTCTCTATTTCTTTGAGTTATATTGATTTTATAAGACGTTACACCTTGTATCACCAATCTTTTATTAATATCATTTTTTATTTCGTTACTATCTTCGCTATCAGCAATCTCTAAATCTAATATTCTTTCTTTTTCATCTCTTATAGCAGCACTAAAAAAAGATTCCTCCTTTACCGCGGCTGTAGCAATATCCATCACTATAGACTCTTCACTTTTAGCATCTTCAATCTCATTCTCACAGGCACATAATAAAGTGAAACTTTAATCATTGGGGGTTTTGTTCATCCCCAATGATTATTAGTTGAACCAATCGGGCTTTTACGGGCAGTTGATCCCCCCACCTAACTTCTTTCGCTGAATTTTGAGGTGGGGATCTTACTGCCCGTTAATGCGGGATAAAACAAGTGGAAATAAAAATACAAGTAACTTCTTTCCCTTTCTCATGCAGCACCCCTCCATATATTTTCATTTACGATAAACTTTTTACTTTGACATATAAATACCTTCTTTAATTATTTAAATTTAACATTATTTCACATTTACCCCACTTAACAAGGGAATTACAATTAATAAATAGAATATCTCTATGAATAAATAAAAAGTGAGGGATATATAATGCAACGTGTAAATACGATTGATATTAGTAATGTACTACAATTGGAAAAAACTCTTTCGACTTTATTAAATAAAATGATTTCTTCAAAACTAGACCTTGAAAATTGGTTAAAAGAGCAGTCAAAAGTAATTTGGGACATCGAAGAACAATTAAGATCACATTACATCGCCTTTCAATGTAATACGGATGATGAAGAAATAAAGGATACTTTTGAACATGATCAACAATTTGTAAAGCCACTTTTAAAGCGGTACCAAAATTTATTGGATAATAAATATTTAGAGTCACCTTTTCGAATGGAATTAGATTCTAACGTATATGGTTTATTAGATACAAAAATAAAAAATGCTCAAAAGTTATTTTGTGAGGAAAATATCGAATTAGAAATACAGGAAGACAAATTAGTCACAGAGTACTTTGAAATTACTGGAGGATTAAGTGGAATTTGGGACGGAGAAGAAAAAACGATAACAGAATTACAATCCTATTTACAAGATTCGAATCGTGACACCCGTAAAAAGGCAAAAACCATTATTTCTGAACAATTTTTATCTGTTGAAAAAGAACTCCAAAACATATTAAATCAATTAATTGAAATTCGCCATCAAAAAGCAAAAAATATTCAACTAGAGAATTATCGCGATTATATGTTCAAAAAATACGAGCGTTTTGATTATTCAGCGAAAGATTGCTATGAACTAGCTGAATCCATACGTAAGTATGTTGTGCCTCTTAAAGATAAAATATTGCTAGAGAAAAAAGATAAACTGCAAGTTGATACGCTTCGCCCGTGGGATGTATCAGCTGTAACTCCAGATCAAAAAGTACTTAAACCTATTGCAAATGAAAATGATTTAATTGAAAAGAGCACTCATATCTTTAATAAACTAGATGTTGAATTTTCAGCACTTTTAAACCGAATGTATAAACACAATTGTCTTGATTTAACAAGCCGCAAAGGAAAAGCAGCTGGTGGCTTTTGTGAGTACTTACCAGCTTCACAATTATCTTATATTTTTATGAACTTAAATTATACACAAGATGATATTGTCACTTTTATACATGAAATGGGTCATAGTATTCATAACGAACTCATAAAACCATTAAAATTACGACAGTATATAGAAATTCCAGCTGAAACAGCTGAGCTAGCCAGTATGACAATGGAGTTATTCTCGCTTAATTATTGGGATACCTTCTATACAGACAAAAAAGATTTAAAACAAGCAAAAATTAACTTCTTTAAAGATGTTATTTCATATTTACCTATTATGCTTATTGTCGATCAATTTCAACACTGGCTGTATGAAAATCCAAGTCATACTTCTGAAGAAAGAAATGAAAAATACTTACAACTTCAAAAACATTATCAGTCTAGCGTCATACATATTGATGGCTACGAAAACTGGATAGCAACGAGTTGGCTACCTGTACTCCATATTTTTGAAGTACCATTTTATTATATTGAATATGCGATCGCCCAACTTGGTGCATTACAAATGTATAAACAATATAAAGAGGATCCTAAGCAAGCGCTAGAAAATTATAAAAAGGCATTATCACTAGGAAGCTCGCAATCTATAAAAGAAGTGTATGATGCAGCCGGTATTCGTTTTGATTTTTCTGGTGAAACAATTAAAGAACTAATGCTATTTGTAGAAAAAGAATTAGAATTACTTGAGCAATTATAAGAAGAAAGCTGCACCTATATTTTTGGTGTAGCTTTCTTCTTTATTTTATTAATCAGCTCTATGTACTGAGTATCTCCATATCCGATTGTTGGAAAAAGATAAAACAACTTTATTAATAATTCACGAGTTGATAAATCTTTATTTTTAGAGATGAATTTCATTACTGCATTATCTTCTGTTAACATTTCTAAAAATAAGTCTATAGCCTGATACATTACAGGTGGTACCTTATGAGAGGTCTTTTTATGGTTTACTAATACTTCATTGTATATAGAAGAATAATTCCCCAATTCAAGTTCAATTTGATTTACTTTAAATTCATCCTCTCTAAAGCTATTTAAGTATACCTTCCCTTCATAAGCAGACTGTTCAAGGTGAGAAAGTATGGTAAGTAGGTTCATTTGGCAAAACATATCTTCACCAAACCATAGAACAATACATTTATACTTTTTCGTAAAAAGGTTTTCTAACGGATCTATAACCTTTTTTATATAACTTTCTACTGAACTGTTATGTCCTTTCGCTCTTGTTTTAATAAACTCTTCATTAAAAACTTGAGTAGTAGCCGAGTTCACACACATTGCCTCATTAAATGGTGCATAATCAGAATCACCCATTAGCTTTTCGTTTTTAAATTCTTCATACATAACTTGACCATTTAATATGTTAAGTACCTCTTTATCAAATAGCTCACTCTTCCTATTTCGTAACTGCTCAACCTCTATTTTTCTAGAAATATTCATATTAAACGCCCCTTCTTTATTTAAATTTAGTTTAACAAATGATTGAATAGGCATTTTGTTAAGTTGGTATTCTCTTGGATTCATTCCAAAAACATTTTTAAAACTTCTACTATAAGCCTCTTGGGAAGAGTAATCGTAATCCAATGCGACCTCAATTATCTTCCTACCATTCTTTAAATCCTCCGTAGATAAATACAACCTTCTAAGAAGAATATAACGTCTAATACTGAAACCCGTTACTTGATGAAATTTAAAAGAGCAATAATAAGGAGAATACCCCATGTAACGAGATAATTCATCTAATGAAAATCTCTTTTTTAAATTGCTCTCAATCCAATTAATCATCTATTGTATATGTTCATTCATTTCCTTCACTCCTTATTTAAAAGTATAGGAGAAGTGCGTTTCTTTCTTTTGATATTTCTTGTGTTTTATAACATGAGCCTTTCTCTAAAGTCTTTATAATCTATATATAAGTATTAATTTTATATTTTTTCATCTATCTTATTTTGTCATACCTTCTATTCATTTTTCAATTTAGCGTTAATGAGTATGTTGGCAACACCTTACTAATTATTAAAGGTCAATTTACATCATATTTCATTTTAAAGGATTTCAAAAATTAAACACGAATTTTATAAAATAAAATTCTTTTAATTCCCAAGTTAAAAAATTAAGGTTTGGAAAGGACGTTTCAATGAACAAGCTAGAAAAAGAAATACTTCAATTCATAAATGAACAGTATCCGTTGAATTTTATTAACATTAAGCCAATAACAAATGAGATGTATGAATGTCTTACAGAACAAGGTACATACTTCAGTAGAATTACAAACTACAAAACATATGAAGAACAGATAGAGGAAGTTTTATATACAAATTTTTTATATCAAAATGGTTTAGGTGTTCCACCAATAATCCCTTCATTACAAGGGAATTTTGTAGAAAAATTCACATTAGACAAGGAGATTTTTGCTGTATTATATAAAGCTGCTTCTGGTATACATTTACCAAGGTCTGAATGGAATTCTAATATATTTAAAAAACTTGGTAAACAAATTGGAAAATTACATCGTATATCTAAAAGCTTTGAAAAGATTAAACCAGTAAAACATATAAACGATTGGTATGAAAATGAAGAATATAATTTTCTTAAATATATCCCTAAAGAAGAAAATACAATAAGAGAAATTGCATCTGACGTTTTAACTTCCATAAAAGAGCTACCAAAATCCCCTTCAAATTACGGCTTAATACACGGAGATTTATGGTTAGAAAACATTTTAGTCGAAAATAATTCAAACTTAACAATGATAGATTTTCAAGACTGCGAAAAACATTTTTACATATTCGATTTAGCCGTTCCTATTTATAGTGCAATAGAATATTCATTTGCTGGAAATGGGAATATCGTTGACTATGAGTATTCTATTACAAAAGCACTATTTGAAGGCTACCAAGAGGAAAATGAGCTACCAAAAGAGATGAAAGACAAGTTTCCGTTATTTATTAAATTAAAGGAGATTTTTGAATATAGCTTAATGCATATGTATTGGGATAAAGATGAATTAACGGAGGAACAAGTACGGATTATGAACCTTTATAGGATGAAGATCGAAAATAAGAATACCTATATCAATATTTAAGAATACTGTTGTTTAACTACAAGGAAACTTTGGTTAAACAACAGCATTTATTAATTAGCTGACAACCTTTTTTATGACTTATAAATACTGATTCAATAATCTTTTCAAATACACTTCATTTTGCGGTGATACTTTTTCAGAAAATCTAGCTGCAATAATAATAGGAGCCCATTGAAAAACTTCATCTCTTGATATGCCGGTACGACTGCAATATATATGTAAATACATCTCAGCTAATTCTACCGAAGATTGTGAGTACAACAAGTATGTTCGAAATACATCTGCGCGAATATCACCTGAACTAGCATCTACCCAATCTATAACTTTCACTTTCTCTTCCTTACTCAAAATCAAATTAAATGGATGAAAATCTCCATGACATAGCCTAAAATCAAATGTAATAGATTCTAATTTTTGTAATATATCCTTCTTTTTGCGTTCATCCAATTTATGCACAGATTTAATTTGACGCTCTAACCTTTCCCTCATTAACTCCATTTCATCTGTATTCACATGTATAGCATGGATCTTTTTTTGCTCATTAACACAAAGGCCGATATAACGCTCTGCCTCATTTAAATTATTAAGCAGAAGATCACCAATGTTGTCCCCTTTTACATGTTCCATAATAATTGCCTGTCTATTTTGTATCTTTGTCACTTCAAATACGTTTGGAACTGGCAGCCCGCATGAATAAGCATATTTTTGTTTTTTTGCTTCATTCATAGACTCTGTATCTGGGAGGTAATCTTTAAATAATTTTACAACCTTATCAGTTAAATAAATTTCTGCAGTATTCCCTTTTGCAATTGGATTACCTAGATTCACTTCATTTCTCTCCTTAAAATAAGTTTGAATAATGCTTAATCCTTTTCTTTGCATTCACTCTAATCATAACGAAAACCTTCTTCACGAAGATATAAAAAACTTACCACTTTCTATCCTTAAATAGAAAGTGGTAAGTTTAGTTCTTTAGGAATATTGGAATGAAACTCTGGTGTATACACAATAGAAAATGAATATCCCTGCTCAATAAATGATACTTCATTATGTTTACATTCAAAGGGAACATTATTTTTCTTAAAGTTATTTTGGATGTGCTGTAAAAATGCTGAATCCGGTGTTCCGAAAGAAACATGAACTTTCGGTGGTAAAGCTTTCATTGCGATTGGAATCCAAGGTCTCTGCCACCAAGTCGCGACGATATATGCAGTGCCACCTATAACAAAGTTAAAAATATCCCCATCTTCCATCGTTTTCATATTTAGATTTGATTTTAACCATTTCGTAAAAACAGGTACACTTTTAACAGGAAGACCAATTTCCCTTACGTATAAAATGTTTAAAGGTGAGTGTGGTACTAATACATCTTCTTTAACATAACTATGCGCGATAATTTCGAGAAGATTTCCATCGCCATCTCTGAAATATAAGTTGAATCGGCCGCTCTCTTCATCAATTGTATGACCATCTTTCCATTTTACAATGAGTAATCCAGACTTTTCAAGCCATCTTGCAACTTCATGAAATTTTGAATATGGAATCTCAAAAGCAAAGTGCGCAGGTGCAATTGGTTCATATAATTCTTGAAAACTAATTGTAGTGTACGGTGTTACTTTAAATTGAATAAATGATTCTGTTTCTTTTTTTATTGGAAAAGATAATATGTCCCTATAAACTTGTTTTACCCCTTCTATGGAAACCGTTTGTAATTTTATATCTAATATATGTGTAATCACGTTACATTCCCCCTTGTTTCTTATTATCTATTCTTATTGTATTACACTTATAAATAGATAAAATCAAACGGAAGGATGGATTTTTCATGTAGAAACTACAACTTTAGTATGAATATGTTAGCTCCAATTATTTTTTATTTCTGCTATAACAATTTCTGGTTTATCCCAGTGCAACATGTGTGTAGTATCAGGAATTACTTTTACTATACTGTCCGTTTTCTCTTTAAAAACATTTACTGTCTTATCTCTATAATCCGCCCAAACTTGTGGGACTGTAGCTCGAAGTAATACAATATTAGCCGGTAGCTTCTCATATATATCTATAGTTTCATCTTTATGCATACCTCTTATTATATTACTAGCTGTATTTCCCCTGGCATGCCACCATACTTTATTATCCATTTCGATCCCTAGATCCTTTACAGCAACTTCTAACAATGAAGACCACCTAGTATAAGCTGCTTTTTCACTTTTGAAAAATTCGTCCCAATTATTAAAAACGTATTCATCAAAGTCCTTTTCATAATAAGCCATTTCATCTTCCAACGTTTCTTCTTTAAGCCTTTTTGTTTGATATCCACCATCAATAAGAATACTTCCTTGTACTTTTTCTGGATGATTTAACAAATAAAATAACGCTACAAAACTTCCCCATGAATGTGATAGAAAATAGAAGTATTCGATTCTCAATTCATTTATTATTTCATTTAACCAATTTGCTAAATTGTGCATCTCATAATCTTCTGTTCTTTCAAATGGGGGTGTTTTACCATGTCCAGGTGCATCAACGGAGATAAATCTATACTCTTCTTTTAATTCCTCAGCAATTTCTATAAAACTTAAACTCGTACTACCTAATCCATGTAAACAAAAGATAACGGGCTTGTCATTATTCCCCCCATTCAGTAATATGTACATTTATTTTTTCATTGCTAATATAGTAACGTTTCAAAACATTTATCCTCCATATTTTGATTTTTTAATTTACACTTTATTTATTTCTATTATTTTCAAGTATCTCCTGTATTCTTTTCCACACAAAAAGCTGCTTTTCTTTAAATGAAAAGCAGCTTTTACACTAAAATATATTATAATTTAACAGCAATAATCATAAATCTTTTTGAATTAGTACGAATCCCTTTTTCAAAACTATACGTATCAATGAACTTTTGTAAAATAGTAAAATCCTCTTCCTGTTCTCCGAACCTAGGAATAATAGGGGTATGTTTTAATAAGAAAATGAGATCTTCAGACCTACTGTAATAATCAGTAACATCATATTCACGTACTTGCACGAGATCAAATCCTGCACTAATAAGTTCATTCATATACTTTTCTTTTAAAGTACCATCCCGTTCACCTAAGCATTGCCCTCTACCAAATGCTTCTTTCAGGTTTAATTTATCATTCTCACTTACTTGTTGTGTTAAGAATAAGGCACCCTTTTTCATTACTTTCGCTAACTCAGATGCCAGAAACGGGGCATGACAACTTGAAGCAATATCAAAATGTGCATGTGGAAATGTTAAAGCTTCAGAACCCATTTGAAGAAACTCAACATTTTGTACACCTGATTTTTTCAAGTTAGAATGTGCCGTTGCAATCATGCCGTTAGAATTATCAATTCCAATCAACAATTTAGCTGATGATGCTATGTTAAGTACATTTTCTCCTCCCCCTGTACCAACATCAAGTAAAATATGTGATGGTTTACACCTTTCTTTTACCTCACTATAAAAGTCCCATGTATCTCCTACAGTTTCACATTTTATTTTACTAAAATCCCATCCATTTAATCTTCCTACTTTATCATAGAAGCTTTTATACTCTAATTCGTTCATCTTATTACTTCCCCTTTGTAAAAATAAATTAAATATGTATAATAACCTACGACACTCCTTAATTATATATTATAAATTATTAAAACAATATTTCCCTTCACACTACAATAAGTTTACATAACATTTTTATGGTTTATCTTTATCTATATATTCTAAATGCCCTCTTCCCCAACTACACATACTATCCAAAACAGTACTGACTATTTTTCCATGTTCAGTTAAGCTATATTCTACTTTAGGTGGTATTTCTTGATAAATTTCGCGTTTTATTAGTTGATCTTGCTCTAATTCACGTAATTGCTTCGCTAACGTCCCTTGAGATATATCTGGTATCAATCACTTTAATTCACCAAAACGTTTCATTCCATCTGTTAGCAAAATAAACAAAATGAGTGGCTTCCATTTCCCACCGATTATTTGTAATGTTGCTATTACCCCTTTTAACTTCGGTTCTTGTAAATCCATTTTTCTCACCTCTCCTCAGATATCATAAAGTGAAACTTTAATCAGTGAGGGTTTTGTTCATCCCAAACTGATTATTAGTTGAACCAATCGGGCTTTTACGGGCAATTGATCTCTTACCTAACTTCCTTGCATTTTCCTAACTTTGAGGTGAGAGTTTTACTGCCCGTTAATGCGGGATAAACCATATTTAGCGATTTTTCCAATTACTTATCCGCATAAATAGCGATTAGTACGAAATTTACGACTATGTACATATAAAGTGCGTACTTTTCACTTGCTCCCTTTTAGCGAATAATAAAAGCATAGCACAGTTATATTCTAAATTTTTTATTAAAGGAGTGGCTAAAATATGTCTATTACTACATTAGAAAATAGTCGTATTGTTATCATTGGCGGGAGTTCTGGTATTGGATTGGCAACGGCAAAACAAGTAATTGAACAAGGAGCACATGTTATTATTGCAGGGCGTTCGGAAGAAAAATTAAAAGTTGCTAAAAAATTAATAAATAGCAATCATCTTCAAACTTATATATTGGATAATCAAAATAAAGAGCAATTACAAATTTTTTTCAAGACAGTTGGGAACTTTGATCATTTATTCACACCGGGAGCCTCTTACACACTTGGACCAATTACCTCTACAGAGGAAATTGCTGAAAGTAGCTTCATCGGAAAGTTTTGGCCTCAATATTATGCCGTAAAATATGCAATTCCTTTTCTTTCAAACTCTGGATCTATCGTGTTAATGTCCGGTGCATTTAGTCAAAGACCACTTAAAGGCGCACCTGCTTATGGAGCTTGCAATGGTGCTATTGAAAGTTTAGGGAAGGCTTTAGCTGTGGAATTAGCTCCTATTAGAGTTAATGTGGTTTCTCCTGGAACAATACAAAAAGAAAATGAACAAAATGAAAATAGACTAGTTGCTTACGAAGCTTATAAATCTCTTTCACTTGTACAACGAGCTGGATATAATGATGAAATTGCACATACTGTCCTATATTTAATGCAAAATAGTTTTACTACGGGTAATGTATTGTTTCCTGATGGAGGGTACACATATCATTAAATTATTTAAGACAAAAGCCCCTTATTACGGTGGCTTTTGTTGCTCATTTAAACATTGCTGAAATTTCCAAATAGATGATTACATTACTTTAGTACCAACTGGTTGGTTTTTAGATGATTCATTACAATCCGCTCATTTTGTACATTTGCAAATAAAATTGTGCTAGTAGTTGACGAATCGAATCTCGAAGTAATTTGTCTTGATATTTATGGATAAGTTTCCAAAGAAAAAAGGCATATAATTAATGCCTTTTTTCTTTATCATTATTTAACTGGATAACAAACTTCTGTAACCCACTTATTAGGATCCGATTCCATCGCTGGGCTCACATGATAAATATTAAACATCGGGCCTGCTAATTTGTAACCTTCTGTCTCAATCCATTTTGCCGCAGCCTCATTTACAGCTGTCATCTGTTCATAACTTCCATTAACTGTTATAGAAGCTATATTGGTTGATTTCATATTTTTAAATGTAACGTCTTTTGTATTTTCGTGCTTACCTAGAATACTTAGCTGTATTTCTATATCTACATCATTTTCTTTGTATTCACGATCATGGAAAACCGCAATACTATAACTCGGATGGGCAATACTAATATTTTTCATTTGAATTTCTTGCATTAATACACTCCATAAATCACCTTCGCAATTATACGATGGAATAATCTTTCTAACACTAGCTACAGTTCTTTCTGGAATTTCTTTTATTGAAACATGATAATTCATCTCAACAACATCCTCTCTCATAGTTTTCATTGAGTCTTCGAGGAGACGTAATTGTTTTTGGAGGTTATTCATGTCTTCTTTAATTTGAGCACTACGATTTAAAAATTGCTCTTTTATGCTATCTATATTATCGCATTCTATTATTTCTTTGATGGTAGCAATATTAAACCCCATAGCTTTTAATGTTTGAATTTGATTTACCTTTTTTAATTGGTCAGCTGAATAAAATCGATATCCACTCTGCTCATCGACTTTTACTGGTTGTAATAATTCCACTTTATCGTAGTGTCTCAACATACGTATACTAATGGAAGATAGTTTCGAAAAATCCCCTATTTTAAACATGATTTCCTCCTATAAGTTACATCTACTTTGAAGCTCAACTTCATCATAAACAATGACATTATGTGAGGGTCAACTATTTTTAACGATTTAAATAACAATTTAACATGTTATATTTATATAATTAAAAACCTATATTCCTGTTTTTATGACTACTGCAATTGATAACCATTAGTTATTTTTCTCAAGACACTCATAAACCGCCATCATATCTCGTTTATCCAACTCACGAATACGATTAAAAATTGGTATTTGCCCAACAGCTTCTGTTAATAAGCTCTCATCCACAACATCACTAACTTTTCCAGTTAACCACGTTTGTACATCCACGCCCTCGACAACTTCTTTTAACCCTTCGTCATTAATACCACTTGCATTACAAGTTACACATGGAATTGTTAGTTTAAAGACACCATCATGTAGATTATCTTCGGTTATCACTTTCTTACCTTTACAAAATGGACATGGATTACTTTTTTTAATTTTATTAATTTGGGTAACTATTTTTTTGTATCCAAACGCTTCGTATACATACGTAAGTTTTTTATATTTACCATTTGTGAAATACTTATCTATAATGTTTTCTCTCGTTTCATAAACATTAGGGAAATCACAAACAGTTACTTGATTATTAACACTAATGGATTCGATATTTCCTTTTATTTCACCCCAGAATGGTAAGACATTTTGTAACACCATTTCATAGTTTGAAAAGCTTGCTTGTTCTAATTCAAACATCTTCAGTGCAACTTGTGCTTTTCTTGGCAATAAAGAAACATCTTCTGTCAATGCCATATCGCCACCAACAATAGACTTCAATTTAACAAGTGTCGGTAAATCACCAACTGTTTTCACTACTTCATTAATAGGCTGATTAATTATTTCACGAATATCTACGTTATCAAATTTAAGTGGTTTATGATGATTTAAAACCGTCCCCTCGCAAATTGGACATTTCATCATTTTTTTTGAACTTTTAATTTCTTCTTTAATAGGTGCTTTTGAAATAACAATATATCCACCAATAATTGTATTAAATCCTACCCATGTTCTGCGTGTCTTTCCTTTTTTATCATAAAATGATTTTTCAAAATACCCGTACCAAAACGTATGCTTTTCTTCTTCTGACATATCATTATAGCTCTTTGACAAATCGTGATCAAGCTCATTTTTTATTTCTTCGAATAGAAATTCTATTTTTTCATGCTGATAAAATTTTAATACCTTCATGATTTCTGGATCGAATAGCCCATCCCAAAATGGAACACTTTTATCTTGAATGGCAATATCTTTATCAAAAACTTCAATTTGAAGACGTCCAGAACAAGATGGACAATGATTGTCCTGTGAATAGAAATCAAAACTTCTCGTATCTTTATTAATTGGATGAGCAGCTACAATATGATTAATTAATCCACCAATCTCATATAAGAAACTATATTGACTATATAAATGTCTTTCAAGATCAATAGCAATAACAGGTGCGATTGTATCAGATTCATATTCACCATAAATTAACCTAGCCATTGATGATAAACTTTTTAAAATACCGCCCTTATAAATATTTTCGGCATTTTTAAAATAGTTAATATGATTTTCTTCTAAATAGTGAACCCCTTTTTTCTGCTTAAGCATTGAAGAGATGTGTATTTTCTCTGTGCTATTCACATTACTTTTTTGACGATAGTAATCCTCATGATTGACAACATCCAAATGCTCTATAGATTCATTCTGCCTTTTTCCAAAATCAACTATATAATCAGAGCTTTCTAACATGTAACGATTATGCTCAATCATAATGATCGAAACTGATTCATCTTGCAGAATACCTCTAATACTATCGATAAATTGATTTAAAATATTTTGTGATAAACCTTTTGAAGGCTCATCAAAAATAAATAATGTATGTGGATTTCTAGTGTTTGCAAATAATTCCGAAACTAAATGAACACATTGAAACTCACCTGTCGATAATGTTTGTGTTTTTCTCTCTAATGTTAAATAGCCAAGCCCTAATTTAATTAGTAGGCTCAAACGTTTATAAGCGATATCTTCATTTGGAAGTTCATCAATAATATCCTCAATCGAGCGCTCAAAAATATCATCAATGTCTTCACTATACTTTGTCAGTTTCTTTTTAATATCTAGGAAAGTTGCTACAGTTGATCGACTTGTAATTGATTGATTTCGGTCTTGTCCTACCATAACTAATTTATCTTTTGGATATCGTTTCAAAAAATCTGTAGCTAGACATTCGTTGACAAGTGTAGATTTCCCACATCCTGATTCTCCTGTAACTGTTACAAGCCTGTTTTTAGGAATTTGAAACTCAGCCATTTGGATATTACGGCAATATAAATCATAGAATGTATAATATTCTGTTGGTATTTCTTTATTTCGATCCCACAGTATTGACTTTGGTCTTGGTGATTCTTCCACAATTTTCCCGCCATATTTTCCGCTACCAGGCCCAAAGAACAATTGCTCATCAGTTGTATCTAGTACTGTATCTGAATGATCAATAAGCCAAATTTGATTTTTACACCCTAATCGTTTAATCTCTTCTAAAATTTGTAATAAAGTTTCATGATCAAGTCCAACTGAAATCTCATCAATAATAATTACAGCATTTTCACTTACTGCCATGAATTCGGCCAAATAAAGTCGTGTTAACTCTCCACCTGATAACGTACCCATAATTCGATTTAATGTTAAATAACCAATGTTCATATTAATAATATTTTGCAGTATATGCTGTTTTTCTTCACTAATATTTAACTCTTTTGCTAGTGAAAGAATAGATTCAATACTTAAATCATTAATATTTGAGATTGAATGTGGCTTGTCCAACAAATCAATTTCATGTTGTTCAATTTCTTCACTATAACGTTTTCCCTTACATTTTTTACACTCAACATTTTTTGTAGTACCACGGCCTTTACAACCAGTACACCAGCCTAATTGATTATTAAATGAAAAGACCTCTGGAGAAAGATTAAATACCTCAGCAAGTTTTTCCCGAACCTCTGTAAAAACACCAGTATGAGTACCAATCGTTGAACGCGGATTAGACGAAATCGATGATTTTCCTAGAAAAAGTACTAAAGGTATTTCTTCCATCTTAATGGCACTAAAATTTGTTTCCATAATGTTAGGAAATAAATATTGATATTCAGCCTTTGGCAATAAAGAAACTAATCGTTTTTTTGATTCTTCACCAATTGTTTGGCAAAAAGTTGTTTTACCCGATCCAGATAAACCAGCAATTCCAAACGATTTATTAAACGGTATAGTTGCATCTAATTTATTTATGTTATTAGCAATTAATTGATTTACTTTCATATTAACCTCTATTCTTATTTATTCACAAAAGCATTTTTACAATATAATAATTACATAATGAATATTACCTATTATGCAATTATCCTCTCGCTTCATGAATCTTATCCTTGTATATTTCAAACCATTGTTGCCATTCATCTTTAGAAAATTCTTTCTCTTCTCCTTTTAAAACGTAAGAAAAAAGATTTAAACAAATATGCCAACCAGCTATATCTCTCGGTGTATGATCTGTTAATTCATGAATGTACTCTTTAAGAAGTAAAAGAGTACCATTTTCCTCTTTATGTATTTCAAATCGGACACGGTCTTTATCCCAAGTAAATTCAAGTACTGAGTTTAGTTGACATTCTAAAATATCAATGTTTATGAATGAACCGTCCATCATGTCGAACTTTATTATTCCACCAGTTTTAAGGCTTTCAATCTGTAAATTGGACATCCATTTTTTCAGCTTACTGTTTTCTGTTAATACAGACCAAACTTCCTCTACCGTATATGGAAATTCGCGTTCAAATTTTACAATATATCCACCAGTTAGTTTCCCAATTTCAGCTATCATTTTAATTGCCTCCTTATATAGAATATATGTTCTCATCTCATTTTACACGAATATAAATATAAAATAAATATTTATGTCAGCGAAGTGTTAATTTAAAGTGAATGGTGCTGAGAAAAACTTAAATATTTTCTAAATCGAGTTATATAATATTGAAAATTAAATATAGATTTGCGTACAAATAAAAAAGCCGCATTTGCGACTTATGAAATCATAGGATTAACTCCTGTTTTGTTGAATGATTAACGCTTAATCGCATCGACAATTAGCGATGGAAAACCAAGTTTATCGCCTTTATTTCTAGAATCATACCTTTTCAAACGGAAAATAACACCGTCGTTTGCATCCCATTCGTTGTAATAAAACCGACCATTTTCATCACAATATTCAAGTAAAACTACCTCGAATCCAGCAGTTTCAAACATTTTCGTTAATGTTATATAATTATGAACGATTTTATGACTTGCTGCTGGATGATCTTTCGGACCGGGTCCCCCTATTTGAACTATATTTTGATATGCCTCATCCTGAAAGAATGCATCAGGGACTCCGCACCGAATATGACCAGATGGTTTTAAAAATTCATAACAAATTTCAGCTGCTCTTACACCTTCTTCAAAAGTAAGGTGTTCCCATACATGCTCAGCTAAAATAGCTGAAATAGAGTTGTATTCAAATCTTCCTTCCCACGTAGCTTTATCTAGTAAGTTAAGTTCATCTTCTTGCGTTTGAATCCAACCTGGATTATTATTAAACACTCCAGCTCCGACAACTACTTTAATTTCGTCTTGTTTTATTGCCACCATGTTCACCTCTTAAACATTTTAATTCATTAATATATTCTATGTTTACTATTATCCTTCCTCCTTCAACAAATGTAGTAACATGAGTCCAGTACAATACCGAACTCATGCCCTAAAAACTCTCTAACGCAACAATCTGTCTAACTCTATAAAATTAGTTCATAATATACGATTTTTCTTACAGAAATATAGCACAGCAAACATTAGCATAATACCAATTACGTAAAAAATTGTTGTTCCGCTCCCACCAGTATTAGGAATTACCCAATTATTCTTCGCATTTTTTACTGTTATTTTTTGTGTCTTTACTGCTTCTGTAATTTCTATTTCTATTGGATCCCTAAGTAACATGTATCCGTTCGGTGCTTTTATTTCTTTAATCGTATACTTTCCAATTGCTAATTGGTTGGAAATTACCTTTCCTTTTTCATCCGTTATTAATCTACTAACTTCTTTCCCTTCTTTATCTAACACTTGAAATACAGCGCCTTTTAGCTTTAATTCACTATCCTTATCATCAACTTTTTCAATTTCAAATTGCCCAGTCGGATCTGGCAATTTCTTATTTTCTATTTTAATTTCTACTACTGTATCTTTTTCTATTTTTACAGTTATTTTTTCTTTTAATAATTCGTAACCTTTAGGTGCTTCTACTTCCACTAAGGTATAGTTTCCTATTGGTAAGTCCTTTGATATCATTTCTCCTTTTTCATCTGTTATTAACTCTCCAACTACTTTTTCTTTTAAATCTTCTATATGAAACTTTGCTCCTGCTAGTTTTTTATTTTTATCACTTATGTCTACTTTCACAAGCTTCATTTTCCCCATTGGATCTGGCAATTTCTTATTTCCTATTTTAATTTCTACTACTGCATCTTTTTCTATTTTTACAGCTATTTTATCTTTTAATAATTCATAGTCTTTTGGCGCTTCTACTTCCACTAAGGTATAGTTTCCTTTTGGTAAGTCTTTTGATATCGCTTCTCCTTCTTCATTTGTTACTAGTTCTCCAACTATTTTTCCTTTTGAATCTTCTATATGAAACTTTGCTCCGACCAATTTTTTATTATCATTATTACTATCAACTTTTTTTATTTTTACTTTTCCAGTACTAGGCTTGTTCCAATGTTGCCAGTTAAATTTGAAATTGTGAAATTCAAATCCACCAGTTTGTTGTACCGCACCGACAAATGCTTGTCCATTAATCGAACCGCCTTTTGTTTCTAATACAGCATTGGGGGCAAACACACTACCAACGACACCATATCCCTCTGTTATAATTTTTTTCGCATTTGGAAAAACCCAAATCACTTTCCCATATAGCTGAGTAAACGGGGAATTAGGAGAATATGGTTGTGATGTAGGAACTATATCTGTAGCCCTTCCAATATTGTTCGTGTCATATAGAATAGACCCATTTTTAAATGTAACCTCTGTTGCATCCGAATACATAACAATAAAATCTTTGTCCTTAGCATTTGGTAAAAATACATCTCTTATATCTAAATTAATTTTCCCTGTCAATTCTGATGAAACATAAATATTAGGATTGTTTATATCTTTTCCGATTCCATGACTCATATTTGGAATTGGGGTATTTGTTTTATATTGACCTGCATTTTTACTGACTTGGTTCACTATATTGCGAAATTCATTAAATTTCGCGTCAATTTCTAGTTTTTCTTTATAAACGATACGATCATAAGAGGATTGTATGATGCGATCTGGATCACTCTCTTTTGTCATTACTACTATTCCGTTTTGAATGATAAAAGATTCTTCTCTTGATTTCTTAAATTTTCCAGACAACAACAAGGACGGATATCCCTCATCAACCCATTTTTCACCTACTATATTAGATGTTCCCGCTGCAGCACCTACAATTGTATACCCCGATGCATCCATATCACCTTGAACTGCAGTTGCTCCTTCAATGTCGCCACCTATTGCTTTATGGTTACCAAAGACAACTGCATTATAACGCGATATATCACCTAGACCTTCTAAGTTTGTCGTGGATCCATATACTTCTTTTGGTACATATATGACAAAACTTACACTTAACATTAACAAAACAATAAAATGAATACTTACCAGCTTTAATCGTAGCCTCAATTCCTTTGTTCCCACCTTTACCGTATTTTTTCTATAGTCGAATAAAATGACATATTCACCAATGAGGATTTACTTCATCTTTTATATACTTTATATACTTTCTTTACTTATCTCTGAATTTCCGGTCCCACTGTCCATTAATGCAGGATAAATAAATACATTCTATCTAGTTAACCTTTTCTTATAAATTACGACTAGAAACACACATAACAATAGGATTGGAACTATTACAGTCCACTTATTAAATATAAATATCTCTGTACTCACTTTTTGTTTTTCTTTCTCGTTTAACTCCACACGCACACCTCGAACTAGCAATCTATTGGTGTTTACTCCATAAGGCGTACACGTAATTAAAGTTGTATAATCTTTTTTTTCTACAATTTGTAGATCGTCCGTTTCGTGTGGTAACACTACTTTAATTTGATCTACTTTATAAGCAAGAACTTTGTCTAAAGAATGAATATAAAAAAGATCTCCTTCGCTCAACTTATCTAAATCTGTAAATAATTTTGCTGATGGTAAACCACGATGCCCTGTTAAAATAGTGTGCGTATTTTCTCCACCTATCGGGAGCGAAGAAAAATCTAAATGACCTATCCCGTGGCTCAATACTTCCTCAGATGTCCCTTGATAGATTGGCAGTTTTATATTAATTTTCGATATTTCAATATACCCCATTACATCTCCTAAATTTAACGCATCAGCATATGCTTGATGATTACTTTTTTTTTCAGAAAATGGATCAGTAAATGTTTTCGTGGAAGTGTGAACTTGTTTATTATATTCGGCTGCTTCTTTTTCCCTACGTTCGACTTCTTTCTTTTGTAGCTCTTTGATCTTCTTATCGTAAGAGCTAATCTCAGAATAATGTGCACGAGTCGCCAACCAATTACTAATAGTAGGATATAAAAGAACACCTAATCCAAATAAAAAAATACCTCCCAAAACAAGATTTCGTTTCATATTTCCACCTCTGTATATGCTTAAATATCGAAAAGAGGGAAGCATTTTTCTTCTCCCCTTTTCCCATAGTTACATGTTCCTAAAATCTTAATTATTAGCAAACTTTTTTCTGAAGAAAACAAATGCCGCTGTAACCATTAACGTAAGGCCTATTACAGTAAAAAGAGTCGTTCCTATGCCACCCGTTACCGGAAGAACCCATCCACTTTTATTATTTTCAATTGTTAATTTAACCGTTTGATTATTTTCGCTAATCTTTACATCAATGGGATTTTTTAATAATTGATAAGAAGCTTTTGTACCATCTTCTTTTGTATATGTTGGAGCTTTCGTTTCGAAAATTTGATAGTCTCCATATGGAATGTTAGACCATTTAATAACACCATTTTCATCTGATACACCTGTTACTTCTTTTCCTGCTACAACAACTATTTTTCCATTTTTATCTTTAAGTACAAACTCTGCACCTTTTAATTTATTCTTATTAGCACCATCAATTTTTGTTAACTCAATTATTCCAGTTGTTGGAACAACAACTACAGGTTTAGATTCCTTTTCTCCAATTACATCATTTTTATTTGTAAAATCAATTTTTGCTGTATTTAAAATTTCCGAACCAGATGGTACTCCTTCTTTTACTTGAGATTTAATTTGCAAATGAAATTCTTTTTTACCATCTAATTTTGTGAAATCTTTTACTGTAGCTGTTACTTTTTGACCTTCTATAGCTACCTCTACAATGCTTGCATTTACTTCTGCTCCATCAATTTTCACGATTGGCTTTCCTTGAATCACTAAACGATTATCCAAAGTATCTGTTACCACATATTTTTTGTATTCCTTAATGTCTTCTGGAATTAATGTTTTAATATCATAATTATAATTAGTTAACGGATTGATTGGTAACGCTTCCAATTTTCCGTTAATCTTTTTATCAATTATTGGTTCTTCATAGTTTTTCACTTCTAATTTAACTACTGTACCAGAAGTAATAGTTCCATCTTCATTAATTGTTCCGGAGTTCTTAACAAAAAACTCACGTTTAGTTGGATCTATTACATAGCCTTTCGGAGCTTTTGTTTCTTGGAAATAGTATTCTCCATACACCAATCCTTGCACGCGAATATGACCATTAGCATCTGTTACTAACTCTTTTTTCACTTCTGTACCGTCTTTTTTAAATAAAGAGAATACTGCACCTGCTAATGCTTTTTCATTTACACCAGTTTTTATTAAATCCACTGCACCACGTTTAACCTCATTTTTAGGATACATGTGAACATCATAGTTTAGCACCTTACCCTCTTTATTCGTTAATGGGATATCCACTGTATACGTATTGGGATTTAGATTAACATGTGGAGGTCCTGCCACTTCTTTCACCTCATAACGTCCTAGCGGAATATCTTTTAATACAGCTTGTCCGTTATCATCTGTTACTACTTGCGTTGGAGTTGCTCCCATTACAGGTTTCACATCTTCTTTCACGATTTTCCCATCGTTTGAAATTTTTTCAAAAGACGCAACCTTTTTCACTTCAAACGTTACACCTTTTAATGGTTTCGCATCTTTTGGCACCTCTTGATTTGCAGAACCGTCACCTTCTAGTCCCTGCGCTCCATCTTTTTCTTGTTCATACTTATGAATCGTTAAAGTACCTTTAGATGGTGAATCTGCCTTTACTAATACACTAGACCATGTAGAAAATGTTAAGAATAACACTAAAAGCACACTAAATATTTTTTTCATTTCTCTTATCCCCTTTACTACTTCTATCATTTTAAAAATCTCTTTATTACTATTACCTTCTTAAAAGCAATAGTGTGCCAAGTATCAGATTTAAACGAATAACATAAAATATAGTCGTCCAACAATCCATTGTTTACAATCACTTATTCACATTTCTTATCTTCTATTATTACGTTGTCTCTCCACATGATATATGTAATTTTCTCCCCTAAATTACACTTATATCTCTACTTCAAAAATCATTACATTTGTTACATAATAGCTTTCACTGCTAATTTCGACTAGTCACTTACTGTCAATCTATTAATTTCTCACTTCCTATCCCTATTTAAAATCCAACCTTAATCATTTTTAATACATATAAGTAATAACCAACAAATAAGTGTGACGATTCATATTTTACGCTACTGTCCAAAACTATTACCTGTATATTCAAATAATATGTGCTATTCATGTTAAATTATGGTATTATTCTTAGAAGTTTATAACTTTTATTTATATTTTTTATTAATAAAGGTTTTCCGTTTCTACTTATGAAAAAAGGAATATATGTTTATTTAACTATTACGCATAACTGTAAGGAGGAAGAATATGACTAAAAAGCTCAGTCTAGTTGAG
The DNA here is from genome assembly GCF_038006965.1 of Bacillus sp. FSL K6-1338. Taxonomy (NCBI): domain Bacteria; kingdom Bacillati; phylum Bacillota; class Bacilli; order Caryophanales; family Bacillaceae; genus Bacillus; species Bacillus sp. FSL K6-1338. The sequence continues at coordinate 2,455,609 of NZ_JBBOWI010000001.1, read as the reverse complement.
ATAGAGTACATTTGCAATATGTTTTTCCAATCTTTTGAAATTCCAGTTTGTTTTTTAGATTGTAACAAAAATATCCTTTTAGAATTCACATCAAAAAATGATTCACACTTGTTGTATACATCAAAAATAGAACAGTTACATGTGCTTTTTCAGAGAAATGATACATATAATTCCCCCATCTTCAGAACTCACGAACATCTAGGGCACTTCATTTTAATTCACATAAAGAGCGATTATATGGTGAACGGTACTGTTATTATTGGGCCCTTGGCACATGTAAATTTTTCTACAAGTAAAGCGGATAGTAAACTTAATTTTATTCCAAATTATAAAAGAACAAGAGACCATTATTTTTCATTGTCAGTCAAAGATCAAAATTTCTTTGTAAATATAGCAATATTGTTCTATAACATTCTCTATAAAAAAAATTCAGATGTAAGCACATTTTCAAATAACAGTGACTCACTTCATATAAGTCATAGCAGAATCTTAAACGAAGATGTATATATTTCAATGCAAAAAGACGAATCCATTTATCATAATTTATATATAGAGCAGCAACTACTTGGTTCTATAGAAAACGGGGATAAAGAAACCGTGCTCAAATATTATTACGAATTCCAACAAGAGACTCTTTCATCTTTATCTTCATTCCATCAATTAAGACGTCATAAAAACATTTGTATTTCATCCATTACGCTCGCCACTAGATATGCGATAAAAGGGGGTCTTCCATCTGGGATAGCTTACAAAATTTATGATTTACATATTCAAAGAACAGAAAATTTAAAAGACAAAGAATCTGTTTGGGATTTATTAAAAAATGCTTTTTGTACCTTTGCAGACCGTGTAAAGGCACAAAAAACACAGCAAAATTCACAGACTATTGCTATTTGCAAAAACTACATTTTTAAAAACATTTACAATCCAATATCTGTTAAACAACTTGCTAAATTTGCAAATGTGAATTCAGATTATTTATCTATATTATTTAAAAAAGAAGTCGGTATTTCATTAATTGAGTACATTCAACGTGAACGAATCGAAGAAGCAAAGAAATTATTAACTTTCACCACCTATCCCTTATCAGACATATGCGCTTCGCTTAATTTTAGCGATCAAAGTTATTTTACTAAAATTTTTAAAAAATTCACCAATGAAACACCTGGTAAATATCGAAAATCTCATGTTGTCATTTAGAGTGACACTTCCATTAAAGCAAAGTGTTTTCAGTAACTTATCAATGGCAAATTAGAAGTACTCCTATATTCATGAGCTATAGGATTTATGCTATTTTCAAATCAAAAAACACGTTACTATTCTCATTAAAATAAAAGAATAGTAACGTGTTTTATATGTAATATAGTTCTGTAGACAGAATAGTATCCAACTGCAAATTTTTATAAAGGCCAAATGTACCGCTTAACTATTAAAATCTTAATAAGTAAAAAATCCATATTTCGTTTTATTTACTTTCTACTTTATTTCTTTTGAATACTGAACTCTTTTCTTCAAACGAATAATCCCTACTATTATTTTTGTATCTTTCTAAATTTGCGAATCAAAGTGAGTACTGTACCTGTAATAATCATCAATATGCCGATTGCTGCACTGTTAGTTGTACTTACACCCGTCTTTGGCAGCTCCTTATATGTATATTCTTTTTTATCTGTATTACTGTTATTTGAGATACTATTGCTATTTGTCTTATTAGCAAGACCATTAGGTTTGCTAGTTTCTTTATCTTTCACTAATACTTTTTGTATTGTATTTACCTCATTACCCACGGAATCTCTTACACTATATATTATTTCATAAATACCAGCTTTAGTTGTATCTATAGTTCCTTTATACGCTACTTTAGAAGTAAGATCACCGTCTTCTTTGTCAGTAGCCGATACTCCTATCAACGGATCAAATTGATCACCCTCAGTAATCGAAGTTGTAGCAGGTACTTTTAGTATTGGTTTTTCATTTTTAATTTCTTCCCTAACTTTGACCGTTACAGTTTGCTTCGCCGTTACTTCATGACCTTTAGAATCTGTAACCGTGTACGTTAATACGTAAGTACCGGCTTTTGATGTATCTACTTCACCATCAACTTTAATTTTAGAAGTGAGATCACCGTCTTCTTTATCGATAGCTAATACTTCTGCCATTGGAACAGATGAATCTCCTACATGAAGTATCGCTCCAACAGGCACTGTTAATTTAGGTTCTAAATCTGATATTTCTCCATTTCCCTCTACAATTACAGTCTGTATAGCCGTTGCATTCCCGCCTTTAGAATCAACAACCAAGTATTCCACAATGTATGTACCTGGTTTTGAAGTATTTACATCGCCTTTATGCTTTACTTTATTTGTTAAATCACCATCTTCTTTATCAACAGCTTTTACATTTCTCATTGGATCAAACGTATCTCCTACACGTAGTGTAATCGTAAACGGTACAGTTAACTCTGGAGCTTGGTTTTCTGCTGTTTTTTCGTTTTCTTTCACTTTTTCTATAATTTTTGCAGCATCAAAAGCATTTTGGACTGCTTGAACTTCAATTGAGTTCGTTCCATATTTATTAGTTGCCACTTTAAGGCATGCCAATTTCAATTCAGAAAAATTAGAAGTCATGTTTAATTCATCAGTATTTGCATAATAGAAAATATCAAACATTTTATCTTCACCAATGCCATTTACATTTACACCGTTATGAGTACCACCTTGTGCAATTAAATACGCAACTTTATTAATAATACTTGAGTTAAAATGAACGCCTCCATAATCCTCTCCATTTAAATCATTATATTTACTATAATCATCAGGATACGGTAGTCCATCTGAAAAATTAATTGCAGTTGGATTTTTCATATTACGAAAAATCGATCCAGTTTGTTCTCCTATTGTCCAGTTAAATTCCCCATTATTTATGTATTTCTCTATAGCCATTCCCATAATATCCGATAATGCCTCATTAATTGCCCCAGATTCTCCTGAAAATTCAAGGTTAGATTCACTTGATGTAACTGCATGTGTAAATTCATGACCGGCTATATCGAACGCTTTTACCATAGGATCTCCATATAAAAGCATACTAATGTTATTAATATTAGTACTAAATGCATTTTCCCAATTTTCAGGATCATTTGTTCCTCCAGAATCCCATGCATGTACAACTGAAACTACTTTGTTTCCTTTATTATCAAAACTATTACGCTTATATTTTTCTTTATAAAAATCGTATACCTTTGTTGCTAAGAAATGAGCGCTTACCGCCTTTGGATCATTAAATGTTGTTGAAACGCTAGTTGCTAGTATACCAGGATAATAACTTTCTTCATTTGTAATATCTCTATAATTTACATCATATGTCTCAATTCCTTGTCCTCTTGTGTAATCAGCAAGCGCATAATTCCCACTGGTCTGTTTAGAAATACCAAATGTACGAGTTACGCCTAAATCATCTTTTCCTGTTCCAGTTAATGATGTAAAATTGCTAGTTTTATTTTCCTTAACGGATTGAACATACTCTTCACTTATTTTCAAACTTGATTCTTGTACCATATCTTTTAACATTTCACCATTATGAGCATTCACTAAATAAGTTCCAGATACATAATTTGGTGTTGTAGCAGCAAATGTAACTTGATATGCATTGCTAGCCTGTCCATGATTTTCATCAACAAAAATAACTGCCTTAACTTCTGGCTCAGAAATAAATTTAGTATCGTTTCCGTACTTTTTATAAATATATTGTTTTGCTTCTTCTTTTGATAAATTAATAGGTTTCTTTAAATCTTCTTGTGTTAAATTTTGTGCGCTATCTCCTGAAATACTTTTAATAATACCTTTTTTATCTACGTGAGCAGTCAACTGGTGACCATATACTTCTTTTCCTTCATATATTTGTTGCATGCGCACAAGTGTAGTTCCATCATAAGAACCACGTTTTTGAAGAACCTTGTAATCTACTCCTGTTTCTGCACTAACTTGTTTTGGAGACAAAGCATGCTCCGTATTTTCCTTAAGTGCATCTTTCACTACATTCTCTGGCGCCTTTTTTGATGGTTGTGTAAGATCACCTGTACGGAACGAATCCTCTTGAATTTCTACTTGCATTTGACCAGTTTCCTCTGCATGACCTAATCCATATGGCGTTACACTTGTTAAAACGAATCCTGTTGTTAATGCAACTATAGCTATTTCTTTTTTATTTCCCATGATATTCCCCTCGTATAAATTCCTATTATTTATATGAAACTGCTAAAATGTATACAATCTATTCCTAACATAAAAAGATGACTTTTGTAATCAACAAAAGCCACCTCTTTAATATGTAATATCCCTAAAATGTTTTTAATACATAATTTCTATACAAAAAAGAAAAAAGCATTCATTAACGAGCATTTTGCAATACTTTTATTAGGTCATTTATATTTTCAACTTTCTGTTGAAACTGATCAAGTCTGCTATGTAGCAATGAAGGATTTTTATCTTCAGTTGAAATAACTTGTTTTAATTCGTTTTCTAATTTATCATACATATCAAAGAAATTATCAAATTCTACACTTACAAGCTCTTCATTTTCGCGATAGAATCTTTTTGCTTCTATATAAGTCATATATGATTTATTTAAAAATCCTAATGAAATTAAATATTTAGAAGTGTTTTCTTGATAAATAGCAATATCACACGCTATTTTAATATCAGAATAAGTCTTTTGAACAAGACAATGCAATTCAAAAATCTTAAACTTTAATCCATTATTCATTTCATCCCCTCCCATCGTATCTATTCTACATAAAATTAGAATATTATACAAAGAAAATTATTAGCATGAAATTGACAATTAAAAAGATAACTTAAGGATAAACAAATTCCTCTCATTACAAATTATAGTTGCGAAGCATTTACCAACTTAACAGAAAAAATAAAAAGCGAAAAGAATAAATCCCTTCCGCTTTTAGAGTAATAAATACATTTCATATTGCGCTAAAGAATTCTTTTCAAATCCACATTTCTTTAAAAAACCCTCCAGTAAATTATTGTTAGGAAACCCAATTGATAAACTTGATAAAATTAATTCTTCTCTTGCTACTTCTAATAATTTCATCCCAACACCAATATTTCTATAAACTTTGTCTACGAAAATAAAACTAATTTTACCTTGTTCATTTACACATAGAGAGCCTTTTAAGTCATTATCGACATATGCACCATAAAATACATTATTTGTTTTTTCGATATAATCAACATCATTTTGCCAATTTATATGGAAGTTTAACCATTTCTGAATTTCATCTTTAAAAGTTGGAAATTCTAATTGTTTTACTTCAATATCCTTACAATCTTTATTCATTATTTTAGTCAAATCATTTAAATTATAATAAGAAAGATCGTACACTTTTTCATAGCCCAACTTATTATAAAAATGAATCGCTCGGTCGTTTCCTACAATGACTTCGAGAAAAAGTTGCTTACATCCATGTTGAATCGCCTCTTCTTTATGCAGTTCAAATAATTTTTGACTCACACCAATACCGCGGTAATTAGGATGAACCGCTAATGTTCCACAGCGCATAGTCTTTATACTTTCATAATCCTTTATACCACCTAATATTACGCCAACTGATTTGTCACCGTCTAAAGCAAGAAAAGAATGTTCTAGCAAATTACCTTCTGGTCCAAAAAAACGTTGTATAAAACCCTCTTTTGAAACTTCCATCTTAATAATATAATCGGAAAATCCATCTTTAAAAGCTTCATATACTAAATCAATATTTACTTCACTACACCTTTTATATTGAATCATATAAAATTGCCCTCCAATTGCTTGTATTAATCTCAACATGTACCCATATAATATATTCCATCTATTATAAATTTCAGCTCTTAATTTGAAATGAACGGACATTTCCCTACATATAACTTACTATTAATTTGTTTTATAACAAACTATCTATTATTTACTACATTAATCTCATAAACACGTAAAAAAGCAATTAAATGCTCACATGCTCTTTCGCATGCTAGCATTTTAAAGATTTTTTGTTCTTCTTTCGTTTTATCATTTGCTTGATCTGAAGCAGCTTTTAAACATAAAAATGGTTTTTTATTTATTTGACACACATAGGCGAAAGCTGCTACTTCTTGATCAACTGCCAATGCTCCGTATACAGTATGAAGTAAATATCTCATTTCTGAACTACGAATACGTTGATCTCCAGATAAAAATGTACCGAAATGTATCGGATCATACAATCGTATTTTTTTTATTCTTCTTACAAGTGATTTTGTTGTTTCAATAGGTGCTGTTCTACCGTTATATAAATTAAAAACATCTTCTCCTGAGCCAGCAGCAGTAACATCGTGTTGTATTGCGTTTAGTGCTACTACAATATGACCGTTTTTCACTTTGTTTGATAAACTTCCGCATATTCCTGTCATAAACAACTCATCTGGCTGAAACTCACTAATTAACAATTGTACACAACTAGCGCAGCTTACTTTACCGACACCAGTTACAACTGATATAATTTCCAGCTCATTGATAGTATGAAAATGAAATTCCCAAGCTGCTCTTTTTTCAACACGTTCACTCGGATAATGTTGATGCAAATACGTCAGTTCTGGTTCCCATGCAGATACAATTGCAATACGTTTCATTACACGCTTCACTTCCCCTATTGTCATTTAAATAAGTTATCTATACTTTCTCGTTCATAATCTGGAATCCATTCTTTATATTTCTTATATAAATCTCGTATTATTTCTTTATTCTTCGCAATTACTTCACATCCTCTATCATCATACATAAACATGACAATATCTTTCGTTGCATTTATGAGAAATATATCTGGATAAGAAATTTCTTTTTTCCGTCCAAATCGAGGATACAAAACAGAGAAATCCTCATGATTAGCAGCTTGTATAAGCGATTCATATTTAATATCTTCCGCAAGACATTTTAAAGAAAATTGATATGTACAATATAATGTGAAACTTTAATCAGTTCATCCCCCACTGATTATCAGCCCTCACCAATCGGGCTTTTAGGGGCAGCCCGCCCCCCACCTACCTTCTTTGCTTTCGCTGAATTTTGAGGTGGGGGTCTTACTGCCCGGCAAATAGCGGGATAAATCTGCCTCTTCATCTTCAAATAGAAACGGTAACGTTTCTTGTCTTATATGAAATCTTAAATCTCTTTTCTTAATATATTTATTGTATACATTTATTTTCTGTGGAGTTTTTGTGTTTTCCTTTTTAAATCTATAAACATTTGTCACTACAAACACTACATCTTCTTTTGAAAATATGTCTTCAAATAAGAATTTATTATATGTATATAGCTGAGAAAAGTATTCCATATTTAAATCGTCGGTTCCTTCTACAATTTGATATTTATCTTTTCCAAAATCAAAATACAAATGATTTCCCCACTGAGAATATAAGTACGGTACTAATGTAACTCCTGGAAATGTTTGATTCATATATTCTTTTAATTGCATTTCCTTGTCCCTTCTACTGTACAATTCTTTTTAAATACCAATATGCTTCTTCTAGCCACGGATGTATAACTTTCAATGTATCTTTCCTTTCCCACAAATATGAAATATATACAAAAGCAGCTTTTTCCAAAGATTTTTCCAATCCTTTTTTTATTTCTATTAAATATGGTGGTGTCCCCTTTTGATCCCATTCTATTTTATCTGCAACAAATAAAACTAAATCCATCTTTGTTGGGTGTTTACGCAGTGTAGTATGACAACAAATTGCATCTAATACGTCTTCATCTTCTACTTTAAATATTTCTTTTGCGATTACTCTCGATAGTTTTTGATGAATAATCATAGGAAACTTTCTTTCTGCTTCCTCTATTTCTACCCCAAATTCTTCAGCAACTGCAATCCGCTCCTCGTTCGGAAAAATGCCACTAATATCATGTAAATATCCTGCAATTGCTGCTTTTTCTTTATCTACGTGAAACTTTTCTGCAATCTTTTTTGCCTTATTTGCCACACGAATTGAATGTTTATATGTAAACTCTTTATTATATTTTAGTAGAAAATCTTTAATATCATTGTCTATTTTTCCAGTTGGAGCAAATGAATATATATCATTATATAACATAGAAAATCCCCCTTATAACTAACTTTCAGTATAATGCAGAATTTAAATATCTTTGTTATTTTATATTCGTTATTAATCTTTTTACTCCTTTTTAATACGTTACATGAAATTTTATACAGAATCATTGCTACAAGTACATAAATGTTTGATATTATAGTAATGTTGATGATTTGTAAGGAAAGGAACTACAAAATGAATAAAAACATATTAATTATTGATGATGATAAAGAAATTGTTGAATTACTTGCTGTTTATTTGCGAAATGAAGGCTATAACATTTATAAAGCTTATGATGGCGATGAAGCATTGCAGAAGGTTTCTACATATGAAGTTGACCTTATGATTTTGGATATTATGATGCCAAAACGAAACGGATTAGAAGTTTGTCAGGAAGTACGTGAAAATAATACTGTACCAATTCTAATGCTTAGTGCAAAAGCAGAAGATATGGATAAAATATTAGGTCTTATGACAGGTGCCGATGATTATATGATCAAACCATTCAATCCATTAGAATTAGTAGCTAGAGTGAAAGCTTTATTACGAAGATCATCTTTCCAAAATGCTACTACGCAAAAGAATGAAGATGGTATTATTCGTATTCGCTCTGTTGAAATACACAAACATAATCATACTGTTAAAGTAAATGGAGAGTATATTAAACTAACCTCTATTGAATTCGATATTTTATATTTACTTGCGAGTAATACAGGAAGAGTATTTAGTTCAGAAGAAATTTTCGAACGCGTTTGGAATGAAGATGGTTATGGTTCAAATAAGACGGTAATGGTCCATATTAGCAACTTACGGGATAAACTTGAAACGGTAATGAATGGAGAAAAATTTATTCACACTGTTTGGGGAGTTGGCTATAAAATTGAGAAATGAAGCATTTGATATATTAAAAGATATCCCTAAATGGAAACTTATTTTTTGGCTCTTACTAGCTATCACACTCACTCCTATTACTGAATTAATTATTTATCGCCTCGTTACGAGTGTAATTGAAAGTTCACTTACTCTAACCGAGCTCGGTAAAGAATTCATTCGAATTTTTGGTTATGAAAAGTATAAAGGGGTTAAAGAATCTTTATGGATGATGATTGTTTCTTATTTGTTTTTATTTTCTATTTTTTCATCCTATCTTTACATTTTTTATCGTCACGAGAGAAAACTTTACTATGAAACTTGTATAAAAAAAATGATAGAAGAAATTCGTTACATTGCAAATGGAAACTTCAATCATAAAGTTTCTGTTGTAAATCATAATTATTTGGAAGAGTTAGCAATCGGGATCAATGAAATTGTTGAACAATTAAAAGTCTCAATTGATGAAGAAAGACAAGCGGAACAAGCAAAGAGTGAACTTATTACAAATGTATCACATGATTTACGTACTCCCCTTACTTCTATAGTTGGATACGTAAATTTAATTCATCATGATAATTATAGAGATGAAGTGGAATTGCGATACTATATTCAAGTCATTTATGATAAAGTAACTCGTCTTAATGCATTAATGAATGACTTGTTCGAATATACACGTGTTCAAAATAAAGAGTTAAGCTTGTATTCTGTCCCCATTGATATTGTAGAGTTACTTGGACAATTAACTGTTCAATTCCGAATACAGGTTCAAGAAGCTAATATAGAATGTAGACCTTCTTTCCCATCTCAAAAGCTCATGGTATTAGCTGATGGTGACAAATTAGTGCGTGTGTTTGAAAATCTTATTATAAACGCTATCGCTTATGGAAGCGAAGGTCGCTATATTGACCTTACTGCTTATGAAAGCAATAATATGATTACAATTGATATAACAAATTACGGACAACCTATTCCTAGTACGGATTTACCTCATATTTTTGAACGTTTTTATCGCGTTGAAAAATCGCGCTCTACAAACACTGGTGGATCTGGACTTGGATTAGCAATTGCAAAAAGTATAGTCGAATTGCATAAAGGAACAATTGAAGTATATAGTGATGACGAAAAAACAACTTTCACTGTAAAACTACTCCCCTACAAAGGTTAATATCACAAATAAAAAGTTCAATTTCTTATCATATAAGAAATTGAACTTTTTCCATTAATTACAAAAAATTAATAATCCTTTATAATTCTTTAGAAATTCTTTACCTTTTCTTTCTTCCTAATTAAGCATTCTTTTTTACAATACTATTATTGATGTCATAATAGGAGGATCGCTTATGCAATTCTTAAAAAAATTCGCTATTTTATTATTATCTTTTTTCATTACTGCACTTATCGTTTTATATTTTTACCTTTATGTAAATGGTCCGATTATTCAAGCTAAATCAGCTATCTTAATAAATGCTAATTCAGGTGAAATTGTTTATAAAAAAAATGAAGAAACTCCAGTACAATCAGCTGCTTTATCTAAATTAATGACAGAATATATCGTATTGGAGCAACTAAATGATAGAAAAATACAGTTAGATGACTTCGTACAAATAAGTAACGAAGTATTCCGAGTAGAAACAAGCCCTATACAAGTAACATCGAATGATAAAACAACGGTTCGTGATTTACTTCATGCATTGCTACTGGCAGGGAATAATCGTTCTGCACTCGCTCTTGCAGAACACATTGCTGGAAATGAAGATAACTTTACAGTATTAATGAATAAAAAAGCAAAAGAACTAAAGTTATTACAACCATCTCCATTTCTAAACTCTACTGGAATTAATAATGATACAAATAAACAATCAACTACAACAGCAATAGACGTAGCTAAATTAGCAGCACGATTAATAAAAGATTTTCCAGATGTATTGAATATTACGAAACTAACCTCTTACCAATTTTCCTTCAAAGATTCCCAGGTTTTCAATACGAATAAAATGATATATTCCCTTAATGAAAACATTAAACTTCAAGGTGTTGATGGCTTACAAACTAGTTTTTCAACTAATGGTAATTATAGTTTTGTCAGTACAGCAAAACTTGAAGATACTAGACTAATTTCAGTAATATTAGATGCAGATGAAGAAAACATTTCATTTATTGAAACAAAAAAGTTGCTACAGTATGGTTTTGATCCTTCCTCGTACTCTGCACTCCAAGCTTTTAAAGACACCCTTACATCGTGGACAATATTGCTTCAGTTTAAAAATTTAATTATACAAACTATAATGATTTTTTTAATCATTACCACCTTAATGTTTTTACATATACGTCAGAAAAAATCCGAGGATTTCAATTAAGAAATCTTCTTATATATAAAAACCGACTTGCGTTTGAGATGCAAGTCGGTTTTTAATTCTATTATCCTCTTCCAATTAAATTTGCTGAAACTGGTTGCAAGTTTAACTGCCTCGCCCATATAGACAGCTGACCAATATGATGAATTTCATATCCCATGTCTTAAAACCTATGTTTTTCGAGGCATACACCCATCTCTGTTTCCGTTCATTGTGTTCGTTTGTTTAGTTTAAATGGGTTAATCTATTAATTCTATTAAATCCAACAATTTAACTATTACATATTAAAGTTCTATTCATATACTATAGTAGATTACTAGAAAGGAGGCTTAACTATGGATAGTTGCGTTGTATTTGTAAACGGACAACCTTTTTTAGTTCTTTCAGTAGCTGGTATTGAAATTGCTAGATTAGAGATTTCCCTTCAAGTAGCATTAGCTCTAAGAGTGCTTGGGATACCAATCTGTGATTAATTACCAAATTAATAAAAAAAGAGGGCATTAGCCCTCTTTTTTTATTTTCTTCTCACCTTTTCTTAACAACAAACAAAATTCAAATTTGATTAATTATAAAAAATTAAAGTACATGAACGTTACATGAAACACTTGTTAAGATCGCTGTCCTTCACACTATTTATTTCGCCGACATTATATAATCAAAGCACACGATGATTAACTTTTTATACGGCTTATTTTAAGTGTGCTAGCCAATACTTTTACTTGTATGTTCTATACACTCATTCTCTACGGTATACTGATACCAACTTATATTTTTTGATGAGAGCCCATTTCCCTATATCCCTCTTTATTCCCATGCACTTTTTTCTCAAATCCAAGCTAAATAATCTATATTGTTATCTTTTAAACTCGCCTCACTATCCGATTATATTAATAACCTATCACCTGGTAACCATTATCTAATTTATCTTCAATTGGATGGTCCATCATTTATACTTACGGATTGGCTTTCCCGTATCTATTGTGCATGGACATTAGGTTTTCTAGCATCTAGCTCATTTCTTTAAAAATGTAGGGTATTTCGTCTATTATTAAATGAATAATGTTTGGAAGGGTGATGTAATATGACAGAAATTAAAGTAGGGCTTACACAATTTTTAGACTTCACACTGAAAGGTAGTACAGCTAAAACAAACTTTATAAAAAATCTAAAATCCCAACCTGAATATCAACCAGCTTTTGATTACTGGAAACAATTACGAGAAACTGTTATTAAATTTCATCAAAACAAACTACCTTTTGAATGTTTCGAAACATTAGTACAAACGGTTGATCAGAAAAAAAAACAAAACTACATTGATGTTATAAAGCAATACAAAAAATTCATTAAAAATAAAGACATCTCCTGGTTTGATCCAGGTAAATCACATTGGAAATCAGATGATTTAATCGTCCGTTCATCACCTGAACTTGGCTTATTCATTAATAATGAGCCACATCTTATCAAACTGTTTTTCAAAGGAAAAAAAGAGCGAATTGATAAATACAACATTAACTCGACACTTACACTATTAAATGAATCAACATTTTCAAATGAACGAAACGATGTGAATTATACGGTACTTAACATCCAAAAGAACAGAATGTATACGAATAACTCTATTAATAATAATCATTTAGTAGCGCTTAAATCAGAAGCTAACCAGTTTTGTTACATATGGAATAATCTGTAAAGTTTACTATTCATCCCTTTCAATACCTTGTTGATGCATACTTTAGTTACAATTTTTACAGATTCATTCAGTTTCGTTTAATTAGGGCTCACCCTCTTATTCCTCAGAAACAATGCAGGTGGGCCTTTTTCAAAAATGGTTTCTTTGTCAGTTTTAATATACTAGCTCTCCCCCTGAAACAGCTGCAATTGAAATTATTTTTGTTTTATTATCCACTATACCCACCAAGCCCCTTTTGTTAACATAATATAATTATAAATTACTATTGTTGCTACTTCTTCCATTCATATTCTAACATACTCATTTCCCATAAATTCCAATACGTTTCTCCTACTCTTTTTGACTCTCTTAATAAGCCTTCTTTTACAAACCCTATTTTTTCGTAACAGAAAATGGCCGATGTATTAAAATCGTACACACCAAGAGTTACCCTATGTAGTTTTAATTCGTCAAAAGCAATATGAAGTACTGCTTTCATCATATGTTTTCCTATAGAACGTCCTCTCATCTTCGTATTACCAACTAATACTTTTCCAATTCTAGCGGACTTATTAATATTATCTATTTGCCCAAGCGAAATATGACCAATAACGTCTGAAGTCACTTCATCTACCACTTTGAAAGCGAGTGTATTTGCACTTTCTATATACTTCTCTAATTGCTGTTCGTCTAAAGGGAATGTGAATGCATTTCCTGACCATTGTATTAGAAATTCTTCGGAGTTAATCCAATTTATTAATTGTTTAAAATCAGATTTCTTAAAGCTTTCTAGTTTAATCACTTCCTTGCTCCTTTCATACATCATGCTTTATAACCTCAAACTTATTTCTATATAAAGAATATATTCTCCTTTTATATGAAATTAAAATAAAGCCATTCATGTGAATGGCTTTACAAAAAAGCAGCATAATTATGCTTTGTTTGCTACATCAATACCATTAAAATCAAAGTCAGCAGTAACCGTTGTAACAGGTGGGAAAATTGCTTCAATTTTACAAATGGAAATAATTACTCCAACCGATCCAGGAATAGCCGCAAGCCTAACTAGATCACAACTTACAGACGAAACAGTACCTACATAAGTACGTCCCTCTGTATTAATTTGAACTGTTCGATTAATTAATTTCTTAAGTTCATCTCTAATTCCTTGTACACAAGAATTATCACATTTCTCATGCTGTTCTTTTTTACACTCTTCGAATACTTCCCAACAATCATCTTGTTTACATGTACACTTCTTTTTACAATTATTAAATCGAGAACCCAATACCTCACCCCCTAATCCTTTCTATTAGTAAAGTATGTCCACTAGCTTAAAAGGGTACGAGGCAAACACATAAAAAGAAAAAAAACAAACAATTGTACTATACTTTCTTTTCATTATTCATTATAAAAACAGACTTCTCCTAATTAAAAGCTTGTTTAATGAGCGGCCGTGAATTTAGTCCTACTCCATTTAATGTTTAGACACCACTTTCTAAAACAAATCTTTTTTCTTTTAAATAAGACGCACCTTAAAAACACACTAGATTTTTCCATTAACTCACATATACATAGACTTTATTTGTGGATTTTTCCTTTGTTATTGTGAAATATACATTTAAAAAAGCGTACTCGAAAATAAGATATTATTTGTAATCAGAACGCTTTCTTCAACAAATGTTTATTGGAAAACACCATAACTAGTAGTAGTTCTCTCCACTATCTCTTAAAAATTAGCATGGTTTGTATGAACTCTATATCGAGTAGAAAACACTCTATCATATAAAGATAAAATAGTAGGTTAATAAACAAGCCATTTTTTTATTAAAACATAGAATAATATGAACACTATTGAAAGGAGGTAGAAATGAATGTCTTGGAAAAATGATTGCTGGAGTTCTCAGAAAAAGCATTGTTGTGATGATTGGTGGAAATCTAAAGAAAAGCATCATTGTGATGATGATTGGAGTTCTCAGAAAAAGCATTGTAATGATGATTGGTGGAAATCTAAAGAAAAGTGTCATCGTGACGATGATTGGTGGAAATCTAAAGAAAAGTGTCATCGTGATGATGATTGGGGTTCTAAACGAAATAAGTGTCGTTGTAAATGTTTCTTTATTTGTTGCCATTGTAAAAGAAAAAATTGGTAATTTTTTTAATGTCAACGTAAAGGAAAGAATATGGCTTTTGGAACCAATCGGGCTTTTCCGGAAAGTTAATCCCACACCTACTTCCTTACTTTCGCTGAATTTTTAGGTGGGGGCATTACTGCCCGGCAAATAGTGAAATAAATACTAGAATGTAATATATAAAAAGCTGACTGAGTATAGTCAGCTTTTTATATATTAACACGTAAAAGTTTTAACAGACATATAAAGCAGGCACGCTTTGTTATCACCTTGTTGTAAATTAGTATTTCTCCATTGAGTAGACATTCCATAATATCGTATTTTGATTAAAACTATAAAACATACTTAACACTAATAGTAGAATTTTTCTTCATCAACTTCACTTTTTCTCTTTTTATAAACATAAGAAAGGATCTCTATTTATATAGAGATCCTTTCTTATGTTTATAATTTACTAGACTGTAACCCCTGAATAAACGGAACTACTTCAGGATTTACAAGTGAAGACAAATCACCTAATTCTTTTCCTAAATAAGCTGCTTTAATAACACGGCGCATCACTTTAGAATTACGTGTTTTCGGCAAATCTTCTACAACGTGGATGTCTTTAGGACACAACGCTTTTCCGATATGAGAGTTTACTAAACTCATTAATTCTTTCTTTAATTCTCCTGTGAATGTTACATGGTCTCTTAATACTACGAAACAATGACAAACTTCACCTTTTACTTCATCAGGTACACCAATTGCAGCAGCTTCGATTACATCGTTATGTTTCACAAGAATAGATTCATATTCAGCAGGTCCAATACGTTTACCTGCAATATTTAACGTATCGTCTGAACGCCCTGTGATGATATATTGTTCACCATCGTAAATGACCCAGTCACCGTGGACCCATTTATTTTCAAAACGCGACCAATATGTGTTTACGTAACGTTCATCATCTTCCCAGAAGCTTTTCGTCATACCTACCCAAGGTTTCTCTAAGCATAATTCTCCGACTTCATCTCGAATTGGTTTACCTTGATCATCCAGTACGACAGCTGCCATTCCTGGTAAAGATGCATTAAAACTAATCGGTGCTATTGGCTTAATAAGAACATTACCGAAAATCCCACCAGAGATTTCAGTTCCACCTGAGTAGTTACAGATTGGTACATTTCCTTTTCCAACTGTTTCAAACAGCCACATCCATGGATCAGGATTCCAAGGTTCTCCTGTTGATGCAAATACTTCCAAACTCTTTAAAGAATGTTTATTGACATACTTATCACCTTTTGCCATTAATGCTCGTATTAACGTTGGTGAAATACCTAGATGAGTAATTTCATATTTATCAACTGTCTCCCATAACCGGTCTGCTTCTGGGAAGTCTGGAACACCTTCGTACATAACCATCGTTGCTCCATTAATGAGTGAACCGAATAATAGAAATGGCCCCATCATCCAGCCCATATCAGTTACCCATAATACACGATCACCTTGTTTAATATTCATTCCAAATCCTGCATCAAAAGCTGCTTTCAAAGGAAATCCTGCATGCGTGTGTACTGTTCCTTTCGGCTTACCAGTCGTTCCTGATGTATAAATGAGCATTAATGGATCATCACTTTGCATTTCTTCGGCATGTATGAATGGTTTTTCTTTTTCTAGCGTACTCCACGAAAAGTCATAGTTATGTGGTGTAAAATCATTTCCTGCATGACGAACGATTACCACTTTTTCAACAGTTGGGCAATGTTCACAAGCTTTATCTACTTCATCTTTTAAAGAAACAATTTTTCCTCGGCGTGAAAATCCATCTGCGGTAATAATCATTTTTGAACCTGCCGCTTGCACACGTGTCATGACTGCATCAGACGCAAAGCCTGAGAATATTGGTGAAATAATTGCACCGATTTTCATTACAGCTAGCATCGCAACAACTGTTTCTGGAATCATCGGCATATAAATTGTTACACGGTCACCTTTCTCAATACCCGCGTGTTTCAAACCATTTGCAACACGGCTTACCCAGTTATCAAGCTCTTCATATGTAAATGATTTTGAAGTTCCATTTTCCCCTTCGTACTGAAGTGCTGGCTGTATTCTCGTTTCTTCATCCGCAAGCCAGCGGGATAAAGCTGATTCTACAACGTTACATGTTCCGCCATTATACCACTGTGCAAACGGTGTACCATTTTCTAAATCTAACACTTCTGTATAAGGTTTCATCCATTGATAGCCTACTGCTTTTTCTGCCTCTCCCCAAAACCAAGCTGTTTCCTCAATAGATTTATTATAAAAAGTTTCATAGTCTTCATATCCCAATGATTTCATCCAACCATATAAACGTGTTTTTTCCTTATACTCTTCTGTTGGAAACCAAACTGCTTGTTTCAATGTTTTCCCCTCCTTAACTTTTTGAGCAAGAAAGCCCTAAATAGGGCTTTTAAACTGGATATACAGGATGTTTACGATCCGTGAATAATTGATATTTACTCATATACATTTCGAAACGTCCTTTTAACTCTTCACGTAAATTGTTTGGATGAACAATACCATCAATCACCATCTCTGATGCTAAGTGGTATATATCAATATCTTTCTTATACTCTTCACGTTTTTCAGCAATGAAGCTAGCGCGCTCTTCTTCTGGTAAAGCTGCAATTTTATTTGCATATACAGCATTAACCGCAGCTTCTGGACCCATTACCGCAATAGAGGCTGTCGGTAATGCCAGGCAGCAATCTGGTTCAAATGCTGGACCTGCCATCGCATATAAACCAGCGCCATATGCTTTACGAACAACGATAGAAATCTTCGGTACAGTTGCTTCACTCATTGCAGAAATCATTTTTGCACCGTGGCGAATAATACCAGCACGCTCTACTTTTGTACCAATCATAAATCCTGGTACATCCGCAAGGAATAATAATGGAATATGATATGCATCGCATAAATTAATAAACTTAGCAGCTTTATCAGCTGAATCGTGAAATAATACACCGCCCTTCATACGCGGCTGATTTGCAATAATACCAACTGGCTTACCATCAATACGTGCTAAGCCTGTAATTAGCTCTTGAGCAAATAATTTTTTTACTTCATAGAATGAACCTTCATCAATAACTCTATTAATGAGATCTTTCATATTGAAAGGAGCATTTTGATTTTCTGGAATGATTTGTTCTAACGTTTTATCGAATTGTTTCGGTTCTTGAGGTGTAACCAATGGAGTCTTTTCTAAGTAGTTGTTTGGAAAATATGAAATGTATTGTCTTGCTTGTGTAATCGCATCTTCTTCTGTCTTACATAAAACATCTCCGCATCCTGATACAGAGCAATGCATACGAGCTCCGCCCATCTCTTCTAAAGTTACCTTCTCACCGATAACCATCTCAGCCATACGAGGAGATCCTAAATACATAGATGCATTTCCTTCTACCATCATTACAACGTCACAAAAGGCTGGAATATATGCACCACCAGCAGCAGAAGGTCCAAATAATAAACATACTTGAGGAACTTTACCTGATAATTTCACTTGATTATAGAAGATTCTTCCTGCACCGCTGCGCCCTGGGAACATTTCTACTTGATCTGTAATACGCGCTCCAGCAGAGTCGACTAAATAAAATAACGGAACACGTAATTTTTCAGCTGTTTCTTGAATACGTAAAATCTTTTCAACTGTGCGTGATCCCCATGATCCAGCTTTTACAGTAGAATCATTAGCCATTACACACGCAGTACGACCATGTATTTTACCCGTTGCAGTTACAACGCCGTCCGCAGGTAAGCCTGTTTGTTCACAGTTAGCAAATAATGCATCTTCTACATATTCGCCATTATCAAATAGAAGCGCTAAACGATCTCGAACAAATAATTTTCCTTTTGCTTTATTTTGTTCATGATATTTCGGTGCCCCGCCTTGTTTAATCGTTTCAACACGTTCTTCAAATGAATTAGATTGTTGTTTTTGGTCTAACATATTTACTCCCCCTTATACATCGGTTTACGTTTTTCTTTGAATGCCTGTAATCCTTCTATTCGATCTTTCGTATGGATTACACCTTCATACGCTTGTTTTTCCATTTGTAATCCGGTATGTAAATCAACTTGAATACCATTTGAAATTGCCTCTTTTGCTAATCGAACAGCAATAGGTCCATTACTAGCAATTTTCTCTGCTATTTCAATCGCTTTCTCTTCAAGTAAATTAGCTGGTACAACAAATTCTACTAAACCATATTCTTTTGCTTCTTGCGCTGAAATACGTCTACCTGTATAAATTAATTCTTTCGCTCTACCAACTCCAATTAATCTTGGTAAGCGCTGTGTACCACCTGCTCCTGGTATAATTGCAAGTGTCGTTTCAGTAAGACCAAGACTTGCAGATTCAGCAGCAATTCTAAAATCACAAGCTAAACTTAATTCCGTACCACCACCAAGTGCGATTCCATTTATAGCAGCAATAACTGGCTGTGGTAATTGTTCAACCATCTCCATAGTAGTGCGAATCATACTAACAGCATGACGAACTTGTTCTTCATTCATATCGGCACGCTCTTTTAAATCTGCACCAGCACAAAATGCTTTTTCACCAGCACCAGTCAAAATAACTACACGTGCGCTTGAATCTTCACTTATTTGAGTTAATATAGTTTGTAATTCATCTAATAATGCCAAAGATAATGAGTTTGCTTGTCTCGCACGATTTAACGAAATCTTTACTACGTGAGGTGTTACGTAATCAACGGAAATGTTTTGTAATTGTAGCATCTACTCACCTACTTATCGTTTTATGTTGAAGCGCTCTATACACATGACTCGGTAATTGGATATTTAACTTACTTTGAATAAATTGACTAGCTCTCAATAACTTTTCTTCGTCTATATTCGTTTGGACTCCTAATTTATGGAGCATATGTACTAGGTCATCAGTAGCAACATTACCTGATGCTCCTGGTGCATAAGGGCAGCCCCCGAGTCCACCACAAGAACTATCAAACGTTGTAATACCGTATTCTAATGATTTAACTACATTCGCTAGAGCCATTCCATACGTATTATGAAAATGCATTGCAAACTGCGAAGCATCATACTTCTTTAATAGGTGTTCTAATACTTGTTCTACTTGTAATGGATTCGCTACACCGATTGTATCCCCAAGAGAAACTTCATAAATGCCGTATGAAAACAGTTGATTACATAATTCGTCAACTGCTGTAGCACTTATATCCCCTTCATAAGGACATCCAAATACAGTAGAAACATAGCCTCTTACCTTTTTCCCTTCGAATAATGCCTGTTTTGTTATATCTTCAATTACAACTAATGCTTCTTTAATCGATTTATTAATATTACTTTTATTATGAGATTCACTTGCTGATAAAAAAACATTCACCTCATCTACATTTTGCAAAAAAGCTCGTTCCAAACCATTTTGATTCGGAACAAGCGCAGCATATGTAACATTTGGATCCCTTTTCAGCTCAGAAAATACATCATTTGCATCTGCTAATGCAGGGACCCATTTTGGGTGAACGAATGAGGAAACTTCAACATACGACAATCCTGCTTCTGTAAGTAGTTGAATCCATTTTACTTTATCTTTTGTGCCAACAATCTTTTTTTCATTTTGTAAGCCATCACGTGGCCCGACTTCTTTAATGACAGCAAAATTAGGTAGTTTCAATTCGCTTCCCCCTATATCTCCCTATTCAATTTCTAATAATACATCTCCTTCATTTACAAAATCGCCTTCTTGCACATTAATTTTCATAACTGTGCCGGCTTCTTCTGAAATGATTGGAATTTCCATTTTCATAGATTCCAAAATGACGACATCCTGCTCTTCCTCTACTGTATCTCCTACTCCTACAACAATCTTCCAAACGTTTCCTGCCATCGATGCGTATACTTTCGTCATCATTTTTTCCCCCTTAATATTGTTAAATCTTATTTTTTAACGAGTTGTTTCGTTACAAAACCCGTTGTATAAATACCCTCTTTGAACACTTCGTCTTCCAAAACTTGCAGTAGCATTGGCGTGTTCGTTTTAATACCTTCTACTTTTAATTCTTCTAGAGCATCATGTAATTTCGAAATTGCTTCTTCACGAGTCTCGCCATGTGCAATGACTTTCGCAATCATTGGATCATAGAAAGGTGTAATCGTTACATGATTTTCTAAGAAGTGATCGATCCGTACATTTGACGGTAATGTTAAATTTGTAATTTTCCCAGGTGATGGGAAGAATGTTTTCGGATCTTCTGCATAAATACGAGCTTCAATGGCATGACCACTACGTTTTACACCATCCTGAGTAAATGATAGTTTCTCTCCACTTGCGATAAGAAGTTGCTGTTCTACAAGGTCTAATCCCGTAATTTCTTCTGTCACTGGATGCTCTACTTGTAATCTCGTATTCATCTCTAAGAAATAGAAGTTCTTCTGATCATCTACAAGAAACTCAACTGTACCTGCATTTGTATAGCCAAGTGCTTTGGCAGCTTGTACAGCAACTTCTCCCATTGCCTTTCGTGTACCTTCATCTAAAAATGGTGAAGGTGCTTCTTCGATTACTTTTTGATTTCGGCGCTGCACCGAACATTCACGCTCCCATAAATACACTGTGTTACCATGTGTATCTGCTAAAAGCTGAATTTCAATATGATGCGCGTCTGCTATATATCGCTCTAAATACATTTCTCCGTTACCAAAAAAGTTTTGCGCTCTTGTTTTATTACTTTCAAACGCTTTGGTGAGCGTTTGCTCAGTTTCCATCAACTGCATACCAATGCCTCCGCCGCCTGCGGATGCCTTAAGCATTAATGGATAACCAATTTGTTTTGCAATTTCAATTGCTTCTTCAGCAGTTTCAATATTTGTAGTAATACCTGGGACTACTGGGACATCTGCTGCTTGCATTGCGATACGTGATTCGATTTTACTTCCCATCTTCGTAATGATTTCTTCTGAAGGACCGATAAATACGATTCCTTCTTCTTTGCAACGAACCGGAAAAGACGGATTCTCTGATAATAAACCATAACCTGGATGAATCGCTTCTGCATTTGTCTTCTTAGCTATTTCAATAATTTTTTCAAGGTTTAAATAACTTTCTTGAACACGCGGTCCACCTACTAAGTAAGCTTCATTTGCCATCTTCACATGAAGGGCATTTTCATCTGCTTCAGAATAAATAGCAACAGTGCGTATGCCAAGTTTTTGACAAGTTTTCATAATACGAACAGCAATTTCCCCGCGATTCGCAATTAATATTTTTTGAAACATAGTGATTCCTCCCTTTTATCTACATCCTAAATGTCTAGCAATTACGAGACGTTGAATTTCAGAAGTTCCTTCACCAATTTCTAATAGTTTCGCATCACGAATATGTCGTTCAACTTCATATTCACGCATATAACCATATCCACCATGAATCTGTACTGCTTGATTCGCAATACGGTTTGCTGCTTCCGATGCAAATAGTTTTGCCATTGCCGCTTCTTTGCCGAAAGGTTTATCGTTATCTTTTAACCAAGCTGCTTTATGTACTAAATTGCGTGCTAGCTCTACTTCAGTCGCCATATCAGCTAATTTAAATTGAATCGCTTGGAAATTAGAGATTGACTTTCCAAATTGTTGACGTTCTTTCGCATATTGCAATGCACGTTCAAAGGCTGATTGCGCAATACCAACTGCCAATGCTGCGATTGAAATACGCCCTCCATCAAGTGTATATAAAAATTGTTTAAAACCTTTATTTACATCACCAAGAATATTTTCTTTCGGTACACGCACACCATCAAGTACGATTTCACAAGTATTAGAAGCACGAACACCCATCTTATCGTATGGACTTGAAATCGTTAATCCTTCACTAGTAGTAGGCACGATAAATGCAGAAATACGTTTTCTACCATTCTCTTCAACGCCATTGACAGCGGTTACAATAATTGTATTTGCATACTCTGCGTTTGTAATCCAACACTTCTCACCACTGATTACATACTCATCGCCATCTAATACCGCTTTCGTTTGAGTACCACCTGCATCAGATCCAGCATTCGGCTCCGTTAATCCGAAGGCACCTAATGTTTTACCTGACGCCATTGGAACTAAATACTTTTGTTTTTGTTCTTCTGTACCGAAATAATAAATTGGAGAAGCACCTAATGAAATTGTTGCAGCATAGCTTAAACCAGTGCCACCACAAGCGCGACCAATTTCTTCAACTGCTAACGCATACGATACCGTATCGCCACCTGAACCTCCATACTCTTCTGGGAATGGGATGCCTAGTAATCCTAGTTCGCCCATTTTTTGAAATGTTTCATATGGAAACTCTGCAGTTTTGTCATAATATACAGCTTTCGGTGCGATTTCCTTTTCAGCAAAGTCACGTACCATTTCTTTAATCATTTGTTTTTCGCGAGTTAGAGTAAATTCCATTCCGCTACACACCCCTTATCGAATATTGAGTTTCGACAGCGTGCGAGTTTCTACTACAAACATAACAACTTAAAAGACAAGAATATTAGTTAGACAATTGCTATAATTCTGTCATAACTTAATTTTAAAACAGATTCTGTACTAATGCACAAAAAAATTCCTACATTGTTCTACAACAACATAGGAGGTTTTGTGTCGAATTATGTAATTTATTGTTTAATAATCTCTACCTTTTCCGGAATCAGAAATTTCTACTAATGCTTCAGGATATGGTTCGAAATATGTTTGTCTTAATAAATACTTTTCATCAAATCGAATAGCCCATGATTTTAAAATTGTAAGTAAACTACTAAGTGGTATTTTCTTTTCTGCATACTTTTGTAACAGTTCTATAAAATGATCTTTTTCTTGTTTTTTTAACTTTGTTTTAAAATATCCAAAAATGTGCTCGCATACATTTACATTCGATGTATAACGGGGCGCACGCATAAATAATTCATATAAAGTCTTCTCATAGTTTTCAAATACCACTTCAATCTTTTCATTTTTTTGATTTGCAATTATACGACCTAATTCCTTTTGTTTCACCTGATTATATGCCATAAATAAATATTTATTATCCGACTGAAACGATACAAGTTCTTTCATATTTTTATTGTGTTTAATCATTTTGTAATATGCGATTGTAAATAGCCTTGTAAAGAAATGCTCTCTAATAATAAAATTCGACAATCTAC
Organism: Bacillus sp. FSL K6-1338; assembly: GCF_038006965.1. Lineage (NCBI taxonomy): Bacteria > Bacillati > Bacillota > Bacilli > Caryophanales > Bacillaceae > Bacillus > Bacillus sp. FSL K6-1338. The sequence continues at coordinate 2,431,279 of NZ_JBBOWI010000001.1, read as the reverse complement.
CTTCCTCTTCAATAGGAAGATGCGAAAATTTTTTTACTACTGCTCCGCCAAATAAGCCAGCTCCTTTTCCCTTTGCTGGCGCTTTTTCAAAACCAGAATAAATTTTCACATCACGCGTACCACAACTTGGTGAACGATTCTTTAAAATAAAACCATCCACATCCAGTATCGTTTGTAAAAAGTCATTTGAAAACTGCTCCATTTTTTCAGTTACATCTTCTCGTGTCGACGGTTGCACAAGTCTATTCTCACCATTTTCTTCTACAATTCGTATCGTTTCACGAGGAGTCCCCAATCCAATCTCGACTTCTGGACAAACAGGTATAAATGTAACAAATGGCTGCAAATTTCGTATTGTTACATCTGGAATCATCTCTCCATTATAACGACAAGCATCAAATTCTAAACATTTACTTACGACGATTGTAGGTTTTGCAAATTGTCGCATCTTATTACCTCCTTATTACTAGTCCGTATAATATAAATTGTACTAAGATTAACATTTTAAGCAAAGTTTGATTCAGTTATTTTTATGAGAAATATAAATCCAATGATACATTAACAATCATTCAACTCTATTTTCTATAAATGTGCGCCCTATTAATGAGGGTTTAGATATTGTGAAATGAATAATACACACATGCTTCGGAGAAATTAATGATTAAGAAAGGAGGGATTGTTATGAAAAAGAAATTATCATCTATTTTAAGTGTTTTAACACTATCTATTATGTTTTTAGGTACATCTACGCAAGCTGAATACGATGGAAATAATATGAATAGAGTTAATAACACTGATATTTCAACTCGAGTAAATGACAATAACTTAGACAGAGTTAATAATGATGTAAGAACTCGAAATGTAAATACAACAAATGATTTAAATGATAATCGTGATAAAAATAATAATTGGGCTTGGCTTGGTTTATTAGGACTAGCAGGATTATTAGGTCTTAGAAGAAGAGACAAAGAAACACGCTGATTTAGAATGTTTTTAGTAAACAAGCACTTATTTATCAAAAATATATAATGAAAATAAATCGCCTTTTTAAAGGCGATTTATTTTTACTTAAAAGTAATGTATGTAATTCACACTTCAACGATTAAATTCGTGGAGTTAATCCATACAATATAAATTGAATCGTATTTTCAATTTCCGCTTCATCATTCCATTTTTCTTCAGGCAATAATAAAAATCGTGTTAATAATAAACCTAATACAGCTGATAAAGTAAGACGTAGTACGGAAGATGGTGGTATCTCAATAATTTCCCCTTCTTCTTGAAATTTCACAATCAACTTTTTGAAATGTGAAAACAGTTCTGTTTCTACTAATTGCTGTATTTCATTTTTCAGTTCTGGTTGGAATGGCACCTCTTGAATTAATATTTTTATCATAGGAAAGTGTTTTTGAGCAAATTTAAACCTATTATGAATTACAACCCTTAAAAGTCCTTCGTATGATTCATACTCCGATTTAAATATTTCTTTTGCAAAGGTTTGTACGAAAAATGGTGCAGCGAACTTAGTTAAAGTTGGCATTACGACCGCTAGTAATAAATCTTTTTTCGTCTTATAGTAGCGGAAGATTGTTCCTTCCGCTACACCAGCCCGTTTTGCAATTTCACTTGTTGAAGTTGAAGCGTATCCTTTTTCTCCAAACATATCAACAGCCGCCTCTAATATTCGCATTTGACGTTCATTTTGTTTATCCGTATTAGTTGCAGCTATTAATTCCTCCAGCCAATCCTTCTGCATTTATAAAGCTCCTTTTTGTCATTATTATATTTTGCGATGTTTCTTTAAAGCAAATACGTTTCCTACTGCAAATAATATTGAAAAAAGTAATAATACAGTAAGATCTAATGCAATCTCTGTAAACCCTTGATTCCGAATCATCACTTGTCTCATTGCGTCAGCGCCGTATGTGAGTGGAAATACTTTCCCTAACATTTGTAGCCACTTGTTCATAGATTCCAATGGAAACAATCCAGAAAAGAAGATTTGTGGCACAATAACAAGCGGTATAAATTGAATCATTTGAAATTCATTATTTGCGTATGCCGATAAAAACGTACCTAATGTTAGTGCAGTTAAAGAGAGCATACATGTAATAAGTAGCGTTAGCCATATGGAGCCAGCTACGTATAAATCTAAAATATAAACGGAAAAGCTTACGATAATAATGGATTGTATAAAGGCAAAGATTCCAAAACCAATAATATAACCTGCGACTATTTCCCATCTTCTTACTGGGGTGGATAATAACCTTTCTAGCGTACCACTTAAACGTTCTCTTACGAAAGATACACCTGATAATATAAATACAAAGAAAAATGTAAAGAAACCAATTAATACAGGACCAAGCCCATCAAACATCGTAAAGTCTTTAGAGCCATGTAAATAATTTACTTCAGGTTTCATAATCGATACATCATTCTTCTCTGTGCTTTTTTGCAATACTTGAAGTACAGCACGATTTTTTGACGAATCACTACCTTCCAACAGAAGTTTCATTTTTCCATTCTCTATACGAAATACTGCATCTACCTTTTGTTTTTCCAACTCAGAAATCGCCTTTTCCTTACTGTATTCATAAATTGACGCTTCTTGATTTTTCATCATTTTTACTATTTGAGCAGGCATATCAACAACAGCAATTTGCGGTATATAGTCTTTCTGTGTAAACACTAGTGACAAAAGCCAAAGTAATAACATCGGTGCTCCAAACATCATTGCTAACGAACGCTTATCTCGAAAAAATTGACGAATAATACGTATAATTACACCAGTAACTCTCATGATGGCACCACCTCTTCCAGCAAAAAGACATCTTCAATCCGTCCAGATGACACGCGTTTTTTCAATTCTTCAGTTGTTCCAACCGCAACTAGTTTCCCTTCTCTAATTAATCCTAGACGCTCACAAAATTCAGCTTCATCCATAATGTGCGTCGTTACAATAATCGTTGTGCCTTTCTTTTTAAGATCATAAAATTTTTCCCAAATCGTTTTCCTAAGAAGCGGATCTATCCCCACTGTAGGCTCATCTAAAATTAATATTTCTGGTTCATGGAGGAGTGCTATTGCTAATGATAAGCGTTTTTTCATTCCACCTGAAAATTGTTGTACTTGCTTTTTCATATACTGTGACAATTGTACAAGTTCAAAAACCTCTGCAATTCTTGTCTTTTTACTTTTTCCCTTTAATCCATACATCGTTGCTATAAAATCTGCATTTTCATATGCTGACAATTCTTCATATAATGCATCCGCCTGGGCCATATAACCAATTCGTTTCATTTCATTTAAATTAGGCATATTAGTATTATTAACAAGCACTTCACCTTTCGTTGCCTCATTAATACCTGCAATCATTTTAATGAGCGTTGTTTTCCCCGATCCAGAAGGTCCAACAAAACCAAAAATCTCTGCTTTTTCAACTTGCAATGAAAGATTGTGTAACACTTCTTTTTTCCCAAAACTTTTTGATACAGTCCGTAAAATAATTGAAGGTTGTTGCACGTTTCATCCTCCTTTTCCAATAAAATGAGTGAGTACTCACTTTTATTTTACCCTTGCTTAATTATATGTCAAACTTCATTGATTAGTATGTATGTTCAATCAACGATATTAAACAATGAAACAGAGTCGACATTAGAATTTCATTTCCTAAAGTCGACTCTGTTTCATTTAAACTATAAATTTCACTTTACGTTTTTAAATTCATATACTTCCGAATTCTAGCAACGTCTAAAGAATATTCAATAACTAATTGCTGTAACGGTAAAATAACTGTGTCAGGATATAAATGGGCATATTGTAATGTTTCTGCATATTTTTCTAACCTTTTTTCTAAATATTTTATTATTTGATCAGGATGACTTACTAATAAACATTTACAATAATAATGTATTTGTTCCTCAATCGCCGTGTATTCTTCAATTTCATATTCTTTATGCATGTGTACACCCCTTTAAGTTTTTTACATGAATTACTTATCACAATTTTCACTCGACAAATTTTAAGTTTTTTGATTATTTACACTATAACAAACACTCAGGGTCAAATTTTGTTACTTTATGTAACGTAGAAAATTTTTAACAAAATTGTAATGTTAACTCCTGCAAAATACATAAAGCCCCTTTACTCATTATTGTATAAAAAAATCGTACAGCTTAATTTAGCTGCACGACTACAATCTCTGGCCTATTCAAAATTCTTTGCGGAATGATACTATTTCCTAATCCTCTACTCACTACCATTGATGTATTTTGTTCTACATATAAACCTGCTGTATATTTAGGTAAAACACCTTGATTTGGCGCAACTAATCCACCGATAAATGGCAATCTAACTTGCCCTCCATGAGCATGTCCCGATAAAACCAAATCCAACCTCTCATTCGTATATTCCTTTATAAATTCAGGCCGATGGGATAATAATACATTATATTTATCTGGCTGCATTTCAATTTTCGCTTTTTTAATTTCATCTATTATAATATTTCCTTCATCACGGTTTCCAGTAACAAACTCTGGATCATCAATACCTAGCAAGTTTATTTCTTGCTCACCCTTTCGAATGCCTACATGTTCATTCCTTAAAACATTGACATCATATTTCTTCAACTCTTTTTCTAAATTGTTATACTTTCCAGACCATTGTTCATGGTTTCCTGTCACAAAATATACAGGATACTTCTTTACAATTTCTCGTATTAATTGCATACTAACTTCTGCATCGTATGATTTACTGTCAATTAAATCACCCGTAATCGCAATAATATCTGGGTCTATACTTTTTATTTTTTGAATTAACACATCTTGATTATCGCCAAATTTTTTATTGTGTAAGTCTGAAATTTGTAGAATTTTATACCCTTTAAAAGAGGATGGTATTTTACTAGAGGTTATTTTAACCTCAGTTATACTTATTAAATTGTTCTGTAAATATAAAAAGATTGTAAAACCTACTAATATACAAATAATCATTACGATTCTATTAATCTTTTTTTTCATATTTTCTCCTTTATATTCTCATCAAACACTTCTATATGCTAACTGAATTATATTATACTTTCTTGAAATTTATTTAAATTAATAAAATAATACAGTACATAAAATTTCATATGAGATACGTCATATATATTCGTTATATTTTTACTTTTACCTTTTTAATAATAAGAACACAAAAACGACTCTTATCACACAAAAAGAGTCGTTTTCTAACTTTATACTTTTAATACTTTTATGTTAAAAATGCGAAAACTAAAATACTATTACCTAAGAGCCTTAACTATAACTTCAGTTGCCTCTGCAATGAGTTGATTATCATAGGTAGCCTCTTTCTCATCTTTACTAGATAAAATTGCGATGATAATTGGTGCTCTATTTGGAGGCCAAACGATAGCAATATCATTTCTTGTCCCGTAACTACCAGCACCTGATTTATCTCCAACTACCCAGTCAGTTGGTACGCCTGCACGAATAAGTTTGTCCCCTGTAGCATTTCCTTTCATCCACTCTGTAAGAATTTTACGTTTTTCAGCTGGAAGTGCATTTCCGACCGTAAAAGCTTTAAGATTCGTAGCAATAGCTTTCGCTGTACTAGTGTCACGAATGTCTCCTGGAATAGCTTCGTTTAATTCTGTTTCAAAGCGATCAGACATAGTAATCCGATCCCCCATATGCCTAAGCGCTTTTTCATATCCTTTCGGTCCGCCTATTTTATTAAATAAAATGTTCCCTGCAGTATTATCACTTGAACGAACAGCAGCCTCAGCAATTTCTCCTAGTTTCATTCCAGTATCTACATGTTTCTCTGTAACAGGTGAATAATCCACTAAGTCTTCTTTCGTAAATGTGATTACTTCATTTAATGTATCAATTGAGTTTTGCTGTAGTAATACTCCTGCAGCTAAAGCCTTGTAGGTTGATGCGAAGGCAAATCTTTCGTTAGGTCGATAAGAGATTGTTTGATTTGTACCAGTATCAATCGCATATACACCTAATCGAGCATCAAATTTTTTCTCAAGTTGAGAGAACTCTTTATGCGTCGCCTGATTTTTATGTTTCACTTGTCCAGTCTTTTCTTTCGCTTCAACTTGCAGTGCCCCTCCTGTAAAAGCTTCTAGGCTTGTAATACTTAAACCTAATATACCAACGCATATTCCTATTTTTAGCATCCTCTTATTTTTCAAAATCATCATTCCTTCCAAATTTTTAGCACCTTTTTATACGTACACATAATAGACAATCACCGAACCAAATTTGTTCCATAAACTAAAAAAATTATAGCTAGTATGAGAGTTATTAACAAAATAAGAGATAGTAGCTACGACGCCTCTATCTCCTATTTCATATTTCATTTTTTTACTTATAAATGGCTTTATATGAACAGGTTCTTTCCCTGAGAAAAGTACTCTAATTTTGCTTAGAACTACCTGTACTAGTAGCTTCACCATGTATACGTTGCTGTTTTAAATCAAAGTATACATCTAATACTTCCTTTCCGATTATAGAATTAATTCCATTTTTATCATCATGAAGCCATGGAACTACTACGGAAAATGCTACTTCTGGATTATCATATGGAGCATATCCAACTAACGTTAAGTTGTAACATTCCATACGTTCTCCTTTTGCATTTCTACCAATCGGGTCATCTCCACCATATACAGTTTGGGCTGTTCCTGTCTTTCCTGCTGGTTTATATGGCGCGTTTTTGAAATATTTCACGCCAGTTCCATCACCTTCTTGGAATACCCATCTAAACCCTTCTTTTATCCGATCAATGTGTTCTTTCTTCATATCAATTCGATTTAATACGACAGGCTCTATGGAACGTATAACTTTGCCAACCTCTTCTTTTATTGATTGTTCTCGTATTTCTTGTACAATTTGAGGTTGCATTCTATAACCACCATTCGCAATCGTTGAAATATATTGCGCTAATTGCAACGGCGTATACGTATCATACTGACCGATAGAAAAATCTAGTAAAAACCCAGGTTGACTATCTACTTTTCTCGTTTGTCCAATTATTTCATTCGGTAAATCAATACCTGTTGGGACACCTAAACCAAATTGCTTGAAATAATAGCGCATCGTATCAAATGCTCCTTGCTTAATATCCAATGAGCCATTTGGTACGTAATTAACTCCCGCAATTTTTAAAGCTGTCTGGAACATGTATACATTCGAAGATACTTGTAAAGCCCGTAAATCATTAATATTACCAAATCCGGATACATTCCACGATTTCTTAGCTTGTGTACCTTTAAATTTCATCGGCGCGTCATAAAATTGATCTCCTGGATGTATTGCGCCTGTCTCATATCCAGTTAATAAAGTAGCACCTTTTACAGCTGACCCTAGCTCATACGAAGTTGTCATGTTTCCTAATGCCAAATCCTCAACTTCTATTTTCCCTTCTTTTTCTACAATCTTTTTGCCTGCCATTGATAAAATTTGTCCGTTATTTGGATTCGTCATGACAACAAAAGCTCGATCGAGCAGTGGCTCTGAACTCTTAAAAGCTCTCAAGTTTTTCTCTATACTTTCTTCCACTTTCTTTTGTAATTCCATATCAATCGTTAATGTTAAACTATTACCACTTTTTCCTTTAGAGATTATTTCTGTGCTAACAATGTTTCCTGATTTATCAGTAATATTTTTCACTTCTTCTTTGGTGCCGTGTAATACATCTTCATATCGTTGTTCAATATAACTTTTTCCAACACGATCATTACGGTTATATCCACGTACTAAATAAGAATCTAAATTTTCTTTCGGTAATCCTTCTTCACTACTCGTAATATTTCCTAATACAGAACGAAATAAATTACCGTTTACATAATTACGTTCCCAATCAACAGTTGCATCTACTCCTGGAAAATTCGCAAGATTTTCGCTTATCCGCGCATACTCTTCATCTGTTACATCTTTTTTAATGATTTGTGGTGTTAGTTGATAACCTGAACTCATTTTACTTTTAATAGCTAACACCTTTAAATCTTGTGCTGTTAATTCTGCTAATTCTACCTCTGTAACACGACCTCGTCTTAAGTCTTCTATTTTTTTATCTAACTCTTTTCCCTCTATACCCTTTTCTTTAAACTTTTCTATATCTTTCTTAGTAATCTTTGTCTCCGCACGTTTCGAATTCAACTGCATCCAAAAATCTTTTTTATCGATATCTGTTAATTTATTTATATCTTGTTCAGGCATTTCAAGTACTTTCGCCAAGTCTTTTGCTGTTTTTAAAATATCTTCACTCGTAATTCCCTTCATCCTTGTATACGTAATTGTGCGAAGAGATTTATTATTAACAACTGTTTTCCCTTCTCGATCTAAAATTTGTCCACGTGGAACTGGAATACTAGTTATTGCATTTTGACTACTTTCCACTTGGTTCTTATAAGCCTCTCCCTCAACGATTTGTACCTTTCCTAGCTGCATAATAATAGCTGAGAATAGTACAAATATGCAAAGGAACATTATATTTAATCGAATAGATATATATGTCTTCTGCTTCTTGCCTTTTTGTTCTTTCATAAATCCTCCATTTAATCCTTTCAGAAATTGCTACAAATACTAAAAGCATTCCTTATATATTAGATACCGATAATCGGTTATAAATATTGCCTCAATTTTTTGCTTAATCCTTGTAAGCAACCATCTCTTTTCGTTTAGATACGGAATTAATAACTCTCCCTTCCTGTTTTCTCTCTATTTTTTTGCCACTTGCATGAGAAGTGCTAAACTGTATAATGACTCTTATTAAACTTACATATAAACTTGCTAGTAAATTTTCATGCTAATTATTCCTTTCTTCATGCTGTAATACTTAATAGACAACCTAAACAATAAAGTTGTTCCACATTTACAAAAAAAATAATTAAATATAAGATGAAATAGGCTACATAAGGGAGGGTTATATGTTACATATAAAAAGATGGAGATTTTTTGCGGTTTTTTCTATCGTAGGTTTGATTTTACTAATTTTATTAAAAATCAACTTCATTTCAATTACTATCGCAACTTCTTCAGCTGAAAGAGGAAAGATTTTTGATCAAAATGGTGTAATACTAGCTACAAATAAGAAAGTTAAGTCTCTATATTGCACTTCTAATGACGAAAAGCTATCGAAACAAGATACATCAAACACATTAGCTTTTTTTAATCAATTTTCAAGCGAATTTCAACATGATATTTCTACAGAGAACATAAAATCTCAATTACAACAATCTTGTAAAAAGCAGACTATGAATGATATACCGTTATACTCTGATATAACTGAAAATGAACTTGCATTCATAAACAAAAACAAACCCAATAATGTAATAATTAAAAATGAATGGATTCGATATTATCCTAAACACGAAATTGGTTCACAAGTAATTGGGTATGTAGAAAATGACCTTAATTCAAAGCATAAGGCTGTTGGAAAAAGCGGGATTGAGCTGCAATATGAAAATGATTTAAAAGGAAAACCAGGTAAAACTCTTATTTTTAAATTGAATAATAAAAAATTCTTATGGAATATTCAAAAAGTACAAAAAGGTAAAGATGTACGGCTAGCTTTAGACTCTGAGTTGCAGCAAAAGGCAGAAGAAGCATTAAGATCTCAAATTAAGAAAACACCTGATGCTAAAGCTGGTTATGCTGTAGTAAGCGATGCAAAAACTGGCGCAATTTTAACTATGGCCAACACGGCAGTTTTTGATCCAAATATATTAAATACACGTGTATCTTCTAGAAAAGAAAACATTAACTCTCTTTCGCAAAATAAAGCAATTCAAAAATTAAAGTATGGTGAATCTTATGTAAATATGGCTTCTACTATAAAACCACTCACTATTTTAATTGGATTAAACGAAAAGCTTTTCCAACCCGAAGATACTTATTTAGATAAAGGGACTTTTCAGTATGATAATCAAAATAACATTACGAATGCACCTGGAACGCCAACAGGTGAGATTACACCGAGGCAGGCTATCATTAATTCATCTAACACATTTATGACAGCAAAAGTAGCTCTGCCCCTATTCAACCAAAATAATGGGAATATAGAAAAAGTGGCACATATATGGACAGATTATTTAATACAATTCGGCCTACGTTCTAAAACCGGGATTGATTTACCCTTTGAAGAAGACGGACAATATGAATTCCATCCATCTAATAAGTTTGAAAATGGAATCTCCGCTTTATTAAACGCCTCTTGGGGAGGAAATGAAGTGCATACCCCTCTTCAACTCGCTCAATATGCAGCAACTTTGGCAAGTAAAGGTGATAAATATAAACCTCAAACTGTAAGTGCAATTATTAGTCCGGACGGTAAGGAAACAAAAAAGTTTAAACCCATTTTAGAAAGTTCAAATCGTTACCCGATGAACTTTTGGAGTGTCGTGCAAGGTGGAATGAGTCAAAATATAGAGGAAATTAAAAAGTTGCCTTTTGACGTCGCAGGTAAAACAGGTATTACAGGCTTTCCAAATGAGCAAGAAAGAATGATAAATCATTCTCTTTTCATTTCATATGCTCCTACTGAAGATCCACAAATTGCCGTTTCTGTCGTTATTCCTGGTAGTAATTCAGAAAAAAACATTGCCGCTCTCGTTACATCAGAAATTTTAGAGTCTTGGCATACACTTCAAAAAGAGAATAAAAACAAAGAGGAAGGTTCATTAAAGTGAACCTTCCTCTTTTACCAAATAGAATCTATATTTATTATTTTCCATTCACCATTATCATTTTTTTCGAACATAAATGAATACTTAATATCAGTTAAAACATACTCTTTTTGTACGTATCCAGTATTGCCATTAATTGTCGATATTTTTATATATCCATCATTTTGCACTTTTTCTGGAATCCAAGCTTTTACCATTTCATTAGATACTTCATATAACACTTGTGATTCTCGTTTTGGTTCAGCTAAAATTTTCGTTTTATTTCCAGTAACCGTTGCATATATAAAATGCGCTTGCTTTGGTTGGTTACTTTCTGTCAATCCACTTGGTACTTTGTATACTTTTTTTGTATCATTTGCAAACTCTCCCCCCATTGTAAGAGCGACTTGCAACTCATGAAAAATATCTTCATCAAACTTCAGTTCATCCTTCTTATAACTCTTCCCTTTAAATAGAACTTCATCATTTAACGCTTTGTACAGGTCATTTTCATTTTTCGAGTTCGTACTTTGATATAGTTCATTCATAAATTGTTTTAATGATGGATCTTGAGCAGACTCATCTTTTGTTTTAGGCTTAATTTGAGTACTACTTTGTACCGGTGATTTATTATCATCAAGCCAAGGTTGTTGAACAATGAAAAATAACATTGTACAAACTAAAACAACTACAATTGGTAATGCTTTTTTACGAAATGGTCTTTTATGTTTTACAAAATCCACTTCATTATTTTCATATATAGACTGCTTTATTTTAGAAATAAATTCTTCTTCATCTTTACGATTCTCCATTGGCCCTTTTTTTATTTTTCTATACCAGTCAGGATTTTGTTTATTGTTCATCACTACTACCCTCCCCTATTAATTTTGAAACCTTACTTCTCGCTCTACTTAATCTCGATTTTACAGTTCCAATGGATACTCCTAATGTTTCAGCCATTTCTTCATAAGATAATTCATATTTTGCGTCCAATATAATTATTTCACGGTGCTTTTTAGGTAGTTCTAATACAACCTTCCACACATCATTCATTTCTTCTTGCTTAAAAAATTCTTGTTCTGCTGACAGGGATTGCTTATCGTCACTAAAAAATCCTATTAAAGATATCCTTTTAAAATAGGAGGATTTCAAATAGTTTATTGCCGTATTTCTTGTGATTTTTAATATCCACGTTTTAATAGATGACTCCTTTCGAAATGAATTCCAATTTTTAAACACCTTTATAAATACATCTTGCGTGATATCATCTGATAAGTGTGGATCTTTCGTAATAATAAATGAATAATTCCATACATCTTGCCAATAGTCTTTTATAACATAGTCCAGCTCATCATGATTACACTTTTCAATAAACGTCTGTTCCATTTCCACACCTCAAACTTATTTGAATAAACATAAAACTGCCCTCACTTTTATTATGGTTTCAATATATAGACAAGATACAAATTTCATTTGTTCCATTGTTTATCTTTTTTCAAGCAGAATAATACTACTAAAAAACAAGTAAAGCATACAATGATAAAATTCTACTCATGAAAATCTGTTTTTTGAATTTAACGTAACACTCCACTTGTCCATTTCAATTTGCTATACTCTTCTATTTACCATTAGCAATGCCAACTTTTTAGAAATGAAAATTAAGATAAGGTATTAACTTTCTAGAGTCGCAGCAAAAAAGCATTCTCGATTAGAAAGAATGCTTTTTTGAAATTTAATTGTTCTATATTTTCCCCAATTTATATCTTTGAGTTAAGCAAACATGTAATAAATTTAGTGAAAAAATTCACCTTATAATTAAGTATTATTTCTGAAATACATGTTTTACTTTTTCACCTGGAACGTTACTTCCTCCTCTTCCTTTTACATCTTCAATCATCATTGTAACAATCATGTCTGGCGCATTTGCATCGAAAGCTGCGAACCATCCCAGTTCTTTTCCGTCTGCTTCTTTCGACTCTTTCAGTTCTGCTGTACCAGTTTTACCAGCAAGCGTTACACCATCAACCTTTGCAATTCTCCCTGCACCATCAGGGTCATTAATGACTTTGATTAATGCACTCTTTAATATCTCTTGATTCTTTTTAGAAACCACATTTTCTTTCCAATTCCCTGCTACTTTTGCTTCTTTTAAAAGATGTGGCGACGGAATATTCCCTTCATTCACAATCGGTGCATATGTTAATGCTAAATGAAGTGGCGTCATTAATACTTGTCCTTGTCCATAGCCCGTGTCTGCTAGTTGAATATCGTTTTTTATCCCATCTTTTGCAATGATTGAAATAGGAAATTCGTATTCGATTGGTAATTTTTCATGAAATCCGTACTTTTTAAATTCCTTTACATACTGATCTTTTCCCATTTTCAAAGCTTGTTGAGCAAAATAAATATTATCAGAGTACTTCATTGCCTTATCAAAATCAATTGGACTTGCATCCTTTACACGCGTTACATAGTAATTTCCCCAAGACGAATCTTTTGTCCACTTCAATCCTTGAATTTTAAATTCTTCCTTCGGATTTATTGTGTTTGTTTCCAAACCAATTGCACCTGTGATCGTTTTAAATACGGAACCTGGTACAAATGCTTGTGTAAAGCGATTCGTCATTGGTAGTTTCGAGTCGTTATTCCATGCTTCTCGTTGGGCTTTCGATGCTCCTCTAACTATTATATTTGGATTATAAGCAGGGCTACTTACAAGTGCAATTGTTTCACCTGTTTTAGGATTGACCGCTGCACTAGATCCTGCTTCAGTTTTCATCTCATTAAAGATTTTTTCTTGAATTGCAGCATCAATTGTTAACGTAACATTTTCTCCTTCTTTTGCTTCTTTTTTTGCTACGTTTTTAATCTCTTTCCCATTCTCATCTTCTATAAATACGCGTCCACCCTTTTCACCACGCAATTTATTTTCTAACACTTTCTCTAAACCGGTCTTACCTACTAAATCATCTGCTTGATAACCTTGTTTTTGAAGTGATTTTAACTCCTCCGCATTCACCTTTCCTATATATCCAGTTAAGTGTGCCGCTGCTTCACCTAATGGATACGTACGAATATTTACTGGGCGAGATGAAACTCCTTCTAATTCAATATAATCATTCTGTCTAGTTCCCTCTTTTAAAACGCCAATTGGTACAAAGGAGTCTGGTTTTATCCATTTCGCTGTGAGCTTTTGTTCGACCTCTTCTATAGACATATCAAGTAATTGCGCTACTATTCCTTTCGTTTGCGCTGCTGCTTCGCCTAGTTTCTCTGGAATAATTCCAACCTCAGTTGCTTTACCATTCGTTGCAAGCCCTTTTCCATTTCGATCATATATTTCTCCTCGTTTTCCTTGCTCTATTTGCATACGTACTTTGTAATCTTTTTTCATTCCTGGGAAAATGAAGTCCGGTGTCCAATCTATTTTCCAAGATTCTTTATCTTTCACAAGTTTTGCTTCGTGGATGAATGAAACTGATCCTACATCCGTATCCATTTTAACTTCAAAAAGAAAAAGCTCTTTATCTTTCGTATTCTCTCCTTTCATTTTAACTTTTAAATTTTTAGCTCCAATCCCCTCATAGATTTTTTGATATTTTTCTGTGAATTCTTTTTTAGAAATCGATTTTTTGGCATGATCTGATAAATAATCATACATATTTGCAAATTTTCTATCATTCCATAAGTTGATATATTCTTCAAATGCTTGTTTTGGCGGTTCGTTTTTATTACATCCTACCAACATAACTGCGAAACAAACGAAAAGCAGCATCCATAATTTTTTCAATTCAATCTTCTCCCTTAGTTAAAAATGATGATTCCTTTCTTAATTTATTTAATAAAAAATGTTTAACGCTTAATAGACAGTGTAAGTAAGGACATTGTTCCATATTTACAAAAAATTAATTTACGCTTAAGTTGCATTGGAAGAAGGAGGTTTGTAAGCTTCTTACAAACTTAAGGAGCTCCTATATTTAGCAAACGTTATCATTATTAGTGGTGTTTTAAAACATACATTTAAAATACCTTTTAGTTCGTTTTCAAAGAAGTTTGGTTGTTGCAAATTAATTATGAATATCTAATCCAATTAGAAGAATACAATAATCAATTATCCAAAGTTAATTTCATACAAAAGCTAATAACGAGCATTAAAAAACTTTGCCTACTCTTTTAACATGGAAACATAATCTATTTATCAGAAGTCAATAATGAATAACAGGCGCTCCTAACCAGCAAAAAAAATAGACCTAATTGGAATTCATCAGAAATTAATAGATACATAAAAAACGCCATACTTTCTGTAAATTTCTACAAAAAGAATAGCGTTTTCTTATTTTACCTTTCTATATATGCTATACCGTGAGCTCCTTGATTTACAGAAGGATCTGCATTTCGATCTCCTGGATCAACTTCAATGGTATGAACATTCTTGTAATTAACTAAATCTAATACACTTATTGTCCCTGATCTAAGGTTAGAAACATATCCAACCGTTCCGTCCGTAGAAGAACGCATTGTAATTGGGAGTAAATCTACTTCTATTGTACCTAACACATTTAACGATTCTCCATCAAGAACAGAAACATACCCTGGTGCTGGAGAAAACATACTTCTTGTTCTCTCTCCATTCTTATTCTGAAAACGCGTATGTCCTACCAATACTTTCCCATCATTCGTTACATGAACCGGAGTAATTAAATCTGAAAATGATTTTGTCTTTATAATTTTATCGGTTTCTGTATTAATGATGCTAAGTGTAGGTTGCTCCTCTTTGTAGTCTCCAAGTAAACATGGTGAAGGGATATAAACTCGATTACCTTTAGGAGAAATAGCTAGTTCTTCACTACCATAGGGCATAGATACTTTTCCAATTAACTCCTTATTATGTGTATCTAAAACCGATATAAAGGGCGCCTCTTTATTAGAGGAATATCCTTTTGTACCATCTGGATTCGTCACAAACCAATGTGGACCTGTTGCTTCTGTAGAGATTCTATCTAGCACTTTTCTTGTGTTAAGATTAATAATTAAAATTCCTCCTTCACCAGATTCAACACTTACATACAATAAGTCTTTTTTTTCATTATAAACTAAACCATGTGGTGCAAATTCCGGCGAAATATCAATAATATCAATTACTTTAAATTGATCAATATCGATAACTAAAATTTCATGGCTTTTTTCCGGATTATTTCTATAAAAACCTGAGCGATAAGTAATACTTACATATAACAATTGACGCTTAGAATCGAAACATAATTCATGAGGTTCTGTAACTGGAGAATTTATAACCCCTATTCTTTCAAAATTTTTCGTATTGAAGAAATGAATTTGATTACCGCTGGAGCTAACGACCGCCAAAATAGGATTATTTTCTTTAGAACTATTCATTAATTAAACCCTCCTTGTTATTTGTTCCAAATTTCTTAAGTTCCATAGAAATCAGTATATTTAAGTAATTTGTGTTATTACTAAGACAAGTTGTAAACAATTTTCACCTCCTTCTAATTAAATTAGCTTAACTTATAATAAGTTAGACTAACTTTTATTCTGTAAAAATACGTTGAATTTAATAATCCAACGTATTTATCTACCTTCTCCAACTTTATCTTTTATACTTACATGTATTTTATTTAATAACTTTACTTCTCAATTAATGATGCACAAGAAGCACAGAAAGCAAGTACTTAGCGACATACCATTTCTTTGTCTCGTGCATTATCAGATACTCATAACATAAATAAACCAAGCTTAGCTGCCATTTAATTAGTTTCCCTTCGCTAACGTTTTTTTAAATTCATTCTGCGTACAGCTCTATTCTTTGAGGAATCGCCCTATAGATTAACAAATTTGCTTCAGATTCTTGTTTTTTATTGAACTATTCCTGTGTTGAAAATCCAACTACAATTAGTTAGCTTAACTAACTATAATTATAAATACGTCCACGTTTTATCGCAAGAGTTTTAAGAATCTTCGAATAAATGAATAGAGAGATAGAATTTCATCATAAGATACATGATCTTAAGTTAATAGTAATGCATAATAAGATTTTCGTACGTTAAGAAAAAACTTGCTACATATGTAGTAAAGTTTTTTAATTGTTTACTTCTCGCTCAGCTATCAGCTTTTTTTAACTAACACTTTAATTGTTTTAACAGCCTTTTGTTTAATTCCCACAAAGCTGTTTTGTTTCTACCTCATTTCAAGAATCTCTTAATCCAATTTAATAAAGTGAAACTTTAATCAGCCCTCACCAATCGGGCTGCGCGGCAAATAGCCGGATAAACAACAATTTCAGTTGGTAGCAGATTTGCTAAATCAGGAAATTGAGACGTATTCTACCATTACTTCTTTTGGAATCATACTCCCTCCTGTTCTTAATACAATATCCCTGTAAAAGCAGGCTCTACGTATTCTCCTAAATTATCAAAATCAACAATATCTAACACAACATCACGGAGTTTGCTCGCGACTTTGACATTGCCATCCACTACAAAAATCGTAATTCGTTTTTCTTCCATCTGTTTCATCCTTTCTACACCCTAGTTTTACAAAATAAGAAGTCATCCAAACTTATATTTATTACTTCCTGTTATCTCCTCACTACTGTTCTATGCATTATGTATATAAATTTTAATTGCCTACTAAAAAAATAACGTATTTGCAGGATGTATAAAAATTATACAAAAGGTAATAATTCATCGTTTACCCAACAATAGATAATATAGATAAAGAAAAGATACTAGAGAATATCACAGTGGAGTAATCTCTAGTATCTTTTCATAGTATTTTAGCGGCTATGCAATACGAAGGGATAAAAAAAAGACCTCTTACGGAAAGATAAGAGGTCATCAAGAAGATAAAAATGTTGTATTTGAAACACGCGAGTTTCTAATTAACATCATAACACAATATATTTATATATTCAATATATACATAAAAGTAAGGGATATATGTTCAAAAAACACACGGAATATTAATTTGGAACAGTATGTTTTATTCTTTTAACCTATTTCTTCTACAATGCCGTAATTGTAACAATGGATGGTCTCCTCTATATACTGATGAGCAATTGTAGCAAGTTTTTCTAAATTCTCTTCCGTTACCTCATGAATAAACAGAACAAAATTACTGTCGGATTCGGAGTCTGTTGAAATGGAACCATCGATCCGTTATGAAATGTTGAGCTTGCATCTCCTAGATTCCATGTAAATATTCGCTATTTCCAATCCCCTTTCGTGTCTATTTTATGTTTAATATAGTCTCGTACCGTACAAACGGGAAATGTTGTTAATTTGAAAAGAGAGAGGAATAAAATTTCTTTATCGCCTCTGTTCTTTCTTCTGTATGATAGAAAAAACGGAGAAAGGTAGAATTTTATCTATTCTCATAATTTGTTAGAAAATTCTAATTTGATTAAATTAAAAGAAAATGATATATTGATTTTATAATAACAATCCAATTAATGGATGACAACCTAATACCTGTAAGTAGACTATGAAAATGTCAGATAAACGGGAGGAATTTAATATGAAAAAATTATGTTCATTTGCTTTAATTGTTGCCTTAACCTTTTCGGGTTTTATCGTTTTAGACAGTACGCTACCTGATAAAGCGCGCGCTGAAGTAAATACGATTAAGCAAGCTTCAGCTGTTGTGGATGATTGGCCATGGCAAACGTATTTCTTATTGCATCACAATGCGGACTATATACAAGAATTAGCCCCTGGTAGGTTAAAACAAGGTGGTACGTTTGATACGACGGTATATATAGGCGGAAAAGATGTGGGTGTTGTAAAGATTTATAGATTGAACGGAGAAGGTGAATTGCAGCGCTACAAAACCATTTCTGCAGGTGAGGCTGGGCACCACTACTATTCTAGGTTCACAACACCTATTACAACAGTTTACACACCAGGTACATATGTAGCAGTACTGAAGATAGACACTTCATATTATTATGGTGGCTCCTTCCAAATTACAAAGTAAAACATATAGGTATATTTGTCTGAAACGCACTGGGTTACGGTGCGTTTTTGTTATCTAACGAATAAATGATCACGCGGGAATTCAAAGCATATTATCGAAACGGAGCTGAATGTGATGAAAATTGTAACAGTTAGTGCGGATGCAACAGTCCATGTTGGTATTTTAAAAGGGATGACAGGAAGTGTTACTAGTTATGATGCGGATACTGGGATGGCCGAAATCTAATTGGATCCATTTAAAACGGTTATAATTAGGTCTGTATTTCTAACGCAATAAGGTTTGTATAGGATTCTTTAGAAAATTAATATTTGATTTTTATAGTGACTCAATACATTCTATGATTAAAACTGAGTTACATATTTTAAAATCATCACCAGGAGAATCTGCAAATTTACGGGTTCTTATTTAAAACATAATGCCAGAAAAGCTGAGGTGAATAAAGTGCAAAGTTTAAAATCTTTAAAACGTGACGTATACATTTTTCTTCCATTGTCTATTTATTTTTCCTCCATTTTTATTTCATTCTATATTATAGAGAATACATTCAACTTGCTAAGTTTTTTACCAGCACTTGGAACCCTGTATGTCTGGGTAACTAGTGTGATAGACATTAAAAATAAAAATTACAAAATAAAATAAAAAAGCAACTGAACTAGATGCTTTGCTCTTAATGTTATAGAATATTGACGCCCATGACCATACAGCTACCAAAAACAATACATACCAAACCTAAAAATATTAAAAACCCTGGCAAATCAATATGCTCGAGTAGCGCGCATATTAATAATAAAAAGGGATAGACTAGAATTTCAATCCAGGTAACGCCCCCTGCTTTCTTTATTTCTCGGTATGATACTATGCTGACAAGTAAAATGCCTAATACAATTAGCCCTATCCCTAACATCATCCATCCATTCACCCTTTTTAGAATTTTAAAATTTAGCTCTTCACTTTCATATACTGCTCTTTTACACGCACCAGTAAGTCCCTCAGTTTCTTCTCTACAGGATGTTCTTGATTTTCTGGTACTTCTCTCCCGTATGATGAGAAGCTTTGTGAGCATGCACTAGGTGTGACTTCCAATTTCGCGTATGAGAAAGTATGCTCATTTTCTTCACCGATGTTTTCAGTAGTGCTTCCATTTGAACCAACGCGTATGCAGCTTTCGTCAAGTTTGGTGCGCTTTCCTTCCTTGTTAACCGTGTAATAGGTATCGTTGACTTCCCCATATTTCATATTAGGTGTTGATGTTACTGCGGTCCCGTCTGCAGAAAAAGTAACAACACGAAACCCATCTTCTTCTGGCAACAACTCAGCTCCTGGAACATTGTATAGAACCAAAAGGTCTCCTTCGTATGCTTCTGGAATGAGATAAATGGTATCTGTAGTGTCTTTTCCGAATCGGATACAACCGCTTAAAAGAATCATACTAAAGATCCCACAATACATTATAACTTTTCTCATAGAGTCTCTCCCGTTATGTGTAAGAATGGTATAGTATGTATTATATTCCCTTGGATAGAATAAGTTTCTAGTTTGAAGACGATTTTACTATTGTTATATAAAATATTTATGTCAGTGGATGATTAGCACGAAGAGAAATGGAGTGAATTGATGAGCAGACGTTTTGCATTAACATATGAAAATAAGATTTTGAGAAAGATAATGATTACCGTAAGCATTATCACACTCGTTTTCATTACAACAGGGTGTGATTCAGTCCAAAATGATGCAAAGGATGTAACGGAGATTCCGCTAAACAGCAAACTAGGTTCCCTTATTTCAGAAAGTATCATTGCCTGGAATCAAGACAAATTAAATCATACAAAAAAACAATTTGAGACGCATGTAATCTATGGAACTGAGATGAAGGATGAAAAAATGTATGTCTATCTCCATTCCCTCATGCAAGGATATAACCGCGAAACACAGACAGTTCCTCAAGCAGGACATTTACTTCCAGTCCGTGTGACAGTCACAAAAAATGGCGATGATTACATCATTGAAGATTACCGTGAACCAGGAGATGGTGCTGAAAATGAACCTACTTTGCGCAACATGTTCCCGAATAAGTATGCGGATCAAGCACTTGCTATATCAAATGAAACGATTCAATCATTAGAATCTCGTATGCAAGAATATGTTTCTAAGTGGTTGGAAGATACAAGTAATAAGAGACAAGATAGATAACAAATATAAGTATGAACAACCTCTCTTGATATATGAGATGCTCGTTTAGTAACTTGTAACATCCCATCAGTAGAAAAAATAACTTCTTGTGTTGTGTTTTTTACTTCTCCAATTAATTTTTGCAAGTTATCCAGCATACTATTAAAAGACTTCACAATGCTCCCCTTTATTAAGGCCCCAAAATCCTAGTATAGATAATATGATACAAGAGACACTTGCTATAACTACCATTACGTTTAGTGTTGTGCCAATTTTACTGTTTTTTAAAAACGACAATTAAATTCATTCAATATTTATATAACAATTAAGTAATTTATTGTATAAAAATAAAAGATATTTAATTATTTATATACGATAAAAACCCTATACTTACATTTAAATAATAAAAAATAAATAAAGAGCGTGTTGGTATATATTTAGATCAACGCGCTCTTACATATATTTAAACCCTATATCAATTTCTTATTCCATTCATTTAACTCATAAATACTTTTATATCCGGCTATCATGCCAGAAGTTTATTGGAAAATGATTGTTCTCACCATAAGCTTCAAATTCATACCCTTTTTCTCTTAATCCTTTTATAATTGCTGGAACTGCCGCAACAGATTGTGGATGAATATCGTGCATTAAAACAATTTCCTTTGAAGACGTCGCACCTGCTAAGACATTTTGAACAATTTTTGCGGCCGCTACATCCACAGGTAGTTTATTATATTTCCAATCTAGAGAGTCAATTGTCCAATCCCATACTTTTAAATTATTTCTGACTACTTCATTTCGAAGTGATTCATTTAATCCAGGCATTGATCCATATGGTGGGCGTGTTAATTTCGGGGAGTTTCCAATAACATTTCTAATTAAAGATTGATCCTCTTTCATTTCCTTCACATATTCCTGATTGGTGTATAAATTTTTAAAATCATGTGTCATACTATGCATACCCACATAATGGTTCTCTACATGCTCTCGTTTCACTAAATCTGGGAACCTTTTCACATTATCGCCAATTAAAAAGAATGTTGCTTTCACATCATTTTTCTTTAATACATCTAATAGGTTAGCTGTATATTTTCCTGGTCCATCATCAAAAGTTAAATATGCAACTTTTCTTTCTTTACCATCAAAACGATTAGGTATTGGTTTTTTTAATTCATTTTTAGGTAGACTGCTCACTTGTTGAACACTGTTTCCCTCTTCCGCATTTACCAGCTTAGGATTTGTAATAGATTGAAACATGTAATACCCTATTGCTACTAATGTAATAGCTAACAATACACTTATAATTCTTTTTTTCTTAAGCTTAATTTTCATATTATAATCTTCTTTCTATCAAATCATTCCACTTTATGTCGTTTAGTTTTACTATCCTATTAGCTTATTAAGTTTTTTAACTTAAACAATCTCAATTTTGGACTAATCATTTTAATAATCTATATAGGTGAAAATTAGTGCCCTGCACTAACGTTCATGGCATTTCCTATAATAGTTAGAACTACTGGAAATAATACTGGTCCTAAGGTAAGGACAATGTTTAAAAGTATAATAAAACTATATAGTAAGCTGTAATTTTTACTATTACCGTTTTCGAATACTAGGATGACTAATGTTATTACAGTAATTAAATGTAGTAATAAAATTATCAGCCAATAATACATCATTATAGTAAGATTCCACTTTCCTAATAGTTGGTATGTTCCCCCTATTATTATCCCTAATATAGTTACATTAAAGGAAATAAACAAAGTTCTTTTTAGTATTTTAGGAAATGTTTTGTGATCCACAGTTTTATTATATAAACCGATTAAAATGCCCAAAGATAGATATGCTAGTAATAGCCCTACCCAATTCCAGATCCAATCTTGATCCCCCATTAAATTAAACAAAAGCGAAAGGATCCCTCCTACTGCAAAAATCGAGGAGATCATAATACTATTTAAAGCTGATTTCATACTTTTTTCACTTCCTTAAAAATTTTACAATACAGCATTGAAGTCTACTCTTAAGTTGTCCTTTACTTATTAGAATCCTTTTCATTAAAAATCTTGTATGGGAATCCCATCATATAATCCGGTCATCATACCTATTAGCATATACGAAGAATGGATAGCCCAGCAAAAATTACATGTACATGATCCCATACCATAATTTTTAAACTAAACGAAGCTCCACCAAATCCTACTCCACATGGTAGATATACAAATAGAGGATGCGATCCATCAACTTTTATTTGTATATCAATTATTCAGACGAGTAGCAACTACTGCATTACCTTAAAATACATGCTTTGATTTTTCATCGTTAATAAAATAGCACATTTGATTCTTATTAACTTATGTTCCCCCTTCTTCTACTGCTTTACTATAACCAGCTGTATATTCAAAAATAGTAGCCCCTTTATTTCTAAGTAAATCTTTTTCCCACTTTTTCGCAGCTGCTGCCATATGTACATACGATATTTTAAAATTAATCATAATTTATTATAATTAAGTATATATTAACAATATATTAAGTATAAGTAAATAAAATTAATAATAATTTAATTTCATTTACTTATTTAAAGGGGATTACATATATGAACAATATTAATGTTGGTCAAAAAATTATGGCATTTAGAAAAGGTGCCGGATTAACCAGTAAACGTTTAGCAGAGTTAGCTGATATAACACCTTCCATGTTAAGTCAAATTGAGAAAGGAATCACAAATCCATCATTACAAACACTAAAATTAATTTCTGTAGCATTAAATATTCCATTGTTTAATTTTTTCTTAGAGGATACCAGTACAGAAGAATTAGTTGTAAGAGCTAACCAAAGAAAAAAAATAACTTTTCCTGAAAGCGGCAATGTTTCGTATGAGCTATTATCTCCTAATTTAGATGGATCACTAGAATTGGCTTTAATGAATCTGTTACCTCAAACTGCTTCATCTATGGAGCCTGTGGCACATAAAGGGGAAGAAATAGCATTTATTATGGAAGGACAAGTAAAACTATATCTAAATGATGAGGTTTTACTTCTCAATACAGGTGATAGTGTTAAAATCCCACCTTATGCAAAGCATAAATGGGAAAACACTTCTTTAAACAAGGTCACTGTTATATTTGGAGTAACTCCACCATCTTTTTAATTTCAAATACTAGCGAAGAAAAGTTAGAGAAAATAATCCTCTAACTTTTCTTGTATACATAACTTTATTTTAAGAAAGTAAAAAAATTGTCTCTCAATTATATGAGATTATAATCTAATCGATTAAAAGTAGTGAAATAGATCTTTTTAATTACATACTTAATTTACTTTTTAATGTCCAGTATTTTTCTCCATTCGCTTCAAAAGAGAATTCTACCCATCCATTTGGATCTTCACGATAAATAAAGATGGTTGTTCCAGAAGTTACTGTACCAACTTTATTCTCCTCGACAGCTACATCTGGTCTACTTTTAATTTTTAAATTAAATGGATAAGGTACCTGATAGTAAGTAGCTGATGATACAACATTTGAGCTTGAACCGTCTGCATACATTTTATATGGAATTTCATTAGATAATGCGTCGACATCTAATGTTTCAGGATTCTTTGGTAATTTTTTTGCATATGTATAGTCTTCTACACGAAACGGTTTAATACGTTCCATAATACCCGCAATTTTCTTAGCCCAACCTTTATCTGATGCATATTTCACGTTCATGCCAGTTAATGTTGGCCCGTTATAATACATACCACTTTCTTCTAAATATCTTTCTCGTACATAATTAGCGTTATAAGCAATGCTATCGCCGTAGCTTGGTAAATATTTCGCATATTTAAACGGATCTCCATCATATGCACGTAGACCGAATAGATTATGTTTTTGATATGCGATTTCTGATTTTCCGTATCCAGATTCTAAAATCGCATGCGCTGCTAAATAATGAGCACTCACGCCATATTGATTTTGCGCATTGATAAAATCTTGCCCATGTCCAACTAAAGGACTATCCGAATGATATTTCGCAATAAAACTATCAATCTCTTGAGCTGTAATTTTCGAAGCCACTGTTAAATTTAAATCTTCATATGAAGTAGCAGTAATAATCTCTTTTTCATCGTTTGAATTTTGTTGTAACATATCTGTTTTTGCAGTAAGTTGAGCAGCTTCAGCACGTGTTATAAATCTATTTGGTTGCCAACCGTTCTCAGTACCATTAGAAATTTTTAAATCTATTAAAATATTGGCATATTTTTCTCCCCAATGCCCTTTTAAATCTTCAAATCTAACCTGCTCGTTATAATTTGGTGTGTTTTGTAGTTTATATGCATTTACTAGCATCGTAGCCATAGCAGCGCGAGTTACTTTCCCGGATGGATTGAAGATTCCATTACCTTCACCTTTAACAATACCAGCTCTTTCAGCAGCAGCAATATAAGGAGTAGCCCAGTGGTTTTGTGAATCTGTAAAAGATGGTTTTGCATTAGGATCAATTTGTATCCCTAAAACTTTTGTCATAATTTTTGTAGCCGAAGCTCTGTCTAATGAGTCATTTGAACCAAAAGTTCCATCTGGATAACCATTCAATACCTGTTTATCAACTAAATAATTAACAGATTTATCAGCCCATACAGGAACATCAGGGAATTTATGAGTATCTGCTAAAATATTAGAAGAATAGGATAATATAGATCCTGCAAGGATACCTGTTGCAATTAATTTGTGCTTCATTAAAATAAACACCTCTACCATTGTATTTATCAAATTGGGATTTTCTATTTTTATATTTACATGTTTGTAATAATAATAAAATCGTATTATCACACATTCAATTTGATGTAACGAGTATAGTTACTTATATACGCAAGTGTCAATGAATGTCTTTTACAAAAATGTATAACATTTACATAATTTTAAATTTTACATGATCTTATAATTGACTTATGTATAAATTTTGTAAAGGACCTTTTGATAGATTACTTATTAGCTTACCTGAAGAAATCTCTTTAGTTGTTAATTTGCCAACCTTTCTTATTTACTATGAATCAATTAAAAAAAGAAGTTTTTTGTTTAAGAGCTACTTTAAAATCTTAAGTTGATGGATGTGTGAACGTACCGCTACTAAAATTCTTGCTTTTAAATCATTATTACTGTATTATGTTTACGTAGAAATATAAGGATTATAGTATGTAAAAAGGAATCAAATCTACAAGTAATATTTAAATCCTTTTCCAAGTCAAAAAGACTTTGCCAAAATCTAATATAATTTATACTTGTCTTTTTAATATGTATCTAGTAAAAACATATTTTTTATCAATAGAATTCTGTTTTCAATATAAATTCAAACTTTTAAATAGAAGTTTATTTAATTTCAATGATAGGAATTATTGTTCTAAACAAGGAACCATACAAAGTGATCTAAAAAACCTGATAGATATTGTATGTAGTTTGCTCATCTCGAGGTACTACAATAAAAGAGCCTTACCTCTCTAGGTAAGACTCTACTAGTTTCGTTGTATAATATTTACATGATAACTAAGAAGCAGAAAACATATAACACCAAATAACAGCACCCTATTACTCCTCCTACAGCTAATACCTGTTTAACCCAACTCTTAAATTTTTGATTACTGTAAATCGCTTGCACTCTTTCCATATTTCCTCCTATTAAGGAGAACCCTTAAAGACTCTCACCTCGCTATAGTACCATTAAAAAATGAATGATAGAGATCTAATGTATAAATATGCAATATTGCATACGAAAATGTATTGTAATAATTGTAAGCGCTTACTATAATGAATTTATAAAGATTTATCATATCCTAATACGAAAAAAGAGGAGAGAATAATATGGAAATCGCAATGGCAGTTTTAAAATTTATAGGTGGAGCAATCCCATTAATTCAAGAACTTCTAAAAGCATTTATGTAAATTCACTATTCAGCAATTATTTACAAAAATTATCATACAAATGATCTGCCTATCAAAAATGAATTGATTTACAGATCATTTGCGTGATCAAGGTCCCTTTAACATGACTAAGGGGACTTTTTTAAAATTTCCAAATAATTAAGGTTACGTCACATCACCATCAAGTTAGCAAAATAAAATGAAACTTTAACTTGATGGTACTGTTGTGATTTAGAGATAAGATCAGATTATACAAAGATTACCCACTGATATGTGGAAGATAAAGAGATAAAGAATACACTTGCGAAATTTAAACGATTGAATTAAAAAACTTGATATTAGTGCGGTTAACAGAATATGAAAATTACTTAAAAATCGTGATATTAGCTAAAAAACACCAAGCCCCCCTCCCCTTCAGGGCCATCTTGGTATTTTTTACGTTCACCTACAAATTATTATTTATATTGTTGCATGGGTTTCCTTTTAAATTATATACGTCTACTTTACCATCGATAAGCAATGACTCATGTCTCCCATTTAATCGTACTGATTATGTTTTAAAAACCATCTTGGCTAAAATGATAAAGTAATCTAGCAACTTAACCACGTATAATACTATCACCGAAACCATATATACGATTTCTATAACCTGCTACGATATTTTTCTCTTTTATGCTTTATATGACCAAATGATGATCAGTAAGAACATCTTTAAAAGTTGTATCTGCCCGTAACATTTGTTGCTGCAAGTACTGAGCCTGTTAAAATCATTACTTTCATTTTCATGCTATTTTCCCCTTCTTATCCTAATTATTTTTCATTATTAATAATAAAAACATTAATTTCTCCCAGAATGCTATAGACTTACTAAAAAACTCTTCTTGCCTATAGAAGAGTTTTTACTATGATGTGACTCATACATCAAGGGTACTGTTAATTTTATATGGAAAATAAAAAGACTCCATTTTGAAAAAAGGTTAATCAAAATGGGGTTTTTTATTATAAATCTGAATTTATATATCCTTCTACCTAAAACATCGTATTATCATTAACTGCTTCACTTGGAATCTCTTGAATTACATCCCAGTGTTCGACAATCTTTCCATCCTTGATACGAAATATATCAACTATAGCAACTCCCTTATCTTGAGAATTAGTACGAGAATGTACATGAAGAGCAACTGTATCCCCTTCAGCTAATTCTTTTTTTCAAAAAACATTTAAATTCTACCCTAACGCTTGCAGAATTCTAGCATCCATTACTTTTCTTCTTGTTCTTAAATTTGTCATTGTCCTTAGTAAATTAATCCCAAAACTTATCATAAACTAACGCTCACTTTTCAATATAAGTAGACATGAGTATACTTATATTGAATTCCTTGAAACTTAATAAGTCCAATATTTTCTCAAAAAAATAGCAATGTAAGCTACCTCCTTTTCTACCATAGTACTAAGACACCTCTTATACGATATATTCAATAGCAAACATTTAAGCATCAAAAAATCACTTAGCGAAATTTGTACTATCTTAGCTATATTTTGTCGCATTACAAAGGGTGGGTAACTGCCATATTCTGAATATTCTGTATATTGATGAAAAAAACTCATTGTTAAATTTAATGTATCTAATTCCTGTTATTATCAGAATAAGCCTTTACATAGAAAAGGGGGATATTATGAATGTTCAAGAGAAGAGTAATGAGCAATTGATGGGATTATTACACGAATGGTATGAAGAAATTCGTTTATATCATGTAAAAGAAGCAAAACAAACATACCTAAAAGTAAAAGAAAGTTTAAAAGGACTAAAAGCAGATCACTATGTATCATTCTATTATTCCCTACTGAATTTTAGATATATGGTCTTGGTAGATGCAATGAGTATTACAAAAGATTCTTTTAATCAAATAGAAAAACTCTCTACTATCAAAGATGATTTTTTATTTTTAGCTTACTATTATCATTTCTTTAAGGCAATTCATTCTACAATTTTAGCAAATTATACTGAAGCGAAAACACACTATGAAAAGGCGGAAGAACTTTTAATTGATATACCTGACGCAGTAGAAAAAGCCGAGTTTGAGTATAGATTTTCAACTTACTGTTATCAATCTTATCAACCATTTGAAGCAATTCAACATGTAGTAAAGGCAAAAAAGTATACCAGAATCATGTAGGCTATGAAATTAATGTTGCCTTATGCGACAATGTATACGGTTTAGCTTGTATAGATCTAAGAGAGTTTGAAAGAGCTGAAGAATGTCTCAATACGGTTATTGATGTTTTTAAAAAGTATAATGAAGAACAATTATTATTAAGAGTACGTCATAATTTGGGCTGGTTATATAATATTCAAGATTTATTTCCATTGGCGATCAGACAGAGTTCTGAAATTATAAATACCCTACCGAATCATTTTAAAGCATTATTTGTCTTAGCAAGAGCATATTATAATTTAGAAGGCATTGAAACAGCAAAATCATATATCGAGCAAGGAATGAAGTATACAAATGAATCAGGAAATGAGGAATATAAGCATCGTTTCGCAGTTTTAAATGAACTAATCACAGAACTACCTAGAATTAAACTAGAAAAAGTAGTTACTGATGCTATTTCTTATTTTGAAAAAGAGGAAATGTGGGATTGTGTAAAAGAATATGCAGGGATTTTAGCAATCCAATTTTATGAGGCAGATAATCATGTTAAGGCAAGCAAATATTTCTATATTAGTAATAATGCTGATAAGAAATATTTGAGAAAAGGAGCGTTAAAATAATGAAAAAGATTAAGAAAATTGTATTAAATATGGTAGTAGTAAGTGCATTAGCATGTAGCATAATTAGTTTAAATGTATCACAACACTCTTCGTTTAATGGTGGAGATACGCCAGCACCAACAAAACTGATTGTCTCTGGTGGAGTATCTATTGATTAACCTAATACATTTCCTTTATTAAAATCCAGAAAATTCAACTTATTACCTTTTACAAACCGTTGAATGAAAATGGATAAAATCTCGAACCTCTAATCCGAAACATATTTGTTTCGGATTATTCACATTATCTTTTTATATCCTCCCCTTCAAGCCCAGGAACTCCGTATTTACTAGGTAATGAACTCTATTAAACAATTATTAAATCTCTTTTCATCCAAGTTAAAGTAACTGTAAAGTTCATTTCATTCCTGCCACATTCTTATAAATATATGCCTTTACAACAACTATTGATTATTTTTTATTTCATTAATTCTATAATTTCTTTAATACACTTACCATTATCCATTGTTATATCTAATTTCTAATTAAAACCCTTCTTTGTAAGTTTATACCTATATATCGTGTTAAATTGTGTATGGCAAGATAAAACAAGCTGTTAAATTTAAATTATTGTTAGGTAGTTTCTACAGTATGATATTATCACACAATTAGTTATACATATAAAAAAGGTTTCCTGCCTTGTAACAGAAAACCTTTTATGTATTATTAATCTACAAACCTAAAATTTCAACAATCTGACGTGCCTTAGCATTATCTATATAATAATGCATCTCTAACCCTCTTCTTTCTGAACGGAGTACGGTTCCCCTTAATTTTGATAGATGTTGTGAAACAGTAGATTGGGGGATTCTTAATATTTCCGTTAACTGTGTAACATTACACATTTTATGGTGCATTAATTCATTTACAATTTGTAATCGAACAGGATGTGCCATTACTTTTAATACATCTACATCGTCTTCGTGGATTTCAGCTAGATTTTTTTCAGATATTAATGTTATCATTTCGCATTCTCCTTTATTATTAATTTCTATTTTCCTTTTATTCTTATAACTAATACTTATAGCTGATTACCATTTGTCCTGTTGAGAAAATATATTCTCTTTTTAAAACAAAAAGGACACTAATTCATTAAAACGTTTTTACTGCTTTAATGAATTGGTGCCCTCTAATTTTTTGAACCAAATATATCTTATTTTAAAGGATATTTTCAATTCTTTTTTCTCACATCTAGTAAAAATTTTATATTTTCTTTAAAATTAATATAAAGAATATTCTTCAAATTATGAAAGTATAAATTTGCGACAAACTTATGCTTTCTATCACATTCCATACCAATCAAGATAGTTAACACTATTAATGTAGTACTAACTATCTTAATTAAATATTACTAATAGTAAGTCTAAATATTATCAATTCACTTTATATTACATATATGTAAAAATAATAACATGATAAGCTTTTTCAAATTTTTCTCCTTGTAAAGATTTGAAAATAGCATTTCATTACTCTCCTTACTGTTAATATGCCTAGAAAAAGAACCCCATAGGGTTCTTTTTCTGTTCATTCCCTAAAGTCCCATATTAATAAAAAAAGAAGAGGGATATATCCTCTCTTCACCAATAAAATCGAACATCTTTACACTTAAGGAAGGGCATACATTCATCAAGAGATGAAATGAACAATAATAGTTCACCTAGTGAATTATAACATAAACCCAATTCCATTAATAGATAATATTAACATTTATGGAATAATTGTGACAGAATTGTTAAATATCTTAATATTAAAAGGCTTTATATGTATGTAAATTGAAAGTGGATAGTGTAAGGATAAAATATAAGGGGGATATATCATGTTTAACAAAAAACAAACATTCGTAACAACGGTAACAGCTTTAACACTAGGATGTGGATTTACATTCGGATTAACACCGGCCTTTGCAGATTTTAACAAGATTTCCGCCAACAATATTCCTGTTCATTCTATTCAGAACCAAGAACAAGAACCTTTTACTGGATATGTCATTTCAGTAGAGAACAATTATTTAGTAGTTGCAGCTACGTCCACAAAAGATGAAGCTCTTGCTTATCAACATGATTGGTGGAATCTAGTTTCTCAAAATAAGATTTTAAGAGTTCCTGTTTCAGATAGTGAAAACTACACATTAGGTGAGAAATTAAATGTATATGCAGCTGCATGGACTAAATCCCTACCACCAATAGCTGTTATGCCCACAATTGAAAAAGTATTTCATTAAATTATATTTAAAATTAAGAAGGGCATCATTCTAATTAGAATGATGCCCTTTATCTCACCAACTTTTTTCTCTTATTAATCAAGCTGTCTAGTGATAAATAAGAAATGGTTACAGTAAGAAAACCCCATCGCGCCTTTTACAAAATAATTTTTTATTTCTCAACATAAAATGATTAGAATTAAATTCCTAATCATAGTACCTACAGTTGTCAATTATCCTCCCTTTTTGAAAGGTCCTATCTTTAATGACAATTCCATTCAAATTTTCCTAACCTAAAATATCCTCTCTATTTCGTTTTCTTTTTAACCCCAATAGTATATATCCTCTTTTAATCTATTATATTCAAGTTACATGCCTCCATTTAGAGATGTTAAATTAACAAATATCTACTAAATGTCTATTAAAAACTCATATTACAATCGTTATCCAGAACCCAAAATACAAACAAATAAAGTACTCTTATTTCCTATTAGTGGCTATATCAGCGTAATTGTCTCTTGTCAGAAGATCCTATAATATTATGTACAACGAAATTAATTTTTCACTAATAAATTGGTGGGTGATATAAGTAAATCCACCTAACGCATCATCAGCAATCTACGTATTAACGGATTTATTCTAAGTAGATTAAAATGAGAGATTGATATTAAATTTACAAAAGGAAAAGAGAACGTTTAATTTGATTAATGTTATAAAACATATAAAGGAGGTTAAAACGTGGTACTCTCAAGACAAGATTCCTGGACGAACGATAACGATTTACTTCTCGCATCCACAGTACTCCAGAATATTCGTAACGGTGGAACACAGTTAACTGCATTCAAGGAAGTAGCAAAGCTACTAAATCGGACACCTGCAGCTTGTGGATTTCGCTGGAATTCATACGTGAGAAAACAATACCAAGAGGAAATACAACAAGCAAAACAAAATCGAGAAGTGGGAAACAATATTTCTCCCTCTCAACAAAAAAAGAAACATACTCTTTATCTTTGACATTAGATGATATTATTCTCTTTCTACAAAATTATAAAAAAACATATGAATTTACAAACTTACAAAGTCAAATAAAAACTTTAGAGACAGAAAATCATTCCCTTCTACAACGTGTAACTATGTACGAAGAAGAGTATCGTATGTTACTTAATCATATTGATAAGACAAGAAGTCTAGTTGAAATTAATTAAATAAAGTAGCAAATTACTTTTATACACTTAAGTCGTCACCTAAAAAACTCACTATATATAAATTAAGTTTAAACACTAATAAATAAAGTGCACGTTTACTCTTAATAAACGTGCACTTTATTTAATCCTTAAAACATAAAATTTAATTTTCAACTCATTAACAATATTAAAATTAAGATGTTTGTTTTATAGGTATTTGTTTACTTCTATTCTCAATAAGTCTATCTAATAGTAAGTAAACAAATCCAGAAATAATACAACCCACACCTAAGATTGTAAATAACATATGTCCTAAAAGCTGATCCAGTAATACACCGCCTAGAAGAGGTCCAAATACATTACCTGTAATCCATTGCAGATTAGCCGCCCCCATATAAGTCCCCCTCAAATGTTCTGGAGCTATATTAGCGACGAATGTCATTTGGACAGGTGACATGATCATTTCCCCTACTGTATAAACTGTATAAGCTATTAATAATGAGCCTAGAATAATTAATTCATTTGCGTCTATTACTTGAAACCACTTTGGTAACCATCCTATTGCTAAAAGGCCAACGCCAAAAAGAATAGCACCATATAGCATTGATTTACCAATTGGTTTGTGAGTTAACCACTTTGAAATAGGAAATTGGAAACATACAACCAATAAGCCATTTAAAGTCATTAAATATGGAAATGGATTACTATTTCCAAAAATCATTGTATTCTCATTACTAAAATGAAGTGGTAACATACCTTCCGATTGTGAGAATCCCATAAATATAATGATTCCCGTCACTATATAGAATAGAAATATTCTATCTCTTATAACAACTCTTAACGTAAATCTTATTGACTGTTTATGTGTTTCCTCATGTATCATTATATTTTTAGGCTTTGTTTCCTTTAGAAACAATAACATTAATATTGTATAAAACAGCATGGTTCCAGAAGTAATCAAAAATATGACATCTTTTGATACAACCACAACTGCTGCACCAATTATAGGGCCTATCGCAGCTCCTATATTATGAGCCATTCTAAGTAATCCATATGCCTCAGTTCTTTTTTCAGGTTCTGTTACATCGGTAACCATTGCAGATGCCGCTGGTTCAAAGAAAGAATTACATAGCCCTAAACCAATAGATAAAATGGCATACCCTATAAAACTATCAATAAACAAAAAAACAAGCATTAGTAGCCCATTACTGGCCATAGAGAGTACCATAGTTGGTTTCCGTCCATAAGTATCCGCTATATGCCCTCCAATTAATGAACCAAAACTCGCCGCAATTGGGGATAAAGCCATAACTATACCTACCTCAAGTAGAGAATCCACTTTATCCTTTAAATATAATGCAAAAAATGGCATTAACATCATCATTGCAATACCATTTAAGGCTTCTCCGATAAAGCGGATCCAGACATTAAGATCCATCCCCTTTAATTCTTTCCATGTACTCCTCATATAGTTACCTCGCCTATGCTCAAAGTATATTTTTATCCCAACAAAAGTTTTACTATATTATTATTAAAATCTAAATTTAGTCGGCTATGCTGCCCCCCCCCCCCGAAAAAACCTATCTTTTGATAAAGTAATATAAACTTGTCCCTATAATTTCTAGTGCCTCCTGCATACGTTGAGGAGAAATATTTTCTAAAACGGTATCTTGAGGTGTATGGAATACCTTTTCAACATGATAAATTAGGGGATTCCAACTCTCTACATCCATCCAAATAAATAGTGCTGAGGAAATTCCAGCTTCGTAAAATGGTACATGATCACTAGAATCAAACTTTCCAGTTAATACAACCGATTTCCCTAATGCTTTACTAGTAGCTACTGCAGTATTTGTTACTTCATTTTGAGAGCCATCTAGTGTCATTGCATATAAGTCCTTAGCCTGTTGGTAACTTGTCGCTATCATATCTGCATTAAAAACCCCTAGAATATGTTTCTTATCTGTTGTAGATAACTGATTAACATAATGGTAAGCACCTAAGGATTCATTTTCTTCTGCTCCAAACGCTATGAATTGAATTTCTTTATTAATCTCTATATCTTTAAAATTGTATGCTAACTCTAATAAAAGTCCTACGCCAGAAGCATTGTCATTTGCTCCAGGTGCTCCGATAACACTATCATAATGAGCACTCATTATTGCTACATCCTCATTATCTGTCTTGTATTTGGGCTTTTTTTTCGCAATAACATTTAATGAACTCAAATTCATTTCATGTTTTGCCTTTAAACTAACTATATTTTTATTATGCACTATTTTATCTTTCATTCTAATTCCCTGATTATAAGCAAGCCCAAATACAGGTATTGATTGTTTCTTTTTTAGAACTGGGTTAAAGGCTTCTCCATAGTTGCCTCTATCCCCAATCGTACTATATAACAATACAGCTTTTGCTCCCTTTTCTACTGCATACTCAACTTGTTCATTATATTTCTCATACGTATCAGCTTGTTCCAGTAATACTATTTTCCCATGAATTGGCTCAGGTGAATTTTTAATATCGTTCTCTTTTCCTATAGAAACTACCGGCCCTACGACAGGATCTTTAGGTATAGATGCATTAGATGCTGCTCCAACTTGCCATTCTTTTTCTCCATACACACTAAAAGAGATACTCCCAATATATTGATCTGGTACAGGAAAGGCCTGATACTCAACTTCATACCCTAATTTTTTTAATGTATCTCCAATGTATGTAGCTGCTTTATGTTCTTCCTTAGTCCCACTTGGACGTGGACCAATTTTCTCAGACAGAAAACGTGTATGTTCAATAGCTCGACTAGCACGAACCTTATCTGACATGAGAGAACTTTGGTCGTTCTTAGTCATAGCATGTACTAGTATTACATCCTCAGATAAATTACTAAAAAGGAAAAGCAACAAAATCCCAAAAGTTACAATAAGCTTCTTTATAAGAGTTAGTTTTTTCATTTGTCCTCCCTATGATTAAAAAAGATTAATATTAAAACCTTCCCTCCTAACACACTTACTTAGAAGAAAAGGTTCATTAAAATAATCTCTAACTCAAGTTACATGTAAAAATAAATAAACCGATAGTGCCTTTTATATCTCCAAATAATTCATTTTTGTTTGCATACCAGTAATATTTTTATGAAACCAATTAAGAGTCTCCCATGACCTCTTTCTATTCGTATAATCAGTTTCCTGAACCTCAAATACAATTCCTATGTTTTTATCCAAAGTATTGTTCTTCACTTTTAATAAAGTTTCATGTAATAAACTTTCATCAATAGATCCATTAGCCGGATTCTCTCCCTCATAGCAACGTATCTCACTATAAGGAATCGTTAAATGCTTAAAAGAACTAAAATGAAAATGTTTAATATAATCCATTAAGCTTAAATACTTATGAAAATCCTTATATTCAATTTCTTCTTGCCTTAATAATTTAGAAATACCTAAACGTGTAAGATAGGTTATAGACCAATGACATATATCCCATGTTATTCCAACGTTAGATAACTCCAGATTAACCAAATCAGTAAAATCTTCGGGATATATAAATATAGGATCAAAATCATCGCCCAAGTTTCCAATAATGGGTAGGTTTTCAACGCCAATCCATATATCAGTCCCTTTTATTTCCTCATCTAGCATATTAAAGAACTCTATAATCCTTTTTCTATTATCTAGAAGATTATAGTTTTGAAATTCCGCGACATTCATGAATTGATTAGCATGCACTGT
The DNA here is from genome assembly GCF_038006965.1 of Bacillus sp. FSL K6-1338. Taxonomy (NCBI): domain Bacteria; kingdom Bacillati; phylum Bacillota; class Bacilli; order Caryophanales; family Bacillaceae; genus Bacillus; species Bacillus sp. FSL K6-1338. The sequence goes on along the minus strand of NZ_JBBOWI010000001.1, from coordinate 2,394,615 downwards.
TATACCTGATGCATTATACTTTATAGCAAGGTTAATAAATTCATATAGTTGCTTTTTAATAAATTCATCATTGAGATAGTCTGCATTATCAGTAGGAAAATGCAGCGTTAACAAGGATGGATTAAGGGTTTGAACAAAAGACAGGACCTCAGAAAACCTTTTTGTATATGAGTTATCAAATAAAGATGTCCCATCAAAAATATTTGCTTCTAATCCATAGCCTTTTTCAACCCATTTTAAGTCAATCTGTTTACTATCTAAACCAAAGAACGGGACCTGTGGTATTAACATATTCTCTTCACCTACCATGTCCCCCTTACTAACATAAATGCCTCAGCCGCTTGGTATCCAGATTTGGCACCCCATACAAATGCGTTATGTCTCATTGCTTCTATAGAGCGTGGATGAGGAAATTCCCTTAACTCAGATTCATAATGTCTCATCGCACTTAATTTCTCCTCCAAATGATCTTCAATATTCACAAAATAATTAGGAAGAAACTTATCTTTTTCATTATAATTCCACTCTGTAGAAGATAAAGTTTCATATGCAAATACCCATTTGATATTAGTATCTGGCAGAGGGCGTGTCGCTGTCATTACTGCTCTGTAAACAACAGTATGATCAATATTTATATCTCCACCATATTGAGTATAAATAATTGTAGGATTTATTTTTTTAATGTGATTTTCAATCTCTTTCACTACATCAAGTAAGGGTAATGTATCAAGACGATTATCAGGGAAATCTAGTCTTGCAAAACTTTTTACACCAAGTGTAGTACATGCCCCCTCTGTTTCTTTATAAGATAAGTTCTTAACCTCTAAATCTAGCTCTTTATATTCTTTAGCTCTAGAAGATTTTCCCTCTGCAAGTATTACAACATGTACATCATCACCTTGTTTCACATGTTTCGCTATTGTTCCGCCAACACCAATTATTTCATCATCCGGATGAGCGGCAAATACAAGTACATTCATAAAATTTTAGACTCCTTTAATTAATTTTTCTGTTTCCTTTGGTCCACAATTTAGTAAAATATCTAAAATAGATAAATGTGGTATAAATTCCCCAAATAATTGCTTGTAGGAATAATCCCTTATTCTTTGGTAGATAATTTCTATATTTTCATTCTCAAAATCATTTTCGTCTAAATAATCTTGCCCTAAACTTCCAGAATAATAAGTACTGGCATTAAATTTCTGACACAACTCTAATACAAAATCACTTTTCTTACCTGTAATCCCCTCTAAATCTGATACATAATATAGTTCCGTATCAATGTTTAATTCACGGATAATAAAATGAATAAAATTCATGTTCATATCATTTAAATTAATCCAATCTTCCGAATAAAAATTTTCTAAATAATCCTTATATACATTAAAGTAAGGTGCATTAGAATAATTAATTCTTATTGCTTTCCAATGCTTCCGTTCCCAATCTTGAGTATTGTCTATCTTTAACTTATTAAATGGAATTTCTTTATAATTCTTCATTTGTATTGGAACAGTTAACCAAGACGCTCCTTGTGAAGTTTTAATACGATTCCTATTTAAAAAACCTTTTTTTCAAATTGTGCTATATCATGAAATACAAACACATCTGATTTATGAATTTTTTCAAAAAAACCATACCAAGGTAAATAACTTGGTTGGTGGCCACTAATAATCATAGTTTAAATCCTTTCTTTTAAACAAAAACATTTTTTCAAAGCTGCCCCCCAGTATATCTTAGGTCTAGCAATCCCTTTATTATGTGAATATCCTAAATCCGCATACTTTAATTTATTATGAATTGCTAATTCAAACGCATCATTTAGTAGTAAATATGAAGATTGTGAATTTTTCCCTTCGGTATTGTTAATGTTAATCCAATAATATAAAACCTTTTTATCCATTATAAAAATGCTGGAACTAATTAATTCTTCTTCTAAGAATGCCCCTAAGAAAAGGATTTTTTCTTGCAAATTAAGAACTAAATGATAAAAAAACTCTCTACTAAATGAATAACTCGCTCCTATACTTGTATTATGTTCTTGATATAATTGGTAAAACTCATCTAATTCCGCTACAGTTATAGGACGAACTTCAACATTCTGTTTACGTGCATACCTAACACATGTCCTAGCTTTTCCAGAACACGATGTCCATAAATCCTCAAACCTATTTGGTAGATCTAGCATATAAGTTTCTTTATAATCCCACTTTTCTTTACTATAACTTTGAAAAGGATTTATCGTTATAGGTAATAAAAGCTTTTGAATTTTATTTTCAAACTTCTTATTTATTATGGATTCATAAACTGAAAAATCTATTTTATCTTGGCCAATTATTATTGGACCTCCATAACCAATTAAACTTCCCAAAAGCCTACCATCCTGTACATACATAGGAGTTAAAACTACTGTATCTCGTGTTTCTATTAGTACTGGGAAAAATTGAACACCAGGTAATAATTCCATTAACTTTCCCCATTCGTAACTATGAAATACAGAACCATTGTATTCTTCCATACAGGCATCCCAATATTGGGCGTCAGTACATATTTCGATTTCCATATAATCACCTTTTAATTCTTATTCTCTAAATATTTCAGAATTTGACTACATATATACTTAAGGTCCTTATTCACTAAAGGATATTTAAAAGGTATTGATAATACCCTTGGCCATAAATAATCTATATTTTCTGACTCAGTTGCGTACTTCGAAAAAATAGGGATCTCACTCAGGGGTAAGTAATTCCAACAAGTTTGTATACCTTTTTCCGCTAAATGTACAGAACACTCATATCTATCAGATGATTCTTTGAATATAATGGTAAAATAGTTTAAATAAACATTCTGAGCTGAAAATATAATCTTAACGCCATACTTTTCTTCAATTTCCTGCAGCATTGTATAACACAGACTAGCGTTGCATATATTTATTTCTAAAATCTTCTTTGTTTTCTGTAGGTGTTTATCAATTAACAATGAACGTACTATAGACATTCTTTTTGGATTTATAACTTCCGTTTTCTCCGGTAAAGAATCTAATTTACTATTATTATAGGAGGGCAGAATCTCTAATTTCCTCCAATAATTAGTAAATAAACTCAGTACTCTACTCTTTTTTATTTTTATAGCCAATTGTGTTTTTAAATGATTCTTATAATCTAAAATTACTTCTTCCTTCTTTTCTTCACCCATGTCACATAATTCACTTATTGTACAATTAAGAAGTAACGCTCCTCCCCCAATACTTGGGATCGGTTTAGTTCCCCCAAAACTTAAAATACCAATGTCGCCTAAACTACCAACTGGCTTTCCATTTTGATAAGAAAACATTGCTTGTGCAGCATCATCGATGATATAAATATTATTTTCTCTAGCCCAGTCAATAATTTCTAAATCGTCATGACATCCATACAAGTGCGTAAGAATAATTGCCTTTGTATTAGCATTCCAATGTTTTTTTATTTTATTAAGAGAAATTGAATGATTAGTGTTTAAATCAATTAATACAGGTTTTGCTCCCACCGTTAATATTGCTTCTATTACATTAGGACAATTAAAGTTTGATAGAATTACTTCATCTCCCTTTGCCACTTTTAAGTACTTTAAACCAACTACTAATGCAGATGTACCGCTATTAGTTAATACAATTTCTGCATCCGGATAAAGAGCTTGAAGACTTTTTTTAAGTTTAGAATCATTAGGTCTATATACACTTTTCAAAAAAAATACATGATCAGATATACTCCAAGGAGAAGAATATATGGGATACTTAATTTTCTTTGGATTCTTAGGTAGGATATAGATACTGTGTTTCCATACTTCTCCCCTATTATTATCTCTAGTCCTTTATCTAATGAAATAATTGGTTGATAGTTTAAAAATAATTTAGCTTTCTCTATTGAAGGGATTCTTCTAAAGATTTCAATGCTAGAATTTCGGACTCCCTCTTCACCTAAATCAAGAAATTTAATTTTACTTTTATTGCCCATTAATTCATTAATTTTTATTGCTAGTTCTTCCATAGATATAGGTTTGTTATTGCCAATATTAAAATCTGCAAAGTTTTCTCCTTCATATTCAAAGGCTAGTATAGTTCCGTTAACAATATCACTTATATAACTAAAACATCTAATTTGCTGTCCATCTCCATAAATAGTAATATTTTCACCACTATGAGCTTGTTTTAAAAACTTAGAAATTACAAAGTTATCATTTTGTTGTGAACCGTATACATTAAAATAACGAACCACTCTAATTTTCAAACTATTACTAGCGTATTCTTTCAAATAATCTTCGGACATTAATTTAGCTTTTCCATAAGCTGATTTTGGAATTTTAATATCATTTTCTTTAAACGGAACACTCACTCCATCCCCATATACCTCCGAACTGGAAGAAAACAATAATTTTTCTATGCCATTTTCGTTACAAACCTGTACAATATTTTTCGTGCCTTCAAAGTTCACCCTCACTACATCTTCTTCATTTAAACGGCAATTATCAACACCCACTAATGCAGCTAAATGGATTACCCCATCGACATCAATAAGATTTTCTCTTAATGTTGCAATATCTAAAATATCAATTTCTTTAAAAGGAACATCAATACTTGGTTTAAATTTATCAAATATAACTACTTCATACCCCCTTGCTATTAACTCCTTTGTAACATGCTTACCAATAAATCCGCTGCCACCAATAACCCCAATTTTCATAAATATTTACCTCCCTATTTTTAATTGATATAGACTTTTTAAAGACGTTATAATATGTTCAACCTCATTGTCTGTAAGAGCACTATACAGTGGTAATGAAATAATTTGATTAAATATCTCTTCCGTTTTAGGTAAATATACGTTAAATCTCTCTTCATAATACGGATGCATGTGAACAGGAATAAAGTGAACACTTAGCCCAATGTTTCTCTTTTTCATTTCTTGAATTACCTGATCTCTACTAACAGGAGAATTAGAATTAATTTTTATAACAAATAAATGCCATGCGTGTTTTACACTTGGATTGTTAGTATAATTAGGTAACGTTATATACTCTTGAACCTCTTTTAATTCCTCTTGGTACCTTTCAGCTATTCTCTTGCGTTTTTCAATCATTTCATCAGCTCTTTTTAACTGACTAATACCCAAACTAGCTTGTAGATCCATCATGTTATATTTAAACCCAGGTAATAGAACATCATAACGCCAGCTTCCTTCTTCACCATAACGATTCCATGCATTTTTGGTGATACCATGCCAACCATATAATCTAGCTTTTTCAGCAATCGATTCATTTTTAGTGACTAACGCTCCACCTTCACCTGTTGTTATATTTTTTGTGGCATAAAAACTGAAACAAATAACATCTCCATGTGTACCAATTAAAGTATTATCATATTTTGTTCCTAATGCATGCGCTGCATCCTCTATCAAAAACAGTCCGTATTCTTTACATAGTTTTTGAAGTTCTTTTAATTTAGCCGGATATCCAGCAAAGTGAACTGCAATAATTGCTTTCGTTTTTTTAGTGATTTTTCTTTTAACATCTTGAAGATCAAGACATAAATTCTCTTCATCTATATCTACAAATACAGGTTTTGCACCTACATGCATAATAACGTTTACACTTGAACAAAAAGTAAAACTTGGAACTATTACTTCGTCTTCTAATCCAACTCCCAGAGACAGTAATGCTAAATGTAATGCGGCAGTCCCTGAATTACAACTTACTACATGTTCAGTATTCAGATATTCTTTTAAATTCTCTTCAAACTCTATCACTTTTGGCCCCTTTGAAAGCCATCCAGATTTAAGGGCAGAAACTACCCTATCTATATCTTCATCATTGATTTCCGGTCGATAAAAAGGAATAAACTCTACCATGTAATCACCTACAAACTTATAATATTTTTTTTATATACTGATTCATCTTTAAATATGTTTCTTGTGTCTAAAATTAAACAATTTACCTCGTTAAGCAATTTAAAATTAATGCAATCATGATCCGTATGAACAATAATTAAAGTGTATTTGTCTAATTGACTTAGGTTTAAATCTATAGATTTTTTCAATGTGTTATCGCCCACAATGAGTTCCTCTATAAACGGATCGTAATAATCCACGTTATAGTCTTCTATTATTAAATCATTCATAATATCCAAAGCTGGCGATTCCCTAGCATCATTAACATTCTTTTTATATGCAACACCAACCATAAGAATATCCTTACCATCTTTATCATCTAGTAACTGTAGTGCTCTATTAAGAACGTACTTAGGCATGTTTTCATTAATTTCTCTTGCCACATCAATCATTTTTGTTGCTAAATCCTTATTATTTGCAATCCACTTAAAATAAATAGGATCAATCGGAATACAGTGTCCTCCTACGTCAGGGCCAGGATAGAATTTTTGAAATCCAAATGGCTTAGTTCCTGAGGCATCAATTACTTCCCAAATATTTATGTTTAACTCATTACAAATTTGTGTCATTTCATTAATAAAAGCGATATTTATAAAACGATACGTATTTTCTAATAACTTAGCTGTCTCTGCTACTTCTGGACTGCTTACCTTATGAATATCCTTAATTAAGTTACTATAGAAAGCTGCTGCACAATCGGTACAATTAGATGTAACTCCACCTACGATTTTTATAATATCTTGAATTGAAAACGATTGATTTGCAGGATCGATTCGCTCTGGAGAGTATGCTACAAATATATCTACACCAATTTTAAAATTAGTTTTCTGTTCTAATTTGTATAAAACTTCTTCTCTTGTAGTACCTGGATAAGTAGTACTTTCTAAGATAATTAATGTACCTTTTTTAATGTATTTAACTATTTCATCAACTGCTGAATGAATATATGTTAAATCTGGTTGTTTACTAGTTCTTTCTAATGGTGTAGGAACACATATAACTACAACATCACATTCGTTTATATAATCCATTTCTGTACTAACAAAAAATCTATTTGTATGTAAAGCATCTTGGATTTCAGTATCTTGAATATCACTGATATAGCTTATTCCACGTTCTAGTTTTCTTATTTTTACTGAGTTTTTATCAAAACCTCTTACCGCATAACCTACTTCTAAACATTTAAGAGCCGATGGTAGTCCAACATAACCTAGGCCTACATATCCAATACACGCATTTTTATTTGCAATTTTTTCAACTAATAAACTTTTAGTTTCATTATTTAATACTGTGACCATTACTTATCACTTCCCCAAAAGATTTGATATTAAAATGCTTACTAGCAAATAATAACTGTGCGTTCTAAAATCCCATGGATGCATATAAAATACTGAATTAGCAACAAACTACATTTTTGGCACTATCAATCCTCCTAATTTAATAAACATCTAAATTTGTAGAAATTCATGCGAAATATCAAGATGTAATTTATATCTATAATATTCACACGTTATTTTTTGGGATTCAATTGATATTTTTCTATTTTTTTTACTTTCTCAATATATAATAATATTTATAATTCAGAAAATTCTTTTTTAAAAAACCAAATATTTTTATATCATTAAAACAATATAATAGTTGTTATATCTACATTTAGTACGATTTTCATCCTTGAATAAAGAAAAAATTATGTTTATAATTATCCAATAAATCCCATTTTTTAGTGATTTAAATGAACATTTAACCATAACTAAAATGGATGAGTTTCATATTTTTTACTTTTCATTAAAATTAATGGAAAAAAATCTATCTGAATTATAAAAAACAATTTGAAATATATTCAAATTGTTGACATAACAGATGAATTTATTAACACTTGTTGATTTTGTAATAATTCTCAAATACATAAACTCCTTAATGCTACCCAAAAATCATAATGACGCTTTACATCAAAAAAATTGCAACCCTCTACATTTAATGGGGGTTGCGATTTTTATGTACAAATAATTTTTATAAATTTTGCGTTAACCTAATCATATCCATACATTGAATACCATTTTCATATATTTCTTCATTATAATTTCGTAAGAAAAAGTCCTTATCCACACTGGTTATTCTAAAACCACATTTTTGATAAAGGCCTAGTTGCATTAAACTAGAATTTCCTGTGCCTATTTCTATAGTTTTATATTCTTCTTTTTTAGCATAGTCTATAGCAAACCCAAGTAAATATTTCCCATATCCTTTTCCTTGCTCTTTTTCGGAAACTGCTATATTTATAATCTCAATCGTTTCTGTTCGGGTAGGAATTAAAATCATAATACCTACAGTAACAGCACCTTTTTTTAAAACAAAACAATCTCCCTTTTTAAGATATCCATTAACTACTTCTGTTGAGGGATCAGCTAGTAACAATAACTCCATTTCTTCCATGTTAATACTTGTACTTTTTTCTATACTAATTCCATCCACATTATTTAATTCCATTTCTAACATCCTCCCAATCAATATGTTCAATTAATATCTTAAATGAATTCCTTCTTATAAGACAATATCAAAAACAATATTAATGTTTTTTAATAGACAGGGTGCTGGGAAATCTTTTTGAATTTTATAGAATGAATATAATGAAATATAATAAAGACTATAAATTTTCCACTTTAAATTCACTTAATCCGTATAATAGGTATGTTATTTTATTTCTGTTTTTTCATTTCTTCTTGCCATGTAGCACCAACACCACCTGATGGTGTATTCCACCGGTCTTCTTGTCGTTTAATACGCTCCATGTCTGCATCGCTCGGCTTAAATCCTTCTACTTCCTTATGTTGCTGTTCCTTATTATGATATTGTTCAACTTCTTTATTATTAGGTTTACAATTGGTAGTAGCTTCTTCGGGCTTATTATCTGCCTTTATACCTGCTGTACTAGATGCGGGCTTATCATTCGTTTCAATATTCTTGCCTTCGTTTATTTGAGGCTTGTAATTATTTGGATTATTCTCATTAGATTGCACGCCTACGTTTTTCTCTTCAGCCCAAAGATTATTTTTTTCACCCCATCCAACAGGAATAACTGAATACATTTTGTTATCTTGACCAACATAATCCGCACCAAGTAACTAATCATTTCATATTTATTTTTTTATTTACTTTTGTTGGAAACTCGTCTATCTTCACATCTTCCCAAGCTATTGCACTTTTTTTCAGTGTAATATACATGTAGAAATACTTCTTTACGAAGATTCAAGTTGTACCGCATGTATCATCTCACTATTTACAAAATAAAGTTAGGCTCAAAATTCTTACACTTGAACAACTGTTTTGTTTTCATACCGTTTATAAGCCTTTGTAGAGGAATAGTATTAGTATGTCCAAGTTTGATAACTTTTTTTCACCAAAACCTACAACTGATCTCATCACTACCATATCTTTATCAGTAATTATCTTCATTGTGGGTTCTTAAATTATACTATTTTCATAACATATGCAGAAGAAATATAACCTACTTGTTTTTAATCTGCCGTTTTAAATAGTGCGTTCTAAAAAACTACTCTTCTTCTAAAATAGCGTAATAATATTCATCCCACCATTCATTCCCATGTGGTATACACTTCCTAAAATAGCCTTCTCTTCTCATTCCAATCTTCTCCATCACTCGATATGATGGAATATTTTGTGGCTGACATGTAGCTATAATCCTATGTAATTTCATTTCCTTAAAGCCATATTTCAATGTAGCTTGTGCTGCTTCAGAAGCATATCCTTTATTGAAGTATTTTGGATTGAACACCCAACCAATCTCATATGTATGCTCACCAAAATATTTATGAAAAACTATATGACCAATCAGAATATCTTTATTAATTAATACTACAGGAAAGTTCTTAGCGTTTTCACCAATGTTTTCATTCACAAAGTTCCTTGTATTTTCTTCAGTAAAAACCCCTTCAGGTATGTATTTCATAACATTGATATCTGATGTATACTCATGAACAGCTTGCCAATCTTTGAACTCAAATTTTCGTATTAATAATCTTTCTGTTTTTATAAACATTTACTTTTCCCCCTCAAAAAATTGCAACTATATTTAAAATCCACTTTTAACCCTTAAAACAAAAAGAACTTGCAGGAATCTCTACAAGTTTTTTTATTTTAAGGTGAAAATACGGGCCAAACAAACAAACTATCTTACAGCTTGACTTTAGAAACTTTAGGGGTAATGCTTTGACAAATATACTATATAACAAATATTGACATCCACGGAATTTATTTTTGAAAATTTTGTGAATTAAGAAAGAAAGTAGTTTTTTTCTTAGATATTATTGTTAATAACTGATGGTATCATTATATTTCATTCTGCAACTTATTTAGAAGAGATATGTACATTTCGAAGAAGTTCTTCAATAAGTTTTGTTTTTTCATTTACCTTTGTGGCATATGTGAAATCACCATAACAATATGGATACCTAAAATTATTTTTATTTCCACCACAAGTATACATCGCTGGATTTTGATCAACCTTCATCTTAGAAAACGTTTTGGCTGAATCCTCCGAGTGTTGTTTAACTTCTTGACTAGCAATAAAATCAATATACCCTGGCCCCATATTATAGCTTTGAATAATTGTATCCATGCTAACATCCTTGTCCGTTCCATATTTGTACATTTTAGCAAAGTGTTTTACCCCTTGTTTAATGCTCAAGCTTGTCTCTTGAATTTCATTTGGTTTTAATCCAAGTGATTCGGATGACTGCATAGGGTCGTTTCCCTCACCTCTACTCTCTTGGTACATAATTCCTAATAAAACTGCAGTTTTCTCTCCTAAATTATATTTTTCTAATTCTTTTTTTAAGGTAGACTCATATTGCAATACACGTTTTTCGGTGGCTAGTGCTTTATTTTGTTGAATATTGGTTTTATGATTAAAATAAAGCATTCCAAGTATTATTCCTAAGCCTAAAATACTAATAAGGAACACTTTTATAATTTGTTTTTTACTTGTATCCTTCATATATTCCTCCTCGTATAAAAAATTCAATTTTTCAAAGGTAATTGGTTATTTACAAACTATGTAATGAACATCTATCTCCCGCCCTTTTTAGACTCAAACATCAATACTTTAAGGTTTCAAGTTTAATATAAAAATTTAAAGATAAGGTAAAGATAAGATAAAGATAAGATAAAGGGCATTTTTTATACGTACTTTAAAAGATATTGGTACAAAGGGATATGTGGGGAAATTTGTTGATACAAAAGGAATTAGTAATAATGGAAAGGTTAACGTACAAATTATTAATTATGGAAATATCATTCCAGAAGATCTACCCTATCTTTTCAATATACTTCATATAAAAAATTACAACATAACATATAATAAAAAACGGCAAACCCTCGACGTAGGAGAATCCACCATCACAAATAAATGATTATTTCACACCTAGTTTTTTTTTTACTTTCTTAGGAAGCTCGTCTTCCTGCACTTCCTCCCAAGCTGTTACACCTTTTTTATCTAAATGATATACACGTAGGAATAGACCTACGCTACCTTCTTTCTTCACCTTCCCATAGAATTTGTTAACATTATCATCTTTCTCCTAACTAACATCTGTTACTTTTACTAATTTCATATGAGAAATCCCCTCCAAATGTACACACTAAGAATGAGATTTGATAGAAGATGCTTGTCTACATTTTGACTTTTCCAAAATACGAATAATATACCATTCGTTAATGGTCTGATTCGACTTTTCCTATTGAAACTGGAATATTTGGTCAAATATATTAAACACGCAAATAACTTGATATCGTATCTCATGATTTTTAAGAATAATTCTGTTTTTCATTGTAGTAGTAAGGTTGTTTATCTCATATTGAATTACCTTTCATTTTTCTTACAAGCTCGCAATGTTTTTGAAAATACAGTTTATAAAGCCGAGAATTATGATTTTTTCAGAGATAGCATTGAGGGGTTTTTCATATGCACTGTACTATACTCCCGTACAGGTTTCATTTACAATTCATTGTATTTTCTTTACCGTTCACCAAGTTAAAATGGAACAAATTTATTACTTAGAGTGTCTATTATGTGTATTCCTAAAAATATGAAAGGACTTATTATTCCCAAAAGTAAAGTGATGTAAAAAAAGTGTGTATTGAAATACTTCATTTAAATGTTACGAGTTTAATACTTTCACAGGTAAACTATTACAAGTGTAAGCAAAAAAGAAACACCCTAAACAGTAACCGTTCATTCATATAAACGCTTTGGTTCTGCTTATCCTGTTAAAATTCAACTTCAGAAGTATTGGTATCCAACACCCACTTTAATTAACATCGGTATTTAAAATACCAAAACAAAATCCATATATTGTTGAAAGAGGTTGAAAATTCATGTACGTTTTAAACAAGTTCTTTACCTACAAAAAGATTGTACCTGTCGTATTACTTTCATGTGTAACACTAATAGGGTGTTCTAATAGTAATACTCCATCTGAATCACCTAAGCAAACAAAACAAATAAAGCAAATTAAACAAGAAAATACAGGTCATGATTCTTTTGCTAAGCTTGAAAAAGAATATAATGCTAAGCTTGGTATTTATGCTCTGGATACAGGTACAAATCAAACTGTTGCTTATCATCCAAATGATCGTTTTGCATTTGCCTCTACATCTAAATCATTAGCAGCGGGAGCTCTTTTACGTCAGAACTCAATAGAAGCTCTTGATGAAAGGATTACGTATACGCGTGAAGACCTTTCTAATTATAATCCAATTACAGAAAAGCATGTGGATACAGGAATGACGTTAAAAGAACTTGCAGATGCTTCTGTTCGATATAGTGACAGTACGGCACATAATTTAATTCTTAAAAAATTAGGTGGTCCATCCGCATTTGAAAAAATCTTGAGAGAAACAGGAGATACGGTTACTAAATCTGAACGATTTGAACCTGAATTAAATGAAGTACATCCTGGAGAAACGCGCGATACCAGTACACCAGAAGCGATCGCTAAGACACTTCAATCATTTACATTAGGATCTGCACTTCCAACAGAGAAACGTGAATTATTAGTAGATTGGATGAAGAGAAATACGACTGGTGATAAGTTGATTCGTGCGGGCGTACCAAAAGGATGGGAAGTAGCTGATAAAACAGGCGCAGGATCTTATGGAACAAGGAATGATATTGCGATTATTTGGCCACCAAACAAAAAGCCAATTGTTCTTGCCATCCTTTCTAATCATGATAAAGAAGATGCAGAATATAATGATAAGCTTATTGCTGACGCGACTAAAGTCGTATTAGATACTTTAAAAGTTACGAATAAAAACTAATAAATTAATAGTTTTCCGTGTTAGGGAGTATATTCTCTGATAAGAGTAACCATACATGAACGTCAAATGATGTTAGAAAACGAAAAAACACGCAGTTCCATTTGGAATTGCGTGTTTTTATTTTGCTAATTTATTGGGGATAACCGCTTGTGTCATCCAGTGCTGATTGGATTGCACATGGTCTTTTTGAACAAATTTCCCTACGGATTTTGAAAAATCATTATAGTGAAACGCATCCGTTAATCTAAGTACATACCCTTCCTGAATCCCTCCAAAGAGTGAAGTACCGTTGTAGCACGAACGAATTACCTTTTCATTATAGGGGCCACGATATAACACTGGAACGTGTGCAAGGCCTAACTTTTTACACCATGCAACTGTTGCATCCCACGATAAACATTCATTTTTCTCATTCCATATTGAAAAGACATAAAAATAGGAAGTCAGTGCTGTGTAGTGAATGCTATGACAAGCATATACATTTTCACCACATATACGCCATCCTTCTGGAATTCTATACCCCATACTTCCTTGTAACGTTTTTACCCATGTTCTCGATGGGTGATGACCACTTGATAACGACCTTGCATGAATAGCATCTTTATAAAGGGATGTATTTTCACCATCTAACTTTTCTAGTACGATTACTTCTTGAGTTTCAAATCCGTCCATATTTTGTAGAACACGGTCATCACTTGTTACCCCTATCGACCAAGGAACGTGCAATGTTCGTGGATATTTACAAGCATTTTTTCCCTTCTTTACTTCGCAAATGCATCTGCATCTCGGAAAAAATATAATTTCGTAAGCATCTCATCACCGCAGTAATGATAGATTTCACGTGCTGCCTCTTCCCCGCCATGTAACATCTTCATATGAAACTCTGTAATCATTAATACTTTCTCAATAAACTCCTATTCGAAACCAAGTTCCATTAAAAAGTGGCAAGCGATGTGAGTACTGACATATTCGTGACCATAATACGAATGGTACCCTTTGAGCTTTTTAAATACACGGCAAAACGGTTTACCTGTATCATGGAATGCTGCAGCACTTTGCAGAAGAAATAAATCTTCCCCTACATAATTCTCTGTTAAATGAGCGTATACCATATATGTGTGCTGACATAATGGTAAGGAATGATAGGGGTTTCCTTGATTATATTGAAACATATCAGAAAAGAACGGGATGTTCTTCATGACAAATTGAACACCACACCCATGCGTCTCCTCCTGTTTCACCATTACAGTTTACTCTAAGTCCCGCTTTACTTGTTCGTTTATGGTTTCTTGTAGTTCGAATAAGACGATGCACAATCCGCTCTGATTTTATGTAATCTATTAGCTTGAATCGTTACTTAAATATAAAGGGTGTCTCGGAAACCTATCTTTTTTTCCTAAGGCAGTGTAAATCGTAACCTCTGAATAACTCATGAATATCTTTATACCAATTGTGATATCTACAATTTTCTCCCCAAGCAGCAATCAACATATTTTCCATTAAAGTTTTTTATTTCCAATATTTCATCTAACTTCGTACGATTAATTACTTCCTGTAGTAGTCTTTCTACTGTATCTATTTTTATCTCATTTGGTTTTCTCAATATTTTTCACTTCTATTTTTTGATTGTTATGACTGGCACCTGCTCGGTGTCGGAAAATTCACTGTAACCATAATAAAGTAGAAAAAACAATAAAATAATTGTCCAAATAAATATAAAAACTTTATAACTATACTTCATATGAAAAACCTCATTTTCCCTATATAAGTGAATGTACATACACCTTATAAATCCAATTACATAAATTATTGGATATTTCAGTAGTAGAGAATCATTAAGTATTAGAAATTGTTATTCATAAACATATCCAAGAAATCTTCTAAAAAATATCATCTAGGCATTTTAACATTTTATCAAAATGCACAGATAATATTTTTACGTTTAGCTAAGTAATGCTTTTTATGTAATAAATCCTTATCTCTATTTCACCTTAATGTTTATATGTACAAGAGTCTGTGTAGCAACTAGACTGTACTTTAAATATGTACTAAATTGTGTGTGGGAAAGGAAGCACATTTTATTTAAAGTTTTTACTTTAAACCCCTTAATTAGTTGGTAGTCTTCTTCATTCAGACAGAAAGGAAATTTAAAGTGTGCACTTATTTTCAACTCAGACTCTTTACTACACACACTCCTATACACATAAAACATCTATAAATTTCGTAACATTACAGAAACAACAAGAAACATTAACGAAACAATAATAACATTGAGTAATAGTTTTGTAACACAAATGTAACACAATGTATTTAATCGTACAATACTTTTTTAGCTAATTATCAACAAAGTTCTGTTAATATCGTTCAAATTTAATAATGTTCCCATAAAGTATTACATATTGCTTGTGAAATGATTTTTCAAAATATAACGAATCATACCATGACGGAGGAATATTAATTCAATTTAAAAATAAATGGATTGATATCTTTCTAGCTTTTGTATCCCAATCATGTTGTAGAGCGGATTATGGTTATCCAATTAATGTAGGTGACCATGCACAAGCTAAGCCTTCTAAATAATTACTGTACCTAAAAAAAACAAGTAATTATACTTGTTTTTTTAGTTTACTTTCCAATATCGAAACAGTTTTATGTGCTTTCTTTTCCTGTCTACATTGGATGCATATCTTACTAAAGATAGCTTCTATTTTTTTTATGATTCTAGTGAAGTAATTAATTGCTGACGTTCTTTATCTCTATAAATTTTCATTTCATGTTTAAACTCGTAATTTCCTACTTCAAATCTAGCCCATTCCTTACTTGTCCAATATACTACATTTACATTTTCTCTTAAGATTGCAGAACACACATCCACTAATTCATCTTCGTAAAATGGAGCCTCTTTTGCTAATTCAAAAGCAAGCACTTTTGGATCCTTAGTTTTAATTTGAAGTTCCCTAGAGGTTTGCCCTAAATACTGCCATGGTGATGGTATTGATTGAACTTGGGCATTTCCCTATCTTGAAACTGTGATGGAGAATCATTTGTTGAAGCAAATGTAGGTTTACTTACTCCTATTGCTGTTCCTAAAAAAATAGAACCAATAATAAGTTTTTTAATCATTTTTTCAGCTCCTTTAATAATTTTGGATATGCTTCATTTTTATACCACGTTCATGGTCATGTAAATGAAGAAAATTTGACATAATTATGAATTTTTCTCGAAAAATGCATATTAATTACGCACCTTAAATTTACCCAAAACAAAATTATTGGTTTAACGAAACTTTTTTGTCATAAGTATACACTTTTTGTATAAAAATTAGTTTTTAAAATATTTGCATACTTATTGATAAAGCTTCCTGCTATCCGTTATTCGAAGCCAGTTTATCTCCACCTACTCACTTCGCATTCCTTGAAGAAGGAATCCTCTTGACTAAAATGATAAAAAAAGTTGGGGATTCCCCCAACTTTTTAATACGTCTATTGTCTGATTAAACCTGTAGATGTAACCCGATATGTTCTTTTCTTTCCTATATATTCCTGTTTTCCATTCTCAAGGTTAGTTAAAGTCGCTCGTGTTTTTTCCTTCGCCACTTCCCCTTCTATATGAGTAAATTCTATATAATCTCCCTCTTTTACAGGTACTGTTTGGGTTTCAGCATTTTGTTGTCTATTTCCCATAATTTCCTTATTGTACAAAACGCTACCAGATGAATTCTGGACTTTAATACTTGCATATGTGCTATTGAAATAAGAATGCGGCACACCAGCTTCTAATTTGATTTTCAGCTCTTCTGCTGTTTTATTATAATCTACTTTTGCAATTTCTCGATCACTATATCCTTTTAGGGACCATGCAAATTGTTTTCCATCTAGAATTGTTGTCTCTGGCATTTTTTCTACTTTCTTTAATCCCTCTTTTGTAACCTCATACCTTGCTGACTTTCCAATAGTCTCATTTTTATTATTTTCAAGATTCGTTAATGTTGCGCGTGTTTTTTCCTTTGCTGCTTCCCCTTCTATATGAGTGAATTCTAAATAATCTCCTACTTTTACAGGTACTGTTTGGGTTTCAGCATTTTGTTGTCTATTTCCCATAATTTCCTTATTGTACAAAACGCTACCAGATGAGTTCTGGACTTTAATACTTGCATATGTGCTATTGAAATAAGAATGCGGCACACCAGCTTCTAATTTGATTTTCAGCTCTTCTGCTGTTTTATTATAATCTACTTTTGCAATTTCTCGATCACTATATCCTTTTAGGGACCATGCAAATTGGTTCCCTACTAAAATATCAGAATTTCCATTTGTAATTTCTACTTTTTTCTCTACAGTTCGATCAAATATGTCTGTTAATGTAATTTTAGCAAAAGCCGTTTGAGGCAATTGCATAGTTTGACTTACCTCAGTTTTGTAAGACTTAATATTATCGATTACTTTCAAAGGTTGTCCCATTAACTTTTCATTGTCATAGATTTCAATTTTCCCTTTAAACTGTGGAGTACTTTGTTCTTTCAATTTCCATGAAACATTTAATTTTCCATCTTCAAAGCGAGTATTTTGAATATCAAAATCTAAATTTCCCATTTCTGGTTGACTAGGCTGATTTATATTAAAGGTTTTTCCAGTACCAATAGTTGATTGAGTATTTCCTCCTGCCCTAACCCATAGATATTCTGAAGTTGCTCCTCCATCGTATTGATAGGACGTATCATGTTGCCCAGAGATACGCTGATTATTCCAAGAATTCCATTGTTTATCTGAAACTTTTCTGCTGTATCCATTTTTAAGACGTGCTTCTCTTACATCTTGTCCATTACCAGCCCAGTCCTCTTGAAACATCGATAAACCATAGTTAAATGCCACATTTGCAACTGGATGATCCATAATAGCAACTAACTTCCATTGATTTAATTTATTATCTTTTATCCACTGGCCAAACTTTGTATGGCCATCTTCTTGCCAAGAACGTAGAGTCATTCGATACCATTCACTATCTTTCCAATTATAAGTTGTTTGTACCTTTAGACCTGTTCCTTCTCCACCAAATCTACTGGCTTCTGAAGTCGGCGATAAATATTCAGCTTTTATTGCTTGGTTTGATGCTATTGGATCCCAAAGCGCAAAGTGAAGGGTACGTTTACCGAATTGATCAAAACCACTTTGTTGTTGGAAGCCCGCATAACCACCACCTTCTCCTCCCTGATTCCAGTTATGCACAGCCCAATATGTATAAGGTGCTGTTTGGACTGGTGACCAGTCTATGCTAATAATATCTGAAGCAGCAGTATTCTGTGGTGTTACATAAACTGATGGGGCATGAGATCGGGTTGCTGCCTCTGTACTAGAAATTGGTGCTCCATACATTGACAACATGGTACAAGCCGTTGAAACCATAACAATTTCTTTTATTTTTCCCCTTGTTTTTACTTTAAACATAACTTCCTATCTCCTTTTAAATTATTTTAGTTACATTGAATAATAACCCTATATATCCCTTTAAACAAATTACGTAATAAAGTAACATTAGCTTTAAAATCTAGATATATTTAATGTTTTTTTCACTGCTATTACTAATCAAATTATAGTATTTTGTATTAAAATCGTATGATTTAAGACTAAATATAAAGTGAAAATTTTATAAAATTTCATAAATATGTAGTTTTAGATATTTATGATGAAAGACCCACTAAATAACTTAATTGATTTTATGAAAGATTTCCTTACTTTATTGATTACACTATTAAACCTAGAATTGTTTACCAGAAAAATGTTATGTAAACTTTTAATTTGTCGATTAGAAAAAATAGTTTATCTATTTGCTGATATCTTATCATTAGTTAGAAAGAGCCTACTTAAAAACGTAGACTCCTTTAGGTATCCAAACGTTACATATATAACAAACATAAAAAAATAACATCGAATTCTTCTGTTAGTTTATTTAATATTTAATGACGTAGATAATGTATTCCAAGGTGCATTTGTAGATGTATTTTGATATTTAAATTGCCCATTTTGCTGTCCTGAAGCATCCCATTTATATTCCCATCCATCCACTGTTCTATCCCCATTTATATCAATCATCTTAGAATCTACTTTTTTTAGTTTTTGACCACTCATTTGAGCAATTGGATTTCTACCATATCCCATTTCATTTGTATAAATGTATAAATAGCTCCCTCCGTGATCTTTAGCTGTACTTAAATTATTAGGACCAATAAATTCAACCCCGCCTAATTGAGATTCAACTTTTACCACATTTAATGATGTTAATGGTGGTGCAGGTGCTGCGGATACATCAGTCGCTAAGCCAACTGTTGCTCCCACTAATAATGATGAAACTCCTATAATCATTCTTTTTAGCATACTCTCATCCCCTTTCGATTTAATACAAATTGATTCTATCATAATAATTTCATACATTTCCTTCCCTTTAAAAGAGTTAACAAAAAGTACCTATTTACATATGAAATTGTGCATATTCATTGCTTTTTACCATTTATACTTATCATAAATCATACTAAAGCATAATTAGTTCTCTCCCCTGATTGACTTACTACATTTGGCCCCATCTCAAGGTGACTATTCTAAGAACTAAAAAATGGTACATAGTTCACTGGTTTAACAAACAAATAATAGAATTGCAAAGTCAACTTAATTTAAGTTGGCTTTTCCTCTAATATTATAAGCAAGATCCACCACTTGCATCAATTAACTCACCAGTTATCCAACGACTGTCTGATGATGAAAGAAAACCTACAATATCAGCTATATCATTAGGTTCTCCCCACCTATTAAAGGTCGATAAACCTGCAGCATATTTTTGTCCATCTTGGTTGCCCAATGTCTCAGCATTCATTTCTGTGTTAATTATGCCTGGGAGAATTGCATTTACTGTAATACCACGAACACCAAGTTGTTGAGCTAAAGTATGAGTGAGTGTATTTATTGCCCCCTTAGATATACTGTAGGCAAAAACACTTGGGGAGGCTACCCTTGTGACAAAAGACGAAATATTTATAATCCGTCCCCCATCTTTTAAACGTGGCAAAGCCTTCTGAATAATGAAAAATGGAGCTTTCACATTAATATTCATAACCTCATCAAAAGACTCCTCTGTAGATTCCTCTAATGTTAAAACCTGCCCAATTCCAGCGTTGTTTACAAGGATATCAAATGTAGTATTACCTATATATTTTTGAAGAGATTGATCCATCATTGAATACAAGTTATTAATGCCATTAAAAGTACTTAAGTCTGCACGAATCGCAAATGCGGAACCGCCATCTTGTTTAATTTTATCCACTACACTTTCTGCTTCTTCTTTTCTTTTACTATAGTGAACAACGACTAACGCACCAGCATGTGCCAAATGTAATGCAATACTTCGGCCTATTCCTCTACTAGCCCCTGTTACTAATGCAATTTTCCCCTTCAATTTATTCATCTCATCATCCCCTTGTTTAAAAAATTCTACTTAGTTATATCACAAGATACCCTTTGAAATGTTGCTCACTAATTTGATATCCATAAAACCAAAAGGCCCACTCATAATTATAAGAGTCGGCCTTTTCACTTCACATATTCATTTGCTTTACATACAGCCTCTCTAACTGTTGTGTACTTTGTACTAAGTATAATAAGGAATCTTGATGGTATTATAGGTAAAGCCAGCTTAAACTAAAGTTAATTCATGTACATTTTGCTTAGAGTTTCTACCTTTAAACAGTTCGTTTAGGCTTCTATGCATATATTCAACAATATTTCAGCAATGCCTGTATTTTTCATCTTTCATATTTTTGTTTCTTAGGCATGAGCATACTTAGAAAAATCCTAAAAACTAGTTGATAATCTTTTAGAATTTAATTTTCCTATAATACTCTTTGCTATTTCTTCAATATTTTCATTTAGAAAGAAATGACTACCTTCAAAAGAATGAAAAGTACACGTTTTACTTGTATATTGCTTCCATTTTATTACTTGATCATATGTAGTAAATTCATCATTTTTCCCATTAAATATAAGAAAATCAATATCACATGGTTGTATATTATTTTCATGAATATATGTCTCGACAATCTTAAAATCTGCTCTTAAAATAGGGAGAAAAATCTCCATTAATTCTTCTGATTGAAGTACCCCAGATGGTGTACCTCCCATTGCAATAACTTCTCTTTTAAATTGTTCATTAGGAAGATTATATCGGATATTTTTTATTTTACTATTTGGATGGTTTCTACCGGACAAAACAAGAAATTCAGGTAATTCGTTATTAGAACCCTGTATTTTTCTAGCTACTTCATAAGCAATCAAACTCCCCATGCTATGCCCGAATAGAATGTACGGTGAAGCGTCTATTTGCTTAACTATACTAGTGTAGGCATCATTTACGGCCTCTTCCATACCTTGGTACAAGCTTTCTTCAATTCTATATCCTCTACCAGCTAATTCTATCGGGACTACCTCAATATATGGATTAAAGTAATTTTTCCATTTTGCGTAACTAAAAGCAGATCCCCCAGCATGTGGAAAGCAAAAAAGTTTAGTCTTCTGCATTGATTTTCTCCTTACTTTCAAATTTGTATATATTTTGGCAAATTGCATAAATGTCTTTAATTATTATCTCTTGCGGAAATTCATCCCTTGTTGCACAAGCAGATAACTTATAATTTGGATCAATGTTATATTGTTTAAAGTAAAAGTTTTTAGGTATATTCTTGTATGAAATTAAAGTTCGTGATTCTTTTTTTATAGAGAATGAATTTAATGGGGTATAAAGCCCTTTTCCAATCGTTTTTATATAGCTTTCTTTTAATGTCCATAAATCAAAAAAACAATTAATTTGTTCATCAAAATTCATATTAGATATATCATAAAATTCATCCGCTGAAAAAAATTCTTTTGCTAATTTAAGAACCTCTATCTCTGAAACCTTTTCTATATCAATACCCACATTAAAATTAGCAGTAGTACAAATCACCCATTCTCCTGAATGTGACAGATTAAAATGAAAGTCAGAAAAATTTTCAACAAAAGGTTTTCCATACTCATTATATTTAAATCTAATTTCTTCATTATTAATTTTATACTTTTGGCAGATTAGAGATCGGATTAGTAAATCCCCTATCAGAGTCCTATTAACGTCGCATGAGTTTAATAAACGCTTCATTCGTTCTTTCTTCTCATTTGAAACTAAGTTACTAAGTTGCTTAAACAAATGACTTTCAATATTCTTTGGTATTTTCACAGCTTGAATGTGTATGATAAATCACTTCCTTTTTAAAAGATGGCTTCATATATGTGCGTTACATAAATTCAAATTAACTTTATTAAATTGCAAATACAATAGAAAAGGTGCATATTTACATATCAATGAAAATATGCACCTTTCCTCAGTAATATCATCAGGCATTCGCTTCTATTACAAAGATTTCTATGTCTCTACCAATTACTTTTTACATTATCCCCTTAAAAAGTAATGCTCTTAATATATTCATTATTCCCTACACTTGATATGCATGCAGGTATTGGTCTCTCCTTTTCGTTCATTGCGTTGCATCTTTTGCGCTCTCTACTTTTCAGTTAATGAAAGGGATGTTTCTTTTATCTCTTCAAATTCATTTAATAGGTACTTAGCTATCTTTTCAACTGCGGGGAAGTCTACTATTTCCTCATGTGATCCAGGGACAGAATACTTATTTACTCTTCCTTTTAATAAAGGTCCCCAATCTGTAAACAACTCTTTTCCTTCCTCAGCACTAAAGTAGAGAACTTCTCCAGAGTATGGTATTAAATCATGCTCTGCCATTATATTCAGGCATTTCCTATGAGCATTGATAACTTGCTTCAAATTGATAAGATCTGCATCAGGCGGGAGTACTCCTTCCATAATTAATCGCTCTACAAGCATATCTTGTTTATGGAAGAGGCCTTCTTCCTGCTCAGTAAAATCTCTAGGAATGAAATGCTCATATATATATGAGAGCATATCCTCCGTTGTTTTATAGTCCTGCTCTGAAGGTACTTTAGTATCCATTAGTATCAACAACTCAACTTCCTCACCTTGACTCCTTAGTACAGTTGCGATTTCATAAGCAATCGCACCGCCTAAAGACCATCCTCCAAGACGATATGGACCTTCTGGCTGAACACGTTTTATTTCTTCGATGTAAAGTTGAATTACTTCCGGCAAAGTTAACTCGTCAATTTCTTTCTTTTCTATAAGAGGATTCTGTAAACCATAAAATGAACAATGGCTCTTAAGCAATCTTGCTAGTTGAATGTAACAGAATACATTCCCCATAAACGGATGAACGCAGAAGAAAGGTCTTTTCTCTGATTCTTGTAGTGAAACTAGCGCTGCTACTGATTTCGTCATATCATGCTTATCACGAATAAGGCATGCGATTCCTTCCACTGTTGGATTCTTAATCAATGTAGACACCTTAATCTCTTTTCCAAACTTCTCCCTAATTTTTGAAACTAATTTAATTACAAGGAGAGAGTGTCCTCCTCTATTAAAGAAATCATCATTTACATAAACATCTTCTATCTGTAACACATCCTGCCAGATTTTAATCAACTGATATTCAATTTCATCCCTTGGAATGATTGGTGTAGAGAAGTTATTTTCTCTTAAAATAGTTAAATTGTTCAATGCCTTTCGATCAACTTTGCCATTTGTTGTAAGAGGAATCTCGTCTACCTTAATAAAGTGAGCGGGAACCATATAATTTGGTACTTGTGTCTTGAGATACTCACGCCACTCATGCATACTAACATCTCCAACTACATAAGCAACCAATCTCTGCTCTCCTAATTTATCCTCTGTTACCAAAACTACTGCTTCTTTTACCAATGGATGCCTCTCTATACTCGCTTCAATCTCTTCAAGTTCAATACGAAAGCCCCTAATTTTCACTTGATTATCAATTCTTCTCAAGTAATCTAAATTACCATCAGGTAAATAACGAACCAAATCTCCCGTACGATATAAACGTTCTTCTTCATTAAATGGATGACGGATGAATCGCTCTGCTGTTAATTCTGGGCGATTCAAGTATCCTCTCGCTATACCTGCACCCCCAATATATAGCTCACCTGTTACACCAACTGGAACAGGTAACAAATTTTTATCTAATACATAAGTTTGAACGTTCGGCAACGGACGGCCAATTGTTACTCTCTTACTATCTTTTTTGATATGATAGCATGTTGCATCAACCGTACATTCTGTAGGACCGTATACATTATAAAAATCAATTTTTTCTGTCTCTACTAGCTGTTCCCATAATGACGGCATAATTGCTTCACCACCGACTAATATCTTACTTGGTACATGAACATCAGCACTTATTTCTAGCAATCCTCCATCTATAAGTAATTGAAGTAATGAAGGTGTCATATCAAACATTTCCAATTTATTCTCCCTAATATAGGACACAAATTGTTCCGGATTAGTGCGAACTTCACTTGGGATAATATATAAACTTGAACCATAAAGCAACATTTGTAATTGCTGAATAGATACATCAAAGGCAATTGACGCATTCAAACCGACGCGCATATTACTAGGTATGTCATGTGAGAAAACTTCTTTTTGTAAACCATAGGATAGGTTTATTACAGAATGGTGCTGTACTAAAGCCCCCTTTGGATTCCCTGTCGAACCAGAAGTATAGATAACATACGCTAAGTTTTCCCCTGTTACCTCACATATTGGTGAAAGTTTGCTTTCTTGAGAAAGCATTGCTTGGTCCCTATCTAGGCAAACTGTCTTGATGTCTTTAGGTATCCATCCTAGTAATACCTCATTTGTAACTAAAACTTTAATTCCCGTGTCTTGTAAAATATATTGCAGGCGGCTTTCTGGATTCGATGGATCCAATGGAACATAGGCTGCTCCAGCCTTCCAAATTCCCATGAGACCAACAATCATCTCAACTGATCGATCAAAGCAGAGGCCAACTAATGACTCTGTCCCAATTCCACATTTCTGTAAATGATGGGCTAATTGATTAGCTCTTTCATTCAGCTCTCGATATGTTAGTTGCTGTTTTTCATCTACTACTGCCAACGCGTCAGGTGTACGATTTACTTGCTCTTCGAATAGTTGATGAATTACATTTTGACGTGGATAGGATATAGTATTATTATTCCATTCTTCCAATAGCTTTCTTTGTTCAGCTTCCGTAATATATACTAGCTCCGATAGATTTTGATCAATGTTTTTGAGCATTTGCATTAACACTTGGTGTAAATGACCCAGCATTCGTTCAATGGTTACTCTATTAAACTTACTACGGTCATACATTAACTTTAACGATAACTGGATTCCTGGAACTACAGCTAACCCTAATGGGTAGTGGGTTTGTTCTACCCCTTCCAATTCACCAATTTCCAGATTTTCTGAAGACTCCTCTTTCACTGGATAATTTTCAAACACATATAAACTATTGAACAGCGGTATTCCTCTAGGAACTTCACTCCACCCCTGAATCTCTGTCAAAGAAGCATACTCATATTGTCTTCTTTCTATCTCTTCCTCTTGTATCTTCTGCAACCAATCTATTAATTTTATATCATCCATCAATTGAATTCGCGTCGGTGACGTTGTAATGAAAGGACCTACGATGTTTTCAACATCAATAATCTCCGTAGAACGCCCTGAGCTTGTTACACCAAAAACAATGTCATTTTCTCCACTATATCGGCTCATGAGATATGCCCATGCCCCTTGAATTACTGTACTCAAAGTAAGTTTATTGCGTTTCGCCCATCCTTGTAACGCTTGAGTCTGCTCTTCTGATAAATACGTAACCTTCTCTGTGTAACCTTTTTCTTCCTCTTTACTTTCTAAGCCCAGCAAAGTTGGCGCAGTAAAACCTTTTAGCTTCTCTCTCCAGAATTGTTCCGCCTGCTCCTTATCTTGTTCTCTTAACCATTGGATATATTTCTTATATGGTGAGGACTTAGGTAACTTCACAGCTTCTCCATTCATTCTCTTCTGATAGACTGTAAGTAATTCATTAAAGACCAATGGTAAACTCCATCCATCCAGTAAAATATGGTGATGGGTCCAAACAATCCGATATTCTTCCTCACCTTCTTGAATGACTGTTACCCGCATCAATGGTGCTTCATCAAATTGGAAGGCTTGTTTTCGATCTAATGCCAAAAAGACTTTTCTTTTTTCCGCTATCTCTTCACTTGTCATTGTACGCCAGTCTTCTTTGTTCACTTTAAATGGGATATTTTCATACACCACTTGTACAGGTTTTTCAATTTCGTCCCATACAAATGCTGTACGAAAAATTTCATGCCGCTGAATTACAGATTTCCACGCCTGCTCAAAAGTAGGAATATCCATTTCCCCTTGAATCATAAAACTCAATTGCACTATATACGGTGCAACATGTTCATCCCCTTGATCATGCAATGTGTGGAAAATCATACCTTCTTGCAAAGGTGATAGTGGATATAAATCAGTAATCTGATTGTTCTTTCCACGATGCATTTTGTTTAGTACATTTGTCAAACCTTCTTGGCTAAGATTAGCCATTGCAAAATCCGAAATGGTCAGTGCAGATTCTCTATCTGAAGATTGAATCAATCTACTCAGTTGATATAGCATATTCTGTGCAATACTTTGAATCGTTGATTTGGCAAATTGTCCAACATTGTATACCCAAGTGAACTGAAGTTTTCCATCCGTTACAACCCCAATTACATCAATTACATGCGATCGCTTGGAACCGGCAGCATGATCTAAACGCTTAAATTCGTTCTCTGGAATAAACATTGCATCGCTAGAAAACATTTGGTCAAATTGTCCAAGATAGTTAAAACTAATAGACGGTGTATATTGGGAGCTTAATGGCTCACACATTGTTGCGTTCATGTAACGCAACACCCCATAATCAACACCCTTATTAGGAATTTTGCGAACTTGTTCTTTAACTGCTTTTAATGCTGCAATTGGCGTATTAGCATTAGTAATATTTAAATGAACTGGGTAAATACTTGTAAACCATCCCACGGTTCTCGATAAATCAACATCTTCAATAATCTCTTCTCGACCATGTCCCTCTAAATCTACGCTTAATATCGGCTGTCCCGTACATGCTGCTGTAGCTTGTACCAATGCTGCTAATAATACTTCATTGATTTTGACACGGTGAGTGCTTAAAGTCTCTTGCAATAACATACGGGTCTCATTCTCGTTTAACACCACAGTAATTTCCTCAGTTACTGCGCTTACTGGATTACTTATAGTACCATCTACTGGCAGTATAACTACGTCTTGTTCAACCTGCTGCTCCCAGTAATGTAGCACTTCTTTTGATATTCCAGTTTCAGCGTAATGATGTAATTTCTCCGACCATTCTTTAAAAGATGTACTCTTCATAGGTAATTGAATTTTTTGCCCTTGGACCGCTTGCGTATATGCTGTTTGCAAATCTTCCAATAAAATTCGCCAAGAAACACCATCCACGGCTAAGTGATGAATTGTCCAAAATAATCGGCCAGTCTCCTCACCTTCATCAAAATACACCATTCTCATTAAAGGACCATCATGTAAATTCAATCTTTCTTGTGCAACATTAATCTCTTTTTGAATAACTTCATGCCAATCCGCTTCCGGCACTTCGTCTAATGAAATGACAGTCAGCATCAATTGTTCTTCAATTCCTTCATTCCACTGTTCCCAAGTCCCATTAGGTAAACGTTCATATCTTAAACGCAGGGCATCATGATGAAGTAGAAGGTTACCTGCCGCCTTTTCCAGTGATCCTATGTCCAATTTTTCTTTCGTTCTAAAGAACATGGATTGATTCCAATGATGTGGATTAGGATGATTTTGTGCAAAAAACCTTTGCTGAATAGGTGTAAGTATCGTCTCTCCAGTTATAATTCCTTGTTCAGCTTGTACACCTTGTTCTTCTTTGACTACTTGCGCCAACTCAGCAATCGTTTGGTGTTCAAATAGTTGTTTTGGTGTCAACTGTAAACCAGCTTGCTTTGCGCGAGAGACAATCTGAATGCTAAGAATTGAATCTCCACCAATTTCAAAAAAGTTATCATAAATACCAATACGTTTTGAACCTAGCACACGTTCCCAAATCATAGAAAGCTTATGTTCACGTTCATTTCTTGGGGCCGCGTAGCCTTCTTGTGTTCCTTGATAATCTGGTATAGGTAACGATTTCCGATCAACCTTTCCATTTATGGTTAGCGGGAATTCTTTCATTTCGACAAAGTAGGAAGGTATCATATGGATTGGCAGTTTTGTTTTAAGATACTCTCGCCATTCTTCTACACTACCTTCGCCCACTACATAAGCTACTAACCTCTTATCTCCCGACTGATTTTCCCTAACTATTACAACTACCTCTTTTACCAAGTCATGCTCTTGTAAAGTCGACTCAATCTCCCCAAGTTCGATTCGAAATCCTCTAATCTTCACTTGATTATCCATTCTTCCTAAGTAGTCTATATTACCATCAGGAAGATATCTCACAAGATCGCCTGTTCTATATAACCTCTCGCCTTCTTTGAATGGATGAGAAATAAATCGTTCGGATGTTAACTCTGGACGATTCAAGTACCCCTTTGCTAGACCTGCTCCTCCGATATAAAGTTCCCCCATCACACCAACTGGAACTGGAAACCTATTACTATCTAATACATAAGTTTGGACGTTAGGCAATGGACGCCCAATTGTTACTCTCTTACTATCTTTTTTGATATGATAGCATGTTGCATCAACCGTACATTCTGTAGGACCATATACATTATAAAACTGTATTTTATCAGTCTCTACTAGCTGTTCCCATAATGACGGCATAATTGCTTCACCACCAACCAGTACCTTACTTGGAACATGAACGCCATCGCACGTTTCTAACAATCCGGCATCTATAAGTAATTGAAGCAATGAAGGTGTTATATCAAAGATTTCTAACTTGTTCTCCCTAATATAAGCTACAAACTGCTCCGGATCACTTCGTACTTCATTCGGAATAATATACAAACTTGAACCATAAAGCAGCATTTGTAATTGCTGGATAGATGCATCAAAGGCAATTGACGCATTTAAACCGACATGCATGTTAGATGGTATCTCATGTTCGAAAACTTCTTTTTGTAAACCATGCGACAAGTTTAGTACAGAATGATGCTGTATCAAGACACCCTTTGGATTCCCCGTTGATCCTGAAGTATAGATAACATACGCTAAGTTTTCTCCTGTTACTTCACATTTTGGTGAAAGAATGCTTTCTTGTGAAATCATTGCTTGATCCCTATCTAGACAAACTATCTTGATTTCTTTAGGTATCCAGTCTTCCAATAACTCGTTCGTAACTAATACTTGAATTCCAGTGTCCTCCAAAATATATCGTAGACGACTTTCTGGATATGATGGGTCTAATGGAACATAGGCTGCTCCAGCCTTCCAAATCCCCATAATACTAACAATCATCTCAACTGAACGCTCAAAGCAAAGTCCAACCAATGATTCATTCCCAATCCCGCATTGCTGAAGATAGTGGGCCAATTGATTAGCTTTTTCATTCAGCTCTCGATACGTTAACTGCTGTTTTTCATCTACCACTGCTACCGCATCAGGTGTACGATTTACTTGCTCTTCAAACAGCTGATGAATCGTACTTTCCTGCGGATATGCTACAGCATCATTATTCCACTCTTCCAACTGTTTTTGCTGTAATCCTGTTAATATAGGCAACTTAGCTAATGATTTATCAGGATTCTCCACGATTACATTCAACCAGTTCCCAAAATGTTCAGCCATGGATTCAATAGTTAAGCTATCAAATAAATCAGTTCTATAAACAAAAGTAAGTAATAAACCCTCTTCCACTTCTGCAGCAGTTAAACTTAAATCAAACTTAGCGATTGGAGCATTACTTTCCATTACTTCTATATTTCTTCCATGTAGTTCTGGTAGCTTCTGTCCCGCATTTTGCAAAGTAAACATGGTTTGGAAAATCGGAGAATAGCTTGTATTTCGTTCAGGTTGGATAACCTCTACAATTTTCTCAAACGGAACATCTTGATACTCATACGCCTTCAATGCTTTTATCCGTACTTGAGACAACAACTCTTGAAATGCCGGTGCATTACTTAAATCAGCTCGATAAACCAATGTATTGACAAAGAAACCAATCAGTCCTTCAATTTCTTGATAATTTCGATTTGCAATTGGGCTGCCAACAATAATATCCGTTTGTCCTGTATAACGAGAAAGGAAACTTTGATACGATGCCAATAAGGTCATGAAAAGTGTGGCCCCTTCTTGACGACTTAGTTCGTTTAATTTGTCCAGTAATGAGCGCGATAACAAAACATTATGAGTTAATCCATGATGGTTTTGCACTGGCGGACGCGGACGATCCATGGGCAACATTAAGACTGGTAACTCACCAGATAATTCTTCCTTCCAATATGCAAGTTGTTGATATAGTACTTCATCTTTCAACCATTCTCTTTGCCACTGAGCAAAATCGGCATATTGAACTGGTAGTGGTTCCAGCTCTGCTTGTTTTTCACCAATCGCATTCTCATAAAATGCCATCCATTCTTGAAGCAAGATTTCCATCGACCATCCATCCGAGATAATATGATGCATATTACACAAAAGAACCCATTCTTCTTCTGAAATTCTTATGAGTTTCCCACGGAACAATGGCCCTTGTTCTAAATCAAATGGAGATTCGACTTCAGTTTGAATCCATTGCTCCAACTTTCTTTCTCGCTCCTCTAATGAAAGCTTAGTTAAGTCCATTTGCAGAAGCGGACGGAAAACGTACGGTTGAATCTGCTGCATAGGATGGCCATCCTCTTCATAAAATACAGTCCGCAAAGATTCATGACGCTCTATCAACTGATTCCATCCCAACTCCAATGCCTCAGGTAACCAATTCCCTGTAAGACGGCATGCCATTGGCATATTATAAAGTGCACTATTAGGTGCAAATTGATCAATAAACCATAAGCGCTGTTGGGCATAAGACAGTGGAATATTTCCCCCTCGTTCCATCGGCATCAATGGTGGAATTTCTCGTTTTTCGCTCCCCTTACGTAACTGATCTATTCGTTTCGATAATGCTTCGACCGTTGAATATTCGAACAGTTCACGTACTGGCAATTTGATTTGAAAGACTTCCTGTAAGCGTGAGACCACTTGTGTAGCAAGTAGAGAGTGACCACCGAGCTCAAAGAATGAATCCTGAACATCAATGTCTCTTATTCCTAGCACTTGACTCCACACTGAAGCAATAAGTTCTTCCAGCGGAGTTCTTGGGTATACAGTATTTTCAGCGGATTGTTCACTAAGTATAGGCAATGCCTTCAAATCAAGTTTTCCATTCGGTGTAAGTGGTAAAAATTCCATCTCAATAAAGTTTGTTGGAACCATGTAATTAGGTAAATGTGTTTGTAGATGTTCTCGCCATTCATGGACACTTCCTTCACCAACTACATAAGCTACTAATCTCTTATCACCTTGATTATCCTCTCGCACCAATACAACAGCTTCTTTCACAGAAGAATGCGCCTGCAAAACAGCTTCTATTTCTCCCAATTCAATCCGGAAACCACGAATTTTCACTTGGTCATCTATACGTCCATGGAACTGGAGATTACCATCAGAAAGATAACTTGCTTTGTCTCCTGTATAATAGAGACGTTCTCCTGACTTGAAAGGATGTGGAATAAATTTTTCCTTTGTAAGATCCGGACGATTAGCATATCCACGTGCAAGACTCTTCCCTCCAATATAGAGATCTCCAATTACACCAATTGGTACTAGCTGAAGATGAGAATCTAACACATAAACTTCTGTATTCGCAATCGGTCGACCAATCGATGGCGTACCTGTTGTCACTCCTACAGGTACATAACAATCTGTGGTAACAACGGTATTTTCCGATGGACCATACTGATTAATTACCGCAAAAGGAATATCGTTAGATGGATACTGTGTTAATTGATCCCCACCAGTAATGATAAAACGAAGATCCGTTTTATCTGG
The DNA here is from genome assembly GCF_038006965.1 of Bacillus sp. FSL K6-1338. Classification (NCBI taxonomy): domain Bacteria; kingdom Bacillati; phylum Bacillota; class Bacilli; order Caryophanales; family Bacillaceae; genus Bacillus; species Bacillus sp. FSL K6-1338. The sequence continues at coordinate 2,362,300 of NZ_JBBOWI010000001.1, read as the reverse complement.
CCAAGATAATTTCAAGAGTCTTTCCAGAATAGGCGTAGGTGCAAAACTAGCTGTTATTCGTGAATCAATGAGCCAGTCCCTTAGTGCTTCTGGATTAATTCTCAGTTCCTCTGTTGACAAGTAGAGTGCTGCACCAGCAGTTAGATACGGCCAAATCTCCTGGACAGCCGAATCAAAAGCAACCCCTGCAATCTGAGTCGCACGATCCTCTGCTGAAATACGATAAACTTCTTGATGCCAAGAAACCATATTCATTAATGAGCGATATTCAACCATAACACCCTTCGGTTTTCCTGTAGAACCAGAGGTATAGACAATATAGGCTAAGTTCTCTGGATTTATTTGACGTGTAGGTGCAATTACGCTTTCCACCGTTAATTCTTCTAACCTCACCATTTCGACGTGTGCGAAATGTCCTTCTTGTACTTCCGCCGTCACTACAAATTGAATTCCTGCATCTTCAATCATGTATTCTAACCTTGATTTTGGATACAACGGGTCTAAAACAACATAAGCTCCACCAGCTTTTAAAATGCCTAGTAAACTTGCCATTAGCTCTGCTGACCTCGGAAGATAAACTCCCACCACTGACTCTGGGGCTACTCCCTTTCGCTGTAAAACATTTGCCAACTGATTTGCTTGTATATCCAGTTCACCATAAGTCCACTGTTTTGTTTGATCAACTATCGCAATCGCATCAGGACGCATTGCTACTTGCTCCTCAAATCTTTCGCAAATAAGACCCTGATGGGACATTTCCATTACAGTGTCATTCCATGTTTCTAATAACAAATTACGCTCGGGTTCCGATAGCATGCTCAGGTCATGCAACGGATTTTGTGGGCGATGAGAAACTTCATATAGCCATTTCTCAAAGTGTCCTGCCATCCGTTCAATAGTAGTAGCATTGAATAAATCCTTATTGTATTCAAAAGTAAAAAGTAATCCCTCTTCTGTCTCAACTGCCATCACACTTAAATCAAACTTTGCAATTGGACTATGGCTTTCTATCATTTCAATACTTCTACTAGATAACACCGGAAACTCTTGTTTCATATTTTGCAAGATGAACATAGTCTGGAAGATTGGCGAATGACTTGTACTTCGCTCCGGTTGCACAACTTCTACAATTTTTTCAAATGGGATATCTTGATATTCATACGCCTTCAATGCCTTTTGACGAACCTGATACAGTACATCTTGAAATGTCGGTCCACCACTCAAATTAGTTCGATAAACCAGCGTGTTAACGAAGAAACCAATTAGTCCTTCAATTTCTCTATAATTCCGATTCGCAATTGGGCTTCCGACCAAAATATCTTCTTGTCCCGTATAACGAGATAGAAAACTTTGATACGCAGCCAACAGCGTCATGAAGAGTGTAGCCCCTTCTTTTCGGCTAAGTTCATTCAATTTATCATGTAGCGTGCTTGGCAAAACTAGAGTGTATGTCGACCCGTGATGAGTTTGTATTGCAGGACGCGGGCGATCCATAGGAAGTTGGAGTACAGGAAGCTCCCCAGACAATTCTTCCCTCCAATATTGAAGTTGTTGATCAAGCACTTCCTCCTTCAGCCATCCTTTTTGCCACTGAGCAAAGTCGGCATATTGAACCGGTAATGGTTCAAGTTCCGCCACCTTTCCATCCGTTGCTTTCTCATAAAATGCCATCCATTCTTCAAGTAGGATTCCCATTGACCATCCATCTGAAATGATATGATGTAAAGTACAAAGGAGTATCCATTCTTCCTCTCCCACGTGCAAAATACTCGTCCTGATTAATGGACCCTCTGTTAAATCAAATGGCACTTCTGTTTCTTGTTGAATGAAACGTTTAACCTCTTCTTCTCGGTCTTCAGAAGAAAGCATAGTTAAATCCGTTTTCGGAATTGATTGAAAAGCATACGATTTAATTTGCTGTACGGGTTGACCATTCACTTCTTGAAAGACCGTCCGCAGTGATTCATGACGTTCTATTAGTTGATTCCATCCCGTTTCCAATGCTTCAAGTAGCCAATTCCCTGTAAGACGGCATACCATTGGCATATTGTAAAGGGCACTATTAGGTGTAAATTGATCAATAAACCATAAACGTTGTTGGGCATAAGATAATGGAATAGCTTCTCCTCGCTCCATCGGTATTAGTGGCGGAATCTCTCGTTTTTTATCTCCTTTACGTAGCTGTTCTAATCGCTTTGCCAGTGACTCCACCGTTGTATATTCAAATAGTTCACGTACTGGTAATTCGATTTGAAAAATTTCCTGTAAACGTGACACTACTTGAGTAGCTAGTAGTGAATGACCACCGATTTCAAAAAAGGAATCCTGCACACTAATATTTTTTATTCCTAACACTTGGCTCCAAACGGAAACAATGAGCTCCTCCACTGGTGTTCGTGATGAAGTAATATCTTCACTTATGAACTGTTCTTCTAATTCCAATAATGCTTTCCGATTCACTTTACCATTTGGAGTGAGTGGCATACCTTCAATTTGGAAAAAGTATGCCGGAACCATATAATGTGGTAATTGCTTCTTGAGATATTCACGCCACTCTCCAGTATCCCCTTCACCCACTACATAAGCTACTAACTGCTTATCTCCTGGTCGATCTTCCTTCACCAACACGACTGCCTCTTTTACAGATGAGTGATCATGTAAAGCTGCTTCAATTTCTCCCAATTCAATTCGGAATCCTCTAATTTTGACTTGGTTATCTATTCTTCCAATATATTCTAAGTTACGATCATTCATATATCTCACCAAGTCACCCGTTCGATATAATCGTTCCCCGTCCTTAAAAGGATGCGGAATAAAACGTTCAGTAGTTAAATCCGGTCGATTGAAGTAGCCACGTGCCAATCCTACTCCTCCAAGGTAAAGTTCCCCTGCCACACCAATCGGGACCACTTGTTGATATTGATCTAACACATACAACTCTGTATTATCAATCGGACGACCAATCGGAATAAGCATTGCCTCTTTTTCTAAATCACAATCGTAATAAGTCACATCCACAGTCGCTTCAGTAGGACCATACAAGTTAATTAACTTTGTTTGCTGAACATTGTAAAAGATCCCCTTAAACCGGCGAACCTGCTCAGTGTTTAACGCTTCTCCACTAGTAAAAACTTGAATTAAAGACGATACATCCCTTTTCGAATTATATAGTTCCATATAATCTAAAAAAGTAGATAACATCGACGGAACAAAGTGCATGGTGGACACACGATATCGTTCAATATACTCCTCAATCACCGCAGGATCTTTCTCTCCTCCTGGTGGAAGTAAACAAACACGTGCTCCTACAAATGACCACCAAAATAATTCCCAGACAGAAACATCAAATGAAAACGGTGTCTTTTGTAGGATTGTATCGTCCTCGGACAATGGGTATTTTTTCTGCATCCACTGTAGACGGTTGATAACGGAATGATGTTCAATCATTACCCCCTTTGGATTTCCCGTCGAACCCGAAGTGTATATAATATAGGCTAAGTTATTTGCTGTTACTCCACTCACCGGAGCTAAATTACTCTCTTTAGAAATCATTACTTGATCCCGGTCTAAACAAATTGCTCGAATATCTTTAGGTAACCAGTCCTGTAGTGCCTCTTTTGTTAACAGCACTTGAATTTGTGAATTCTCCAAAATGTATCTCAGGCGGTTTTCGGGATAACTTGGGTCCAGTGGGACATAAGCCCCACCTGCTTTCAAAATCCCAAAGAGACCAATAATCATATCAGGAGAACGTTCAATACATATACCCACTAATGATTCAGGTCCGATACCTCGTTTTTGTAGAAAATGTGCCAATTGATTCGATTTTTCATTCAGTTCTTGATACGTTAGCTTTCCACCCTCATAAACTACCGCCACTGCATTAGGTGTCCGTGCAACTTGCTGCTCAAATAGCTCATGAATCATACAATCATGACCATAAACTACGTCCGTATCATTCCATTCTTCTAGGAGTTGTTTTTGCTCAGTATCCGATAACATTGACAGCTTTGTATATGATTCATCTGGATGATACGTGATTTCATTTAGCCAGTTCTCAAAATGTCCTGCCATACGTGCAATGGTACTACTATCAAATAAATCCGTGTTGTATTCAAATGAGACGAATAGACCTTCTTCCACTTCATAGGCAGTTAAGCTCAAATCAAATTTAGCAATAGACATATTACTTTCTACCATTTCAATACTTCTATCAGGCAAATCTAGTCGTTCTTGTTTTATATTTTGTAGCGTAAACATGGTCTGAAATATAGGGGAATGACTCGTGCTTCGTTCAGGTTGCACAGCTTCTACCACTTTTTCAAATGGTATATCTTGATATTCGTAAGCTTTTAACGCCTTTTTCTTTGTTTGGTTCAAAATCTCTCGAAAAGTAGGGATGCCACTCAAATCTGATCGGTAAACCAACGTATTAACAAAGAAACCAATTAATCCTTCTACTCCCTTATGGTTCCGATTTGCAATCGGACTACCAACTAGAATATCTTTTTGTCCCGTATAACGAGCAAGAAAGCTCTGGTATGCGGCCATTAAAGTCATAAATAAAGTAGATCCTTCTTGTCGACTTATATCCTTCAATTGACTAAGCAATTTATAAGGAAAAATTACGTGATGCGTAGCCCCAGAGTAAGTCTGCTTAACCGGTCGAGGTCGATCCACTGGCAGTTGTAAAATAGGAAGCTCACCAGATAATTCTTCTTGCCAATACGTAAGCTGACGATTTAGCACATCACCTTGCAACCACTCCTTTTGCCACTTCGCAAAGTCTGCATATTGAATGGATAATGAACTTAATTTAGCAGGATTTCCGCCCGTTTCTTCTTCATAGAAAGCAAGTAATTCATTCATGAATATACCAATGGACCAAGCATCAGAAATAATATGATGCATCGTACACAGTAATAACCATTCATCCTTCTCTAATTGAACAAGCTGATTACGAACTAAAGGACCATTCATTAAATTAAATGGTTCTTGCGCTTCTCTCGCAATTAAACTATCTACCTCTTTTTCTTTTACTTCTAGAGGAAGTTGAGAGTAATCTCTTACAGGTAATGCTCTAGGAAGGAATTCGACAATTTGTTGCACAGGTTGTTCTCCTACTTCTTTAAAAACAGTTCGTAATGATTCATGGCGTTCAATGAGTCGATTGAATCCCTTTTCTAATGCTTCAGGTATCCAATTTCCTTTTAGATGCCATACCGTTGGAATATTATATAAAGAACTATTTGGATTAAATCTGTCCATAAACCACAAACGTTGTTGTGCATAAGACAACGGGAGTGCTTCTTTATTCTCCTTTTTTTGCATTTGCTTCTGAAGCCATGCTCTCTTCTCAGGAGAAAGTGAACTCAGCTTTGCAAGTAAATCACTTCTCATTTTTTTACCCCTTCCTCAATCAAATTACTCTCGAATATCCCTTGTGCTTCTTCCTCTGATAGCTCTTCTAATTGCTTAAGTAGTTCCAGTAATTCTTCATCATTACTCACTTCTGCTTCCTTTTGAATATAGTCTTGAAGACTTACATTCTCCTTACTACCATTCTGCATTTCTTGATTTTTGTTATCGAGCAATTGATCAATCTGTTCTGCCAATTGCTCCACCGTATGAAACATAAATAAATCATGCAATGGTATGTCGATTGCAAAAGCCTCTTTAAGATTAGAAACAGCTTGCGTAGCAAGTAATGAATGGCCACCAATTTCAAAAAACGAATCCTGAATTCCGATGTTTTCCATACCTAAAACTTCATGCCATATCGAAACGATTGTTTTTTCCGTAGACGTACGAGGAGCAATATAACCACTTGCTATCTCCTGTTTCTCTGGTGCTGGTAAAGCCTTCCTATCAATTTTCCCATTAGGAGTGAGTGGAAATGCATTTAATCCAACAAAATAGGCTGGGATCATATAATTTGGTAGTTGATCCTTGAGATAATCACGCCACTTTTGAGCATCTCCGTCTCCTACAACATAGGCAATCAAACGTGGGTCGCCAGGATAATCTTCCCGCACCATCACAATAGCTTCGTTAACTAGTGTATGCCTTTGTAATATCGCTTCAATTTCTCCTAGTTCAATCCGGAACCCACGAATTTTCACCTGATGATCGATTCGCCCAACATACTCCAAATTTCCATCCGGCAAATACCTTACTAAATCTCCAGTCCGGTATATTCGCTCTCCTTCTTTAAACGGATGCGGTATAAAACGATTTTTCGTTAAGTCAGGGCGCTTTAAATATCCACGTGCTAATCCTGATCCACCAATGTACAACTCACCAACTACACCAATTGGAACCATTTTTTGTTCAGCACTTAGTACATATACTTCTGTATTGAATATTGGTTTACCAATCGGTGGGACCCTATGCATGACACCCTTTTCTAATTCCATATACGTGGAATACGTAGTATCTTCGGACGGTCCATATAGGTTGTACACCTTTTCAATCGTATTTCTCTCGTATAAATCTTGAACAAGCGAATATGGCAATGGTTCTCCAGCCAAATTCATCACCTTTACCGAAGAAGGTATTGTTTTTGCTCGAACCAGTTCCTTTGCTGCCGATGGCACAGTATTAACCAAAGTCACACCTTTGGAAGACAACTTCTCTAGATGTAGAGCATTTTCAGTGACAATCACCTTACCACCCATCGTTAAGGGAACAAATACTTCAAAAACGGATAAATCAAAAGATAGCGAAGTTGAAGCTAACACTCCCGCTAATTCCTTTCGGGAATACGTGTGGTGCGCCCAATGAATCATTGTTACTGTATTCCTGTGCTCAATCATTACTCCCTTTGGATTTCCAGTGGAACCTGAAGTATAGATAATATAGGCTAAGTTATCGCCCGTCACTTCACTCGTACATACCGTAGTTACTTCTTGTTCTATTTCTGCTCGATTACGATCAATACAAATCACGTTGACGAATTTAGGTATAACCATTTTTTGTTGTAACTTTTCCTGCGTCACCAGTACCTTTATTTGAGCATCTTCTAAAATGTACTGCAGTCGACTTTCCGGATACGCTGGATCAATTGGGACATATGCCCCTCCCGCCTTCATAATTCCTAAAAGACCGACAATCATCTCGGATGAACGTGTAACGCAAACCCCAACTAATGATTCGCATGTTACACCATTTTTTTGTAAATAATGTGCCAACTGATTCGAGCGTTCGTCCAACTCTCGATATGTTAGTTCTTCATCTTCGCACACTACTGCAATTGCTTCTGGTGTTTTTTTCACCTGTTCTTCAAACATTGTATGAATCGTACTTTCTTCCATATCTATAACACGCGATTTATTCCATTCCTCTAGTAGTTGCTTATATTCTACTTTCGATAACATATTCAGTTCTGATAGTACACATTTTGGATGAGAGACAATTTGATTTAACCAATGTTTAAAATGACTTGCCATACGTTCAATGGTTGTATCATTAAACAAATCAGTATTATATTCAAAGGTTAGTGATAATCCTTCTTCCGTCTCAGAAGCAAATAAACTCAAATCAAATTTGGCAACAGAAGCATGGCTTTCCATGAGTTCCATTTGTCTTTCAGATAGCTGAAGAAACTCTTGTTTCGTATTCTGTAAAGTAAACATAGTTTGGAATATTGGTGAATGACTTGTATTCCGTTCAGGTTTTACGGATTCTACCACTTTCTCAAATGGGATGTCCTGATACTCGTATGCTTTTAGCGCTTTTTTTCTTACCTGCGACAAAAGTTCTTGGAACGTCGGATTTTCACTGAAATCAGCTCGATAAACCAACGTGTTTGCAAAGAATCCTATTAATCCCTCAATCTCTTTCACATTTCGATTAGCGATTGGGCTTCCAACTATAATGTCGTCCTGTCCTGTATAACGAGAAAGGAAGCTTTGATACGCTGCCATCAATGTCATAAATAAAGTGCATCCTTCTTGCAGACTTAAATCTTTGAGCTTTTCCTGTAGGGAATTCGCCACTATTAAGGACTGACTTGCACCACGATGGGTTTGAACTGCAGGTCGAGGACGATCCATCGGTAATTGTAAAACCGGTAGTTCCCCAGATAATTCTTCCTTCCAATATTGAAGGTGCTGATTCAAATTCTCCTCTTTTTGCCATTCCTTCTGCCACATGACAAAATCTGCATATTGGATAGATAACTCCTTCAATTCCACTGGTTTTCCGGTTAGTGCTCCTTCATAAAAAGCCATCCATTCTTCAAGTAAGATTCCCATTGACCATCCATCTGAAATAATATGATGCATCGTACAAATGAGAACCCATTCTTCCCTGTCCACTTTCAATATTCGTGTTCGAATCAGAGGACCTTGTCCCAAATGAAATGGTTCCTCCGCCTCGTTTTGAATAAGGCGTTTCATTTCTCTTTCCCTATCTTCCAAAGAAAGATCTGTTAGATTCGTTTGAGGAATATGTCTGAACACATGAGATTGAACCTGTTGAAAAGGTTCATCCTCTTGTTCTAGAATTGTCGTCCTTAATGATTCATGACGCTCCAACAATTGATTCCATCCGACCTCCAATGCTTCAATTGACCATTTACCTGTTAAGCGACACGCTGCATGAATATTGTACATCGCACTATTTGGCATTAATTGATCAATAAACCATAGACGTTTCTGCGCATAGGAAAGTGGGATAACTTCTTCTCGTTTCATAGGTACAAGAGGAGCAACCTCTCGTTCTTTATCTTCTTTTCGTAACTGATCCACTCGTTTCGCCAATGCTTCCACTGTATCGTGCTTGAAAAGTTCACGTAATGGAATTTTAATTTGGAACAGTTCTTGTAACCGAGAGACGATTTGAGTAGCAAGTAGTGAGTGCCCACCACGTTCAAAGAAGGAATCCTGAATACTAATATTTTCTATCCCTAACACTTGACCCCAAACCGAGGCAATAAGCTCTTCTGATGGCGTCCGAGGTAGAACATTTAAATCTCCAATAGCTTGCTCATCAGGTATTGGCAAGGCCTTTCGGTCAATTTTCCCATTCGGAGTAAGCGGGAAGTGTTCTAACTCTACAAAGTGCGCTGGAATCATATGATTCGGTAATTGTTTTTGTAAATACTCTCTCCACTCCTCGGTATTTTCATCGCTTATTACATATGCAACCAATCGTTGATCACCTGGACGATCTTCTCTAACTAATACGACAGCCTCTTTAATAAACGAACATTTTTCTAAAGTGGCTTCAATTTCTCCTAATTCAATCCTAAAACCACGCATTTTGACTTGATGGTCCATTCTACCTATAAATTCTATATTTCCATCAGTTAGATATCTTACTGAATCTCCTGTTCGATATAGTCGTTCCCCCAATTGGAATGGATGCGAAACGAATTTTTCAGCAGTAAGATTCGGACGATTTAAGTATCCACGTGCTAAACCAGCACCACCAATATATAACTCACCCTCAATTCCTATTGATTGCAAGCGTTGATTTTGGTCTAATACATATAATTGCGTGTTCTGTATTGGCTGCCCAATAGAAACAAATTCTTGATTAGGCTGAATATCAAATGCATTCACATAAATAGTGGCTTCAGTTGGTCCATAAAAGTTGGTTAATTTCACTTGTCCACTATAATTCCATTTCTGTTGAAATCGTCTAACTAACCCTGAACTTAGTTCTTCTCCACCAGAAAATACATGGCGTACGGACGAACAATTCATGTTCAATTCAATACGATTGAAGTGATCTAAGAAAACAGATAACATTGAAGGTACAAATTGAACTATAGTAACCTGATGTTGTTTAATCACTTCAGCTATAATAGAAGGATCTTTTTCTCCATCTGGAGGTAGGAAAGATACACTGGCACCAACGTGAATGCCCCAAAACAATTCCCAAACAGAGACATCAAATGAGAATGGCGTTTTCTGCAAGACCACATCCTTTTCAGAAAGCGGATATTTATGTTGCATCCATTCTAGATAATTAATTACTGAATGATGCTCAATCATTACTCCCTTTGGATTCCCTGTAGATCCTGAAGTATACATAACATACGCTAAATTTTCTCCTGTTACACCACTTATACATGGGGTTGATTCTTCTTTTTCAATTGCAGTGTAATCTTTATTCATACAAATCGTTTCTATATTTTCAGATACAAACAAATTTTTAGAATTCTCTTCCGTCACTAGTACTTCGATTCCAGCATCCTCTAATATATATCGAAGCCGACTCTCTGGATAAGTAGGGTCAAGTGGAACATACGCTGCTCCTGATTTTAGAATACCTAATAACGCTATCATCATTTGTAATGAACGTTCCATATATACTCCAACTAGAGACTCTGGGCCTACACCATGCTTTTGTAAATAATGAGCTAGCTGATTTGCACGCTTCTCCAACTCTTTATATGTAATTTGTTCATTTTCGTAACTAGCCGCGATTGCTTCCGGTGTTTTTTTAACTTGCTCCTCAAACATCGTATGAATCATGCCTTCAGCCGAATAATTAACTTGAGTATGATTCCATTCCTCTAGTAACTGTATCTGTTCTTCTTCTGTTAAATGAGTAATTTCAAATAGTTTTGAATCTAGGCTCTTCGTCATCTGAATTAATATTTGCAATAAGTGATTCTGAATCAGATTTATTGTTTCTTCATTAAAATAGCTTCGATCATACATCAACTTTAAAGTAATTTTCTTACCGGGCATTACAATGAGTGTTAAAGGATAATTTGTTTGTTCCGTGCTTGTAACATCTAGTAATCTTAAATCATCATTTCTCTCACCTTGAATTGGATAATTTTCAAACACATACAAGGTATGAAATAAGGAGCTATTTCGCGGAACCTCACTCCAGCCTTGAATATCTATCAACGAATTATACTCATACTGTCTTCGTTCCATTTCTTTCATTTGTATTTTACGAAGCCAATCTACTACTGATGTATTATCCGTTAATCGAATTCTGGTAGGTAATGTGTTAATAAATAGCCCCACCATATTCTCTGCTCCCATTAAATCAGTAGGACGCCCAGCGCTAGTTACGCCAAATACGACGTCACTGTCACCGCTATACCTACTCATCAAATAAGCCCATGCACCTTGTACTAACGTATTCAACGTTAATCGACTATTTCGTACCCACTCTTGTAAACTCTCAGTAAGTTCCTCAGATACTTGATAAGCACATTCTCCATAACCCTTCTCTTGTCCTTGTTCCTTTCTTTCCATTGCTAATGGAGTAGGTGCATAGAACCCTTTTAATTCTTCTTTCCAAAATTCCTCTGCTTGACTTTGATCTTGTTTATTTATCCATTGAATATATTTTTTATAAGGAAGAGGTTTAGGAAGATTCAACAATTCTCCCTTTATCATCTTGAGATAAACTTCCATCACTTCACTAAAGACCAATGACACACTCCATCCATCTAGCAAAATATGATGATGTGTCCAAATAATTCTCGTTTCCTCTTTTGCCTCTTTAATCGCAGTGACTCTCATCAATGGTGCTTCATCCAATAAAAATCCTTTTCTACGATCTACATTCAAAAACTGTTGTAATTTCTTCGCCCTTTCATCATGTGGATAGGTGCTCCAATCCTCTTCATGAATAGTAAAAGGAAGACGTTGGTAAACCGCTTGTAGTGGTTTTTCTACTTCCTCCCACACAAATACTGAACGTAAAACCTCATGTCGATGAATAACATATTCCCAGGCCTTTTCAAAAGTAGCAATATCCAATTGCCCCCCGAGCAAGAAGCCTACTTGTACAATATAGGAAAATGAATGTTCATCATCTTGATCGTATAAAGTATGAAACAGTATTCCTTTTTGCAAAGGTGATAAACCATATATATCAATAACGTCTCCCATTTTTACACCCTCTTCTTTTTTAATTTAAGTAATACTTTGCTCAAGCTTTCTTCCGTAAGATCCTCTGCATCAGCAAAATCTGATACCGTAAAAGCAGACTCTGTTGTTGGTTTATTTATAAGTTGACGAAGATGCCTCAACATACCATCTGCTATCAATTGAATTTTTAATTTAGAAAACTGTTCTCTACTATACATCCAAACAAAATGTAACTTTTCATCTTTCACCATTCCGATAACATCAATTAGATGAGATGGTTTGGAATCTGGAGCATGATCTAAAAATGTAAATCCTGTCTCTTGCATAAACAAAGATTCCCTTGAGAAAACCTGATCAAATTGGCCCAAATAGTTAAAACTTATTGAAGGCTTTTGCTGATAAAACGGAAGTAATCCTTTATTCAAGTAACGTAAAATACCATAGTCAACTCCGCGATTTGGGATTCGACGCAATTGTTCTTTGACAGACTTTAATCCTTCAATAGGTGTTTGAGTTCCTTGAAAATTGAGATGAACGGGATAAATACTCGTGAACCAGCCCACTGTCCTTGATAAATCAATACCTTCAATTACCTCTTCTCTTCCGTGTCCTTCTAGATGAATAGAAACGGTTTGCTGATTTGTACAATCGACGATAGCTTGTCCTAATGCCGTTAATAGTACCTCATCAATCCTTGTCTTATGAGTTACTGGAACTTCGTGTAACAATTCATGTGTTTCTTCTATTCCTAAAGTCCTCGTCACTTGATCAATCGATTCCTCTGTCGTTTCTTGTATTGGATAGTCCATTGGAATTTTCATCGTTTCTTTTTCTACTTGTTGATTCCAATAATTTTGTACTTCTTTTGAAATACCCGAATCACTGTATGTCTGGAGTCGTTCAGACCACTCTTTAAAAGATGTACTTTTCGCAGGTAAGCGAACTTCTTGACCTTGTTTCATCTGGTTATATACCACCTGTAAATCTTCCAATAGAATCCTCCATGACACTCCATCTACTACTAAATGATGAATCACCCAGAATATTCGATCATTTCCAGTCAAGTTATCTTCAAAGTACACTACTCTCATTAACGGACCAGTAACTAAATTGAAACTAGCTTGATTAATGTTCATTTCTTCTTGTATTATTGTATTCCACTCTTTTTCATTAACTTGATTCCGTTTTACAACATGGAGTACTGACAGCTCATCAGTCTCTTCATTTCTCTGCCTCCACGTTCCGTTTGGTAACTGTTCGTACCGGAAACGTAAAGCATCATGATGTTTGAGTAAATTTAATATCGCTCCCTCTAGTAATTTCACATCCAATCTTTCTTTTACTCTTAAAAGCATTGATTGATTCCAATGCTCTGTATGTGGATGTTCTTGCTCGAAGAACCAGCACTGAATTGGAGTAAGAGGCACATCACCTATCACAATTCCCTGCTCCGCTTGTACTCCCTGCGTTTCTATAGCCACTTGTGCCAGCTCAGCGATAGTTGGGCATTCAAACATTTGCTTTGGAGTAAGTTTTAACCCCACTTGACTTGCTTGAGATATGATTTGAATACTGAGAATCGAGTCGCCACCAATTTCAAAGAAATTATCATAGATTCCCACCTTTTTAACACCTAATACTCGCTTCCAAATGGTAGTCAGTATCTGTTCGTTACTATTCCGAGGGCCAACACATTCACTATTAATCTGCTTTTCCTCCGGCATAGGTAAGGCCTCACGATCAACTTTACCGTTAGCTGTAAGTGGAATAGCTTCCATCGCCACAAATCCCGAAGGAACCATATAACTTGGTAGTTTCGCTTTAAGATACTCTCTCCACCCATCTACATTTCCATCTCCTACAACATATGCTACTAATCTTTTATCGCCTGGCTGATCTTCTCTTACAATTACAACTGCCTCTTTTACATATACATATGTATGTAAAGTAGACTCAATTTCCCCAATTTCAATTCTGAAACCACGTATTTTAACCTGATGATCAATTCTTCCACGATAATCTAAATTCCCATCTGGCAAATACCTCGCTAAGTCTCCTGTCCGGTATAATCTTGCTTTCGGATCACTACTAAATGGATGAGATATAAAACGCTCTGCTGTTAATTCAGGTCTATTTAAATATCCACGTGCCAATCCTGCTCCACCAATATAAAGTTCACCATCAACACCTATAGGAACAGGTTGTTGATAAGCGTCTAGTATATACACTTCTAAATCGGGAATCCGCTTTCCAATATTACTTCTTGAAGCATGCTGCACATCATCTAGAGTAATTGGATAATATGTAACATGAACTGTAGTTTCTGTAATTCCATACATATTAATTAACTGTGGGTTTTTCTCACCATACCTTTGAAACCACGGTAACAAGCTAATAGGTTCTAATGCTTCTCCGCCAAATATTACGTAACGTAGCTGCAAATTTTTATTCTTATCTTCTTGTTCACACACTCGTATTAATTGTCGAAATGCGGAAGGTGTCTGATTTAGAACTGTGACTTCTTCCTCCACTAATAATTGATAAAAATCCTTAGGTGATCGACTAATCCAGTACGGAACAACAACTAATTTTCCACCATATAATAATGCTCCCCAAATTTCCCATACTGAGAAATCAAATGCATACGAATGAAAAAGCGTCCAAGTATCTTTTTCATTAAACTGATACCAACAATCCGTTGATTTAAATAACCGAATGACATTGTGATGCTCTATCATAACGCCCTTTGGATTTCCCGTTGATCCCGAAGTATAGATTACATATGCCAGATTTTTGGGACCGACATCAGAAAGCGGCAAAGTCTTACTTTCTTTCCCAATCTCATCTTGATCACGATCCAGGCAAATCGACTCAACATTTTCTGGTAACCATTTCAATTCTTTTAAACTTTCTTGCGTCACGAATAACTGAATGCTAGCATCTTCTAAAATATATTGAAGTCGCTGCTCTGGATATGTTGGATCGAGTGGAACATAAGCCCCACCAGCCTTCAAAACCCCTAAAATACCTACAATCATTTCGAGGGAACGTTCAACGCATATTCCAACTAAAGTATCAGGTCCTACTCCCTTTTTCTGCAAATAATGAGCTAACTGGTTTGCACGTTCATTAAGCTCCTTATAAGTAATTTTTTCTTGTTCATACGTAACTGCAATAGTATTTGGATAAATCATCGCTTGCTGTTCGAATATTTCATGAATAGTTACTTGAGGTGGGACATTTAGTTTAGGATTGTTGAACTCAACTAAACTTATTCTTTTATCTTCCTCAGAAATGATTTCTATTTCAGCTACCTTCTGCTTTGGTTTTTCAAAAGTGTTTTCCATTATCGCTAACATCACGTTAAAAAACCGTTTTATCTCTTCCTTAGAAAATAGCTCCTCACGATAATCAATATGTACATGTAAAGAGTCAATATCAATTAGATTTTCAATATGCACTGCAAAATCTTGTACCTCTTCATGGTTTGGAATCCATAGTGAGTCACCACTTTCATCGCGATCCCTATAATCAATCGTAGTTCCGAAAAGTCTCACATTACTATTATTCTCTTTATTAATCTGCTTTAACAACAAATCAAATGGATATTTCTGGTGCCTCAATAATTTGCTTTGTTTTCTGGACACCCTGCTAATAAATGAAAGTACTTCTTCTGGATCAATATCCATTCTTAAAGGAACTGTACTCACCATCATTCCAATCAATTTTCGTTCCATTTTAGTCATACGATTGCCGTAAGCCATTCCTAAACCAATATCAAGCGATGAAGTCCACCGATACATGGACAACGAGAAAGCAGCAACAAAAAAAGTGTATAAACTAATTTTGTAATCTTCAGAAAATTTTTCTATCTTTCTCTTCAAATGCTCCGTTAATATAAATGTCTCACGTGATGCTTTAGTGCTAACTTGGTACGTATTATAGGGCTTCAATCCAGTCACAGATGGCAGTGTTTTAAATTCCTCTAACCAGAATTTTTGATCTTTTTGAAAGCGACTACTATTCAAGTATGTTTGTTCATTGGTCAGGAATTGAACATATGAATTTTTAATTTCGCCTTCCTCATTCTCGTTATGCATTTCATAATAATATTTTGCAATTTGCTCAGTAAATATTTGAATTGATAAACCATCCATAATAATATGATGAACATTTCCAAAGACTGCACATTCATTATCGTTTAATTTTATTAAAGCGAAATAGTATAAATCTGAATTAAATAATGTAAACGTGTCTTTTGTTTTCTGCTCAATCCATTCCTCAAGCAAATTTGTATTCTCCACATTACTGAAATCAAAAAACTCAAATTCTTGTTCTTTATGTTTAATAAAATATTGTTTCGGTTCCTGATGCCCATTTTCTTTTAACCTAATGCACAGACCGTCATTTTCACTGATAACGCGATTCACAACTTGGTTTAATTTTGAATAATTCATTTTCCGATGAAGTTTAAATAAAAATCTTAAATTACATATTCCTTTATCAGAATGAATAACTTCTGTATACCATATTCTTCGCTGCGGATGGCTTAATCGATAACATTCCTCATTGGTCATAAAAATCTCCCCTTCAAAAATTATTTGCTCTTATAGGTTCGTGTTTATGTTTAGCCCATAAATATTTCTGCAGTGAAACTCCAATTAATCCAATAATAACAAGCCCAATCCCTCCATAAACATAGAGTTGAGTTACTCCAAACAAATGCACTAATGGGCCACTCATAGCAGGAGAAATAATTAGAACTGCGTTTGTTAAACTGCTTTGTATACCAAATACTCTTCCTACTTGATCTTGGTCGGATTCTATTTGTAAAATGACTTGATTAGATACAAGCATCAGCCCACTTCCGATACCAGCGATAAAACTAATTAAATAGGCTAAAACGAAGACCGTACCGGGCGTTATCAAACCAATCCCCCCAAAACCAATTCCCATTAAAACCATACCTCCACATACTACCCAGCCATATTGAAATTGTTTTAATTTCTGAGTTAGTAGTGCACCAAGTATTCCGCCAAGACCAATAATAGAAATGATATATCCCATTTTACTTTTATCATGTGGGAATAAGCTCTTAAATAAAGTTGGGAATTGTGAGTCGACTAATTGTAATACTGCCATGGCTATTGTAACGAAAATCATGGTTGATAATATTATCCGATTAGATAACACATACCCCCACCCTTGTACCCAAGCGGTCCAAGTACTTTGTTTTTGCTTTTCAACAAATTCTTTCGATATAGTTTCTTTAAATTTTATTGTGGGTATGAGAACTAAGGTAGCTAATAAACAACTTATAGCTCTTATAATGAGGCAGAACTCTGGTTGAAACCAGCTCAGCAACATGCCCCCTATAAGTGGACCTACTATCTTGGTACCCTGCTCTACTATTCCGTTGATACTTACTGCTTTAGTAAGTAAGTCCGGGGATACAATCTGTCTTGTTAGTGTTTGCTGTGCAGGATAATAGAAAACAATAAAAATGGAACGAATCATTAATGCCACTAAGAGCCAGTGGATATCTTGTACAAATAAAAGAGCAATTGTTATTAGACCAACCATTAGATTACAGAACATCATAATTGGAATTTTTCTAAAACGATCTGCAATAACACCTGCCCATGAGCCAAAAATAATTCCAGGAAGTGCATATGCAACAGGGATCAATCCAATCATAGTAGGATCTACTTCCCATTCAAACCCAACTATAGTCATAATCGCTAACATATCAATAAAAACACCAAGCATAAGCAATGAATAAGCAGAGAAAACTTGTAAATAAACCCTATTTCCTAATAGGCCTTTTGAATCAGTAGTTTTCATAAAAGCAAGCTCCTTAGGTTACTAATATAAACGCTTTTGCGTATAAGGTACCCCTTTATTAAACCTAATTAATCATTATAAAGATTTCACCTAGAATGTAACTTCGTCAAAACCTAGACTAATCTCAAGGTTTAGTTTATTTTAAATAGTCAGATAAATTTAGGCGCACCTATTTCTTCGTATTTATATCAACTGTTACAACATAGACCTTTACCTTACACTAAAAAACAGCTAAACATTACCTTAATATAACCATTTATAGTTGTTTGCACATTCAATTCACATCCTTTTTAAAGTTGGCTTTTTTCTATCTCAAATACTATCACACAAATATTTTACCTACTATATTCATAAAGTTGAAATATTTGAATCAGAAAATTCGGATAAAAAAACCAACCCACAAATCATACCAAACAATTATTTAGTTATATTGTCAGTTTATAGATGGCTTTAGCCATAAGGATATCAAAAATTAAGTTTCTTAATTTTATTAACATAATAGTTTAAAGAGACTATAAATCCTACTAAACAAAAAGATAAATATACAATAAAGTATATTTATCTTTTCTTATCCTACATATTTTCTATGCAAATTAATTCCAATAACTAAAATTGATAATAAAAATATAATACTACCAATTACTAATGTACTCATAACAGAATTGAATAATATAGTATTAATACTTCTGCACCTACTACCTATTTTATTTATTAGATATTTACACTTCAAAAAAATTACAATTTATTCACAATTAGGATACACACCCAAAATATGATTTGAATATGTTATTATATTTTAAGATAATATAAAATCAGTTTTCCTATAAGAGAACTTAATTTTTATGTAGTACGAAATTGTTAGTACTACAGTATATATTTTAATTTAGTTATAAAAACGTTTAAAGACCACCTATTTCCATAAGTGATCTTTCTTTGTAATTCTACATTTATGCACTACTGTAGAAATATATCGTAGATACGCTTTGTATGCTAAATTTCTAGTTCTCTCCATTTACTAAAAAACATAGCTTAGCACAATTAATATCATATTCGTTAAATTGCAAACTATTATTTTGTCTTCTGTACAGACAAACTACTAAAAATCAAATCAGCAACTTTTACATATCCTTTTGAGTTTGGATGAATTAAATCCTTAGACCAAAGCGTATTGTCATTAACTAAATGATGATTCCAAAAATCAACATGATGAAACTTATATTCTCTGCTCAGTGAACGTATAACTTCATTTGCCTCTAATAATTGTTCTTTTATTACTTGTTTTTTTTCAGAAGCAAAAGGAAGCCTAACTGTAAAATCAGGAAGGTTTGCTATAATAATATCAGCCCCTGCTTTACTTAATGAATCTATCATAAATTCCATATCGTTCTTATATGCATCATGATTCCAACGTCCTTTTAAAACATCGTTTGCCCCTGCAATGAGACTAACCAAATCTGGATTAAAAGTTAACGCCTTTTCCAATTGCTGCGAGCGAATTTCTTTAGTTACTAAGCCACGCTTTGCCAAATTAGCATATTTTATATCGTTTTCACACAGTTGAACAAAATGATCTATCCAGCTTTTTAATGCAATTCCCTCAACTTCATCCCCTATCCCCTCTGTAAAACTATCACCAATTGCTACAAATCGCTTCCACATATGTATTCCCCCTTTATTATTAACCATATCTATACTATACAATAGCTCACACCGTAATTGTTATTTCTAAGTGGTTTTCGATTTCAATTATATTCCACTTTATTATATTTACATTTAGAATCCAAAATTGACCGATTCCTAAGTATACTTAGGAATCGGTCATATTCGTATATTTACTAAAGAAATAAAATTTCTCTAGGAATTATACTTTTTTCAAAAAATTGGTTGTTCTTTGTTTTGCCCAGTTGATACATTTCTTTTCGATTAAATGATATGAAACTATAGAAAAAAGTAGTGTCATTGCAATGCATAAAGTAAGAAGGAAAAAGATAGGTATCTTTGTATACAAAAGTTTAAATAGTACCATCATGATTGGAAAATGACACAAATAGATACTGTATGAAATTTCTCCTAAATATACAAATACACTCTTATTTAAAAATGCTTTTACTTTTAGGTTACTCATAGCCATTATAATAAATATACCAACCCCCATTACGACACCCCAATCTTTTAATAAGAAAGTAGTATCATTACGGGAAAAACCATAAATTAAAATGGAATATAAATACAGAATAATCCCTAATGCAATAAGAAATCCTTTTTTAAATTTTTTCATATTCCTATATGAGTAGATAAGTTTTTCCTGATACTTAAAAAGTAACATTCCAACCATAAACATAGATGTAAAATGCAGTGTATCAGCATAACCATTATAAAATCCTTCAGCTTTCCCAATATACAACACATTGAGAAAAACACTAATTAAAGAAAAGCTCAAAGCAAATAGTATCGTTTTCTTCCAATTCAATTTATAAAAAAGAAGGAATAACAAAGGAAACACAATAGATATACGCATTTCTTGAGCCAATGACCAAATAACTGGATTATAATTTTCCGTAAAAAAGTTATTAAGAAGCACAAAGTGGTTTAGAATATCTAATTTTGTTATAGACCCTTGCCACCTATCATAGAACCAATCCCGTAGTCCTACCACTTCATACGACGAAAATAAAATAAATAAAACAAAGGAAACAATTATCCAAAAATAATAAGGAATATAGATTCTTACAAATCTCTTAATTAAATATCCCCAATAATTTGTTTTTGAATGATAAAGTGCCATCGATAACACAAAACCACTTAGTACATAAAAAACGATAACAGCTTCCCCACCCGCCCATAAAAACCTAAGCGGGGAAAATTTAATAGAATTAGGCAACGATGGTAGCATTAAACAAAAATGTCCAAATACCACAGTAAGTGCCGCTAACCCTCGTATGGAATCTAATTCTTTTATTCTCTTACTCATAAAATGTTCTCCTTGTAAATTGTAGATTTTGCTTTTCATAAAGGCCACTATGCGAATGTAGTGAGAGAATTGTACACATCGTTTCTTTAAATTCCTAATATAAGCAGTAAAAAGTTAATTTGACCTCCATTTCTTTATATACATAATTTAAAACAAAATATTTAATACAAAGAAAAGATTTTATTAAATTTTTATAAAGTGAAACTTTAATGGGTGGTTTTTCATCATGTAACTTTATTAAACTAACCTTGCACCAGAATCCTTTAAATCGAAAGATTCATAATAAACGCCATCCCTTCTGTATATTTCTACAAAAAGAATAGCGTTTTTGGAGTATATGGATACAAATTTATTTTAGCTTAATAGAAATACAAAAAGTTCCGAAGGACCAAATTTGAAAAGTAATACAATCTTTCATTCCAAACTATCCACATAAGAATCTATAATACTTTGAAACCTTTTGTTTCAAACTAATATTTAGTTGTATCCTATAAAATTAGCTTTTTACTATATCAATCGCACTATCCCACATACCACTAAAAAAAGATCCAGTTTTACGTATAAAACGTGTAAACCAATTTGCTTGTTCCACATCAGATTTTGTTACAAGGTCTATTTGTAATGAATTACCTGATAAGAACCCAGGATCGGTATTATCTTTAGGCGAGATAATTATTTTACTAATTGTTACACCTTTTTTAATAGGCGCTTCTGGTTCTTTATTTGATACTTTAAATTCTTTTTTATAACCGTCTTTGTTTCCCTTCCGCATTGGAAGTGAAACAGCTTGCTTCGTTTGAACTACTACATCTTTCTCTTTTGCATTTGCTACTCGTACCGTTTCATGTCCTTTTACTACTGAATCTTTTCCGTAGAAATTCTTCACTTCAAAATTCGCAAATCCATAACCGTATAATTTCTTTGTTTCATCAAAGCGTGCCGTATGAGATTTTGCTTTTATCACTACAGAAATTAGGCGCATACCATTTCTTTCTACTGTACCAGTGAAACAATCTCCCGCTTCTGGAGTCGTTCCTGTTTTCAAACCATCTACACCTTCATATTGCTTAATTAAACCTTTTAACATCCAGTTAAAGTTCGCCATATCAATTGGATATTTACCACCCTCTTGGAATGTTTTTTTAGGAATTTTCGCTGTATTCAATATTTGGGGAAAATCTTGAATAAGACGTTGTGCTAAAATTGCACAATCCCTTGCAGACATTTTATTTTTCTCGTCTAGAGTTGTCCCTTCTAGGTGATATCCTTTTAAATCTTGATTTGTTAAGCCTGTAGAGTTTACAAATTTATAATCTTTCATTCCAAACTCTTTCGACTTATCGTTCATCATTTTTACAAAATTGCCCTCTTTACCAGCAATCTCTTCAACTAAAGCAATTGTTGCACCATTTGCAGAATAAATTGCCATTGCCTCATATAACTCTTTTACCGTATAAGAGCCACCATTTTCTAATGGAACATTTGATAATGAACGATCTTGCGAAATCTTATGTGCATATTCAGAAATTTTAACTTTTTGATCCCATTTAAGTTTTCCTTTATCTACCGCTTCATGAACTAAGTATTCGCTCATCATTTTTGTCATACTAGCAATTGCCAATGATTCATCTGCATTTTTTTGATATAAAATTTTTCCGGAATTTGCTTCTATTAAAATTGCTGATCCTGCTTCAACCTCTATAGCAGAAACTGTTTCCGCTGCTGCTCTTCCAAATGTAACGAACATACTAAAAAATAGTGTAAGCACTGTTACTATTGCAATAAATCTCTTGCAAAACATACCTTTCACTTCTGTTACCTCCAATATCTTTGTACTCAAAAAAGCGTTATTCTAACATAATCTCAAAAAAATAGAAAGTGTTCTCAAATTGTATATACATATTAAACGTTAGGATTGCTTTCATATAGACCATTTCATCTGACACTTTTAGGTGCCCTGATACTTTGTATTCCCACGCATATCCTTATTTTTAATCCCCTTATATTTTTTAAAATGATTCGCACTTTCATATTTTTTAGGATTACAATTAATAGACAATCTACATAATACATTTGTTCCACATTTACAAAAAATAAAGTGAAACTTTAATCAGTGGGGGTTTTGTTCATCCCCACTAATTATTAACCCTCACCAATCGGGATTTTAATTATTCAATTGAGCTATTTGCTAGACTTATATTAGAGATAAATTTTCTTTAGTCTAAACCATTAGTTTTTTGTAATAAAAAAACTACACCCAATACTGAATGTAGTTTTTCTAACTAACTAATTTATTTATTTTTTACTTCATTTTTATAAAAAGCAAATAATGGTTCAATGGATGGACTAGATAACAGCGGAATTGCCTTCTCGATCAATTTCCTATCCCAATCAAACCAACGCATTTCCATTAACATGTTTATTTCTGTATCAGTGAATCGTTTCTTTATTTCCTTAGCAGGATTTCCACCAACTATTGTATACGGCGGAACATCTTTACTTACGACAGATCCTGCAGCAACAATTGCACCTTCACCAATAGTAACGCCAGGCATTATTATAGCATTCATTCCAATCCAAGCATCACTTTTAATGACTGTATCGCCCTTAGTTTCATATGATTGTTCAATTTGCTCAGCGAATGGATATACTGTAATCCATTCTGAGTGATGATTATGGTTACCACCCATTAAAATGACTACTCCACTTGCAATGCAAACATAATTCCCAATAATGAGTTTATCAAGATGCCATCCCATCTGTTCAATTGGATTAAACAGTGCTTGTGACTTAGCATCCCCCCACAAATACCTTACACAACCATCTTCAAAATTTTGATGACCATAATACCCTGAATAATAGGAGTACTCTCCTACTTCAATGAGTGGATTTGTTACTATATCTTTTATATATTTTGTTTCTGACCAATGATTAAATAATGGATGCTTCATAACTTTATTCCTCGCTTCTAAGTATTATATATTTTGCTATTTACTTAGAAGCTTACTACGACTGCTACATTTTTTAGCTTTCTCAAACGACGAATCATTATCTTCAAGCCTTTCTTTTATAATAGAAAAAGCATAACGCAATACATTACACTAGTCAAATTGTGTAATTTTGAACACATCTTAAACAGTGTAATACTGCAATAACAACATGAAAACACTCTAACTTCGATACAAATACTATATTTATTACATTTAGTTCATATTTTGTAAAAAAATCTTAATTGCCATGACAAAGCAAACAATAACCACTATTGGTCGTATTAATGACGTCCCTTTTGTAAGCACCATCTTCGCCCCAATATATGACCCTATAATTTGACCAAGCATCATAATCAATCCAATTGTCCAATCGATTTGGCCAAAAATAATAAAATACAACAAAGCAGCGAAATTACTAGT
Source organism: Bacillus sp. FSL K6-1338 (assembly GCF_038006965.1). Classification (NCBI taxonomy): domain Bacteria; kingdom Bacillati; phylum Bacillota; class Bacilli; order Caryophanales; family Bacillaceae; genus Bacillus; species Bacillus sp. FSL K6-1338. The sequence continues at coordinate 2,338,229 of NZ_JBBOWI010000001.1, read as the reverse complement.
AAAATTCAAAATCTTAGCATTTGCAGTTGCCCGTGTAGCACTATATCCACATAAAAGAATGAACGCTAAAGCAATCAAGCTACCTGTTCCTGGGCCGAAGAAACCATCATAAAATCCAAGGAATGGAGGCACTGTTAACGCAAACAACAACATACTTATTTTTCTCGGTCGATCTTCGTTTGCTATATTTGGAGATAATAGAAAATAAAGACCAATAATAATAAGTAAAAAAGGTAATATCATGATTAAATATTCTGCCCGTATCTGTAAAACAAGCCATCCACCCAAAACTGATCCAAAAAAGGTCATTAAGATGGACAAACGCATTTCTTTAAGATTAATTTCTTTCTTCTTAATAAAAAACACTGTCGCCATGAGAGTTCCGCTACTCCCTTGCAGTTTATTAGTTGCTATCGCTACAGAAGGAGACATACCTACTAATAACATTATCGGGATAGTTATCATACCACCGCCTCCAGCAATTGTATCTATCCACCCTGCTAATACAGCTACTAAAAATAGTAATATGAGTAATTCAATAGTAAAATCCATACAAAGAATATGGGAAGGCTTGAGCTATTATACCCCAAACCTCCCCATCGTCCCTCCTCTCTTTAAACTAGTTAATAATATCTGTAAAGTAACTTTCTTTCTGATCACGTAATCGGCTGGAAACGTACTGCCTGCAAACAATTCTTCTTCCGTACTTATTATCTCCAATCGGAATTTTATATTCTTCCTCAGATAACCTTTCCCTACCATGAGTTACATTTGTTTGTTTACCATAGTATGAATTTGGAATAATTAATAAATCTTCAGATGTAAGTGGAACCTTATAAGTGGGCGTTGTTCGTAAGAGTTCTAAAAACATGTCAAATTTCAATTTTTCTTCTTCACTTTTTCCCACATAAATCAATCTATTTTCTGCTCCATTCAAACAAGTTGCAATAATATCACCATTATCATCCAAAAATATGATTTGGTTTATTTCCCCTACAAATCCCGATATTTCACCATCCGCCATTCCTGCGATATGAGCAATAGGCATTTTACTTATCGCCAATATATCATCTTTACTGAAGTGATTTTCTTCAAGATGCTTTTGAAGTAATTTTGGCGTTCCAATATGAGTTTGAGTTTTTAAATTTAACACTCCTTTTAATAAAAGAGCATCAACTCTAGTAAATTTTCCACAAGTAATTTCAGACACTATTCGTTCCACGGATTTATTAAGTCTATTTGATACAATTTCTAAATTCGTATTGAATATTTTCAATCTTGCTTCAATATCTGATTGGTCTTTCATGTCTGTATACACTGTGGCATCGTTATGTTGATAAAAGTTCCCGCCACCGGTGCTTGCACCGACATTTCGCAAAACTTCATCGTTGTTCAAAGGGGAAATGAGGTGAAATCTATTTTTCCCTGCATGTTCGGATGGGTGAATTAAAGCATCATAATTAAAAAGTGTGGCAAAAAGCCATGTGACCCATTCTGCATAAAAATATTTTTTCATTCTATCGTCTTCGTCTTCACCATAATTAAAACCTTTGCGATTTTCCCCAGGTAATAGGGTTTCCATAGGATCACATGGAATATTTTTAATAAGAGTAGGTGGTACGTTTCCACCACAATTCGCTACTTTTATCATATGTAGTAGTTTTTTCATATCTGAATTCGAAGTTTTCTTTGAATAATCAATCAAACAATTAAGCCACTCTCTTGAAAAGCTTGCAGCTATTTCTTGATCACAAGTATAAGGATTATGAGTTTTTAATTCATGGTCTATTAGATTCTTGATTTTATCCTTCAATACATTAGGAATGCTAATTTCTTCGATTTCTGTAATCTGCAGTATTCCTTTATTCATTATAAAACCTCCGTTGTTTTATTTTTTCACCATATCTTCTATTAAATAAACTACCTACTTCTTTTTTGCTCCTTTGCTTTTCGTCAGAGCTATTACAGTTACCAAATTACAGAGCATAAACGTGGAGTAAACAAAATTTCTTTTTAGTTACATTAACCCCGTAAATCTCCATTAAATTAGTATATTTAATGGAGATTTCTTTTCATACTTTACTTTCAAACTATGTTTATAGGATTTTCAATTCAAGCACAAATATTCCTTTCCCTAGAATTTTCCTAAGATTGAAATCAGAATTTTCAATACACTAATATTAACAATAAAAATATAACACGAAACCAAAAAATGTAAACGAATAGTTTTTTTATAAAAAATAGTCAGACTATTTTAAGGTAATTTGTATTTCATTGAACTAACTGTAATAAAGTGGAACTTTAATCAGCCCTCACCAATCGGGATTTTACGAGCAACAGGGCCCCCGCCTAACTTCTTTGCTTCCGCTGAATTTTGAGGTGGGGGTCTTATTACCCGGCAAATAGCGGATAAAAAAGCCCCCTAAATGATAGAGGACTTTCTTTACAAGAATATTCTATTTTAAAATCCTTACTTACCTTTTATTTTAAAAGATATTGCTGTAACTTCTTTATTAATAGTTCCGTCCCCTCTGGACTTACAATAATCTTCCCATTCGCTAACGAAATATTGCTGTCTGAAATATCACCTGTAAGTGCACAAGCTCTTGGAGATTGATATTTTCGTAAAATAATCTGATCCTCTTCTATAAACATTTCAAGAGAATCTTTTTCTACAATTCCTAAACTCCGTCTTATTTCCATTGGAATAACAATACGCCCCATGCTATCTGCTTTACGAGTAATCCCTCTTGATTTCATAAAATGCCACCCTTTATTTTTATCTAATATTACGGTACTTATTTTAGCAATAAACAACAATAAGGAATAGTTCGTATTACAGTACTTTTTTTAGGAATAAATACCAATTAAAAATAGCTTATGTTAGGATTGTTTCTTGTTTATTCTTCATTTTTAATATATTTATCCTTGATCATTTTTATATATTGTTTTCTTTCTGTTAGTTCAAATATAAATAATGCCTTTTTTATGTATGTTAAACCAACTTCATTAGAGTGCTGAACTTTCAATAAAATTGCACCTTTTTCAAAAAACAATTCACCTAATAAGTATAAAGTATTCATATTTATGGCTAATTTTATACCTATTTCACTATACTTAATCGCTTCTTCATATTGATTTGCAAGGTGTAGACATTTTGTTAACGTATGAATGAGTCTTAATTTGATTTCTTTTTCTCTAGGAAATTCTATCTTATTAAAATTAATTAAACTTTGTTTTAATATATTTATGCTTTTCTCATACTCTTCATTTTCTGCATGTATTATAGCAATTGAATTCATTATGCTTATTTCTTTTTCTGATAAAAAGTTACTACTACTTAAAGTTTGTTTTAGTGCTCTATTTAAAATGTCAAAAGCATTAATTGTTGCTCCATTTACATAATATATAGCAATCGCTTCATGCCATAATAGAAATTGTTTATCTTCTTTTGATTGGAAATTATTTTCGTTTTTCTCTTTTTTCACTATTTCGTAAAGCTCATTATATTCTTTTTGTTTCACACAATCTCTCATTACACATTTTACATTTTCAATATATTTTATTTTTTTATTTTTGGTCAGTGCAAATATATAATTTGGATCAATACCAAGTCTTTCAGATAGTTGATACAACAATATGCTAGATGGATAAATAATCCCTTTTTCTATCTTACTAATTTGGCTTTGTGAACATATTCCATGACATAATTCAGATTGTGACATATTTTTTTTCTTTCTAAGTTCTTTAATAATAATACCAAGATTGTAGAATTCCATCTTTCCTCCCTCAAATGTAACACTTTATGAGTATAAGAATATTTTCCAACTTTTAATGTAATGTAAAATTAGTATAGTTACAATTACTATTTATATGGATTTATAGTTTTTCACAAACTTGTATCACAATATGAGAAATTATTACAATAAAGTTCACTAATAACCAATGGGAGTTTTATTCATCACCACTGATTATTAGTCCACTCCAAGCAGGCGTTTACAGGTAGTTCGATTTCTTTGTCACAGCTAAATTTTGAGGTGAGAATCTTATTGCCCGCAAATAGCGAAATTAAAAGAAATAAATATGATTTTTGACCTTTATTTCTTTTAATAGTTTCTTTTGATTTTATATAAACAATTTCGAAGGGACTTATTTTATGAAAAGAATATTAACCGAAAGAGAATTAGAAGTGGCTATTTATGTAGCAAAAGGATATACAGATGCAGAAATTTCCAGAAAAATATATGTTACCCCTAGAAGAATTTCAACGATAATTAATCATATTAAAGAAAAATGGCATATTAATTCTAGAGTGGAATTAGGTATTTTAGTTTATCATTATGGTTTTATAGATGCACCCTTATTTTCTAATAAGGAAATTCAGCTATGCAAAAAGGTTGTACAGTAGATAGCAGAATATAAAAAGGTTAGAGAATTAACTTCTCTAACCTTTTTATATTCAATATTAGCTTTTAAACAGCCCTAATGCTACCATTAATCCTGTTATCTGTTCAACCTTGTATAAACACAAAAAAGAATTAGCCCTTCCTACTTTTCAAAACTAGTTACAATTCTCTCTTTCATTTTCTGTATTACTTCACTGCTCAATACTTTTTGACCAGCAGGAAGTTTTAATATGGCAGCGGCACCTTTGCTAAGGTATATTTCTTGATCATTATTTTGATTTACTACCAATATTCCTTGCCCTTCAAATTCGAAATAACTAATATCTTTTGTTTCATTTGTATTATTTTTTATTGCTTTATATAATCCATATAAATCTTTACTTCTATTTTCTCCGCCCGTTCGAATCGGTTCAGTATCATTCGCAACAATTAGTCCTTCTGGCTGCTCACCCTTCATAATAAACCACAGCTTTTCATTTGTTGGTAATAGCAATTGCTTAAATTCAGAGCTATTTAAAATTTGCTGTGCTGGAATTGTTGCATAGATTGGTAACGAAAATGGAGATGTTGTTATTTTTTCAAAATTTAAATTTTCAGAAGAACTTCCCTTACTATATTGATAATCTTTTAATGCGATCGATTGTACTGATTCACTTTTATTTTTTGATGCATAACTAATTTTACTAGCGAAAATAATAACGGTCATTAAACACATGCACGGTATCACAAGCTTAAGTAGATTTCCCATTTATGAACCCCCGCTTTTAATATTATTAGTTTGCATGGATATTATAAACAGTTTCACTCCACCAAAAATTATTATTGTTATGGAACGTACTGAAATTATGATTATAATGATCACCATACCAAGGATCCATGTACGTTATATAATCTGTTCCATTTGTCCCTTTATAAAATCCATCAAGTACTAGAAAGTGTCCGATGTTAGCTCCATTTTGCCACATAATAAGTACAATCATCGGCTGATTACTATTAATTTGACTTTTGAACCAATCATACGATTTTGCTCCAGAACTTATAGCTGAACTAACACCATATCCCGATAATCCATATTGTATTTCACGTGAAGTTGCAGGATTATTATATGATCCACCCTTAACATACCTAACGTACTGATCTTGTGAAGGAGTTTTCCCAAAATAATTTAAAACTGAAACCGAAGTGCCTGCCCAACACCAATTTGATCTTTCTTGTAATATGTTAGGTACAGATAATTTACGGTCTATTGGTGTACTTGGAGGATTTCCATTAATATACGCTGACGTTACATATACTTTTTTTCCATCTTTAAAATAGTAAAACCAACGATTATCTAAATTTCCTGTCCAGTAATCTTTAACCGCTTCACCATACTCCCATCCTTTAAAAGATACTTTTGTATTTCCGGGAATCACATCTACAATATTTGCATTCAAACTTTTCGCCTCTCTAACATTTACATTCAATGGAGCTGTTGTCCCTGAAAATTCAACTTCTTCTGCTATTATTTTCTGAACACCAATAAAACTAAATGTGAAGAACAATAAAACCATACAAACAATAAAATGCTTTCTTCCCTTCATTTCTCCACCCCTTCATCAGTACTAAAAAACATCAACAATTCATCCTTATTAATTGTTCAAGCTTAATATTACATACTAACGAAAAATGACTTCTCATAAAGTAAAACTTTAATCAGTGGGGGTTTTATTCATCCCTCACTGATTATTAGTTAAACTAATCGGGCTTTTACGGGCTGCCCGATCCCCACCTAACTTCTTTGCTCTCGCTGGATTTTGAGGTGGGAGTCTTACTGCCCGGCAAATAGCGAGATAAATTCCAATACAAAAAAGGAGCCTATAAATTTTTATAGGCTCCTTTTTATTTCGTCGTTATTACTTAGCTAATTCTTTCGTACCCTTCATTACATCAACGAAGAATCCCCAGTTATTCACTACAGAAGAGATACTGATATGTTCATCTGGAGTGTGGACGTTAAAGATGTCTGGTCCGAATGAAATTGCATCTAATTCAGGCATCTTTTGAACGAATGCGCTACACTCAATCCCCGCATGTACAGCGAAGATTTCAATTTCTTTATTGTATTTTTCTTGATGTACTTTTTCAAATAAATTACGAATTTGTGAGTTTGGATTGTATGGCCATTCTGGATACTCTGACTCTATTTCAAATGTAGCACCAACTAATTCAGCAATATATTTGATTTCTTCTGCAACATGTTGTTTTAAACTACTTACAGAACTTCGCACTTCGTTACGTAATTTAATTTCATCTTGCAACGTTTCAATAACGCCTAAATTTGTTGAGCTTTCTACAAGACCTTTAATATCCATGCTCATACTTTGAATACCATTCGGAATTAAGAATAATGATGAAATAAGCTGCTTTTGTGTCTCTTTAGCAAATACTTTTTCAACTGTTTCATCCAATTTTGTCAGTGTAACATGAACATCTGAATCAACAGCACGCATTTCTTCTTGTAATACACGTGTCCATGATTCTAGTTTTTCTTCTACTTGCCCTACATCTTCTGTACGAATTAAAATTGTAGCTACACTTTCACGCGGAATTGCATTCGTTTTTAATCCGCCGTGAACTTCACTTATGTTAAACTCCGTATGTGCTGATAAATCACGTAACACTCGTCCTAATACTTTGTTCGCATTACCGCGTTGTTTATCAATTTCCATACCAGAATGTCCGCCTTTTAGACCGCCAACATATAGACGGTATGCATCCATATTCGCTGGTGTTTCATCCCAAATTACGGGAATTGTTTCAACAGCTTTCGCACCACCTGCACTACTTACAAGTAATTTATGATCTTCTTCAGAATCAATATTTATAAATATCTTTCCTTCAAAATGATTTGGATCAATAGCAAAAGCCCCGCCCATTGTCGTTTCTTCTTCAGTAGTGATAACGACTTCAAGTGCTGGATGCGGAATTTCTTTTGAATCTAATAAAGCTAATGCATACGCAACTGCAATACCATTATCTGCACCTAAAGTTGTTTGATTTGCATATAACATGTCCCCAATGATTCGTAATTCAATTGGATCTTTTTCAAAATCATGTACTGTTGCTTGATTTTTTTCGCAAACCATATCCATATGACCTTGAATAATAATAGCTGGTACATTTTCATAACCAGCTGTTGCTTCTTTTTTAATAATGACATTTAATGCTTCATCTTGAATGACTTCTAAGTTACGCTCTTTTGCAAAGCCCACTAAATAATCACTAATTTCCTTTTCATTACCTGATCCTCTAGGAATCTTTGAAATTTCTGCAAAATGATAAAATACAGGGTGCTTTGTTAATTGTTCTAAAGTAGAATACATTTTTCAAGCTCCTCTCAAAATGAAAAAATAGTATGTAAGTCTTTTATCATTATACCATGATTCATTATTTTACCTTTCTTTTAACTTTTATTGTTCATTTTATTTACAACACTCATACAACATTATAAGGGCGTTGTAAGCTATATCGATTTTTCTCATTTAATAATAGTCGTATACTTTTTAAAGAAACACATTAAAGGAGATAAAGAAAATGAAAAAGTTTGCAGCAATTATTACACTATGTTTATTATTTTTTAGTTTTACTATTGGCTGTGAGAGAGCGTCACTAAATAAAATTGGTAAAGATGTATATTACATGCAGATAAAAGGCGAAAGAGCTATCGAAAAAGTAGATGGTAGAAACTTACGAAACTATACGCTGCCCGCATATCATGAAGATGGTGTCAAAAAACAAATTACATTTAGAAGTACAAAAAAAGAAAACGACCATAAATTAAATGAAGACGCGTTTTTACGCCTTTATGTAGATCAAGATGATAATAGCAAAAATGAAATATCATCAATTGAAGTAAAGTCCTATGAAGAGATTCAGAAAACAGATTTACCTAAAAAAGTAAAAGATAAGTTTACTATTAAATAAAAAACAAAAGAAAATGCTCTATGCATTTTCTTTTGTTCTTTTCACTTGTATATATTTTGAACTACTATTATTCATCAGTTTCTCTAACCGATTTATATTCTCCGTTAATGCACCTTTCACAAGAGAGAAATCTGTATTGGATTCTTCTTTTTTTTCTTTAAAAAACGAAGACTTTTGTACATTGACTTCAGCCATCTCTTCTCCCCCTTTTCAAAAAGATACAACCTTTTATTTATATTATATAGCAAATGTAGAAAGAGTGTACACTTATGATTTTCTTTTTAATTCTTCTTCTAATTCTTCTACTTGCTGCAACGCATCCCCTTTTATTAAAGAGAAATCTGTTGTATCTTCGTTATCTTCTTTAAAAAAATCATTGTCATAATCTTTTACCACTACAATCACCTCTACATGCTAGTGTAGGAATGATTGTCCAATTTTATTCAACTTTGTCGGATTTTGTTTTTAATTTATGTATAGAAGAAAAGGACAGAAAAAGATTCTGTCCTTATTTACTAAAATAACTATGATGTATTGTTAAATTATATACATTTTCAAAATCCCGATCTTGCAGGTTATTTTTCTTTCCATCAATAACAATGAAAACATCACTTACTATTTTTGCTGGTATAATCCCGACATTTTCTACTTGCACTGCTTTCTGCTCATTCAATTGCTCGATATGTTCTAACGGAACGATAATACTAAATTGCGAGCGAATACCACGAAAGTTTGTATTTAATTCCTTTGCCGCTTCAAAAACAACAATTTTCGCGCCAATTTTTTCCCCATATGAATCTAAAAATACATTTAAGCTCTTTGTATATTCTTCTTCCGTATGCCATTCCATCGTACCGAAAACTGCTGGATTAACATTTTGAATAATTGTGGTGTATATTTCTCCTCTCGCTTTAGATGCAATTAATGATCGTTTTATTGATTGAACTGTCTTGCCAATATCGCTAAATTTCGCACCCCATATTTCTGAAATATTAGGCGTTAAAATGAACGCAATATCAACAAAAATAACCATTGCAGTAAACATTAAAAGATTTTTCCAGAGGGTTAAATCAATTCCTTTTATCATGAAATACACGGTGACAGATATGATAAACAAACCATACCAAGTCTTTCTAATACGTTGCTTTTTCTCTTCGTACAACTCCTCATTTTTCCAATAAAAGAAAACAAGGACTACAAAGACAATCGCTAAAACAAATAAGCCAATTCGAATGTTAGAGATCATTAATCACATCACCCTCCATTCAAAAACTACTCACGATATCATTACATGCGCAAGCCGCTCTCTTTATGACAAAAGACATGGACAAGCTTCTAAATTTAGCTACATCGCATATATATTAGAAGGTACCACGTCTTTTATCCTGCTATTTGTGGGCAGTAAGACCCCCACTGATTAAAATTTTACTTTACCATGAGTCTATATTGTATATGTAGACAAGCATTCATTTCAAATTTTCGTATTAAAAAGAAATATGTTTCGGAATTTCCCCTTCAGGTACTTCTCCATCCATACTTAAATAATAATGACGAATCGGACGTAAGTTTTCGTCTAATTCATAAACAAGCGGAATACTAGTTGGAATATTTAATGAAACTACACCATCACTCGAAAGGTTGTCTAAGTATTTTACTAGCGAGCGAATTGTGTTACCGTGTGATGAAATAATTACTTTATTACCATTTTTTAATATCGGCGCAATTTCTGAGTGCCAATAAGCAAGTACTCTCTTCTCCGTATCCTCTAAACATTCAGTTAATGGAAATTCACCTTTTTTGAGTGTTTTATATCTTGGATCGGTCGCTTCATATCGAGGATCGTCTTCAGTAAGAGCCGGTGGTCTTACATCAACACTTCTTCTCCAAATATGAACTTGCTCCTCACCATATTTTTGAGCAGTTTCATCTTTATTCAACCCCTGCAATGCACCATAATGTCTTTCATTTAGCTTCCAAGATTTATGTATTGGGACCCAAGTAAGATCCATCTCATGAAGTACAATCCATAACGTCCGAATTGCGCGTTTTAATACAGATGTATAAGCCACATCAAAAGTATATCTGTTTTTCTTTAATATTGCTCCTGCTTCTCTCGCTTCACTTAATCCATTCTCTGATAGATCAACATCTGTCCATCCAGTAAAGCGATTTTCAAGATTCCATAAACTTTGTCCGTGACGAATAAGTACAAGTTTTATCATTATAATTCCCCTTTCGGAAATGTGAATTTTATTGTTCCATTGCGTACACGTATAAAGTATCTAGTAATGTATCTTTTTATCCATTCACTCTATAACCAAACGATAGTTGCCAAATGTATGGATAAAATTTGTTCTTTTTCAAACTATAAAAACAGAAGTTTTTCATTATTTTTGATCGACTGGTATTTCCCGTTTTGATATCCAAGCATCAAAACCTGATCGACTATTTGCCATTTCATTCATAACTTGATGCCAATTGTCTTCACATGATTCACCAAATTTTGAAAAAATAGCGCCCATTTGTTGTCTTTGTACATCGCTCAATTTTTTCTCTAAATCTGCACCTTGTTCTGTTAAAGACAACTGTTTCACACGGCGGTCATGTGTAGCTTCATTACTCTCAATTAAGCCCTTTTCCACAAGTTGACGTAGTGGCCCGTGGAGAGCTTGTTTACTTATTTCTAATAATGATAATAACTCATTTACACTTATCCCTGGAAAACGTGCGATAAAAAATAAAATTCGATGATGTACTCGTTGAATGCCATATTCTTTTATAATTTCATCTGGCTTTTCAGTAAATGTTTTATATGCAAAATAAAATAATGCTAATGCCTCATTCATCTGTTCTTCTTTATGTTGTGTCATCTACTTTCCCCCTGTATGTAAATTATACCACAATCTAGTAATGAATATTTTAATCAACTTATTAGAACCTGTTTAGTCTATTGAAACATTCACTGCATAATTAGGAGATGATTCATTTGAAAAAAATATACTGTAAGTACATATTTATTGGATAGACTACACGGATTAGGAATTGAACATACATTCGGGGTTCCTGGTGATTATAATCTTGCCTTTTTAGATGATGTAGTACCACATGAAAATTTAAAGTGGATTGTATTATTAGTATTGGTGTGAAGTTAACTGATACTATTACAGGCGGCTTCACACAAGGTTTTACAAAAGAACAAGTTATAGAAATCCATCCCTACACTGTGAAAATTATAGATAAAAAATACGGTCCAGTTGTAATGCAGGATATTTTACAACATTTAAGTGATTCAATTGAGCATCGTAATAAAGATACTCTTGACGTTAAGCCATTTATTTTAAAATCATCTCTTTTTACTGAAGAGTTCAATCCCAAATCACAAATGGTCACACAAAAACGTTTTTGGCAGCAAATGTACCATTTCTTACAAGAAAACGACATCTTAATTGTAGAGCAAGGAACACCTTTCTTTGGTAGTGCTGCTATCCCTCTACCTAATAACACTGCATATGTAGGACAACCGTTATGGGGATCTATCGGATATACACTGCCCGCTCTAATTGGTACACAGGTCGCCAATTTATCACGGCGCAACATTTTAATTATTGGTGACGGTTCTTACCAAGTAACTGCCCAAGAGTTATCAACTATACTACGTCAAAATTTAAAACCGATTATATTTTTAATCAATAACAACGGATACACTGTTGAACGTGCCATTCACGGCCAAAACCAACCATATAATGACATACAGATGTGGGATTATACTAACTTGCCGAACCTATTCGGATCAGAAGAAAAAAGCCTAACATTTAAAGTGGAGAATGAAACAGAGTTAACAGAAGTCTTAACAAATATAACTTTTAATAAGAATCAACTTATCTTTATTGAGGTAATAATGAGCCAAAGCGATCAACCTGAATTGTTAGCTAAACTCGGGAAAAGATTCGGTCAGCAAAATTCTTAATATAAAAAAACTAATTATACAATTGGTAGTGTAAAATTTGTTTTGAGAATAGTTTCGACACTCAAAATACATAAGGAAAAGGATGGAAAGCACCATCCTTTTCTATTTTAAGAGCGTTCTTCGACTAACGCCCCGTGTGACAAACAAAAATTCTTAATCCATCTTTAACTTTATAGCTTTTGTCGCAATAAATGTTTTAATATGCTTATCTAATATCCTTGTCCCACCAAAATCATCCTCATAAAAACCTGTCATAGCAAAACCAGCTTCAATTTGGCCTTGGATTTGGTCTTCTAAAGTATGCGCATATTCTATTGTTTGATTTGAATCGATGTAATCTTGAACTTCATCCTCTGGTAAATAATCCAATGTTGATGAAGGAATTGAATGTTTAACATCAAGAATACCTTTTTGTTCTTGGTTATCATCAAAGATCCATAGTAATGGATTTGTAAATCCAGCAATAAGAATACCTTTATTCTTTAAAACCCTAGAAACTTCATTCCATACAAGATGAACATCTTTTACAAACAAATTAGAGACAGGATTTACAACAATATCAAAATATTCATCCTCAAAGTCACCAAGGTCTGACATATCTCCTTGTACGGTTTTTAAAGTCAAACCATCCCGTTTTGCTACCTTTTCATCTTGTTCCAATTGCTTCTTAGATATATCAGTAACTGTTACATCTGCTCCAGCAGCAGCTAGAACAGGTGCTTGTTGTCCACCACCTGACGCTAAGCAAAGTATCTTTAATCCATCTAATGACTTTGGAAACCACTCTCTAGGAACTGACTTTTCCGTAGTGACTGTAATCTCCCATTCACCTGATTTGCTTTTCTCAATAATCTCGCTACTTACAGGCTGCGTGTATCTAGAACCTTCTTCAACCTTCTTATCCCATGCATTACTGTTTTGTTGTGTAGTATCCATTGCGATTAGTCCTCCAAACGATCTAGTGGCATTCAATGTGTAAGCTTATTAACTATTTATACTTTCCTTTTCCTATTAACCTGCCTGATAGTTCATACATAGTTGTTTACATTTATATTAACAGATAAATACTAATAATTACTAAAAATTCTAAAAAGAAACAAAAATATACATCTATTCCATCATTCATTTAAAATAATCGTAGAATTGGTAAGTTTTAAACAACTCATTTCCACAAAAAAAGCATTCCAAAACTGTTGACAGTTGGAACGCTTTTTTATGTTATTTCATTTTTCAAGCTTTTAACTAAATCCATTAAACAAATAAGCTACGCTTTTTCTTTTTTATTCAGCAAGAGTTAACTGCCAAGATACACCATACTTATCATTTAACCAGCCAAACTTTTTACTAAACGGATAAGAACCTAAAGGCATGAGAATTGCTCCATCCTGCGCTAGTTTATGAAAGACCGTTTCAATTTCTTCTTCTGTCTCACAAGTTACATAAAGAGACATAGCTGGAGTGAATGTAAAATTATGATTTACATAACTATCAATACACATAAACTCTTGGCCATTTAGCGTAAAAGTTGCATGAATTACAGTTCCCTCTTTACCAGGTCCATTTTCATCGTAGCGAGAAATACTTACAATTTCCGATTGATCAAATAGCGACGTATAAAAATTCATTGCTTCCTCAGCTTTGCCTTCAAACATTAAAAACGTAGTAATTTTTTGATTTGTGTTACTCATATGGAGACAGCCCCTTATTATATATTTATGTAAAACATAAGTCGGCCAAAAAACCGAACGTATATTCCTATAAGTGTATTGTCTATAAAAACGATGAGTTTGTCAATTATCTACTTTCTTATTTCTTCTTAAATAATGCTGTCCAAAGAAATGATTCTCCAAATATTTCTTTCGGTTGTTTCATTTGTTTCATCCTTCTAATCTCAATTACCTCAAATTCTTTAAATATCTCTCTTAACTTTTCTTCCGAGTATGCAAGACCACCTTGTAGACTCCATTCTCTATATACGTCCCAATCTGTTATTTCTGATCCATTTCGCTCATCTAAATTGCCTGCTGCAAAACATGTTAATCCGAAATAACCACCCGATTTTAATGAGTTTTTAATTAAATCCACATAATTTATTCTTCTATGCGGTGGAATGTGATGCAAACAGCCCGAATCATATACAAAATCAAATTCGTTTTGAACCTCTAAATTAAAAATTGAATTACAAATAAAATGAATTTCTACCCCTTTTGCCAATGCCCTCTCTTTTGCCCAGTTAATGCCTTCTACAGATAAATCCACTGCTGTTACATCAAATCCTTGAGTCGCTAAATAAATGGCATTTCTACCTGGACCACATCCAAGTTCTAATACCTTCCCTTTTGAAACTCTCTCTTTTTGTATATTCGAAACTAGATTCTCATCTGGAACATTTTCAAAAAACGGAACATCCTTTTCTCTATTCTCATAAAACTCATTCCAAAATGGTTCTGCAGGTCTTAATAATGAATCAAGCATTTTTAAGATGTCTTCTTGTGTGTGTAACGTTTCAGTTTTCATTAATACCCCTCCATGAATTAATGGTCAGAAAATTATTATATATCTTTTTGAACTTTCAGACGAATAAAGGCTCCACATTTTAATTTTTTCTTTATTCTTTAAATTATTTTAAATACGGTAAATGAAATTATAAACTTTACTCTTATGGTGCAAATGCACGCCAACCTATTATTAAATACAAAAAGAGCCACAAATTTTTGTGACTCCTTCTGCATTAATAATTATATCAGGATTTTTTATTATATAGCGATTTCTCTATTAACAAACGATATATCTCTTCATCCAGATTACCATTTCATACTTTAACGGCCACGTCTTTGCTGACCTTGCTTTGTACTACCTTTTTTATTACTTGACTTATTAAATGATCGGTTATTTTCATTTCTTGAATCACTTCTCGAGCTATTTCTCGAATCACGTCTTGATTCACTTCTTGAACCTTCGCGGCTATCTCTTTGACGATTTTGACCTGATTTCTTTGGAGCCGGCTTTGGTACCGGTTTTCCATTTTCATCTACACGTTTTATCTTCGGTTGTTCGATTATTTCTCTTTGTATTGGTGCACCAAGCGTTTTTTCAATTTCTTCTAAATGTTTTTCATCTTTCGCTGCAACGAACGTAATTGCAAGACCTGATCCACCTGCACGTCCTGTTCGGCCAATGCGGTGAATATAACTTTCTACATCTTCAGGGATATCAAAGTTAAATACGTGCGTTACACCATCTACATCAAGTCCACGAGCTGCTACATCCGTTGCGATTAAGTACTGAATTTTAGCTTCGCGGAAACTCTTCATAACTCTTTCACGTTTCGCTTGAGGTATATCACCATGAAGTTCAGCACAATTATAACCTAGTCCTTTTAAATTATCATAAAGCTTACTTGCTCTAACCTTTGTACGACAGAAAATAACTGCTAAAAATGGCTGGTCACGATCCATAACAAAACGAAGTGCATCTGGCTTTGCACGATCTGTCGTCTCAATGACACGCTGCTCAATTGTATCTACCGTTACTTCTTCACTTTGTACTTGAATCATTTGCGGCTCATCCATATAACGCTTCGCCAATTTTTTAATATCTTTTGGCATCGTTGCTGAGAATAACATCGTTTGTTTACTACCAGGTGTCTCATCTAAAATATCTTCAATATCATATAAGAAACCGAAATAAAGCATTTGATCCGCTTCATCTAGTACAATCGTTGAAAGATTACTTAAATCAATTGTTTCGCGTCGTATATGATCTAATAATCGTCCTGGTGTTGCAACAACAATATGTGTATTACCTTTTAATTTTCTCAATTGTTGTGCTACATCTTGCCCACCATAAATCGCTAGTACATTAATATCTTCTCTTTGAACAAGCATTTTTTTAATTTCAGTTGTAATTTGCAGAGCTAGTTCCCTTGTTGGTGCAACAATTAAAGCCTGAACATCACTAGACTCTGGATTGATTTTTTCTAAAATGGGTAACACAAATGCTAACGTTTTACCCGTTCCAGTTTTCGCCTGCCCAATAATATCTTTACCTGACAGAATAACTGGAATTGCCTTTTCTTGAATTGGTGTTGCTTCTGTAATTCCATTTTCACGTAATGTATGATTAAAAGTTTCACTAATTCCTAATTCTAAAAAGTTTTTCAAATAGACCACTTCTTTTCCTTATTTTTCACATTAGCTTTCATTGTACCATTTGTTTCGCTAAATATGAAAAATAAAAAAATTCTTATCTTCTTTTTTTATATTCATCCTGTACTAGATGGACAAATTCTTTTTGCTTTTTCTCGGATTTTATTAATGGTTCCATATTTGCAGAAGTCAAAATATACTTTTTAATTTTTCTATTACTCCAAATTAAACTTGTATACTTCGGATCTTCATGTAGATTTCGAAACCACTCTAATTCACTTAATTTTGCAATATGGTGTTTCAATTTCATGTCATTTCGAGGATAAAACAAAATAACATTTGCTATTACATCAAATAACGAACCCATCTTCTCCCTCCTATATCCTTGCTCAAATTATATATATTCTTTTGTACATATACATTTCAATTTTACCGAAATATACTGTTACTGATTTGGTTGAAATCGCAAAATATATGAACTAAAAAACCGATCTTTTTGATTTAGGAAAGACCGGTTTTCATTATTTTATAAAGTCAGCTTTCCTCCATGGTAGCAATAATACTGTGCTGCTTTAAGACTTTTAATCCTATTTAAAGACTTTTCCGCCCTTTCTATATCTAAGCAAAAATCCGGATTAGCTATTACTAACTCACGATTCTCTTGAACCGCTGCATCTCCTGTAATTACACAGTCTAAATTCGGAAAATATAATGAAATATGCCCCGAAGTATGTCCTGGCGTCGCTACTATTTGACATTCATTATTCAAAATCATTTGACCATCATGTACTTTTTCATCGACGGAAATATGTTTTATATTTTTTAACTGTTGAATAAACCATTTACCAAATTCTTTTTCTTCATTTGGCATACGTTCTAACATTTTTTCAGCTTGAGCCAACCTCTCTGATCTTATATCACCACTAATATAGTTAGATTCAATTTCACTAGCAATAACATTAATATTTGGATATTTCATTTTAAAATCATATAAATCCCCTATATGATCGTCATCATAATGGGTAATAATTATATTCTTTAAGTTTTTCATCTCATATCCATGTTTTAATATTGCATTTTCAATTAAAGGTAAAAAACTTGGATATCCTGTATCGACTAACGTTAATTCATTATGTAATATAATTAAACTTGGATAAATACATTGTTTTTGCCCGTTAAATTCGAATTCAATTGGTAGTTCTATTATTTTCATTTTTCTCCCCCCATACCGCTTATAAAATGCATAATAATAACTAAATCATCCACATACATTTTACAATATATATACTATGTAACGGAACACTGTGAATCGTGGCATAATCCACATTATATTATTTTGAACAGGTAATCCCCTATTTTTATGGAAATATATAATAAGAAAAACAATAACATTGATTAATCTCTCACTTCTTTGTCTATCCTTTTAAAAAATCTATGTTTTTGTAAAAGGAGTATTTATATGGAGAAACAGACACTTTGGAAAAAGTTCAAAAAAAGCTCTGTAAACCTCGGTAAATCCAGCGTATATGAAAGTATTATCTTATTCTACACAATGAAAAAGAAAGAATTACCTACTAAAGCGAAATTCATAATATTAGCCGCTTTATCTTATTACGTATTAACAATTGATTTCATTCCAGATATAGCTGCTATTATTGGGATTGGCTTATTAGATGATGTTTTAGCAATCGCTGTAGCGCATAAATATGTTATGCGCCATGCAGATGCTGAAATTCGAGAGAAGAGCAAGGTAAAAATGGAGTCATTATTTACTTCAGCACAAGCATAATTAAACTATCTAGTCATTTACCATGAGAGCATTGCAGAATAAATTCCTAAACAGTAAAAGAATTTCTCTTAGTCCTCAAACCGTAAACAAATAGGGTGTCAGCACTTGTTCCTAAGTTCTGGCACCCTTTTATTTGTTCTTATTTCTATCTGTTATATAGTTGCATGTGTCCCCTTATACAAAACTGCTATTGCCCCGACTATAAGGATCACACCCATAAAAGCAGGTGCAGCATGACCAAGCGATACATAGATTTGCCCTCCAATAATAGGACCAATCATTCTTGCTAAAGCTTGAATAGATTGACTTCCCCCTTGAATCCTTCCTTGTTCACTAGAACCGCCAGACTTTGAAAGCATCCCGTTGAATGAAGGCCCGAAAATTGAATCCCCAAAACCATACATCAGCATTCCAACGATAAGTAGTGGATAGAGTGAAAACAAAGCTGATGCCGCAATAAAACTGTATCCTATAATCTCCGAAACCATCCCAAGAATTGCTATTTGTTTATCACTAAGCTGGATCAAAAGCTTTGGCATTATAAAACTTTGTGAAACAATGTCTTGAAAGCCCAAAATTGAAAACATAAGTCCGATTAGTGCAGGTTTCCAACTGAAAGTATCCATTGTAAATTGCGTGAAAATTGCTTGTAAAGATCCGTTAGGTATCCAAAGTAAAAACGCTGAGACAAGTAACCATTTTAAATTTTTCATAGAAAGTATGTTTGCTAGCTGTGCAAAAGGATTCAACCTTACAAAAGTAATCTCTTTTAACCTATTATTTTTGTCAAGACTCTCAGGCATATATTTGATCCCATATACAACATTTATTAACGTTATGATTGCTCCAAAATACATAGGTACAGTATCACCAAACTTGGCAAGTAATCCCCCAATAGTGGGGCCAATGATAGTTCCCGCACCTACAACTGCACTCACCCATCCAAAGTATTTCGTTCTCTGCTCTTTTGGAATGATGTCTGCAAAATATGCGAAGATAGTACTTATGCTCCCGCCTGTTATTCCTTCTATTATGCGTCCAGCAAATAGTACCCATAAAGCTCCTCCTATACCAAAAACTAAGTACCCAATTGCAGAACCAAATAAGCATATTAAAAGTAATGGACGACGGCCATACTTATCGCTTAAAGCTCCGAGTACTGGGGCAGCTAAAAACATGCAAGCCGCATATACGGAAGTTAGTAGTGTAACAACTAATGCTTGTTCTTCCGGATTACTTGTATATGGCTGTACTAAGAATGGGACTACAGGCATGATAATACTGAAACCTATACCACAAAGAAATACAGAAATAAGTCCGAATAGTAAAGCATGTTTATCTATGCTTTTTTCAGTTTTCCTTTCATTTTGTGATCTAAATATAGACATTTAACTTCTCTCCTTAAAACATTTTGTTGTCGTGTCAACAAAATGATAACTCCGTTTTGTTGATTAGTCAACAAAAATAACGTAATAAAAAAGCAGCCTATTCTCATTAGAGTAAGGCTGCCATTTCATTATTAAAATGTATTAGGATTTAATATGTATACCTTGTTTCTTTATTTCTGCATCCAAATGTCTACTATACTTTTCCACGAAACTAATTATACTGTCGAATTCTTCTTCAGTTACTTGCTCAAATACAGCTTTATCCCGCTCTTGAAACTCTTTGTGCAGATCTTCATGGATTTTATAAATTTCTTTCCCTTCTTCGGTAAGCCTAAAATAAATTTCTTTCTTATTTTCCGACTTTTGGTAGCTTTCAATAAGGCCTTTTTGTATGAGCTTCTTAGTCATTCTACTTATAGCACCGCGAGTCACATAAAAAGCCTCTGCAAGTTGTGTCACATTAGAATCCACATTATTTTCAATATATTCAATGCAGTGGACTTCAGAAGACTTAAAACCTTTAAGACCTTCTTCCATCTTATCTTTATTAAGCCAAACCAGCTTATTATATAATTCCCTGAAACCGTTCATGACCTGTTCTTCTTTATTCATGACCTGCCCTCCTCACCGCTCATTAGTACATTAAAACTATTATATTAAATTTCTGCTTACGTTTCGACAATATTGAAATAATTATTTGTAACATTCAAGATATGTGTAAAAATTGGCGCTTAAATAAAACAATTCATTAAACAGCAAATTTATTGCTACTTACAATAAACAGTAGACAAAAAGTAAGAGCTAAAATTATTTCTCTTAGCTCTTCTTTCATAAAACTATTTCACTTCATTAGCGACAAAAAAGTGCTCACATACACTTGATATGCGCTGTAAGTCCACGTTCCCACCAGATATAACCGCTACTACTTTTTTTCCTTTTATATAGCTATCAACTTTTCCTGCAAGAAGTGCAGCAGTTGCTAATGCACCTGCACCTTCTACAACAGCTTTCCCACGTTGTAATAAATCTTTCATCGCTACTTCCAGTTCTTTTTCTGATACAGTTACAATATCATCTACTAATTCTTTTACAATTTCAAATGTTAATTCCCCTGGTATTTTAACAGCGCAACCATCTGCAATAGTAGGCGCCTCATAATGTTCTACGATTGCTCCTTTATCGTAAGATGCCTTCATTCCATGAACATTATCTGCTTGGACACCAATTATATTAATCGATGGATTAAAAGATTTTAATGCTACAGAAATACCAGAAATAATTCCGCCTCCACCTATTGGTACAATGACAGTATCTACATCCCACATATCATCAAGAATATCTAATCCAATTGTACCTTGACCAGCCATTACCTCTACATCATCATATGGATGTAAGTATGTCTCACCTGTTTCCCTTATAATTTCTTCACATTTTGCCTTTGCATCATCAAATGTTTCACCATGTAAAATTACTTCAGATCCATATCCTCTAGTTGCTTCGACTTTAGCCTGCGGTGCAGAAATTGGCATAACAATTTTACTCTTAATACCGAGTAAATGAGCAGATAATGCAACTCCTTGTGCATGATTACCTGCTGAACATGCAATTACACCTCTTTCTTTTTCTTGATCCGTGAGCCGCGACATTTTATTAAATGCGCCACGAAATTTAAAAGAACCCGTTAATTGCATATTTTCTAATTTCAAATGAATTTCTCCGCCCGTTTTACTAGTCAAGTAAAAAGATTTTACTAATGGCGTTTTACGAGCATTTCTATCTAGAATCTTGTGAGCTTTTTTAATATTGTCTATATGTAATGGTAGTTTTCTAGTTATCATACTTACACCTCTTCCAATGTTCTATTCCTAAGTTTTCGTAAGTCGTAGCTCCTTTATACGAAAAGAAAAAGTCTTTATATTTGTACCCCACTCTGAAATAAACACATTTGCAAACAATTCAACATCCTCTTCATATCACGTTCTTTATAATGATTTAAACATGCAATTTGGATCCAATTATTCTTTTGTAAATAAGATGACTCATAATGAACGATGTACCCTTGTAATGCTAATGCATCGCCTACTACTTTAGAAGAATGATCTTCGCTCAATACAATAGTAAGTATAATTGGCGCGGCATGTTCTTTAGGTGAAACAAGCTTTAAGCCCATATCAGTAATAACTTCTTCAACATAATCGTATGTCTCTTTAATTTTTACAAATGCCTTTTCATCTTCAAATCTCTTCAACGCTTCTTGCAATGCATAAATTAAATTCCATGATTGTGAGTATGGAATGCTTTCATTTTCTTCATACATGCCAATGTCCATATAGGCCGGCACAGCCTCGTTTATTTTTACAATGTGGTTATGAAAAACGAAAGAAATTCCTGTATATGATTTAATCGCTTTACCGCTAACACCACTTGCAAAATACACATCCTTCAAGTCTATTGGTATTGCTCCAATTGAGCTTATGCAATCTACACATAGTTTCATTTGATTCTCGTTACAAAGAGTATTTAGCTCGTTTAAATCGTTTAACATTCCAGTAGATGTTTCATGATGAACAAACCAAAGCCATTCATAATTTCCAGTTGTCATTATTTCTGCTAATTCTGTATAAATAAACGGCTCTCTCATTTCCTTTTTATACGTATCAAAATGTAACTGTGCTCGTTTTGCATGCCCAACTAATCTATTTCCAAATTCTCCATTTGTTAATACTAGTCCTTTCCCTTTTAAAGAACGTAACTGTAAAGCAATCGCATCATTGGCTAACGTCCCTGTTCCTAACATAAGTTGTACATGTTTTGCTTTTGTCATGTGAAGTAACCGTTTTTTCACATTGTCCATTGTCACTTGAAATGACTTAGAGCGATGCGAAATAGGCTTAGTACAAAATGCCTTTCGAACGTTCTCTTCAATGTCTACTGGACCAGGTAAAAACGTGTATTCTTTCGTCATAATACTTCCAACACTCGATTCTTCAAACATAGCAGGGGTAACATACATTGGCTGGTAGGTTGCTGCTTCTGTACCAACTAACGTATGGAAATCTTTGAATCCCATCTGCTCATATAAAGCTAGTTCACGTGTTGTTGCAGAAATGAGTGCTAATTCATATCCGTTTAGAAGCAAATAACGATGTAGAAAACGGATTAATCCTAACAACGCTCTTCCATTCCTATATTCACGTTCTACTGAAAGTAAACGAATTTCATACACTTTTTCTCCATGCTCTTGCAAATAAACATCTAAATTTGAAATTTTATAATCTAACGAGAATGGTCGTTTTCCCCGCACCGCGACCATACCTACTAATCTATCCTCATCTAAACAAATTAAATATGTATTTTCTTCATGAAACCTATCTATACGAAACTGGTCTTTCGTTTCTTCATGTTGTGGAATCTCTTCCACAAAAGTTTTATAATTTAATTTATGTATACTTTCAAATTCCCAATCTTGATCAGCAACTTTATAAATTAACCCCATGCCTTATCTCCTTTATCTATTTAATAAAAAATGATAAGTGGAGATTATCCCCACTTATTAAACATTCATTTTATTCTCGATTTACATATAGAATAAGTACAATAATCATTCCACTTAAAATAGTCGTAACAATAGAATAAGAATAAAGAATCATACAAATTGGTAAAGAAGCAATCGTAATTAGTCCTGGCTTCGTAAATCCTTTAAATATTAAATAAAATACAATAAAAATGCCTATGAGGGTAAGCGCTATCAAATAATCAAATGCGATTAATCCTCCAATAAATGTTGAAATACCTTTACCGCCCTTACCTTTAAATAAAACTGGGTAAATATGTCCAATAATAACGGCCAATAATGTTAACATTACGAATGTAGGATCTTCAAAAAGATATTTTGCAACAGTAACAACGATTGCTCCTTTAATTGCATCACCTAAAAATGTAGCGATGAAATACCCTTTTCCATATAAGCGCCCCATATTTCTTGCACCAGGATTTCCGCTTCCTTCACCCCTAATATCAACGTTATGTCTCAATTTTGTTACTATATAAGCGGTCAAGATGTTTCCAATTAAATAAGAAGCCACCAAATATAAAAACTGCATACTATTAATCATGTAATCATTCACTTTCTACATGGGATTACATATACAATATTCAATTACTACGTATATTGTACGTTTTAATATACATCCCTTTATACATTTTAACATCATATTTTTACAAATCATACAAAAATTCTCATACGCTATTTTTAAAAATATATATCCCTCATTAAATAATATGTTCCTTTCACTGCCATTTCTGCTTGTGATACAAATATAATTTCTTTCATACTTTCTTCACAGCATTTCTTAAATACAGCAAATATTTCAGGAACTAAACGCAATATACTGCCACTTACTGCAATTGGCGTTGAGTGCTTAAAGTTTAACTTGTTATAAACATTTACTGTAATCCTTGCTAATTCCTTTCCAGCTTGCATTATAATTTCATGTGCATCATCATTTCCATTTCTCGCTTCCTGAATAACTAATGGCGCGATTGCTGCAATTTTATCTTTAGAAGAAGTATATATTAAGCTTTTTATATGAGACGGTGTCAAAAGTTGAAACTGCCTTTGAATATTCAAACTCAATGGACAAAGACTGATTCCTTGATCAAATTGAATTGCCATTTTCTTTAAAGATTGTAATGCAATCCAATATCCACTTCCTTCATCACCTAAAATATGTCCCCATCCACCGCTATACTCATACGCTTCTCCTTTCTTTCCAAGACAAATCGCACCTGTACCACCAATTGTTAAAATTCCGTCATTCCCTTTTAAAGTAGCTGCATGTGCGATCATTGCGTCATTGAATACTTCAATTGGTGTTCCATACTTCTTTTTTAGACGTAATGTTAATTCATTTGTATTTGCTCCACTTACACCCGCTAATCCTAAACAAATACAAACGCAATCCCCCTTTAATAACCCTTTCTGGCATTGATCAATCACTTCCATAATATGCACAAGAGCTTCTTCAAAATCTATTAATATATTTCCAAATCCACTTGTAGCTCTTGCAAATTCGTTACCGTCTTTATCAAATGCAATTGCTTCTGTCTTCGTTCCCCCGCCATCTACTCCAATCATATACTTCATATATTCGCCTCATTCTCTTCAAATTGGAGGGAATGTTATATTCCCTAAAACTACAGATTGCTTTGCACCTGTTGCGCTCGGCACATTACTCGGATTACGATGATACGTTTCGTTTGCTAAAATCGCAAAGGCAATCGCTTCTTTCGCCGCTGAGGAATAGCCTAAATCTTCTTGAGTAAATATTTTGCATTTTTCTTCCTTTAATCCAAATCGTATCATTTCAACAAGTGTACGATTATAACTTCCGCCCCCGCCTAAAATTACTTCATCGATTTCATAATACGGAAAAATAAATTCCTGATAATGATGAACAATTGAACTTGCTGTAAACATTGTGACAGTTGCCAATATATTTTCTCTACTATGCTTTTCAAATCGATTCAATAATTCAGTCACAAACGCTTCTCCAAACTGTTCTCTACCTGTTGATTTTGGTGGTTTCACGTTCAAAAATGGATGGTTCATACAATAAGTCAAAATTTCATCTACAACTACTCCCTGTTTTGCAATCTTACCATTTTGATCATATGACAACTGAAATAACCTTTGACATACTTCATCAATTATCATATTCCCTGGTCCAGTATCAAAAGCAATAACACTCTCATTACTTCGTTTACTTGGAACCACTGTAACATTACCAATCCCGCCAATATTTTGTAGTAGTCTATTTTTAGTTTGATGCCGATATAAAATAATCTCTGAATATGGTACAAGTGGTGCACCTTGTCCCCCTGCCGCCATGTCCATCGTTCGGAAATTCGAGATAACTGTCGTGTTCGTTTCATATGCTATTACTGCTGGTTCCCCAATTTGCAATGTTGAAGAAATAATATTTCCTTCTTGCTTTGGCTGATGATAAATCGTTTGTCCGTGAGAGCCTATTAAATCTAATTGTCTCAAAGGAAAATTGGCCTCTTTACAAACTTCCTTTACAGCATTGGCGAAGCATAAACCAAGTTTAAAATTTAAACTACATATAAGTTGGACATTCGAAGTTTCAATTGATAACGCTTGTTGGATCTCATTTTTCATATCATTACAAAATGGAACAGTAGTAAAATGGATGAGTTCGATTTTAGAATCTACACCACTTCCTTCTATATGAACGAGCGCTACATCTATTCCATCCAATGAAGTACCAGACATTACCCCTGCAATATACATAACGTGCATGACCTCCTATTTACTAAAAAACAATCATGTAAGTAACGAACGTACAACCAATCGAAAACAATATAAATCTAAAAAACAACTGAGCTTTCGATGCAAACGATCCATCAATGAAAGAAACAACTACCGTAAGCAAAACGCTTGCCGCAATACTTGTAACGAGCCAGATACTATGCATTTGTGATAGATTTAGCATGCCTAATAAAGGGACAAAAAGTAAATTTGCACAAATCACTCCAAATAATAATAAAAATACGCCTTTATAACTAAATTTTATATTCATTCTATTTCCCCCTTTCTAGTTTTAATGTGAAAGAAGTGATAGACAAAAAGTCTATCACTCAAAATAACAGCATGCAGATTAAGGATTAACAGATTCCCCGTCACCATTCTTTTCAATTTCAAGCATATTTTTGTCGTACATTTTAAAGAATGGTAAATAAATAAGGAACGATATTGCTATATTTATAAAAACTAATACAATCGCACGCCAATCTCCACCTGTTGCTAAATAAGCACCAATTGGAGCAGGTAATGTCCATGGCGGCATAATATGCGTTGGTGTTACAAATCCCATCGCTGTTGCAGCATAAGCTATAGTAGCTGTTACTAACGGTGTAATGACGAAAGGAATAATTAAAATTGGATTTAATACAATCGGCAAACCGAATATAACCGGTTCATTTATATTAAAAATCCCCGGAACAATACACGTTCTCGATAATGCTTTCGAATATTTTGATCGACCAAATACGATCATAGCTAACACAAGCCCTAACGTTGCGCCCGAACCACCAATCCAAATAAACCATTGATAAAACGGTTCTGGTGCAATAAACGGAAAATGACTCGCTCCACTTGCTACAGCTTCACCGTTCTTTCCTAAATACACATCCCAAAGCGGCCTTGCCACAGTACCTACAACTGATACTCCGTGTATCCCGAAAGACCAGAAAAACGTAATTAAAAATACAGGTATAATAACGCCAAAGTAACTATCACCAGCTTTTACTAACGGTGCGGCTAGTTTATCTACAACGTAATGTAAATCAACTTTAAAAACGACTGTAATAAGACTCATAATAATAATAACGAATGCTGCAGGTATAAGTGCTTCAAATGAACGTGATACTGACGGTGGTACTTGTTCTGGCATTTTTATCGTTACGTTATTCTTCTTACAAAATCTTAAAATCTCAACTGATAAAATAGAGACAATCATCGTCACAAATAATCCATGACCTCCGAGGTTTGTCATTGGAAGCATAAATCCTTTTTTATCAATTAACTCAGGCGTTAATGTTAAAAGTAGTGAACATACCGCAAGCTGTGCTCCTGATAAAGCATCTAATTTATAACTTTTCGCTAAATTATATCCTATTCCAAATGCTATATATAAGGACATAATAAACATAGTTAAACGATATGGTATTAATATACTTGTTTGATTCTTTAATGCCCAAACCGATATGAAACTATCTTTCGGCAGTGGTGGAAATGCTACTATTAAAAAGAAGCTTCCTACTATAATAAATGGTAACGCCGAAATAACTCCATCACGGATTGCTTGTAGATGCCTCTGCTCAGAAAGCCTTGCCATCGGGCCAGATAAGTTTTTATCAAGAAACGTGACAAACTTATTCATAACGCTTCCCCCTAACTGATTAATTCATTTACAGTTTTTAATAAAGTCGGGCCTCCAAGCGGCGTGTATGCTTGCGGTGGAATGATGCCACACGGAATAGATTCCTCCTCTGCAAATTTTTTTACAGAGTCAAATCGGTGTCTTATTTGAGGTGCCACCATTACGATATCCCAGCCATTCTTTACTTCTTCCTCTACCTCATTCGTTCCAATTGCATACACTTCCATGTTCAAACCATTTTTCTCCGCTTCTTTTTTTAAAGCGTTTACAACAATTGCACTGGACATTCCTCCAGAACAGACAAACAAAACCTTCATTTATTAATCCTCCTATACTTATAATTTATTACCCTTCAAATGAAAGGAAGTTTCACTTTACTAACAAGCATATGAAGTAGTAAATGAATTTAGTTATAATGAAAGTAAATTTCATTAAAAATATTTTTCCTATTAAATTAATGTTTCAATGTGTAATTTTCTCTATTGCAAGGCCAACCTCACCTCAGATATTATTTTAAATAATCATATGATAGGGAGGCGTATAAATGATCGTTAAACGTTTATTAATGATATGTTGTATCGTCATCTTGTTCATCCCTTTCTCTTTCATTTCCCCTCACTCTACTTATGCTGAAGTAAATACTACGTACAAAAAACATGAATTACGTGCTGTATGGATCGCATCAGTTCTGAATATTGATTGGCCCACAAAAACTGGCTTACCTATTGAAAAGCAGAAACAAGAATTTATAAGATTATTAGACGATGTAAAAAGCACTGGTATGAATGCAGTTGTTGTACAAATTAAACCAACAGCTGATGCTTTCTATCCCTCAAATTACGGCCCTTGGTCTGAATACATTACGGGTACACAAGGAAAAGACCCCGGATACGATCCACTTGCATTTATGATTGAAGAAGCACACAAAAGAAATATAGAATTCCACGCATGGATTAATCCATACCGAATAACGATGAATCACACTGATATAAATCGATTATCAAATAATCACCCTGCAAGGCAACACCCCAATTGGGTTGTACCTTATGGCGGAAAGTTATATTACAATCCCGGTATTCCAGAAGTGAAAAAATTTATAACAGAAGGTGCTTTAGAAATCGTACAAAATTACGATATTGATGCGCTGCATATGGATGATTATTTTTACCCATATAAAGTAGCCGGTGAAGAATTTCCAGATCAGAAAACATACGAAACATATAATAACGGTAAATTTACAAATATAGAAGATTGGCGACGTAACAATGTAAATGAACTTGTAAAAGATTTAAATACTGCTATAAAACAAGAAAAATCATACGTAAAGTTTGGCATTAGTCCGTTCGGTGTATGGCGAAATATAGCTGACGATCCGACTGGCTCTAACACAACCGCAGGCCAAAGAAACTATGATGACCTTTATGCTGACACACGTGAGTGGATACAAAAAGGATATATTGACTACATTACACCGCAAATATATTGGAATATAGGTTTCACCCCAGCTGCATATGACATATTAGTAGATTGGTGGGTTAAAGAAACAAATAACAAACCGATTCATCTATACATCGGTCAAGCGGCCTATAAAATTAATAATAACTCCGTCCCTGCTTGGTCTGATCCAGAAGAATATCCAAGACAAATTACATTAAACCGGCTATATCCTGAAATAAAAGGTAGTATGCATTTTAGCTTAAAAGATATTAATAACAATCCACTTGGAGTTAAAGATAGACTCTCAAAAGACATATATATACATCCTGCATTAATCCCGCCTATGCCTTGGATTGATCATGATCCACCAAAACAACCGACATTAAAAGGTGCCATTCCAAGAAATGAAGGTATTGCAATCGGTATCATTGATAATAGAGATAATGATTCTGCTTATTACGCTATTTACCGCGCGAATGGGCAAAATGAAGTGGATATACAAAATTCTAAAAATTTACTTACTACTGTAAGAAAAACAAAACTTGGAGAAATTTATGTAGATAAAACCGTTATTTCTGGAGAAATGTATACGTATGTCGTAACTGCAGTTGATCGATTGCATAATGAAAGTGTGGCTTCTAGTCATACTACCGTTAGAGCAAAATAAAATCTCATAACAAAAAGCGCCTTAAAGCTGTGATACTTAGCTTTTAAGGCGCTTTTTGTTATTTATTCTTAAACTTCTCAGTCGCTGCTCTCATCTTCACATTTAAATCATGATCAATTGAGTCGCGAATATCTCGCTCTACTACTTCCATTTCTTTTTTGAAATTTTCCAAGTAGATTTTCAATTCTTCTTCCTTCTCTGGTCTTTGTGAAGGTGGTAATTGTACTACCAACGATAACATGGCCGTTAAATCTTTCATTAAGAACGTTTCAAGTTTATGTTGTTGTTCAAACATGCGTTGCTCTTGATAGTACGGAAGTGCATTTAATACTGAAATTGTAATATCATCAACCGTTCTTTGTAATGAAGGATTTATTGAGCGTTTATACGCTTGAATTGTATTTAATGCGTCTGGATAACGGTCATAAAAATACAATTTATAAAATGATAAGTCTGTCGGTTTTACAGTTTGCTGCGTTTCTTGTCTTAAGAAATCTTTCACTTTCATCGCAGCCACATCGATATCTTCACTTGTAAGCTTTTTCGTAGTTTTTGCCATTACATGCACTTTTTTCTGCTTTTCTTTCGGTAACATCGAGAAGACTTGTTCTCTCGTACGTTGACCTGATGCACAGAATAGAGTATTTAGTATATTTTGTTCTTTCTTTCCTTCGGTGCGAATCCAGCGATAAAACAGTGGGTGTTGTGTAAATTCTTGTAGAAACGGTATTGATTTGTTTGATAACTTATCTAAAGAATCTTGCGCTTTTTTATATGGCTTCGTCCATGAAAAATACAGTTTCCGTCCGAAATATACGACTAAAACAACGACAGTAAATGCTATTAAAAGCAATGTACCGAGTAGTAATAGTACTGTTTGAATGAAACTCATTTGTTCACCTCCTCTAATAATCCGTTATTTCCTTGGACGCTGAATGAGTTTCTGCTTCATCTCATCATTAAATGTGTCTAGTTCAATAACAAACTTCTTACTTGACTCAATAATACGTTCTGACGATTTTTCAGATGCCTCAATTGCAGCGAACACATTTTGGAATGATTCGCGTAATTTATCCATGCTAATAGCAGGATTCTCAAGCAATTTCGTCGTTTCTTCTGTATTTTGTTTTAACGCTTGAGAATTACTTAACACCATCGATTCAATTGCTTCATTCGTCGCATTTACGGCATCAATTGTTTTACGTTGATTCGTTAATGCTAGCTGAATAGCAGCTGAAACTGTTACAACGTTTTGCGTCATCGTAATCGCATTACGTATTGCCTCTGTTAATTTTTCATTGTTTTTCTTAATGATGTCTACAGAAGCTATAGATTGTAATAATACACTTTTCGCTTGCTGCATATTACGTGTACGTACAAGTATCTTTTCTAATGCATCGTTAATTAACGGAATATCCCTTTGACGCTCTGGGTTTTGTTTTTCAGCTTCAAGCATGCCAGCAAGCTTTTTCCCTAAGTATACTTGTTTATCAAGAGCATGAATTTTATCGTGCGATTGTTCTTTTAACATTTCAAGACCAACTGTATCCTCTTGTAGGTTATCACGACCAATTAGGAGGGATCTAATAATTTCCTCGATTTGTTTATCTATAGATTGGTATTTATGCACGTATGTTTCAAGTGGATTTTTCTTGAATACTTTAAACATTATTTTCTTCATACCACTTGCTTTAAGTGAATTGGGATCAAGCTCTGATACCACTTTTCGTAATTCTAACAATGTATTTGGAATTTCTTCATTTTTCCCATTCATCATCGCTGTTACAGGGCGTTTTAAAGCTGATAACGTTTGTCCTGCTGCTTGTTGCTCTTTATCCCCTAAATCTCCTAGCTGAGACAATACTTTTGATAAATCTGTATTTTGCTCGCTATTTAACTTTTGTACATAAAGATCAGCTTCTTTATTTAGTTCCTCTAATTCTGCATCTTTTATAACTGTATCAACTACTACTTCTACATTATTATCTTTCACAATGGATACAGGTTCTTTTTTCTCGAGTTCAGTCAACAAAATCGCTCCTTTATTTATATGTGCGAATTCATATGCACTATATTTCATCAATTATATCGTATTTCATATACATTCTGCCTGCTTGAAATCGATTTTTTAGAAATGTCTGTTTATGCAGTCATTCCCTGTTTCTTACTATAAGTATACCTGTAATCAACATAATTTTCCTCAGACTTAAGACCTAGAGAACTACATGCTGAAGGCGGATTCTTCATATATTTCCTAAATAATTTACGTTCTTTCAATCGTGCTACACTCAATCTTTTGACATTCACCCTTTTTCAATGTGATAATTCTATTACGCTCACTTTTATTTATTTTTGCGAGCTACAAATGCTCCCTTTTGAAACGCTAATAACACCGTTTCAAACGTATCATCTTCTTCAATCATTTTTATAAACTCACCTAATTCATTCGCATGAGAAGTTGCATTATCAACAACAAGAAAACCTTTTGGTTGTAACATACGTTTTATATGCTCAAACCACCACATGTATTGCGTACGCTCTGAATCTAGGAAAATAAAATCAAATGAATGATTTAATTGCGAATCTAAAAATGCCCCGGCTTCTTGATTATGAATATCGATTCTTTGTAACAGGTTTGCCTTTTCAAAATTGACAAGTGCCTCTCCAACTCGTTCTGAAGAAAGCTCTACAGTCGTTACATTTCCATTCGTTTCTTCTACCGCATTAGCTAACCACAATGTAGAATAACCATTAGAAGTTCCAATTTCTAAGATGTTTTTTGCATTACACCCTTTTACTAAAATTGATAAAAATTGCCCCATCTCACGAGAAACATTCCGTAATTTTTCTTCCCTTGTTTTTTTATTTCGATCATGCTCTTCTCCATATTGTTCAAGTTGCAATAATAATGAATCTACTGTATCCATTCTTTTCATCGCCTTTCCAAGCAATATGATGAAAAAGCTCTTGCTGCCCGTCTACTTTTTATTATATGCGAAACAAAAACCTTTTTCCTGTTATATGACAAATATTTATAATTTTTTATAGCATATTGTTTCGTTTTTTGGTAAAGTTAATTTCTACGTGCAATTATTCCATTCATATTATTTCATATTAAAATTGCAGTTATTAAATTATATAAACCCCATTTAAATGAATCGGTATTTCAAATTCAATTAAGCGCCCTTTTCGGACGCATTTTCTTTGTTTATATATTTCCAGAAGAAAGGATGCTTACAAATGAACGTGATTAGCTTAGATGCTGCTCGAAAACGAAAGCAGCATAAAAAATTAATGATTACTATACCGATTATTACACGTATTTATGAAGAAGACGGGGAAATTAAATTTGAGGTAGCTGGCGAAAAAGATGTACCTCTTGAAATGTTAGAAAAATAATAAAAAACGCATTTCTGAAGAAATGCGCTTTTTTATATTTTTACATTTAAATGCATAAGTTTTTCAGGATTAACCATCATATAAATATTTGAAATTTTCTCATCCTCAAATGCAAACGAAAGAACATACGTTACTTTATTATTTATTGTAACTATAACTCCTGGTATACCATTTACCATTTTGAAATCAACAGTGTACTCTTCTGTCAATCGTTGTGCAATCCCAAAGAACAAACGTATAATTCGATCCGCAGAATAAATCGGATTAATCGCAGTCGTAACTTTACCACCACCATCAGCTTTGAGTATAGCATCTGTTTTTAATACTTCTAACATACCTTCCGCATCCCCACACTGTAATGATGATACAAACTTTTCAACATAAGAAGCCATTTTCTCCGTGCTTAATTTTGATTGCTTCGGTTTCTCCAAAATGCTTTTTCGTGCACGTTGAAAGATCTTCCTGCAGTTCACACTACTCTTATCAACAATTGAAGCTATTTCTTCGTATTCATAACTGAAAACCTCTCTTAATATGAAAACAATCCTTTCTACCTCAGATAGTTGTTGTAAAAGTAATAAATATGCGGTGGAAAGGGATTCTTTCATTATAAATGACTTTGATGGCTCATCACTCTCGTCTACAAGTGGCTCTGGTAACCACATCCCTACATACACGTTACGTTTATGCGCTGCCGATCGTAATTTATCAATTGAACGATTTGTCGCCATCTTACATAAATATGCTTTCATATTTTCTATAGATTGAGGATCTTCTATATTATTTAGCGAGATAAATACATCCTGAACGATATCCTCAGCATCCATAACACTCCCAAGGATTCTGTATGCTAACGAAAATAATAATGGTTGATACGCTTCATATAACTGCTCCGTTTCCATGATGAACTGCCTCACTTCCATATTGCTTTAAAATGTGTAACGCTGCTCGTTTCCCGCTTGCTACCGCAGCATCAGCTAATATTTCATCATGCCCTGCCCAATCTCCTGCAACATAAACACCTGGCATTTCAGGTATATTAGGACCCGGCTTTTCAACACGGTCAATATGAGGAAAATCATGTACTACTGTTATTTTCGGTAAATATTGCTGTGCAACAACTTCTCTTTTCCAATTTGGATGTAACAACTCCATCGTACTTTCCAACTGTTCTTTATCTTCATGAATATGATTCATCTCTCGCATAGGATTATGGTACTTAATTAGACTCACTGCAATTGATCCATCTTCACTTAATTTAGCTGCTCTCGATTGATTTGTGAAAAATATAGGTTGATCTAATCCTAATACAAATTGATGTGTAGGATTGGGTAATTGTCTCAAGCCAATATCTAATGCAGCAACAGTAACCGGTACCGATTGTTCATTCCATCTATGCAAACTTGTTCCTTCTGCACCTTTTATTATTTTACAAGCCTCTTTTGGCGGAGTCGTCACGATGACTGTATCTACTGCAAAAACCTCATCATCAACACAATGTATTCTTTGTTTATCTTCATAATGCTCTATTTCCAAAACATGCTTTTTAGCCAAAAATTTTACCCCGACATCATTCGCTAAATCTCTTAATTTTGTTATTATCG
Organism: Bacillus sp. FSL K6-1338; assembly: GCF_038006965.1. Taxonomy (NCBI): domain Bacteria; kingdom Bacillati; phylum Bacillota; class Bacilli; order Caryophanales; family Bacillaceae; genus Bacillus; species Bacillus sp. FSL K6-1338. The sequence continues at coordinate 2,303,494 of NZ_JBBOWI010000001.1, read as the reverse complement.
TCTCCCAACCACCATCTACATAAAGCACTCCTTCTTTTATAGAAAGCTGTATTTGCTTTAGTACAGATGATGCTAATTGTATTGTAGGAGCAAACGTATATGTTGTTGTCCGGCATAGCGCATAAAATATATTACGAACCATTGGATCTTTTATTTCATTTTCTGCCCATGTAGTTAGACTCATTTTCGGAACTTCTCCTACATCTAAATTTCCTAAACGAATCATAAGACGTGAGAATTGTACTTTTGCAGACCACGAAAGTAGTGGTGTTGATAAAATTGAGCGAAAATCTGTTGGGATGGTGAATATATCCCCTTTCCATATTCCATGTGCTTTTGTAGATGGTATTCCACCTGGAAGATTCAAACCGAGCTCATTAAAAGTTATAAACGCTGCCCCGCCTCTATATAAAGCATGTGCACCAAGATTCATGCAGATTCCATTTTTATTTATAGTCATCCCTCGGCCACCGAATTGACTGGATTTTTCTAATACAATCACTTTCTTTCCAGCTTTCGCTAAATATATAGATGCTGTTAATCCAGCAAGCCCACCGCCAACAATTGCTATATCAAATGTATTCATAATAAAATCCCTCCTTATCGTTCTACATACAAGACGAACGATTAAGGAGGGATGTGACATAAAAATAAATTTTTATTATCCTACTTTATTTCATTACTTTTTAATTCGGTCATATTGCATACGAAATAACTCAATTGCAAATGGAATATCCTCTTCACTCTTTATATAATAACTGATCCATCCTGATTCAGGTAATACGTGATGTGGTTTTACCAATCCCTGCTTCACTAATTCATCTCGCTTTAACTTCGGAAATGGTAAATCAGCTAATTTATCACCATGAAGATGGCCAAGTTCTTTCTTGCCATAATTTATTTCAATACCACCAAATCGATGCGTTTTTTCAGAAACACCCGCCCAGCTGAGTACTTCATTTCTAATCATTTCACTAAATGACATGAACATTCACTCCTTATAAATGATTGATGTAATTTTAAGTTAACATTTGCATTACTTTTTTCCATCAATCCAAAGTATGAATGGGAATACGAATATAGTTTAATCTTAATACTTTATTCTTTATGGAATAAGTGAATTTATTAAGTTATCGACAACAGCACAAAACAAAGACTAGACACATATCCTAATTTTGTAACCTAACTTACCTATAGAAAGGCGGGTAATACAATTGACTGCCAACATCGACTATACCTCCCCCTCAACTAATTTTACTTATGATGTAAATAAAAGTAATTTTTTTCAGAAAGATGCCCAAAATTATATAAATGTACTTGGCATTAAACAATTAAATACTTTAGAAAATACTTCTTTATTAGATATTTATTTAAGTACAGGAAATGTTGTAGAACCACATATTCATCAAAATGCAGCTGAACTTGTTTATTGTATTTCAGGGTCTGCTGTTGTTTCTTTACTTAATCCATTTACGAATCAAATATTAAACTTACCGATAAAACCGGGGCAAGTTGCCAACATTCCACAAGCGTGGTGGCATTATGAAATTGCTACAGCAGATAATACTCATTTATTAGCTATTTTCAATGCCCCAGCGCCAGAAGTTATTTTCGGTTCTGACATTTTAAGATTAACTCCGGCTCATATGATGGCCCATACTTACTGCCTCAATGAACAACAATGGAAACAAGCGATTTCTCCTATTCAATCAACTACTGTAATTGGTCCTCCGGCAAACTGCAATCAAAACCATGAAATGAAAAATTATCCAATCCACCCCCTTACTCAACAGCCTAATCCCTATCGCCAAGATTCTTATTACTTTCCTCTGTACTGGGGTTATTAATTTGTAAATTTTCAAAATAATCATCATTTATCTCCTAGGAAAATACCGAGGAGATTTTTTATTGTATCTTCTCTTCCTATTAATAATAGTAACAATTGATAGTATACATACATATAATATTTATATATTAAATTGGAGGTGATAGTACTATGAGTAATTATAACTATCGAAAAAACTACTCTTATAATAAAAATAGTAGCTCTTCAGCATCCTCTCAATCTTCCAATTCCCAATCGCAAAGAGACTTAACTCAGCAAGGCTATGTAAAGAAAAAAGGATGTAACTGTAATAAAAATAAATAGTTTATTTTATGGATGAATTCTTTTGTAAAAGAATTCATCTTTTTTTGCTGACCGGAATTTTTTTATGTTACATAACTTATTCCTTAAATAGGAAAGGATAAATTATACTTTTTATACGAACTTAACAAAGAGTGATTATTCAATTGATTTATTACCTATTCCCCCAAAAAATATAGTCCTTCCTAAATTTAGGAAGGACTATATACAAACCTCTGTTTAATTTCCTACTAAACGTTGTAACAAATTAAACGATATTAATACCTGCACTTACAAATCCAGCAACTGCAGCTATTGGACTTGCTGCTGTTAATGAAACATATAACAGTATTTTATCCCCAGCCGCTACTGGAATAGCTTCAGCTATGATTCCTGATGCTGTAGAACCAATCGCTATTGCGGCAAATGCTGGTGTTAATAATAGAGGTGCGCCTTGTACTGTAAACGTATTGCTTGCTGCAGGTGCAGTTAATATTTGTATTTGCACTTGAACAGGTGATAGTGGAGCTAATGCAGCTGTTGCACTAAAGAAACCTGCTAATGACGTAATAGTTCCTGCGCGCGGTGCTACAAATGCATAATCACCTATACCTAATGCTAATGTGATACTTGTTCCACCAGTTAAAGCTACACCAGGCTGACTAAATCCAAATCCAAGAAGAGTTCCTGTATTAGCTATTAACGCGTTAACTAACGCAGATGGAGTTGTACCTGAAGCAAATGGAATAATAGCTCCGCCACCAGTTGCACCTGTTGCTCCAGTTAAACCTGTTGCTCCTGTTAAGCCTGTTGCTCCTGTTGGGCCTGTTGCTCCTGTTGGACCTGTTGCTCCTGTTGCACCAGTTGCTCCTGTTGCACCAGTTGCTCCTGTTGCTCCGCCTCCTGGACCTGTTGGACCTGTTGGACCTGTTGGGCCGCCTCCTGGAGTTGCACCAATTAATTGAGTTAATAAGTTTAATAAAAGTTGTAAACTTGCCGGATCAATTTTTAAAGAAAAGAAAAATGGTGCAAGAGCACTGTAGAATTGTTGTAATAAAGAAAGTAATTGACTTAGATTTGGGTTAGGAGACTGTAGTAAATTAATAATACTTTGAATTAATTGTTTTAAGAAATTCCCTTCTGGGGAAGGTGCTAATTCATTTAGTAAGTTCAATAGTTGAGTAAACAAATTGAGTAAAGCTAATCTGTTTGCATCACTTGGATTTGCAAAAAACGCTGCAACAGCCGCTATTAAAGAGTTTAGTAAAGTAATTAATCTACCTAATTGCTCACTAGTAATTGGAACTGTCTGTGGATTGTTACAGCAATCTGGAGTGAAAACAATCGGATTATTGCAGTGGTTATGACCGAAACAATTATTGCTTGTCATTTATGTCCTCCTTACTTGTTTTATATTTGAGTTTTTCCTATTATAAGGATCATAAAGTTGTAAAAGAGTATGTGTTATATATTGACTTAAAATAGGAAACATGAAATATAATTAAACTTGCAAACGCTATTTAATTATGTTCATGACTCACATATTAATTATATGTTTTTAATAATTGACTGCTTAGATTAAATACCTAAACTTAAGAGTTTATTTTATTTTTCCACGTTTATCTCTTAGGTTCAAATACACATATTAATTTGAATATACTCAACAATTAACGGTGCCATTTTTTACATATAAATTCACATTATTTCTTTACTAAAATTGTGGTCTCTTTTTAAACATGAAGCCGTTTGTATCATAGAGAACTCTCATATAATATATTGAAAAATTCATTCTATATTTTATTCCAATACACAATGAAAAGGATTGAAAGTAAATTTCCTATCATTCAACCATTTATAACATCTAGAAATTGAATGTACCTTCACTTAATTTTAACTATTTAAATATGAAACAAAAAGGACAGATTCCTTTTCATTAAGGATCTGTCCTTTTAATTAATAATGATAAATTGTAATATAATTGAAGATCCTTGCGATGGTGGTTGCGTATCCAATAAAGTTAATTTACCAGTACTCACTTCATATAATGGTTGTGGCTGCAGTATTCCGTTAACAAACAAATTAATATAAGAAACTTCACTAGGAGACAAAATATTTGTTGTACCATATTGAGGTATCCCGTCAGTATCTGTATATATAAGTTTCTCTCCATCTGCAAAAGTGTAATATAACAAATTGGTTGTTGTTATAGGGCCAATACCCCCAGTAGGACCTGTTGCTCCAGTTACTCCCGTTGGTCCTGTTATTCCAGTTGGTCCCGTTATTCCGGTTGGTCCGGTTGCTCCGGTCGGTCCCGTTATTCCGATTGGTCCCGTTTCTCCGGTTAGCCCGGTTACTCCGGTCAGTCCCGTTACTCCCGTTGAACCTGTTATTCCGGTCGGTCCCGTTTCTCCGGTTGCTCCCGTTATTCCGATTGGTCCCGTTTCTCCGGTTGCTCCCGTTATTCCGGTCGATCCCGTTTCTCCGGTTGCTCCCGTTATTCCGGTCGATCCCGTTTCTCCGGTTGCTCCCGTTATTCCGGTCGATCCCGTTATTCCGGTCGGTCCCGTTATTCCGGTCGGTCCCGTTTCTCCGGTTGCTCCCGTTATTCCGGTCGGACCTGTTTCTCCTGTTGGAATATAAATTGGTGGAAGAATCGGAAATGTAGGTCCAATATTTTCTGGCCCTATCATCCCCTTATTCAATGATAAATTGTCATTGCGTTTCAATTTAATACCTCATTCCACATGTTTTTTAATTCATACACATCATTATGATCCTATTATTCAAGAATGACTTTATAACTATTCTCTTTTTCTTCCCAAAGAATTATTACATATATTAAACATTTTACCGTTGCTATAACCGCTTTAATTAATATAATAAATAAATCATTCTATTTAAAAAGTACTAAATCTATAACATTCTTATTTAAAAAGATGAGGTGATTTATATTCAAGATAATAATGAAATTAGAAAAAAAGAAATAATGTCAATGGCCCTTGACATTATTTTCCCTTACAGGCTTACTGGGCCTACCGGAAATACTGGGCCTACCGGAAGTACTGGACCTACCGGAAGTACTGGGCCTACCGGAAGTACTGGTTTAATCGTTACAACAAACTCTATGTTCGCTAATAATACATTAGGTGGTCCCATCTCTGTGATATTAGGTGGCACTAATATTCCTCTTTCTAATAACCAAAGCCTCGGTAATTTTACAGTTAACGCCTCAAACGATATATTTACAATTCCTGTAACTGGAAGATATCATTTAACCTATCAAGTTAATACGACAACCTCTCTACTTGCTGGAACAAGACTACTATTAAACGCTTCTACGCCAATTCCTGGCTCTATTTTTTCTCCCGCGTTATCAACTTCAAATTATAGTAATAATTTAATTACTAATTTAAATGCTGGTAATACAATTTCACTACAATTATTTGGTATATTATCCGTCGTGAATTTAGTTGGAGGCGGATCAACAGGTGCCTCTCTTACAATTATACGAATTGATTAAAAAATGATTCATTCTTTTTATAATAAAAAATCTAAATACTCACTTAGTAAATGTTACTATAGTGATTAAGTAATAAAAACAAATTATACTATATCCATAGTAGAAAACATCTATACTAAATTTTCCGTATATATATTATCAATTTACACTTCCCCCAAGTCGATGTTACATTAAAGATGAAGATTGTTTCTCCTTTACAGACCATCTCAATATGTATTTGAGAAACATCTCCAATCCTATACGCGAGAGCAATACTATATTGACACTCAATTGAGTGTCTTTTTTTATTCAAAAAAATAAAACCATCTCTTATAGATGGTTTTAACAATACACATTTACTTTTACTCTTTATATTATTGCCAGCTTATAAAGCTGGATAATAAATAGTCATACTTAACCGAGTTAATGTTCTTCCTGAATTAGTATAAGTATGCGGTCTATCCGCCTTAAAGCGAATTGAGTCTCCATTATTTAACGTATATTGACAATCATTTATATCAATTTTCAATTCCCCTTCAAATACCGTTATAAATTCCTCAGTACCCTCTTTATGTGCTTCTGAACTTAAATTCCCTTCTGTTTCAATTTCAACCGTATAGATTTCGAAGTTTCTATCATCTTGGAAAGGAAATGAGGGATACACTTTATATCTCCCATTGTCTTCAGACAATGCTTGAACATCATTTCGTAAAATCACTTTCGTATCAGGCTGTGGATTATTAATTAAAGAGGTAAAGGATACTTTCAAACCATTAGCAATTTTCCATATTGTTGTTAGTGTCGGGCTTGAATCTCCTCTTTCAATTTGTCCAATCATCGTTTTACTTACACCTGTTAATTGAGAGACCTTTTCTAAACTTAATTTTTCTTTTTCACGTATTGATTTTAAATTTTTTGCCAGAATAAGTTGAATTTCTTCCATAAAAAACACTCCTACATTGTATACAATATAACGTCCGTTATGTATAATAAAAAGCACACGTTATATTGTTCTTTTTGATCATTATAACATACAAAATAATTAGGGGGTTTTAAAATGCCAATATTTTCTTTTTTGTTATTTGTTTTTATAAGCAGCTTCACACCTGGCCCTAACAATTTCTTAGCTATGACATACGCAAATCAACACGGATTAAAGAGAAGTATAAACTTTTGCTTTGGAGTAGCATTCGGTTTTTTCATCCTCACTTCTTTATGTAGTTTCTTTAATATTGTATTAATTAATATTGTACCTATAATTGAATTGCCTTTAAAGATTTTAGGTGTCGCGTATATGCTATATTTAGCCTTTAAAATAATCACTAGTAAAGGCAGTGCAGAACCCGATGAAAAAAATAATAAAAACTTATTTACAGTGGGTATTTTTCTTCAATTTGTTAATCCAAAAGGAATATTATTTGGACTCACCGTAGTCTCTACTTTTATACTCCCTTACTACAACTCATATTCAATTTTTCTACTTTTCTCATTATTCCTAGGTATAGTTGGTTTACTGAGTACATTTAGTTGGAGCCTTTTTGGTTCCATGTTCCAAAAAATTTTATTAAAACATAATCAATTATTTAACATCATTATGGCTGTTTTATTGATTTTCAGTGCTATTTCAATTGTTATTCACTAGCTATTAACTCATTCTGGATGCTTTTTATCCTCTTTTCTGTATACATCACATCAATATTATAATAATCTTAAAATGTTTTTATTAATAATCTATTTCGTAGTTTCACAATTTATGGATTGGGACTACGAAGTAAACTAGAATGTTTCTCACTAGATAATATTAATTTTGTTGTGTGCCGCTAGCTTAATAAAGTTCTTCAACATTATTCGCTTTAGTATTATACGATTGTAGGCAAAATGAAAACAATAAGTCTACAACATAGGTATTTTAAAATCTTTTTATAATTATAGAGAAAAAATACCGTATAATATAAATTACTGCTCTTTAGGAGGATCACAATGGCTGATAAGTATAAATTTTTAATTCTCATTGTTACCGCATTTTTTTCATTCTTTTCTTTAATAAAAGATTTCCGCAACACTTCAAAAAGTTTCTTTTGGGGTAGTTTTTTAATTCTTACAAGCTTCATGATACTATTAATACATGCTCTAGATTTAACTCAAATACTTATTTATCCAAAGCAAATTGCGCTTGAATTTATAACAATACCACGTAAATTATTTTTGCCATCTGTCACTGAGGCCGCCAGTTTCCCTACAACACTAAGATAATAATTTGATTAAGAGCTCTTTTTTAACCTAAACATACCATATACAAAATCCAACCTTAATCACTTAATTACTGATAAGAACCTAACTTATAAAACGCATAATAATTATACTCATTTACTAGTATACAAGCCGTATCTCTTAGTAGAAGCACAGCATAGAATACGATACAGGACAAAACCTTCAAAAAACTTGTCTGAGTTAATTCTCAAAAAGGGGTGAATATAAATGCCTATCGTTAAACCTTTTATAGCTGGAAGACGATTTGTAAGTACAGCAGCAACAGGAACTGCTGCTGGAGCAGATTTAACTTTTGCTAACACAGACTTCACTGATGACACTGGCGCTGTAACAACATTCCCTGCTTCTTATGCCTTTTTAACACTTTATATTAATGGTGTTATTCAAACAGGTGATACTATTACTGGTGTGACTACTACAGCTGCTACTATTGTAGGAGGAGCAGTCCTAGATGGAGGCACTCCTATTGCAATTGAATTTACTATAACGTAACTTGATTTATCTTTTTAGAGGTTTCATTAAAAGAAACCTCTAATTTTAAAAATTCACATCAATTTTAGTAGCAACTACATATAGTACAGTGCATATACTAGATAGAATGATAGGAACTTATACTCACTCACAAAAAGAGCACTTATCTATAGTGACCTTTTATATGGCACAATAATTCTTCTCCTATTTGCTCTTAGAGAACCTACTAAGCAGTTAGCTAATTTAGCTAACTGCTTTTTCCATATATTATTTATAGCTTTATCCGTAATAGTAACGCTTGTGCACTATCTACTATAAATTTTCATATATTGTATTATGATTGTCCAAAACGTGAAGTTAATACTCACGCAATCTAAATACAAGAAAGGAGTGAAAATATGCGCTCATCAATTCGTAAATTCGCTAATTTTAATTGTGAAGCACAAGCACCTAGTACACTACCTGCCCTAGGTTTTGCCTTCAATGCTACTTCACCTCAATTTGCAACATTATTTACACCACTACTATTACCTAGTACAGGCCCAAATCCTAACATTACTGTCCCTGTAATCAATGATACAATTAGTACTGGAACTGGTATTAAAATTCAGATAGCTGGTATTTATCAAATTAGCTATACATTAACAATTAGCCTTGATAACGTTCCGGTAGCCCCGGAAGCAGCGCGCTTTTTCTTGACATTAAATTCATCGACTAATGTTATTGCAGGATCCGGAACCGCAGTCCGTTCTAATATTATCGGAACTGGTGAAGTCGATGTATCAAGTGGTGTCATTCTAATTAACTTAAACCCTGGTGATGTAATTCAAATTGTCCCCGTTGAAGTAATAGGTACAGTAGATATTCGTTCTGCAGCGTTAACAGTTGCGCAAATTCGTTAATAAAGTGAAACTTTAATCAGCCCTCACCTAACTTCTTTGCTTCCACTGAATTTTGAGGTGGGGGCCTTACTGCCCGGCAAATAGCGGGATAAAAACAAAAGACTTGGCTAACTAACATTTAATGTTCCTTATACACACTAAAATATATTTTTATAGATTTGACACACATTTATATTAAACAAGCATATTTTATTGTATGTTGACTATATAGTCATACAAATCTAAAGCGTTCATAAAAGCACACTTATATGTGTGCTTTATTTTTAATTAAAACCTACAACATTCTCAAACAATATCCATATATTATCTTGATTTCTCTCTAAATATATAGTTTGTCTCAGAGCGCTATACTGCGCTCTTTTTATTTAAATCCCAATTTTTAAAGTTCGATTTTATGATTTACGTTATACACATGGTCCGCTACTTTTGAAACAAGGTATACATCTAGAACACTTCAGTCATAAAGATATGTTCATAACATTAAATCGCTATTCACATGTTTTGCCTGGAATGCAGGAGGATGCTGTTAAAATATGTAGTGAAAGACCATTAGAATAATAATATTTTCAAATATAAAAAAATGCGGTTTCTCCTCTCAAGAGAAACCGCAACATATCAATGCTTTTACTATATTTTAAACTGACTCGTATACAAATCAAAATAGAATCCTTTATCTTCCATGAGAGATTCATGATTCCCTCTTTCTAAAATATTTCCATCTTTTATAACAAGGATTTGATCTGCCTTTTCAATTGTTTTAAGTCGATGAGCGATCACAAAACTTGTGCGACCTCTCATTAAATTATTTAGTCCTGCTTGTATTTGTAATTCTGTTCTTGTGTCAATATTAGATGTCGCTTCGTCGAGAATTAATATATCTGCATCTGCTAAAATTGCTCGTGCAATCGCAAGAAGTTGTTTTTGTCCTTGACTTAAATTCGATCCTTCTGAAGCAATTTCTGTTTCATATTGATTTGGAAAATGCTTAATAAAAGAATGTGCAGATGCTGCCTTAGCTGCAGTGATGACTTCTTCATCACTAGCATCTAAGCGTCCATAACGGATATTATCCATAATCGAGCCTGCAAATAAATACGTATCCTGTAAAACTACTCCTATTTTACTTCGTAAAGAATTAATATCATAATCTTTTATATCTTTTCCATCAATATGAATTTGTCCTTGCTGTATATCGTAAAAACGAGTTAACAAATTAATGATTGTTGTTTTCCCTGATCCAGTCGGACCAACTAAAGCAATTGTCTCTCCTGGCTGCGCTTTAAGACTTACTTCTTTTAAAATCGTTTTATTTTCTGCGTAGCCAAATGAAACATTCTCAAGTACAACATGCCCTTGTAAATTTTGTACAACAAATGCGTCTTTTTTATTTTGAATTTCTGGTACCTCATCCATAATCTCAAAAACACGTTCTCCACCAGCAACTGCTGCTTGAATTGTATTCATTAAAGTCGCAAATTGACTTAACGGTCTTGAGAATTGACGAGAATAATTAATAAAAGCCGCAATAACACCTACTGTTGTCATTCCGTTTAAGACCATAACTGATCCAGTCCCAATGACAAGCCCCATACCTAAGTTATTAATAAAGTTCATACTTGGAAAAATAAAAGCTGAAAATGTATCAGCCTTCGTAGCTGAAACTCTTAGCTGTTCATTAATTTTATTGAAATTTTGTACAGTTTCTTTTTCTTTTCCGTACAACGTTGTAACATCCGCACCTGTAATTGCTTCCTCAATAAATCCATTTAATTCACCTAAATCTTTTTGACGCTTCGCAAAGTTTTTACCACTATATGCAACTAGTTTTTTTGTAACGTAAAACATAATAGGTACTGTAATTAAAGTTACAATTGCTAAAATCCAATTTAAGGCGAACATCGCAATCGTTACACCTATAAAAGTTAACGCTGATGAAATAATTTGTACAACACTTTGTGTCAAAGCTTGGTTCAAATTATCTATATCATTTGTCACACGGCTCATTAAATCACCTTGAGAACGTACATCAAAGAACCGTAAAGAAAGCGTTTGGATTTTCTCAAAAATATCTTGTCGTATTTTTTGAATTGTTTTTAATGCAACGTTAATCATGACAAACGTTTGTAACCATGTTAAAAGTACCGTTACACCATAAATCGCGATAAGTAACATACACATTCTTGCTGTACCACTTAAATCTTTCGGTACAATATATTGATCTATAATGACTCCCATAAAATATGGACCTAATAATCCAAGTAATGTAGTAACAACTACTAGAAATATAACAAACATAAGAGCAGCTTTTTGATAGCCCATATAATTCCATATCCGCATTACAGTTCCTTGAGCATTTTTAGCTTTTCCCATCTTTGGCGTGTTTCTTCTACCTTTATTAGCAAATTGTCCTTGAAAATTACGCATGTTCTTCCCCACCTTCTTTATACAAATTACCACCTTGGGAAAGATAAATTTCCTGATAAACCTCACTTTGTTCTAACAATTGTTCATGTGTACCATTACCAACTAATTCACCATTATCTAATACAAGTATTTTATCCGCATCCATTATGGAAGAAATTTTGGACGCAATTAATAAAGTCGTTGTGCCTTTATATTTTGTTTTTAAAGCTGTTTGAATAGTAGCCTCTGATTTCGCATCAACTGCTGATGTAGAATCATCTAATATTAGAATCGGTGGTTTTCTCACAAGTGCTCTTGCAATTGATACACGTTGTTTTTGTCCACCTGATAGATTTGTTGCACCTTGTGTTAAATTATATTGATAAGATTCTTCCAGCTTATTGATAAACTCAGTCGCACAAGCTGATGCAGTTGCTACTTCCAGCTCATCGTGTGTTGCATCTTCTTTACCATAACGTAAATTCTCTTCTATACTACCTGAGAACAACAACGCCTTCTGAGGTACAAAGCCTATTGAAGCACGGAGTTTTTGCAAATCATATGTTTTAACATCTATTCCATCTATACATATTTCACCTTGATCCACATCATATAGACGTGGTAACAGTTTCGCTAAGGTTGATTTACCACTTCCAGTCGATCCAATAATCCCTACTTTTTCACCTTTTTGTATGCTAAACGAAATATCTTTTAAAACATATTCATTATTTTTCGTATAGCTATAACTAACATTTTTAAATTCTATATTCCCCTCGATTTTCTCAGGTTCAATCGCATTCGCTTCGCTTATAATATCAACTTCAGTATTTAACACTTGCTTTACACGATCCGCAGATGGAAAAGCTCGCGCAATTTGAATAAATACCATGCTAATCGACATAAGTGACATTAAAATGATATTCAAGTAATTAATAAATGCCAAAATCGCTCCTACTTGAAGTGTTCCACTGAATACTTTTTCTCCACCAATCCATAATGTTGCAACAATCCCGCCACTTACAACTAGCATAATGATTGGCATCATTAAAGAAATAAGTTGCACGGCTCGAATATTTATCTTCGTTAAATTTGTATTTACATTTCCAAATTGAGCGATTTCATATTTTTGTCTTACATACGCTTTTATAACACGCACACCAGATAAATTTTCTTGTAACTTTGTATTCACTTTATCTAATGCCTCTTGCACCTTTTTAAATGTACCACTTGCTTTACTTGCAATTAAAATAATTGCAAGTAATAAAATTGGAACAACTACAAGTAATATTGGAAATAACTCTCGCGCTGTTACAAAAACAATAATTATACTTCCGATAAATAACAGTGGGCCACGAACGAGAACACGTAATGTCATCGTCATTGCCGATTGAATAGAAGTGATATCATTCGTCACAATCGTTAATAATTTACCTGTTCCAAATGAATCACGATTATTACTAGAAAATGTTTCTATTTTCGCAAACACATCTTTTCTTATGTCTGTAGCGAAATTAACAGCTGCTTTTGTAGAATACATCATACACCCAAGCCCTCCAACTAAACCGAGTGCTGCTGCCCCTATCATAAGAAGCCCCATTTTTATTACATAATTTAAATCCCGATTTGCAATCCCAACATCAATGATATGTTGCATAATAGTCGGTTGAATTAAGTCCATCGCAACCTCAAGTACCATAAATAGCGGTCCAATAATAGCGAAGAACATGTATGGTTTTAAATACTGTAATAACTTACGAAATGATTTCATACATAATCTCCTTTTTCCATGAAATTACCACTGAATAATTCATATCCCTCCTTATTTAAGCGATATATTTTGTAATTTCTTCATTACTTCTATTATATTATGTAAATTAATATTTAACATTATTAAATGATAAGCATTAATGACTTTCTGGTCAATAAATGTGCTTTATATTATGTAAATACAAAAACCGCATTCTTACTGAAAAGAATACGGTTTTTCATCTATATTTCTTCAATTGTAAAATTTAAAAACTCAGTCTCAAATCCCTTATTTTTAGAAGGACTACACGTGTAAAAACCTATTTTAATAGGCTCATTCCCTATATCCTCCATTAAATGAGTGATTCTTATTTGTTCCCATTGATGGCTCTTTTTCACATATATTGTATAATCACCACGTTTTCGAATAATTCGAAAACGAATTTGTTGCTTAGCTTCTTCAGTTGGATAATCTTGCGTTGACCAGTCAGAATATCCATTATTCGTTACGACAGCACCTAAGTGAGATGGCCCTTCAGGGATATATTCTAAAGATGTTTTTAGCCAACAGTTCTCCGAAATCATAACAAAAAGACCTGCTTGATCGAATTTTGAATTTGGATTCATACGTAACTGAACTTCAGCTTGAAAGTCTGTCATCATCTCATTATAAAATACATGACCATTCATTACTTCAAAACCATAATGTGTTTTAAGCCAAAAATCAGTTTCTGCTTTCGAACGGACAATAAACGCATGATTGTCATTAATCTTATAGTATTCAGGTACATTCATTATAGTGAGTTGCTCAATACGTTCTGGTATATACGATATATAAAGCATTTATATAGACATTTAAAACTCCGCTAATACTGGGAATTTATAACCTTTAAAATCTAACTCTTTATCACTTCGAACCATTAAATACTTACTAGACTGTAATTCTGTAAACTGTACATCCTCAATCCCTAATTGATCTGGAGAAAAATAAAATTCGATTTCCGTAAACCTTTCATTGATTTCTCCACATATTTCATCTAAAACCGGAAGTACTGGCGCAAATACTCCAAATAATTTCAACTTTTCATTGTCTACTTCATAAACGATTAAAGCATCTAGTTTCTCTGAATAATACAATTTCTCATTCCATTCCGAGTCATACATATTCAAATAAAATGAAGGACGGAAATTTAAAGTTGAAAAATTATTTGAAAGTCTTTGGCCACTATCAATAGTTTCATGTATTAACTGTCTATTCTCTACATTATAGTAATCTAATTTTTTAAGTAGTGAATCGTTATTATTGTTTTTATCGTATGGTATAGTCATCAAATATTCCTGCACAACTTTAAATCCAAACGCTGTATATAGTTCAGGGTTTTCCGTAAACAATAATGTACATTCACATTTCTTATCGATTTCTTCTATCATTTTACCCATTAATTGTTTCATTAGCCCTTGTCTACGGAAATTAGGATGTGTCATTACTGATTGAATACCCGCCGCATTTATTTTTTCTCCATTAATTAATAATGGGAGTGAAAATGCCGCAACATTTGCAATCACTTTATCTTCTTGTAAAAATGATAAAGCTTTATATGTATCATCCCAATACCCTTTATCCGAAAAATCATTCAATGTTTGAGTTGTAATTTCAAACACTTCTTCAAATAAAGGAAATAACTGCTCTCTTTTCGGTTCTTCTATTAGAAGACTTGCCATTTTTTCAACATTCCCCATGTTGTACCTCCAAATGTTAAATTCCATTAAATTAGATATACTTATATGACCTACTCTTAAAAATAGAGGTCTTACCAATCAATATACTATCATAAAACATAAAAAAAAAGTCTAATTAATTTTATGTTTTGACTATTTGAAAATAAGTCGAATAAAACAATATTAAGATTTTTGGATATTAATTAGTTTATTATATAAAAATAGCGCTTTCTAATTAGCTTTTACTAATAGAAATACACTATTTATAATAAAATATTTTTAGTCTTTTATCCCTTCAAGTCTTTCCTTCGTATTAATTTCTTCTCCACTTATACGCTTTTCAAAAGACTTTCTCCAACTACTTGAAAGTGCATTTACTTCTAATATCCTTTTTATCCCTTCAATATTTTGTTTTTCCTTGTGCATGATACGGTTAGCAAACGCTACTGAAACACCTTTTGGATCAGACTGTAGTCTTTTTAATGTATCGACTGATGATACCCATCCTTCTTTTAATACGCGAAAATAGAATCCTGTATATCCTGTTTCTTGAAAATATAGTGGTAACTTTGGAATATTATATTTTTTTGCTAATTTAAAACAAGGTTGCCTTGGTTGTGTTACCTGTACGATTGCCTGTCCTAGCTCAAACGTATCACCAATACAAACATCCTCTTCGCGCATACCACTAACTGTTATATTTTCTCCAAAAGCCCCATATACAAGATCTTGATTCAATTCTTGTTCCCAGTATGGATAGTGATCACCAGTATAAACACAAACTGCTTTATCTACTCCTCCATGATGAACTAAGTCCGCCTGTCCATCTCCATTAAACTTTACAAAGGATAAATATACCGGTTCCTTTACTTGTTTCTTATTTATGCCTGTATGAATTACTTTTCCGCCGTATGTAACCTCTTTTGGTAATCCTATATTTAAAGATAATAATCGATATTCATTAGCCATTCTATTTCCTCCTTTAAAGGTGTTACATGTATTTTCTCTCGATTAATTTTTACAACCCTCTCTGCTATATAAAGATGATTATAAAACCTCTAAAATCATTGTTCAATTCAATTATTTATATAATAATGATAGGTATAACCTATTATTATACTTGAGGTGATTTCAATCGAATTACGACAACTTGAATACTTTTTAGCTGTTTCAAAAGAATTACATTTCACAAAAGCAGCTGAGAAATTAAATATTTCACAGCCTTCACTAAGTCAACAAATACGTGCATTAGAGCATGAAGTAGGAATGCCACTTTTCGATCGAATTGGTAAAAAAATATCTTTAACTGAAGCAGGGAAGATTTTATTATCACATTGTAAAACCATTTTTCATGAAGTCGAACAAGCTCGTTCAGCCCTTCAAGACCTAAACGGATTACAGCAAGGTTCCTTAACAATAGGGGCTTTGTTAACCGTCGTAAATTATTTACTACCACCAGCTATTTTAAATTTCAATAATTTATATCCCAATATAGAGCTTTCTGTATTAGGGCTTCGTACAGGAGATATTCGTGAAAAATTATTACAAAACGAACTAGATATCGGCATTACATTTCTCCCGGTGCAAGATAAAGAAATTATCTCCATCCCTCTATACAAAAGCGACCTTACATTGGTCGTGCCAACTGGTCATCGATTAGCTAAACGTAATCATGTATCTATTACTGAACTACAGAACTACCCTTTAATTCTTTTACCTAAAAATTTCTTTTTAACCGAACTAATTACATCTCATTGTCAAAAATTCAACTTTAGACCAAGACCAATTTTAGAAATTAGTACGATGGAATCTTTAATCCAAATGGTTTCTAAAGGAATGGGAATTACAGTGTTACCACAACCATATATAGACTTTTTACAAAATAAAAACATTCAAGCTATTAAAATAGAAAACCCTACTCCAATAATTGAAATAGGGCTTATTTATAGAAAAGATAAATATATGTGTGCTGCCACTCGAGAATTTATTGAGCAACTACAAATCACAGTACGTTCTTTCCAAAACTAAACAAAAGAGATTGTCCTATGAAATCGTTTCACAACGATCTAGTAGAATAATCTCTTTTCAAAAAAGTAAACATTGCATGTAAACTCTTATAAATTTTAATGTACCTTTTTAGATATTGGAATATATTTTGTAAAATATGCACCAACTAGCAATAATACAATTGAAAATAACCAAGTAAAAACACCGCCAAAATGAAACCAATATGCAAACATATTTAATATTGCGAGTGAAAAGAAACAAATAGAAGTTAGCGCACTTTTCAATCCTTTTATCTCGGATTTTTTTCTCTTTTGATAAGCAATATACATCGCAATAACAAGAAAAAAGATAAGAACAAATGGTAACATAACTTTTAGCATTGGTAATCCCTCCAGTGTATATGCACTCTTTATATTACCATCTTATCCCATTTATCTTTTAGGCATCAATTTATTCTTATCTTCCCTCCAAAAGTCAGTATAAGTTTTATTTTTAAAGTTCACATTCACCTCAGAAAAAGGCATACTTCCTCCAACTTTCAATGAGTAAAAACCGGGAAATCATTAACGATTCCCCAATTTTTCAAACTATATTAAAGTATCCCCTTTTCCACTAAAGTCTCTGCGATTTGAACTGAATTCCAAGCCGCACCTTTCAATAAATTATCGGAAACAATCCAGAGGTGGAATCCGTTTGGCGTATCAGGATCTTTACGTATTCTTCCGACAAATGTATCTATTTTCCCTTCTGCATATAATGGCATTGGATACAGCTGTTCACTAGGGTTATCCTGCAAAATAACACCTGGTGCATCCATTAATACTTCCTTAATTTCCGCAACGGTTGCTTCTTTTTCCAGTTCTATATAAACCGATTCTGAATGCCCTGATACGACTGGAACACGTACACAAGTAGCTGCCATTTTCAAGTTTTCATCTTCTAATATTTTCTTCGTTTCTTGAATCATCTTTACTTCTTCAAAAGTAAAATCATTGTCTGTAAATATATCTACTTGAGGCAGTACATTAAACGCTATTGGATAATGTTTTTTATCTTTTTTCGCCGGTAATATATCACTTTTCACTTCTTTACCAGCAAGCATAGACTTAGCCTGCTCTTGTAATTCATGAATCGCATGAATGCCAGAACCCGATACAGCTTGATATGTTGAAACGATAATTCTTTCTAAACCGAATGATTTTCGAATCGGCTGAAGTGCAGTTACCATCTGTAATGCTGAACAATTTGGAACTGCAATAATACCTTTATGCCGCTCTAAAGTATGCGCATTCACTTCCGGAACAACGAGCGGTACACCTTGTGCCATTCGGTACTCACTTGTGTTATCAATTACAATCGCACCACTAGAAACTGCATGAGTTACAAATTGTCTAGATACTTCTCCCCCAGCACTAAAAAAGGCAATATCTACACCTTCAAAGCTAGTTGTTTTTGCCTCTTGTATAATTATCTCTCGTCCTTTGAATCTTACTTTCTTACCGGCGGATCGTTTTGATGAAAGCAATGTAACTTCAACTATATTAAACTTCATTTCATTCTCTAACAGTTCAATAATTTTTTGCCCTACCGCACCTGTAGCCCCAACAACAGCTACATGATAGCCCTTTTTGATCATCTTTTCTCCTCCAATATCACTTGAATGAATATTTCCACAATTTTATTTTATACGGAATTTAATCATTTGGAAAATTAAAATACATGATATAATCATTCACAAATCATGATAATAAAAGAGGGATCGCTTATGGAAATGAGACATGTTAAAACATTTTGCGCCATTGTGAAGTATGGTAATTTTTCTAAAGCTGCTCATGCGCTAGGTTATGCGCAATCTACTGTTACAGCACATATGAAAGCTTTAGAGAACGATTTACATATTCCTCTTTTCGATCGGTTAGGGAAAAAAGTGCTACTTACAAAAGCAGGTCATCAATTTCATCCTTATGCATTAGAATTACTTGCAATATATGAAAAAGCGCAAGAAATCCCCCAAAATACAGATTATTTAGAAGGTACATTAAGTATTACATCTAATGAATCATTAGCGGTATACCGATTACCACAATTATTACGTACTTACAAACAGAAAAATCCGAAAGTAAATATCGTACTTGAAACAAACACAAATGAACAAGCATTACAAAAATTACGTGAAGGAGAAACAGACGTTGTCTTCATAATTGGAGAAAGTATAGAACATAATGATTTTATTACGCGTACTTTTAGTAATGAAACATTTGGATGGATTTTACCAGCTTATTCCGCTGCACACGCAAATCCATTCCAGTTATTACAGGACACCCAGTTCATTTTTACAGAACAAAGCTGCGGCTATAGGCCAATGGTAGATCGTTTTTTACGTCAAAGTGGAAATATTCCAGCTAAAACATTTGAAACTTCCAATGTTGAAGTCATTAAACAATCCGTTATGTGTGAATTAGGCATTTCAATTCTTCCTTATATCGTTGTACAAGAAAGTTGCCAAAAAGAACAACTATGTTTTCAGCCTATCGAAACTCCAACCATTATTCAAAGTCATGTAATCTATCATAAATCCAGATGGATTTCCCCGGTATTACAGTTGTTTCTTTCCTTACTTGAACGAGACTAAAATATTAAGACTTACATATAAACAGAGTAATTGCCTAATAAGCAATTACTCTTTTTCATTAATTAGTATACTATTTATTAGTCTGTCCCCCGCCTGCAATTAATTTACTACCTGAATATGTACCTTTGTTCATAAACACTTGATTAATTAATTCTTTTTGCTCAGCTTCCGACATTACTCCTTTTCCTTCTCCTAAATTCCCGCTTTGTAATTTCCAAATCTTATTGTGATCTGCATCAACTTTTTCATATTTTCCTTGTTTCCATCGTTCTAAAATTTCTACATATGTACTTCCCTGTACAAGATCATTACTCTTTACAATATCAATTAAGCTTTCAATCCGCTCTTGTGTAATAAAAATATAGCCCCACTTTTGATCAGCTTTCGCTTTTTGATGTGCCATTTCATGTAATGCTGTCTGTATGTTCTCATCTGTCCATTTAAAATTTTTATTAAAACCACTATTCGGCAATGAATAATTGCCATTTTCTAAAAACTTTGCATCTTCTGCTTTTACATTACTATCAGCTAATACTTCTACTGCTGGAGCAGCTGGTGATGCCTTTTTCGCAGCTGGTTTACTATTATTTAAATAATACAGCATACCATATGTTAAACCTACTCCAATTACCGCCATACCAGCTAGAATACCTATTATTTTAAATAGTGTTTTCATCGCGCTTGTTTCCTCCCAAATATCTCTGTTCTTACTACCTAATTACTTCTTATATAAAAACTGTTCCTTCATTCAAAATATCGCATCCCATCCCCTATCATATTATTTATATATACTTCCTCATATTGTATTTCTTTTTCTTTAAAATTGAAAGATTATTCTGTTAAATATTGAAAATATTCTACAAATTTTCCCTTTATATTTATAAAGAAACAAAAAACAACGAGCGCGATAAATAACACTCGTTGTTTTTACTTTATGCACGATTTTCTTTTAACCACTTCGTAATAGCATCTAACCTCGAAACATCAAAACGTCTTTCTTCACAAACATTTAAACTGTTTAAATTCTTTACAATTTCTATTTCATTCGATTTTACACTTTTCGCCTCAATTAATTTACAATACCCATCTGTAACAGAATTTAAATTTTCATAATAACACTGAAACGATTTTGATATATGTAAATGTTTTTCAAAGTTTCTCCTTCTTTTCGTTTCATCAGATACTTTCCGCTTTCTAAGTTCTTCATCGTTCGTATATAAATAAAAATATTGATCCGGAAAACCAATTTCCCTATTTATCATCTTTTCTTTATAAAAATTTTCTATTACAGATAATGGCTGATTAAATAGATCAAAATGAAAACACCAATTATAACTAAGTGGCTGATATATATCGCCATCGAGTATTACTAATTCATATTGCTCTGACTTCTGAACAGCTATATTCCAGCGCTCAACTTGTTTTTCAAAATACCATGTTCTATGTTCATTTTTTGGCCTTTCAAATAAAGAATTCACTTCAGGTATTATATAAGCACCATAATTCTTTTCTAATTCACGGCACGTGGTACTTTTACCAACAGCGCTTGCTCCCTCAAATGCTATTATCCCCATAGTTTCTCCCCCTTTCATTAACTAAAACTTCGTTGTTTCACTTTTCTTCCCATAACTTTCTCCATAAAACAATTGAAGCAATAGCGAGCATGATTGTTGTAATGATACTACCTTCAATTCCGAACGAACCTCCATGAAGGAATTCGGGGCCATTTGTTGTAGGTTTAAATAGCGGCGTTGAATATATGGTCATCCCGCTAACTGCAAAACCGTAGACGTTATATTGTGCCCAATTCCAAATGGAATGCCATGCGCAAATCCCCCACAGACTACTGTCTTTTAAAACGTAAACAGCTGCAAATACACCAACTAATATTATATTCGATATTGAAAGAGTTGTAATACCTGGATTAAGTAAATGAAGAAAACCAAATAAGAAAGACGTCACAACAATCCCAACCCATATACGACTTCTAACAGAAAGAACCGGGAATAACCAACCTCGTACAATAATTTCTTCCGTTGCCCCTTGTATTAAAAATGCAACTAAAGAACCTACAATACCCAACATAGCGGTTACTGTAATTTGTTGCATTTGTAGTGTCACAACTCCTGCCAATAGGAGTAAAATTACTGGTATTGAAATGAAAACAAATCCTATTAATGCACCTCTCAAATATTTTCTTATCCATTGATTTCTCCAAAAACCAATGGATGAAAATGATCTTTTCTCTACAAATCTAATCCATAAAAACACCAAAAATATTGCGCCGCCAAACGTTAATATCATCTCAATGTCGCTATAAATCGCCTTCATAAAAGTTGTTTCTGCTTTCGGTAAGATCAGCATAAACAACATAAATAATTCACCTAAAGTTAAAAATATAATCGCGAGTATGACAGCAAAAACAGGATGAACTTTTCTTCTTCCTTCTTTTGCTGCTTCAATTATTTTAAATTGTTTATTTTGCAATATTCTATCCTCCTAATTATGGTACTCGTCAGTAATATTAAAATAATATTTAGCCTTTTATTTAAACTTATTTTTTCATATAAATGATTTTTGTTTGGAATAAATTCAAATTAGGAATAATATATAAATAAAAGAGATGCCTTTGTGCCTTTACTATTATCACCCAGATTAGTCAGTGGTATTACCAGCACTTGCTATTTCCCACCATTTGTTGTAAGATAGTAATTAAGGTCAATTTAACACTATATTTTCTTTGCATATTATCAAGTATCAATCAGGGACATTTTGTACTCCTTATGGGTTTTTGATAATATGTGAACTTTTATTTTCATTCAAATAAGGCCGATCATATTGTAATTTTTCTACTTTTAGGAGGCATTACCATGACATTAACAGGTAAAGTAAAATGGTTTAACAGCGAAAAAGGTTTCGGTTTCATCGAAGTTGCAGACGGTAACGACGTATTCGTTCACTTCTCAGCTATCACTGGCGACGGCTTCAAGTCTCTTGACGAAGGTCAAGAAGTTAGCTTCGAAGTTGAAGAAGGTAACCGCGGACCTCAAGCTAAAAACGTTGTAAAGCTATAATTCAAACAATAAAAAGGTTGTTACCAGCAAGGTTAACAACCTTTTTAATATATAACTAAAATTTTTTACATAAAAGGAGTGGTTACATGTATCGCAATCGAAAGAACGATGTAGCAGAAGTACCACCAGAACAAACCCCTGTTTGGGAATGTGAATCAGAGGATTGTTTAGGATGGATGAGAAAGAACTTTTCATTTGAAGAAGAGCCTAAATGCCCTTTATGTAAAAGTAGCATGAAAAGCGGAGAACGTTTATTACCTAAATTAGGTTAATTTATAATAAAAAAAACCTCTTTTAATTAAGAGGTTTTTTTATTATAAATTTATGTCCTCAACATCAGTTCGCACTATAGAATACAATAATGCATCGTGTTGCTTATTTCCTTGATGAATATATCCGCGCAATAACCCTTCCTTTTGGAAGCCAATTTTAGATAACATTCTACAAGAAGTAACATTTTCAGGATATGTAATAGCTCCAATTCTAAACAAACCTAAATCTTTAAATCCATAATCAATAATTTCTCCAGCTGCTTCTGAAGCATAACCATTTCCCCAATAGCGAGGATGCAGATCATATCCAATCTCAGATCGTTTACTCCATAATTGTAAATTGTTTAGTCCAATTGTTCCTATTAAAACGTTCGTTTCTTTTAACACAATTCCCCATCGTATTGCCTTTTTCTCAAAGTAATTTTTTGAAAAAGATTCGATCATACGTGAAGCTTGTCCAAACTCCGTAAAAGAATTCATACCGTAGTAACACGTCACTTCATCCAATGAAAAGATTTCATATATTTTTTGACAATAAGATTGTTCTATTTCAACTAAACGTAAGCGTTCTGTTTCTAATATAGGAAATGCCATAGGATCACTCCTTTCTCTCTACTCATTCATTATATCAGAAAAAATATGTATAATTAGTAAAGTCCTTATTGTTCCATAAATCAAACATTTCTAATGGCACATTCTCTCTTAATTCTATATACACGAATTAGATACCTTCTGATTGCACCTCAAACATGACGCTATAATTTCCATAAATCGAATTTTAAATTATCAAGAACTGTAAAGAAATTGTTTCTTCATTTTCTCCTTCTAAACAACCAACCTACCCCATACATTTATGGTAAAATATAGTTAATATTTATTTTATTGTGGAGGTGAAGATTTCCTATGTATATATTCATCAGCTTATCCCTCTTACTCATATTACTTATTTTTTTATTCGCAAAAAAATTCACACCAAACTCATTCATGATGACTAGCTTTAAAGGTAATAGCTTTAGGACATTTTCAATCGGTATTTTAATCGCTGCCATACTCTCACTTTCATATGGAACTTATCATGCGGTAACATATCAACCTAGTTATTTAGATATTAAATTAAAAAATCAAAACTATACTGTTTTCGGTAATGTAGGCGAATTCGGTTATTTCTCCGAAGAATTATTAAAAAAAAATACAGAAGTACAACTATATTTCGTCTCTTGGAAAACAATACAGTTAAAAAATCCGGTAATACTTATAGAATATCCTTCAGGAAAACAAGAAACATGGAAGCCAAATATCGTATCAATACCGGTAAATAAATTACAAGAAAAACATGATATAAAAGATATTTATCAACTATCACCGTATTCATTTAAAGAGTCTGGAGAAATAACATTAACAATAAAAGAAAACAATGTAAAAAACAATACAATTTCCATTCAAATAAAATAAATAAAAACTGTTCCTCCATTTTGCTGAAGGAACAGTTTTTATTTATTCTACAGTATTATTCATTTAATGTAGCCATTATTTCATTGGCTATATTCTTTCCATTTCCAATACACGCACCAATTCCGACACCATAATATGAGGCACCAGCTAAATATATATTTGGATAAAGATTCGTCATTTTTTCTTGCAATGCTTGAACCGCTTGATTATGTTCTAAATGATATTTCGGCATTAAATCTTTCCAATTTGTAACTTCGACTACTTCTGGTTCACCTTTAATTCCGAGACTCTTTTCAATATCATATAAAGCTACTCGTACTAATTCTTCTTCACTATAATTTTTGATTGTTTCATATACCGGATTGGTGCTCTTATAAAACATTCTTACCAATAATTTTTGTTTACCGGATGTATGTTTCCACTTTCGACTTGTCCATGTACAAGCATCACAATGTAAATCACTGTTTTCCGTTACAATAAACCCTGTGCCGTCAGCTGGTAGTTGTTCATCTAGTATGTCAAATCCTAAGTAAATACTTATAAGAGATGAGTTTTTAAATGTATTAAACTGCTCATTTAACTCATTAGACTGTAATAAAGTTTGTGCTATATCATGCGGAGCTGCTAAAACAACATAATCAGCTTGTATTGTTTCATGATTTACAAAAGAAATCTCATATCGATCTTCTTGCTTACTTACAGCCGTCGTTATAGCACCTTTTTTTACGACAGTTTCAGTAAGCACTTCTTCTAAGCGATTAATTATCGTAGATAGTCCACCTTTAAATGATACGAATTTTTTATTTCCTGCTGATTGAAATTGTTTTTTATTCTCTTCAAAACCTTTAATAATACTTCCATACTTATTTTTATAATCCAGTAAATACGGTAATGTAGATGCCATTGTAAGCTCATTCAATTTACCAGAATATACGCCTGAAAGTACAGGAGCAATTTGTCTTTCCACTAACTCTTTCCCTAAGAAACTTTCTAAAAATAGAGCAAGTGATGTATCTTTCGTAAACTCTTTATTTTTCGTTATGAAATCTTTTAAAGCTACGATTTTCCCTTTCGTTGAGACTAGCGTACTGCTAAACAAAGACTGGGCGCTCATCGGTATCCCAAATATAGTATCAGAAGGAATCGGATGTAACATGTTTTCAGAATATATGTAAGAAATACCCGTTTCATTATATACCATTTCATCTTCTAAATTTAAATCTTTTACAAGTGGCATAACATATTCATTACGAGCAACGATTGAATCCGCTCCTGACTCCATAATGAAATCCTTTTCTTCCACACTATGGATTTTACCACCTAAATACTCTTCTTTCTCAATAAGAATTAAATTTAAATCGATATTATAATCCTTTTTTAATTTTTCTAAATAAAACATAGTAGAAAGTCCCGTTATACCTCCACCGATAACAACAACTGTTTTCATATGTGCTGCGCTCCTAACCGATACAATTAATAATTCCTTTTTATTATAACCAAAAGTCCTTATATTCGACTAGCAAGTTGCGCATTCTGTAAGAAATTAGACAATATATTTGAATATATTTTCAAATTACCTAATAAAAAAGAACTATAACATATACAAACCACGTCATAGTTCTCTTTATTTTAAAAACATAAAGTAATTGATTAATTTGTCTAGTTCTTGACTCAATGCCAATACTTTTTCATGTTGAATTCCATAATCCGATACTAAATATAAAAGTTCTTCTTTTTTTATTTCAATTACTTTTTCTAATTTCGCTAGTTCCATGTCGTTTTACATCTCTCCAAAAATAAAATGTATGTATTTCAGTATAGCCTACTTACATAATTAGTAAAAGTAAAATACGCATGTAAAATCTTACAAATTTGAAAAAATAATATACTACTAACAAAAAAGAAACTAGATTAAGCTCCCTCTTACAGATTATTAACGTTCATTAAGAATTAATAACATACCGGAATTTTTCTAATGTTATATCTTTATAATCTGGAGCTCTCTTTATATGATTAAAATAACTATATGAGAATTTAAATACATGACCAAAATCCCAATCGAATTCACTATAGTCTTTTATCCAAAATATATTTTCAGTTGGTAAAATATTTGCACGTTTAGATTGAATTAAAGGTAATCGATCTATAGGTGAGTGTAAAGTTATTCCCGTATTCAGCTTGAGCTTTTGGCTAGCTCGTAGTACGTATACTAGTTTTAAAAGCGGGCGTATCCCTCGTTGAAATATATCTATATGCCCTAAATCGTACATTATATTAATTGCGTGGGAGTAAGTAAGCAAATGCCCAATTAAATCATGATGCGATTCCGCTCGATAAATACTATTAAATTTCGATAACTCATTTAAAATGAACTGAGATACTTGTGTTGGATTACTCAATTCACTTTTTATCTCATCTTCAAAACTTAATTGTTTTACTTCTTTCGTCGTATAACCAATCCACGATCTACCTGGAATTGTTTTTCGAAATGATAAAATAAGAGTAGTAATCCCTTCAATTGCTTGATTATCGCCCCATTTTTGTAGCTCTTTCATAGCCAATAAACTTAATGACGCATAAATGACGTTATGCCCCACCCAATGAAGTTCATCAATCGTTTGTTCTAAAGATTTTATAATCATATTCTCCGCAATTTGAAAATCTATTTCTTTTTTATCATCAATCATCTCACCAATTTTTTTCTTGTTCAGCATCATCCTTGTTTGCGAATACATATTACGAGCTGTTTCTTCATCAATATTATTATCTTTCATAAAAAAATAACTAGCAATTGCAGCTGCTCCAAAATGCGCATGCCAAATATCATTTGTTTCTTTTTTGCATTGAGAAATAATTGAAAGGCCGCCTTTTAAAATACTTTTGTTTTCCATTTTCTATCTCCCCTAATAAAGTGAAACTTTAATCAGCCCTTACCAATCGGGCATTTATGGGCAGTTAATCCCCCACCTAACTTCTTTACTTTCGCTGAATTTTGAGGGAGGTCTTACTGCCCGTTAATGCGGGATAAAAATCACTATATTTTCACCCTAAAGATGGTGTCAGTACAAATAAAATGTGATTCGATTCATCACTTTTATTCAAAAATCGATGCTTCACATTCGGTGGAATACGTACAACATCGCCTTCTTCTAAAAAATATTCTTTTCCCTCCAATTCCACATACACTTCCCCTTTCATAACAACAGCAATCTCTTCCTTATCTTCATGGGAATAATGGCTTTCTGTTGTGTTTGCTTGTTTATTTAAATCCATCATTAGCATTTCAATACGTGCTTTCATAAAATCAGGTGTTAATACATCATATACAATGTGATTATTGTTTTCCCGATATACTTTTTTTCGATCTTTTTTCTTAGAAATGAGCGAATCTGTATCAATTTCGTTAATAAAAAGTGTAAACAGCGGTACATTTAATGCTTTTGCAATTAATTCCAAAACATTTAAAGAAGGATTAGCATGCCCTCTTTCAATTTGGCTAATTAACGATGTACTAATCCCTGCATAATCAGCGAATTCACGAATTGTCATGTTATTTTTCTTACGGTAACTTAATACCGTTTGTCCAAGCCTATCATGTATCATAGTAAAAATTCCTTTCGTCCATCATAATGCATGTTTCTTTGTCTTTGTGCTGACATACTAAACAAAGGCAAATAATCCTTCCCTATCATCTCTGGGACTTATATACTTACTTTTGTACATTATATCGTATTAAGTTTATTATAATAAACATTCTATCGGAGGGACAAACTTTGAAATCACCTATTCTTTCATATTGCATCTTATTTTTTGGTGTATTCGCCTTATCAACTTCTGCAATTTTTGTAAAATTGGCAGATGCTCCTGCTACAATCATTGCTTTTTACCGATTATTCTTTGCCACACTGATTCTGTTACCGTTATTACTATTTAATAAAAATAGTCGAGATGAGCTAAAAACTTTAACGAAAAAACAATGGGGATTCGGATCCATATCTGGGCTATTTTTAGCTGCACATTATGTACTTTGGTTTGAATCATTACAATATACTTCTGTAGCAAGCTCTACAGTTATCGTAACGCTACAACCTTTGTTCTCAATGATTGGTGTTTATTTTTTATTTAAGGAGAGATTTACGAAAGGAGCGGTTATTGGTTGCCTCATCGCTATTTCAGGTAGTATCGTTATTGGCTGGCAAGATTTCCAAATTAGTGGAGCAGCTTTATATGGAGATATTTTAGCATTTATCGCTGCCGGTATCATTACTGCTTATTTTTTCATTAGCCAACACGTTCGTAAAGATTTGGCACTTATACCATATTCGGTAATTAGTTATGGAAGTAGTGCTGGCTTTCTTGGCATATTTGCTTTCACGCAACAAGAATCTTTCATCCATTATTCTACACAAACTTGGTTGTGCTTTATTGGATTAGCTTTCATTGCTACAATTTTAGGACAAACCATTTTTAATTGGTTATTAAAATGGATGAGTGCTACTTTAATTTCCATGAGCATTTTAGGAGAAACAATTGGAACTTGTATACTAGCGTACTTTATATTACATGAGACCATTTCTTTACAACAAGGACTAGGAATTACCGTTATTTTTATTGGTTTAGTATTATTTTTATTACAGCCAAATTCTAATAAAAAAGCATGACAGTATACTGTCATGCTTTTAACTATTAATTATGTACAATTAAACCATCCGGTCTAAAACGACTCATCATAATTTCATTAATAAACTTTCCTTGAGCTTTCAAATTCCCTATCTTTACTCCCTCTTCTACAAATCCAAATTTTTCATATAAAGCTTTTGCTTTTGGATTCGTTTCTAACACACCTAGTTCTACTCTCTCTAACATTAACCAATTATCAGCCAGATCAAGCATCTTCGTAAGAAGTACTTTCCCAATTCCTTTATTATGATATTCACTATCGACCCCAATGAATAAATCGCCTGAATGAGATCTTCGTCCCGGACTTTGTGTTAAACCTACAAACCCAACAATTTCTCCATCATATTCTGCAACAAATTCAAATTGATTTGGTGCTAAATTTCGAATTCTATTTTCCATAGCGTCTACACGCATGCTAGGTAAGAAAACCATATACGGTAAAACTTCATCTTGTATACATATACGATGAATTGCTCTAGCATCTTGTATTTCTACTGCTCTAACGTTGATCCCCATCTTTCTCTCCTCCATATAAATAACAATATATTTGTTTGTGTGTATTCTAGAAACGTGTATGAATGACCTTCTCACTCGTATTTCTTTATGTCATTTTCACATAATTATTTCGATATAATACTTATTTTCCTAAAAGATTAACAACTATATGGATATGGTTAACTTTTCACCTTGTTATATAAATTAAGCAAATTTTCAATCAGAATACCATTTAGTTTCATGCCGACTATATCACAATTTTCTATTTCAATATTTTTCAGATTACTATTACTTATGGTGCTACCTTCCAAATCACATTTATCGAATACAATAGGTTCCTTCTCATCTCCGAGACTTGTATTTTTAAATTGTACTCCACCTAAAGTCACCAAATTAAATTTACTGCCAGAAAGATTTAAATCTGCATATGATGACCTTCTAAAATTTATATTTCTAAACTTTGATTGACTTACATTACAATTACTCATATTCGTATTCATTATATTGCTACCAACAAATGAACTGTTTTTTAAATTCACTTGATAATACTCTGTATTTGCTAAATTACAGTTTTCGTATTGACTATTTTTCATATCTTTATTTGTAACTACACTCTCTTTGTTTGAGCTTGTTTTTATTCTTTTCACGTAACAATACTCATCTTCCGATTCAAAAATCATTTGGTAACCTATCTTTTTATAAAAGTGATGATTGTTAATTTGTCTACTAGATGTTTCGAGATCCCAAATCTTTATGTTCGGATATTCCTTTTCTATTAATTTCATAACATGTGATCCAATTCCTTTTCCTTGATAAACAGGATCTACAAAAATACGATCAATTCGACCGTACGACTTACCAGAAATCGTAACTATTATCCCTCCGATTATTTCTTTATCCATGACAACTTTGAAAGAATCCAATTCTTCAATGGAATATTCCATCATTTCAACTGAAGAATATCCTGGCGGTTGAATGTTATAATCAATGACATTATCTTGGCCGTATAGCCATTGTTTTGCTTCTGCATCAAATGTTCTTTTCATTATTTCTGTTAATTTCTCAGCATCTAAAATTGTAGCTTTTTCTATAGATAGCATTGTTGTTTTCCCTTTCATTATTACAAACCAACAACTATTGTGAATTCCATAATTATCAATTCATTTTTATTTTTAATGCTTTTCCCATTATTATATATGGAACATCATTTTTACTTGGATGAAATGGCTCTAATACATTTACCCAATCTAATCTTTCATATAACGAACGTGCTTTTTCATTGTTTATTTGTGTTGTTAAAACACTTGTTCTATTTGAAAGCCCTTCTAGTAATTTATTATGTAATTTCGTTCCAAGACCTTCATTTTGGTATTGTGGGTGAACTGCTAACTCTACAAATTCAAAACAATCTTGTAACCATTCGTCTACTTGCTCTAGATGTAACGCTTCTCTCATTAATTGATTATAGTACTGTCCCTCCATTGAGCGATAACCATAAGTAAAGCCAACTACTTCATTTTCATCATTTATTGCTACTATACCTTTAAAACCTGTATATTCTATATGCCTATTCATTCGCTCGATCATTTCATTGAAATTTGTTTTCTCAAATACTTTACAATACAATTTTGCCATATTCCCAATTAAGATTTCATCTTTTTCAATGCTTAAGAATTTCACTTTATTCCCCCCTATTAAAACATTTATATCCTTAAATTTTTAAAAACAAAGAAAATTAATACTAATCACTCTCTTTACTATTAAACTACAAATCACCCTATATTTTCCACAATTACTTAGTATTAATGAATAAAAGAAGAGACCATGTAATATCAACATGTTCTCTTCTTTTATTCATTTTCAATTTTATCCCGCTATTTGCCGGACAGTAAGACCCCCACCTCAAAATTCAGCAAAAGCAAAGAAGTTAGGTGGGGCCCTGCTGCCCGTGAACGCCCGATTGGTGAGGGCTGAACCCCCCCACTGATTAAAGTTTCACTTTATATAATTAAAAATTAGATATTACTTAAGCCACTCGTTGCAAGTATTACTTAACTGCTGTAAATCTTCTATAAATTGACTCGCATCATATCCATCACAAACCGAATGATGTACTTGCAATGAAACTGGTAGCATAACCTTATTTCCTTCGTTAAAATATTTCCCACAAGTTATAATTGGCAATAGAAATTTTTCATCATTATTAATATTAAGATTAAATCCAGTAAAACTAGTCCAAGGTATGCTAGAAATCGGAAATACATTAGGCGGAATATTTTCTTTCGTGAAAAGACCATGAACATTAGCATAGCATCTCATATCGTCTTCATAATTTTTATAGAAAGTGCGGAAATCACTTGAATAATCCGTCCATATACTTGAAAAAGACTTATCATCTTTATGAAAGATTGTATAATTCGGTATCATTTCCTCCCAATAGCCTAAAACTCCTTCATCGTTAAAACATGTTCGAAATTTTTTATGATTATTTACTACTCTAGAAATTAAATATATAAAAACGGGATAAAATTTTATTCCCTTTTGATATACTTCCTCTAATAACATCGTGATATCAACATTCACAGTCATACTAAATGTACATTTCAACTTTAAATAATGCTCAAAATACTGCTCTCTATTCCAATCTTCTCTATCAATTACATGGAACTTCATTCTAATAGCCTCCTAAAATTTTCTTTTTATTTTAGAAGGCTAATTCCCTTGCTTTCACCATAATTGTTCACTCCTAACAGTGTACATTTCACCCTAATTATTTATTTAATTATATAACATATGTAAGAATCAATTCACATATTTCTGGAAATCCATCCACATACTATAGATAAATCAAATGAAATTTGGAGGATACATACATGAATAACAAAAATATGAATAAAAAAGAAAATGTTACTGAAAACACTACATCTATTCAAAATAATAATACTGCAAACCTTACTATCGAAGAACAAGCAATGAACGGCTTATACGGAATGCCCGAAACAACAATTGAAGATGCTGATCACGCTTCAGCTGATGATTTGACTTCAAAAAATTAATTAACTACATTGAAAAAGCCAAGGAAAATATCCTTGGCTTTTTTAACTATGCATCCACCTTTTGTATTTCTTCACTCTTTCTTGAAAGTTTACCTGGCCAAAAAGCAAATCGGCCTAACACAACTGTAATTGCGGGTACAAGTAACGGTCTTACGATAAACGTATCTAGTAATACGCCAATTGCAGTTACAATACCAAATTGAACTAATACTTGAATTGGAAGTGTACCTAACACTGCAAAAGTTCCTGCTAAAATTAAACCTGCCGATGTAATAACACTACCTGTTTGTATTACACCATTTTTTACTGCATCCATGTGATTTTGTGTCTTTCTGTTTTTCCATATTTCTGAAACCATAAAGATATTATAATCTTCACCTAAAGCAACTAAAAATACGAATGCGTACAACGGTATCGCACCTTGAATGGCCGGCGCTCCCATACCGTAATGAAGCAATATCCATCCTGCTCCTAACGCTGAGAAGAATGATAAAACGACAGTTACAATTAAATAAATCATCGCAACAACCGATCGTAAGTAGACAAGTAATAGTAAAGCGATAATGCTAATCATTACTGGAATAATTACTGATTCATCACGTTCAGTAATTTGCTTTGTATCATATAATGAAGCTGTTTCTCCACCAATCCACAATTGATCTTCAGTATTACGAATCCCAGCATCTTTTAATACTTTTTCTACATTACTTTTCAATTTAGGAATTTGATCTAACGCTTCAATTGAGTATGGATTTTCCGCTAAAGAAACTTCATACATTTGTATTTGCTTATTTTCTTTTCCCTCTTTTGGCTCTTTCACTGTATTTACGAAAGAAAATTTCTCTAGTTCTTGTTTAATAGGAAGCTCTTTTCCTTTCGTATCAACAACCACTTTTACTGGTGCTAGTTCACCAGCTGAGAAATGATCACTAATTAACGTAAACCCTTCACGAGAAGGCATATCCTTTGGAAACGATTCTAATAAGTCATATGTGTATTGAATACGTGGTACGAACGAAGCCAATCCACCTAATACAAACACAGTTAGCATAATTATTGTCCACGGTCTTCGTACTACTACATCTCCAAGTTTTTTACTAAAGGAGCCTTTTGATTTTTCAACTTTTACAGCCCTCTTTTTCTTTCTTGCAAACTCCTCATTCATTGAAGTTGTTCTCGGTATAAACGGGAAAAATGCAATCCTACCGAAAATTAATAATAGTGCTGGTAAAATGGTTAAAGCCGCGATTCCCATTATAAATACAGCAACACTAAATGGTACTGCAAATCGATGAAAGGCACCATAATGAGCAAGTAGTAATGTTTCTAATCCAAGTACAACAGTTAACGCACTCATTATTATTGCACCGCCAGAAGCTTTAATCGCAAGTTGTAATGCTTTATATTTACTTTCTTCTTCTAACAAGTACTCTCTATATCTTGAAATTAAAAATA
Source organism: Bacillus sp. FSL K6-1338 (assembly GCF_038006965.1). Lineage (NCBI taxonomy): Bacteria > Bacillati > Bacillota > Bacilli > Caryophanales > Bacillaceae > Bacillus > Bacillus sp. FSL K6-1338. The sequence continues at coordinate 2,269,235 of NZ_JBBOWI010000001.1, read as the reverse complement.
GACAATAGTCCGTTCCAGCACCAAACAATAATACTGTCATAATTGATATTGCTTGGGCATCTACTTTAATCCATCCGTGATCAGCTAAAAAACCGAGTGTAGGACTAATGATACCGTATGCAAAGCCAACAACAAGTATAGGTAAAATTGCTAAAATTGGCGAACGGTAAAGCAAAATTAATAGGATCAAGACTAATAATACAGTAGCCACTAACAATTTCACATCTGCTTGACTAAATAAACTAACTGCATCCGTTTGAATACCTACAGGCCCAGATAATCGAACATGTAAACCAGATTCACTTATTTTTTGTTTAAATGGATCTTCATCCACCTTACTATTCACTTTTTTTTCAAGCTTTTCCAGATTTCCTTTTAATATATCCGTACCAGCAGATTTATTAAAGAATACCGGTGTAACAAATGATGTACCATCTTTTGATGCACTTTTTGATAATACTTGCTCTGGAATTGTATCAAATGGCGGTAACGTTGATTGTTCTTTTAAAGGATTAGCTTTTAACTCTTTATAAACGTCTTGTATGAGTTTATAATCCTGTGACTGTAATCCACCATCTCTATACCATACTACTAACAACGGATTCCCTGTATTATTCGGAAACTCTTTTTTCATAAGCGCTTCCGCTTGCTGTGACATAGCTGTTTCAGGTAAATTTTTTGGATTCGGTTCTTTCGTACTGTTTACTTGTGGTAACGTAAATGAAAGTAATAATGTAATAAGAACCCACACCGATAAAGTGATCCATTGCGTATTTTTCCCTGCTACAAGCCTCCCTAACATATGTAACGGGTGCTTTTTCATAAAAACCCACCTTCCTTTTTTCCTCCATTATTAATTATATATACTGGTCGGTTAATTAATCAAGAATGATTGAAAATTATGTTATAATTATCTCAATCATAAATGTCAGGAGCGAATGTATTTGGAACAAAAACAACGTCCTCTCGGAAGGCCGCGTCAAAATAAAAATACAAAATCTACAAAAGAAACCATTTTAGAAGTGGCAACCCGCTTATTTCTTACACAAAATTATCAAGTCGTTTCTATGGATGAGGTCGCAAAAGTTTGTGGTGTTACGAAAGCAACTGTCTACTATTACTATTCAACAAAAGCCGATTTATTTACCGCTACTATGACCGAAATGATGGTACGTATACGCGAAAATATGTCTCAAATACTCTCTACAAACAAAACGTTAGAAGAAAGATTATTAGACTTCGCTAAAGTTTACTTACACGCAACGATGGATATTGATATGAAAAATTTTATGAAAGATGCAAAACTGTCGTTATCTGAAAAACAATTGAAAGAATTAAAAAATGCTGAAGATAATATGTATGAAGTACTAGAAAAAGCACTCGATAATGCGATGCACATCGGAGAAATTCCGAAAGGAAACGCTAAATTTGCGGCTCATGCTTTCGTATCTTTATTATCAATTGGGAATTTTAAAGATGAGAATCACAATCCTATTCTTGCAAATATAGATGAATTAGCACAAGAAATCGTTTCTTTTTATTGGAATGGGTTAGGTCATTCATATTAAACTGATTTACTTTAATAAAAGAGCATGTTTAATTTTTTCAAATGAAGTGACCCCTAAAAGTTAGACACGGTTATTTGATTAGGCAGCTTGATAAAAGTGAGTCCGGTATTGTACCGGGCTCATTTTTAATTTTGCCTTAATCCGTTTCGTATTATAATAATCTATATATTTTTCTAATTCTATTTTAAAGTGCTCTACATTTTCAAATTCTTTTATGTAGAGGAACTCCGATTTCATAATCCCAAAGAAATTTTCTATTACTGCGTTGTCGTAACAGTTGCCTTTTCGAGACATACTCTGGACGATAGCTCTTGATTCTAGTGTACGGACGTATTGTCTCATTTGATAATGCCATCCTTGATCCGAATGCATCAGTAGCTGGTGCGTTTCAGGTAAACGTTCCAATGCTTTCTCTAACATGTCTGAAACAAGCGAATACGTCGGTCTAGAACCAATTGTATAGGTAATAATTTCACCATTATACAAATCTAATACAGGTGATACATACAGTTTTTCTCCAAACAATTTAAACTCTGTGATGTCTGTTACCCACTTTTGATTCGGTGCATCTGTATGAAAATTACGCTCTAAAATATTAGGTGCAATTCTACCGACTTTTCCTTTATAGGATTTATATTTCTTCATACGCACAACACACTTTAACCCAAGCTCTTTCATAATGCGCTGAACCTTCTTGTGGTTCACTTTCTGGCCACGATTCGTTAATTCATCACGAATGCGACGGTAACCATAACGACCTTCATTTTCCTCATAAATCGCTTTAATCTCAGCTTTCAAATCGGCATCTACATCTGGACGATTCATTTTCTTTACTAAATCATAATACGTGCTTCGAGGAATAGTAGCTAGCTCCACGAGTGCCTTCACCGAATATTTATGCCTTAATTCATAGACTACTTGCGCTTTGTCTTGTTTTGTGATTTTTCCTTGTTTTGAACTAAGGCATTTAACTTTTTTAAGTACTCATTTTCCATCTCAAGCTGTTTAATGCGTGCTTCAAGTGCTTCGACTGACCCTTCAGCTAAATGTTGTTTTAATTGTTTATTTGAATCTTTTTTCATGGATGGACGCCCCTTTTTCTTAGATTGAAGGGCATCAATTCCTTGTGTTTCGAGCTGTTTTTTCCAAACAGAAATCGTTGAAGGGGCAGGAATATTAAAGATAGCTGCCGTCTCAAATAAGGACATACCGTTTTCAATCATAAAGTTTAGTACGTCTAGTTTAAATTGTTGTGTGTAATTTGTACATCGTTTTAGAAAAGCTTCCAGACCATTCTGTTTATATTGGTTTACCCAATTCAAAATGATTGTGTCACTTATACCGAGCGATCTACCCATTTCTCGATAACTTTCATTTCCGTTCAAATAACGTAGAACGATTTGTATTTTTTCATCAGCTGTAAATTTAGCCATAGAAAAACTGCACCTCCAATTGTTAGACTGTGTCTAACAATTGGGGTGCAGTTCACAAACATGCTCTTTTATAATTTATTTATATACTAATAACCAGATTATACTTCAACGTCACTTAACAAAAAACTCCATTTTAACTTTACAAATTTTGAAGTTGAACATTTATATTCTCCTTACTTAATCCCCCATGGTAACAAACTACAGATTCAATATGTAAATTTAAATACTTCTTCAAAGACTGCTTTGCTTCCTTAATATTTATAGTTGTTGGGGCGTGAATTCCTCCTAACATCCCATTCACACTATACATAGAGTCTCCTGCAATAAGAATTTTACTTCGTTTCAAATATAAACTAATATGACCCGGAGTATGCCCTGGAGTATGAAGAATTAGTATTCCACCGCAATACGGAAGTTCTTGCCCGTCAATCACAGTATCACTCACTTTTCCTTTTGGTCGGTTCTCTACATTTCCTTCCTTCAATAAAGGCAAATCCCCCTCAATATATGGCTTATCTAATTCGTGCGCATAAACCTTAATATTATTTCCACAGCGCTGCAACAACTCCGGAAGACTACCTATATGATCAATATCCTGATGCGTCAAAATCACGACTTTTAACTTATCAAATGATACCCCAACCTTTTCCATCTCTACTTGTATATCTTCAATTTGTCCTGGGAAACCCGTATCTATTAATACTGCCATTTCATCATCCCATAAAAGAATTGGATGAATAACAAATTCTTGAAATTCAAGTTGTAACATTTCTATCCCTTTAGCAATCTCCATACAGCCATTCTCCTTTATACTGAAGTTTGAAAATATGTACGAGTAAACTGAAAATATAAAGTGAAACTTTAATCCGTTGGGGTTTTACTGCCCGGCAAATAGCGGGATAAAGCACCTTTATCTTATAATATGTTTTGTCATCCCAATAGAGAATGCTTCAAACCCTATAGATTCATAGTAAGATTGCAATTTTTCTACACACATAAGTTGTGGAATAACCTTGTTTTGTTCACAGTGCTGGATTAATCGTTTCACTATTTCTTTTCCGATGCCACTAGACTGATATTTTGGCAATACACCAACTCCACAAATAATGCCTGTTATGACTCCATCTGATATGACACGCCCCATCCCTACTAACCTCTTATCATCAAAAACATAAATTGCATACCAACTTTGCTTACACATTTGTTCTAACTCGTTAACCGTTAATTTAAGAGAATTCCATCCTAAAGATTCGTATAAGGATAATAATCCATTAAAATCTGTAGGATGTTCACTTGTGTGGCGTATACTATTTTCCATGTAAATACTCCCTATTCTCTGGCTTGTTTATATTTCATAAAATTCCCTTTACACAAATCTAATCGATGTAAAAATAACTAGAACAAACTTCAATAAGAAAGATAGAATTCCTTCTCAATATAAAATAAAAAGAAGTTATCTCACTTAAGATAACTTCTTTTATATAAGACTCTCATTATATTATCAACCAAAAAATATACAACTGCATACGATTAGCACAAACAAAACTAATAAACCATTTGAGAAATAACCCATTGAATACTACCCCTTTATTAAATTATGTAAAAGATTTTATCATAAAATGATTTACAACTTAATAACTGAAAAAGACATTGCATTCATTAGTTATATATGTTAAGTAATATTTTATTTTCGGGCATATTCTTCTTAACTTAAACCACTTCCCATTCCCTTATACTTAAGTTCTGATAACTTCAGAACAATACATAAAGAAGACCTTAACTTATTGACGTCTTCTTTTCAACTACACTAATAGCTAATTCACGTTTTTTATCGAATATATATATACCCTTCACTAACAGAGACATATATAAAATGTATTCCCACTACATAAACATCTATAATCTGATTATCAACATCCTTATAACCTTCAAATCTCATCCTCGGTTATTCTAATAGCTTTCTTATTCAAAAATAGATTTTTAAAAATTCCTACCCCCACAATTAATAAACCTATACCAACTAATTTATTTATTTGTAATGGAATGCTCTCCATTCCAAATAATCCGAATGTATCAATGCATAACGCAACGACCAATTGAGTAATAAGACTAATTAGCACCGTATATGCTGGACCTAAGCTCTTTATTGCACCCATTATACAAATAATTAACCCGATGCCAAACAGTCCACTTACATAAAACAAATAATTTGTAGTATACACTTTAATGTTAATACTGTTTTCTGTAATGATATAAAATAGAATAGAACTAATGAGACCTATTCCAAGGACACATGTAGTCGTTAACCACTGTCCTACATTTTCATTTACTTTTGCATTAAAAACAGATTGTAAGCTAATTAATATTCCTGCTAATATAGCTAAACTAAATCCAATCAAAATCTTCCTCTCCCTTTCATTGCTCATATATATTATCTTTAGCGACTTCCTTCATTCTAGAAAAATCTTTAATGACAATAACTCCATTACTCTTTTCAATTAATTTATCATTATAAAATCTTTGTAATACCCGAATTACGTGCCTATAACTTACCCCTATAAAGTCTGCAATACTTGTTACCGAAGTCGTATCCAAATCCCCTTTGTACATATTCCCGTTACTATCTGTTGAAATTGAAAGTAAATAACTAGCTACACGTACTTCTACAGGATAAAGTAAATTAAGAGCAGTAAAACGAGTCGATATTTTTAACGTGTTCGCAATGTTTTCAAGTAAGAACTTCATAAATATAGGATCATGTAATAACTTGTTTCTAATAACCGTATTAGAAATGGAGATAGCTATAACATCTGAACAAGCTTCAACGACATTATGTGCTTTGCTATTTTGAATTAATTCAATATCACCAACAATGGCCAATGGATTGATAAAGCGAAGGATTAGTTTCTTTCCTTCTGATGTAATCGTGTAAACTTTTACTTTACCTTTAACAACAAAATATAAACGATCCATTTCGTCATCTATATTGCAAATAAGCTCGCCTTTTTCAAAGTAATTTAATTGAAAATAAACTGTATCTATTTCTGAAAAAATCTCGAGCGTTTTATTGGTTCTCAAATAATGCGTAATTAAACCTGATTTATCCTCCATATTCATTTCTCCTTTCATTTACATATTAAATACAACAATACCTATAATCATTACTATTGTTCCCACAATATGATATCTCTCCATCTGTATCTTTTTTATATGAAACAGTCCTTTCATTTCAATAACTGTTGCCGTTAACAATTGAGCAACCATTAGTGTGCCAGCTGTCAATGTAACTCCTAGTGAATATATCGCCATCGTTTCTGCACAAATAATGAATCCACCAAATGCACCCGCTGCTAAATATACTTTTTTCACACTCTTTAAATCTGTTACTTTCTCTTCTTTCTTTAACAAAAATACAGTTGTTGCAATAAGGAATCCAATTAAATGGGTTATAATACTCGTCGACCATATACCGATATGTGAACTAAGTTTCGCATTAAAGGTTCCTTGAAGTGTTATAAATATCCCCGCAAAAACAGCAAATATAATACCTTTCAAAAAATCATCTCCTCATCTTTTATTTCTGACTTAATTAAAAGCTATAATCCTATAATGGCAAAAGGACAAATGTCACATCACTATGAAAATAACTTGGAATGAACAAAAAACACACCTCAAAAATGCGAGATGTGTTTATCTTTATTATTTATATATAAAATTTTATAAATTTGAATTACGCTACATTAAAAGATTTCTTTTTCATAACAAACTTTGCAAATAAGAAACGTACAAGCGGTCCCATAATAATTAATTGTAATGGATATGCCATTATGAAATTTTTAATAAAAATCGAAAAATAAATTGAAACAAATGAAGCTCCTTGTAGTCCACCATGTAAATGCATCATAGCCATACCGAAAAATGACATAAAGAACACCATTCCGATTACCATAGTTGTCGCCATCGCAACGATAATATTTATTTTCTTAGATTTATCAAATGGCAACATGAATACAATTTTTTTCGCACAAGGTCCAACGATACATATTTCAATTAATAGCGCAATAATAAAGCCAATTAATAGTTCTAATGCAATCTCTTTAATATAAATTGGTCCTCCTGTTTCATTCATTAGTAAATTGTAAAACGTCATTACGATAACCATCCCAAGGCACATCATCATACCAAATTGGAGGTTTTCTTTTCTTGTTGTTGGCAAAATTCATCATCCTTTCTCTTTGAGTCTTTGTCATTATATCGATATTGAAACCCCCTTCGTAAGTGAACATTTTGTGAACAAATTTAAAACGTTTTCATGTATTTTCTTTACTTTCAACTCAAATTCTCACTTTTACTTATAAAGGTTTTATATATTTCAATGTTGAATTACTAAATTTAACATTGCATTACATTATTACTAGGAGGATAACCATGAATGAACAAGGATTTTTCGTATATCATATCGTAACAAAGAAAAAAATGCATATCGGACAAATCATTCCTTTTAACAAAAATCAACACAATACTCTATATCACTTCTTTTTTGAAAGAGAACAATTAAATGCTAATGGTGAAGATGGCATACAAATTTTAAATAAACACTATAAAAATAACGAATTACATATAAATAATGAAAATGCTAAAGTAGTCATGAGTTATATGGATCAAACAATTAGAGCAGCTAGAGAAACAATTGTAGAAATGGTTAGACTACAAGAATTCCCTGAATATCCTTCCAGATTATCTTGTTTATACGCTGCAAAAAGCTATGAAGATGCTTTAAAATGGAAAGCATTATTTGATTCTTACAATCGAGAAGTTTTACAGATTGTTAAACTACAAGTAATCGGAAGTTCTTTTGAAGGTGACGGGAATCTTTTACCAAAAGAAGATGGTATTCCTTTTTCTCAAAAAATCGAACAAGCTAGAGAGTATTGGAAAGGAAATATTAGAAATGAACTTCCTGAGCTACTGATTAATGGAGAAATTGAAGTGGTGGAAATTATTGATGACTTCTCCTCAATTCATATTTAATTTCTAACTAAATCATATAGGATGGAGATTACAATGAAGAAAAAAGTGTACTTCAATCATGATGGCGGCGTAGATGATTTAATTTCATTATTTTTATTACTTCAAATGGAAAACGTTGAGCTTACCGGTGTATCTGTTATCCCAGCAGACTGCTATTTAGAACCCGCAATGTCTGCCAGTCGTAAAATTATCGATCGCTTCGGCAAAGGTAATATTGCAGTAGCCGCTTCAAACTCTCGCGGGCAAAACCCGTTTCCAAAAGACTGGCGGATGCATGCATTTTATGTAGATGCTCTACCAATTTTAAATGAGTCTGGAAAAGTTGTAACACCCGTGGTGGCAAAACCCGCGCATCATCATTTAATAGAAACGCTTCTACAAACGGAAGGAAAAACAACTTTATTATTTACTGGGCCCCTAACTGACCTTGCTCGTGCATTATATGAAGCTCCCATAATCGAAGATAAAATTGAACGTCTCGTTTGGATGGGTGGTACATTTCTTACAGCAGGCAATGTACATGAACCAGAGCATGATGGAACAGCTGAGTGGAATTCGTTTTGGGACCCTGAAGCAGTGGCTCGTGTATGGGATGCAAAAATTAAAATCGACTTAGTGACACTAGAAAGTACAAACCAAGTTCCGTTAACTAAAAACATACGTGAACAGTGGGCAAAAGAACGAAAGTATATTGGTATGGATTTCCTTGGTCAATGCTATGCAATGGTCCCCCCTCTCGTTCACTTCTCAACGAACTCTACTTACTATTTATGGGATGTACTAACTACCGCGCTTGTCGGAAACACTAACCTTGCAAAAACTGAAACGATTAATAGTATCGTTCATACATACGGACCAAGCCAAGGACGTACAGAGGAAACTGCTAATGGACGACCTGTAAATGTCGTTTATGATGTAAAACGTGATGTATTCTTTGAATATATTACTGAATTAGCAAAGAAAGCTTCTACTTGAACCACTATCTATACGAAAAATAAATAGAATAAAATCACTTCAGACGATGAACCCCTATATTTAGAATTTAGTTGAAACTACATATTTAACTATTGAAAAGAGTATTGAATTAAATTTCAATACTCTTTTTGTGCAATTTAATTATATTGGATTAATGTAGTGTCTTATTGATTATTCATTTCATAACCATTGACAAAATACGTTATTGTTTCTAACTCATCTTCATTTAATTCTCTATCTAGTTCTTGTTTATACACTGCCTTTATCTTCTCTTCATCGCCTTTATGAATTTCTGTATAAGTTCCTACTGTTTTTAACATACGAATCTCTTGTAAAAACTCCTCTCGATTTATCGCTTCCCCATGAGAAAGAATATATGTCTCAGCATCAAATTTCTCTAATTCATCTATCAATTTAAACGTTCTTTTCGTCGTATAGTTCCACTTCGAAGAAAAAATATCTGCATATATACAGTCTCCTAAAAACAATATCTTTTCTTCTTTTATGTACATAACAACAGAATCATGTGCATGATCTCCGCCCACATGTTTTAACACGCAGGTCACTTCACCAAGGTCTAATTCCATTTGATCCTGGAACGTTAAGGTTGGAGGAATAATGTTAATATTTCTCGCTTTTTCTTCAAACTCTTTCTTGATGCAATCCGCACAAAATTCAATTTCAGTACCCTCTTTTACGCGTGCGTCCAACGCTTCATCTGTCCATTCATAAGATACTATTGCCTGCATTTCTTTTTTCGTTTCAGCGTGCGAAATAGTTAATGCATTCCGTAATACAGATAATCCAAAAATATGATCCCAATGCCAATGCGTTAGTGCTACAAAATCAGGATTCGATACATTTTGTTCTTTTAACATTTCTAAAAATAATTGTGCATGTTCTTCTGAATTCCCTGCATCAATCATTAAAGTTTTTTCTTTTCCAACAACCATTCCTAATATAGGTCTATCCGTTTCAGAAACTGGTGTCATATACCAAAATGAGTTTCCTATTTTTTTAATTTGTTGCATAACCAATTCCCCTTTTCATTTTCTCACTTAAATTTAATATATAAATTATAACGAATCACTACTTTTTTCTCTATACTCAAACACAATTACTTGGACTAATCCAACTTAATTTTTCGTAAGCTAAAAATAAGGGAATAGAATCGGAGTGTGATACTATGGAACGTTTATGGATCCCAATGATTGTAACATTTTTTTCGTTCGGTGGATTACTGTTAGGTGGTGCTGTTGGAGTAGCAACACGCCAACTCATTGAAGAAAAGATGCATCGTTTATACGCATTATGTGGTGGTATTTTATTCGGGTTATTATCACTTGAAATTATCCCTGAAACATTTTCAAGCTATGAAATAATTGGGCCTATACTTGGTATAGCCATCGGTATTTTAGTTATGAGCTTATTAGATAACTATTGTCATCATCCAATGATACATAAAAAAGATCAACAAGCATGGCAAACCTTCCTTTTTCTCTCTTTCGCTATATTTATTCATAATATACCTAGTGGATTTGCGTTAGGTACAGCTTTTATAAATCCTAATGACTCTGCCATTCCCTTTTTAATAGCAATCGTCGTGCACCATATTCCAGAAGGATTAGCTTTAATTATTCCATTTCTTTTTACAAAGCATAAATATATTTCCTTTTTATTAACGACTTTATTACTTTCTCTTATTCTCGGTACTGGTACGGTTTTTGGAATTTTGATGGAAGGAAAAGCTCGTCACCTGCAAGGCCTCATTATGGGAAGTGCTATTGGTTCACTTGGATATGTCACAATTCATGAAATGCTTTGGAAAGCTAAGAAACAGCTCTCTTTCCTTACATTTCTAATGTGGGCAACTAGTGGTTTTCTCCTAATAATAGCGTTTACTCTACTAGCTGGACATCACTAAATTAAACAAAAAAGATAGCTGAAAACAATTTGTCTTCAGCTATCTTTTTTATTCTTTCTATCTCTCTATAGAAAGAATAATTCCAGCAATCATAGAACTAAGTCGCTCTAAAATATTCCCTAGAAAAAACGTGCATACACTTTGTTTCGAAATAACTGTAGCATTTCTTTCATACTTCGGGTCGTTTCTCTTAATAAAACATTATCATTTTAGTAATTTATTGGAAATAACATTATGTTTTTCGACCATTATCAATCTTTTCCTTCTTTATAAAAAACATAAAAAGAGCCCTATTTTCAAAACAAGGACTCTTTTCATAAACTATTTAGCTACCTCTTCTTTCGGCATTACCATCCCTTTATAAAGTTGAACAGTTATCCAGTAATAGATGAAATAAATGACTAAGAAGATTCCTATTGGCACCCACACTTTTACAAACGGATCAACTAATATAAAGCTGAATAAGTTAAGCCCCACTAAAACGTGAGAGATGCCAATGATTGCTGGGAAGATAAATAAATATGAAATTTCTTTATATATACTTTTCGTTAACATACTACGTCTTACGCCGATTTTTCGTAACATTTCATAACGGCGTACATCACGAGAAGCACCTGTTAATATTTTGAACATAAGGGAACTCGCCATCATTGCTAAAAAGGCAATTCCGAGGAAAAATCCCATAAACATTGTTCCGCTCATGAAGCTGTTCATAAACTGATAAATTGTCATTTTCGTAAATAAGTCTACCTTTGCACCTGTTGCTTTTTCAATTTGTTCTTTTTGTCTCTTGTCTATTTCGATCAATAACGGTTTATATTTTTTCATATCATCTACTTTTGCTAATGTTACAGTGTGTTCTGTTCCTTGAATCCCTTTATAATGCTCTTCGTCTGCAATTCTTACTGGTTTTCCGCTAAATTGATTATGCGTAATTTGTATCTCTCTTACAACTGCGTCTTCCCAATCCTTTGGCATTTGAGGGAATTTTGCTAATTCAGGAGCCTCTAAAGCTGAATATACAGGTTCAGTTAAAGGTTCAGTCACACGTTTACGAACAGGCTCTTTTAAAGTTTTTGTATCAAAATGGTCTGAAACAAGTGGTGGTTTCGCAGTTAAGTCGTTACGTAAATAATAAACCGCTTCTCCATCTACTTTATATTTGTAATTGCTCTCTTCAACAATTTCCATTTCTTTCAAGGCCGCTTTGTCTTGATCATTCGGATCATGAATTACAACATCATATACACGAGAAAAGTCTGTCATAATACCTACATTTTTTTGGAACGCCATACCTGCAGTCATCGCACCTGCTCCTAATGCAATTAACATCGCTACAGTACCTAATACTCTCGATAAACTATTTACTCGAAAGCGTAGCTGTGCATATGTAAAACTATTTAGACCAATTTCATTTCGTTTTTTATTCCCTTTAATTTTCATCACAAAAAATGGGAGTAATGAACTAAAGATAAAATATGTGCCAAGTGTTGTAACGATGGTTGCTATAATAAAACCTAATTCAGCATATATTTTTACATTGATCATAAAATAGTACCCTGTACTTACCAGTAATACACCAAGTACTGTCATTATAATAATGCGAGTTTTACTTTTCTTCACTTCATCTAGTGTTTCATCTTCACGAATTAACTCTAGTTCAGTTTTACGTAACAATCGGACGCTGTTCATTAAGCCAGTAATGAAAAATAGTATTAAGAAGAAAATAGCTGTAACTAAAATTGCTGGTGTGTATACAGATGCGTAACTACCTTTTGCTGAAATTTCCATTCCATTCATTAAAAAGTTTCCTGCTACACTTGCAAGTAACATCCCTACTACAATACCGATAATAATACTTACAATCCCCATACCGAATGTTTCAATAAATAATAACTGTGCTACTTTTTTCTTTTTCGCACCAAGCATCATGTACATACCGAGTTCTTTTCTTCTTAACGTGAGCAAGAAAGAGTTGGCATATATAATATAAAATACAGTAATGAAAGATAATAGTATTGCACCTACCCAAAAGACGAGTCTAATACTACTAATTAGGCTATTATCTTTCGTAAATTCACTATTCATCGCCATCGTTTGGAACATGTAGAAAATACTAATACTAATAACGAGACCAATAAGTAAAACCATATAATCTTTTAACATCTTTTTCATACTATGACGTGATAATTTAAATAACATAGTTTCGCCCCCTACTTAGACTCAGCAGCTGAGCCCATATGAGCGAGCACACCTAAAATGTCTTGATAGAAATTCTCTCGAGTGCCTTGACGATTTAATTCTTTATAAAGAAGACCATCTTGAATAAATAAAATACGCTCACAATAACTTGCACTAAATGCATCGTGTGTAACCATTAAAATACTTACATTGTGATTTTCATGTAAATCTTGCATCGCTTCTAATAAACTTTTTGCGTTTTTACTATCAAGCGCTCCTGTCGGTTCATCTGCTAATACAATTGCCGGATTATGTACTAAAGCTCTTGCCGCCGCTGTTCTTTGTTTTTGTCCTCCAGAAACAGCAGTCGGATATTTTGTTAAAATTTCAGTGATGCCTAATTTTTTTGCAACGTCATTTACCTTTCCAGTAATCTCACTGGACGGTACGCCTTGCAAAGAAAGTGGTAAAGCGATATTTTCATAAATTGATAAATTTTCTAGTAAGTTAAAATCTTGAAAGATAAAACCTAATTTTTGCGATCGAAAATCTGATAATGCATTACCTTTCATAGAAGTAATATTTGTTCCAGCTATCGTCACACTACCACCTGTCGCCTGGTCAAGTGTACTTATCACATTAAGTAAAGTCGTTTTTCCAGATCCAGAAGGCCCCATAATCCCGACAAATTCTCCTTCTTTAATACTTAACGATACGCCCCTTAATGCTTTTGACTGATTCTCATTTCTTTTCCCATACGTTTTTTCTACACTTTCTACAGTAACTACATTTGTTGACATCTCTTTCACTCCATCCCTTTTGTATAAAATCAATTTCTCACATATTTCTTATTATTTTGTCATGTGAATTCTTAAGAATTTTTTAATTATGCATTCAATAAGAGTTACATCCGTAACATGAACCTATTTCCTACTTCATATTCTCATTTTTCTACAACTCGTTCCCTCGATTTCGCTTACATTTACCTTACATTTTTGTAAGATAAAAAAGAAAACACACTAATTTTTAATAGTGTGTTTTCTTTACAATCAATATTCTCTATTCTTTATTTCCTCTTCAATCCTTGCCACAAATACATCTAGCGCAACAACTTCTGACTTCTCTTCCCCATATTTACGTACATTTACAGCTCCGCTTTCCATTTCCTTATCCCCAATAACAAGAAAATACGGTACTTTTTGCATTTGTGCTTCTCTTATTTTATATCCTAATTTTTCATCTCGTGCATCCTGTTCAACACGAACTCCAGCTTTTGCTAATTTATGTGCAACCTCACTGCAATATTGTTCATGTACTGCATTTGAAACCGGAACTACTTTCACTTGAACTGGTGCCACCCATGCCGGGAACGCACCTCCAAAGTGCTCAATTAATATTGCTAAGAAGCGATCTAATGACCCTAAAACTGCCCTGTGAATAACAACTGGTCTTTTCTTATCATTATTTTCATCTATATAATTTAAATCAAATTTCTCTGGCATTTGGAAATCAAGCTGGATTGTTCCGCACTGGTGACTTCTATTTAAAGCATCTTTAATATGAAAATCAATTTTCGGCCCGTAAAATGCACCGTCACCTTCATTTAGTCTATATTTATAATTTAGCGATTGTAATACATTTTCTAATGCTGCTTCTGCTTGCTCCCATAATTTATCATCACCCATTGAATCTTCTGGACGAGTAGAAAGCTCTACTTCATATTCGAATCCAAAAGTTTTATATACGTAATCAATTTGCGCCATTACGGATTTAATTTCATCTTCAATTTGTTTTGGAGTTACAAATAAATGTGCATCATCTTGGCAGAAAGTACGTACTCTTAATAATCCGTTTAACGCACCACTAAATTCATGACGATGTACTTGACCAAATTCACACATACGAATCGGTAATTCACGATAAGAATGCAATTTATTTTTAAACATAAGCATGTGCCCTGGGCAGTTCATCGGTTTTAATGCAAAACTTTTATTATCTACTTCAGAGAAATACATATTATCTTTATAATGTCCCCAGTGCCCTGATCTCTCCCATACTTCTTGGTTCATCATGAACGGAGTGCGTACTTCTTGATAATTGTACTCTTTTTGAATTTCTCTTAAAAATGCTTCCAATTCGTTTCGAATAATTTGTCCTTTCGGTAAATAAAACGGCATTCCCGGAGCCTCTTCAGAAAACATAAATAACTCAAGCTCACTTCCCAACTTACGATGATTTCTTTTTGCTGCTTCTTCAACGAAATGTAAATACTCTTCTAATTCTTTTTGAGAAGAGAATGCAACACCATATATACGCTGAAGCACTTGGTTATTACTATCACCTCGCCAATATGCACCGGAAACGTGAGTTAATTGAAATGCTTTCAAATAACCTGTAGATGGTAAATGTGGTCCTCTACATAAATCTACAAATTCACCTTGTTTATATAGTGTTACACTTTCTCCACTAGGAATTGCTTCTAAAATTTCTAATTTCAAACTATCATCTATTTCTTGAAACAGCTTAGCTGCTTCTTCTCGAGAAACCTCAACTCGTTCTATCTTTATATTTTCATTTATAATCTTTTTCATTTCTTTTTCGATTTTTCGTAAATCTTCTATGTTTACACTACTTGGAAGATCCATATCATAATAAAATCCATTTTCAATAACAGGCCCTACTCCAAGATTTATATCACCATACAATCTTTTTACAGCTTGCGCTAAAATATGTGCCGCAGAGTGTCTTGCAATTTCTACACCTTCATTTGAATCTATAGTAATGATTTCCACTTCCGCATTTTCTTCAATATTTCGGCGTAAATCATATAATCCATCATTTACTTTCCCCGCGACTGCTTTCTTTTTCAAACTACTGCTAATGGATCCAGCAATTTCTTCTAAAGTAACTCCATTTACAAATTCTTTCACGCTACCATCTGGAAATTTAATTTCAATCATTTGTTCTTTCATTTTTCATCTCTCCATTTCATAATAAAAAGCACACTCATCCCTAAAATAGGGACGAGCGTGCTTATACCCGTGGTTCCACCCAGATTCCCATTGTAAACATACAATGGCTTCTTTTACGGTAACGTCGTTTATACGGCACTAGATACTTAATTTCCCCAGTGCAGCTCTAAGGTGGTAAGTTATTTTTCTGCGTTAGGAAGTTCTCAGCTTTCCTTCCTTCTCTGTATAACCGGGTAAAATAACTCGTGTCCTTTTCTTCGCTTATTATGAAATTGAATGCAAAAAAGCATATTCATCCCTAAATATAGGGACGAATATGCTTATATCCGTGGTTCCACCCAGATTCCCATCACAAAAAACATAATGGCTTCTTTTGCGATAACGTCGCATACACGGCACTAGATACTTAATTTCCCTAGTGCAGCTCTAAGGTGGTAAGTTATTTTTCTGCGTTAGGAAGTTCTCAGCTTTCCTTCCTTCTCTGTATAACCGGGTAAAATAACTCGTGTCCTTTTCTTTGCTTTTTGTAAAACATCCATTTATTGTTATTTAATATATCTT
The DNA here is from genome assembly GCF_038006965.1 of Bacillus sp. FSL K6-1338. Taxonomy (NCBI): domain Bacteria; kingdom Bacillati; phylum Bacillota; class Bacilli; order Caryophanales; family Bacillaceae; genus Bacillus; species Bacillus sp. FSL K6-1338. Next base: position 2,252,590 of record NZ_JBBOWI010000001.1, on the reverse strand, counting down.
ATTCATTTTATTTTTGCAAGTGTTTAAAAAAATTATTTATTTAATTTAAAAAGTGAAACCAAATTTTTTTGGTTTCACTTCACAATTTTACCAATCTTGTGGTTCGTAATTTAAGTCTGCAAATAGACGTCTTTTCTCTTTCTTCGTTAAATCTCTCCACTGTCCAACTGGTAAATTATTCAATTCGATATTCATAATTCTCGTACGTTTTAACGTGTATACTTGATAACCTAAAGCTTCACACATACGGCGAATTTGGCGATTTAGCCCTTGGGTTAAAATAATTTGGAACTCATATTTTGATAGCTGTGTAATCTCACAAGGAAGCGTTTTTGTTCCTAAAATTTTAACACCCGCTGCCATTTTCTCTAAGAAATCAGGAGTAATTGGCTTATCTACTGAAACGATATATTCTTTCTCATGTTTGTTTTCAGCACGTAAAATTTCATTAACGATATCACCATCATTCGTTAACAAAATTAAACCGTCTGAGTCTTTATCAAGACGTCCAATGTGACTAATTCGTAAAGGATGGTTCACTAAATCGATAATGTTACCTTTTACAGCTTTTTCACTCGTACATGTAATACCTACTGGTTTATTTAAAGCGATATATACGTGATCTCGAGCAATTCGAAGCTGCTCTCCATTTACTCGTACATCATCACCTGGATTTACTTGGTCACCAATTTTTGCAACCTTACCGTTAATAATTACTCTTCTCTCATTAATTAGTTTATCCGCTCCACGTCGAGACGCTTTTCCAGCTTCACTAATAAATTTATTGATACGCAAATTAGGCACATCCTTTTCTAAAAAAAATTTCAAGCTCACACTGCTTCTACCGTACAATACAAAAGGGTAAGCCTCCTATTATAACTTAAATATATTAACATGAAAGGGTATATAACGTCTTCTATTAATTACTTGTTTATAAGAAAATATCGTTATTATACAATCATTTATGCACTTTTTCAGCGTTTAATATACAAGCCATTCTTCCTTACATACAGCTTGTTTTCCTTTTATCTCTTCTATATCTTCATGAATATTAGCTAATTTATATAAATCTGGGAAAATCTCTTCCACATAATGTTGGTGCGCTATTTCATCTTTCCAATACGTTAACACTATGTAACGATTTTCATTTTTTAAAGACTTCCCAACTACTCCACCTAGCATTCCTTTTGCTTTTTCCATTCCTTTATTCCAAATTGTTTCTTGCTTATGTAAAAAATGCTTTTCCTTTTCCAACTTTACATCACATATAGCAACTCTTACGAATGCTCCCTCTATTACAATATCTTCCAAATGCATATCAGTTATATCATACAACGTTTGAAATAATTCAATTTCACATGAAAGAAACGTATCCTCTTGATTACTATTTAAATAAATTGTATCGTGAGAAGCATTCATAAATGATTGATATACACTTCTATCTTCCCATAAAGTAAATACACATGCCTCATCTTCATTCCATCCACCAAATTGTCCATGAAAACCATCTAGGTGCTGTATATCACGCCATTTTTCTTGCGCACTTGAAAATAATTCTTTTTTCTCTTCTTCCACTTTACAGTAGATTGTTTTTAGTAACATTTTTAATTCCCCCCTATGATCCGATCCATTTCCCACTCGCCATACTTTCTATTTTTCCATATACACAAACGTTAATTTTTTTGTTATCAACTCCATTACTTACTCGAAATTTGATGCCCTCCGTAAATGTTGTAAGTTAATTACCGGAATACTTACCGGGTAAAAATACATCTAAAATATAAAAATTAAAATCCCTTGCTTTGCTTTCTTATCCCGCTTATAGTTTACATAACATAATTATATATTACTGATTATCTATATCATTCAATAAAACATCCTATTTTTTATACTTGGTAAACTATCCACTCATTTTCATAAGAAATACTATTTTATTCTATACGCATAATAATTTTAATTCCAACAATTCAGAATTAAAATCCAAATAAGATAGGAAGTAAACAATCCTACATTATTATCTACTCCCTATCTCTTTTATCATCAATTATTTTTCAAATATAGAATACGTAATTTCTCCTGGATAATGTACTACCGTTACCTTCCGTTTTTCTTTTTTAAAACTAACAGTATGACCGTTTTCCCCTAAGTTCTCCCAGCCACTCGCCTTTGTAATTGGCATTACACTTATATATTTATAATCCTCTTCCTTTTCATCGTTAATATGGATTGCTGACATTGGTACTGGAAAATCTTCAATTTTAGATTCTTTGTCCAGATATATGAGTGCAAATAAGCCAACTAATATCATAGCCATTGAAATATTTGAAACTAGTTTTTTCTATTCATTTTCACTGAAAACCCTCTTTTCTCACATATTACTTTCATCATTTTACTAATCTTAGTTATTTATGTATATAAAAAATATAATTAAAATCAATTCTAGACTATATTCTCTATCATTAATACTGTTATTGTTATATATTATAATTAATAGATTTTAAAATTTTGGAGGCGTTACTCATTGAGGAATTTTTTTTCAAAAAAATGGTCAGTTGTAATTTCTATTTTTATTATTGCCAGTACGATTTTCTACACAATGATAGATAAAAATCATAACAAAAAAGCCACGGTAGAAACAATTGATACAAAAACATTCAAAACTAACCTGCAACCTAAAATAGATGAGTTAACTACAAATTATAATGACATCATCGAGAAAGATTGGTTGCCTGCTTGGGAGGATATTAATATAAACGAAGATTCGGTTGACAGGACTAAACTATTAAGTACAATGATTTCTGTTTCAAAGCAATATGAAACAATCATAAAAGAAATTGACACCCTACAAATTGAAGAAAACATAGTAGAAGTACATATACAAAAGCAACTAACCTATTTCACAACTGAATTTAAAACCGCATCTAACTTCATGAAAAATGCAGCAGATTTGATTATAACTGGAGCCAATAGCTCTACTCCAGCTAATGAAATAATTGAAAATGCTAAACACTCTTTAGAACTTGCCGATCAACTTATTGTCATCGCTTTATCCACCTTAGCTGAAGTTGAGGATAAATTAGGACTTTTGAAAAAATAGCATTCTTTACTATTTTAAAATAAAAAAATGATTGCATTTCATTAATTGTATAACTATAATGTTTTTATTGATTCTATACACATTCAATGCGTATAAGTTATTAATTTTATAATTCGGATGAACCATTCAGGAGAAGGTCTATTGATCTACCGACGGGGCAAAAAGTTGTAAAACCAACTTTGAAACTCTCAGGTCTTGGTTACAAGTAGAACTGCATGGGGACGAATCTCTGGAGAGACTCCCTTTCGCTTTATATAGCGCAGAGGAAAACGAGCACCGAAGGAGCAAATCCGCTACTATAGCGGATAATCTCTCAGGTAAAAGGACAGAGACAAGCGAAAGAAAATGCCGATTTGTATCGGTTTATTTTTCTATCCCTTGTTTCTCCAGAGACCATTTCATTTACTTGAAGTGGTTTTTATTTTTTTCTAAAAAAGGAGAATACAGATGGAGACAGTAAGTAAAGTGTTAGAACAAATCAATTACTATGTGTGGGGACTACCAACGTTGTTGTTACTCGTTGGTACTGGTATCATTCTCACAGTGCGTTTAAAAGGTTTACAGTTTAGTAAACTATTATACGCTCACAAACTAGCTTTTAAAAAATCAGAAGATACATCTTCTTCTGGAGATATTAGCCACTTCCAAGCGCTTATGACAGCTATGGCGGCAACGATTGGTATGGGAAATATCGCTGGTGTTGCAACAGCTGTGACAATCGGTGGTCCCGGTGCAATCTTTTGGATGTGGATTACTGCTTTGTTCGGGATGGCAACAAAGTATGCCGAAGCAATTCTTGCGGTGAAATACCGTGTTAGTAATGAAAATGGCGAATATTCGGGTGGACCAATGTACTATTTAGAACGTGGTTTAGGAAAGAAATGGCTTGCTGTTTTATTCGCCATATTCGGTACAACTGCTTCTTTCGGTATCGGTAATATGGTGCAATCTAACTCAGTTGCAGAGGCAATGCGAATTAATTTCTCTTTCCCCCCTGCTCTAACTGGTATATTGATGTCGTTTTTAATCGCTATTGTTATTTTAGGCGGAGTTAAAAAAATCGGGAAAGTGACAGGATATATCGTTCCTATTAAAGCTTTCTTTTATATCATTGCTGGCCTTATTATTATTTTCTATCACTACGATCAAATTCCAGAAGCATTTTCACTTATTTTTTCTGGTGCATTTACTGGTACTGCAGCTGCTGGTGGTTTTATCGGAGCAACAGTTGCATCAGCTATTCAAATCGGAATGGCGCGCGGTGTATTTGCGAACGAGGCTGGTTTAGGGAGTGCCCCTATTGCCGCGGCGGCTGCAAAAACAGATTCACCTGCAAAGCAAGCATTAGTTTCTATGACCGGTACTTTTCTAGATACGTTTATTGTATGTACAATTACAGGACTTGTATTAATTACAACAGGTGCATGGAAATCAGGTAAAACTGGCGTTGAAGCTACAACACTTGCATTCCAATCTGTATTCGGTACTGCTGGTAGTATGATTCTCGGTATCGCAATTATTTTATTTGCCTACTCTACTATTTTAGGCTGGTCGTATTATGGAGAAAAATGTGTAGCTTATTTATTCGGAGAAAGTGCTGTTAAATATTATAAAGCAATCTTTATCATCATGATTGCTATTGGTGCGAATTTAAAATTAGGCATCGTATGGACATTTGCGGATATTGCAAATGGACTTATGGCAATTCCAAACTTAATTGGTCTAATTGGATTAAGTAGTATTGTTGTCGCTGAAACGAATCGCTTTTTACAAGCAGAGAAATTAAAAGAAAGTCATAAAAAACAGGCAAGTTAATCAATAATAAAGGAATGATTCATACATAATGAGCATTCCTTTTTTTGTTTTCTTACTCAGTAAATATCATTAAAAATATATTTATATCAATCTTTCCCTTTTTTATTCCACTAAAAGTTTTTCACATAAATGACATAAATCGTATGGTCTAACTATATAGTTGAAAAGGAATGCGACATTAAAGCGTCGCTGAAAAACTTATCCAAGAAAAGGGAGGAAAAATCTTTTGAAAAACAAAATCATTGTTTTCCTATCTGTTTTATCATTTATTATTGGTGGTTTCTTCTTTAACACGAATACTTCAAGCGCTGAAACATCATCTACTGATTACGTTCCTAACCAATTAATCGTTAAGTTCAAGCAAAATGCATCTTTAAGTAACGTGCAATCTTTTCATAAATCTGTCGGAGCTAATGTCTTATCTAAAGATGATAAGTTAGGTTTTGAAGTCGTTCAATTTTCGAAAGGTACTGTAAAAGAAAAAATAAAGAGTTATAAAAATAATCCAGATGTAGAATATGCAGAACCGAATTATTACGTTCACGCCTTTTGGACTCCGAACGACCCATATTTTAAAAATCAATATGGATTGCAAAAGATTCAAGCTCCACAAGCTTGGGATAGCCAACGAAGTGATCCTGGTGTAAAAGTAGCTATTATTGATACAGGAGTTCAAGGCTCACACCCTGATTTGGCTTCGAAAGTAATTTACGGGCATGATTATGTTGATAACGACAATACATCTGATGATGGTAATGGTCATGGTACACATTGCGCTGGAATTACTGGAGCCCTTACGAATAACAGTGTCGGAATTGCTGGTGTTGCCCCACAAACTTCAATTTATGCTGTCCGCGTATTAGATAATCAAGGAAGTGGTACACTTGATGCTGTAGCGCAAGGTATTCGAGAAGCTGCTGATTCGGGGGCAAAAGTAATTAGTTTAAGTTTAGGAGCTCCAAATGGTGGTACTGCATTACAACAAGCCGTTCAATATGCATGGAATAAAGGCTCTGTTATAGTTGCAGCTGCTGGAAATGCTGGAAATACAAAAGCTAATTACCCTGCTTATTACAGCGAAGTAATTGCAGTTGCTTCTACAGATCAAGCAGATAAGAAATCTTCATTTTCTACTTATGGTAGCTGGGTAGATGTTGCAGCACCAGGTTCAAATATATACTCCACTTATAAAGGAAGCTCGTATCAATCATTAAGTGGTACTTCTATGGCAACACCTCATGTTGCAGGAGTCGCTGCTCTTTTAGCAAATCAAGGATATAGCAATACACAAATTCGCCAAATTATTGAGTCAACTTCTGATAAAATTAGTGGTACAGGTACGTACTGGAAAAATGGTAGAGTCAATGCATTTAAGGCTGTACAATACGCTAAGCAATTACAAGAAAATAAAGCTTCTTAAGAAAACTTTAATCAGTCGATCTACCATGAATGCGGAATAAAATAGAAGGAGAGACTTCTATAATTAAAGCCTCTCCTTCTTACAAACTATATTACTCTCCCTGCTTTTTAACCATATGTAAATACAGTACAAAATCCATCATTGTCGACGAATGACCAAGTTGACGAATCATCGCTGTTATATTTCCTCTATGATATGTACCATGATTTACGACATGTTGTACTAACTCTAAAATTGAAGTTTCTAATGCCCCTGCATATGGGTTCTCAATAACAAATACAGCATTCACGTCTTGTATTGTAATTAAAAAGTCTTTATATTGATTTGCCATGTTTTCAAACATTTTTTCTAATTCATGTAACGATTTAGTTTCAATTTGTTTTCGTAAATCTTCTCGGTCTTGTATTGCTTCATTCATACTTTTACCATGCAATATGTGTAACCACACTTGATCTGTAATATAAATATGCACAAAAGTATCCTTAATGGATGGGAATACACTCTGTATCTGCTCATTAAAAATTGTCTCATAGTTTGGTAACTCTTTTAATCGATTGAATAATCTAGTATTAGCCCAAGCATGGTAATCACACTGTTTTAATATATAATCTTTCAATTTATATTACCTCCTTATTGTATGAAACGAATGGTTTGTTTCTTCATTTCCGATTCTCTATCAGCCTTTGCAATCCCTTTTCCTTTCATTTCATGTTTATTTATCGTTTTATATTTTACATACGTATGAAATTCCGTTTGAAATGGAAATGGTGTAATCCGAATTGTTTCCTCGTCCACCCATTCAGCTTGAATAAGTTTCTCCTCCTTACTATTAAACATTTCTGTTCCTTCAAAACCATCTTTAAATAAATCAATTTCATCTTTCTTTTTTACACCAGGCTTATTCATACATACGTATAAAGAAAGTTCATCACAAAACTTTAATAATCTATAATATTTATCAAACATCGCAAACTGTTCCTTTGTTAACGTTTTCAAAATTCTTTTTTGTCGTTCTAATTCATGTTTATAAAATGACATCATCTCTTCATCTTCCTCGTTTAGTGGAAATGATAAAAAATGTTTACTGCAAAGCAATGCCCCGTATGGATTAGAATTTTCAATTTCATTCAAACCAATCGTATAAAAAACAAAACGTAATGGGCTTGGACAATCCATAAATGTATATGGAATATTTTTAGCATCATTCAAAATTGGTACTTTATCAAGCTCTATCCATCCTCTGTCATGCTCATATATTGCATCAACTGTTTCTTTTAAATATGTTTTACCTTCAAAAAAGTCCTCTTTTATATGCTTTGCAATCTCTCCAGCTAAAAAACCATGATCATGTTGACGAATTAATATACTTTCCTTCTCATTTTTTTCACGAAAAATCATTCCTATACTCCCCCTCATCCTCATACTTAAGCTTTTTATATGCATCGATTCTTAATTAATCCCTAAATAATAGAAGGGATTCAGTCTCTTGCAACGAAATTAACATAATTATATAGTATTCTTTCTAATCATAGTGATAGCTTTATCTTTACTATCTATTATACTAAAACATTCATTCCAAAAATTTTTTTATGAGGTGAAAACATGAACAAAACAGAATTAATTAAAAACGTAGCACAATCAGCTGATATTTCTCAAAAGGACGCTTCTGCAGCTGTACAATCCGTATTTGACACAATTGCTAATGCATTACAATCTGGCGATAAAGTTCAATTAATCGGATTTGGAACTTTTGAAGTGCGCGAAAGATCTGCTCGTACAGGACGTAATCCGCAAACTGGCGAAGAAATTCAAATCGCAGCTGGTAAAGTTCCTGCATTTAAAGCAGGTAAAGAATTAAAAGAAGCTGTTAAATAAACAAGAAACCAGCCATTTTATAGGCTGGTTTCTTGTTTTCATTTAAGCAATTGCTTTATATTCTCTGCATGGTACACTTCACAAATATAAAATACACATTTGCAGTTACTTACAATTTGATACTTTCTAGTTGGATACACATTCGCTGTAACAGAACATCCATCAAACAATTCGATAATATTTCCAGATGGCTGATATCCTTCATATAATACGTTTCTTCTTACTTCCATCTTTTCTATAAGCTTTTCAACAGGAATATTTCCACTCTCTAATTCACTCTTTATTGCGTCCGGTAAAAACGAAGTGTCTGCAAAAATTAGATTTTCAGATAAAACCTTACCTTTATAACTAACATTAGATACACGGTAAAGAAATGTTCCATCTTTATCAAAGAAATTCTTTGCTTCTTTCGGAATGTACTGTCTACCAAGTGCCTCTTGTTCAAGAACATCAAACTGAACTGTATCATTTAAAAGCTTTTCTAAAGCGTGAATGGATGATGTATCTCCAGAAAATAAAATATTTTTAATTGCTTGTATATTATAAGTGAATTCATTCTTTCTATTTTCCGCCACTAACATGAGGAACACCTCTTCTATAATTTTTTATTTAAGATTTAAAAGTGCTACCGCGTCTAATTGCGTAATTTCAGTCACTTCCTTACTGAATATTGCAACAGAAGCCATATAATCTAAACTAGGCCTTACATCTTCCATCATTGTATTATTTGCCAACTCTTGCTTATCCTTAAAAACCAACAATCTTGGAGGATTATTTGGAGCTGATACTGTAATATGTACTGGTGGAATCATTAGTCCTTCACCTGTCGCTTTCAACACCGCTTCTTTTCGAGTCCAATATGTTAAAAAACCTTCTATTTTCTGTTCATTTGGCAGTTTCATAACTTGTGCTATTTCAATCTCTGTTAATACACCTTCTGCCATTTTCATAACATCTACATTTGGATTCATTTGTTCTACATCTATGCCAACAGGTGCAGATTTTGTAAATGCAACGACAACCCACTCACCTGAATGCGAAACAGATAATTGCGGCATATCTTCTGGTAATTGTGGTCTTCCATGCTGCAATTTACATACGGAACACATTCGATCAATTGGTACTTGGACTGGTGACATAGAAAGTATCTTGCCGAGAACTAATCTACTAATTACGCAACCTATTATAAAACGAGCTCGATCTGCCGAATGATGATACGAATTTGCTTTCTCTCGCTCTATATTATTTAGTAAATTGTAATGCCATGATTGTAAATCTGAAATTCTTGCCCACCATATTTGACAATCATTCTCATTCAAAGTTGGAATAGAATCTACAACTTTACTTTCTATCATGTAAACTCTCCTTTATTCAACGAATATCAATTTTCATAAAAAAGCATACGTATATTGTTATTCATTGACAAGTACTTTCTCTTTTTCTGATACTGATAATGTTTTTTCTTTCTTCTTTGACATTACCTCTTTATCGGAAATACGTAAAGAAAATAGTAGTGCTATAAGCAAAAATATTGCTGATCCAATTAATGCTGCTTGATATGGTAAAAAATCGGATTGAACGTTATTACTTCCAAAACCAGCTAGTATACTAGCTAAAACAGCTACTCCTATTGCTGAACCTAATCGATTTTGCACATTGAATATAGTAGTCGCTCTCCCCATAGAAGGCGGCGTGATATTGTTAAAGGCAGAAAATTGAACTGCACCGACAGATTGACCTAAGAAAATACCAATGCCAAACAATAATGCCCGGATTTGCCACGGATTCGTATCGTGATTTACAAAACTCAATAAAACAAATATAACCGCCGTACATATTAATCCAATAGAAATTACCTTTCGAGCTCCTAATTTCTTATATGACCATGGCACAATTTGTGAAGAAATCATTAATCCAATCGCCTCTGGAAATGTCGTAAGTCCTGATTCTAGCGCGGAAACTCCTATCACATTTTGATACATAAGTGGAAAAACAAATAACATTCCTAATAAACCAGCTGATGAAAATAATGATATAATGCTCATCTTTCTAAATACTGGTTCTTTTAATAAGCGTAAATCTAACATCGGTTGCTTTACTTTCAGTTCTACGATTATAAACAACGCAATGAATACAAACCCAGCTACCCCGGTACTCATAATTTCTGGAGAAATCCACCCTTTTGATGGTCCCTGGCTGAGTGCATATATGAGCATCGCAAATCCTGGTGCTGATAAAATAAAGCCAAGAGAATCAAAGCGACCAGCTGATTTTTCAACATGCTCTGCTAAAAATAGAAGTCCAAATAGCAATGCAACGATTCCAAACGGTACATTAATATAAAATGCCCAACGCCAAGACATTTGATCTACAAAGAAACCACCGATGATAGGCCCAACTGCTGGCGCTACAGCAATTGGAAGTACAATGAACCGGGAAATCTTCGGTCTTTCCTTTGGTGAAAATGTTCGAAATAACATCGCCATTCCGACCGGTGTTAAAAGCCCTCCACCAGCACCTTGAATGATACGAAAAATATTCAATGAAGTAATATCGTTAGCCATTCCGCATAAAGCAGAAGCGATTGTAAATACGAAAAGAGCAATTAAAAATACTCTTTTCGTCCCAAAACGATCTCCTAACCAACCAGAAATCGGAAGGAAAACAGCTAAACTAACTAAATACCCAACATTAACCGTCCCCATTGCAGATGCAGGTACTTGTAGTTCTCTACTTATCGTTTGCAGTGCTACATTTACAATCGTTGCGTCCATCGCAGCCATAAACATCGCAGTTATATACACGATACTTACAACTACTTTTGGATTTAGTTTTGCTTTCATTATCGTTTTCCTGCTAATGTTTTTTCGCGAACTTGATTACTTTTCGGATTCAAATCTTTCCAGTTATATTCAACATATTCCAAGCAGCTCTGCCTACTAGCTTCTTCATATACGACATTCCAGCCAATAGGTACATCGAGAAAAGCAGGCCAGAGAGAATACTGGCCCTCCTCATTTATTAATACTTTATATGTGTAATTATCATTTTCAAATGGATTCGTCATACTCTACTTACCCCTTTCTTATTCTGCAAATATTTCGCTAATACTTGTCCAATTTCCGTGAGTGGACCTGGCTGACATAGATCTTTATGTCTACAATCAATATCGTGCTGCACAATTTGCCCGTCTAAATAATTTAGCCACGTATTTGGAGAAATAGGATCAAACCAATCTGGTATAACAGTAGATCTAAAGAATAAGATATCTCCGTTATAAACTTTCGGTACATACTTCCCTAACAACCCTACTGAATTTACATATGTTTCTTTCAAATTCAATATAGTCTCTTCTTCAAGACTTGCTAATGCACTTCCATCTTTACGAAGGATTTCAACTGCACTTTCCATTGTAAGTGGTTTACCATCCATGTTATCTGGGTCATATCCGCCTAAAGCAAGTAATGCTATTAACGCTTCCTCTTCAGTAGGCGCTTCCGTATTCGGTAAGAAGTGTCCAGGATAAGAATCAAGCATAACGAGTAATTCTACTTCTTCCCCTCCATTTTGTAGTTGCGCCGCCATTGCATGCACAACATTTCCTCCAAGCGACCAGCCTAGTAAACGATATGGTCCATGAGGCTGTACTTCACGAACGTGTTTCAAGTAATCCGCCGCCATCTCCTCTAAAGTTTTTGGAAGTTCTTCATTTTTAGCAATACCACGTGCTTGTACACCATAGATTGGATAATCTGTTCCTAAAGATTTCATAAGTCCTGCATAGCACCAACTTAATCCACCTGCTGGATGTACACAAAATAGTGGTAATTGATCCCCGCTTGCTCGTAATGGAAGCAACACATCAAGTGCACTTTGACCATTCCCCATCTCAAGTCTTTCAGCTAACCCTGCAACAGTCGGTGCTGCAAATAAAGTGCCAATGTTTAGTTCCACTCCAAGCGCCTCTTTAATGCGGCTCATAAGCTGTACTGCAAGGAGTGAATGCCCACCAAGATCAAAAAATCCGTCATCAATTCCAATTTGAGGTACACTTAGCACTTCTGTAAACAAGTCACATAACATTTCTTCTTGCGGTGTTCTTGGACCACGACTAGAAGATGATGCGATAAATTCTGGAGCTGGCAATGCCTTTCTATCTAATTTACCGTTTGGAGTTAAAGGTAACTCATTTACTACTACAAAAGCGTATGGAACCATATAATCTGGTAAACTACCACTAGCAAACTGACGCATTTCATTCGTATCAATCTCTTCATCATTTGATGCGACGATATAAGAAACTAACCGTTTATCCCCTGGTTGATCTTCCCGTACAATAACGGCTACTTGCTCAACTTTAGGGTGCTTCATTATGACTGCTTCTATTTCTCCTAATTCAATTCGGAATCCACGAATTTTTATTTGATGATCTGCACGTCCTATATAATCTAGCGTCCCATCTTTACGCCAGCGAGCTAAGTCTCCTGTACGATACATTCTTGTACCTGGCTTGCCAAATGGATCTGCGATAAAGCGTTCAGCCGTTAATCCTGCTCTTCCTAAATATCCACGCGCAAGCCCTGCACCTGCAACATACATTTCTCCAACTACTCCAGGTGGCACTGGTTGTAAATAGTTGTCTAACACATACACTTTAAGGTCAGGTATACTGCACCCAATTAAACTATTTGCTCGTAAAGAGACGATAGTTTCATCTAATTCAATATAACTAACATGCACTGTCGTCTCCGTAATACCGTACATATTAATAAGCTTTGGTGCATTATGAGGATGTCGACTATACCAATCTTCTAAGCGACTTAGCTCAAGTGCTTCTCCTCCAAAAACAACATATCGTAAAGATAATTTTTGGCCAATCTCTTCATTTTCACGATCTGCTTGCATCAATTGATAGAACGCTGATGGAGTTTGATTTAAAACCGTAACCTTTTCTTTAACAAGAAGCTGTAAAAATTCTTTCGGCGAGCGACTTACAGTATGTGGCACTACAACTAAACGCCCTCCGTATAATAAAGGTCCCCAAATTTCCCAAACCGAGAAATCAAAAGCGTATGAATGGAACATCGTCCAAACATCGTTTCCGTCAAACTGGAACCAATGATCAGTTGCCCCTAAAAGTCTTACTACATTTTGATGAGGTATCATAACGCCTTTCGGTCTACCCGTTGAGCCTGATGTATAAATAACGTAAGCAATATGTGATGGAGATAATGGCTTAATTCGTTCCACTTCATCAATATTGTCTTCACTATATTTCTCAACTTCTGCTATTACTTTCACATCATCAACTAAAACTTTTAGTGCCTCGTCACATTCAATTTCCACTTCTGAATTCGTTAAAACACATGATGGTTTCGCATCGTGTAGCATAAATGAAATGCGGTCTGCTGGGTAATCTGGATCTAACGGAAGGTATCCAGCACCCGCTTTAAGAACAGCTAATAAGCTTACCACCATGTTTAATGATCTTGGCATCGCTAAAGCAACGAGTTGATCAGGACCAATCCCTTTTGCTATTAGGAATCGAGCTATTTTATTTGCTTTTCTATTTAACTCTTCATAAGTTAATTTCTTATCTTCAAAGACAACAGCAATAGAATTTGGATTTATATGAGACTGTTTTTCAAATAATTGTGGCAATGTCATTTCTGGTGCAATTTGAAAACCACCATTCCACTTTTCTAATACTGTATTTTTCTCTGCTAAAGTTAATATTTCTAATCTGCCAATGGATTGATCCGGATTTGTCGCCGCATCATCTAATAACAAAATGAATCGTTCTATTAGTTTTTGAACCGTTTCACGTTTATATAAATCGGTACTAAACTCTAGTAATCCATGTAAACCGTTCGGAGTACCATCATCCCCGTTACTCTCACTAATTTCAAATGTTAAATCAAATTTTGCAGAACCGACGCTTTGAATTTCAAGGCTCGCTTCTAAACCTGGTACATGAAACGTTGCTTCTGGTGTATTTTGAAAAGCTAACATAACCTGAAACAACGGGTGGCTGTTTCGAGTACGTACTGGATTTAACACTTCAACAAGCCTTTCAAATGGAACATCTTGATTTTCATAAGCTGCAAGATTTACCTGCTTCACTCTATTTAATAATTCTTTAAAACTTGGATCTCCTGAAGTATTTGTACGTAACACTAATGTATTTACAAATAAACCAACAATATCTGAAAGTACATCATCATTTCTTCCAGCAATGGGACTTCCAATTGGTATATCAGTGCCTGCACCTAATCTTGTAAATAGTGCACTAAGCCCTGCTTGTAACACCATAAACAAACTAACTCCATTTTTACGTGCAAGCTCTACTAACCTACTATGCATACCTTCATCTATATGAAAATGAATTGTTTCCCCGCGGTAACTCGTCTCAATTGGACGCTGGAAATCTGTAGGTAACTCCATTTGATCTGGTAAACCTTTAAGTTCTTCTTTCCAAAAATCTAATTGTGTTGAAATAAGACTCTCTGGTGTCGTTTCATCACCTAGCAATTGTTGTTGCCAAAGTGCATAATCTGCGTATTGAACTGGAAGTGTCTCCAGCTGAACTCTGTCACCTTGACATCGTGCTTTATACGCCGCTGTAAAATCTCTCGTTAACGGCTGTAATGACCAGCCATCACCTACAATATGATGTAATAAAATTAATAATACATGTTCGTTTTCACTCACTGTAAAAAGTTGCAGACGAACTGCCGGCTCAATATCGAGGTTAAAACTATATCTTACCGCCTCTGAAAGTACACTTTCTAATTCATCTTTACATGTTTTTGTTATAATCATTTCTAGATTTAAGTTTTCCATATCTAAAATTTTCTGATAGGAACTACCTAATACGTTAGGGAAAATTGTTCTAAGTGTTTCATGTTTCTCAACTACATCATAAAAAGCACCTTGTAATGCTTCCTCATTCAATATTCCATTCATACGAATGACTAGCGGAATATTATAAGTAGGACTTGGACCTTCTAAACAATTTAAGAACCATAACCTGCGCTGTGCAAATGAAAGTGGAACTTCATTTGGCCTACTTGCTTTCTGAATAGCTGGTCTTGCACTTTTTGCATGGTTTAATTGTTTCGCCAGTTCGGCAACAGTTGGTGATTCAAATAGTTTCCCGATACCTAATTCCACACTTAACGTTTCACGAATTCTTGCCATTAAACGAGATGCAAGAAGGGAATGTCCACCCATTTCAAAGAAATTATCATCAATACTAATTCGAGAAACACCAAGTACTTCTGCAAATAAATCACATAATATTTCTTCTTTCGGATTTCTAGCAACCCTCTCATTGTTCATTCCATTAAAATTAGGCGCAGGTAATTTCTTTCTGTCAACCTTACCATTTGGCGTTAATGGTAATTCTTCTAGCACAACAAATGCCGATGGTATCATATAATTCGCTAAACTTTCTGAAACATAAGAACGAATTTCTGAAAGATTAATCGGTTCCTTTTCTTCTGCAATGATATATGCAATGATGCGTTTATCATTTGGACGATCTTCTCGTACCATTACTACCGCTTGTTGAATATTTTCATGTCGTTGTAATACCGTTTCAATTTCAGCTAATTCAATTCGGAATCCACGAATTTTAATTTGATGATCTGCGCGACTAATGTACTCTAACGCACCATCACTACGCCATTTCACAAGATCTCCTGTACGGTACATGCGCTTCCCTGATTCTCCATAAGGATTTGCAACAAACCGTTCAGCTGTTAACTCAGGTTTTCCTAAATATCCGCTTGCAAGTCCTTCCCCTGCAATATATAATTCACCAATAACTCCAGGTGGAACTGGTTGTAACCCTGCATCCAATACATACACTTCTGTATTGGAAATTGGCTTTCCAATAGGAGGTATACCCTTTTCACTTTCATCAATGTTCATGAAAGTAGACCAAATCGTCGTTTCAGTTGGTCCATATAAATTAGTTATTGAGCAACCTAATTCTTTTAATTTATTTGCTAAATGCGCTGGAAGAGCTTCACCACCAACAAGTATGTTTAGCCCTTGTAGCTTCTCTGGATAATCAGTTACTAACGCCTGCCAAAGCGTCGGTGTAGCCTGCATAACGGTCACTCTTTCTTCTTGTAAAAGTGTCGTTAATGCAGAAGGCTCTTGTATGTCTTCTTTTTGCGCAATTGTTAAACTTGCACCACTAATAAGAGGTAAATAAATTTCTAGAGCAGAAATATCAAACGCAAAAGTTGTAACTGCTAATAAATGATCATTTTCATTTAACGAAAACTTTTGTTGCATAGCCATTAAAAAGTTACTTAAACCTCTCATAGGAACAATTACACCTTTTGGGTTTCCTGTTGAACCTGAAGTATATATTGTATAGGCTGGGTTTAAAAGTAATACATCATTCTTACATGCTATATTCATACGAGAATATGTATGTAACGCTATTTTCGTTTCTTCGCCATCTAATACAATTTTTTTCATACCATTTTCTATAACTAACTTAGATGAAACAGATGAATGTGTTATGATACAAACTGGTTTTGCATCATCTACTATATAATTAACTCTTTCTGCTGGGTATTCTGGATCTATTGGTAAATATGCTGCACCAGCCTTTAAGACTGCTAGCATACTAACTACCATTTCTATTGATCTAGGGAATACTAAAGCTACAAACTGATTTGGTCGTATTCCTTCTTCTACTAAATAATGTGCTAGTTCATTCGCTCGTTCATTTAGCTCTTTATACGTAAGGTTTATACCG
This sequence comes from Bacillus sp. FSL K6-1338, assembly GCF_038006965.1. Taxonomy (NCBI): domain Bacteria; kingdom Bacillati; phylum Bacillota; class Bacilli; order Caryophanales; family Bacillaceae; genus Bacillus; species Bacillus sp. FSL K6-1338. Next base: position 2,235,604 of record NZ_JBBOWI010000001.1, on the reverse strand, counting down.
TCACAAGTAATCGCTAGTTTATTTGGATTTTTTTGCACTTGTTTTTCAAATGATATAGGTAGACTGATTAACTCATCATCTTCCTTCGTTTCATTCCATTCCAATAAAACCTTATGATTTTCTTCAGGCAGAGTAATATTTATTTTTCCAATCGACTCGTTTTTCTCATAATTCTTTATTACTAATTCAAATAGATTCATAAATCTTTCTTTATGCAATGCTAGCTCCGCGCCATTATATACTTCGGGATTCGCATCAAAATGAATCATTAGCTCATTTTGATCAAAACGTTTATATACATTTATCGATAAATCATCTACAGGTCCTGCTGATAAGTTATGCGTAATACCACGATTTCCAGCAAAATTAAGCCCGTAATCAAAAGGCATAACATTCACTAACGGTCCAAACAACCTTTGATTTTCACCTAGTAACTTTAAGTCTCTTCTTAATTCCTCGTGACGGTATTTATGATGACGACGTACATCTCGGATTTCTTTAGAAACTTGCTGCAATAATTCCGCAAGAGTTATATTTGGAGTTACAGTGAGACGCAGTGGTACTAAATTCATTACCATACTTGGTGTATGAATAGATACAGAACCTAGACGCCCCATCATCGGTAAACCTAAAACAATATCATTTTCACCTGTTAATTTATGCATATAAATACTTGTTACAGCGACAATGAATTCCGGCCAACTTGTTAACGAAATATTGATATCTTCTAGTAAAGTTTTCGTGCTAGAACTAGATAAATAAGCTGTTTCTCGTGAAAATCCATTTGATGTTCTCGGTGCTCGTTCTGCCAAGCTTACAACTTCTGGTTCATCAGCAAACTTTTCTAACCAAAAAGTACGATCTTCCTGAAATTGTTTAGACTCACGATACTCAATATCTTCTTGTACAACTTTTGTAAGAGAACCAAATGGCTTTTCATTCTTGTTTGTTTCTTCTATAAGTGATGTATACTCATTCGCTACCTTTTGACTAAGAAGTGAAAATCCATAGCCATCCATCACAATGTGATGGATGCGCTGATACCAAAAGAAACGATTATTTTCAACTTGAATAAGTGCTTCCGTAAATAGAATATCTTTTTTCAAATCGACGGGCATAGATAAATCATTTTTCATCCATACTTTAGCAGCTTCTTCAGGGTTTTCTTCTTTACGAACGTCAATAAAATGCATATAAAACTGTGATTCTTCAATAACTTGCCATGGGCCAATTTCATCCTCTTCGAAGCGAACATGAAGTGCTTCTGCTTCTATTACAACTTTACGTACAGCTAATTCGAAAATTTCTTGATGAATATTTCCGTTTATTTCTACATATTCCCCAGTATTATAAATTGGGTTAAGCGGATCTAATTGTTGCGCAAACCACATACCAGACTGCGCAGATGATAACGAATGACGAATCTTTTGACTGTTAGGCATTCTTTACTACCCCTTTATTATGTAGTCTATTTGTTACAGCACCTGTGCTGTTTGTGAAGATAGTAAACTGTACCAACCTGCAACAGTTGGATGTTCTGCTAAATCTGCAAAAGTGATTTCTTTCCCTTCACGACGCCACTTCTCTACTAAACTCATAATTCTGACCGAATCAAGTCCTCTATTTAATAAGTCCTCATCAAAATCAATACTTTCTATTGGCTCACGAAGTAGTTGTGCAACTAGTTCATGCACTTCCTGTATAGTGATTCCTTCACTCTCATCACCTTTTACACTTTGCAAATCGTTTAACAGTAGGTTTGTTGATGTCGTTACTGCACATCTATTAGATGCATACTCCAATGCTTGTTTATGATGCTCTAGTGAAAAATCAGCAACTGCATCTGCTACAAAGAAGGGCTCTATACCATCCATAAATGCTTCACAAGCTGTTAAAAGACAGCCAATATGCGCATAAATACCGCAAATAATAAGTTGATCTCTTCCTTGTTCATTTAAAATTTCTAATAGATTTGTCTTTTTAAATGCACTATATCTCCATTTTGTTAGGAATATATCATCTTCATCAGGAGTAAGTTCATCAACAATTTTCTTTTTATCCGGTCCAGCAGGAATACCGTCACCCCAAAAGTCTTGTAATAAACCTCGTTGTTCTAACGTTTGCCCACCAGGTTGTGCTGTATAAACAACTGGTATACCAAGTTCCTTACATTTTTCTCTTATCATTTTAATATTTGAAATAAGTTCTACTTTTGGTGATTCTTTATCGCTATATGCATCAAGAAAATATTCTTGCATGTCATGAATTAAAAGTACTGCACGTTTCGGATCTGGTGTCCAATTTACTTTATTTTTTGGTAGTTCTGATTCAATTGGCATTTTATATACTGAAATAGATGGGATAGCCATCTAATCACTTCCTTCCGGTTTTTATTATTGTTTTACTGTAATAAGTTTTTCAGCAATGACTTTACGTAGTTCTTTTTTGCTGACTTTTCCGACTCCTGTTTGCGGGAATGATTCAATAAATTCAATTCGATCTGGAATTTTATAAGCCGCTATACCACGTTCTCTTAAAAACATTTTTAATTCACTTACAGTTGGAACTTGTCCGCGAGCCATAACAAAAGCACAGGTGCGTTCACCTAAATAATCGTCAGGCATAGATACAATTGCTACGTCATGAACCGCATCGTGTGCTAATAGATGATTTTCAACTTCTTCCGCAGCAACTTTCTCACCACCACGGTTAATTTGATCTTTATCTCTTCCTTCTACAATGATGTATCCTTGTTCATTTACTTTTACAAGATCTCCTGTGCGATAAAATCCATCCTTTGTAAATGATCGTGCATTATGCTCTTCGGCTTTATAGTAACCACGAATTGTATATGGACCTCGTGTTAATAAACTACCTACTTCGCCAGGTTTTACATCGTTGTCATTTTCATCAACAACTCGTACTTCATCGTGTGCAGACATTGGTCTACCTTGTGTATGAATAATAATTTCTTCCGGATCGTCTAATCTTGTATAGTTCACTAATCCTTCCGCCATACCGAATACTTGCTGTAACGTACATCCAAATGTAGGGCGTATACGTTTTGCAACCTCAGCACTAAACTTAGCACCACCTACTTGAATAACCTCTAGGCTCGATAAATCGGCATTACGAGAAGATGCAGCATCAAGCCAAATCATTGCTAATGGCGGAACGAGCGCTGTAATTGTAACTTTTTCTTCTTCGATAAGAGCAAATGCCTCATCTGGGCTACCACCAGTTGCCAATACCACTTTTCCACCCGCATAGAAAGTTCCAAATGTTCCTGGAGAACTCATTGGATAATTGTGTGCTACTGGAAGAACTGTCATATAGACGCTTTCTGCATTCAAATTACAAATTTCAGCGCTAACACGTAAACTATAAATATAGTCATCATGTGTTCTAGGAATTAATTTAGAAAGACCTGTTGTCCCTCCTGATAATTGGAGAAATGCAACATCACTGGGCTGAACTTCTGGCAATGAGATAGGATCCATATACAGATCATTTATGTTCACAAACTCTTCCTCTTCTCCCACTACAATTACATGTTGTAAAGTTGGCACTTTCTCTTTCACTTCTCTTGCTAGTTTTCGATAATCAAAACCGAGGGCCTTATCTGAAATAACGTAAGCGCTCGCCTCACCAAACTCACAAAAATAACTAATTTCACTACTTCGATGTGAAGGCAGTGCAAAGACAGGAAGCGCTCCAATTCGAAATAGTGCAAAACATATTTCGAAAAACTCGATAATGTTAGGTAACTGGATTACAACTCTGTCCTCTTTCTTTATTCCTAAATTCAGTAAACCTGCTGCTAAACGATCTACCTTTTTATCAAGTTCACTGTACGTTACATGCGTCTTACCGCTTACAACCGCGATTTGATCTCCATATTTCTCAGCTCGCTCTCTTAACACTCCTCCAAATGTTTCACCAAGCCAACACCCTTCTTCTCGATAACGATCGGCAAATTCTTTTGGCCATTCCCTATAACCTACTAGCATTCTTTCTTCCCCCTATTTTTCATTAAGTGAACTATCTCTTAACCCTAAAGCTTTTAACATTGTTTGGAACTTAGCTGATGTTTCTGCTAACTCATCTTCTGGTTTTGACTCAGCAACAACTCCAGCTCCTGCATATAAACGAAGTGTATTTTCTTGTACTTCAGCACAACGAATTGTAACAATCCATTCTCCATCTCCATTTAAATCGCTCCATCCTAGCATTCCTGTAAAGAACTCGCGGTCAAATGGCTCAATATACTGTATAGCCTCTCTTGCCTTTTCCATCGGAGTTCCGCAAACTGCTGGCGTAGGATGAAGGGCAATTGCTAATTGTAAAGAAGAAGTATTTGGATCCTTAAGTTCACCTTTCACTTCTGTAGACAAATGCCACATCGCTTCACTATGAATAACTGATGGCTTTTCTGGAACATGTAATGTATGACAATACGGACGAAGTGCAGCGGCAACCGCTTCAACTACTACCGCATGTTCATGTAAATCTTTTGGAGAAGAAAGTAATTCCTCTGCTCTTCTTTCATCTTCTACTGGGTCCTCACTACGTGGCCTCGAACCAGCTAACGGGTTAGAAATAACTTGCATACCATTACGTGAAACAAGTAATTCAGGGCTTGCTCCAATTAGCGTCTTACTGTTCTCTTTTTCACCTTTCGGTAAATTCACAGCAAATGTATAACCATGCTTATTATGCTCTGCTAATTCTCGCAGAAGTTTTTGCTTATCAATCTTTTCGGAAGATTTAACATCTAACGATCTAGATAGAACGATTTTCTTCAAATCACCGTCCTGTATTTTTTTAATTCCTTGCTTCACACCATTCATATAAACTTCAGGTTCTGGTACTGGCGTCATTTCAAATGTTACGTTCTCATTTGTTTCAAGCTGATTGGTTGTATCCAATTGTAAACGCTCAGAAATTCTACTATATTCTGGTACGATAAGTTGGACTTCTTTTCTACGATCAAATGGCAAAGCACCCATAACAATAGGATTTGGATTTCCAGCTTGTTTCGCATTACTTAATGTCGCTTGCACAAGCTCTGGGAAACTTTCAATTTCACGATGCTTTACTGTAGTAAACTCTCCTTCTGCTAATATCGTTCGAGTTGGTGAAGCAAAAAAGAACGAAGATTCAGTCTTATAATCTTCTAAAAGTTTTTCTGACAATTCCTTTACAGCTGTATGTTCACTCATAATATAATAACCTCCTGATTTTTTATTAAACTCCTAACGTAGCACCGCCATCGACACATAAATTGTGCATTGTAATATGACTTGCTCTATCTGAAGCTAAAAATAACACTGCTTCAGCAACTTCTGAAGGTTGTGCAATTTTTTGTAATGGAATTCCGAGTCTATATGTATTTTGAGAACCAGCAATTATATTTTTAGCTCCATTCTCATCAGCCCATAGTAATCTTTGCATCTCAGTTTCAGTAGAACCTGGAGAAACTAAGTTGCAGCGTATATTGTATGCTGCAAGCTCTAATCCTAAACACTTCATAAACATCGTTGTTGCAGCCTTTGACGCAGCATACGCAGCCATCTCCATTCTCGGCGTATTTGCCGCATTTGAACCGACTGTAACAATTGCCCCTGATTTTCTTAACATCATATTTTTACTTACCGCTCGGGACATATTGAAAACCCCTGTAGTATTTACAGAGAATGTTTTATTCCAATCTTCATCACTTAACGAATGAATTGCTCCCATACGTAAAACCCCTGCAACGTTTACTAAAATATCTATTGGCGCTATTTCATTTGCAATATGATTTACAATGTCTTCAACAGCAGTGCTATCACTCACATCTAAACGAAACGTTTTCATACGTGTTTTATTTAATTCATTTTGATTTAAGAGTACATTTAACCCCTCTTCATTTTGATCAACCGCAATAACTGTGGCTCCTCTTTCTAAAAACATTTTGGCAACGACACTGCCTATGCCTTGTGCTGCACCTGTTACTAAAACTGTTTTCCCATCAAATTCCCCTAAGTTCATTTTCTCTATCCTTTCACATAAACATTAATTTCATTAAGTAACAGCAATAATAATGATATTGATTTTCATTATCATCAGCGTTGTAAAAAATAATACACTTACTAAACTAATTGGTCAAGTGCGCATTACTTTAAAATCTATTTTATTGATAATGTTTTTCATTTACTATCTTACACCGAAATGATAATGTTTCTCAATAAACTTGTCAATCTTTTTTTATTTTTCAGATAAAGTATTTTAATGTTTCTTAATAAAATCATATGTAAACGCATTAAAAGTACTTATATTATAAATAAAATTCAAACTCCTCTTTTTAAAATTGAAGAAGATAAACTAGAGCTACGTTCATTAACAACGCTTTATGAAAAACTCAAGTATATATTTTCTCAATATTTTTCTGAAAACAAATCTTGCAAATACTAATGAATGTCTTCTTTGTTATTTAAGATTTAATATATATTTCGAATGCGATGTATTAATTTATTATATTCCAATATAATCCAAATAAGTACTTCACTCACTTTTACATCTATAAAAATCCAAAAAGTAATTTAACCTTGTTAAAATAACTCATAAAAAAAGCATCCTAATTAATAGAATAGGATGCTTTTTCGTAATCATAGTGTTATAGAAGATTTATATACTTATGCTACGCTGCGATACTCTTCTTCTTGTTCTTTTTTATGTTTAGGTGCTTGAATTAAAATTGCGATAATGAATGACACGACACATAATACACCAATCACCATGAATGTTGGTTTGAATCCACCCAGAAGTGCACCGATAAAGGAACCTGCAAGCGCCCCAAATCCAAATCCTTGATACACAATTCCATAGTTCTTACTATGGTTTTTCATACCGAAGAAATCACCAACAATAGCTGGGAAAATAGTGATATTTCCACCAAAGCAAAACGCTACACTTGCTACACATACGAAGTAAATACCATAATTTAAATCTACAAAACTTAGAACTAAAACTGAACTCGCCATAACAACAAAAGTACCAGTAACGATTTTTAAACGACCAATTTTATCCGATAACGGTCCTAAAATAATACGACCTAATGTATTAAAGATTGCAACCATAGCCACCGCATTAGCTGCTGTTGCTGCGCTAAGTCCCACAAGTTGAACACCAATGTCTTTTACCATACCAATTAAGTATAAGCCACTCATACATGATGTAAATAACATTATAAATAATAAGTATACTTGTTTTGTGCCTAACATTTCTTTCGTTGTGTATTCCTTAGTTTTTGTTTCATGAACTGCTCCTTGATCTGCGGCTTGATGGATTAAACAAGCACCAATTACAATCATAGCTGTAACAATTAAACCCCAGTATATAAATGCTTGCGATACACCAACTGATTCAATCAACTGTGCATTAACATATTTAAAAATTAAGCTACCTGAACCATATGCAGAGACAGAAATACCAGCAATTAAACCTTTACGCTCCGGAAACCACTTTATTAAATTTGATAGTGAAGTGATATATGCTGTACCATCTGCATAACCTACAACAACTCCTGCTAGTACATAAAGCAATATTAATGAGGACGCTTGTGAACTAAGTATTAATCCTAGTCCTAATGCTAATCCAGCTATCATAATAAGTTTACGAAGTCCCCATTTTTCTTGCAATTTACTCGCAAATAAAGTTGAAAATGCTAAAGAAAGACTAGTAATTGAGAAAGTTATCGCAACAGCGTTAAGACTCCAACCATATTTACTAACTAAAGGCTGATTGAATAAACTCCATGTATATATCGTTCCAAGCCCCATCTGTACTATAACTGTGCCAAGAACAACAAACCATGGATTAACAGTTGATTTTTTCATACCTTTCCGCCTCCTCTTTCTATTTCAATGCTATTCGCTAAATTTACTTTTTTTATGTTCATTTTGGTCACCTCTTTTGATTTAACACCTTCATTGTATAAGATGTTTCCGCCTATGTAAGCACTTACAAGATAGAGCGTCAAAAACATGGAATCAGTTACAGAAAACGAAGGACGAAATACAAAAAACTACTGATTAAATACATAAGTAGCTTTTATAATGTTTAGCTTCAATACAACTTACAACTGTTTTATCATCTTCTTTTATAAAAATTATGTCTCATGTTATACAATTGCTAAATTAAAATTTCCCTTTACAAGTAGAAAAAATTTTTATACTTCGATGTACCTTATTTTTTATAAAATCACAAATTTTTTTCCAATAAATAAAACTAAATATTCACTAATATATCTATCCGTGGTTTAATATATATAATAAAAAATATTTCTGTCTTTAAGGAGGTACTATGAAAGCAAACGTAGGGGATACTATACTTTTTCAACGAAACAATTTAAAGATTACAGGATCTGTACTAAAACTTTATACTGAATCGGTCTTAGTTGAAATTACAAATGTAAGCGGTGGTACTTTTGAATTTGATCGAACAATTGTAAATCATAAAAACTATAAAGTTTTAAATACAAATACATAAAACAACACAAAATAGCCCCTGCTCAACAGCAGGGGCCATTTTATATAAAAATATTTCACTAGTTTATATACCCTAAAACATTAACAATCTTACTCGCTTTTAAATTGTTAATATGATAATAAATTTCTAAACCTCTTCTCTCTGCTCGTAACACTTTACCCTTCATTTTTGATAAATGTTGTGAAACAGTAGATTGCGGAATATTCAGTAACTCTGTTAATTGTGTTACATTACAAGTTTTTCTCGTACTTAATTCATTTACAATTTGCAGGCGGATTGGATGCGCCATAATTTTTAAAATATCTACATCTTCTTCTGAAACTAAAGTTTTTCTCATTTCACTCGTATATGTTGTCATAAGACATTCCCCTTTTATATGAATTCCATATTCATAAGATCTATTTCCAAATTTTTTAAAACCCTTAATTAAAACTTTCATATAGAAATAAAAGGATTTTAAATTTTTGAAAACAGAACTTACATTCACTTTATTTATTTATTTGGTACATATACATAATACAATGTTAATATGTGCTCTATGTGAAGTTCGCATAAATTTGTGATGAAGATTTATTTAGCCACTCGCATCCTACTCATCTAATTACCCACTGCATAAAATCATCAGTTATTTTAACACATTTTAGGCGTTTGTATATACTATTTATAAAACAACTTTTATAAAGGGGAATTCATATGCCTACAGCGTTACAAGAAGAAGTCGAAGAAGCACGGGAAACATATGTCAGTCGTATCATCTTAGTTGGAGGATCCGCTTTATTTTTAGTAGGCGGAGTTATCTCGGCAATTTCAGCCTTTAAAACTTATAATCGTTTAGAGAATACGCCGCCTTCTACAGATAATTCATAGATATTTTATAAAATAAAACGTCGTCTCCAATGAAGAGACGACGTTTTATTATTCATACATATGACACTAAAAGTATCGGTAGGTTCCCTACTCCATTTTCTAGGCTTACTTCACCACAAACCTAGTCTGACTACACCCATCCTTCTGCTTCGTTACTTCTAATACAGCCGGCATTGCGTTTTTCAGCTCTTGTACGTGTGAAATGACACCGATAAATCGGCCTGATTTTTGTAAGTCAATTAAGGCATCTACTGCTTTCGTTAATGATTCTTCATCTAATGAACCGAACCCTTCATCGATGAACATCGTTTCGATGGAAATACCACCTTCATATGCTTGAATTACATCTGCCATTCCTAGCGCTAAGCAAAGTGATGCGTTAAATTTCTCTCCGCCAGATAATGTTTTTACATCACGTGTTTGACCAGTGTATGCATCGTACACATCTAATCCTAATCCACTTTGACGGTTTCTTTTTTCAACTCGCTCACTTCGTTTTAAATAAAATTGTCCATTTGATAATTTACGTAGTCGTTCGTTTGCGATTTGAACAATTTGTTCTAAATACTCAATTAGGATGTAACGTTCAAATGATATACGACTTTCGTTATCACCTTTCATTACTTCATATAGATCAACAAGTTCTTGGAAAGCTTTCTCTTCATCGTGAATTTGTTCGTCAATACGTCTAATGTTTTCATGTAAATCAGAAATATATGTTACCGCATTTTGCGCACGTTGACGTTTTTCTTTAATTATATCGAGATTAATTTCTAGTTCTTTTATGTGTTCACCTAAAGATGTAATATCCATATACTCTTTATCTTTTAATTCTGAGTTTAACTCTTCAATTTGTTTTGCAAGCACTTCGAGAGATGAATAATAACCTTGAATTTCTTTTTGTAACATCTCCATCTGGGCATCGCTTAATTTGGCTTCTTTATACGTGAATTGATCTGTAAACCCGCTTTGTTCTAGCTCTTTCATAAAGCGTGCGAAAGTTTCTTCTTTCTTCAATTTTGCACTTTCAAATTGATTAGAAGCACCTTTCTGTTCAGCTTGAATACGTATATTTTCATTTTGCCAATGCTGATACGCTTCCTGCACTTTCTTCCATTCGTCCTCCATTAACCTAAGTTCCTGCATAGCTTGGTCCAACTGTGCTTTCCAAGCTTGTACTGTTTGTAAGTTTTCTGGAATATTTCGTTTATCATGTTCATATGACGTACGAAGTTGCATGCACTCCATTTCTGTACGGTGCTGCATTGTTTCTACTTCCCGTTTTTGTTTCTGAAGTTCTTCTATTTTTTCTTCTACGCTTTTCATGTTCACAGCAATCTGCTTACGTGTTTCTTCACTTGCTTTTAACGTATTCACGTCTGCTGCTAATTGTTTTCCTTTTTGAACAAGTGCACTATATGTTTCAGCTAATTTTTCCGAGTTGTAGCCGCGCTTCACAACTTCTTCTATCACTTGTTCATATTGTAGTCGATAAAAATTCCATTTCTCCTCTACTTGCACATTTAATTTTTCAGCAATGTTCTTCTTATCTCTTAAATCGTTTAACTCTTTTTCATCGATCGCATTACTTTGCTCTGTAGCTTTTTGTGGATGATTCGTACTACCACATACCGGACAAGATTCACCATCATGTAAATGAAGAGCTAGTATACCAGCTTGTTCACTTAACCAGCGGCGCTCCATGTTTTCATACGCACGAACTGCCACTTGCATTTTATTATTTGCCGCTTCTTTTTCTTGCTCAAATTTTTGTTTTTCTTGCCAAACATCATATGCTTGCTTTAAAACTTTTGCATCTTCTCGCATATTGGTTAGTTCTTCTACTTTAGCTACATATTGCTCAAGTGCTTGTTCTAATTGCTGCAATTCATCAGACATTCCCTGTTTTTGACTTGTATGCTCTTCTAGTTGTTGATCCAACTTTTGCATACTTTCTTTTAATTTCCCTATTTGAATTTCGGCATTTTGTAAATTCAGCTTTCTCTCAGCTAATGATTCAATGATCGCTTGTAACTCTTCTAATCTTTGAACAAGTTTTTTAGCCTCTTCTCGTTCAAGTTCTTTATTCTTTACTACTTCATACTTCTCCTGAGCAAGCTCAAAACTATTCATTATCTGTTCTTGTTTGACGATTATCTGTTTTAACAAACTTTCAGCTTTCTGCTCATTTTGCATCGCTTCTTCATACCATTGTTCAAATGGTATGAAGCGTTTTGCTTGTTCCGCACGTTTAAAGGATTTTTCTTTCCCTTCAATTGCTGAACGGTTCTCTTGTAAAGTGTTATATTTCTCATTCTTTTGTTGTAAATCTATAAATTTCTCATTTACAGATTTTGCTGCATGAAAACGTGTTTCTGCATCCTTTAATTGCTTCGTTTGAACATCTTGTTCTACTTGTAATTGCTCAATCTCTGCCTTATACACGGTTGTTTCTTGTTCTAACACTTCTACTACTTGATGCGTATTTACATGTTCTTGTGCCACTAATGTCTCTAATAATGCTCCATCACGGATTGGTAATTTAAAAACATTACGGAAATAGAGCTCTCTCTCTTTTTGTTTTTCTTGCAAGACGTCTTTCCATTGTTTTCTCTTTTGATCAAGTAACTCACGCATTAATTTATAACGATCCGTTTTAAAAATACGACGTAAAATCTCTTCTTTGTTTTCCGTCTCAGATGTTAATAGTTTTCGGAATTCCCCTTGGGGTAACATAACAATTTGGCTAAATTGATGTTTACTTAACCCAATTAAATCTTCCATTTTTTTGTTTACGTCTGTTACATGAAAACGATCGACGGCTGGAACGTTTTCTCCATCAATAACTTCATATAATTCTACTGCATGTCCTGTAATAGTCTTATTCCCTTGTTTTTTATGTCCAAGTTGTCGTTTTATTTCATAGCGTTTCCCTTTTAACTGAAAGGTTAGTTCAACACTTGTATAAACATTATCATCAGCAAATTGACTTCGAAGCATGCTCGTATCGCTACGTTCTTCTCCGCTAGCCTCACCATATAATACATAACAAATCGCATCAAAAATCGTTGTTTTTCCAGCTCCCGTATTCCCAGAAATAGCGAAAATACGATGTTCTCCAAGATCTTCAAAATCGATTACTTCTTTCTGTTTATATGGCCCGAATGCTGTCATAATAAGCTGAATCGGTCTCATCCTCGTTCACCTTCCCGCTCTTGCACTGTTTGTAATACATCTATAAATAGGCGTTCTTTCTCTTCTGATAAATCTAACCCTTTCATTTCTTTATAGAAAGCCTTTAAAAGAGATAAATCATCCGTTTTATGTCTTGAAACAGTTACTTCATTTGTATCTGTGAGTTCTCGCCGTTGCATCGCTCTTTCAACGTGCATTGCATTTGGATATACAGATCGTATTTTCTCCATTGGCTGTAAGACAGGATTTTCGTCTAATAATTTTACAAATACGTAATCTTCACTTACTGGGTGCTGTAATAATTCATCTATTTTCGCTTCTACTGTTCGCATTTTACGACGTGGTAAAAGTAACCTTTTTTCAATCGCTACTTCACCGGTTTCATTCATTTCTACAATGTAATAACCTTTTTTATGTTTCTCTTCAGAAATAGAATAGGCAAGTGGTGAACCAGAATATCGAATCGTCTCATTACGTACAAAATGCGCTTGATGTAAATGTCCAAGCGCTGTGTAATGAAACTTATCAAAATAATGACTATTTACATATTCAGCACCACCAATTGAAAGTGGTCGTTCTGCATCACTTGTATTCTCCTCCGCTTCTCCTGAAGAAGTTATAAATGCATGTCCAACAAATACATGTCTAGCTTCTTTATCCATCGTTTCAGAGAGCTCATTCATAAAAATGCGCATCGCATCATCATGAGAACGTACGTCTTCATTTTTCAACACGTGTCTAACTATGCTTGGGTCTGCATACGGTATTAGATGGAAGTGAACCTCTCCATATTCATCATTTAGTACGACAGGTTCATACGGAAATTGAAATTGACCTACAATATGTAATCCCTGTTTTTTCATTAAACCACTTCCAAAATGGATACGATCCGGACTATCATGATTACCAGCTACTGCAATAACTGGTGTTTGTAATTCAATAACTATTTTTTGCAGCACATCATTTAATAAGTCTACTGCTTCTGTAGGTGGAATTGCTCGGTCATATAAATCCCCTGCAATAATTACGGCATCTGGTTTTTCTTCTTCAACCGCCTGTACAAACTGATCTAATACAATCTTTTGGTCTTCAGTCATATACACGCCATGAACAAGCTTACCTAAATGCCAATCCGCTGTATGAAATAACTTCATATTTTTCTACTCCTTTTAATTTACTGATTTTAGTGAAACGAGTTGATAGTTTATTGTAGTTTTTCCGTTCTCCCACTCTAGCTTCAATATCGTTGCACTTCCAATTCTTTCTTCATTTGATTTATATAAAGGCAATATTTCTTGAATTGTAAATAAGTGATAACCATCCAATATTAATTGAAATATATTTTCTTCAATATGTAATCTTACTTCTTTTTCATTTGAAATAATTTTTGTGTGCATCTCAAATTTCATGATAGATACAACCCCTTTTTATAATCTCTACATTTTAATAGTATAGTGGCTATGCAAGATTGACAAGTACATACACAGCAAAGTACACACTTTTCTATTGTTATATGTTTTATGTATTTTATATAAAATACGGTATGTGAAATTTTATATTTTCCCCAAAATAAAAATGTCTATTGTGACATCTTTATTTTTGTATAAAGTCTTTCATTACATAATATAAAACGGTAATTAAAACGATTGCGACGAAAAATGAGAACACTGCGACAATGTACCCATCTTTATTTAATAAAATACAGAATGAAATAGATATTATAAAAATCGGAAATACGAGACGTACTTTATCCTTCACTTCTTCTGTCGTATCTGTATGATGAAAATACTGCGTTATTCCTATCATTAAAAAAGACAAAATAATAACCGACAATAGTAAAGGTCCTGGCATTCCGATTTCTCCTTTCTCTATTTCTAATTCAGTGTAAAGTTTTTTATTACAATTGTACGATTCATTTTTTCTTCAAACACTCTTTTTAGAATTGATAATGAACAATTCACACCTATATAATAGCGCTTTTATTATTATAACTTCAAATAATTACACTTACAGTAATGTTGTAATATTCCCCCTTAGTCTCTGAAATCCTGCAAAGATAACTCGTCAAAATATGCGGTGACCAAATTAATATTTACCGTCAACTTTTGACAAAATTTATAAAGGACATTTCAGTACATATCAAGAATTAAGAATAAGAAGATATGTAAGGGAGGATGCATTATGACTGAACACGTTTTATTTTCTATTAGTGAAAACGGCGTTGCAACAATTACTTTAAACCGTCCAAAAGCACTTAATTCTTTATCTTATGACATGTTACAACCTATCGGACAAAAACTTAAAGAGTGGGAACACGATGAGCGTATTGCACTTATCGTGTTAAAAGGTGCTGGCACAAAAGGTTTTTGTGCAGGCGGCGACATTAAAACTCTTTATGAAGCGCGTTCCAATGAAGTGGCATTGCAACATGCAGAACGTTTTTTTGAAGAAGAGTATGAAATTGATACATATATTTATCAATATACAAAACCGATTATTGCTTGTTTAGATGGAATTGTAATGGGCGGTGGTGTCGGTCTTACAAATGGTGCGAAGTATCGCATTGTAACTGAGCGTACGAAATGGGCAATGCCAGAGATGAATATCGGCTTCTTCCCAGACGTCGGAGCTGCATATTTCTTAAATAAAGCACCTGGATATACAGGACGCTTCGTTGCTTTAACAGCATCTATTTTAAAAGCTTCTGACGTATTATTTATTAATGCTGCTGATTACTTTATGACATCTGATTCATTACCAGAGTTTCTTACTGAACTTGAAAGTGTAAATTGGCATAAAGAAGATGATGTACATACTAATTTAAAAGAAGTTATTCGTACATTTGCAACTGCTCCAAACTTAGAAAGCGAGCTGACTCCTTCATTAGAAGCAATCAATTCACATTTTGCTTTCGATACAATTGAAGAAATCATCCATTCATTGGAGAAAGATGAAAGTTCCTTTGCTCTAAAAACAAAAGAAACACTGTTATCAAAATCCCCTATTTCACTAAAAGTAACCTTAAAACAGTTTATTGATGGACAAGATAAATCCGTTGAAGAATGCTTCGCTACGGACCTTATACTTGCTAAAAATTTCATGAGACATGAAGATTTCTTCGAAGGAGTACGCTCCGTTGTCGTTGATAAAGATCAAAATCCGAACTATAAATATAAACAGTTAAGTGACGTTTCAGAAGAAGATGTGAATCGTTTCTTTAACTTACTTAATGCATAAAATGAAACTGTAATGCGTGGGTGTTTTGTTCATCCCCCACCTAACTTCTTTGCTTCAGCTAAATCTTGTGCGGTGGAAATCTTACTACCCGCAAATAGCGGGATAAAATCGAGGCTATATAGTAGTGTAATTACAGCTACTATATAGCCTTTTTATTTAATGATTTTTAATAAGATTTAATTTTATTAAATCCACTTTTGTGCTACACTAATTTCAATCAAATATTCTAAAAATAAAAAGGAGGGACGGCTATGATAGAAAATTATCTTCTTTTCATCATTATGTCTATTTGTCTTATCATTTTACCTGGTCCAGATACAGCAATGGCTACGAAAAATACATTGATTGCCGGTAAAGTCGGTGGAGTAAAAACAGTGTTCGGTACATGTATCGCGCTATTAATTCATACTTTAGCTGCTGTAATTGGTCTTTCTGCACTTATTGTAAAGTCAGCTCTTTTATTTTCTATTTTCAAGTACGTTGGGGCTCTCTATTTAATATATATCGGTATTAAAGCCCTTTTAGCAGTAAGAAATAAAGAAGGCGTAGATACAAATGATATATCTTTAAATAATGAAAACAAACATACTTCTTGCTTTCGCCAAGGATTTCTAACGAATTTATTAAATCCTAAGATAGCAGTCTTCTTTTTAACTTTTTTACCGCAATTTTTAAATCCAAATCATAATACATTTATTCAACTTCTTGTAATGGGCCTTACTTACCTCGTTTTAACCGCCTTTTGGTTTGCGTTTTATATATTTTTAATTGATAAAATTAGTGCTTTTATGAAAAAACCGAAAACGCAACGTTATATTCAAGGGCTAACAGGAATCGTCCTAATTGGATTTGGTGTTAAACTAGCTTTTGAAAAAAGTAATTGATAAAAACGAAAAACACCACTATTAATAGTGGTGTTTTTCATTTCACAACTAATTTGACAGTCTACTCTTTATTAAAACCAGCGCTCAGTTACAACTTTTTTACGTGTATAGAATTGAACGCCATCTGTACCATTTGTACCTAAATCACCAAAGAATGAAGCTTTATTTCCTGCAAATGCGAAGAATGCCATTGGTGCTGGAACATTTACATTTACACCAATCATACCAGCATCGATGTTATCACGGAATGTTTGTGCATGTTTACCATTTGACGTATAAATAACCGCACCATTTGCAAATTTAGATTGATTTGTTAGTTTAATACCTTCTTCTAAATCTTTAACACGTACAATGCTTAATACTGGAGCAAAAATTTCATCTTGCCAAATTTTCATTTCTTGATTCACGCCATCAAAGATTGTCGCACCTACAAAATAACCTTCTCCAACTTCTTCATTAATTTTACGGCCATCTACTAATAAAGTTGCCCCATCTGCTACACCACTATTAATATAGCCTAAAACACGCTCTTTATGAGATTCACGAATTAATGGTCCAACATAGTTATCTTCGTTAAAGCCATCGCCTACTTTTAATTTTTTCGTTTCTGCTACTAATACATCAATGAATTCATCAGCAATTTCATCCACTACTGCTACTACTGAGCATGCCATGCAGCGCTCTCCACTACTTGCAAATGCAGATCCAATTACACCTTGTACTGTTTTCTCAAGATTGCAATCTGGCATTACAATCGCATGGTTTTTTGCACCCGCTAACGCTTGTACACGTTTTCCGTGTTTCGTACCTGTTTCATATACGTAACGAGCTACTGGCTCAGAACCGACGAACGAAACAGCTTGAATATCTTTATTTTCTAAAATGCTATTTACAACATCTTTTCCGCCTTGCACTAAATTTAATACGCCTTTTGGGAAACCTGCTTCATAGAATAATTCTACAAGTCGCTCCGCTAAAAGTGGCGTTCTTTCCGATGTTTTTAATACGAATGTATTACCGCAAGCAATTGCAAGTGGGAACATCCATAACGGAATCATCATTGGGAAGTTAAACGGCGTAATACCAGCAACAACTCCGATTGGGTAGCGCCAAATTGATCCATCAATTCCACTAGCAATATTCGGCAGCGCTTGACCCATCATTAAATTAGGTGCCGATGTTGCAAGTTCCACTGCTTCAATACCACGCTGTACTTCACCTGTTGCATCCGTTAGCGTCTTACCATTCTCTAGCGTAATGATTTTCGCAAGCTCATCTTTGTTTTCTTGTAATAGCTGTAAATATTTATATAAATTTCTTGAACGATTCGGAACTGGTACTTTAGACCACGTTTCAAATGCTGCTTTTGCCGCTTCAACAGCTTTTTCAACATCTTCTTTTGGAGATAGTGGAACGTAAGCGATAATTTTTCCAGTCGCTGGATTTGGAACTGCTTCTACTTCCGTACCTGTCGATTCAACCCACTCACCGTTAATGTGATTTTTTACTCGTTTAATTTCAGTTGTAATCATTGTATTCTCTCCTTTGTATAATTTATTTTTGATTAGAAATTAATTGCTCGCTAACTTTCTTATATAAAGCAGCCATATCGTTTTCACCATATCCAGCTTGACTAGCTTCGTCATATACGTTTAATAACATTTCGCTTACCGGTAAATGGAGTTCGCTTTCCTTAGCTAAGTCAACTGCAAATCCTAAATCTTTCTTCAATAAGTTCACAGTAAATCCTGGCTCGTAGTTTTCAGGTGCTATAAAACTTTTAAAATTACGTTCATAAATTCTACTTTGACCGTAACTTACATTTAAAATATCAAACATTTTATCTAAATCCATATTGTTCTTTTTCGCTAATGTTAAAGCTTCACTCACTCCAGCTGTATAAAAACCAATTAATAAGTTATTAATTAACTTAACAGTTGTAC
Organism: Bacillus sp. FSL K6-1338; assembly: GCF_038006965.1. Taxonomy (NCBI): domain Bacteria; kingdom Bacillati; phylum Bacillota; class Bacilli; order Caryophanales; family Bacillaceae; genus Bacillus; species Bacillus sp. FSL K6-1338. The sequence goes on along the minus strand of NZ_JBBOWI010000001.1, from coordinate 2,216,946 downwards.
CACTATCAATCTGCTCACTAACGTGGAAAATGTTCGCGCCTAGTACGCCCATGATAGATTCCGTTTTCTCATATACCTCTTTTGATCCACCAACCATAAACGTTAATGTACGGTTTTCGGCTCCGATTACTCCACCACTCACAGGTGCTGCTAAAAAGTCTACTTTCTTTTCCTTTGCAACTTCCTCTAATTGTTTGTTTAACTGCGGCGATACCGTACTTGTATCAATGAAAACTACATTCGAGTGACCATTTTCAAATAATCCTTCTGCTCCAAAATATACCGCTTCAACAGCACGAGGTGAAGGTAAACTTGTAAAAACTACATCACATGTTTCTGCTAGTTTTAAGATTGATAGACCGATAATTCCGCCTTCTTTTTCAAAGGACGCTTCTGCCTCTTTATTTAAGTCCACGCCATATACCGTGTAACCTGATTTAACTAGATTTTTTGACATCGGAAGACCCATGTTACCTAAACCGATAAAACCAATCTTTTTCATATCGCTTTCCTCCTATTTACACAATATATTTCCCACGATTTATAATAGCTTTCGCAATTTCTCTCTTCTTCATAAATACGTTCGTGTATAAAGGTACTAATAATTGACGGATTTCAGCTAAAATCACATGTCTATCTTTTTCTTCTGTGACAGCCGCTGAAAGTACAGAAATCGCCGCTTCTTCTACTTTACGATATCCTTCTTCACAAATAACATCCGTTATTTGTTGCTTCGTACGTTCTTTTTCCTCACCATTTTTACTTACTGCTTTTCTCGTACGTAAAAACGCTGATTCCATGACGTACACGTCCGTCAACATATTTGATATTACACGTGAATATTCTTGTTCTTGGTCGATTTTTAGACTTGGAGTTTTAGAGAGCGTTTTCAAAGATTGTTTCAACAATTTTTTCGCTAATAAAATGTAACGATGGTTTCTTTCGACATTTGCTACATCACTTTCTACTTCAGTATCTTCTAATTGTTCGATTTGCTTCATTAACATTTTGGCAACTGTTAATCTATTAATTTCGTTCGTTCCTTCAAAAATACGACTAATTCTAGCATCACGATACAATCGTTCTACCTCGTACTCTTGCATATAACCGTAACCACCATGAATTTGTACAGCTTCATCTACAATATAAGCAAGTGTTTCAGAAGCATTTACTTTATTTAGTGCACATTCAATTGCAAATTGAGACATTTTTTTCATAAGATCTTCATCGCTCTCATGAATTGCTTCATCAATTACACCTGCTGTACGGTAAGCTGCACTTTCGGCTCCATATGTAGCAATAATCATATTTGCAATTTTCTCTTGAATCATCGTAAAGTCTACTAATTCCGTTTGGAACTGTTTTCGCTCTTTTCCATATTGAACCGACAAACCAATTGCTTGTTTTGCTGTTCCAATATTTCCAAAAGCAAGTTTAAGTCTAGCAAAGTTAAGAATATTAAGAGCTACGTGATGCCCTTTCCCAACTTCCCCTAAAACATTTTCAACAGGGATGACAACATCTTCTAAAATAAGAGTCGCCGTTGAAGAACCTTTAATACCCATTTTCTTTTCTTCTAACCCAATGGATACACCTTCACATGTTCTTTCGACAATAAATGCTGTCATTCCTTTATTTGTCTTTGCAAAAACAACGTATACATCTGCCATATGAGCATTTGTAATCCATTGCTTCTCACCATTTAACTTCCAAGCTGTTCCCTCTTCATTCAATACTGCGCTCGTTTTTGCACTTAATGCATCCGAACCAGCATTTGGCTCAGTTAAAGCATAAGCCCCAATCCATTCTCCCGATGCGATTTTTGGTAAATATTTTTCTTTCTGTTCTTTCGTTCCGTAATATATGTAAGGCAATGTACCGACACCAGCGTGTATATTAAATGAAACGCTAAATGCACCAGCGTAACCCATTTTCTCTGCTACAAGACCTGAGACAGCCTTTCCTAACTCGAACCCGCCATAATCTTCTGGTACCTCAATGCCTAATAATCCAAGTTCCCCAGCTTTCTCAAATAATTGACGAGAAACTTTATAGTTATGTTGTTCAATATTCTCCATTTGTGGAACAATTTCTTGTTTAACGAATTGTTCTGTCGTTTTTGCGATTAAATCTTCATCACCTGAAAAATCTTCTGGTGTAAAGTAAGTATGATTTATATCTTTATTGAGTGAAAAAAATTCATCCCATGGTAACTTCGTTTTCTCCATATGTATCCCCCTATCATTCGGCTTTCATAGCTTTTTGCTTATGCTCGTCTACGATGAGTGGAATATCTTTTTTTGAAAATAGAAGGCGATGATTTTTCACATCAAGCATTTTATTTTGCCAAAGATGTATTTTCATCGCCTTCACTGCTTTATCTATTGATCTTCTGATAATACTGTTTTTGCAATACCAGTATCTAACTCTTCAAAGTCATGATATGAAATTGTTTCGTATAATTCACTTCTCGTTTGCATATTAGAAAGTGCATCTTTTTGAGAACCTGTTTCTTTAATCAAAGTAAACACATTTTCATACGCTTTCGCTGCAACGCGAAGTGAAGTTACAGGATAAATAACCATTTGAAAGCCCATATTCGCAAATTCCTCTGCACTATAATATGGAGTTTTTCCGAATTCAGTCATATTCGCAAGTAAAGGTGCATTTACCTTACTATTAAATAGACGGAATTCTTCCTCTGATTGAAGCGCTTCAGGGAAAATTGCATCTGCACCGGCTTTTACATATGCATTTGCTCTTTCAATTGCTTCATCTAATCCTTCAACGCCGCGAGCATCAGTACGTGCTACAATGTATAAGCTCGGTGCAACTTCTTTAATTGCTTTAATTTTTTGAACCAATTCTTCTGTAGTAACAAGTTTCTTACCATTTAAATGTCCACATTTTTTTGGTAATTGCTGATCTTCAATTTGGACAGCTGCTACTTTCGCTTCCATCATTTCTACAGCTGTTCTCGCTACATTTAGTACACCACCAAATCCTGTATCAATGTCAACAAGAACAGGTAAGTCTGTAGCTCTTACTAAATCTCTTGCTCTCTCAGCCACTTCAGTAGACGTCACGATACCTAAATCTGGTAACCCTTTACTTGCAGTATAAGCAGCTCCGGATAAATAAAGAGCTGAAAAACCTGTATTTTTTGCAACTAAAGCCGCCATTGCATCATGAGCACCTGGAATTTGCAAAATTTCATTTGCTTCTACTAAAGCTCGGAATCGATTCGCAAGCTCCTCTTGTGTTGACTGCTTTTTCACAACCCAAGCCATTCTAAATTCCCCCTATTATTAAATTAAGAATAGATCTACAAATTCGTTTACATTCATATTTTCTAGTTTTTCTTCATTTAAACAAACTTCATGAATTTGTTCTTGTTGCTTACTAGAATAATGACCTGCCATATTTGCAGTGAACTTTTGAACAACTTTTGGGATTGCTTCGTCTCTACGGAAACGGTGACCAAGTGGATATTCACATTCCACATTTTCTGTTACTGTGCCATCTTTAAAGTGAACTTGAACAGCGTTGGCGATTGAGCGCTTGTTCGGGTCAAGGTAATCTAAACTGTACTGTTTGTTTTCAACAACAACCATCTTATTACGTAATTCATCTACACGTGGATCGTTTGCTACTGCATCTTCATAATCGTCTGCAACGATATCTCCTTTTAATAAACCAATTGCCGTAATGTATTGTAAGCAATGATCACGATCAGCTGGGTTATTTAATGGACCTTCTTTATCAATAATACGAATTGCTGATTCATGAGTTGTAATTGTAATACGGTCAATTTCATCTAATCTCTCTTTAATTTCCGGATGCAACTTCACTGCACATTCTGCAGCCGTTTGTGCATGGAATTCTGCTGGATATGACACTTTAAATAATACATTTTCCATTACATATGACTCTAGTGGTCTTGCTAATTTTAATTCCTGTTTATTGAATAATACATCTTGGAATCCCCATCCTGGTGCAGATAGGGCCGTTGGATAACCCATTTCACCTTTTAGAGCAGTCATTGCAAGATGAACACCGCGGCTCGTTGCGTCACCTGCAGCCCATGATTTACGTGAGCCCGTATTTGGAGCATGACGATATGTACGAAGACTAGAATTATCAATCCACGCATGTGATAATGCATTAAAGATTTCTTCACGTGTTCCGCCAAGCATTTTCGCAACTACTGCAGTTGTTGCTACTTTTACATATAATACATGGTCAAGACCAACTCTGTTTAAGCTGTTTTCTAAAGCGAGCACGCCTTGAATCTCATGTGCTTTAATCATCATTTCTAATACTTCACGTACTTTTAAAGCTTCTTTTCCTTCTGAAATACGAACACGGCTAATATAATCTGCAACCGCTAAAATTCCGCCTAGGTTATCAGATGGATGTCCCCACTCTGCTGCAAGCCAAGTATCGTTATAGTCTAACCAACGGATCATACATCCGATATTAAATGCACCTTTTACTGGATCTAGTACATAAGACGTACCTGGTACACGTGTACCATTTGGCACAATTGTTCCTGGCACAACTGGTCCTAGTAATTTCGTACATTCTGGATATTGCAGTGCTAAAATTCCACATCCAAGTGTATCAAGTAATACGTAACGAGCTGTACTGAATGCTTCTGCACTAGTAACCTCTTTATTTAATACATAATCGGTAATCTCTTCTAATAATGCATCTTTTTGCTTAATTTCATTTGTTTTAATCATGCTATCCTTCCCTTTCTGTCGAAAATTCGTTATTATTAATGATGGGTGTCGGTCAAACACCCATCTGGCGGGCGGCGCTAACAACTCCCCAGTTGTTCTTATTTACTAAGTACATGTCGCTCGCCAATATAATTTACACGTGGACGGAACAAACGATTATTTGCATGTTGCTCAATAACGTGCGCACATAACCCCACTGTTCTAGAGCTAAAGAAGATTGGTGTATAAAGTTGAATTGGAATACCTAGCATCCAATATACTGGAGCTGCATAATAATCAAGATTTGGATAAATTCCTTTTTCTTTTTCCATAATCTTTTCTCCAGCTTCACACATTTCATATAGTGTATAATCACCTTTTACATCACATAACTGTTTTAAAGCTTCCTTCATCATAAGTGCTCTTGGATCCATCTTCTTCATATAAACACGGTGTCCAAAGCCCATAATTTTTTCTTTGTTATATAGTTTCTTCTGTAATAACTCTTCAAATTTCTCAACATTACCAGCTTCTAAAAGCATGTACATAACCGCTTCATTTGCACCGCCATGTAAACTTCCTTTTAAAGATGCAACTGCACCTGTTAAAGCACCGTATAAATCTGATTGTGTTGATGCAATAACGCGAGCTGTAAATGTAGAGTTTGGCATTTCATGCTCACTATATAAAACAAGGGAACGATCAAAGATCTTTTCCTCAAGTTCAGTTGGTTTTTTACCAGTTAACATATAGAAGAAATTCGCACTATAAGATAATTCTTTAAGAGGTTCAATTGGCTCCTCATTATTTAAAATATGATAGCTATTCGCTACAATGTTTGGCACTTTACTTAACAGCTTGTACCCTCGGCTTTTATTCACTTCTAACGAGCGGTTTTCGATATCATTATCGTAACCAGCTAACGCTGACACACCTGTACGTAATCCATCCATGGGATGCGTCTCTTTAGGCAATGCCTTTAGTACGTTGAATACACCTTCTGGTACTGCATATTCTTCTTTTAGTTTCTTTTCAAGTGTTGCTTTTTCATCTTCATTCGGTAGGTGTTCCTCCAATAAAAGGTGCACAATGTCTAAATACTCTTTTGTTTTTGAGAGTTCGATTAAGTCATACCCTTGAATTACAATTTCACCTTTTACTGTGTCAAGAAACGAAATTTTCGTCTCCGCTGCCACTATACCATCTAATCCCGGGGAAAATTTTTCTTCAGCTTTCATCATTATTTCCTCCAATCCTAATAGATCTTCGTGCACATAACTGTAAGCCTTTACAATATTGTGAAACTACATTTCTACTTCAATGTATCAGAGTTTTTAGAAGATTTCAATTTATTTTATAATTATAAGTTTCCTACACTTTTCTTACTGTAACAATACAATTTTTTGAAAATAATTCTTATGTTTTATAAAGAAAGAATAGACTTCTTTGCGTATTTTAAAAAACAAGATATAAAGATTTTTCATATAACACCGCCAAATATACAATTATTCTAATTTTATTTGAGAAATAAAAAAAACGAGCTATACATAAATACAGCTCGTTACTATATGATATTTATTTCACTATCTCTTAAATATAATTTTTATATAAAACTTATTCATTTTTAATAAAGTTATTATTTTACATAATTAAATTGAATTTCTTCCATTTCCTCATGATAACTTACAAATAAATCATAGTTTTGAAAATACCAAAGATCATCACAATCTACAAAAAATATAATACCTTCCTTCTCAACTGACACTATTTCTCCATCTGGTTTCTCAGCAACAACCCCTAAAGAATATCCGGGCTGAATTGAACTATCCCCTCCGTACCTTACAGTAACACGTACAGATTCACCGTGCTTTATACGTAATTCTTCCTGGAACCATTGCAGAGCTTTACGATCAATTGAAATTTCCAGCTTTATTCCTCCAGTTTACACAAACTCTTTTTTTCCTAATCGTTGTTTTACAAAGAAGACGAAAATAATTAAGGCTATCAATGCTGAAATTGCACTCCCTGAAAATAAAATACGATAACCAAACATTTGTGAAACAACTCCAAGTACAATAGCACCTAACCCGATTCCTAAATCAAACGCTGTAAAAAATGAAGCATTTGCAACTCCTCTTTTACTCGGATCGACAATTGTAAGCATTGCCGCTTGCAAAGCTGGCTGCGCTGAACCAAATCCAATACCGTATAATGTTGCTGCGATAATTACACCTATCAAACCATTTGAAATAGTTAAAACAACTATAGCTAAAATAGTAATACATAATGCTGGGAGTATGATGAATACTTCTCCACACTTATCTAATAGTTTCCCTGAAATTGGTCTTACAATTGTTAATGCAATTGCATATACAAGAAAGAAAGTTCCCGGATTTACATGAATTGATGATGCAAATAACGGTAAAAAGGTTGTTATTCCTCCATATGCAAACGATAAAAAGAATACTACAATCGTGATTGTTAATACGGATTTCTCAAATAGCTGAATTTTTCCTTTTTCTTTTTGTAGCGTAAATGGCATCTTCGTTATTAGTGATAATACGACTGCCATAAAAGATAACAACGTCGCTAATAAAAATAGACCATTAAATGAATAATTTTGCACAACCCATAATCCAATCATAGGTCCGATGGCCATTGCAATTGTCATCGCCATCCCGTACCAGCCCATTCCTTCTCCACGGCGTGAATCTGGAATAATATCAGTTATTGCTGTTCCAACAGCTGTTGTAGAAACAGCCCATGTTACTCCGTGAATAACACGTAAAACAGCTAAAAGGACAATAGTCGATGCTATATTATAGGAATACATCGTTAATCCAAAAAAGATAAGTCCGAAAATAATAAAGGATCTTCTACCATATTGATCTAGCATTCCTCCAATAATCGGTCGTATTACTACAGCAGCTATCGTAAACATCCCCATCATGAGTCCAACTTGCGATTCATTGCCACCTATCTCTTTAATAAAGAGCGGTAGCGTTGGAACAAGTAAATAAAATCCTGTAAATAAAAATAACATTGCGAAAGTCATTTTAATAAATGATTTCGTCCATAATCGTTCCATAAAAATACCTCCATACACTCGTAAAATATTACGATTAACAACCTCATTGTACATTTTATTGATCTCTTTTCCCTCCGCAAATAGACGTATCTTTTCATATTAAATAGTCCACCATCAGCTTACATTAGTCTTAAGACTTTGTACGCATGTTTTAAACGAAAGTCCTATATATGTACCTTTATACGTGTGAAAAGAATATACTAATTTATTAACACAACTTAGGAGTGAATATTTTATGTGGGTATCATTAAGAGTAACTGCCGTAGTTCCTTCGACTCCTGGGATACATGTTCCTGCAGTTCATACAGCTAGCTCCGATGTAGGAATTGAACTTCCCGCAACTTGGCAACAATATCAAATTCCCGGTCAAGTTACCCCCTCATTTTGGCATCATGGTGCACACCCAAGTAGTACTACCATTTATAGCCATAGTTATCCTCCACTACCTCCGACTCAAGTCTTTTATCATTTCCCTTCAATTTATTTCCAAAATTTTTATGGTACGTTTAACATTTAATAGCTATCACTGTATTACCCTACATCTTAATAAAGCGAACCTTTAATCCAGTTTCAACATAAAAAGTCGAATTTCTTAAATAAGAAATTCGACTTTTTTATTGTTTTCCAAACGAAAGTAACCGTTAAAGAAAGACATTTATTAAAGACTTGAATATAATTCCCACTTATTTAATGCTTTATGTAATCCATTACAGTTAGTCCCTTTCCGGAATAACCCATACATACAATCATTTCTCTCTTTACGTTACATTTCACATAAACTACATTCACTCTTTTTCTTCTATCCGGCCCTTAACATAAAATTTTCTATAGCAAAATGAAAAAAGCACTTAAGATTGTAAATTCCCACAAATCTTAAGTGCTTTTTTGAAAACTTTTCTATAAATTTTTCTTATTGTCCATTATTGGCAGGAACCTCTCCTGCATTTCCACCATTATTTGGTTGTACTGTTGCAGGTGGGGTTGGAGTTCCTTGACCTCCTCCGCTATTTGCTGGAGGTGTCGTTCCTTGGTTTCCTCCGTTATTCGCTGGAGGTGTCGTTCCTTGACCTCCTCCGTTATTCGCTGGAGGTGTCGTTCCTTGGCCTCCTCCGTTATTTGCTGGAGGTGTCGTTCCTTGGCCTCCTCCGTTATTTTGTTCATTTTGTTTCTTTTCTTCTTCTTGTTTCTTTTGCTCTTCTAGTTTCTTTTGTTCTTCTTGCTTCTTAAGTTCCTCTTGTTTCTTTTGTTCTTCTTGTTTTTTCAGTTCTTCTTGTTTCTTTAATTCTTCTTGCTTTTTCTCTTCTTCAGTTTTTTGCTGTTGATCTTGTTTTGGTTGCTCCGTTGTATCCGGTACGCTAGTATTTGGCGATGAATCACGTTTTTCACCTTTTATACGTAGCTCACTACCTTCTTGAATGACGCTACTTGGCATTTTAAAGCGTGATTTATCTGTAGCCATTTCGCTCATCATTTCTTTAAAGATCAACTGTGCAATTTTCGTATTTTTACTACTAATATACTCGTCTTTGCCATCTTTCATATACCCAGTCCATACTGCCATCGTATATTGCGGTGTATATCCAGCAAACCAACTATCACGAGTTGCACTTTCTGGAATTTTATATTGAGCTAATTGTTTTGATGAGTAGTTTGTCGTACCCGTTTTTCCAGCTACATCTAAAGATGCTACATTTGCAGATGTACCAGTACCTGATCTAACTACAGAACGAAGCATATCTGTAATCATATATGCTGTAGAATCTGTCATAACTTGTTTTGGTTTTTGTCCAAAACTTTGTGACTTACCATCTGGATAAACGACTTTCTTAACAAAATGCGGTTTCGTATATTTACCATCATTACCAAATGCCGCATAAGCGCCCGCTATTTCAGTTGGTGATACTTCATTTGTACCAATCGCTGTTGATTCAGTCGGTGCTGCATTAAATGTAATGCCTAATTTCTCAGAGAAGTCTTTTGATTTATTAATTCCGACTTCTTTCGCAGTCTTAATTGCTGGGATATTTCGTGACTTTTCTAATGCTACACGCATTGTAATTGGACCCATGTGACTTCTATCTGAATTTCGTACTTCTTGTCCCGTTGAATACTTAAATGGAGAGTCATCAATTTGATGGTACGTAGCCCATTTTAAATATTCAATTGCAGGAGCGTAGTCGAAAATCGGCTTCATCGTTGAACCAGCTGCACGATCTAATTCAATTGCCATATTGTGTCCTTTAAATACAGCTTTATTTTCTCCACGGCCACTACCTATAGCACGAACTTCTCCTGTTTTCGTATCCATAAATGTAAATGCACCTTGGAATTTATCGTTCGGATAATCAATGATATTATTATTTAAAATATTATCAGCAAGTTTCTGTGCTTTCGGATCTAACGTTGTATAAATTTCTAAACCGTCAGAACCTATATTAGCATCTGGCAATTCTTTTTCTACTTCTTTCACAACTGCATCCATAAATGCAGGATATGGCATTGTTTGTAGTTGAGTTGCAGGCTTGAGTCCCTTTTCTACGTCAACTTTTGATGCTTCTTCCATTTCCTGTTTTGTTATATATCCATGTCGATTCATTAAGTTTAGAACAACATTTCTTCTTTCTGTTGCTTTTTGAACATTTTCTTTTTTCGTTGGATCATAGTTATTCGGTGCTTTCGGTAAACCTGCAAGCATGGCAACTTCTGGTAATGTTAAGTCCTTCAATTCTTTACCATAGTAGTTTTGTGCTGCTGTTGCGATCCCATATGAACGGTTTCCTAAGTTAATTTTATTTAAGTACATCTCTAATATCTCATGTTTTGAATACTGTTGTTCTAGCTTATAAGCTAAATATATTTCTTGTGCCTTACGCTTTGGTGTTTTGTCCATTGATAAGAAGTAGTTTTTAATAACTTGCTGTGTTATCGTACTTCCACCTTGAGAACCATAATCTCCTTTAAGACTTACTAGAACAGCACGGGCAGTACCTTTAAAATCTACTCCGCTATGCTCATAAAAACGTGAATCTTCTGTCGCTAAAAATGCATTTTCTACTAATTTAGGTATTTGCTCATACGTAACATTCGTCCTTTTTTCTTTTCCATATTCATATACCAAATCCCCGTTTTTATCATAAATTTTTGAGGATAACGGATTAACAAGTTTTGCTTTCTCAAGTTTTGGTGCATCCTTAATCATTACAAAAAAGGTAGCAACCCCCGCCACTAAACCTACAATACCAAGTAATAAACAAGTAATTAAAAACTTGCGAAAGAATGATGTTTTACCTTTTGGTTTTTGTGTTTTAGACGCTGGCTGTTTTTTCTTTTTAACTTGTCGTCGTTCCTCTCGAGAACGATAATTTTCTGACATGTTACTTTCTCCTGCCTTTCAATTCTCCCGTTGATTTACTTAAAAATATTGAGGTCACTTTCTAAAATGAATTTGATTAAGAAAGTATATTGACCTGGAGCATTCAATATTTTCCCAATTCACAGATTATAATTTTTAGAATACTTCTTATACAAACTATTTTCACTTCTATTTTTCCTAATAACGCTGCCCCTTTAAGCATAGAATGTAAAAAGTGAATTTTTAATACCTCGTATAAATAATATACCTTTTTTTCAAATGGTCAATATTTTCTTATTTATAAATCAAAGGTGAAATAAAAATAGCACAACGATATGTACTTCGTGTGAACTTCCTTATAATTACGTATAACAAACATTTAATATATTGCATATAAGTATAATACCTCTTAAATTATAAGGATTTCAACTTCATAACCTCAACATCTACAAGAAATTATTAAAAATGAAAAGTGAGGAGTTGCGTAATGATGAAGCTATCTCCCGTGATTTCAAAAAATATAGTTGCTGTTGGCTACAATCCTTTTTCTATGATTTTGCGAATCCAATTAAAGAATGGTATGTACGATTTCTTTAATGTACCAGAAAGTATCTATACTGGCCTATTACATGCACAATCTAAAAGTTATTATCATAAAACTTACATTAAAAATTCTTTCCGCCACACAAAAATTTAAACTTAACACCCACTAAAAAAAGGAGGTTAATCCTCCTTTTTTTAAAAAATATTTTACAGATAAATTACCTTCGATTCCTCTTATTAATTTCATCATATGCTTGAATTTGTTTTTTCAAACGCCGATCAGCTTTTTTATCATGCACTACAAGAATTGCATGTATAACTCCTGGAACCCAAAATATTAGTGTTAATATGAAATTTATTATTGCCTGAATTGGTTTTCCACAAAATAATACAGCAACAGGCGGAAGAAAAATTGCTAATAAATACATCATCCCTTGAAAACTCCTTATTTTGTATTTTATATATCACTTTTCAAAATATACGCAAAGAAACCTACTACTATTTTAATCTTAACTTGCCTCTAAAATCAATGTCTCTCCTTCTACTTATATAAGTATTTCAGACTTTTCATTGTTTGCTAGCCTATTTTCTTCCTCTATTGCAGTTACTCCAATTGCAGAAATTAACGTTCCAAGCGCTTGTATCCAAATACCAATGAGTGCAATTATTCTCTCATCCTTCTTATCAAAAATACTATCTTCATTTTCTCTCTCATCTTTCAATAAATTTGAAACGCCTTGATACGCTTGTAATCCAGCTCCTAAACTTTGCATGGAGTTACCTAGTATAATAATTTTCTGTAGTACATTTATATCCATCAAAGCTGCTTCTACTCCTAAAAAAGCACCGATTGATTGTAAACTGTTCCCTATAATAATAAGAAAATCATTTTCTTTCAATTGTTCATTTATATTAAAATATGTTCCTATTACATTTGATATATTCCCTAATGCTAATAACTCAATTCCTATTTTATCAAGTAATTTACTTTGATTCTCTAAGCCTATATTTTGATTTTCTCTTTTTTCTTCCCCGTCATCATACTTGCTCGCAATGATTTGTAATATATACCCGAGGGCTTGTAATGAGCTCCCTACAATAACAAGGTCCGATTCAACTTTCTCTTCTCCAATAAATCCTCTTGTCGTCCCAATAGCAGCTGTAAGGTTCCCTCCCACTTGAAACCATGCCCCTGTCACTTTTAAACCGCGTGGATTCATTTTTATCACCTATTTAAATATTTTCTAAAGCTTTCAAAACAAACAAATCTCACCCTTAATCGTTTATTTTATTTTTCATATGTGATTTTGTGAATGATATAATGTACTACCAATATAAAAAAGCACCTTAAAGGTGCTTTTTTATATGCATGCTGGACATGTCAACGAATCTCCATTTTTATCTATTGTTATATTCAATATATATTGAATTGCTTTATGTGACCAAGTTTCAGGTGTAGGTGATTCATTTATATATTGTGGAGCACATGACTTCAGCATTGGAGTACTAATACTCCCTCCAGGATCTAAAGCAACTACAGCCATGCCATAGGGTAATTCCAGGGCCATAGATTTAGTGATACCTTCAATAGCAAATTTCGAGGCACAATATGGCGCAAGCTCAGCCTCACCTTCTCTTCCCCAACTAGAACTCATATTAATGATAATCCCTTCTTTCCTAACTACCATTGCTGGAACAAACGCTCTTATTACATTTACTACACCATTCACGTTTACATTCATTACATTTTCAAATTCTTGAGCCGTAATTTTCCAAAGTTGTGCATTTTGATTTACAATCGATGCATTATTTATTATCAGATTGGGAGCCTTATGTCTATTAAGTATATAATTTGCCCAATTGTTAACTTGCTGAGAATCTGAAATATCAATTACTTGGAAATCATGTATTTTACTGTACTGTTTTTTTAGTTCTTCAATTTTATCTTTTGAGCGTCCACAACCATATATGTTCCACCCTAATTCATGAAATCGATCAACCATCGCACGTCCTAACCCTTGTGTCACACCTGTAATAATTACAGACTTACCAATTTCTTTTCTCTTCATTTCGCTCATCCTCCTTCCCTATATATTACTCTCTTCATTTTTATTCAGCCATTTACTATAGTATCAACTCAACTCATACTTTAGTAATAGTTTTGATATTGCATACATAAACAAAAAAAGTAACCATCATGGTTACTTTTTGCTACCTATCTAAAAATTCATTGTTTATTTCATTATTGTTTTTACATTTCAACTTCTCTTTTCCACATTTCTCACACTAGTAAATATAAACTACACCTAATGTACCTTTTTTTAAAATCCTCATTATCCTGCATCTTAATAAAAATATATTTATGTTTACAATGCGATTCACCCAAATAATTTTTAAACCACTTTTTCAACACAACACATTCCACCTTTATGATAGAACCTTTATTTAGCTGCCTTATGACATACTTTTATTTAAATGTTCAATCTCATATTGCAATTTTTTAAATTGCTCAAAATGCATGGTAATAGATTGACTACTACCATAATCAACATTTTGTTTCACTAATATAACACCCGTATCATGAAAAAGCGCTTCAAGTTCTTTCCTAATAGAAACTTTCGCAATATGAGCTGTTTTAATTGCAGATAAAATTGCAATTTCATTAAACTTTAATTTTATTTCATTTGGACAAAATGCGTCTTCAACTAATATAACTTCATTACTATAAATTAGTGCAACAAGATTACTTGATTTGGCATCTGTTAAATCAACTTTTTTCATAATATCTTTCATTACATTTTGCCTCCTTTATTTTCATATATATTAATTATACAAATTTTTCAAAAAAATACTCAACTTTATTATATTAATTTTAACACACTTTTATTGAAATCCATGCTCCAAACGTTTTACTATCCCACAATTTTTATTGTATGAACCATCTGGACTATAACTCCATATAGTAATGTTAACAACTTATTATAAAGCAGGTGAAAATTATGCCATCAGTTGTAGGAAATTTAGTTGTACAAAATAGTAATGGTTCATTTAACTTAGGTGATTTCTACAACGTTTCTCCGAAAGAAAATACGAAAGCTTATAATGGCTCCGGCGCATCAAACGTTGGTTTTGTTGTTAATACTTTTAGCGGTGTTAGCGCGACCAATACATTTGATTCTGACCTTGCAGATCAAAACCAAGTGGGTACAGCCTAATCTTATGTTTAACTTTCTGTATAGAAAATTTTAATTTGTCTATACTATAATCAGGCTGTTTGACAGCTCTTGTTGATTTTGGAGTACCCTATCTTTTTCTCCCTTTCCCTGGGGCTCAGCAGCTAGCGCGAAGCTAGCTGCTTTTTCTTGTATTATTTATTTCATAAATCAGAAATAAAAGAAGCTGCCATTTAATATTCAGCTTCTTTTACGTTATTTCAATAATATCCATAGCGTTAAATACGTAAGTTTTATAAAAGGCGTCTGTACAAATTACAAATTGTTTTACCGGATTAATATGTACAACTGTCATGTAGCTTGTTAATATGTAGCCATCTTCAAAATATGTTATCAATATTTCTTTCTCAGACAGTAATGAATTTAATAATTTATCAGAAATTCTCTCTTTTGCTTCATTTGTTAAAAGCGGTTTTTGTACTTTTAATTTCTCTCCAATAATCTTTCTCATATTTAAAAGTTGTTCGGATATTACTGTAAACGGAACCCACTCTCTTTCTTCTTTTTGTATCTTTACATCGTTCATTTTTTATCTCCTTGATCATTTATACATTTATTTAGTCATACTATCCCTTAGTTATTTTTAATACTCACTAAACTCGGATTTACTTCTAAATTATAATTAGGTTATCCCTCTAAGGAACATTAGTTCTTATTATACACGAACTTACGTTCTTTTGAGAAGAGCCATACTTATTATTTTTTAACAAAAAACACAATTTTATTTACCTCTATACTTTCTTTTTCCTTTATCAAATAAACTTCTCATTTCTTATGTAAAATGAAATACATATAACAACTAAAAAGCGACTTCACACAAAGTGAAATCGCCTTTTTCTAAAAAATATTTCAAATTTTATTTTTCTATCCTAACTAATGTTCTTTCTGGAATACATAATTCATCTATATTAAAATGATTTATTTTTAATTTCAATTCCCCTACTCATTCCTTACCTTCATCACCAACCCAACAACTAAATAATTCGAAATAGTCTCCATCTTCCAAATAGCCTTCCATAATCTTGCATAAAGTTAAAAGTTTTTCTTTCGCTTCTTTTTTCCTTTACGTTTTGCCACTCGACAAATTCAATTCCCCAACTAGTTGAAACCTCATATGTGAAATTTGTTTGGAATTGATACTCTTGTACAATTTCAAGCATACTTTCATCTGAAAAACACGGTCCAAAAACAATTACATCATTAGAATCTGGAACCGTTAACTGAATTTCTACATTACAGCCTATGTAACTAGCTAAACTCATTTTATACTCCTCCAATATTCGTATAAAAAATACTTCATAGTATATTTATTCATATATAAAATCCCTACCCAAACAAAAAAGTTTTAAATTTTTTCGTTTATTAACCATCTATAACTGAAAACATATACTATGATGAACGAACTCACAAAGCATAAGAAAAGAGAACATTTACAACACTCTCTTTTCTTACATACTCTATGAAACTTTGCAAAACTGAATCAGTGATTTTTATTATTATATTTTATTACATAGGTTGTACTATTATATGTAACTCTCTCTCTGTATCCGATTTTTTCGGATGACGAAAATAATTAAGTTCGTACTTTAACACTTTATACTTAACCATCCCTATTTTAATCCCTTTCGTTTCTTTTAATATTGCTAATAAATCACTTATATTTTCATCATATGACTCAAATATTTTCGCGCCGCCCTCTCCCTGAAAGATTACTTTCATATATTCTCTCCACCTTAATTTATTGATATGGTAAATGACGCGTTTAAAGCGATTCATTCTTTATCCTAAAATTTTCATACTAAAAAGAACATCCTTTCCAATCGAATGCTCAGCTTTTTACTAATTATCCACGTTAAATATTTATTCAAAAACATTATATGTATTATTTTGTAAATTATGTTCGATACCCATTATTAAAGAGTAAATATATGTAACAAACTTGCATAATGAAAACCGTATCATATCTACTTCCATTGAAATAATTATAATTCCTTTAATTTAAACCCATAATTTCCCATTGTAATTCTTAATATTTAAATGTAATATTGTATTGTCTTACTATCTATTTATAACTCACACACTAATTAGAAAAGGGAACTCTATATGAGTTCCCTTTTCTAGTTATGATTACAGTCATTATTTCTTTTCTAGAAATTTAAATGTATCTTTAAATTCTTTATTATTCACTTTAATATTAGCATCTTTCAATAAATCATTGACTACTTGTTGTTTCCATTTACCTGTCGTATCTTCTAGTCTTTGTTGTTCTAAATCTTTACGAATTTTATCTTTTACTTCATCAAATGGCTTCAATTCTTTTTTATCCGTCACTTTAATAATATGGTAACCGTAAGTTGTTTTAACTGGATCACTTACTTGGCCTGCATCTAATTTATACGCAGCTTCCTCAAATTCTTTCACTGTTTGCCCAGGAGCAAAACCAGATATTTCCCCGCCCTGTTCCTTTGAACCAGTATCTTCTGAATACTGTTTTGCTAAGGCAGCAAAATCTTCACCATTATTTACTTTCTCCTTTATTTCTTTAGCCGTTTTTTCATCTTTCACTAAAATGTGACTTACTTTCATTTCTGGTTTATAGTTATCTTTCACATCTTTTTCTGTAACTGTTGCTTTGATTGCTTTCTCAAATGCAATTTCTGGCTTCATTTTTTCTTTTAATTCATCTTCATTTTTCAATCCAAGTTGTTCTAAAGTCGATTTAAAGTTCTCACCCATTTTATCTTTTGCTTCTTCTACTTTCTTTTTTGCTTCCTCATCTGAAACTTTATATTTATCTAGCAATGCCTTACTTAACATCATTTGATATAAAGTACTTTCTCCATATTGTTGTCGTAATTCTTTACTTAATTCTTTCTCTGTAACATTTCCTACTTTTGATGTTACTACGTTGTCTGAGGAACCACATGCAGATAATGCTAGCATCAAGCATGAAATAATCGTTCCAATAAATATCTTTTTCTTTTTCAATTCAAATACCTCACTTTTATCATTATGCAAATTAACTATACACAGTCATTGTGAAAACAGTGTGTTTTCTACATGTAATTCATTTCATATGAGTAGACTATGCATCATGTATTTTCATTTTTAAATATAAAGAGTTTTCTTACTATGTATAGTAAGAAAACTCTTTATATGCTCCAAAAAAATATAACTTCTATAGTTACTTAATAATTACATGTTCTTCAGGTATCCAACTATTCTGCCCGATATCTACCGCATTTCCCACTCTATCCCACACTCGAAAAGATGTCGATCCATCTATATTTCCTTTATAATTCATACATTCAGGCTCTTCATAATAATTTACTCTGTAGCCGACAGGATATTTCGAAGTTGCATAAAACCATTTCACCTTAAAATGTTTTAAATATGCCCACTGCTTATCGTTCCCTAAACAAATCATATCTTGCTCACCGCCTTCCCAATAACCTGTTAAGATTAAATATGGAATTTTCTGAGTGAGTG
This sequence comes from Bacillus sp. FSL K6-1338, assembly GCF_038006965.1. Classification (NCBI taxonomy): domain Bacteria; kingdom Bacillati; phylum Bacillota; class Bacilli; order Caryophanales; family Bacillaceae; genus Bacillus; species Bacillus sp. FSL K6-1338. The sequence goes on along the minus strand of NZ_JBBOWI010000001.1, from coordinate 2,198,517 downwards.
CACCTGTAAATTGAGGATTCATAGGGTTCTCATATAAATTTATTCCGTATCCATCAGGATATTTCGAAACTGCAATACCAATGCCATTCGGTTGCTGTGTATACACTATGTTAGGTTGATTTGCTTTGTTCGAATCTATAAACCAAGAAAGTGACTTATTTCCTACTAATCGATTCAGATCACATTTCCCAACCCCAGGAACATTCCCTGAATCCGTATATTGCCAAATATCACATGGATATGCTGGCTTATTCCCTCCATAACGAGGGATCCATACGAAATCAGCTTCAATATTACGTGCTCCAAATGATAAATACATGTGATGCCCTACATATAATCCTACTTTTTCCGCACCTAAACGGCGTAATTCATCAATAAATGCCTGTGTCCCGCCTTGCATATCTGCCATCGTTTGAACTTCTACGTCCGCCACCCAAAACTTAGCTGATTGATCACCACGATTCCAAAAATCTTGTGCCTCTTTCTTTGCATCAGCAATAGATATAAAACGGCAAAAAGCATAATTACCGAATGGGATACTATACTTTTTCATTTCACTAACATAATTTTGATACATAAAATCCACCGTATTAGAGCCATCTTGAACTCTAGCTATCACTAAATCTAGCTGAGATGCTGCAATATCCCAATTGATAGTTCCATTCCATTTTGAAATATCTACAATATAACCCATACATTCCAGCTCCTTTTTAATGTCTTATTCATAGCTTGTTTTATTGTAAGCCTTATCTCTCTAAAACTAGCTATCTATAATATAAATAAAAAGAATCGTTACTGTTTTTCAAAATATATTCTCTTTCAGAAATATTTCTATTAGCTTTAACATGTATGTCACAAAAAATATTATCATATTCGAAATATACCTTACTATTTGTTATGTAGTCTCATCCTATCAATTTAGGTATTGATCATTTTTACGGATATTAGAAAAAATCCTCCTATAGTATTAACTTAAAACTTCCAGTATCAATTCCCTTTCAGTTAATAAAAATCATTCCTCATTTTCTATATATTCTTAAATCAAAATTACTATCTTTCCATGAAATATGAGATTTAGAAAAATTTTAATTAATTGAAAATTATTCCTGTTAACCTACAATTGTCCAACCTGAACACTATTGGTGCATAAAAAAGACATTTTCTATTACTGAAAATGTCTTTTTATAGTCTAATAAAACAATTTTGGTGTTAAATCTTTATTTTGTAATTGTGTATTTTCACTGTTCATAACACAACTTGTAGAAAATAATATTGGGCTATCACAAACCTCATCATTCATTACATCACGAAATACATTGGCAGCAACACCTGTAAACGTTTGACATAAGTTAGAAATATCGTCATTGAAAAACTGAATGACTTCCGCAGTGAACACCGGAAAGACAACATTCGGTCCGCCAGGGAACTGAGGCTGTACCACAACTTGTTCAAAATAAGGATTGTTTTCTAGTGCTACTTGAAATAAATGAGCTATTTCAAATGCATCTAGTGGACAAGGAAATGGATTTACAATTTCATTCTCATTATTCGTTACAATAACTGTCACACTTACATTCCCAAATTGTACAAAAGATTTTAAAAACGTTGCTAACGCTCTCGCTTTTTCATTACTTAACGCATGCACTAAAATAATATAATTACCACCAACAGGAATAAGTGGCCCAACTGTAACAGTTGGATCAGCACCTATTGAATTTTTTAATTCATTAAAATATGTGATCCACGGTGGCGAAAGCTGAGCTTGTACATTTTCTTCCACTATTTTATACTACCTCCTTATACAATTCTTACTAACATGATATGTAACAAATTAAAAAATGTATTAGTTATATTAACTATTTTCGTATTTATTGATTATATTAATTAAACATTTTATTTCGCATTCTCAATTTCCCTTTTACATCTTTAAGCACTTTTACTACTATGAAATTCTTTATTATAAGCAAATCCACTGAAATTTCATATTATACTAATACGACTCTATATCCATTAAATTATAATACTCAATATTAGGAGCTGATTTCATGGAAAAAAAGCCTATCGTGTTCAAAATCCCACCAAATTCAAAGCTAAAAGTTACATTTTTCGGTCCTTGTAACGAAGTAATTACAAATGTGTCTATTATTAATCAACTATGCACCCCAAAATGTCAAACTATCACGCAATATCCAGACTTTAAGAAATATGTAACTGAAGTACGATCGTTATCCCGTTGTTAGTCCGCATAATGCACGATTTTCACAACTTTGTTACCTAAAATAACTGAGAAAGAAAATGACTGCATTCCTAGACTAAAATTACTCATTTTATGATATTCCATTGATAATTCATTGATTTTTTACACGTTTTTATTAAAAGGACATATATTATCGTATGGAGATTATCCACTCATAAAACCTATCTTTCTTTGGAGCGTACTTATTATGTATGCTCTTTTTTTATGTAACCGTCCCCTTCTAAATTGACCAACAATATATTAAAATTCTTTATGTACTCAAGGAGGTCAAATATGTTCAAGCTGCATCCAATACTACTCATCTTAGGATTGATTTTGTTTTTATATAGTGTAATCGCCTTTATGTTATTCTTTTCAGTGTACTAGCATTCCCTACACAAATTTATGTTCAATATGTAATTTCTATATAGTAAAGAAAAAACGTAATGATGCGATCTTTTATGTATTTCGTCTTTCTTGTTCTATAAAAAAACTAGTAAACTTACTAACACTGAGTTTTCACAAGCATGTTACTTATTTACATATTATTTTTTTCATTATCTGAATAAGGTTAAAGCCTCTACAAATTAAACTACACTTTACCTGTTTACTTATATATTTTAGAAAAACAATAATAATCCCCCACCATTTGGTAAGGGGATTAACTAAACCTACTAAAAAACATTTAATGATCTGTTTTATTTAATTGGAGAAGGAAATCTTGCCGCTTCAAAGTGAACCGTATTTAAACCATTAACATTTTGTACAATTACGCCCGCAATACTACTTTCTGCAAAAACTTCAACTGAATCTCCTGCTTCTAATTGAAGAATAGTAGTTACTGAAACATCATTATTAAAAAATACTCCTGTTCCAAAGAAATCATTATCTATCGCTATTGCTAGATTTCCATTTACACGAATTTCTACTCTAGCTCTGTAATTCACATTAAAATCATTTGGAGAAAATGTTATATTTCCTAATACACTATATACCCCTCTAGTTTTCGGAGTGAAAATGGATGTTACTGGATTATATTCATTCGCTAGATCAAATTGTTCATTTTGAAATAATACTTTAACAGGAGTATTTGCTAGAACAGGTTGATTAACTGTATTCACAGCTCTAAATGCCGATGCCCTTACAAGCTCCTCTTTCTTATCATCACAACACTTCACCTTTACATACTTCCTATCACATTTACTACTTTTTCTATAACAATCATGACTTTCCTTTTTGTAATCTTTACAATACTTACAGTAATAATAAGACATAGTTAGTCCCCCTTTACACTTATTTTTATATAGTATGCTATATAGATTAGAATAGCTTGGACGACCTGTTACTATTTTTAATAGAGTAAAAAACCCTCACCATTTCGGTGAGGATTTACCTTTAAGCTTCTGTAAACTCAATGTTTAATGACTTTATTTAATCGGAGAAGGAAATCTTGCTACTTCAAAATGTGCACCATCTTCTAAAGGACTTAAAACTCCATCTATACTACTTTGTGCATAAACCTCAACTTCATCCCCTGCATTCAATTGAACAATCGTCGAAACACTTACTACATTTCCAAAACTTATTGGACCAAAAAAGTCATTATCTATAGCTATCGCTGCGTTTCCATTCACACGAATTTCTACACGCGCTCTATAATTTAAAGTTGGATCGTTTGGAAAGAAACCAATCGTTCCAATAATAGAATATACTCCTTTAGTCTTCGGCATAAAAATAGATGTTGCTGGATTATACTCATTCGCTAAATCAAATTGTTCATTTTGAAATAACACTTTCACAAAAGTATTAGCAGGAACATTTTGATTCACAGTATTTCTAGCTCTAAATGCCGATGCTCTAACAAGATTGTCCTTGTTATCATGGCACTTACTAGTGTTCTTACAACAATCATGGTGCTTCTTTTTATACTCCTTACAATACTTACAGTAGTAATAACAAGACATACTAATTCCCCTTTCAAACTTATTACTACATATTATGTAAGATTGATTTATAAGGTTTGGACTAGCTATTTTTATTGTTCATAAGGGCGCTATTAACCTGCACCCTTATTTATATACACCACTTCATTCCTTACTAGTTATAAGTTGTATACAGTTCCATATGGAATAGTAAGAAAAGAACTTCCATACGGTGTAACATGATGTACTGGGTAAAAATACTCTACGGATGAGTAATATGGTTGTACTCCTTGCTGCTGCATTTGCATTTGTTGTTGCATTTGTAATGCTTGTTGAATAGCTTGGACTGTACTTTGTGCTCCACTATACGTTATAGACGTACCATACGCTGGTCGCATGCCAGCTTGAGAATTAAAATATGAATAAAACATGATTTTCAACTCACTTCCATATAATTTGTTACAAATTATATTATGATTCTTTATTTCAGTGGGTACTATAAAGCTAGTCCGCTCGCTTATATTCAAATGACAAAATAAAAAAGTAGCTGCTAGACTACCTCGAATTCTTCTTATCACCAAATGAAATGATATACATATTCTCCTGTTACACGCTCATCAATTCCCGCAACCCTAACGAACCTCAGTAAATCCGCCCCTTGAAGAAAATATACCGAAATCGTAACCGGTACTTGTGACCACATGAATTGATAAAGCTCATTCACTCTCTGATTCGTCGTAACAATTAAATCATTTACAGGTCCATGATTCCATGCAGAGGTTTGAACTGAAGTGAAAGAAAGATCTTTTCCATTAACCACTATTCTTGATACGCTTTGAGTTATGTCCACAATAATCCCCTCCAACATTACAAAAATCGGACCTTTTTTAGTTCATATTATTATAAATATTCTTAACTGCAATAAATGTTTAAGGCAAATCCCTAATAAAATTTTTTTATTAATATCCCTTAATTCCCATTACAATCATATAATTTCTAACCTTATTCAATTTTTGTAATTAAAATAAAAAGGCATCTTAATTAGATGCCCTTTACTTATCTTTTAATACAATTCTACTGTTAAAATAGCGATGCCGCATCTGATACAAGCGATAGAATCCTTAAGTTTATGAAACATACAAGAAACATCTTTATCTTCCCATGATAGAGAATTATTCAAGCTTAGGTTATTTATTGCAGTAAATAATCTAGAATTCAATTATTTGTTTTTTCTTTCTTGTTTTCTTTTTAAATAGGCGAAACTTTCTAATAATAAAAACAGACGATTTAATGTAAATGGTAACCCTGCAATTCAGAAGTTTGACACAATCCTGGAAAAAGCTTATAAAGAAAAGTGAGGTTCCGTTATTTTCACACTTAGAAGTGCAGTCATGTTATATACAAGTTAAAATACAGTTTTATAAGTGTGAACGAACTACAAAACTAAAAAACAAATAATAAGTTTGCAACATGTTTGCAAATACGAATTTTGCATATAAATTCGTGTAATATTGAAAGGAGTTTTACTTATGAAAGAAATTAAAACAGAACAAGAATTCAAAGACATCATCGCAAGCGAGGAGCCAGTAGTTGTTAAGTTCTTTACTACATGGTGCCCAGATTGCGTACGTATGGACAACTTTATCGGAGATGTAATGGAAGAGTTCAATAAATTTGAATGGTATTCTATTAATAAAGATGAGTTTCCAAGTATCGCTGAAGAGTATCAAGTAATGGGTATTCCAAGTTTACTTGTATACCAAAATGGTGAGAAGCTAGGCCACTTACATAGTGCTAATGCAAAAACTGAAGAGCAAGTTACTGAGTTTTTAGAAGCATACTAAAATAAAAGCCCTCTGGAAAATATTTTTCAGAGGGCTTTCATCTGTTTTCACAATTATCTTTTGATGTTTTTCATCGTTTAATGAATTACACCCTGTCATTATAAGAATAGTACATAGTAAGAAAAGTATTCGCTTCTTCATCCATCTACCCTCCTATCTCTTTAGTAAATAAACTCTAATTAGGTTCACACCCTGACTTTGTACTTTTCAACATATTTTTCCTTCACGAAACTTTGTTATCCCCTTCTTAAAAAGCTATAAAACGTCAACAATGTTTGTATAGACCCACACGACTTTCGTTTGATACTCTATTTATAGAAAGAAATTCCTTTAAAGAAAGGTGAGTGATTAAAATGGATACTCTTTCTCATAAAGAAGCTGATAAAGGTGCTATTGTCAGCATTATGGCCTACATATTTTTATCCTCTATGAAAATCATCATCAGTTATATTACCCTCTCTAGCGCATTACGTGCTGACGGTTTAAATAACTTAACGGATATCGGTGCTTCTTTAGCGATATTAATTGGTCTAAAAATATCTCGTAAACCTCGTGACCCAGATCATCCGTATGGGCATTCACGGGCCGAACAAATCGCATCACTTGTTGCGTCCTTCATTATGGCAACAGTCGGATTAGAAGTTGTTATTAGTGCCATTCAATCTTTCTTAAATCCGAAACAAGCAGCACCTAATGTACTCGCTGCATGGGTTGCTTTATTTTCTGCTGTCGTTATGTACTGCGTGTATTTGTATACGAAAAAAATTGCAGCACGAACAAAAAGTAAATCACTAGAAGCTGCTGCAAAAGATAATTTATCAGATGCACTCGTAAGTATCGGTACTGTAGTAGGTATTGTCGGTTCTCAGTTCCAAATGCCTATTTTAGACCCTATTGCCGCTTTAATTGTTGGTCTTATTATTTGTAAAACTGCATGGGAGATTTTCGTAGAATCTTCTCATATGCTAACAGATGGAATTGATCCTGATAAAATGGAGGAATACGCTGATGCTATTGAGCATATTGGCGGTGTGGAAAACATTGTAGATATTCGAGCACGTATGTACGGGAATCAAACGTACGTTGATATTACAATTGAAGTAGATGCTCGTATGGATGTTGGAGAAAGTCACTGTATTACCGACAACATCGAAGCTATGCTTCGCAAAAAGTTTGGAATTTACCATGCACACATTCATGTTGAGCCAATGAAAAAAGAACCTATTATGACATAGGTTCTTTTTTTATGAACGTTTTATGGAATATAACACATAAAACGAGCCAGCTACCGCCAGCTGCCCATCCTGCTAATATGTCAGATGGATAGTGCACGCCAAGATATATTCGGCTAACTGAAATAGATAATACAACAAAGCTTGCTATAAGAATAATTAGCAATTTTTTATGCAACGAAATACGATCTTCAGTAATTGTGACGTATGCAATAAATCCTAAAAAAGCCGTAGCATTCATCGTATGACCGCTCGGAAAACTATATCCAGTTGCAGTAACAAGCTGCGTAACATCAGGTCTTGCTCGTTCGTACCATAGTTTAAGCAGACTGTTTAAATAACGAGATCCGTAGTAATTAATTGTTAGAAGCAATGCACTAAGCAACTTTTTTCTAACGAGAAAATACATTACAAGAATAATGAGTAATGGGAAAAATATCCTTTTGGAACCGATAAAAGACACCCAAGTAAAATAGGTCGTCAAATAATCGTTTCGAAAGCTTTGAATAAAATGTGCGACTATATTGTCAAAATTCTCAATACAAGCGGTATGATACGAAAGTGATAATACGACAAAACAAATGAGTAACGTAAAACTTAGCAAGTATAAATGTCGATATCGTTTCACATACATAACCTCACTATGCAAAAAAATGGAGCGGTTGTTTTAGTTTTCCTCTCCATTCCTTTTTTATGCATAGTTTATTAAAAAATATAATTATTAATTTTTTGCTTCATCTCAGGGATATCTTCTCTTGTTACGGTAAAACGAATCACCTTCTCATCAAGATCAAGCGCCTCAGCGAATAATCCAGCTAAACCACGAGATTTTCTATCTACTTCCATAATAATTTCTAGTCGATCGTATGCACGTGGCAAGATTAATAATTCTAATTCATCTAATTTCCCATAATACTCTCCAGAAACTGGAATAAACTCAAATTCTTGTGCGAATGGAACTTGCTTACGTAATCGATGCGGTAATTCTTCACATTCTATATGACGTGCTTTAAACCCTAATTCATTTACACTATCTAAAACACTACTTAATAATGCATTGGGTAACACTTGAACGTAGTCGCGGTCACTTGGGTCTATACTATGTTTAATATCAAGACCTGTATGAATCCAAACCGTTTTCATATCAAGTGTAAGTGGTGCTTCAATTGGCATTGGAAAAGAAAATGGAATTTCAACTTTTTCATTCGGTTCTATAGAAAATGGTTCTGTTAAGCGTACTCGCTCTAAATCATACGTTGCTGTTACTTTTTTATCATCCACTTCTCGTACATACGACGTCGATAATGTTAAGTAAATGCTTTCAATTTGCTGGCTAACTGAACCTCCAGTTATATGAACATTTCCAACTATTTCTTCCCCAACAATATACTCATCTTTTTCAAGAACAGTATCTACCTTTGCACTCCCAATACCAACGCTTGCTAAAAACTTTTGAAACATGGAGTCTCCATCCTTTCTAAAGCAGAAGCTACATCTTGTTTTAAATCTTGTACATTCTCATAGTACGGCGTTTTTATTTGTAACATTCGCATAAGCATTTCGCGATTATAATTTTCCAAAGTTAATTCTTCGTACCATGGTTTTTCCTGTTTTTCATTAGATTCATATCCTGCATATAATAAAAATAACGAGAAATGACCGAGTGCATAAAAGTCGCTACGAAAGTGGACTTCTCGCATCAAAGCTTGTTCACCTTCGTAAGTTGTAGCTCTCTCATCACCCTCACCTTTCCATTTAGCCAATCCAAAATCAATAATACTAATTTGATTTTCTTTCATTAATATGTTTGGAATGCGTAAATCTCGGTGAATAATGCCTTCACTATGAAACACCGATACAATTTCTAATATTTCATATAAAATCTCAAAAACTTCACGTTCTGTATATACATACCCATCTATGAAAATATAATCTTCAAAATTTTTACCAGGCATGTACTCCATCACAAAGAAGCTCTTTTTCTCCCATATGAAATGATCATACAGACTAGGAATTGCATGATGATTTAATGTTTGTAAAATCATTTTCTCTTGTTCAAATGATTTTCTACCAGACTCATATCTTTGTTTACTTTGTCTTAATTGTTTTAAGACTTTATATCTATTTACTTGTAAATCATTAACGACATATGTGACCCCATAACTGCCCATTCCAATTACTGATTCAATTTTATAACGTTCTGCAACAATTGTATTTTTCCGCAGTGGTCTATCAAATAATGCTAGTACACGACGCCATTTCATCAGCTACTTGAAAAGAAGCTACGGCTTTTACGTTTTCTTTTATAATGTTGATGTCCATAACCAGATGAACGTCGTTTATAATCGCTACTTGAATACGAGCGCCCTCTACGACGGTAATCACTACTTGAATACGAACGATATTTTTTCTTTCCTAATAAAGAATCAATAATTTTTTTGAACATCCCTTCACCTCTTGAGTAAAATTTCATTTTAATTATACCAATAATTATTGACTATATTTGTGACAGGTTTGTAAAGAGTAAAAAAACGACGAGTTATGCCCGTCGTTACTTTCATTCATCCTCTTCATCAAAAACTTCATCAATCATGCATTTCTCTAATAAATACTCAAATGTAATATCTGCGAGATCTTCAATTTCTTCTCGTTTCGGGACGTACCCTCTTTCAATTAGTTGCTCATAAAAAAACTCCGCAATCTCTTCCGTATCAATCACGACTTCAATTTCCTTCATGAGCATCACTCCTTTATTTCTGTTTTATGAAAAAATCTCAAAATTATGTATATGAGATTAGAAAAATAGATTTTATTTTTTTATAGGTCATAAGCTTTGGACGAGATGCATACGATTGTAGTACAAGCTATTCAAAGGGGGAAATAATAATGGAAAATCAATATGAAGTAGGACAAACAAAAGAAGAGTTCATGCATGAAGATCAATGGGCAGACTCTCTTATAAAGTGGCTTTTTATTTTTTTAATAATTGTAGGCATACCTTATACTGCATATGTTGTTGTTCAATTTATTCTCTCTTTCTAGTTAACTATTTTTTCTCTGTCAATTTAACTAAATAATTATGAACAACATCCATTACAATTTTATATTCTTCATCTTTAAATGTATCGAACAATAATTGATAATCGTTATAAATATCAAGTAATCCATCAATGATTTCTTGACGATTCGTCTTAACACTCACTTTTTTCGAGTTGTTAATTGACTTTAACTTACCTAAATCTAATTTATTCATACCTGCTTTATCTTGTTTCAGTTTCTTCAAAATTGCATTTGCCGTTTGAGCATTGGCAAGTAACGTTAAATCTGACTCATCCGCTTCTAACCATTCACCATCCGTAATCCGTGACAATTCATAAATTGTATCTTCCCATGCGTCATTCTTATATCTCCATACTTCTGTACGAAAACCAACAATACGGAAAACATCTTTATCATATCCAGTTACTTGCACAAGATCACCAAACGTGAAATTATAATTTAATTCAATCCACTCCGTATCGCCCTTCTTCATATCTTGCTCTGTAACGTGCTGCAGCGTTTGCTCTACGTAAAAACCATCGTGATTATTGACTTCGTATACATAAACTCCATCTAAAACCTTCATATTTGTGATTTTCCCAACGGTTCCATATAGCGTAATCACGACTATGTCCCCTACGTTATATTTAGGTTGTTTTTTTCTTGCCATCTCTATCTCTCCTTTTTTTGACGTCGTGATTTTGATAACAGTATATGCAACCTACATAAAAACGCTTATCACAGAAGCTTATATTCATAAATTTTTTCAATAAAAATTATAATCTTATAAAATTTACGTTACACTCAAAAGAAAAGCTAGTAACTAGACTAGCTTCAAATCAATAAAAAAACATACAGAATACTTCACTTTAAATAAAGTAATGTATTCTGTATGTTTTCAAATAGTTTTTATCTATCTTGTATGTATAAATCCCAGGCTTCATCAAATATAGACATACTTTCTAGCATTCCGCTCAACTCTAAGTATGAACTAATTTCATCATAGTCTTCAGATTGCTTCGGAAAACTTAAATCATCATACATCGCCTCTGCTAAATCTGAAATTTCATTTCTAAATAAAGCTGCACGATGCTTCATCATATAATGGTAAAATGTCTTTTTCAAAAATATTCCCTACCTTTCTAACTTGGGTACATTATACAAGGCAAAAAAGAAAAAAACCAGCATAAAAGCTGGTTAAAAGTCGAAGTAATTTCTTTTTAATAGACGTGGTCTTCCCATTAATTCTTCATATGTTAGTTGTTTTGGTAAATCTTTCGTATAAATTAAAAATAACTGATCTTCAATTTCTTTTACTGTATGGTCTGATTGATAGTCCATCCCGCACGAGGAACAAGAAATACATGGTGTCTTTTGGATTTCAATGGCTTTCGTACCATCTGGTAATTCCCAATATACAGTATTCAAGCTTTCTTTCGCTTCTGTACTGTCACACCACATACAATTCATACTGCATCACCCTCAGTTTTTTTGTCGTTTTCTTCTAATTTAGCCATTTGTGCTTGATATTTTTTATCTTTTAATTGATCACGCTTATCACGTTTATCTTTTAAAGATGCATGAGTATCATTATCTTCGTAGTCTTTACGACGGTTCATACGCTGTAAGTCGTCTGGAACGAGGTTAAATTTCTTATCGCTCATAAGACCTGCGATACCAACATCTGAACGTTTTTCTTCGTAGTTCGGATAAATCTCTTTAAAGTATCCTTCCGCTCTTCCTGGAATATAGCTCTCTGGCTCTGGATACGTCGTAATAACACCTTCAAAGTTACGAAGTACAACTTTATCTGCACTTTGTGAGATTAAATAGTTTGGTTGAAGTGCAATTTTACCGCCTCCACCTGGCGCATCAACAACGAATGTCGGAACAGCATAACCAGATGTGTGTCCACGTAAACCTTCAATAATTTCAAGACCTTTAGATACTGGTGCACGGAAGTGACCGATACCTTCAGATAAATCACATTGATAAATGTAATATGGACGTACACGGATTTTTACTAAGTCATGCATAAGTTTTTTCATAATTGGAACGCTGTCGTTAATACCAGCTAAAATTACTGCTTGGTTTCCGACTGGAACACCAGCATTCGCTAACATTTCACATGCCTTTTTCGATTCTTCAGTAATTTCAATAGATGTATTGAAATGTGTATTTAACCATACTGGATGGTATTTTTTAATAATGTTACATAAATTTTCTGTAATACGTTGTGGGAATACTACTGGTGCTCTCGTTCCGATACGAATAATCTCAACATGCGGAATCTCTCGTAAATTTTTTAATACATATTCTAAAATTTTATCGTTAATTAGAAGTCCATCACCACCGGAGATTAATACATCTCGTACTTGTGGTGTTTCACTAATATAAGCAATCGCATCATCTAATTGTTTCTTCGGTACACCCATTCCAATTTGTCCACTAAAACGACGGCGTGTACAGTAACGACAATACATAGAACATTGATTTGTTACTAAGAATAGTACACGGTCCGGATAACGATGTGTTAGCCCTGGAACTGGTGAATCTTCATCTTCGTGAAGCGGATCTTCTAAATCATATTTTGTTTTATATAACTCTTCCGAAATCGGTACTGATTGCATCCGAATCGGACAGCGTGGATCATCAGGATTCATTAGCCAAGCATAGTACGGTGTAATGTTTAACGGGATCGTTTTCGTTGAAATTTTAACGCCCTCTTCTTCTTCAGGTGTTAAGTTAATTACTTTTCTTAAGTCATCTAACGTTTTGATCGTATTCGTTAATTGCCAAACCCAATCATTCCATTGCTCTTCAGTAACATCTTTCCATAATTCGATATCCTTCCAGTGACGATTTGGTTTGTATACATCATGTAACATTGCTATTCCCCCTTTTTATACGCTCATCCTTTATATAAGCAATAGTTATGCCAACTTTACATTGTTGATAAGTAAATGTGCGGAGAACCCTATTACATAAGCGAAAAAATATTTTTAAGCGTTGTATGAAATCAATACTTAACATTATATTCATTACTTTTTATATATGTAAACGCTCTTTTATTCGTGCAAACACACAAAAACCGCCGATTATTCGGCGGTTTTGTCGTACTTGCTCAGTTTATATTGAAGCGTTTGACGAGGGATACCTAACATTTTTGCGGCTTGTAATATATTCCCTTCCGTTTCAATCAACGCTTGATCTATTAATTCTTTTTCTGTTTGATGAAGTGCTTCTCTAAGTGGCAATATGCTCTTCTTCTTCGGAAGATTCTCTTTCCGAAATGTACGCGGTAAACAATTAGCTGTTAATGTATTACCTTCTGCAATTATGACAGCATGTTCAATCGTATGTTTTAACTCCCGGACATTTCCAGGCCACTGATAAGCTTGCAGTCTATCTTTCGCTTCCTCATCAATTTGAAGTACACCTTTTTTATAACTTTTATTATATTCTTTCAAAAAATAAGATGCTAATAATAGTACATCCTCAGTTCTTTCACGAAGCGGTGGGATATATAATGAAAATACGTTTAAGCGATAATATAAATCAGTGCGAATTTTATTCTCTCGTAAACATATTTCTGGAGGCTGGTTCATTGCGGTAATAACGCGAACATCTACTTTTCTCGTCTTATTATCACCAATTCTTCTAATGACTCCATCTTCTAACACTCGTAACATTTTTGCCTGCAAATCAAGAGGCATTGAATTCAGTTCATCTAAAAATAATGTACCACCATCAACAAGTTCAAATAGCCCAGCTCTTTCAATCGCTCCTGTATAGCTTCCTTTTGTCGTTCCAAACAATAAACTTTCTAATAACGACTCTGGTAAAGCTGCACAGTTTTGTGCAATAAATGGCTTGTTTTTTCTTTTAGAAGCTTCATGAATTGCTTGTACGAACAGTTCTTTTCCTGTTCCTGTTTCACCATATATTAAAACATTTGCGTCTGTTGGTGCTACTTTTTGTGCTAGCTCTTTCGTCTGTTTAAACCGCGTATCATTTGTCACTATCGTCTCAAATGCAGCATGCTTTTTAATCAATTTTTTTCTAGATGACCGTTTTATTTTCGACTGTAAATCAACAATTGTGTCAGTAAGTTTTTGAATTGTAGAGTAATCCTTTGCAATTTCAACAGCCCCGGCAATATTTCCATCTATAAAAATAGGTAACGTCGTATTTACTGTACAAACATCTTCACCATTTAAATTTTGATAATGCTGTACTTGATGTACGATAGGTTTTTTTGTATCTAATACTTTCATCAATGTACTCGTTTCCCTTGATAAAGACGGGAACACTTCTAACAAATGCTTCCCTAACACTTTTTCAATCTTGGATCCATCGTGTTTTGCAGCTACAGAGTTATAAAATATTGTAATTCCATTTTCATCTACAGCGTGTATAGCCTCATCAATGCTGCCCAAAATCGCTTCAATGACTTCTTGTGTCGAAACTGCTAGCAATGTCATCCCCCCTTTTGCCGAAAATCCAGCAATTACATGCCGGATTTTCGGCATACCTATGTGCGATTGTAAGCATGACGATTCCGTTCTATAATTTTGATCAATTTTATATTTTAATTAGTACGGCTTTTTCGAACACCCAGCTCCACCTAACTATTTTGCTTTACAGCCGAATTTTGAGGCGGAATTTTTACTGCTTTCGAATAGCTAGATAAATCTTTCACCCATATATTCATATCTTCCAACTTATCGAAAATGTAGCAATTATTCGCCAGTCTTCCTGTATACGTATAGCCTAATTGATGAAATGCAGCATTCATTCCGAAAGAAAGCGATCGAGCAATTGTATAGGAACAGAAAATAGATTTTTCTCGGAGCTCTTCCTCTAATTTAATTAGTAAACTTTTCATAAATCCATGTTTACGATATTCAGGTAAAGTAGCACAATTTGTTAATTCTGCATTCCCTTCTTTTATATTCATTTCTGCAGATGCTGTACTAATAATTTCCCCCTCAAATTCATACACGTAGTAAATTGTATCGTCTTCTTTCATCGTCTGTAATACATAACTCGCTTCATTTAAAGGTGTCGGATACACTTCAAATACTTTTCCGAATACAGTTGCTAATTCTTCTGCATCTTCTTCAGTCGCTTTTCTCAGCAGAAATTTCTCTGGAACTACTTTTTCTTTTATTTCTTTTCCTTTTACACCGCTTAATATAGTATCTTCCTCAGTCCAATGCATACTATTTCGTCTTTCATCATTATTATATTTCACAAAAAAGTATGCATCGTGTCCTTGAAAATAATGAGGTATCGTTGCTTCCAACAAAAAACCGAAAGAGAGCCATGTTGAAACATGCTCTCCCTTTCCTTTAATAATACATTTAGTGAAAGAATGTTTCTCTGCTAGTTCGTCAATTGTCTGTATAATACTTTCAACATTTCCTGTATAGTGGTCTACTCGGATACGTTTATTAAAATAATCTAAAACGCCTTCTACTGTATAACAATTCGTCTGTTCTCTAAAAGATTCATAGTATTTCATTTTTTCACCTCACACCAATCTAGTAATGTACATGCAATAATTTTTGCGGCAGCTATCATTTTATCAACTTCTATATACTCGTTTGGATAGTGTGCTACTTTTGTCTCTCCTGGACCAAATACTATAGTTGGTACACCTGAGATTTGTGTAAATAAACCTCCATCAGTCCCCCAAGGAGATGCTTCAATAATTGGTTCGTTCCCTTCGATTTCAACAAAGTTATGATGAAGTGCGGTAATAAGTTCATGATTTTCTTCTAATTCACCAGGAACCCATCTCGCTCCAAACCATTCTACTTCTACTGGATTTTCAACAAACCAATTGTCCACATCATTTAATTCAGCAATCCAATTCTCAAATTCTTCTTTTGCCGCCTCTATAGTCTCATTCGGCGCAACACCGCATCTTCCTTCTAAAATTAATTCATCGGGAACAGAACTTGGCCAACTCCCTCCTTCAATTTTCCCAATGTTAATTGGAATTGGAATCGGAATTCCTTTAAATAACGGATCTGTGATTCGACTATTTCTTTTCTCCTCTAGCTTTCTTACATGTTCTATAACAAACATACTTTTTTCAATTGCACTAACCCCTTCATAACGCGTTCCACCGTGTGCTGCTTTCCCTTTTACACGTAGACGAAACCACATGGAACCTTGTTGTTTCGGGAAAAACTTCATATTAGTAGGTTCTGGAATAATGACACCATCTGCCTTATATCCTCGTAATATAGTTGCTAATGTCCCTGCTCCGCCACTTTCCTCTTCTATTACACTTTGAAAATAGATGTCTCCTTTTAATTCAATGCTAGATTCAATAATCGCTTCCATCGCAAGCATGAGTGCGACATTTCCGCCTTTCATATCCGTCGTTCCACGGCCATATATACGATTTCCTATTCTCTCACCACTATAAGGATGATGTTCCCACTGATTCACATCCCCTTCCGGAACTACATCAATATGCCCATTTAATATCATAGATTTCCCGTCGCCACTTCCTTTTAAAGTTGCTACAATATTTGGGCTATCTGAAAAACTTGTACGGGGTGATACAAAATAAGGATGACCTTTCATTTTAGAAAAAGAAGGCTCCCAAATATCGAGGTCTAAACCTAATTCACGTAATTTTTCAATCACAATCGCCTGCGCACCGCTTTCATCACCAGATACGCTCTTTTCTTGAATTAATCGCTTTAAAAATTTTACACTTTCTTCTTCATGACTCTCAATATAATCACAAACTTGCTTTTTTAATTGCTCCACATATTACATCTCCCTTCATTCAATTACTAGTAAGTTAGAACTAATTTGAAAATCAGCTTCTGTATGTCGTTTTACATCTTCTACTGTGTATGGACTCATTAATTCTTGTAATATAAGTCCACTCGGAGTTACCTCCATGACCGCCATATCAGTAATAATTAAATCTACACATTTCTTTGAAGTTAATGGCAATGTACACTCTGAAACAATTTTTGCATTTCCATACTTATCAACATGATTCATCACAACAACGACCCGCTTCGCCTTTTGTGCTAAATCCATTGCTCCACCAATGCCTGGAACACGTTTTCCAGGTACAATCCAGTTTGCTAAATCACCATTTTCACTTACCTGTAATGAACCAAGAATCGTTATATCTAGCAAACCTTTTCGAATCATACCAAACGCTGTACAGCTATCGAAATAACTCGCTCCTGTTATAAGAGAAGTTGGTAAACCTGCTGCGTTACACAAATTTTCATCTTCATTCCCTTTACTTGGTGTTGGTCCCATTCCGACGATTCCATTTTCCGCATGAAACATAACATTTATATCGTCAGGCAAATGATTTGGTACAAGCGATGGTATGCCAATACCTAAATTTACAATCATGCCATTTTGTATTTCTTTCGCCGCTCGCCTAGCAATCTTATCTCTCACTTCTACGCCCATACCCATTTCCAGTTCACTCCTTCCGACGGTACAATATAATTTACGAAAACACCTGGAACGACGATTTCCTCTGGATCTAAACTTCCTAGCGGGACTATTTCTTCTGCTTCTACAATTGTTATATCCCCAGCCATTGCTACGTGAGGATTCATATTTCGTGCACTTTTGTCAAAAACAAGGTTACCAAACGGATCTGACTTTTTCGCATATACAATTGAAACTTCAGCAGTTAATGCTGTTTCAACTAAATATGTCTTACCATTCATTTCAACCGTTCGTTTTCCCTCTTCCACAATCGTATCAACACCTACATCAACTAAAACACCACCAAGACCAACACCACCAGCACGAATGCGCTCTGCTAATGTTCCCTGCGGAGAAAACTCAATTTGTAATCTTCCCTCGTTTAGTTGCCTTCCTGCATTTGGGTTGGAGCCAATGTGAGAAGTAATTAGTGATTTAACTCTTTCATTTGTAACAAGACGACCGATACCTACATCAGGAAATCCAGTGTCATTTCCAACCAAATTTAAATTTGTAACGCCTTTTTCTAAAATTGCCTGTATTAAAGATGGAGGGGATCCAATCCCTCCAAATCCCCCAAACATTAATGTCATATCATCATGGAACAAAGAAATTACTTCCTCAATTTCTTTTAATTTACCGAATGTATTTGTAATAGTTGTCATGCGATACTATGCCCTCCTTTTTGCATCATCTCTTCCACACTTTTAGAGAAAATTGAAAGTAATTCATCTAACTCGGAATATGTAGTTGTCATTGGCGGTGCTACTAGCAGTGCACTATCTTCTTTTCCTGCTTGCCCTGAAACTGCTTGGTATAAAAGCAGGCCATTTTTAGCTGCAACCGAAATAAGCTCCGACGCTTTTGTAAACGGTTGCAATTCTACTCCAATTAGCAACCCTTTTCCGCGCACATCAGCAATGATTGTCGATTGTTGTTGAACTTTCTGTAAGCCTTTTATTAAATATTCTCCCTTTTCTGCTGTTTTTTCAGGGAGATTATGTTTCTCCATATATTCAATAACAGCTAAAGCCGTTGCTGCAGACAATGGATTTGCACTTAACGTATGACCGCTCATTACTGAACGTGATCCACGTAATATTGGTTCCATAACACGATCACTTACAACTGTCGCTGCCATCGGTGTATATCCCGCTCCTAGCCCTTTACCAAGTGTCATAATATCAGGTTCTACACCCCAATGCTCCATCGCAAACCATGCTCCCGTACGACCAAGCCCAGTCATTACTTCATCCGCAATAAATAAAATATCGTAATGGTTGCAAATATCTTTAATGACTTTATAATAGTCTTTTGGCGGAACAACCGCGCCTCCAGCTGCTCCGATAATCGGCTCAGCAATAAAAGCAGCAATATGCTCTGCACCAATTCTTTCAATTGATCTTTCTAATTCAGTCGCACATGCCAGCTGACAAGTTGGATATACCTTTTGAACAGGACACCTGAAACAATATGGAGCTGGTATAGTCGGATAATCTTCCAAAATAGATACGAAACGTTGTCTACGTAGTGGGTGACCAGACATCGATAACGCACCCATCGTAATACCGTGATAACTCATCCATCTCGATAAAATTTTATGCTTACCTTGAATACCTCGCTCTTGAAAATGCTGAATTGCAATTTTCATAGCTGTTTCATTTGCTTCCGTACCACTATTTACAAAGAAACTCCAGTTCAAATCTCCTACACTTAAATCACTTAACTTCTTCGCTAATTTTTCAGCTGGTTCACTCGTAAACTGTGATCTATAAACAAAAGCAATCTCCTCAGCTTGCTTTTTAATAACGTCTGCAATCTCCTTTACGCCATGCCCAATACCTGCCGTAATTGCTCCTGACGAACCATCAAAATATTTATTACCATTTTGATCATACAAATAAACACCTTTTCCATGTGAAATCATTGGATACGGCTGACCAACAAGTGGTTTAATTAAGTAATCGCGCATAGCGCTCCCCCATTTCTCCAATTTGTATATATATATGAAGAAAATTGACGTTTCTTTCATAAAAAAGAATCCTCTGCAAAAGCAGTGAATTTATCAAAAAACTATTATAAAATATACAAATGAGTGCTTAAAAATACCTATAAAACAGAAAATTCAGAACTTAAAAATGAAGACCAACCCTTTTCTATACGCCCAAGTAACCCTCCCTTTTATATGAAATGACTACATCACCAAATGTTTTTATAGCATAATGCCAGCTGCCCTCAAATGCCGACATTCTGTACACTTCGACGGAACTCCCGTTAAACTCCTTCCTATTATCCTACTTTAAATTGCATATTTTAAAACAAATTTCGACAACGCTACACCTTTCTAATCAGTTCAGATTCATATTTAATATGTAAATTTTTCATTTTTAAACTATAAAAAAAGAACCGATTAACCACATTAATCAGTTCGTCATGACGCTCTCTTATGGGTTAATACTGTCAATTGCTAAAATAAATAGAAAAATCAAGTTTACAAATTCATCCTACAGCCTATAACACAAAACCTTTTCATAACTTCATTCACAATTACTATCAGGATATCCCTATCCCGAAGTGGCACCCCTTTCCTCAGATTCAAACTACCTTTCCTTTATAATTTATGTAGGACAATTATCACTTTGTATGTGTATTTGCCTATAATTAAAAAAAACCCTAGTTTTCTAGCGATTGCTGGACATGTATTCAATATGTTATTGAAATGCACTTTCAATTTGGCATTTATTTTACTTTCGTGCAATCATATGTACTGCTTTACTCTGCAAAATACTCGTAAGCACAAGCACCTCTTTATGACAACATATTTGTTGTAAATTTTTAATTTTCCCCTTTATAAAATCATTTTTTCGCATAACCGCTTTCTTGCTTCGCATATAATTTTAATGATGACAAAGGAGGAATGTTCATGTCTCAATCTGAAATTGAAAAATATGGACAAGAAGTTACGCAATACGAACAGCTCGCACGTTACTATCAGTTTCGTAATCCTAAAAAATATATAGAATTATATATGAAATATTGCGATGCACTTTCAAAACTTGTACAGGCGCATGAAACAAGGGATTCACAAGAAGCTACTTTACCGTCACATATAAGAATTTTTCATGCCGATCCAAATATACCGGCGGTTGACATTTTAGTAAACGGACAAAAAGTTATTAAAAATATTTCATTTAAGCAATTCAGCCCTTATTTATCATTAGTACAAGGTAAATACCGTATAGATATTGTCCCTGTCGGAAATGAAACTCCAATCTTTTCAGCATTGGTACCAATAATGGGAAATCATACTTATACTCTTGCTGCAATAAATAGTGATAATCACCTACAATTACAACCTATACTTGATAATACACATTTACCAGCTGGTCAAGCCAAAATACGCTTTGCACATTTCTCTCCAGATACCCCTGTTGTAAATGTCGATTTAAAAGATGGAGATCATTTATTTGAAAATGTACTCTTTAAACAGATAACAGATTTTTTGCAAGTTAGCCCCGGTACAGCGGATATTGAAATTTCACTCGCAAATAATAAAAACGTTTTATTGACTATACCGAAATTCAATGTTGAACCAAATGTTATTTATACAATTTCAATAGTAGGTTATTCAACTAAAGATCCTAAATTAGAAGCCGTTATACTCACAAATTAAAACAGTCTACACCATTCATTTGGTGTAGACTGTTTATTTTTGAAATGCAATTTGAAATTCTGTCCAATCGTTATCTGATCGACACATAATGGACCCATTATGTTTTTCCACAATTTGTTTACATACAAATAAGCCAATACCAGTTCCTAACTTTTTAGTAGTTACAAACGGTTCAAAAATCGTTTCTACATTTTCAGCTGGAATCATTGGTCCATTATTTTTTATCACAATTCGAATAGCTTGATCTTCTTCAAATACATCAATGATAATTTTTCGTTCTTCTTTCATTGATTCAAGAGCATCAATTGAATTCATTAATATGTTTAAAAATACTTGTCTCACTTCACTTCGATAACCAACAAGCGGAATTGGATACGGTAAATTCTTTTCAATTGAAACATTCGCATTGACCAAACTCGGATATAAGAATTGTATAATGTCTTGAAACAAGTCATTAAGCCAAAACCGTTCCGATTCATTCCACATTTCTTTTTTCGATACGAGTAAAAATTGCGAAATACGAAAATTTAATTGATCTAATTCATGCGAAATAATATCTAAATACGATAAACTCGGATGATCTGCCTTTAATAGTTTGACAAATCCCATAATGGAAGTAAGCGGATTACGAAATTCATGTACAAAACTAGCTGACATTTGCCCTAAAATCGTCAGCCTTTCTTTATGTGTTTCATTAATATATTGCTGTTTTTCCTCTAAATTCTTCGATATAATTTCCGAGTATTTTAAAACGGTATAATAAATTAATTTGTCAAAACAAGTATGTATTTTTTCCATAATTGGTTTCAATTCACGAGCGCTAACATCTAATTCACACATCGCTTCGAAAAGTTCATTTCTTCCCACGTTTGCGTTATAAACAAAATCTCCAATATTCGCATCTGCTCCAGCACGTTCAATAGCAATTTTCTCGCATAACGGTTGAAGATAATTTATATCTTTATCTTCCATAGTAAGTTCGATAATCAACTCTAGTAAATCCTCTCCATTTTGAACTACTTCTAGTTTAAATGGATCTTTTTCGGAAATTATCATTTTGTTTTTCCAGTTCTCTACGAATTGGTGCCTATTGTTTTTCAAGTGTGAACAAAATATTTCTTTAATATCCTTATCGATTGGAAAAACCTCCATTCCCTCCATTTCCATACGACGAATACCCTTTATATTTTGAATATTAACACAAAAAAGATGATTCGTTAATAGATTTTTGTCACATTTTGTTAATTTCTGTTGATAAAATTATTTTTTTCTTTCTTATTTAACTAATTGTATGCAAATACCCTTTTTCCTTCAAACATTTTCATTATTTCCGTAGTCAACACGACTTTTTTTGCATCATTTTTAATTCTTGCGTACAATAGAAAATGAAAGGTGTGAAAAATATGGTAAATAAAAATGTGGAAGATTATCTCCAAGAAGGCATTTACGGCCAAAAGCAAAACAAACCAGAAGAACGTAATATGTATTTAACTACATTACGTGAGCGTGTAGAAATCGCTTTAACGATCGGTCAAGTAATGCAAAGTAATGTATACTCTGAAGTGGCGGGTAGCATGCGCTCTTCTCAATCATTACAACTCCTCCTAAATGGTGGCATTGCTTACCCACATTTATCAAAATACATTAAATTAGCAAACGAAAAAAATGTTCCTTTTACAATTGTTCAAAATAAAGATACAAAAACACCAATCGGTTTAGTATTAACTCATGCTACTGCTGTAGATAAAGAACAAATTTATGTAGAAGATACTATTTTCAAACAAGAAATGAAGTAAAAGTTACACTTAATTAAATAGTTACTAGAAGCGTAAAAAACGAGTATGGAATCGTAAACATTTCCTACTCGTTTTTTTAGCGCAAAGTTTAAGTTTTTCTAATTTATTTTTTAATACATACTAATTTCATTTCTGTCATTTCTTCTATTGCATATTTAATTCCTTCGCGCCCCGTGCCACTTTCTTTCACACCACCATAAGGCATATGATCTACTCTGAACGTTGGAATATCATAAATCATGACACCACCAACCTCTAACTCATCGATTGCACGCATTGCTTTAAATAAATTATTTGTAAATACTCCTGCCTGTAAGCCGTAACGCGAATTATTTACTTGCTCAATCGCTTCATCAAATTCTTTAAATGTATTTACTGTCATGAGTGGACCGAATACTTCTTGGCACTGCACAGATACATGATTTGGAACATTTGTTAATACAGTCGGTTCAAAAATTCTTGCATCCCGCTTCTTACCACCGTGTAAAATAGTTGCTCCTTCCTTGATTGCTTCTTGAACCCACATATCAATTCGCTCTACATCTTTTTTTGAAATTAAAGCTGATACATCCGTTTCTTCAAGCAGTGGATCACCAACAACTACTGATTCCATCGCTTTCTTTAGCTTCGAAAGAAATTCATGCATTTTCGTTTCATGTACAAAAACACGTTGTACGGAAATACAAACTTGCCCATTATTAACAAATGCTCCCCATTTTACACGTTCAATGATTTCATCTGTTAACTCTACATCTTCATCAATTATAACAGCAGCATTTGATCCTAGTTCTAACGTAACTCGTTTTAACCCAGCCTTTTGTTTTATTCCGATTCCAACTTTTGGACTTCCGGTAAAAGTAATAGAAGCAACATAATCATTTTTAACGATTGCCTCACCCACCGTGGAGCCAGGACCAGAAATGATATTTAAAGCTCCATTTGGCAATCCTGCCTCTTCAAATAACTCAACTAATGCATAAGATGATAATGGCGTTTGATCAGCTGGCTTTAACACAACTGTATTTCCGGCAGCAATTGCAGGTCCAACTTTATGCGCAACTAAATTTAATGGGAAATTAAATGGTGTAATAGCCCCTATTACACCAATCGGCTTTCGGATTGTATATGCAATACGCCCATCCGCACCAGGTGCGGCGTCTAATGGCAATGTCTCACCATATATACGCTTCGCTTCTTCAGCTGCAAATTTGTATGTTTGAACAGTACGATCCACTTCTCCCCTAGCAGCACGTATTGGTTTTGCAGCTTCTTTTGCAATAATCTCTGCAAATTCTTCTCTTCTTTCATCCATTTTTTGTGCAACCTTCTCTAAAATAATCGCACGATCATATGCGGATAATTTATTCATTTTTGTCATTGCATTTTTTGCAGCAATAACAGCCTCTTTTACATCTTCTTCCGTTCCTTGTGCAATTTCTGCTAATATTTCTTCAGAATATGGTGCGTATAATGGTTTATACGTGTTTACAGATTTCCAATCTCCATTTATATATAAATGCTTTTTCATACTTCTTCTCCTTCCAAATATATGTATACAACAATAATTCACCTAGTGAAAGGTCTGGCTTATGTCATTGTATCATAGCCCCTATCCCTCAAAAAACATTATGCTCAAAAAAACTCTGCTATTTAGCAGAGTTTACGAGCTAATTTGCTCTTGTAATGAAATTTGTTTTTCATCTTCTAAAATAACAATCGATTCTACTATCTTTGTAACTTCCAATCTTTTTATATAGTGTCCATCTAATTCTTTCACACAAAACTTATAATTTTCAATTTCAATGGAATCCTCTTCAGCAATCTCTATATTCTTCGTTAAAATCCAACCACCAATTGTATCAACACCATCATCATCAATCCCTAAACCAAATAACGTATTCACTTCACTAACAAGTACTTTTCCCTCTAGTATCGTCTTCGTTTCACTAACTTGTTGAATTTCTGGCTGCTCATCCGTATCAAACTCATCCTGAATATCTCCAACAATTTCTTCCAGAATATCTTCAACAGTAACAAGTCCAGATGTCCCACCATATTCATCTATCAATATAGCAATATGTGTTCTTTCTTTTTGCATTTTTAAAAACAAATCATGAATTGGGATAGAATCGATAACTAAAATAATTGGTCTCATATATTGCTCTACTGTCTTTTTATTAACAACTTTATGTTGTACAAACTCAGTAAAAATATCTTTAAAATTCACAAAACCTATTACGTGGTCTTTATCGCCATCAACAACTGGATACCTTGTATATTTTTCACGAGACATTTTTTGCAAAGCTTCTTCAGCAGGCATTTCTTTACTTATAATATTCATTTCGGTTCGAGGTACCATTATTTCTTTTGCAATCCGATCATCAAATTCAAAAATTTTATTTACATATTTATATTCAGATTGATTAATTTCACCATTTTTATAACTCTCTGAAACTAACAACCGTAATTCTTCTTCTGAATGAACCTCATCATGCCCCTTCGGCGGTTTCAACCCTAGCAGCTTCGTAATGATTCGAGCTGAACCATTTAATATCCAAATAAATGGGAATGCAATACGATAAAAGAAAATTAACGGCTTAGAAACAAGCAAACTTACTTGTTCAGATTTTTGAATTGCAAATGTTTTTGGGGCCAATTCCCCTATTACAACATGTAAAAAAGTAATTAAAAAAAATACTAAAATTACAGCAAAAATGTCTGCTAGTTGAGTAGAGATATTCCAATTTGCAAAAAGCGTATCAAACATTTGCTTTAACGCAGGTTTACCAAACCACCCAATTCCTAAAGCTGTAACAGTAATTCCTAGCTGACAAGCAGATAAATATTCGTCTAAGTTTGTAATGACTGTTTTGACCGATGTTGCACGATTATTTCCTTCTGCAATTAAATAGTCAATTCGTGAACTTCTCACTTTAACAATTGCAAATTCTGCTGCAACGAAAAATGCCGTTAAGGCAATTAAAACAATCACTATACTTATACTATATATGTCCAAATACTTTTCCTTACTTACATTGTAAGCAAGGAAGCCACCTCCTACTTAATTATATTCAAGTGAAGTAAGCATTCTAATACTCTAACAAAATTCTACATTAGCAACCACCTTTTTATATATTATATGCATACATAAAAAAGATATTTATCATTATGATAATCTAATTCATTTACACTAGTCAAATTATTCTAAATGTTACGATAAAACATTTTTATTTAAACGAACTATTCTTCTCAACTCAATTTCGTGAAAAAACACTTTCTTTGCCGATTCCACACTTCTTTTGTCGCACTAGAAGGGAACTTACTTCATAGCTCGAAATCATTCAACAGGATATATATAGGAGGGATTATTTTGGAATATAAAACACCATTTATCGCAAAAAAATTAGGTGTTAGCCCAAAGGCTGTTGTCCGGATCGCGCAACAATTAAATCTTACGATAGAAAAAAACAAATATGGCCACTTTATTTTCACACAAGATGATGTCGATCAAATGTTAGAACACCATCTATTTCAAATAGAGCAGTCTCAAAATCCTCAACCTACTCAAAAGGCTTCCTCAAATGAGGTTGAAGAATTAAAAACTCAAGTCAATACAATTGTTCAAAACATATCATCGAATGATTTTGAGCAATTAGCTAATCAATTAAACACTATTACAAGAAGGCTCGATCGAATGGAAGAACAAATGCAAGATAAGGCAAATGATGTCGTCACGTACCAACTTTTACAACACCGTCGTGAAATGGAGGAAATGTTAGAGCGAATTCAAAAGTTAGAAGCTGCGCTAACGAAAGAAGAACCCATTTATATTACTCCTGATTCAAAACCAACATACGAACGAGAAAAGAAACCGAAGCGCCGCAAAATGATTTTTAGTATATTTGGATTATAATTTTTAGACCCTTATTAAAATAATAAGGGTCTTTTTTAATGAAGAGTTATATCTTATAAAAATATTATTCTCTTTATTATACATATTCACTTCGTTTTATTTCGTTAACATAATATTTTTACTGTATTCTGCAATTAATGCCTGTGCATGAGCATTCCCTTGAATCACATCACGAAATTCTTTTAAAGAATACAAATGCGTAACCCCTTTTCGAGCATGAATTCTTACTGGTACACCTTGTAAAGTATCATGAAACTGAAATGGATTATCTATCGGTTCAATTGGAAAACCGAGTGTAAGTAAATACATATACATTCTTTTTGTCACTGCTGCAATGTACCATTCAGCTTTTGTTTCTAACGCATGTATAAATAAAATAGCTGTTAACCTTTTGAAATGTCCTCTCCCACGAGATGTTTTCGAAATACTTAACTTGCCTATTTCATACACATTCTTCAAATCTTTTACTAAATCATTTTTAGAAAACGGATAGAAAAACTCAGAATTTGATTGTTCAGGTACCGTATACTTAATACATTCTACTGTACCAATAGGATGTTCATCTTCTATTAATAAAAATCGTGATGGATTTAAATTACGTTCTACAAACATTAAGTTTCTTTCTTCACAAAAATCTCCCCATAGTTGCTCGAACCCAAAATGTTCTTCCTTTGTTTGAACACGCTGGAACATATTTAACCGCCTTTCCCATCGCCGCTCTGTTTTTGATAACGCTTTCACTATCTATCATATAAGAACAAATCTTCGTATGCAACTAAAAATATTTATGACTTATTATATTCTGCAAAGTGAATTAGATTCCAATTTAATCGACTTTTATCCCGCGCTCACATTCCTTTTAATAACACATTCGTATCACTTTTCAAACCTAAATTACATTATGTTTCTTTCCATACAGCATATAATTCTTCTTAATCTAAAAAAATCCTTTATGAAAAAGGATTTCTTTTACTTCTGAATGCTTTTTAACCATTTTTCAAAAATTTGTACCATCCCATGTTTTCCAGCTAATTTCTCTTCCCCTTGTTTCGTCTTATATGGATATAACTGCAAGAAAACACCGCATCCAGACTCAATTTTTTTACTATGCATATGGCTTCCTGGATATACACAAATGACTTCATAAATTGACCTTCGATAATAGACTCGCTTTCCATCCTGTTCTTCTACATACTTTATAGACCAGTACTTATACATTTGCTCAGTTGCTTTTGTATTTCCGACATGCTGAAAAATATTGTACATTGGACTGTATTTCACTTCAATAATAATAGAAGATTTATATACGTAGTTCCCATCTTCTTTTACATAACAGTCTAAGCGAATATCTGGCTTCTTCGTATCCTCACCATTGTAAAAATTACTACCTTTACTTAATGCAATAAGAGGATGTGTTTCAATTAAATCATTAAATGCGACATGCACCTTTATATCATCTCGTTCTAAAACTACTGTCGTTCCATCTTGTAATCCATCTACATAAAAATGTTCTTGTATTTGTTCACGAATTGAGTTTCTAGCCTCAAAACCAATTTGCTCTAAAATTGAAATAACGATAAAAAAAGCGTAATATTCATACACTAAAAACGTTGGCTTATAAACAAATAATAACGATGGAGATTGATCCGTATATTGCGGGAGTACTTCTAAATGATGTAGTAATTGTTGATGTGGTATCGGTAAATCATGTAAGTTCATGTTACTTGTTTCAGTAACTTCCCTCCAAAACGAAGAGTGCATTAACATTTGAAAGTATTGTACATTTTCATGCACGATATGCGCCAATATTTTATATTCTTGTATTTTCATTGAGCTCTTTCGTAAATCGGCTTCTTTTAGTAAATGTATATTTTTATATTTTTGCTTCTCTCTATCGGTTACCGATCCATTTCGCTCAATTGTTTGTATAATCGTTTTTACGGCTTGAAACTCTTCTGATTTTTTCTTTTTTTCTCTTTCTAAGATTTCAATTGTTTGACGTAAAAAACTTTTAGCTTCAATTAAATAATGATAAAATTGCATCGCTTTATATTTAAGAAATGCATTTTCCTTACTATTTTTTTGTTCCATAAACTTACGATTATAATGTTTGGCATAAGGTTTTCTTTCTGCCACTATAGTTCCTCTTCTTGTTGGCTTTCGCTCTTTTCCTTCCCATTTATATGCATTTATAAATTTTGAACTTGATTCTATTTTCTTAAAGATTTGCTTTATCATTTTCATTTTTTGGGGTAACTTTCTAAGCAACACTAAATAAGAAGAATCCTCAATATCGCTAAGTGCAGAGAAAGTCTTTTTATAATAACCTCTATCCAAAATCAACTCATTTAAAATTGACTTCACATAGTCTTGAATCATTTCAAATTGATCATCAAAAAAGTTTTTCGGTACGATTTGAAAAGCGCCATAATACGTTGTATCTTCTATGCGCACTTCAAAATGGTATAAACCGCAGCGCCATGGATAAAAGAATTCTGTTTTCCCATGTTCATATATTAATACTCTTTGTTTTTTTTCATTTATTTCATATTGAGCCTCTTTTATATTTTTCTGTCCCTCATATACTTTATTCCATATAAAAGTAATATTCATTGGGATTTCATAATTATACTGCAATCTAATTGGTTTTAATTCTTGTACTTTATAAATACATTGAACCAATGCTGTAGTAGATGTACAAAGACGATTTAATAAAATATAATCTCCTTTCCCCTCATTTCCAATGATTAACTTTAATACAAAAGGGAGCGTTTCATTCGTATCAACGATTTTTGTTTCGTAACGCCCTTCATTTTGCATATCCATACAGCTCCAGTTCCCTACGTTTTTCTCGTATATATGCTAAAGAATGTTCAAATGTAGATACTCTGTTTGCAAGTGCAGATTGCAAAAGAGGTACTAAGGTCGCTCCCCTTTTGGCTTCTTCAGAAAGTAAAGACCCAACCATCATTTCGGTCCCTCTGATTTTCGTTAATACACGCTGCTTTATTTGTAAATCAAACCCCTCTTCTCTACTGATCATATAGGTATGGTTATTTTGGAACGGTATGTTTTGCAAATAAGTCGCAATTGCATTTGCACATCGGAAAGAAATTCCCTTAGACGCATCATGTGATGACAATACGACATGCAACTTATCTAATAGCTCTAATTCTTCTTCAGAAAACACTTCAATCATCGCTTTATTTCTCATCCAATTTATCCGAAATTCTCCCGCTGTTACTTTCAAAGGTGGGTGTAATACGACTTTCCCCTGTTCCATGCCCATCTCACAAAACGGAATTTTCTGTAACGTTATTAGGTTCGTTCGGTCTAATAATCGATCGGAGAGCTCTTTCGTTGTTTCATCAAAATTCACAGTACCTACAAATATAATATTTTCTCCAATTTCAATTGTTGATGGAATTGAATTCTCAATGTCCTGAACACCCTCATACAAGTTTAAAATACGATTTTTTGTTTCAAGTTGAAGAACAGAGAGAAATGGAGTAAACCAATGCTCAATATGAGACATGTTCATTTCATCAAAAACGATTATATACAGTTGATTTTGATTTTCTTTCGCCTTCATTAACGTCCTAACTAACTTCGTTTCACTTTCAATAAAAGTACCATTCGGATGAAGGTAACCAAGTAAATCATGTGGTTCTTGATACGATGGCGAAATTGGAATCCAAACCAATTCCTCCCCATACTGTAACCCTAATGCTTCTGCATAAGTTTGCACAAAACGTGATTTCCCAACGCCCGGTATACCACCAAGAATCGTTAATATATTTGTTTTTACACTTATATGGAAATTATAAATATCCGTTTCATCCAAATATAGCCCTTTATTATGCACCATACTTTGTACATACTGTAAAAAGGACGATTCACGCTCATCCCATTCCCATTCCTCTTTTTGCACTTTTATATCCTCTACTTCAACTATCTTACCTTCTTCATGCATTCGTTTTTTTAATTGCTCATACACATGATCACTTACAAAATATAATTGATCTTCTACCGCTATTTCTACATACTTCGTCCAGTCACTGCAGTTTATATATTTACATTCCCGTTTCTGTTCAAAATATGCGATTGAGCTAATTGATGACTTTAAGGATATGTTTCCATACAGTCTTCCATCATGCCACAATAATTCGGGAGGCTCAAAGTCTTTCGGAAATTTTGGCATAAGAAATGATAAATAACCGTTGCTAAGTTTTCGTTCTAAAGACTCTCTTTTTTTATTATTTGTAACTTTAGGTGCCGGAATCATTTTATAGCTGCTTGCTATTTCTTTCGGTTCTTCTGTACATATTAACTCCACGTATACATTTCCTCTTTCATAATAAAGACGAAACATCACTAATTGCTTTTCTAATTTCCTCTTCTTTAATTCCGAAAAGATTTTTTCATTCTTTTTATTACTACATACCCCTTCAAATACATATGGTTCATTTGCAAATTGTTCCTGTAAAGTGAATGGTATTGGCGATAAGCATTGTACAAAGAAATTCTCTCCACTCTTCTCTTTCTCAGCTTTTGTAAATTTCCCTAAAAATCTCATATAGTACATTCGTTTTATAAAACTTGGCTGAAGAGCTTTATGTAATCTCACCTTAGTCACCTTCTTTTTTCATACTATTCTTAGTGTATGAAAGAAACGAAAAACTAGAAATAAAAAACCTGACGTTATCCGCCAGGTTCAAAATTAAAACGTATATTAATGAGAAGGAAATGCTTTTTTCTCTTGTAAAATTGCATTATGAGCAATTTTCATTTTAGCAAGTACGTAACGTAATCGATCTTCAGCATTTTCATCTTTACTTTTTTGTAATTCCGCCAAATTTTCAACAGAACTTGCTAAATTTTCAATGACTCCTCTCAATTCAGGATGATGATTAAAAAAAGATTCTTGCACTAATACTTTCCTTAACTCACTAGCTAAATCAATTATTCTAGACAACTGTTCTTTTTCTTCCATTCTCATCCCTCCTGAATATCTTATGTAGTAAATATTCTCTAAACAAAGAAAAAAGCCCTTTAAATAAAAAGGACTTTTTACATTTTTATATTTCCAGTTAATAACATATACAGGGATGTGATAGCCGCAACAATAATTGCCCCCATCACATATCTCTCTGCACCTGCAAAACAACGGTTCCCTTGTTCTTTTCTTGCAAACGTGTAAACAATAATTCCAATTCCATACACAATTGAAACGAGTAGTAAATTCTTTAAACCAGCTGCATAAAGAAGCCATACAGAGTAAATCGAAGCAATTAAAGCTAACGCTCCATTTTTTAATTTAGCGTCTTTTAGCTCGTTTGTAATGACTAATTTTAATTGGAATAACGCTGATAATAAATATGGTAATAAAATTGATGTTGATGCAATGAAATACATAATTTGATATGTTGATTCTGAAAACAGAACGATGATAAATATAATTTGAGCAACACCATTTGAAATCCATAATGCCATGTGCGGTGTTTGCTTTTTATTTGTTTTCGTAAAGACTTTTGGAAATACGCCATCTTTTCCTGCTACATGAGAAATTTCAGAAACAAGTAAAAACCAGCCAATTAATGTACCGACAAGTGAAGCAACTAACCCGATATTAATCGCACCTGCCCCCCATGGACCAACAACATGCTCTAATACATGTCCCATTGACGGAGTTTCTAACACAGAAAGTTCGCCTCTTGTCATAGCTCCCATTGATAGGACAGAAATTAAAATATAAATGGACATTACTAAAATAAGCCCCATTACTGTTGCCTTACCAACATCTCGGCTATTCTTCGCTCTTCCGGATAATACAACCGCTCCTTCAACTCCAATGAAAACCCAAAGTGTTACAAGCATTGTATTTTTCACTTGACCAAGTATAGCGGAAACTGAGATTGTTCCTTCTCCCCAAAAATCATGTGTAAATGTGTCCCAGCGAAAGACTGTTACCATTACAACAATAAATAAAACGATTGGAACTAACTTCCCTATTGTTGCGATAACATTCATAATAGAAGCTTCACGGATTCCAAATAAAATTAGAAAATGAAGTGTCCATAATAAAAGTGATGCCCCAACGATAGATGCAACATTATTTCCTCCTTTGAAAATTGGAAAGAAATAACCTAATGTACTAAACAGTAACATAATTGTTGCGACATTACCTAAGATTCCTGCTAGCCAATATCCCCAAGCACTATTAAACCCAATATATTCACCGAAACCAGCACGTGCATAACTATAAATTCCACCTTCAAGTTCCGGTTTTTGTCTTGCTAACGTTTGATATACGAGCGCAAGTGGAATCATTCCCATCGCTGTAATACACCAGCCAATTATTATTGCGCCACTGTTTGCTCCTACTGCTAAATCATGCGGTAAACTAAAAACACCGCCACCAACCATCGTTCCAACTACTAATGCGATTAATGGAAAGAATCCTAATTTCTTTTCTATTTGTACCACCCCATCTGTCATTCTAGGTGTTATGTTCGTTCAACTATTAAAGTCACCTTTTTCTCTAATAGACGTTTCTCTTATATTTTTTCAGGAAAACATTACTTATTCTAAAAGAAAATGAACAAAAATGGAATACTTTTTTGAAAAAATGTATAAGTATGCACAAAAAAACCGCTCATTTTGTAATGAACGGTCATTTCAAACATATAAATTTGTATATTTCTTGTAAATTTAACGAAGTAAATTCTCTTTTTGTAAAAATTGTTTTGCGACTTCTTCACTACTTTTACCATTCACATTAACTTCATAATTCATTTTTCGCATTTCTTCATCTGTAATCTTTCCAGATAATTCATTTAATACCTTTTCAAGTTCAGGATATTTCTGTAACGTTTCTTTTCTTAATAATGGTGCTCCTTGATAAGGTGGGAATAACCCTTTATCATCTTTTAGCACTTTTAGTCCGTATTGCTCCAATTCACTATCTGTTGAATATGCATCAATTACGTTAACATCTCCAGATTGAATTGCGCTATAACGCAGCTTCGGCTCCATCGTTTTAACATTCGAGAACTTATAGTTATATAATTTTTGCATTCCTTTATAACCATCTTCACGATCAGCAAATTCCAATGTAAATCCTACTTTGGCTTCCTGCGCAACATTCCCTAAATCAGAAATAGTATTTATATTCTTTTGATCTGCTATTTTTTTCGGCATGGCTAGTGCATATGTATTGTTATACTCCATTGGCATCAACATAATCATATTATATTTCTTTTCCAGTCCAACGCGAGCCTGCTCATATACTTCATCACGATTTGTACTCTTTGGTTCTTCTTTCACGAAAGTAGATAGCGCTGTTCCTGAAAATTCTGGGTACACATCTACTTCACCTGATTTCAACGCTTCAAATACAAATGCTGTTTTCCCAAGACCTGGTTTTAATTGTACGTGTAAATCGGTATCTTGTTCAATAAGCTGCTTATACATTTGAATTAAAATTTCAGGTTCTGATCCAAGTTTGCCCGCAATAACAATATCTTTCTTTTCTGTACTCCAAAGAAATGGAGAAGCAATCATTACTACAACTATACATATCGTCAATATAACACGCTTAGAAGAGCGTTTCGGTCGTTCAAGTATGCGAAGTACTATATCAAAGAATAAAGCGAGTAACGCGGCTGGTACGGCCCCTAAAATGATAAGTGCATGATCATTTCGATCTATACCTAATAATATAAGCTTACCTAGCCCACCAGCACCAATGAGAGCTGCTAATGTAGCCGTTCCAACAATTAATACCATCGCTGTACGAATACCGGCCATAATGATAGGCAATGCAAGAGGAAGTTCTACCTTCCACAACCTTCTCCAACTATTCATCCCCATAGCTCTCGCGGCTTCTATTAGTGATTCATCTAATTCCCTTATTCCTGTATATGTATTTCGTAAAATAGGTAATAGTGCATACACAACTAATGCGATAATCGCTGGAAGTTTTCCGATTCCTACTAACGGAATTAATAGTCCAAGTAATGCAAGTGATGGCACTGTCTGCATTACCGCAGAAGTTCCTATTATAAATTCAGCCATTCGTTCTTTTCTTGTTAATAAAATGCCAAGTGGCACCGCTATAATTACTGCAAAAAATAATGAAATAAGCGATATTTGTAAATGCTCACTTAATGCAGTTAGTAATTCTATTTTTCGTTCTTGGAACGTTTGTATAAAATTAGTCACTGTTTAACCTCTTTCCTTCATTTGTTCAACAATGTAATTGACAATATGACGACTTGTTAACGCTCCAATATATTGACCGTTTTCTTCAACTGGAACGACCTCCTCGTCACGCACACGAACTAGCGCTTCTTGTAAAGAAGAATGTAATGATAGTGCCTGCCCTTCTAATTGCACACTTTGATCAAGCGGCAATACATCTGCTACACTTTTCTCCTCATACCAAGTTCGTCCACGATTTCCAATGAACTCCTCTACAAATTCATTTTTCGGATTATGTATAATTCCTTCTGGTGTATCTAGTTGAACAACTTTTCCTTCTTTCATAATACAAATGCGATCTCCAAGTGATAATGCTTCTTGCATATCATGTGTTACGAACACGATTGTTTTTTGAATCTTTTTTTGCAACTGTACAATATCCTTCTGAAGCTGTTCCCTACTTAATGGATCTAACGCACTAAATGGTTCATCCATAAGAACGATTTTCGGGTTTGCGGCTAATGCTCGCACGACACCGACACGTTGTTTTTGTCCTCCTGACAATTCATCAGGCATACGATCTCGATATATATCCGGATCTAATCCAACCATATGTAACAAGTCATCGACGCGTGCTTTTATTTCCTTTTTGCTCCATTGCCTCATTTCAGGAACAACTGCAATATTTTCAGCGATTGTCATATGAGGAAACAAAGCAATCTGTTGCAACACGTATCCTATATCCCAACGTAATTCGTTTATATTATATTGTTGAATATCTTTTCCATCGATTAAAATCGACCCTTCAGTCGTTTCGATTAAACGATTAATCATCTTCATTGTCGTTGTTTTCCCGCAACCACTCGGACCGATGAGAACAAAAAATTCTCCCTTTTTAATTTCTAAATGCAATGAATCCACTGCTTTCGTGCCATCTTCATACGATTTTGACACATGATTAAATTGAATCACAAATACAACTCCTTTACTGTTGTTTCCTTTATTTTGATGGAATATGGCATTCATTTCAAATGATACGCTTTTAAATTAAAAAAGAGCTCGCATTTGAGCTCTAACGATCGAACAATATTGTTTTCATAATAGCAGCATATTCGCGAACATACATTTTTCTCTTAGAACGAATTGGTGTTTCAGCAGCTAGTGCCTCCATCTTCATGCCTAAACGCTTTGCAATTATTTTCGTTCGATATAAATGATACGTATTACTTACAACTACCGCATGTTTCACATTATATAAATCCATACTAAACTTTAAGTTTTCATACGTATTTGTAGATTGATCTTCTATTAAAATACGACTCTCATCTATACCATGTACCATTAAATAGTTTCTCATGCTATGAGCTTCCGGTATATCTTCATCTTCTCCTTGGCCACCTGAAACAATTACTTTCGCTTCAGGATGGGAAAATAAATACTCCAACGCTACATCCAAACGATTTTGAAGAGATAAAGACGGTCTATCTCCAAATAACTTTGCACCCAGTATAAGAACGTACGGAGAGTGATAGCTCAACTTTTCACGAGCAACTTTGTTCATTCGAAACGTCATATAAATGATGTATAGTGGCGGTAATAATAAAATTATAAGAAAGATCCATTTGTTCATAAATAAGTATTCACTCCCTTTCTTGTTATTATATAGAAAAAGAAAGGGAGGCAGAAGTGTTTTTTCAAACGATTGATTTATTAGAAACATGCGCCGCTACTTTACGTTGTGATAGTACATAATAAATAGCGATTCCTAATGAGAAGATCAATATGCAGCTTAATACGTAAAACGGCAGCATGACTCCAACTTTAGATACACCCGCTGTAAACAACATTAATAATAAAATTCGTATTCCAGTACCAATTAGGCGAAATAAGCTGTCTACACGTCCCATTACTTCATTTGGAATTTCCTCCATCATCAATACATTTCTCGCCACTCTTGTACCCGCATTTCCAACTGCATGAAAAATTGCAAGTCCATATAAGAAAATTACGGAAGGTTCAATACTCATTGCGGTAATTGAAATTACATAAATGAACATCGTCATAACGATTGAAACTTCTGTTTTTACATATTTCATTATGAGTGGAATACAGATTCCTGCAACAACCGCTCCAACACCGTACATCATCCCCTCTATTGCGTATACAGAGGCATTGGCTTTAAGTATATCCGAAATATAAACTGGTATTAAATAATTTGCCATCATAACACCTATAAACGGCATATAAGTGGCCAGTAAGAACCAAAAGAGCTTAGGACGTTTTTTCATAAAGTGAATTCCTTCAAATAATTGCTTCTTAAATGTTATTTTTCTTTTCACTTCTTTTTTCTTTACGTACGGTATACATAAGAAAAGAAAAAATGCTCCAGCAAAAGTTAACATGTCTACTAACAAAATCCACTTCAAAGATACAATTTCAATTAAGAAGCTCGCGGCCGCTCCAGAAATAACTTGTGTTAACTGTCCTTGTATTTCCATCGTTCCACTTAAACTTTTATAATGTTCCGCTTGAAATATCTCTTGGTTGAACGCAAATATTGTAGGATAAAATAATAAATAGTAGAATGATCCGGCTATATAAATAAGAATATAGTGAATAGAATGATAAGGTTGCCCAGCAAATCCCCATATAAACATTATTCCAATTACAGCTATTCCGATTCCTTCGTTACATAGCAATAAAGATTTTCTTGAAAAACGATCAATACTTTGCCCAATGAATGGTGTTAATAAAAACATAATGAGGGTTGCAATGATAGAAACATAACCAAATGTTGTCTCTCCTCCACTCTCTTTAATTAACAGCCACGGAATCGTTATCATAACAATTCCGGAACCAATAGCAGATAGACTATTGGCCCCTAGAATGTAATACAAGCGAGAATCATGATAAAGGGAGGACATATCACTCCACTCCTAGTTGCTTTTTCACCTCTTTATATACGCTCATATATGCTTTTAACTCTTTAACTACATCATGAATTAATGGTTTCGCATCTTCCCCAAGTTCCCCATCTTGCACATGTAATCCATCAAGCACAACTTGTTTTGGAATTGCATTTGCATAAACACCTCTAGCGACCGTTCGCATGCTGTTTAATGCATTTATTCCACCTTTACCGCCACCAGCAACCGCTAACAACGCAACTGGTTTATGAATAAATTCACTACTACTTAAGTAATCTAAAGAGTTTTTCAGCGCACCGCTCATCGCATTATGATATTCTGGTGTACATAATACAACCCCATCCGCAGCTTTCACTAACGTTTTCAATTTTTTTACTGCCTCTAAATCACGTTGTGACTCTTCTCCATTGTATAAAGGTAACTCCTCGATTGCTAAATCATATAATTCCCCTTCAAATTGATCCGCAATATATTTTGCCACCACGCGAGTTCTGCCAAATTTTCTTGGTGTACCGTTAATAACGACTAGTTTCATGATTATTTCTCCCCTTTGTTTTTAAGTTCTACTTATATATTATCAGAAATTTCTATACAAAATACAATATAAAGAGTTAACTTGTTTCATAAAATAGTATGATAAACAAAAAAGAACTCATACTTTCGTATGAGTTTCGTACAATTACTTCGTTTCATCTCTCAGACTCAATGTACCTAAACTTTCATTTGCTTCAAAATGATTATATGCTTTTTCCGCTAATTTTTTCCGTTCTTCTGGTAATTCTATATATTTCATTACGTTTTCAATTATTTTTTCGTACGGAGTAAATACAATTCCCGGCCACTCTACCTCATCTTCTGGATTACTATTTTCGGAAATAATAAATTTTTTATTTGCGACTGCATAAGACACGCGAGGTGTTTCAAGAATTCCTGATAAGTAAAAATGAATATTTAATATAATTTTAGCTCTAGCAATCAATTCATTTCTAACAATTCCCCACGCATTATTTTTAAAAACTATATTTAAATTTGGGGCAATCGCTTTTAGATGATCAAAAATAGCTTGTCGCCTCGGATTAAGAGCACCTATAAACAGAATATCAATATCTTCAGTAATGTCATCTTCAAATGCATCTTTTTTTATTTCCAAAGTTGGAGCATAGTTCATTTTTACATGTTTTATTTCTTTTCCTACCCCTTTTTGTTTTAGCCATTCTATATTTTGTTTACTATAATCCCAAATCACTCTATCTTTTAATAATATTAAATAAAGGGGGTGCGCATATGGACTTCCTTCGTATAGCTGTTCTAAATTATAAATAATTGCATCTTTCGGAAGATGATTCGGGTTATATGCGTATGTATGTGCTCCAAAAACAACTGTATTCTTTACATTTTCCAGTATTGTTTCTGATATAATTACTGTATTTCCCTCCTGCTCCAACCGCCACTTTAAAGCTCGCGCAACATCTATGAAACTACCGTATGTCTTTGGGCATATAAAAAGACAATAATCATATTCTTTATTCAAATAAGCTTCCATTAATTTTAAATTATTTTTATATAAATCTACATCCGGATGTTTAAGTACTAACTCATTTGCATGTTTTCTTGCTACTTTATATAATCCAGCATAATAAGCAGCGATGCATCTTCTTAATTCGATTCTTTCACGATGTTCATCTAATACATCCATGTTTAAAAGAAGATTTGCGATACAATACGCTTTTAAATGATCACGATCATAATAATAGTCTAGTAGTGGCATCAATTCTTCATACGTATTTCCATGCACCGATTCTCCTAGTTCAATCGCCCATCGCATTAATTCCATGATTACTCCACTACTCCTTTAACCGAAAATGTATTTAATAAAATTTCGCATTATTCTCTACTACATTTGCTATATGAAATGGAATCTCTTCTTTAATCGATTCCAAATACTTTTGCGACACGGCCCCTAAATGTTTTTTATGAGGTATATAGAAAGCACTAATAGAAATTTCATAGTCAAATAAGTAATCATACACATGATAATCTACAAATAAAAGATCATCCTTTGGAAAAGGAATTTCCTTTCCTTGCAGAGCATACATCAAAGCAATATTGTTTTGAGATCGTAATCGATACAACCTTGCAAGTTGGTATAATGGTTCAGCCCGAGTTGGTCTATATTCCCACGCTTTTTGAAAATAAAAAACAGCTAATGCTAAATATTTCTCTTCTTGCCCTTTAACAGTTTCTTTTTCATCAGCATCTGTCACTTCATTTTGTTTATTTGCTGAACGATTTGCTAACTGCTCATAACAAAACCCTATTCGCAATAACGAATAGAATACCTCTTCAACCCAACCCCCTGCTTCCACTCGTTTTTTATACCATTTAATCGAATCTTCAAATTGACTTAAATGAAAATAAGTTTGGGCTAAATAAAATAAATATCTTATATGCAAATCTGGCGTTGTTTCTGGGTCGTTTATTCCTTGTAACAACAACCTCTCATCTCTTTCAAATTTATCAGCTTTACTCCCGCCATCTCCGGGATCATTCACGACAAGAGTCTCTAACCGATCTACCCTCGTATTGTAATTCGCTCCAACTTTTGAGCGATCTATATCCCAATACTCATGAGTAACACCGACAGATTTCCATGGTAAAGAAGCTTTCAAAAGACGTGTAAGCCAATATTTAATATGAACATCATATTGCAATGTAAGATAATGATCTTCCGTTAAGCTCGTTTTATCGAAATTCGGATCAACCTCTAAAATCATATCTGCATCTAATATTAATAAATAATCCGCTTCTGGATATGTTTTTTGCGCTAATGAAACAGCTAGGCTTCTGTTATAACCAAAGTTTTTAAACGGCTCATGATGAACCGTTCCAGGTATCTCATTTTCCTTACACCAATTTTCAATAATTTCAGGCGTATTATCCGTCGATCCAGTATCACAAATAGAAACAAAATCTACAATTGATTTTGTTGCATTTAAACATCTTTCCATAATTCTAGACTCATTTTTGACGATCATACAAAGACATAACTTTTTTTCTTCCTTTACAGACTTCACTTGCTCATTTCCCATTTAACCACCTCATATTTTATTAGCACGCTCTTCTCATATGTAACAACATTTTTTAGCTATACTGATGACATAAGCACCCTTTTACTATTTATGAAAACTTCATTTTATTTATTCTTACTTTTATGTTGGGACATATTTCATACTTCGCTTTATATTTGATACAATCAATGCCAAAAAATATAATATGGGAATCCGTACATTTCAAAGTCTAAGGGGAGGTTATATTTTGTTGGATTACATTTGGCTAGATGACAAATCACCAATTTTAGAACAACTACCAAGAAACTTTAAATCTGCAGCTATATTGCTACATCCTTTTATCCAAATGCCTTTAGGATGGGAAAAGTCTGTGAGAAAAAGACCATATGAGCACATCTATCCTAGCACTGAAGAAATCATTCATAATGGGAAATCCGTTTCTTGGAAGGAAATGATGTCTTGTAGTGGATTACATTCATACGCAGAATTAGCAATGGCCATGTTGACTTCCATTAGTGCCCTTTCAGAAGAATATAAAAGAGAGGATTTAGCTGAAAAGCTACATTCAAACTTAAAAAAAGATCTTTATTATCCAACAGAAGATTATACGTCTATATTTTTATTACACAAATTACTTAAACTCCTCGGTTCTAAAGGTGCAAGAAATCTATATTTCTCTGAACCAATTCTTGATACAAACGGATTATTACAGGTAAATAATACTACTCCATTAGATATTTGGGACATTAGCAATAATGAGTTAATTATTACTGGCGAAGACAATGAGTATGCGTTTATGAGTATATACGATTCCTTTACAACCTTATTATTAGCTAAAGAAGAAAATATAGAATATATTGTTCAATCAATGAATGTTGAAGCTGTCATTTGTGACAAAAAAACGATGATTGATTGGTATTTGTAAATTAGTAATTTCTTAAACTATAAAAAAGAAACTTGCGCTTATGCACAAGTTTCTTTTCAAAAACATCCTTATTTTTTTACAACTTCATGTCCACCGAACTGATTACGTAGTGCTGAAACTACTTTTCCATGGAATGTATCATCTTCCTGAGAACGATAGCGCATAAATAATGACATCGCGATTACTGGTGCCGCTGCTTGTAACTCAAGCGCAGTTTCAACAGTCCATTTCCCTTCTCCTGAAGAGTTCATTACACCTTTAATGCCATCAAGTTTAGGATCATCTGCAAATGCTTTTTCAGTTAAGTCCATTAACCAACCGCGGATTACTGATCCGTTCGCCCATACTTTTGCAACATCTTCATAATTGAAATCAAAGTCACTCTTATCTAGTACTTCAAATCCTTCAGCGATTGCTTGCATCATGCCGTACTCAATACCGTTATGAACCATTTTTAAGAAATGACCACTACCAACGCGGCCAGCATAAGAATAGCCATTTTCTACTGCTAAATCTTTAAATAAAGGTTCTAATTGGTCATAAATTTCTTTTTCTCCACCAACCATTAAACAAGCACCGTATCTAGCTCCTTCTACACCGCCAGATGTACCGATATCTACATAATGTAACCCAAAGCTTTTCGCTTCTTCAGCACGGCGTAACGTATCTTTATAGAATGAATTTCCGCCTTCAATAACGATATCACCTTCATCTAATAACGGATACACATCTTTTAATACTGACTCTACAACTTCTCCTGCAGGCACCATTACCCAGATCGTACGAGGAGCTTCTAATTCAGCGATCATTTCTTTTAATGTATGACGTGCAGTAATTCCTAGTTTTCCTGCCTTTTCTACAAGCTCTTTATTTACATCGTATACAACTACTTCATGCTTGTCTTCATGTAAGTGTTCAGCTAATGGGAATCCCATTTTTCCTAATCCAATTAAACCTAGTTTCATATTAATCAATCTCCCATTCTATACAAATATATTTAATATCGAAATTAATCCAAGTGCTACAACTGATAGTATAGTCTCCATTGCGGTCCATGTTAATAATGTTTCTTTCACAGTCATTCCGAAATATTCTTTAATCATCCAAAATCCCGAATCATTCACGTGTGATAAAATTAATGACCCTGCGCCTGTTGCAAGTGCTAGTAGTTCAACATTTACACCAGGTGTACTTGCTGCAATCGGTGCTACAATTCCAGCTGCTGTCATCATAGAAACAGTTGCCGATCCAGTTGCGATTCGGATTAGTGCCGCAATTCCCCACCCTAATAATATCGGTGAAATATGCGATTCTTTCGCCATATCTGCAATTGTCGTTCCAATTCCAGAATCTAATAGTACTTTATTAAATGCGCCGCCTGCACCAATCACTAACAATATGTTTGCAATTGGCCCAAGGCAATCATTTGTAAATTGTAATACT
This sequence comes from Bacillus sp. FSL K6-1338, assembly GCF_038006965.1. NCBI lineage: Bacteria > Bacillati > Bacillota > Bacilli > Caryophanales > Bacillaceae > Bacillus > Bacillus sp. FSL K6-1338. Next base: position 2,154,809 of record NZ_JBBOWI010000001.1, on the reverse strand, counting down.
TTATCTTTAGAAAATCCTTTTGCATAACCAAGGCTAAAGAAAGAATAAATCGTTGCAATTAATAAAGCGACTATTGGATCTCCAATAAAGTGTAACACTTGTGCAAGTTGACTCGTTTTATGTAACGCTACTTCAGCAATGGATGCACCAAGCATAAGAAATACTGGAAGTAAAATAGTAAACAATGTATTTCCGAAGCTAGGAAGTTCTTTCTTCTTATCTCTTTCAATAAATTGCTCCGCTATATCTAATGGTACTTCCTTATGGATACGAGCACCAATCCATTTCCCGTAAAGTGGACCTGAAATAATTGCAGTTGGAAGTCCGACAATTAACGCATATAAAATTGTCTTCCCTACATCTGCTTTAAAAATACCAACTGCCGCCATTGCCGCTGGATGCGGTGGAACAAGTCCGTGTACGACTGACAGTCCTGCTACTAGCGGAATACCGATTGTAATAAGTGATACCCCAGTTTCTAACGCAATTGTAAATACTAACGGAATTAATAGGACAAATCCAACTTGGAAAAATACCGGAATCCCTACTAAAAATGCAACGAACATCATCGCCCAGTGAACTCGTTTCTTCCCAAAACGATTAATTAATGTGTTAGCGATACGTTCAGCACCACCAGATTCGGCCATCATTTTTCCAAGCATCGTTCCTAGTGCTAAAACTATTGCTAAAAATCCTAACGTATTACCAAGCCCTAGTTTAATAGAATCAATAATTCCTGGATCTTTTGGTGAAGTTCCAATTAAAGGCATTCCCATTGCTAATCCTACACCAATTGCTGTTAAAATTAATGCGACAAATGGATGCCATTTTACTACCGTAATAAGTAAAAGTAGTATGACAACTGCCGCTAGTACGATCCCAACTACCATTTCTCCCAATCCCCCTATTATTTACGTTGGAAAGCAGCTATACAATCAAATTCTTCTTTCAAGCGATTGTAAAGTCGTTCATACATATAAAACATTTCTAAATATATAGCCGTATTTTCTTTATTCGGTACATGGTGATGAACAATATCAATCCAATCCTTTACCTCTTCAAGAGAATCAATTTTTCCTACAGCATATAAAGCAACTGCCGCTGCCCCAAGCGCAGATGCTTCATGACTTTCAGGTACAAGCAATTCTTTCCCCATCATATCGGACAACATTTGTCTCCAAAATGCAGATTTCGCAAACCCTCCTGAAACTCGTATTTCAGTAAGTGGCCCTGTACAATCTCTAATTGCGAGTGCTACTGAATATACACTCATACAAACACCTTCCATCACTGCACGTATAAAATGTTCTCGCTTATGTTGAAGATTGATTCCAAAGAATGTACCACGAGCATTTGCATTCCAGTAAGGTGCGCGTTCTCCAGATAAGAAAGGTAAGAACAATAGCCCATCCGCTCCAGCTGGTACGCTTTCTGCATATTTAATTAATAAATCATAAGGATCAATTCCGAGCTTTCTTGCTACTTCTTGCTCTGGACTACCAAATTCATCACGTAACCATCTCAGTAATATTCCGCCGTTATTCGTTGGACCACCGATTACCCAGTGCTCATCTGTTAATGCGTAACAAAACGTTCTCCCTTTCTCATCTGTATTTATATTTGATGAGATTGTTCGAACCGCACCACTCGTTCCAATGGTAATTGCAGCCGCACCCGGTGATATCGCCCCAACTCCTACATTTGCAAGAACCCCATCACTTGCTCCTATGACAATTGGTGTCTCTGCACTTATCCCCATCTTCTGTGCTAATTCTGGCTTCATACCTGATAAAATATATGTAGTTGGTACAGGGGTTGATAATTGTTCTGGTGACATATGTAACATAGTTAAAACATCTTCATCCCAGTTTAATGTTTCTAAATTAAATAACCCCGTAGCAGAAGCAATCGAATAATCAACTACGTAGCGTGAAAATAATTGGTAAATCACATACTCTTTAATGGAAATGAATTTATAAGCACTTGTATATAACTCTGGTTCCTCTTCTTTCATCCATAACAATTTAGAAAGTGGTGACATCGGATGAATTGGTGTACCTGTACGTCTATAAATTTCATGCCCATTCATTTGTTGTAATAATTTTTCTGATTGCTTCGTACTTCGATTATCTGCCCAAATGATAGAACGCGTTAATGGCGCACCATTTTCATCTACTGCAATTAATGCGTGCATAGCTGTACTAATACCGATTGAAGAAATATCTTCTGGTAATACATTACCCTTTTCGATGGCAACGCTTACACTTTTGTATACAGCGGCACATATTACATCAGGATCTTGCTCAGCCCATCCGACGTTCGGTTGAATAATTGGGTAATCGATTGCATGTGATGCAATGACTTTTCCTTTTTCTGTGAACACAACCGTTTTCGTACTTGTGGTACCGATATCAATCCCGATTACTCTCCCCCTTGTTTCCATGCGAATCTTCCCTTCATTTCTAGCAAAATACGATTTAGTAAACCGTTTACATGAATTAGTATATAAAATATTTTTTTATTTATCAAGTTATAAAAAGAAAATTTTTTTCATATAAAAAAATAAATCTACTCATTCCATTTCACTTATACACTAAATTTAGCTACTCCTTGCGGTAAAATTACGTTATATTCGTTACGCAATACACTCTTTCCTCTCATTAACAACACATACATAGTCCTCCATACGTTCTACTCATTTGCATGAAGAAAGAGTTGAAAAGCAATATTCATTTTTAGCGGTCACGTAATATCGCTATCAAGCCAAGAAAAGTAACTACCCGCAGAATGAAAATTCTGTGCATTTTGCTCTTGTTTATTGTTTTAAGTTCACTAGTCCTTTTGTCTTGATAAAAATAGAGCGCGGCCCCTACTATTACTTTTTTATCTTGTAAATATATCTTGCATACTATAAAATTCAACAGTATTTTTATTTTTCAGAAAAATAAAACAATAATATAGAATTTATTGTATAATGTTGTAAAAAGATGTCGGAGGGATTTAATGTTAAATACAATATCTCAATTCACAATTAAGCTTTCATCAATTCTTTTATCACTCTTACTATTATTAAATTTACCTTATTTATTTATCACTCAACAAGGATTTACCTTTCAACCAATTTATTTTTTTAATCAGATCGTTACCATGTTAAAACAGGTCTTCTCCCTTGAATCATTAGTGATTATAGGATCAGACCCGAAGTTTGGCCATTTCAAAAAAACACCATTATTTCCAACTGTTTTAGAACCTTACCTATATTCATTTACTATATTATTTTCAGCCTTTTTTCTTGCTCTCTTTTTATCATCTAGCATGGCATTTTTTTATTTTTTAGCAAAAGATTATATAAAAAAATGGATAAACCGAATTGTGTTCATATTAGAAGCTGTCCCTGATATGATGATGATGATTTGTTTGCAAATATTTTTCATATGGGTACTTCAGAAATTTGGGGAATCTCCTGTCACTATTATTTCTTTTAATGAAAATCGAGCTTATTTACTCCCTATTTTATCATTAGCTGTCTTACCTACATTACAAATGTTTCGGATGATGGTGTTATACATAAAAGAAGAACAAGGAAAACATTACGTAGAGGTTGCATATGGAAAAGGCCTTTCATCAAGTTATATATTATGCATTCATTTATTCAAAAATATATCTATCCACTTCTTCCACCATTTAAAAACGATTTTTGTTTTCTTACTTTCTAATTTATTCATTTTAGAATTTGTTTTTAATATGGAAGGCATTATTCAATTTTTATTTAATAAGGCGTTTGTTTCACCTCCAGCTACATTTATTATACTTGTTATGATTATTTTACCGTTTTACGCCATTTTCCAAATAATCTCATTCATGATGAATAGATGGAAAAAGCAATTGAAAGGAGTATCATTATGAAATCTATTTGGAAATCAAAACGCTTTTTAATCGGCTTTACTTATTTATTCATACTTATTTCAGCTAGTTTTATTTATAGTTGGTTCTTTAAAGATAACATCCCAAAACCTCCTCAGTTACTTTACAATGAAAATAACGAATTACTTGGAAAGGCTCCCTTTCCACCATCGTTAATTCCACCTTTTGGATCTGATCGTTTTGGAGAGTCTGTTTTCTTACAAATTGTAGAAGGAGCAAAATTTACTATTTTATTAGCCGTGGCAATTAGCTTCTTTCGAATTTTATGCGGAACATGTATAGGAATCCTCTTAAGTTTATTTGCTCCAAAACTCAAGAGATTTTTCCAGTCATGCTCAGAAGTTTTTTATTATATTCCAACTCTATTTATCGCATTCATACTTATCACGCCCGTTAATATTGTAATCACGTCAAATGCTGATGGGGTAGATCCAAATATTTCATTTACATTTTATCAAGTACTCGTACTTATTTTCGTCGCTCTGCCTACACTTTCTTTATACATATCCTCAGAGGTTGATGAATTTATGAAACAAGATTACATCTTAAGTTCACAATTACTGGGGGCTAGTCGTTTTCATATTATTAAAAAACACTTACGAGTCTTATTACTTGACCGCTTATTTGTATTATTTATGGAACATATCGTCCAAACACTCATACTCGTTATCCATTTAGCGTTGCTTAACATTGTAATTGGCGGCATACAAATGCGTGAACTCTATGACGGAGTGCTCAAACCTGTTTCTCTATCTAATGATTGGGCAGGCCTTATTGGATTAAATCGTAATGAAATGAATCTTTCATGGTGGATTATTTTTTATACTCTCGCTTCATTCTTTATTACGATTCTATTTATTAAGCTTATGACCATCGGGATTCAAGATGCACTGAAAGCAAGAGATTCGCAAATTGTAGCAATTCAAAACGTTCCAGATCATAAAAAATTTGTTAAACATAAAGATTCTTTTTCGTTTGCAAATAAAGTAAACCTTTAATCGTTTCTCATTAATCAAGTATTAATTGGCATCGATATTAGTAGAAAATAAAGAAGATGATCCCTATTAAATACAGGGATCATCTTTTTATGCCGTCTAACTTTTTTTACATGTCCTTTGCTAGACTCACAATTTTTATATTTAAAGTGAATTATTTGCAATCACAATTATGTTTTTTAAAATCAATTACCATACGCCCTTGAATTCTACCTTGTTCCATTTCTTCGAATACATTTTGTACTTTATCTAGCGAACAAGTTTGAACAACCGGCACTACTTTTCCTTCTGCCCCAAACATAAACGCCTCTTCCAAATCTTTACGAGTACCAACTAGAGAACCAACTACTTCAATTCCATCCAGTACAAGTCGCGGGATGTTTAAGTCCATTGTTTCTACTGGTAGCCCTACTGCAACTACTTTACCGCAAGCACGTACTGCATCAACTGCTGAGTTAAAGGCTACTTTAGAGACTGCTGTTACTACCGCAGCATAAGCGCCACCAAGCTCCTCTTGAACAATTTTATCAGCAGGACCTTGAGAAATTGGATTGATAGTCATATCAGCACCAACTTCTTTCGCTAAGGCTAATTTGTCGTCATTAATGTCTACTGCGATTACCTTTGCACCAAATACATTTTTAGCATATTGGATAGCTAAGTTACCTAATCCACCGCAGCCATAGATTACAATAGGTTGACCAGGTTTAATATCTGATACTTTAATAGCTTTATATGTAGTTACACCAGCACATGTAATTGATGATGCTTGAGCAGGATCTAATCCTTCTGGTACTTTTACCGCATAATCAGCTGTAACGATACATTGTTCAGCCATACCACCATCTACTGAATAACCTGCGTTTTTAACTTCACGGCAAAATGTTTCTCTACCAGTTACGCAATATTCACAACGTCCACAAGATTGGAACATCCATGCAATACTTACACGGTCACCTATCTTTAGCGAATTAACATCATCAGCTATTTTCGTAACAATACCTACACCCTCATGACCAAGAATACGGCCATCAGTGTTACCAAAATCATGATTCGCAACGTGTAAATCAGTGTGGCAAACTCCACAATACTCTACATCTACTAACGCTTCACCTGAGCGTAACGGACGTAATTCTTTTTCAACCACTTCGATGTTTGCTTTGCTGTTTTTATTAACCACTACTGCTTTCATATGTGATCTCCCCTTTAGTGTTCTAGCGTTTTAATGAGTTTATCTCACAACTACTTTCCTCACTACTTTGGCTAGTTACCGTACCAAATTTAAGTATTCAATCATCATTACATGTTCATCATAACATGACACTTCATAAACAAATTGTGAAATTATGAACAATATTTGAATCATTACACAAATCGGTCTTTATTTTTAATTTTTAAAAATGAGAGTTTATCACTGACTATATGTAAGTCATACATTTCTAAAAGAAAAGAAAATAAATTAACAAACTTCTCAACGATAAAAAAAAGCTCTTTACTCAATATTTTCTACATTTAAACACTTAGTTTCACAGTAATAGCCTTTACCGCCAACATAAACTTTTTCTATTTTATTTTTGCTATTGGTTGCTAATTTAACTAATATTTCGGAAGGCGAGTGTAAAGAATAACCTTGTTCAAATACATAGACTTCTTTTTGCAAATAGTGCTGTTCATAAAGGTAGCAAGCTAATGCACCGTTTGAAGTTCCAGTCGCTGCTTCTTCATTAATGTCGTATAGTGGAGCAAAATTTCTGCATATAATTCGATTGTCATTAAAAGTATATAGATGCATCCCAACAACATTATAATACTTGCTGATTTCTTTAATTTTTTCAAAATTAGGTTGCAGTGCATGTAATTGTGTTTCGCTTTTTATAGGAATTAAAATATCTTTTAAGCCCGTGGAGACAATTTGGATTGGGTATTTATTGTCTATATCTTTAATGTCAAAACAGTCGGTGAACTCATTTGGAGATACAACATCATAGAATATCGGTTTATTTTGTTCCATGAATATGATGTCATCTGTTATGGTAATAGTAAGAACACCGCTGTTCGTTTCAATCGTATAGCGATTCTTGAAAATTTTATTTAAATGCATCAGTATCGCGAAAGAGCCAATTGTGGCATGACCACATAAATCAACTTCTTCTTTTGGAGTAAAATACTCAAATTTATAATCAGCAATTTCAGATTCTGATATAAATGCGGTTTCCGCATAACCCAGTTGTTTCGCTATTGTCATTTTTTGAGTAGTGGTCAATGTATTTGTATTCTCAATAAATACCACTCCTGCTTTATTTCCGCCTTTATGATCCTTGCTAAATGCACTTGCAACATAAACGGATATTTTCATAAGACACCTTCCTCACTTATAGTAAATTATATATAGAAAGCACTACATATAAATACAATTAGATAAATTATCCATAAAATACGAGACAAACTATTTTTAGCATTTGAACTCTCCAAAAATAGTTTGTCTACAATCTGAAAGCTCTTCATTTGAAGAGCTTTTTTATATTCGCTTCATCGAAATCGTTTCACGTATACTTTGTAAATTTTTTAGTGTTTCTTCTTGTCGCTGCAACGACAACCCTACATACAAAGTATCTAATAAGCTTAACTGTGCTAATCGTGATGAACTTGCTTCTGTACGGAATTCAGTCTCACGTGTTGATGTATATAACGTTATATCAGCAAGCTGACTTAATGCTGATTTCTTATAGCTCGTAATCGCAATAATTTTGGCCCCTCTTGCTTTCGCTACTTCTAACGCTTCAAGTAACCCTTTATTGCTACCAGAATGAGAAATGCCAATAACAACTGAATTTTCCGAGAGTAAACCTGCTCCCATAATTTGAAAATGCGAATCAGTATGAGCGATACAAGAAATACCCGTTCTCATAAACTTATGATACGCATCCATCGCAATAATACCAGAGCCACCATTTCCATAAAACTCAATTCGCCTTGCTTCTTGCAAAGCTCGTACAGCCTGCTCAAGTGCTGTTTCATTTAGCAAATGTAAAGTATCTTGCAGTCCTGTAATATGCGAATGAAAAACTTTTTTAGCAACAGTTACCATACTATCTTCTGCTGATACCTCTTCATGAATATTTTGCATCGGTGTATGTACAATTTCACGAGCTAATGTAATCTTTAAATCTTGAAAACCTTGCAAACCAAGGTGTTTACATAAGCGGAATATCGTCGCTTCGGAACTACTCGTAACTTCAGCTAATTCTGTAATAGATTTATGTACAACATCTTGTGGATGTTTCAAAATATGTTCGGCAATACTTCGCAATTTCGGTGATAAACCATTTAACGAAGCCTGAATCTTTCCAATCCCACTCCTTGTACCAGGCATAGCATATCCTCCTCTTCTATCGTAGCTTTATCCTGTAAAAACCGATTAGTTTAACTTTATTGTACCTAATTATTGAAAGAAGAAAAACCTATATTAGGGATTACTATAAATTTTAATTGCTCCTATGTATTCTGTCATACGATATAACAGAATTATTCATGCTTATGAATAATCCTCCCCATGTTTCACTGCGTATAATGCGGCTTGCGTACGATCATCCACTTCTAATTTAGCTAAAACGTTTGAAACGTGTGTTTTCACAGTTTGTTCTGTAATATGAAGTTCTGCTGCAATCTCCTTGTTGCTTCTTCCTTTCGCAATTTCGCGAAGTACCTCTTGCTCTCTTTTCGTTAACATTGAAAAAGGATTTTCTATTTCCTTCTTTACTGCGGTACGCCCCATTAATGCAGGTGTTACTTTCGGGTGAAAATTCGCATTTCCTTGATGTACTGCAATAATAGAAGCGACAAGTTGCTCAGGTTGTACTTCTTTTAATTGATAACCATCTGCTCCAGCTTCAAGTGCTGGTATAACATAATCTTGCTCTGAAAAACTACTTAATATAAGTACCTTTATCGTCTCATCGTATTGCTTTAGACGTTTTGTTGCCTCAATTCCATCCATTTTCGGCATCGATACATCCATTAGTACGACATCCGGTCTTTCTTTTTGCACGAAATGTAATGCCTCTTCGCCATTTTCCGCTTCCCCAATAATTTCAAATTCTTCTCTCGTTTTCAAAAAGAATACAAGTCCTCTTCGAACGATATGATGATCCTCAACTAGTAGCAATTTAATCTTCAATCTTATTCTCCCCTTCAAATCGGCAATTGAATTTCTATTTTTGTACCCTTTCTCAGCTCTGTTATAATTTGAAACGACCCCTTCATTAACTGAATACGTTCCTTCATACTTTTCAGGCCAAGTGCTGACTCCCTTACTTGCTCTTGTATAAATCCTATTCCATTATCTTCTATGTAAAAATGTAACTGGTTATTTTCTATTTTCAAAAGAACATGTACCTTTTCACACGAAGCATGCTTTTTACAATTATGTAGCGCCTCTTGGCTAATACGCCATAAAACTTCTTCTATTTCATCCCCAATTGAAACCATCCCATCAATTCGAACTTCCACTTGAACTCCTAATAACTTCCCGTAATTTTGAATTGCTTCTGCTAACCCTTTCTCTAATCCTTCAGGTCTTAATTGCCAAATTAATAGAGTCATCTCTTGTAATGCTTCTTGTGATAATTCTCCAATATAACTTAACATCTCTTGCAATTCTCTATCTTGCGTCATATTCAAAGTACCTTTCGCTGTTAGCATAATAGAAAATAACAATTGTTTTACTGAATCATGTAAATCACGTGCAAGTCGATTTCTTTCCGCTACCACTACATATTTACGTTCTTTCTCAACTAACTGAATACGTTGTATTGTTGTTCCAATTTGAAATGCAATTGATTCTAATAATGCTAACTCTTCCTCTGAAAAATGAGTCTTATGAGGCGCAGCCACATTTAGTAGACCAAATTTTTCTGATCCAGACCTAAGCGGAATTGTCGCATGATGTGTAACATCTTCTGTCTCTCCCCAATTACATTCAATTGCATCTTCTATTCGCTTACATTCAATAATATTAGTCGCTTTTTCTAATCTTCCATTCACAAAACGTTCTACACACCAACAGTTTCCTTCACACATCGGCTTCTTCTCTTGCCACGTAAGAGCCTCTGGTAAATTTTCGTCTACAAGCATGCTATGCTTTCCACTTTCATCAATAAAGAATATCCACCCTGTTTGTAAATTCATTACTTGTAACAATGTATGCAACACTTTTTCTAACATATCCTGTAAGTTTGTTGCTTCATTTAATAATTCAGCAATTTCTTTTAATGCTTCTAAACGATGCATCTCTTTTTCTTCAAAGTTCATTCTCATCACCAACTACAATTATAACATTAAGAAATTTCTAAATTCTATAAATAAAAAAAGAACCGAATTCCTTCAGCCCTTTCTTTATATCAATCATTTTATTATTGTTATTCTATCCAATGTTGGAATCAGAATTTTTGTTAACAAGCGATTCTACTTTAGCTGTCCGATAAAGATTGTCCACCATGAATATGCTGTAAACTTTCAGTAGTAACAACCATATTCGCTGCCGGCATTTGCACTTGATTCTTATGGAATATAGACATTAATTCAAATCTTACTTGTCTAGAAGTTTCAAAATAATCTTCTGGCTTTATTAAACCTGTAATACAAAATTCATAGCCAACATATTTCAGGTTAGGATTTAAGTCTGTAACACCGACGTATTTAAATGGTTCAACAGCCTCATCCTCTACTCTATAAAGAGTTTGATCCAATTTTTCATTGCATATAACACATACTTCTTCTAACAATTCCTTCACTCTTGTTGGATCTTCCTGATAACTTACCGTGATACGTTCAATTACACGCATCCATCCTTTATTAAAATTTTGTATCGTTCTAATCTCTCCGTGTGGGATGGTAAGTAATTTTCCTGACCATTCACGTATTTGCATAAAACGAATACTAATCTCTTCAATAGTTCCTGAATTTGTTCCGTTAAAAGTTACAAAATCACCAACTCGAAACTCTTTGTCCGCTAATCTTGCAAAGCCTAATATAACATCTTTTAGCATCTGTTGTGCAGCAAAACCGATGACAACTCCAGCTATCCCTGCACCTGCAATAATACTTTTTATATCTACAAATTGGCTAATTAAATATATGATAAGACTGATGATAATGATATATCTAAAAATAGATCGAATTACACTTTGAATTGTCTGCTCTACCTCTTCATCAAAAAAGCTTGATTTCCTAAAAAACCAATCAATAATACGGTTTATTACAAACGAAATAATGATTAAAACTAAAGCAAATAGCAAAAATCTTAAAAGTAAAAACTCCCTTACATAATTAAAAAATTCTTCAGTATACGTTAATAAACTCATCCATCCACTTCCTTAACTAATAAAAATTCTATACAAAGCCGCTATATTTTTTAAATTCATTAGACATTCTTCTATAAATATACCCTTTTTCATAGCCTAAAGGGAGCTGGCAATTGAAATTTTTTATGACTTTACTTTAAAACTACACTACTCATCTCAACAAAAGGAAAACATTTACATTATATCGAATAGTTCATTTGAAAATATTATTACTCACGGAGGTTACAACCAATGGGATATATTGAAGAACTAAGAGAAGTTGTTGGATCAAGGCCACTCAATTTAGCAGGCGTTGCGGTAGCTGTTTTCAATGAACAAGGACAAATATTACTACAACAAAGGCGAAATGGCATGTGGGGTGTCCCAGGAGGTTTTGTGGAACTTGGTGAATCTACAGAAGAAGCTGGAAGACGAGAAGTACTTGAAGAAACAGGAATTGAAATTGGTACACTTCAGCTGGTAAGTGTATTTTCAGGTAAAGAATTTTTTGTGAAATTACCGAACGGAGATGAATTTTACCCTATGACAATCGCTTACCTTTGCAAAGATATTACAGGTGGCTCGCTACAAGCTGATCGAGTCGAATCATTACATGTACAGTTTTTTAATTTAAATGAGCTACCACAAAATATTAGTCCATTCATAAAAAAATTAATTGAGCAAAATGTCGTCTCGGTTTAAACGCAAAAAAGAGACCTTTTTAAAGGCCTCTTTTTCATTTCACTTCTGCATGTAAACAAGATTTAAAATGTCCAAGTGCAAATTCATGCCCTTGCGCATTAAAAGATGCAACTGCCTTTTCATAAACAACAATTTTAAATCCTTTATTATACGCATCTACTGCTGTATGAAGAACACAAATATCAGTACAAACACCTACAAGATGAACTTCTTCTATTCCTCTTTCTCTTAACTTCATCTCTAAATCTGTTCCAGCAAACGCACTGTATCGCGTTTTATCCATATAATATACATTCTCAGCATTTTTATATGTTTCGTATACTTCTTGTAACTCACCGAATAAGTCTCTACCATTTGTACCTGCTATATTATGAGGAGGGAATAATTTCGCTTCGGGATGATATTCATCATTTTCTTCATGTTTATCAATTGCAAACACTACGTAATCTCCATTTTCAATATATTGCTTCGTTATATGTACAATTTCCTGTTCGATTTCTTGACCTGGTTTTCCGCAAGTTAAAGCGCCTTTTTCCGCTACAAAATCATATGTATAATCAATATTAATAAGAGCTCGTTTCATAACTACTATCTCCCCTTCTCCTGTTTCACAGTAAACAATAGAAAATTTGTTATTACGACATCGTATGTACTATTCGACATTTCAAATGAAATACCTACATTTTTCTTGTAAAACTTATCTTAATCAAAGTTTATCATAAAACAGGCACACAATGACAAAACATATACTTCCCATTAACAAGTCATAAGTTTGATAATTAAACGTAAGTTGATTAACGTCTTGTATAGTAAACCAAATTACTGACATGATTATACTAATCAAGAAGATACGAACATATCGATTCATACCTTCAACCTTTTTCTCCATCATAGTAGTAACAAGTGATTCCTTACTGCTTAATCGTACTAGAAAACGAAATAAATTATTCCCTATTACACCATTCCATCCAAACAAAAAAGCACACTACTTTTTTGAGTAATGTACTTTTTATTCTGATTAAGACGCAGGCTTTGTCTCAAATGTTGCTTGATTAAAACTAATAACCTTTCCTTTCGGGTCATTGTTTTCATACTGAACTGCAGTAATTGTATGACTACCTGTTTCCAGCGTCTTTTCTTTTAATTGTACTGTTGTCTGTGTTGTACTAGTTACTTGATGTTTATCTGTATACATTTGATCTACAAATATGAATGTTTCTTTATCACTTTGAAAATTAGAAAGTTCTAGTTCAACTTGCTGAATTAAAGTATCCTTTTTGATGAATACAGTCGGTATATTTCCATTTTCAGAAGTACCATCTGGAGTAATAACTTTTACTTTCCCTTCTCCAATTGACATTGCGCCTTCAGGAAATACAACCATATTCTCATCACTTGCGTTTACAACTTGTTCTTCCTGTTTTGATTGCGCGTCCTCTTTTTCCTGTGGAGCACCGCAACCTACTAATAACAATACAGACAATCCAGTGATTATGAATTTTTTCAAAATTCATCCCCCCTGTCATTTGATTATAATTTATTATACAAAAATAACTTTTAAAACTTTTATGAACATATAGAAGCTTGCTCACGATTAATGTATCATACTTTCCTTAATAGAACATTAATTTTTTTTATGAAATAAATAGTAATTCCTTCTTATTTATCATTTTAGCCCAACAAATCGATATAATACCCGCTCCAAAATAAAAAGACATTGATATGTCCAATGTCTTTTTATTTTGCACTTTAAAAAACAAATGTTGTGATTTCTTCTACTTCTTTTCTTGGAAGTTTTTTTGGCTTATCTTTCGGAAATCCGAGTGAAATAACCATATTTATTTGTTTTTCAGGCTCAATTTGTAAATATTGGCGCAGTTCATCTTGAGCTAGCAATACTGGCCCTGTCATTGGACAAGTACCAAGTCCCTTTGCATGTGCAGCTAACATTAAGTTTTGTGCCGCTAAACAGCTACTCTTAATCCCTTCTTCTTCCCAAACTGAATCTGGAACAAAAGCAATGGGATCAAATATCTTTTCACGAAACTTTGATTCATATGGTGTTGCCAAGCATACGATTAATACTGGTGCCTCAGAGAAAGCTGTCGCATATGGTCCGAAAGAACGCGTAAGTAATTTCCCTGCTTTCTCTTCTCCATTATCTGTTGCTTTTGCCGCAAGTTTATGTAAAGCATCCCATGTCATTTGTTCAATTTCTTTAATCTTCTCTCGGTTCATAATGACCAAGAATTCCCACGTTTGTGAGTTCGTATCGCTCGGTGCATAACGAGCACAATCAATTATTTCTTTTATATCATTAGTAGATACTTCTTGTTCTGTGAACTTTCTAACACTTCGTCTTCCGTGAATTACTTCTTTAAAACCTTCATAATTCATACATTAAATCCCCTTTTTACAGCGTTTTCAAATCTTGTCCTACGCTTGAATTATATCATGAAAAAAAGCTGAAGGAATATCAGCTTTTTTCTTCAATATTAGTTCATAACTTTAAACAATCTAATACTTTCTTCATATGCCACTTGGAGTTTCTTTGTAATTGGTCCTCTTTCGCCGTTTCCAAACTGTTCATCACCAATTTGAACGACTGGGAATATTTCAAGCGGCGTCGCTGTAAAGAAGCACTCATCAGCCTCATATACTTCTTGTAATGAAAACTCTCGTTCCTCTACTTCGATATGTAACTCTTTCGCTAATGTAATAACATAGTGCCGCGTAATGCCCTGTAGAATGAAATTGTCAGCCGGATGTGTAATCAATTTATTATTTTTCACCATAAAGAAATTCGAATGACACCCTTCAGTCACAATGCCATCTCGTACTAATATTGCTTCTTGATACCCTTGTTCATTTATTTTATTTTTAATCATGATATTTGGTAAAAGATTTAATGATTTTATATGGCAAAACTTCCACCTGATGTCCTCTTCTACCGTTACCTTAATCCCTGCCTTCATTGAAGCAACTGGTCTTGGGAACGAAACAAGATTTGCAAAATATGTCGGTTGTAAATCTGATTCATATACATGATTGCGTGGTTGTGCACCTCTTGATATTTGTAAATATACATTCCCATCTTCTTGAAATTGATTTTTTTCAATCATTTGATGTAACTCTTCCACTAATTCTTCCTTCGTAAATGGTGGAATTAGTTTTATTTCTGCCATAGAGTTAAAGAATCGTTCCAAATGTAAATCTAATAAATGAGGCTTGCCATCGTATAGTCTAAATACTTCATAAATACCATCACCAAATTGGAAGCCGCGCTCTTCTAATGCGACCATCGGCTGTTCTTCCTTCGTATTAATCATTCTCCCATTAAACAAGATCCACTCTTTATGAGTAGCTTTCATTCTTCCCCACTCCTTTATCACATGATTGATTTTATTGTACAACTTATGTCACCCTTAAAGAAGGAATTTTCTGTATTTTCACGAACAAAAAATACATCACTTCGTAAAAGTGATGTATTTTATCATTTATTTAAGGAAATATTTTTCAATATCATCTAACATAAGATTCGCAGCTTTAATACCGCCTGCTGTATTCCAGATTACTTCATCCACTTGGAATACTTTATTATTTTTAGAAGCCTGTAGTTGCTTAAAGAGTGGATCTTCTGTCCATTCCTTTGCTAACGAATTTCCTTCATTATTCTTATCTGCATCTTTATCAGACGTGAAATAAAATAAGTAGTCCCCGTCCATATTTGGAATTTGCTCTTTTGTAATTCCTTTTATCGCAAAATCATCTTTATCTTGTAATGGTGGTCGTTTAAATCCAATATCATTTAAAACAACTCCCGAGAATGAGTTTTTTTGATAAATACGAACATCACCTGGCACGAAACGAATAATAGAAACTTTAGAATTCAATTTATCGCCTAACTTCTCTTTCATTCCTTCAATACGTTTTTTATAATCATCAAGAGCTTTTTGCCCTTCTTTTTCTTTATTTACAGCTTTTGTATAAAGCGTAAAGTTTTCTTTCCAATCACCGCGTAATGTTTCTGCATAAACAGTTGGTGCGATTTCTTTTAGCTGATCATATATTTTTTCGTGACGCATTTTATTTCCGATAATTAAATCTGGCTTAAGCTTCATTACTGCTTCTAAATTAATATCACGTTCAGTTCCTACAACTTCCGTATTTTTTAATTCTTTCGCTACATGAGGGTACCATTCATCACCAGCACGTGGTTTCGTAGTCCCCACTGGCGTTACGCCCACAGCTAGGAGAGCCTCTGCACCTTCATTTGTTAAAACAACAACTTTTTTAGGTGTACCATTTACTGTCGTTTCGCCCATTGCATGCTTGACCGTATATGAATCTTTTGCTTTAGCTGATATATCATTTTCTTTTTTCTCTTCTTTACTACATCCTGCAATTACAACCATGAGTATCATAATGCAGAACATAATTAGTTTTTTAGTATGTATCATATGTCCTCCCTAGATGAAATCGATTATCATTAACAATTAAAGATTAATGTATACTACATACATTGTCAATGTATATCAGAAAACTTTTTTAATATATACCATTTCGATTCTATTGGCTTTTCTAATGTTTCTTTTTAACATATAGTGTATAAGTATGAAAATTTATGTTGTTATTACAATGCGTATCTGAGTTATACATAACAAAGATACGCATCCATATTGCATTATCATTTTAATTCCTAATATTGAGTATACTTAATATACGATGGATCATTATATACCCACTGATTTCCACCAAGGTTTAACCAGCCATTTTCATTTATATATACTAAATAAGATTCTGGAGGATTTAATTGACGGATAACTGCAGATGTAGTTGATGGACCACTTCTTAAATTTACATTCATCCCTTGTATATATGCAACCCCAATCGGACTTCCATCACTATTGCTTGTCTTTACAAAATTAATGTAAGAAGGATCATTATACACCCATTGTCCATTCCCCAAATCTAACCATCCGTTACTTTCCTGATATACAACGTAAGATTCTGGAGAATTTAATTGACGAATAACTGAGGAAGAAGTTGATGGACCATTTCTTAAATTTACATTTTTCCCAAGGATATAAGCGATTCCCTTCGTTTGAGGTGTCGGTTGTGGGTTTGGAGGTTGTGGATTTGGAGCTACTCCAAAAATAGCCGCTATTCCATTTGCATACGCTTGACTTAGATCTTCAATAAATTGTGGATTTTTTAATAAATTTGCATCAAACGTTGTATCAATAAAGGCAGTCTCAGTTAAAATTGCATCCATTGCGGTTTCTCTTAATACCGCATAATTTTCTTTTTTTGCTCCTCGATCACGAAGACCGTATTTTGTTAATACAGGATTTACTGCTGTATGCATCTTTTGTTGCTTTGCATATGCAGTGCTGCTGTTGGATAACGCATTATAAATATAGCTTTCAAAACCTGTACCCCCGCCGCTATTAATATGAAATGAAATAAAATAATCCGCACCAAAAGCATTAGCAATATTAGCACGTTCCGATAAGGAAATAAACACGTCACTATCACGTGTCATTTTAATTGTAATTGGGTAATTTACCGTTAAAATATCTCGAACGCGTCTAGCAATTTGAAGCGTTAAGTTTTTTTCTACTAAGCCATTACCAACAGCACCAGAATCATATCCACCGTGCCCTGCGTCTATAACAAGTTTCATTTTACTACCCCGCCCCTTTCTTGTAATATGTTAGCATTGCTACTCGTCCTATTTTATGTGAAATGTACAAGTTCTGTTACAATCACAAATAAAAAAACCGCCTTATGTAAGGCGGTTTCTATCATCTTGTTTTAACCAATTTAAAATAAATATATACGATTGATAGTGAATATAACGTATGCAAAATAAAATAAATAAAAGTACTATTCCAACACCACTATAAAGTAAACCGAACTTTAAAAAAACATTCACAAGTGGTGGAAAGTTCATTATATTTTGTAATGTACTAAGCATACAAAATATAATGAAAAAGACAGGGACGTATTGTAATTCATACGGCTTTCTTTTCTTAATCATTCTTTTCCGAATGATTATATGACATAGTTCTGCTACTATAAAGCACCCTCCAATTAATACAAGACCAGAAGTCATTGTCATACATCCACCTGCCTTATATTTATTGTATCGCATAAATAATCATCGTTATATTTTCTTCACATACGCTCCATCTTCTGAAGTAAAGCCAAAACTCTCTATGAAAGAATGCGCTTTTTCTGTTAATTCCTCTTGTAGCACTTTTATTTCTTTCACATTTCTTTGTTTCATCATTTCTTCAAATGTAAAATACGTATTTGTACCATAACCATAACCTTGGTAATCAAAATGAATAATTAGCTGTGATAAAACAGCTCGTTCCTCTTGAACACTATAATCTATTACACCAATATATGTATCATCAACTTTCACACAATACTGTACCTTTTTCTCACCTAAACTATGCGATTTAAACATTTCTTTAACAACGCTTTCATTTTCTATAGTAACTTTCTCAAACGTAATCATATGTTGTCCATCCTTTTACTATTATTGTATCAATAATACTTCCTATTTATGAAAAAAACCTTAAGACCGTATGCGATCTTAAGGTTTTTCTAATTACACTAAGCTATACGCACGTTTTGTTTCTTCATGGAACTTGTTCGTATCGTATTTATGCTCAACATAAATTTGGTGCCATACCATAAACGCAAGTACAGTCCAAATTTTACGGCTATAATCGCCTTTATCTGCACAATGTGCTTCCAGTAAGTTTAATACATACTGTTTGTCGATTAAATGCTCTGTCTTACTTTCGTTTATAATATTTATAGCCCAATCATGCATTTCGTCTTTTAACCAGTGACGAATTGGTACTGGGAATCCAAGTTTTTTACGATCTAATACGTGATCTGGAACGATTCCGCGTGCTGCTTCACGTAAAATAGCTTTCGTAGTTCCGTTAGCAATCTTAAGTTCAGTTGGAATTTTAGATGCAACATCGAATACTTCTTTATCTAAGAACGGTACACGAAGTTCTAATGAGTTTGCCATTGTCATTTTATCAGCTTTTAATAAAATGTCACCGCGTAACCATGTGAACATGTCAATGTACTGCATTTTACTTACATCATCATAATCTTTAATCTCGTTATACAATGGTTTCGTGATATCCATATAGTTAACACTTTCATTGTAATACTTCATTAATTCAGCTTTTTCTTCTTCACGGAAGATTTTCGCATTTCCATAGTAACGCTCTTCAATTGGTGTACATCCACGCTCTAGGAAGCTCTTACCTTTAAATCCTTCTTTAAGAGCACCACTCAATGCTTTTAGAACACTCTTACCTGGGCTAGGAATGTAAGAGAACATTTTTAGTGAGTTTGGCTCACGGTAAATGTTATAACCACCAAATAGCTCGTCTGCGCCTTCACCTGAAAGAACAACTGTTACATGTTTACGTGCTTCTTTAGCAACGAAGTACAATGGTACAGCTGCTGGATCAGCTAAAGGATCATCCATATGCCAAATGATTTTTGGGAACTCATCCATAAATTCTTTCGCTGAAATGAATACGTTATGGTTTTTAACGCCTAATTTCTCAGCAGTTTCTTTTGCAACATCAACTTCACTGAAACCACGTTGCTCAAAACCAACAGAGAATGTTAAAAGATTTGGATTCATTTCTCTTGCAATAGAAGCGATGATAGATGAATCGATACCACCAGATAAGAATGAACCTACTGGTACATCACTACGCATATGCACTTTTACTGAATCATATAGTACATCACGAATTGCTTGGATATGCTCCTCTTTCGTTGCACTTGAAGCATTGAAATAAGGTTTCCAGTAGCGATGGATTTCCATCTCTTTACCGATTTCTTTTACGAAATAATGACCAGGCTCGATTTTATTAACATCAATTGTTAATGTTTCTGGCTCTGGGCCATATTGGTACGTAAAATAATGTTGTAGTGACGTTGGATTAACGCCTTTATCTTCCATCACATGCATAATACTTTTCTTCTCAGATGCGAAGAATGTAGTATCACCTTGCTGTGCGATGTATAGAGGTTTAATACCGAAGTGGTCACGTGCACCGAAAAGTTTCTTCTCTTCACGATCCCAAATCATAAATGCAAACATACCACGAAGGTAGTCTACACATTTTTCTTTCATATGTGCATACAATGCAATAATAACTTCTGTATCAGATTGCGTTGCAAACGTTGCACCTTTTTCAAGTAACATTTCACGTAATTCTACATAGTTGTAAATTTCACCATTAAAAATAATTACATATCGATCATTTTCATAAGTTAGCGGCTGATGTCCTGCCTCTAAGTCAATGATACTTAAACGGCGGAAGCCAAATTGTACATGTTCATCACGAAAATATCCTTCGTCATCTGGACCACGGTGGAAAATCATCGTGTTCATATTTTCAAATTGATGTTTTTCTGTTTCTGAAAACTCTCTAGGGTTTTCACATAAACATCCTACAAAACCACACATACTTCTTACCCTCTTTCGGTTTTCATTCTGTTTCTATACTACTATATCAACCCTATTTATACTAGCATAATCAACTGAATATGGCGACCAAAAACTATAAAAAAATCACTCCATTTCACATTTTTAACAATTTTTTATGAAAACATGAAAACTAGGCACTCACCTTTCTCAGCTTTTGTCATATGATATTGCAAATTGATTTCTAGGAGGGAATACCATGAGTGAAGAAAAAAAAGATTCTTCTCGCCCACCGGTTCGTAATTACTTAAAGCAAATTGATGATTTCTTCGAGCAAACACCTCTTCGCAATGTAATCGCTGATTTAAATCATTTTTTCCAAAAAGGAAACCGTTTATTAACATTCCCTGTAGATTTATATGAAGTTGGTGAAGAACTCGTTGTTACAGCTGAACTACCAGGTATACAAAAAGAGCAAATCCAAATTGAAATACAAAGTGAATACTTAAAAGTCTCTGTAAAAGAAGAGATACTCGAAGAGGAAGAAGAAACATCCCATAACTATTATCGCCGAGAACGTTCCATTTCAGAAGCATCAAGATTGATTAAGTTGCCGTATTCAATTAATAAAAAAGCAGCAAAAGCTTCTTATCAAAACGGCGTATTAGAAATTCGGGCGCCGAAACTTCCCCAACAACATGACATTTTATCCATAGACTAATGCAAAAAAATAAGGGTGCTATGCACCCTTATTTTTAATCCACTAATCGCTTCATATCACGTATAATGTCTTCGTATGGCGTATTACTAATGCCACTATACTTTTTCATTACTTTTCCGTTTTGATCAATTAAATAAAATGATGTACCATGCATGACCTGACCGTTCTCCGGCTTATCTACAAGTGATTGGAAATTATCTTTTGAAAACTTTGTAATATCTTCTAACGAATATCCCGTTAATAAATTCCAGTTACTAGTATCCTCTGTAAACTTTTGAATAAATGCTTTCAGATTTTCTGGTTTATCAAGGTCTGGATCTACACTAAATGAAACAAACTGAACGTCTATCTTCTCTTCTTTTGCCATCTTTTGCAGCTTGGCCATATTTGCAGTCATTGGTGGACAAACTGTTTGACAATTTGTGAACATAAAATCTGCAACCCAAACTTTCCCTTTTAAATCTTTTGTACCAAATTGCTTTCCATCTTGATTTGTAAATTGGAAAGTTTCTAAATCCCAATTCAATGGTTTACGAAGCTTTGAACCTGATCCACTACATCCAGCAAGTACAAAGAGACAAAATACAACCATAAGACCAATTATTTTTTGATAACGCTTCATTTATAAACCTCTTTTCTCTATCCTAAATTTAAATAGGTTATGTTTATAATAACAAAAGTTAACACTACGAGAAAATTGTTTACTACATTTGTTCACGAAATCGTACGAATTTACGTATGTTACTTCTTTATTTCAAGCGAATTACTAGACAAAATATATTTTTTTACTATTATTTCTATAAATAGAAGTGATAAAACTATTTTTATTGTTACTTTTGTAAATACCTTTCCCTATTTTTTAACAATTCCTTAAACATTAATCCATGTTTTACACTGTATTCCTTAACAACATTTCGGTACAATACAAATACAACGATTTTAAATGAGGTGATGTTCATGGCAAAGCGCTATGAAAATATGGATAATGTTAGTACAAAAAAATCAATTCGCTCTTTTTTACGCTGGCGTAAAGAACGAAAGCAAAACAAAAAAGATTTTTCTTTCTTAGTAGAACAATCACCCGTTAAACAAAGTGCATTTTTGCAAAGTAATGTAAAAAAAACGACTGTCACATGGATTGGGCATTCTACTTTTCTTATCCAAACGAATGGACTTAATATATTAACAGATCCAGTATGGGCCAATAAATTAAAGCTAGTTCCAAGACTTACAGAACCTGGACTCTCTATAGAAGCACTACCTAAAATTGATATTGTCCTTATTTCACATGGTCATTATGATCATTTAGATTTTTCAACTCTTCGTCAGTTGAATGATGATGTTCTATACCTTGTACCTATCGGATTAAAAAAATTATTTACTCGTAAGAAATTTAAACATGTAGAAGAGTATAAATGGTGGAAAAGTACGATAATTAACGAAGTTTCTTTTCACTTCGTACCTGCTCAGCACTGGACGAGAAGATTCTTATTTGATATGAATACGTCTCACTGGGGGGGATGGATTATTGATAATGAAACGACTATGGAAACCATATATTTTTGTGGCGACAGTGGCTATTTCCAAGGTTTCAAAGAAATTGGTGAACGCTTTTTAATTGATATTGCTCTTATGCCCATTGGCGCTTATGAACCAGAATGGTTTATGAAAGTATCTCATGTTTCACCTGAAGAGGCTGTGCAAGCTTATTTAGATTTAAACGCTACTCATTTTATACCGATGCATTACGGATCATTTGCACTCGCCGATGAAACACCTCGTGAAGCAATAACTAGACTTCGAAATAATTGGAATTTGCGCATGTTACCATGGGAACAACTGCATGTACTCTTTTTAGGCCAAACTTTTATTTATAGTAACGCAACAAATGATAAGCAAATAAATGAAAAAATTGAAACTTTACATGTGTAACGTAGCGACTGATTTTCTACATCTAACATATAATATAGAAAATCCTATAGTGAAGGCTTTTACGGACAGCCCGTTACCTAACCTCTTTGCTCCAGCTAAATTTTGAGGTGGGAGTTTTACTGTCCGCAAATTGCGGGATAAAGGGTGTTTTCTATGAATAGATATTTACAGACTCGCTATATCATTAGCGGTAGTGCCTGTATAGCTCTTCTTATTTCTTACTTTCTATTTACATAAAAAAGCTACTTGAAATATATTTTCAAGTAGCTTTTTTATTACTCTGCTAAATACATAAATCCGATTGCACCCGGACCTGTATGAGTACTAATTATAGGCGTTGTATAGAAAATTTCTGATTGAGCAAACCCACTCACTTTTTCAACCGCCGCTTTCATACTTTCAGCTAAAGGAATTGCTTTCGCATGTGGAATTGCAACAGCCTTTACAACTTTTCCAGCTGTATCTTGCTCAAATAACTTAGCTAATGTTTTTACAATTTGGCCTTGGCTACGAACTTTCGTTACAGGATTATAAACACCGTCTTCAAGACTAGCAATTGGCTTTATATTAAGCAGCGAACCGATAAACGCTTTTCCTTTACCGATACGTCCACCCTTCACTAAGTTTTCTAATGTATCTACTACTACATATAAACGAGTATTCTTTCTTACTTCATCTACACGTTTTAAAATTTCTTCTAGTGAGCGCCCTTCATTTGCCATTTTTGCAGCTTCAATTACTTGATATGCTAAAGCATGTGTAATAAATTGAGAATCAACAACTGTTACTTTTGTATCGGTCATTGATGCAGCACTATTTGCAGTTGCTACAGTACCACTCATTCCACTTGTCATATGAATGGAAAGTACTTCACTTCCATCTTCACCTAACTTGTTATACATTTCTACAAATGTACCCATTGCTGGTTGCGATGTTTTTGGTAATTCCTCTGATTTAAGCATTTCTTCAATAAATTCATCTGGTTGTAGATCAACGCGATCTAAATATGTTTGTCCATTTACAGAGATTGATAATGGTAGAACATGAATGTCATACTTCTCGATTACTTCTTGTGATAAATCTGCCGTTGAATCTGTTACAATTTTAATTTTTTGCATATTATATTCTTCCCTTTCCAATACGCTCTCCTTGTTATTATACTAGTATTCCCATTGCTTTCAACAATTTGGAACGAAATTTCATCAAATTAATTATATTTTTATATCTAAAATGAAAAAGACAGAGCTCCTAACCCTGTCTCTACTCTATATCATGCATTTTTTTCAAGAGTATTTGTTTTATATACATTTAAATAATCATTCCACTTCAAACAATTTTGTAAATATTCACGGAAAGAATATGCAAATCTTGGATGTTTTTGTTTTTGAATTTTTGCAATAAATAATTGAAGACGAGACTGAATTAGAAACGATAATGGATGCTGCGCCTGTAGGACAGGGATTTCGAATATTTTAATACAATCCCCTGTTGAATGAGTGAAATAAAAACTTTTCGTAATCACAATATCAATCCTCTTTTTCATTGGATTTTTGAACTTCCTCTACTTTGCGTTGTAACACGTTGTTTAACGTGGAGTAAAATCAGACTTATATGATTTCTGTAGTCCTTATGGCTAGAAGATTTATACTCTATTCATCTCCACCTAATCCATCTTCCCATCCTAAATATCTCCGAGACGGGAATCTCATTATCCATCAATTGTTTAATACATTTAGTATAAGCTTATAAAAGCGCAAAGTTTGTCTAAATTTTGGAGATTCTATAATTTTTTTCTTCTATATATTGTATACGTTTATAGCTATAGTATAACCAATAAATAAAAAAGTGCCTT
Source organism: Bacillus sp. FSL K6-1338 (assembly GCF_038006965.1). Lineage (NCBI taxonomy): Bacteria > Bacillati > Bacillota > Bacilli > Caryophanales > Bacillaceae > Bacillus > Bacillus sp. FSL K6-1338. The sequence goes on along the minus strand of NZ_JBBOWI010000001.1, from coordinate 2,129,860 downwards.
TATAACGAGGCACTTTTCGACTGCATTTCTTCTCTTTTCTTTTTCCTCTTACTAACAACCTTTGATAAAGCAATACTTACTTCATAAATACAAATAAGCGGCACCGCAACTAAACTATGAGATAAAAAGTCAGGCGGTGATATACAAGATGCAATGATAATCAGTGCTACGTAAGCATATCTTCTTATTTTTATTAAAAATTCCGCCGTAAGTATTCCAATACTAGTTAAAAACATTACAACGACTGGTAATTCAAAAATCACAGCAAATGGGACTGTTAAATTAAGTACAAAATGAAAATACTTTTCTGTCGTAAACATCGTATTAAACATTTCATTACCTATCGTAGTTAAAAAGTGAAATAGAAATGGCATTACAATAAAGTATCCAAAACATAAACCTGCAATAAATAATATAGACAATACCGGTATATACATTATTGTCATCTTTTGTTCATTTGGATGTAAACCCGGTTTTACAAATAACCAAATTTGTATAGCAGCAAAAGGAATTGTACAAACGATAGCAAATACTGTAGCAATCGAGAAAAAAATCCACAATACATCACTTGGACCGAGAACAGTTAATTTCATTGGTAAATCTTTTACAAGCCAAAAATAAATATCCTTTGTAAAAGTAAATCCGATAATTAAAAATAGTACAAAGGATAACACCGTATATATTACTCTTTTTCGAAGCTCAACAATATGTTCTACTACGCTCATTTCCCGATCTTCCAACTCGTTCACCACACTTTATTTATCCATTACAAGGAAAATACATTACATTTTTTCTTTCTTTTCCTTTTCTTGAAATGCGTCATCTGTCAATTCTTTCGTTGATTTTTTAAACTCTTTTAACGTTTCCCCTAAAGCCTTCCCGATTTCCGGCAATTTTTTAGGCCCAAATAAAATGAGTACTGCTACTAAAATTAAAATTAACCCTGGAAAGCCAATATTTGAAAACATTTCCCCATCCCCTTTATTAGTAGTTTCCTTGTCCTATTATTACATAATTTTATTTTGTCAAAAAAGTTTGAAAACGTCAACAAATCCATTGCCTTTTGTCAAAAAAATTCAAAAATATAATCAATTATACAAATTTCATTTTCTATTGCCCTTGTGTATGATATGGTAAGGGAAATGACATATTATTTCATGATAGTAGAAAGGATTTGCATTATGACTGAAAAAATGACACGAATGACCCAATTTGTAAAAGAAGAAATTGCAAATGCAATTACACATGGTATCGGTGCCATTTTAAGCATCCCTGCCTTAATCATATTGATTATTCATGCTTCTAAGCACGGTACCGCATCAGCTGTAGTTGCATTTACTGTTTATGGTGTAAGCATGTTCTTACTGTACTTGTTTTCAACATTGCTACACAGCATCCATCATCCTAAAGTTGAAAAAATATTTACTATTTTAGATCATTCAGCCATTTACTTATTGATTGCTGGCACGTATACTCCTTTTCTACTTATTACACTTCGTGGCCCATTAGGATGGACGTTACTTGCTATTATATGGACACTTGCAATCGGAGGTATCGTCTTCAAAATTTTCTTTGTACGTCGCTTTATAAAGGCATCAACTTTATGTTACATCATTATGGGCTGGCTCATAATCGTTGCCATTAAACCACTTTATGAAAATCTAACTGGACATGGTTTTTCACTACTTTTAGCAGGTGGAATTTTATATTCTGTCGGAGCTATATTCTTCCTTTGGGAAAAGCTACCTTTCAACCATGCCATATGGCACCTGTTCGTTTTAGGTGGTAGTGCGATGATGTTCTTTTGTGTACTCTTTTATGTCTTACCTACAGCATAATAAAAAAGGTTTCAACTTATAGTAAGCTGAAACCTTTTTTACTACTTATGTAATTGTGATGCGATAACTTCCTGTGTATGCTTCGTTAATTCTTTAATATCCATATTCGCATAATCTTCAGGTGTAATCGGCTTAGAAATTGTTACTGTTGCATGAGCTGGCTTCATACGATTTCCATTCGCTTCAAACATCTTATATGTACCATCTAACGTTACAGGTAAAATTGCTACACCTGACTTTACTGCAAGATGAAAACTACCAGCCTTAAACTCTCCAACTTCGCCACCCTTACTTCTTGTCCCTTCTGGGAAAATTACGATAGAATGTCCATTCTTTAATAGCTCGATTCCATCTTTAATTGCTTTAAGAGATTGACGACGATCGCTACGATCCATAAATACACAATTCATAAGTTCCATCCAAGTTGGCACAACTGGGAACTTTTTAATTTCTGCTTTTGACACGAATCCAATTGGTTTATTTAAGTAACCTAGTAAAACAGGGATATCCATATTACTTTGGTGATTACTTACAACTAGTACCGGCTTGTCTTTCGGAACATTTTCAAGCCCTTTCACTTCTACTGTCCCTCCAGCTACACGTACCATTTTCTTACCAAACCAATTTGTCGTTTTGTACACAGCATTATCTTTTTCTTTTGGCGCCATCGTATTTACTTGTCTTTTAAGACGCCACATTCTCGGTGTAATCGCAATTACGATTAAAATTAAATAAAAGATTTTAAAAAACGTTTGAATCATACAGAACCCCCACCTATTATCATTCCGACCTTCATTATACTAGACAAACGAAGGAAAAAGAAGAAAAAAAGTCCAAACATCAAGTGTTTGGACTTTTTAAGGCATTCTATATTAGAAACGTTTTGCTAATTCACGAGCATTAGCAATTGCTGCTTCTTTAATTTCTTGTGCTTTTTCAGGGTTTGCATTCATACCTTCAACTGCAATATATTCAGTTTCATTTACTCCGACAAATCCTAATACAGTTTTTAAGTGATTACGACCGAAGTCTACAGCTGCGTATGCTCCTTCAGAATATACGCCACCTGTTGCTTGAATGTGAAGTGCTTTTTTACCTTCTAATAAGCCAACTGGACCATTTTCAGTATATTTGAATGTTTTACCTGCGATTGCTACGTTATCTAAGTATGCTTTTACTACTGGTGGATAGCTAAAGTTCCACATTGGAGTTACGAATACATAACGATCTGCATGCATAAATGTTTCTAAGTTTGTGTTCATTGCTGCTACTTTTTGTTGTTGAACTTCAGTTAAAGTTTCAAAGCCTTCACCTGCTGCAAATTTACCCCAAGCACCAAATACATCTGCATCGATTGCTGGTACAGTAGTATTGAATAGATCAATTGTTACAACTTCGTCTTGTGGATGCTCGTTTTTATAAGCCTCGATGAAAGCTTCCCCTACTGCCATTCCGAAAGAACCTTCTGCTGAATTTGGATTTGCTGTGATAAATAGTACTTTTGTCATTGTATTCTCTCCCTTTTTTCTCTTTATCTTTAATTCAAGATTTATTTTTCGAAAGTTAATAACTTACCTTATGTAAGTATAATACAAAAAGTTTTAATTAATGTCAATAAAAAATAGCTACTTTTTTTTCGTAAGTTAATGATTTATTTTGTTTCTTTAAAATTTAGTATACAGATATTAAGACTCCTCATACAAAAAGGCTATCTCTATAATTTATAGAGATAGCCTTTTATTACATATTATTTTTGAAAAACATGTTTTACTTTTTCAGCTGGAATGTTACTTCCACCTCTACCTTTTACATCTTCAATCATCATTGTAATAACCATATCTGGTGAATTCAAATCAAATGCAGCGAACCAGCCTAGTTCTTTTCCTTCGGCCTCTTTGGATACTTTTAATTCCGCTGTACCTGTTTTTCCAGCAAGAGTCATTCCATCAATTTTAGCAATTTTCCCTGTACCATCCGGATCATTAATTACTTTCGTCATAGCAGTTTTTAATATATCCTGATTTCCTTTAGAAATTACATTTTCTTTCCAAGCTTTTGGTTGTTTATCTGTTTTAATAATATACGGTGATGGAATCGTTCCATCATTTACAATTGGCGCATACGTTAAAGCTAAATGAAGAGGAGTCATTAATACTTGCCCTTGTCCATATCCTGTATCTGCCATTTGAATATCATTTTTAATACCGTCATTTGCAATTTTAGAAGCAGGGAATCCATATTCAATTGGTAATTTTTCATCGAATCCGAATTTTTTCGCTTCACTCATAAACTTGTCTTTTCCGATTTTCAATGCTTCTTGTGCGAAGTAAATATTATCCGAGTATTTCATCGCCTTATCAAAATCAATCGGATTTGCATCTTTCACACGCGTTACATAATAATTACCCCAAGAAGAATCTTTTGTCCATTTTAATCCTTCAATTTTTAACTCTTCTTTTGGATCAATCGTTTTCGTTTCAAGACCAATTGCAGCTGTAATTGGTTTAAATACAGAACCTGGTACCGATAATTGTGTAAAGCGATTCGTCATCGGTTTTTTCGGATCATTATTCCAAGCTTCGCGTTGTGCTTTCGATGTTCCTCGTGCAATTAAATTCGGATCATATGCTGGACTACTTACTAGTGCAATTGTTTCTCCACTTTTCGGATTAATTGCTGCACTTGAACCAGCTTCGCCCTTCATTTCATTGTACGTTTTTTCTTGAACAGCACTATCAATAGTTAAAGTTACGTTTTCTCCATCAACAGCATCTGTTTTTGCCAAGTTTTTAATTTCTTTTCCTTGTGCATCTTCTACAAAGACACGGCCACCTTTTTTACCGCGTAGCTTTTCCTCTAATACTTGCTCTAAACCAGCTTTACCAACTGGATCATCAGCTTGATAGCCTTTCTTTTGAAGCGTTTTTAAATCTTCAGCATTTACCTTTCCGATATAACCAGTTAGATGAGCTGCCGCTTCCCCTAATGGATATGTACGAACATTTACAGGTTTTGTTGAAACACCTGCTAAATCAATGTACGTATTTTGCGTTGCCCCTTCAGGCAAAATTCCAATTGGTACGAGATACCCTGGTTTTACCCATTTAGCAGCTAATTTTTGATCAATTTCTTCTACAGTCATATTTAACAACTTCGCTACTGTCTCTTTCGTTTGCGGAGCAGTATCGTCTAATTTTTCTGGAACTATTCCAATTTCAGAAGCTTTCCCATTCGTTGCAAGACCTTTTCCATTACGATCGTATATTTCACCACGTTTTGGCTGTGTTGTCTGCATACGCACTTTACTATCTTTCGTCATACCAGGGAAAATAAAATCAGGAGTCCAATCTATTTTCCAAGATTCTTTATCTCCATCTTTTTCTTTCACCATTTTTGCTTCATGGCCAAAAGTAATTTTACCACCAACTGTATCCATGCTTACTTTAAAAGGAACAGGGCCTTCATCTTTTTTATCTTCTTTTACTTCCCCTGTTTCTACCTTTAAGTCTTTTACTTCGATACCAGAATAAATTTTTTCATATTTCTCAGTAAACTCTTTCTTTGAAATATCTTTTTTTGCATTTTTTGATAGTTGATCATACATATCTGCAAATTTTTGTTTATTCCATGCTTTTACATATGTATCAAACGCTTCTTGTGGTTTTTCTTCTTTACCGCATCCAACTAACATGAATGTTAAGCAAAGAAAAAGAATCCCCCATATCTTTCTCAATCCATTCTCCTCCTCTTTCTATATTAGTAATTTTGAAAATTTTAGCATTTTTTACATGCTACCTATCATTATAGCACTATCGAATCTCATCTATAAACTTATATTGGTGAATATAAATAAAAAGATTGATGCGAATTCTCACATCAACCTTTTTTATTATTGTTGTTTCTCATATACATGGTAATAATACGTATACGGGTTTTGTTCATCCGTTAAACCTTTTTCCACAAAAATCTCTTTCCAATTTGTCATATCCATTTCTGGGAAGAATGTATCTCCTTCAAATGCATAATGGATTTTTGTTATATACAATTTGTCTACATAAGGTAAAAAGAGATCATAAATTTGCGCCCCGCCAAAAATAAAAATCTCTTCTTCATTTTTACATAGTTCAAATACTTCTTCTACAGAATGAACAACTTCACATCCTTCAACGTGATATCCTTCATTACGAGTTACAATAATATTACGTCTTCCAGGCAGCGGTCTACCAATCGCTTCATAGTTCTTTCTTCCCATAATAAGCGGGTGACCCATCGTTGTTTTCTTCACGTATTGTAATTCACTCGGTAAACGCCAAGGTAAATTATTATCTTTACCAATTACTCTATTTTCGTCCATTGCGACCATAAATGAAACAATCATTTTTTCATCTCCTCTACAATTATACTGCAACCGGTGCTTTAATTGCTGGATGCGGATCGTATCCTTCAATCGTTAAATCTTCCATTTCAAAATCGAAAACAGATTTCACATCTGAATTTAATGTAAGTTTCGGGAACGGACGTGGTTCACGTGCCAATTGCTTTTCTACTTGTTCAAAATGATTTGTATAAATGTGTGCATCTCCAATTGTATGAACAAATTCTCCTACTTCAAGACCACATTCATGTGCAATTAAATGTGTTAGTAGTGCATAACTTGCGATGTTAAATGGAATTCCAAGGAATATGTCACCACTTCTTTGATATAACTGACAAGAAAGTTTTCCGTCCGCTACATAAAACTGGAATAATGTATGACAAGGCGGTAATGCCATACTCGGTACGTCTTCAGGATTCCAAGCAGAAACGATTAAACGACGTGAGTCTGGTGTTTTTTTAATCATTTCAATTACATCTTTTAATTGATCAAGTGTCTCACCGGCTGTCGTTTTCCAAGCACGCCACTGTTTACCGTATACGTCTCCTAAATAACCATATTTATTTGAGAAATCATCATCTTCTAAAACGTTCTTTTTAAACAATTCCATTTGCTCATCGTACTGTACTTTAAATTCTTCATCTTGTTGTGAGCGAAGACCAAAATCAGTCATGTCAGGACCAGTATACTCGTCACTTTCCACCCAGCTCTTAAATGCCCATTCATTCCAAATATTATTATTATGCTGCAATAAATAGCGAATATTTGTATCACCTTTCATAAACCAAAGTAGTTCACTTGCTACAAGGCGAAATGGTACTCTTTTTGTCGTTAATAAAGGAAATCCTTTACTCAAATCAAAACGCATTTGATATCCAAATACAGATACAGTTCCTGTCCCTGTACGATCTTCTTTCTTCGTACCATGTTCCATTACATGGCGGCATAAATTTAAGTATTCATTTTCAGCATGTTTCATATGTAGGAAAACCTTCTTTCAATCGTATATGCAATTTATCATAACATGAAAAATGGTAAAGTTAATAATCCTAATTAATAAAATTTCTCCCACTAATTCTTACAAAATTATTAACTTTCCAAATTTAAAAAGGTTTTCATTTTCTATTACCGAAAGTATAGTGCGGTAGAACAAAATTTATATTTGGAGGTTAGAAGTATGTCTAAATTTGGAACGCCTGTTATGACTTCTTTACAAACAACGGTTGAAAAAATGATGAAGGATTTAAATGTTCCTGGTGCTGCTGTCGCTGTAATAAAAGACGGTGAAGTTATTATTTCAGAAGGTTTCGGCTATCGTAATATAGAAACAAAAGAGGCTGTTACACCGCATACTCGATTCGCAATCGGTTCCTCAACGAAAGCTTTTGGCACACTTTCATTAAGTTTGTTAACACAACAACAAAAATTTAATTGGGATAGTCCTGTCCAGTCTTTTATACCTAACTTCTCTTTATCTGAAGTACTTGCTAGCTCACAAGTTACCGGACGAGATTTAGCTTCTCATCGAACCGGTGTAAGCCGTCATGAGGCTCTTTGGTATAGCTCTTCCTTATCTCGAAAAAATCTCGTTGAAAAAATAAAACATTTACCACTTGATGCGCCGTTCCGAACAGCGTTTCTATATAACAACTTAATGTATACAACAATCAGCTACATTGTGGAAAATATTACAAATCAAACGTGGGAACAATACGTTACAGAACATATTTTAGAGCCTTTAAATATGAATCAAACAAACTTCTCTGTTACAGATTCACAAACTACAGATGATTATGCTTTACCTTACGTTGAAAATGAAGGTAAAATAAAAGAAGTTCCATTCCATAACATCGATACAGTTGGAGCTGCTGGGTGTATTAATTCTACAATTGAAGATATGGCAAATTGGGTCCTTCTTCACTTAAACAAAGGTAAATTTGGAAATCATGAATTAATCTCCTCTGAATTATTACAACAAATGTATACACCACATAATTCCATTCCAGATCAACCAGTTTTATCACTTCCTGAATCTCCATTAAATAGTTACGGTCTTGGTTGGTTTATTAGCGCTTACCGTGGTAATAAGGTAATTCATCATGGCGGTAATATTGATGGGTTTTCAGCACTTGTTTCATTCATACCAACAGAAAACATAGGCCTTGTCATTTTAACGAATGCTGGAGGAACATTACTTCCTACTTATCTCGCTAATCAAATTTATGACGAACTACTTGAATTAGAATCCATTGATTGGCATAAACGTGCTGTAGAAGATACTGAGAAAATGAAGGAAATGATGAAAGAAGCAACTGAATCGCTTCCTGAACAAATTAAAGGGACTACACCTTCTCACAAGTTAGAGGATTATACTGGTACTTTTGAACATCCTGCATACGGAACATTACAAGTATACAAACAAGATGATTCGTTATTTGTACAATTTATGGAGATGAAGGTTCAATTGCACCATCATCACTACGACATCTTCTCTGCAAAAATTGACTTATTCCAAATGAAAATGAGTTTATTATTCGCTTATGAAATGAATGTGAGTGGTGAATTCCCATCTCTTCAGTTACATGTGCCAGCTATGTTAAGTACTCAGCCGCTGACATTTAAGAAAATCAAATAATTATTTTGATGGTAAAAAATAAAGGTAGGTGCGAATCACACCTACCTTTTCTATTTCATATCCATCTTATCTGGTTGAAACCAAATCGGCTTCGATAGTTCAAAGTTTTTATGATCTTCTAATACAATATGAAGACGCTCTAACGTATCCTCCAACATATGCGGTGCTGCTCGTAATGTCCAGACAACTGATGAGAAAACTGTCATGCCAACGTACACCGCATATAATTTCCAGAACTCCTCTGGTATTCTCTCATTAAAGTATCCTTCTATTTGTCCGATTGAATATGGAATACTAATGTCTCTTGCAAATAGTGCAATTTTTACGAAATCATGCAGTGGGTCGCCCCAGTCATAACCATTAAAATCAACTACACCTACATATCTCCCATCCCGTACAATTATATTTTCTAAATGAAAATCATCGTGTTGAAATCGATTTGGGCGATCCTTTACATACATTTCATTTTCATCTATAAACTTAATAATTTTATCATCATTTTCAATTTTAATTCCGCATGTTTTATACGCCTCTAAATATTTCCTATGTTTTTTCATTGCTCTTTCATACCACGGAAGTATATTCTTAGGAGCTTCAAGTGTATGCATTTTCGCTAAATCTTTTCCTGCCTCTATGCCAATATCATATTGTTCTTTTGGTGAATACGTAGACAATAGTCTCTTCGCATCTTCCCCTTCTAAATATGAAAAAATACTATAGCATACACCTTCTTCTTCCAATATACCTATTTCAATTGGCCTTTGTGCCTGTACGTTACACTTTACCATTTCATTTAAAATTTGAAACTCTATTTTCTTTCTTTCATACTCTTTTATATCGCCTGTCCGAAATAAATATTTTTCATTATTCGCACTCATAATTATATATTTCTTGTCAGGCGAAAAACCTTTAGAAATTTCTTTAATATCCACTGCATCTTTTACAATTTGTATATTGTTTTGCTGCGCTGTAATTATCTTCATATCTATTCCCCTTACATTTCTGCCTTTGGTGTATAGGCAACTTCTACAATAAATCCATTCGGATCGTAAAAATCAATCGTATAGTAACCTTCCGAATAATGATTCATTTCAATTGGACCACGTATTACCTTCACTTTCGTACTAGAAAGAAAATCTGCTACTTCATCAACTACTTCTCTATGAATAGCTTGATAACAAATATGTCTAGGCCCTAACGTCCTTACGATTTCCTCATCTACTTCTTTAAAATATATTTCACTTTCTCCTGTGCTATATGCTACTTCATTTAACTTTCTCCATCCAATTATGGAAAACAACTTATTATAAAAAGAAATGGACTCCTCCAAATTCGCTACCCAAAATTCAATATGATGAATGCCTGCTCGAAGTGTATTCATATTAAGAATACGCTCCTTGTACTACTTCCACAATTTCCATCGGCTTATGAACCATATAATCTGGTGCATCTTTTTTCACTGTTTCAATGACATCATATCCCCAAGATACCCAAATCACGTTCACTCCAGCCTTTTTACACGCTGCTACATCTCGCTGTTCATCACCAACGTATAACATATCCTGCTCTGTTATCTTTTTCGATTTTAAAAATCTTTTTATCATTTTATCTTTACCAAACAGATTTTTAGAACAATACACTTCTTGTATATTTTCTATATCATTCTTGTGTAAAAATGCCCGAATATGCTCTTCTGAGTTAGATGATATAACCGCAATACCGTATCCTTTTTTATATAGTTCATCTAATACATCCTTCATCCCATGAAATAAAACAAGATCTTTTATAGCAGGCTGATATAATTTATAAAACTCCAACGCTAATATCGGTAATTTATACAGTGGTACATCGAGTTGTTTACATCTCTCTGGCATCGTTAATTTACGTAAATGTTCAATTTCTTCTTCCTTTACCGTTTTATATCCGTGCTTTTCAGCAATTTGATTATAAATTGGTACAAATATATTTTGCGAATCTACTAATGTGCCATCAAAGTCAAAAACAATGTATTTTTGCATCTCCATACTCCTTTTACTTCTTTTTTCTAAACCTATGTTATTCAACAACATAGTTGTCTGTCCCTTCTATAAACATAAAAAAGAACAAGATTTTCTCTTGTTCTTTTTAAGACAACCATTTCGGCGGTACATTTGTATTCCAATAAATATTTCCTAACTCATGATGTCCAGAGTATCCATCATCAAAACGGTGATAATGGAAATTAAAATAATAACCATCTTGCGGCGGATGATCTCTTCTTACATGGAAACGCAATAAATCATTTCCTGATTTCGTATCGTAGACGTGAAAAATCTTTTCATTATTTCCACCAGCTGGTTTTTGAGAAATCGCTAATGATTGTAGTGAGTCTTCTGGTACATCACTAGCAAGCTCAGCAATTGCCTCTTCAATTTTCGGTAATATTACATCTTTAAATTCATCTTCAATTACTGGACCAATTTTAGTACCAAACTTTTGCATCGACTGCTTCTCTGCTTCTTGCATTGCATAAGTAATAAAAGTATCGGTGGTTAACCTGTCATTCGTTTCTTCATATGTATAGGACGTGCTCTCCAAACTTTGTTGCCCAGCTGTGCTCGTAGGCTTGTCCGCAGCTTTGGCATTATCAAGCAATATGGAAGGAGGCGTCACTAAACCAAATGTAAATACGGTAATTAATGCGACTAAGGTTTTTCTAAACCAATTTGGCATTTATGTTCCCTCCCCTTTCACTCATTATTTTTTATATAACGGTGGTTTCTTCTATTATACAAAATGATTATAATTTTTGCACTTTACAATTTTGTTAACGTTCACATATTTTTCACTTGAATATGAAATTGTAAGATTTCATACAATATTAATACCACAATATTGAGGAGGCACTTGAATGACTTTAGATGTCATGTATTCCGCCGCAAGCATACTCGTTTTAGTATATTTTATTTATCAATGTGTTACAGACTAGAAAAAGAGCCGTCAATGGCTCTTTTTTTATGGTAAAAATACAATCCATACAATTAATAAAATAAAAACAAAGCCACCAATCACAGCTGGCAATAAATAAAACTGGGCAAGTATAACTATTGCATACAAGAGTATTGCTGGTAGTAGTAAATAACGATCTGCCTTCCACCTTAGCAAAAGTAATTTTCCTTCTTCACAATATAAATGAAGAAACATTTTTTTCGTAAATTCATTCCAATAATCACGCGCATAGCGAGAAATTGCAACTACAGTAAATACAAGAACAATAGCTGCAATCCACCTTGGAGTCATGATTATACTTGCAGTACTCATACATACAATTTGAATATAAAATATTCGTGCAGTACTTGTACGGAAAAATTCTTTCAAAAAAGATTCGATAATAAGAGAATCTGCTTTTTTTCCTAATAGTCTTTTAGAACGCGGAAACATCCACGGTTTTTTATTCGAGCTACTCGGTTTAGCTGCATGACCACCAACTTGCATAATTCCGCTCGTCCAGCGCATGCTTTCCTCTTTTTCTTTCTCGATTTCTTTAAAAAAGAACTTTTTATAATTCATTTTCTCTTTTACTAATACACTACTTAAGAAAATTACTAGACCGATAAATAGAATTGAATAATATAGATTTTTATAAATAAAAAATAAACTAATTCCAAAAAAGGACAAGCTCATAGAAAATACTACATTTTTTACAATCCATAAAACCCATCGTTTCCCCACCTGTACATGAATAAATCTTGTTAACAACGACAACATAAATCGAAATATAGTAAAGAATACCCAAAATAATACGACTTGTATCTCTGTTACTCCGATACTTTTCATCAACACTGGTAACATAATAACGACTACTATTACATTCGTTATCGCTATTCGAACAAATGTGTACATCATGCCATACTGGACTAATTTTCGCATATGTGTTGCATACGAAATTAAAAATAAACTATCCGCTTGCTCAAAAAACGAACGAACTCCTCTCGGATATGTTACTAGATAAAATGCGAGTAATCCTAATCCGAAATAAATCGTCTCTTCCATTGATAATTCATTTATCCATAGTGACCTATAATAGATTCCCATAAATATAAGTGTTGGAATAATAATATATAACGCGACTGTCCAATCTGTTACCGAACATATAGAATTCCACTTCCGCTGGAGCTCATGACATAATCTTTTATAAAATTGTTGTTTAATCATGTTGTTCACGCCTTACAATTATATCAAAACAGTCTAGTAATGAGCTATCCGGCATTTCCGCTAACATTTGAATAGATTCTAAATGTCCATCTGCGACTAATGTACCTTGTGAAATGAGTAAAAATCTTTCACAAATTTTTTCAGCAGTATCCAATACGTGCGTACAAAGTAAAATTCCTGCTCCGCGCTCTTTTTCTTTATATAAATAACTTAAAAACTCTTTCGTAGCTACTGGATCTAAACCGATAAAGGGTTCGTCAATTATATAAAAATCTGGCTCAGTTAAAAACGCCAATATTAGCATCGATTTTTGTTTCATACCTTTTGAAAACTTTGATAAATATTCATGTTTATGCTTATCCATTCGAAAAGTATGTAATAATTGTCCCGCTCTTTCTTCCCAGCTTCCCATTTCACTTCCACGAGCTGCCATTAATAATTCAATATGTTCCCAGAGCGTCAAGTAATCATAGTATGTTGGATGTTCTGGTACGTATGCATACGGATTTTTCTTTTCACCGAATGATATTTCACCGTCCATATTTACAAGTAATCCCAGCATCGTTTTTATCGTCGTACTCTTCCCAGCACCATTTGCTCCAATAAGAGCAACTAGTTCACCTTTTTCGATAGAAAAAGCTATATCACGAATTGTTTTTTCACCTATTTCATATCCAGCTGAGCGGATATTTACTTCTAACATGCATTTCCCCTCTTTCCATTTCCAATACAATCAAGGAAAAAGAATAACATATAACTATCTATATATCATTATAAAATATTTATTTTTATGGCAGGAAAAAACATTTTTTAACAGAATACTAAATGTTTGATTACATTTTATTGGAGTGGATAATATGTCTTTTCAAATTCGTGAAGCAACGATAGATGATATAGACGCACTTTGTTCTTTAACGAAAGAATTAAAAGGTTCCTCTATTTCCTATGAAGATATGAACAATCGATTACAATTCGTACAAATGAGTCCGTTTGATTTTTTATATGTTTACGAGGAAGAAGAAGCTATATTTGGATTACTTGGATTTCGTATACGTGAAAATTTAGAAGATGTAACACGTTATGGAGAGATTTCAATTATTAGCGTTGATTCTAACATACGACGTAAAGGCATTGGACAAGTTTTGATGGATTATGCAGAACAATTAGCAAAGAAACATAATTGCATTGGCACATGGCTAGTTAGTGGAACAAAAAGAGTAGAAGCTCATCCTTTTTACAAAAAATTAGGCTATGAGGTAAATGGCTACCGATTTGTAAAACATTTTTAAACTACTTATAAATTGAAGGGGCTATAACTATGACAAACATTAAAGCAATTTTCATTGATCGTGACGGTACAATTGGTGGTGACACTACAATACATTATCCAGGATCTTTTACATTATTTCCATTCACAAAAACATCCTTGCAAAAACTAAAAGCTAAGAATATAAAAATTTTCTCTTTCACAAATCAACCTGGGATTGCAGATGGAATAGCAACTGTAGCCGATTTTGTACAAGAATTAGAAGGCTTCGGTTTTGATGATATTTATGTATGTCCTCATAAACACGGTGATGGTTGTGAATGCCGTAAACCGAGTACAGGCATGCTGCTTAAAGCAGCAAAAAAACATGGGCTTGATTTAACACAATGTGCTGTAGTTGGTGATCGCTGGACTGATATTGTTGCAGGAGCAAAAGTAAATGCGACAACGATTCTAGTCCGAACAGGAGCTGGGTATGATGCTTTGCATACGTACCGAGACAAATGGGCACATATTGAACCAAACTACATTGCAGATAACTTTGAAGATGCAACAAACTGGGTTTTAAATCAACTATAATACAAAGGTAGCAAGTTCCCTTTTGATAAGCAGACATTGCAATTCAAATTATATTTTTTATTACTAACAGCAATTAACGTAAAGAAGGAATAGCTTAGTGGCTATCCCTTCTTTATTGACTTCTATCATTTACATTTGTTATCTGTTTTTATTGAGTATTCTCATCGTTTTTATACTCCAAAATATCCCCTGGCTGACACTCCAAAGCTTTACATATCGCTTCTAATGTTGAAAAACGAACCGCTTTTGCTTTCCCATTTTTCAAAATAGAAAGATTCGCCATCGTAATTTCAACCTTCTCCGAAAGCTCCGTTACACTCATCTTTCATTTTGCTAACATGACGTCAATATTAATAATAATTGTCATATCCGCCACCTCAAACTGTCAAATCATTTTCTGATTTTATGTTAATTGCTTCTTGTAGAAGGCGTTGAAGGATAGCGGTAAAAACAGCGCTAACGAACGAAGCAAAAATGATAATAAGTCCCACTAACCCAATAGGAGGTTCCATTTTCTTCACTATAAAATGAAAAAGTGGCAAACCTAATACATACAAACCACTGATTGTAACTGCACAGCGCTTTATATTCTTTAACGACTTTACAGATAATTCCGAGAACGCTGTGTTCTCGTCAATATACTGTAAAAGATTGAAAGCCTGATAAAGAGCAACATAAAAAGGCACAGCTGCTCCATACATCACAATAAAAACAAGATATTTTATCGGAGCGATATTAGGATACAAATTCGCTACAAAATTCGCCATTTCCGGCACTAAAAATATGCATAAGGCAAGCACTGCAATTCCAGAAAGAAAAATAATTACTTTTAAGAACGTTGTTGAACTTCATTTAAGGTTCATTTACAATAACTCACTTATTTAATGACAACATAATTTATCGTTTAACAATAAATAAATATCGTTTTATCGTTATTGTCATACTTTTTAATTTAGGAAAAAATAAAAAAGTATTTCTCATTACAAAGAAATTCTTTTTCTTGAAAATGCCTCTTTCAACTTAATTTTTTAAAACGTTAATTCGTAATGGAAATAACGATTATCTCTCAAATAACCATTTTCAGCATATAATCGTTGTGCTGATAAATTATCAATCTCTGTTTGTAATTTTACACCTTTTGCTCCATTTTCTAATGCGTATTCTTTAGCAGCTTCTAATAATTTTTTACCTGTTCCGGCTCCACGCTTCGCCGCTTGTACAAATAAATCATTTAAAATCCATAATTCTTTCATTGAAATGGAAGAAAATGATGGATATAGTTGTGTGAACCCAATATATTCGCCGTCTTCAACTGCTACGAAAATAACGGACTCTTTTTTCTCAATTCGGTTTCGTAAAAATACTTTTGCCCCTTCTAAATCAGAATCCTGCCTATAAAACATGCGATAGTTATTAAAAACTGATGCTAGTCCATCTAAATCTGCAATTGTTGCCTCATATATTCTCATTTTACTCCATTCCCCTTCCAATACTGTCTCATTATATCCGTTGCCCATTTAGGCTGGTGTATTTCTTCTTTCGGCATAAACTCTTTCATTATTGGTTTTATATCCAATATAGGAGTGCCATCAATAGCATCTAATCCCTCAACAATAATTGATTTACCTTCTCTTTTGATCACCTTTACAATTGTTACACCTATGCGATTCGGGCGATTTTTCCCGCGCTGTGCAAAAATACCTACTTCAGGATAATCCTTATTATTTCTAGGATGTCTAGCAAAATACTGAATTTGCTCGTCAGTTACTTTATGAAAATAAAAAACAACTTCAATATGAGAAAAATCTTCAATCCCTTGTATACTTTCTTCTGCATACATTTCAGTTAAAGTTATACGGGATCTTACTTCTCCCCACTCATCATCTTTTATTTCCTTTCTTTCATTATGTACAAATGCGATTGGTTGAACTGAAAACATGCGCATTCCCCCTTAAATGTAACCACTTACATTATAAAATATTTTCTGAATGTTTTCCAGATATATGAATTTAGTTTACATAATATAATTACATTCTATCTAGAGCTACCTTGACTGCTTCAATTGCATGTATATGAGTCGTATCAAATATCGGGACAGATACGTCTTCTTGCTTTATTAATAACCCTATTTCTGTACAACCTAATATGATTCCCTGTGCTCCTTTTTGCACTAACTCTTCGATGACTCTTTTATAATATTCTCTAGATTGAGATACTATTTTTCCTAAACATAATTCTGTATATATTACTTTATTTATTTCTTTTCTATTTTTTTCTGATGGTACTATTACTTTTATATTATTTTCTTCTATACGTGACTTATAGAAATCTTGCTCCATTGTATATGTAGTTCCAAGCAGACCAACCTTTTGAATGTCTTTTCTTTTAATTGCTTTTGCAGTTGCATCAGCAATATGTAAGACTGGAATATCAATTTTCGCCTTTATTTTTCCAACTACCTTATGCATTGTATTTGTACAAATGATTATAAAGTCTGCTCCTCCCTTTTGTAATGAATATGCCGCATTCCCTAGAATTTCTCCAGCACCATCCCAATCTCCGCTAGACTGACATCGTTCAATCTCTTCAAAATCCACACTATTAATCAAACATTTTGCTGAATGTAGCCCTCCTAATCTCTCTTTTATTTCTTCATTAATAATTCGATAATATTCAGAAGTTGATTCCCAACTCATACCACCTATAAGACCTATCGTTTTCATATAAACAACACCTACCTAAACTTTTTTATAAAACTAATAACAACGTTTTATTGTATATATTATACATAATAAAACAAGACTTTAAGTTTGAAATATAAAGTCTTGTTTTACGGAATTTAATATGGAAATAATAAAGAGTAATTGTACTTTCATTTCCAAGGAAATTTTTATAGAATATTCTGAAATTAACAATCTGATGTTTTTATAAATTCTTTATACTTATAATTAAAACACTCTCGATACAACGCTTTGATTTCATCATATGATGGAACACGTGGGTTATTAGCTGGGCTACCACTTTCAATTGCATCTGATGCCATTTTAGAAATAGCATTTTCAAATTCAATTTCATCGATTCCATATTCTTTTAAATTTGGAATACGAAGATCAAAGCAAAGTTTTTTTATTTCCCCAAGCGTGTAGTCTGCTACTTCCTCATCAGAATTCGAATACAAATCCTTATTTAAACTACGTCCAATTTTTGCTAACCTTTTCACTGCACTTGTTTTTGTAAACTCTAACACTGTAGGTAATAGTATGGCATTTGATATTCCATGCGGTACATGAAATAATGCTCCCACTGGCCTTGACATTCCATGAACTAATGTAACTGATGCATTAGAAAATGCAATTCCAGCTTGTAAGGAAGCAATCATCATCGCTTCTCTTGCCTCCATATTACGTCCATCTTCATATGCTATACGTAAATATTTCATAATACTTTCAATAGCTGAAAGAGCAAGTACATCTGTAAGTGGCTGTGAAAATTTAGAAATATAAGCTTCAATCGCATGACATAACGCATCTATTCCTGTTGCTGCCGTAATTTGTGGTGGTAACGAACTTGTCAAAACTGGATCTATAATTGCTACTTTCGGTATAAAACTAGGATGCTTCATCATCATTTTTACATCTGTTTTTTTATTCGTAATTACTGCTACACTTGTAACTTCCGATCCAGTACCAGAAGTTGTTGGAATTGCAATAAGTGGTAGTGGATTGTTTTCTATTTCAATATCCTTTTCGACATAATCCTCAACTTCTCCACCATTTGTATATAAAACCGCTACTGCTTTCGCAGCATCAATACAACTTCCACCACCAATACCGATAATAAAATCACACTTTTCCTCTTTACAAAGAGATAAGGCTTCTAACACGTGTATATTTGTAGGTTCAGCATCCACTTTATTATATGTACTAACAGTAATACTTTTCTTATTTAGTTGTTGTATACACTTTTCAAGATATCCTAATTTCTCCATAATTGTATCAGTAACTATAAAAGCTCTTTTCCCTAACTTTTTTGATTGTTCCCCAAGTTTTTCAAGCGAATTCCTTCCATATAATACCGACTTTGGCATACGAAACTCAGAAACTTCTTGCAAGTACTCCACCCCTTCTTATCCTATTTAATATTTTATGATATAAATTATCGATTTGATGAATCTTTACGATTCGAATTTTTAATAGAGTCCTGTTAAAGTATAGAACGCGATAACTAAAAATACAGCAACCGTTTTCAAAACTGTAATAGCAAATATATCTTTATAGGACTGTTTATGTGTTAATCCTGTTACTGTAAGAATAGTAATAATAGCCCCGTTATGCGGTAGTGTATCCATTCCTCCTGATGCCATTGATACGATACGGTGCATAACTTCTAATGGAATATCAAATTGATTGGCCGCTGCAATAAATTTATCTCCCATTGCACTTAATACTATTCCCATTCCTCCTGATGCAGAGCCTGTAATTCCAGCTAAAATATTCGTCGTTACTGCACCATTCACTAACGGATTTGTGAAAGTAGCAGAGATGCCATCTCTCATAATTACGAAGCCTGGAAGTGCTGCAATGACACCACCGAATCCAAACTCAGCTCCTGTATTCATCGTTGCAAGTAGCGCTCCACCAATACTTGTATTCAATCCAGCTTGGAAACCTGTTACTACTCGCTTCCAATATAATAATAACGTTGTTAAGATCCCTATAATAAGTGCCAATTCTACAGACCAAATTCCTACTACTGCACTTAATTCTACTTTTCCAAATGCTTTCATACCAATTGCAGAAAAATCAAAACCGCTTGGATACCACTTTGGTATCATAATAGTAAACACTTTATTCATTACACCTACTAAAATAAGTGGTATAAATGCAATAAGTTGTTGTGCTCTTGTAATTTCAATGTTATTAATTAATGGCATATTTTTTTGTTCTAATTGCAAAGATGCTGCCATTTCAGTATTTCCATCATTAAAACCAAAATATCCTTCACCTGCCGCTTTTGCCTTCTTACGTCTACTCTCTAAATATAGTAAACCTAATGTAAGAACAAAAATTGCTCCTACAATGCCGAGTATCGGTGCAGCATAAATATTCGTTTTAAAAAATGTTGTAGGTATTACATTTTGAATTTGTGGTGATCCAGGTAGCGCATCCATTGTAAACGTTACTGCTCCAAGAACAATCGTTCCAGGGATTAAACGCTTTGGAATATTAGCTTGTCGAAACAACTTAGCTGCGAACGGATAAACAGCAAACACTACTACATACACACTAACACCACTATACGTTAAAATAGCCCCCATTAATACAATCGCTAATATAGTACGTTTTTCACCAACTAACTCAATAATCGTTTTTGCGATAGAATCTGCAATTCCTGACATTTCCACTACTTTTCCAAATATTGCTCCTAATAAAAACACAGGAAAATATAACTTTATAAATCCAACCATTTTCTCCATAAAGATATTAGAAAAGAAAGGTAATACATAACTAGGTTCTGTCAAAAATACTGCAAATAATGCAAATATCGGTGCGAATAAAATAACAGAAAAGCCTCTATATGCTACGAACATAAGTAAACTTAGTGCTAATAATATAATAACTAACTCCAATTTTACCCCTCCATTAAACAGAATATTCTAAAATTTATTGATAAACTTCTACTAATCTTTTAATTCTGACATCACTCCTCTTATTCATACAATTTTTTCATGCTAAAAATGTCTAATTATAAATATTCGATTACATATGAAAAATCCCTTTAAACAGAAACGAATTCCTCATCATACGTTATAAAGGGATTGTTAGTACCTATATTTACTGATTTATTAAAATTTTTCTTACACAAAAATGATACAGTTCTTCAACATCTTTCACTATGTAAGTCGCACTAACTTCAGTCAGTTCTTTCTCACAGCCATAGCCATATAAAACACCAATTGAAGCAATTCCATTCTGATTCGCACCTATTATATCGTGCTTTCTATCACCAATCATTATCATTTCTTCTTTATTTAGTTCTTCATTTGTTTGTAAAATATGAGCAATTATTTCTTCTTTTTTTATTCTCGTACCATCTAAATTACTTCCAATGATATCTTCGAAATAATTCGTTAATTGAAAATGCTCTATAACTTGTTTCGCAAATACAGTGGGCTTTGAAGTAGCTACGAATATGCGATTTCCTGAACTTTTTAATTGTTGCAAGAGCTTCAGAATCCCCTCGTATACATTATTTTCAAACAATCCACGCTGCTTTAAATACTCACGGAAGTAAAAAACTGCACGTTCAACCTCTCCTTCACTCATATTATATCTCTCTACGAATGATTGCTGAATAGGAGGACCTATAAATGAATCTAACTCACTTATATGTACTTCTTCAATTCCTACTTTTTTTAACGCATACAAAACCGAATTTACAATCCCTTCTTTCGGATCCGTTAAAGTTCCATCTAAATCAAATAGAAATGTTTTATACATGTTTCATTCCTCCACTTAATTTGCTGTATAAATAACTGCTAACATCTCTTCCACTTCTCCCTATTATACTATCATTATCTATTTTTTCGAAAAATCAATTTCCATATGTCACATACTTTCAGTTACAAAATACGATAGATATGATAAAGTAAAAAAGTTACAATTATTTTAATAGAAACTGGTGAAACAAATGTCAATTACGTTAATTTTTATAATGGCTTTCACAATTGTAATCCACGCAGTTGAAACAAGCTCTTATAGTATTCGATTAGCGGGGGTTCGTTTAAAGAAGATTGCTGTCGCATTATCCGTCGTAGGAATCGTATTACTCATTTCAAGAACGTCAAACTTACTACAAGCCTTTTTACTTGGCGGGATTGTGGACGAAGCAAAACTAGATCCTTCTATTGATTTAGAGCATATTATACGTCTTGTACTATTATCTGCTTCTATCGGTACATTGCTTGCGATTATACTGTATCCAACTTTGACAAAACTATTTGGATATGTCATTCAAAACTTTGAAACAGACGGTTCTTTCATTCGAATGATGAAAACGAATAACATTCAAAAATTAAAGTACACAAAAAAATATGTCCGCTTTCCAAAGTTAGAAATGATTCATAGACTGCGTATCGGTGGTATTCCAAAGCGTATTATGCTTATTAACATGTTTGCTACTGCTATTTATACAGCTGGGGTACTTTCTGCCCTTTACGCTTCTTTTTTAAATCCAGATTATGCAACAAATGCAAGTACAGCTTCTGGCCTTGTAAATGGTTTCGCCACTATTTTATTAACTGTATTACTCGATCCACGCATTGCTCTTTTAACAGAACGTGCTTTACAATCAGAAAGCGGTGCTGAATCTATGAGTAAAATGTATGGTTGGCTAATGATTTCTAGACTTCTCGGCACATTATTGGCACAACTACTATTTGTACCAGGTGCTTACTGGATTTTATGGATTATTGAACTTATGCATTAATTTACTAGAAAGGTGAATTTATCAATGAAGATCAAAACAGAGAAAGATATAATTCGCTTAATAGAAAACGACGAATGGATGATGAATGTATTACAAATGGCAAAATCACTAGAGTTACCTGATTGGTGGGTTTGTGCCGGCTTTGTTCGTTCTAAAATTTGGGATACTTTACATGACTATGAAGCTAAAACGGCTATGCCTGATGTTGATGTGATTTATTATGATAGTCTACATCAAGATGAGATATACGAACAATCATTAGAAACGAAATTAATGAATATTGATGCTACTATTCCTTGGTCTGTAAAAAATCAAGCTCGTATGCATGTAGTGAATAATATGCCACCATATTCTTCTTCTGTTAATGCTATTTCTAAATTCCCTGAAACAGCAACGGCTTTAGGAGTTACACTTGATGAACTAAACAATGTTATATTAACAGCCCCATGTGGTATTGAAGATGTCCTTTCCTTACAAGTGAGACCAACAGCTCATTTTCTTAAATCGAAAGAACGATTACATATGTACAAAAACAGAGTTATAAAAAAGAATTGGCAAAGTAATTGGCCTAACATCACAATCACATATCCAGAAATTTAGAAAGAGTGCCTCTCATTTATAGAAGCACCCTTTTCTTCATTTCAAAAAATGTATGACTGTTTCTGCAAATCTATCTGCTTCCTCATAATGAGGTGAATGACCGCTCTCTTCAAATACGATATACTTGCCGTTTCGGGCATCTTTATTAAATGTTTTAATTTGTTCTTCACACGTTACTACATCATGTTTTCCTACTATTAATAACATTAGATTTTGTACATCTTTTATTTTTGATAATAATGATGTATGACATGCTCCCTCTAATTTTAATCTATCAAAGTGCATTTTGGAGCGATTTGAAAATATTTCCCACTCTTCATCACTGTATAAACTCTCATCTGTCCTATCTTCCTTATTATTGTAAATCTCCATTCTTTTTTCTTCTAATTCAGCGCTTAATCTTATATAAGCTTCTAACAACTCTTCTGAACTAGCATCGCTAGATGAATAAGCAAAGCACTCTTTTGCTACTTCTTCTTTTCCATACTTTTTTAATAAATGCCCTGTCTTTTGCAACAAAGCTCTACTTGTTAATGCAAAATCAAAAGTTGGTCCTTCAAATATTATTTTCTCTATTGAACTTGGATATATCGACGCATAAAGCAATGCTACATATCCACCGAAAGAATGTCCAATTATAGACCACTTCTCAATTTGTAATACTTTTTTTAATTCCTCACAGTCTTCAATCAAATCATTTAATCCAAAAGCTTCGTCTTCAGTAATTTTTTCTGAACGACCAACACCTCTTTGATCTATCATAATTACATATAGAGAATCTTTTAAACGTTCCGCTTGATGAAATGAAAAATCATAACAACTCTCTCCTGGTCCACCATGCAAGTATAAGACTGGCTTATTTTTAGGATTTCCATGTGTTTCAACGTATAGCTTTTTCCCTCTAATATTCATATACTCTCCTGTTTCTATCAAATTCGCCATAAACATCACCATCTTCTTTTTTCACTGAATATTATAACATTTAATGTTAAATAATCCCTATTACATTTAAGAAGACGATAATGATTGCGAGCGGTGCTACAAATCGAAGTAAACATGCCCAACAAGTAAATACTTTCTTTCCATAATTTCCACCTACAAAAAACTCTGCTTCTAGTATCTTCTTTTCCATTTTGAATGAAACGAAAATACTAATAAATAGTGCTCCAAGTGGCATTAATATATTACTAGATAAGAAGTCTACTGCATCAAAAATATTCTTTCCGAAAATCGTAATATCACTCCATACTCCAAATGATAACGCTGATGGTATACCTACTAAGAAAATGCCGAAACCGATCAGCCATGATAATTTCGTTCTCTTTTCTTGTTCACCATTTGCTAATGCTGAAACAACAGTTTCTAGTAGAGAAAATGCCGATGTTAATGTCGCAAATGTAAATAGTGCAAGGAATACTGTTAAGAAAAATCCACCGAATGGGATTTGACTAAATACAGATGGTAATACGATAAATAGTAATCCAGGTCCTTCTGTCGGCTCCATTCCTAATGAAAATACGGCGGGAAAAATGGCAAGACCTGCAAATAAAGAAACAAATAAATTCAATCCAACAATTGTTATTGCTGATTTTGGTAAACTTTCTTTTTTATTTAAATAGGAACTATAGGTAACCATAATTGAAATCCCGATACTAATTGCAAAGAATGATTGCCCCATTGCGAACAAAATACTTTCCGAAGTAATCTTTGAGAAATCTGGTTGTAAGAAAAACTTTACACCTTTCATAGCATCATCAAGTGTTAACGAACGAATAATAAGAGCGACAAATAAAACGAACAATGCTGGCAACATATATTTACTTGCTTTTTCAATTCCGTTTTGTACACCCTTTGATACAACCCATATCGTAATGAACATAAAAGCGAAATGTCCCATAATAGCCCAAGTGGGATTCCCAATTGTTTCAGTAAATAATGCTCCGTAATTTTGTCCCGGTGCAATTAGTTGTCCAGTAATTCCTCTGAATAAATAAATTAACACCCATCCACCTACAACACTATAAAATGAAAGTAGTATAAAACACGTTCCAACACCAAGGCGTCCAATCCAGTGCCACCCTGTATTTGGTGCAATACTTTTAAATGCGCCAACTGCTTGTTTCTGCGTACTACGTCCAATCATAAATTCAGCTATAAGTAGTGGTAATCCAATTAATATAGTAAATAATATAAAGATTAAAAAGAATGCTCCTCCCCCGCTCTTCCCGGCGATATAAGGAAACTTCCATATTGCGCCAAGTCCAATTGCTGATCCTGCTGCAGCCATTATAAAACCTAATTTCGAAGTCCATTGCTCCGTTTGTTTCATCTCATTTTCCTCCTAATTAAATCTTTTTATATAGATAAATAAATTTTATAGACCTATCCAAATAAACCCTCCACTTCTTTTTCCATATAATAAAAAAATGGCCTAGCATCTCTATATAAAGAGACGCTAAGCCATTTACTTAACGCGGTACCACCCTTATTGATTCCATTATGAATCCACCTTAGTAGTAATCGTTTGATTACAAACCTAATATCGAAGGTTAACCGTTAAGATTTACTAAGAATGTGATTCCGTTCCACCTTACTGCTCCTAGGCGAGTTCAGGATGTCATTTGACTATGTCGCACCAACCCATAGCTCTCTGTACAAATACATGACCTTACTACTCCTATTCAACACATTGTAATATTTAGAATATATTTTCTTTTGAAATTAATATGAAGTATATCGGTTATATTTGTAACTGTCAAGGGGTATATTAATTTTTTGTCGAAATGGTTCATATTGATAACTCACTTTTACTAAGCTTATTAGCAAAAGAAAGAGTCTATATTTTCATCTTTTCAAACGAACTATAAAAAGAATCTTCGCGATAATCGCGAAGATTCTTTTTACGGTATAAGACGAGTACAATCTCTCGGAAAAGCACTCGCCTCTCGTACATTTGTTAATTCTAATAGTTTATATACAATCCTTTCTAACCCAATTCCGAAACCTCCATGCGGGGGACAACCGTATCGGAATGTATTTAAATAAGATTGAAATTTCTCTGGGTGTAATCCTTTTTCTTTAAACGAAGCGAGTAACATTTCATAATTATGAATTCGCTGTGCCCCTGACGTTATTTCTAACCCTTTATATAATAAGTCGAATGAATCAGTAATAGCTGGATTCTCTTTATTTTGCATCGTATACATCGGTCTCGCTTCTTTCGGATAATGTGTAATGAAAACAAATTCACTATTATATGTTTCCTTTACATATTTCCCTAGTAACTTTTCACCTTCTGTATCTAAATCCCCTACAGGAGATTCTTTACGATACTTACTTTTCAAAATTTCTTGTGCTTCTAACAATGTAATTTTAGGTATTTCAGTAATAACAGGTACTTCTATTTGTAATAGTTGTAGTTCTATTTCACATTTTTTCGCTACTTGTTGAAACATATATCGTAAAACATCCGTTTCTAGTTGCATCACTTCATAAAAATCATGAATAAAACCAAGTTCTACGTCTAACGATATATATTCATTCAAATGACGGGAAGAATTATGATGTTCCGCTCTATATACAGGTGCAATTTCAAAAACTCGTTCTAACCCACCTGCCACCATCATTTGCTTATAGAACTGTGGTGATTGTGCTAAATAAGCTTCTTTTTGGAAGTATGGAAGCTTAAAAACATTTGCTCCTCCTTCTGCCCCTTGCGAAACAATTTTCGGCGTAAAGATCCGTGTGAAATCGTTCTCTATAAGAATTTCACTAAAGCTCTGAACGAGTGTAGATTTCACTTTAAAAATCGCTGCGGTTCGCTCATGCCTTAATGATATTACTCGCTCATTAAGTAGTTGATCTAAGCCCACTTGTAACTTCTTTTTATTTATTTCAAATGGAAGTGGTTCTGCACCGTTTATTACTTTCACTTCATGAGCAAGTACTTCAACACCCAATTCTGTTTTCGACGTCTCGACTATTTCACCGATTACATGGACAACACTTTCTACATCAACTTTATATCCAGCCAATCCATTCTCTAATACACATTGAATTACTCCTGTTCTGTCCCGTAATAATAAAAAACTAACATTTCCAAGATGCCGAATTTTTTTTACCCATCCTTGAAGTAATACAACCTTTCCACTTTGTTCCATACATTCTTTTGTGAGTGAACGCTTCATTATTGAATTCATTATTTTTCCCTCCAGTAATTTTATATTTATTTACGTTATTGTTGTCATCGTCATCATCCACGGTCACTCACCCCCTTTCAAAGAATACAAAAATCCGCCCCTATAAATAGGGACGGATTTTTTTCCGCGGTACCACCCAAATTGTCATACTGACCATCTTAGCCCTGATAACGGTAGGTACCGTTTGCTTTTACTAATAATCACGTTCAAAGCAACACTCACAGGTGTCTTTCCATCATGCGGTATCACAACCTTCTCAGCAACCGGCTGCTCTCTGTAGACCTTTGCACCATGTACTTTTCCTGATCATCACTTTTTATATTTACAGAGTATTCTAACTTCTAACTTTATAAAATGCAAGATTTTTTTTGAAACATTCTGATTTTCTAACTCCTAACTGCTTCTAAAACGGGAAAAGTTAATTTTGTAATACATATTCTTATGTATCAAA
This sequence comes from Bacillus sp. FSL K6-1338, assembly GCF_038006965.1. NCBI lineage: Bacteria > Bacillati > Bacillota > Bacilli > Caryophanales > Bacillaceae > Bacillus > Bacillus sp. FSL K6-1338. The sequence goes on along the minus strand of NZ_JBBOWI010000001.1, from coordinate 2,102,234 downwards.
TCCGAAATTACACATCTAATATTTTCCTATTTTTTACATAAAAACCGTATTTTTCACGCATATTAATAAACAAATTTAAAGTGAGGTGTGCATATGCAAAAAGCAATTAGTTTCTTTCTCCTATTGTTTTGCCTAATTGTAGTAAACGAAACATACGCCTATTCACCAAAATCTTTACCAATCTCTCAAAACTCTGGTCAATGGCTAGTGAATATTGATAAACCGAAAAAAACAAACAAAAATATGCTTCAAGCTAAAAAAACTGAATTTCAAACATATCATTTTTCAGTAAAGAATATCGGGAATAGTGAAGTATATAACGTAAACGTCGAAGTATTCCGCAACGAACCAAATAAGAAAACGAAATATGAACTCTTTTCCCTAAAGGAAAGTCGTTTAGCAAGTGGAAAAACTGGATTTGAACACGCTAATTTACCTGTTGCTACAAAAGCGGATGAGGTTGATGTTATTATTACATGGCAAGAACACCCATTCCGATTGATGCGAAATGGTCAAAAAGTTGAATCTAGAAAATTTAAAGAACATTTTGTTTTTAAAGAAGCTAAAAAGTAAATGGGATACGGATATATTCACACTATCATTGATATAGCTTTATTTACTAGTACCAGTTCGTAAGCAAATTAAAAAGTCGTGGCTTATAATGCCACGACTTTTTATATTAATTCGTACTAATGCCTCTCGCTGCCCAAATACGATCGATATCAGCAGCATGTTGTCCGCCATATAAAAGAGCATCTGCTTGCTTAATCGCTTTTGCTCCATCACTGAATTTAGAGTTTGGTGTTAATGACCAGTGTGATTGTAAAATGATTTTTGTTGCTACATCACGGCCAAAAGCTTGTGCCATTTCGTATTGACCTTGTGCCCAAATTTCACCATCATCATGCACTTCATTCGTTATATCTTTCGGATATACTTTATTCGTATCTAATCGGCGTAAGCATGTTGGATCTGAACTAGAGTAAGCTGTCGCATCCCATTCTCCAACACATGCTTTTCCGTATCCTGTAGTCGATACTGCATCTTCATATGTAGCACCTAAGAAGTCGCCAAATCCTTCTCCCATCGCTCCGCCTTCTGCTGAACTACCAAAGCCAGGAACTTGGTTATCTTGAATCGAATGCCCATACTCATGTGCGATAATACCAGCATCTTCTGCATCATCAACACCGCCAGTACCGAAAGTTAAAGCTTTTGTTGATGGAGAATAGAATGAATTATCATCAGTTGTACCATTAACATTCACTTTTATCGAACGGTTATTAATATTTTTAAAACCTAACCCTTGAATGTAACGCTGTAATGTATCGATATGATAATACGACATCACATCTTCAAAGCTATCATTTGCACGTGTATAGTTAAATTGTAAATTCGTAGATTTTGTTTTCGCTTTTGAAGAAATCGTTACATATTCTCCAATTAAAAATCCTGTTCCATCTAAACCTTTTAACGTAACAGTTTTCAGTTGGTTCGTTAGAGCTGTTGAATCTGCATCGTTATTATCTTTTAAGCCTACTTTACTACCGCTAGATACTACTGGGTTAGGTAAAAATACTTTTCCTGACCCTTCAGCTTTTCGGTTTATATCAACCTTTTTAATTAACTTTCCATTTTCTGCATCAATAAATGTTTCCCATGCACCAAATGGATTATTAGAATGGACTACAACTTTATATACTGGACGAGCCATTCCTTCTTCAACAATATATCCGAATTCTTTCTCTGTAGGAGCCCATAAGTTTTGCTCACTTGCTTCTCCAACATACGCCATTGATTTTTGTATTGCATCTTTTTCACTAATTTTTGTCGTTACTTCCTTCACACCTGTAACAGGCTGATAATCAGAAACAGCGAGTACTCCCTTTCCTTCTCCGTTAAGAGTAACTGTAATTTGTTTTGAAAATACAGGAGCACCGTTAACAACTTGTTGGAACCTAACATATGAAGCTACTGACGTTTCTGTTGTAGAAATATATTGCAAGTCTGAAAGGTCTGCCTTCAATCCATACTGCGCAGCATTTTCTTTTAAATATTCAGTTGCTTTTTTCTGTGGCGAATAAGCTTCTAACTTTACTTGCTGTTGTTTTTCCAATGCCGAAACCGTAGAAATCGTCCCCATTACTAACGGCACAGTCATTGCCATTGCCACCATTTTTTTATTAAACATAGAACCACTCCCCCTAATAAAGTAGCTCAACCTTATCCCGTTACCACTCAGCAATCATTCTCCACAAAATGGAGGGATAAAAATTGAATCTAGGAGTAATTCTCTATGGACAATTCTATTACCTTTCCATTTGAGGTAAGTGAAATTTTCTCAATATTTATGTGTAAAGTGAAAACAATACTGTAGAAATATATTTCTACAGTATTGTTTTCGGTACGCTATGAAAAAAGAAAATTGCTAGTAATCCTATCGAATGTATAGTCAAATAAATTCTAATCATACAAAAAAGGAAGTTGGAATCATTCCAACTTCCTTTTTTCTTTAATTAGCCGCACTTAATTTAATTCTAAGTTTTGTCTCACCTAAAGAAAGTTCATCGTCTTTGTTCGTTAAGTGACCAAATGTAAATTGTTTAATGAGTAAGTTTTCTTCCAATAAATCTTTATGGTTCGTTAACGTTCGCTGTAGCTCTACTTCTGTATCGAGAATAACATCGACTCGTAAATTAACTGGTAAATTCAACTGTTTACGATATTCTTGAACCGCACGAATGAATTCACGCGCTACTCCTTCTTGTAACAATTCTTCCGTTACATTCGTATCTAACATAACTGTGTATTGTCCGTTAGTCGTATTAGAGAATCCTGATTTTGCAACTTTCTCAACTAACACATCTTCAGCAGTTACAACTACTTCTTCTCCTGGTGTTGCTTCGTAAACTGCTCTTCCTGTTGATACAAAGTTTTGCACTTCTTCTTGTGATAATTGTTTTAGCCAACCATTCACTGCATTCACATTTTTACCGAACTTCGGCCCCGCTGTTTTAAAATTAAGCTTCAATTGATATGATGTGTATTTTGTTTCATCGAGTTCAACATGGAACGCTTTTACATTTAACTCATCCATAACGATATCACGATAAGATTCCCAATCCATATCATTCTCGTTATGCTCAAGTAATACAAGTTCTGCTAGCGGCTGTTTTACTTTTAAAGAATGCTGATTACGGTTACTTCTTCCAAGTTCAACAACTTGTAAAACAGCATCCATTTCCGCTTCTAATTTCGGCTGAAGTAGTGATTCATTGACAACTGGATAATCAGCTAAATGAACACTACTTCCTTCTAAATTAAGATGAATGTCTTCCGCGACAAACGGTGTGAATGGTGCAATTAATTTACTAATTGTTACAAGTACTTCATGAAGTGTCTCATACGCAGCAGCTTTTTCAGCGTTCATACCAGATTCCCAGAAACGATTACGTGAGCGTCTTACATACCAGTTACTCACTTCATCTACAAGTGCTGCAATTTCACGAGCTGCATTCGTAAATTGATAATCATCAAGTGCTGTTCTCACTTTTTTCGTTGTACTATGCAATCTTGATAATACCCATTCGTCTAATTTCGTACGCTTTACATCATACGTTTCTTTCGGGTTATACTCATCTAAATTTGCATATAAAACGTAGAAGCTATACACATTGACTAATGTATCTACAAATTTAGATTTCGCTTCCAGTACGGTTCTTTCAGAAAAACGCTTCGCATTCCACGGAGCACTATCAACAAGTAAAGCCCATCTTAGCGCATCTGCACCAAACTTATCTACTAAATCAACTGGATCTAGTGCATTCCCTTTACTTTTAGACATTTTCTGCCCTTCTTCATCTAAAACATGCCCTAGTGATAACACTCGTTTATACGGTACTTTTCCTGTATACAGTGCTGAGACTGCTAATAAACTATAAAACCAGCCGCGTGTTTGATCAATTCCCTCTGCAATAACATCAGCTGGAAACTGCTCTTCAAATAACTCTTTATTTTCAAATGGGTAATGATATTGTGCAAATGGCATGGAACCACTATCAAACCAAACATCAATTACTTCTGGTGTACGATTCATTGTGCCTCCGCATTTTTCGCAGCAGACTTGAACTTCATCTACATAAGGCTTATGCAATTCTAAATCTTCCGGTGTTTCTTTCGTACTATGCTTTCTTAATTTGGCAATGCTTTTCGGCGCAAACTGATGATCACAACTTTCACATTCCCATACGTTTAATGGCGTTCCCCAATATCTATTTCGGCTAATATTCCAGTCTACCATATTTTCTAAAAACTTACCAAAGCGTCCATGTTTCATATGATCCGGATACCAAGTAACTGAATCATTATTTTGTAAAAATGTATCTTTAATTGCAGTTGTTCGGATTAACCAACTTTCTCCTGCATAATAAAGAAGTGGTGAATCACAACGCCAGCAATGTGGATAGCTATGTTCATATTTTTCTTTATGATATAGTAAACCTTCTTTCGCTAAATAACGAACAATGTCAACGTCACAATCTTTTACAAATTTACCTTTCAAAAATGGTACCGCTTCTGTATACTCACCTTTTTCATCTACAACGTGCAAGAATGACAATCCTTCACTTTGAACAACTCTATAATCGTCCTCTCCATATGCTGGAGCAATATGAACAAGTCCTGTACCACTATCTGCCGTTACAAACTCTGCTGCGATAACGCGGTAACCATTTGTAACTTCTTTCATCGGAAATGGCGCTGTATAAGATGTGTTTAATAATTCTTCGCCTTTATGAACAGATAATACTTCATAGTTTTCTTTTAATACTTCTTGTACACGTTCTTTCGCAACAATGTATACATGACCTTCTTGTTTTGCTTTAACATATTCCATATTTGGATGTACAGCAAGCGCTACGTTTGCTGGAAGTGTCCAAGGTGTCGTTGTCCAACCTAAGAAATACTCATTTTCACTATCTTCCACTTTAAACTTCACAGTTGCACTTAAATCTTTTACTGTTTTATACCCCTGTGCAACCTCATGTGAGCTCAATGAGGTTTGGCAGCTTGGGCAGTATGGTGAAACTCTATGTCCTTTATATAACAATCCTTTTTCATGGATCGTCCCCAAAATATGCCATACACTTTCGATATATGGATTCTCTAAAGTTACATATGGATCATCCATATCTACCCAATAACCAATACTTTCAGTGAATTCACGCCACTGCTTTTCATATGTGAAAACACTCTCTTTACACTTTTGAATAAATGGTTCAATACCATATTCTTCGATCTCATGTTTACCAGAAATACCAAGTTGCTTCTCAACACCTAGTTCTACAGGTAAACCGTGTGTATCCCATCCTGCTTTTCTTACTACTTTATAACCAGCCATCGTTTTATATCTTGCTACTAAATCTTTAATTGCCCGACCAAGTGCATGGCCGACGTGTGGTAAACCGTTCGCCGTTGGTGGCCCTTCATAAAACACAAACGATTGCGCGCCTTCTCGATTCTGAATTGATTGTTCAAAAATGCTTTGTTCGTTCCACTGCTTACGAATACGTGTTTCTCTCCCTACAGCTGACTCTTTTACATCTACTTTCTTCATCTACAATCACTCCTTTGAATGTTTTAAAAGCACACAAAAAACCCGCCCCTATGAAGTAGGGACGGGTTTACCCGCGTTACCACCCTAATTCTATTAGCTTTTCACTAATAGCGCTTAGCAACGTACTATCATACGTGTTCTTTGTAACGGTAGACATCCGTCCGGGCTTACTCACTTTCAGCCTCGGCTCCTCGGAGATGATTTTCAAATAACTTCTGCCCACCGGCTTTCAGCAATATACCGGCTCTCTGGAGAACAGTTCACTATTTTACTCTTTCTCGTCTTCAGATTTGTATACTTTATTAAAAGTTATTTTATGCCATTTGACAACTAATTGTCAACTAATTCAAAATATATTCTTATCCTTATCCCCTATTCTTATACAATTACTTTTCAAATTCTCGCAATGCTGCTAAATTTTCATCATCCTCAATAAGTTCAACAAAGAATCCCGAGTCATCCTCACGAAGGACAATTTCAAGCTCTTCCTTCGCCTCTTCATTTCTATTTAACTGTGCTAAATAACAAGCACGATCATATCTTGCTAACAAATCACTTGCATCCATTGTTAATACTTCATTTGTTATTTTTTCTGCCTTTAGTGTTTGGCCGGCACCATGATATGAAGACGCTAAAGAAAGAAGAATTACTGTTTCATTTGGATGATGTATAGAAGCATTTTCTAATACTTGAATTGCCTCTTCAAACCTTTCTTGACTTTGATATATTTCTCCTAAAGCAAGAAATGCTCTACTTACGAACGGTGTTTGCTCCGTTAATTGTAAGGTAATCTTTTCTGCTTTTCTTTCTTCCCCTGCTTTAAAGAATACTTGTGCTTGCAGAAGAAGAGTATCATAATCATCTGGTAGTTCTCGAACCATTTGCTTCGTTAATTCCAAAGCATCTCTTAACATATCTTCTTCCTCGCACTCAACGAAAAGATTTACAAGTTGCTTCGCTACTTCATAATCCCATTTATTTTCTAGTGAGGTGTGCAGAATCTCTATCGCTTCTTTATTCATCTCTACATTCTCATAAAATAGCGCAAATCGCTGTGCTGCCATACTATTTTTCGGATTTAACTTTAAAGAGATTTCATATAAATCAATTATCATAGTAACCATTGAAATTTCTTTCGCACGATTTTTCATACGATAAAAAGCTCTCGTAATGATAGATCGTTTCGGCTGTTCATGCAGCTGGCGTTCAATCCATATTTCCGTAACCGCAGCTGCAGCATACATGAATGCTGTACTTCTTTCTGCTTTTTTCACCTTTAACGTATGAAGAAAATCTCGTATGTTAGACAATTTTTTATGTTGCTCTACTGCTTTTACATAAACATCAAATATACGTTCATTATCAAAATCTTTTTGTATTACTTTCATTGCAACTTCAATTGCTTTTACATTTCTTTTTTTCACTAATACTTTTGCATAATGATATAGAACTTCTATATGCTCACCATCTAATTGTAGCGCGTATTCAATCTGTGCTTGTTCTTTATCTATTTCATTCATCGCACCGTACACATATGCAATCGCATCTAAACGCCATATTTCAGGTACTTCTTCCGCTAATTGTTCTAGTTCAGTCAACAATTCTTCCTGAAGATTCATATCTACTGAAAGCTGTGCCAAATATTCCATATTAATATGCAACGGCTCTTCTTTCATCGCCTGAACCATATGACTTTGTTCTTTAAAACGGTTTTCTTCTTTTTCGTATATTTCCGCAAGCTGTAAATGTACACCTACGAAATTCCCATCAAGCTCTAAACATGTTTCATACGCTTGTTTTGCTTCCGTCAATTGTCCTAATGCCATAAGTGTTTCACCAATTCGGTAATACGGTAATGCCGTTTCCTTTTGTTCTATCGCCTTACTATATCTTTTCATCGCTTGGCCGTACTGTCCAATAGATTCATATAAAATACCTGCATAACAACCGTACTCACTTACTTCATTTCTTTCTTTGTGTAACGTTCTTAAAAACGCTATACCTCGTTGTACAAATTCCGTTCCTTTAATTCGATTCACATATTCATCTAACGCACTTGCTACATTATAATCACTTTTCTTTATACCATTTTCTAACTTAGATAGCGCTACTTTAAACCCTTCTTCATTTCCACCAAGTTCAATTTCAGCATCCCATAAAACCATTCCTGCATTCATGAGGAAATCTTGGCTCTTTTCAATTTGCTTCTCAAGACCAAGAATATATTCTTTTGCTTCCTTGTATTGTTCTCTTGCCATATAAACTTGTGTAAGTCCGAAGTGAGAATAAACATCCTCATCATTTTCTTCTAAAGCACGATTATACAATACTTCTGCTTCTTCCAAGCTATCATTTTGAAAATGATAGTCACCTAATTTTACGTAAAGAGATGCTTTATCATCACAATTCTCAATACCGTTTAATAAAATTTCTTTCGTACTTTCCTCATCCTTCAAATCAGATTCGTATATTTCCGAAAGTTTTGTATAAATGTAAGGTGCATTACTATCCAAATGAATCGCTACTTTAAGCCCTTTTATTGCTAAATATAATTTTCCTAGTTGATGTGCACATCTCGCTCGTTCATACCATACATGTGCTTCATATTTATATTCTTTTAACAAGTCATTAAAGATTTCATATGCTTCTTCATATCTTTCTAAATCTATTAATATTATACCGTGATTCGTTAAAGTAAACCTTTCAGGACTACGCTCTAACGCAACTTGAGAGTATTGCAATGCTTTTTCAGATTGATCAATATACATATAGGATAAAGCGAGAAAACTCCAAGCAATAGGCTGATCTGCGTCTAATTGTAACGATGAACGAAAGCTTGAAATTGCTTCTATATAACTTTCCTGCTCAAAAGCATATCTTCCATTTATCAAATGATATAATGCACGATTATTTTTCTTCTCAACGCTTGTCAGCATTTGCTCGGCTTTGTCTACTTCCTGAAGACGAATAAAACACTGTGCACCATGCAATTTAACAAAGTCCGAGTTCGGAAACTTTTCCATTAACTTATCGATACAATATAAAATAAATTCTTTATCTACTTCAACATCTAAGTGCTTTATCGTATATAACCACGTATTTGGATTATCACTCGTTTCTTTTAAAAATTGTACTAAGTTACTAATTCCCTCTTTGTCATGTTCATCTAAATGATCCGTAAGAGAAAAAATAGATTTAAAATAACGATTTTCTTCTTCACTTAGAAACGCTAGTTGCTCCTTCTTTTCTTTCGGAACAAACGTGATTGCTAAACAGCCTGTATAACGATATTTTTCTTGTAATTTACTATATTCCACAAGAACTGGTTCTATAAAGTTTGGATCTTGAACATAGAAAGCTTGCAATGTATCATCATATCCAGATAGAACTTGTACGTGTGAAGCATGCTCAATATCTATACTTAATAAAACAGGAATTCCTTCGTCAATCAGTCTCTTATAATTCTCTTCATTCCCTTTAAAATAACGATATTCATAACCTAATTCTTCTAAATAAGAAACCGTATCTGAAAACTTCGAACCTGTCATATCAAAAATAAACTCTGCTATTTCATCTTGTGTACGTTTCTCTCCCCATATACGCAACATCATCTCTAAACTTGTCGGAACACAATAATTATCCTTTTGTACAATAGAAACTATCGGCAAGTGAACCTTTTTTCCATCCGGATTTTTTTCTAAATTATGATATAAAGATTCTTTTAAACTCTTTTCTTCTCTTAATAGCTTTTGTAAATCTGCAAACTTATTCATTTTGTACAACGCTTCTGCACGTAAATGTACAAAGTAAGTATTATAGGCATGATATGGCAGCTGAGTATTTATGTTATCTATTACCGCTAACATTTCTTCATATTGCTCTAAATCTAATAAATACTTTACCTTCTCAAAATGAAAATATGGTACTTGTGGAAACTTTACAATCGCATCATCAATTAACTGTATTGCACGTTTTTGTTCCCCTTTATTCGCATACAATTGTGATAATAAATAGGTAGATAACTCTTCACAATCTTCATGCTGTATGCCAGCAATAAATTGTTCTTCCGCTTTCTCCCATTCACCTGTATGCATATAAACGTAGCCCCATTTATCAAAGACTGCACGTGTACTGTACTCCTCTGCTTTTTTCATATACATTAGCGCTTCTTCGTTTCGTTTCATTTCTAAAAGACATCGTACTAACGTAAAATATGTTTTCGCTAAAAAATCTGCATCTATTTCTTCTTTACCTAACTCTTCTAAAGAAGATTTTAACAACTGCTCTGCTTCAAGAATTTTTCGCTCATCAATTAACTCATCACAATATAAAGAGAGCGTTCTCATATTTGGGAATTTTTTATAAGCGTAGCGAATGAGAAATGAACTGCATTGGTGCATAAGCCCTTCATCAGTAAGGCGAATTAATATATCAAACTCCTTATGCGAAGGAATATTGGCAAGCCAATTCTTCACATAGGATAAAGTATTCGTTTCTTTTATATATGCAATTTCATTATTTATTTCCTGTAATCCGTCTACAAATCTCTTATCTTTCAAACAAGTTTCTAATTGCTTAAAATCTAGCATGCATTCACCTCGAATTTATATTTATACTGCTACTTGCTTAGATTTTACACACCATATAGTATGTATTCAACTAAAATCTCTTATAATGGATGGTATTAATTAATATTATTCAAATTTATAACAAAATATAGTAAAAATGATTGTTTTTCTCTGTATTTTGTTTGATTATATAGAATAACGTAACATGTGTATCCTATCTTTTGTCAGTTAAAAACAGTACATGAAATTATACCGGCGATAATTTAAATATATCGGCGATTTTCAAGATATATCAGCGATTATACGGTGAATATCGACTTACCAACAAAAAATGACATTTTTCTCATTCATTAAATCAGGGTACTCCTTAAATATACAAAACGGATACCCTATTTGACCCGCTATATACTGTGCAACATTTTTCTTTGAATTCAAATTAACACAACTTCTAACCTCCTGTAGAGCAAGAATATGTGGAGAAATAGTTCGAATTTCCTCACAAATAGCTTCTAATCTCTCCAACCAAAGACTATCATGGTTCCGTATATTGAAGGTAGCACTCCTTAATAAATCACTATCTTTCAACATTCTATTTCACCAAATGTAATTTTCATATTCGGAGCATATACTAAAAAAGAATGAAGATGAAATGCCTTAAAAAATCGTAGTTCAGCTTCATATTGAGCTAGCGCATTATCATATGTTAATCCTCTGGCTATTAAACGTTCTACAAATTGTTGCTTATCACCCGGATCACCTGCAATCCCCTCTTCTTTTAATGATTGATACAAATCGTTTTTATCATTGTGATGCATATTTGAATCTAAAAAGTTCACTTTATCGCTTACTCTACATTCAATATTTTTCACACCTAATTCACTTAAATATATCGGTATTTTCATGCCTATATTGCCATCTTTACCATTTCTTTGCGTATCACTTTCAAATAATTTCTGCAAAACACCTAGCTGAATAAATTCCGATTGTTTCTCCCCATCTAGTAAATAAGAAGCCATATTAGAAATCCAATGTGGTTCAAAACAGATTATTTTCCCGCCTCCTTTTATATACAAAACTAAAGTTCTCTATATAATAGCCGTATTCCTACACTTTTCTTAAAATTTCAAAGCAAAAAAGCTAGTGTATTTTTAATAATACACTAGCTTTTTATTTGGAAGAAAAATTTAACAAGTACAATCACAATCAAAACAATCCGTACAGTCTAAATCGTCACAATCTGCTTTTCTCTTTCTTTTGTTTCTTTTAAGATAATAATACAGTAGCCCAAACAATAGTATACAAATAACAAAAGCTATTATTGCTTCTGTATACTTATTTTGAGTCATAAAACCAATTCCACTTCCGCCTGAAATAAAAATTAGAATTAAATAAATCCAGAACATCTATGTAAATACCTCCATTACTATATATCTTAAGATAATATCCATATAACACTAGAGGAAATGAATAATCCCATACCATTACCGCTTAATACACCAGTAGTTATTCTTAGCAAATTTGAGCTACTTCTCCATTTCCACTTTTGGGTGAACCCATCGATAAGTAACGGCATTTGAGCGAAAAATGATAGTATGATTGCCAAAAGAAATGAAGGTGTCATATAAAAATAAATTGGAAACATTAAAATACCAATAAGCATGCCTGTACAACGCGCACATAAAGGTATGTACTTTTGTAGTTTAAAAAAACTCCTATCTAATCTTCTATGACAAGGAATTTGTAAAATAAAAGTTCGAATCAATATGAATCACCCTCTCTAAAAAGATTTTAATTGATTTTGCAAAAAAAATATATATCCAATAAAAAAACAAACCAGGTTTATACTAGACCCAGTTTGTCAGTTTACTACTATGTTACATTTCCTCAGGTGCCTCCACCCCAAGTAAACGTAATCCTTCTTTTAATACAACCGTCACAGCATAAACCAATGCGTGTCTGCTGTCTTTTTCTTTGCTCTCTTCTAATATACGAACATTACCGTAATATTTATTGAATGATTGTGCTACATCTAATACATATTTCGAAATAATCGATGGCTCATTTTTATTGAAAGCTGCTTCAATTATTTGCGGGAATTTATTTAGTAATTTTACGACACTCCAGCTATGATCGTCTTTTAAAGCAAATGTACATGTTTCAAATTCTACACTTTCTTTTCTTAAAATAGAACAAGCACGTGCATGTGTGTACTGTACGTACGGGCCTGTTTCTCCTTCAAATTTCAGCATGTTTTCTAATGAGAATTCAATATTGTGCATACGCTCATTTTTTAAATCGTGGAAGATGACTGCACCAACACCGACTTGCTTTGCTACTACTTCTTTTTGTTTTAAGTTTGGATTTTTCTCTTCAATATTTTGTTTTGCAAGTTCGATTGCTTCTTCGAGTACTTCTTCAAGTAAAATAACTCTTCCTTTACGTGTCGACATTTTCTTACCATCTTTTAAAATGAAGCCAAACGGTACGTGTTCCATACCATCAACCCAAGTATAGCCAAGTTTTTTTAATACAGTGAAAAATTGATTGAAATGTAAGCTTTGTTCTGGACCAACAACATATAGCGCTTTATCAAACCCATAAGTGTTTTGACGATATAAAGCTGCTGTTAAGTCACGCGTTGCATAAATCGTCGCACCATCTGATTTTCTAATTAAGCAGGGCGGCATTCCTTCTTCTTCTAAATTAACGACTAATGCGCCTTCTGATTCTTCAAGCAAATCATGCTCTTCTAAAATCCCAATAAAATCTTCCATTAAGTTATTATAAAATGCTTCTCCTTGAAAATTAGTAAATTCAACACCGAGAAGTTCATAAATGCGAGAAAATTCTTTAAGGGACTCATGACGGAACCAATTCCAAAGCTCAACAGCTTCTTCATCACCTTCTTCTAATTTCTTAAACCAAGCACGCCCTTCTTCTTCTAGTTCTTCGTCGTCTTTTACCTCTTCATGGAATTGAACGTATAACTTAAATAATTCACGTATTGGATCCTCTTTAACTACTGCTTCATTTCCCCATTTTTTATATGCGGTAATTAATTTTCCAAACTGCGTTCCCCAATCACCAATATAATTGATTCCTACAACTTCATAGCCACATTTTTCAGCGATATGTTTCAGCGAATTTCCTATCATTGTAGAACGTAAATGCCCCATCGAAAAAGGTTTCGCGATATTAGGAGAGGAATAATCAATTACTACTGTTTTTTCACAGCCAAAGTGGTTTTGACCGAACTCTTCTTTCTCAGCTAAAACTGTTTTTAATACTGCATCACTTACAGTTTCACGATTGAAAAATACATTTACATAAGGACCAACGGCTTCTACTTTCATAAAAAACGGATTATTTAATTTCTCAGCAACTTCCTTTGCGATAATAGCTGGTGCTTTTTTGTATTTCTTTGCTAATGAAAAGCATGGGAACGCTGCATCTCCAAATTCATCTTGTTTCGGTGTTTCAATTAAATCTAAAATTTGTTTTTGCGTTAGTTCATTCGTGAAAATATTAGATAAACTTTCCGCAAACTGCATTTTATAATCCATGATTTAACCTCCTTATTTTTTAAAACACAAAAAACTCGTCTCTAAAAAAGAGACGAGTTTTAACCCGTGGTACCACCCTTGTTGTTCGTTACGAACCACTTTCCCGTTTATAACGAGGACAGGGGGCCTCGGCTTTCTCTACTATTCGTTCAAGAAGCATCTCCGAAGTGCGCTTCATCTTTTTCTTCCGTACTAGGCTCACACCATCCCCAGCTCGCTTTCCTTCTAAAAAAGACTACTCTCTTCATCACAGACAGTATATTTAATTAATTATTGCTTATTATACATCTTTTCAAACAATTAGCAAGGGTCAATTACACCAAAGTGAAACTTAGCACTTTTTTTTTTGTATACGTGAAAATTGTGTTTTTCAAATCTAGAACTACGGAAATGATCTTTTAATACGACACGCTTTCTCGCCACTCGCTTCGCCTCCGCAATTGTTTCATCAGTAATATCATGATACAAAGCGAAGTGTTTTAATCCTTTAATTCCGTCAGATTCTATGACAGTTTCTTCAAACATAGGATCAAGGTAAACGACATCGTAACTATCGTCTTCACATTGCGCTAAAAATGAAAAATGCTCCGTTTGCTTTACTAGGATTCTTTGCATTGCTTCATCGATTTCAGAAACAGATGAAGACCATGTTTTCAAACCATTTTTCATGATATAAGCCATATATTCATTGCCTTCAAGTCCTGTTACTGTTCCACTTTCACCAACAACATAACTAGCTACAATACTATCTGATGCCATACCGAGCGTACAATCTAACACTGTCATTCCGCTCTCTAATTTAGCAGCTTGTACAAACGGATCGTGCTCTCCACGCATTAACCTTTTCACACGAAACATCGCTGAGTTCGGATGAAAGAAAAATGATTCTTCCGTACCTTTCGGATAAATAGCTAATCGGTTCTTTCCTACGACAAGTACATCTTGTTCATACTGCTCATGTAATTTATGCACTGGTATATCATTACGTAAAATAAAAGAACGATTTAATTCTTCTGCTACCTCCTTTGCATATGCTGTCATTTCTTTATTTGTTCTTCCTGCTGTTGTTACTATCATTCTTTCACCTCTATATAAAGAAAAGAGGGAGATTTACTCTCCCCCTTCTTTAGCAATTCTTTTCGAAAGCTTGCTCTAAGTTCGTAATAATTTCGTCCATAGTTGCACCTTCAATTTCATGACGGTGAATGAAGTGAACAACTTCTTTTCCATTTAATAATGCCATAGATGGTGAAGATGGAGGGATTTCTCCGAAGTATTCACGCATTTTTGCGGTAGCATCTTTATCTTGACCTGCGAATACAGTTACAAGATGATCAGGTTGTTTTTCAGCACGAACAACCGCTTGACCTGCTGATGGACGTGCTAAACCAGCTGCACAACCACAAACAGAGTTTACAACTACTAAAGTTGTACCTGATGTATTTTCCATAAATTCTGTTACAGCTTCTTCTGTAGTTAACTCTTCAAACCCAGAACGCACTAACTCTTGGCGCATTGGGATTACCATTTGGCGCATGTATTCTTCATAAGCATTTGACATCTTGTAATCTCTCCTTCAACTTTCATTCCAAATTCATCATATCACGCTCTATTAATAGGTGCAAAAGAAAGATAACGATGATTTCATTTTTTTGTAGGGATTTCACAAACCCCACCGCGGCAATGTCCCACTGGAACAAGTTTTCTATTATTAGCGATATAATCGTATACTTTACTTCCAAAACCAAGTACGATAGATAGCTTTATAAAAGGAACTGCAAACCAATAAGATGGAACGGCCTTTGCTAATACATCTATGCTCTGAATACCGTCATACCACTTATTATTTTTAAAAATATACAGTCTTTGTTCCATCTTACTTTGTAGTTCTTGAGAAAGCTCATACTTCTCAACTACATCTTCATTTCGAAATGAAACAAATTTCATCTTACCCTTTTTATCTAATTTTTTCGTACGTTCTGCAACGGCCGTACACATCGGACACCAACTATCATAGAAAACAATCATACATTATTCCCCTTTACGTGACTCCGTCATTTGTTTCCATACAGAACCTTTTGCTTCTTCTCCGCCTTCAATACGCTCTAATGCTAGACGTGCTTGCATCGCTACTTCAAACTCTGGATCATCTTGCGCTGCTTTTAATGCTGGAATCGCACTTTCATCTCCAAGTTCAAATAAGAACATCGCTGCACGCCAGCGTACTAATTTGCTTGGATCTTTCAGAGATTTAATCATAACGAACATCGCTGCCGGATCACCTACATCTGATAAACAATCTCCTGCAGTACGGCGAACACTTACAGAGCGATCTAACAACGCTTTATATAATAACGGTAATACTTCATCACCTTTTACCATACCTAAATACGCTGTTGCTAAGCGGCGTATTGAAACTTTTTCATCATCTAACGCCATCTTCAACACTGGAATATCTTCTTCAGTAGGATCCATTTGTTCTAATGCTGCAAAACGGTTTTTCCAGTCAGAATCTTTCATCATCTCTTCTGTTACTTTATATGGCTCACGCTTTTGAATCGTTACTTCAACAGCACCTGCTTGATTTAATAATTCTTTAACCGTTTCATTTACACGTTCTTCTGAATAAGCAGCAACAATCTCTTCCACTACTTCTTTCCCGATTTCTTCAAAATTACCGTAACGTGTACTTTGTTCTACCCATTTACGCTCTTTTACAACGTTTGGTGCAGACATTTGCACTTTCATAATTGATTCTTTAAAACGATCTGGTAAACCAACACGTTCTTCCGTCGTTCCATCTGTTAACTTTACTTGCATTGGAATTGTAAAGAACATTTGAACAAACACTTTCACTTCTCCAAAATGAGCAAGTTGTTGTTCTTCACTTTCTTCCAATACTTCTTCGCCGAAAACAGCACGAACTTGTTGTAATAAAACTTTCCAGTCATACTTCGCATTTCGCTCCACTGCTAAAAAGTCGGCTACATGATACACACCTTTAATGCCTTCAATTTTCAAAATTTCTTGCACTTGCATTGGTGCTTGTTCTTTATTTTCATTAGTATAATTATTACGCGCTCCTGATGGTAATACTTCATTCAAAATAACTTTCATTGTATTTGGACTTGGCGTCGGTTCAATTGCTTTAATCTTCACGTAAAAAACTCTCCTTTATTGCATGTTCTTAGCTGTATTGTAACATGTTATCACTCTATACTCCTACTCGGATGCTTAATTTTACTACTTTCTTCCCGCTACCATACTATTTCATTCTTTTTACATTTTAAATTAGGAACGGGATTTTAAAAGCTTTCGTTTCCGATGATTTTTATTTTTTATCCATTTCTTGAGGCATCGCCATTATTTTTGAAAAAAACACGCTAAACAAAAAAATATGTAAATAAGCTATCCATATGGATAGCTTATTTACATATTTTTCGTTATTGGAAGACAACTATTTTTATAATACAAAAGGCAGAAAAGTATATAGATTCTACAAAATATTTTGATTATGATACATTTACAGAATCTCTTATTTTGTAATTAATGTCTTATTATTTTTTGGAGGGAATTCGATGAAAAAGTTTGTTTTGATATTTGGGCCACAAGCAGTTGGGAAAATGACAGTTGGACAAGAACTAGCAAAGATGACTAATTTAAAATTATTTCATAACCATATGACAATTGATTTATTGGAGCCATTGTATGGATTCTCTTCGGAAATGTGGCGATTGACCCATCTTTTTCGAAAGGAAATATTTCAATCATTTTCAAAGAGTGAACATTATGGAATGATTTTCACATACGTATGGGCGTTTAATGAAAAGAACGATTGGGATGATGTTGAAAGTATATGTAATATTTTTCGTTCCCAAGGGGTTGATATTTATTTTGTTGAATTAGAAGCTGATGTAGAAGAAAGACTTCAACGAAATAAAACACCTCATCGACTTGAACATAAGCCAACGAAAAGAAATATTGAACAATCTGAACAAAATTTATTAAGCACATTTGAAAATTTTAGATTAAATTCAAGAGAAGGAGAAATTACAGAGAAAAATTATATAAGAATCAATAATACGAATTTAAATGCTACAGAAGTAGCTGAAATTATAAAGAAAGAATTTCAGCTATAGTTTTTTTTAACAAATTGAACAGTTCGGATTTTATGAATATCGTATACATTTCTAATTAACATAACGTCCTATTATCGGTAGCAACAAAAAGGAGGATTCCTTACGCTCAGAAGGAATCCCTTTTTTTATTTTCTATCACTCGATTCATCTTTTTATACATTCCTATCCTGTGATGGGTTTTACGATTCTCGTTTGTTACTGGATTAGCCAAAAAACGTTCTAAAATTTTGTATACTCTTTACTTGTTTTTTCAAAAAAGCTGGCGGTATCCCCTCTTTAAGTTTATTAAAATACTTTCCACAATTTTTTCCGAAGCTATTACTTAAAATCACCTTTTATTACGATGCCCCCTCCCGCCTTCTCTCCAAAAAGGTAATACTCTCAATCACAACTTCAGTTCTATATATTCTCTTGCCTTGTTCATCATCGTAATTACTAGTCTGAATACGCCCTGTAATCCCAACGAGCGATCCCTTCTTACAATATTCAGCTACATTCTCAGCCGATTTGCGCCAAACGACACAATTAATAAAATCGACTTGTTGTTCACCTAAACTATTTCGAAATCCTCTATTCACCGCAACACATATTCGTGCATAAGCGACGCCTTGTTTTGTGTAGTATAATTCTGGCTCCTTTGTCAATCTACCGATTAATACAACTCGATTCATCATAAGTTATACCACCTCACATGTTTTTCTTCATTGTAAGGAGAAATGTTTGAATGGTAAAAAGCACAAAATGATATATCCGTAAGTAGAAAGTATTATTTTGGACCTTACAAAACAAAAAAAGAAACCATACATAGTTCAAACATGTATAGTTTCAAAATTTATTACACTTCAGTACAAGATATGTAATATCCTCCGCGAGCCATCTTTATTTCAGCACGGTACATTACATTTTCTAAGTAGAAAGTAATCGGTTTAACTTTACTCTCAAATTTTAGTCTTTCATTGCATTCAGCCGCATATCTCTCTATTGCTGAAGTAATGACTTTTGATGATGGATACGTTAAAGCATCATCTAGTTCTATGAAAAAACTTTTAGAAAATAGCTTTTTCATAATCACTTTCTTCTCTTTCATCATATTCCATCCCCCCTTAACTCAAGTTACCAATATCCATATTATACCATAAAATCAATTTATCTTTAAAAATAAAAAAATCCTGCATTTTTCATGCAGGATTTTTTTATTAGTCATTTTTCGTAAAGTAAGAAACGAAACGAAGAATTTCTAAGTATAACCATACTAATGTAAGCATTAGTCCCATCGCAGTATACCACTCCATATATTTCGGAGCTTGACTACGTACACCATTTTCGATTAAATCGAAATCTAGTAATAAGTTTAATGCAGCAACTACGATAACAACTGCACTAATAATAATACCGATTGTACCACCTTGGTGAATGTATGGAACAGTTACACCAAACATATTTAGTAGGAATACGACTAAATACATAACCATAATTCCAAGTGTTGCTGCCATAACGCCTGTACGGAATTTATCCGTTACTTTTACTACGCGTGTTGCATATAACACTAACATTGCAAATAGAATTGAGATTGTTAGTAATACAGCATTTAAAACGATAGAATCGCCAAATTTCATTGTATAAACTGCTGAAATACTTCCTAACACAACCCCTTCTACCGCTGCATAGATTGGTGCACCAAAAGGTGAAATACGCGGGAAGAACATAGACGCAAATGCGATGATTGCCGCAACGATTAAAGCACCAATTAATACTGGCATCTTCATCGTCCCCTGCATCATTTGTATGTATGAATAGACAGACGTTGCAAGTAGCAAGATAAGCATAATGAACGTTTTGCCTACTGTTCCGCCAATCGTCATCGCAGAAGCGCTTGCTCCCTCTTTACGGAATGCCTCTTTTTTCAACATTGGATTAGATGTTCTCATTTTTTCCCTCCTAAAATAGGTTCTACCAATAGTGTAAAGTTTTTCTCTTTACTTTTCAATATATGCAGCTTGTTTTTATTTTAATCCTTCAACGATGTCTGATAGTTCACTCCATCTTTCCATCTTTTTTTCTAGCTCTTCTTCTGTTTTCTGCTGTGCTTCAGATAATTCTTGTGCCTTTGTGAAGTCAGATCCAACTTTCGCAAGTTCTTCCCCAATTGACTCAATTTTCTCTTCAAGTTCGGCAATTGTATCTTCAATCGTTTCCCATTCACGCTGCTCATTGTATGAAAGTTTACGTTTACGTTGTTGTTTTGGAGCTTCTTCTACTACTTTTTTCTCTTTTTGAACTTCCGCTTTCTCCATAAGTTCTCTCGTTTTTTCCATTTCTAAATAATCTGTATAACTACCTAGGAACTCACGCACTTCGCCTCCGCCAGTAAAGATGAACAGTTCATCTACTACCTTATCTAAGAAGTAACGGTCATGCGATACAGTTAAAACGACACCTGGGAAATCTTCTAAATAATCTTCTAGTACTGTTAATGTTTGTGTATCTAGATCGTTCGTAGGTTCATCAAGTAAAAGTACGTTTGGTTCTCCCATTAAAATACGTAATAAATATAAACGTCTTCTTTCACCACCAGATAGTTTACCAAGCGGTGTACCATGTGAATGAGTCGGGAATAAGAAACGTTCTAACATTTGAGATGCACCAATTACTTTTCCATCTGTTGTATGAATAACTTCTGCAATCTCTTTAATGTATTCAATCATACGCTGATTTAAATTCATCTCTTCATTTTCTTGCGTATAATAAGCAACTTTTACAGTTTGTCCTACTTCAACTTCACCACTATCAGGAGATAACTTACCTGCAAGCATATTTAATAGAGAAGATTTCCCGCTTCCGTTCGCCCCAATAATTCCAATACGATCACCTGGTTTCACAATATGATTAAAATTATGTAATACCGTCTTATCGCCAAATTTTTTCGTTACATCTTTTAACTCAAGTACTTTCTTTCCTAGACGACTTCCACTTAGTGCAATATCAACTGACTGTTTTGCAGCTGGTCCTTCTTGTTCCTTTAGCTCATCAAAACGCTGAATACGCGCCTTTTGTTTCGTAGAACGGGCTTTTGCACCACGACGAATCCAAGCAAGTTCACGACGATATAAATTTTGGCGTTTGGATTCTTGTGCCAATTCTTGCTCTTCGCGAAGTGCTTTCGCTTCTAAAAATGTACTATAGTTTCCTTCGTAGCTATATAATTTACCATTATCTAATTCAAAAATACGATTCGTCACACGATCTAAGAAATAACGATCATGGGTTACAAGTAATACCGCACCTGTATATCTTGCTAAATATTCTTCTAACCATTCAACTGTCTCATGGTCAAGATGGTTCGTAGGCTCGTCTAAAATTAATAAATCAGGTGTTTCAATAAAACATTGTGCCATTGCGATACGTTTTTTCTGTCCACCAGATAAATTTCCAACAATTGCAGTGAAATCTGTAATTCCTAATTTCGTTAGAAGAGATTTCGCATTTGCATTTGCTTCCCATGCACTCATTGCATCCATACGTTGCTGCACTGCAAATAATTGTTCCTGTACTTTTTCATTACTTGGATCTTTTTCAATATTTAATAGTGCTTTTTCATAATCACGAAGAAGACGAATTAAAGGTGTATCACCATGGAACACTTGCTCTAATACTGTTAGTTTTTCATCAAAATCTGGTTGCTGTGATAAATAACTAATTGTATACCCACGTGAATGCGTCATATCACCTGTATCAGGAGTTTCTAATCCTGCAATAATTTTTAATAATGTCGATTTACCAGTACCGTTTACACCAATAATTCCGACACGTTGTCCTTCTGTAATACTACATGATAATCCATCAAATAACGGCTTTTCTCCATATGATTTTGATAAGTTCTCCACAGTTAACATTTTCATATTTGTGCATTCCACTCTTTCATAAATTGTTCAATAAACTGTTCCATGTAACGATGACGAATTTCAGCCTCTTGTTTTGCTGCATTCGTATTCATTAAATCTTTTAATTTCAAAAGTTTTTCATAAAAATGATTTAAAGATGGATCATTATTTTTTCTATACTCTTCTTTCGTCATTTCTTCACGCGGCGGAATAGTTGGGTCATACATTAATCTCCCTTTTGCCCCGCCATATGCAAATGTACGAGCAATTCCAATTGCACCAAGAGCATCTAAACGATCCGCATCTTGAACAATTTTCCCTTCAAGTGACTCTACTGTGCCGCCATGGCCACCTTTATAAGACATATTGGCGATGATATGAAGAATATGTTTACTTTCCTCTTCTTCAACACGTAACTCTTCTAACCAATCAGAAACTTTTTTCATTCCTGCTGCTTCACTTTCATTTAGCTTTTCATCTGCCACATCGTGAAGTAATGCTGCCATTTCAATTATAAAACGATTTCCACCTTCTTGCTCAGATAAAGAAATCGCCAGTTTATGTACACGCTCAATATGATACCAATCATGCCCACTCGCATCTTTTTCTAAAATATGTTTTACAAAAGTAATTGTTTTTTGGATTTTTTCTTGTTTTGTCATTTTATCTTCACCCAGTTACTTATTGTAACACGCCCGCATTTTTTCATCACATATTTTCTTGTCTGCCCATACACTAGGTGGTAGGCATCATCATGAAGGAGGAATAAACATGTTCTATAATAATCAACCGCCTTACCCAAGGCAACCATTTTACCCTCAACAGCAGGAACAGAGATACACAGAACAATACGAAGAACAAGAGTTACAGCAACAAGAACAACAATATGACGAAAATCCATATGCAACAACGCAAAATCAAGAAACTGAATTTCAACAAAATCCATATGACACACGTCCAAATTATGAATATCCTCAAAATCCATATGCAGTAGCACAAAACCAAGAACAACAATATCCTCAAAATCCATATGCAGCACCACAAAACCAAGAACAACAATATCAGCAAAATCCATATGTAACACCACAAAACCCATACACAACTCAACCGCAATACCAACAACAAATGTATCAACCAAACTACGACGCACGTGTCTCACCACCTAAACCACCAACAATAGATCCAACTCAGCCACAAATTTTACCGCCTGGGCCAACATTAGACATTACACAACCACAAATCTTACCACCTGGACCAATTACAGAACCAACACAACAACAAATTCAACAAGTTGTCGGTACACAGTTTTTACCTTTCAAGAAACCCGTACTAGATTTCGTAAAACCATGGGTAGATTACGGTTTAAATGAAGCAAAACATACATCACATGAACACGCATTAACAGAAGTTGCTGCGATTATGTTTTTAGTTGGTAAAGGCTTCAATCCGACGATTGCACATTATATCGTTGAATCTTGGGAGAAGAATGAGCAGTTTTAGGGTTGTTTATTTGATAAAATATAAAAAACACAAAAGTGCCAAACCCCTTATACCACAAGGGTTTTGGCACTTTTTAATATCTAAAACAAATTTTATTGAAATAATTATTTTTATAGATTTTCATACTTTTTTATATAGTACGTGAACAAAATGTGAGCAAATATGTGAACATATACAGTACAAAATTACACCTTTGTATACACATTTTTAGAAACATCTTACGTTTATCAAACAATAACCAAAAGACGTACCTGCAACCTCATCATATAGATAATAGATATTAAAAAGAGGACACTATAAGCGCCCTCTTCCTTAGGTTTTAAATATGTTCTCCATGATCCATAAACACTTCAATTGCTTCGTTTTGTGGTATGTCTTTTACATTAGTAAGACCAAAAGTAAAAACAGCGGATAACATCATCATTAATAAGATTGCTTTTTTCATTTTAGCGCCCTTCTTTCTATGCTCTTTTTGTCTGCATCTAAAGCGATGTGCAAATACTTGCTTGCTTTTCTGTGATTTTCTGAACCATAGAATATTTCACCTAAAAGAGAAGCATATTCTTTTACCCAATCATATAATTCTTCTTTTTCAAAATACGAAATACCTTCTATAACCACATTTTCTAATTCTTCTTGCGGTACATAGTTATGTACTGCTTTTAAAATTCGGAAATGATGACGATAACATAAGTCGCTAATCTTATAGCCATTCTCAATATATTCATTAGCGATATGACTATAACCTAACTTAAAATGTTCTCTTGCTAAAAGAAACATAGTTTTAGCGTTATTTTCTAATGAATCCTCTAAGTGTTTAATTGCTAACTCTGGCATGTTTTGACTTGCGTATAAAAGTCCTAAATTATGCTTAACTCGTTTAATAAGAAGTTCATCATTAGATTTTTGGAAGGTACCTAGTGCTGAAAGTAAATATTCCTCTGCACTTTCGAATTCATTTAGTCGAATGTGTGCCATTCCTAAAGTATTTAAGCATGCTGCAGTTTTTAATTCATACCCTGGACTAATTGAAAATACTTCATTCGCCTTTGTAGCAAATTGAACTGCTAGGATCGGTTTTAATACGTGATAGTAATGGACTGCAAGCCAATAATTAAATTCAGCTTTTTCAATTTCATCATGCATGTACTCTAAAAACGTTTCAGCTTTTTCAAATTGCATTCTTGCTTCACTATGGTTTGCTTTATTAATAGCGTAAATTGCTTTAAATAAATGATGATAGTACTCTAAAAATGTTTCTGTAGACTCTGGTAAAGGCTCGATTTTGTCCAGAATATCTTTTGTACTATCCATATCCCGAATTAGCAGTTTATACCGTGCATTCAATAAAGCGTAGTAGACTAATATTGTTTGGTCTTCCTTAATATTATTGATTTTATTTGCAATATCTTCTTTTATTTTCTGAGACTGTAATACACGTTGTGAAATCATAGCTTGATACCATTCGTTTAATAATTTTGTGATTTCTTCTTTAGAAATAATGTCAACACTCATCTACTTCTACCCCCTTTTGTTAAATGTTATCATGACATGCTTGTTTGCATAAATAAGTTTTTGAATATTCTAACTTGAAAAAATTATTTTTGAATATTCATGTTAACAAAATGGTCCCTTTTCAAACCTTAAAAAAGAACACATGTTTGTAGTGGAGTTAAAAAAACAAACGTGAGGTATTACATCATGGGATATAACAGCTTTCCTGTAGTACGTGGAAGAGGTATGGTGAAATGGAATCCGTTTGCTTCAATACCGGAGCAATACGAGGAAATACATAGAATGTTTGAGGAACAATATAAAGTACCTAAACCTTTTTTAACACAAGATACTATGGAACGAATAGAAAGAGCGTTAATGCAATCTTTTCACGAGGAAGAAGAAATACATATCTCATACTATCGTGATGGAATGGTGCAAGACATGTACATAAATGTATTACATATTGAACCGATGACGAAAACTATATATTGTACAGATGCCTTTGGTTTGAATACTAAGTTTAAGTTTGATGAATTGGTGAATATAAATTAAAAGAAGCCGCCCGACAGGACTGAAGTGCACCCCAATTGTTAGACACAGCCTAACAATTGGGGTGCACTTCACATATATAGGTGGCTTTTGTACGACAAAAAAAGAGCTCTGCTATACAGCAGAGCAAAAGAAAAATATATAACCCTATAAAAATAATACAAATTATTGATACTTTCAAAAGGCGAAATTTAAATTTCCATCACAATAATAGCTATGTTTAAGTATGAAACATTCTACCTTCACTATAGCTATGAATATTCTTATTTTAGAATTCCATAGTATCCAAATAGCTCTTTGAGAGATACCTCAATACCGAACTTCTTCAAAGAATCTTTTCTTTGTTCAAAGAGAAGTTCTAAAACTTTTTTCTTATCTTTGTCTCTTCCATAATGAATCAACCTATGACAGTTCGGACATATACTAACTATATTTCCAACAACATCTAAACTATTTTCAAAATCAATTCATTTATACGATTAATTGTGTAAGAATTATGATGTGTGATTTCTCCTAATTCCTTGTACTGCCTTACGCTTTTTTTCCATTTCACAATTACAACATTATTTTTTTGTAACTGTTTAAATTGCTCTTGTGTTTCAAAGTTTACAAAATTCATATCAATTCCCCTTTGTATGAAAATGAAATTTCTATAATAAAACTTTATAAGCTTTATATATCCATTCTTCATCTTTGTCTTCTTCCACATAAAAGATTTCTATTTTTATTTCCATACCATTTTCCATTAAAACGTGCGCTTCATATTTCCCATCTACATAACTAGCACAATCAATATTGTCTGCTACTATTTCTCTCCATTTATCAGGTAAACTATCATAAAAACGTTCAATGGCCGCTACTAAAACTAAATCTTCTAAATGAGCAGTTTTAAGGTTGTTTATTTTTAAAAACATCAAAAATGCCAAATCCCTTATATCACAAAGGATTTGGCATTTTTAAGTATTTAGAACACCTGCTAAATTTAAGGAGAAATTAACAGACATGCGTCCGGTATAATGCCGTGTCCACACCCAAGGATCGGTTACATAAAATAACGTATCTAACCTGGGAAGTCTATTAGTCTTTTCCCCTTATAGTAACACTCTCTTCTACTAAGACCTTTTCTTTCTAGGGCCTACAATTAATTTAATCGCTGTTCTCTCTTCATTATTAATAGAAATCTCTTGAAACGCTGGAACAAAAGCTAAGTCAATACCACTTGGAGCGACGAACCCTCTTGCAATCGCAATTGCTTTAATCGCTTGATTTATAGCTCCAGCCCCAATCGCTTGAATTTCCACATTACCACTTGTTCTTAGTACACCTGCTATTGCACCTGCGACTGAATTTGGGCTTGATTTTGAAGATACCTTTAATATATTTTCCATGTAAGTTGCTCCTTCTATTATTTAATCTCTCTTTCGTTACAATTTTAAATATTTTAGCGTATCTTTAATTACTATTCACACCAAAAACAAACGATGCTTCATATGTACATTTATTCTATTTTTTCTGACTTCTTCCTGCCCAGCTACACAAATAAAAACAAAAAATAAATAATCTAATATACATACGATTAAATATCATAGCTTCACCAAACGATAACATCCATACAGCAAAAGATAATATTGCTGTTTTGTCATACGAAATTAATATAGTAAAGTGAAACTTTACTCAGTGGGGGGGTTTTGTTCATCCCCACCTAACTTCTTTGCTTTCGCTGAATTTTGAGGTGGGAGTCTTACTGCTCGGAAAATAGCGGGATAAACGTTTCCTCGTTACTTCAATCCATTTAGAAATCCCATTCATTTTTCTATCAAATTCTGAACCTTATCATCTTCAAAAAGTGTTAAAGGTAATACCCCAATACTACATTTCATCATTTGACCACTTTATATTCCAAATCTATCTCCTTTTATAGTACAAGCATACACGCCAATTGTGATTCATTTTCATAAACTATTATGTGTTTTACATTTATTAAGAATAGGAGGTAATATATTGGGTTCATACTATCATTCTTCAAACTCGTATAAAAAATGCTCATGCAAATCTTCTTCCAGTTCAAATAAAAAATGTTCATGTGACTATTCACATAAACGAAGCTGTCCTGCATACGGAACTTTTTGGCAAACTGAATTTATAACTGTTCCTTTTGGCAACCCTTTTCCATTTAATCACGTTGGACCTTTAGCAGGAGGCGTTTCCTTACTAAACCCTACTACTATACAATTTAGACAAGCTGGTGATTATAGAGTTTCGTTCATTTCCAGTATTAATACTACTTTAAATCCTGTATTTCCACATATCCCAGTCATAACTATATTTTTAAATAACAATCCACTTGCTAATAGTCAAGGTGACTTCGCTATTCAAATGAATACTTCATCAAATAACGAATGTCTTCAACTCGTTGGCGAAACGATTGTTACAGTGCCAGCTAATTCAACTCTTCAACTTAGAAATAATAGTGGCTTTAATCGTCAAAGTATTGTAACTTGTGACAATGGTATAAATTCAGTTGAATTAACAGTTACAAAACTAAGTTAATATTATTTCTTCACATTCAGATGCTATTTCAGCATCTTTTTTTATTGAATAACAGTTTTCTTCGACTTTTATTATCTCTCATCACGCAAAAAAAGTGCAGAATTCTTTCTAACACAAGATTTCTGCACTTTTATATTATGCTTATTTATTCTTCCTTATTTCTCTACATAAACCGACTTAACAATCGTACGATTATATGGTTTTCCTTCTTTATTCATCCCTTTTATATCCATCGTAACGTTATATACTCCCGGTTGTTTTATATCTTTCAAAGCACCTGTAAATGTATTCGTATTAACATTTTGTAATTCATTAAATTCAGAGACTAACTTACCTTCTTTATTAACGACTCTTACTGTTATGGAAAGATCCCCTTTCATTTCAGGTGCCATTGGTGATTTTTTCAGTTTATACTCAGGTTTATTTACTTTAACTTTTGTAGGTATTTGAAGAACAAATGGTGCGTCATTCTTGTAATCGCTTACAACTAAATATGCATCTTTCGACTGCTTCGCCATCATTTTGATTTTCCATTCGCCTACTTCCAATTTATCAAACTTAAATGTTCTAATTGTCGCCCCATTAAAGAAAGATTCGCCTTCACCAGTAGTTATAGCGCTATCTTTATTTGCATATATTTTTCCTTTTGGAGATACCATTTGTACTTCTACATCAGAAGAAGCAGTTAGTACAGAAACGATTCCTTCCGCTTTTTTATCAACTGTAACGGTTTGCTCTATCCACTGATTTTGTGGTAATTCGCCTCCTAAAATATTTTGATTTGAAGTTGTATTTAATTGTTCTAGATTTTCATTTGAACTAGTGCTGGATGCTACTAAAGCTGGTAATTCCACATTTGTCGTACGTAAATATGGTTCGATTCGTGTAAAAACAGCTGATCCTTTTCTTATATTGTCATGATCAAATCTGGAATCTGTAAATAAATGTGTACCGTACGATAGCTTCGCACTCCATTCATTTACTAGTCCATCATTTGAACCGTACGATGATAAATATAACCCGCCCATAGATAATGCAGAAAATGTTGGCCCCCAGCTAGTCCCAGTAGCCGTATAGTAACGGTTTAATTTAGCTGCTGGGTTATTATCTATTGTTGAACGAAACTTTGCCATTTCACCTATTTGTAACGAGTACGTACCATCATCTTTTTGACCTAATATAGAAGCTAGCCACCCTGCCCACCAACTATATGACAAATCTGCTAAATTTGAGCCGTGATGCGGTGTAGCAAGTGTAATAACATTTCCAACAAATCGATTCGCATCATATTCAACTAATGCGGCTTGTGTATCAATACCACCTTTACTATGCGCTACAATATTAACTTTTTTACCGAAATGATTATATATTTCTTCAAGTTTTTGTGCTAACAGTTTTCCGTTATCCCACTGACTAGCCGAACCTTTCCCCGCAGCATCATATAATTGTATAAACACTGTTTGATAGCCTGCTTTCAAAGCATAATCATACATATCATTTATATCATGATATACTGTCTTTCCATACCAACTATCCGCATTACCATTTCTTCCTTGTACAAAGAGAATTGGTGGTTTATTCTCATCATAATTAGCAGGTTTTTGGCCTAAAAACCATTCCCCAGGTGTAAATACTTCTGTGTCAGGAAACCCCTTTCCAAGCTCTTTTACAACTTCTGCCTGTACATTTGTGCTAATCGTTGGAGCCATGATAAAAAATACAATTAGTAAGGCCACACATCTTCTCATCAGTCTCATATTACTCCCCCTATTTTTTTGAAAGAAGGTGTTCTTTATAATATTTTATATTTTCCCTTCCTTAATAATAGCTAATCTTTGATTTTAAAAAGATGTTAGCCCTATTTTTAGAAGGTTACTAGTTGTGTACCCTCTTCCTTAACTCTCGTTATTCTCTTTGTTTCTACCTCTTCCTTTTGATAGAATACGACAAAAAAGTTTCTCAATAATTGTTAACTTCGCTACATCCAGATATTTTTTAAATCATTATTGTTTATATAAAGCATACAAATCTTGAAAAAATTTTAGTAAAAAAACATTTTATTACTAGTTAGTTATTTAAAAACATAATAAAGATATGTACTTTCTTTTCATTAAATACAAAATAATTTTAAAGGACCATATATTGTAAGGCTTTCCTACAATTAAAAATCAAACTGAAATTTCCGAATAAACAATCATATTTCCAGAAACATATATTATGATAATTTCTGCGCACTTGAATTAACCTTGTAGAAGTACTAACCTATCGGTGAGCAGAAGAAAATTCTGTAAAAAGAAAGGAGAATACTTTATGATGACCAATTTACAAAAGGAGTTTTTTGAACGCTTAAAAATTCCTGCAAAAGAAATAACATTTGATGATTTAGATGAAATCTTATTAAAAATGGGAATGATTCTCCCCTATGAAAATCTTGATATTATGGCTGGTACTATTAAAAATATCTCAAAAGATAACTTAATAGAAAAGTTACTTATTCAAAAACGAGGTGGACTTTGTTATGAATTAAACTCCTTATTGTATTATTTTTTAATTGATTGTGGGTTTCAAGTATACAAAGTAGCCGGTACTGTTTATGATCTTTACGATAATAAATGGAAGCCCGATGATGGTCATGTCATTATCATATTAAGTCATGAGAATAAAGATTATGTTGTGGATGCAGGTTTTGCATCTCATCTCCCTTTACATCCAGTCCCTTTTAAAGGAGAAGCCATCTCCTCTCAAACAGGAGAATATCGAATTCGTAAACGAAATACTCGAAAAGGTACGCATATTTTAGAAATGAGAAAAGGAGCTAACGGAGAATCTACAAGTTTCTTACAATCTGAACCTTCAAATGAATGGAAAATAGGTTATGCTTTCACTTTAGATCCAATAGATGAGAAAAAAGTGAATAACATTCAAAAAGTGATTGTAGAGCATAAAGAATCTCCTTTTAATAAAGGAGCTATCACTTGTAAATTAACTACTTATGGTCACATATCGTTAACAAATAAAAATTACACAGAAACCTTTAAAGGCACCAAAAATAAACGACCAATAGAATCTAAAGATTATGCTCGCATTCTTCGTGAATCTTTTGGAATAACGCAAGAGAAATATGTAGGAAAAACACTAGAAAGAGGTTAGTTGACTAGAAGTATTTCATAATAAAGCAGATTCTATATTTAGAATCTGCTTTATTTTATATTTTGTTATAAACTAATTTAATTTTGTTGTTACCCTTTAATTTTCAATTATATACTCATCATCATATTTATCGTATTGTAACCCTTTCCCTATCTTTGATTCTGTAACTTGATCTCTTAAAAACGGTGCAGCACCCATTTTGCTAGTTGCAATTTCAATTCCATATTTTTTCGTTAAATGAGCTAACTCTATTAAAAACCACTCTCTTCGCAATGTAACTGGAATATCAAATGTTTTTCTTTTCATATATAATAGCACCTCTTTTATTTTCATAGCTTAAAAACATCACTGGATGCACTTATTAAAACTACCTTCCACCCCTAACATCCAATGAAACATTATAGTATATGCATGTCCATTTCAAACGTGCTATCACAAATATGATATTAAAGTTTACATAATTATATTATGTAATAATAGAAGAGAAAGGCATGTCCCTTCCTCTTCTATTATAGATATTTAAATTAAGAACATCTTGGTACACCTAAAGCTAAAAATAAACCTGCTACTCCCGCAGTAATCGGTACTTTTAACGTAATAACATCGTCTACCTTCGTTACTAAAAAGTAAGCATTACCTTCTTGTAATATACAAGTTACCAACAATTGAAATTCCATTCAAATCTCCTCCTTTCAATCGATATACTATAATTTATGAAATCTCTTTCAAAAAGTAATAGTAAATATATCTATTTTCCCTTATATACAAATAAATGTTTATAAGTCTAGTAAAAATATTAATTTTCTAAATTTATATAAAACGTGTAATATCCAATAAGTTCCTATATAATCAATAAGAAAAATCTTACAAATAGAGGTATGAAAATGGCGATTTTGAGTAATATTGGTGCAGCTTTATTTTTTATTGCTTTTATTCTTTTAATCTTATGTATCATTTCATTCTTTAAAAAAAATGGAAAAGCAAAACAATATGGACGTCCTACCGTTATTCTTTTTATGATTTCAATTATATTAATAGTGACTGGTACAACAAAATCTGAACACCCAGTCATCGAATTTTTTGCTATTTTAAGTTTCATTCTATTTATATTCTTCCTTGTACTTGCAATATTATCTGTTATTAAGAAAACAGGTGTAGCAAAAAAACAATTTATTATTACAGCCGTATTATTTGTCATTTTTGTTGCGCTATTAGGTATTTCAGCTCCTTCTTCTGAAAAAACGACAGCAACTAGTACAAAAGTTGCCTCTAACAATGAAGAACAAAAAGATAGCGAAAAGAAAAAAGAACTAGAAAAGAAAGAGGCTGACGAAAAAACTCAAAAGCAAGAAGATGAGAAGCGTCAAGCCGAGGAACAAGCTCGTAAGCAAGAAGATGAAAAACGTCTAGCCGAGGAACAAGCTCGTAAGCAAGAAGATGAAAAACGTCTAGCCGAGGAACAAGCTCGTAAGCAAGAGGATGAAGAACGTCTAGCTGATGAACAGGCTCGTAAACAACAAGAAGAACAAAAACGTCAGGCTGATGAACAAGCTCGTAAGCAACAAGAAGAGCAAAAACGTCAGGCTGATGAACAAGCTCGTAAGCAACAAGAAGAGCAAAAAGCACAGCAAACTCAAACACAACCTACCTCAGGAAATACTAGTAGTGCATATTACAAAAATTGTGATGCAGTTAGAGCTGCGGGGAAAGCTCCTCTATATAAAGATCAACCAGGATATAGTCGTAAACTAGATAGAGACGGCGATGGAGTTGCATGCGAATAATAGTAATAAAAAAGAAGCTTAGTAAAAGCTTCTTTTTTTACTGTAATGCCTTACATTTAATATCCCTTTCTCTTATTTAGATGTGTTCTTAAATAAATTTCATACTATTATTCTCAAAAATGACACATAATAAGTGATTTCAATCACCACATTGATTTTCATTTATCGCTATTCTTAATTTAGTAATTACATTCAAACTTTATGGAGGCGTTCATATGAAACATACATTTACTGAAACTTCTATTGTCGGTGAGATCGTTACACAATTCCCGAAAGCTAGTGATCTTTTTAAATCATATAGAATAGATTTTTGTTGTGGTGGCAATAAACCGCTTATTGATGCAATTCATGAAAGAAATTTATCAGCTACTGAAGTGCTTACAGAGTTAAATACGCTTTATAATAATATGAAACGATTAAATGAATCTGAAATTGATTGGAAAAATGCTTCTTATCGCGAATTGATTGATTATGTTATAAATAAGCATCATCGCTATTTAAATGAAGAGTTGCCACAATTAAGTCCGTATGTGACAAAAGTATTACGTGTTCATGGGGCAAGTCAGCCTCATTTAGCTCAAATTCATAAGCTATTTCATGAACTAAAGATGGAACTAGAACAACATTTAATTAAAGAAGAAACAGAAGATTTTCCATTAATTTTAGAATTTGAACAAAATCCAACTGAAGAAAACTATGTGAAGTTACGTAAAGTAGTAGATGAGTTGGAAAATGAACATAACCACGCAGGCAACATTATTAAAGAGCTTCGTAAAGTTACAAATGACTTTACTCCTCCAGAAGGAGCTTGCGGCACTTATCGACTTGTTTACCAACACCTTGAAGCACTAGAGTCTGATTTATTTGAGCATATTCATTTAGAAAATAACATTTTATTTCCACGTGCAATTACGAGAGTGTAAATTAAGTGCAGGACATGAGTGTAAATACTTATGTCCTGTTTTTTCATTTGGTAAAGAATATACACATCCCTCTCGAATAAGTCCGAATTTTAACAATTTGTGAATCATTGTAAAAATGTGATAAATATCACATCTCCCTCTTTTTAAATTTTTTATAATAGAAATATAATCCTTTGTTCAATACTTCACATAAAAAGGGGAAACGAAAATGAAAAAACGTTTAGTTATGATCGGAAATGGTATGGCTGGCATACGTTGTATGGAAGAAATATTAAAACATGATAGTGATTCATATGAGATTACTATTTTTGGAGATGAACCACATCCAAACTACAATCGCATTATGCTCTCTCATGTTTTACAAGGCAAAACAAATATGCAAGATATCATTATGAATGAATATAGTTGGTATGAGGAAAATGAAATAACTTTGTATACAGATGAAAGGGTTCAAAGTATTAACCGAGAAGAAAAAATAATTATCACAGAAAAAAATCGTACTCTTACATATGACAAACTAATTATCGCAACAGGTTCTAGTGCTTTTATTTTGCCCGTTGAAGGTTCTACTCTTCCTGGCGTAACAGGATTTCGAACTATTGAAGATACACAATTTATGATTGATACCGCTAATGAAAAGAAAAAGGCTGTTGTCATTGGTGGTGGATTACTTGGCTTAGAAGCTGCAAGAGGTCTTATTGATTTAGGAATGGACGTATATGTCGTTCATTTAATGCCAAGCTTAATGGAGCAACAACTAGATGCCAAAGCAGCTTCTCTATTACGCGAAGATTTAGAAGCGCAAGGCATGCAATTTCTAATGGAAAAGAAAACTGTAAAAATTCTTGGTACAGACCATGTTGAGGGCATTCAATTTGAAGATGGTGAAGTTGTAGATTGTGATTTAATCGTAATGGCTGTCGGAATACGC
This sequence comes from Bacillus sp. FSL K6-1338, assembly GCF_038006965.1. Classification (NCBI taxonomy): domain Bacteria; kingdom Bacillati; phylum Bacillota; class Bacilli; order Caryophanales; family Bacillaceae; genus Bacillus; species Bacillus sp. FSL K6-1338. The sequence continues at coordinate 2,067,585 of NZ_JBBOWI010000001.1, read as the reverse complement.
CCAAATACGCAAATAGCAAAAGATGCTGGTTTAATTGTAAATCGCGGTATTGTAGTCAATGACTATATGCTAACAAATGATGAATCCATTTATGCAGTTGGAGAATGTGCAGAACATGACGGTATCGCATATGGACTTGTTGCTCCTCTTTATGAACAAGGTGCGATATTAGCAAAACATATAACGAATTTACAAACTGATGGATATACGGGCAGTATCGTCGGTACACAATTAAAAGTTGCAGGTTGTGATTTATTCTCTGCTGGCCAAATTTATGAAGATGACCAAACGAAAGCAATATCCATCTTTGATGAATGTAAACGTTCCTATAAAAAAGTATTAATTCGTGACAATAAAGTCGTCGGTATCGTTTTATATGGTGACACAGCTGACGGTACACGCCTCTTTAGCATGTTAAAGAAAGAAGAGGATATACAAGAATATACAGCCGCTTCCCTTCTCCACAAAGCTGGTGAAGAAAGTGCACTTGACGTTGCTACAATGAGTGCGGATGACACGATTTGCGGATGTAATGGTGTTACGAAAGGTACAATCGTTCACGCCATTTTAGAACAAGAGTTAACGACTTTTGAAGAAGTTAAGGGCTGTACGAAAGCCGCAGGTTCTTGTGGTAAATGCCGTCCGCTTGTGGAACAAGTTTTATCTCATACACTTGGAGATGCTTTTGATGCCTCAGCGCAATCTGCCGGTATGTGTGGATGTACAACTTTATCCCGTGATGAAGTCGTAGCGGCCATTCACGAGAAAGGCTTAAAATCTCCAAAAGAAGTACGAAATGTTCTTGGTTTTATACATGAAGAAGGCTGTTCAAAATGTCGTCCTGCTTTAAACTACTATTTACGTATGGCGATTCCAGAAGAATATGAAGATGATAAATTGTCCCGTTTCGTTAATGAAAGAATGAATGGTAACATCCAGCACGATGGTACATTCTCTGTTATTCCACGCATGTACGGAGGCGTTACAACAGCTGATGATTTAATGAAAATTGCTGAAGTTGCGAAAAAGTACGATGTTCCTCTTGTGAAAATTACAGGTGCAAGCCGAATCGGCTTATATGGTGTTAAGAAGCAAGATTTACCTAACGTATGGGCTGACTTACATATGACTTCGGGATATGCATATTCAAAATCGCTTCGTAATGTAAAATCATGTGTTGGTTCTCGCTTCTGCCGTTTCGGTACAAAAGATTCATTAGGACTTGGTATGTTGCTTGAACAATCATTAGAAATGGTAGATACACCTCATAAAATGAAGATGGGTGTAACGGGCTGTCCGCGTAACTGTGCGGAAGTACTGACGAAAGATTTTGGCGTTGTTTGTGTCGAAAATGGATACCAACTTTATATTGGCGGAAATGGTGGTACGGAAGTACGCGAAGCTGATTTTGTAATGATTGTCCCTACTGAAGATGATGTCCTTCGCATCGCTACAGCTTATATGCAATATTATCGTGAAACTGGTATTTATGGAGAGCGTACTGCCTACTGGACAGAACGTTTAGGCTTCGATCACATAAAAGAAATACTGCAAGATGCAAATATGGTCACTAAGTTAAATGAACGTTTCCAAAAAGCTCGTGGCACATATAAAGAAGCATGGGGACAAGCACTAGAAACGAAATCATTAAAAGCGATGTATGAAGTAGAAACTGTGAAATAAGGAGCTGTGATCTATATGATACAAACGAAAGAAAAAATAAAAGTTATGCGTGCGGAAGACCTTCCTATTCAAATCGGTAAAGAGGTGCAAATGAATGGTATGTCTATCGCCCTATTCCGCCTTTCAAATGGAGATATTCGAGCTGTAGAAAATCGTTGTCCTCATAAAAACGGACCGTTAGCAGAAGGAATTGTATCTGGAGAATTCGTCTTTTGTCCACTGCATGATTGGAAAATTTCATTACTAACAGGTGAAGTGCAAAAACCTGATGACGGCTGTATCCAAACATACGAAGTAGAAGTTATTGATGGTGACATTTATATAAACATGTAATTTACGAAAGGAAGCCTCCTCTGGCTTCCTTTTACATAAAAATAGAAGAGGTGCGATTATGAACGGATATGTATATTTAGTTGGTGCAGGACCAGGTGATGAAGGGCTTATTACAAAGAAAGCGATAGATTGTTTAAAGCGTGCAGATATCGTTTTATATGACCGTTTATTAAACCCTTTCTTTCTTAGTTATACAAAAGAAACATGTGAACTTATGTATTGCGGCAAAATGCCAAAGAATCATATTATGCGACAAGAAATGATTAACGCCCACCTCCTTCAATTCGCACAAGAAGGAAAAATCGTTGTCCGATTAAAGGGCGGAGATCCATCTATTTTTGGCCGCGTTGGTGAAGAAGCAGAAACTTTAGCAGCAGCGAACGTTCCATATGAAATCGTACCAGGTATTACATCTAGCATCGCCGCTAGTAGCTATGCAGGTATCCCCCTCACCCACCGTAACTACAGTAATAGCATCACTTTATTAACTGGGCATGCAAAAGGCCCTTTAACCGATCATGGAAAATATAATTCATCCTATAATAGCGACACGATCGCCTACTACATGGGTATAAAAAACTTACCTACAATTTGTGAAAACTTACTACAAGCAGGAAAGAAAAAAGATACACCAGTAGCCGTCATTGAATGGGGTACAACTGGTAAACAACGTGTAGTCACAGGGACACTGTCCACCATTGTTTCTATCGTCAAAGACGAAAATATTTCTAACCCTTCTATGACAATTGTTGGTGATGTTGTTACTTTACGGAATCAAATTGCTTGGAAAGAACGTAAACCATTGCACGGCAAGAAAGTTTTACTTGCATCTGCAACAAATAAAAAAAGCGCAATAAAGCAAATGTTACAAGAGTCCGGTGCAGAAATATATCAAATTCCAATTTTCCAAAAGAAAGAATACACATTAACCTCTGAACAAATTAATAAGATTTTTAACGTTGATCGTCTTGTATTTTGTTCCGCTGAGAGTGTAGACATCTTAGTGCAATCATGTAGTAAATATCATAAAGATATTCGCTCCTTACAGGCAGAGCTTCAGTATATGAACCTTTCTATTCAAGAAAAGCTTATGCAATATGGATTGTTAAGTAAACCTGCGCAATTTTCTTCGAATTCAACGATTTATTTAGGACGAAACATTAACCGAATTGCTGTTATTCAAGAAAAAATTGGTGCTGGTTCCTATATGATGACTCATGAGTACACAATTGATCATCGCTTCGATGAAATTCATTCCCGTATGCTTTCTGAATTCTCATGGGACAGCATTGTATTTGAAGGTCGTGCTTCTATTGATACGTTTCTAGCAGAAATAAAACGCCTAGGCTTTATCAATATTCTTACTCTCCCATTCTCGTATACCGACGTTCCAACTTTATACTATGCGAATAAAGTCGGTTTTCATAATGTAGATGAGCAATTACAAGACATGATTATGAAGAAAGATTTGGTGGTACGATGAAAGGAATTGTATATGTTGGACACGGGAGCCGCTTACAAAAAGGTAACGAACAATTCATTCACTTTATTCAATCTGTTATAAAAGAACGTAACGAACGGATTCAAAAAATAGCTTTCCTAGAACTAACGACACCTACCATTTCGGATGCAGTTACAGAAGCAATACTAGAGGGTGCAACTGCAATAATGATTGTACCTGTTTTATTATTTGCAGCAGCTCACTATAAACGTGATATTCCTTTTGAGATAGAGAAAATACAAAAGCAATATCCACATATAACATTTTCAGTTGTACAACCTTTTAGTACACATCCACATATGGTTGAACTTGTAGTAAAAAGAATACGTGAAACTATGCCAATGCAAGGTAGTAGTGTTTTACTCGTAGGGAGAGGCAGTAGTGATCCACAGCCGTTACATGAATTACAACAAATCGGAGCAGTCGTCGAACGAAAACTCAGTATGCCAGTATCGTGCTCCTTTTTAACGAAAGGAACTCCCTCTTTTACTGCTGAGCTCAAGGCCATAACATCGACTTCATCCCATGTATATGTCATGCCGTACCTTCTCTTTACCGGATTATTACTTCAAAAAATTAAATTGCATGCAAAAAAATACGATCACGTTACAACTTGTAACTGTCTTCAGTTTGATAGATACATGAAGTTAACATTATTAGAACGAATGGAGGAATGCATATATGTATAACATGTACCCTCTTATGTTTAATTTAAATAAAAAAGTGGTCGTTATAGTTGGTGGTGGTAAAATCGCATATCGAAAAGCGTCCGGATTAAAGGATACAGGCGCTTTTGTCACCGTTATCAGCCCAGAAATTTGCGAGGAAATGAAGGAACTTCCTTATATTACTTGGAAGCAAAAAGCTTTTAGTAATAATGATATTAAAGATGCTCATCTTATTTATGCAGCTACAAATCAACATGCTGTAAATATGATGGTCAAACAGGCCGCCCATGATTTCCAGTGGGTTAACGTCGTAAGTGATGGTACAAAATCATCGTTTCACACACCTGGTGTCATCCGACATGATGAATATGTTGTCACTATTTCAACTTCAGGTAAAGATCCATCGTTTACGAAGCATTTGAAGCAGGAACTAACATCTATATTTCCTAAACTTATAAACAAGCTTTCTCGTACTCATAAAATGTAATCTATCACTTAGCTAAAATAGTAATTAACTTTGAACAAACGTTTTTTAGAGGCGTTTGTTCCTTTTGCTTTAGTTTCGCTTTTTAGGATCAGACAAACAATTGGACAAGAATCTGTGAAGAAAAATAGCGGCAACAATTACGGACAAAAAAAGCAGTTGCTTGAGAGCAACTGCTTCAATACAGGTTTTATATTGGATATTCATTCAACCAAATTAGCGCTTGTTCATAATCATCAAAAAATCTCACAGATTCTTTCGTATTAGATTGTTGTAAATAATCCATTATCTCCCCCTCTTCAAGGAGAAATGCAATTGCCTTACTGTTATTCAAAATGATTTCATTGAAGAACTTCTCTTTCCATACTTTTTGAACAGAAAAATGATTTGGCGTGTATCCTTTTCTATCCACCAACAATTTGTATTTCCGCCCTTCAGAAATGAATTGCTGACAAACCTGCTCAAAACCATTAAACCATTCATACACATCATCTGTTTTTATATTTCCAACTAGATGGGTAACAATTATATCTCCTGAAACTGTTGTGCTGATATTCTGTTTACTCAACTTGGAATCCCTCCTTAGTTACAATTTTGCGGAAAAACCGCATAAAATCAATAAAGAAAAAATTCTTACTTGACACTCCCACCCCATCGCTATCAAACTAAGCTCATGTAACGTCAATTATAAGCGAAATTGTGTCTTTTTTCGCAAGTCTATATGTAGATGCTTTAAAGATTTGCATCCGAAATAACCCCTAATGCGTTTCCTTTTTTTGAATTAAACTGCTTGATTATCAGACATGGTACAATTGTAAACGACACCCAATATATCTAAGACTGTTTTCTTCTCATATCGATGGGATTTCCGTCCATCATTTATCGCCTCAAATCTATTCGTTTTTGCACGTATATTCAAAACAAAATATATGACAAATAAATAACGACAGTTACTGTAACAATGCTGAAAAGTGTTGAAAATAAAACGATTTGTGCATGTAGTTCAGGCTCTATTTGATACTCCATAGCAATGGTTGATGTATTTCTTGAAGTAGGAAAAGAACTTGCAATAAATAATGATTGTGCAACAATACCATCAATGTTTAGTAGATAGATCATGGCAAGTGCTAATAATGGTCCTATCAGTAACCTTCCAATTAAAGCCCATGTTATGACTCGATGGAAAAAATTAAGCTTAATGTTAGATAATTGCGCTCCTAGCAATATGATTGCTATTGCAACAAAACTATTCGCAAGCTGATTAAGAGGTAGAAAGATAGAATTAGGTATTTGAATTTTAAAAGATTGAAAGAGAACCCCTAATACAAGCGCATGAAGTACAGGCAGTCTTAGAAATGATTGAATAATACTTCCGATTGTTTTTGTTGCTGATAGTAAGTTATATATCCCATATGAATAAGTTAAAAGATTCTGGAAAATCACAATAAAAATTTGAATGGAAACCCCCACTGGATTGTGACTGAAAATCAATTGACTTACTGGTAATCCATAATTACCGGAATTCATTAACGAAATACTATTTTTTAGAGCTGCACTTTCTCCTTTTTCTAACTTTAATGTTTTTGAAATGAAATGACTTACTATGATCAGACTCAAACTATAAAGCATTAAATAGTATATTATCTGGAGCAACAAACCTGTCTCTATACTAATATCATATATATTCATAAATACAGCCGCTGGCATCAAGCAATAAGTAATAAGTGTAGATAGCTGCTTTAAGTTAAATTGGAACTTCCTTTGTAAAATTGCACCAATTAGCAGCAATATTAATATTGGTAATATTACGTCTAATATAATAAAAATAATCATTTAAAACCTCATTCTACATATATTTTAGTTGGATTAAACGCTCTCTTTTCTTTAACATATCAAATATGACTCATAAAGAAAATTATAGATTATTTATACAAATTCATAACTTTATCTTATTGAACTAAACTGTATTCTTTAGTTTAAGTGTACTTTTTTCACAATATCCGTTAGCCTTACCAAAAAATCTTGCCCTAAAAAAATCTGATACTGCAGTTACTATGCGAAGAATACTTACATCAATTCCATACTTGTCGCTTGAGTCACCTAACACACCTGATACTTGTTTATCTTGAGTGGACTTATATTTTTTTCATCTAAACATCCCGATTCAATTAAATATTTGCATTCTAAAAATGAGTTCGATCTTTAGAATAGATTTAAGATTTCCTTAACTAATCTGCCCTTTAATTAAATAACTTTTGACATCTATATTTTAAAATAAAATTCCATCAACCTTCTTTTTTTCATTTTAAAAGCACATTCTTATAGAAAACAAGCGTTTGTTGAGATAGCAATAAAAACATGTTGAAGCCTATTACTAAAAGAACCATCCCAAAATACTTTGGGATGGTTCTTTTTCCTTATTAATGATTCTTTAACATCACTAACAATTTCTCTTGGCTATACATCCATACTGTAATGATTAAACAAGCAAGTGCGACTTCTGATAACGCCATAAATCCAATTGCATAATGACCTGTTAATTGAAATAGTAATGTTAAAATTAGTGGCGGGAAGAATCCTCCTAGTCCGCCTAAAGCTGAAACGAGCCCATTTACAATACCGGCTTGTTCTGAGAAGTACATTGGAACGAGTTTGAAGATTGTACCATTTCCAATCCCTGCACAAAATGCGACTAGTAGGCAACCAAATGTATACACGTTCATACTAGGCATAAATGATAAAATAATACCTGAAAGTGTTAAACCGATAAATACGAAGATTAATATTTTAAATGGATTAAACTTATCACCGAGCCAACCACCAATCGGGCGCATAATTGTTGCGAGTACAATGAATCCGGCTGTCCGCATACCTGCATCTACTTTTTCTAATCCGAAGTGAGATACTAAAAAGTTTGGTAAGTATACTGTAAATGCGACAAATGATCCGAATGTTAAAAAGTAAAAGATACATAAAAACCAAAGTTTTTCATTTTTATATACACCTTTTATTTGTTCCATTAATGGTGTATTCACCTTTTTCTCCTTACGATCACCTAATAAAAAGTTCATAAGTGCAAATGCTGCAAGTAAAACTAAATAACATTGTACTGTCGTTCTCCAACCAACTGAAGTTGCGATAACAGGTGCTAAAAACGAAGTGATTGCTGTTCCGGCGTTACCGACACCGTAAATACCATTTACAAAACCGTGGCTCTCTTTCGGAAAGTATTTTGGTAAAGAAGTTACCCCTACTGAGAATACAGCTCCACCAATTCCTACAAATAATCCACCAATAATTAAATCCATCATAGAATTGGCAACACTAATATAAAAGACAGGAAATAATAATAGAATAAAACTAATAAAGAATAATTTTCTTGCTCCGAAACGATTTGTCCAATAGCCAATTGGAATACGAAGAACAGAACCTAAAATAACCGGTACTGCTGTTACCATAGAAATTTGTCCCGCAGTTAATGGAATATCCGCTTTAATATAAGGCATTAATGATGATAAAATAACCCATACCATAAAACCGATAACTAGATTAGAAGTTTGTAAACTTAATTGAAAATTAGGACCTTTCATCCTGTTCCCTCCTATGTATGCATAGTTATATTCATTCCCTCCAGCCTAATCACGTCCTAACATGATTAGGCTGAAAAGAATCAACCACCACTTACTGGCGGAATCATTGCTATGACATCGCCAGTTTGAATGATATCATCCTCATTTGCATACTCTTCATTTATAGCGACCATTATCTCACTTGAAATTGCTACGTTGTATTTCGTAATAAGGACTTCCTTTAGTTCAGCAACCGTAATATTTTCACAACCTATGTGTAATGCTGACTTACTTACTTCTTCTTGTAAATGTGCAAATAATAGTACTTCAATCATATTCTCATCTCCTTTCCAGGCTCACCATTTGCATACGCTACCTTCTCTAACTGATCACCTATCCATGACTCACCATCTTTCCAAAACTCTTTCTTCCATATTGGAACAATTTGTTTTATACGCTCCATAATATATTCGTTCGCCTCATAGGCAGCTTTCCGGTGTGGTGTAGAAACAGCGACGACAACAGCAAGATCAGAAATTTGTAATGTACCAATGCGATGTGTAATGGCGACATTTGTCCCAGGCCACATCTCTCCTACTTCGGTGCCAATTCTCTTAAGCTGTTTCTCCGCCATTGACTTATATGCTACATACTCTAAATATAGCGTACGACGGCCTTTCGTAAATTCTCTAACAGTACCAATGAAAGTCGCAACTGCGCCACATTCACGACGAATTACTTTGTTTGTAACTTCTTCAATTGAAATAGGTGTATCAATTACTTCATAATACGTATGTGCCATCTTGCACCTCTTATCTTTGTATAAGTTAGCAATCTATTTTTCTATTATTTGTATGATCGAAGTGGTTCTTCCCACGGCCACTCACTTCCGGCGCTTGATTCTAATAACAGTACCGAGACAGTTATTCCTGCTTTAAATCCTCTCGTTCCTCCCGGCAGGACGATACATGCATTCGCCCCTGCAAGTGAAGAAATTGCACTAGATTTGTCTAAACCAACTGGTGTAGCTTGCAATGTTCCATCTACAATTTCCACTTTCCCTCGTACAAAACGAGTAAATGGGTTTGCTTTCAGAAAGTCTTTCTGTAATATTGCCTCTGTACGATATACGTGCGAATCTTTTCTATGCAAATATGTTCCAATGACTGGCCGAACATATAATTCACAACCGACATAACAAGCTGAAGGATTACCAGATAGACCAAATAATAGTTTTCCTTCTAGCTCAGCTACAGTTGTCACACTTCCTGGTCGCATCGCTATTTTGTTGAAAAGCACATTAGCTCGTAATTCCTCATAAATAGCAGGTAAATAGTCATAGTCTCCTACCGAAACGCCACCAGTTGTAATTAAAATATCGACTTCTTTTATCGCTTTTTTCACAGTGTTATAACACGTCTCAAAATCGTCAGCGAATTGTCCATAATACTGTACAACTCCGCCCGCTCGTTCAACTTGAGCAGCTATCATATAGGAGTTACTATTTCGAATCTTCCCTGGCTTTAATTGTTCATGTACTTCAAGCAGTTCGCTTCCTGTCGTTACAATTCCGATAACCGGCTGTTTTACAACGTAAACGGTACTATAACCAAACGTAGAAAGAAGCGCCACTACTCCAGGGTTAATAACAGTCCCTTTTTTCACAAGGATGGTATTTTGTTTTACATCTTCACCTTTAAAAGAAATGTTATCCCCAGCAATAAAGGAGCGTTTCAATTTCATATAAGTCTTTTCACTTTCTTCAAATCCTTCAGTTAGCTCTAACATAACAACTGCATTACATCCGGCTGGAATTGCGGCACCTGTCATAATACGGACAGTTTGAAATGGTTTCACTTCTTCTGGAAAAACAAAACCTGCTCCAATTTCGCCAATCACTTCAAACTGAATGGGGTTACTACTACTCGCTTCTTTTGTATCTTCTGCTCGAATCGCAAACCCGTCGTATGGAGAGCGATCAAAGTGAGGGACATCATGATCTGCAATAACATCTTCTCCAAGAATTCTTCCGTAACTTTCTATAAGAGAAACCTTTTCTATTTCACCTTGATGAGCGTATTTCATTACACGTGCCACTGCTTCTGCCACCGGAATTGGTATACGTTTTTCTAACATTCTTTTTCACCTCGTTTTAATAAGGGGCAACGCTCTTTCTGTTCATCCTATATATTTTGCGTATAATCGTTTTGCTATTTTCACATCATTTGTTCCATGAATAAATGCCCTACCGTCTGTAAATAAAACGAAACGATATTCATCAATTAGAAATGATAGTAAGTAAGGCGTTTTTTGGACATGTACACTTTTTTGTAATCGTTTTTGAATTTCGTTTAAATTAAGATCTCTCTTTATTCCTGAACGGATTTGAACTGTATTCCGTCCGCATAGCACTTCCGTTTTCATCTGCGCTTCAAATGCTAGACTTGGATACGTTCGTGATTTCCCACAAGATGGACATGTACTTTTTTTCTGTCTATTTACTTTTAATGAAAGATATTGATTGTTCCAAATATCAAATGATAACATCGTTCCTCTTAACGACTCATAATCATCCACCAATATTTTCATCGCCTCTGTTACTTGGTGAGCAACGACCATTTGTACAGCTGGCTGAATGATTCCGGCTGTATCGCATGTTGCACCGCCCATAGGATGATCCATTAGACAGCGAAAACATGGTGTTTTCCCAGGAAGAATTGTATACGTTACACCGTAACTTCCAATGCATCCACCATATATCCAAGGTATATTTTCTTTTTGTGAAATGTCATTTATAAGTAGGCGCGTATCGAAATTGTCAGTCGCATCTATGATGAGATCCACTTCTTTTGTTAACTCTTCTATTTCTTGCATTGTGACATCCGTTACAACTGGTACAATTTTTACTTCAGAATTAATCTTCCTTACATGTTCTGCCGCTGCAATTGCTTTCGGTTTGCATTGCTGCGCATCTTCTTCTATGTATAACTGTTGCCGCTGTAAATTACTCCATTCCACGTAGTCACGGTCAGCGATTGTCAATTTCCCAATTCCCATCCTAACGAGTGTTTCTGCATTCGCAGCTCCTAATGCACCTGCACCAATTAGGAGCACATGCTTTTCTCTTATTTTTCTTTGTCCTATTTCACCAATTCCAGAAAACAATATTTGCCTTGCATATCGCTCTTGCATAGGGAATCCTCCTCTCACTATCCGCCAATGTAGGACATTTCAACTTTTGGACGTTGATTTGTACTTTCCGCCGTTCTTTCATCTGAATATCGATCTGTTCTATATCGCCATGTATGTTGTAAAATTTTTAATAGTGATGCATCAGAAATATTTCCTCGAAGAAGCGTTCGCAAATCCGTTCCTTTCGTTCCAAATAGACACGTGAAAAACTTGCCGTCTGCCGAGATACGAGCTCTCGTACAAGAAGAACAAAATGACTCAGATACTGAAGTAATAAACCCAACTTCTGCATCGCTCCCTACATATCGATACAATTTCGCAACTTCTCCAAAGTAACGAGGCTGAGCAGGCTCAACTGGATATACGCGATTAATCTTCTCTATTAATTGTTCCTTCGTAATAACTTGTTCAAAGTTCCAGTCGTTTGTACTGCCCACATCCATAAACTCTATAAAACGGAGCTGAATGTCTTGTTCTTTAAAATAACGAGCCATACGAAGAATTTGACTATCATTCATTCCTTTTTTTACGACCATATTTACCTTTACTTCTAATCCAGCAGCCTTTGCTGCTTCAATTCCTTTCAGTACAGGTTTTGTATTTACATTTCGTCCATTAATTTTTTTGAAGACATAATCCTCTATCGCATCTAAACTAATATTTACACGTTTTAATCCCGCTTCTTTTAACGCCTTTGCTTGTTTTGCTAAATGAATACCGTTTGTTGTGAGTCCAATATCTTTTAAGCCTTCTAGCTTTGCAAGTCTTGCAATTAACATCGGTAAGTCTTTACGCAATAACGGTTCACCGCCAGTAAGCCTAATTTTATTGACTCCCAGACTTATAAATAATCTCGCTAATCTTTCTATTTCATCAAACGTTAATAAAAGCTCTTCCTGTAAAAAAGCGTAATCAGGTCCGAACACTTCAGCAGGCATACAGTATGTACACCTAAAATTACAACGATCAATAACTGAAATACGTAAATCTTGAAGTGGACGTTCTAAAGAATCTTTCATGTTCTCGTGCATCTATATCCCTTCTTTTCTGCTGTAATCCTTAGTAAGCTTTCATTTTTTTATTTGCCTTCATTATAAAAAAGAAGCTACATATTCAATGTGACTTTTCTCACATTACTTTCCCCATTCAAAAATTCTTCACAAATACGTTCGAATTTTGTTCACATCTTTAATCTCATCCACTTTGTCTATTGAATTTTTCAAACTAAAAATTGAAAATCACTTCCCCTTACGGTCATTGAAATTTCAATGTATTTTTAAAATAGCTCTTGCATTTTCATCATACTTACACTCAAAATAGGAAATGTATTGCTTATAAGAAGAAAGGTGATCACTGTGGCAAACAGTATGACATTATCTCAAGATTTAAAAGAATTACTTGCATCTGTTGAATATAAAATGCAAATTAAAAAAGGTAGTTTTATTTTTCAAGAAGGTATGGAGGCAACAGAGCTCTATATCATCCACTCAGGAAAAGTACAAATTAGTAAATTAAGTGCTGACGGGCAAGAATTAACACTCCGTATTTGTTCGGCATACGACATTATTGGAGAATTAACATTATTCACGGACAATGCGAAGTATTTATTAAATTCAAAATGCCTTGAAGATGTTGAAGTAGGGGTTATAAAGCGTGAAACCTTAGAAAAAGCATTGCTCCAAAAACCCGCACTTGTATTTGAATTTATGAAATGGATTAGTGAACATTTAAGAAGAATGCAAACGAAGTTCCGAGATTTAGTATTACACGGCAAAAAAGGTGCCCTGTATTCTACTCTTATACGAATGACAAATAGTTACGGTGTATTAAAAGAAAATGGGATTCTCATCGATTTACCATTAACGAATCAAGAACTTGCTAATTTCTGTGCAACTTCACGTGAAAGTGTAAATCGAATGTTAAATGAATTAAAAAAGCAAGGTACAATTTCTATTCATAAAGGAAAGATTACAATCCACGATTTACAATTTTTAAAATGTGAAATTGCTTGTGAAGATTGCTCTGCCTCTGTTTGTAGCATTGATTAGCATCTTATTTAGATGCTAATCTTTTTTCAATTTAAGCTACTTATTAACGGTTATTCCCTATATAAACAAAAACGAGGCCTTCCATATTAGACCTCGTTTCGTTTTAACCATTAGCTCCTATCCGTTTACAGCAGTATTATTTTTTCAACTCATTAGGAATACGTCTTCTGTAAATTACATAACTACGGCTTACATATTTAATTGGGGCACTAAATACATGTACAAGTCTTGTAAATGGCCATACTGCGAATAAACCCATTCCTGCAAGAATATGAATTTTAAACCATACTGGTACTTCCATCATATATTCAACTTTCGGTTGGAGAATAAAGAGACTTCGGAACCAAGGGCCAATCGTTGTACGATAATCAAATCCTTTTGAATCTATATTTAAAAATGTTGAAGAAAGTCCTGCTAGCATTACGATAAGTAATAAAATAAGCGCAATATAATCTCCCTTTGTACTCGTTGCAATGATACGCTTTACTGTTACACGGCGGTACGTTAATATAATTAAGCCGATAATAGAAGCAATACCTGCCGGAAGCCCAAAACTAATTGCTACTACATGATACATATGCTCAGAAATACCTATTGAACGATATACAGCTTCTGGAATTAAAATCCCCATAACATGGCCGCCAATTACGAACATGATCCCAAAGTGGAATAATAGACTTCCGACCCGGAGCATCTTCTTTTCTAATAGTTCACTAGATTTTGATGTCCATCCAAATTGATCATAGTTGTATCTAAAAATATGTCCACCGATAAAGATCGCAAAAATGATATAGGGAAACAATACCCAAAGAAATTGATCCATCATTTTGACAACGCTCCTTTCTAATTTGTCTGTACACCCCATGTTTCGATAGCGAGTAGCACAGACGCAAGAATTGGTTCATACATACTACCCGCTTCTTTTAATTGAACATGTAATGCTTGTATATTTTCCGTGTATTTACTCATAATTGGTTCACTGTCTTGCTCATTTGCATTTGCAAAAAACTCAAGTAAAAGTGGTAAATAGTCAGGTAGTTCTTTATCTGTTACGCTAAAACCTGATTTTTTATAATGTTGTTTTAACTCTAGTAATTCAATACCTCTTTCTCTTTGTTCACCAGTGTTCATATAAGTAAGATACATATTTGTTTTCTTCCCAAAATCGAATGTATATACGTAACTATCAATGAGTTGATCATTCGTTTTATCTAGCGCTTGCTTTATAAAGCCTGTAAGTGACGCTTTAACGTCTTCCTGTTCTATTGTTTCAACCTCTTCTTGCAATTCAGTTAAAGCTTCTCTCCACCCTAGTTCGGGATAGGAGAGAAGAAAAGAAGAACAAGAAAAAGCTGTTTGTAAACTTTGTTTCATAATTTTCTGCCCCCTTTATTTAAGAAATTGTCATACAAGAGCCTGGACCACCTGTGAATGATAAACCACAGCTTCCTTGTTCGCTATATAAATCTGCCACTTGTTCACGGTGAGATGTCGGAATAACGAAGCGATCTTTATATTTCGCGATGGCAAGAAGACGATACATATCTTCTACATCCTGTTTCGTTAAACCAAGTTCTTTTAATACAGCTTCATTTGGCTCTTTATTAATTTGAAGTGCTCTCATATGCGTTCGCATAACAGCCATTTTCTTCAATGTAAGACGAATGTGTGATTCATCCCCCGCAGTGAGTAAATTCGCTAAATATTGAATTGGAATACGCATATTATCAATAGCAGGGAAAATCTCTTCTGCTTGCCAGTTACTACCTTTTCCCTCCACCATATTCATAATCGGGCTAAGCGGCGGGATATACCAAACCATTGGCATTGTACGATACTCTGGGTGAAGAGGTAGAGCAATTTTCCAATCGATAATCATTTTATAAATTGGCGATTGTTGCGCCGCTTTAATCCATTCTTCAGGAATTCCTTGTTTTTTCGCTTCAGCTGCCACTTCTGGATCATTTGGATCTAGAAAAACAGTAAGCTGAGATTCATATAAATCTTTTTCGTCTTCAACAGAAGCTGCTTCTTTTACTTTGTCAGCGTCATATAGCATTACCCCAATATACCGAATACGTCCTACACATGTTTCCGAACAAATCGTTGGCATACCCGCTTCAATACGTGGGAAACACATTGTACATTTTTCAGCTTTATTCGTTTGCCAGTTAAAATACACTTTTTTATATGGACAAGATGATACGCAGAATCTCCATGCGCGACATGCATTTTGATCGACAAGAACAATCCCATCTTCTTCACGTTTATACATCGCACCAGATGGACAAGATGATACGCACGAGGGATTCATACAATGTTCGCATATGCGTGGTAAATACATCATAAAGACGTTTTCAAAATCTGTTTTAATTTCTTCTTCCATTTTCTTTACGTTCGGATCTTGCAATCCTGTTATATGTCCGCCTGCTAAATCATCTTCCCAGTTTGGACCCCATTCAATTTTGTCGATAAATTCGCCTGTAATTGCTGATTTCGGACGAGCAACTGGTTGATGCTTACGTTGCGGACTATTTGTTAACGTTTCATAATCATAATTCCAAGGTTCAAAATAATCATCAATTGTTGGTTGATCTGGATTGTGGAAAATGTTCATAAGACGTTTCATTTTCGAACCAGATTTCAGCTGAATTTCACCATTTTTCAATTCCCAACCGCCTTTATATTTCTCCTGATCTTCCCATTGTTTCGGATAACCAATTCCAGGCTTCGTTTCTACGTTATTGAAGTACATATATTCAGCACCTGGACGATTTGTCCAGGTGTTTTTGCACGTTACGCTACAAGTATGGCAGCCGATGCATTTATCTAGATTCATTATCATTCCGACTTGTGCTTTAATCTTCAAGCCAATCTACCTCCTTCAGTTTGCGAATTACAACGTTTAAGTCACGCTGGTTCCCAGTCGGACCGTAATAGTTAAATCCATAACTTAATTGACCATATCCACCAATCATATGTGTCGGTTTTACGTGAATTCGAGTTGGACTATTATGCGTTCCCCCGCGGTTACTTGTTAATTTCGTACCAGGTACGTTAATGTGACGATCTTGTGCATGGTGCATAAACGCCATTCCTCTCGGTATACGATGCGTTACAACAGCACGGGCTACAACAACACCGTTACGATTAAAGCACTCAATCCAATCATTATCTGCTACACCAGCTTCTTCAGCATCCTCTTTATTCATCCAAACAGTTGGACCACCTCTAAACAGCGTTAACATCGGTAATGAATCGAAATACATACTATGAATGGACCACTTATTATGCGGCGTTAAATAATTTAACGTAATCTCTTTTCCTTCTACTTCAGGTCGTGATTTACGGAACGGTTTATGTTGCAGAATCGGTTTAAACGTTGCCATCGTTTCACCAAATTCTTTCATCATGTCATGATCTAAGTAGAAAGATTGTCGTCCAGTGATTGTTCTCCAAGGGATGAGGCGTTCCACATTTGTTGTAAACGGTGAGTAACGACGTCCACCTTTTTCAGAACCTGTAAAGGCCGGAGAAGTAATTACTGTTTTTGGCTGCGCTGTAATTTGTTCAAATGTGAAGCATTCTTCTTCACGTTCTTCTGCTAAATCACGTAATTTTAAATCCGTTTGTTTTTCAAGTGCTTCCCATGCTTTTACAGCCATATGACCATTTGTTGTAGAAGAAAGTGTTAATACCGCTTCAGCAGCATTGATTGCTTCTTTTATGTCTGGGCAACCTTTTGCAATAGAATCCGTTCGAACAACTCCTAATCGACTCTTTAATTGCTCATACTCTTTTTCTGCGGACCAAGAAATCCCTTTCGTACCAATCGGTTGTTTTCCCGCATTTGGTCCTAACGAAGTCATTTTGTCATAAATTGTTTTATAATCTCTTTCAACAACATGAATTTGTGGCATTGTTTTACCTGGTATTGGCTCACACTCACCTTTGCTCCAATCTTTAATCTTGCCAAGTGGTTGCGCTAATTCTTGCGGTGTATCGTGAAGAAGTGGCGTTGCAACAACTTCTTTCATTGGTTCAAGATCAATTTTCTTCGCTAAATCTGACACAGCTTTAGAAAGTGAAGTGAAAATATCCCAGTCAGAGCGCGCTTCCCACGGTGAACCGATTGCTGGATTAAATGGATGCACAAATGGATGCATATCTGTACTACTTAAATCATGTTTTTCGTACCAAGTTGAAGCAGGTAAGACGATATCAGAATAAAGCGCTGTTCCAGCCATACGGAAATCTAAGTTAATGAGTAAATCTAACTTCCCTTCTGGTGCTTCTTCATGCCATTTAATTTCTTCTGGTCGTAATGAATCACTATCGTCATTCATTAACCCGTTTGTTGTACCTAATAAATGTTTTAAGAAATATTCGTGTCCTTTACCAGAACTTGAAATTAAGTTCGCACGCCATACGAATAAGTTGCGCGGGAAGTTGTTTTTGTTATCTGGATCTTCAATCGCAAATTTTAGTTCTTTTTCTTTTAATCTTTGTGCAACATATTTTCCGATTTCTTCTTGCGTTGTTGCACCAGCAGCAACAGCTTCTTTATATAATTCAATCCCATTTTTCTCGAATGTCGGATACGAAGGTAGCCAGCCAAGTCGTGCCGCTAATACGTTGTAATCACCGTGATGTTGATAACGAGAGTTGCCTTCTACTGGTGATGCTAGATGTCCAACCGGTGTATCTTCATAGCGCCATTGATCTGTTACGAAATAGAAGAAAGATGTACCATTTTGTAATTTCGGTGGCCCTTGCCAATCTTTTGCCATCGCGATTGTTTGCCATCCTTCTGCTGGTCGTAATTTTTCTTGCCCAACATAATGCGCCCATCCCCCGCCGTTTACTCCTTGTGCTCCAACTAGAAGAACAAGATTTAAAACTGCGCGATAAATCGTATCAGAATTAAACCAATGGTTAATACCAGCTCCAACAATAATCATCGAGCGACCATTTGTATCAACGGCATTTTGTGCGAACTCACGAGCGATTTGAATAATTAGTTCTCGTTTCACTCCTGTCATTTTCTCTTGCCATGCAGGTGTAAACGGTACATCATCATTGAAGTCTTTCGGCTCTTGTCCGCCAAGCCCTCGGTTCACGCCGTAATTTGCTAACGTTAAGTCGTATACAGTTGTAACGAACACTTCGCCTTCTTCTGTCATAACCTTTTTCACTGGAATTGTACGTTCTAATACTTTGTTTCCATCATCAGAGAAGTACGGAATTTGTACAGTTCCAATCGATTCTTCCATTCCAAGTAAAGAAAGACGTGGGTCAATCTTTTCACCTGTTTCTTCATCTTCTAAACGCAAGTTCCATTTCTTTTCGTTATCCCAACGTGAGCCCATTGTGCCTTGAGGTGTTGCAAAATCATTCGTATTCTCGTTCCAAAGAACAGGCTTCCATTCTCCTAACTTCGTTTCGCGTCCAATATCAGAAGCGTTTAAGAAACGATCAGCAACGAATTGATCTCCTTTTTGTTTCAATGTGACAAAGAAAGGAAAATCAGTATATTGCTTCGCATACTTTGTGAAATATTCCACTTGATTATCTACGTAAAACTCTTGTAAGATCACATGCCCCATTGCCATCGCAAGTGCACCATCTGTACCTTGTTTTACACTAATCCAATCATCGGCAAACTTTGTAGATTCAGCGAAGTCAGGACTGACAGAAACGACTTTCGTTCCTTTATATCGAACCTCTGCTAAAAAGTGAGCATCTGGTGTTCTCGTCATCGGTACATTTGAACCCCATGTCATAATGTAACCAGAGTTATACCAGTCACTACTTTCTGGTACATCTGTTTGATCGCCCCAAATTTGAGGAGAAGCTGGTGGTAAATCTGCGTACCAATCATAGAAACTAAGCATTGGCCCGCCCATAAGTTGCATAAAACGACTACCAGCAGCATGACTTAACATCGACATAGCTGGAATTGGTGAAAAACCAACATTTCGGTCTGGACCGTATTTCATTACTGTGTAGAGTAATGAAGCAGAAACAAGTTGTAACACTTCATCCCAATTCGCACGAATGAATCCCCCTTTACCACGTGCCTGCTTATACTTGCGTGCTTTTTCAGGGTTTTCCACAATGCTTTTCCAAGCATCTAGTGGTGACTTGTTATTTTGTAATTCCTCTTGCCACATACTCCAAAGAACACCACGTACATACGGATATTTCACACGAAGTGGACTATAAATATACCAAGAAAAACTCGCTCCACGCGGACATCCTCGTGGTTCAAAATCAGGCATATCTGGACCTGTAGTTGGATAGTTAAGCTCCTGTCCTTCCCAAGTTACGATTCCATCTTTCACATATATATTCCAGCTACATGAACCAGTACAGTTCACACCATGTGTAGAACGAATTACTTTATCATGCTGCCAACGCTTTCTGTACACATTCTCCCATTCACGATCTTCATATGTTTCTTGAGTATGATTATCGTTATAACGATCTATTGGTGAAAAATATTTTAAACGTCTCATTAGTGCTGAAGGTTTCTTCTTCATACTGTTCACTCCTTTAATACGTCTCTCTTACATACCCTTACTATAAGAGAGGTTGTAAAATACAGATGTGACATTTCGCACAGTTCAAGAGATTGTCAAAAATTCAGTAGAAAATAAGTTTGTGAGAAAATCTTTTATTCCGTTTTGAAGGGTTATGATTAATCGTGATTATTAGGAGAATGGTATTTTGAGGTATCGACTATTTTGCAAAAGAAAAACGCAGGAGAAATTCCTACGTTTTTCTTTATAAATATATAAAAAAGAGTTTTGATATTATTTCAAAACTGCCATAAGAAAGAGTTTAGAAATTGTATATAAGGAATTTTTTCTTTAACAATACTATTTTATATCCAGACATATTTTACATAAAACTACAAATCATTATTTACTGTATTGCCCTTAGTTACGGAAACAATTATACTAGATGTAATCGAAATAAATATTCTGAATATTCTTAGAATTAATGACAAAATTTTTACTACCTGCAAATATAATTATAAATTTGTCCACTAAATAGATTAGAAAACGATAATAAAATTAGGAGGATTACGATGCCCCAGCTTGATTCATTACATCCCACTGTAGAAAAAATAATCAATAATATTGAAAAAATAATGGTCGGAAAACGAAAAGAAACAATCTTAGCTTTGACAGCTCTCTTAGCTGAAGGTCATGTGCTATTAGAAGATGTTCCTGGTGTCGGCAAAACAATGCTAGTACGTGCTCTTTCTAAATCCATTGATGCGGATTACAAGCGAATTCAATTTACACCTGATTTACTGCCATCAGATGTAACAGGAGTTTCTATTTATAATCCGAAAGAGCTCCAATTTGAGTTCAAGCCTGGACCAATTATGGGGAATTTTGTACTTGCTGATGAAATTAATCGTACATCTCCTAAGACACAATCTGCTTTACTTGAATGTATGGAAGAAGGCAATATTACAATAGATGGCATTACAAGGCCTTTACCAAAGCCGTTCTTTGTCATGGCTACACAAAATCCGGTCGAATATGAAGGAACATATTCTCTACCAGAAGCTCAGCTCGATCGTTTCTTATTGAAACTAAAAATGGGATATCCTACACCAGAAGAAGAATTTGAAATTTTAAACCGGATGGAAAAAACAAATCCACTCTCTCAATTACAGGCCATTACTACAATAGAAGAATTACTTTATTTACAACAAAGCGTACGGGTAGTAAGTATGGACAAAGCAATTAAGCATTACATTGTAAAGCTTGTTAATCAGACTCGTACGTATAGCTCTATACAGCTAGGAGCAAGTCCACGTGGCTCAATTGCTTTAATGAAAGCTTCACAAGCTTATGCATTTATCCATGGCAGAAATTATGTTATTCCAGACGATGTTAAATTTTTAGCTCCTTACGTTTTAGCGCATAGGCTCATTCTAAAAATGGAAGCAAAATTTGAAGGGATAACAGGAGAACAAGTTATCGCAAAAATCGTTGCACGAACTACCGTGCCGACTCAAAGGACGATGAACCCTTGATGAAACAAATGCTGCGAGCGCTATATCACGTTATGAAGTTATTGCTACTCCCTTTATGCCTAGTCTTAACATTTGTGTACGCTATGTTTCAAGGAGGGTTTGTAAGTTGGTTTTTATTTTACAGCACAATTCCCATTGCTCTTTATTCACTACTACTCCCCTTCTACGCTTTACGGGACGCTGAAGTAAAACGAACAACAAACCAAAATGGATATGTAGTAGGAGAACAATTTGTAAGCACGATTACAATAAAAAGAAAATTTCCTTTTCCCTTACTTTATTTAGTTATAGAAGATGAACTGCCACCACAATTTATAAGTTGTAAACAAACAAAGATGAATAAGGTAGTACTCTTCCCAGGATTGAAACGAAATATTTCGTTTCAATATGTTATTGACACAATCCCTAGAGGCGAGCACACTTTTTCAAGCGTTCGTGTCAAAACTGGCGATTTATTCGGCATGATGGAGAAAGAAGTAACTTTTTCAGTTCCAGATACATTTTTAGTCTATCCCCAGTATGTAGATATAGCGTATCGACAATTGGAAAATCATTTCGAACAAGGAGCGCTTTCAGCAAATATAAATTCTGCAAAAGACTCTACAATCTCTGTCGGTGTCAGAGACTATAAACCTGGAGATCGCTTTTCATGGATTGATTGGAAAGCAACTGCACGAACAAACAATATTATGACAAAAGAGTTTGAACAACAGCGCAGCCATAATATCATGATATTCATAGACAGAACCGAGTCTCCTCTATTCGAATCAGTCGTCACATTTACTGCCTCTATCGTAAGGGCTGTCTTGAAACAAAATTCACCAGCATCATTCGTGTCTATCGGAAAAGAACAAACTATTTTCCCTTTAGATAATGGAGATACGCAGTTACAACAAATCCTTTGTCATTTAGCAAAAGTACAAGCAGACAGTGTATTCCCGCTCTCCCAGAGTGTAGAAATAGAACTAAGAAAAATTTATGAGCCCGTCACGGTTATACTCGTGACAAGTAATCTTTCTCCCGATATTCAAAAGGCGGCTGATTGTGCTGCTATAAGAAATAGAAAATGTATGATTTTTGTCGTGAAAGAAAAAGCGAATCAACTTTCACACCGAGAACTCAGTATATTAGAAACTCTAAAAAAACGACAAATATTTGTAAACACGGTTTATGAAAACCGGTATACAAACGTGTTTTTTGAGGTGAGCAAATGATAACATTACAAGCAAAATACAAGTGGGATACGAACAAATTCTTCATGCATGCATGTGTATTTCTTCTTTTACTAGAATGGATAAGACCTCTTATAGGTATTACAAATGTAGGTAGATTAGATATTTTCGTAACATTTATAGGAATTTGCTTCGCTCTCTCTTTTTTTCAAACGAGGTGGCAGATTCCAATAAAAATTGTCACAGTCCTATTTATCATTCATTCCCTATATTATAAAAATGCTTTTATAAATCCATCTTGGCTAACAACACTCTTTTCTGATATGTCTCGAAATTCCTCCCTATTTTTCCAAGGGAATTTACTAGATATTTCTCCAGTTTTTCCGACGGTTTTATTTTTTCTCTCATTTTGGTTTTTGAGTTCTTTCACTTCATTTTGGATTATTCATAAAAAACGTGGGTTTTTATTTCTTGTATTGACTATTATTTATATCGCAACTTTTCATAACTTACATTTATACAATGCAAACTACGCTATTATTCGTACTGTTGTCATCGGCTTTTTTATGCTTAGTCTTCTTCAAGTAGAACGAATAAAAGAGCGCGAACACTTACAAAATTATGCTAGGGAAATCTCAAAATTACTTAGACCACTTACAATATTTATTGTATTATTAGCAACCATCGCATACTTTGCTCCAAAATTTGGCCCTCAATGGCCAAACCCAATGGATTTTTTAAAATTCAACACATCTGAAGCAAGTAAAGAACAAAAAGTTTCTACAATTGGGTATGGTTTAGATGACTCGCGATTAGGTGGTCCTTTTAAGGCGGATCCTACAATTATTTTCACAGCACGAACGCAAAACAAACAATATTGGCGAGTAGAAACAAAAGATTTTTATACAGGAAAAGGCTGGGAAATTTCTGAAAATCCGAAAAAGGTTTCTTTTAAAAATAAAAACGACGTCGTAAGCTGGTACGAACAAAATACAAAAACGGAAACGACTGAGGCAACAATTACCATGCTAAAAAGTTATCCTCACCTTACCTATCCAGCAGGATTAGTATCAGTTGAGGCTTCTTCTGATGTATCATACAGTGTTAACTCGTTTTCAGAAAAAATTTATACAATGAATGGAGACTCTTCTACTACTTTACATTCGTATAAAGTAACATATGAGATCCCTGAGTTTTCCATAGAAAACTTGAAAGCTGTAAAAACAAATGAAGGTCAAGAAACAAATCCTTATTTTATGACAAAGTACACACAACTTCCCGAGTCATTACCACAGCGCGTAAAAGACTTGGCTGCCAATCTTACAAATGATAAAGACAACCGATATGATAAAGTATTAGCTATTGAAAATTACTTCACAGACAACTCTTTTACATACGAATCAACGAATGTCTTATTTCCTGCCAAAAGCCAAGATTATGTAGATCAATTCCTTTTCGATACAAAAAGCGGCTACTGTAATAATTTTTCGACGTCTATGATTGTACTACTTCGTTCTGCCGGGATTCCTGCTCGCTGGGTAAAAGGCTATACAGAAGGAACTCTTGACAATACACTTGCCTCTGCAGAAGGTGCGGATGTTTATACAATCACGAACGATAACGCACACTCTTGGGTCGAAGTATATTTCCCAGGATACGGATGGATTCCATTCGAACCAACAAAAGGATTTACCAATCCCTATAATTTTATAAATAATACGCCTGCTCCTATTTCACAAAATAGCGAAGCAAATAATTCTAATAACGAGCAAATACACCAACGAAATAATGAAGCAAAACTTAAAAGTTTAATAGAACATACAGAAGAAGCTTCTACTAAAAAGGTCACAAATTCTAAAACTAGTTTTTCTTGGTGGTACGTATTCCTCTCTACGATACTAATTAGTATTATGGGATACATTCTCTTTATCACTAGAATGAAATGGATGACATTTCTTATTATTCATTTCTATAGATACCGAAAAGATGATGCTGTTTATCAAAAAGCTTACGGTGCACTTTTAAAACAATTTGCGAGAATTGGCATACCACGGGGTGAAAGTCAAACATTCCGAGAATACGCTCTCCATATCGATACACTTTACAAATCGGCCGATATGCAACAACTTACTGCCAGTTATGAGAACGCTATATATCAACAGGGGCAGGCTGCAGCAGAATGGAAGACATCCGTACACTTATGGGAAGTGCTTATGAAAAAAGCAGGTTCTCTACCTAAATCAGATGGCTTTGATACAGTTATTTAATCTTGAAAATGTGAGTTTAAAGAAAACGTCTCAAAGAACTACATTGTTCTTTGAGACGTTTTTTAATAAAGTGAAACTCCTAATTATTCTCCAAGTACCTTCTCAATCTCAACCTCTAAATCTACCGGCTTCGTCTGCGGCGCAAAACGCCCTACTACTTTCCCGTCTTTTCCGATTAAAAACTTCGTAAAATTCCATTTCACTGCTTTCATACCGAGTAAACCTGGTGCTTGTTCTGTCATGTATGTATATAAAGGATGAGCCTTATCACCTTTCACATCAACCTTTGCAAACATTGGGAAGTTTACACCGTAGTTTAATTCACAAAAACTAGTAATGTCCGCTTCTGTACCTGGTTCTTGTCCCCCGAATTGGTTACAAGGAAACCCGAGTATTTCGAGTCCTTGGTCTTTATATTTATCATACACCTCTTGTAATCCTTTATATTGCGGTGTGAAACCACATTTACTAGCTACATTTACAATAAGAAGTGCTTTTCCTTCGTAATCTTTTAACGATTTTTCTTCACCTGTAATTGTTTTAGCTGAAAAATCATAAACTGTCATTGTCTTTGCCCCTCTCTTCACTATCATTCTATGTTTATACTATACTACATTCGTGAATATACAGCTCTTATTACGTACTTATACGCTATAATGATAGCGCTTTATTTCCGTTCGAAAATTCGGCACAAACTACTAGACTTTTATGATGGAAAGTTTTACAATCGAAATGTGAACAAAATGTGACAGTTTATATTCCATTATAAAAGAAAAGGATGGTGTTCATTATGAAAACTGCACAACATGAAACGATTTCAAATCGCGAGTTTTATTTCGTACTATATATGATGTTATTGTATGTTACTGGCTGGGTAATCGATGTAAATGGTTTATTCTTAAGCTCCTACTTTAATTTAGCAGGAGAAATTATGCTTCCATTAGTTGGTGGGATTGTTGGACTGTTCATTATGTCTATTAATAAACAACAAACGAAATAATAGTATTACAAAAGGCAGAAGACGAGCTTTCGTTTTCTGCCTTTTTTCTATTTTAGCGTATAATAGAAACATGTAATATATAAGGAGTGGTAAATATGAAAAAAGTAGAGCAATTATCTTCTCACCTATATCTTATTGATGATTTCGATTTACAGCATAATGAACGAACAGGTACGTACGTTTTATTAGGTGACGATATTACTTTAATTGAAACTTGTGCAGCCCCTTCTCTTCCGTATATTTTAGACGGCTTACAACAATTACATATTGATTTAAACGAAGTTAAAAACATTATCGTTACACATGTTCATTTAGATCACGCCGGTGCTGCTGGTTTAATAATGGAAAAATGCCCAAATGCTACGTTATATGTGCATTCTCGTGGTGCTCGTCATATGATTGATCCAACAAAACTTATTTTAGGTGCAAAAGCTGTGTACAAAGAAGATTTCGATAAACTCTTTGATCCAATTCTTCCAATTGAAGAAGAACGTGTTCATATTGTACAACATGGTGATACGTTAAAAATTGCAGAAGACCGCATCCTTACATTTTATGATACACCAGGGCATGCGAAGCACCATATTAGCATTCACGATTCATTAACAAACGGGATTTTTACTGGCGATACAATTGGAATTTATTATAGAGAACTCGCAGACGTTGATGTAGAGTTATATCTACCATCAACGTCCCCTTCACAATTCCAACCAGATGCGATGATTGCTTCTAAAAATCACATTCAAAGCATGAATGTAGATACTATTTATTTCGGTCATTACGGCGCATCCTCTCATGTTACAGAAATATATAATCAACTGGAACATTGGCTACCTATTTTCGTTCATACTGGTAAGGAAGTCTTTGAACAGTATAATGATTTCGATGAAGCGACTAAAGCTTTACAAACTTTATTAATGGATAAAATCTCTTCTCATCTTACAAAGTTAAACGTTCCAGCAGATCATTCCGTTTATAACATTTTACATCTAGATATAGAAATTAGTGCGATGGGCATTATTGATTATTTCACGAAGCAAGAAAAAGTAAACTCCACTATTAACTAACAGTAAAAGAAGAGATATACAACAGTAGTTATTGTATATCTCTTCTTTTTTTGAATATATTTTGAGTAAAGGATGGTGGAATATAATGCAAAGAGTAATGCTATACCTCTGCTTCACATTATTTATCGTCTTATTATTATTTGTTGGAGTGAAGATTCAATTTTATTTAGATACAGACGCGCAAGTGAACTTTAACGTTTATCCAAGATTATTCTACTTTACACTCTTTCCTCTTTTGGTCGGCATTTTATTACGATTCCTTCAATCCATTAATCACGAAACAAGTAAACAAAACTGGCGTTTTCAACCGGATAAGTTTATCGCTATTACAGTGCCTACAATATTAATTTCCTTTTCTCCAGCACTACTTTTCTCACCACTTGGCGAATACCTACCTTATTTAGCTAATGTTATTCTTATAAATACAACTTTTGTTACGATAATTAGTTTAATAGCTGGTTATTCACTATTAGATTGTTTTATACAAAAGGACAATGCAACGATGAAAAAATATAATTGAATGCTCTATTTAATCGTGCAAGTCAAGGATTGTACCTCCTTGGCTTGTTTTTAGAATAATTATATTCCTGTATAATACAGTTATCGAATAAAATTCGGAGGAATGATACAATGTTTTTTCAATTTTTTCTACTAGCAATCATTATGTCTTTTATTAGTGGTCGACTAATTGGTACAAAACTAAATCTTTTCAAACAAGCAAGTGCAGCAACTTTAGGTGTTTCACTTACGTCAGCTCTGTATTGGTTTTTATATTTACGCTATCAAGATGAATCGGTTGTCGGTGTTGATAGATATTTTTGGCTAGGAAGCTCATTAATTGTATCCATGCTTTGTTACCTAGTTTTTGAATTATTTGATCCTATTAGACGAGGCGAAATGGATGACGTAGTAACGGAAAGCCGAAATCCTATTTCAAAATTCTTCGCAAAGGTTGGTAGACAAAAAAGATATATGCGTGTCTCTTCTATTGCAATAAAACACGGAATGGGTAAATATTTAGCTTTAAAGCGCTCGCCAGAAGCAGATCGTAAGCTCGCCACTTCACTTCGAAATACACTAGAAGAATGCGGCGGTGTATTTATTAAATTCGGACAAGTTTTATCAACTCGCTCTGATTTATTACCACCTGCTTTTATTCACGAGTTATCAAACCTTCAGGAAAATGTAACGCGTTTATCACAAAAACAAGTTGAAGAAATATTAAAAAAGGAACTACATATACCAAAAGATGAAATTTTCAGCTCCTTTGAAATGGAACCGTTAGCTGCCGCCTCTATTGGCCAAGTACATAAAGCGAAGTTGAAAGAAAACGACCAGGATGTCGTCGTTAAACTACTACGTCCTAATATTTCTGAGACAATTAAACGTGACTTAGATATTTTAATTCATTTTTCTTTATGGATTTCCAACAAATCAACTTGGGCTAAAAATATCGGATTTCTTGATTTAGCACATGGCTTCTCCATCGCAATGAAAGAAGAAATTGATTTCAAAATTGAGGCTCGTAACTTCGAACAAGTGTCTGATTCACTAAAAAATAGCGAAACGAAAGTAAAAATACCGAAAGTATATAAAGAATACAGTAATTCAAAAATACTTGTGCTTGAATTTTTAGATGGAGTAAGTGTTAAAAGTGGGTCAGCATTATTAAATGAATTACAAATTGATACGAAAAAAGTACAACGACAACTCTTTGATTGTATTTTAGAGCAAATTTTCTTTAAAGGTATTTTCCATGCAGACCCTCATCCAGGTAATGTGTATATTCTTCGTGATGGCACACCTGCATTACTTGATTTCGGTTCCGTCGGGCGATTAGGAACACTACAACAAGATGCATTCAAGCGACTACTTATCGGCTTTGAGCGCAAAAATTCTTATGTCTTGCTTGATGGACTGCTTCAATTAGTTGAAAAGAAGCCAAATGTTGATAAAGAGGCATTAGAACAATCTATCAGTCAATTATTAATCCAAAGTACGTATGGTTCTACAAATGGTTCTGAAGAATTCATTCAGGGGCTATTTTAAATAATCGCTGAGTTTGAATTAGCATTTTATCCAATGGTTGCAGGGGCTTTCCGTTCTCTAATTACGCTAGAAGGAACGATGCTGCAACTAAATCCCGAATTCAATTTAATGGACGAAGCGAAACGCTTTGCGAAAGATCATGCAGCTAGTTTCATGTCAGTTAACAATTATTCTAGTTTAAAAGAAGCTGCAACAAACGAATTACTCGCTATGTTACCTGCCATGCGACGCATTCCTAGAAAACTAGATGATTTAAGTTCAAAACTAGAAAACGGAGAACTATCCGTTAAGGTTGGCTTTTTCTCTGACGAAACAAATGCATCGTTTATTACTACATTTATCTCACAATTCCTCATTGCATTTATTGGAACTGCATTTGGTGGGATTTCGGTAGGCGTATTGCATTTAGCAAACAGTGCGACAGAGCCAAATGATCAATTTTTAAGTGTCGTTGGTTACGGTGGTTTATTTATAAGTGCGATATTACTTGTAAGAGTCGCTATTCATGCGGTAAGGAAATTTAAGTAATAATAAAATGAGTATACAATCACGTAGATTGTATACTCATTTTTTATTGTTTACATATTCAATATGTAATAGTTAAACGAAAGAAAGCTTTGAGCTTTTTTACTTATCTCACCTTTTCATCTACATACTCCATAAACTGCTCCGCTTTAATAAATCTTTCTTTGTACGCCTCAGGTACTTCTTCTACTGTTATCCCGCCACTCGATTTCGTTTTTACTAACACAGTTTGATATGACATTAATGCCTCCATATATTGTTCATACTCTTCAGGAGTTAGTACTTCTTTACTAGATTTATGGCCATTTAATTTATCAAAATACGGATGAAGCTCCATTACTACCTTTTTCAATTCCTCTTTTTTAGCTGGTGATAATTGATCGTAATCTATATTACCGTTCGAATCTCCGTACGCAAGCTTTGCACTAGTTAATTTTTTCATTTCTTTTGTAAACTCTTCATATTCCTTCGTACCCATTTCATCTTTCGCTTCTGATAATTTTGCATTAAAACGCATATACGTTTCTAATGTCATTGCTCCGGCATGTTTTTTTAAATTCTCAAAAGATCCGTATATACCATCCGCCATAATAGATTGATACGCAAAACCAGTCGTCGGGATTAAAAGAGCTGCTGCAAGCACTCCTGCAATAAGATGTTTCTTTCTCTTACGCCCTCCTTGATTCATTTTAATTTGAACGATTACTTTTTCTTTTAACTCCGGCGGGGCAACAATCCCCTTCGCTTCTTCTCGTATAGATTCTCTAACTCTACAATCTAAACTCATTTCACATTCCCTACCTCTCCTAAAAAGATTTCTTCTACTTGCTCTTTTTGACGTAGTTTCTTTAATGCCGAATGAATTCTAGATTTCACAGTACCAATTGGAATATGTAATATTTGTGCTACTTCTTCTTGTGAATAATCGTGTAAGTATCTTAAGATAATAACTTGTTTCAATTTATACGGTAATTTATGAATGAGTTCAATTAGTTTTTTGTTTGATATTTTACTTACAACATCGTTAGAAAAATCAATTTGTACTGGTTTTCTTTGCTCTTCTGCTTTTTTTATAATGCGTAGTCGCATCCACCTCTTTCTTCTATAAGAGTGAATTTGTTTAATCGCAAGTCCAATTAGCCAAGGACGAAATGGCTTCTCACTATCATACTTACGAAGCGATTCATATAGTTGTATGTATATTTCTTGAACGACATCATCTACATCTGTTTTATCTTCAATTAAAAAATGTGCTGTTTTATATACTTCTTGAATCGTTTTATCATACAATTCGCTATACGCTTCTTTATTTCCTGATAAAGTCAATTGGATTAAATTTGTATACACTGTTTCATCCTTCACATACCATCCCTCCTTTGTCCTACACTATATATTGGCAAGTAATTACTATTTCGTTCGATTTTTTAAATTTTTTTATATAGATTAATATAATGATTCAATATGTACATAAGCTTCACTTATAAAGTCGCATAACTATTATATAATTTCCCAATTTCTAATGAACATTTAAAATGTTTTATATAGTCAAATTTAGGAGGACATATAATGAAAGCTATCGTTGTAACGTCGTTCGGTGGTCCTGAAGTGATGAAATATACAGATGTGGATATGCCGACTATTTCAGAAGATCAAGTTTTGATTCGCGTTGTTGCTACTAGTATAAATTTCGCCGATATTAAATCCCGTTATGGTAAAAAAGGAAATAAAGCACTACCTTTTATACCAGGGATAGATGCCGCTGGTATTGTAGAACGTGTCGGTTCTCAAGTGAAAAATATTCATCCTGGACAACGTGTCATTGCTTTTCCTCAAAATGGATCTTACGCAGAATACGTTGTCGCAAACGAAAACCTTACTTTCGTTTTACCTGATGAAGTCGATTTTCAAACTGCAGCTGCTTGTCCGATTGTATCTTTTACAAGCTATAATTTACTCGCAAATGTTGCAAGGCTTCAACAAGGCGAGTCTGTACTCATTCATGCTGCGGCTGGCGGAATTGGTACAACAGCTATTCAACTTGCAAAACGATTAGGGGCTGGAACCGTTATTGGTACTGTCGGAAGTGAAGTAAAAAGAAAAATAGCTTTAAATGCTGGAGCTGATTATGTTATTTGTCACCAAGATGAGGATTTTGTAAAGAAAGTCAACGAACTGACAAACGGTGAAGGGGTTGATGTAATTTTAGACTCTATTTCTGGAACGGTTTCAGAAAAAAGTTTAAATTGTCTCGCTTATTATGGTCGCCTCATTCATTTCGGTAATGCTAGCGGTGAAATTGGTAATTTCCAAACGAAAGATTTACACGCAAGTTGTCGCTCTATACTCGGTTTTAGCTTTGGCACTACACGAAAAAAACGTCCTGAACTACTCCAAGAAACTGCAAATGAAGTTTTCCGTTATTTACGTGATGGCAGTCTAAAAGTAAAAGCAACGAAATCTTTTCCGCTTCAAGATGCAGGGAAAGCACATGAATGGGTCGAAAGTAGAAAAAGTACAGGGAAAGTAATACTAACTGTTCAGTCCTCTTCCTGAAATGAATACTTGAAACCGAGGTGTCATTCATGGGATCACGAATTATGCATGCTATTATCGCTATCAAGATTGCCGAAAAACTATATATCCAAGATAAAACTTCTTTCATACTTGGAGGTGTAGCCCCTGATGCGGTTCATTCAGCAGAAGAAAAAGGAACTTCACACTTTTACGCTGGTACAACGAAAAACTATACGAGAAGGATAGATTTCAATTCTTTTTTTCAAAAATATAAAGCTCATATGGATTCCCCTTTTCTCTTAGGCTATTACACCCATCTCATTGCCGATGACAATTGGCTAAGCGGCTTTTTTCTACCTTGGCTAAAAAATAGAATCGAAAATGACGAAACGATCGCACCCCTGTACTATAACGATTTTAAATTATTAAATGCAAAGTTGCTTCATCATTACGATACAGAACAGCAACTCTTCTCTCTTCTCAACCAAGAGGCTCACATCATGGATATTGAAGAAGTTTCTAAAGAAAACGTTTTTTCTTTTCGAAAGTATCTTTTTGAAGATATGTTGTATCCGGAGCAAAATTTGCATGAAGACTTACAAGTGTTTACGTTTGACCAAATCGTTGGTTATATTGAGACAGCCATTGAAAAAGGCGTATTTTATATTAATCAATTCTCTAATGAAAAATCCACTTCAAACATGTAATCCCCCTCAATATATTTGAGGGGGATTTTCACATAGTAATATTACTATTTGTTCTTTTCCATAACCGCAAAATAATTCCCTTCGCTATCAGCAAAGTTAAATACTTTACCAGAAGGCATAGTTACCATTTCTCCAACAGTAACATTTTTATTTTTTAAATCTGCATATAATTGATCCAGATTTTCTGAGAAGAACATTAAGGACGGTGTACCAAGATTTAATTCTGGGCTCATTTTCGAAATAACTTCTTTATTATGTAGTATAATGCTCGTTTCAGCACCATTAGTCGGAGCGATTTCAATCCATCTCATTCCTTGCTTGTTATCTTCCTCTGCTACTACATGAAACCCTACCTTTTCCGTCCAAAAATTTACTGCCTCATCTTGATTATTTACATACAGCATAATTTGTCCAACTTTATGGATCATTTCATTTCCCCCTAATGGTTTTTTATATTCTATGTAGGTTTCCACAGGTGCTATCGTTATTCCTTTTGAGTTGGTATGTACTTCTTTGCAAAATTTATCGACTGACTCATCCCATCCAGTTCGTCAAAATAATCATTTCTTTCAATCATGTTATATCCGTCGAATCCAATTTCATCTAATACTTTGAAAAATATATCGAAATCCACTTCACCATTTCCTACTGCTACTTCTATATACTTACTTGAACGATCGCTTTTCACTTCTTTACAATCTTTAATATGAGTTTGTACTATATAATCTTTTAATAGTAATAAACTTTCTTCCGGATTTTCATTTACATCACTTATTAAATTTGCTGGGTCAAAGTTAACAGCTAGTCCTTTCGAGTTTACAGTTTCTAAAAATTGTTTTAATACTATTGTTTTTTCAGATCCCGTCTCAATAGCAAAGACTCCCCCAAGTTTGAATGCTAATTCCCCTATCTCATAACAAACCCGTATCATTTTATCATAGTACTCACTTTTTTCATCATCTGGAACTTTCCCAATATGAGCTGTTATTATCTTTGCTCCCAGCTCCAAACCTCTGTCAGTAATATATTTAATCTGATCTATTGCACTGTCAACTTCTGTTCCTGTAATTCCATTTTCTCCAAAACTAATTGCTAATGATGGAATCTTTATTCCATTAAAAGATAAGCTTTTCTTTAAAGCAGTCCATTCTACCACTGGAATATTAGCTAAGTTGAAGTTTTTATTCATAGCATATAATTGAATATATTCTAAATCCCATTCCCTTGCTTTTTGTATTCCTTCGTTTACTTCAATATGTTTCGTATTCAAAAACATTCCTAATTTCCTATCCATATATGTACCTTCTTTTTATTATTTCGCATCAATTTAATATTCGACTTTTTTTATATTACTTCCTTTTACATATGTTGATTTAAAAAATGATGATAGATACATTTTAATAACCATTAATAAACCTCCTTGTATTATTCAATTGCAAATAAAAAAAGACGTAACTACAAATAGTTACGCCTTCCCCATTATTTATCTAGGCTTTTTCTTCCCAGTAAATGCTGGTTTCTTTTTCTTTGGTGCTTTCGGTTTCGTTTCTACGAATGATCCGTTGAACATTTCTTGCTTCGTAAATACGATGCCTAGTTTTTTCGCAAATTGCAGTAATTTACGTTCTTCTTGTTCTGTTACAAGAGAAACTACTGTTCCTTCTTTACCCATACGTCCAGTACGTCCTGAGCGGTGAATGTATTGGTCTACTGTGTCTGGTAACTCTAAGTGAATTACATGTGTTAAATCATCAATATCGATACCGCGTGCTGCAATATCAGTAGCAAGGAGAATCTCTAGTTTCCCACCACGGAATGCACGCATCGTCGCTTCACGCTCTTGCTTACTTGCTTCTGCATGAAGAGCTGCTGCTTTCATTTTACGGAATTGCAATTTCTGAGTAATTTCATCTAAACGGAATGGGTCATTTAAGAAAGCAACTGCTTTTACATCGCCCATATGCATAATTCTTCTTACGTAATCATTTTTTTCGCGTCGCTCACAAATGATATACGTATGTTCAACTAAGCTTTTTGACTCTGCACGTGTTATACGCACTAATTGTGGTTCAACTGCTAAATCGCGTGCAGCATCTTCTGCCGCTTTTGTAATTGTCGCCGAGAAGAATACTAATTGACGATCTCGCATTGTAGATTTAATTACATCTTGTACTGCGCCCATCATCTTTTGTTTTACAATTTGATCAAACTCATCAAATACAATCGTTTTTACTTCATGCATCTTTAACTTTTTCATTCGAATTAATTCTAAAATACGTCCTGGTGAACCGACAATTACTCTCGGGTGTTTCTTTAATTTTTCAACTTGGCGCTTAATATCTGCACCACCAATTAAAGATGCCCCTGAAATTTCAGTTCCTGCTGTAAACTTTTGAACCTCTTCATGAATTTGCATGACAAGTTCACGTGTTGGTGCTAAAACAACAACTTGTGGCTGTTTTACTTCAGGATTAATTTTATGTAAAAGGGGTAATAAGTACGCTAATGTTTTTCCTGTTCCAGTTGGAGATTCAGCTATAACGTCTTGTCCTTCTAAAATAGTTGGAATCGCTTGTTTTTGAATTTCAGTTAATTCTTTAAAACCAGCCTTCTCCCAAGCTTCTTGTAAAAATGGTTGCATATCTTTTATCATTTGTTTTTCTCCTTTATCTCTATTTTTGAAGAAAATGCTGTATTGTTCGCACCGTTTCTATCATGTGTGAAATAACAGCTATTAAATCATCAACATGGTCTTCTGTAATCGCTTTTTGAAATAGAACCTCTACCTTATTATGATATGAAATCGCTTGCTTATTATATTCGTATGAAACTTTCTGCATAATCATTCTTTCTTTTCCCCATATAGAACGCATTAAAGTTTCAATTTCTTCGCATCCTACTTCTGGTTGTTCTAACGGGAATGAAAATGCTAGCTTCATTTCACAACCTGGTGTAAACTGAGGCACTTCTAGTATTTCACCAGACAAGTTCTTTGCATCCACAGATAATGAAAATGTTGCTTCTACTAATGGTTCAAACGGTTCTGTTAATTGAAATGAGATATGATATATACGACTTAATGAAGCAAGGTCCATCATATCTTTTCGATCTGTTACAAGAATATCTCCATGTAGATCAAAATCATACACAGCACCTTCTACGATTACTTTTAAATTGTCAAAAGCAGTTGGATCAAACATAATTTCCTCCAAAAAACAGGCGCCTTTCGATGGAAAGGCGCCACTTGATGTATATATAGTTTACAGATAAACGAGATGAATTACAACCTTTTAGAATAAACCTACTGCTTTTCCATCTTCATTTACATCCATTTGAAGTGCTGCTGGTTGTTTTGGAAGACCTGGCATTGTTAACATTGTACCTGTTAACGCAACGATAAAGCCTGCACCGATAGATGGTTTTAACTCACGAATTGTAACGATAAAGTCAGATGGACGACCTAATTTTGTTGCATCGTCAGAAAGAGAGTATTGAGTTTTCGCCATACAAACTGGTAGGTTACTCCAACCTTCTCCTTCATATTGAGCTAATTGCTTACGTGCTTTCGGAGCAAATTCAATATCTTTTGCGCCATATACTTTTTGAGCAATTGTACGAATTTTTTCTTCTAAGGGTAATTCTAATTCATAAAGTGGTGCGTAGTTGTTTTCACCTTTTTCGATTTCTTTTAGTACT
Source organism: Bacillus sp. FSL K6-1338 (assembly GCF_038006965.1). Taxonomy (NCBI): domain Bacteria; kingdom Bacillati; phylum Bacillota; class Bacilli; order Caryophanales; family Bacillaceae; genus Bacillus; species Bacillus sp. FSL K6-1338. The sequence goes on along the minus strand of NZ_JBBOWI010000001.1, from coordinate 2,031,054 downwards.
TTTTCAGCAAGATCAACTCCGCCTTGGCCACCTTTCTCCCAAACTTCTGTTAAGGATACTGCATAGCCACGCTCATTACACCACTCTTGTAAGTATGTAACTTCTGCATCTGTATCTGTAATGAATTTATTAATTGCAATTACGAAAGGCACACCGAAGCTTTGAATTGTTTCAACATGCTTCTGTAAGTTTTCCATACCTTTTGCTAATGCATCTACATTTTCTTCTTTTAATTGATCTTTTGCAACGCCGCCATGCATTTTAAGCGCACGAATAGTCGCAACAATAACAACTGCTTCTGGTTTAATACCAGCTGCACGGGCTTTAATATCTAAAAACTTTTCAGCGCCTAAATCAGCACCGAATCCAGCTTCTGTAATAACATAATCACCTAATTTTGCTGCCATTGTCGTAGCGATAACACTGTTACAACCGTGAGCAATATTCGCAAATGGTCCACCATGAATAATAGCTGGTGTATTTTCTAACGTTTGTACTAAGTTTGGCTTTAATGCGTCTTTTAATAATAGCGTTAACGCACCTTCTACACCTAAATCTTTAACCGTCACAGGTTGATTTGCAAAGTTATAAGCAACTACGATGCGAGATAGACGTGCTTTTAAGTCTTGAATATCTGTTGCAAGGCAGAACACGGCCATAATTTCAGATGCTACTGTAATGTCAAAACCGTCTTCACGTGGTACACCTTGTACAGGTCCACCAAGACCAATTACTACATTACGAAGGGCACGATCATTTAAGTCAACACAGCGTTTCCAAACGATTTTACGCGTATCAATTCCAAGTGTGTTTCCTTGTTGGATATGATTATCAATAAACGCTGCTAATGCGTTATTGGCAGTTGTGATCGCATGGATATCTCCAGTAAAGTGAAGGTTAATGTCTTCCATTGGTACGACTTGTGAAAAACCGCCACCTGCTGCTCCACCTTTTAATCCCATCGTTGGTCCAAGAGATGGTTCACGAAGTGCAATTACTGTTTTCTTACCAATTTTATTAAAAGCTTGACCTAAACCAACTGTTACTGTTGATTTACCTTCTCCAGCTGGAGTTGGGTTAATCGCTGTTACTAAAACAACTTTACCGTCTTTCTCATCTTGTAAGCGCTTAAAAATATCAAGAGATAACTTACCTTTATAATGCCCGTATGGCTCTAATTCATCTTCTAAAATATTTAAATCAGCTGCAATTTCTTGAATCTTCTTCATACTCGCTTCTTGTGCGATTTCAATATCGGATTTCACTGTTGTAGTAGTTGTCATATACCCTAGTCCCCCTTTAATTGGTTCTGATGATATTGTATCAGTTTTTTGTATTTTCTGCACTTATTTACCTCCTAAAAATTCTTTCATTTCTTTATACGTTTTTTAACATAAATACCCATAAGAATGTTAACGATTGTTGTAACTCTGTAGGTAGTTGACCTAGCATCTTCTCATTTACTCCGCGCTTATATACGCCGATGCCATCTACAACTTCAAAACCTTGTTCTTTCGCTAACTGTTCAAATTCCCAAGGCATCATCGTATTACAAACAACGTCTTTTCCATACAAGCGAGGATAACTGTTCTCTCGTGGCTTTGCTGTCGGTCCTAAAATTGCAATACATGCATATCCATCTTTCTTTAACACACGCTTTATTTCATTTAACGCTCGTAATGGCTCTTCCGTCCATTCTAAAGAATTAATTGCCATAATTGATTCAAATTGCTCATTTTCAAATGGTAATGCAGAAAGATCTCCTTTTATAAAAGATAAATTTGGTCCTTCTCCGCGCTCCTTACCTTTTTGAATCATCACTTCCGATAAATCTACTCCCACTGCTTTATAGCCTGCGCGACTTAATTTATATGTACCGTACCCATCACCACAACCAACATCGAGCACTTGTGCTTCTTTCTTCACGTATTGTTCAAAAAACGGAATAATTGTGCTCCTACTCCCGCTATCCCACATTTCCTGACTATTTTGATTCCAAAACTCCGCACTACTATCCCATTTCTTCTCTGCTGATTCATGCCAATTAAATGTTGTCATACATTCCCCTACCTTCACGTATTATCATTCATTTCATTCTACATCATTTTCCAAAATTCCTGTTTTATCCCGCTTGCAGTAAGACACCTACCCCAAAATTCAATGGATGCGGACCAGTTAATGGGAGAGAATTGCTCATAAAAATCCAATTGTCGCTGGCTGATAATCAGTCCTAGTGGAAAAAATTCCACACTTTATCTTCAATAGGAGATGGATATGTTAACGATGGAATGCGTATTCTCCAATTTTTGCTTTACTTGGGTTTAACTCATACTCATGCTCTTCTCATTTTGAAAGATACTATAGATACACCCAATTGAAAGAGAGGGATGTACATGCGAAGAAAGAGAAATCATCATTTTAAAAGTGGTGAAAAAAACGAAGAGTATGCTGCTGAAATATCACCAGCTGGCATTCCAATTAGACATAAGCGTAAAGAAATTGCAAATGAGATAGAAGGTACAAATACCGGCGCAATGGTAGGCTATGTCGCCTTATTTCTTTCGTTATTCTCCATTGCTTTTTATCCCGTTACGCTCGGCTCCCTAGCAATTTTAGTTGGCCTATTAGCTGTCAATTTCGGAGCAAGAACACTTGGATATACAGCAATTGGCTTTGGTAGTTTTTCTGTTTTATTTACTTTACTTTATCCGCTTGCTTTGTCAGCGTTTTAAAAAAACACACCAAGTTATACTTGGTGTGTTCATTCATGATACAACATAATATGACCGCATCCACAACAATGTTTCGCTGTAATTTCTTGAAACACTGGATAATTTTCTTCATCTCGATGCTCAATAAATACTTTTTCAAATCGATACATGTTTGGTGCATATGCCCAATCTTGTTTCGTACGTGCATATAACGTTGAGGAAAAAAACTCCTCACCACCGCAAACGATACATGTGTTCTTCATCGCTATCCCTCCTATGCTTGTCTTACTTCATCTATATGAACATAAGCATAAAAAAAAGACCTTCTATTACTAGAAAGTCTTCTCTGAAACAAAAAGAAATGTACCAAACATTCCTACTCCGCTATATTCTTTTGAAACACCAGCTTCTGTTTTAAATGTTTGCTTTACAGTCATAAAGAATACACCATTTCGTGCATCTGTACTTTCAAATTGTAGTTTTTCTTTTTTACCATCTACATTTTGCGTGCATTCAAAACTACTCTCATTACAATTCAACGCATACTTATCCTCTACATACACTTTAAAATCTGATTCTTTCGGACAAGTTATAAGTAATATTGCCACGAGAATAATACTTATAATACCCACAATTGTATAATATTTCTTCATTTGTACTCCTTTCAAATGACAAGAAAACTTGACTTCATACGCCAAGTTTTCTTAGTCAACAACCCATTGCCACTCTTGTTCTTTCTTATCAAAAATGAGCCAACCTGTTTCTGTTGCTTCCTCTTTCAATTCATCGATATTATCTAACACCTCATCCGTACTTTCATACGAACCAACTACATATACCGGAATTTCAAGACCTCTTCTTGACTCAATCTTCCCTGCTAGATCTATGTAAAGACCATCTTCCATTAGTGGAATCAGCCCCATGATCAATTCTTTTGAAATTGCTGGGAAAATTTTTGATTTTTGGAAGAAAGAAAAACGTTTCTTACCGAAAGCACCGAGTTTATACGGAATGACTTTACTTAACATTCCTACAAAATCAGCAATTCTACGATAATACACTTTGTTGTACCATCCGTCATCATGTGAAAAATAAACAAATCGATTTTTCAACAGCGGAAAGAATGTTCTTGCAAGTGGTTCTTTTTTGTGAGCCAAATATAATAATTCTGCAATTTCTTTCGGCTCTAATTCATCTAAATCGCTTGCATCATCAAAATCTACCCAACAAAATTCATCAAATTCATCAATCTCTGCTTGAATTAACTTATGTATATTTTCTTCCTCAACATATTCAAATAAAGTATGATAATGAAAATCCGTCCATTCAAAGTTGTGCTTCAAAAGCAACACTTGATGAAGCGGTGAAGGGATGTTACTCGCAAACTCTTTAAACGTAATTCCTGATGTAATAAAACAATGACCTCGACGATTACCATTAATATATATCATATTCTTTACTTGGTCAGATCCTCCAGACAAAGCACCTAGCCACCTTCGTTTTATATGTTTCAATTCTATAGCATATTTTAACATGAAAAATTTTAGAAACATAGAAAAAACTTCAAAAACTATTTACAATTTCATGTGTTTTATTACATAGTGATTACAAGAAAAAACGCCTGCTCATAAGCAGGCGTTTTTAAAGGATTTCATCAGGGTTTTGAGGATGATGATTTCCCTCTTTCTTTTCTTCTTTTTGGAACATCGATTGAATTTTATCAATTGTTTGCGGAGCTAATTCAATCATTTTTTCTGCTAAATGTGTCGCATTTTGTAAATGAAGAATATTTACTCCATCTTTATTCACCACAAGAAATGCTACTGGTGTAATCGAAACACCACCCGCGCTACCGCCACCAAATGCAGCGTTACCGTTCGCTCTTTGTCCATCATTCGTTTGGAAATCAGAACCTCCTGCTCCAAAACCGAACGCTACTTTAGAAACCGTTAACACCACACCACCGTCAGCCGTTTGAACAGGCTCTCCAACAATCGTATTTACATCAACCATTTCTTTTAAATTTTCCATTGCTGCTTTCATTAACCCTTGAATTGGATGATCCACCGTTCATAACCTCCTTTGTCATATCTTTCCTAGTTTTTCCGAAAGTTTGTGAACTAAACATAAAATTTTATATTGATTTCAAAAAACTTAAGTTGTAATATTTAGAAAAATAAAAAAGAGGTCGATTCGTTATGATGCGAAAATTAACAAAGAAAGATCATGAACAAGTATTCGCTTATCTAAAAGAAGAAGCAGCCCTTAACTTGTTTATTATTGGAGATATTGAAGCTTTCGGTTATGACACAGATTTTCAAGAATTATGGGGAGTATTTAAAGAGAATGGAACATTAAAATCAATTCTACTCCGATTCCACGATTCATTTATACCCTATAGTAAAGAAGAATTTATTACCACTGATTATGAGGCACTTCTTTCCGCATATAAGCCACTTAAACTCTCTGGTAAGTCGACTATCGTAGAACAATTTGAAACTGCTTCAAATATACAACTAGGTACTAAAAATGAAATGTATTTTTGCGAATGTCTAAATGACAACAACTTACCTAGCACACCAATTCATGAAACAATTAAACTTGCCTCACTCGATGATATAGAACGAATTATGAAATTACGAAGTGACATTGCTGAATTTCCGACTACTAATGAATCAGAGAAAATATTAAGGCAGGCTATCGAAACGAATACAGGACGCACATACTATATTGAAAAAGACGGCGTGATCATCGCATCCACCTCTACTTCCGCTGAAAATTCATTATCCGCTATGGTAGGACAGGTGAGTTAATTCACCCGAGGCAGGACAAGCCTCACAAGGTCAAGCTGAATGGTTGTCTATGACAGAAACAATATTCTCACAAGAGACCACTTTCTAGGTTACTCACAAGTAGCCTATGGAGGTGGTCTTTTTGTGCGTACTCAAGGGGGGGAACTAAATGGCACTACTTAGATTTATGATTAAGGATTACCTAGAGGATAAAGAACTCAGTGGGCTAGCTCCTAGGACAATACAGAGCTACGGAGATACACTCAATGAGTTTTCTCGCTGGCTCGTCGCTGAGAAGGAGATCATTAACATCGAGGATATTACTCCACCAGTTATAAAGGGCTACCTCCTCTACTGTTCCAAGGAGAGAGGAAACACGGTGGTCACTCGTAATGGTAAGCTCCAGCACTTGAAGACATTCTTTAGATACTTAGAGGATGAGGACATTATAGAGATCCGTAGCAATCCCACTAACAAGATTAAGCCTGCTAAGACGGACAAGACCATCAAGGTGTACTCCGATGAACAGATAAAGCAAATGCTTAGATACTACAGGAGGATGCGCTCTCGAGAAAACACGCTGTATAGCTACAGAGGACATACCGTGATAGTCGTCCTCGCTGGTACAGGCATAAGACTAGGCGAGCTGGTATCCATGAGGTGGGATTCCGTGGATCTACTCAATAAGACTATCACTATCTTCGGGAAGAATCGTAAGAGCCTGTCTACTCCATTAACGGATAAAGTTGCTCGAGAGTTGTACGAGTGGAGATTATTCTGCGAGAGGTTCTACACTAAACTACCTACTCATGTGTTCTGTGACCACAGAGGACGCCAACTCACAGTTAACGCTGTTAAGCTCATGTTCACTCGGCTGTCAGCTCGTATGGGATTCAAGTGTACAGCTCACATGTTTAGACACACCTATGCAAGCAACTGTCTTAGAGCTGGGATGGATATCTACACTCTTAGCAAGCTCATGCACCACTCACAGATAAGAACTACTGAGGTGTACCTACATGCTTTCGGTAACTCATTAGCCGAATCAAACGATAAGTACAACCCACTCAATAAGTTTGACATATAGAAAAAGGCTCTACCCTGACAGCTGGACACTGGAGGTAGAGCCTTCTCACACCATAACTAATAAATGGAGTACACTCAGTTTACCATCCCTATAGGTATCCTGCAAGTGTCTCCTATCAAGGGGGATAACCATGAAGGAATTACATAAGTACAGTCAGTTTGAATCTGTAGATGAGATGGACAAGTCTATTCAGATGTACCTAGAGGAGTATGACTTAGGAGAAAGAGATCGCACTATCCTATGGAAGATTGCTTGCTACTCAGTTAAATTCAAGGGAGTTAGCTATCTCAAGTTACAAACGTTAGCAGACCTAACTGGATACGCTAAGAGGACTGTTAGTCGTGCTATGAAGAGTCTAACTGAGAAAGGAATCCTAACTCGTATAGACCAAATGAGAACGGTCAACAAAGGACAAGGAGCTTCTATAACAGTCATTAATCCTTATGGAAGTCAACCCCTACTGTCTACCCTAGAGAACGCTACAGAGCCTACAGTTAAGCCTAGCGAGGCATCTATCTCTAGTTGTGAATCAATTAACTCTAAAGCTAAACCATTAAGTTCAAATACTTACGTAGAGGACAAATTAGAACTAACTGCAGTAGGTGTGCCTGTAGAGTTCGCTATCTCTGCATTATCCTATCTAGATGTAACACAGGTGTACAAGCTATGGAGCCGTGTCCAGTTAGCAGCACGTAAACACGCACCTGACTTGGTGGAACTAACAGAGATTGCCGTCTCAGCAGTACGAGCTAGTGTGCTTGCATCTAAGGTTAAACGAGTGAGAAACTTCACAGGGTACTTCTATGGAGTTGTTGCTAGTAAGCTAACTCAAGCTCAGCGATCTCTCAAGTGCCGTCTGTTTAACTTCCTCCAGTAGGATTACTGTAAGTAATATTCCTGCTATCTGGTTGCTGTCCTATTTCGGTTAAAACTAAAGACGGCGCTATGTAGTCAATGCTCGATTGGATACTTGGTAGGCATTCAATCTGGTTCTTGCCCTACCTCTGTGGGTACAATCCTTTAGGTTGAACTTCAACCCATAGAAGCTGGCATCTCGTCAGGCATATGCTCGATTGATTACCACTTCAAGGTTACCTTCAAAATGAAGGTAACCTAATTCGAACTCTCAGATTCGTCTGTACGGGGTTCTACGAGACTAGTTTTAGTGTTTGTACCTAGACAAGATAAATCCCGTGTATGAACTCTGTAGAGCTTCTGTAAGTACTCCGTCTCATGTAGCACCTAAACCGCTACTATCTATCGAGAACGAAAAAAGTTTAACAAAAGGGTTGCGCAACTTATTGAAGGCGTGTTAAGATGATTTCAAGCAAGGGAGGTGACAAACTTGCAAGAGAAACAACTTAGATACTTCACTAAGATTATGGACGCCTACTCCCTAGATTCAATCGAGGAGGCACAGAGGTTCTACAAACTGTTCAGCGCCCTCAAGTTATTACCACCGAGTAAACGCAAGGAACTAGTAGATCTATCTTTTGAACGTATCAATGCAGGCAAATCCATTGTGGATAAGTAAACACAAATAGCCCTACCTAGCGAACACCCTGAGAAAGTGGCTAGATAAGGCTATGCAATTCAGTCGAACCAATACAGGCTCTCCCTCCATAGTAACATGGGTAGGAATGGCTGTAAAGGTTCGACCTCAATAGGAGGCGATCTCATGAACGAAGAACTAAGAGAGGCCATCGTTGTTGTTAGTGGCTCTACAGCTTTCTTGTTTGGAGCTGGATACTTAGTCTGTTACTTAATCGTTAACTTCTAAGCTTTCACCTATCTCATAAAATACTAGGAGGAATACAAATGAATACAACTGTACAGGTAACTAAAGAGGATATTGTTATGCACGAGATCGACACATTAGTATCTCATTATCAGGATGCACTGGCTCGTATTACTGATAATGAATGTGTAGTAGATACATTCCAACTAGGCATTATATACGTAGTAACCCTGAGAGCCGGCCGAATCTTCAAGGCTCTTAGCTTCAATCTACAAGAGTTGACTGAGGAGGCAAACTAATGGCATATACTGTATTGACTGTCTTAGGAATAATTGGAATGAATGTGGCTGTGGTGGTTATGAATTTAGAAGAAGACCAAACTAAGGGGGAGCTCAAATGAACTTATTCAAGCGAGTACTAGCATGGGAGAAACGTGAAAGAGAGAATCTATTCAGCCAGCTCAAGGGGGACATACAAACCCACAGAGACAGACCTGTTAGTGGCGCTGAGTTCTACCTAGACGGTGAACGCTGGATAGTAACTGGCATGTCCGATCTCAAGGTGGTTTGGAGCTACAGAGAAGCAAACAGACGTGCTCATACAATGACCAATCAATTGACAGGTGAGAAAGCTAAGTTGAACATGAACCACATAAGTAAGATTAGAAAAGTTACGTACAATCCAGTGACAAATGAGGTAACAGCCTTTGAGTATTAACACTAAACTCACTATCTCATATCACTAATAAAGTTTGCAAAGTAGATACATTCCAACTAAGCCTTACGTATGCAGTTATCTCACGAGCTGGCAAAATCTCTAAAACTCTTAGTTTTAATTTAAACGAATTAACCGAGGAGGAATACCAATGAAAAAACGAATGGTTGTTTTCCTGTCCAGTATTATCCTGCTGAGCGCCTGCAACAGTTCAACAATCTCCGAAGATGAGTATAACTCTCTAGAGGAAGGGATGACGCTCTCAGAGGTTGCAGATCTCGTGGGCGGTAACGGAAAGCGCACCAACTCTAATGGCTACACCAACGTAACTTATGATGGTGACGGTGAGGAAACTGGTGAGATTGACTTTGCAGTAATGGTATTCGAAAAGGGTAAACTAAGAGTGTGGGATCGAGTAGATAATAACTAAGGGGAATAAACTAAAACTCTAGGACACTCCCCTTCGAGCTGGCTCTCATTGAGTCAGCTCTTTTGTTTTCTTCCTCACATATACCATTACGGTAATTGAAATTATAGTTTGTATTCATGTGAATAACTTTTATGAGACCGCCTTACTAAGGTTACACCCGATGTTACCAATATGTATTTTCTCTGTAAGTCTACATTCCCCACAGGCACCTACCCCTATAGCCATAAAAAATAGGTAGCCTCCTCGGGAAAGAAAGCTACCTCGTTAGCCAAGCACACAGATTATAGCTAACCAAAACACTGTATTGATTGTAGCTCCTATAATGATTCCTTTATAGAACTCACTCACCGACATTACCTCCCTCACAATGCTAATATAGCTAGCGCTATGAGACCGCCTCCTATGAAAGCTATACAGGCCATTACACAGACTAGCCCACACAAAGCAGGTATACTCTTCCTCATCGTATCACACTCCTATGATTAACTCGTAGATGATTATTACTCCTCCCAATAGAGCTAGACCGCCTAGACCAACGGCTACGGATAACACGAAGGCTACACCCCATCTAAAGGAGTGAAACTTAATGTGATCCCATAGCGTCTCTGGAGGATAACCTATACGCTTAAACCGTTTAGCACTCCTATCTTGCCTCTCTTTAACGAGTCGGACTAACTCGGAGTCTGTGTTTTGTTTGGCTAACTCCTCGGATCTCCTTTGAGCTAGATACTCTTTGTCCTTCTCTAGTTGTTCATTCATTGTATTGATTCTTTCCTCAGTGGCTCGAAGCCTCTCCTTGAGTTCTTCTCTTTCTTCCTCATCACTCTTGAGAAGGCTATTAAATCGGTCACCCAGTCTTACCACATTAGACCACGTCCCTTCATTGATTGAATTTAGCTCATTAGTTCATCTTTTATAGGACTACATAGAGTACGGCATATTAATTGCATCCATCTAGAATTACTAGCTCTTTGTTGGCTTCAAAATGTTTCCTTGATACCTTACGAGTACGAACGCTGTTGAGCGTTCCTCCTAGTGGCTCGATAGACTCCCTCACTAACCTCTCCGTGTTCCCTCTCAATTGTACCGCCGCTAAGACTGGGTTACCCTCCATAGCCACACACTGTTGAGTTTCCATACGCTCGCCGTTCTCTACAAAGTTAACGTTCACTTGGTAGTAATTCATCGTCTAACACCCCTTTTCTGTAGGTTAAGGTCTCGCTTGCCTTCTCTGGAGAGTGCGTGTCTTTTGTATTCAATCTCACTTACTTCTCTAGGAGTAACACTAATGAGATCGCACTGAGTAATAACGAATGCCTTCTCGTATGCTCGTTTGGTTGCTGCTGAGTAAGCTTCCATTGTCCGTGTGATATCGTCCTCAGTTTGGAACATACGGCTCTCTAGGAATCTCTCATTGTTTTGCTTGTAAGCTACCTCTATACAAAAGTAATTCATTGTCTATCTCTCCTTTTAATAACCAAGGAGACCGAAGTCTCCCTAGTATTTTCTAATTGATTGTTGTAAACCTGTGTAGTCCATTCCGCTCACGCCTTGCTCATAAGCTGTTCTTGCGACTCTCTGCTCTACAGTGCTTCTTAAAGCATCCCCGTCTACATCTACAGTGCCATTAACATTATGCTCGTGCTTGTGGGTAACTGTGATAGCCGTCTTTCCTCCGGTGAATGCCTCCAAACCTGTACCTGCTAGAGCTACATTAGCCTCGTTAGCAACTCCTTTGAAGGCACCTCCTACAGCACGTTCCATCGATCTCACTTGTGTTAATGCAGCTTCATACCACGTAGGGAAGAACGCTTCACCTGATTTGTCTAAGTCTGATAGAGGCCCTTTCTTTGCTGGTGAGAACGGTAAGTAAGCACGAATGTTTTTCATACCTCTAGAGACAGCATCAGCAGCATCTCCGAATCCTTTCCAGATACCATTTACGAACTCACTAAGTAGCCCTTTCCCTGAGTTGTAGAAGTCTCTGAAGTATCCAGTGAACTTGTTTACCATCTTTCTAATTCCGTCGCCTGTGGCGCTAACAGCATCGTTGAATCCATCTCTCACAGAGTTCTTTAATGCTCTTAGCATATCTGAGCCAGCTTCTCCAAAGTTACTTACCTTGTCTTTAGCAGCTTGAACCATATCGTTAAACTTCTGCTTAGTGTCATTCAGCATTCCTTGTAATTTATCTACTGTCTTACTCTTTAGTTCTTCGTATTTCTCGACAACACCGTTCTTCAAGTTAGTTACTTTCTGCTTAGCATCATTAACAATACTGTTCCACTTGTTAGCATTGTCTTGGAGGATACCTTGTATCTTATCGACTGCAGCTTGTTTCATCTCTTCGTACTTAGCGACTACTTTGTCTTTCATCTCCTGAGCTTTCTGTTTAGCGTTGTCTACAGTGTCATTCCATTTCTGCTTAGTCTCATTCCACCACTGTTTAACAGCCGCAATCATCTGATCATGAGCATCACCAATAGCCTTAGTCATTCCGTTCCAAGCATCCTTAACCTTGTCCCAAAGCTCCTGAGCATACTTCTTAACCTCATCCCAGTTTTGATACAGGAGAACACCAATAGCAATCACTGCTGCAATAGCTGCTACTACCCAGAACCAAGGAGAAGCCAACAGCGTCATACTCAACCGACCTAGCAACTTGATAGCGTCAAGTATCCACGAGCCAAACAATTTACCTATCTCGATTACCTTATTGATAGCCTTTCCTGTATCATCAATCCAAGTAGCTACACTTACTAGGATACTGAAAGTCTTAAAGCCTGCTACGATACCAATCACTAATGGAGCTAGCCACTCAATGTTGTCGATGACAAACTGCATAGCATCCTTCACCAGTCCTAAAGCAGTATCTAAAGCACCTGACTCTCTAGCCCACTCCATGAATCTATTAGCTAACTCGAATACTTGTATAGACACTGGAGCTAACGCTTGGATGATATCCCACAGAGTCAACACTAAGTTGCCTATGAATTGCATAATGACTGGCGTACTCGTCTTAACAAAGTTAACGAAGTCTTGGAAGGCTGTATTCGATTGTAATCCTGCTGCCCAGTTAGCGAACTTCTGAGTCAGATCTACCATGCCATTCCCTAAGTCCATACCTAGTGGAGTGAATGCTATCATGATGTCGCTGAACCCCTTGAGGATATTACCGGCAGATTTCATTACCATTTCGAACATCGGAACCGCGAAGGTATTCATATGCTCGAAGAACTTATCAGCTTTACCTTGAGTGATACCTTCGTTCATTTTGCCTATCATGTTGGAGAATGATTGTCCGACTCCTTGGAAAGAAGGGAACAGTTTAGTCATTGTCAACCGGAGGAAGTCTGTAGAGTTAGCTACGAGGTCTAATGTAGTCGGAGCCATTTTGTTTTCCATCTCTCGCCAAGCATCACTTAGTTGGTTAATGGCTATTACAGCTCTCTTCTCTTCCTCCGTGAGACTCTCCATGATGGCTTGCACCAGAGCCATCTGTTTTGCATAACCTTTGGTGTCACCTGCTATCAGGGCAGCGTTAGCCTTGAGTTGGGCTTCCTCTAATTGGTTTGCCGTCTCTACAGTCTTCATTATGGTAGTAGTCGCTAAGGCTCCAAACCCAGCAGCCGCTATACCGGCAGTACCGAATAGAGAGGCGATTGCTCCTAATCCACCTAACAGAGCTGGAGTCATTGCACTTGCCGCTATCGTGATTCCACCTATGATAGCTGCCATCTTCTTAGCTTCTGACGAGGTTTGCCTGAACTGACCGCTAGCTCTGTCTTGAGCTTGAATTATAATATCTATCACTGAGGCCATTTAGTAATCACATCCTTATGTTTATGAGAACGACAAATAAGCCTACCTGCAAAGTAGGCTAGCAAGATCCGTCCTCACTAGTTTTTAGTTATCAAACAATTGGTTATATATGTTCACGTTGTTAGTATTGCTTGCGTTCTCTCTAGACTTACGGAACTTACGAGACATTCCTAAGTCGTCCATTAACCTAATTAGACGTCCTTCAAAGTCAACCATTGAGACTTTCTCATTGACCGCATAATCCATAGACTTACCATTCTTGCGCCAGCTCTTAATTGTATTCATGAGAGCTAGGTCAATCTTAGAAATGTCTAGTGGATCTAAGTCCTCATAGTTATTCTTGTACCATTCCATCATGTCAGCATACCAGTCCTTCTCCTCTTGAGTAAGAGTTGCCAAGAAGTCTTTTGAGTACAACCCATGTATAGGCTGTCTCCCTTTAGCTAAGTTTTCTTTCATTTTATTTTTCCCCTCCTCTGTAGTTGCTCCTGTGCTTCTACCTCCGTGGACAATACAACGACCGTTCTTGTGAGATGGCGTCGTAGAACAAACTCGACCACTCCCAGTCACAGCTCCACAGATAGTCATTTCGGCTTTCAATACCTTCTTGATTTCTACCATCTCATCTGAATCCCTCAGGAGTTCACCACTACGTATCCTATCTCTGATATCGTTTATGTACTCTCTGAGTCCTGCTTTTAGTTTCCTTGGGTTAGCCATCTTACTTCCTCTTTTGACCTAAGCCTAGTGAGGTCACGTATTTGTCGTACTCTGCTTGTTCCTTGGGAGTCATCTTGCTAGGAGCTTTCTTTTTACCGATGCTAATGAGATAGTTATCATACTCTTCTTGATGTTTCTTATCGAGTTTGTCCTTCTTGCTCTTCTCATGCGTCGCCTTCTCTTCAGCTAATTTCTTCTCAGCCTTGTTTAACTTCTGAGCGAACTCCTCGAATCGTCTTTCCATTCTCAATTGCATATCTTTCATTTGTTGTTTTGCATTCATATTGTTTCCTCCTCGCTTGTATGCTTATTAGAAAGCCACTTGTTGTGTGTTGGCTGTTTGTCTGTTGTGTAGATCTCCGGTGGAGACAATTTACCAAGCTGGCTTCCTCCACCTGTGTAGTCTGGTTTCAGCGGTTACCAACTCAGCATCCATCTCTAGGGTGATGCTATATAGTCATCCTGCCTTGTGTTAACGATTTAGGTTGATCACTGATTGAGGTGTTAACTCGATGTCGTGTTTCTCAAAGACAGCCTTGATAGCTTCTTGGAGTTCTTTCTTGATAGCCTCAGCTTGTTCGTAAGCCTGCTTCTCGTCCTCATTGTTCATAGCTACGATGTCTTTCCAATCTTCTGAGCGAGGATCAAGTGAGTCCGTGTCTCCAACCCCATAGGCTTCTCCTAAGTTGATGCCTTCTTTGTTTGGCGTGTAGATACCTAGTACGTCTCCTAATTCGAGTCCAAACAGTTTGTTGAACTGAATAGTCGCGATACTATCTCGTCTAACTTTAACGTTATGCTTACGAGCTAGGTCACCTTGAGAGCGGAATGTTTCTCGAATAGCTAAGCGCTTCTTTTCAGCTACCTCTACTAGCGCTTCCTGTGTAGCCGCGATCTCCTTAGTTAAATCGTCTAGCTTGCTTGTAGCTTTCTTCTGTTGAGCTAGTGCTTGTTTGTCGTTCTCATCAATTACTAAACTAGCTTCCACTACAGTTAATGCTTGTTGGATTTTAGCCTGATTCGATTGTGCCTGAGCTAGTTGACCTTGTAGATCTGACTCTTGAGCTTGTACTTTTTCTAACTCCTTGTCTGCTGACTCCTGTGTCTTAACTTTACCGCCTGTTAGTAATCCTTTAAGTGTGTTCATCATATTCAATCATTCTCCTTTTGCCTCTGTGGGCTGTTTAGTTGGCGTCCTCGTTGGACAAGATGTGTAGCTATGTGTTACCATTAGAGTCGGGATATTCTAGACTCATTCTCTGAGAATGCCTACTGGGTCTACCTCTCGTAAGTACTCTGCTGTCTGTGCTAGTAAGCTCTCAACCTTGTAGGACATAATGTGTTTAACTGTTAGCTCGTCCTCAATGATTACCTCCGTAGGCGTGTCACTGATTGAGCCAGCCCACTCTAGGTTCTCCACAAAGTGGATACTCTTCTTTGGTTTGTCTAACTGTCTCATATCATTTCCAAAGTAGTAACTGTTAGTGTACTCTCCGCGCTTAATCTGTAAGTAACCTTTGTCGGCTAACTCCTGTACATGATTCTTAACAGTACGTAAAGAGAAACCTGTTAGCTTTGCCATATCAGTGTATGTGATAGATCCACCTACAGTGGCAATAAGCTTGATAGCCTCGAACGTAGTCTGTACGTTTTCCTTAACAGTCACACCCTCAAAGAACTCTTCTAACTCCTTAGCTTCCTTTCTAGATAACTTCTCGCCTTCCTCTGGAGCTTCTGTCTCAACTATGTACTCATTGTATTGCTCCTCAGTAGATAAACCCTTGTAGCCTTTCTCCTTGCGCCATCCTAAATAGTTCTCCCAAGTTTTGTCCATTAGATCACCTCCATGTGTTGTTGTTTTAATAGTGTGTACTCACATTCGTCTACCTCTCTACAGTCGATACTAACTAGGCTAGTAATACCTGAGTCATACAATCTCATGTAGGCTGCTATCAGGTTAGCCTTGTGCTTGTCTTGTTTGCCGTCTCTA
Source organism: Bacillus sp. FSL K6-1338 (assembly GCF_038006965.1). Classification (NCBI taxonomy): domain Bacteria; kingdom Bacillati; phylum Bacillota; class Bacilli; order Caryophanales; family Bacillaceae; genus Bacillus; species Bacillus sp. FSL K6-1338. Next base: position 2,015,050 of record NZ_JBBOWI010000001.1, on the reverse strand, counting down.
CAAGATGCAATATGGTTAGTTAGGAGCACTGTAGGTAATCCTTCAAAGCGCCATCTCACAGTGTAATGCAAATAAGCTTTCTTCATTTACTTCACCCCTAGTTTTCTGAAATGGTCCCTCATTCGCTCTTCTCTGTTAGCGTCTAGCTGCTTAGCTTTAATCTCCATTAGTTTGAAATCTACATCGCTGTTCTTCTTAGGGATAAACATCTTGAATACTTTTCTCATTAGTCATCCTCTCCTTGACTTATACTGTTAGCGCTGGCTCCTTGGTACCTTAACCCTTCATGACTTTAATGATCTTCTCTGGCTCGTCAATCTTAAGTGCTGTTGCTATTGAACTGATCGTCTCTAGTGTAGCTGACCCAGTAGCCTTAACTCGTGAGAGTGTCGATCTCGTTACACCTGACTCTTCAGCCAATAGAGTTAGCGTCTTATTATGTTGCTTACATAGGCTGTCTAAATCGACATAAAACATAATAGCCATTTCTCTTCCTCCTTCTCGTTAGTTATAAATCTATATTGTTATCGTTTAAGTGTATAAGCAGTTATACCGTGAGACTAAAAAGGAGCCAGCTCAGTAGTTAAACCAAGCTGGATATGATTGAGTCACCCAGAAGGATGACCAATGACCAATTTAGTTGAGGCTCCCCAGCCTCATTCTACACGGAGGAACTTGTGCATAGGAGGTGCAATGTAGTTCCTCGCTAGCTACCTCTAAAGGGGGAAAGAGATAACCACCAAGCAAATACACTCGTTTAATTGCTTCATATATATAGTAAGAAAACTGCAACTAGTTAAGCTCATATCTCATCTCAAAAGGTTAACTCCCCCTATTGAATTACGTTTCAAAAATAAGACACAAGATATATTTGTAAAGAACGAACAAAAGAGCTACCCTCCTCAGGTAACTCAACTTCCTTTTTCCACTGTTTGGCAATCGGCTTGCGAGAAAGCATTAGTAACTCGTAGATTCCGTCTTCCGTTATAAACCAGTATTCGTTGTTGCTTGTGAGTAGACCTAATTTTTGTTTAGGGCTGATTTTAACTTTTTCTTCTTCATCCACTGATTTCAACATCATAGTTAAATTCGTATGTCCAATCCACTCAGCAACATCCTTCGCTAGAAACAACGGCTCCTCCACAGTTCCATAAACTTTAAAGTTTCTTCCCAAAACTTCCTGCTCATAGTCGATCTCATAAGTCTTAACCTCGATAGCCGCATGTTCTTCGATATTTAACAACTGAGTACGGACTTCCTTGGCTACTTCCGAGTCACGTAGTAACATTCCTACTCGGAGGATTGCTCTCTTAGGGAAGAACCCATTACTCCTGTTTGAGAATGATACCTCAACATTATTTCTTAAGGTTACAACGTATTTTCCTTTTTGAGCTTCAATTTTCTTTAGTGACAATTTGTCACCATAGAGATTCGATGATTCTTTTCCAGTTAATGTATTGTATCCATCAGTTACTAATTCATCTCTATTTCTTTTTACAACCCATTTGATTGTATCTAGGCTTACACCATAGAAGTCCGCAACCTGTTGAGTAGTAGCCATTTCCAACTCGGGTAATAACAATAAATCTTTCACCTTCTCCAGAACTTCCACTCGTTCTACCAAGCTGTCACGCTCTATTTTGTTGTCGATTACCTCGATAGTTACTATTCTTGTATAACAATAAACTCCTTGCCCACTCCTCAGAAACCTTCCCGAAAGTTGTAACTTTTCTTGCACTCCGTACCTAATTTGGCTACCTCTAAATGAATGTATCCCTTGTACCACTAGGGTTAACCCCTATAGCCGGCTATCTCAAAGTAAGGCTATACGTGTGGGCTATAGAGACAGGTCTAGAGAGAAGTACCTAGAGAGGATTACTATATAGACAAAACTAATAGATTAACCTGTTAGTTAATTATTTAGATATTTAAAAGTCTACTAGAGGAGTATGTCTCTAGAGAATAATCTTTAAAGACTTGTCTATCTCATTACAGAGATGGAATATCTTTAAAGACTTACCTCTAGAGAAGTATTCTAAGAGATGCTGCCTCATATAGTTCTTTTGTTTTTAAATATTTAAATACCTAAAACCTAGAGAAGGATAATCTAATTAGAATACCTATAAGTAATTCTCTAGAGATTTAACTAATAGTCTGTCTCTGTATAGACTTTGTTTTAAATGATTTTAATAATTAAATACCTATAGAGCTGGGAACTAATTAGAATTACTTATAGTCTTTCTCTATAGACAGTCTCTTAGGTACTTCTCTTTAGTCTTTTATATCTTTTCTAAAGAGGTATATCCTAATTAGTTAATTCTCTAGAGTAGGTCTTTAAAGAATTGTCTAACTAGTAGTAAAGGTATGGCCTATTTGTACCCTCGAGACGGCAACCTCTAAGTATTTGACTATGAGTATTCGGCAGGTTAGACCGTCTCCATGGTATTTCGAGATAGGATTCTGTCACGTTGGCACTGAGGAGGTTGCAGTTTTCTTACTATATATATGAGCCAGTTAAGTTAGGCTTATTTTATTTACCCAAGTAGTTATACAAACAGATAACCAAGGAGAGATGACTAATGGACAAGATTAAAAACAAGCGTACTCTAGAAAGATTCAATCACTACAGAGACAGCAATGGAGTTACTTTAAGATTCCTAGCTAAACAACTTAGACTGCATCACAATACGATCTCTATGTGGAGAGCTAATAAGAAACACTTTGGGGATGAAACTTTGAGACGGATAGATGCTTGGTTGAATTCTAAAGAGAGGTAGCATACAGATACAGAGAAAGCCGACAACAAAATAGACTCATTCCCTTGTGAGAGTAAGACTCAAGGGCTTTTTCTGCTGAACTTCTCATACACCAAAAATGAGTTTGCTGAACGTTTCATACACCAAAATTAAACCTACAGGAGGAATCACGATGGAACAATATACTACAGATGAAAGAATGAATATGACTGGAAGAGAGTTGCTCAAGAGCGGTCATGTTATATACAAAAGAGAAGACGAGAAGGAACAAGAGGAGAAGCACTACGAAGGCAACACACAATTTGTATTTGTTAAAGAAGGGACTGATGAGGTGGACAAGCTATTAAGTTTAGAACAATCAGGAGTAATGATGTTTCTCTTAGGGTTTGCCAAGATGGGTAAGGACGGCGATCTCTATATAGAAGAAGGTGATAAAAAGAAAGCTGTCAAGTTAACATCTTCAGAGTTAGCCAAGTTACTAGGAAAGACTCCTCAGGCGACTAACAGATTGCTTGCAGAATTAGAGAAGCTTAGCTTAATAGACCGCACTAAGGAAGGAAAGAGCTTCGCTATCTCACTAGGTCAACAGTTCTTCCACATAGGAAAACTCAATGGAGAAAAGTCTTTCCTGACTAAGGTATACAAAGAGAAACTAATGGAGCTAGCTAAGAAGGTGACGTTCTCAGAGTTAGGATTGTTCTTTAAACTTATCAGCCACTTCCATTATGACTTGCATATCTTAGTGGACAACCCTCATGAGAAGTCAATTGATGAGCTGACTATCTGGAGTAGGAAACATATTGCCGACTCTGTAGGATGCTCGCAAGACTTTGCTAAGCGAGCTATCCCTAAGTTGCTTAAAGCTAACTTCCTTATGGAGATTACATCTGCCAAGAAGGTAATCATCTTGAATCCATTACTAGTGAGTAAGCAAAAGAAATCACCTAGCCTATACGAGATCGCTGAGGCTATCGAGACAGCAGCTTTTTCTAAGGCTAACTTTAAGAAATAACCCCTACCAAATAAACCTCGTGTTAACCCACACTAAACAAGACCTGCCTCTCAGGTCGAAGGAGACTACAATGACAAATGAATTATTCGAGTTATGGATGCCAGTTAAAGGATACGAAGGACTATACGAAGTAAGTGACCTCGGTAGAATCAAACGATTAGAACGATATGTAATCAATGAGTACGGTAACGAAGAGATCCTAGAGGAGCGCATCCTCAATCAGTACAACGGAGAATACAAGACGGTCTCCCTCTACAGAGACGGCAAACAAGACTGGATTAGCGTACACAGGATAGTCGCACAAGCCTTTATAGATAACCCTCATAGTAAACCTTGTGTGAACCATAGAGACTTAGACAAATGGAATAATGATGTAAGGAATCTAGAGTGGGTAACTCACAAGGAGAACACCCTACACTGGATGCAAGCAAGATCCTCTAAAATAATAGCTTCATAGGCTCACCCCTTGAGCCGACACTGATAAGCCGTCCTCTCTAAGAGGGTGGCTAAAACTTAAGAGGTAGTTAAACTAACTTTCTAAATCTAAGATGGTTGCCAAAAACAACTATCTAAAACCCAAGGAGGAATATCAATGAGACAATTAAACCTAAGCATGTTGCCTATCAATAGCGGAATTAGAGTGCAACTAGAACGAGCGTACCTAGGAGGATGCCAAATGGATATGTATACTAAGGAGACCGTACTCGAGGTGTTAGCTGAAATGAAGTATCTAGGTAAGCCGATCTCAAGTGTAAGCCTACAAAGAGACCGCCCTCAATTGTACACTGCTGCGGTAGAACACTTTGGGTCTGTAGAGATGGCGGTCTCACAGGTACCAACCGTAAAGTACAAGACTAAGAATTTAGCTGAGCAAGACAGAGAGCACAATAGGTATCTGCTTGGATTACACTAGGAGAGTTTACTCATTTGTGAGTGAGCCTTCTTTTTTGTATATAGAGGTAGCGGTCTCATCAGCAACAAACTAAACGACAACCCATACAGCACGAACCCATTTAGGCATAACTGTGTAGCGCTCTCCTCAGTATTCAATAGTTGAGCACGAACCTTTCTGGCAACTTTAGAGTCACGTAATAGCATTCCAATTCGGAGGATAGCTCTTTTAGGAAATAACCTGATCTCGTGGCTAGAGTATGTATACTTCTTTCCATTTCTCGATTTTACCGTATATGATCCTCTTCTTTTCTTTTCTTGAAAGAAGAAGCTTATTTTGTTTCCCGTCATGAGCGTGTACCCATCTGAAACAAGTTCATCCTCGTGAGATTTAAGTAGATTAGTTATCTCTTTATCTGATACATCGTAAAAATCTGCGACCTGTTGAAGAGTAGCCATTTCCAACTCAGGTGGCAACAATAATTCTTTTACTTTGCTAAGTACCTCCACTTTGTCAACTAAACTATCGCGCTTATCTTTCGGGCTGATTACCTCATTAGTTATTTTTAAGTCACTCATGAATATCCCCCTTTTGTTTATTTTAATTATATGTCATCCTCATCAACATCATACTAGCAGCCATCCCATAGAGAACGCATCCATTTAAGTACAACTGCATAGCATCCTTTCCCCTATCCTTCTTTCTAGTAAACCACCACTCTCTCATGATACTAAACTCATCTTTAGTAGAGTTCGTTCTCTCAAAGAACTGTTGCAACCCTCTATCTGTCAACACTCGTAGCTTGTAACCAGAAGGCGTCTGTATGGTTCCCTGCTCTGTGTCGTCTACCTTGGCTAGCAGATCAGTCATACTCCTATAACCTATCGTACTCATGAGAACGTCCTTAGCTACATACCAATCCTCGTGAGTACGGATACTGCCTAGCGGTGACTCTATGGTCGTGAACATACTATCCCCTCCTCTATGGTTATTATTATAGGTGAGGACTGGGGAGGTAGCCAATAGTAATTCTATATATTGCATATAAGTAATACTGGGGTATGACTAGTGAGGAAGCTGTCTCTGTAGATGAAGATGAAAAGGGTCTGTACAATGTAAATACCCTTGGAGAAAAACAAAATGCTTGGTTCCTCACTGAAGACGGAGTCTACGAAGTACTAATGACATCTCGTAAGCCGATTGCCAAACAGTACCCGTCTCGTCAGTATATGACTATAGAGAGATATTCTCCCTCAAGCGCCAGCTCATTAGCCTTCTTCTTTAAGGAGGAGGCTAACAGTCAATGTATTTAAATATTTAAAAGTCTAATATAGGAGACGTCTATCTTGTAGATCTCTGTAGGCTGTCTGGTGAGTAGGTCAATGTTGGAGATTCTAAAAATTTTATTCTGGTGAGATGGGAATCTATGTAGGCTTTTCTCATGGGTAGGCTCGATATTGGGAGATGCTGAATAGTTTTACTGGTGAGGTGGTGACTAGATGGGTGCTGGCTCTAGAGGTAAATACTAGGGGGTCGATTTTCCTATATGATTTCTCCTACATAAGTTTAGGTGCGTACGCACACATCCCCCTGCACCTCCTAAAAGGTGGGGTACCCTTGGAGGTGATGGCTGGTGAGGACGGTGGCTACTGAGCTGGCTGTCTCATGGCACTGCTCCCTAGTCCACACACTGTAGACGCACACTTAGACACACCAAGTAGGCTCATACAGAGGAGGCAAGGCACTAGTAATACAAACAAATATAAGCTTCCCTCTTAGTCACACTACAAAGCAATGTATGCCGTCTCATGTGCAGCCTAGTAGGCATAACACTGTGGCCACACACATAGGTTATACACTGGTGAGGTAGCAGCACTGTAGGTATACACCGAGGAGGCAAGGCTAACAGGTAGCCTGTATGTACCCAGCTCATAGGAGCCTCTCCGTATGTAGCTCTCCTCTCTTGCTGTCTCATGTGCTTTCACTTTCGGCTTAGTACTTTCGGAGGGGTGTGTCCAGTGAGGTGGTCAGTGCGTGAGCGTACTTTCATGGTAGTAGATCGTAGTGATAGTGGACTGCATAGGACAGTGCTTTACTTTCATTGGTTGATTCAAGATTATTAGGAGTTGGCATCTATTGAGGTTCGCCCTCTGTAGCTACACTGGAGAGAAGATGATACTACTTATAGCTACCGTCTCATACAGGTCAATCTGAAGTGTTTAACAGGTATGTCTGTATGAGTACCACTGTAAGTTGTACTGGTGAAGTAAGCTAGGTGGATCTACCCTAAGAGTTCGGCTACCGTTACTATACGTTCAGCAAGGCTAAGAGCTCATACAGAGGCGCACCCCTATACATAGTAGTCGTTAAGCATCCCCTCCCTGTAGGTATGCACAGAGGCAGGCTCATGAGTTCACTCTGTAGAGTTCAGCTACCTCGCTTTCATATAGTTGTAACACAGATAGTTACTACCCATAAGACTGATTATGTCAACTACAGGTACAGCTCCGTAGATATACTCTAGGGTATCTGCCCCCTTGGTACATCTACACTGATCGTACTTTCACTAGTCCTTTGAATAAATTACTGTATGAGGTGGCGGTCTCCACAGGTATTCACCTAGTGTATATCTACTCAGTCGTATTCACCGCAAGGTGGCGCTAACTAGCATGGATATAGGGTTTCTGTCTCTGTTGGTTATGCACTTCCTTATGGGTTCCACCTCTGTAGTTGTACTCTGTGGGTAGTTGCGAGGAGGTATACTCTGGAGGGGTACTTGTAGACTGACTCAAGGGCGATTACTTTCAAGGTCATATGACCTTATAGTTCCTAAATTGGATATCCCAACAGGCACCGCATCGAGGTGGGGGTTTTGCTATTTAGTATCACCTGACAGTTACTTTAATTGGTTAGAGATTGCACCTCGCTTACTTCTTTTTAGGTACAGCACTCCACAGGAAGAACCAACTCCCTATAGCTACAAATAACAAAGCCACTGTTCCAGCAAACCACTTGCTCATCACTACCTCCATAGTATCCGTTAGTTTCCTACCTCCCAATTGCTACTCTATAAGTTGTTCTCTTGTAGGTACCCACATGAGACACCCTAAATCGTATATTCGTTCCAGTTAATTTATTTTCAACATATAGAGTTTGGTATTTCTTATTAAAGTTAGCTACAAAGTTCCTTGCATCAGCACCTATGAGAACGACTCTATCATCACCGATATAAAACTCAATAGCAGCCTGATCTAGATTATCGGGCCCTTTAACCCACTTCTCAAACCACTTAAACATTTTATATTCCTCCTCTTAGTTTTCATAAATAGTTATTCTATTTATTCCCAATTCCCCCCTATCCATACCACCTGAGATGGCACCTATTTTAATCTCCTAATTTTGTCGAATACTAGCTCACAAGTTTTGTCTGAATAGTACACCTTGTTAGTATGCTGTCTCAGTGAATCTATAAGTTAATAATCATTTACAATATCTCTCTTGAGAACGTTAACTTAAAAGCTAAAACTGTGGAGGTCGCAGCAAAAGAGATTGACTACATAATCCAGCTCTCTTGTTACAGTTCATACACGAGCTAGGTAAATCCATTAGTTCAGCTTTCTTCCCTACCTCACAAGTGTCCGCTGAATAATTTACCTCTGATAGTTATTGACTCACAAGTCTGTAACCTCTATAATTTTCCTAAACGAATAACTAAAAGAGTGGTCACTCATAGATAAAACCTCATCAGGCATCGCATCCGCCTCTACTTCCGCTGAAAATTCATTATCCGCTATGGTAGTTGGTGTATGTACACACCCGAATTATCGTGGAAATGGCTACGCTTCACTCATATTACAAAAAATGATTCAAGACTTTACGAAAGAAGGCCGAACACTTTGTTTATTTTATAACAATCCAGCTGCTGGACGAATTTATAAACGACTAGGATTTAAAGACATTGGAATGTGGACGATGTATCGATAATAAGAAGTACTCTATAAGAGGAAATAGTTGTAACTTAGCAATAAAAGCCGATTACACAAAAACTTCACACCGTTATTATGAAGAAACTACTTGAGGAGCGAGGACTCTAACTAAAAAATGGTATGCATTCAAACTAAATTTAGACAGATAAAGTGAAACTTTAATCAGTGGGGGGTTTTCTCCATCCCCCACTGATTATTAGTTGAACCAATCGGACTTTTATGGGCAGTTGATCCCCCACCTAACTTCTTTGCTTTCGCTGCATTTTGAGGTGGGGGTCTTACTGCCCATTAAAGCGGGATAAACGCCCCAGTTGCATCTACTCCAGCAACTGGGGCTACATATTTATACTCAATTTCTTTCCACTACAAATAGAAATATTTATGAAACATTTATCACACTTATGTCGCTATTATCTTTCCGTACAAATGCCCTTCTAAGTATTACTGCGTCTCATTATACTTTGCTTTAAAATCAATATATTCCTGTTTCGCATCTTGGTTATTACCTTGGTGACTATCAAAAGATGTGTGTATTTGTGATATATATTCTACTAACTTACCTTCATCATTTCGCTTTTTATAATTTATTACAATACTTACCTCCAATATCTGCTCTGAACCATTTTTTGAATCAATATGCAATGCGATTGATCCACCATCATATTCATCATATTGTATTTTCAACTTATCATTAATGATACTCTGAAACTCTAATTCAGTTAGTTTGTATCCAACAGTACTAGGCTGATCAAACTTTTTTATATCATCTCCGGGCTTCATCTTTAGTTTCCCTATTCCTTTTAAACGATCAACAATTAAGTTTACGTATGAAACATCCAAATTTGAATCCGGACTTTTCACCTGTCCATTTTTATACATAATATTGGTACGATAAACACCTTCTTTTTTATTATCTTTGCTGTCTACTGCTGAAGTAACCGCTTGTGTTGTACTTCCATATAAACTTTTATCTTTCGTATTATATATCCCTTCCGAAGTTTGATAGATTGTTTTTCTATGCTCTCCATCTTCCTTTTGTTCATATGTACTATATATACCTCTTTGTTTCACATACGCATATCCATCATCACTCGCAGACATAACCTTTCTCATGTCACCTTCATCCAATGCCTTAACAAATGGCTCATACTCTATCTTTTCTTCAAAAAAACTACATGCTTGTAGTAGGCTGATTGCTATTATGATCGGAATTATTTTAGAAACACTTTTTTTGTTCATTTCATCATCACACTACCCACTCTACATTTTCGATCAGATAACCTCCTAATCACTTTAATCACCTTACATAATTAAATTTTCTTTTAGAAGTGAAAATACTCTCCTGTAAATAATTACTTTTCTATCATCAAAACGTACAATACGCACTTTTTTTATGCCTTACGTTTCGATTTACCTTTTTTATTTTTCTTTCGATATCTTGGAGTCTCTCTTTTATGTTGCTCCCACGTTTTATTAAATGATGGAAATTTAAATCTGCAATATGCTAATAGTTGAAATTCAGCTGCTCCTATGGCTATCGTATACATTAAAACAGTTCCTATTACATATCCAATAAAAGTATCAAACGCATAATCATTATGAAAATAAATCAAAATAAGAATGATTAATGCGTATATTGAAGCAACTTTCATCATAGTTCCTTTTGTTTTACTAAAAAAGGATACGGATCTTTCATCCATACTAAACGCACCTTCACTTGCCAATTTAAATGTATCTATTGTTGTTACAATATGAAAAATTACTGCTCCTAAATATAGCAAACATACATAATTCAACGTAATACGATCCATTGAATTATTAGCTATTTCAGAAACAACTAAAACTGTAAGTAATATAGTAGCCATTTGAAGTGCGTATAATAATACGACAAGTGTTTGTAGCTTTTGAAATTTAAATTGAGCTTTTGGAAATAAATATAAAATGAAAAAAATTACTTGCAGAGCATATAACAACACTTCCAGCTTAACAATTCCTATATTAAGGAGAACCATACAGTAATCCCAATCACCTGATACAATAATAGAAAAGACGGCTATTGAACTATAAAGTATTCCTCCAAACATAAATCCTGTAGCACCCTCAGGACTTAAACGATCATTACATGTCATCCTAAACTTATCTAAATCTTCTTCTTTTATATTCCACATCCTGACTTTTCACCTTCTATACAGTTTAAATAATTTTCATTCACTAAAATCCCATTACATTCCTAACTTTTTAAGTACATTCATCTTTGTGTAACTATATTCAGATAATATTATCTCTATATTAATTACCGTACATAATCAGAATACTTTTGATAGTTCAAATAGCCTTCTTTCTCCTCAAAAGCTCTAAATATTCTTCTCTCTTTCACTTAACCATATCCCTCATACTCTATTTTTGTTTCTCTGAAATTGCACTCACTTAGTAAAAACGTTACTGTCATCACAATTGTATCGAGATAATATAGCTTTAATTTTATCTTCAGAAAGGTGATAACCTCCCATCAACAATATGCTAGGAGGTTATTACAGTTATTTAAAATTTGTTTTTTATTTTAATGGATTCGATTTTTGCAAATAATAATGTTATTTAATTTGAGCAGCGAATATTAAAAACATACTGCTTAATAACTCGTAATTAAGTCTTCCCCCTCATATCTAGGGTCTTTCTCAACTTTACCATCTTTTGTTTTGATGACTTTTAGTCTACCTAACCACTCTGCTCCGTTATATGTCTCTTCACTTACCCATACATTATGCTTTTTACCATCTACCTCAACTACTAATGTGGGGTGTGTAAACATGAATTCCTTCTCTACATGCCTACCTACAATTTCTGCATGTAATGATGTACCTTCTTCAACTAATTTACTATTTTGATACCCTTCGATAATAGGTAATCCAATAAATACAAAGAGTATCAGTCCAAATACGATTACTTTCTTCTTTGTACTCCATTTATTCTTTTCTTTCAATTCCTTCTGTCTCGCTTCTCTTTCTTCGCGTTCATCCAAACTCTCATTTAAAGCATCTTCCCATGCCTTAATTTCCGCTTCGATTTCTGCTTCAGCTCTTGCTAGTTGTTCTAGTTGTTCATCGGTTGCTACCATCTCATATGAGTTGTCTCCAACCAAACGAATTTCAGCACCATTTTCTTTTACTTTTCGCAAGTCTTTTTCTGTACAATTAAACTCTCGAATGATTTCCCCTTGTGTGTTTACCAGTCTAACGTAAATGTTTTTTTTCTCCTTCTTCTTAAACATCTGAACTCCCCCTTATTTGTTTCCTATCATAGATAACCCTATTGCAATAAGATAAAGAAAACGATAATAAGGAAAGTCTTCCCTTTGCTTACTTGTGTTGTAGAACCTTCCAAGACAGCCCATATAAAAATTTGGAAAAGAAGAATACCTAGGAGAATATCAATTAACTTGTTGCTACTCTTCTTTAGTGGTTTTTCTTCTACTATCGGTTTTATCTGAACAGCTTCTTTTCTTATTTGTTTCGGTTTCTTTTTCTTCCATCTATGATTCACCCAACATACTCCTTTTAGAATAACTTTTTCCTAACTATAAAAATACCGAAATATCCCCATTTTCCATTTTATAAACCTGTCCAGGTATTACAAAATCTGTGGCTTTAATGGCGCCATCCAAAGGACCATATTCATTTATAAGACTGCGGCAATTCTTCATATTGGTCCCGTATACGTACTTAACCACATCCTTATTTAAAACAGGCGCAGGATTTAAAGCTAATACGTTTATATTATCTTCTTTCCTTTATTACCCGCCTTGACTTTTTCATAAAATTTTTCTGCTTGACTATACTGAAATTCCGCTAATGACCCCAATATAGGTGAATTAGTTAAATTATGCAGCCAAATTGCTCCATCGGTTGCTAAATAGCCTATTTGGCTCGGTTGGTTTCCAACGTATACAATGAAAATTTCATGCGTGTTTCTATCCTCTAAAGCATATGCCCCAAATCCAGTTACTGAATGAATATCATCAGAAACTATAAGATTAGCATTAAAGTTGTCTTGTAATTTCTATTTATTTATTCATTTATTTATTATTGGATCAGAATTATTATATTTTTTCTTGTGCATTATAATCATAAATATCTCTTGCCGATAATCTTAATTTTCCTACATCACTACTTAATTTATAATCTTCCTCGTTCGCCATATTCTCCCCCTTATATATATTAATGGCTTTCTTTAAATTTCTTTTCATATTGTAAATAATCTTTTTTTGATTTCCGATTATTTTCTTCTTTATTACGTAAATATGTTGTTATTTCTTGATCATGCCTAATCATATTATTTTCTTCATTTCTTTGTTTATAGCCTATCGAAATTGTTATCTCTGTTATTTCCATCGGATTTTCCTTTGTATCCTTAGCAGAATTAAATTCAATTAGTAGTGTTGCATAACTAAACTTCTCATACTTTAATTCTAAATTCCCATTAAATATCTCTTTAAATTGAATTTCTGATAAATTATAGCTTATCGTAGCTGGTTGGCTGAAGCTTTTTTTATTCACATTTGGTTTCAATTCTTTTATTCCTTGCACTCTATTAAGCATTAATTTTATATTAGACATATCTTTCCCTCGATTTGAAGCTTCTAGCTGTCCATTTTCGTATCTTATATCTGACTTGAATACAACTTCTTCTTTATATTGTGGGTTGTCACTATGTTTTTCATCCTCAACTGGAGTATTGACTTTCTTTTGTGCCTCACCAAAAAGAATATTATCTTTAATACTATAAATACCTTGCGTTGTTTGATAAACTACTCCTATTTGCTTATTATTATCCTCAATAAAAGTGCTATCCCTAACCTCTTCTTTCACATACACATACCCTTCATCACTCGCAGACATAACCGTCTTCATATCACCTTCATCCAATGCCTTTACTAATCTCTCATACTCTATCTTCGTCTCCCCAAAACCACATCCACTTAATAAATTTGCTACTATTGACAGAACTATTATCATCTTAGCTTTCTTCTTTAACTTCATACTGACACCCTTATTCAATCAAAATAAGCTTTCCTCTTTCCATTTTTGGAAGAGGAAAGCTTATTTCCTTTTAAATTTCTTTTTTTCCCTTTATTTCTAACTCTTGTGCTTGTTGTTGCTTTTTATTTTTTTCAATTACTTTTTCAACAAACTCATTTCGCCACATTTTAAACTTAGCTGCGAATTGACCTTCAATTTTATTTCGATACCCTTCAAATTTAACCTCTGCAATATCCGTGTGGTTAAATAATTTATACGTTTCTTCGGTTAAACCCACTGGATGCAACACTCCACCATAATCATAGAATGTGTTTTCATCAAGTAATAAACCTCTCGTAGTGATTACATACTCCACATCTTCCTCTTCTTTAAGACCCAATCTTACAACACTGCCTAAAGGTAATACTTTATCCATATAGTCTTTCATATTAATTCACTGTCCCTTTTAGTACGCTAATTTTCTCTTCTATTTTTTGTCTTTTTTTCTCTAATTGACGGATACGATCAATAAATGCCTCACGTGTTTTTCCTTGTAATGTGCTATCAATACTACTCTCTAACCTTCTAATATCCCCCGTTAAAGATGCAGCTGCTTTTTCCAATTGCACTACAACGTTTATAATTTGTTCTCGTCCACCACTAGCTGGAAATGTACTATGAACTCTTGACATTATTGTATGTAAATCCACCTTCATTCCCCTCTCTTTTAAATTTATAAACTTGGAGTTTTAATAATATGAAACTGCTCCTAATTCTTCGTCTTTTGCAAACATAGAAAATACCGCTTCTGAAACATCGTCGTTTAATTGCTTTAAATCTTTTGATAACTCCTTCACATCTTTAGCAATTTCACCTAATAAAGAACGGTTTATCCCCCTGCTGTTGTCATTCATAAAAAGATTTAACAATGAGTGACGATGACTTAATATATGTTCAGATACAATTGCAGCTACATTTGTATCAACTACAAAATCTCCTTTAAACAAATCTAGTAAATCTTGCACGTAAGAAGCTGCAACTTCTTTTGCAATTTCTAAAATTTCACTTGTAGCTAAATATACTACAACACTTCCAGCTAAAAAATTTATAGCAGTATTAAATACAGACTCTAATACTTCTAAAACTTTTTCCTTACATTTCGCTAAAGTTGTTTCAATCCATTCTACAGCGATATCTATCGCTCCTTTTATTTCAACTGTAGCCATTATACTAAATTGGATTGCTTCTGCTGTAATTTGAGATTTTAGCCCTTCATACTTTGTATTTAATCTTGAAAAACCTTCTTGAACTTTATCTTTTAGCTTTTCAAGCTCCTTGCTACCTTGTACAATGTCCGAGTAACCTAATATTCCGTTTATAATAGTAGAAATTGGCGTTGCACTTAATATCAAATTAAGTGTAACTCCAGCTATCTTTTCTTCATGTATAGAAACTTTTCTATGAAATACATCATGTATAGTTCCTGTGTAAATAGCCCCAGCAGATTGAGCAAATTCCAGAAACCCCGGGATAGCATCCCACCCCGTGTCATTATCACTTGTTAGTTTATCAATCCATATTAGATGTCCATTCTCATCATAATCCTTCTCTGTAAAAGCATATGAGTGTCCTGCTTGATTCGGAATTTTATACATTCTTCCTGGAAGTGTGAAGTCTGCTGCCTTTATCCCAATATGTAGAGGATCATTCTGATTAATGATATTCCGAACATTTTTCATATCAAACCCATTACCGAATTTATCTACATCTCGATTTAAAACTGGAGCTGGATTTAGTGTTAAAACATCAATATCGTCTTTTTGATGCCTTAATGCTACTGTATTTGCAATACCTCCGCCCAAAGAATGTCCTGTTATACTAATAGTTTTACCATTAGCATATTGTTTCATTTTTTCATAAAATGCCTCTCCTTGGTCATATTGTTTTACTTTTAATTCATGTTCCCAATTACTAAATGCTAATTTATTTGCATTTGTTAAATTGTGAACACCTATCTCTGCATCTACTACTACATCACTATTGTTGTCTTTTCCAGGTTCCGTCCCAACATATGAAATAATAACTTCTCCTGTTTTATTATCTTTAAATGCGTAAGCAGCAAATCCGGTGTCTTTATCTTCTGCTGAATCTATTAGTCTTGCATTAAATTTTTTTCTAAGAGATCTTCGTTTTTCTCTTCGGCATCCTCCCCAATATTATTATACGGTTCTTTGCCATCTCTAAAATTATATATATCTTGCCCAGCGAGCTCTAACTTTCCCATATCAGAGTTTATTCTTAAATCCTCTTTTTTTTCCACACCTTTCTTCAAAAAAATCAGCTCCCTTAGAATGATTTATTATTTTGAAAAGACTTTTCATAATTCACATAATCTTGCTTGGCTTCCTGATCATTATCCTTTTTACTACTAAAATTCACAGATATTTGCTGAGTATGTGTTAATAATTTTCCCTCACTATTTTTCTTTTCATATACAATTGAAATTATTAATTGTATTATTTGCATTGGATGCTGTTTCGTATCTTTAGAATCGTTAAAATTAAATACAATTGATGCTGTTTCAAAACTATCATATTGCAAATTCAATTTATCGTTAATTATTTCTTGAAATTGTGATTCCGTTAACGTAAAACCAACTGTATTTGGTTCATTAAATTTCTTTTTATTTCCATCTACTTTCAGTTGTAAACTCCCAACACCTTGCAATCTATTAAAAATTAGTTTTACATGTGAAACATCCAAGCTCGAATCAGTACTGTAACCCTTTCTATCTTTATACATGAACCTAGTGCTATATTTTTCTTCTTCTTTATATTTATTATCCTTATGTCTATCTTTTATGTTCTTAATATCACTTGTTATTTTTTGAGTGGTCTCTCCATACAATAAATTTTCTTTCAAATTATATATACCTTCAGTAGTTTGATATAGTGTATTATGAATTCTGTCATCACCATTTTTTTCTGTCGTAAAATCAATAACCCGTTCCTTCACATACGCATACCCATCATCACTCGCAGACATAACCTTTCTCATGTCACCTTCATCCAAAGCTTTGACAAATGGCTTATAATCTATTTGCTTTTCCCCAAAACCACATCCACTTAATAAACTTGCCACTATTGACACGACTATCATCACCTTAGCTTTCTTCTTTAATTTCATACTGTCACCTCGTTAGTTACTCTAGGCATTTTTAGTTTCATTATGTTCCCTTTTTGATAGTAATACACTTCATCTTTACCTAATGGCGCTTCGTTGCTTATATATTTTATGTTGAAGATACTTTGATCATTTAATGGCATTGCGATAATTGCTGCTGTTAGCTTACTTCTCATTTTCATAGGTAGAGCTTCACGATTTCGGTCCATGTAGTCGTGGTGACCTGCTAATACAAAGTAAATACCTACTGTACGAGATAAATCAATTAAAGTCGCTGCATCCTCCATTTCTAAATAAACAAATTTACTAAACTCTTCAACATTTGTCATGATAATGAGTTGTTTTGTGAATGCAGGAATTTCTCTACCTTCTTGTCTTGCTTGTGCTAATTCAAAAGCTCGTTCACGAATTACTTCCATCCAATACTTCGCATGCATATTGATTTCATTTTCGTCTACAATGTAGTGCGTCACATCGTCTTTATATTGAACGAAACTATACTCTGCTGTATCCAACAACGTCACACTTTCAAAATAATCTTTATTCAATTGAGATAGGATGCTAGATACAATTTGTTTTCTCATACTATCATCTACACTATAAATCATTAAATGATCATTCACTGCAATATCATGAGCTACAACTTCTACGTTTGCAAAATCAAGCCCCATTGGAATTCTTGCTGCTTGTAGAGCTTTTGTAACGTCTTTATTTTTACGATAAGTAGCAATATCAATAATTTCTGGCATCATTGGAATTGCCTTCGGACGTTCTCCATCCCATTCTCGGTCCATATCATTTGCTTCTTGTTGTAATAATTGAATTTGCTGTAATTCATCTTCTGCTTTCGTAGGTAATGCAACCTGGAATAATGTGGGAGATTCTAGTTTTATTAACGCTCTTCCTGCTGTTTCTTCCACTTTTATATCAGATCTCCCTACAATACTAGCTACTTCACTTTGATCAATCATATATAGGCAAGTTTGGATTTTAATATTATTGTACAATTGAATTCTAAGTGCATTTTGTCGCCCTGCACTAATTAAGGTATGAATTCCTAAACTTGCACCATCTCGGACAATTTGCATAATTAGCATTTCAAAGCTTTCATAGAACTTCGCTTCTTTTACTGCATCATAATTGTCGATTGCAATAATAATATGTGGTATTTCTTTCCCACTTGCCTTTTCATACATTTCAATATTTGCAACGTCATATTCACTTAATAATCGTTTACGATTTTTCATTTCCTGAGTTAATCTTTCAACAAACTTTAAACATTTTTCAGATTCGTCAATCGTAATCGTATCCGCTACATGAGGTAATCCTTTTAAAGGTAGAAGACCATTTGTTCCAAGGTCCACTAAATACACATGCAAATGCTCCGGACTATGCTGACGAGCTACATCCATAATGACTGATTGTAAGAATGTTGATTTTCCGTAGCCTGGGCTTGAGAAGACCGCTACGTGTCCGTCTTTACTAATATCTAATGTTAATGGTGTTTGTGATTGTAATTCAGGCTGATCTAGTAGACCAACTGTTGCTTGTAATGGTTTCTTTTCTTTCGTCCATGCTTCTTTGAACTGAATTGCATGTAAGTCTTGTAAATATACGCTTTCTGGAAGTGGTGGTAACCACGGTCTAGCTAACGCTTCAATTTCATTTATTTCTGCGTAATCGTGAATGTAGTCAATAACAGCATCCAGTTCAGATGGTACGCTTATTACTTCTTTACTGCTACCAAGTCCACTTAAATCTTCACTTAATATTTCATATTGTCCTAGATCATTTATTGCATAGATTGTTGCGTCTAAATGTTCTTTATCCTCTTTGTTTTCTACATAGTCTGCTCCGCTCCAAGCTGATTGGAATAATTCATAAATTTCATTATTCCCAACTTGTAAGTAAGCACGTCCTGGTAATGTAATTTCAGCAGCATCCGGTGTTTTTAAAATTTCATTACTATCTGACGTATTTTGAACTTTTAGTGCTAGTTTGAATTTCGAGTTACTCCAAATTTGATCATCTACAACACCACTCGGTTTTTGCGTAGCTAATATTAAATGGATTCCGAGTGAACGACCGATACGCGCTGTTGAAACTAACTCTTTCATAAATTCTGGTTGTTCTGACTTCAGTTCCGCGAATTCATCACTAATTAAAAATAGATGTGGCATCGGTTCACTTACTAAGCCTTCTTTATACAGTTTTTGATACTGATTAATATGGTTTACATCATTTTCCCCAAATAATCGTTGTCTTTTTTGTAATTCAGCTTTAATTGATGCGAGCGCTCTCATACTTTGTGCTCCATCTAAGTTCGTAATTGTTCCTAATAAATGCGGTAAGTTTTTGAATAAATTCGCCATACCGCCGCCTTTATAGTCAATTAGTAAAAAGGCTACTTCGTACGGATGGAAATTAACTGCTAGAGATAAAATGTACGATTGTATAATTTCTGATTTACCTGAACCTGTTGTACCTGCTATTAACCCGTGTGGTCCGTGTGCTTTTTCGTGTAAGTTTAAGTTTACGATATCTTCTTTCCCACGTAATCCAAGTGGTACAGCTAAAGATTTATGCGCTGCATTTTTCTCCCAGCGACTTGTAATATTCAGTTCTTTTACTTTTTCAACGCCGTACATTTCTAAAAATGTTACGCTTTCTGGAATACTATTTTTTAAGTTTTGCAAATGATTTAATGGTGCTAATGCCCTTGAAATATCTTCTAAATTGAACCCTTTTGGCACATGATTTAGTTTAAATTGACGGTTAACAAGCTCTCCTTGCTCTAAGATGATGTTCCCTTGTTTTGCATCTCTTATATCTATTACCGTTTTCACATGCTCCGGTAAACTTTGCATAACATCTTGTACAAATACAAGTGATACACCTAATTGACTCGGATCATCATTAAAGAATTCCATAACAACATGGTCTAATATTAGTTTTTCATCTGTAATGAGAACGACATAGTGCGGTGCAAAGTACATTTTTTCATTAGTAGAACTTTTTTCATCTAGTTTTAATTTTCGTTCTTTCAATATTTGATACAAACTATTTAACACTTGATCACGGCTACGATCATGGTATACAAATCCACGTACATTTATATCGCGAACACTTCCATGAGGTAACCAGCGCATCCAATCCCATTTTTCTTTTTCTTCTTCCGGAAAAATAGTAATAAACTGCAAGTCATAATAACTATGGAATAAAGCCGTTTGTGCAACTAATAATTGTAATTGCTCTAACACTAAAGAGCGTTGACCAATATAACCGACTGGTCCATTCATTAAATCTGTTACAACTGGTACATCTTCCAATGATAGATAACGCTGTCTTAGTTCACGTGCTATATCAATTAATTCATCTTTCGTTTGACTAAATTCTTCTTCATTAAATTGAATTTCAAAACTCGTATTAGCTTGTCCTGTTCCAACGCTAAATGTTAAGAAATCATGATGTAACATTGTTTTTTCATAAATTCGAGGATTTACTTGAACTGCCATATTACGTATTACTTCTACATTTGGATTGTGATAATGTAATGCGTGACGCTGTTTTTCACTTTCTGCATGTAAATCTTTCGTTTTTTGTTTTATATACTCTCTATAGCTTTTATCTCGTTCAACAATGTCGACTTTATATTGCTTCAAATTTTTAATATACGATGTGACAGAAACAATGATTGTTACTAATGTCATCGCAATCGATGCGATAATAAACATTCCATATTTCATGAAAATAGCAAGTAATACAGTTACGACAATCATGACAAGTGAAGGTGCAATGATTCTTGCTAAATGCTCCGTTGGTTTTGATGGCATACTTGAAGGCTTTGCAATTGTCATTTTCTCTTCTGGTTCACGGTAAATAATACGTGGTGAACGATGATAGTCTGGATAACCACTTTGATAATTCGTTTCTGATTCTACTAAAATAGGTAACGCAGATTTCACTTTATCTTCTGAAGAAAGTACTTGAATGTCTTCACTACCAATCTCCAATAAAATACCATCAAAATATAATACGTCTCCTGATTCCAACATAACGCTATCTTTTAACTTCGTATAATTATGAAATACATCCCCGCCATACACGTTCACTTTAAAAGAATCGTACAACGTTTCGCGAGATAGCATTAAATCTACACTAGTCCCGGTAATAGAAATATCATCGTAATCGTTTCGACTCACTGTAAGAGAAAGTTTCGTTCCGATATCAAACACTTTAGTTGTGCCAATAATAGATATAAAGATTTTCAAGCTCACATCTCTTGTTTTTCCAATCTCAACTTCCTTATTGAATTCTATTAATTGATCCTGTACCATCCAAGCATTTACTTCATTATTCCACTTTAACTCTATTTCTTGTTCTAAACTTGGATTCGTAATATCATTTGTCCACTCTTTTCCAATCGACACTATTGATTGCTCATTTGGATGTAATGTGCACTTATATATTTTGTCTCCATAAGTCAATACTAATAGTTGCTCCATCCGTGTTCACTGCTCCTTTTCAACTGTCTCATCAAGTGCTTACTCTTTTTTCTCTGTGTCCGACAAATTTTTATCGCTTGATGAATTGCCATATTTCTTTTTATATTCATCTAATTGTTGCTCATATGTTTTTAACTTTTGATCACGTTCTTCTCCTGATAAATCCGGATTATTTTTCAGTGATTCAATTTGTTTAACAAGGCCGTACATAATAAGCTGAGGATCATCAAGTGTCTTAGCTAAATCTAATGATTTATCAAAATTACCTTTTCCGTTATACATCCAATACAGCAAATACTTTTCATCACTTTTCAAACTAATGTTTTTCATAATCGATTTCTTTTGAGCTTCACCTAGTTTTTCAGCTGTAATGTATGCAAATGCTAACTCATATTTAGATGCAATCGGTAATGATTCAAATTCCTCTTCATTTAATTGCGTAATGACTTTGTCATAATCAGTTGCTATGAAACTTGCATTTGCTTCTAACAATTTATTTTGATAAGGAAATTTTATAAAAGTGAAATATATTAAAGGAGCAGCTAAAATAACTGTCGCCGCTATGAAGGAAAAAGCTAAGTATTTAAACGATTTATAGCTTTTTTTAGGTACTAACTGCATATTTTTCTCTGTTTTTGTTTGTTCCTTCTCAAAGCTGTCATCAAGAAACTGCAGTAATGCATCTAAGCTTTCCATTTGAGCAACGGTCTGTTCAAATGTTGTTTCTTTTGCATCTTTTAGTAACCCAGCATACAAATCATCAAAGTTATGTTTTTGGGAGAATAAAGCAATAATTAGACACTTATATTGTGTTAAAAATTGTTCTTCTGATAACGGGGTTGGTGGAACAATATCTCGAATTCCTCTATGTATAATACTTGGTATTAAATTAGCATTAAAAACTATATTGTCTGGATGTAAAAAGAACGTGATTCGTTTATTCAAATATTTACGAAACTGCGCAACATTCCGAAGTAGTCTTAATTTCTCATTTCTTCCAAAACGGCTAAGATTGTCCCACTTATATAATTTTTTATCTACTTGATATAGAAACGTAAACATATCATCCGCTTCTTCTATTGTTAATGGTACAAATTCAGATGATACGCCCGTAATTATATCGAATTGACGGAAGTCTTTTATACGTGTTTGAGATTTGGTCATCTCCAATTTCCAATTTTCTTTTTCTATTTGAAATTGATAGTTCATTGCATCAATTTGAATTATTTTTTCCGTCATGTTTATCCTCTTCTCCTTTTCTTTATAACCCGTAATAACTTATTTTCAAATAACTAAAAGTAAAAAATATTCTTTATAAAACTTGCAAAATATCTCCATCTGTTATTTGGTGATCAATTAAACGATCATTATCTGTTAAAACAATTGACTTATTTTTCACTTTAATTACAAAATGTGAACCTTCATGATTATCAATCTTTAGCGTATCTAATAAGTTTTTCAATAAATATTTAATAGATTGGTGATTCGGAATACGCAAATCGTATGTATTTCCATTCCATTTATTAAAATCTACTGTGACATTAATATGTGTTTGTATTGCCATCGCTTTACCTCCAACTTTTACGAAGAACCGTATAAATACCGATGCAAATAAGTAGAATGCCGCCGCCAAATAATAATATTATTGTTATACTAATTGGCTCTTCATTCATTGTTTCATTACTCGCTACTTCATCTGCACTTTTTCTGACAATGTATTCACTGCTAAACAAACTATTTTTCGTATCTTTAACACTATTATTCTCTTTTGGTTTTGTAAAAAGAGAATCTCGCAAAGCTTCCATATCTTTTTGTTCTTTCTTTTTCTTTTTCTCAATTTCTTCTTCTATATCTTTGTTAAATAACTCAATCGATGCTTTATCTAATTCTGTTTCCTTATGTTCCTTTTTATTTTTTTCTTGGTCGCTTTCTTCAAGTCGATCCACTTTAAACTTAATCTTCCCATCATCACCAAGATAACTGTCAGCCGCGCTCCTTATCGGTAGCGCGACAAACAGTAAAAGGATAGAGAGAAATGATAACTTAGCCACTATGCTCCATTGTTTGATCATTTACTTCTTTTTCCTCCCATTTCTTATGCCATACAAATAGATTACTAACCAATCCAATAATGGCAATTACAAACAATACGACAAAAATAACTTTCCCAGTATCTTTACCACTAATAAAATCATTTAGAAAACTTTCTATATACTGAAGCGGTGAGAATTGACGTATCTTTCCGACAGACGACATTTGATCTACTTTACTTCCAACTGCCTCAGTTAAAAATAGGTACATGCTTAAAAATACTAATAGTATAAACATTCCTACCATTTTTATTTGTCGTAATAAGTAGGTTGAGACTAATACAAACGCCATCATAATAAATGTGATGAACGCAATCCATAGTAAACTTTGATCCTGACCGAACTTTAAAAGACGCCCAGAAATGATACCTATACTAATCCCTTCCACAATTGATATACCGAAAGCTACTACTGTAGTTGGTACATTCATATCAATTAATGAGAATTTCTCTTCAAAATGATCTGATTGCATTCGTTTCTTTTCTTGATTCGCAATTGCGTATGCTGTAAATAATGCAACAATGAAACAAGTTAATACAATTAAGTACGGTGTAAAAGCATTACCTGCTACAATTACTCCATCATTTTGCTTTTGAACTGGACTAGCTAAAAAGTCATATAGCATCTCATTTTGACGATCTCCAATACGGCTATTCGCTAAAATTTTCGTAAAGTTTTTGGAGAATGATTTATCATCTTCCATTTTCTTCGTAAAGTCATTTAATAATAAATCAGCTTTTGAAACAATTGTCGTTCCGCTGTCTTGAATTTCTTTTGCTTGTCCATTAATTTGATCAAATGTTTTATATACATCGTCTGAAGTTGCTAAACTATGCTTCGAACTTTCGACCAATGACTGACTTTGCATCATTAATGATTTAATACCAGAATCTAACGATAAAATAGCTGTTTGCTCACCAGCATGATTTGTTGTTAATACTTGCTGCTCTTCAACTAGCTTTAAGCTATTCTCACGCCATTTCGCTAAACCTTTTAAATACTCTCCTAAATTTTCATTCATACTAGTTGCTTGTTGCGTCGTTCCATTTAATTTCTCCGCTAGTAGCATAGAATTTTGATCCGCACTAGTAATAGATTGTTGATAAGAGTTTATTTTTTGTTTTAAACCTGACATATCTTGTTTTATTTCTGTAGTAATACTTGATGAAACAAGATTTGAAATTAAATCAATTAAGCTTTGTTTATTTAATACGTAGTACAAAGATTGATCCGTCGCAATTGCATCTAAACTTCCTTCTTCTAACTTAGGACCTACATCTTTCGTTCTTAAATCAATCCCATAATACATTTCGTAAAGGCTCATTAAACCTTGATAACTTTCGACTGTATCTACTGCTTCTTTAATTAATACACTAGAAGTAATATCTGTTATTTTTTCTGTTTTTTGATGTATAACTTGATTCGTTGTACTTTCAATAACTTTACCGTTATCTGTTCCCGTTTCGCCTCCTGGATTTCCTCCGGTTCCGTTATCTGTTCCCGTTTCGCCTCCTGGGTTTCCTCCAGTTCCGTTATCTGTTCCCGTTCCGCCTCCTGGGTTTCCTCCAGTTCCGTTATCTTTCCCTGTTGTGTTTTCCATTTTTTTAATAATAGGCGTTTTAGCATTGTGTACTAACGGCATTATGCCATACTGTGACTTATGAACCACATTTTCCACCTTGCTATTTTCCGTTTGTGTTCCTTTATCTTCTTTGTTAGGTTTTTCTTTTTCAGGACTAGTTTCTTTTGTATGAGTCCCACTCAATTCCCACTGCCATGTTACAGGAGAGAAAACATCTATATTGATGTTTGGATCTTTTAACTTCACATCCAAGCTAATCTTTATATCCCCTTCATTACGAGGAGCTATTGTAATTTCTCCTGCTTCGCTTTGAAGAAAGTCACTTGTACGATCCACATCATCAATATGTAAGAATCCTGTACTTCCATCTAGTTTAAATTCTTCTGGAATACTTATCTTCAAAATTTGCGGAGATTCCATTTTAATTACTTTCGCAGTATCACTAAATGTAATTCCCTCTGTATAAAGTCTATCCTTTACTTCTTTAATTGCGTTTCCTAAAGATATTTTATTTACAGGATCATAATAAAAATTATTTTCTTTATTATATTTTTTTGTAAATTGAATTACATTTTGCAGTTGTAATTTCGTCGCATCTGGTAAATCACTTTGACCGATTTCTTCCATGTTTAAACTAGGTAATTTCGCAATTAAATTCTCGATTTGTTTCTTTATTCGAGCATCTGGTTGTTTCATTAATGTATTTATGAAAATTTCTTGCTTTCCATCATTCGACATAGATTGCTTTAACTTCTTAATTACCGTCTCTTGAATATCACTTTCTAACTTTCCTGCAAGTTCTGTATCATATTCAGATACTTGTTTTTTTACATCTGCTAAATATTTTTGAACTGCTGCAGCATCAGTTAAAATATTTGGTTCTTTCTCTGAAAACGTAAATTGATTTGAAATAATTTTATTAGCGGATTCCAATGCACTTAATTGCTTTAAAGCATCGCCTGTATTCATATCATTCATATATTGATTAAATTGATTTGTGAAATTATTCGCTAATAAATTGTTATCAGTTTGCATTTTTTGAAAGTTATTAAAACCAGCTAAGTACGTACTGTTAGATTTATTCCCTTCATCTAACGCTTGACCGAAACCTTTTAAAACATCCTGAAATCCTTTGAAACTATTAACAGAAACACCTGTATAATCTTGTACTGTTTTAAATTGATTTGTGTAATTTGCTAACGGACTATGTATATCTTTTTTATACATAGTTGTTTGAACGTTTCCTTTTTCAATTATTTTACCTATATTATCTTGTGCACCTTGTAGCTTACCGATAATACTCGCAAAATAAACGTCGATTATTTGCTTATTGAAATCTTCTAAAATAACAGAAGCTGTATTTTCTGCCTCAGCTTTCAAATCCTTATTCCCAGTTGCATTTACTTTGTAGTTTAACGTTAATTTCTCCGGAATCTCTGAATCAATCGCAACTGCTTTCCTAGAAAAATCATTTGGAATAACAATCATCATATTGTAATTATTATTTTTCAATCCATTTTCTGCTACCCCGCGACTAACTACGTACCATTCTTGTTTCGTATTTTTATTTACATTTTTAATAAATTGATCTCCAAACGCTATTTTATTGCCCTCAAAAACAGTGCCCTGATCTTCATTTACCAACGCAACTGTCATTTTTGGTGTAGTATTCTCATTAGCTTTCTTAACATTTTGATTTAATGCTAAATAGGAGACCCCTGTTGATAGTACAAGAGCTAAAATAATAAACAACAAGATGCTCCATTTGAACTTTTTCACAACTTATCACTCCTGCGACTGCGAGTCTATCTAATGAAAGACTTCGTATCTTACTCTAGTTTTAAAGTAATTTAGCCATACAACGTATGGTTGCATGGCTAAATTATATATTTCTTTTTATCTATCTTATTGTAGACCGAAATTACGAGAAAGATCTTCGTCATGTCTAGCAACAGCTTCTGCAGTTTTATTAAGCTGCATATTAATTTCTTGTAATAACTGTGCGAAGTTTTGTACTTTTGGCTTTAATTGATTGAACTGTTGGTCAAAACCTTCGAAAGCACGACCTTCCCATTCTCCTCTTAATTCATTTTGTAAGTTTTGTAGTTGACGTAAAATGTCCTCAATTTGATTTGCACCTTGTCCATATCGAGTAGCTTTCGATTTAAGTTCCTCTGGTGACATACGAATTTGTCCTGCCATTATTAAATCCCCCTTAAAATTTAAAAATAGTAAAATTAACCAATAATCAATTCTACAAATTGATTATATCAATAATTTAAAAATTTCTAAACAAAAAAATGATATTTTTCCAAAATATATCTTTTACTATAATAACGATATATTGTATACTAGTAATTTATTTATTTTTTAAGCATACTCTATCAATCTACTATAAAATAAAGGCAAACCATCTATTTTATATATTTATAAAGACTTATTGGCTTTAAATTCCAGCGATAAAGTAGCCACTAAATCATTATTTTCTCTTCTCCCATTCCGACTATAATACTCACTTCAAAGTCATAATTACCTGCCTTTCAACAAACCCAAACTCTTCGTACATCTCTTTTGCAAAATTCCCAGCAAATACATTCAACCTAATTTCTGAATACTTCTCCTTTAATTCCTTAATACCAGCTTCCATCAGTTCTCGCGATAATCCTCTCCCGCGATATTCTGGGAAAACGTACAATTCATATATAAATCCAAGTTTTTCACGAGAAAAATAGTCTGTATTTTCCCCTATTAATATCCATCCCATTACTTTATTTTCTTCTTTAATGATTAAATAGTATGCTCCTTTTTCTACAATCGGCTTTGTAATTTCAATCGCTTTCTCGGTACTTAATTGACAATTCCCTCTCGTCCCTTCAAAAAGCGATTGAGCCGCATATTTTAATATTTCATTGGTATCTTCTTGATTCGCCTTAATTATCATTTTTCACAACTCCCCTTGAATAATAGGCATTACTATCCCTTGTTCAAGATTCTCCGCTTCCATAACAATTGCCGTTAATCCTTGTTCTGTACTTGTTTCATGAAGCTCTCCCTTCTCCCAAAACACAGCTTGTCCCGCCTCTATCTTTACCTTTTCCTTATTTGCCCCACACACATATCCTACTCCGTCCACAATAAGAAGCAGTTGAGATACAACTGCTTCATGACATCCGATTATTCCATTGGCTTGTAAATGCATAGCACCGATATGTACATTTCCTTGATGGTTTACTATTTTCGACATGATGAAATTAGATTGAAATACTGATAAGTGCTTTCCTACTTTTTCACTAAAATCAAAAGTTTTCATTACTAGTCCTCCTTATACGTATAAAACCATCCTTACTGTCTGCATCATATGTCCTTCAAAGTCTTCTTCAAATTGCTCTAATTCAGCAAAACCTTTCGCTTCATAAAAGCGTTTTCCTTTTTCATTTGCAGCTTCTACATGTATGTACAATTTCCGTATCCCATTTAATGCCTTAATCCCTCTTTGTAATAAAGCACTTCCGATCCCTTTTCCTTGCTGATCTGGTAACAAATAAATTGCCCCTAATTCCGCTTCGTTTTGTAGTCTAACAGGTGAAAAGTTCGCAAATCCTATTACTTCTCCCTCTTCTTCCGCAACGAATAAATGTGTATTTTTAAGGCGATATTTCATTTTTTCATCAGAATATGCCTCGTCTAAAAAACTATCTTGAATCTCTCTCGGAATAATGCCTTCATATGTATCATGCCAAGCTATTTTCGCTACTGATTGTACAGCCTGAATATCTTCTTGCTTCATTTCTCTAATTATATATGTCATCTCGATGTCTCCATTCTCTTTAAATTATATTCTGCTAATATACTAGAAGAAACGGCAGAACCATTTTCATAATTGACCTTAATTAATTTTAACTTTTCAATCGAAGCTGTTGTAACATCAAAATTCTCATATATATACTCCATCACACTTAAAAAATGAGTTGAATTCAAATGATTCGCAATCGTACAATGCGGAACCCATTTTCCTGGTACATAATATGAATTTGAATTATCATGAAAAGTTTTGAAATGATCATGATAAAAATGATGAAGTCTCAATAAATCATAGGTAACAGTCGGCGCTAGAAAAACCGTACCGTTAGTAGGAAAAGTTCCAACAGAAGGAAAAGTGACTGCAGACATGTTTTCTTGAATAGCTACAAATTCCTTTAATTTTTCAATATACAAATTAACATCCAACTCATTATAATCCGCAATCGTTATATGAGGTTCTACTCCAGCTAATTGATTTGTTCCAATTACATTTGTTAATTTATTTTGTAATTCTGTAATTTTATTAGTAAACACACGATCAAATGTAGCAATGATAGCGTACAATCTTTCTCACCCCTTCGTTACACATAGCGCTTCCCATTCTTCACGAATCATGCCCATTCGAATAGAATCATAGTATGTTCCGTTATAATAACGACACTTTCGCATTCTACCTTCTAAGCTCATTCCTATTTTCTCTGCTACTTTCATCATTCGTTCATTGCCAGACCAAGTCGTGATTCCTACTCTACCAATCTCCATTTTTTCAAATAGCAAATCTCTATATAATTTTAATGCTTCTGTACCATATCCACCATTCCAGTATGTTGGCTCATAAATCACAACTCCCATCTCTAACCAACGCGTCGTTTTATATTCCCAATAAAACCCGACTGTCCCAATGATTTGACCGTTATTTTCTATAATTAAATTTGACAGTGGTTCTTCTTTCAAACGATTTTGCATCTTCTCTTTATAGGAAGAGTATTCTTGCATTGAGAACGGGAAATATGGCGCATCCCATTTCTTCCATTCTGGGCTTTCTTCTTTAAATAAGATATTCCATAATGTTTTTATATCCGATTCTTCTATTGTACGAATTGTAACTTTCTTCCCCTTTAATACAACGTTTTGCATAATTCCCTCCTGCATTCCTCTTTATTTCATATATAATTATAATGTTTTTTCAGAAAAATCAAAACTAATATCATATATTATATTGTATAATTTTGTTATTAGATACCAATTATTGATTTAGAAAGCTGGTGATTCAGTGAATAATCGATTTAGTATTGCTTTATTTCTCACTATTGTTACCACAAATATTATTCTATATTTCTTCTTACCATCAAATATTGTTACGAAATGGGACTT
Organism: Bacillus sp. FSL K6-1338; assembly: GCF_038006965.1. Taxonomy (NCBI): domain Bacteria; kingdom Bacillati; phylum Bacillota; class Bacilli; order Caryophanales; family Bacillaceae; genus Bacillus; species Bacillus sp. FSL K6-1338. The sequence continues at coordinate 1,984,854 of NZ_JBBOWI010000001.1, read as the reverse complement.
CAATGGAACGCCTACATCAACAATGGATAAAAGCACTTTTGTAATCGTAAATATAATTATATGTTCCTTCTTATTCTTTATATTTTTAGCTTTATCTAAAGCAGCGAGTAACCAGAAATTTCTCCATTGGATCGGCAACACAATATTACTATTCTTATTTTTTGTCGATATTGTCATCGCCCTCATTGCTCTTGGCTTTTCACTCCCTCTTGATCATTTCATATTTTTAGCATTAGGGCTTTTATTTATATTAATAGGTTATTTCAGTTCCAAAATTGATACGACTAAATCAACCGTTTCATTAGAATGGAATGATAAGCACCTTGAAAAAAGAGCTTCAAATATTAGTAGTATTTCAATGATGATAGCAGGGATTTTTTTAGCGATACTTCCTTTTATCGTTTCTGCTCCCTATAGAGGTTATGCTATACTAGCAATTCTTTTAGGAATGACGCTTATCATTCTGCCGACTACGATTTATTTACTTATTAAAGACAGCAAGCAGTCCACTAATTTAAAAGGTTAATTGAAATATGTGATTGTAAAATAGGTAATAAAAAATAGGAGGTTATCCCCTCCTATTTCAGCTCAATATATTATTTCCCTTTTTATTCACCTCAAGCAAAATCCCTTTCTCTATCCAACCCTCTACGCCATCTTTTTTAATTAAATCATATCCTGAACAGCTATCATCAATGAGAGAAACGATATCTCCCTTCCTAACGCTTATTTGCGCACAAGAAATATCGGTTTTCACTGTATATTCACCTGACTCAAGTTGTTTCATATATTCATTTTTTACAGTGAGCAAATTATTCGTTTCCTTTTGCTTACATACGGTGTAATCTTGCATCTTCTCGATAGGCTCTATGTAATAATACGGATATGTCACTCCGCCCTGCATTTCTGAATTCGCATTAAAATCCGCTATTACTTCATGCTGTGGGAAATAGTCTACATATGTATAAGAAAATGTATCGCCCGTTTGTTTCCTCTGAATAATAAATGCATTTAATTGTCCTGCTTCTTTAATTGCATTTCCTCCATCAATTGCAATAATTTTTTTCTCCTCATCAATAACTGGATTGTTAGACGGTGCTTCTTCAGAATAGTTCACGACTGGCCAATGACCAACTATTACATACTTATTTGCTTTATGTGATTTATAAAAAAACTCCGGCATTGCTATCGCATTTTTGCGCTCTGTTTCTTTCCAATCTACTCTATCTTCTAGCCCTGCATGCACAAAAATATAATCTTCTGTTTCAATCGCTGTTGGCAACTCCGTTAGCCAATATAGTTCTTGTGAAAATTCACTTAGCAATGCTTCTTTCACTTCACGAATTGAAGTACCTTCATGAACTGAAAAATCCAATTGCTCTAGCCATTCATTAAAAATTGAATGCTTCCTCGTACATAAATAATTAATAAGACGAGGATTTTCATTTAGAAGAGCATCAACTAAAACTTCACAATTCCCTTCAACAACGTGAACCTTTGAATTGTTCTTTACAAGATTCATAACGTAGTTTACTACACCTACGCTATCTCGTCCTTTCTCGCAAAGATCTCCATTAATAATTAAATAATCTTCATCTTTAAAGTTAACTTTATGTAGTGCTTCTTTTAAAAGATTTAATTCTCCATGAATATCCGATATGACAATAACTCTAGCATCATTAGGGATTGATAGTTTCTTTATTTTTTTCAAGTATAAGCGCTCCAATCATTCTCTTTATTATTACTTAAAACAATTCGATACAATAACACTATATAACCTTTTCAAATACATATACCATAACTTACAACCTATTTACGGTTCAATAATAACTTGAGAAATAATAATAAGAAGAAGCTGTTCCCAACTTTTCGAGACAGCTTCTTCTTATTATTTATAATTCTTTATGAAAAGAATAACTCACCTTATCATACCCTTCTCTTTCATAAAAACGATGAGCATCAATTCTTGAAAATGCTGACGTGAGGGTGATAGACTCACATCCGTTTTCCTTTCCCCAGTTCTCTATATACGAAAGTAATACATTTCCATGTCCTTTTGAACGATGTGCGTCTGCCGTTACAAGGTCATATACGAAAACGTGCTTCTTATTATAAAAGTTCGTACAAATCGCTACACCTGCAAGGCTAACAACTTCATCATCTTCATTACGCAGCGAGAATAGTTTATAATTTTCTTCTTTCATATTTCGAAATAAAGTGCCTGTTTCCTCTTTTGAAAGTTGTGTTCGTAATTGCTGTAAAACAGGTAATACTTCATGTAATTGCTCTTCTGTTACTACTTCTTTAACATTCATTTTTAACTCTCCCTTAACTATTTATTTAATTTTCTAAATGTTATATCATTATTATAGAAAGTGACTGCCCTTTACTTAAGTGGCAGTTTCAGTATTTTTTATAAGGTCAGTTTTAAAGGAGAGTTTTATATGGATTTTACTATCCCATTGCAATTACAAAGTAACACACCTATTTACTTGCAAATTTACGAATATATAAAAGCTGAAATTATACAAGGGACTATTTCTGTTGGCACACGTCTACCCTCACACAGAAATTTAGCATCACAACTTAATATTAGCCGCATTACTGTTGAATCAGCTTATCAACAATTATTAGCTGAAGGTTATGTAGAAAGTAAACCGAAACGTGGTATTTTTGTAGCAAATTTCGATATTGACGTTATCCCAAATAAAAAACGAAATGCAGCAAAGAAGACGAGCAATTTGATAGACGAAAAATTCGAATACGATTGTAGCCAAGGGCTTATTGATCAAAATAAATTTCCGATTACAAATTGGAAACGGGCATTACAAGAATCCATACTTACATACGAAAATGCACTATTTGCCAAAGAAGACCCTCAAGGTGAATTCGCTCTTCGAGAGCATATATCAACATATTTATATCATTCTCGCGGTGTACATTCTTCACCTGATCAAATTGTGATCGGTGCCGGAACGCAGCCACTTCTCTGGTTACTACTTCAACTGCTTGGCCCTACAAAAGAATACGGCATTGAAAACCCTGGATTTCACCGTATACACGCAATCATTAAAAGCTGTGATAGACAAATCCATCCCATACCATTGGATGAAAAAGGGATTAATATTTCTAGCTTATACAATACAAATGCCAATGTCGCATACGTTACACCATCACACCAATTTCCACTTGGGATTATTATGCCTTTACCTAGAAGATTAGAATTGTTAAAGTGGGCTAATGATTGCAATGGATACATTATTGAAGATGACTATGATGGAGAGTTTCGCTACGCTGGTAAGCCGATTCCTTCTTTACAAAGTCTTGATTCAAATGAACGCGTTATTTATATGGGGACTTTCTCAAAATCTTTTTTACCTTCTTTACGAATGGGATATGTTGTTTTACCACCACATCTTTTAAAAATATATCAAGAACTGCATGGAATTTTTAAACAAACAGTGGCTACAATACAACAACTTGCTTTTGCTAACTTTATACAAAGCGGGAATTGGGAACGTCACCTTAATCGGAGTCGTACACTATATAAAAGAAAACATCATGCGTTAGTAAAATCCATTATGAAAGAAATGGGGGCTAATGTTCAAATTCTTGGCGAACAGTCCGGACTTCATATTGTTTTATGTGTACATAACAGTATGAATGAAAATGAACTGATTGAATCCGCTAAAAAACAAAGCGTTAAATTATACCCACTTTCTCCATATGATTTCATGAATGATTTACGCAAGGAATCATATGTATTACTCGGTTTTGGTAGTATTCCGGAAAATAAAATTGAGACGTTGGCTACATTATTGAAAGACGCTTGGTTCCCTAGTTGCAAGGAAACTTGTTAACAGTGGGTTTAACTTGTAACATACTAACAATTCAACAAAATAAAAAAGAAGGTTGTTCCAAAATAACTTTTTGGACAGCCTTCTTCTAGTTACTCACCTGACCTAGCTTTCCTTCCCGGACGTTTCACACCAGTCGTTTCTGTTGAATAGGAAGCTTCAATTATAGCGGTTGGATCTACAGAGAGAACGAGATCTTTCATTTTCGGATAAATGAATCGGTTTGTAATGCAATAAATGATTCTCTTATGCTCCCCTAAAAAACCACCTTCTCCATGTAGATACGTAACAGATAGTTGCAATTCTTTCATAAGTAAATCGCCTATTTCTTTATTCTTACCAGAAATAATCATAACGCTCTTACCTTGATTAATACCATCTAATATAAAATCAATCATCTTCGTAACAATATAGAAAATTGCTAATGAGAACATCGCTTGTTCGATTGAAAATAAAATTGCAACAAAGATGAAAATAACTGCATTTACTGCAAGTAAAAATGTACTAATTGGTACATTAAAGTGTTTATTCATCCAAACTGCTAACATTTCCGAACCGTCAATTGCTCCACCCATTTTAACAACAATCCCAACACCAATTCCGAACAGCACTCCACCATAAAGTACAATTAATAACTCAGAAGTCGTAATTGCTGGAAATGGTTTTAAATAAATTAATCCGAGTGTTGTAACTACATTCGCATAAGATGTACGGATAAAAAATTTCTTTCCCATTACTTTTGCAGTAAATAATAAAATTGGGATATTAATTCCTAAGAAAACGCCATAAAGCGGCAATCCTGCAACTTTATTTGCCATAATAGCAATAGCCGTTACCCCGCCATCTACTAATCCATTAGGTGCTAAAATAAGCTCTAATGAACCTGCTACTATAATTGAGCCAATTGTTAATAATACGTATTCAAATACTTTCTTCATTCATTACCCCCAAAGCTTATATATTTTCTTAGTATTATTTTAACGTAATTTTTCTGCTAAGACAAAGATATCAGTTTATATACACAAAAGTTTCACCTTTATCGCTATTTTTATGTAACACATTTAGCGCGTAATACTAGAAACACACTTACCAATTAAAAGTAAGTGTGTTTTTAACATCTATTTAATCTTTACGTACGGCTTCATTTTTAATTCAAGTATTTCCTCAACTGCCCTTTGATATCCACCAGCATTTCTAAGCGACTCTCCCACTTTACGACTATTTTCCTTAAACGTCACATCATCCATTACTTTCTTTACAGTCTCACATAACAATTCAGAAGTTAACTCGTTACGATTAAGTCTTATGCCTGCCCCTACTTCAGTCAATCGTTTTGCAACGAATGGCTGATCTCCTGTTACCGGAATTACAACTAATGGAACACCGTAATATAACGCTTCACTCGAACTATTCATACCACCATGTGTCACGAATACATCAGCATGCTGTAAAACTTCTAATTGCGGGACATAATTATACAACTTAAAGTTTTTCGGGATATTTTCAAATTGACTTATATTTATCTTCTTACCAACGACTAATACGACTGTCGCATCTACATCTTTAAACGCTTCAAAACACTTTTCATACAGAGCAGGTTGCTCATTAAAAACTGTTCCCATAGAAATGAAAATTACTTTTTCATTTTTTAAATCTTCAGTAGGAAAACTCCCCACTTCTTTTCGAGTAGCAATTGATGGACCTACAAATTTATACGATTCATCAAATACATCTGAACGCGGCTGATATTCTTTTGAAGTATATACAATCGTAATATCACCAGGATGGTTCATAATATCATACATACTATTACATTTCATTCCATACTGCTTATTCCATCTTTCCATTCCCGCTAAACAAGATTGATATAATGGATTCATTTCATCTACTTGTCTCGATTCTTGCCCATCATGAAAATTAATGTACTGATTAACAGCAAACGTTGTACAAGATGAAACGCTTGGTAATTGTAAAATATTCGCTATAATACGTCCTACTGGAAAATGATTATCATATATTAAATAATCGTATTTTTCCTCTTTTGTTTCCTCTACAATTTGAGTAACAATACGCTCTGATGCTTCAATCATATGAGATAGCATCGTCAAAGGGCTCCCACCTTCATTTACTCGTTCCATAATATTAATTTGAGAGAGAAAATTCTCAAACACTCGGAATTCCGCACCTGTTGCTTCAACCTTCTTTCTATAATCTTCAATACAATAAGAAACAACTGTTTCCCCTCGCTGAATTAACTCACTTACAATAGCTAAAGTCGGATTAATATGACCTTCCCCAGGGAAATTTATTACGAGTACATTTGCCATAATATTCTCTCCTATCCATTTAATATAATAAAATTAACAATTAATTATATTAATTAATTTAAATCTATTATAAATGAATGCATTCTACTTCTTCATGCTTTTCTCTTCATTTTATTATTGAGAAATATTTTCAATAGTCTACATTATTATGATTCACAATCTTATAAACGAATGCTTAATTCTACTTTTACTCTTCATAGCTTTAAAGATACGAGCTTTACATTCAAATACTATCACTCTGTTTTTTTGACAATTCACACAAAAATGGAGAAATATAATATTTTTAATAAGTTCTCACTATAAATGTAACTATGATTTCAATTTTTTATCTTTATCCCCATAACACATCACCTGTTATATAATAAATTTATAGAATTTACAGAAAAAGAGGTCTTTTCATGTTACAACAACTATTCAATTCACCTATTCTATCCGTTCAAGCCTTGCACCCAGGTTATGAAGATCATGCAAGTGATGTTTTTCTCGTTCAAACAGAAGATACAGAAGTTATCGTTCGTGCTTCTAAAATGAATGAAGAACCAAATAATGATTTTTGGTGGGGATGTAAAAATTTATTTGGAATTGATCCAAGGAACGTCCATCATTTAGAAACGGTACATACATTGCTGCAAGAACATACGAATCTTCCTATCCCAACAATATTAGAAGAACATGTTTTAAATGGCCGTGAATTTGTGGTGGTTGAAAAGTTAGTAGGTAACACAGTTCAATCTTTTATCGAGCAACCAGATTCTATTTTATTCAGCCTAGGAAAAGGACTTGCAGAAATACATAAATTTAAAGCCGATTTCATAGGAAATCCGTCAGGCACGTTCCAAGTTCCACTAGATGAATTCCAATCACATATTTTAAACGTAAGTAAAGAGCTTGTGAATATGTTTTATTCTGATGATGAAAGCATACAAAATACATTCCCTACCTTTGAATCACAACTTTCTTCCCTGTCCGTACCAAAGGAATCTACACTCGTCTTAATTGATATGGATCCTACTCAATTTTTATCTGACGGTACAACTATTACGGGTTTAGTAGATACTGAAGCTTACGCTGTTGCTCCGCGAGAGCTTGATTTTATCGGACTAGAATATGTACTTACCGAAAAAGAAGCACATGCCTTTCAAAGTGGTTACGAAACAATTATGTCTATTCCTCACTTAGAAGAATATAGACAGCCTTATCGTTATTTATACCGACTGTTATCTGTGCAAGGTAATGTGGAATTAAAGAAATGGTTAAGTCACCCATCCTATTTTTAAATACGAATGAGAGGGATTATACAATGGATATTCGGAAAAAGCGTTCTGTAACAGAAAGTGAAATACAGCAAATGAAGGATTTGGCTTATATTTGCGGGCAACAAGACAACCTTGATTACTCTTCAGATTTACATATCAACTTTTTAAAAAATCGAAATGAAGATTATATAAACGATTTTCTTCTTTATAACGGCACTCAATTAATTGGCGCTTTAAATATGTATGATTTTGAAAGACCAACAAAGCTTGAACTAATAGGCTTTGTACATCCTCATTTTAGAAAACAACGTTTCGGAACTATCCTTTTACAAACTGCAATGAAAGAAATACAAAATAGAGAGACAGATGAAGCTCTTCTTATTATCAATGGGGATTCTATTTCTGGGAATGAATTTGTAAAACATATGAAGTTACCATATTTATATAGTGAATATAGTATGGAGTTCAAGACAAACGAACTTCAAAAAACAACAGATAATAATATACAGCTTACTCTTGCAACTTCAGAATCACTTCTTGATCTTATTGAAATTTCTAGTAAAGCTTTTGGTGATTCAGTAGAAAATACGGCTACATGGTTACAAAAAATGATGACTTCACCTTCTCATAAAGTTTACAGTGCTCTTGTCGATAAAAAAATGATAGGAACGATTACAGTTACTGAGCAAGATCATTCTACTATATTATCAGGATTCGCTGTCCACCCTTCCTATCAAGGTAAAGGCTACGGTAAAGCTATTTTAAACTATATGACACATAAGCTCTTCACAAATGGTGCTACAACAATTGAATTACAAGTTGAAACAAAGAATAACAATGCTTTGAAGCTTTATACACAATGCGGTTTTGAAATTATGATGAAGCATGATTATTATAATTTAATGAATAGCAAGGAGAATATTTATGTCTAAAAAACTTATTTATTCTAATTATGATATTTTCGCATCTATTTATAATAAACATTGGGGACATTTTTCTGAACACTCCTATCCAGCTTTTGAACAACTCGTTTTACAATATGCACAACCACGTTCTCATATTTTAGATCTTTGTTGCGGGACTGGTCATCTTACTAGGAAACTACTTGATCATAATTTTGTAGTAACTGGTATAGATGGTTCTACTCAAATGATTGAGTATGCACGTAAAAATGCGCCAGATGCAACCTTTATCGTCGATGACGCTCGCTATTTCAATATAAATGAGCAATTCCACTACGTCATCTCTGCCGGTGATAGTTTAAACCATATTATGAATTTAGATGAACTAAAAAGTGTGTTTCAGAAAGTTTACTCCGTATTACATAACGAGGGTATATTCGCATTTGATATGAATATGGAAAAAGGATTTCTTAAAAACTGGATTGCTTCGTTTCATATTTCAGAGAAAGAATATGTTTGTACGATTGATTCTACATATAATAATGAAAATAAAAAAGCAGAAATGAACTTTATACTATTTCACCATGACATAGATAATAATTGGACAAGAAGTGACTTTTCTTTTGAAGAAGCTTGTTATTCCAATGAAGAAATAATTTCTTCATTGGAATCTGTAGGTTTTAAGAACATTCAATTCCACGGTACAAATAGAGCATTTTTCACTTGCCAAAAATAAAAAAACTGAATCGAAATGATTCAGTTTTTTCTTAATATATTTACAACTGCAGTTGTTTCGTCATTTTCTTTATAGACACGCGGAATTCTTCTATCTAGCATACATGTAACTTCATAGTTTATTGTACCTAACATATCCGCTATTTCTTCTACTGCGATATTTTCTTCACCTTGTTTACCGTAGAATACTACTTCGTCTCCTACTTGTACTGGCATCGCTTTTGAAACATCCAGCATTAACTGATCCATACAAACACGGCCGATAACAGGTACTCGAATCCCGTTAATTAACGCATAGCCTTTATTAGATAATTGACGATTATAACCATCAGCATAACCAATTGGTACAGTCGCAATCCATTCTTCACCAGTTGTTACATACGTATTCCCATAACTTACACCGCGATTCTTCTTCGCATGTTTAATATGAGCTACTTTTGATTTTAACGACAACGCAGGCTGTAAAGAAACGATTGTATGATCCACTTCTTTTGACGGATACATACCGTATACTCCTATTCCAACGCGTACCATATTTTGAAATGTGTTACTTAATTCCATTGATCCTGCACTATTTGAACTATGAATATATGGTATTTGAATTCCTAATTCTCTCGCTGTATTAACAGCTTTTTCAAATAAACTTGTTTGCATATTCGTATATGATTTATCGATTTCATCTGCCTTAGAGTAATGCGTAAATATCCCTACTACCTCTACATACTCCATACGGTTTAATTCTTCTAAAAATGGTTTAACCTCTTCTTCTTGTAAACCGATACGACTCATTCCTGTATCAATTTTCACTTGAATTTGTACTTTCTTTTGAAGACGGTTTGCAATTTCATTTATACCATGTAAATCTTCTACTCTATAAACAGTCATCATAACGTCATATTGAATTACATCTTCTACAGCCGCAACTGGTGTGTATCCTAAAATTAAAATCGGCACAGTAATTCCTGCTTCTCTTAATTCTATCGCTTCATCTACAAATGCAACTGCAAGTTGATTTATTCCTGCTTCAATTGCAGCTTTGGCAACTTCAACTGCCCCATGGCCATACCCATTCGCTTTTACAGCAGCCATCATCTTAATTTTTTCATCATTTACATGTTTTTTAAATTCGTTTACATTATGTTTTACAGCATTTAAGTCAATTTCTACAATTGTATCTCTTCCATATTTCAAACTCATTGGTCTAACTCCTAACTCAATAATTGCATTCCATTCTATTTCACGTTTCATATGACCTTTTACAATATAATACTTTTCATTATGCTAGTCAAACTACTAGAATTTTCGGAATTTTGAGTATGATATAATATCCTCAAGAAACTATTATATACGGAGACGAGGAGAATTACAATGTTTGTTCAATCTGCATTACATCAACTAAAAGTTGCTATTGATACTTCTATTGATATGCTTAACCAATATAGTGAAAACGATTTAAAAATACAACCGATTCACTCAAAACGATCATTATTTGAAATGTATGCACATCTTTCTCTTATTTGTCATGCTGATTTACTCATTTTAAATGGTATTTCAGAAAAAGAATTACATACCTTTTATATAGAACATACGCCCGTAACAGTTGCTCACATGCAACAAACGATGATTGAAGGATACAACCTTCTCTCTAAAACATTTCTTTCCTACTCCCAAATAGAATTAGCAGAAGTTATGACTGCCTATTGGGGGATTTCTTATTCGCGCTTTGAATGGTTACTTGAAATCGTTGCACACTTTTATCATCATCGTGGACAAATTCATATTTTATTATGCGAGCATATGAAAGATCCTCGCATTCCTTTATTTGAGTGATTTTCCACTCATTCATTAATTATAAATAGAGAAGCTACAAAACCAATAAAAAGTATCATTCCTAATAAAATAAATGTTTGAGCATAACCTCCTATTTTCATAAGATAAATAGAAATGATAGGCCCTATACTAGTACCTAAAAATAAAATAAAAGTATAAATAGATACCGCTATTCCCCTTGCTTTCCCTCCTAATTGACCTACAAGAGAAACTAAAGACGGAACGGATATAGCAATACCTATTACAAAACAGACACTCATCATTACAAGTAGAAATAGATACGAAACAAAGCCCATTGAACTTAGACTAAAAATAGCAATCAACAATCCTCCTTGAAGAACTTTCCTTATTTCAAACCTCTTTGTTAAACGACCTGCAAGTGGTGACAGCAACATACCAAACAGCCCTGCTAAGCGAAAATAAAGGATTTGTTCCGCAGTTAAATTGTAAGTAGGAGAGCTCAAATAATTCCCTAAAACAGTATACATATTAACAAAAGCCATTAATAAAACGAATGCAATTATATAGCTTAATACTAAGCTTTTATTTGTAAAAACTTTACTCATCTGTTTAATTGGTCCCAAAATAGCAGTATAGGATTGAGACGTCTCTCCTTTCGGAAGAGAATAATAAACCCATATAGCAGTACTTATATAGACAATGCTAAGAAGAAAGAAAACCATATGCCATCCAAAATGCTGACTAACAGCAGTACTTATTACCTGCCCTACAATTCCAGCTACTAAAAAACCGGTACTAACAAACCCTATTGTTGTAACCCTTTTTTCTACTGGGAACATTTCTACAACGTAGGCTAACGCTACTGGAGAAAATGTAGCTGCGGCTATCCCCTGTATACCTCTAAAAATAACAAGCCAAAAGAAACTATCTACAAACCCTAAGCAAAAAGAAACTATCGACAGTGCAAGCAATCCAATAAAAATCACTTTTTTTCGTCCATATTTATCAGAGATTGCCCCAAATAACAAACACCCTATAGCAAAGCCAACAGAAAATATACTTCCTGTAGCTGCCGAGTGTGTTAATGACGTATTAAAAATGTTTGAAAATAGAGAGATTAAAGGTATTGTTACATATAGGCTAGACATAACTACCATACCCGACCAACATAATACAGCTGTCATTATTGTATAATTCTTTTCACTATTTACTTCCTTTCCTATTTCCATCATAAACTCTCTCCCTTATTACCATTTATTTTTATTAGTTTAAAACCTCTAGATCACTAAAATAGCATTCCTTTAACTCTTATTTATTTTAATTACATAGCAAAAATTATCACCGTACAAAAAGTTAGTTAAACATATAATAAGACAAGCTAATTATATGTCCAAATAAATAAGTTGATCTTCATAATCAACTTATTTACCTACCTTCTCCTAATTTCACCTGCATAGTTGCTTGCATTTTATTTAATAGCTTTTCTAAAACTTGACGCTCTTCTTGATTAAAGCCATCAACTAACGAAGCGCAAGATAACCAAAAAGTTGGTAAAGAATGTGTAACTAGTTCTTTTCCTTTCGGAGTAATTTTCACCTTTAATCTTCTTCGATCTTTAGAATGGTGGAATCTTACGATTAACTCTCGTTTCTCCATCCAATCTAATAAGCCAGTGACAGAAGCACGTGTAATCCCTAATCGACTCGCAATATCCGAAGGACTCATGTTCACTTCTTCCCCATTCGCTTCCATTTCACGCAAAATAAACAATAGTAAAAAATCTAATTTACTCTCTGAAATACCAAGTGGAGCTAAATCTACGTCAACAGCATCAAGAACATTATCAGACGTCCATAACATTAACAAACCAAGTTTTGCTGCGATTGGATCCGTTTCCGCTGATGCTGTCTTTTTGATTAACTCTGCGTACGGCTCAATCCCTAAAGGAAGAGAATCTTTTCTTGAATCCATTCATCTTCACTCTCCTTTCTCGTTAAATAATTAGCTTACCTAATTACTTTCTCATTATACTCATATTTTTCCTTTTATTGCAAGCACATTGTTGAACAAAAAAATCCTATTATTAAAACAGGATTTTTCACACTGACTAGCTATCAGTTTTAAATAATGCGTAACTTCTTTAAGGCATAAGAAATTCCGCCTTCACTCGCCTTCGTTGTAACGAAATCAGCCCTTCTCTTCAACTCCTCTCCACCATTTCCCATCGCAACTCCTAATCCTACATACTGCAACATCTCAATATCATTTCCACCATCACCAAAAGCAATGGCTTCTGATTTACTAATATTTAAATGTTCCAATACTTTTTGAATTGCAGTTAGCTTCGATACTTTACTATCTTCCAATACATTTATAACGTAACCATGAAAACGGTCAAACGTAAGTGCTGGATATCTTTCAATGAATTTTTGAGCTTCTGCTTCATCGGCATACAGACATATGCAATACATCTCATCTGACAAGTTTTTAACTTTGTCAGGATACCGCTCTAAATTTAAAGTTTCATTTAACGCTCGTATGACACGTTCATCTTTGGAGGCAATATCATTCATTGCAAATTCTTCTGTAAAGTAAGAAACACTGTGACCATGTAATTCAGCAAAATTTGAAATATCATGAACGATTTCGCTTGAAAGTACTGATTTATGTATAACTTCTTCCCCACATTTTATATGTGCACCATTTGCAGAAATATACGTATTTATGCCTAACCCCTTAAATTGTGAGCATAAACTATATGGTCTCCCTGTTGTAACAACTACGTGAATCCCCTTATCTATTAATCTTTGTACCGCTTCTTTTGTACTTTCGTGCATACTTCTATCAATCTCGCTTAAAAGCGTACCGTCAACATCAAAAAATGCAACTTTGTACATAAGTCTTTACATCCCGTCCAAATGATTCGTATCATTAATGAAATGCACCGTTTTTTGTTCACCCTCAATTTCAATTAAACTTATTCCCGTATCTCCCATTTTGAAATAGTAGTCCATTGAAATTGGCATATTGAAAAATGCACGTAATAGACTATTAATTACGCCTCCATGGGCAACAATCGCAATTCGATCATATGTATTCTCTGTCACAATTTTAGAAAAAATCCCTTCTATTCTCATTCGAAACTCAATAAATGACTCTCCGTTTTCAAAACGGTCATGAAGAAACTTTGGTTCTGGATATTTCTTTGCTTCTTCAAATGATAAGCCAGCTTGTATTCCATTATTAAACTCCATTAATTCCTCTTCTAATTGAATTGGACAACCAATTACTTCTGCTAATGTTTCACCCGTTTCACGAGCACGTTTTAATGTGCTTGCCCAAATGAAATCTGGTGCAAAATCTTTTTTCACTTTCTGTACAAGTTTTTGTACTTGTTGTCTCCCTTTTTCAGTTAACTCAAAATCAGCTCGTCCTTCATGCACATGTAAAATATCAGCTTCTGATTCTCCGTGGCGTATTAGTAGTATTTGCATGTTTCTCTCTCCCTTTATTTAACATTCATAAAATTCCATTATATCACATTTTAAGATTTCAAAATAAAAAAGGAACGGTCTCCCGTCCCTCATCCATTCACTTTTTCCGCATCATTCCAATAATATTTACTAAACGCTTCTGTTAACACATCAATTGTGTTATATAATTCATCTAACGTATTATCAACACCACCAACTTCAATTAACATCGCATTTTTCGATAAATCTTGGTTATAAACGCCATTTCCATCTTTTTTATACTTTGGAAAAATCCCTCTACTTAATCCGTAGTAGTTTTCATCTAAATAACTATTGATTGCTCTTGCAATTTTTTCATTTTCAGCACGCCTTTCATTTTCCATCCCAATTATAAAATATAATCTTGCATACGATTTCCCGTTAATTACTTTTGTTGTTACTTTCTTACGCTGGTCATCACGATGTATATCAATCGGAAACGCAATTTTATTATTTTGTGCTAATGCTTCTTTTACATATTCATGAGACGCTTTATATGACTGATACCATACCCACTTTTTACTCGCTAATAAATCACCCATATTCGTTTTATCGTGAATTACTGGAATTCCTTGCCCCTCAAGTTGTTCCTTCATACGTTTTCCTAGTAAGGACACATTTACATCTGGGCTAGATGGATCAGTTGCCCCTGGTAATAATGGAAAGAAGGATTCCCAGCTATGTGTATGATAAATATATACTGCACTCTCACCTTTTTTCGCTCCGTTCTTTTTCTGAACCGGATTATTCTTTTCCGCTTCTGTAACTTTATCTTTTGCTACTTTCCGCTCTTTCGTTACTTCTTCAATCGGTACACTAGATTCATTTGGGATATTCGTCAAGTTTGTCCCTTCCCCAGCTACGATAATGTTAGAATAATACTTTGACATACCAGGTACTTCTTTACCGACAAATGTTCTTAAATCTTTAATCTTCAAATCTGTCGCAATAGAGAACATTAAATTCCCAACTGACTCTCGTTTATTCTGCTTAAAATAATCAAATCCATAATAGCGATTCTCACTTTCTATCATTTGAACAAAACCTTGCATCGATACTTTTCCAAACCATTGATTTGCATAATTCGATTTCATTGTATGTAAAAGTGACGTCAGAATCGACGCTATCATAATTACTATTAGCGCATATAAAAGGAGTAACGAAATTAGTTTCTTCCCATGTATTCGAGTTGCATACTTTTTCACTGCATCACCTTCTTTATACATGGATATGTACAAGCTTTTCGGAATATACGCACAAAAAAAGAGAAATGGTATCCCATTTCTCTTCCTCACTTTTATTGTTCTTTTCCTGTATCATTTGAAGGTAGTTTCTTCGCTTGTTTTTCTTTAAATATTTCTCCAATTGCCCCAAGAGTACCAAGTGTTTCAATTGCATTAGACGGAATAAAGACTTTATTTGCTGGTCCTTTTGCAACTTCTTCTAATGATTCAAATGATTTATAAGCAAGTATACGTTCATCTATATTCGCTTCACGAAGCAATTCAATACGGTTTTGTTCTGCTTTTGCGATTTCTTCAATTGCTCTTGCTTCCCCTTGCGCTTCTAATTCTTTCGCTTCTTTTAAACCTTCAGCTTCGCGAATACGCGCTTCTTTATCCCCTTCAGCCATCAAGATTTTACTTTGCTTTTCCCCTTCAGCGCGAAGAACTTTATCTTGTTTTGCTGCTTCAGCTTCTAAAATAATCGCACGTTTATTACGCTCAGCCTTCATTTGTTTTTCCATTGATGCTTGCACATCTTTTGGCGGGTTAATATCAACAACTTCGACACGTTCAATACGTACGCCCCATTTTTCTGTTGCTTCATCAAGCGCTAAGCGGATTTCTGTTGAAATTTTTTCACGACCAGATAACGTTTCATCTAGTTCCATTTTACCGATGATTTGACGCATCGTTGCTGAAGTAATATTACGAACACCATATTCATAGTTTGAAATACCATATGTCGCAAGTTCTGGTTCAACAATTTGATAGAAAATAATTGTATCAATTTCTACTTGAACATTATCTTTCGTAATTACCTTTTGCGGTGGTACATTCGTTTGTTGAATACGTAAGTCATGATATACACGGACACGATCTACAATTGGTATTAAAATATTTAACCCAGGGTGCATGATACGTTGAAACTTACCAAATCTTTCAACAACCCCAACTTTTTGCTGAGGAATAATTTTAATTGTTAATGCGATAAATGTAACTACAATTAGTGCGAATATAATCGTTAACGTTAATGCTACCATATTTATTCACTCTCCTTTTTCACTTGTAATATAGTACTATGCCTCTTTATAACAACGACTTTTTCTCCAGCATCAATTGAAGAATCTGCAATAGCTGTCCAAGTATCTCCATCCACCTTTACAATACCATTCGCTTCATTTGTAATCGCTTGCATAACAATCCCTTTTTTACCAACAAGCATATCTACTGTATCAGTAAAACCTTTTGCTTCTCGAAAGTTTTTTGAAATTCTTTTCGTAAAGAATGTCAAAGTTAAACTTACAATTGCACCAACAGTAACTTGTAACAGTAGTGCATCAGGAGCAAACAAAGCAATAAGACCTCCGACAACAGCCCCAATTCCAAGCCAAAGCATGTAAAATGTAATCGACAACATTTCTGCGATAAATAAAATACCAGCTATTATAAACCAAATTACCCAAGCAGCCATATGCAACCCTCACTTTCTTTCTCATTTTCTATATGTATATGAAGAAAAGAATGGTTTATCCGCCCTTTCTTACACTTGGGCGTTTGCTACAAGCTATTGTACATACTCACTGTTACAATGATTATTAATATAATACTATATCAATATATTCTTCATTATACATGAAAATTCCTTTCAAAAAGTGACAAAAAATGAAATTCTTTAAAAATTTTAATTTTTAAACTACAATTATTCTAATTACTAAATACTATTTTTTAGAGGTGGTATTCTTATTGAAAAACCAGTCACTAACTTACTACTTAGGTTCCAAAATATGCATTACTCTTGCTGACATCGTATATGTAATGATTATTACAACTCATATTTATATAGCAACTAAATCAGCTACTATTACTGCTCTTTTTCCACTATTACAAGTTATCACAAATCTAATTGCTAACATCTCTGCACCTCTTATAGTAAATCGTTTTCCACCTTATACGTTGTTATATACGCTACAATGGCTAAAAACAGTCTTTTTACTATTATTAATGATTTTATTTCCGGTCTTATCCACAAATATTATAGCTCTATTAACTTTTATTTTTTTCATTTCATTATGTAGTGGATGGAGTGCTCCATTACTATACAGCATTCTTCCGCGCCTTACACCAAAAGAAAAATTAGTAAAAGTAAATAGTATCTTTTCCTTTTCAACACAAATTGCGCAAGCCGCCGCTTATTCATTTACGAGTGTTATCGTTCTTCTCATTGGCGCTACATCTACACTCATGATTAATAACATGTTGATGATTTTTGGATGCATTGCATTACACTTTTCATTACATACCATACATACTGAACGAATAGCAGACCCTCCCTCTTCAAAAAGTACTGCTTTATTGGAAGGTTGGAAACTCTTATTTCAAAATCCTTCTCTCCGTACCGTTACATATATGGACTTAATTGAAACTTTCGCAGGGACAATATGGATTGGTGCTATTACAATGGCATATGTTACGTCTATTCTTCATAAAAGCGAAGAATGGTGGGGATATATTAATACAAGTTATTATGTTGGTACGTTAATCGGTGGTCTATTAGCATGGAAAATGAGTTCCTATATTCAAAACAATTTAATACGATCCATGTCGATTGGCTCTCTTATGTTTAGCATTCTTACATTTTTATATGGTATGACGAGCAGCGGATTTATTGCGCTTTTTCTATGTGTTCTAATGGGACCATGTTATCAAATTAGAGATATTTCTCAAACGACAGTTTTACAATCAAGTGTCGCCCCTTCTTTATTATAAAAAATGTATACGGTACATGGCGCCCTTCTTTCAACAACTTCTGGTCTTTCTATGCTTAGCGTTGGCATTATTACTGATATGTTCGGTGTCCGTACAATTTATATAATCGCTTCTATTCTTATTTTATGTTCCGCTTGTTTATCTTTCAGTTTATTAAAATATTATAAACCAGAGTAGAATAATCTATCACTGTAGTCAACACAGCAAAAAGGACAGGAATTCCCTGTCCTTTTTGTTTATTCTGTTCATGACAAGTTCGGGATTTTTCTATGTTTTGTCGCCTGTTCAAAAGCGTAAGCTAGCTTAATTAATATCCCTTCACTAAAGGCAGTACTTGCAATCGTAATTCCAAAAGGTCTCCCGCTTTCCATATACCCTGCTGGTATTGCTATAGACGGATAACCCGCTTTCGCACATATAGTAGAACCTATATAGGAAGGAAACAGTATCGCATCAAGATTATATTTTTCCAATGCAAAATCAATGCCTTGTTCTTGAGAAAAATATATATCTTCTAATCTCGCATTTAAATATTCTGGATTTCGTAACGTATTAGGAAAATCTTTTCTTCCCTCTAACTTAGTTTGTCCATATTTTAAAGCTCTTTCTGCCATGTTTTTATTAAACTCCATTAACTCCGAAATAGAATGTACCGGAATAATAGAACGTAATTTAGAAAGATAGTTATCTAAACTATGCTTCAGTTCATAAAGCGGAACTCCCCAACTCCATTCTCTATGAAAAGAATGAATATCAATATTCTCTACTACTGCCGCTCCCTCATTACGTAATACTTGGATCGTTTCTTTAAACAATTTTTCATCATACTCACCATTTTCGTAATAATCTTTTGGTGCGTCGTTAAACACACCAATTTTCGCTCCATTTAAACCATTAGCATCAAGGTAAGATGTATAATCCTGATATGCCCTACCTTCACTTTTACGAGTTGCTACATCTTTCTCATCCACTCCAGTTAAGCTCCCTAGTAAAATAGCGGCATCTGTTACTGTTCTAGCAAATGGTCCAGCTGTATCTTGCTAATAAGTGAATGGAATAATTCCTCTACGACTAATTAGACCGACAGTCGGTTTAATGCCAACTACAGAGTTTTGAACAGCGGGGCTCAAAATAGAAGCATCGGTTTCTGTCCCAATAGATACTACTGTAAAGTTAGCGGCAACTGCTATCGCAGAGCCTGTACTTGAGCCCCCAACAAACATACCATCCTTACCCGTTCCGTATGGATTAATTGTTTGACCACCTCTTGCACTATATCCAGCCCACATTTTAAAAGACATTGCATTTGCTAATTCTGTCATATTCGTTTTTCCTATTATCACGGCCCCTGCTTCTCGCAGTTTAGTAACGAGAAATGCATCTTCACTACTTATATTTTGTTCTAGAGCAATCGTACCTGCACTTGTATGCATGGAGTCATTCGTTTCAATATTATCCTTAACCAAAACAGGTATACCATGTAGCGGACCCCTTACACCCTTTGTCTTTCTTTCATGATCTAACGCTTCTGCAATAAAAATAGCATCTGGATTGATTTCTAAAATTGAATTGATTTTCGGTCCGTCTTGATCATACTTTGCGATTCTATAGAGATAATACATCACTAGCTCTTTTGAAGTTAACTTTCCAGATTCCATTTCATTTTGAATATCTTGAATTGTTAGTTCCGTTTTTAAGATTGGATTAAACTGAATTTCCATTTATATTCTCCCTTATATGAACTTTTTTAGCGTATACCCCTTACTTTTTCATTTTTTCACCTCAACACATCCTAAATTAATATCCCTTTAAAGAAATTCAATTTCCTTATTTAAACACCTTTAATTTCCCGAAAAATAAAAAAAGTCTGAAACGGATTAACCTTCGCTTCAGACTCTTACATTACTGTGCGTATACTTCATCTAACAAATGTAAAAACTCACCTTGTTTCCCAGCTAATTCAGGGCATTTTGCAATATTAATCCATTCGTAGCAAAATACTAATCCTTTATCTTCCTCACCAGCACTTACAATATGTTCCCAAGTATCCTTTACATCTGTTAGTAAAGTTACATGGAAAAAGTGGCGTTTTTCATATTCCTGTTTTTCTTTCATATGTATAATGTAATCTGCTAAAAAACGCTCTATGCATAAATGACGCAATCCGGATTCTTCCTGTACTTCACGCAATATAGCCGCTTCTAACGTTTCACCTTCATCAACCGTTCCCCCTGGCACTTGAATACCAGCTTCATGTATATCACGATGTTTAAAAACAAGTAATTGCATAACCCCCTCTTTTTCTCTTGTAATATATGCATGTACTTTTTTCTTATATAACATCGTCATTGTACGCCTCTCCCCTCAATTGTTCACTCTGTTACTTCTTCAAGCGTCAGTTGATTATCATACAAATATGTAGCTTGTGGATTTCCCACATACCTTACGTGCCATGGTTCATACCGATAGCCCGTAATCGTCTCTTTCGCTTTTGTGTATCGAATCACAAAACCAAATTTATGGGCATTTTCAGAAAGCCACTGACCTTCTTTCGTTTCCCCAAAAACCGTCTCTAACTGAAATTTAGCAGATTGAGACGTAATATCCATAGCTAGTCCAGTTTGATGCTCACTTGTACCAGGAACCGCGCTAGACATTGCTGTTTTTGCTTCTCCATCTTGTTTTTTATACATCGTATTTAATGCTTTTTGTCGATCAAAAGATCTAAATCCAGAAACTGCAAACAGGAAAATACGCTCGTTGTCAGCCTGCTGAAACATATCCTCAAGCGCCCTCGCTGCCTCTTTTCTCATCTTTTTCTTTTCTTGATCACCTTCACTAGAGTAGCGCACTTTCGGAATAACTAAATCTGGCGGTCTATACCCATCTGGTAAACGCCTACTTTTATTCACAAGTACAAGCATTGAATTCGGATTATTAATTACCGCAATATCCCCATCCATATTAGCAATCGTTTCTTTTGCTTTCGGAAATATGCTATTTACACTTACTTCCCGCGCCTGCTTATCCTTATACATTTTATAATTGATTCCTGCTACTCCAACAATAATTATTGCAGCTATGATACCAAGTAGTGCCCATCTTTTTTTCATATAACGACCTCTTATTTTAATAATTTGGCCATTTCATACTCATCGATGCCCTTTCCATCGATAATAAGAGCAGCTTTTTTGACACCTTCTTTCTCAAATCCAGCTTTTTTATATAGTGCCTGAGCTCTTGTATTGTGGGCCATTACTGTTAATTCTAAACGCCATACATCATGT
This sequence comes from Bacillus sp. FSL K6-1338, assembly GCF_038006965.1. Lineage (NCBI taxonomy): Bacteria > Bacillati > Bacillota > Bacilli > Caryophanales > Bacillaceae > Bacillus > Bacillus sp. FSL K6-1338. The sequence continues at coordinate 1,963,195 of NZ_JBBOWI010000001.1, read as the reverse complement.
AATTTTGCCCACTTCTCAACCTCTTTAAACAATCTCGTCCCAATACCTCGCCCGTTATACTCTTGCAAAATACCAATTACAATGGTTGCTACATGCCTCTTTCTTTGAATGTTATTTCCATTCACTAATATAAAACCTACTATCCTCTCATCTTCAACTGCTACAAATATTGTTGCATATTCATTTTCTATAAAGCGATGGATCATTTTTTCTTGTTGCTCAGCTGTAGTTTTTCTTTCTCCTGGTTCATATAACATAAACTTCGTTTCTTCATCTAATTGCTTACTTAATTGCAAAAATGATGCTGCATCTTCTATTTCGATTTCCCTAATCACTTCAATCACCCTACCAGTTTCATAATAAAAAGTTTTCCTTATAAAAAGATTTTCTCTACTTTCCCGAAAATCCCTTTGTAAATCTCCTACTATAAATTGACAAATTTCGATATTACTATAACAACGACAAATTATGTCTATTCTGTGACGTCTCATCATTACAAAGAAAAAACGCAAGCATTACACTTACGTTTTTTCAAAAATACTGTGAACTCATCTTCATCAGGTGAGGTCTCTCACCAATTTAAATTTCACTTTATCCATTCACTTTTTCTGCCTGCCAAAAATATTCACCAAATGCTTTAGCAAGTGCATCAATTGATCGATTCAATTCTTCCTCTGTATTATCTACACCGCCAACTTCTATTAATATCGCTTGTCCTGATAGGTCTTGATTATAGATTCCATTTCCTGTCTGGAACCCTTTTTGAATGACCCCACGACTCACTCCTGGATATTTCTTATTAATCGCCTCATGTAAAGCTGTCGCTAATTGTAAGTTTTTTTCATAGTTTTTATTTCCTTTCCCTACTACAAATGCAAGCTTTGCATATGATTTATCTCCAATTGTTTTTGTCGTTACATTCTTTCGGGCACTATCACGATGCAAATCAAAAAAGTATTGAAGATCTTTATTTCCAGCCATAGCTTGCTGCACAATTTCTCGTGACATCTTATACGAACTATTACTGTTTAAACCTTTACTTATTAACTTTTGACCAACATCACTCTTATCGTTAGTGGCGCCAATTCCTTCACCTTCTAGTTGTTCACGGAAACGGTCTCCTAATATAGAAATATTCGATACAGAACTCGTTGCTTTATTCGGATTCGGGTCATTCGTTAAGTTAAGTAAAGGTAAATAGGATTCCCAGCTATGTGTATGATAAATAAACGCAACTTGTCTTTTCCCGGTCGTTTGGGACGGCTGTTTTTTCTCTTTACTCGTATCTTGTTTAGGTGCTTGTCCAGTTCCACTAGTCCGTTCCTTCACTACTTCTTCAAGAGGGACACTCGACTCTATCGGTAAGTTAGAATAATTTGTACCCTCACCCGCAATAACAATTTCTGTATCGTACTTACCAAACCCAGGGAGCTCTTTCCCGACAAAACTGCGTACATCATTAAAGCGAATATTTGTAGCCATAGAAAAGAGAAAAGAAGAAATTGAAAAATCTTGATTCAAATTTCGATACTCCTGTGTAAAATAATGATTCTCTTTTCCAAGTACATACATGTAACCATTCATCGATAACTCATTTAACCAATTATATAAATACGTTGACTTCGTCTCTTTCATAGAGGTTACCATCATACTAATAAGAAAAAAAGTCGCTAGCACTGTAGTAATAACAAATAAAACTAACTTACGCATGCTTGTAAACTTCATAAAAAAAAAGCCCCGATTCATACTATCACCTCTCTATTTCAAGTTATGTACAAGCCCTAGAGAATAGACCGTTAAAATTTCGGCTATATTGTTAATGAGGTGAAATGAATTGAAGCTATTAATAGGAATATTACCAATCGCTCTATCATTCATTTTTTATTTGTCCGCTAAGCATCCAAAAGTCTCTATTGTGCTACATATTTCTGCGTACTTGGCACTGTATGTACTCGGTACAATTATTTCCATTAATATATACGATGTTTTAATACAAGATTTAGTTTTCATGACAAGCATTCATGGAATTTTACTGAATCCATTTTTCCTTATTGCAGGAGCGTATATAGGAACTTACACTTTGTACCTACTTTTGTCTCACATTATTATGAAAATAAAAAATGGAGCGTAATGAAATGCAACCACCATTTATCTGTCATACATGCAAAAAAAGAATTGTAAGAAAGAAAGATCTTATTACAGCCACATGGTGCTTCCGCTTTTATTTATTTCACAGTGATTGTTTTAAACGACAGCAAGTGTTCATCTCACGGTTTCTCCCTGTGAATACACTTTTCAATTTCTTTCTTATTGTATATGGACTTATTTTTGGCAGTATTCTTATGATTACAGAACCATCTATTATTTGGCTGACTTTCTTTTTCCCCATTTTTTATCGGTTTCTTTCTTATTATTATGTTGAACGTTTTTTCTCTACATAACGAGTTGACTGTCCTTTAGGAATGCTTAAACATAGCCACTCATTTTCTTTTAACATTTTACCGATGTAAATAATCTGTCCAATATGCAATGCATAATGAGAAATTTGCCTTTCAATTGCTTGCAGGACCGTATGAGCTTCACCACGAATGTATACCGTCTTCAATAGATGTTCCGGCAATATCGTATTCATCGTATTAAAAACGTATTCCCATCCTTCTTGCCACGCTGCAAGGGCTTCCTTCTTTGAAGAATAGCCTCCTTCAAATTCACCATCTCGGTCACGATCAACTTTTTCACCATCAGATGTTAAAAAATCCGTCCATCTAGAACGCATATTACCATGCAGATGCTTTATAATAATCGCTATACTATTTGTTTCTTCATGAGAAGACCATTGTATTTGTTCGTATGATAATTGAGAAAGTGCCCGTTCCCCTTGCTTCTTTGTTGCTTTAAAGTTCGAAATCGCACATTGTAAATATTCTCGTCCGATACCCATATTAGCCCCTGCCTTCACCCTAGCTAATTTTTGTTCCATTTGGCAATTCCATATTAGGCTGAAGCAACACAACATCATCAGCTTCAGGAACGCCGCCAAGCACAAGCACTTCCGATTTAAATCCAGCTACACGCTTTGGCGGGAAATTTACAACAGCAACAATTTGTTGACCGACTAAACCTTCTGGACTATACCTTTTCGTAATTTGAGCACTTGACTGCTTTATCCCAATTTCTCCAAAATCAATTTCTAGTTTAATCGCTGGAACTCTCGCTTCTTTAAATTCCTCTGCATGTATTACAGTTCCAATTCGCAAATCCAAATTTAAAAAATCTTCAAAATTAGCCATTTTATCATTCCTCCCAATTATTACTTAGACAAAATATAAAAATCCCCTTCAAAAAAAGAAAGGTGCCTAAGCACCTTTCTTTTGTAATTTACTTGATTCATTTGATTTATAGAGGAAGAAACCGAGAATCCCGCCAATACATGATGGAATTAACCATCCGATTCCTTCGTTATATAACGGTAACATTTGTAGTACATTAGAAATCACGTCAATTTTAATGTTCGCACTTTCTAAACCGTTAAAGAAACTAATTAACAATGCACCTAAAATAGCTCCAATATAAATTGTATTACGCTTCCCAATCCACTTATGGAAATACGAAAGTACGATTAATACAATTGCAACTGGATAAATGATCATTAACACAGGTAATGTTACGGCGATTAATTGTGTTAAACCTAGGTTAGATACAATTAAACTAAATACACATACCATTGTTACAATCGTTTTATGTGAAAGTTTTGGGAATAAGTTTGTAAAGAAACCCGCACACGCAGATGTTAACCCAACAGAAGTTGTTAAACAAGCGAGTATAATAACAAGCCCCAATAAAATTTTACCACTCGTCCCATATAGCTCATTTACAACATTCGTTAAAATAAGACCACCGTTTTCTGAGACACCAAGTGATGTACTTGTTGAACCAAGATAAGCAAGTGATAAATAAATTAACGTTAAACCAAGTACAGCAATAATACCTGATACGACTGTTATTTTTGCAATTTGACTACTCTCTTTTATCCCTTTAGAGCGAATAACTTGTACAACGACAATTCCAAATACGAGAGCACTAATTGCATCCATCGTTAAATATCCTTGAATAAATCCACCAAAGAAAGCATTTTCTTTGTAAGCAGCTAACGGCGCAGCCGGCTCTCCAATTGGATCAATAATTGCCTTTCCGACAATAACAGCGACAATTAATACCAATAGTGGCGTAAGAAACTTTCCGAACCAATCCACTAATTTAGATGGATTTAATGATAAATACCACGTTATTCCGAAGAAAACTATCGTGAAAAGAAATAGCATGTACCACTCTGAAACCATTGCCTCTGATAAAAACGGCTTCATACCCATTTCAAACGAAACAGCTCCAGTACGCGGGATTGCGAAAAATGGTCCAATTGCTAAATAACTAATCAATGGGAAAATAAACGCAAATATAGGGTGGACTCTAGAAGACAGCGCTTTCAAGTCCCCCTCTACAAACGCGACAGCTGTTACAGCTAGTAGGGGTAATCCGACTCCCGTTACAAGGAATCCTATTGTAGCAATCCAAACATTCTCTCCTGCTTGTTGACCTAAAACTGGCGGAAAAATTAAATTTCCTGCTCCTAAAAATAATGCAAATAGCATTAAACCAATTGCTACCGTATCACCTGGCCTTAAACGTCCCTTCATGCTCTTCATTTGCATAGCACTTTTCCATTGTTTATCTCTATATTTTACAATATGCTATGCATCCTCCTCTCTGCTCAAGATGATAAAATATGCCCCTTACAAAGCAGTGTCTTTCTCCATAATTTCTCCATTCCCCTTATTTTTACTCTAATCATTAATACAATTGTTATTTTCGAATTTTGATTTTTTTGAATTTTTAAATCATTAGAGTGTTATTACGTGGAGTATAGTTGTCAGACCTCTTTGTTTTTATCACACATATAGTAACATATTTAGTTGCAAAATAAAAACATATTTTCAAATTGATTTTTTTGAAAATCGAAATTATCTACAATTTTTATTCTCTTACACAAATATTGTTACAATCTCTCCTATTATCCTATCGTTATTTTCAAATAACTTTACACACGTAACATAACAAAAGCCATCCAAGATAATTAGATGGCTTTTGTATGTTACTCTATCGTTTCAACTTCACGTGGATTTTTCATCTCTTCCACATACACAACTCTAAATCCGTGATCTTCTAAATCTTTCAATAATGTCTCTAATTCACCGTCGTTAAACTCTTCTCCTAATGTAAACATAATTCTACGAACTAATAAGGCATCATTATCAAAAGTCATCAAACTTTGAATACCAGTGTATTTCTTTAAAACTGTCGATAACTTTTGAATTGCTCCATTATAGTCTTGCGTTCCAATCATGACGGAGTATTTACTAGAGTGAACGCCCCATGCATCCTCTAATAACTCAAAAACTTTTTTATGCGTTAAAATTCCAAGGAAAATCCCTTTTTCGTCAACTACTGATAAATATGGCAATTTTTTTATTGTAAAAAATACTTTAAAGAAAGATGAATCTTCTCTCACAAATCCTTCTTTATCGTTTAATAATTGTATTACACTCTCATCAAGCGATCCTTTATATTCTAAAATATCTACTTTATATATATTCCCTAAAAATTTCTCTTTTTTTTCATCTAAAACTGGTACACAACGATACCCCGTTTTATTTAAATGCTCTAACGCTTCCCCTATCGTAATCGAACTTGAGCACAGTAAAACTTCCCTTTTCGGCACGTAATTCCCTTTAATCCTCATAAAAAGCCTCCTTATGTTAAAATACTTTCTGTGCCATAACTATATTATATTTTCAGAAAAAAATAAATAATTCATTTTATTTTTCTGAAAATTTTCCATTTTCTTGTCATAATTTATTCATGAATCCTTCACTTGCACTTTCTTCAGCATCTAAAACCCTTCCTCTGAATTCTGAATCACTTCAATGTATCATTTGTACGGACCTAGTTGCTTTTTAGAAAAGTAATGATTTGTCTCCTTACTTTTCATTAATATATTTCCTTTTATAATTAAAAAATAGGTAGCTATTAGAAAGTAGATCACCCCAAATAACCAATCCAAATTTGTAGCCAGATTGTGTAAAAGAATATATCTTATATATACATAACCAATTGGAACATGTAGTAATACAACCGCACCTAATCCCGGATTATATATTGTTTTAGCTTTTATATTCGCAAAAATACCATGCCATATGAATTGAAAAAATCCCATTAAAATAGGTGCCAACCCAAGCCATATTATATTTTGAAAGAAAACCGGGAGTAAATAAAAAACATACGTAATCAAAATATTTATTACCATAGCAGATTGCGTATTTAATGGATAGCGATCTGGTATATCACTTTTAAATATAACTACATTAAATAGACCAGCAAAATAACCTGGCCAACGATACTCTTCAAATTGATGCACTAAAATGGCCACAAAACTTAACCATAACAGTACTTTCATTTCACTCATTTCTCCCAAATTCGCGACTAAACAAACTACGACAACAATAGCGACCACTAATCCTATATCACACCAATGCTTTCTAAAGAAACTAGCCATCTCTATCACCCACTATCTCAATTTTTATAAAAATAGCGTTCAAATAGGAAATCAATCTGTTTTTCTACAGATGGTACTTTTATATCTGCCCCTGATTCGAGAATTGGCATCATTAATGTGGGAAGAAAAATAGATCCAAATATTTGTACTGTCATCATCATTAAAATTTCCTGATCCGTTTCATTCGTTATTTCGCTCAAAATATTCTTCACTTTACTAAAACCTAGCCTCTTCAAAAAATCCCCATATTCGTATTGAGATGTAAATGCCGTAGTTCCCATTGCAATAATCTTCCTAACTAACTCCGGATATTGCCGAATTACTAGTACATAATCCAATAAAAATATTTTTAATCTTTCTTTTGCTGGCACTGTAATATTATCTAAAATAGAAAAAGTGCCTTGAAAGCTAATTAATAAGACTCTAATCGTCTCACTAATCAACTTTTCTTTTGAACCAAAATGGTAATTTACAAGCGCGATATTTACATCTGACAATGCTGCAATTTTTCTTATCGTTACCTTTTCAAAACCTTCTTTTTTAATTAATTCCAATGTTGTATTTAAAATCTTTTCTTTCGTTGATACGTTTTCATTCCCCCCCCAATTTATCTCCCCCCTCTAGAATGTATCAGTTAAACATCGTTTAATTTTATGGTATCACTTTCCAATTTTAAAAATCTATTTAATCCTTTCAACATTTCCCTACATTCTCTTCATTCCACACAAAAAGCGTGAAAATGCAAAACTGTTCACGCTTTTTGTATTTGTACTGTTACATACCAGTTTCTGCTTTATATTCCACACATAAAATAGATTTCTAAATACAATTTAAAATTATCCATATGCCCATACATGAAGAAAAATATATTGTAACTTGCTCCAAAAACGGCTAAAATAAGAATAAGAATTTTCTGAATATTCCAAGAGTAGGTGGTTTATATGTCCTTATTACGCTCACATATATGTAAATTTATAATTGGTGTTATTGTTATTTTTGCCATAAGTCCTATTCCAGCTCTTTTTATTACACACAATTACTCTTATCAAAATGGATTTATTAGCATTTTTCAAAACTTCGCACAGCTTTCTTCTATATCAATTCCAAAGGTTGATTGGATGCATGAATCTATCTTTTTCTCAGCAAATCAAATGATACATACTTCTAATCATTCAACACCATTATTCCCTTACATATGGGAAATATATTTTATATCGATTGTTCGTTTTACTTTTACCCTTGCGATCGGATTTTTCATAAGTTTGGGTATCGGCCATTTATTTTTCAAAGTACCTAACTCGTTTAAAAAGTTTACTACTGTATTGAATTGGATACCTTACTCTTTTTGCACTGTAGTATTACAATGTTCAGTCTTATTACTACTTCTATACGTCGCACAATTTATAAACCTTCCTTACTACTCATCTTTTATCATCGTATGTAGTACTTCCATGATTATCGTTATGCAAGCAATAAAAAAATGGATTCCTTTCTTGAAAAACACAAATGAATATGAAATAAAACATGATTCTTTTCTTGTGGATACATTATTTTTGGCGCTTACTTCGAATCATAAATCAATTTTAGGTTCCATTATTCTTTCATTCGTTTTTATGGAATGCGTTTTTCATACAAGTGGACTGTTACAATTTATCGTTCAATTTGGCGGAAATTCACCTATAATTGTTACAGTCGGCTTATTACTACTCTATATCCCATATAGCATACTTTCTTTCCTTCAAACACTATGGACCACAAACTACTCCAAGCAACAGTCATATACTTTAACAAGAAGTGTTCCAAAACCTTAATTTGAAATTACCCTCTATAATCTAAAAGTAAGGGGTTATTCCTTTTGTATAGCGGACAAAATAACAGCAAATTCAAAAACTATTACAGAAACATACCAATATTTACCCTTTTCCTTTGACTATTCTTTTCATTTGGATTTATTATAAAAGTATAACATAATTGCAGGAGGTGACATCTTTATTCCAAACCTTGGAATAGAGAACACACTTGGACATATTAAATATTTTTCTCATATTTGTACTTATTCTTATTTCTGGCTTTTTCGTCGCATCAGAATTCGCTGTTGTAAAAGTACGTAAAAGTCGAATTGACCAACTTGCAAATGAAGGTAATAAACAAGCTTTAGCTGCAAGAAGTGTCCTATCTAATTTAGATGTTTATTTATCAGCTTGTCAACTCGGCATTACGATCACTTCTTTAGGGCTTGGTTGGCTTGGTGAACCGACTGTGGAGCATATACTACGACCGCTCTTTGAAAAAATTAATATTACTGGAACAATGGCTAACACTTTATCTTTTGTTATTGCTTTTAGTGTTATTACATTTTTCCACGTTGTATTAGGTGAGTTAGTTCCAAAGTCTTTCGCAATTCAAAAAGCAGAAGCAATCACACTCAAATTTGCAAGACCACTTATTTTATTTGATAAAATTATGTATCCATTCATTTGGCTACTAAATAGTGCAGCTATATTTTTCACAAAACTACTCGGATTAGAACCTGCGAAAGAAAATGAACTTGCTCATTCTGAAGAGGAATTGCGACTCATTTTAGGTGAAAGTTTTAAAAGCGGTGAAATAAACCAAACCGAATATAAATATGTAAATAACATTTTTGAATTTGATGATCGAGTTGCGAAAGAAATTATGGTTCCTCGTACCGAAATGATTTGCTTATCTACTGAAAATACGTTAGAAGAAAATATGGATATCGTCGCTACTGAGAAATATACACGCTATCCAATCATTGAAAAAGATAAAGATGATATCATTGGGATGATCAATACGAAAGAAGTATTCCATGATCAAACGAAAGGTATTTATAAACCACTTGAATCTTATATACATCCTGTTCTAACTGTATTTGAAACAGTTCCAATTCGTAAAACGTTAGTCCACCTTCAAAAAAATCGCGTTCAGATGGCAATCGTTATGGATGAATATGGTGGCACTGCCGGACTTTTAACGATGGAAGATATTCTTGAAGAAATCATTGGAGAAATTCAAGATGAATTCGATGCGGATGAACCACCTATGATTGAAAAACGTACACCTAAGCTTACTGTTGTAGATGGAAAGGTACTTATTTCTGAAGTAAATGATATGTTTGGCCTACATATTGATGATAGTGATTTAGATACAATCGGAGGGTGGATTCTCTCTCAAGCAGTTGACTTAAATATTGAAGCTGGCTATTCCATTGAATATGCTGGTTTTCAATTTAAAGTATTAGAACTTGATGGACATCAAGTCAAAAAAGTTGCTGTACATAAACTAGATATTAAAAAGGAGCTATAAAGTGACTGTTTTATTAACAATTTGTATCATTGCCTGTTTCATTGTTTCATTTCTCGCCTTTATTTATCCCATTATCCCTGGCATACTAGCTGTCTGGGCTGGATATTTGATTTACCATTTCGGTATAAATGGAGGAGAATTAACAACTTCTTTTTGGATTATTCAAGTCATTTTCACTCTTTTCATTTTCGTTGCTGATTTTATTGCAAATGGATATTTCTTAAAAAAATACGGTAGTTCTAAATGGGGCGAACGTGTCGGAATGATTTCTATCATTGTTGGATCGTTTTTCTTCCCACCATTCGGACTTATTATCATACCGTTCTTATCAGTATTTATAACAGAACTAGTGCATAAAAAAGCGCCAAAAGATGCCTTTCTAGTTGGAGTCGCTACTGTAGTTGGTTTTTTAAGCAGTACAGTAGCGAAAGCAATTCTCCAAATCATTATGATTATCATCTTCGTATGTTATATCATCTTTTAACCATCCCGACTTCGGGATGGTTTTTTAATATGCAATACCTACTCGGCTATTTTCATATATGTTTTTCTTACATAGATCCCATGCAAAGTGTGCCGTATCACCCACTGTAATTTTTGATCCACCTTCTGGCAATATATCTTTTTCAGTTCGATATACCTCTGTCGCCTCACCATCTATTAAATGTGTCGGACAAACAACTGTCCAACATAAATTATTACTATTACTTAGTACCTTATATGCAGCCAAATGATCTTCTGCTGCTGTTGTCGTTTTCCTTTTGGATTCCGTTGATTGGAAACGATATAAATTTGGATTTGTTCTTGCTTGTAAAATACCGGCTGTTCCTACTGTAATAATTTTATGAACCCCTGCTTCTTCCATTTGCTTTATAATTTGTGGCATACTCTTCGCTAATGTTCTATTTTGATCCGTTCCAAGTGCACTAATTACTATATCACTTCCTTCTATCGCTTTCTTTATATCCTTTTCGTTCAATACATTACCTTCTATAACTCGTAACCTTTCATGTTGTATTTCTATTCTATTTAAATCACGCGCTAATGCAGTCACTTCAGCTGAATCCTTTAATGCTAAATTAATTATATTTGAACCTACTCGTCCTGTTGCTCCCAATATACATACTTTCATTTGTTTTCCCCCTCTTTCATTCTCTTTCTATTTTTCAATAATCTCAATCAATTTACAACAAAAAAGCTTCCTCATATAAAAGAGGAAGCTCTATTATTACATTATTTCTTTTCTTTAGAATCCGTAGACTTCTCAGTTCCGCTTGTTTCTTTATCCTTTTTGTCCTCTTGTTGTGTAGTTGTTTCGTCTTCTTTCTTCTTGTCCTCACCTTTACTACAACCTACCATTAATAAAGAACTTGCAAGTGCCATAGCAGTTAATGATTTAACCCATTTATTCATTTGCGTTTCCCCCTTGTGATAGAATATGTACAACCTCATATTACTCTCTATTTTTAAAGAAGAGATTGAAAAACAGTAAATATACGGTAAATTTTTGTAAATTTTCTGATAACAAAACCTAATTTAAATTTATATATTTCATTTCCAATTGATACACAATAAAACTAGTTTTTCCCTCTCAATGGACGTAAAAAAACTAAGGCGCATACCATTCCGCCTTAGTTTCTCATGCAAACTTTTCATTTTCATATAGATGTGTAATCTTATATTCCTTCTTCATAACATATTGCCACACACTATAAGCGTAACGGTTCATTTTCAAGAAACAATTTTCCAAAAATGAGCGAAACTCCGGATTAGCAACCTCCACTGCAACTTGAGCAAACTTTAAAGCTAATCGTTTCAAGTGCGCAATATAACAGGTTGCAATATGAATATCCCCTGTAATTTACTAACTGTCTCCTTTTCCATTTCATGCAAATCAAACTCCGTTGTTTCACAGGTTATATGCTGCACATTCTCTCCTTCTTGAAAATTTACTTGTTCATTATATGCTTGTAACATATATGGTAAATGGTGCTGTAATAGATTTTTTAATTCTTCGTCTCTGACCTTTCCAGCATACTCTCCAACCTTGTATATTAGCATATAACTATATCTCATTAATTCTTTCATACAGTCCATTAAAGCGCCTCCCTTCTCTTTTGTCCATATGCTATAAATATGATGCTAAAACATTCGCTATTCTTGCTAAAAACCAATCCCATCCACTAATTTTCTCAAAATCTTCTTCAGAAAATCGTTTTGATTTATGAAAGTCTACCTGTAATCGACTCCATACTTCATCAACAACTGTTTTATCATATATGATACAGTTAGACTCGCAATTTAAATAAAAACTTCTATTATCAAAATTCGCTGTCCCAATATCAACAATTTCTCCATCAATGATTGTTACTTTCCCATGAAAGAATCCATTTCGATATTGATAAATCTCCGCTCCAGCATGTAACATATCTTTCAAATATGGATAGGCAGCTTGTTTTAACAATATGGCATCACTTTTAAATGGCACGAGAATTTTTACATTAACACCACGATTTAATGCAGCTTTTAACTCTTTCACCATTTCTTTACTTGGTACAAAATATGGTGTAGCGATAATTAAAGACTTTTTAGCCTTTTTTAAAAGTGTCCCATACTTTTCCCATAAGCCTTTTCCATTTGAAAATAAATATTGATATTTCACATTCCCTAATGTAGGTATACTTTCATGTATAGGCATTTTTTCTCCTGTATCTTCTTTCCAATCTTCGGCGAACTTTCTTTCCATATCCGCTGCACCATCACCATGGATGCGCACGTGATAATCACGCCATGGCCCAAACTTCGGATCTTGTCCAAGGTACTCCTTTCCGATATTAAAGCCACCGACGTATGATATCTTTCCATCTATGGTAACAATGCGTCTATGATTCCGTTGATGCAAAGAATAGAACACATTTTTCAGTTTCAGTTTTTTACTAAATGTAAACTTCACACCGTTTTCCTTTAATCGGCTAATTACCTTTTTCTTCAACTTATATCCGCCTATCCGATCGACTGACAATTTCACTTCTACTCCGCTAGATGCTTTTTTCTCTAATAACTGTAAAAACTCTTGGCTTATTTCATCTTTTCCTACAATATAAAAATGGATATATATATACTTTTCTGCATCGTTTATATCGTCAAATAATTTTCTATATAACTCTTCACCGTTCGTATATAGTTGAAATTCACCTAATCGAACTTGTCCTAATTCATATTCACTAGCCATTTCCTTCCCCATTTCCACATCGATGTTCATCCAAATGAATACACCTATTAAACAAAGAATTATAGCGAAAAAGTGCTTCATGGATAAATTCCTTTCTCCACTTACTGTTATTTCTATATCTTCCCTTTTTTATTACATTATCATTCAAGAAAATATGTCATTGCATGATATATGTCCATATCAAACAATAGCTCATTTGCATATTGTATGTTGTATCTTAAAATAAAAGGAGGAAATAACAATGGGCTTCGCACATGGTAATGGATTTGCGCTACTAGTCGTATTATTTATCCTCTTAATCATCGTCGGTGCTGCTTGCTTCTGCTAAGTAGCTACTGTCATATGATATGTGGATGAAAAAACTATAAAAGCGGACACCTATTTTTAGGTGTCCGCTTTTCATTTTAAAACCATTTCCGCCTACTATAGTAAATTAAATGGCTAAATATTCATCTCAAAAGGTTAACAATGTGGCTACTTTCTTACTCTCTGCCTTACGTATATGACGCTGTTCTGCACGTAACACAGCAATACGATGTAATTCTTTCTCTTCTTCTGTTTCAGGGATAACACGCGGTACAGGAACTGGATTATTTTCCTTACTAAGTGCCACAAAAGTAACGAATGACGTTGCCGCTATACGCTTCTCACCTGAGATTAAATCTTCAGCCACTACCTTCACAAACACTTCCATTGAAGTTCTTCCCGTCCAAATTACGAAAGATTCATAACTAACACAATCTGAAGAACGAACAGGATGTAAGAAATCGACCCAGTCCATAGATGCTGTGACACATTCCTTTCTCGAATGTCTGGATGCTGAAATAGAAGCAACCATATCCATCTCCGCTAATATCTTCCCACCAAATAGCGTGTTATGATCATTTAAATCTGTTGGGAATACTCGGCTCGTTTTGAACACCCTTGACTCATTGGCTGTTTTCCCCTTTACTTCTGTCATTGTTATCACCCCTTTAATGATTTATCCCTAATATTTCAATAATCACTATACGAAATGAACTACACGTTTAATATTAACAACATTCAGAACTTTTAGTCCACAAAAAAGAACCGATCTTATCAATCGGCCCCTCTAAATACATATTGTTCTTTCGGCTGTTCAACTTTATTCCATTTCGTTACTTCTAATACAGGAATATTCGCATGAAACGGCTGATAAAATTCAGTAGAAATTTCTCCCTCTATTTGAATCCAATCATCATTTTTCCATTCTACACCTTCTGGTTTTTTCACTAACATACCATACACACCAGAATCTGCTACACAATGTATAATACCGAAACGGAATAAGAAGTATTGTTCTTTTTTAGAAGAATCATCTCTAAAAACAAACCCTTTAAAAGATAATTTTTTCCCAGTAAACTCGCCAGGATAATTATAAATTGTTTCCATACCCTTTAGGAAGTCTTCATCTTTCAAATTAATATTGTCTTTCGTAACAAACTCTTTCTTCCCTTTTTCCATTACACCGCGGTATCCTTCTTTCCCGTAATAAATGCTCGTATCAGGTCTTAGAAATTGTCTTGTCATAAATGGATCCTTACTTTCTGCTTGTGCAACAGGAAAATGAAATCCTTTCGCCTTAACAATATCTGAATCTAACGTTGCAATCGGGAAAAATAAGCCTGAGATAATTGGAAAACAAAACAATGAGTACGAAAATGCTTTTTTCCACCATGTATTCTCATCTTTTGAATGATCATGCCCGCAATGGCTATGGTCACAACTGCAATCATTTTTCTCTTTTTCCTTTTGGTGCTCTTTTTGGAAAACGACGATAATTTGTACAATCGTTAAGAAACCTAAAATAATTGCTGCTGTTGTTGATAAATAAGCATACTCCATATTGATATACTTCGTAATGTTACCCGAAATATGAAGCTGCGCAATTAATATTGTAAAACCTAATAATATATACGCTCGAAACATAACCTACCACCCCATCGCATAAATGAGTAGTGAGCTTGCATAAACAACAAGTGTAACTGTAACTGTAACGACAATTACAAATTTCGTTTTAAATGTCGCAAGCATCATAAACATATTTTTAATATCCACCATCGGTCCGTAAACAAGGAACGCGACAAGTGATGCTGTTGAAAATGTACTTTGGAATGATGAAGCAATAAACGCATCCGCTTCTGAACAAAGTGATAATATGTAAGCAAGTCCCATCATAACAGCTGGTGAAGAGAACGGCCCTTGTCCTATAGCAAGAAGTGTTGAAGTTTGTACGAACGTTTGAACTGCAGCTGCAATTAACGCACCTAATACTAAATATTTTCCCATCGAGAAAAATTCCTCAACAGCATGCGTACATACATCCCACATTTTTTTACGTAATGGACGCTTATGATTCACTTCTGAGAAGTGATCATCTCTTAATTGATGTTCTCTAAACATAAATGATAATATAATTCCAACGATAATTGCTACGATAATCGCTACAATAGAACGATACCATACCATGTGCATACTACTTCCAAAGGCAACGTATGTTGCAAATAAAACAACTGGATTAATAATTGGCCCAGTTAACATAAATGCAATCCCCGCATATGGCGGAACCCCTTTTCCGATTAATCGTCTTACAATCGGAACAATTCCACATTCACAACCTGGAAACAACATCCCTAAAAAAGTAGCTACTAAAACAGACAGAAATCGGTTTTTCGGCATCCATTTTGCTACCATATCTTCTGTCACGAACATTTGAATGAATCCTGAAATAAATACACCAATGAGCACGAAAGGAAGTGCTTCGATCAATATGGAGATAAAAATTGTATTCATTTGCAGGAATGCTTTCGGTAATTGAAACAATTCCATGATGTATTTCCTCCAACTTTTCATTAACAATATGTAATTTTAACCCCATTTCATTAATTGGACAAGGTTTATATGGAATACATACCCTTTATATACATTACATTGTACAAGTTATATTCTATTCAAAATTTGAGATTTCATAGCAAAAAAGCTGCTCTAGCGTAGTTATATAACTATGCTAGAGCAGCTTTTTTATCGTTAAAAGTAACGTTTCTTCCAAAAAACAAAAGCTAACGTGAAAGATAGTGTTACACATATGATGAGTACAATTACAAAACCGTGGGCTTCCCCTTCAAACGGAACCTTTACGTTCATTCCAAAGAAACTAGAAACCA
Source organism: Bacillus sp. FSL K6-1338 (assembly GCF_038006965.1). NCBI lineage: Bacteria > Bacillati > Bacillota > Bacilli > Caryophanales > Bacillaceae > Bacillus > Bacillus sp. FSL K6-1338. Next base: position 1,946,841 of record NZ_JBBOWI010000001.1, on the reverse strand, counting down.
TCGTCGGTAAAGATAAAATGATCGTAATTGACGTTAACAGTTTCATAACACTATTTAAATTATTTGATATAACGGAGCTAAAAGTATTCATCATTCCACTTAAAATGTGACTATATATTTCCGCCATTTCAATAGCCTGTTTATTTTCAATTAATACATCTTCTAATAAATCTTGATCGTCTTCATACATTTTTAAAAATGTACTATTACGCATTAACTTTTGAATCACAATTTTATTAGCCTTTAATGACGTTGTAAAGTATACTAAACTTTTCTCAAGGCCTAATAATGTGAAAATCTCTTTATTTTTCATTGACTGATTTAATTGATGCTCTAAATCAATTGTTTTTCGATTTATTTGCTTTAAGTATCTTAAATAATAAGTAGAAATCGTATATAAGAGCTGAAGTGCAAAGCGCGTCTTCTTAAACGTATAAAATTCTTTAATACGTTGATTAATAAAACGTTCAAAAATTGGGTTTTCTTCTAAACAAATTGTCACAAAGCAATCTGGCATCACAATCATACCTATTGGAATCGTGTCATAAATCGAATTTCCTTCTTCGTCATGTCTAACTGTCGGAATATCCACGATAATTAAAGTATTATTGTCTTCCTTTTCAATACGAGAGCGTTCTTCATCATCCAAAGGGTCTTTAATGAAATCTAAGTCTACATTTAAAGTTTGTACTAGATATTGAATTTCTTCTTCTGTTGGATGAAGTACATTAATCCAGCACCCCTTTTGCATTTCCTCAATCTCTTGTAGTTTTCCGTTTCGGTCTGTTAAATATATATTTAACATACTATCACCCCGATTCTTTTTACATGTAGGAATCTACCTCTCTTAAATCACAGTTTTTAAACCGCCATTCTCAGCATATGAAACATACGTTTAAATTTCAATAGAAAAATTATTTTGAAAACGTTTTTATAAGAAAAATATTATAAACATAGAAAAAGACAGAGTGCTCTCTGCCTTAAAAGCTTATGTTGCCTTTATAACATATTTAGAAAGCATCCACAAGTTAAACCCAACTGAAATCGTATAGCCCGCGTATGTTGAAATAATAAAACTTACATAATCGAAATACGGAAGCAATACAATATTTAAAACTATTTTCACAATAATTCCAATCACTAGTCCTAGCACCGTCTTCTGCTGTTGATTGATTCCTTGTAGCATAGCAGCCGTTACTGTAAAAAGAGAAAATAGTATGCAAGCAGGAGCATAATACTGTAAAATGATTCTCCCCATCTCTGGATCATTTCCAGCACCGAATAAAAGAGTATATACAGGCTTGGCTAACACAATCATTCCAATTGCAGCCGGCACCGTAATCGCTACTACTAATACATTTGTTCTCGTAAAATGTTTGTACAATAGCTTCGTATTTCCTGCTGTGTAAGCTTTCGTCATCTCTGGTACGAGAGACATACTAAAAGCTGTCGCAACGGATACCGGGATGAGCACAACCATTTGAACAAGACCAATTATCGCATTAATTTTTTCCGCTTCTCCTTGCATATACCCTATTTGTATAAGTAGTTTATTGATTGTAAATGTATCAATAGTCTGATACAACGGAATTGCTAAGCCCACCACAACAAAAGGAATAGAATATGTAAAGAGCTCCTTATACAATGAGAAAAAGGATTTTGTTGTTTGTGGTATACTTGCCATCTCTTTTTTCTTTAAGTGCCTTCTCCTTCTTATATAATATGCACTTAAAACAGTTAATCCACCTACAGCTCCCATAAATGCACCGAACGTTGAAATACCAACCGCTAATGAAACAGACGCTTTTAAAACATATAAAACGACAAAGCTTCCTATTAAAATGGTTAAAACCCGAAAAAATTGCTCTACAACTACACTTAATGCAGAAGGCCCCATCGATTGGAATCCTTGAAAGAAGCCCCTTAATAAACTCATTACTGGCACAAGTATTAACGCAAAACTTACAATTCGAATATTAGTAGTAACCGCTCCTACACTATTCCCCGTTTGATCATTTCCATCGATGACAAGCTTAGCTAAATGCGGAGCTAGCATATATAACGTAAAACACGAAATGACTCCCATTATAAACATAAACACGATTCCACTTTTCAACACTCTCTTAACCGTATGATAATCATTCAGTTGATCATATTTTGATACCATTTTTGAAACTGCAAGTGGTAATCCCATTGTCGCAATGCTGAGCATAATTGTATAGGGGCGATATGCATACGTATATAAAACGTACCCACTCGTACCGACCATTGCTGTAAATGGTATAACATATATAAACCCTAACATTTTTGATATCATCGTTGCCATCGTTAAAAATATCGTTCCACGTATAAACGGTGACCCTTTCATCACATTCCTCCGCTACGCTTTATTATTATACATTATGGACAACTCTTTTTTTTTAGAACCGAACCGAAACAAATAAAAAAAGCCAATGAATTATCATTGACTTTAGCGTGTTGTTTTTTTCTTTTTCAAATATTTTAAACCGAAGTATAGAGCAATAAAAAGAACAGCTCCTATAATTATGTAATGTGTGTAATCAGATGCATACTCTTTAATTTGTCGCCAATTCCCACCAAGTTTTTCACCTAAGTATATAAATAGAATTGACCATGGAATGATCGCTACAACCGTATAAAGCGTAAATAGTTTTAATGGCATCTTAGCTAGTCCTGCTGGAATAGAGATTGCATGACGTACTACTGGGATAAAGCGCGCAGAAAATATTACGCCAGCTCCATAACGCTTAAACCAACCTTCCGCTATGTCTAAATGGTGTTTATTAATAAGCAGATATTTCCCATATTTCTCTACAACCGGACGCCCTCCGTAGTATCCAAGCCAGTATAAAAAGATTTGGGCTAAAGTACCACCAATCGTTCCGGCGATAACTGCACCCACAAAACTAATTTTACCATCCGCTACTAAAAAGCCAGCATACGAAAGTACAATTTCACTTGGGATTACTTCAATCATTAAAGCAAGAGCTACTCCAAAGTAACCTAAGCTTGCAAAAAATTGCAATAACTGATCTATTATGTTTGCTAACATGTTCTTTTTTATCTCCTTTTTTCTTCACATACCATCCCATTATTACATAAAGGCTGCAATCTGCCAATATCTTCATTTTAACAATATGTACAATTCAAGCAGGATTAATCTATTAATTTCTCTTTCTGCGGGTCTTTCATGTAGGCAAACATCTCTTTAATTTGGTCTTCTGTATTTCTAGCAATTGATAAATTAGGCAATTCATTTTCACCAAAAAACTCCACCTCTTCTGTTTCAATGCTAGTTTTCTTTTCTCCACCAATAATCTCGCATCCAATGAAAATCTTATATACATGCGTCGCCGATGGAGATGGTTGATGTTTTTCTTTATCAAATATAGCTAGTAACTTAAAATGATCTACCTCATAACCCGTCTCTTCGACAACCTCTTTTGCTGCAACTTCAGTTGGCGTATAACCGACATCAGCCCATCCACCTGGCAATGCCCATTTCCCATCGCTTTTTTCTTTCACAAATAATAACTTTTCATTTTGAAAAACAACTGCTCTTATATCAACTTTAGGTGTTTGATAGCCTGTCTCACTTGCAAATAATTTCTCTACAACTTCCCAATCAGTTTTTGTGTAATGTGACATCATCGAAATCGAAATGTCTCGTAATTGTTGGAAGCGTTCTATATCGTACACATCCTTAGAATACGTTAAACCTGCTTGGGTTATAGATTGTATTTGTTTTACCCAATCAATCCATTTAATCGTCATATATCCGCATCCCCATTCTCTTTCAAATATATTACTTCACTTTTATTGATACATCTTTATTATACAAAAAAAAGAGATTGATAACGTTTCAATCTCTTTCAAAATTAATCCAATTCATATAAGTGGTCTTGTATATATTTTCTTCTTTTATTTATATATTCATAAATCATATCAGCCTCTTGATCAAATGTTTCTAATTTTTCTTTCATATATGGATCTTGTAGTAAATATGGACGAATCAATTCACACAATCCTTCTACTTTCGGCCTCATAAACGAAACTGTAAATTGGTCTTCTAATATTTCTTCTAAAATACTTCGATACTGCTTTCTAAACACAGGTATGTCTAACAATCTTGCACTTAGCGTGTTATACCCTTGAATGCGGATATATTCATGATTAAGCGGTCTCCCTTGTACATCTCGCCCCCAAGTCGCATCATAATCCCACGGTATAACTTCAAATAAATTTGTTTCATCGTTATGATATAGTGCATAGTTATGGACAAAACCATCAAAGTTTTGCGTAAAAATAACTCCTGCTAACCATCGTAAATATTTATCTACATGTAGAAACTTCCCAATCTCTTTTTCATAGGCTTCCCTCGTCAAAGTATTCGCTTGAAATACAAATTCACTCAGTTGTTCTTCACTATTTTCATTCGAATATTTAAATTCATAACCCGCAAAGAGCTCCGTCTTAACATCTTTATCTCGTTCACTCATTAATGAAAAATTCGCATCATCATCTATCGCATAATAAATAGAACCACTCGGTAATCCTCTATTTTTCAAAAAGTTTTCATCAACCGATTCTAACTGTAAATACACACCTTGAATTTGACCATTAATTTTTATAAATACATGTTGTGATTTTGGCGAAAGTACACCAATGTTATGAAAAAAGTCTAGCGATAGTTTATTTCGTATGAGAGACGGATCCATAAACTCAGAATTCAAATGAAACTCTTTCGCACCTTGAAATTTTTTTGGTTTATAAAACATAACATGATAAGATTTTTTCTCAAACTCACGAATATGAGCTCCTCGGTATACGATATCAATGTCATATTTCTTTTTTCCATAAGTTAATTTTGCTGGCACTGGACTATCTGACCAAATGTCTTTTTTCAATTCCACTAAGTACATTGGATGAACAAAAAAATCATATGAAGGTAACATATTTTCTCATCCCTTCTCAGTTCTCTTCATTCAATGTATGCGCCTTGTCTTGTCCATACATCCGCTATCATCTATTTATAGAAAATTACACTCTTGTCCTGTTCAGAAAGACGTCATCTCTCATATCATGTTAAGGAAAAAGAATACCTTTTCAACTTAATACATGATAAGGAGGATTTCTATGAAACGTGATATTAGAAAAGCTGTTGAAGAAATCAAAAGTGCTGGGATGGAGGATTTCTTACACCAAGATCCAAGCACATTCGAATGTGATGACGATTGCTCTTCAAAAATTGAGTGTAGCGACGATTGTAAATGCCCAAGAACAAGATGTACTCGTGTGAAACATTGTACATTTGTTACAAAATGTACTCACGTTAAAAAGTGGACATTTGTTACGAAATGTACTCGTGTACGCGTTCAAAAATGGACGTTCGTTACGAAAGTAACACGTAGAAAAGAATGCGTTTTAGTTACAAAACGTACGCGTAGAAAACATTGTACTTTCGTTACAAAATGTGTACGTTTTGAAAAGAAATTTTACTGGACTAAACGATGTTACTGTAAAAAATGCGAATTCTTCCCTCACGGACACGGCGGCTCTTGCGATGATTCATGTGATCATGGTAAAGACTGTCACGATGATGGGCACAAATGGAATGATTGCAAAGGCGGACATAAATTCCCATCTTGCAAAAATAAGAAATTTGATCACTTCTGGTATAAAAAACGTAACTGCTAGTTTTTATACCACCAAAAAAAGGCCGTTTTGCGGCCTTTTTTACATTTATTGAAAGTGACTTATATCTGCAAATTGTTTCACTTTACCAATACCCTCTTCAAATTCTATTATGCTCAAACTAGCACTATGCATAAATGGATCATCCCACACATTTTCTATTTCAATTCCCGCGAAATGCCCTACAAGTAATTTTGCTGCTGCCGCATGAGAAACAATCAATATGCTTTGTCCCTTATGCTTCTCTAAAAGAAGCTGCATCCCTTCAATTACTCTTTCATAAACGGCCTCAAAATTTTCGCCTGATGTTGACTGAAAAAGATGTGGCTCATTCCAAAACAGATGTACTTCTTCTGGAAATTGCTTTTCTATATCCGCGATTGTTTGTCCTTCCCATATACCCATGTTGATTTCATAGAAATGCTCATCCGCTATAATGGGTATATCACGTTCCCCCTTTATTAACTCTGCCGTATGAAGTGTTCTTTCGCTCGGACTACTATAGATCGCATGGATTGGTAAATCTTTCATTCGATTCCCTAATTGTTTCGCCTGAACTATACCATTTTCAGTTAAAGCAGAATTTTTCCGTCCTTGCATTCGCTTCACTACATTCCACTCTGTTTCACCATGCCTTGTTACATATATAGTTGTTTTCATTTCTTACTCCCCCTCACCATGTTGGTCGTAATTCCCACGGTTCAACTCTCCCTACAATCCACTCCGCTCGTTTACTTTCAATCCCTTTTATAACTCCATCAGCTATCTCTTCATGAGTAAGCCATCTTCCATATGTATCTTCTAAAATAAAACCTAAAATAATTCTATGATAACTACATCGCGTACTCCCTATTTTTTGTGCAGTCATACGTGATGCTTTACTACCTAAAATATGAAATAAACTATATGTTTTAGACGATAAATCTAGTTCTTTACAAATATTTGATAGTGCATGCTTTGCACTTGAGTGTACCCATGCAACAGCTAATGTGATCGGGCCATTTTTCTCAACTGTACTTTTAATAGCTAGCTTTACATCTTCATCATTATGATAATCTAACGAAAGGCATGTAATATTTTCTAGTGTAGAACTCATCCGCTTAACATTTTCTAATTTCACTTCATCTCGCCCGATAATAGAAACATGAAACCCTTGCTCACAAAGCCACATAGAAACTCTCTTTAGCATTCCTGTTCCACCAATTACAAGTGCATGCAAATGCTATCCCTCCCTAATAAAATGTCATATGAGGTTTCTCATCTCTATAATAATTTAAACGATCTTGCAGTGTCCCTGAGTGAAACTCAAATTTATGACCGTCAGGATCAACAAAGTATATAGATTCGCAATCTCTGACATCACGTTCTCTTCCTTTTAAAATATGAACATCATTTTCTTCTAATCGCTGTATTAGATATTCAAAGTCTTCTTGTTCAACAGAAAATGCAATGTGCGTATAAGATTGATGAATCTCATTTCTCGGAATATGTGTCTCTTCATTAAGCGCTATCCATACTCCACATATGTTAAAATACGCCAATTCCCTCCCTTTAACTAATAATTCTCCTTCTAATACTTTTTCATAAAACATAATAGAGTTTTCTAAATTAGATACCGAAAAACAAATATGATTGATTCCCCTTAACAACTATAATTCCTCCTTATACAAATAAAAGATGAGCGAAAATTCACTCACCTTTTATTGTACTATTTTTTTGTAACATATGCCCATTTATAACTGAAGTCCCCGCCAAACGTATGGTTAGCAATGCCTTTTACAAACGGCTTCTCTAAATAAGCTGTACTTTGTTGGTACGTAGGAGAAATTGCTGCGTCTTGACCAATTAAGATTTTTTCAGCTTCCGCAAGTGCATTCCAGCGTGCTTTATCATCTTTTAATAGCTCTCCTTTTGATTTCGCTACTAAATCATCATACTTCGGATTAGAATAATCCATTTCATTAAATGAGCTTCCAGTAACAAACATATCAATATAAGTCATTGGATCCGGATAATCAGGGCTCCATGCAGATAATGAGAATTCATATTGGAATTTCTTTTCTAAATCTAGCTTCTGCTTGTATGGTTGCTGTTTCAAATTCACTTTAATACCAGGCAAGTTTTTCTCTAGTTCTTCTTTAATAAAGTCGCCTACTTTTTTACGGCTACCGTTATCATCGTTTAGTAATTCAACCGTAATTGTATCTTGACCAAGCTCTTTCTTCGCTTCTTCCCATAATTTTTTTGCTTTCTCTGCATTATCTTTACTATCACGGAAGTTTTTATTTACAGAGCGGAAGTCTTTTCCATCCGGACCTGTCGTGAATTTTTCAGGTACTAAGAAATATGCTGGCAATGAACCGTCATTTAAAATGACATCAGCAATTCCTTTTTTATCATATGCCAAATCAATTGCTTCACGTACTTTTTGGTTTTTAAATGTTGCATTTTTTTGGTTAAAACGCAAGAAATATATGCGTGGATCTAACTTCGTTTTAAATTCATCTGGTTTATTCTTTTTATATTTATCAACAAATTCAGAAGTTAAAATAACTCGATCTGCTTGATCACTATCATATAAATTTACTCCCGTGCTTGTTTCCTTCACAATACTTACATTAATTTCGTCTAACTTTACAGTATCTTTATCCCAATAATTAGGATTTTTCTTTAACTGATAATTTTGTTCATGTTTCCATTGACTCATTGTAAATGGTCCATTATATAATAATTTATCTGCTTCTAATCCATATTTATCTCCTTGCTCTTTCACATATTTTTCATTTAATGGGAAAAATGTAGGGAACGACGTAAGCTCAAGAAAATAAGGTGCTGGTTGCTCTAATTCTACTACCAACGTTTTATCATCCTTCGCTTTAACACCCAATTGATCTGCTGGTAATTCACCTTTATTTACTTTCTGTGCATTTTTCACATCAAATAAAATGAATGCATATTCTGCCGCTATTGCTTTATCTAATGTACGTTGCCATGCATATACAAAATCTTGTGCTCGAACTGGATCACCATTTGACCATTTCGCATCACGTAATTCAAATGTATATGTCTTTTTATCTTCACTAATCTTCACATCTTTTGCCATACCTGGTGTTGGTTTATTATCTTTATCTAGACGATATAAACCTTCCATTGCATTTACAAATACACGGAAAGATACAGAATCCGTTGATTTAGATGTATCCATTGAAGGAATTTCAGCTGTTTCTAGCAAATTTAAAACTTGTTTATCGGCCATTCCCTTATTCGATTCTTTCTTCGTTGTCGAAGCCTTCTCACCATTCCCACATCCTGCAACCAATACACTCGTCGTTAACGCAAGTGCAGCAATTGTTGTTGTCTTTCTCTTCATTCTTCCTTCCCCCAATCTATATGTATAAGTTAAATCCTATATAATATATTTTATTATACAAAAGATTCTGATTATTTTAAATATTTATTTTAACAAACATAGAAAAAAGCGATCGGAAATTTCTTTCCAGTCGCTTCCTTGAATAGCATTTACTTGTAATCCATCCTCTATATCAAATGGATTTTGAACTTTAAATATTTCTTCCATCAGCTTCAAAAACTCTTCTTCAGTTTTAGATTCACCATTAACCATAAGTGAGTATGGTTCCACTTCACCTAATTTATAATCGACAACAAATTGAATCTTCACCTTTTGTCTTGGCGTTCCGGCGTTATATCCTTGGAATTCTACTAATTCTAACCCTTCCGTTCCACGATAATATATCCAACCTGAATTTTGAAAATAATTTTCGAAAGATTCACCTATTGAAAAGAAAGGATATTCATAAAGCGAGCTTGTACGAACCTTTTGAATAACGTCTCGATCAGTCGGAAAAAAGAAATGACTAAAAAATATGCTAGCAACTGCTAAAATAGTAACAATTGTCGCTCCCATTTTGCTCGTTCCGCCGCTATCATTGATTAGATAGTTTTCAACTGATTTATCTTTTATTTCTCTTGCTTTTATTCGGTATATACGTCTTTCCGCAAATTGATAGTATAATCCATTTGCAAAAATCCCCATTCCAAACAGAATAAAAATGAGTAATAAAAACGTAAGAGGTACCATATTAATGATTGGCAACGCTACATTAAATCCCATATAATACGAAAATGCATCACACGCTACTAATAACAACATAAATAAAGCAGCTGGTACATAATACTTACGATATCCTAGCCAGCCTATATTGAAAATAGCAGCCCAACCATTCCAGCTCCACCTAGCAATCCGCTTATTCTCAAGCTCCCATTTCCTTTTGTAATACGGATATTGTCTCCCTACATATACTTCTAGTTCTTTATCTATTAACGAGCTGCCTTCATCTTGTTCATTATCCAAGTTTCGCTGACAACTTGCACAATTTAACTGTTCCTCCTCGCAAGGTTGCCCACAATTTATACATTTCAAAACAATCCCTCTTCCCATACATACGTCATTTCAAAATACCTTCGTGTTTTAATAACCACTCTTTCCTCCATAAACCACCCGCATATCCAACAAGCTTTCCACTCTTTCCTATTACACGGTGACATGGAACGATTATTGAAATTGGATTCCGACTATTTGCCCCTCCTATTGCCCGTACAGCTTTTGTATTTCCAACCTTCTCTGCAATATCTAAATATGAAGCACTTACGCCGTACGGAATAGTATAAAGAGCATCCCATACATTTTTTTGAAATGCGGTTCCCTCCGCAGACAGCGGGACCGTAAACTCTTTTCTTTTCCCTTTAAAATATTCATCTAACTCATTTATACATTGTTCTATCATTTCATTTTTATTCTCTTCTTGTCGTTCATCAACAAATATAACAGACGTAATGCCTTCTTGATTTGCTGTAATTTCTAGCAAACCTACTTCGCTTTCATAATAAGCCTGGTACATATGTCATCCTCCAATTCAGTTCATATTAGTCATTGTAACACGAATAAACAAAATTTTTCGTATAAGCGTTTTATTAGAGAAACAAAAAAGAGAATGGTAAAATATAAGAAAATTCAATCAAGGAGGCCATTTGATGAATTCCAAGCTTTTTTCACCTTATACAATTAAGAACGTTACACTAAAAAATCGTATCGTTATGTCGCCTATGTGTATGTATTCATCGGGGAATGAAGATGGCCGCGTTACGAATTTCCATCTCATTCATTATGGAACTCGCGCTGCTGGCCAAGTAGGTTTAGTTATGGTTGAAGCAACTGCCGTTTTAGCTGAAGGACGAATTTCTAACAAAGACTTAGGCATTTGGGATGACAACCTAATTGAAGGCTTACATAAAACGACTACTTTTATACATGATAACGGTGCAAAAGCTGCCATTCAACTCGCTCACGCCGGAAGAAAAGCTGAATTAGGTACGAATGCTTTCGCTCCTTCTGCAATTCCTTTTAGTGATACGATGAAAATACCAGTAGAAATGAATATACAGCAAATCAAAGAGACTATATTAGCTTTTCAGAGGGCCGCGTTACGTTCAAAACAAGCCGGATTTGATGTTATCGAACTACATGGCGCTCACGGTTACCTTATCAATGAATTCCTATCACCACTTACTAATAAACGAACGGATGAATACGGCGGCTCACCTGAAAACCGCTATCGCTTCTTACGCGAAATCATCGACTCTGTAAATAAAGTTTGGGACGGACCAATATTCGTTCGTATTTCAGCAAATGATTATCACCCTGACGGACTAACAGTTCAAGATTATGTTCAGTATACAAAGTGGATGAAAGAACAGGGAATAGATTTAATCGATTGTAGTTCTGGTGCAGTTGTACCAGCACATATTGATGTGTATCCTGGTTACCAAGTACAATACGCCAAACATATTAAAGAGTATACTAAGATTGCAACTGGTGCAGTTGGATTGATTACGACTGGATCTCAAGCAGAGCAAATTTTAAATGATAACGAAGCAGATTTAATTTTCATCGGACGTGAGTTACTTCGCAACCCGTACTTCCCGAGAATAGCAGCCAATGAACTTGGCTTTGAATTGCAAGAACCTCACCAATATAAGCGAGCACCAGGAAAAATTCATACGAATAAATAAAACCGAGAAGTCATTCTTCTCGGCTTTATTTATTCTATCGTTGTAATTTCATTTGAATTATAAGTATGGATACCCGATTCTTCTCGCAGCGCGGTTATATACATCCCTTTCGCCACATCTTTAGCTGAAATTGGTTTATACTTTTTGAAAGCCCCTTTAAAGATAAAAGGAATAATACGAGATAACTTTTCAGCCATTCGTTCACCGAAACGAAATTCTTGTCGATTTCCTACTAATAATGATGGTCTAAAAATGTGAATACCACCGATCACTAACTTTTGCAATTCTTCTTCCATTTTTCCTTTCACTTGTGAATAAAAGAAAAATGATTTAGGATTCGCTCCCATAGAAGACACAACAAGGAAATTTTGTACCCCTTGTTTTTCAGCTAAACAAGCAGCTCGTAACGTATATTCATAATCTACTTTTTTAAAATTTGCTTTTGTTTTTGCTTTTTTTATTGTTGTTCCTAAGCAACTAAAAACATCATCCACAGCAAAGAACTCTTTATATTCCTCTAATACCGAAAAATCAACTTGTTTCTGCTGTAACTTTTCATGTTGCCATTGCATTGGATCTCTTACAAAAATAGTAACCGAATCATAGTAATCTGATTCAAGTAATAGACGCGTTATCTCTTGTCCAACTAAACCACTTGCACCAAGTATTAACGCTGTTCGCTTATTCATATATGCATATACCTCTTATTTTACTTTTCTCTCCTTCAGTAAAATACAACCTTTAGGAGTTTCCTGATCTTATTTTACCACAAGTAAAACACTATGCGTACGCATAGTGTTTTACTTACTCTTTTTTCTCATCTCTCTCTTGTAATTTCGTTATTGTTGTAGCGTCCCCTAAATTACTTATTAATCTTCTTAAAAAAATTAATACAAAAGATAATGGCAATACTACCGCTAATATTAATAAAATAGCTTCCATTAAGTAACCCAAACGCTCACCCCCCTCTTTAACCTCCTTTTCAATATATGAAAACAGCGTTGTCACATATGCATGCATTTGCAAAAATAATACCCTTATATTTGACAACTTTATAACAAAAACAAATCGGAATGATTATTATTTATTGCAACTTTATTAAAGATGTATTATACTAAGTTCGCAAACTAAAACGTAATTATTCCGTTTTGTATTAAAATGATATTTTTCTTCTATAATTGGGGAAAATATATCCGTAAAAAAGAAAAGAGGAGAACTTCATGCCTAAAAGATTGACTATATTTTCATTCTTACTTATTTTTACCTTAATTTTCGCTGGCTGCTCAAATAAAAAAGAAAGTAATGCCAAGAAAGATGGAAAGCTAACAGTTTATACAACGATTTTCCCACTTGCTGATTTCGCAAAGAAAATCGGTGGCGACTATGTAAATGTTGAAGCAATTTACCCACCTGGTGCAGATTCACATACATTTGAACCAAGTCAAAAACAAACAGTACAAGTTGCAAAAGCTAATTTATTCGTTTATAACGGCGCTGAATTAGAACCATTTGCTGAAAAAATGGAAAAAACATTACAAAAAGAAAATGTTAAAATTGTAAATGCATCTAAAGGTATTGAGCTTCGTGCTTCTACTGAAGAAGAGCATCATGATCATGGAGATGGCCATAAAGAAGATGAACATCATCACGATAAAGACCCGCATGTTTGGTTAGATCCTACTCTAGCAATGAAACAGGCGGAAAAAATTAAAAATGCACTTGTAGAATTACAACCTGAACATAAACAAGAATTCGAAAAAAACTTCGCCGCACTTCAAACTAAATTTACTGATTTAGACGATCAATTTAAGGCAGCTGTAGCGAACGCAAAAACGAAAGAAATTTTAGTTTCTCATGCTGCCTATGGTTACTGGGAACAACGATACGGCCTAAAACAAATTCCTATCGCTGGAATTTCAGCTTCTGATGAACCATCTCAAAAGCAGCTTGCTGACATTACAAAAACAGTAAAAGAACATAGTCTAAAATATATTTTATTCGAAACGTTCTCTACTCCAAAAGTAGCATCCGTAATTCAAAAAGAAACTGGTACAAAAGTTTTACGCTTAAATCACTTAGCTACTATTTCTGAAGATGATGCGAAAAATAATAAAGATTACTTCACTTTAATGGAAGAAAACGTAAACACATTGAAAGAAGCAACAAACTAATCCATTATATTTTCTAGGCAGCTGAATCTGGTATTCAGCTGCCTTTTTATGTATTTATCCTTGACTTGACCAAAATAACAAGTAAAATTATCCATATTAGCTTTAAAGCTATATTAATTTAGAAGGTGAGTTGGAATTATGAATCTTCACATTTGTGAAGTAACAGCAAAAAATTGGCGTTCAGTAGTTGCTTTAAACGTCACAAAAGATCAGCAACAATTTATTGAAAGTAACGCGTTTTCTTTAGCAGAATCATTATATGAAGGAAACGGAACGTCAGTAGGTTTATATGATGGAGAAACACTTGTAGGTTATGCAATGTATGGATGGTATTCAGTAAAACATAAAAGTGTATGGCTCGATCGCTTTATGATTGACCAACAATATCAAGGAAAAGGATACGCAAAACGTTTCCTTCGCTTACTCATTCAATTCTTACAAGAAAAATTTGAATGCAAAATAATTTACTTAAGTTTACATCCAGACAACAAACTTGCAATGGGACTGTATGAATCATTTGGTTTCCGCTTAAATGGTGATATTGATGATGAAGGTCCAGTTGTAGGTGTTGTAATGGAGTTACTAATAGACGAAAATACAAGCCTGTGAAAACAGGCTTTTTATTATACATTTATCAATTTTTAATTTCTTTCCCTTATTTAATTCTGTTTTGCAATCTAATAGAATGTTCATAAAAAATAAGCCTGCAATTTACGCAGACTTATTTCACACACTCCTGAAAATGTTCTTGGAACCACTCTTTATTAATATCTCTTCCGATGAAAACTACTTCACTTACTCGCTCTTCACCCTCTTGCCACTCTCTATCGTACGAAGCGGCAAATAAAGTATGTACACCTTGGAAAACGATACGTTTATCTACTCCATCTATCGATAAAATTCCTTTGTAACGATATAAATATTCCCCTAGCTCTTGAACGACAGCTGACATCCACTCATTAAGCTTTTGTAAATCCAGCGGACGTTCTTCACGTAATACAAATGATTTCACACCTTCTAAGTGATTATGTTCTTTATGAGGGTAAATTTGCAACGTATCTTTCGTTTTAAACGTTTGGATTTGTAATAAAGATGGTATATCTACCTCACAGTTAGTCGCCTCAATTAACTTTGCAGTCGGGTTAATTCCTTGAATTTCATGCAAGAGATTTTCTTTCTCACTCTCTTCAATTAAATCTAATTTATTTACTAAAACGACATCCGCAAACGCAATTTGCTCTTTTGCCTCTAATCCTTTTTCAAAATGTTTATGTATATGATAACTATCTACCACCGTTACAACACCGTTAATTTGGTATGCAGATTGAATGACTGGATCTAAAAAGAATGTTTGAATAATCGGCCCTGGATTTGCAAGTCCAGTCGTTTCAATTACTAAACCATCAAAATCCATTTTCCCTTCTGCTTTTACGTCCAGTAACTGTTTTAAAGCAACAAGTAAATCTTCACGTACAGTACAGCATAAACAGCCATTTGTCATTTCCATAATTTCTTCTTCTACATTCATAATCAACTGATTATCAATGCCAATTTGCCCTATTTCATTTACAATCACCGCTAATTTCTTACCGTGATTTTCTGATAAAATACGATTTAATAAAGTCGTTTTCCCTGATCCAAGAAAACCAGTTAATATTGTTACTGGAATCATTCCTTACATCTCCTTATAGCTATATGTTTCTACATTATAGCATATAGAGAAAATCATTTTTTTAGCAAAACATATTTATTGTATGTACGCCCCCCAAACTATATAATAATACGTAGTAAGAAAGCCTTTTCAAAATAATAATCATTCATCAAGGGGGTACTTATAATGGAACGAATTCAAATGAATGAAACGCTAGAATTCTCTCGTATTATTCAAGGATTTTGGCGTTTAGCAGAATGGAATATGACGAAACAAGAATTACTTTCTTTCATTGAAGATTGTATGGATATGGGAATTACTACTTTTGATCACGCTGACATTTACGGCGGATATACGTGTGAAGGGTTATTTGGCGAAGCTTTACAATTAAAGCCTTCCTTACGAGAAAACATGCAAATTATTACAAAGTGTGGAATCGCTCCCCCATCACCGAAATTTCCAGAGCGATATGTTGCTCACTACAATACTAGTGCAGAGCATATTATGCAAAGTGTAGAAGCATCACTTAAAAATTTACATACAAATTATATTGACGTATTACTTATTCATCGTCCCGATCCTTTTATGGATCCAAATGAAGTGGCAAAGGCATTTTCACAATTAAAACAAGAAGGAAAAGTTCGTCACTTCGGTGTATCTAACTTCTTACCTTCACAATTTAATATGTTAAGTTCTTACTTAGATTTCCCGCTTATTACGAACCAAATTGAAGTTTCTGCATTGCAGCTTGAGCACTTTGAAAAAGGGACAATTGATTTATGCCAAGAAAAACGAATCAATCCAATGATTTGGTCACCTCTTGCTGGTGGGGAAATCTTTACTGGTCAATCAGAACGCGCCGTACGTGTACGTGAAACTGTGCAAAAAGTTGCTACTGAGCTAGGTGTTACTAGTATCGATACGGTTATGTATGCTTGGTTACTTGCGCATCCAGCTAACATGATGCCAATCGTTGGATCTGGTAAATTAGATCGTGTAAAAACGGCCGCTCTTGCTACAAACGTTAAATTAGATCGTCAACAATGGTTTACAATTTTCGAAAGCTCTAATGGACATCCTGTACCATAATACACAAAAAGAAGAGCTGTTTCTTTACAGCTCTTCTTTTTTATATGTATTTCTCGTCATTGCAAATACACACATATCCCTTAATCCATTTCCATCTACTGCAATACTCGCACTTTCTAAAATCCCCTCTAATTTAAAGCCCAATTTCTCAGGTATCGCTCTACTCTTTTTATTTAGAGAATCACAACGAATTTCTACACGGTTTGCTTTCAATTCAGAAAAAGCATAATCCGTTATACCTTTCGCAGCCTCTACCATATAGCCTTTTCCGCTAAACCTTGTATCAATCCAATATCCGATTTCAAATTGAGGTATATCCCAATTAATACGATGTAATCCGGCAGAAGCAATAAATTCACCTGTTTCTTTCGAAAATACTAGTAATCTTAAATCCTCACGTTGCAAAAATTGAATATGCGATTTTCTAATACTCTCTTCTATTTCTTCCTCTGTTTGCTCTTTTTGTGCAAAAGCCATCCAAGGTTTTAGTTCTTGTATTGAAGCTTGAATTGCATCATATACAACTTTACCATCTCCTGGTTTCGGCATTCGAATAAAAAGCCTGTCAGTATAAAATTCAGAAGGAAAATCGAATAATAACGGATTCACTGTAAACACTCCCTATAATTCTTTTATATATAATAATATCCATCTCAATTTATATAGTAAAGAATTTTCTGAATTAAAAACATTTTACTCATTCACTTCCATCGCTACAAAAATTCCAGATTCAATCGCACCTTGAATCCATCCGTGATATAGCGTTGTATGATCTCCAGCGAAGAATATTCTCCCCTCTGGTTTGACAATCGCTGGTTGTAGCTCAGATTCTTGACCTGCTTGAAAAAGCGCAAATCC
Organism: Bacillus sp. FSL K6-1338; assembly: GCF_038006965.1. Classification (NCBI taxonomy): domain Bacteria; kingdom Bacillati; phylum Bacillota; class Bacilli; order Caryophanales; family Bacillaceae; genus Bacillus; species Bacillus sp. FSL K6-1338. Next base: position 1,929,267 of record NZ_JBBOWI010000001.1, on the reverse strand, counting down.
TCCAAGCGCATACGGATCCAATGTCCAGCTTTTTGATATTCCAGATATGAACTCATCATACACTTGACCACCTAATATTGTTGCTAAGTTGTGTAAGGCGTAATAAATACGATCGCCTTTTGATAAACCATCCCATAACAATGCATCGTAAGACCATGTATAGCTACCTAACATCATAGCAGGTCCTTTTTCTCCAATTCCATGACTTGGATAATAGGCATAACGAATTGGCAAATCTGTTATAATTCTGCCACCTAATTGCCCTTGTTCTTCCCAAAATCTGCTTTTAAATTGAATTCCTATTTTCGTCGCAGGCATGTAATGCAATTCACGAATTGCTTTCCATTTTTCATGAGATATAGAATCAAACGGATCTACTTCTACAAAACGCATTGTCGAAAACGGGATAGTAACAATAACTAAATCTCCTGTAATACTACTATATTCAAAAGTTTCCTCGTTCCGATAGAAAGCTGTCACACCATTATCGTGTTGATGTAACTTCATTAATTTTTGATTATATATAATATTTTCTTCTAATTGCGGTAAAAATGACTTTGGTAATCTATCATTCCCGCCCATAATTTCACAAAATCCGCTCTCCTCTTGCATAATGTATAGAAATCGTAAAGTCTCTACAAACGACCGCTCTAAAAAACCTTCTAAATCTAATAGAACACCGATCATCTCAATTGTTACTGGCGAAAAGTAAGTATTATACTGATAAGGATGATACTTTAAAAATTGTCCTGTGGAATATCTCCCAAAATCCTTCACTACAACATCCCAATTTTTCTCTGGATTTCTTTTAATAAAATTTATTATCGGCTGTACTGCTAATAACAATAGTTCTTCAGACGTTTTTCCCACTTCGTTCATTTCCACAGGATACCTTAAAATACTCGGATCCTTTTCATATTGTTTCAACGTCGTTTTCCGTCCATTTACATAAATAATATCCGTCTCATTCCTATTAATAAAAGGACTCACCTGTAGCCCAAATTTTCTTATATATGCCATCGTTAACCTATGTGTATACGGAATTCTCATTGCTCCCACATCTAAATATAATCCGGTATCTTCCATTCTAACTGTCTCTATACGGCCACCTACCCGGTTGTTTGCTTCAAAAATTTTCACATCATGTCCTGCAGCCTTTAATAAAGATGCTGAAACTAATCCAGCCATACCAGCTCCCACTACAATAATTTGTTTTGGACTTATCGTCTTCTTCAATCCTTTATCTATAACTTTTAACGCTTCATCCATTTCAGTGTTATACATTATATCTTTCTGCACAATTCCACCCCTTATTTCATCAAATGGACGTTAGTGGTTTAGTGCATTTTATTCATAGATCTCCATAAACATAACACCATTGCAATTTGAATATTCACTAAAAATACATAAGAGACAGATTTCATATTTCTTTATGCTTCGTATAATATAGCAACTGCAAAGAAGGAGTGGTTAAAAATGAAACATACTTATGACTACCATGCTACAAAAAAACATTTAGAATTAAAGAAACAAAACTTATGTAAAAAACTTAGCAATATGACACTATCTGCAAAAGAACGTGAACAGCTAAAACGTGAAATTGACAACTATGAATATATTTTAAATCTAGTCGAAATGAATCATTATGAACGCGGATTTTCTCATTAAAAGCGGAAATAAGATTATCCGCTTTTCATTTTGAGCATTTCACTACGCATTTTTCATAAGTAAATATATAATAGGATGTACATTAAGATTGAGAGGTATATTCTATGATCAAGTTAAGTGTATTAGACCAATCACCTATTTCAGATGGTAGCACAGCAGCCCAAGCTTTTTCACATACAGTTACGCTTGCACAAGAAGTTGAAAAACTCGGATTCACACGTTTTTGGGTATCCGAACATCATAATTCCGTAGGCTTAGCTGGTTCAAGTCCAGAAATACTTATTTCTCATATTGCCGCAAAAACGGACCATATTAGAGTCGGTTCAGGTGGTGTTATGTTACCGCATTATAGCCCATATAAAGTCGCTGAGAATTTCCGTGTTTTAGAAGCACTGTATCCAAATCGTATCGATCTCGGTGTTGGTAGAGCCCCTGGTGGTATGCCAATAGCAACTCGCGCACTTCAAGAAGGGAAAATGGTCTCACTTGATCAATATCCAGAACAAATTGCAGACGTTGCAATGTACATACATGATCAAGTACCAGAAAACCATCACTATGCAAACTTAAAAGCCACTCCAGTTATCCCAACATCTCCTGAAATGTGGATGCTCGGTTCTAGTGGAGAGAGCGCTAAAATTGCTGCAAACAACGGAGCTTCTTTCGCATTTGCACAATTTATTAATGGCTTTGGAGGCCCTGAAGTTATGAGGGCTTACCAAGAACAATATCAGCCCTCATTTTTAGGAGATAAACCAAAGTCAATCGTTGCTATTTTTGTTATTTGCGGAGAAACAAATGAAGAAGCAGAAAAAATTGCTTCTAGTTTAGATTTATCAATCTTATTATTAGAGCAAGGAAAACGAACTACTGGTACACCTTCTATTGAAACTGCTCAAAATTATTCATACAGCGCTTATGATTTATTCCGTATAAAAGAAAATCGTCAACGTATGATTGTTGGTGATCCGTCTTCTGTAAAAGAAAAAATAATAAACTTAAGCAAAGCATACAATACTGACGAATTTATGATTGTCACGATTACTCATCAATTCGAACATAAATTAAAGTCTTATCGCTTACTAGCAAATGCTTTTAATTTATAATTCTAAAAAGAGATGCATCACATATGATGCATCTCTTTTTCTTACTACTTATTGTTTTCATTTCCTATATATTCAATAGCTTCTTTTAATAGCTCATCAAAGTTAATAGGATAATTATGATCTAAGTCAGGCACAACTTTATACTTATGTTCTATATTCTTATCTCTTAATAGTTGCACAAATTGCTGCACGGATTCGAAACAATCTTCATCTTGATCCCCGCATACTATATATCCTTTTATATGTTTATCCTGCAGCACACTCAACAACTCATCCCATTCTTCAATCTTGGGAAGCCAGGGTGCCATAAAAACAAAACCATCTACATCTATATCTTTTTGTAAAATCGTATATAAAGCTACTCTTGCCCCTGCAGAAAAACCACCAATTATTACATTTTCTACTGTATGATTTTCTATAAACTTATTGTAATGCTCTTTTAATTCCCCTTTCCCTCTCTCTAGATCATCCCAAACAAATCCATCTGAAAACTGAATTTGTGAAGACTGTGGTAAAGCTAACGTGTAATCTTGTGTCAAAACTGATTTCCAATATGGCTCTACTATTTGAATATTTTCTTGGTCACCATGTAATGTAAGTAGTAGATTTCCCTCTTTCTTGCTGTATATATATTTCACGTCTGGTCTTTCCGTTTTATGTGCTAATCCTTCTCTTTCTTTACATAATTGAACCATTGTATGAAATTCTTCAAATTTATGTAGTGATTTTAAATCATCGTCCAAAATTAAATACTCATTTCCATACCAGAATCCCTTTTCTATAATGGCCTCTCTCATTAAATGTAATGCTTCTTTTTCAAGTCCCGATGCACTTGCGAGCGCATACTTAAAATTATATATTTGCGCCTCATTCCCTATTACACCTGTAGCATTTTCCATTATATAATTGTACGCTTCAAAACTTCCTTTATTTGCATAACAACGTAACGTTTCATTTAATAATTGAATGTAAGTCATACTATTTTTCATGTACCAATTCCCCCGAAACCTTTTATAATATTTTTTTGCGAATCTTTATACCACTTTGTATAACCTACGCTAACAATATCTTATTCTCAGAATGATGCTTAATAGTTACTCTTCCCTGTCCAATACATTTAGTATAAATGAAAATAGACTGAAAAATCAATATTTTAACAAACAAAAAAAGACAACAATATATGTATTGTTGTTTTCATTACATCTACCCGCTCTTTTGTTTTTTTCTATCTGGTTTACTTGAAACTAAATAATGTTTTTCTGAAATATATAAGTCTCTTTTTAAGCTACGATTTAAGTAAGGTCCTAGTTTCATTCCGCATATGAGGCGATCTTCGCTACCTTCAACAATTGGGAACATTTCTTTTTCTGTTACGTATTGATCTACTGCTTTTTGTACGACATCAATTTCTTTCACTAGGTTTAAATTTTCTGCTGTATGTTCAAATACCTCAAGCGTTTCCTTCGTTATGAGAAAATCATTTGTTGGAAATGCAGGTAAATACGGTTTTAACAAATCATAATTCACTGTATAATCGTCATTTACTAATACTGTATAAACAATATTAGCATTCGTTTCTAAAAACTGAGCCATCGCTTGTTCTAATTCATCTTTCGTAATTTCCCGCTCTTCTTTTCCAGTTCTGAAAAAGCGAAACATCGCATCGCCTCCTTTTTACTATATTATAGCATAAAAGAAAACTGAAAAATCATAAAAAAACCCATTGAAATAATTTTTCAATGGGTTTCTATATATTTATCGTTATTTTAAGAATGCACTTAGCATCCATACATGTTGTTCTAATGTTGTATGAATTGCTAACAACATGTCAGCTGATGTTTCATCGCCAGCTTCGCCCGCAACTTCCATACCTTCTTTTAATTCTTGAATAAGTGCAGAATAATCATTCACTAATGTTTGCACCATTTCTTCTGCAGATTCTTTGCTTGTCCCTTCGCTGACACTAGATGTTGCGAGATATTCTTTCATTGTCGCTAATGGTTTACCTTCTAAAGCTAAAATACGTTCTGCTAACTCATCAATATACGTTCCAGCTTCATTATAAAACTCTTCAAATTTCTCATGTAATGTAAAGAAGTGTGGCCCTGTCACATACCAGTGATAATTATGTAGTTTCACATATAACACATTCCAGTTTGCTACCTGCTTGTTTAATACTTCAACAACATTTGTTTTCGTACTCATACAACCCACTCCTCTTATCATTTTGTAATGTTTATCTTTTAATAACCTAATTACATTTTACCATACATTCCCTTTCCTTTCGAACAATCGGCTTATATGTAACAAAGTTTTAACACCTTTAATACTTCCCTAATATCATTTAATTCATGTATTTTTTCAAACACTTCATACGTCTAATTGTCCAAGCTCATACATATGCATAATAGTACATCAAGCTCATCATAGTAGAAAGAGGGATAACATGGACAATCAACAATGGCAAGTAGCAAAGAAAGTAGCTGCTACTTATATCGGAACTGTCGTTGGAGCTGGATTTGCTACTGGACGAGAAATTGTTGAATTTTTCACAGTGAATGGATTATATGGGACAATTGGCATATGTGTAAGTGGATTTTTTTTTATTTGGCTCGGCACAAAGATGATGTTACTTTCATCGCAAATTGGGGCATTTTCAGCGCAAGAATTTAACAAATATTTATTTGGGGATGTATTTGGGAATGTTGTAAACACATTATTATTACTCGTTTTATTCGGCGTAACGAGCGTTATGTTATCAGGGGCTGGTGCAGTATTTGAAGAGCAACTTCGCTTACCAAGACAACTCGGTATTCTCATTACAGTTATCGCTTGTCTCATTATAAGTAGCCGCGGATTACAAGGTGTTTTTGAAGTAAATACACTTGTCGTACCTATTATGATGATTTTTATTATCGGACTTGCTATTACAACCTTTTTTCACGGTACACCTTCCATTAATAACACTATTCCTGCAGAGAGTTGGAATATGAAATGGATTACTAGCCCTATTACATATGTCGCCTTAAATCTTTCTCTCGCCCAAAGTGTTCTCGTCCCATTAGCCAGTGAAGTTAAGGATCGAAAAGCCATTTTTTGGGGTGGGATTTTAGGGGGTGCTGGACTTTCTTTAATTTTATTATGCAGCCATTTAGCAATCTTATCAGTCGATCAATTTTATCAATATAACATCCCAATGGCTGAAGTCATAAGAAGATTTAATGCAACTTTTCACTTCTTCTTCGTTCTCATTATTTTCGGTGAAGTTTTCACAACTTTAGTTGGTAATGTGTTCGGAATGACAAAACAGATGCAATCTATTACTGGGTGGAAAAATAACAATATTATTTTCTTTATTTTACTAATTAGTTATTGCTTTAGTTACATCGGTTACAGTGACTTACTTCACATTCTATATCCTATCATCGGATGGGTAAGTATTGTTATACTTCCAATCATTGCATTTAAACAACTTCAAAAAACATAAAAAAGCATCCATGTTATTGGATGCTTTTTTATGTTCATTCACAATCATCACATACTTCCCAGTACGGCCCCATTTCTAATGCTAAATATGGCTTTAATTGCAACCGAATCATTCGACTAGGCATGCGCTCTAAAACAAATTGAATACCCTCTTCATCTTCGTCTAATTCAACTTTTGAAATCGCAATTCTTTGCATAGTCGTAATGGGAATTCCATCTTTATATAAAGTGATTTTCACCTCATCGTATTCATTAAAATACAATTCGACACTCATTTGATTTTTCAGAATTTCATCAACAATTTTATATGTATCATTTTGTTCTTGGATTATATATTTCCATCCGCCTCTATCTTCTTTCGGAGCTGTTTGAAATAATGTCTCCAAATCCTCGTATAGCATAAGATAACCCCTCTCTTACTAAAAACGATGAGTATTTTATATACCCTTTATCTCTATCACTATCCATAGCTATTGTACCATATATCACCGTTCTTACCGTATTCATTTGTTTCATACATACTTATAAAACAACTAATTCTATCTCCATTATTATGTATATTACCTCATTACTCCATACTCTCTTACAAGTTCAAATAACATCAGACTTTAATCAATGCAAATATTCTCTACTGTCCGCTTTTATTAGCTTACAGCATTCACACTTTTACATATAGTAAGACTAACACAAATAAAAAAGGAGAGTGACTTATACCACTCCCCTTAAAAGAACTTCCCTATAGCTGCTAAAACTAATACGATTATTAAAATTGCGAATAATAATGAGACAATGAAACTAAAAATAGGTAACGCTTTCTTTTCATTCTTCTTAAATAGTAACTTTAAACTAAGAAAAATATTTACTGGCACAAGTATAAAATAAAAATATTTAACAATTTGCACCGAGCTATTCGAAAGTGTTTTTAATATAAACACTTCAATTAGAAAAACAATAAAAAATGAAATACTTAGCCAAAATGAAACGTAACTAAGCCAAGAATGTCTTTTTGTCCCCCAGTACACTCCCATAATACTCTCCTTTTATTTGTATTCTATAGGTTAACAATTATACACAAAGCTAACAAATACCTCTATTTTTCGACAAATATTATGCAAAATACCATTTTAAACGTCATAAGAGGACTCTACATCCCACATTTAAATTTACATAATAAAACAGACTCTCCCAATACATACTTCTATTTTAGGGACAGCCTGTTCTCTGTTAAACTTTAAATCTGTCAATTAGTCCTTGTAACTCTTCAGCCATTTGAGATAACGTGCCCGCTGCGGATCCAATTTCCTCCATCGAAGCTAGCTGTTCTTCAGCTGAAGCCGCAACATTTTGTGTGCTTGTTGCATTATTTTGTGCTGTCATTGCAATTTGTCCTACCGAAATAGATACTTCATTTGCCCCTTTTGACATTCCATTAGCCGTTTCAACCATCGTCTTAATTTGATTAGCTATTTCATTTGTAGATTGTAAAATTTCAGCAAAGTTTTGCTTCGTTTCATTTGCGATAACAAGTCCAGATTGAACTTCCTCATTTACATGATTCATAGATTTGACTGTCTTACCCATATCATCTTGTATTTCACATATTAATTTACTAATTTCACTAGAAGATACGCTAGACTGCTCTGCCAATTTACGTACTTCATCTGCAACAATCGCAAAACCTCTTCCATGCTCACCGGCTCTTGCAGCTTCAATCGCCGCATTTAGAGCTAGAAGGTTTGTTTGATCTGCAATATTTTGAATTACTTCTAAAATATCACCAATTTGTTTTGATTTATTATTTAGTAATTGTATAACTGCATCTGATTGTGACACAGATTCTGCAATAGACTGCATCTGGTTTACTGTTCTTCCTACTAGTTTCCCACCATCTTCTGCTTTTTCACGAGTATGTGCGGAAGCCGTATTAATAGATGATGAACTATTTGCTACATGCTGAATTCCTTCCGTTACATCAAATAGCAACATAGCACCATTTTCTACGCTTGTTGTTTGCGTCGTTGCCCCACTTGATATTTCATCCATTGCGATTGTAATTTGCTCAGTCGCTTCACTTGCTTGCCTTACACTTGCAGTTAGCTCTTCTGATGCCGCTGCAACATGCCCAGCTGAATCGTTAATTCTTCCGATTAACGTCCGTAACGAATTCGTCATCTCATTAAAGCCTTTAGCAAGTTGGCCGATTTCATCATTAGAATGAATTTCAATTGTTTGCGTTAAATCCCCTTCACTTATTTCTTTAGAGGTAACAACTAATCTCTTTAAAGGCTTCGTAATTGAAAGTGTTACAAAATAAATAAGTGCTCCACCTATTACTAATGAGATAAGCATAACAATTAACATATTATAAAATACAGGTTGAGCAGCTTCAATTACTTCACTTGAGTACATAGTCCCACCAATTTTCCAACCTGTTTTTACATTTGTAGCAAATACCATATTCTTTTCACTACCACCATAAGAATATGAAAAAGCACCGTGATTATCTTCATAAATTTTCTTTGCCCAAGAATCAGCCGCTTTTTCTCCTGATTTTTCTTGTGGATGAGCAATTATTTTTTGCTTTCCATCTAAAATGAAGGCATATCCTTTTTTACCAATATTAATTAACTTTGATGTTTTTAATAAATTATCTAAACTTAAATCTAGCGCAACAACCCCATTTTTATCTTCTGTTTGTTTTGCGATTGTTACGACAATATGTCCATTTCCTTTTGCCTTATACGGCTCAGTAACAACAATACCACCTTGTTTTGCCACTGCATCTTTATACCAAGGTCGTGCTGTTGGATCATAATCTGCTGCCATTTGTATATTTGGTTCTTGCACAAATTTTTTATCATTTCCGGCAACATATACTTGTTCAACATCTTTATTTAAATTTATATATTGAGATAATATTTTTCTTAATTCATCCTGATTATCTCCTTGATACATATTCCCCTGAATCACCCGTGCAAAATTATTCACATCATTAAATTTTGCATCAATCATTTGATTGATTAAATTATCCAGTATTTTTATATTGTCGTTGGCACTACTCTTAATTTGTGATTCAAAATTCTTTTTGGCTGTTTGATAAGACATGCCTCCGATAATAGACACAGCCGCAATTAAAATTACAAAGAATGAAATTAATAGCTTTTTTGCTACTTTCATATCACGAAACAAATTTAATAGTTTACCCATTATGAACCTCCTAATTTTCAAATTTAAAAGTTAAATTGAGTTAATTATTAATATTTCCCAATCCCTAATTATTATTTTCATAACCTATTATGATGAATACTTTGTAAAGTTTAAACAATTAATTTCTCTTTGTCTATATATATAAATAATATTATTATAAAATTTACAAATAGAAAAAACCAAAGGGCACCCTTTGGTTTTTACATTTTTTTATGTTGTTTAGAAAGCTTTTTCCACTTATCACGCTCTGCTCTGGCAAGGATTGCATCTTGTCTTCTCATAAAATACGCCAGTTCTCTTTGTAATTTTTTATAGCTTTTCAAACGATCTATCGTAATAAGTCCGTTATCAATTGCACTATGCACCGCGCATCCTGGTTCATTCTCATGCTTACAATCACGAAAACGGCATGTTGTCGCGAGTTTTTCAATATCAGAGAATGTTGTTTGAATCGCTTCGCTTCCTTCCCAAAGTTGCAATTCCCTCATGCCGGGAGTATCAATAACTAAACTACCACTCCGTAATCGGAACAATTCACGATGAGTTGTCGTATGTCTTCCTTTACTATCTTCCTCACGAATATCTCCCGTTTTTGCTACTTCAATTCCTATAAGTGCATTTAACAAAGTGGATTTCCCAACACCGGATGATCCGACTAAAGCAATTGTTTTCCCTGAAGAAACAAATTGCTGCAACGATTCAATACCAGTATGCTCTAAACTATCAACGACGAAGATTGGGACACCAATTGCCACAGCTTCCGTTTCAACAATTTTCTGTTCCATGTCCTCACATAAACTACTCTTTGTTAAAACAATTACAGGCATTGCACCGCTTTCATACGCTAAAAGTAAATAACGTTCCATTCTTCTTACATTAAAATCATGGTTAAGTGCATTCACTAAAAATAGATAATCTACATTCGCTGCTATTACTTGTTCTTCCGTTCGAGTACCAGCCTCTTGTCTAGAAAAAGAGCTTCTTCTCGGAAAAATACTATGAATGATAGCTTTCTTTTCATTCTCTATTTTCTTTATATACACCCAATCACCAACAGCTGGATAATCTCCCTTCGTTACTGCTTCATGCCGAAACTTCCCAGACAGTTCTGCCATATATTCACCATCGTTACAAATAATGCGATATATATGCTTATGCTCAAGTAAAATACGACCTACTTCAAATTTCTCTACAGCTTGTTCCTCAAAAAAAGAATCCCAGCCATACGATTCTAAAATATTTTGATTCAAATTGATATCCTCCCTAGTTTTAGCTAAGTGGAAGGATAGTGCGCTCACTTATATCGTTTCGCCCTTTCCATCCACCTTTGTATTTGGTTTATTATTCATATAAGTTATTTTCGCCATAACACATCACCCCGTTCTTATTTTAATTACTCTCATTATATGGAATTCTCCTATAAAAAGCTACATCATTTAACGTAATTTTCAAATAACTTGCTTTTGAGCATTCTAATTTGTCCTCGGTGACTAATTTCATCTTCTAGCACATGAAACCAAAGATAGTGCTGGTTATATACTACACCGTTAGGCCACTTTCTTTCTGACATGAGCCACTCATCACCTTGTTCACTTAAATACTTCAGAGATTCTTCTCGAACACTTTGTAGAAGTTGTACATAATACTGTATTTCATGACCACGGATTGCTCTACCCGCTTCCCCTAAATACAGTGCATCTTCCCATATTTCTAATTCTTCTTTTGTAAAGTCACGATCTTGAAATGAAATAAGCTGATGAACTTTTTCAATAGCTGCTATATGTTTTAATAAGGCACCAATTGAATTCCCGCTACTCTGCATAATTAAATCTAATTGCTCAACTGATAAATTTCTTACTTCGCCTAATGTTACAGCTCTCGTATGCTCAAGCATGCTTACTAATTCCCCTATTTTTTTTGTATAACCATCTACACTTCTTATTCGATAATCTATATTCATATCACGCACCCCTTTCTGCATTCATATTATTGTAAAAATGATTCATATAATAGACTGAAATCTATCGGAATTTTCTGTTATAATTAAATTGAATACAAAATATACCCAAACAAACTTTCTCAATATGCTTATATGAAATATTAAAAGGAATCAATATAAAATAATCGAATCTTATTCACTAAAAGGAGTGGATTCGATGGAAATGTATCAATGGCTAACCGCTGTTCTCGTTGGTGGCATTACTGGCTTCGTTTCCCATCTAATCAATAACCAAGGTAAGTTATTGCTTCCACGCCGTTTGAAAACATTTTTTCATTTTGGATTTTTAACTGATATTTTTACCGGTAGCCTAGCCGCACTTCTCGGACTCGTTTTATTCGATGTCACCGCAATAAAAGAAATTATAAAAGTATCCATTGTAACTGCTATTTCCGGTCAAACTTTCTTACTACATCAAGCTCTTGGTGGCGAACAGGCTAAAAATACGCAAATTGGGAAAGCTGATGAGAAGATTCAAGAAATTGACAAATTATTGCGACGTTAGTGTATACTTTCTTTTAAAATTATTGTTATAATGAGAAATAAATATTTTCTATTGCGTCGTTTGTCAGGAGAAAGGGTGTTTCGTATGACAAAAAAGAAAATAGAAGATTTCTTAACAAACTCCGAAAAAGAGGAACTGCTAGAAAACTATAAATGTTTACGAGAAGCCCGCACAAAAAGCGAAGCTAACTATTTTGGTGAAGCAGTGAACCATCTATTAAATAAAGCAAAACAACGAATTATTAAAGATGCAGGTATACATGATGAAAATGCAGCAACTGTTCAATCAAAAAGAAAAGCACTGTTTTAGTTACATTAGCTAAAACAGTGCTTTTTGTTACAATATTTTTCACATTACTTTCACATCTATTTCACAAATATAAGTACTTCTATATGTTAAACTAGGTATATCCTTTTCCGAGGAGCTATATGCCGATATATAAATCCCTATCACCATAGGGATTTTTTATTTTCCCATAATTTTATTACAATTCTTTTTCAATAATATAGCTGAACAACGAATTATTAAAGATGCAGGTATACATAATGAAAATGCAGCAACTATGCAATCAAAAAGAAAAGTACCTTTTAGACTTAACCCAAAAAGTGCTTTTTGATTTACTAAAACTTTATGATGCAATTCCTTTTTCATTATCTTTATTAATGTTTTCACTTTTTCTAAACAGAAATAAAGCTAAAACATATAATAACGCAGTAAAGCTACCTACTAATATAAAATTATGAGATGTTGCAAATAACATTCCTGCTATTGCCGCACCAATCATTTGGCCAATGTACATCGAGGCATTTGCAAGAGCAGCACCTGTTCCTCTTGCTATAGTAGACATGTTTTGTAAGTGTCCCATCATTAATACAAACAAAATTCCTGTCACAAAAAATAAAACAAAGAAAAATAATTCAACAAATATAATACTCTTTAAATAAGGGAGTATTACATATAACACTGCTGTAAATACAATTCCACCATAGAAAGAAAAATTGTAACCAATTTTATTTACGAGTCTAGGGCCCAAAATATTACCAGCTAAATTTCCTAATCCTAGTACAAGCATAGCCGTACCTACTTCATGAACCTGTAACCCAAATTGAACGAAAAGCCATACACCAAAGAATGAAAATGCAGCAAAATTTCCGGTTTGAAAAATAAAGTAGGCAAAATAGGAAAGTGAAACCTTTGAATCTGTAAGTAATTGTTTATAACGCTTTAAGATAGATTTTTTATTTCCACTTATATAAACAGAGGGTACTATCCCTCTGTTTCACTAATCTTCTAAAATAGATTGGATTTCTTTCATGACTCTTTTATTCAATGAAACGTCTACCGCTTTCACACTTTCTCTTATTTGCTCTGCCCGCTTTCCACCAGGTATAACTGTATCAATTCCTTCTTTATTTAATAACCATGCTAACGCTAAATGAGACACTTCAATATGATTTTCTTTAGCTAGCCCTTTTAACTTTTCCACTTTCTTAAAATTACTCTTATATGTATTTTCTTCAAATAGATTTACATTTTGGCGCCAATCGACTTTGTTCAATTTAAAATCTTCTGTATATTTTCCGCCTAATATTCCAAAAGCAAGAGGCCCATATGGAATAAATGAAATACCCGCTTCTATACAATACGGCAACAGTTCTTCCTCAGCCGTACGTTCTAACATATTGTACGGAGATTGTACAACATCTATATGACCATGTTGGTTCGCTTCTTTTAATTGTTCTATGTTTACGTTCGATATTCCAATTGAACGAATTTTCCCTTCTTCTTTTAAACGAGTAAGCTCTCCGATTGAATCTATGTAACTTGTTTCAGAATTTGTAAAATGCAAATAATATAAATCAATATAATCAGTCTGTAACCTTCTTAAGCTATTCTCCACAGCATTTCTTAAATAACTTGGTTCATTGTTAATATAAGTTTCTCCATTTAATAACGGTTGAATTCCACCTTTTGTAGCAAGTATAAGCTTATGGCGTTTTCCCTTTAATACTTCTCCTACCATTTCCTCAGATCTACCGACACCATATGAATCTGCTGTATCAAAAAATGTAATCCCTTGCTGAATAGCTTCTTCTACTAATTGCTTTCCTTCTTCTTCATTCACATCAGCATATAAATTATGTCCCCCTACTGCATTTGTACCTAAACCCAACTTTGAAATATTTAATCCTGCCTTTTGCAATTTTGTATACTTCATTTTTTCTCCCCCTATATTTCTATTGTTCGAATATATTCGAACAATAGAAATATACCACTTTATATGTTATAGTGCAAATATCTCAACTTATACAAGCAGGTGAAATATGCGTACACTCTATCATCCAAATCGAGAAGAAATTCAATTTTCTTCTGTCTTATATGCACTTAGCGATCAAATTCGTTTACAAATTGTAAATATGTTACTAGAGAAAAACGAACAATCTTGTGGCGCTTTAAACATTCCTATTGCGAAATCAACTTTATCTCACCATTTCAAAGTTTTACGTGAGTCAGGTGTTATGTACACGCGCCTTGAAGGAACACAACGTTTCATTTCAATTCGTGTAGAAGATTTAAATGCTAGATTCCCAGGTTTGTTACAAGTTGTATTACATGCGACAGAGCCATATTAAAAAACATCTCATATGAATATGAGATGTTTTTTAATATGGCTATTCTTTTAATAAATCTATTAATCCATTTCCTTCAGATGTACGTTCGTACCCTAAAGGTACAGTTCTTTTAATGAGTTGTGCATATATTTCCGGCTCCGATAACTTTCGACCATATTCTTTCTCACACTGTTTAATGAGCAAGGCGAGCGCTCCAGCAACATGCGGCGTCGCCATGGAAGTTCCACTTAACACAGCATATTTCCCATCTGGATACGTAGATAATATTTCATCACCTGGCGCTACTAGATCAATTTCTTGATTTGAATTACTAAAACATGTAATCTTCCGCTCTAAATTAACAGCACCAACTTCAATTACCTCAGAATAAGCACCTGGGAAATCTAATTCCTCTGTTTCATCATCGCAATCTCCATTATTTCCAGCAGCACATACAACGAGAACATCCTGATTTACCGCATTTTGAATTGCTTCATGTAATTCTGGAACATCTTGCGGACCACCAAGTGACATTGAAATAATTCTCACTTTCTCTTGATTCGGCCCTCTCCAATTTACAGCATAATGAATTGCCTCAATAATTTGCTCATAACTTCCAGAACCATCTCCCGCTAAAACTTTTAATACTAACATTTTAGCAAGTGGTGCAACTCCCAATACACCGACACCATTTTCAGTCGCGGCAATCGTGCCCGCTACATGAGTACCATGTCCGTTATTATCAAGATACACATTTGGATCAGCTTCATAATCTTTTGTGAAATTTCTTCCGCCGATAATACGATCCTTTAAATCTATATGATTGGTATCACACCCTGTATCTAATACGGCAACGACTACATCTTGCCCCTTCACACTCTTTTCCCATACTTGTGGAGCGTGAATCAGTTGTACACCTGGTGGAATTTCATTTACTTGCTCTACCACCTTATTTACGGTAAACGGAATCAATTGTATACCTTTTTGCTTATTCACTGTACTACTCATCGTAATCCCTCCTGAAAATGTATTATTTTCATTTCAGACCACTTTTGAATACTTGTAAATGTAACATTCGTTTTATTCTTTTTGTTTTCCTTCTTTTCAAATATTTCTCAACATCATTAACTAACTCTATACTACTTTTTTATTTCCCCTATGATTTGTAGGAAGTAACAGCCCGTGTCGTTCAACTAATAACCAAAATAAGAGGACCAATTAATGGTCCTCTTACAGTCTTTTAAAAAAATGATATGTAATTTGAAAAATAATATAAATTAAGACTAAACCTCACTCTTGTTTAAAAACTTTTCTATTTCTTTTACTAAATATTCCGCTCCCTCTATCCCAACAGTAATATTTCCATTTGCTAATGATATGTTCTGTTCTGAAACATCACCTGTGATTTGGCAAGCATTGTAAGGTTGATATTTTTGCAAAATGATTTTATCTGCTTCTACAAAAATTTCAAGCGGTGATTTGATTTGTATTCCCAATACATCGCGTAATTCTTTAGGGATAACAATTCGTCCTAATTCGTCTACTTTTCGAATAACTCCTGTTGCTTTCATAGTTCTCCCCCCTTACTCTCTATTAATTTTTCCACCTCGCTTTTTCCATTTTATCACTTTTTGACAATACTTGCCTCTTTTTAGAAAATTTTGTACTCGAGTTAAAAAAACACATTTAATGCATACGTAATCTCTCTTTCAATTGTTTTACATAACGGGATCTTATAAGTAAGAAGTATACAACTTGAATACCTATGAAAATACTTAATACAACTGTATTTTCTTTAAACAATGAGTACTCAAACATTTGCCCTAACGCCGTTAAGGCTACTGCCCCATGTAATGTTGCAACACCAATTGGAACGAAGAATAAAAGCGCCAATCGAATTGTAACTACCTTCGATAATTCCCCACTCGTCAATCCAACTTTTCGAATCATTTCGAACAAGCGAACATCATCCTCCAAATCGGAGAATAAACGGAAGTAAAGGAAACTTCCTGCGCAAACGAAAAATACTATACCAATAAAGAAACCTACAAATAAAATCGGTCCTGCAATTTGTAAACTTTGGTTTTGTTCGTACTCTTCCGCACTAAACGTTGAATGTTCTTGATGCGGTTTAATTTGATGCGTAAGCTCTTTACCAATTTCAATCTCATCTTTCATTCTTTCAGTTTTATACATATAATCTTTTGTCTCTATAAATCCATCTTGTAATGAATCATATTGATTATTAGAGATTACATAAACATTTCCTCTTAATATTTTCCCCAATGAAGATGAAGTAACTTTTTTCACCTTTAAATGTTCATTCATATTGGGTAAAGTAATTTCTTTTCTTTCTTTCATCGCCGGCCCTGGTATATTAGCTGACAAAAATACAACCTCTTTATTTGCTACAGTATTAAATGGTTCTCCTGTTAACTTTGCATATTCCTTATAGTCTGATTCTTTTATAAAAGTGGCGCTTCTTAACGACTGTTCCTCCGTTTTCTTTGTCGAAATATTAGTTTTTGAAGCTGCTATATTATGTTTCTTTAATCCTTTGTCAATCATTTGTATATGTTGTGATTCGTTACTATTCCCTTGCTTAGAATGGTAATGAAACGCAATTGGTCTCTCCATTATCCCTTTCGTCATGGATGCGAAGCCAACTAATGTCCCTATTGCTGAAAATGCTACAGTAGAAATAATGGTTACAATAAAGAACATTCTTGCGTTATCTCTCATGCGATACGCTAAATCTGATAACGTAATAATATTAGTCTGTGTCCAATAGAAACGTTTACTTTTTTTACATAATCGAATAATAAAGACACTCAGCTGCTTGTACAACAAATACGTCCCAATAGTAACTACCGTTGTAACAGGAATCATCATAATAAATACCATTGCGCCATGCGATAGAAGAGCTCCTACATAGCCAGCACTAAGCAACACTACTGCTAATATTGAAGAAATGATTGATGCTTTCGGTTCCGGTTTTGCCTCTGCTGATCCTCTAAACAACTTCATAATTTTATTTTTACGAATCATTCCTGCACTAAACAATGATATGATCATAAATAATATGAAAAACATAATACTCGTTACAACAATTGCTTTCATCGGTATGTAATAGGATAAGGAGATATCTAGTTTTAATATCATCGGGGCGGCAAATATTAATACCCCTGAAAATAACATACCTGAAAGAATACCAAAAATAATTGCCCCTATTCCAATCATAATATTTTCAAAAAAGATAAGACGCTTTAATTGATATTTCGTCATACCTAGCATCATTAAAATTCCTAGCTCACGCTTTCTCGTTTTTAAAAACATTCCCATCGAATATAAAATAAAGAAGAATGTAAATAAGTAAATAATAGACTGTGCAAAAGACATACTTACGAATACGTACTGCCCCAATTCTCCTGCACTTAATGCCGGATGAAACGCAAAAAATGAATACACAAAAAAGGCCATAATTGCAAATGCACTACTTAAAAAATAGGCTGAGTATGTCCGTCTATTTCGCGTTACATTCCGATATGCGAGTTCTCTAATGTTCATATTACTTCTCCGCCCTTCTTTCTACTAACTATGTTTTTATATTAGTAAAGTACGGAAATACCTTCCATCGATTCAAATGACAAAAACCTTACAGTTTTGAAAGGTTTAAAAAAATTGATTATGCGTAGTACTTTATTTATAATGACTACATTCATATTCATACACACATCCTATTGTATATTCGTTAGTTTTGCGAAATAATAAAGGATAGAAGTATGTACCAATATAATACATAATTTTTTTACCGCTTTAATATGAATAGGAGGAAAACATAATGACATTACAAGAACAGATTATGAAAGCATTACATGTTCAGCCTGTAATTGATCCAAAAGTTGAAATTCGTAAACGAGTTGATTTCTTAAAAGATTATGTAAAAAAAACAGGTGCAAAAGGATTTGTACTTGGGATTAGCGGCGGCCAAGACTCTACATTAGCAGGACGCTTAGCACAACTTGCAGTTGAAGAAATTCGTAACGAAGGTGGTAACGCAACGTTTATCGCTGTACGTCTTCCTTATAAAGTACAAAAGGATGAAGATGACGCACAATTAGCGTTACAATTTATTCAAGCTGATCAATCAACTGCATTTGATATCGCTTCAACCGTTGATGCTTTTTCAAATCAATACGAGAACTTATTAGGTGAATCATTAACTGATTTCAATAAAGGTAACGTGAAAGCTCGTATCCGTATGGTTACACAATATGCAATTGGTGGACAAAAAGGGCTACTTGTTATCGGAACAGATCACGCTGCAGAAGCTGTAACAGGGTTCTTTACAAAATTCGGAGATGGTGGTGCAGATTTATTACCATTAACGGGATTAACGAAGCGCCAGGGACGTGCATTATTACAAGAGTTAGGTGCAGACGAGCGACTGTACTTAAAAATGCCAACAGCTGATTTATTAGATGAAAAACCGGGTCAAGCTGATGAAACAGAGTTAGGTATTACTTATGATCAATTAGATGATTATTTAGAAGGTAAAGCAGTTCCAGCTGACGTTGCAGAGAAAATTGAAAAACGTTACACAGTAAGTGAGCATAAAAGACAAGTACCAGCGTCAATGTTTGATGATTGGTGGAAATAGAACATAAAAAAGAAGCTAATCTTTTAGCTTCTTTTTTTATGTTAGCGATATACCCCTACTCTTTTCTCCAATAAATCTTGCAAGCAATCTTCATGTTGTTTACAAAATAACGGTGGCATGTCGTCTAACGGGAAAAACTTCAAATCTAACGTTTCATCACCATCTACTTTTTTGTCGCCTCCAACTATTGAGCATGAAAAACACATCACAATTGACTGTGCCTTATCTCCATTTGGATATGATTGAAAATATTTTGTATACACTCCAATAAGCTCATTTATTTCTACATCATACCCGGTTTCTTCTTTTATTTCTCGAATCGCAGTTTCCGCAGCCGATTCTCCTATCTCCATTGCGCCACCTGGAAATCCCCAAGCGTTAAAGTCTCCTCTTTTTTGCAATAATACTTCTCCCTCTTTATTAAATACACAACCACCGGCAAAATTTAAGAAAACATAATCATGCCCTACTTTTTCACGTAATTCTTTTATATAGTTGGCCATTCTCTTTCCCCTTTTCATACTTCTATCGCTATTTCTTATCTTTTTCAAGCAACTCAATAATTCGATCTAGCTTCTGGTTCATATTAATTACATAGTGTTTCTTTGCAGCGCTGCTTTGTAATACTCTTCTAATAAACAAAGTAAATGATATGAAAAACAAAACGATAAGTCTGATTACTAAACAAGTATATATCAATGTAAATATATTACTTTCGAACAAGTTCATTCAGCATTCACATCTTCTCCTTTTTATTTTATCACATAATTAACAATTTTTTAAATTAAACAACAAATATAAAAAGAGCATCTTTTACAGATGCTCTTTCTCATTACTTAATACGTAAATGTAATTGTCGCTAATGAATAACCGGCCATTGCACTATATGGTGCTACTTGATAAGACACACGCTTTGCACCTTTTGGCCAATTTATTTCATTTAATACTTTCTTTATATCTTGCATCGCTCCATCCATGGACTGCTTATATCGTACTTCTACTTTTTCTGGTTTGGCTGCAAACTGTTGCTGTAACTTTTTCTTAAATTCATTATAATTTTCTGCTCCGTATTCCGCAGATAAGTATTGTAAATTTGTTTCTTTTAACATTTGCTCATATACGACAGTTTTTGAGCTACCAGCTTTTATTTTATTTGTTAATTCACCAAAATAACTTGTAGTTGCTGCTGGGTATTTACTACGATCCCAGTCGTGATCTTTACTTAACTGTTCGTCAGACATATTAAAATATGAGTAAGTTACACGCCCTGCTTTATCTGGTACTGGATCATCAAATGTAGTATCTAGGTGATACCATTTGTTTTCAATGTTTACTAAATTCCACGCGTGAGCTTGTCCGTTTCCTGTGCCTGTTACAATATGATTTTGAATACCTGCCTCTTTTAACAACTCATACGTTAATAGTGTATATCCTTGGCAAACGGCAGAACGATTCGCTAATGCTTCATATGCCGTATACGCTTGATAAGACGTATCATAAGACACATGCTTAACAACGTAATCGTGAATAGCTTTTACTTTCTCATGCTCATCCATCCCTGGTTTTACAATTGATCCAACAATTGCTTTCGCCTGAGCTTTTACATATTGAGTTTGTTCTTTTGATTCACGGTATTTTACTTGCAGTGTAAACGTATAGTCCCCTGGCATTCCTTTAATAGAATATCTAGTAGACGCTACATTATATTTTACATACTCATCAGCATCTACAATTTTATTAAACTCACCATACAATTGATCCATAATATTTCTAGCATTTCTATCTTTTGTTTTATATGTGATTGTAATATTTTCTTCTCGATTATCAATCTGTTTTTTTAATTCTTTTCTGAAATCATCTAATAACTTTACATCTGATTGTGCTGTCACTGTAGTCGGATTTGTAGCTGCATAAGATACAGATGACGCTTGTAAGCCTCCCATTACTATAGTTGAACAAAGTGCGGCAGCTGTCACATACTTACTTGTCTTTCCCATCTTGTCACTCCTTATATTCTATAACTATACGAAAAAGTATCGTATAGTTTCAGAGTATACAATACTTTTTCGTATAGGTCATATGAGATTATGCATATTAACTAATTCACATAAAAAGGTTGTTCTTTTAAAAAGAACAACCTTTTTTCATTAGCAAGTTTGTAATACGCAGCATGTATTTTCAAAACGTCGATTTTTCAAATCTTCATTACTAATGCAGAAATATAGCATTCCTAGTTCTCCCCAAACCATATTACAATTTTTATGATCTGAATCAATTTGGAATAAAAGAGTCATTTGCTGCGGGTCTACTCCCATATATTCTCCTGTCTCATATAACACTTCTTCTTGTACAGAGAATGGCTCACCAAACATTTGATGGTTATCGTAGTTATCCGGAATTAGCTCTTCAAGTAATTGCAAGAAATGATCTGAATCAGCCTCATCTTCAATGAAAAGTTCTGGTAATTTGTATGTCAGTTCAAAAGTAATTGCACACTGGTTATATTTCGCTTGTATTTGATTTTCTCTTCGTAATTGCTCTACAGGAATATCATAATAAAGTACATGCCCAGCTTCTGTTAGGTTCACATTTTCTTCAAAATAATTTTCAATGCAAAAGAAATACAGCATCCCCGTTTTAGGAAGATTGTGATCCATACCAACATTTTGTATATCACTTAAGTTAAATTGCGCGATAAATTGTAGTGGATTTCCTTTATGCTTTGGATATTCAAATAAAGCTGGTAAATCTGGAAATCCCCCCATTTTCGAACTACCTATCGCAACAGTTTCCTGCTGCTTTGGCACAACTTTTATACAAGGAAATATAGTATTAATAAGTTCCTCTTTCAAGTGTGTTAGTTCATATTTATCAATTAATACTTCAATTTTTTTATTCATAAATTCTCCTTACATTTACATACTTATTTGTATCTTAGTACAAAGATTATACTTCATTCTTTACAAAATCAACAAGCCTCCAAAAAACGGGCTTATCCTTCGTACGCGAACAAGTTTAAATAAGCATACTATACATTGTTCCTACAAACACGATAATTCTTTAGTTCTTCCAGTACATTTTCCCCTCGTTCATTTTTAAATATAAGGAGGAATTCCACATGGGTTACGGATATAGTTGCTGTGGTTACGGATACGGTGGTGGCGGCGGTTGTGGTTACGGAGGTTTCGCTTTATTAATCGTTTTATTTATCCTTCTAATCATCATCGGAGCTAGTTGTTGGGGCGGCTTTGTAGGCTGCTAGTAAACTTAAAAACTATTGCAAAAAAAGCACGTACAATACGTGCTTTTTTGCCATTTCCAAATCTTTTATTCGAAAGGAAGTATGTTTAATGAAGATTGATGGTGTTTTTGAAGGAGGCGGTGTGCGCGGTATTGCGCATGTTGGGGCAATTTGCGCGTTAGCCGAAAAAGGTTATGAATGGGAACGTGTAGCTGGTACATCGGCTGGTTCGATTATTGCAGCGCTCCTAGCGGCAGGATATTCTTGTTCAGAGTTAAAAACGATTATAACTGATATTGATTATAATAAATTTATGAAAAGAACTTTTATTGATAGAATTCCTTTTATCGGTAAGGGACTAAGTGCATGGACTACTCTAGGTATATACTCTAATGTATTTATAGAAGAATGGATTGAAGAATTACTTCGGAAAAAAGGTGTTCATTTATTTACTGATTTACCAGATCTAAACAAACTCAAAATCATCGCCTCTGATATTAGTAATGGTAAAATGGTTGTCTTTCCTGACGACTTACCAAACTACGGATTTTTAAATTATCGCTTCTCTATTGCTAAAGCGGTAAGAATGAGTAGTACAATCCCCTTCTTCTTTGAACCCGTAAAATGGAGAACTCCAAAATGGAAGCAGCCTTGTTATATGGTTGATGGAGGAATTCTAAGTAATTATCCAATTTGGATCTTCGATTCACCTACCGCTCCTCGCTGGCCGACTTTCGGATTTCATTTTGTAAAGGATGAAATTCAAGCTGACCCTGCTCGCTATAACGAGCCTATTTCCATGTTCAAAGGACTATTTAAAACAATGATGCAAGCCCATGATTTACGTCATTTAGATAAGGAATCAAAAGCAAGAACCATTACAATTCCAACAGGAACGATTACAAGTACTAATTTTGAACTGACAAAGGAAGAAAAAGAATGGCTTTACAATTCTGGTTATAACTCTGCTAATAAATTTTTACAAGCTTGGAACTTTAGGCAATATATTGATGAATATAGAAAAGGGAATCAAGACCGAAAGACAAATCGATTTTTCCGTCAACTTGACTCATAATATTATTACTTTGCATATAAATACGAGAACGTTTAACAACCTAATAGTAAATAAGCCTAGTAATTTCTTATATTACTAGGCTTATTTACTTCCTATATAATCTCGTACATTGTTTAAGGATACGTTAACCCTTCGGCTTCTTCTGCAGTAATAACTATGTAACGATTTCCCGTTCTTAATCCTAACAGTTCTGCTTTTTCAATCGCCTCTTGCTTCGTCTCCGCATAAGCAGCTAAGTATTTATGTCCACCAATCATTTGGCAAATTACATATTGTTTCATGACTTTCTCCTCTTACTTTTTCATTAGTTGTGCAAGTTTTTTTATACCTATTTCAATTTCTTCTAACGTTGCATATGAATATGATAGGCGCAAAAATTGATTTGCACTTCTATCATACAAAGTACCTGGGTTTAATAAAACCTTTTCTCGCAGAGCTTTATCAAATAAACTACGATATGAAATGGGTACTTTTATATGTACCCATATATAAAACCCACCTGTTGGTTCATGCCAAGTTGCTATTTCACGAAGATATTTATCTAACATTAGTAACATAAAATCTCTTCGTTTTTTCAATTCACTTCTTACAAATCGTAAATGCTCATCATATAGACCATTTGTAAACCACTCTGCTGCAATTTGCTGGGATATAGAGCTTGAACCATAATCTGTTTGCATTTTTATGTCTGACAATCTTTGAATTACTGGCTCGGGTCCAACAATCCATCCAATTCTTAAACCTGGACTAATTACTTTGGACATGCTTCCAATATGTAATACGATTCCATTTTTATCATAGGCTTTTAAAGGTTTTGAACAAGGTGCATCAAACCATAAGTCTTGATACACTGCGTCCTCTATAATAGGTAATCCAATTTCATTACATACTTCCATTATTTCTTTTCGCCTCTTAGTATCCATACTAAAATTCGTCGGATTATGAAAAGACGGAATTGTATATAAAATAGAGGCATTAAATTGCTTCTTATATTTCTCAATAAATAATGGATGTAAGCCACTCTCATCCATTGGGATTCCAATTAAACGTATTCCTGCTGATTGAAAAACATTAAGTGAATATAAATAAGATGGTTTCTCTAATAAGATTGATGCCCCTTTCGAAAGAAGCCCCATAGAAATAAGTTGCAGCGCTTGAATTGCTCCCGAAACAATTAATATAGAGTCAGGAGATACATATACACCATGCCCCTTTAAGTATTCGGAAATCTTTTCCCTTAAATAAAGATTTCCTTTCGGCTCTTCATACCCAAGCGTCACATTTGACTTTAAAAGCTTATTCATAATTTCTTTCATCTTTGTCTCAGGTAAGAGACTCGGCGCGAGCTCACCTGTTCCTAACCGAATTACATGTGGATAAAATTCAGCTTGATTAATCTCTTGAATAGCTGGGAGATTCGGATAATGAACTCCTGTTTCTACATAAGACTGCCAATTAGGCGGGGGTGCGTAAGTTGAAGCATTCTCATTATTATTTACAACAATTGTTCCTTTCCTGCCATTCCCTTCAATATATCCCTTCGCAACTAGTTCATCGAAAGCCATTACAATTGTGCTTCGATTCACACCAAATGTATGGGCCAAATCTCTTTGTGAAGGTAATTTTGTTCCAACGGTCCATTCTCCATTAACGATCCTTTCTTTTATATACGTTTCTATTTGTTTATACAGCGGCGTCGCTAGAGACATATTCGGTTTCCAAACGAATCTTTCCATCATATCACCTTATATTCTTTTTGGTTGGTAACCTCCCCAACCATATGGATGGATACAAATTTTCATTTCTTCTATACAATATACACTATCATAATGAATTAAAATAGGAGGTAATATGATGAGTGAAGCAATTATTCATGGTATCATTCTTGCATTTGGACTTATCATTCCATTAGGTGTACAAAATGTTTTTGTCTTTAACCAAGGTGCAAGCCAACCAAACATTTGGAGGGCAGCCCCTGTAGTATTAACTGCCTCTATATGTGATACGTTACTCATATTGATTGCGGTGCAAGGTGTCTCCCTTGTACTCCTTACTTTTTCTTGGCTAACTAACTCGTTATATATAATTGGATTTTTCTTTCTCCTATATATGGGCTTTGTTATTTGGAGAAGTAACCCTTCCAACGATGTAAAACAAGAAAAAAGTATGCCCTTAAAAAAGCAAATCCTTTTCGCAGCATCAGTCTCATTATTAAATCCACATGCAATTTTAGACACAATCGGTGTAATTGGAACAAATTCTATTCAATACATAGGAAGTGAAAAATGGGCTTTCACACTTGCAACTATTATCGTTTCTTGGATTTGGTTTATAAGCTTAGCTTTAGCGGGGAAATTTCTAAAAAGACTAGACTCAACCGGAAAGGCAATCTTATTATTAAATAAATTTTCTGGTCTCATCATATGGGGTGTCGCGCTTTATATGTTAAAACAAGTTATTTATTCTTAATGAACGTAAGAGAATTGCATGTTACTGAAAACATCATGCAATTCTCTTATAAATTATGAAGTAGGTTCCGGTTTCTGTTTTACCGTCTTTTCATCTTTTGCTGGTTTAATCCAAATGATTGCTATAACAGCACCAATGGCAGCAAAAATACTTGTCAAATAAAACACTTCATGGTCCGCCCCTTTCATAAAAAAAGAATATAAAGGTGGTCCAGCTGCTACACCGATAAATCGCATTGAACTATAAAATGACGTAACCGTTCCCCTTTGCTCCTTTTCAATTCCTTGTGTAATGAGGGCATCTAAACATGGGAGTGCCATACCAATTCCTATCCCCATAATAACAAGACAAAGAAGTAGTAAATAAATCCCTTTTATAAATAAAGGAATGATGACTGATGCAGCTGCCATTAAAAAACCAATATAAATACACTTCTTCATAACATTTTGATTATCTCCAATTTTTTTACCGGCCATATATGAACTAAGTGACAGTACAAGTAACGGGATAGCAAGCACACACCCTTTCCATATACCATGAATGTCATACTTTGATTCCAGTATAGTCGACAAATAAAAGAGAATTCCGAATAAAATAAGCATAATAATTGCACCTAATGCAAAAATGGCAATTAACCATCTTCCCTTTTCTCGAAACGTAGAGATAATAGATTGAATAAACTCTTTTAGTGGTGGTACTTCCCCTTCTTGTTTTTTTGCCTTTACTAATACCAGCAATAAAACAATTGATACGACACATAAAACTGGAATCGCCCAAAATGGTAAGAACCATACAATGGCAGCAAGAGCAGATCCTAAAATAGGGCTCAGCACTTTTCCAAATGTATTGGATGTCTCAATGATTCCCAAACCTGTACTAACTTGTTTTTCATCTTTGTATAAATCACCAACACACGGTATAACAACCGGCATTGCACCAGCAGCACCAATACCTTGAATCGCTCTACCCATTAGTATCCAAATGTAGGGATTATCAACTTTCCAAGATACCCAACCAGTTATCGCTCCTCCTATAGCCGCAATCAGCAAACTCGGAACCATTACCATCTTTCGTCCCCATCTATCTGATAAATAACCAGCAATCGGTATAAGTAAAATGGCTACGATAGAGTAAATTGTAATAATCATGGATACTTGAAACGATGAAATATGTAATTTCTTTTCAATTGTCGGCAAGATTGGAATAAGCATTGAATTCCCTAATGTCATGACAAGTGGAACTGATGCAAGCGCAATTAAACAACAGTTTTCTTTTTTTAACATGTTGATTTCGGAACCTTTCATCATATATTTCTTACCATATAATAGCCCTGCTGGAACATAATTTTCATTCCACCAGGGCTATTACATCTTTAATACTTCCCATTCACAACAAAAGAAATTGGGTAAAATATAGTATTACTTCTATTCTTTGAATTCTGTTCGCTATATATCCATACCAATTAATTGAAAAAAAAAGAAAGGAAGAATCCTTCCTTTCTCCTATAACCTTCTACATTTAGCGAGTATATCCGCCACCAAGCTGTTGTTCTGCCATCGCTACTAGGCGTTTTGTGATTTCACCGCCTACAGAACCGTTTGCACGTGAAGAAGTATCAGCTCCCAGTTGTACACCGAACTCTTGTGCAATTTCATACTTCATTTGATCTAAAGCCGCTTGTGCTCCATGTGATGCTAATTGATTAGAATTACGATTTCTAGCCATTACCAATCACCTCCTTATTTATATATAAATTGTGTAAAATTCAAATTAAAATACATGGAAATTTTTGGTTATTATTTCACGATAAAAAAAGAGCCTCTAAACGAGACTCTCACATCATTTCACATTATGAAGTTACTACTTCTAAATTTCTACTTATTAATACTTTCATTTCTTCTTTTAATATCTCCTTTGAGTTATGTCCAAACCATTCTAAGGAAGCAAAAAGATTCGTATCCCTCACTTCCTGAATAATCTCATCATAATTTACAATACCTTCAAATAACGGAACCATACCAATACGACTTCCTGCTGCAGCATATACATTATTAGGTTCAAACACATGCAAATAATTCGCTGAAGATATATTCTTAAAATGGTAATGTAATGTCCACGGCTTTAATTGATGGAAACTGTCTATTGGATCTGCGCCAGACTCCCATATATGAAGAAAATCAAGATTTATTTTTAAATTCGGATGATTTACTTCTTCTAATAGTTCTATAGTAGCAGGCAATGTGTCCGTTAGTGTATTGGGATGTGTTTCTAACAGCACATACATATTGTGCTGAGCAAACACATCACAAATCTTATGTATTCGCTTCACATACTCTTTTCTCTCTTGTTCCGAGAAGTCCTCGCTCCCTTTTTGCCCAGCAAACGTGCGAATTTTATTCGTATTAAACCAATTAGCTAGTACTACAAGTTGTTCACTTTTCTCTATCGTTTTTTCAAAATCTGCTGATAATGATATATCTAAGTAATCACTTATCATCGTAATTTCTAAGTTTTTATCCTTTAGAAAATTCAATTCTCGTTCTGTCGTTTCACGTTCTTGCATGTACAAATTTTGTGCATGCGTCCCCCATAATTCAATTCCTTCAAAACCGTTTTCATATGCAAATTGAACAATGTCAGTAAATGAAATTAATTGATGACGAAATGAAATGGTACATAGCGAATATTTCATAGCATTAAACTCCCCTATCTTAAATTCAGTTAGCTTATTAAAGAGTTACGACAGACTGATTTGTTTTCATACCTTTCCATGATAGAAACTGTCTCTCTAATTCCTTCTTAATTTGCAGTTCAATTGCATTCATTTCATCCAGTTTTTCAATAATCGATACTAGCATACCTTTATTATTCGTCATTGCCATTTTAATTGCACGATACTGTACATTTGTAAATCCTTGTACAATATCCTCTACCCGATCACACCAATAATCAAATTCTTGCTCCGAATATTGCAACGTTTCACGGAAGTATGCAAAGGCATGCTCATAACTATATTTACGAATTGCAAGTACTGGTATTTGTTTTACTGCTGCTACAAGTCCAGAAAGCGTATACCCTTCTTCCTCATTTGCCATTTTTACAATTACATTTTTTAGTTCCATAGTCAGTTCATTGTCGTTCTTTTTGAATGTTTCTGTGAAATAACTAGCTACTGTTTCTTGCGTTGGCTCCCCAATTCTTTCTATATCAATGAAATACCCTCCACCAAATGGGTTATCTTGAACAGAGTGAAGTACTTTTTCTCTTTCCATATTCCCTTCCCAACGAAAATCAGGATCTAGCATGAACCACTCTTCTTCTTTCTCTGTTTTTGATATCATTAAATAATGCGGAAACGGTTTTTGATGAAATTTATTTTCCCTCTCTGGCAATAAAGACATATCAACCATTACAATGATATAACGATTTTCCGGCTTGTTTTCTACTAATTCTAAAAACATTTCTACATTGCTATCTTTATCTTTTGCATGATCATACCATTCGTTTACTTTAATACCGTACAATTTTTCAAACCAAAGTAAATAATGATCATGGTTAATGTTTTCAGAGTGATATGAAATAATTCCGCCTTCTGTTATATCAAAATCTCCATCCCATAGTCCAAAATAAAATGGACGAAAATCAATGTCGCTACGCCTTTTTATAATTTCACAAAAACAACTCACTAAACAGTGCACTTTAATTGAAGTCATACTCTCATCCACTTTCCTAAAGGTTAGTTATTCACATTTACTTCCTGTAACGGCTGTAACTCCTCCATAAAATCAAGCAAAGATCCTACAGTAAGAAATGCTTTTGGATCTACCTCATCCTCTGGAACGCATAGCTTTAAATCCATTTCTATGTATACAATAAGCTGTAACATCATTACCGAATCTATATATAAATCTTGATTTAAGCGCATCGTTTCTTCTAAATGCGTTACATTTTTCAGTTCCATTTTTTCTATCATAATTTTTAACACGGCATTCTTTAACGCTTCCCGTCTCATGTTGTAACCTCTCCCATCTCTAGTAACTTTCTACTTACTTTTCCCGTTTTATTTTTAGGAATTTCATTTACACTTTCAATTTCATGCGGAACTTTATAAGAAGGTAAGTGCTGAATACACCATTCTCTTATTTGCACTGGATCAACATGAGAGATCACTTTCGCTTTAACTATTTCGCCCATCACAGGATGTTTCCCTCGATATACAATTGCCTCTTGAACACCTTCCAATCGAAGCATTGTTTCTTCTACCTCTATAGGAAAGACTTTTAAT
The DNA here is from genome assembly GCF_038006965.1 of Bacillus sp. FSL K6-1338. Taxonomy (NCBI): domain Bacteria; kingdom Bacillati; phylum Bacillota; class Bacilli; order Caryophanales; family Bacillaceae; genus Bacillus; species Bacillus sp. FSL K6-1338. Next base: position 1,898,954 of record NZ_JBBOWI010000001.1, on the reverse strand, counting down.
CCTGAAACGTTAATTACATCATCCATACGCCCCATAAAATGAATGCCACGCTCAGATTTATACCCTAAATCTTTCGTGAAAATTTCCTTATCGTTCATTTTCACGACGATTTCTTCCGGTGCATTTTCATCTGAACCTATGCTTATACTCGCATGAGGTAGAGGGTTCCCTAAATCTAAATGGCTTGTCATATCATGACATATACTAATACAACCTGCTTCAGAACAACCATATTGCTGCATCATAAATGTTGTCATTTCTTTTAGTTTATAAAATAGTGCTTCTGGCAAAGGCGATCCGGATGTCATAATTTTATGAAACCGAAACGTTCCTAATGGAAAACTCCCCATAATGTGTAACATAAGTGGCACTGCATATATGATATGTTTTTCTGTATTACGAACTATATTTAATGCGAATTTAGGATTTTTGTTCGTAATGATTACAGGCTTGCTCCCCCTCTTAATTGCTGATAACGTACCACATATTAGTCCGTATGAATGTGAAACAGGAGCCATAACGATTGGCACTTCATCTACTCCACAGTTTAAAGCTTCATTATAAGCGGTAATTTCCGTATCAACTTCTGTCCATGCTCTACGAATCAATTTCGGTTCCCCTGTAGTTCCAGAACTATATTGCAATAAAGAAGGCTCTTCTAGTAAAAAGTTCCCTACTTCTAATTTTGTAAAATCCCCATATTCTCCATATAAAATTCCTACACAATTTGCACGCTTTGCCATTTCAATAGCTGTTTCTTTTGGCGTATCTTCATGTATAAGTAATACTGATGATTTCTTTTCTTTTAAGAAAAACACAAGCGTAATAATATCGAATGGATCTTTCAGACAAAGTGCAAATCTATTTCCTTCTGCTTTTTGAAATTGTTCCATTTCCGCATAAACTTGTAATCTCAATTCAAAATCACTTTTGCTATACTCTTGTTTATTAACGATTAGCATAATTTCCCCCTGTAACAACTGATTTTTGTTTCATAAGTTGTCTTACTCTATACAATGGATTTGGAACTTCATGAACAAGCGATTCCACATCCATATATAATCGACGTTTCGTTAATTGTTCAGCATAGAATGTAGGTGCATATAATTGAATATTTTCAAATCTACCTTTCAAATGTGGATATATTCTTAAATGATTTTCAATTTCTTCAACAACCATTATCCAAAAACGTTCTTCTTTCAATCCATATTCATCCGCAAGTACGAACGCTAATTCTCCTAAATTAAACAGGAAAAGTGCATCTAATACCATCTCTTGCAAACATTCGATGCGATCCATTTCAAAGAAATCATTCATTTTTCCATTCGCATATGTTCTATGCATTTTAGTAAAGTCGGGACATTTATCAACTTCTTTCAAATATGGACGATAAAACTCAAGCCCTTCATGAAAATCCTTTAACGCAATACGAACAGGCACCCCTTCTTTATGGACTAGAATCATATTTTGTCCATGTGATTCCAGTGCGATGCCATGCTCTACAACAAGATGTATAACTGGTATTATCGCTTTTTGAATAAGTAATTGTAGCCAATCCTTCATTCCATATTTGTTCAACCATGCATCAATAATTGGTGTACCATCTTTCTCTTTAGCGTATAAACCATTAAAAGGAATTGCGTCCTCTTGTGCATCTAAATACTTGTGAACGCTTTCGCGCCAAATACATCCTAATGAACCATATATAGCTTTCTTATTCGTGTCATACGTTACACTGGAAAACTCCTTTAACAAGATTAAACGTGCTTCATCGCTTAAATAGGCGTCATTACTTACAACATCACTTAACCAATTTGATATTGCTGGTGCACTCACAACAGAATACGGTTTCAACGTACGGAGTGTTGAAGTGTTGAGTAAATTCATCGATAATTTAACGTACGGTTTCTTTGGATTCGTAATATTTCTTACCGTTCTCATTGACTGTTGTGCGCAATACTCATCCTCTGATGTTCCTAAATAAATAATAAATTTACCCTGTATATGATCCGCATAATTTGAAATGATGAAATTCTCCCACTGCCAAGGATGAACAGGTATAAACACGTACTGTTTTGGATTACATCCCCGATTACAAATTCGCTCCATAAACTCTTCTAATTTACGCTCACCAATCTCCTCTATTAAAATTTCGTCATAAATTACTTCATTCTCATACCCTACACTGGAGTATTTTTTATGCGCTGCAATCCATATGAGTTTTATTGGCTGCATAAATTCATATCCATATTGAAAATTGTCACGATATTGAAATCCAATACGAGCTTTATAACTAGGGTGATATGGATGGCCGTCTATTAAATGGCTTTCAAACTCATCGTAAGATTTTTGATTGTATTCTTTCTTATTATTTCTTTCATATTGTGCAATCGTGTCTTTAAATATTGTTTGTTCTAATTCGTGCATAAAAGAATCTAATTTGGCTTGTTCTACACTAGCAACTCGAAAAACTTCTTCTAGAAATTGCGAGACAGATTGTATTTCTTGCTGTTCATCTTGGACTCTTACTATTAATGAGTCTAAAGAAATACGTCCAAATGTCATCCGTTCCCTGCCATAGCATTTGTACGTGACACTTTTGTCTTCTTCATCAAGTCCTTGTATTATAAAAAGAATTTGTTCTTCTTTTTCTATGCGAACCGGTGTAATAATCCCCTCATAAATTAACGATTCTACTAATTGACGTAGCACTCTTCTTCGTACTGAAATGTAATCTTCTGATTCGAGCGCCTTCAATACTTTCGTATGATACATGTCCACTCTCATAAAACCCTCCACCTCATGACAAAATACCATTATTTGTATTACGTGAAATTTTAACGCTATTTATGAACGAACAGCCACTTCTCTAACGAGCGGATTATGTACTTGCACATAAATTGCTTGCTCTAATGGATTACTTAACTCATCGACATCGAAAAATCTCGTTAGTAAATTTGCTTTACACGCTAACTTATCTTCGTCCAATAATTCTCTTAAAAATGTTGAAGGTTCCCGGTTATACGGAAGGAATGATTCAAGTACAGACCTTAATTCCGAGAGAAGAATTTCCTCCTTAATTAATCCTGCTGTGCCAAAACCATTAATGAGGCCAAACATATGATTGAAAATTAAGTAGTAACGAAATCTCTCATCCACAATATAGTCGTCATATAAATTTCCAGTACGTTCTCCAATACCAGCTAATTCATTATTAAGCATCTCTTTCATTGAATTACAGAAATAAAATCCTTGATTATCACGGAAATAATATTTGACCGGATAACCATCTTTTAGCTGAACAACGCTATTTTGCTGATGAGCTTCTAATGCAACACCATACTGTAAATACATCCATACCATTGGCTTTAAAGAAATATTCATATATCTTCTAAACCACTCTAAGCTTACTTCTTCACAGCTTTTACTTTCTAAATCTGCTAGGCGGTGAATAATATTCGATAACCGCGTACGCTCCCCAGGTATAGCATCTTGAACTAGCCCAGCAATTAATGTTGCGTCGTTTGCATGTTCACTATAAAAAGGGTTCTCGCGAATAATGACTTCAAATCCAGATTCTTGTGTTCCATAATTTAATGTAATATAAGCTGGATCACAAATAAAATCAAAGCCTGGAAATCTTTCTCGTACTTCACCAATAGCCGTATTTAACATTTCCTTCCCTTCAAGACCACTCTCAAGTTCTTTCAGTTTATTAATACGCATTGAATTCGTTACTTTCACCGGAAATGAAAACTTAAGCATATACTTCGAATCGGGATGATACAGCGTCCTTAGTGATGATGTTGCCATAAAATACTTACCTACAGGTCCAATATACTCAAGCAATTCTTGAACTATCCAATCCTGTACGTAAGCTTGATGCAAGAGCCATTCTGCCTGAAGCGGATGAATTGGAATTAATGCATATTGATCTTCCTTACAGTACTTCGCTATAAATTCCTTACTAACCATCTCATCATTACTTAATTCTTCTTTTATAATCGTTGTTGTAGAAGCTGATAATAATGATTTTTCATTTACTATACTTTTATGTGCCCGAAAATAATGAAGCTGACATTCTCCTTTTAATTCTGGAGAATACATTTCACTTTTCCAATCCAATATCCCCTGTCTACTCTTTGGTGTAGGATGAGTTAAATGCCCAAATAATAAAGACTGCTCCGCTTCTATAAAAGTTGTATTGAAACCGTATAATGCGGATGTATCTTCTATTCTCTCTTTTATAAATTCCTCAATATTTTGACAACTACGAATGACTCGAAGCATAAGTTCCGCAGGATTCGTTCCTTCTCCGTAGTTGATAGACATCTCTTTTATTAAAAATGTAATAACTGTAACGTAATCTGCTTTAATAACAGAATTACTATCTCCAATTTGATAATAAAATTTTTCTCCAAACAAATGGCGATCTGTTGATGATTTATATATAACTTCTCCATACAAAGTAACGTTCTGTGCCGATAGCCGACAACATAAATATGTGGGGACTGTATCTCTATTCAACGTATTACTGAAGATACTCTTCATTCTTTCATCCTCTGTAATCCATTCTCCACTCCCTGTTTCTCTTAAATAACAGTTTAAAAAGCTTTGTAATGTTGCATGTTCTGCGATTTGTTTCGCATGCTGCATGTTGGTCCTCCTCTTTATATTAAAGCTATCGAAATTTTATATAATAAACGATAATTGAATGTCGTTATCAATTATGATTCTAATTGATAATGATATTCAATTCAAGAGTATATTTCAGAATTTTTTTATCAAATAAAATTTTTCTTTTTTTCTTTCTTTTCTTTAATCTAGTTAAAAGTACACTAGAAAAATTCTTGTTTTCAAACTAATTACCTACTTTTATTAATCCATTTTTTGATGGATTAATAAAAAGGTACACCAAATGAGGTATACCTTTCCCTATGATATGTTTACATAATACTATTATATGCATCAATCTATATAGCTGTTTGTTTTTGTAACAAATTCAAATCTCTCCAACAATACGCTGTTTCTTCTACCTTTACTCTCTCTAAAAATTTCGTATCAATTTTTTCAGGGTTGAATTTTTCATAAAACTTTTTAGAAGGATTATTCGTAACGACCCAAACTAAAAGAGATTGCATATCATTCTTTACACATTCTGATAGTAACGCTTGAAATAACTTTTGGCCTATTTTCAATCCTTGATACTGTTGTAAAAGATAGATTGCATATAATTCCCCATCACAATTATATGCACCGCTTCTTTCAACTCCCCCATCAATAAATCCGACTATCGTTCCATTTAACGTCTCTGCTACAAATCTATATTGGCATGTATCTTCTTGTTGAAAAATGTTTTCCCATTGTTTTTCTCGTTGCTCATATGTTATATTTTCTAAAAATTCGTCAGCAAATATACCTTTATACGTTGTTTTCCAGCTATCAACATGCACCTTTGCTATACCTCGTATATCATCTTTTATAGCTCTTCTAATATGTATTTCCATCATTTCTCCCCCTTGTTATTCATCATTATATCAATTTATTTCCTTAAAAATCCAAATAAAAAAGAGTGAATTCACTTCACTCTTTTTTATCACAATTATCTACTTTCCACTTCAACTGAAACTACTCGATCAATCTCTTTCAGGGAACTATATAACTCTGTTGTATATAAATCTTCTGGAGCTAAAATAACCATTTCCAATTGCTGAAATGCTCCACTATCTATATCTTTAATTTTCACGCGTTTCACATGCATGCCTAAATTTTTAATTTGCTTAAATATACCATCTAACTCATGATGCTCTTTAACAGTAATTTTTATAGATAAATCCTTTTGTCTTAATGAATACGGTCCTGCAATTTTCACAAGTTGCGGAAGTACATTAATCGCTAAAATAATTAAAACCATAGCAACTGTCGCTTGTAAATAAAATCCCGCACCAATTGCGATCCCTAAAGCTGAAGCAGCCCACACCATAGAAGCTGTTGTTAATCCAGAAATAACATCATTACTTCTTCGTAAAATGACACCTGCGCCAAGAAAACCAATTCCACTAACAATTTGAGCGGCCAGTCGCATCGGATCCATATTTGTATGTCCTGGAACAGAATATACATGCACAGATTCAATTGAAACCATCGTAATTAAACAACTTGCTACAGAAATAACCATACTTGTTTTCACACCAAGTGGTTTATTCTTTAGCTGCCTATCTATCCCGATGAATAATCCTAAAAAGAGTGCTAAACCTAATTTGAGTAAAAATTCATATGACATATTTCCATTCTCCTTACTTTACAATGTTTCCCTTAGAATAACTCACTATAACTCTTTTATGATATCAATTCCAGTCTTTTCTATTCATTTAACGTAAAAAACCGAAAAAACATTTATAACGATGTTTCTCCGGCTTTTTATTACACTTTAGATTCTTCTTTATTTCTGATCTTTAATCTTAATTTCTGCATCTTTGTAGAATGCTAATTTACTGTCATTATACTCTTTTGTAAATTTGTTAAACTGCTCTTTCGACTTTTGTGCTTCCACATTTAATTCATTAACAGTTTTAACTTTTTCACCGATTTCTTTTAATTTCGTTTCTTTTACTTTTAATTTTTCATACAGTTCTTTTTCAGTCGCTAACACTTTCGTGTAATTTTCATTCATCTTTTTGAATGCATCATAACGGTTTTTATACGACTCTTCTACTGCTTTTGCTTGTTTTTGTAACTTCTTATCTTCAATCTTCTCTATATTACTTTGAACAGATTTTGTTTCCTTCTGTGCTTTTTCTAACATTTCTTTTTCACTTTTCAATACTTTTTCACGATCATCTACATTTGCAGTAGCTTGCTCTATTTTCTTTACAACTGCTTCATTATGATCTTTACCTTCTTGCAAAATTTGAGCATATAATTCTTGCCCTTGTTTCTCTAACTGCTCTAATTTTTTTGCTTCATCCACTAAAGATTTTTCTTGTGTTGCTGCTGTTTCAAAAGCTGTATATAGATTTTCTTCTGGCTTTTCACCGAAACAACCTGTTAAAAGTCCTACTGATAATACTCCTACTACTGCTACTTTTCCATACTTCAACGTTCATTCCTCCATTACATACGGTTATCATGCCAGAGGTTCACTGGGAAGTGATTCTCTTCATGATAAGCTTCAAACTCATAACCCTTTTCTTTTAGCCCCTTTAAAATTGCTGGCACAGCAGCAACTGATTGCGGGTGAATATCATGCATTAAAATTACTTCTTGTGGTTTTGTTGCGTTTGTTAATACATTTTGAGCAATTTGTGCTGCAGCTGCATCAATTGGCATTTTATTGTATTTCCAATCTGATGAATCAATTGTCCAATCCCATACTTTAAATCCGCTTTCTACCACTTTATTTCGAAGACCTTCATTCAATCCAGGCATCGAACCATATGGAGGACGTGTTAATTTAGGTGATTTCCCAATAATATTAGCGATTAAACCTTGATCTTCTTTCATCTCATTTACATACTCGCCATTTTTATATAACTTTGCGAAATTATGTGTCATACTATGCATGCCTACATAATGACCCTCAGCATTTTCACGTTTCACTAAATCAGGAAATTCTTTGACATTCGCTCCAATTAAAAAGAACGTCGCCTTCGCATCATGTTGTTTTAGCGTATTTAATAATTCAGCCGTATATTTCCCTGGCCCATCGTCAAATGTAAGATAAGCAACTTTTCTTTCTTTTCCATTAAAACGACTTGGTGCCGTTTTATTCATTTCAACTTTCGGCTGTTCACTTGCAAGCTGCACTACATTTTCTTGTTTCGCAACAGCTTTTGCTGGTGAAGTAATTGATTGGAACATGTAATACCCAATAGCTACTGCGGCAATCGCTATTAAAACGACTACTATTTGTTTAATTTTTAAAGCTTTTTCCATTCTATCGAATTCCTCTCCCTATTAATCTTATATATAAATCGCCCAATATAATTATACATCTATTTATTTTTATTTCACCATGTAAACAGATTTTTTTGTATTATACTGGGAGTTTTATCAAAAGTATTGTTCCATGTGCTTATAAGACTCAACGTATCTCCATGAAGATCCACCATTTTTTGACGATAGCTAAACCATATTTTCACCTATTACATAATTATTAATCTGGCAAAATAGCTGGTCAATATATGATAAATGATCTTTCGCAATTACTATCTCTTCATCTTTCACCTTAATCGCTTCAATGTGTATGAATATGTAATTGCATTTTGAACAGTCTTTCTTTAACCTGTTTCAATTTCCACCAATTCAATTGTTCTATAAATAGTGATAAATTGAATTTCCTTTCCTTCAACTTTAGGAGCTAATTTCCAAATAGTCCCCTCTAGTATATCGTATAATTACACCTTTTGTTTATATAAATTAAAATGATTTTAGTATAATTTTTCTAGAACAAAAAAACGTTATTAAAAAGTTGCTAATCCACTTCAAAAAAAAGATTGGCAAAAGCCAATCTTTTTTTTATTATTCGTTTCGAACTGATTTTGGCGTTACACCTAAATGATCATTTAATTTTTTTGAAATATCTTTTATATTTTTTTCATTTGGAATGTAATAATAAATACCACCGATACGTTTATCTGTACCTTCTATTTGCATTTTTTCCATTTCCAAATTAGTTCCTGCCATATTTTTTGTAATGGCAAGCATATCGTCAAATGTTAAGTTCGTTTTCATGTTTTTATCAACCGCATCTAGTAAAGAGCCCATTTTGCTAATTGATTGAACAGACATCGCTTTTTTGGCAATTGCTTCTATTACAAGTTGCTGTCTCTGTCCACGCATTGCGTCACTATCAATTTTACGCGTTCTTGCAAGTGCAAGTGCTTGTTCTCCATTTAAATGTTGGTAACCTTTTTCTAAATGGATCATACCAGCTTGGTCTTTACTATCTTGTTCAGTGAAAGTAACTGGTACATCAATATCAATACCACCAATTGAATCGACAATTTGTACGAATGATTCAAAGTTAAACTTCACATAATAATCAACAGGGACATTTAAAAATCTTTCCACTGTATCGCGTGTGCTTTCTACGCCACCAAATACGTGAGCATGAGTAATTTTATCTAATTTTTTTCTAGTTGGAATATAAACACGTGAATCACGTGGAATACTTACTAGCTTAACAGACTTATCATCTTTATTAATTGTTGCTAATAAAAGTGCATCTGTTCGAACTGCTTCGCCATATTGGCTTTTTCTCATTTCACTTCCATCTACACCCATGATTAATATTGAAATATTATCCTTTAAAGGTTCAACTTCTTTATCACGCTTTGATGACTTTTCAATTTTTGCATATGCATCATTTACAACTGCTTTTGCTTTATTATATATAAACGAACCATATCCTACTCCTCCAAAAATAAGTAGGAAAAATGGAATTAATATGAACCATTTTATTGACTTTCTTTTAGAACGCTTTTTATTACTTCTCGTATTTTGTTCTAATTCAGAGCTCATACCCATTCGCCTCTCTTTCTCTTTACCAAGTATAATGTAAGTCTATTTATCTTCATATTGAATTTCCTTTCATTAACCTTACAATTTTGTAAGGTTACTACTTAAACCCAATATGTATTCCATTTCACATTATACTCTCGTACTTATTTTTGGCAAGTCACTATTTACCAATTTCAAAAATTTAGCACTTCGCAACATGCAAATTTATAAATTCATTAACTCTTTCATTTTAAATTAGGATATCTTTTTCCAGATAAACGATATGAATAAAGAGTCCAGCTAATAATAAAACCTCTATGAATACAGTATATTTCACGTTATTATTTCTCAAACGGCGTATACATGCTTTTCTTCCCCTGATTATCAATAAAAGCCGACTTTGCTTTTATTTTCGTTTTTTCTACTTCCATGTCTTCATTTGAGAAGTTCACAATGATTTTAATATCTTTTCCATAAGAAACAGATTGTACTAGCTTATCTTCTGACAAATACGCAAAATTCGTCATCTCTTCTTTTACTGCTTTTTCATGAACTTCATTCCAAACTTTTAGATGCTCTGTAATTTCTTTTTTATGTTTATTCCACTCTACTTCATCTAAATGGTACAACGGAGGAACATTATACAATAATTCAGACAGCATTCGATTTCCAACTTCATCTTTTACCTTTAAACTTCCCCATTCCCAATGATGCGTTGTAATAACGGAATCATTGTATACTAATTTATATAATGGTACCGAATATACTGGATTTAAATATACTTGTTTATATTCTTCTTTCAATGGTACTTGTTTTGCATATTTTTCGGGAACATTTTGATTTGGTGACCAATATCCACCGACATAATACGGACTTGTTTTATTTTTCCGCATATCTTCATCGTCCCATTTAATAACAGGTGTTTCAATTCCGTGTGCAAATGCAATCGTACTACTAGCAAAATCATTTCCACCTTCAGAACCAACGACCATACCCTTTTCTTGTGCAATGTAGTCCATTCGTTTTAAACGTGCTTTTAAATCTTGCTCTTGTGTCGTTATATGTTTCGCTGAATAGTCATCGTAAATTTCACCTGTCGCATCACAATCAATAAACCATGAATTATATTTAGGACCATTTTGTAATATATCATTCATGCGTTCCTTTACACTAGGCAGCGATAAAGTCGGGTTTAACTTGCGACCTCTGCCTAAAAAGCCTTGCACCTTTTCTCCGTTTTTCTTCGTTACAGTAGCCTCTTCGTATAATGATGGGTCATTAAAGGATGCTGTGTTCCAATTTTTATCACTTTTTTCGTGAATGGAATGATATGAATCATACGGACCAACTAAATACCCCATTTCCTTCGCTTTTGCCACGAAATTCGGTTGCATAAATCCTTGTTCCCAGTTCGGCAGACCAATCCACGCTTTTTCTATTCCGGCCTCTGTCATTTCCTTTAGTATGTCCGTTCCATCTGCATTACCCCATTTACTTACCTCTTCAACCGCATCGCCAAGTAGCGACTTTAATAAATGCTTATTTAAGCTATACAATTCTGTATTCGTTAAGTGACCTACACCTTTCTTTAATAGCACACTAGCTTCCTGGTCAACGTTTTGAAAAATATCCTCTTTATAAAATTCCTTCATGGATAATACTTCGTTTATATAACGTAAAATAACATTTTTTTGATACTTATCAATGAAATCTTGTTTACTTACTTGATCTAATACATTCAGTTCCCCAGGCTCTGAACTATTCTTTTGAATAAGTTCTTTTATATGACTAAACAGCGGGCTATTTATTTGCTCCCTTAGTTTTGGCCAATTTATATTATTTTCTGATAAACCATTTTGATTCCAAAAATAAAAATGCGCCGCTCCATATAACTTTTCGATTTCTTTATTTTTTCTAGCCTTTTCTTGTAATGTTTTAAATTCACCTTTTCGAACAATATCATCCTTATACAGTTTAGCAATGCTTACCGCATCATTATTTGTCACATATAATTGAAATCCATATGTTTTATTTTTATTTATGCTCGGAAATTCATGTGTAAAATCAAATCCTATTTTCGGATCCGAATGAAATTTCAATTCATTATTAAACATATTGTTTGCAATATATACAATTGAATATTTCGAACCATTTAATGCGAAAAACTTCATAGAAAATGATTCAGCAAATGAATATGCATCATCCTTTAAAAACTTCTTCCAATTCTCATCATTGCTCGGAATTTGCTTACCCTCCCATAACGGAAGTGTATAATTTTCAGCTTCTACTTTCGGCCATGTAAAACTTTCTGCACCAGTCGATTCCACTTCAATGTTTAAGTGGTCTTTTTTCTTTTCTAATTTTATTTTTACTTTTTGATCTGGATATTCCCACGATGTACGATCCTTTTCTTTTTTTACATTCGATACCTTCATTTTCGGTAGGGGTTGTGATGCCTGTTCCTTTACACCGTCATGTTCTACAGTTACTGTGAATGTTTCTGGATTTACATCATAAGTAAAATCTTTATACGTCGCTTTCTTTATTTTAGACTCTTGTACAGCATTACTACCTTTTACGTCACAACCGACTAAAGTCGAAAATGGCATAGTTGTTAGAAGACATATCGCTATCATTTTTTTCATCCTCTGCACCTCCACCAATGAATATACAGGTGGTTTGTTACAGAAATGTGGCAAAAAATAATAGAGCTAGCATTTTGCTAGCTCTATTTGGAGTATTAAAAGTTGATATGAACAACTATAATTCGCTTAGAAGATATGTAATATAGTAACTGCATTTTTTCTCAACAATTATGAAACTAAACAAATCAAAATTTTAACAAGCATTCTTTAACTGAAAAAATAAGTGTATACAATGTATCCTAAAAGTAGTACTAAAATGATTATCCCTGTACCTTTCCAATTCATACCGCCGGCTATATCAACTAGACTACCTGCTTCCGCTCTATTGAGTCCGTCATGTAAAGAACCCGTAGGATTACTTTTTAATTCACTTTGTCTCATACGCTCTCTTTTTTCTTCTGGTGACTCTTTATTCATTTAATCACCTCCAAAATGAATGCACTCTTTACTTACATTATTCAAAATCAACATTTGTTTTATATTTTTTTCCGAAAAAACCCAATTTAAAATAGGTTTGCAACGTAAAGAAAGCTAGCCATGCCAGCTTTCTTTATAATCCAATATGCTCTTCCTTATTTACAATAATACCTTTATGGTCGATTTCAAGCTCACATACTTTCATATCTGTAAATACTCTCGCTAATTGCTCAGCGATTTCTTGACGTTTCTCATATGGCGTTAATATAAAAATAGATGGTCCCGCACCGCTAAGTGCTGTGCCGTACGCACCAAATTCTTTTGCGCATTTACGAATAGATGGTAATAACGGTACGAGTTCTAAACGATATGGCTCGTGAAAATGGTCTCTCTCCATCATTTCACCTACAACTTCCCACCGCTTTTGACATAATGCAGCTACTAATACGTTACTTATCGCACTAGCTTTAACTGCCTCATGAAACGGAAACATCTTTGGTAATACAGATCGACTTTCATCTGTATTTAATTCTTCATTCGGAATAAGAGAAATTACCCCTAATTCCTTGCTCTCAATTCTTACGACGGAAATATCCTTTCCATCAAGTGCTCCGATTACAGTTCCACCTAATATAGAAGCAGCAACATTATCAGGATGTCCTTCAAAATTTGTAGCAATTTGAACTTTTTGATCAGCAGTTAAGTTCAAATCACCTAGTTGATTCGCAACCTCTATCCCAGCTACAATCGCTGATGCACTACTTCCTAGCCCTCTCGTTAATGGGATATTGCTAGTAACTTCTATTATATGGGGTGATATAGAAGGACATACTTTACATGCCGTGCTAACGATTAAATTTTTATCGTCTGTCGGAATTGATTCTTCAAAGGAATGGATTACTTGCCACTTATCAGCTTTTTCTTTAACCACCACATCTAAATACAATGACAAAGCTATTCCAACTGAATCAAATCCAGGACCAACATTCGCCGTACTAGCAGGGACACGAACGCTTAATGGTATCACGACATAATCACCCCTTTAATATGATCTTTAATTTGTTCTATATTATTTGACAAACTTGCGATGTCTAGTTGATTTGAAGAAATAGCGATATCAGGATCCTTCAAACCATTTCCAGTTAATACTGCAACAACTGTTTCTCCCTCTTTGATTTTTCCAGATTGAACATGTTTAATTACGCCGGCTAATGAAGCATTTGATCCTGGTTCAGCGAAAACTCCTTCAGTTTTTGCTAATAACCTATACGCATATAAAATTTCTTCATCTGATACCATATCTATTTCACCACAAGACTGCTCGGCAGCCTCTACTGCATACGACCAACTTGCTGGGTTACCAATGCGAATTGCTGTTGCAATTGTTTCAGGCTCTTCAATTACATGCCCTTTTACAATTGCAGCTGCTCCTTCTGCTTCAAAGCCATGAATTCTTGGCTTCTTATAACCTTTTTCTTTCTCATATTCACAGAAACCTTTCCAATATGCTGTAATATTTCCTGCGTTCCCAACAGGGATAGCTAGAACATCTGGTGCATTTTGCAATTGGTCACAAATTTCAAATGCTGCCGTTTTTTGCCCCTCAATTCGATAAGGATTTACTGAGTTTACTAACGTAATCGGCTCTTCTGCAGCAATATTTCTTACAGCCTTAAGTGCATCATCGAAATTCCCTTCTATTGAAATAATTTCAGCTCCATAAGCGACCGCTTGCGCTAATTTCCCATGTGCAATCTTTCCTTCAGGTATGACGATTATACATTTCATCCCAAGACGTGCCGCATATGCTGCAGCTGATGCTGATGTATTACCTGTTGATGCACAAATGATTGCTTCTGAACCTTCTTCTTTCGCCTTAGCAACTGCCATCACCATACCACGATCTTTAAAAGAACCTGTCGGATTCGCTCCTTCGTACTTACCATATAGCTGAACCCCTAATTGCTTTGATATATTTAATAACGGAATAAGAGGTGTGTTTCCTTCCATTAAGCTCACATCAGGTGTTTTTTCATTCACCGGTAAATAAGAAGCATACTGTTTTAATAGTCCTTTATACATATTGTTTTTCCTCCTCAATAATGTAGTAACTGTTTATTTCACTTGCGACAGCTTCTATCGCTCCTAAAACTCGTTCGAATTGATACTTGGAAGTTCGATGTGTCACAACAACAACTTCTGCCAGTTCACGGTTTAAAGGTAATTGAATAACTTCTTTTAAACTTACAGAATAATTAACGAAACATTCTGTTATTTTTTGCAACATCCCAGGCTCATCTCGTAATGAAATACGCAAGAAATATTTCGAAACTACTTCTTCATCACCTTGTAATTCATAAGGAACTGGTTCTTTTAACGCACTTTTATTTTTCGGCACTTGATTCATATTTTTAACGATGGAAATAATATCACTTACTACAGCAGAACCAGTTGGCAACTTTCCAGCTCCAGGTCCGTAAAACATTACTTCTCCTACCGCTTGACCGTGAACATATACTGCATTAAATTCATTATTTACATTCGATAATGGATGACGACTTGGTAAAAGTGTCGGTTCTACACTTAAATGAATGGCTGATCCTTGTTTTTCTGCTTTCCCAATTAACTTCATAGTAAATCCTAACTTTTCAGCCATTTGTAAATCTTCTTTTTCGACCTTTCGAATCCCTCTTACTTGCACATCATCTAATGAAACATTCATCGAAAAACCTAAGTTTGCAAGAATTGCTACCTTTCTCGCCGCATCTAGTCCATCTACATCTGCTGTCGGATCCGATTCTGCAAAACCTAATTTTTGCGCTTCCTGTAAAGCCTCTTCATAAGACCACCCATTTTGACTCATTTTTGTTAACATATAATTTGTTGTACCATTTACAATTCCCATTATTTTTTCAATTTGATCTGATGCTAGCCCGTCAGTTAGTCCTCTTAACACTGGAATACCGCCTGCTACGCTCGCTTCATAACATAAATCACAATCATTATCATTTGCCAGTTGAAGAAGCTCTGCACCATATACAGCCATTAAATCTTTATTTGCTGTTACGACATGTTTTTTATTTTCTAAAGCCTTAACAATATGCTGTTTTGCTTCTTCAATTCCGCCCATTACCTCTACTACAATATCAATATTTGAATCATTTAGAACTTCATCTGCATGACTTGTGACTGCAATTCCGTCAATACAAACATCGCGTTCTTTTTCCAAATCACGTACAACGACTGTTTTCACTTTCACTTCGTATCCTGTATCAAGAGCGATTTTTTTATAATGTTCTTTCAAAATATGAACAACACCACTTCCGACCGTACCTAAACCTAATACCCCAACATTTATAACGTTATTCATCTTCTAATCTCCTCCTAAAAGTTTAATTGTTACACCTATAAATCACCTTATTCTGCTCTTTGGCCATGCAGGTGGTGGTTATTTCCGTACGTACAAATTGTTTCATGTTACAAGCACCTCCTTTCAAAGTAATAAAAAAACACACTCATCCCTAGGAAAGGGACGAATGTGTTTTCGTGGTTCCACCCTTGTTCCAATCTAGACGTATCTCCTTCTAGATTGCTCAAGTTCAGATAACGGCTGATACCGTCAATAATTACTAGATTACTCGTTCACTATTGAAGTTCAAAGGTGGTAAAATCATTTCTCGTGTTAGGAAGCTCACACCCTTGGCTTCCCTCTCTGTAAACCGTAAAAATGATTTCTTGTCCTTATCGTTACTTTTTCGTTCATGTTTATTTGTTAACTCATTATACTCGCATAAAAAACAAAATCAACAATATTTTTCAATTATTTTAAATTTTCGGTCTCAAAAACTATAAAAAAACACACTCATCCCTAGGAAAGGGACGAATGTGTTTTCGTGGTTCCACCCTTGTTCCAATCTAGACATATCTCCTTCTAGATTGCTCAAGTTCAGATAACGGCTGATACCGTCAATAATTACTAGATTACTCGTTCACTATTGAAGTTCAAAGGTGGTAAAATCATTTCTCGTGTTAGGAAGCTCACACCCTTGGCTTCCCTCTCTGTAAACCGTAAAAATGATTTCTTGTCCTTATCGTTACTTTTTCGTTCATGTCTATTTGTTAACTTATTATAGTTATCAACTTTTTAAAAAGCAAGCCTATTTTTACTAACTATTTTCAAGAACTTTTTTTATTATATTTTACAATAGCATTATGCAACCGCCACTCAATTTACCTATTTTGTTATTTCTCCAGTTTATAAATCAACGGTTCATATATAAAGTGAAACTTTAATCAGTGGGGATTTTGTTCATCCCCACTGATTATTAGTTGAACCAATCGGGCTTTTACGGGCAGTTGATACCCACCTAACTTCTTTACTTACGCTGAATTTTAAGGTAGGGGTCTTACTGCCCGTTAATGCGGGATAAGTTCCCCATTCTAAAACCCGTACATATCCACCTTACAAAACTATATCAATAAAATTTTCAATACAATCTTTTTGTATAACTTTCTTCTAAAGAACGTGCAACATCTTCTTCTGAAGTATTCACTTTCGCATGCTCCAGCAACATTTTTGCTGCTGAAGGTAACTCTTTTTTATTTAACCAAGATTCTGGATCCCACATCTTAGAACGAATAAAAGCTTTTGCACAATGAATATAACACTCTTCTATTTCAACAACAATTCCAAGCAACGGATTACGTCCATTCGCCTGCATTTCTTTCAAAACTTCTTCGTCGTTTGTAATATACGCTCGGCCATTTATCCGGAGTGTCTCCCCAAGACCTGGAATAAAAAAGATTAGTCCTACACGTGGATTTGAAATAATATTCAAAATGGAGTCTATACGACGATTGCCCGGTCTTTCTGGAATGATAATTTTATTATTATTTAATACGTATACAAATCCAGGTGCATCTCCTCTCGGCGAAGCATCACACTCTCCTAATTTATTTGCAGTAGATAATACTAGAAAAGGAGATTTAGACAGAAAATCTACGCAATGGTGGTCTAATGATGAAATAACTTTCTTTAACGCTCGCTCACTTGGTTGCCCCAATATTTTCCGTAACTCTTCCTCTGTTGAAATAATCGATTTTATTTCCATACGCTCTATCTCCACTTATAACTACTCCTTTTTCTTTATTTTCCCAAAATTCAATACAAATATTGTATAATAAAATTTGAGGAAAGGGGAATTAAAATGACAGAGTGGTTAACAATATTTGATCCTGAAAGAAATACACTTGGGAAGAAATTACGTGACGAAGTGCATCGTGACGGTGATTGGCACGAAACATTTCATTGTTGGTTTGTAGAAAAAGATGCTGAAGATATGTTCTTATATTTCCAATTACGCTCTAAAAATAAAAAAGAAGCTCCATGTATATGGGATATTACTTCAGCTGGACATATTATGCATGATGAAGATGTACAAATTGGTGGCCTTCGTGAAATCGAAGAAGAATTGGGGCTTTCCTTTCAAACTACTGATTTAATATACAAAGGCATCTTTAAAATAGATTATGAAATTTCAAATCTTACTGATCGTGAATTTTGTCATATGTATTTTCACAATGTCAACAATCCACTTCCATTCGCACCAGGTGAAGAAGTAGACGATGTGATGAAAGTACATACAACTCCTTTTCTACAACTATTAAAAGGAGAGATTTCATCTTTAACGACGATTTCAGTCCTAAACAATAAACCGATTACGATAACATTTGAAGATATTTATCCGTATGATCTTGCATACTATGAATTTGTTGTTGAACAAGGAAAAGAACTACTAAAAAATAATAGTTTGTAAATATAATAGGACTCCTATCTATCGTTGACTGAGAGTCCTATTTTCCTTATCATCATTGTTCAATTGTCTTTAATCTCTTCTCTACTCGCCTAAATAAGTGAATGATTAACAATACCATGACCGCCATAATCACTGCTGTTGTATGTGGATATCTAAACAGTATACTAATAATACTTCCAATTAACATCATGATGAATCCGTTTTGCTTCATCACTTCTGCACTATACCTATTACCCGCATCCCATAATTCCTTATTTTTCATGGATCGTTTCGTACGATAACCATATGCTGCGTTAATATCCGTTGGTGGATTTTTTTGAAGGATAATTGCAGCAAGTATAAATATAACACCGATCAATATGCTTATTCCTACGTTTACTATTGCATAGATCAATTATACCCCCCCTAACTTACACCCTCATTATACGACACGACCCCTTTTTTTCCAATTTATAACGCATTCAATTTCTTTCTTTTGATGTCTGGAACATACTCGGAAGTGTTACAAAACGTGCCCCTTTCGTTTTTAACTGCGGAATGATTTTGTCTAGTGCATCTACAGATCCTTGTAGATGCCCACCCGGTGTTGAATGCTGAAGGATGACACTTCCTGGAAATGAATTCCCTAATACATTATTTGTAATCGTATCAGCGCTTACACCTTTCCAATCAACTGTATCAACACTCCACTGTACAATCATAAAATTTTGCTCTGTCGCCCACTTCAATTGATTTTCAAGT
This sequence comes from Bacillus sp. FSL K6-1338, assembly GCF_038006965.1. Lineage (NCBI taxonomy): Bacteria > Bacillati > Bacillota > Bacilli > Caryophanales > Bacillaceae > Bacillus > Bacillus sp. FSL K6-1338. Next base: position 1,879,834 of record NZ_JBBOWI010000001.1, on the reverse strand, counting down.
ATTTCACCGTATGGCGGACGTATAAACTTTGGTGCATAACCAGCTAAACGATTTAATATTTCTTCTGTTTTTATAATTTGATTACGGTACTCATCCTCATTTACTTTCGCTAAATTTGGATGACTATACGTATGATTACCAATTACATGCCCTTCATTTGCAATACGCTTTACTACGTTCGGAAATTTTTCTGCGTTTTCACCAAGTAAGAAAAAAGTAGCTTTTACATTATGTTGTTTTAACTTATCTAATATTTTTGGCGTGAATTCTGAATCTGGTCCATCATCAAATGTAAGAGCTACTTCCGCTTTATTATACGGTCCTGAAAATGCGTACGCATATTTTTCAACCCATGAAAATGGTGTCCACGATCCACGATCATCTACTTTCATTTGTACTTCATAGCTTTGAGGGATATATGCGTATGGCAATGCGCTTATATATTCTCCATAATAAAGTGAGTTATATGGCATATAAGCATACGAAACATCTCGTTCTAGTCCCCATTGATATGGAGCAAACATTTCTGGCGAATAAAAATAATACATGATAAAAAACCTCCCTAAATTTTCATATGTGATTCATCTGCACTTTGTTAGAGAAATTGTTATTCATAAACAAAAATAAGACTGTCCTTAATTAGGACAGTCTTACTGCTTTATATTATTAATAAATTGATGTACTATCTTTTGGCAAAGCTTTCACATGTTTTAAATAGTTCGTCACTTTATCATCATCTTGCGGATATTGATATTCATATGTGTTAGCAATTTCGTTCGCCACTTCTCTAAATAAATCACCCATAACAAAGAATGACTCCCACATATTTTCATATTCTGCATTAGAAAATGTCCTTTTAAATTGCTCCCACATATCTTCTTCAATATATTGCTCGAAATGCTTTCCAAACTTCCCTGTATTAACTGTAAAGTCTGTTTTCATACCAATATACCATTCTAGCATTACGATGAACATATCTCGCACTGGTCCTTCAAGCATTCCTTTTGCATAAGAAAGTTCCTCTCGCCATAACCCTTTTGCGATATTCGTACTACACCACCAAAATTCATTACAACAATCTAAAAACTCTTTTTCTGTAGGCTTTTTTACTAAGTAATCTTTATCACTTGCTGGTGGGAATTCTTCCAGACAATTATCTTTATCAAGAAGCATTTTACTTAAACTATCTTGTCCAACGAACTTTTTTATTAACTCAACTGGAACTAGCGTTAAATCAATCCGATTCCCATCCATGAACTGCATTAAATACGGAAACTTTCCATCTTCATCTGGTTGAACTAACGACATTTCTTCTGGCATTTGTACTATCATTATTTCTCCAAATCTATGAACCCAATTATGATTAGACGTAAAAGATTGTATATCATTTACAACATACATAATATCATAGTCTTGAAAACAATCTCTTTTCACATTTGGATTTACACGCGATCCATTCATGATAACTGCTCGAATTCTTTCATCCTCTATTGCTGTATTTATAATTACGTCTAACATTTCTTTTTCAGTTCTCATCTACTCACAACCTCCAATTTTTTAATATATAATATAGTGCTATACTGGAGGGCCACGAGCTAATCTCGTTATACACGATACATGTTATAATTTTTCAAACATCTTTTTCATTCCACCTGTCTCCTTACATCATTCTTTTACGATTGCAAATCCATCGTATCCCTTACTTCCGACAGTTTGAAGCGCTGTAGCACTAACACGTGGCTCTGCAGCTATTAATTCATAGAAACGACGTATCCCTTGTACACGAGGATCGTTACTAGTATCATTAATAACTTCTCCTTCACGTACTACATTATCTCCAATAATTACGGTACCAGGGCGTGATAGTTTCAGTGCCCATTCAAAAATAAGTCGGATTATTTTGTTTATCAGCATCTATGAAAATAAAGTGAAACTTTAATCAGTGGGGGGTTCATCCCCACTGATTATTAGTTGAACCAATCGGGCATTAACGGGCAGTTGATCTCCCACCTAACTTCTTTGCTCCAGCCGACCTTTGAGGTGGGAGTCTTACTGCCCGTTAATGCGGGATAAAATCAAAAGGTTCATGCTTCTCATTTTCTATTTGTTGTAAAGAATCTAACGCTAATCCTGTTCGTATTTCAATTTTATCATTCAAATTAGCACGTTCAATATTGCTACGTGCAATTTCTGCATGTTTTTCATTTGCTTCCAATGTAACAACTTGGCCTCCAGATGGTAAGCCCCTTGCAATCCATATCGTGCTATATCCGCCTGGAGTACCAATTTCCAAAATGTTTCGAGCTCCTTGAATTTGTACTAATAGTTGTAAAAACTTCCCTTGCGTTGGCGATACATCATGTGCCGGTAAATTAGCTGCAGCATTCGCTTGAAGGACCCTTTCTAATGTAGAATCTTTCGGTATTAATACATCACTCATATATTGATCAACAGCCGTCCATTTCTCAATTGTACTCATGTAAATACCATCCCTTTCAATTTCCCAACGCTTTCTACCATTCACTTTTAATTATACCGAAAATTCTGTCTCAAATACAAAAAATAAAGAAGGGACATCTCCCCCTTACAGAATAGATATCCCTTCTTTTAAAGTTAAATTTAATTCCTATGGATTAGTAGACCAAAGCCCAGCAGATTTAATAAATGTACGTTTATTTAATTTTAGCTGCGCTACGATAAATTCTGCAATATCTTCTGCTTGCATTACTTTATCAGGGTTTCCATCAGTTAATCCTAAATCTACAGCCATATCAGTTGCTACTGTACTTGGTGTTAAAGCTGTTACACGAATGTTATGCTTACGAACTTCCATCGCTAACGATTCAGTTAAACCAAGAACACCAAATTTAGAAGCACTATATGCACTTGTTACAGGTGCACCTTTTTGTCCTGCTGTAGATGAAATGTTAATGATATCACCAGATTGTTGTTCAATCATGCTCGGTAAAGCAGCACGAGTTGCATAGTATACACCCATTAAGTTTACTTGAATGATTTTTTCCCAATCAGCAACGTCTAGTTCTAAAAACTTACCAAACTTAGAAATACCAGCGTTATTAATTAAAATATCGATAGATCCTAAACCATTTTTTAACGTTTCAATCGCAGTAGTCACTTCTTCGTATGAAGAAACATCAGCAGTTGCAATAACAGCTTTTACGCCTTCTGCTTCTACTTCTTTCGCTACAGCTTTTAAGTTTTCTTCTGAACGAGCTAATAGGCCTACATTTACGCCTTCTTTCGCTAATGCAATTGCGACAGCGCGACCAATCCCTCTACCTGCTCCTGTAATTAAAGCATTTTTGCCTTGTAATAATTCTGCCAAGTATAACACTCCTTAATCATCTCAGTTATGTATTATATTAAAATTGTATCTATGTTTATGTAAAAAGGCAATGATGCACTTTCATGTGCGTAGGTTACTTGTAGGTAACTATAGAAAATTACTATGCATTCATTGCACGTATTTATCATTATTCATGCAAAATAAAGACACCCTCCTCATAAAAGAGTGTCTGCGTATGAAATAAAAAATGGTTCTTTATCACTACACTATTTTTCTTCATAATTAGGAATACGCACAATAAATTCAGTACCTTTTCCTTCCTCACTCTCCACTTTTATCTCTCCTTGATGAAGATCGAGTACTTTCTTTACAATAGCTAAACCTAAGCCACTTCCTCCAGAGGCACGATTTCGTGAAGAATCCGCTTTATAAAAACGCTCAAAAATATGTTGTTTCTGTTCTTCTGATATACCAATTCCTGAATCACAGATACGCACTTCCACTACTGTCTCATGTTCCTTTAACTGAATAGTAATTGTACCACCGCTTGGAGTAAATTTAATGCTATTATGAATTAAATTAATCCACACTTGACTCATACTTTCTTGGTCTGCAGTTACATGGACTTTCTCTAAATCAAGATCTAATTCAATTTCTTTTTCAGCCCAGAGTGGTTCACTATTTAACACAATTTGCTTTAACTGTTGATCTAATCGATAGCTCACTCTCTCTGGTGTATACTCTTCGGATTCTAAAAGAGTTAGCTTTAGTAAATTTTGACTTAGTTTAGATAATCTCGTTGTTTCAGTTTCAATAATTGTAAGATAATGCTTTCTTTTTTCCTCAGAAAGATTATCGTCTTGTAGTGCTCTAGCAAATCCTTTTATAGAAGTTAATGGTGACTGTATTTCATGAGAAACATTTGATACAAATTCTTGTCTCATTTTCTCCATCGTATTCAGTTCATCTGTCATATCATTTATACTTTTTACGAGCACGCCAATTTCTCCATCATACTTTTCTTCATTTCGTATTTTTACGGAGAAGTCTCCTTTTGCAATTTTTTGTATCGGTTCAATAATAGTCCAAATCATTGCCTCTCGTTTTGGCCTCATTAATATTCCAATTAATGTCCAAATAAGAATAATAAATACAAAACCGACCATATCACTAATTAGAAAGGCAACAAATGGCGATACGTTTACGTCAAAAGCATTCAATATACTAGTTGCTACATAAAATGCGATAGACCAAATGATAGTAAGAAAAGAAAAGAGCGCTAATACCGCTCCAAATACTTTCAGCATCTTCAACTTACTCATTCGTTTTCTTTTTCTCATTTACTTACCTCTAAGCGATACCCTAATCCTCTTATCGTTTTAATACTAAATTTCGACTGCTCTTCTTGAAACTTCTCACGTAACCGATTAATATGAACGTCTAGTGTACGTTCATTCCCTTCAAAATCATATCCCCATATTTCTTCAATTAATTGCTCTCTCGAACAAGTTCTTCCCGATTTAGACCCTAAAGTAAAGAGCAGCTCAAATTCTTTTAACGGTAACGTAACCGTTTGTTCTCCAGATGTAACTTCGAATGTTTTACGATTTAATAATACATTTCCAACTTGAATCGATTGTGAAACTGTAATTTGGTAACGTTTCAATAATGCCTTTACTCTCACTACTAGTTCTATAGGGTCAAATGGCTTTACAAGATAATCATCTGTCCCAAGGTGAAATCCTTTTACTTTTTGTGATGTTTCCCCTTTGGCAGTTAGCATCAGAACCGGGATATCATAGTATTTTCTTAATTCAAAACATACATCAAATCCATCCATATTTGGCATCATGATATCAAGAATAACCATATCGACTTTTACGTCATCCATTTTCCGAAGTGCATCTACTCCATCAATTGCCTCATATGTTTGAAAACCTTCTCGTTCTAAAAATACAGAAACGAGTTCCCTAATGTGTGGATCGTCGTCTACTATTAAAATTTTAGGTATCAAAGGAACCATTTCCTTTCTACTTAGCATCTAATATATTTTTTTAAAATGCACCCTCTTTAATTTTCAATTGTTGCGTTGCAAACTCACGATACATATCATGCGTCTGTAATAATTCATCATGCGTACCACTACCTGTAAGATTCCCTTTCTCAATAAAGATAATTTTATCTGCATCTACAACAGTAGAAAGTCTATGCGCAATCACTAACGTTGTTCTGCCTTTCATTAAGTTATTTAACGCTTTTTGAACGACAGACTCAGATTTACTATCTAAGCTTGAAGTTGCCTCATCTAGCATAAGAATTTGCGGATTTCGAAGTAACGCTCGGGCAATGGCAATTCGCTGTCTTTGTCCACCAGAAAGCTTCACACCGCGTTCTCCAACTTCTGTTGCATAACCGTTTGGTAAGTCATGAATAAATGCATCAACATATGCCATTGCTGCTACTTTTTCAATTTCTTCATCCGTTACTTCGCCTTCAACACCGTAACAAATATTATCACGAATCGTTCCATCGATTAACGGACTATCTTGTGATACGTAACCGATTTGACGTCGCCATGACTGTAATGAATAACTCGTAATTGATTCTTTTCCTAATTTAATGGCACCACTAGTTGGCTCATAAAAACGTTCCAGTAATGAGAATAACGTTGTTTTCCCACTACCACTTGGTCCTACAATCGCTGTCACTTTTCCAGATTCAATTATGAAATCAATATTTTTCAAAACTTGCTCTTCTTCGTTATACTCAAAATGTACATTTTCAAGAACGATCGGCTGCTTAGCATTTGCCACTTTCACACCAGTTTCATGATCTTCTACTTCATATTCTAAAATCGTACTAATTCTTTCCGTTGCACCGATTGCCTTTTGAAATTGTGTAAAGAACATAGATAATTGACTCATCGGCATTATAATTTGAACTAAATACAAAATAAACGCTACAAGTTCACCAGTTGTTAATGCACCGCTAGAAACTCGCATCCCGCCATATCCTACGATAATAACAAGTAGTGCCATTAAAACAAACGACATAACTGGCGAAATTAATGATTGCACTTTTCCTTCTTTCAAACCAAATTGTAATAACTTTTGTATACCTGTATTACCCGTTTCATATTCTCTTTTTTCTGTATTTGAAGATTTCACTAAACGAATTTCCGATAACACTTGCGTTAACACACTTGTAAAAGATGCCGTTTCATCTTGAAGCGCTTTTGAAATCTTATACATTTTTCGTCCAAGTGGAACTAAAATTAATACAGACAACGGAATAACCGTTAAAAGTAACGCAGTCATTTTCCAATCTAAAACAAATAATACAATTAACGATCCAACAATTGAAATACCACCTGTTAATAAGTTTGACAAATGCTCAGAAATTAACGTTTTCACAACACCTGTATCATTCGTCATACGGCTAATCGTATCACCTGTTCTATTTTGATCGTAATAAGATACCGGCAAGATAAGTACCTTTTTCCACAAACGTTCTCTTAGTCCCGCTACAATCTTCTGCCCAATATAATTTAGTAAATATATAGATAACCCTGCCGCAATAGTTTGCATTACAAAGAAAGCAACTAACCCAACAATTTGTCCTGCACTAATTGAAGAAAGCGAAAAATTATCTACTAATCCTTTTGTTAGCATGGGAATAAATAAACTCGCTCCCGTAGAAAGCAAACTCATTAATAATGCAAAAACTAAAATTCCTTTCGGAGGATTTGTATCTTGAATAAGGCGTAAAAACTGCCTCCAACTCCCTTTTTTCTTCATTTCATTTCTAACTTCCATTCCTGTTCATCTCCTCGTGTTAAACAAATCTGTTCTTTCTAAAATTAGAATACGATACAAATGTAAACTGAATGTAAACACACTTTTTCTATTTTTACAAAATATACATAAAAACTCATCTTTACAACAGATATAAACATCTGATATTATTACCTGGTACTTAATATTATTCTATGTAAATTATAAATAATTTACAACACGATATAAATCTCCAGTTAGTGAAAGGAGTATCCTTTTTGCAAACAAATATACATTCTGAAAAGGAAACAATTATTTTTATTCATGGGTTAGTTGGTAATCGTCGCGCCTTCAAAAAGGAGCAAAAACGATTTTCTGCCTCCTACAACATTATAACTTATGACTTATTAGGTCACGGTGATGATAAAGGAGAAGCAATCGACTTTTCATTACAGCGCCTCGTAGATCAATTATTAAACTTATATGAACAAGAAAATATTAAAAAAGCTCATATTTGTGCACTAAGTTACGGCTGTTACATCTCTACAATTTTTGCACAAATGCATCCAGAAAAAGTATTAAGTATTTGTCATATTGGAGGACATTACAATAACCCTTCTCGTTTATATAATGTATTTCAAAATTTTTGGGAGAAGCGAGGAGATGAATACTCTAAATGGCTCTCTCAATACGCAAATACTATTTTTCCAAGTGGTATACTAAAAGCAAATCCATTCGCAGTCATTTCAAGAAATATTTACTACCGTTTCGGATTACAATTACATTCATCCATAATTGCCCAGTCATTACGACATCGGTTAGAATTCGATTTAAAATCTAAATTAAAATCACTCCCTCACCCTATACTATGGGTAATGGGAGAGCATGATCATCTCTATAAATCTTGTCTATTTGATTTGAAATCTATTTTACCTAACGTTCTATACAAGGAAATACCTTTAGCAGGACATGCAGCGAACTTATTTCGTCCTAACTATTTCCACGACTTATATGATCGATTTTTAAATGGAAAGTTAAAATAAAAACTATTAAACTTCCAATTTATTCAACTATAAAAAGGCTTCCCAAGTTTCCTTGGAAAGCCTTTTCTCTATACGAAAAGTATATAAAACTACTTTTTCTTAGTATGCTTTTGTGTAACCTAAAATGTGCTTGCTCCAGTAAGAGTTACTTACAGAACTAATACGTACACCAGTTGCATCTGTTTCTGCACTAATGAACTGACCGTTTCCTAAGTAAACACCCATGTGAGAAGGACCTGATTTATAAGTATTTTGGAAGTATACTAAATCACCTGGTTGTGGATTGCTAGTTTTTGTTTTAGAGCTCCAGTATCCAGCAACTGTTTGACGAGCGCCTTTATGACCAGTTTGATTTAATACGTAGTGAATGAATCCACTGCAGTCAAAACCAGCAGGTGTTGTACCAGCAGTTCTGTATGGTGAACCATTTAAAGATCTAGCGAATCCAGCGATTGAAGATGTATCTCCACTTGTTGTTGGTTTTTGTACGTCTTTACCTGGTTGTTGAACGTTATTTGTAACGTTATTGTTATTGTTATTTGTAACGTTATTTACTCCGCCTTTTACAAACTTAACGAAGTCTGCACTTACGTAACCTGTGCGGCCGTTATGGTTAATTTTGTACCAACCATTTTCAGCGCCAGTAACGTTTAATACTTTACCATTTGTTACTCCACCGATTACAGCGTTGTATGTAGCTGGGCCTGTACGTACTTTTAAAGCACCAGTGTTAACAACATAAGAACCACCAGTTTGAACTGTTGTAGTATTGTTGTTTGTAGTTGGTTGTTGTGTTTCGTTAGATACAGCAGAACCACCTTTTGTTACGAAGTCTTTGCTTACGTATCCAGTTCCACCATTGAAGTTGATTTTAAACCAATCTTGTACTTCACCTACAACTTGTACTGTTTTACCTTTGTTTACAGAACCTAATACTGTATGAGATGTACTTGGGCCTGTACGTACGTTAAGTGAAGAAACGTTTACTGTGTAAGTACCTGTTCCTTGTTGAACAGTCGTTCCTGTTTTGCCACCAGTCGTTACGAAGTCACCACTTACATAACCTGTTTGACCATTTACGTTTACTTTGAACCAACCATTTTCTTGTCCAACTACTTGTAGCACTTGGCCTGATTTTACTTTAGAAATAACGTTATGTCCTGTACCAGCACCTGAACGAACATTTAATACATCAGCAGTTACTGTGTATTTTAATTCAGAAGTTGTTTCTACAGTTTTTGTTTCAGTTACAGTCGTTTGAGTTTGAGTTTGTCCATTAATTTCTTTTAGCGCTTCATTTGAAACTTGTGCATGAGCAGAATCCATTCCTGGAACTGCAACGCCAGCTACAGAAGCTGCTGCTAAACCTGCAATTACTTTTTTCATAAGTTGTCTTTACTTCCTTTCCCTACTATCCTCTTAAAAAAACTTAAAACTTTAATACTTTACAATATTATCAAAGTAAAATATTCATCCAGTTCCATTTTTTAGCAAGAGTTTTATTTTTCACACAGAGTTCATTTTAAATGAACAAAGTGAAATCCGTGTGAACTTCATGTGAACTTTATCATTAAACATAGTGTTTTTGCAATGATTTTTTCAAATTTCTTATATATCGCATAAAAATTCGACATTTCATTTAATATCTCAATATAAAATATCCCTTTTCTATCTTCTATAAAAAATTCTATTAACCTAATACAAACTACATTATGTATTTCCTTATAAAGCTCCTTACATAAAGTATACTTTCATCATGACAAAAATCACTCTATTAATCAATAGTATAATATTTTTAGAAAACTAATTTTCTATACTATCTACAATTTTGAAATAATTTGACGAATTGTAAGATTTATTTTATAAAAACCATTTCTCCTTTAAAGAAAGCACACACTATACCAATTGTTCTCTTTTTCTAATTATAGAATTTATAGGATAACCATAGTATTATATACATATCCTAATAAAAAGAGGAGGCATATTTGTGAGACATATAATAGATGATTCTATACAAAAAAATATAGAGATGTACTATGCTTTTATTCAATTCGTTTCAATGATAACATTACAAAAAGTATCAGTTGTTGAAACACGTAAAGATGAATTGAAAAATCAGATAAAAAATGAAGGACAAAAAAACCCTTATTACTTATAAAAAAAGGCGAACAGGTTATATTCCTGTTCACCTTTTATCAAATTATTTATAAATTTTCACACGGTTTTCTAACGGTTGGAATTCTTTTTCACCAGCTTGTACTACCGGTTTACCAAATGGCATTTGCGCAGTGAGTTTCCAATTTTCTGGAACATCCCACTCTTTTCTCACTTCTTCATCAATTAGCGGATTGTAATGCTGTAACGTAGCACCAAACCCTTCAATTTCTAAAGCTGTCCAAATTGCAAATTGTAACATTCCTGATGATTGCTGAGACCAAGTTGGGAAATTATCTTTATATAATGCAAAGTTTGCTTGAAGGCCTTCCACTACTTCACTGTCTTCAAAATATAAAACCGTTCCATAACCACTTTTAAATGCATTCATTTTTTCTTCAGTAGGTGCAAAGTTATTTTCAGGTACAATTTTTCTTAACGTTTCTTTCGTAATATCCCATAATTTATCATGTTGTTCTCCTAATAAAACAACAACACGAGCACTTTGAGAATTAAAAGCTGAAGGTGTATGTTTTACAGCATGATAAATCACTTCTTGAATTTTCTCATCAGAAACTACTTGCTCTTTACTAATTGCATAAATAGATCTTCTGTCTTCAATTGCTGAGTAAAAATCTTTTGCCATCATAATTCCCTCCAATTTTCAATTGAGGCTATTTCATATGTATACATCATATTACGCCCCTCAAGCTTATTATTAATAAGCTTATAACTTTATAATATCACAGCAATAAATAAACTCAAATGATAACACTTGTATTTAGAATCTTTTCCCTTTTTAAAGTTAAAATAAAAAGACTGTTTGTTGTTATCTAAAATTAGTAACAACAAACAGTCTTACTTATGTAGCGATCTAGATTGGTATTTTACTTACTTAATTAACTAATCCAAATGCATACGACATTAACTTATTCGTCTCTGTAAAACGTTTTGTTTTACTTGATGTCCCCATGACCACTGTAATAATTCGATTATCACCTTGCTTGGCAGTCCCAGTAAAACAGTATCCTGCACTATCTGTAAATCCAGTCTTTAGTCCGTCCATTCCTTCTATATATAAACTTTTATTATTTTTGTTTAACATGTCGTTTGTGCTTATAACATTAATATTATTAAATGCTAGCTGACTTTGGCGTAAGTGAGTCACTTCTAATATTTCCGGGTAATCTTTTATAAGATGATACGCCAATTGTGCTACATCAGCAGCCGTCATTTTTGTTTCACTTCCATCTGGCTCTTGTAATCCAGAAGCATTTGCAAATTTAGCATGTTCCGACATTTTTAACTGTTTCGCTTTTGCATCCATAAGCTGAACGAAATCTTTCTCCGATTTTGCCATATGTTCTGCTAAAGCCACAGCTGAATTATTAGCTGACTCAATCATTAATGCATGATATAAATCTTTAACAGTTAATGTGTCATTAACTTGTACTGGGATTCTCGCTCCCTCTGTTTGTGCCGCCTTCGCACTCATTTTAACTGGATCTTCCCAGCGAACTTTCCCGTTATGTATACTCTCTAGTAGGAGATACGCTGTCATCATCTTAGACATACTAGCCGGTGCAAAAGCTTCATTTTCATTATATTGATAAATAATATCTCCATCACTCGCATCGATAATCATAGCTGCTTTTGCATTAATTTCTGGTGGGATGTACTTTGGCGGGACTACTTTTTCAGAAAATCCTGCTTTAGGTAGTTCTGCCACTTGCAAAGGTTGTCCCTCTACATTTGCTACGCTCTTTTGATTTCCTTGGAATAAGAACCAACATACCCCTAAAATAATGACTAATAGGACTGTCATCCTTCCCCATTTTAACCGATTCATTTCAAAACTCCTTTAGCAAACCTTTTATACACTCACATTTAACCTTAACAACAATTCCTTTATACAGTCAAGGCAAAAAGGTATGTTTATTCATATACAGCAATGATTATTTTAATTTATTTATGGTAAACTTACAATATTGAAACGTAAGAATATTCAATAATAAATTCTCGTAAATAAAGGAAACTTTAATCAGCCCCACCAATCGGGCTTTTACGGGCAGCCCGCCCCCCACCTAACTTCTTCGCTTTCACTGAATTTTGAGGTGGGGATCTTACTGCACAGCAAATAGCGGGATAAACTATTTAATAGAAGGGATTCATTCAAATGCTACTTCCAAAATCATTGCAATACGGAGACACAATTGGGATCTATTCCCCTTCTTCACCAGTAACTTACACTTCTCTAAAAAGATTTGAACGAGCAAAATCTTACTTACAACAGAAAGGGTTTCATATATTAGAAGGTTCATTAACAGGTCGATATGATTTTTATCGTTCTGGTAGTATACAAGAGCGCGCTGAGGAACTAAATGCCTTGATAAGAAATCCTAATATTTCTTGTATTATGTCAACAATTGGTGGGATGAATTCAAATTCACTATTACCTTATATTGATTATGATGCTTTTCTAAATAACCCTAAAATAATGATTGGATATTCAGATGCAACTGCTTTATTACTAGGAATTTATGTTAAAACAGGAATTCCTACATTTTATGGGCCAGCTCTCGTCCCTTCCTTTGGCGAATTTGAACCTTTTGTTAATTGCACATACAAATATTTTGCAGAAACTTTACTACATGATCAATCTCTTCCTTATCATATAAAACAACCATTATTTTGGTCAGATGAATTTATTAATTGGGAAAAAAAGACGAAGGAGAAAGAACTTCGACCAAACAATTGGATTTCAGTAATTGATGGAAAAGCTACTGGGCGTATTATTGGCGGGAATTTAAACACGATACAAGGAATTTTTGGTAGCCCCTATATGCCACATATTCAAGAGGGCGATATTCTCTTTATTGAGGACAGTTCAAAAGATGCAGCTACTATCGAAAGAAGCTTTTCATTCCTTAAAATTAACGGTGTATTCGATAAAATTTCAGGTATCATTCTTGGAAAACATGAGCAATTTGATGATTGTGGTACAAATCGAAAACCTTTTGAAATACTATTAGAAGTACTTCAAAATCAAAGAATTCCTTTTCTAGCCGACTTCGATTGTTGTCATACACATCCAATGATTACCATGCCTATCGGTGTTCAAGTAGAGTTAGATGCAACAAATAAAACGATACATATTGTAGAACCTTGGAAAAAATGAATGCATGGCTTCTATTGTTTTACAATAAAAGCCATGATACTATATACTTTGGAATGTGAAAGATTAAACAAAATACGTTCCAATATCTATCATTAGAAAAATTAGGTATAAATATATATTTATATGCAAAAGAGAGTGAATAAATGAAACCAACTATTAAAAATTATGTATTTTTACATGTAGCTTTTTTGATATATTCTATCATTATGGTTTACATGAAATGGGCAGCTCAATTTCCAATTGCTTCAATCTCATTTTTTATTGCTTATTTCGGACTAGTTGTACTTTTATTCGGATATGCAATTTTATGGCAACAAGTAATTAAACATTTCGAAATTTCAAAAGCATATTCACATCGCGGGATTATTATACTATGGTCAATGCTTTGGTCAGTATTTCTATTTGGAGATACGATTCAGTGGAATCATTTACTTGGTGCAGCTATTATTATCGTCGGAATTGTGGTGGTGACAAAAGATGAATAGTTATATGTTATTATTTATTTTCGGGATAATTTTAGCTAATTACTCACAAATATTATTAAAAAAAGCTACTTTACAACAATACGATTCTAGAATAAAAGAATATGTGAATCCTTATGTTATTATCGGCTACTCTTTATTTGTACTTAACGCTGGATTAAATGTAATCGCCATGAAGGGCATGGAATTAAAACAAGCATCAGCATTAGAATCCTTAAGTTATATCATCATATTAATTTTCGGTTGGTATTTCCTAGGGGAAAAAATAACGAAACGTAAACTCATCGGTAACATGATTATTATCTTTGGTGTAATCGTTTATTGTATCCAATAGTAAAAAGCTCCGTTTATCACAAACGGAGCTTTTTACTATTGACCTAAATTTTGCACCTTATCTTTCAAATCTCGAACTTGATCTACCGTCTGCATAAGCTCTGAGTTTTTAAATTGCTCTACATCCACTTTCCCTTCTTCTATCTTTGTCATCGCCGTATCAATTAACGTATTTAACTTTTCGTTATATCCGACGATTTGTTGATGAAGATCCTTTGCTACATCAGGTGGCGTTAATTCATTGAATGCGGGTATATCTTGTTTAATTTCACTAAGCTTCGTTTCTAATTCTTTTCGAGCCTCACTATCATTAACGGCCTTTTCTGCTAATGCTGGTGCATCATTTGCAAATGCACTTATTTCATTTACATAGTCTGTCGCCTTTTGAGCATAATCTATCGAGTTCTTTCCTTCCTCCACTATTGAACATCCCATTAAACCAATTGAAACTATAAATACTAATAAAATTGATTTTATTTTCATTTTAGACTCCCTTCGTCTTTATAATTGTCTGTAGTTTTCTCTATACATAACTTCTAGCTAAATTGTTTATAACCTTTTTCAAATAGCTATTTATCCTCTTACATGCCCTATTATCGTTACAACATCTATTTCTATATGTACGCTTATAATATCTTCAATTATATCCATATATCCTTGTCCTATAGCTGTTCCATAGTGTAATGTAAGCCCCTTCTTTTCATACACTGACTTTGGCACTGAAAAAATAAATCTCCTCAAGTTTCTTTCATCAGCTGGTTCCATAATTAATACAATCCCATCCTCATCAAACATATACGCTCGCCCTCCAACTTTACATTCACTATGGCTCAGTATTGCCTTGGTCAGCAAAATTTAAAACATAATAAGTTAAGATACACTCTGCTCTATCATAAAGTGAAACTTTAATTAGCCCTCACCAGTCGAATCTTTACCGGCAAATAGCGGGATAAAAATAAAAAGCATTCATTCTTTTTTGTTAAGAATGAATGCTTTTTAAAAAATCAATTTCTAACTCTAGCATCTTTTTTTGACGAGGTTTTACTTTCCTTACGGGAACTCCAGCGTAAATATACCAATCATCTAAACTCTCTTTTACCATACTCATCGCGCCGACTGCCGTACCTTCTCCTACAGTTACATTTGGAAAAACAATAGAATTAGCACCAATAATCACATGTTTTTTTAAAATAACTTTTTCTGCTTTCACATCCCTATATTGATTCGGGACGGTTGGCCCCATTAATGTATTTCCACTGAAATCATCAAGTACTGCATATACAATTGTTTTAGCTGAGATGTTTGCAAAATCATGCATTTCAATCCCAACTTCCCCTCCATATAACGCTGTATACGCTGATATGTGCGAATAACTTCCAATTGTGATTTTGCCACTTAAAATGCAAAAATCATCAATTCTTACATGATTACCAATTGATATAGCACCCGGATTATATATACTTGCTTTTTTACTAATCAATACATTTTTCCCAACAGATAAAAACCCAATTTTCTTTAGTTCTTCTTGACTATAAAAACTATTCATCTACCAACACCACCTTCTGCTCTAAACAGATTACAATTTGCTCTACTAGTTCTTTCGTCATTCCTTCCCATAAAGGTAAACTTACGATTCGTTTAGCTATTTTATTCGTTTTTGTTAAATCTGTAGACTTATAGTTTTTAAAAAGAACTTGTTGGTGGCAAGATGGTGAAAAGTATAATCTAGCTTCTATTTTCTGTTTTTTCAGTTCTTCTATTACTTGTATGTTGCGAACTTCTTCTGGACAAATGATAGGCATAAATTGGTGAATAACTGCTTCTGTCTTTTGGACTTTCCACCCTTTTTTCATTAACCCAGTATTTTGTAACAACTGTTTATACCATTCAGAAATACGGGTGCGTTCTTTTAATTTTTGATCCCACTTTTTTATAGTCGCAATCCCAATAGCTGCTGCGTATTCAGACATTTTACAATTAAACCCCATCATCGTGCATTCACGATTTTTATCAAATCCGAAATTCCCCATTCTTTTAATACGTTGTATATCTTCTTCGTTTTTACTATATATGAGCCCTCCTTCACCAATTCCGAACGGCTTTGTTGCATGAAAGCTATATACGATCATTCCACTAAAATCTTGACCGTAATGCATCCCTCTATTCATTAATCCAAATCCCGGTGCCGCATCTACGACAACCGGAATCCCCTTCTTCTCTAATTCTTCATATTCTTCTAAGTTCATCCATGATCCAAAAGTGGCGTACGGGACAACAATCGCAACCTCTTCTTTTAATTCTTCTATCTTATCCAAAAGTACCGTTTTATCCATATACCAATCATCTATTGAAATATCAATAAAGTAAGGTTCCAATCCACACCAAATAGCGGCTAAGGCAGTCGCAGGGAATGTAAAGCTAGGCATGAGAGCATACTTTCCCTTTCTTCTTTTCTTTAGTTGAATAGCCGCCATTAACCCTAACGTTGCGTTTGCTACTGTTGTAACAGCTCCCCTGTTTTGAAAAAATACCGACATAATTGTTTCCTCAAAACGTTGATTTATAGGTCCATAATTCGTATATATGTGAGATGTATCAATTTCCTTCAATTCGTCCAAATACTCAATTACAGGTACAGTTGAAGCACGTAAAAAAGGAATATTCTCCATATCTATCTATTCCTTCCTATCATTTTCGGACAATATAGAGCATATCTGTTTCAGATAATCCAAATTTCCTAGCACTTTTCATTCCTTGTTTTTCCGCTATGTTATATAATTCCACCTTAAATCCTGCATTCATTAATCGTTGAATAAATCCCGATTGATTATAAATTCTCACATGATCTTCTTGACCAAAAGCTAATTTCCTCAATTGTGGTGTTACAATTAATTCATTCTCTACAATAAAATCTACATTCATTACGATTGGTACTTGAATAATTCCCCATCCATTTGGCTTTAACACTCTATATAACTCTCGCATTGCTTTGTCATCATCAGGAACGTGTTCTAACACATGGCTACATAATATTACATCAAAGGTATTACTATCATATGTAATCCTTGTAACATCAATTTCCTTCATTAATGGATCCTTTGGTTCTAAGTCACCACATACGTACGTAATATTTTTATACTCGTTAAACCAATCTCTTAACTTCGCTTCAGGTGCAATATGAAGCATAGTATAGTTTCTATTTAACAAGTCTGTTTCCGTTTCAATGTATGTACGATACAATCTTTCACGATCCATCGAATTACAAACTGGACATATCCCTGTATCTTTATTCCACATCTCAAATTTATATTTCGGAAAATCATAATGTGCTGGCCAAGGTGAAAATTTTTCAAATTGTTGATTGCAATATTGACAATAACAGAATTCTTTCTCAAACATGTGAGCAACTAATTTGTGTAACCCTTTTTTTATCTTTTCATTATAAATTTGATCTATTTCGCCGTTTCTTACTGCATCCTTAACTATAAATCCCGCATTTTCTAAACAATAAGATAAACTCTCTTTATACTCACTTTCAGAACTTAAAAATCCACTATTATATGCATCTATAATTAATTCAATCCACTCTTCAATTGTCATTAACATAAAATGCATTTGTTTTTGATTTTGTCCACTATGTTGTCTAAAATAACTAAGAGGTTCTTGTATATAAACTACTTTTCCTTTTCTCATCATATCTATCCAAGTTGCAATATCATTAATAGCAGAATAAGCCTTTCCTTTAAAATACCCAAACTTACCTTCAAACAAATCCCGATTAAACAAAACAGTTGTCGGCTCACCAACTATATTTTTTAAGTTTTTTAACATATAATTCCCTAATTCTTTTCCTTCAAAAAGTGTTGTTTCTTTCGCGATTTTCATATTCAATGTTGAAGGTGGTAATATCTCTCCATTCTCATCAATCAGTTCACGATATGACGTCACAAATGAAATGTTTTCTAATGCCAAAAAGTATTTCATCATTCTCTCGATCTTTTCATGATGAAATAAGTCATCATCTAATAAAAAGTTTATATAATCCCCATTCGCAAGTTCTATACACTTATTAAAGTTTTCAGCAACTAATGGCGTTTCATTTTTAACATATGTAATACACTCATATTCACGTAAGTACGGTTGAATCATAACATTGACTTCATTATTTGTACTGTCGTCAGAAATAATAATTTCTATATTTTCATATGTTTGATTCAGAGCACTGTTGAGCGCTAATTCCAAGTAATAAGGTCTATTGTATGCAGGAATAAGTATACTTACTTTCGGTAAAGAAGAATTATTATTTATATGCTGTTTTTTCTTTTCTATATTTATTTTCTTTCCTCTAATTTTTTGGTAATAGTCTAATGTATATAATATCGATGATGGAACTATCCTTCTTGCATAATCTAGAAAATTAGTTATCGCTTTGTCTAAATCTTTTTCGTTGGATAAGAAACCATATTTTTCTCCCGCTATAATACTGTGTGAAAAATCTTCTAACCCATCCATCATTTTATTAGATTCATTTAACTGTTGATCTGGATGTAATCGAAAGTAACTAAGTGTCTCTGCTATATATACTGCTTTTCCTTCACTTAATAAAGATAACCATGAAGCTATATCTACATTACATAAATACCGCCTCTTATCAAAAATCCCATACGGTTCTTGTAACTCATTTTTACGAAATAAAACTGTTGTTGGTTCTCCAATATAATTTTTTTGATCCACAATTACCTTATTTCCTAATTCTATTCCCTCTATAATCGTATCCTCTTCAAATAAACGGACAGTTGAATAAATATGTCGTAGTTCTTTCCCTTTATCATCAATTACTTGACGATGAGATGTTACTAGCTTAATTTCATTATCTAGATCATTGAAAAAATACTTCATCATCTTTTCAATTTTATTCACATGAAATATATCATCATCCATTAAAAAATTTATATACTCACCGTTCGCTTCATGAAATAACATTAGCGCATTTTCAAATTGTCCGAGAGTTGATCTGTTTTTTATATAAATAATATTTAAATGATCACATAAATATTTTTGTAACACCTTTTCTGTTTCGTCATTCGTGCTGTCATCTCCAACTATAATTTCTATATTAGGGTACGTTTGTTCTAACACACTACATAACGCCTTTTCAAAGTAGCGAGGACGATTATACGTAGGAATTAACACACTTACCAACGGAAGTTGCTCTACGACCTCTTCAATTCTTTCAATACGATTTCTCATTTTAACTCTCTCACCTCTTCGCATATTATTTATATACGCGACACAAAAATCACATTACTTTAACTGTATGGAGCCTATATACTTTTATGCAAACATGAAACAAAATATCATACTTTTCGTTCCTGAATAAACATATTTAATAACGCGGACATTTTATTTGCACCTTTTTTATTCATATGATCACTATCATAAAAATCATCCTCACAAAATAATGGCGAATCAAATAGATCTATGATTTGAAAAGAATATTGAGTTTGAAAC
This sequence comes from Bacillus sp. FSL K6-1338, assembly GCF_038006965.1. NCBI lineage: Bacteria > Bacillati > Bacillota > Bacilli > Caryophanales > Bacillaceae > Bacillus > Bacillus sp. FSL K6-1338. The sequence goes on along the minus strand of NZ_JBBOWI010000001.1, from coordinate 1,860,053 downwards.
TCATTTATAACTTTATAAAAATCTTCTTTTAATTTCTTACTACTACAATTGAAATAATGTGAAGTAACAGGGAATACAACAATTAATGGCTTTATATCGTTTTTTAATAGTAATTCTAAATATTTCTTAAAAATCATTTTATTTTCAACTAAAGTATGAGGATACGCCAATTTAGCGTGTGAAGCTGCTCTTATTTTCCCGTGTTCTTCAAAAGGAATGTGAAGAGGAGTGGTATTCCACTCAGCATTTATCCAAGGCAGTATCAATGATTCATCTTTTAGTTCGTCTAATAAAATATATTCAAAATGCAAATTAAAAATAGAAAAAAGTGGTTTCGGAGTATTTAGATGTAAGAATCCATCCGTGGGTAAAGGAGAATAAACTACAGTATGATGACCATCTTGAAACAATGGATAATATACTTTGTGAATTCTATATGATTCAGATGATAACGACATATCAAAGTAAAACGAGAAATAAGCTATTCCTATTAAACAATATTGAAATGAATGAGTGTTTGATAGAAGTTGTGACGCTATTAAATAATCATAGTATAGATCTTGAGATGGAAGTGTTAATTTTATTGACTTTTTTGAGAGGAGCTCCGTACTTATGCCACAATGTGGATAAGACAAACCGGTAGCAAACAATTCATACGTCGGATCACTCTTTGCTTTTTTTATAGAAATGTATAAAGACATAAGATCCGGATTTATTTGATAGATAGAAATTAATTTATCCTTCCATTCATACATGTATTTTGTTAAATTAATAATTTTTGAACTTTGTACGCCCCTATTTATCAAGTCATTTGTAAGTTTTTCTGCGTCCCCTCTCCAAATGACTATATATTGAAAAGAACTTTCTATACGAACAACATTTGAAACGTCTACAACATGAACTATTGTTTTACATTTATTTTTGTCTAACGTATTTCGAATCCTATCCCCTGATAATTCATCACTTAAAACAATGATTTTAAATTGCTCCTTCATGTACATCCCCTCCATTATATGTATAATATGAAATTCATTTTTAATTCGTAACAATCATATACACCTGCAATCTAACAAAAAAATAGCTCCACCATTAGGCGTAGCTATTTTTACAATTATTGCTTATTCAAATCATATTCCTTTATCTAACTCATAAAGTTTACGATACTTTTCATTTTCTTTCAGAAGTTGTTTATGGCTACCTTGCATGACAATTTGGCCACGATCAAGGAATATTACTTCGTCTACATGTTCTATTCCTACAAGATGGTGCGTAATCCAAATAACCGTCTTTTCTTCCGTTGCAGAAAACATTGTTTCAATTAAAGACAATTCTGTTTTTGGATCTAAACCGATAGTCGGTTCATCAAGTACAATAATTGGTGTTTCTTGCATAAGAGTTCTAGCAAAAGCAACCCTTTGTCTTTCACCACCAGAAAACCGCTTTCCCATTTCATGCATTTTTGTTTGTAATCCGTCCGGAAGAGAAGTAATATGTGAAGCTAATTGTGCTTTCTCTAAAGCTTTCCATATCTCTTCATCCGTCGCCTCTGGTTTGCCAATTCGTACATTATTTCCAATTGTCGTATCAAACAAATGGGGCTTTTGATTTAATACAGAAATATATTTAGATAAAAGATTCGTATGAGCTCGTTCACCATTCAATACAACTTGGCCGTTTACTGGGCTTAACGCCCCTGTTAACAATTTTAGTAAAGTAGATTTCCCTGTCCCACTTCTGCCTAAAATAGCAATTTTCTTCCCTGCTTTTATTTGTAATGATACGTCTTTTAATACAATCTCATTACTATCTGGATAACTATACGATACGTGATTCAGTTCAATATCTACATGTCTTGGTTCAACGTAATCATTATCTCCATACAAATCCATTTTATCATGTAAAACAATATCACTTTCTACGCCATTAAGACGATGGGTAGATTCTACATACGACGGGATTCGATCGATGGCATCTGCAATAGGAATAAGCGCATTCGTTACAGATAAAGTCATTAATACGAAAGCTGCGATAACTGTAGGAGCAATTTGCTCACTTGCCGCTTCATTTCCAGTCCATATAATCATCGAAATAACTACAATACCTACTACTGATTGAATGATACTGTCCCGAATATGATACCAGCGTTTCACTCTCTTTTCGATTTTTAACAACTGATCATTTTGTTTTACATACTCATTAATAAATTCACCTTTACGACCACTTGCCTGCCAATCAGATAATCCAAAAACAGCATCCGTCAGTTGTTGATACAAACGGCTTCTGCCTTGCTTTAAAGTAACATGGTGTTTCTTCATCAAAAGTAATGATACAAATGGAAGAAGAAACACGATAATAGCTAACATACAACCTACAATAAGTGCAAACACAAGGTCAAATGCACCGATAACAAGTACGAAGATACTATAAACAACTAGCGCTAATATACTAGGAAATATTGTACGTAAATATAGGTTTTGCAAATGCTCTATATCTTCGGATAACACTCCTAACATATCACCCGTTTGAAATCGAGAACGGAAAAATAACGCCTGTGGTTCTACTATTCTATATAGCTTCGTTCTCATTTTTTCTAATATACGTAGTACGACATCATGTCCGACTAAGCGCTCTATATAATGAAACACAGCTTGCCCTATACTAAACGCTCTTGTTGCAACAATAGGAACATATACAGCCATTACATTTTCTGGTCTAAGGGCAGATTTTGAGATTAAATAACCTGAAATAAAAAGTAACATCGCTCCTGAACTAACTCCAAGAAGACCAAGGAAAATAGTTAAAGTCATTCTACCTTTATTTTGTTTTATATAAGGTTTAACCCAGTTACTCATTTCTCTCCCCTCTCTTCCCTATGAAAATGTAATGTCTCACTCTCTAAAAGTTCTTCATACGTCCCACTTTCTTTCATTTCCCCTTTATTTAAAATAAGGATATGGTCCATTTGTTTCATCCAATGTAGACGGTGAGTTGCTAAAAATACTAACTTTCCATTAAATAGACGTAACATCGCTTGCTTTATTTCAAATTCGGTTTCAATATCAAGATGTGCCGTAGGCTCATCTAATAAAATGATTGGTTTTTTACTTAAAAGTGCACGCGCCATAGCAACACGCTGTTCTTGTCCGCCACTTAGCATACGTCCACCTTCCCCAATTCTTTCGTGCATCCCATTTGGAAGTGATGTAACGAGTGAACGAAGGCCGACTTCATTAATAACTCTTTCAACTTCTTCATCTGTTGCTTTTGTTTCATAAAAACGAATGTTATCCTTTAATGAAAGCGGAAAAATATAAGGTTGCTGCGGAATGTAAGCAATATTTTTTTGCCAATCTTCACGAGTAGATCCATCAACTTCTAGACCATTTACTAACATCTTTCCACTCGAAGGAGATAAAAACCCGGCTAATACGTCGATTAACGTCGATTTCCCCGCACCACTTTCACCAATAACACCAATAGCACCGTTACCTTCCCAAGTAAAATTAATCCTTTCTAATATAGCCTTCTCAGATTCAGTATTATTAACTTTGATATCTTGTAATTTCAAGCTACTAGAGGCATTCCATACTATATCTTCATTTAAATCTTTCTTTTCTATTCCTTTTTGTTGTTGCAAAATCTCTTCTATTTGCTCCATCGCAATTTGTCCATCTAATGTCGCATGATAATTTGCTCCCACTTGTTTAATCGGCAGAAAATATTCCGGAGCTAAAATCAAAATTGTAAGGGCTGGTAATAGTATAATCGTTCCATCTATTAAGCGTATCCCTAATCCAACTGCCACAAACGCGATTGATAAACTCGTAAAGAAATCTAATGCAAAAGAAGAAAGAAAAGCAACTCGCAAAGTACGCATCGTTGCTTTTCTATATCTTTTACTTACTTTTTCAATCTTTCCTTCGTGCTGTTCACTTTTCCCTAAATACTTTAATGTTTCTAAACCTTTTAACGTATCTACAAAATGGTTCGAAAGTACACGATATATCTCATACTGACTATCTGCCATTTTTTGCGCTGCTAATCCGAGAAGAATCATAAATATGATCACGATAGGAATCGTTACAACTAAAATGATTCCAGACTCAATATCTAGCGTAAAAACATATAGTACAATTAGACCTGGAACGATACTGCTTCTAATCATTTTAGGAATCGTTAATTCAATATATGTTTTAAATTTCTCAATCCCCTCAATTGATAAGGTAACCAGATGACCAGTTCCAACCGTTTGAACATACCTTGGACCTAATGTGAAATATGCCTCTATCAATTGTTTTCTTAGTAACGACCCTGTTTTTTCGGCAAAACGTTCCACTAATATTTGTGATGTTCGAACTACTATGTGACGCGCTGCAAACGCGATACCAAAATAAACAATTTCACTTAATATTGTTTGTACTGTCTCTCCATGAAATAAAAACGTAATAGCTCGTGCTAAAAAGATTGTTTGCGCAATAATACTAAAAGCTTCTAAAATACTAATAATCGTTAACGCTACATATAAAATACGGCTACCGGGATAAGACGGAAGTCCTCTTTTTCTTTTCATTAGTACTCCAAATCGTTGTCTGACTTAACAGGTTGTCTAAATACATAATAACTCCATATTTGACTTCCGATAACGAAAGGCAAAATAGCAATCGCAAAGTAAGTCATAAGTTTTAATGCATAAGCTCCTGATGCTGCGTTGTAAATTGTCAAATCATTCATTGCTCCTAAAGAGCTAATCATAACACGTGGGAACATACCGATAAATACACTCGCACTTAGTAAAATGATTGTTAAACTCGTCATAAAGAAAGCCCAACCATCTCTTCTTCTTTTATTTAATAAAGTGGACACTAATAGTGCTACAAAAGCTCCGATTGGTACCATAATCCATTCTGTTCCATGAGCAGTGAAAATGTCGGTTTTCCATAACCCCACACCAGCAAAAACAAGAAGTGTAATTAATGAAAATGGTGCAATTTTTATTGCAGCAATTCGTGCACGTTCTCTCAATTTACCAGTTGTACGTATCGTAAGAAATTGTAATCCGTGAACAATACATAGTAGGAGAAACATTACTCCCCCAAGTAACGCAAATGGATGAAGTAATTGCAGGAATCCACCTACAACATTTTTACTCTCATCAATAGGTACACCTACCATAAAGTTTGCAATCGCAACTCCCCAAAGGATAGGAGGTAACATACTTCCAATAAACATCCCCCAATCCCACGCACTCTTCCATTTATGATTATCTATTTTCGCACGAAATTTAAAGGAAACACCTCTTAAAATTAAAGCAAGAAGCATAAATACAAACGGAATATAAAAACCACTAAATAAAGTTGCATACCAGTGCGGAAATGCCGCAAACATGGCTCCACCAGCACAAACAAGCCATACTTCATTCGCGTGCCAGAACGGTCCTATTGTATTTAAGTAAACTCGTTTTTCAAAATCATTCTTTCCTAAAAACCTCGAAACCATTCCTACCCCAAAGTCGAAACCTTCCAGTACGAAGAATCCAACAAATAAGATTGCAATAACTAAAAACCATAACTCATTAAGAGATAACATACTCTTCCTCCTTATCAAATGGATCATGGCTTTGATAATCCTTTTTCGTTTTCTTATTCGTGTGGCCCTTAATGGTACGAACAAATAAGTACACACAAATTCCACCCATAATTAAATACATTGATGTGAATGAAATAAGTGAGAATAATACTTCACCGAATGTTACATTTGGTGATACAGCATCTTCTGTTTTCATTACACCAAATACAACCCAAGGTTGACGACCCATTTCAGTCATAATCCACCCTACTGTATTACCGATGAATGGAAGAGAAATTGCATACACCATTAATTTTAAATACCACGTTTTTTCAGCTAAACGATCTTTTCTTGATAAGAACCATCCGTAAGCTCCTAGAAGAAGCATGAATGTTCCACTCATTACCATCGCTCTAAAACTCCAAAACATTGTATGCACTGGAGGAATATAATCCCCAGATCCATATTTTTCTTCATATTGTTTTTGAATTTGATTCATCCCTTCAACTTGACCGCTAAACTTATCATACGATAATAGACTTAGCATATAAGGGATTTGAATTTCAAACGAATTTTCTTTCTTCTCTGTATCAATTTTCGAAAATACTGTAAATGGCGCTGGATCCTCACTTGTATTCCATAGTGCTTCAGCTGCTGCCATCTTCATTGGATGTGTCTTAATTAATTGTTGCGCTTGTGCATGACCGAAGAATAATACAAGCGCCGTTGTAATTGTTCCAACAATGATAGAAATGCGGAAAGATTTTTTAAATACTACAGTTTCTTGTCCTTTTGTAATTTTCCATGCACTTACACCCGCAATAAAGAATGCACCTGTTGCAATTGCTGCTGTAATTGTATGCGGGAATTGTACCCATAGTTGTGGGTTTTGAATAATGGCTAAGAAATCATTCATTTGTGCACGACCATCAGCTGCCATTTCATACCCGACAGGTGACTGCATAAATGCACTTGCAGTTAAAATCCAGAATGCTGATAACATCGTTCCAATTGAAAGGAGCCAAATACACATTAAGTGAATTCGCTTCGGTAATTTATCCTCACCGAATACCCATAAACCTAGGAATGTAGACTCAATGAAAAATGCCAGTAATCCTTCAATTGCAAGCGAGGGACCAAATACATCACCTACAAAACGTGAATACGTTGACCAGTTCATACCAAACTGAAATTCTTGTAAAATACCTGTTACTACACCTACTGCAAAGTTAATAAGGAATAATTGCGTCCAAAACTTTGCCATCTTCTTATATACTTCTTGCCCTTTTACCACATACAACGTTTGCATGATCGCAATAATAAAAGCTAAACCAATTGACAGCGGAACAAAAAAGTAATGGAAAATCGTTGTTGATGCGAACTGTATTCGTGCCAATTCGAGCGTTTCCATACTAAAATCACTTCCTTCATAGTTTTTATAATAAAAGTTAATTGAGCAATCTTATCAAACTCAATTATTAAGAAATACGAAAAGACAAAAACATTTTGTATGTATTGTCGAAAAATATGAAGTTTCAGTTTTTCAAACTATTGCAATGCTAATTTTTACCTTTTCACTATTTCTGTAGTGTTTTATTCGTTAATCGAATTGTATAATATACCTGCATAGTAAATTCAGGTTATTTTTGACGTATTATTGACATCATTTTGTCTGAAATATGTCTTTTGTCATTTTTTTGAATCAGATTTTTTTCATTAGCAAAATGTGTTTTTTCAATATACTTCTTACTTTTATATCTATAAAACAATCGTTTTTTCTTCATACACTTGACTTTCAACCGAAAAAATGTCCTCGAAACTACCCTCGATAAATGCTTATTTTTTGTCAAGAGAAAAATGTATTTTCAAAATTCAAACTCGAAATAATGTTATTCAAAAATAGAAAACAACTTCCCTCTCCCTCGACTAAAAGTTCATTTTTTTGTCATTTTTCCATAACAAATAAAAAACTGAGAGTCAATTAGACTCCCAGTTTTTTTATTTATTTTGCTGTATGTTTTCTAACGGCTGGTAATATTTCAGTAGCAATTAATTCAATATTTTTCTCAATTTTATCAAATGGTACACCGCCAAAATCAATTTGTGCCATAAAGCGTTGTTGGCCAAACAATTCATATTGGTAAAGCATTTTCTCAATGATTTGTTGTGGGCTACCAACCATTAAAGCATCACGGTAATCTATTGCATTTGTAAATTGCTGTTTCGGATACCCACCACCGCGCAGTGTAAGCATACCAGCATTAATGTGAGGATAATATTCACTAAGTGCATCTTGTGAATTTTTTGCCGTATAAAATAAACTCGTTGTCGCAACTGGTAAACTAGCTGGATCAAATCCACTTTGCTGAGCAGCCTCGCGGTAAGCATCTACTGACACTTTAAAGTTAATTGCTGGACCACCAAGTGTTGTTATCATCATTGGCACACCTGCACGTCCTGCTTTAATTGCACTAGCTGGTGGACCTCCAACTGCACGCCAAATTGGTAAGTTATTATTTTTCGCTCTTGGAATAACCGATGCATGTGCGAGCGGTGCTCTGAACTGTCCATTCCATGTTACATGTTCCTCGTTATTAATTTTTAATAAAAGATCCATCTTCTCTTCAAATAATTCTTCATAATCATTCACGTCATAACCAAGTAAACTATATCCTCCAATACGAGATCCACGACCAGCTACGATTTCAGCACGACCATTAGAAATCAAGTCAATGGTAGCGAAATCCTCATATACTCGAACTGGGTCAGATGTACTTAATATCGTTGCGGAACTTGCAATTTTTATATTTTTCGTAGCTTGCGCGACCGCACCTAAAATAACTGTATGAGCTTGCGTTGTAAAATGCGTTTGATGACTTTCACCTACAGCAAACACATCAAGCCCTGCCTCATCTGCTAACTTAGCTGTTTCAATTAGTTCGTGAATTCTTTTTTCTGGCGTAACTTTCTCCCCATTATGTGGATTTAATACATGATCGCCAATTGAATATAACCCAAACTCAATTCCTTTTCTTGTATCTATACGGTATTTTTCCATAGTTACTCTCCCCTTTAATAAAGTAGTATTAGTTTTTCTTCTAAAAACGTTGGTAAGTCAAGTATATCTCCGTATTACCTATCCCATCACTTGATTAGTCAATTGATGATGTAAAAAAAATTACTCTTGCGGTAATTCTTTTTTTTCGCTATGCTTATGAACTTTCGTCATCAGCTCGTATAATATTTTCTGCTCTTCTTCATTTAATACATCATCAAAAAACGAAGATTGAAATGCAAGTTGCTCTGGCAATGCTCTCTCTAAAGCTGCTTCTCCTTGCTCTGTAAGACTAATTGTTTTCGTTTTCCAATCTTGTTTTCGTACAATATATCCTTCTTTTTCAAGACGAGTTAACATTCGAGAAATGCCACCTTGTGTAACAGTTACCTTTTCAGCTAACTCCATTTGTGTTAGTGATTGATACGTACGTATTTGCAAAAGCACATCAAATTGAGCTGTCGTTAAATCAAAACGTTTTAAAAACTCATTTGACATTTGATTACTTTGGTTCGTAAATCGTATTAAACGTAACCATATTAATGATCCTATCGTATTATCACGCATGTTTCATCACTTCCTAGCGTTCATCTTACTATCAATTTACTACGCAAGTGATAAAAAAGCAAGATAAAATGTAATAAATATAGCGATAGAGTATTGCATAAATAATGATAAGTAAGAATTCATATAAACATGAATTCTTACTTATCATTATTCTTAACTTTTCATTTCATTCATTACTATATTTAAAGCTGTTACTGCTTTGGGCCAGCCAACATAAAAAGCCATATGCGTTATTAATGCAATCATTTCATTTTCTGCAATTCCATTTTGTTTGGCCAACTGCAAATGAAATAATAATTGTTCTGTATGACCAAGACTGATTAATGCCGACACTGTACATAAACTTCTTTCTCTTAATGTTAAAGTATCATCCCGCCACACTTCCTCAAACAATATCTCTTCACTATAATGAGCAAATGCAGGTGCCTTTTCTCTCATTTTCTCTTGAATACAATATTCAATTGATTCATTCATCATTTCACTCACCCTTCACTTTTACCAATTGTGCCAATCCTTGACCAAATGACCAATTTTCAGCAGATGTCTCATTTAGCGTAATAAAAATATCTGCACTTTTTATCCTCGAACATTTAGAAACCTTCAAGGATATCGACTGATATAAATTCCTTTTTTGTTTTATCGTTCTTTCCGGTCCACATGTAATAGAAACATAAATCATATTCTCCGTTCTCTTTTCTCCTCTTTCTAATAAATAATATGGATTATATAAAAAGTGATTTTGTTGATAAGGTAAAAACATTTGAAAAAAATCATTTTCAGGGATGTTAAAATGTTCAATTAATGACAGATGAATACATTCACCTATCTTTTTCAACTCTTCTTTATTTAATATATTTTCATGATAATAAACGTTCACAAAAGGCATACATTTTCATTCCTTTTTCTTAATTTAATTTCAACAAGTTTTCATCGTGAAATGTGCAAAATCTCATATACTGTAACACCTTTATTTGTTACCATTTCAGGCTTCTCTTCATAAAACTCAAACCTACTGTATCCCCATTTATCCGGATTATAAACGATTACATTCCCTAAACACTTTTCATTGTTTTGTACATTTTCATTTATCGTGTTTAATTGAGTCCCAATCAACGTTTTACTTTGAGAAATACTTCCTGCATATTCAACAACATATCTACTTTTCTTAAATCCATCACTTAGATTAACAACTAACGGAACACCTATATGTATTTGTTGCCACCCAAACGATTGTAAAATATTATCGTAATACCCTTCAAAGGTAAATTTATTCATCCCTTCATGACCATTCCAAATATATAAAGGTGCATAGCAGTTATAAAAATTCCCGTCTTTCTCCGTTTCCGTAATTAAATAAGCTTTAAAATTTAGTTCTTAGAAACCATCAGTTTTATAGCCATTATCCTTTACCCTTTTCTTAATAATTTCCATGTCATAATCCTTTGGAAGAATGACCTTATATTGCATTCCAATCATGTTTATCACTCGCTTTCAATCTTATATACATTATGATAAATCGATAAGCGGCTAACGTAAAATAGGTATAAATTATGTTTGGTATCATTTATAATGATAGTGCATAAGGGGCTGAGATACATGGAAATAAATGATCTTATTATATTCAAAACTGTGGCCAGTGAGGGTTCTATTAGTAAAGCTGCTAAAGAGTTAGGATATGTTCAACCGAACGTAACTGAGCGAATCAAAAAATTAGAACAAGAATTAGAAACGCCTTTACTACATAGAGATAACAAAGGTGTTTCCTTGTTACCTGCTGGTGACATTTTATTAGATTACACGAATAAAATATTAACTCTATTAGAAGAAGTAAAAGATGAAATTAAAACGAGTGGTTCTTCTTATATAATAGCGACGTCACAATCTATTTTGACAAATTATTTAAGTAAGCGTATTAAAGTAAATTTCAGAAATTATCAAATATATGTAGAAAGTAGTAGTCATTTGCAAAAATTACTGCAGCAACAAAAAGTTGATATGGTCATAACTTATGAGGATTATCCTGACGCATCGTTTAAAAAAGTGTTCACAACCTCAATTTCTGTAGGCTTATTAAAAGCGAAAGAAAAATGTACCATTGATTATTTAAAAGAAATTTTCTTCGTTAGCAATGACAAAAAGTGCCCTTTTAGGAATAAGACAATACAATTTCTAAAAGAAAACAATCTATCTCAGCGACAACTTCAACAGTTGGATTCTTATTCGCTTATGGAAGAGTTTATTGCTGATGGAAAAGGAATAGCTTTTTTACCGATTAAAAATGATACATTAGTAATAATTGAAGATGTTCCCCTTGAGAATTTAGCTGTTCATTTTTTTACGAATCAAACCTTTATAAAGCATATCCCTGATGAACTATTTGATTAATAAAATGACTTTGATTACAAACTTTTTTCAAAATAAAAATCCCTCTTTAACGAATATAAAAGAGGGATTTTTATTTTGTATACAATTGATTTTTCACACGTTTTGCTCCACTTCTGTACTTTTCTCCTTTTTATTCCTTTTAAAACTCTTCAATTTCTTAACCGTCCCAACAAATCCTTTCGGAAAAACGAGTAGCACGATAATATACAATAAACCTAGAATAATCGTCCATCTTTCAAAAATCGGATATTCCTTCGCTAGTTCTGATAAATAATATTTTAGGGATTCAATAATCCCAGATCCAGCAATAGCTCCAATTAATGTTCCGACTCCTCCAATCATTGTCATCAAGAGTGCATTTAGTGTCATTTCAATTGAAAATACAGTCGTATTGACAAAGCGTAATGTAATAACAAATAAACCACCACTAATCGAAGCTACTACTCCTGCCACAATACTAGCAATAATTTTATACTGAAGAACTTTATATCCTAGCGCTTCAACACGTTGCTCATTTTGTGAAATTGCCTTTAATACTTTTCCAATAGAAGATTTAGTGAAAAGACGTAACAGAATAAAAATGACAATTAAACATATAAGTGTTACATAATAAAAGGTAAAACGATCACGGAATATTTCTGGTACCCCAAATGTAAAACCATCTCCTCCGTGAGTAAGCCCACGCCATTTTTCAGCAAGTACGAAAAACAACTGTGAAATAGCAAGTGTTAACATTGCATAAAAATGACTTTTCAATCGTAAAGAAAGCAAACCAATTATATAACTAACGATTGCTGAAACGATAATTGCAGCTACTATTCCAATTAAAAAGTTCGTTATTGATACGCCTTGTCGATCAAATAAAAGCGCTACCCCATATGCTCCTATCCCAAAGAACATACAATGACCGAACGATACAATTCCTGTATACCCAAGCAATACATCAAAACTCATTGCAAAAATAGCAAAGATGAAGATTTGAGTGAACAAAATTAACAGGCTCCGTGAATCATTTACGAACGGAAATACACTTAAACAAATGAGCATACATACTCCGGAGTATACTTTAATTCGGTCCGATGTGTTGTTCACCATTTCACCCCTTTTCACCAACAAGTCCAGTTGGCTTCATTATTAAGAAAAATAGTAACATTAACATATTAATTGCAAGTGATAAATCTGGTATAAAATACGCTGTAAAAGCACCAGCTAATCCGACAATTAAAGAAGCCATAGCTGAACCTTGTACGCTTCCTAATCCACCGATAATTACTACTATAAATGCTAAAATTGCATACTGCATGCCCATCTCGGCGAAAATAACGCCCGAATACGGTGCTAATAAGAATCCTCCCAAAGCTGCCATCCCTGCCCCTAATAAAAAGACGAAAGAAAATATCGCTTTTACATTAATACCAAGCGCTTGAACCATTTCTTTATCCATTACACCTGCACGGATCATAAGACCTATCTTCGTCTTTTTGAGTAATAGTAGTAGTGCAATGTAAATAATTATCCCAATCAAAATAACAAATAGACGATATTTAATTAATATAATACCTCCGAATGTAAAACTTCCTTGTAACCATAACGGTAATTTTGCACTAATAGGGTTTGGCCCCCAAAATATTTTAATACACTCACTAAGAACGAGCATTCCTCCAAGCGTAACGAGCAGCTGTCGAACATGATTTCCATATACCGGTCTAATAAGAAACCTTTCTAAAATAAATCCTAGGAACATTCCCATGGCTACTGCTCCAACTAAAGCTAATATATAACTTCCTGTCATATTAAATAACCAAACACCTGTAAATGCTCCCCATGCAAATAAACCACCGTGTGCAAAGTTTAAAACGCTCATTAGACCGAAAATAAGTGAAAGACCTGATGCTAACAAAAAAATGAGCATCCCTGTTGAAATCCCATTTACAAATAAATTTATTAACACATCCATCCTTTTCACCTCGGATTCATGTTAAGAGATTCCTAAATATTTATGACACATTTCCTTATCCTTTTTTAATTCATTCATAAAACCGTTATGAACAATTCGTCCGTTATCCATAATGTAAAAATAATCGCCAATTTGACTAGCCATCATAAAATTTTGCTCAACAAGTAAAACTGTTGTTTTCTCTTTCATCTTCAAAATAGCTACCATTAATTTCTCCACCATTATCGGGGATAGCCCTTTGCTCGGTTCATCAATAAGTAATAATCCATCACTATTAATAAACGCTCTTGAAATAGCCAACATTTGCTTTTGCCCTCCGCTCAAGAGCCCACTTTTCTTATTCCAAAACTGCTTTAAATCCGGAAATAGTTCCAGCATCCACTCTATTTTCCCTTCTACTTCTTCACCTTTTCCCCTAGCAAGAGCGAATGTTTCTTCTACTGTCAAATCATGAAAAATACCTTGATTTTCTGGTACATACCCTATTCCTTTCCTTGAAATTAAATGTGTAGGTAATCCACTTACTTTTGCACTATCATAATAAATTTGACCATCTGTAATCCGGTGAAACCCCATAACTGAACGTAATGTCGTTGTTTTCCCTGCCCCGTTTCTACCAAACAGTACAGTAATCGTCCCTTTCTCAACAGTAAGAGATACTCCTTGCAAAATATGAAACTGATCTAAATACGTTTCTATATTATTCACTTGTAATAGTGCCACTATATAATCCCCCTAAATAAGCACTTTGTACACGCTCATCTTTCATAATTTCTTCTGGCAATCCTTCAGCCAATAACTCTCCATGAAATAAAACGATAAGATGATCTGACAAACCTAGTATCATATCCATTTTGTGTTCGATAAGTACAATTGTGCTCTCTGGATGTTTCTTAATATTTTCAATCACTTGTAATATAGCAGGGACTTCCTCAACCGAAATACCTGCCGTCGGCTCATCAAGTAATAACACATCCGTTTTTAAAGCTAATAACATCGCAAGTTCTAGCTTTCTTTTCTCTCCATGTGCCAAATCTTTCGCTAATACGTTCTCTTTCTCGTGAAGTAATACTGTTTTTAAGAAACGTCTCGCCTCTCCAACTTGTTGCTTTAATTTTGCTGGATTCGGGAAAAAGCTATAGTAATCTTGTACGAATGATTGAACACTTAAACGGACATTTTCAAGTACCGTTAATTCTGGGAATATGTTTGTAAGCTGAAAAGAGCGACCGATTCCTAAGCGTGTTCGATCTGAAATCGATAGTTTTGTAATATCTTGCCCTTTAAAATACACTTCACCTGTTGTGGGTGAAATCTGTCCACTTAGTAAATTAAATAATGTTGTCTTCCCCGCACCATTTGGCCCGATAATAGAAATGAGTTTTCCTTTTTGGACAGTTAAATTTACATCTTTAATAACATGATCTTCACCAAAAGATACGCTAAGATTTTTCGTCTCTAACAAATGTGTCACGAAATCCCCTCCCTTTAAAGCCGTGAGTATGAAAGAAATATGTATAAAGAGGGTCCCCCCTCTTTATACAAAAAACAACAGAAAATTCAGTCTATTTATTTTGAACTGGTGGTTCTGTTTCTTTCATCGTTAATTCTCGCTCTAACACTGGCACCGGATAATCAACACCGTCTTGCTTTTTCAATGTGATAGAATACAGTGTCTGCATCGCTTGGTGATCCTTCTCTCTAAACTTCATCTTTCCTTTTGGTGTATCAAATTCCATTCCTTCCATTTTCTTAATCAAGGTATCTACATCTGTATCACCTTTTGTTTTCTTTAAGGCTTCTACAATAGAAATTGCTGCTGACATTCCTCCCGCTGTAAACAAATCTGGCACTGCACCATTAAAACGTTTTTTATGCTCTTCAACTAGCCAATCATTCACTTTATTTTTTGGAAGTGTGTGATAATATACAGAAAAACCTTGCATACCTACTAATGCATCCATTGTTTTTAATGCTGGTATATCTGGCGCACCTGTAGAAATTTTAATACCTTGCGCTTCCACATTCATATCTTTCAACTGTTTCCAAGGTGAATTTGCCCCTGCCCAAACGATAAATAAATAATCTGGTTTTGAACTAATGATATTTTGAATATTCGCTGTAAAATCTGTTGAATTTGTATCCGCGTATTGCTCATTCACAATGTTCGCACCTAATTTTTTCGCACCCGCTTTAAATGCAGCAATCCCTTCACGACCAAAAGCGTTATCTGGGGCAAATGTCGCAATCTTTACATCTTTTTTCGCAATTGCTGCTCCTGCAATCGCATCTTGTGAGGAACTTCTTCCAGTTCTAAAAATATATTTATTCCAGTTCTTCCCGGTAATACTATCCGCAACTGCCGGTTCTACAACCATAATCTTTTCATATTCTTCTGCCAGTGGTAAAACCGCTAACGTATCACTTGAACTAGACGATCCAACTAAAAAATCAACTTTCTCTTCTTCTAATAACTTCGTAGCTTTCTTCACTGCTACATCCGCTTTCGTTTCTGTATCTTCTACAACAAACTTAATCTTTTTCCCATCTACTTTCCCAGTCCCACCAGTTGCATAGTCTAACCCTAATTCAAATCCGTTCACTGTTTGTTTTCCATACGATTCTAGCGGTCCTGTTAAAGAAGCAAGGACTCCTACCTTAATCGTTTTTTCATCTTCTGTACTTGTTTTCTTTCCTGAACAAGCTGCCGTTATTAATAACGAACCTAAAACACAACCAGTAAACATTGTCTTTAGCCACTTACGTTTTTTCATCGACATTGTGATCCTCCCCATACTTTACTTTCTGATAGAATCAAACACGCCAAAATCCCCTGTCCGTAATCATGACTAACTAATACGATAGATAATGGAAAACTCTTGTAGTACCCTCTACATTCGGCACAAATATATAATCACCTTCCTATGTAATGGAAACGGACATACAATCAATATATATTCTGCAATCCAATTGAAAATACTGTTTCATTTTAGTAATGGCCATACAAAAAGACTAACTTATTTTTTAAGTTAGTCTTTTCACCTTAATTAGAGTTAAGTTCTACTTTCTCTAACCCTTCAGCCAATCGTTTCTTATCTATTCCTTCTCCAATTACTACTAAGTTTGTTGGGAAACCGAAATCTTGTTCCAGTAAAGTCGGTACTCCGAACGAATATTGGAATAGGTGAGGGTATTTATCTCCATGGAATTTCACAAAGCCTTTCACTCGATAAATACTATCTGGTAAATTCGAAAGCCATTCATATAATTTGTCTTGATCAATCGGTTTCGTAAATTGATACGTCATCGTTTGTATATGTAAATGCTGTTTAACGTGTAGTGTCTCATGTTCCTCATCATTTGGAAATTCTGCTTCTTCTATATCTTTTAAAGATATATTACAATACTTTGTCTCATACATTTTCGCATGATCATTTATTGTCTTTACTTCTTCAAGTACTATGTTCTTATCTTCATCTGTTAGTAAATCTGCTTTATTAACAAGAATGTGACTACCAAATTTCAGTTGCTCATGCAATAGCTGTTGTACATTTGCACTTAATATACTTTTGTTTAACCACCTTACTGCATCTAAAACGACTACAATTGATTTCACTTCCAGGAAAGGAGCTAAAATTGGCGAGACACACGCGTCTAACACTTCAATTGGATGCGCAACACCTGTCGTTTCTATATAAATGACATCTGGTCTTTCTTGTTGGTATAACGAATGTAATTGTATTTCAAGCTCTTCTTTTAACGTACAACAAATACAGCCTTTAAGAAGTTCTCTTAAAACATTCTCTTTTCCAATAATATCTGTATCTACCGAGTATTCACCAATTTCATTCATTAATACTGCAACTTTTCTATTCTTCTTTTTCTCTGCTAACAATAAATTTTGTAATAATGTTGATTTTCCACTACCTAAAAAACCACCTAATATATGAATCTCCACTTTATTCATTCAACCGACCATCCATTTCTTTACTTCAAATGTATTCAAAGCGTAATAATTACGATTTATATTTATCATTTTATTAAAAGAATGACCATTTGTAAATATAAGAGATTCACTGTTCATTTACTTCATATGCAACTCTTACTCCAGACTCAATTGCCCCTTGCATCCATCCATGTGTTAATGTCGTATGCTCTCCTGCAAAATGTACTTTTCCAGATGGTGGTGTAATATACGGAAATAACTCGAGCTCTTGGCCTGGTTCGAAAGCTGTAAATGCACCGCAAGAATACGGATTTTTACTCCAGCTAAAAGATGTTCCAGTGACAAACTCACTATAGACGATGTCACCATATATTTCCGCTAAATTTTTTAATGCGTAACGAATACGATCTCTTTGCGGGAGACTATCCCATGTTAACGCCTCATCTGCCCACGTATAACTTGCTATTACGATAGCTGGTCCTGGAGTATGAATGCCATAACTCGGATAGTATGTAAACCGTATCGGTAAATCAGTAATAGATTTACCGCCACACTGTCCCGCTTTCTCCCAAAATCTACTTTTAAACTCTATTGCAATTTTAGTTGCAGCAATATAATTTAATTCACGAATTGCTCTTTTTTTAAAATAAGAGAATAAATAGTATGGCTGAACTTCTACAAATCTTAACGCTGAAAATGGAATTGTAATAATAGCAAAATCACTTGTTATTGTAAATTGCTCTAACGTTTGTTCATGATTTCCTTGTAACATTACTTTATTATCTTCTTGTATAATTTTATCAACCTTATATGGCATTAAAATATGTTCTCTTAATTGTGGTAAGAATGCATTCGATAACTTATCCATTCCACCAGTTATTTCATAATATTTTGTCGTTGAAGTAAAGAAAATCATTTCACGTAATACTTCAATTAAGGACATTCCCATATAAGCTTCCATATCAAGAAGTACCCCAATCATATCTATTGCACCATCTGAATAATACTCCATTAAAAATAAACCAAGCGAATACGTTTTATACTTTTTTTCAACGATAAGCCAGTTTTTATCAGGATCCTTCTTAATATAATTTAGTATTGGTTCTAATACCTCAATCATTAGCTCTTCTGCCGTTTTTCCTCTTTCTTTATCCAAAACCGGATATTCAAGTACACTTGGATCATTTTCAAACACATTCAATCTCGTTTGAATGTTATTCGTATAAATGATATCTGCAAAAGTTTTATTTATAAAAAGGTTTAAAGGTAGTTTAAATTTATGAATATACGCTAAGGTTAACTTATGGGTGTCAGGGATTCTCATCGGTCCCGCATTAAAATATAAACCCACACTAAATGGTTCCCGAATCGTATACACCCTGCCACCTATTCTGTTATTTGCTTCTATAATCGTTACTTCGTGCCCAGCCTCTTTTAATAAAGAACCTGCAACTAATCCAGAAATCCCTGCACCTGCAATCGTAATCCGTTTTGGGTTATTCTTTTTGACAAGCCCTGCATGAATAATATGAAGCATTTCTTCCATTGCTAATGGGTTCCCCATGCCATTTCCCCTTTTACAAAGGATTTTACTGAATTATATTCGGTTCACTGAATTCCTATGTTTTGTTCGCGGATTTGCACGGATACATTTTCAAATACTTGAATATCTTTTATAAAATGTAATAAACTAGATATGACTCTATAGAAGTAAGACGTATTATCTTACATAATAAAATCAATGAAATTGCGAGGAATTTTGAAATGAAAAAAGGTATTAACCGTGTTGTATTAGTAGGAACAGGAGCAGTTGGATGTAGTTATGCTTACTGCATGATTAACCAAGCCGTAGCTGAAGAATTTGTTTTAGTCGATGTAAATGAGGCAAAAGCTGAAGGGGAGGCAATGGATTTAAGTCATGCTGTTCCATTCGCACCAGCTCCAACTAGAGTATGGAAAGGCAGCTACGAAGATTGTAAAGATGCTGACCTTGTAGTTATTACAGCTGGATTACCACAAAAACCAGGCGAAACACGTTTAGATTTAGTTGAGAAAAACGCTAAAATCTTTAAACAAATCGTTCGCAGTATTATGGATAGCGGATTTGATGGCATCTTCTTAATCGCAACAAACCCTGTAGATATTTTAACTTACGTAACTTGGAAAGAATCTGGTTTACCGAAAGAACGTGTAATCGGTTCTGGTACAACGCTTGATTCTGCTCGTTTCCGCTATATGTTAGGTGAGTACTTCGATATTGGTCCACACAACATTCACGCTTATATTATCGGAGAACACGGCGATACTGAACTTCCTGTTTGGAGTCATGTTTCCGTTGGTATCCAAAAACTACAAACACTGCTTGAAAAAGACAACACGTATAATCAAGAAGATTTAGACAAAATTTTCATAAACGTCCGTGATGCAGCTTACCATATTATTGAGCGTAAAGGCGCAACTTATTATGGTATCGGTATGTCACTTCTACGTGTTACAAAAGCAATTTTAAACGACGAAAATAGTGTATTAACTGTATCAGCTTACTTAGAAGGTCAATATGGTCAAAAAGATGTTTATATCGGGGTGCCTGCTGTTTTAAATCGCGGCGGTGTTCGTGAAATTTTAGAGGTTGAATTAAGTGAAGAAGAAGAATTAAAATTCGATCACTCTGTTCAAGTATTAAAAGAAACAATGGCTCCGGTTCTTTAATTAAGATAAAAAAGCAATCCAATTTATTTTGGATTGCTTTTTTATCTTAATTATCCCCTATGACCTTTTAATGATTTTCTATCATTTCTTATTTTTTAGTCGCATCCTCATTATTTATATCAAGTACATCTAATAAAAAGATAAAGATTGGTATCCCGATAATAAGCCCCCATATTCCGAGGAAATGCTCTGAGAAGATGAGAATCATAAATGTATAAAAGATTGGTAAATTTGTTTTTGCAGACATAAACTTCGGATTTAAAAAATAACTTTCAAGAGCGTGGATTACTGTTATGAACACGAGTATGTATACTACGTACATAACTCCGCCTACGTTGTAAGCAATGATACAAAGTGGAAACAAAGAAATAATCACACCTGCAACAGGAATCAACCCTAGTAAGAAAACCATAACAGCTAATACAAGTAGCTGTGGAAATCCTAAAACAATTAATGCAATGACAGTAAGAATACAATTTACAACGGCAATTAAAAACTGAGCTTCAATTACTTTTCCGAACGATCTTGCAAATCTTTCACCAAAATATGCAATTTCCTCATAAAAGATTTTTAACTTACTATCTTTAAACTTAGATGTAAATGTAATAATACGCTCTTTTTCTAATAAGAAAAATAAGCTTAAAATTAGAGATAATAATATTTGTAAACTTACCTTCCCTATATTTGCTATTGATTGATATATAACATCTACACCTTGTTCTATATATTTTGATACTTCCATCCCATTAATTGTCGAAAGTACATATTTAACGATTTCATTATCAGGTGGATTTTGAAAAAACAGTTTAAATTGATAAATTAATTGTGAAATTTGTATCGTCAGCACAGGTAAATATTTATATAACGTTGTGCCTATAAAGGAAACTAGTATTATATACAAACATGCAATAACAATTTTCCGGTTTACTTTCAATTTTCTTGAAATAAAACGTTGAAATCGATCCATTAAAAACGTCAGTATAAACGTAATTAATATTAAATTGATCATACTTTTTAATGCATATAATACAAGCGCTACTATTATTAAAACGAGAAACCGTTGAAACCCTCTACTTCGAAAAAAACTCTTTACTTCATTCATTAAAAATTAACCTCCCCCTTCAATGGATGGAAATTGAATATATTACATTTTATGAACTCCTATAGACAATCTTTCTTACTAATTAAGAAGAATCCTTTTTTTCTTTTCATATTGTTAGATTCGTTTAACTGGAATCCACCAACATATTTCGGTGGACTCCAGTTATTTTTCATATAATCTTTTTATAAACTAGGTGATTTTCTATTTTTAGACTGCTGTTCATACGCATATCCCATATTGAAAAGCTCTCTTTCACCAAACTGTTTCCCTACAAACACTACACCGATTGGTTCTCCATTTTTATCATATCCAGCAGGAACCGCTAATTCCGGATAACCAGCTACAGCTGATAGAAGAACTTCATCGTTATTAATCATAACTAGAGCATCCAAACCTTGTTCTACTAAATACCTATCTAGCTCTTTTTTTGCATTTGCTTGACTCGTTTGTACTACGTTTTCGAACTCTTCTTTCGTTATAGCAGATTTTTCAGACCCCTCAATTAATGTTTGTCCGTACTTTATTCGTCTTTTACTATCCTTTTTATTAAACGCTAAAATCTCTTCTAACGATTTTACCGGTACATTCTTTTGCTGTGAAAGATAGTCGTTTACATTATGCTTGAACTCATATTCTAAAGTTTGCAAATTATCTACACCCCCATTGTTTAACTGAATATAATCAGTCAATATTGCACCTGCATCTTGAAGGTCTTTTTTTATTTTTTCTGCTACTGTTTTTCTATTTTCATCTTGTTGGTCTACAGAAAAAAGAAGCCCTATCTTTTTCCTTTTTAATCCATCTATTGATAAATCCTTTGTATAATTAATTCTTTCTATATCTTTCATTTTTTCTGTCATAACATCTTTTTCGTCATAACCTATCATTGCATTAAATAACGTTGCTGCATCTTTTACTGTTCTTGCCATAGGTCCTGCTGTATCAAGAGTTTCAGCTAATGGAATAATTCCTGTTCTACTTACCATACCTAAAGATGGACGTAACCCAACTACTGATTGCTGCGCCGCTGGTGCAACAATCGATCCCGTCGTTTCTGTTCCAATTGCAAGCGGCGCAAAATCCGCCGCAACTACTGTAGCAGATCCTGAACTTGATCCTGAAGTATCGAATGTAATCGGACCGTACGGGTTTAAATTTTGTCCTTTTTTCCCGCTATACCCGCTTGGCATTGTAAAAGATAAATAGTTCGCCCACTCAGACATATTCGCTTTTCCTAAAACAAATGCTCCTTCTTCTTTCAACTGCTTCACAATTGTTGCGTCTTGATCTGCAATCCAATCTTTTAATACATAAGTTCCTGCACTAGTCGGCATCACTTTTTCCGTCTGTACATTATCTTTTACAACGACAGGAATACCATATAAATTCGAATTTTTGTTTCTACCCCGCTCTTGATCTAACTTTCTTGCTTCTTCCATCGCATTAGGATTTATCTCTGTAACAGAATTTAATGTTATTCCATTTTGATCATGTTCTTGTATTCTAAAGAGATAAATACTCGTTAATTCTTCATATGACAACTTTCCATCATCAATCATTTTTTGAAGCTCATCTACAGTCGCATTTACGACTTCTTTTTCTTTTATCTTTACATTTTCTATATTGATTCCTTTAAGCTGATTATGTATCGGTTGTAGCACTCTTTCTTTATCATATACAATACGCTCAGGTTCCTTTGGAAAATAATTTTTATACACGTAATATCCGCCGGCACACGCTAATAAGACAATGCCTCCAGTGATAGACAGCGTTACCTTTACCCATTTCTTCATGTTGCTTCCTCCACTCTATAAGATGCTTAGCTATACAAAAAAGAGAGTTACCTTTTACTTAACTCTCTCCAATCAAAATGCTAAATGAAAAAATGAAAGATTTCAATCTAATTACTTCTTTTTTTGCATTTGCTTTGCTAACATTTCTTTCACTTGATTATACGTTAATCCTGAATTTTTATTTAAACGCTTTACTTCCTCAACATCAGTACCTACCACTGTATACTTTTTCTCATCATTCATTTTTCTAATTCCCTTCTCACCGGATTATTTCTTATATTTCTTCCCTAAATGCACATAAATTAACACCACTACAAAAAAGGAAGCTGTTTTTCAGCACAGCTTCCTTCTCGTTACATATTGTATTTCTTAATAAAATTTCACTACATCTTCAGTAGGCAAGAACGTTCTTTCTGCTGGTTGTTCGTTTGGTTCACCAAATGGCATTTGACCTACTAAGCTCCACTCTGCTGGAATGTTCCAAGTTTCTTTCACTTCAGCATCTACGATTGGGTTGTAATGTTGTAATGACGCTCCAATTCCTTCAGCAGATAATAGCATCCACACAGTATGTTGTAACATCGCATTTCCTTGATGAGACCAGAATGGGAACTGATCTTTATATAATGGCGCATTTTCTTGCATTTTTTGTACAGTTGCTTGATCTTCAAAGAATAGAACTGTTCCTACACCTGCATGGAAGCCTTTTAGTCTTTCTACAGTCGCTTCAAAGTTTTCTGCTGGTACGCGAGCTCTTAGTGTTTCTTTAACAATATCCCAAAACTTTTCATGCTCTCCATCCATTAATACAACCATACGACCACTTTGCATATTGAAAGATGTTGGTGCGTGTAAAGCTGTTTTTAACACTTCTTCAATTCTTTCTTTCGTAATTGCATCGTTTTTTGCTACTTTACGAATTGAACGGCGATTCACAATTGCTTCTTTTAAGTTTGTTGTAGTTGCTGACATTTTAATTCCTCCAAATGTTTGTTTTATAATTTATTTTGTTATTTCATAACAAGCGAATTAGCAATATCCATCGGTATTACATTGCATACCTTCAAATGAATTTGTTTTATCCTTTTCAATTTCTTTATCAATGACCCTTTCTAGTGTTTCTTTACTAGCAAGCCCTTGAATGACTTCATCTCCAATCATGACAGTTGGAACAGCCATAATATTCGCTTCATCATATGCGTGTTGAATTGCTTCTTGATGCTTTTCTTTATATTTACGAATTACTAAAGCATCTTTAAATTCCGCCTCAGGAAGTCCTACTTCTACCGCTAATTTTGTTAACACATCAATATCTTCAATGTTTTGCTCTTCTTGGAAAAATGCTGTGAATACGCGGTGATGATACTCATTACCTAGTCCACGTTCTTTCGCAAATTGACATCCTTCGAAAGCTAAATGTGTATATGGATGTGGTGAAACACGTGGCAAGCGCATATCAATTCCTAACTTCTTCGCTGTCGGAAGAATGAAAGCATCCCATGAACCTAATTTTTCTGGTTCATTCCATGGATCTATTTTTGAATATGGACTTGGACGTAATTCAAATGGCATCCATTCAATCTCTACATCTTTCTCTTTCGCTACCTCATCTAATGGACCTTTTGCTAAAAAACAAAACGGACATATAAAATCTGAGTATACTTTCATTTTTACAGTCATAACTTTTACACCTTACCTTTATTGTTGTAATCAAATCAGTTACATTAATGACAAAAAAATATAAATAGGATTTAAGCATTCATTTTTTCTTGCAAAGTTTCAAACAACTGCCCCATTGTAATATTTCTCAAAACTTCTTCCATCGCGGATTGTGCTTGAATTAAAATAATTTCTAACACCGCTTGAATATTCGCCCCAATTGGACAATCTGGATTCGGTTGCTCGTGAATATGAAATAGCTTGTCTTCTTCGACTACGTTCACTGCATGATACACATCTAACAATGTGATTTCATATAAATCCTTTAGTAATCCCGCGCCACCCGGTCCACGATTTACGTAAACAAAGCCA
This sequence comes from Bacillus sp. FSL K6-1338, assembly GCF_038006965.1. Taxonomy (NCBI): domain Bacteria; kingdom Bacillati; phylum Bacillota; class Bacilli; order Caryophanales; family Bacillaceae; genus Bacillus; species Bacillus sp. FSL K6-1338. The sequence goes on along the minus strand of NZ_JBBOWI010000001.1, from coordinate 1,834,943 downwards.
GCTTGTTTCAAGTACGACATGATTTTACGAATGACTACTGGATTTGTATTGACACTCTCAGCCATATAGTCTGAAGTACAAAGTGAAGATGGATTGTTTTTCAAAATAGATAAAATATGAACAGCTATGGAAAAGCGGCTACTAATTTTCATCGTAATCACCACCTCGATGTAATCATTATAGTTACAACTAAAAAATAAGTCAATCCTTTTCATAGATTTTTTATAAGTAAATTAAAAAGTGTCCCATTATGATATATGAGACACCTCTTTTTATTCTGCAAATAGCGATTGAAATTCTTCAATAAATAGCTGCACAGCGATTGAAGAATCCTTTAATGAAGGAACAGCTAAAGCAATTTCTCTCCATACTTGTGGTTCCAATTCTCTCGTTTGCACATTTTTTGGTAAATTCGTTAAAGATAATTCAGCTAATATTGCAATGCCCAATCCTTCTTGAATCATATTTAAAGCTGTAGTAACTGTCGAAATTACATATTCAGCCCGAAGTGGTACGTTTGCTTGTTTAAACATATCAATAATGGGTGGTTCGTATCCACCCTTACATAATATGATCGGTTCATTCTCTAAATCACAAATTGTAAGAGCGTCCTTCTTACAGAGAGGATGATCCTCTCTTAAGATAGCAACCATTTTCCCCTTCGTTAATGGAACAATCTCCATATCTTTATTAGGCAAAATAACAATTCCTATATCAATAACCCTCGATACTAACCAATCTTCAACTTCTTTAATCGTTCCTTCAGAAAGAACGACTTCTAAGTTCGGATACTTCTCCTTAAAAAGGTTTATCATTTTGGGTAAGAAATGTGCAGAAGCGCTCGGAAAACTCCCAATTCGAATCGTCCCAACTTCGTGCCCTTTCTCCATCGCAACTTCTTGTTCAATCTTCTCTACACCGTTCAAAATCTCTCTAATATGTACAAGAATTCTGTTTCCTACATCCGTAACAATTAATCCTTTTCGTTTATCACGTATAAGAATCGTAACTCCTATCTCTGACTCAATACTTGAAATCGCATGACTAACAGCTGGCTGCGTCATATTTAACACCCGAGCTGCCTTCGTAAAACTACCTAACTCAACGGTTTTTATTAATACTTGCAGTTGTGTAATGGTCATAACTAATCACTTATACTCCCCATAAAAAAGATTCATTTTATTTATTACAGTCGATATCATATCATAGTGAAATGAATAACAACAAGGAGGTCTTACCGTGACACAGCTTTCTCGAACTAAGACGGCCATAATCCTTACCTTTCTCGTTTTCATGTGGGGAATCAATTGGCCTTTATCTAAGTTTGCCCTGCATTATACACCACCCGTTTTATTTGCAGGCGTTCGAACTTTAATTGGAGGATTCATTTTACTCCTTTTCGCATTACCGAAATACAAAGAGTTACACTTAAAAGAAACTTGGCATTTATACGTTATTTCTTCTTTACTTAACATCATTATATTTTACGGATTACAAACTGTAGGCCTTCAATATATGCCAGCTGGGTTATTTTCCGCCATTGTATTTCTACAACCTGTTTTACTCGGCATTTTCTCATGGATTTGGCTTGAAGAATCTATGTACGGCTTAAAAATTTTTGGGCTTGTTCTTGGATTTATTGGCGTGGGTGTCATTAGCTCTAGTAGTTTAACTGGACATATCTCTATTATCGGAATCCTTCTCGCGATAGGATGCGCTATTGGCTGGGCACTTGGAACAGTATTTATTAAGAAGACTGGGCACCGCGTTAATTCCATTTGGATGGTAACACTTCAGCTCATTATTGGCGGGCTTTGCTTAATTGGATTTGGTTCAGAGTTTGAAAGCTGGTCTAGTATCGCTTGGAGTATACCATTTGTTAGCGTACTTCTCTTTATTTCGTTCTTCGTTATTGCAATGGGGTGGCTTGCATACTTCACACTTGTTGGAGCTGGTGAAGCAAGTAAAGTTGGGGCTTATACATTCCTCATTCCACTAATCGCTATTATTGTAAGTTCAATTTTCTTACATGAGGCCATTACAATGAGCTTATTTATTGGGCTATTATTTATTGTTGTGAGCATTTGTTTTGTAAATATAAAACCAAAAGCACTTGCTATAAGGCAGCAAGTTGAATTGAAATAAACGTAAGAAAGAGCCTACTGTTTGTAGGCTCTTTCTTACGTCTTACTTTTTACGACGTACTACAAAAACACACGCACCAACCGACGATACAATCGCCAAAATAGATAAGACAATCGCTATTACTTGCATATTACTAGTGCCTTCATTCTTTTCTACACTAGACACTTCACCATGTTCTCCTGTTAATGACGTACCTTTTGCAATTGTAGTAAGTGAATGTGGTTTTTCAGCTTTTTCATCGCCTGTCCATTCAACAATTTCTCCATCTTTATATTGTTGATATGCGTCCCAAGCTATTTTTTGCTCTTTATCCGGATTTTTAGCGACGAAAGTAAATCGTTGGAATTGACCGGTTAAAATCCCTTCTCCTGTCGCTTCCCATACTACAGTTTTCACTTTTCCAGCACTATCTTTTTGCGCTTCCACTTTCCACCCTGGCACTGGCTCATACTGTTGAAACTCAACGCCAGACGGTATTTTTAGTGTGACTTTTGTTGTTGCTATATTTTTTTCAACTGGTACCTTTATTGTGTAAGTCTCCCATGAATTAACATCAGAAGTTTCTGGCTTTACCGTCACATGAGCACTAACAGGTAACGAAAAGATTCCCATTGCAATTATTGTTGCGATCATTGTTGTTCCTAATTTTTTTATACGTTTCATTTTCTATTAACTCCCTTTCATCTATAACGCCTCTTTATCTGCCACCTACAATAAATTTATAATCTGTATCGAAGCTATCCAGAGATTTTGTTAATCCATGAACATGTATATTCCAGTTTCCTGTCATGTTAATATACATACCTTCTGCTTCATATTCTCCCGGTGAAACTGCTGAAACTTTAAATGAACCTTTTCCCATATTCATATCTAATGATTGAGTAGTTAAAATAATTTGCTCCATATCAGTAACAGGTTGTCCGTTTTCATCCTTTAAAGTAATATGAAATGTATTTTGTCCTACTTTATTAGGACTTACATGTAAAGTAAGTTCATACCCATTATCCAGTTGCTTACTTTCTGTAAAAGGTCCAGTAGGAGGCATCGGTGGTGTTTGTACGTTTGTCATAAAAGCTACGATGACAAAAATGATAATTCCGATGATAAACTCTACTTTCACCGTAGCGCCTAATCCCTTCTGCGCTCTCATTTTCCCTTTCACATAATGTACAATTCCCAATATCCCCATGAAAATGAATAAAAGTATTTTTGCTAATAAAGCTAATCCATACTTCGTATCAAATAAAGAGTGGATTGTTGGAATAAAAAATGTACTGTTAAAAAGACCTGTTATTAAAATCACGATGACAGCACCTGTTGCCCACGGTGAAAAACGCTTAATCATATCCCAATACATACTCCACTTGTCATCCTCTTTACGTAAAAGAAGAATAATGGATGATAGACCGCCAATCCATAATGAAGCTGCAAATAAATGCAGAAAATCCATAACGACAGCAATCTCTTTAAACTTCAAACCATATGCATGACTATTAAAGGCTTTCATAACAAGTATCCCGATAAACAATACTATTGGAATACTCCATACTTTAAACGACGATAGCTTCCCACACTTCATCGCAAAATACGTAACAATTATAAGTGAACTAATAAGAACCATTTGAGTAATCCATACATATCCAAAAACAGAAAGCTGTAACGTTTCTTTTAAGAGTAAAGGATTGAATGCTTCTAGCCATGAAACATCTGCATTTATTTTTGCTTGTAGTGGTAGATTGAATAACAAGCTAATAAATATCCCAAATAAGGAAATCCATATTATGTTCTTACTCCTTGATCGAACCGAGGTTGCATTCCCTTTATACATAATAAGATTAAAGAATAGCACTCCTATAAATAGTGAGAAACTTGTATATAGAACCCCACGTTCCATAATCATATCTATTTGCGGGACATACCCCATCTCTTCTACTTGTACATCATCTGCTCCCGCTTCCGCTGACCCAATTCGGAACGGAATAACTCCTTGAATTGGATGTCCATCAGCTGAAATCACTTTCCACTGAATAGAGTAGAGTCCGTTTTTCAGATTTTCTTTTAACCCTGCTTCTAATAGTTTTTTGTTTTTTTTATCAATATGAGCATCTTTCAAATCGACCCTTTTACCTGATGTATCCCTCACGTACAATGTATTAAAACTTGAAACTTGTATGTCCTCATCGAATTCGATTTTCACAACAGATGGTGCCTTCTTCAAAGTTTCATTTTCAACAGGGTTTGATTTCACAACGTACGCATGAGCAGATGTACTTTTCGGTATCGATATGATAAGCACACATGCAATTAATAACCATGTCCCTAACTTTCTCATTACTTTCACAATCACTTCACTTCTTTCTTACTCATCGCTATACTTCCATTCCTTTAACTTTCCAAGTTTGATTATCGGGCGAAATATTAACCTTATTAAATATAATCTTCTATACAGTATAACTATTTATTTCTCTCTCACCTCTAAACTTCCAATATAATAGTAACTACCTTCATAGATACTACTTACATTTTTAAAGTCGATTGTTATTATATCATAAAATATATTTACGTAAGTTCCTGAAGAAGAAAAGTTATCGTGAATCATTTGTGAAGAAAGTGTGAAATACATAAATAAAAAGGTATTACGTTATTACGTAACACCTTTTAAAAAATATCCCTCTTCTATTTCTCTTCCGGATAATCACAATACTCTATGATTGTTCCCTCTGTATCCGCTGGGTTAAGATAGATTAATCTTCTGCCGTGTTTATTAATTCGAAGTGTATGCTTTAACGTTCGAATACCTTGTTCTTTCAATTCCTCTAAAGCCACATCTAAATCATCTACTCGATACGCAACGTGATGAACACCTTTACCTTTTTGTTTAATAAAACGGGCAATTGGAGATGTCGTATTATTCGTCGGTGCAAGTAATTCAATTCTATCTCCATCCACTTCAAGAATGGCTACTTCGCTTTCCACACCAGGAGCTTCACTTACGTAACGATCTATTAAAGTTCCTAGTAACACATTTTCATAAAAACGTATCGTACTATCTATATCACGAACTGCGATTCCGATATGATCAATTGTTTTTTTCATTTTATTTCCCCTACTACTTTATTTTTTCTCATTATTAATAGTAACAAAAAAAGCTATAGAAACAAGTCTATAACTTTTTTTATTTAACCTATTTTCTTATCTGCTCTAGTTGCTGGTTGAACTTGGTTTTTCACTTTTAAAATGCTAATGCCATATCCGATAAATCCACCGATAATCGCTGGGAAGATCCAGCCTAGTCCTACTTCCTGCATCGGAAGGAATTTAGTGAACACTTGGCTTACTACTTCAATGTTAACTCCAGCTGCACTTAATCCATCGAATAAGCTGATGATAAATGTTACGATCAAGCTTACTTGATAAACTTCCGCTCTTCCTTTAAATAATGAATGGAAGAATGTTAAGAAAATCAATACGATTGCTAGTGGATAAATTGCTGTTAATACTGGAACAGAAACTGCGATTAATTGTGTTAATCCTACGTTTGCAACAATGGCACTAAATACACAGAGCGTGATTGCAATTGCTTTGTAAGGAACATTTGGGAATAACTTATGGAAGAATGAAGAACATGCTGATACAAGTCCCACACTAGTTGTTAAACACGCTACTGTAATCATTAATCCTAATAATACTCCGCCGTATGATCCAAAATAGTAGTTAGAAACTTTCGCTAATACTTCTCCACCGTTCTCTAAATGTCCAAGCTTTGCAACACTTGAAGCACCCATATAAGAAAGAGCTGTATAGATAATTGCTAAAATAGATGCTGCAATTATGGTCGCTTTTGCACAAACGACCATAATTTGTGTTTTCGTTTTTGCACCTTTTTCTTTAATTGCATTAATGATAATAATCCCGAATACGAATGATGCGAGCGTATCCATCGTTAAGTATCCTTCTTGGAATCCTTTAAAGAATGCATGTGATGTATAAGCTTCCACTGGTGCTTGCATATCTCCAATCGGATGTATAAAAGCAACGATTACTAAAATACCGATGAAAGTCAACTTAATTGGCGTTAAAATTTTTCCAACAATATCGACAATTTTCGCGGGATTTAGCGAAAAAAAACAAGTGATGCTAAAGAATATAATTGTGAAAAGAATTAAAGGTGTAGAACCTACTCCCTCTGGCATAAACGGCTTAAGACCAATTTCATAAGATACATTTCCTGTTCTCGGTATTGCAAATAACGGACCGATCGCTAAGTATAAAACTGTTGTAAACACAATCCCGAACACTGGGTGAGCGCGACTTGCTAATGACTGCAAATCATCTTTACCTGAAAAACCAAATGCTAGTACACCTAGTAATGGTAGTCCAACACCAGTTACTAAAAATCCAGCGTTAGCAATCCATACATTCTCTCCTGCTGATTGACCAAGCATCGCTGGGAAAATTAAATTTCCCGCTCCAAAAAATAGTGCAAATAACATTAATCCAATAACTACTATGAACGAAAACGGTACTTTATTCGCCATAATATAACCCCCATTCAAATTTCCTTATCTCATTTTCCAATTTTAACTAATTGAATTTTCTGAATATTTAATTTAAGTATCAACTATTCTTGAACTCATTATAGTTTGCTATATAATATTTTGCAATACTATTTTCGAACTTTTCTTTTATTTTATAAATATACATTTTTTAACATGAAAAATAGACTAAAAAACCAACATGGTCATCCATGTTGGTTTTTCCATTTACTATCATGAATTAAAATTTCGCTGCTACTTTTTTAACGTTTTCTAGACCTTCTTCAACAATTTGTTGTGAACGATCTGGATATTGATTGTGCCCTTCAATTACAACTGTCTCTGGATTTGTAATTCCCCAGAATCCAAGTACAGTTGTTACGTAATTAACTGCCATTTCCATAGGAGCCATTTGTTCTGAAGAGTAATCTGAACCACGAGCACCTAACACAACTACTTTTTTACCACCAACTAAACCTTCTGGGCCATTTGCTGTATATTTAAACGTTTTTCCAGCTTGAGATAAGTATGAAATATATGTGATTAATGGTGCTGGTACTGTAAAGTTCCATAATGGGAATGCAAATACAACCTTATCAGCTTCTAAAAACTGATTTAAATATTGATCTACTGTAGCAACTGCCTTCTCTTCTTCAGCTGTTAACTCCATGCCTTGGCTACGTTTATATCCACCTGAAATCGCGATATTTCCGTAATAAGGAAGATCTAATGCAAATAAATCTAATTCCGTAATTTCTGTATTTGGATTTGCTTCTTTATAAGTACTTACAAATGTTTCATACATTTTTGAACTAACTGCTTGCTCCGCTGGACGATCGTTTGCTTTTACAAATAATACTTTTGACATTTTTTTATTCCCCTCTACATTCTTATTTTCTTCTTTTTTACCAAATAACGAGCTAAATAATCCCATTTTCTTCACCTAAACTTTCTTATCATATTCATTATTCATCATCATAAAAATTCTTATTCTAATAAAAAGTTCCAATTGATACCTTAAGTAAAGCCAATCAAAACTTTTTGTTATTTAATTACCTTATGTAAGTGATTGTAATATATCAACTTACTTTAGTCAAGTAACTTTTAATAAAAAACAAAATCTCAATTTAAAAATATTAACTAAAATACAATTGAACACCAAATACATCTTTATTACTTGTATAATAAACTTAGAGAGGAAAATTCATATATAGAAAGGATTTATTCATGAGCACTATAGAAAAGATTCAAACTTTTATTATTCTTTTTGCTGTTACATGCGGCATCGTACTCGGACAATTTAATATGATACATACGTATTCAGACAAGTTTATTGTTCCCTTCTTATTTTTTATGCTATATGGATTATTCCTCAGCATCCCATTAAAAGAAATAAAAAACGGATTTCGCAATTTAAAATTTGCTGGAACAAGTCTTACTATTAACTTCTTATGGACACCTTTACTCGCTTGGGGGTTAGGGGCACTATTTCTTTCAGATCATCCAGCACTTTGGGTTGGATTTATAATGTTAATGGTTACTCCATGCACAGATTGGTACTTAATCTTTACTGAAATAGCGAAAGGAAATGTAGCACTTTCTACTGCAATTTTACCTGTAAATTTAATTTTGCAAGTTCTACTCCTTCCAATTTATTTATTTTTATTTGCTGGTGTCATGAAAACTGTAGCGGTTTTTGTTTTAGTAGAAAGTATTGTTATCGTAATCGTCTTACCATTTATACTTGCACACGCTACAAAATTCATTATGAATAAAATGAAAAAAGCTGAAACTCTCGAGAATAAACTCATTCCGTTTTTCAGCTCTGCTCAAATTGTATTTTTAAGTTTAGCAATAGTAGCGATGTTTGCATCACAAGGTAAATATTTACTGCAAAATATGAATGTCGTTTTATTATTACTCGTTCCTGTTCTATTGTTCTTCATCATTAATTTTTTACTAGGACAATTTATCGGGCGCATGATGCATTTATCTTACAAAGATACAGTAAGTCTAAGCTTAACAACGTTAGCAAGAAACTCACCTGTTGCACTCGCTATCGCTGTGACCGCTTTTCCAGATGAGCCTCTTATCGCACTTGCACTCGTTATTGGACCATTGATTGAGTTACCAGTACTAGCTGGTGTGTCACAAGTTTTGTTGCTTATTAAGAAAAAACGGCAATACGCATAATAAAAAACGTCCCATTTTGGGACGTTTTTTATTATGGAAAGATTACATACAACACTTATTTCTTATTTATCATTACAAATGAAATTACCGAAACTACAAACATAATAATACCAATTATAATAAAGTGAAACTTTAATCATTGGGGGTTTTGTTCATCCCCCAATGATTATTAGCCCTCACCACTCCCGCATTAACAGATCCTTTCTAATTAAAAATGATAGGAAACGTAAATATGACGAAAGCTGCCCAAAGTCCGTATATTGGCAAATACTTCGTAACGGCATCTTGGATAGCTTTTGGTCCTGATTTATTTTGCAAGAAACGCATATAGGAAAACATAATCCAAATTAGATTTGCCCAGATCAGTATGTTTACACCTAAAACAGCTAGTCTATTAGGTGTAATCCCGTAAGAAGAAAGTCTAAATACGATGGCTGACAATGCAACAGTATCAATAATAAGTGCCAGAACAATTAAGGCAAAATTTATATAATCTGAAATACTCTTTTTCTCGTCTGAGTCACTCTCAACGATAGAAAATATAGTAACAGCCAATACACCAAGCAGTATTCCGTTGAAGGCCATTAGGAAATTGCGATCCAAGAATGGATTTTTCCCGACCAAAATTACCGTTATAAGATAGATAAGCAAGGTAATCAGGACGAGAGGACTAAAAATTTTAGATATGTATGGTGTAATATTTTTAGCAAGCTTAAGATTCATTGATACTAAGTATGCAGTCACAATAGCGAGAGCCGCTGCTCCAAATAAAACAACATTACTAAAATAGAATTCTCCTATATCTAAGTCAACAAAGCTAAATAAACGCATGGTGAATATTGCTAGTATCATTCCGCTCACTGCCATGCTCCCGTAGAGAAGACAATATTCTAAATTAAATTTAATATAGGCTAATCTTGTACTGCCTTTTGAATATTCATTTCCTGTAAATGCAAGCCCTACTAAGACCCATAAAAATATAGGAAGATGTAAATACGCAAGGATGGTACTGTCTTTATAATTTATTGGCAACGTATTAAGATACACCCCGGAAACTAGGAATAACGCTATAAGGGAATAAATAATACTTTTTTTCGGCTTATTATTGTAAACAAAATAAGCAGCAATAAAGGGAATTACACCAAAAGCCAAATTAATTGGAGCAATTGCTTCCTGCTCAACAAAGTGGAAAATGATTCTAGTGCTTATGCCGGCCAGAATAGCTAAAAGGCCCATGAATAAGAAACCTTTTTGAAACAAAGATGTTTTTTCTTTATTTACTTTCTCCTTAAAATGCAACCTTTCATACCAAGCACCTAGAATTTGAGAATCAGGGTTTTGGTCCCATGCTTGTGAGAATGCTTTTTTAAAAGCTTTCGGATCTTTTCTATACATCTTCTCCAACTCATGGGGGTTATCCATATGTTTAACAATCAAATTGTTAATGTTCATAGTTATACCTCCTCTAATTTTAAAAATAAGGTTGTTACCTTTTAACAAAAGCACCTCACTCATTTATTATGATTTTGATTTTAATACAAAATTTATCGTTTTACAATAAAAAATTATTATTTAAAGGGTTTTTTTTATCGTTAAATTTTATATAAAAGAAAAAACAAAAGAGCATGACATAAAACTGTCATGCTCTTTTAACAAATTAATTCTCAAATACAAAATTAATCTTATTATCTTTCCACTCTAATTTCGCATCAAACGTTTTCTCGCCCTTTTTAAAGCCTTTAATTAAATCAGTCTTTTCACCTTTTAAGAGCTTTGTCATATTCTTTTGCGAAATTGTTTTACTTAATATCTTCTTTGAAATGGTGAAATCACATTGCGTTGTATTATAGTTAGAACAACCGTAAAACGTTGACTTATCAATTACATCGCCATCACATTTTTTACAGCTACCAACCTTTTTACCCGTTGTAAATTTCGATCCTTTTCGTTCAATCGATTCAACATGTAGTCCCGTGAAATCCCACTTCTCAGACATTTCCACTGCGTCTTCAATAATTTTAGCTGATAGCTTTTTCGTCTGTTCCATAAATGTAGCTGGTGAAGCTGTACCTTCACCAATTTCCGCAAGACGTTGTTCCCATTTCGCAGTCATTTCCGGTGAAGCTAGTATTTTGTCACCAATTGCGGTAATTAATACTTTTCCTTTATCAGTCGCATACACTTGGTTTTTCTTTACATCTATATATTTACGGTCTTTCAGCATCGTAATAATACCCGCGCGGGTCGCTTCCGTACCTAAACCTTCTGTTTTCTTCAATACCTTCTCTAGCTCTTCATTCTCTAAATACTTACCGGCTGTTTTCATTAACGTAATAAGTTGTCCTTCTGTATAACGCTTCGGTGGCTGTGTTTTTCCTTCTTTCACTTTCACCTTTACAACTTTTCCTTCTTCACCTTCAGCTACAATTGGAAGAATGGTTTCGTCATCTTTATCGTCTTGGAAAATAACTTTACGCCAACCTTCTTGAATTTGCTGTTTTCCTTTCGAAATGAACGCAGCACGTTCGTCTACAAGAGTTGTAATCGTTGTATAGTCAAAAATCGCTACTTCATAATGCGCCGCAATTAGTCTTCTTACGATCATATCGTAAATTTTCTTTTCATCACCTGATAGTTTGCTTGGATTTGTAACTTGCTCTGTCGGTATGATCGCGTAGTGATCTGTTACTTTCTTTTCATTTACATAACGCTTATTGTTCATAATGGATTCAACCGGAGCCGGTAATAAACCTTTATATTCATCAAACTGACTTAACTTCTGTAAAATATCAGGGAAAGTCGCTGCTTCTCCTTGAGTAACATAGTTAGAATCTGAACGTGGATAAGAAACAATCCCTTTTTGATAGAGTGCTTGCGTTATATCAAGCGTCTTTTTCGGTGAAAACTTAAAGGCTTTATTTGCCGTTGCTTGCAGTGATGATAAGTTGAATAAAAGCGGCGGCTGAAACTCTTTACGCTCCGTTTTCATTTCCTTCACAACAGCCGGTTTCCCTTGGCAAAATGCCGCAATTTTATTCGCCATATCAGGGTCTTTTAAGCGGGATTCATTATCCTTCTCCCATTTCCCGTCATATTTCTTTCCTTCTATATTAAAGGTTGCAAACACTTCCCAGAAAGGCTCTGACTTAAAGTTTTCAATTTCTTTCTCACGCTTTACAATCAATGCTAACGTTGGTGTTTGGACACGACCAGCAGAAAATACATCATTCATTCCTTTTTTCTTTAACAAAATACTAAACACACGTGATGCATTCATGCCAACAACCCAGTCAGCACAAGATCTTGTGTATGCTTCGTAATACGTATTAATTGTATCTGATTCATCAAGTAAATTTTTAAACCCTTGATAAATTGCTTGCTTCGTTAAAGACGAAATCCATAGACGCTTCATCGGCTTTTGCACGTTACAAAGATTAATAATATTTCGTACGATCAGTTCCCCTTCACGCCCAGCATCGCCTGCGTGAATAATTTCTGTTACCTGTGGATTATGTAACAGCTGTTTCACAACGTTAAATTGCTTATACTTTGACTTTGTAACTTCAAATTGAAAACGCTCTGGAATCATCGGTAACGTATTAAGTGACCATTTTTTCCACTCTGCGTGATAATGCTCTGGATTACATAACTGCGTCAAATGACCAATTGCCCATGTACAGTACGCTCCATTTGGAAATAACTCATTCGCTTCTACTTCTAAATATCCATCTTTCCGGCGATATTTAAACTGTGAAACAAGAGCCAACCCTTGATCTGGTTTCTCGGCAATAATTAATTTCATTTTATAACTCCCTATCTGTATTCCAGTGTTACTTTCATTGTATATATGTTTAGAAGCGATGATAAAACAACAATCTTATTTATCATTCGCGGTTTGTCTCGCAAATGTGAGACCTATAATATTATACGCTTATTCTTTATGGCTTCACAATAGAAACTCATAATATAACAATTTCTTTGATATCCTTAAACAAAAAAAGACACCATAAAATTTGGTGTCTTTTTCTCTATTTTTTAACCACTATCTTTTCATTTACATTGTTTTTTATACTCTCTTCATTGCAATTAATTTTATCGATACTATCTACCTTCAATTTACCATCATTTTTCTAAAAAAGATGGTACTGTAAGGAAATGCCACAATAATTTATGTATTAAACTTTAAAAAATTAGAATTTTTTATAATTTTATCCATAGAATACTTTAACTATCTCGTTGTAGTAGACAAATCATAATTTGCTCTTTAACAGCGAGCTTTCTCTACATGATTATTAACTCTCTTTAAAATCTATCAATCAAGTTGTATCCATTTCACTATACTCGCTCTAGAACTTTAAGGTTAGATTTTGTACTTTTTTCCAAATTCAATATATTTCCCGTCTTTATATTTAGCCCTAAACTTTTATCATTATCAAACCAATCAACTTCTAATTTTGTAAATTTAAGATTTTCCTCACTCCTTATTTCATAAGTGTAGAGTTTATCCCATAATCCCCATAAATGAGGATATAATCTCACTTTCAAATTAAAGGGTTCTAATATACATGTAAATAATTTTTGTTTTTTATTCTGACCTACATGTATTGATTTAAATAAATTATAGGCTACCAAACGTGATTCTCCATTTCTATTCTTATCAGCAATCAATAAACATAACGGTTTTTTTAATGAACATAATAAATTAATTGCTTCTGATTTAAATGTTAGGTTTAAAAAAGTTGTATTATTATCTTCTGTACTAATCCACTTACACAAAAAGTTATCTAAAAATAACAAACCAGGATAAATCTCATCTTCCTTAATCTTTTTTAAATCGGAAATATTCAAATATTTACTTCGAGTTAAAAAAACATTTGTTTTAAATATTTTACATAATTGATAATCAATGAGATTAAAATCACCAAATTGAAAAGTACAAAAAAATCCCTGAGCTTTTTTACACAAATAAATGTTATCTAATCCTACTATTTCTTTAAATCCTTTGTAATAATGAGGGGTTAATCTATATTTTCTTTGTATATATTTATTAATCCGATAATTCCGCCAAAGGTCTATTACTTCTACATTTGTAAATCTATTAAAAGATGCTAGTTCTTTTGATAGGTTAGCAAGGGCTATAAAATCACTATATTCTGACCCAATTATTTTCTCAGTAGCTATTTGGCAATCTATAAAGGATTCAGCCAGATAATTTAATTCCTCATTCACGTAATTCCTCCTAATTTCTAGATACTTTATCTTCATTTTGATTTTATTAAAATGAAGCTTTTTAATATACCTCTACAAATATTAAAAGATGTTTATGTTATATATATTTGCACGACACCTAACTATTACAATGATCTTATATCCTCACTTATTACATCATGAAGCACACAATTGTATGTATCCTTAAATCTTTATATTTTGTCCGCACTCAACTTGCATAATATTAAGTACGATTGATAGGCAGTAAACCATACATATTTCCCCTTTTTTCACACCCGATAATTAAAATTATGGAATACTAATTGTTTTCAATTAACAAAAATCCCCCACCTTCATAATCCTCGTTAGTAATTTTTTAATTATATTTGTATTTATAATTTCTTGTGCTATAAATTCTCCATTATAACAAATACTAAAAACCGCAAAAAAACACTGTATTTTCTTTTGTTATTAATCTATGAGTATTAAAAGAAACTTCTTTATCACTCTTCTAGGTCCCCACAAACCCCCAACAGCAATTTTGTTTTAGTATAAGCCGTTATTTTAGTTAAGCATTCTCTTTCATTAAAGAGATAATCTCTTTAATCTTTTTAAATACAATTTCATTAGATATTTGTGGATGCATAGTACAGATAGATAATTTATGATTTTCATCTATGAATAATTTTTTAAAATAATAATATCGATTATCCAATAAACTTTTCATTTTAATTATTTCTAAATAATTTCTTAAATCAATTGAAAATGACTCCAAAGGTATCGATAACCCTCTCCCAATCGCTTTAATATAACTCTCTTTTAAAGTCCATAAATCGTAAAATCTATTAATTTGTTCGTTTTGTGATTTAATGGAAAATACATATTCCGCTTCTTCAGTGGAAAAAAAAGATAGCACTAGACTTAAATCTATCAATTTAATAATTTCTACATCAATTCCCACTGGTGATGAATCAAATGCACAAACCACCCAATCTCCTGAATGTGATAGATTGAAATAATTTCCCTCTCTCTTTATATAAGGCTTACCATAGGCATTGTAATATATATTAATATCTTTGTTCTTTAATGATAACTGTTTACCTAGTATAGATCTAACTAATATTTCTCCAACTAATGTTCGTTTTGCATCTTTAAAATGCAAAAAACTCTTTATTTTTTTTTGTTTTTCTAATGGAACATAGCTAAGAAGTTCTTCAAAATCATTGACAGAAAGCTCCTCTGATATATTTACGGCGATTATTTGCATCTGCTCCTACCTCACATTAAATTTCATAAAATCTGTACTACACAAACTGCTTATGATTTTAAATAATATACAGATTCCTGTCTTTTTGCTGTATTAAATACCGAAAAAATAATTCCTAAAATCAAAATAATACAACTATATCTATACGTATTATTAAAACTATTAGTAATCGCTTTTTTATATTGCTTCTTTGCATCCTGATATATATCCGAGATTGTTTTTTCTTGTAATTCAAAATCTTGATTTACTTTTTCTGCAAGCTCTTCAGGAGTATTATGTATAGCAACTTTTTTTCTTTCTTCTATTTGATAAATAAATTTCTCTAAAGAATCTTTAGAAGATGTGTCTTTCATATGTTTTCTATCTATTTGTTGAACATTTATAATTAATTTCTCTTTTATTTCTTTTGGCATATTTGTATGTTCAACTTTGTTTACCATTTCTTTTTTGACCAGATTTAGTTGTGATTCCAATTGATTATTTAGTAATGCTACTAAAACTGCTACACCTAATATACTACCAATAGTACGAGATATATTTGTTATGCTAGAAGCCATACCCGACTTATTAACAGGAACACTTAAAATTGCAGTAGTAGATATTGGAGCAAGTGTACATCCTGTTCCTACCCCACCTACTGCTACTCGCCAAATATAATCTAAACTTGTAAAATCTGTAGACATTGTAGTAAAAGAGTAAGTAGTAACAGCTAATAACAACATTCCTGCCATTCCTATCCATCTACTACCTTTTTTAGTGGCTATAGGTGTCATTATAGTTGTCACAATCATAGAAAATATGGCCAATACACTAATTATCAGACCTGCTTTCAATTCACTTATTCCTTGAACCTGTGTTAAAAAAAATGATAATAAAAAAATGATATTCATCATACCCATTCCTACTATAAATAGCAATAGATTTCCGACTGAAAATTGACGATTATTAAATAGCCAAAGTGGTAATATTGGATACTTTGATTTTTTTTCAATATTAATAAAACTTATAAAACTAATAATAGATATTACAAATAATAAAATTATATACTCTTTGTTCCAACTATCGTCATTCACTTTTAATAAAGCTAAAACTAAAGTAAATAAAAATAGAGAAGATAACAATACCCCTAACCAATCTATTTTCTTCTCTGATAATTCATCATAAGATTCTTTAAATAAAATCAATACTAATACACAGGCAATCAATCCTATAGGAATATTTATGAAAAAAATCCACTTCCAGCTTAATTGATCACTTAGTATTCCCCCCAAAGCCGGTCCTATAGCTGCAGCAAGTCCTCCAAAGGCCCCCATTATTCCTCCTATAATCCCTTGCTTTTCTTTTGGTACTAATTCTAAACCTAAAGGCATTGCCACCGGAACAATTATAGCTGCTGAAATTCCTTGAATTACTCTAAATAGGACTATTGTTTCCAATGAAATAGATAGTCCACATAATAAAGAACTAATTATAAATACAAATAAACCTATTACATAAAACTTTTTACGTCCAAATCGATCAGCTAATTTTGCCATAGGTAACAAACAAACAGCAAATGCTAAATTATAACTATTTATAACCCAAGAAATATGTTCTACCGAAGTGTTAAAACTGATTGTCATTTCAGGTAAGACAATATTAACTATGTTTGAATCTAAAATTGCCATAAAAAAACCTGAGATTAAAGCAAATAAAGCAAAGCTATGAGTTAATTTATTATTCATTCTTATCTCCCCAATCTTTAAATTTTTTTACCTTACAGTGCCTTGATAGTAGATTTATATTAGTAAGTACTTACTAACATTTTATCACTTTTTTTACCTAAAACAAATAAATTCTTTGTGCATCAATATAATATACTTCAAAACTCTCATCGTTAAAGTTAAATATAGGTTGTTGATAATTCTCACCAACAACCTATATTTATTTTATTTAATCTAATTGATTATAAAATTTTTCTATATATTCATTATGATTTGATAACCATTTAAACCCTAAACGCTCTAACATTAAATTTGTTCTGTCACACACTCTTAGAAAATTTGATTCCTTAGTATTTCTAAATAAAAATGAATTTAATAAAACTTGAATTACAGATTGTCTTTTCATTGGGTCTTCAAGGTGATTAGATAAATATTGAACAAAATCATCAAAATTAACAACATCAACCGCTATACCCAAAGATTGAGCAACAATCCCCATATCATTCCAACTAATCTTATTAGGGTTAAAAACATGAAAAATCTCATTTTGAAGACACTCTTTATTAAAAAGGGTTACTATGGCTTCTGCTACCTGATTTACCCCTGATAAATCTAGTACTGGATTTATTAAAAAAGGATAGATTCCTAAATTATTCATTGCCTTTATTACCATATAGAAGCCTTCTTCTTTAAAATTATAAGGCATTTTTTTGGAGCAATAATTCATAAATAAAGAATTTAAACGATATATATTACAATTCAGTCCAGAATCCCTTGCAACTAGTACAGCTTCTTCTGCTAGTACTTTACTTCTTAAATAGTAGTTTTCAATCATATGATTTCCCTTTTTGTCATATTCACTAAATATGACATAATCACCACCACTTGCTATACTAAGTGTAGATATATAGTTGAAATCTTTTTTTAAACCTGTCTTTGCAAACTTCAATACATTTTTTGTTCCTTCGATATTAACATTATGGAAATCTTCCCAGTTCCCATAATGTTTTATTTTTGCCGCACTATGAAGAACACAATCTATTTTATAAGACAGTTTCTCATATTCCTTACATTCCATACCAAATTTATTTTGGGTAATATCTCCTAAGATAATATTGATTCTGGATTGATATTTCTTTAATAGATTTTCTTCATTAAAGTAATAAAGAAATCTTTTATTTAATTTTTCTTTAGCAGCTTCTACTGAAATTGAATTGACTAATAGATATATAGTTGATTCTGTTCTGTTTAATATTTCATTAACTAAATGAATTCCTAGGTACCCTGTTCCTCCTGTTAAAAATATATTGTTATAATTCTTTTGTGACAAAAGAACTTCATTAGAATAGCGCTTAACATCATTAGTATAGATATCTTTATATTCCTCTAATGCTTCAATATCGTTATGATTTATTAAACCTATGTCTTGTGTTATTTTATCTAGTTTGTTTTTTAAATAATTTTGCTTATAAGTCATATTCTTTGCAAACTCAAAAATTGTAGGAAATGCATATACGTCATTAATAGATACCTCGAATAAATCTACCAACTCAGAAATTATCTCTATCGCTTTTATAGAATTACCACCAAGTTCGAAGAAATTGTCATATATACTAATAAACTCAGTATTTAATACTTTCCCCCATAAGTCTGCAAGTAGTTTTTCTCTTTCACTACTTGGTTCAACTCTTTTATTCTTTTCTCTTTTTTGAAGTATTTGTAATAATGCATTTCGATTAGTTTTCCCATTTGCATTTAATGGTATTTTATCTATACATATAAAGTTTGATGGGACCATATATTTCGGTAATATTCCTAACAAATACTTACGTAATTCTGAACCACTAAACTCTTTTTTCTCTTTTATAACCAAAAAGGCATATAAAGTCGCTTTTTCATCTTGTTTCACTATCACTTTAGCTTCTTCGATACAATAATAATTTTTTAATATAGATTCAATTTCTTCTAGCTCTATTCTATATCCATTTAACTTAACTTGATTATCTTTTCTTCCTAGAAATTGAATGTCTCCTGTTGGAAGATAGCGAGCTAAATCTCCAGTTTTATACATTAAGGATTCTTCACTAAAAGGATTATTAACAAATTGTTCTTTGTTTAATTTATGATTGTTTAGATACCCTTTTGACAAGCCTTTACCAGCTATAACTAATTCTCCAACCCCACCAATAGGTTGTAACTTTAAGTAATCATTTGGATTAACAATAAAGCACTGATAATTCATAAGAGGGGTTCCGATCGTTATTTCAGTATCTTTAGTAACTTTTTTATATGTAGCCCACACTGTAGCTTCTGTAGGACCGTATGCATTATAAATATCAGCTGTTGTATGCTGCTGAACCTGTTTTAGTAATTCTTTTGGAAAAGATTCTCCGCCTACTATAATTACTTTTAATTTTTCAAGACCGCTTGCATCCTCAATTAATAATTTTAATCTTGAAGGTGTCAATTGTATTATATCAACTTGATTATCCATAATTAATTTATTTATTTCTTTAATATTCATATGTTGCTTCTCATTTGCAATTATAACTTTTAATCCTACCGCTAATGAATATAAAGATTCTAAAATAAATATATCAAATGATATACCTGTTAATGCTAACATTACAGTAGTTTGTTTTTCATTTAATATATTCCTCATAGCTTCTACAAAGTTAGTAAGTGCCTGATGTTGTATTTGTACTCCTTTAGGCTTTCCAGTTGATCCCGATGTGAAAATAACATACGCTATTTGATTCTCTTGTATCTGTAAATCCAGATTTTCAGAACTATACTCTAACAACTTCTTATAATCATGCTGTTTTTTCAACAGATTAGATTCATTAGACTCTTTTACTATGAGTTTATTTACTTCTAAAATCACATCATAGCGATACTTTGTCAGCTCATTTTCAATTTTGCAATTTTTTCCCGATATATTTAATGAATGAATTATATGGCTTTTTATTTGCAAATCATTAAACCAAGATTTTGCTAGAAATAACTCTGATGAAAAATCAACTTTGGTTCTATAATTTGGGTTACTTTTAGAAAAATGAACAAGTGATTCAATCATTTCAGATTTTTTATCCTGATCCATTATATCACCAAGAAATATAACACCTTTCTGATCCAACATATCTGTGGCAATATTTATAACCTTTTTCAAGTAATTATGACCTGGAAAATATTGAACTGTACTATTAATGATAATCACATCAAATTTCTGCTTAATTTGCCCAATTTCATGAGCTGCTAAACATTCTAATTTAATATTTTCAATACCCTGTTTTTTAATGTAGTTTTTATTTTTTTCAATAGTCACATTTGACATATCAGTACCATAATATAATTTACAATATGGCGCTATCTTGTACATTGTAATACCAGATGCACAACCTATTTCCAATACACGAATATTTTCATGTAAATAAGGAGTCAATTTTCTCAAAACGTTATTTGAATACTCTTCCATCTCCTCCCTACTAAATTCTTCTCCTGTATAACTATTTATCCAACCACCCATACCTATTCTATTATTTGTACTAGCTCCAATATGATTCCATAATTTCGGATCCATTAATTCATTATTATGTGTATCTTCCATTTCTTCAATGTTATTACTATCCAAACATACATAAGCTTTAAATTCGAAACATTCCCACTGAAGTTTATTTAGCATCTGAACATAATTAGATTTCGAAATAATAACTTTTATTGCAGTATTATCTATAATATTTTTAATTCTATTTGTAGGTAAAGTCGGATCAATAGGTACATAAGAAGCGCCTGCTTTTAAAACCCCTAACATTGCTACAATGGTATAATGTGATCTCTCAAGTAAGATACCTACACACTCATTTGAATCTATGGTATACTCGCTAATTAAATACTGAGCTAAACGATTAGCACATTTATTAAGCTCCTCAAAAGTTAGTACTGTTTCTTCAAACTTTAAAGCTATTTTATTCGGTGTTAATTTTGCTTGTTTTTCTATTAAGACATGAATTGGTTCATTAAATTCTTGATTAATCGCCTCTATATTGGAATTAAATTCAAATAAAATTTTGTTAGAATCATATTCAGATGTAGCATTTATATTTTTTAGTAGAACATCTGGATTTGTTGTTGTCTCCTCATAATACAATATTAGTGTACGTAGCATCGCCTCTATTGTTTCTCTAAAATATACGTTTTCATTAAATTCAACTTTTATTTCAATGCCGTCGTTTAAATTAAATATAAATGCAATATCCGCAAATATCGGCTTTATGTAATTTATATCTTGTATTTCTTCTAGTAATGTAACTATTGGGAACAAGGGCATTTTTTCATCTTCTAATAAGATTTTATTCTCTTGTAAAATCGTTTGGTAAGGAATTTCTTGATTTTGTAATGCTTCCACTACAACTCCTTTAACTTCATTTATCCAATCTCGAAAGCTTATTTGACTATTAATTTTCTTTCTTAAAGTAAGTAACTGATTTATTGTCTCCTCATCCCCTCCCATATTAATTATAGGAGTTCCAATAACAACATCTTCATTATCAGTATATTTATATACTAAATATATGATTCCTGATAGTAATAAAATATAGGTTCCTAACTCAGAATTTTTACTTATCCGAAAAACATCTCTTACCAATTCATCAGGAAATTTTAATTTTACAATTTCTTTTTTATATTCTTTTAATAAAACACGTGACTTATCTGTTGGGAAGCTGCTCATAGCAACTTCTCCTTTTAGTTTTTCTTTCCAATAACCTTTTTGATTCTCAAAAATTTGATTTGTTACATACGGATCATTCGTTGCTTTACCCATTTTCATTCACCTTTCTAATGAATTCAAAATTGAAACTCTATATTTTCTACATTTAAATTAATTTGCGTAGGCTTTTCTCTCAAAATATCATTAATCTGTATTTCAGGGTTTGAAGTAATATCATCTAAGATCTTCAAATAATGTTCACTCATCATTTTAATTGTTTCTCTTTTAAACAGTTGAGTACTAAATTCAAATGAAAATTCTATACCCTGAGCTTGTTCAGAAGCAAACAACGTAATATCAAACATAGAAGTATTATTTTCAAATGGATACTTTTCCAAAGAAACACCCTCAAGATCAAAATTAGGTTTCTCCATATTTTGAAGTACAAACATTGTATCAAATAAAGGATTTCTTGCTGCTTCACGTTTTACTTTTATATTTTCAACTATTTTTTCGAATGGATAATTCGAATTATCAAAGAACTCCATAACATTTTTCTTTGTGTTTCTCATAAAGTCAAAAAAGCTTTGATTTGTTTGTATGCTAGTTCTTATAGGAATTGTGTCAACAAACATCCCTATAACATTTTCTAAATAATAATGTGGGCGACCATTTATTAACGTGCCAACTACAATATCCTTTTGAAGAGTATATTTATACATTAAAAGATAATAAGCTGATAACAAAACAGTAAATAAAGTTGTTTCGGCTGTTAATGCTAACTTTCTCAACTTACTTTCTAATTCTTTTGAAGAATAGCAAATAAATTTTTCTCCACTATATGTTAGCCTATCAGACCGTGAAAAATCAGTCGGTAAATTTAGAATTGGTATCTCTCCTGAGAAAATTCTTTTATAAAATTCCTCTTGTTTTTGATATTCATGACTATTTACCATATTTTCTTTCCAATTTGTAAAGTCCTTATATTGTCTATTTGGTTTATAAATCTCTTGTCCCGAATATGCTTTTATAAATTCATTTGTAAAAATCGCCATAGAAGTTCCATCTGCAATGATATGATGAATGTCTAGTAATAATAAATATTTATTTTCTTCTATTTCACCAATACCTACTCGAAATAATGGTGGTTCTTGTAAATTAAATGGTCTAATAAAATTCCGAATAGTTGTATTTATATTTTCTTTAATTTTTATTTCTTCAACTTCAAATGGCAGTGAAGCATGGATTTTTTGTACAGGTTGGCCATTAATTAACTGAAATGAAGTTCTTAATGACTCTTGTTTTTCCATTAGATCGAGAAAGGATTGTTTTACTTTTTCTAAATTTAAATTCCCCTCTAGTATAAAAGCTTGTGGCATATTATACGTTGTTGTTCCACTTGTAAATTGTTCCATTATATATATTCTTTTTTGGGCAGATGAAATGGGGTAGTAATCCATTACTTTACTTAACTCAATGTCATTTTTTAATTTAGTAACTTTTTCACTAGCGTCTTTATCTATATGCCTTATTAAATCTTTAAAAATTGGGTATTTTAATAAATCAGTGACTTTCCACTCTAAAGATAAATATCTATTCAATTTATTGATAACTTTTAAAGCTATTATTGAATCGCCACCTAGTTCAAAGAAGTTATCAATTATATGAATAGTCTTTAATCCTAATTCTTCTGCCCATACCTTTGCTACAAGTAATTCATTTTTAGAATAATTTTGTTTATCTTTTCCAACTATTTTTATTTCACTTAATATATCCTCAACACTGTTATTAATTGATATATAACTATCCCATTTCATTGTTAAATTTTCTATTTCTTTTTTTAAATCAGCAGGCACCTTAGAGTCTTTTAGTAAATGAGAAATATTCAAACTAAACTCTTTACTGTCATTTTTTTCTGGGATACTTAACCAGCATGGGTATTTGTCAAATACATATATAGGTAAAATTACTTTTTTCCGCAATTCACCTTTATACAGAAAACCCCAATCAATATCTGCTCCTTCAATGTAGTATTCACATATATTTTGCAATTCATTTCCTTTTACGTAATAAGGATTTTCTATTTGATTTATATATCTTAACGCTTCTTGGCTTGACTTTTTTATGTTTAACTCACTTAAAACTTTTATGTTTTCATCTGTCCTTCTATTTATTAGTGAGTATTCCCCCCAAAAAACCCCTTGTTTTTTTTGATTTTTTAAATTTTCTTCAGTAACTAGCAAATTTAATTTTGTCTTAAGTTCTTCCTCACTTTGGAATATGATAGCAAGGCGGTAATTATAATGCCCTCTTCCAGTATTTGCTGTATAACATAAATCTCTAAGGTCATACTGGTTTTCATTTAATAATTTTTGGTATTTTTTTATTAATTCTTTCACTGCTTTTTCACTTTTTGCTGAGATAGTTAATAAATGAAACATGTTATTATATTGATGGTTATTTACAGAATTCTCATTATTCCATTCTGACAAGACAATATGGCAATTAGTTCCACTCATTCCAAATGAACTTACACCACAAACCCTAGCTTTCCCTCCATTTTCCCAGGGTAGTAACAAATCATTCACAAATACAGGAGATGACTCAAATTCTATTTTACGATTAGGACGGTAAAAATGGATTGAAGGTGGCAACTCCTTCATTTTCATGGCCATGACACTCTTTACAACTCCAGCCAATCCAGCCGCTGCCTCTAAATGTCCTAAATTAGACTTTACAGAACCGATTGCACAAAATTGCTTTCGCTCAGTAAACCTTTCAAACGCTTTTTCTAAACCAGCTATTTCAATTGGATCACCTAGAGACGTCCCTGTAGCATGTGCTTCTATATACGTAATGTCTTCGGGAGATACTCCAGCATTTTCCCACGCTTGACAAATTACCTTTTCTTGAGCTTCTACATTTGGTGCTGTCAATGCAATTGAATTTCCATCTTGGTTAATTGCCCCCCCTTTTATAACAGCTTCTATATGATCCCCATCTTCTATCGCACAATTTAAAGGCTTTATTAGAATAGCTATAACTCCCTCTCCAGATCCAGTCCCTTCCGCACCATCATCAAATGATCTTGTTCTATAATCCGAAGCTTCAATGCCTAACTTTTGTTCTATTTCAAACGGTAATAAATTAATATGCGCGGTACCAACAATGGCTTGTTTACAATCGCCATTTTTAATAGCCTGACATGCTAAATATAAAGAGGTAAGCGATGATGAACAGGACGTATCAATTAACATGCTTGGCCCATTTAAGTCTAAAAGATAAGATATTCTACTTGGAATAACTGATGGTAAATTCCCAATAAATCCTGTCATATATGAATCTGGTTCAATATTTTGAATCATTTCTCTATAGCTTATTCCGCCTAATTCACTATGGCCTACAAATACTCCTGTCTCTGTGCCATTTAATCTCTTTCCTCCATAACCAGCATGCTCAATAGCTTGATAAGCAACTTGAAGAAACAATCTTTGTTTCGGGTCCATTAAACTTGCTTCTTTAGGTGATAAATTAAAAAATTTGTAATCAAAATTATCTATCTGATCAATATAACCCATTTTTTTATATCTATATTCATTTGTATTCAATATATTTACATGATGTAAATATTTATCCGCTTGCTCTTTTCTCAAATTTGGAATAGCATGAACACAATCTGTACCTAAACGTATATTCTCCCAAAAACTTTGAACATTATCAGCTAATGGAAATACACCTGCCATACCAATTATCGCAATATCATCATCACTTTTATCTAAATCTTTATTTTTCAAACTATTGTCCATGAAATCTTCCAATTTTATATCGTTAAAATTTAACATGATTCTCCTCCATCCTTAAAAACTTCAATGAAAATTCAAATTAAAAAGAGTATTTCACTCCTGTTTCTTCATATAATTTTTCAAAACGTTTTTGTTGTTCTTGAAAAGGGACTCTTTTTGTATCAAATACTGTTTTTAGAAGTTTTAATGCATAATGCATTTGTTCTATAGATGGTTTTTTATCATTTAATTCAAGATTTTCTTGAATCTTTCTTAACATTCTGATCGACTCAATAACTCCTGATGCATATTCGGAAGTATTGGTATTATAATTTTTCGTCGCTACCATCATTCCTAAACATCTAGTTATCAAAGAATATTTAGGCCTTGGAGCAACATTCAATCTGTCAAATAATAGCTTTTTATCCGTCCCATTATCATAAGAAAAAAATTCCATTTCTTGAACATTTCCTTTAGACAAATTAGTTAATACACCTTTAGGACCCATTTCAATCGCAATTGTTACTCCTTGATTTTTTAGATAGTCTATTGTTTGACTCCATTTAACTGGTTTAGTGATTTGAAGTGTTAGGTTCCTCTTCATTTCTTCTATGCTAACATAGGGCAAAGCTGTAGTATTTGAAATAATTTTCCCTTTAAATGAATGATATTTATTATTATCTAAATGTCTTGTAAAACTTTCGGCTACTGATTCCATTAAACTTGAATGAAAAGGAGCACTAACATTCAATAAGTTTGTACTAACCTTTTTTTGTTTCAAATAACTCTCTACTTGCTGAATGGCCTGTGCATTACCTGAGATAACTGTTTGAGTCGGGGAATTATAACAAGCAACACTTACTAAATTACCTTGTCCATTTACCTTTTCTAAAACTTCTTTTAAAATATTCTTATCAAAGTTATTTACCGCTAACATCATACCGGTATGCATATCACTTGCCGTTTTCATTAACTGTCCCCTTGTTCTAACTAATTTTAGAGCATCAGAAAATGAAATGGCTTGCATACAAGTTAATGCTGAAAACTCGCCTAAGCTATGGCCAGCGACATAATCAGGAAAAACACCAAACTCCTGTAAATATACACGAAACATAGCCACACTTGTTGCTAGAATAGCTGGTTGTGCATTCTCAGTACTTGTTAATACCTTAGAATCTCCTGAAAAACATATTTTCTTCAAGTCCATGTGCAAAACGTCTGACGCTTCTTCAAATACCATTTTTGCAAGGGAAAACTCTTTACAAAGAGCTTTCCCCATTCCAACATATTGAGAACCCTGTCCCGGAAATACCATTGCAATCTTTTCCATAAAACCTACCCCTTAATGGAATATTTACTTATTATCATTTCTATTAGCTTGATAAACATATTAGATAGTTCCTGTAATGTGTGCATCGCTATTCTTTCCTTATTAGATTTAATTGTAAAATGAACTATATTATTTAATTCCTTAACTTCTATACTAGTATTAGACAGTGCTAAAGGATCAATTTTTCCCTTCAAGAATGTTTGATTATACATAAGGTAATCAAAATTGTTACTTTCCAAATGTTTATTATTGGTTGTCTTTATGTTTATACTTTGCTTACGCTGCTTATAAATTTCTTTAAACATAGTATTGAAATCATGTAAATTATTCATATCCAAAGTGATAGTTTTTACATTTTCACTATCCAATAACGTTTGAACTTTCATATTCATCTTATTTGTTATTTTTGTAAACAAATATGTTGAGAAAGCTATTAATAAATCTTCTAACTGTACTTTTTCTTTATGAGCAATGCTTCTAATTTTTTGTGTTAATAATGCTGTAATTTTCCCTTCAGCAGTATAAATATTCTGAGCTTTCGATATCTCAATATCATTTTTATCAATAAACTTTGCTAGTTTTGATACGGTGTTATAAATAAACATATCTGTTATTTTACATTTCCCAGGATATAATTGTTCTAGCTTCCTATGCATTTGAATTAAATGTATAGATGATCCTCCCAGTTCAAAAAAACTTTCATTTAAGCTAATATCCCCAACATGTAATACCTCACCGATTAACTGTTTAATTATATTTTCTGTTCGTGTTAACAACTTAGGGGCTTTTTCTTCCAATTTATTTTTTCTTATTTCCAAAGCAAGCAACACTTTACGATCGATTTTTCCATTTGGAGTCAGTGGCAATTGCTCTAATTTCACAAAATATTGCGGAATCATATATTCTGGCAACTTTTGTGCTAGATATTCTCGAATACTTCCCATGACTTTTTCATCATCTACAACAATATACGCACATAGGAATTTTTTCCCGTTTGAATCTACTTGATCTATTACTACTGCTTGTTGAACATTCTTATGCTCTAATAGTTGATTAGACACTTCACCTAATTCTACTCGGTATCCTCTTATCTTAATTTGTTGATCTTTTCGACCTAAAAATTCAATATATCCTTCTTTTCTTAACACTCCATGGTCCCCTGTTTTATACAAACGGCCCAATGTAGGATGTTCTATAAATGCATTTTTTGTTTTTGTATCATCATTTTTATATCCTTGTGCTAGGCCTATTCCTCCAATATAGAGTTCTCCTTCTACCTCTACTGGACAAACCTGTCCTGCATAATTTAAAACATAAAATTTTTGATTCGCTAATGGCATTCCGTATGGAATGCTCTTCCACTCAGGGTTTATTTCATTAATTGGATAATAAATAGACCATATTGAAGCTTCAGTGGCTCCTCCTAATGAATTAATTTGTGCTTTTCCAAAATATTTCCTAATTTTCTCTGGTAATATCAATGGAATCCAATCCCCACTTAACAATACAAGACGTAATTCGTTATCTTGATATTCTTTCATAGATTCTATAAATTCAATTGTTAAATCCATAATAGCCGGAACCGAATTCCAAATGGTAATACCATACTTGTCGATTGTTTCTATGACTTCTTGAATATCCCTTTGATCCTTAATCTGAACAATTGAAGCTCCACTACTCAAAGCACCAAAAATGTCATATACGGATAAATCAAAACAAATAGATGAGAGACCAATAAAACGATCATCTTCATTTACTTGGAATTTTTGATTTATATCTAAAATGGTATTAACTGCTGATTCATGAGTAATTATTACCCCTTTAGGCTTCCCTGTGCTTCCAGAAGTGTAAATAATGTAAGCTATATCATCTGGACTACTTTCATTTTCCACATCTTCTATAGAACAAGAATGTAGATCCTCTTTTGAATACACATCCGGTGTCAATAATAAATCACATTGGCTATTATTTAAGATGTAGTCAATACGTTCTTGTGGATATTCTGGATCTACTGGCACATATGCCGCTCCTGTTTTTAAAATCCCTAAAATATTTACAATCGTATCTGGGCAACGTTGTGCAAGCACCCCAACTAGTGAACCTTTTCCTACTCCTTTTTCTTGTAAATACCTTGCGACTTGATTAGATTTTCCATGTAATTCTTGGTATGTCAAGCTCTCTTCTTCCATAATAACTGCTGTATAATCTGGTGTTTTCTGTACTTGTCTAACAAATAAATTGTGTAATGTTGTTTTTTCAATTTCTTTCTCGGTTTGGTTGTACTGTTTAATAACTATATTTTCATCAACCTTAGGGAGAGTTAATTGAATTAAATCTTTCGATTCCACTAAATGATGTAACATGTCGATGTATTGAGAAAACATCAATCCAATAACCTGTTCATCAAATAAGTCCTCCACATAATCCCATGTAATCTGTAAATCTCCCTTTATCTCCATAACTTGATAATCCAAATATACTTGAGAAGTTTGACTGACTCCCAATTTAACTTCTCCTAAGTCTGTCCAATCTACCTCTTCTTTTTCTGGAAATAGCATACTAGTAAATACAATTGGCATCACTGCTTTTCCATTTAAGTTATGAAAATTTGAGAACTCCCTTACAAAGTCTATGCCATCATACGATTTATGCTCTAAAGCTTCTATTAATACCTCTTGCAACTGTTGTGCACGATTAGCAAAAGAAAGTTCTCCCTGACTAAAATCAACATCTAGTAAGGAAATCATTGTGAAATCACCTATAATTCTATTAACATGTTCATGAAAAGGCTCCCTGTTAAATAATGTTGTATTAATAGCTAATTTAGGTTGATTACTCCATTTTGCAAGTATTTCTGCATAAGACGTACACAATAAAACTGAAGGCGTTATACTATAACTTTGTGCAATCTTTTTGAGTTTACTCCAAATATTTCGAGATATTTTATATTCCAATCTTTTAAACTTTGGATTTTTTATTACATTTGGTTCCTGCTTCATTGGTAGTTCCGGTGCAAAAGGAAAACCCTTCAATTTAGACAACCAATAGGCTTTATCCGTACTATATTTTTTTGTATTTTTAAACTTTATATGTTCTGTAATGTAGTCTCTAAACGTAAATTCTAATTTAGGAAGCTTCTTATTTGGATTCAAATACAGTTCTAACAATTCTTTGGAAAAGATATGAATCATACTAGCTCCATCCATTATCAATAAATCAAAGCTAACACAAAGAATATGTAGATTCTCTGCTATTTTTAATGCACGGAATTCAAATAAAGGCCATTGACTACTATCAAAAACATGATGTGACATTTTATTTCGTTCCTTAATAATTTCCTCTTGTCTTGATTTATCGTCAAGATAAGATAAATCAACTACCTTTATGAGATAATCTGGAACAGTTTCTAGTATTTTTTGTTCTCCAGATGGTAAAATTATACCTCTTAACATTGGATGTCGTTGAATCATTTCTTGTAAAGCTTTATTCAACCTTTCTATATTAACTGGTGTCTCTATTTCTACATAACTATGTGTAGACACCCCTCCCATTTCAAACGTATTCTCTCTTCCTAGCCAATAGGCTGTTTGTACTTCTGTTAATGGAAAAGGATTATATAAATTTTCCCAGTCTGCTGTCTTACTATCATGTTCTTCATGTATTATTTCTTCTTGTTTGCAGGATTCAATTTCTTTTGACAGTTTAAAAATCGTTCTCAATTCAATAAACTTTTTAATTCCCACGTTTATTTTAAATTCTTTATTTATGGAATTCACCACTTGTATCATAGCAATAGAATTACCGCCTAATTTTAGAAAATCACTGTGTATATCAATAGGGGATATACCTAATACACCTTCCCATATTCTACCGATTTTTTTCTCTATCTCTGTATTTGGATACTCGATATTTAAACTCTTATCATCTTCTATCAACTTAGGTTCTGGCAACACTTTACGATCGATCTTTCCATTCGGAGTCAGTGGCAATTTCTCTAATTTTACAAAATATTGCGGAATCATATATTCTGGCAACTTTTGTGCTAGATACTCTCGAATAGTTTCCATGACTTTCTCATCATCTACAACAATATACGCACATAAAAATTTTTTCCCGTTTGAATCTACTTGATCTATTACTACTGCTTGTTGAACATTCTTATGCTCTAATAGTTGATTAGACACTTCACCTAATTCCACTCGGTATCCTCTAATCTTAATTTGTTGATCTTTTCGACCTAAAAATTCAATATATCCTTCTTTTCTTAACACTCCATGGTCCCCTGTTTTATACAAGCGCCCAAATGTAGGATGTTCTATAAATGCATTTTTTGTTTTTGTATCATCATTTTTATATCCTTGTGCTAGGCCTATTCCTCCAATATAGAGTTCTCCTTCTACCTCTACTGGACAAACCTGTCCTGCATAATTTAAAACATAAAATTTTTGATTCGCTAATGGCATTCCGTATGGAATGCTCTTCCACTCAGGGTTTATTTCATTAATCGGATAATAAATAGACCATATTGAAGCTTCTGTGGCTCCTCCTAATGAATTAATTTGTGCTTCCCCAAAATATTTCCAAATTTTCTCTGGTAATGTCAACGGAATCCAATCCCCACTTAACAATACAAGACGTAATTCGTTATCTTGATATTCTTTCATAGATTCTATAAATTCAATTGTTAAATCCATAATAGCCGGAACCGAATTCCAGATTGTAATATCATACTTGTTGATTGTTTCTATGACTTCTTGAATATCCCTTTGATCCTTAATCTGAACAATTGAAGCTCCACTACTCAAAGCACCAAAAATGTCATATACGGATAAATCAAAACAAATAGATGAGAGACCAATAAAACGATCATCTTCATTTACTTGGAATTTTTGATTCATATCTAAAATGGTATTAACTGCTGATTCATGAGTAATTATTACCCCTTTAGGCTTCCCTGTGCTTCCAGAAGTGTAAATAATGTAAGCTATATCATCTGGACTACTTTCATTTTCCACATCTTCTATAGAACAAGAATGTAGATCCTCTTTTGAATACACATCCGGTGTCAATAATAAATCACATTGGCTATTATTTAAGATGTAGTCAATACGTTCTTGTGGATATTCTGGATCTACTGGCACATATGCCGCTCCTGTTTTTAAAATCCCTAAAATATTTACAATCGTATCTGGGCAACGTTGTGCAAGCACCCCAACTAGTGAACCCTTTCCTACTCTTTTTTCTTGTAAATACCTTGCGACTTGATTAGATTTTTCATTTAATTCTTGGTATGTCAAGCTCTCTTCTTCCATGATAACCGCTGTATAATCTGGTGTTTTCTGTGCTTGTCTAGCAAATAAATTGTGTAATGTTGTTTTTTCAGTTTCTTTCTCGGTTTGGTTATACTGCTTAACTATATTTTCATCAATCCTAGGAAGAGTTAATTGAGCTAAATCTTTCGATTCCACTAAATGATGTAACATTTCGATGTATTGAGAAAACATCGATCCAATCACGTGTTCATCAAATAAGTCCTCCACATAATCCCATGTAATCTGTAAATCTCCCTTTATCTCCATAACTTGATAATCCAAATATACTTGAGAAGTTTGAAAAGAACTTATTTTTACCTCTCCAAAATTTTCCCAACTAAATTTATTATTTTCTGTTAACATACTAGTAAATACAATTGGCATAGCCACTTCTGTACCTAATTCATGCAATTTGCTATATTCCCTAATAAATTCCACACCATCATAGTTTTTATGATCTAACGCTTGAATTAAAGATCTTTGAATGCGTTGAGCACTTTCACTAAATGTTTCCTCCCCTTGCAATTCAATATCCATTAATAATAGCGAAGTAAAGTCCCCCACAACATGTTCTATCATTGGATGCACTGGAAGACGATTAAATACTGTTAAATTCAATGCAAATCTCTCCACATTACTCCAGATACTCAATACTTTTGCATACGTTGTACACAATAATACTGACGGAGTAATATTCATGGATTTCGCAATACTCTTTAAGGAGTGCCATTCCTTTTTATTCAAATTAAATTGTAATCTATTAAAACGTGGCTTTGTTAACAATTTTGGATTTTGTAACAAAGGTAAAGATGGAGCTGGTGGGAAATCCTTTAATTTTTGTAACCAATATTCCCTATCGTTCATATATTCATCTGTATTCTTTTGTTTTTGATAACTTAACATATAATCTCTAAAAGAAATCTCTACTTGTGGCAATCGTATATTAGGGTTTTTATAAAATTCCATTATTTCAGATCCTACAATTTGCATACTGATACCATCTGCTATTATTGCGTCAAAACTAATACAAAGTATATGTCTATTACCTGATATTTTGAATGCCTTATATTCAAATAGAGGCCATGTGTCCGATTTAAAAATAAAGTGAGACATTCGTTCCCGTTCTTCTTTAATTATCAATTCTTGTTCTACTGCATCTAAATGTTGGATATTTTCTATTTCTATTTTGTACTTAGGAACATCCGTTAATATTTGTTGTTCTCCAGTAGGCAAAATGATTGCTCTTAACATCGGATGGCGTTCAATTACTTTTTGCAAACTATCATTAAACTTTGTTATATCTAAAGTTGTTTCTATCTCATAGTAACCATGCGTAGAAACGCCGCCTAACTCAAATTGATCATCTCTTCCTAAAAGGTATGCTGATTGTACATCAGTTAATGGAAAGGGTTTATGTAAATTTAAAGGGTCTGGATAGGCAGATATTAATTCATTATTATTCTTTTTCTCTTGAATTGATTCAGCTAATCGAGAAATTGTTCTATTTTCAAACAAAGTACTTACTGTAGTACCTAAGGAGTACTCATTCTCTAAACAGTTTACAATTTGAATAGCTTTTAAAGAGTTTCCACCGAGCATAAAGAAATCTTCTTCAATACCTATTTTTTCAAAACCCAAAACTTTTTCCCATATTTTTGCTATTATTCTTTCTTTAGCATCTCTTGGTTCTATATACTCTTTTTGTTTTTGTACAACTAAGGCAGGATTAGGTAGTGCCTTCTTATCCAATTTCCCATTAATAGTAAGTGGCATTTGATCTAATTGTATTACCGCCTTAGGTACCATATAACTTGGTAAATTTCTTGATATATAACCTTGCAACTGTTCAATTAGAATTTTTTCTTTTCCTTGAATATATGCACAAAGATAACTTGAACCATCTTTATTTCCCCATTTCAGTACAACTACATCTGTTACATCTTCAAATTTTAAATATTCTTTCTCTATTTCCTCCAGCTCTAAGCGATACCCATTAATCTTCACTTGAGAATCATTTCGACCAATATATTCTATTTCACCATTTGGAAGCCATCTAGCTAAATCTCCCGTTTTGTACATCCGTTCTTCTAAAACAAAAGGATTTGAAATGAACTTTTCTTTTGTCATTTCAGGAAGATTTATATACTCTTTAGCTAAACATTCCCCAGAAATATATAATTCTCCAATTTCTCCTACTGGTTGTACATTTTTCTCTTTATTTAATATATAACATTTATAATGTGGAAGCGGCTTTCCTATAGTTACGTTTGTTTCATTAGTAAGTTCTTTAATTGTGGACCAGATTGTTGTTTCAGTAGGACCGTATAAATTAAAAATTCTTGAATCTGTTATAGTTTTAACCTCATTTAATAATTTTGAAGAAAATACTTCTCCTCCTACAAGAAGAATAGAAACCCTTTTTAGACACTTGGAATATTCCTCATTATCAAGTAACAACCTTAATCTAGAAGGTGTCATCTGTAAGATATCTATCTTGTGATTCAAGATTAATTCTTTTATAGCTAATGGATTGCTACATTGTTTTTCCTTTGCTATAACAACTCTGATTCCATTTACTAGAGCAAATATTGTTTCGACAAAGAATATATCAAAAGAAATACTTGTTAACGCTAAAATTGACATATTCTCTCTCAAGGGTATATTCCTTGCCATCCCATCAATGAAGTTACATACTGCTTTATGTTCGACGCTTACTCCTTTAGGTTTTCCAGTTGAACCTGATGTGTAAATAATGTAAGCTGGCCCTTGTCCTAGATCCTCTGCATGTTTATTTGTAAAATTTGTAGATTCAGAACCCCATTTTTCTCGATCTAAAACAATGGTATTTGTACTAAGCTTTATACCTTTTAGTGCAAATTTGCTAGTAATTACAAAAGACGCATCACTATCTTCTAACATATAGTTTATTCTGTTAACCGGATTTATTAAATCAATTGGCAAATACGTAGACCCCAATTTTAAAACTGCTAAAATTGTGGCTACTAGATCTAACGATCGCTCTAACATGATTCCTACAACCATATCCTTTTTCAAGCCTTGCTTATGTAAGTAATTTGCTAACTGATTTACTTTATCATTCAATTCTTGATATGTGAGCTTTTCACCATTAAACTGAATAGCAACCATATCACGATAAACCCTAGCATTATTTTCAAAAAGTTCAGATATATTATTTTCTAATACCTGATACTGTATGTTTTTACTATTAAAACCTTCAACAATTTCTTGCTTCTCTTCAGTAGACACTAATTCAATATTAGAACACGTACAATTCATATTATTTAAAACTTGTTCTAATATATTTTGATAAAATTCCAACATTCTGCAAATTGTTCTTTTATTATATGACATTTTATTATAAAATAATTCAACCCAAAAACTATCCTTGTCTTTTATACAAATAAAGTTTAATGTACTCGGCTGATTAGAAAGATACTCACCCACATAAGATATAGAATGTATTGTTTCAAAAAGTAAATTAACATTAAACTTTTCATTAGAATCTAATGACTTGCTAATATCTCCTAAAGGATAGTATTGCTTATTATATACATCCAATGTAGTATTCTTCACATTTAAAAGTAAATCTTTAAACTTAAGATTTTTGTCTACAATATTGTAAAGCGGCAATAGTTTATTTACTTTTTGTGAACTTTCATCAACACTTTGATACATAGGTGTTCCTATTGTAATTTTACTTTGCCCACTTATTTTATACATTAAAACTTTTAATACAGTTTGCATAAATACATATATTGATAAGTTTTGGCTTTGGCACATCTCAAAAAGCAGGTTAGCTACATTGCTTTTAATATGAATTTTTTCAATGCCTAAATCTAATTTTTCCGAATGATTCTCAGCTGGAATTTTACATTGTTGTATTTCATTTAACGTAGTAATCCAATACTCTTCAACTTCTTTTAATTCGTCTATATCTATATTCTTGTTTGCGGTTTCAAGGCTCATGTTTACATTCTCCTATTCCCTAAATTCTATTGCTCTAATTTTAATCCACCTTCAATAACATGTAGTAACACTTGATTCCTTTGTAACTTAAAATATTTTTTAACCTTATCAAAGTGTAAATCTCCTATTGAACATAAACCTATACCTTGATGCTCAGCCACAGATGTTAGTGTTGCCGTAATAATTCCTGCTTCAATTAAAGCATATGAATAAGCGTTCCCACCGTACTTAGCCATAGAAGATTCAGAATTATATATCATAAAAATAGAAAATGCTGAAGACTCAAATATATTTTTATTATTATAGAAATGTACATCTTTAGTAATTAAAGCCATATCATCAACAAGATATATACTATGACTGACAGGATGGTAATAATACAATCCTCTTCTAACCCCGTCAACTCTATTTTTCTTAATATAGATAAATATATCAATTGGGTATAATCCTCCCGCACTACCATATGCATACTTAACTTCCTTTTTGTTTTTAATTTGCTGAAGAACTCCGAATAAGTTTGAAAAAACATCTTGAGATATCTTGGTAGTCTCATCAAAAACGCGCTGTGATCTCCTTTCAAACATGGATAGAACTGTGTCATCTGGCTTAATTAGTTCTATTTTCGTTTTTTTACAACCTTTAAACATACGATTTAACTGTACGTTTGTATAAACATCCAGTTTTTCTTTATCAAACATAAGATTCTCATCGTATTTTTGAAATAATTTAGTCTGAGATTCAAACAAATCTTTTGGATTTAAAATAGATTTAATTAAAACTTTTTTTTCAATTAAAAACATAATCAATTCTTGTATTTCTTTTTCATCTATATTAGAAAATCTATCAATTAGTTCGTCGATTTCAATTCCATTCTGAGTACAAAAATAAAATTCAGGAAAAACCTCAACTGCAACTGTAGGTGCATTATATTCATTTATGATAATACGACCTTCACTCTTTTCCCAATGCATTATAGGAGACCAAAAATAAATATTGTTTTCTTGCATATTAATTCTCCTTTTATTAAAAATTAAACTCTGCCACGATATGTCTTTTTGATTTATTAAAGTTTTCTACTATTCTCATTCTCTCTAATTTAGTTAAAAGTTCAATTTCTTCAAGCTTTAACTTCGGATTTCCTATAATTTGTTCTATAATATTAACTAATCTTTCTAGCATAAGTTTTACTGTTTCTTTTTTATACAAATCCGTACTATATTCCATAGTAAGCCTGTATTCTTTTCTTTTTTCATTAATTATTAGATTTAAATCAAACATAGAAATATTATTGTTTATATCATATAAATTACAACTAACATCTAGGTTATCCATCAATTCATTTTCTAGAGTTAAATAATTTATCATCACATCAAACAGAGGCATTCTTGATGGATCTCTATTTATATCGAGCTGTTCCACTAACTTCTCAAATGGATAATCTGAATTCCCATACATTTTTATATTTTTTTCTTTAACTTCATTTAAAAACTCATCAAATTGCTTATTTCCTTTAGGATAATTCCTTAATGGAAGACTATTTACAAACATCCCTACTACTGAAAATAAATCTGGTTGTTTCCTACCATCTACGGGCACGCCAATAACAATATCTTCTTGATGTGAGTATTTCGACAGTAATACATTATACGCTGCAAGAAAAAACATAAATGGTGTTACTTGTTGTGCTCTTGAAAACATTCTTATCTGCTGTGTCATCTCCTCAGTGAGAAATAAGTCAACTTTTTCACCTGTTATTTTTTTTACAG
This sequence comes from Bacillus sp. FSL K6-1338, assembly GCF_038006965.1. Classification (NCBI taxonomy): domain Bacteria; kingdom Bacillati; phylum Bacillota; class Bacilli; order Caryophanales; family Bacillaceae; genus Bacillus; species Bacillus sp. FSL K6-1338. Next base: position 1,797,007 of record NZ_JBBOWI010000001.1, on the reverse strand, counting down.
GACTCCGATTAAAATCAGTAGGTAAATTCAATACGGGAACTGAATTTAAAAACTCTTCTTTCCAAAAGTTTAATTGTGAAGACGTTTTCTTTTTCTGATCAGGTGAGTTTCTCCATTCTAAATAATCATAGTATTGCAGCATATCTTGCTTTAATTTATTTCCTTTATATAGCTGTATTCCTTCTGTAATTAGATTTTTTATTGCTGTTCCGTCAGCAATCATATGATGAATATCAAAAAGTATTAAATACTTATTCGTATTAATTTTAATCAATTTTATACGCATTAATGGCGCGCATTTTAAATCGAACTCTTGAACAAAGTCTGCAATTAAATTATCTACTTCAGCCTCTTTGATTTCACAATATTCCACATATAAATCTAACTTGTCATTAATTATTTGAAACAGATTTTGATTTTCCCATAAAAATGATGTTCTTAATGAAACATGTCTTGCTATTAATTTTTCGCACACTTGTTGAAACTTATCATAATTTATCTTTCCTTCTATAAAGATTCCATGCGGTAAATTATATAAAAGTTTGTTGTCATACAACTGACTATGCATGTAAATCTGCTTTTGAGCAAATGAAGCTTCATATTTTTTTGCTCCCTTGTTAACTGTTATTCCCTTTGGAGAAATCACATCGCCCATACTTAACTTTATTACCTTCGACATCCCAATAATTGTAGGAGCCTCAAATAGTTTATTTATAGGGATATAGAGATTAAACGATTCCTCTATCATACTATTTAATAAATTTGCCTTTAAAGAATCTCCACCTATTTCAAAAAAATTATCTGTAGGTCTTAAAATAGTTTTATCGAAAACCTTTTCCCACAATGATTGCATTTTTCTTTCAACATAATCAATAGAATCAACTTGTATATTATCTATCAATTCTAACCCATTTTGCTCTTTTTTAATTTCTTCCAATAATAAAGTGTACATACCTTCACGATAACATTGTGCCAAAAAGAGTCTTCTTACTTTCCCACTAGTCGTCTTAGGTATTTTTTTTATGGGAATAATATTTTTTACAGGTATCGCAAACGTTTCTTGTATAATTTGTTTTACTTGGTGAAGTAATGGAATAAAACTTCTTATCTTTCCTTTATACAAAATAAATAGAATTAATTCATCTGTATGTTTTTGTTCATTAAACACTCCACAAGCTACAACTTTTCCCAATTCCATAGAAGGTAGTGATTCAATCATTCTTTCAATATCATGTGGATATATGTTCTGTCCATTTATAATTATTATTTCCTTAGCTCTACCAGTAATGACGATTTCACCATTCATCATAAAACCCAAATCCCCTGTTTTTAACCAACCATCACTAGTTATTGTTTCATTTGTTGCTTCTATATTGTTATAATATCCCTGCGTTACATTATCCCCTCTAATTTGAATATTACCAATATACATATCTTCCATAACATTATTTTTATTATCACAAATTCTAACCTGACAAGAATCTACAGGAAATCCTACTGCAACAAATGGAGCCGCATCTTCACTTTCACTACCCACTTCTTTTACTTTTTTACCAAAATTCAAATTTTGACGTTGTAAATAGATTGGATTGATTTCTTTATCTATTTTTGGGCCAGAAATACCGACAGTAGCTTCCGCCATTCCATATACTGGATACATAGATGTAGTTTTTAAATCATATGGTATCATACGTTTCAAAAATTCATTAACTGTATTAATAGCGATAGGCTCAGCGCCATTTAAAATTAATCGTATACATGAAAGATTCCAATTCTCTGCATATTTTTCTTTAAAATATTTTAAGAAATAATGATACCCAAAGTTTGGTGAGCTTAATATTGTAGTTCTATATTCATTTGCCTTCTTTAACCATAAAATCGGGTTGCGAATAAACAGCCATGGATTCATATTCACTTGGTTAATCCCCTTAAATATAGGCATAAGATGGCAACAAATTAATCCCATATCATGGGTCAAAGGCATCCAACTTAACATTGAATAATTCACCAACTTCTATTCTTTTAACAATATCTCTAATGTTTGTAAGTAAGTTATGGTGAGTAAGAATAACTCCTTTAGGTGCCCCTGTAGAACCCGAAGAAAACTGTATAAAAGCAATATCTTGTTGCTTAGAAGAATAAATTACCCCCTCCTTTACTACATTTATTAATTCTTCTATAAAGATAACCTTTTCACCAATCATCTTTTCTTCATTTTTTATATCGGAATTTCGTAAAAATAAACTTAACTTTTGGTGTGTTTTTTTATCGGTTACAATATAAGGATTCGAAAGGTTCCCCCATACATTTACTACCTTCATTTTATGCAAATCATTGTTCCCTACGGTAATAGGTACAGGAATCATCCCTCCTAAAATACATGCCCAAAACAAGTACATAAATTGTTCATTATCATCTATTTGAAAAATCACTTCATCCTGGGGCTTTAAACCTTTTTTTTGTAAATTATATAAAACGCCTTTTGACTTTTTGTATAAATTTTCAAACGATATAAATTTTTCTGTATTACTATTCATTATTATGGTAATACCTTTATTCTTAATCTCTCTCTTAGATTCTAGCATCTCTATTAATGTTTTCATTCGATTACCCCTAGATTATTTTTAATTGATGATAATTTTTTTCATCAATTAATGTGTTATTTATAATTTTGGTAATGTCCCCAACATGCTTATTTATAAAAAAGTGGTCATCATTAAACAAATGAAAAGAACATTGTTCAGTAGAAAATTCTCTCCATTCCTCTAATTCTTTAATATCAATTAACTGGTCTTGAATACCATTAAGAATAGTCATAGGAACTCTGACTTTTTCATTTCCATATATAAATCTATGTTCATAATTTTCAACAATTTTGAAATCTGATTTCAAAATCGGCATAAAAATCTCCATTAATTCTTCACAAGCCAACACTTCTTTAGGTGTTCCTCCCAAAAGAAGAACCTCATTTTTAAATTCCTCATCGGGTAATTTGTGCATAGAAGTTATAGATTTTTTATTAGGTGAATTTCTTCCTGAACAAAAGAGATGTACAGGAAGATTATTATCTTTCTGCTGTATAACTCTTGTTAACTCATATGTAATTAAACTTCCCATACTATGCCCAAATAAGGCATATGGTTTTTCTAGTAGCTGATTTCTAATTTTCATATATACATCATCAATTAACTCTTCAAATTCTTCATATAACGGTTCAGTGATTCTATTTCCTCTACCAGATAACTCTATTATTTTCAAATCAATCCCAGGATGCAAATACTTCTGCCATCGCATATAATAAGTTGATGATCCTCCCGCAAATGGGAAACAAAATAAATTTATTCCTCCCATCTCAACCCTCCTTTACACTTTACTTTGACTCTTTAAGATAGTTATTGTACATTGATGCGCAGGTAGCAACAAAATGCTCACTTGTAACATTGTTCATCTCATCATTTCCAATTGCCACCATATTGATTAAGTAGGTAAATAATTGACCATAAAACATAGCAGAAATCAATTTAAAATCCTTCAATGGGATTTCACCTTTACCATGTAATTTATTTAAATAGGTAACTAAGTGATCTATCAAGCGCATATTAATTTCATTAAATAACCCTTTCATTTCTTCATTTTGTCTAGCTTCAATAAGAACAGCCCAAATTTGACTAACCTTTGGTATATTAATTTCCATATAAATATTCCCTAATAAATTTAGGTCATGTTCTACATCTCCAGTTAGTTTGGTTGTTAAATCAGCTAGTATTGCAACAGGTGTAGTTTTCAAAATAATACCCTCTTTAAATAACTTCTCCTTGTTACCAAAATGTCTAAAAATAGTTACTTCACTTACTTTTGCTTTTTCTGCAATTTCACGGGTTGTCGTCGAACTATACCCTTTCTCACCAAACAAGGAAATTGCTGCTTCTAATATTCTTTCTTTTGCTGATATTTTTGTCATTTTAGTTTTTTATCCCTCCTTATTAGTATTATAAAACAATTATGTTAGTTAGTGTTTACTTACTTTCATTTTAGCACATTTTTTTCCAAAAACAAGATAAAAATGTAAAATAACTTTAGATCAATTTAATAATTACAAAAGCATAAATTTCATTTTTTGTATAATTCTTTTTAAAAAGGACCCCCCAACAAAATCAAACTTCTCTTTGCTTACATCTATGAAATTGTGCAGATAATATGCAGATATAAATTATCATAAGTACACATATGATGAAATGAACGATAGGACAAGGAGGTATCATAATGTTTGCTTATACGTTAACTACCTTAACACTTTGCTGTACCTCAATTCTTATTGCATCCAATATTTCCAAACGTAAGGGTACCCTAATGGAGTATATGGTATTTATTATGTCTTTTAGTATGAGTATCGGTTTAAGTATTGGTTTTTATTTAGGCATTCTCTTTAAGGGGGAATTACTATATTCTACTTTACTTGCTATTTTAATTAGTGGTTTTATCGGTTTTTTAGTGGGTCTACGTTTTCACCTATATACTGCTTTAGAAGGAATGTTCTCTGGATTAATGGCAAGTATGATGGGAGCAATGATTACAGAAATGTTAAACGCTCAACAAGCTCATAGTATATTGTTCATTAGCCTTTTACTTACTATAACGATTACTATGTCCTGTGTGATTCAATTGTTATCGGAGAACTTTTCTACTTTTATCCAACAGCGTTTTTTGTTATTACTTTCAATTAGTGTAGTAATTATCGTTGCCGTATTCGCGACATTCCCAGATCATACTCCTGCACCTGGGCATAATCAACATATACATTAGTACTTGCAACAAAAATGAATAAGCAGCTATCCATAGGATAACTGCTTCCTATTATTCTGGCTTATTAGGAATGTTTTGGTTTGGAACATAGTCAGATTTATAATCTGTATAGTTCACTTCCGTTACCATCCCTGCTGAAGCATGATGTAGGTCGTGACAGTGGAACATCCACTCACCGGGATTGTCTGCTACAAAGGCTACTTCATATTCTTCTCCTGGTTTTAAGTTCAATGTATCTTTTACAATTGGAGAACCTTTTATCGGTTTTCCATCTTTACTCAACACCTGAAAGAAGTGCCCGTGTAAATGCATTGGGTGATCATCCATTTTAGAACGATTTACCAACTTCACTTTTACTAAATCACCCTTTTTTACTTGAATTGGGTCAATATCCGGAAATACCTTTCCGTTAATTGTATATACCATTTCATTTCCATTCATTTGCGTATTTAAGTCCATATTATATGTGGCAGTATACTCTTGATTTAACGTGAAACTACCTAATTTTTTAGTACCATATTTCATTATATCTACTTTCGGTAATTTTTCTTTTTCGTCTGCTTTATCTTTCATCTCTTTGCTGCCATCATATTCAATAACAGCTTTCATTCCTTTTGCACCTTTATTTTTCGAATGGTCTTCAACATACCATTTCCCAGTTTTATTAGCAGTAAATTCAATATCATAACGTTCGCCCGGTGCGATTGAAATTACTTTATCCTTTATAACTTTTGGATCGTTTATTGGTTGACCATCTGTCGCAATTACTTTTATATCATGACCGTGAACATGTATATCATGTGATAGATAACCAGCATTAACGAGTCGAAAACGAACTTTATCTCCCTTATTCACTCTCAATGGCACTACTAAATCACCGCTTTTTCCATTGATTGTGAATAAATCATACATACTCATATCATGACCTTCCATCTTCATATTTCCATGGTCCATTCCTTCCATATTACTAGAGTCTTTTTGATCACTGCCCACGTCCATACCAGAATGATCCATGCCGTTCTTATCATCATTCTTTTCCTCATTTTCATTACCTTTAGATTTATTACCTATTTGCCCTTTTGTCATTTCTTTTAACTGCTTATTCATTTCTTCTTTATCTGTAACCCATTCATCCAACATTAATGTGTAATCTTTATCATATTTTTCCTTTGTATCTTCTACAATGAGCGCTCCATACAAACCTCTATCTAATTGATTTACAGAATCTTGATGCGAGTGATACCAGTACGTTCCTGGTACGTTCGCTTCAAATTCGTAAGTGAAACTTTTTCCTGGTTCAACTGCATCTTGTGTCACGCCTGGAATTCCATCCATGTTATTTGGGACAGGATATCCATGCCAATGAATAGATACTGGTGCAGATAATTCATTTTTTAATGTCACTTTCACCTTTTCACCTTTTTTCACCCGAATTTCTGGACCAGGAGATGATCCATTAAATGTCCAGACTGGAACAATAACACCGTTACTTAACTTTTGCTTTTCTTCTTTCGCTATTAAAGTAACTTCTGGTCCTTTTTCAACCTTCAATGGTTTTGTAGCTGTTTCAGTCTGTATTGTTTTTTTATCTTTCATATTTTTATGATCATTTGTTGTATTTGTGGCCAAAGAACATGCAGCAATTAAAAATATTACAGAGACCGTAACAGCTTTTAATACAAATCGCTTCATGGAAAATCCCTCCTTTTTCAAAATCATTATAGAAGTTGATTTTCAAGAAAATAAGGAGATGTAATTAGATTTTACGTAAGCTAATTGGAAGATTACTAAAAGTGGAGACATTACAAGAGGCGAATATTTTAGAAATACAAAATGCTTTCCTTGTAGCGACTATATTAGCCGTTCTCGTATTTGTTTTGACGTTATTTCTTAAGAAACAATAACACTTCTATTATTAAATAAGAAAAATGTAGCTAAAATGCTCTTCACAAAAGAACTTAGATTTTTGTATAATAAGAACTAATGTTCTTCACAGACAATAGACTCAAATTACACAAATATATCAAATAGAAGAGGATTGATATACGATGAAAATTGATAGACCAAAAATTTCACCAGAGTTATCTTCAAAGAATTTTCAAGATATTTTTTATGAAGAAGATCCAACATTGGAAGTGTGTGAAATTATAGACTCCACTTTCGAAAATGAATCTGTAGATAGAGTACGATTATATGATGCGGTGATAAAAAACTGTAAGTTTACTAATACAGACTTTAGCAATATTGATATTACAGATGTTTGTTTTGAAAACTGTGATTTATCAAATGTTAATTTAAGCAATTCTTCTGTTCACAGAGTCGAATTTAAAAACAGTAAATTAATCGGAGTAAATTTCACAGAATCTAGCTTAGGAAATGTTAAATTTGAGAATTCAATTTTGAATTTAGCGGCATTTGGAAATTCCAAACTAGAAAAAATCATCTTCAATGAAACTTCATTAAATATTGCAGATTTTTTTGACTGTAAACTTAAAAAAGTTGAATTCCAATTATGTAGTCTTGATGAAGCTAATTTTGATCAGACATCACTGAAGGGGATAGATATTAGTTCTTCTAGCTTTGATACGCTTACAGTTTCAGTGAACGATTTAAGAGGATGTAAAGTATCAACATATCAAGCTGTTCAGTTTGCAACTTTATTAGGATTAATAATTAAAGATTAGTATTTCGAAGATAAAAGAACCCTATCCCGAATCATGGATTTTTTAATTGTCCGCGATTCGAGATAAAGTTCAAATAAATTAGTGATGACTTTTTATTATTTAACTACAGCTTGGTTTCCTTTTACATGTTCATTATTTATACTCATAAATTCTTCAATTTCTTCAACTTCTCTAATGATATCTTTTGACAAGTTTTCATACCCGTCTTTCGTTACAAGAATATCATCTTCTATTCGAATACCAATTGACTCTTCCTCAATATAAAGACCTGGTTCTATCGTAATAACCATACCTTCTTCTAACACTCTATCTTTATATGTTCCTACATCATGTGTATCTAAACCAAGGAAATGGCTGACACCATGATAATAGTATTTTGATAACTCTTCATCTTCTTGAATTAAACCAATTGCTTTACACTCTTCTGCCAGTACCTTTTTTGTATGCTCATTTAATGCAGCGAACTTTAATCCTGGCTTAATAATCTCTGTTGTTTCTTTTAATGCTTTTAATACAATATTATAAATTTGTTTTTGGCGACTAGAGAATGTTCCATTTGCCGGGAATGTATAACTAATATCAGCGTTATAGTAGTCTTTTTGAGCGCCTAAATCTAGCAATACTAAATCACCATTTTGAATTTGTGCATCATTATCTTCATAATGAAGAACTGTAGCATTTTTCCCACTCGCCAAAATTGTATTGAATGCATGGTGCTTAATGCCAGATGATTTCAGTGTAAAATCAAATTGTGCTTCTAATTCATACTCCATCATGTCTGCTTTTGCATGCTTAAGTACGTTGTAAATACCGTCTTTCGTTATAGCAATCGCTTCTTTAATAATTTCAATTTCTTCTTCTGTTTTAAATACTCGTAATTCACAAATGTTCGGATATACATTACCAATTGTTACGTGTGGGTATTTTTCTCTTACATGTTTAGCAAATGCTAATGTTTTTGTCTCCATACCATTCCACTCACGACTTTCTATATCTAAATATAGATGCTTCGCATTTTCTGTAAAAAGTATATTTGACATTGTCTTTTCAAAGCTATCTAAATATACAACTTTCTTTATACCTGAAATTCCCTCTGCTTCTTCGCTAGAAACTGTTTTCCCAACCCATTTTTCCATTACTGGATCTGATTTTTCAATGAAAAGTGTCTCTTCTACACTATTCCCAAACTTTTTCAGCATAAAAATAACATTTGGTTCACCGATTCCCGTTAAGTAGTAAAAATTACGATTCGGTACAAATTTATAATGTGCATCGGCTGACATATGAGGTGCTTGTCCAGCAAATAAAATCGTAATGGATTCCTCTGGTAATGTGTTTGCTAATCGTTCTCTATTTTGAGCAAAAAATGTTGATTTCATAATAATCCCCCTAGCGTTTTATGTATAATTGTGAAACTAATTATTCAATACACTTCATTCTATTATTGTTATAATTTTTCGTCAATTTTTAACTAAATTTTAGATAGTATTGACACAGACAACTAAACAAGTTACAATAACTATAAATTAGTAAGTTACTAATTTAAATTTAAATAAGAGGTGAACAAAATGCAAAACATTTTATTCCGTATTAATGAATTATCAAAAAAAGAAAGAACATCTGGATTAACAGTTGATGAAAAACAAGAACAACAAATGTTGCGTCAAAACTATACAGAAACATTTCGTGGAAGCCTAGATTCCATTTTATTAAATACAAAAATTGTTGATCCTAATGGTCTTAACGTTACACCAGTTGCATTACAAGATGCTCAAATACGTTTAAAATTAAGCAAATGAGTTCCGCGCTAAAGAATTTCAATAAAACATAAACAGAGCTGGATTTCCTATATAGAAATTCCAGCTCTGTTTATTGTCTTTTCTAATTTAGTAAACGAGCGATACATCGCAATTCTCCACGACACAATCATCGCAAATGCAAGTAAGAAAAACATTCCGCTTAACTCTGCCAAATCAATTGATTGGCTTAAATATGACTTTAATGCCACGCGTACAGCTAATAAGCCTACTAAAATAAATATGAATGCTTTTGACGGTTTCATAAATATATGTTCGCCTTTTATTTCGAACTTAGTTGTTTTAATAAGAAAAATAGAGAAAATAAGCCCTATACTAATTGCCTCGACTATTTCTAACGATGTTAATCGAAACTCTGGTAAAAAGTACATCATCGCGCCTGTACTCATAAAAATTGGTGGTAATATAATTTTCTTTTTCGTTACCGGCTTTTTCGCTGCTTTAAAACGTAGAAACATTACTCCAACAGCCATACAAAACGCTATGACACTTGATAAAAGTGCTATCATACTTTCCACTCCTATCTATTTAAATGACTTTTTTAACAAAATCATAAACCAATAAGTAACTACATGCCGCATTATAGAATTTCTTCATTATATTCCTCCTGCTGTAAACTTTCCATATTCGCTGCAATCATTTTACGCAAAGTTTATGAACGGAATATGAACAAAAAAGCCATTCTGCAATTAATAATTGCAAAATGGCTTTTTAACTTATTTTAAATCGTCAATTGTGAAAGCACCTGGAAGTAATTGCTCAACAGTCACTTCTTTTTCATCACCTTTTACATTCGTTAATAATACAGGCATTTTCGGATCACAGAATTCAGCAATTACTTGTCTACACGCACCACATGGTGAAATCGGTCCATCAGTTTCGCCTGTAATAACTAAGTAACTAAAGTCACGCTCCCCTTCTGATACTGCTTTAAAGATCGCTGTTCTTTCTGCGCAGTTACATAGACCGTAAGAAGCATTTTCTATATTACAACCAGTATAGATTTTACCTTCTTTCGTAACTAATGCTGCACCAACAGGAAATTTTGAATACGGAATATATGCTTTTGCTAACATCTTATTTGCTTCTTCAATATATTTTTTCTTATCCATATTATTTCCCCCTAAAAATAATGTAATGATGATTAGTCAGTAATAACTGTATGAACTAATTTAGGAGCCACTGCTGTTTCAGCGATAGAAATGTTCTCATAGATTTTTGCTTTTACATCTTCTACATTTTCACGGTTTGCATAGATTGTTACGAATGGCTCGCCTTCTTTTACTGCATCGCCAACTTTTTTACGTAACATTAATCCTACCGCTAAATCGATTTCATCTTCTTTTGTCGCGCGGCCAGCACCTAGTAACATAGCTGCGATACCGATTTCATCTGCAACAATGTTAGAAATAACACCTGAAGTTTTTGCAGGTACATCAATTACATACTTAGCTTGTGGCATTTTTTCTGGATTGTCTACAATCGAGCTGTCTCCGCCTTGATTGCTTAAGAACTCTTTAAATTTCTCAGTTGCTTTTCCGTTTTTCATCACTTCAATTAGCATTTCACGAGCTTCTTCTAACGTATTTGCTTTTTTCGCAAGTACGACCATTTGGCTACCTAATACAAGTACTAATTCTGTTAAATCTTCTGGACCTTCACCTTTTAACGTGTCAATCGCTTCTTTTACTTCTAGAGCGTTACCAATCGCAAAACCAAGCGGTTGTGACATGTCCGAAATAACAGCCATAGTTTGACGTCCTACATTATTTCCGATACGTACCATTGCATGTGCTAATTCTTTTGCATCTTCTTCTGTTTTCATAAATGCACCAGCACCTGTTTTTACATCAAGTACAATTGCGTCAGCACCAGCTGCAATTTTTTTACTCATAATTGAACTTGCGATTAAAGGAATTGAGTTAACAGTTCCTGTTACGTCGCGTAATGCATAAATCTTTTTATCTGCAGGTGTTAAGTTTCCTGTTTGTCCAATAACAGCTACTTTGTCACGGTTTACAATATCAATGAATTGTTCTTTCGTAATTTCAACGTGGAATCCTTCTACCGCTTCTAATTTATCAATTGTTCCGCCTGTATGTCCTAAACCACGACCAGACATTTTTGCTACTGGTACATCTAAAGCAGCAACTAATGGTCCTAATACTAAAGTTGTTGTATCACCAACACCGCCAGTTGAATGTTTGTCTACTTTAATTCCTTCAATTGCTGATAAGTCGATCGTTTCTCCAGACTCAACCATCGCCATCGTTAAATCTGCACGTTCGCGATCTGTCATATCTTTAAAGAAGATTGCCATTGCAAGCGCACTCACTTGATAATCAGGAATACTTCCGTCTGTATATCCATTAATAAAGAATTTGATTTCTTCAGTCGTTAGTTCTTTGCCGTCACGTTTTTTTGCGATAATATCTACCATTCTCATTACAATCACCATTCCTTTTTATATTATATGAATCTATTAAAATAATAAGCCAACGATTGTTGCTGATAAGAAACTTACTAACGTTGCACCGAATAGTAATTTCAAACCAAATCTTGCGACTACATTCCCTTGCTTTTCATTTAAGCTCTTAACTGCACCTGCAATAATTCCAATTGAAGAGAAGTTTGCAAATGAAACTAAGAATACAGATATAATTGCTGTCGTTCTATCTGAGAAATTAAAGTTTCCTTGTGCTAAATCTGTCATTGCGACAAATTCATTTGATACTAATTTTGTTGCCATAATATTTCCGGCATTAACTGCTTCATGCCAAGGTACACCCATAATAAATGCAAATGGTGCAAATGCATAACCAAGAATTTCTTGGAATGAAATACCGATTACACCTTTAAATACTGCATTAATGAATGCGATAAGAGCAACGAAACCGACTAACATAGCTGCTACTGTAATCGCAACTTTAAATCCATCAATAATGTATTCCCCTAATACTTCAAAGAAGGTCTTTTTCTCTTCTTCTTGTACTTCTAACATATCTTCTTCCTCAGTAACTTCATACGGGTTAATGATAGAAGCGATGATGAAGCCACCGAATAAGTTAAGCACTAAAGCGGTTACAACATATTGTGGTTTTAATAACACCATATATGATCCAACGATAGACATAGAAACTGTAGACATTGCCGATGCACATAATGTATACATTCTTTTCTCTGGCAATAACCCTAGTTGTTTCTTAACTGATATAAATACTTCAGATTGTCCTAAAATCGCAGAAGCAACAGCATTATATGATTCTAGTTTCCCCATTCCATTTACTTTACTTAATGCTAGACCGATAGATTTCACAATAATAGGTAATACTTTAATATGTTGCAAAATACCGATTAAAGCTGATATAAATACGATTGGCATTAATACACTTAAAAAGAACGAAAACTCTTTTTGATTTACTAATCCACCAAATACGAAATTCACACCGTCAGCGGCATATTTTAATAACTCTCCAAAACCATCTGCTATTCCGCTAATTAATATATTCCCTATACTTGTATTTAATAATAGAAACCCCAAAATGAATTGTAATATAACCATCGTTATGATTGGACGATATTTGACTTTCTTTCTATCATTACTAGCAAGCCAAGCGATACCTAAAATCAATACGAGGCCAAAAACACCGATTAAGTATTTCATAAGCCGTTTCCTCCCATTCGTATCCGCTTACATTTTTTTTAATTGTTAAAGCAATAGATATACTTTAAACGTATATCTATTGCTTTAACCTTTTATCGATTAGTAGTTATCTGTAGCACCTTTTGCATCATTTAATACGATTGCAACACTAGCACTTGCTCCAACGCGAGAAGCTCCAGCAGCTACCATTTTATCTGCATCTTCACGTGTACGAACACCGCCAGATGCTTTTACACCAACGTTTGGTCCTACTGTTTTACGCATTAATGCGATATCTTCAGCAGTTGCTCCGCCAGTTGAGAATCCAGTTGAAGTTTTTACGAAGTCAGCACCAGCTTTTACTGATAATTCACAAGCGCGTACTTTTTCTTCATCTGTTAATAGACAAGTTTCAATGATTACTTTTACAAGAGCTTTTCCTTTTGCTGCTTGTACTACTTCATAAATATCTTTTTCAACAAGTTCGTTGTCGCCATCTTTTAAAGCGCCTACGTTGATTACCATATCAACTTCAGTTGCACCTTTTGCGATAGCATCTTTTGTTTCAAATGCTTTTGTTTCAGTAGTGCTTGCTCCTAATGGGAAACCGATTACAGTACAAACGTCTACATCATGTCCAGCTAGTTCATCAGCCGCTAATTTTACCCATGTTGGGTTAATACAAACAGAAGCGAATTTATATTCCTTTGCTTCTTCGATTACTTTCATAACATCTTCTTTAGTAGTATTAGCTTTTAAAATTGTATGGTCAATTAACTTTGCAATGTTCATTATCTTCACTCCTCATATCTTTTAACAACTTCATTCTAACTCTTAGTTGAACAAATGTAAATACACTTTTGAAATTTTGTTCATTCTTTTTTAAAAGGAATTTTCTTGTAGTAAATAAAGCGCATTCTAACTAAGAAACAATTCCTATTTAAAATCAAAACTTTTATATTAACAATGGTAGTATGTATCTCCATATCCATAATTATTTTTAAAAAGGCAATTTGTGTTCAAAAAAACACCTATCATTCATACATAACAAAATAAAAGGCGTTCTCAAAATTAACATTTTGAGAACGCCTTTTATTTCTAATCTTTTTGATAATGTAACAATTCTTTTGCTGTATGCTGATCGATAATTAATACATTTGCATACCCGCCACGTAACGCACCATCAATTGCTTTTATTTTTCTATTACCACCTGCAACTAAAATAGAGCGTTTCTTTAATTTCAGTTCCTCTAACTCAATTCCAATGGTCCGCTTATTAATTTCTTCACTACTAATATTTCCGTCTCCATCAAAGAAACGTGAACAAATGTCACCGACCGATTGTTTTTTGAGTAAACTTGTTTCCTCCTTATCGAAATAACCTAATCGGAATAATAGCGCTTCATCTCGCACTGTTCCTACAGTAAAAATTGCAATATTCGCTTGCTTCCCCATTTCGATAATGTGATGAATATGTCGATCCTGCTCTACTAATTCTTTTGTCACTGCATTATCAAATATAACTGGAAGAGGTAGATTTCTTGGCGTCGTTTGAAAAGCATCTGCAAATAAAGCTATCGTCTCATTCGCATATGTATTTACACTCGAGTGACTAATGCCACCTTTTAGCTGGACAACCTCTATCCCTTTTACATGTTGCGGTACGATTTTTCTAGCGATTTCATACATTGTCATTCCCCAGCTTACACCAACGATATCACCATTTTTAACCGTCTTTTCCATATACTCAGCTGCATATTTACTAATATACTCTGTAATCGTTGCATATTCTGGCACTGGAGAAAACACAACATGTGCCTCTAACAAGTTGTACTTTTCTTTTAGTAAATTCCCAACGTTATCTAAATCCGCAAATGGATCGGCGATGCTAATTTGAACAAACCCTTTTTCTTTCGCGTACTTTAACAATCTAGAAATCGTCGGTCTTGAAATATTTAATTTGTTAGCAATTTCTTGCTGACTATAATCTGATTGATAATATAATCTTGCAACTTCAACGCTTAATTGTTGTTTATCTTTTTCCATAGTAACTCATTACAAATCCCTTCCTGTATTTCCCTTTCGTTACAAGCATTATACAGCTTTATGCAAAAAAATTCGACTACCGAATTTTATCTAACTGAACTTATATTCCACTTATTATATACAATGAAACCGTTCAATAAGAAACATAAACCATCGTCTAAAAACTATTCAAATACCCCTTATAAACAGAAGATACTGGTTATAAGAGGTATGTATTCAATTTAATTTTATAAAAATTGGATGAAAACAATGCAAGTTCCCACTTATTTAGAATAAGTGAAAAGATGATGTTTTATTTGTTCAATAAAATAATGATGGTGTATATTATCGTTAGATACTCGACTTGCCATAATAGCCCCCTCCATTGAAGATGCAAGAAAGGAAGCAAGTGATATAACCTCTATATCTTCTTTAAGTTCTTGTTTCTCTATTCCTTCTTTTATGAGAGAAGCCATTAACATTACTGTATCATCATAACCTTTCGCTGCTGCTTTTTGTAATTCTGGAAATACTCCAGTACTTTCAATTGCGCTATTAAGTAATGGACAGCCTCCAGCAATAGGAGGATTATTAGCTGCATCTTGATATACAAGGAAAATTGCAAGGATTTTATCGATTGCTGTCTTTTTATTTTCCATTGCTTTATGAAAATGACTCCACATAATCTCACCACTTTTGTCGTAGGCAGCAAGGACAATTTCTTCTTTACTTTTGAATCTACGATAAATAGATCCTTTAGGTAGTTCAGTAGCTGTCATTATATCCTGGATGGATGTGCGAGTTATCCCATTAGTATTAAATAAATATAAAGATGTTTCAATAATTTTTTCTTTAACCTTATCAACTTTAGTCATGCTTTGTAATCCTCCTAATAAAAACGAGCTTAATATTCCAGGTGATATTTACCATCTATTTTCTTGAATTTTTTTGTAAGTATAAAGAAGTTTGAAGCGAAAATATCTTATCAACCCCTATATTATGTGAACCTCAAACAATACAGTTTGAAAAGAGATTAATCAAATTGTATTATCTATATCATTCAAATGAATTTTCTGTCAAAATTAACATGACCAATTATTTAATTCAGTCATGTTATACAACTAATTTCACCTAACTTCGTAGTAGGTGTAAAAATATATAGTTAAATTTAACGTATAGACATATGATTATTATATATAATTTTGATTAATATGTTTAGCTAAAGTGTTTGAACTATCCCCACTTTCACTTCATTCTATAAAAGGGTAATCATTAATGATTACTGGAATTAAATTGTACCAAAGAAACTGAGATATAAATATATTTGCTTTTTTTCCATTTGGATTTTGTTAATACTTTATAAAAAGGGTTTAAAAAACTAGAAACTTATAGTATCATTAGGTTCCGGACCGAACCGTCCGGTTTATAATCTTATATAAATATATTTAGAAGGAGAACGTTATGCAGAGAGAAAAATCAAAAATTATAGGTAATTTAATTATGGGGGCAATACAGTGAACTTTATAAAAATGAATAAAAAAGAAATCATTATGCTCATAATCTTTACAATGTTTGTACCATTTCAAATTGGCTTGTACATATTATTTGGCATATCACTTTTAGCTAATGTCAATTTAGTTGAATCAGAATTTGTTCTTAGTGCCATCGGTTTTACTGTACTTGCTATTGTAGGAATCATTTTCTTTAGGAAAGAAATTATTGAAAGTTTTACTTATTTTAAAGAGAAGACAATTTTGAAAATAGTAAGTATTCCTATGGTAGTTTTATTTACGGTAATTGTGGAACAGTGTGTTATGCGTTTTCTAGCAACTGGTCAACCAGAGAACCAAGAGCAGCTCCTTGAAACGGGTGCGGAGGTACCTCTTGTATTTACATTGCTTGTATTTGGTATTCTGGGTCCAATACTTGAAGAAATTGTGTTTCGTCACATATTAATAAATCGTTTTTCTTACCATATTGGTACTGCTATTGCATCTATCATTTCGATTATGATTTTTACACTTCTTCATACGAACCAACTTTCGGATATTGCTATTTATTTACCTGGATCGTTGATACTTACTGCGGCTTATCTTATTTCTAAAAGATCCATTGCATATGTTATAGCGATACACATGTTAAACAATTGCCTTGGTTTCATTCTGTAAGAAACTAGACTTGTTTCTGGTGCCAAAAATACTTTTTCTATGGCATAAGAAAGCTAATCAAAAATTATAAGATATTAGGAGAGTGTCAGTCATGATTGTAACAACAACTTCTGGAATTCAAGGTAAAGAGATTATTGAGTATATTGATATTGTAAATGGTGAAGCTATTATGGGTGCAAATATTGTCCGCGATGTATTCGCTTCCGTTCGTGATGTTGTCGGTGGCCGTGTTGGTGCTTATGAAAGTAAGCTAAAAGACGCTCGTGATATTGCAATGGGCGAAATGAAAGAACTTGCAAAAGAAAAAGGTGCGAACGCTATCGTTGGTATTGACGTAGATTACGAAGTTGTTCGTGATGGAATGTTAATGGTTGCTGTCAGTGGTACAGCTGTACGTATATAAGTAAATAAAAAAAACGGTTCCCCTTGGAATTTATACTTTGAGGGGAAATCCTGGTTCTGTTGCAGATTTTAAAGAATAATAAGAGATGTTGATAAATCATTGTACGTCGAAAAACACAGTTTGAGTGTAAACTGTGTTTTTTTATATAGAGGCCCCATCCCATCACTATCAAGCTAAAATTTTTTAGTGCCTCCAGAACGAAATTTTGTATTAACTTGTAACAAAAAGTCCATTTTTATTTTGTTGATAATTCAGAATATTCCAGTTGATAGGTATGTGGCAGTATCCTGATACGGTACAAATTTTTTATAAACGGTTGTAAGATTCTACGTTTTTGACCATTCTGTACAACGATAACTTTGGTTTATTAATTTCGCCTGTAATCTGGTAGCCTATCCTCTGATACAATTTAATGGCAAGTTGATTCTCTTTCTTTACCGTCAGAGAGCATTTGGCAAAGCCTTGCAGGGAAGCTTGTTCCTCGGCAAACTTAAGTAGTCTGGTACCTATCCCTAGTCCTCGACTTTCGGGCAATAAGGCAATTGTTCCGATGTGAAACTCGTCATCTTCTCCCTCCTTCAAGGTAAACATGGAATAAAGCATTTTGATATTCAAAATGTTATAAATAACAAAACCCAGCTTTCGGAATGAAAGCAGCTGTTTAAAAGTGGACCAGGCAAGACGGTTTAAAACGGGTATGGGATAGCAAGTAATCATCCCTAAAGTTTTCCCGTCCATTTGAGCTTCATAAGCGTATTGATGACTAAAACGGTTGTTCTCCTGCCGCCAGAGCTTACAAAATGTCCCTTCGACTGTGTTCTTCTCCTCAGATCCTGCAAGTGGAAACGCCATGTATTCCAATGCCATTACATTTAACTGGGCGCCGACCATGGATTGATGAACAGCCTTTACAATAGAGATTTGATTCATTTCCCAGTCCTCCTTTTCGCTTTCTGTATTATTGATATTAATTATCATGGATTTGAATCAGTTCACTTACCTCTCAAATCATCCTTAGCTTTAAAACCATAATAAAATGTATTTAAAACAAGCTCTGCAGCAGATTTTTTAGCCACATTTCCTTCATGTACCTGTTCCCAAGTATGGAAAAGCAGAGCATAAAGCGTATTCAAAATCCATTCGCTGCTAACCGTTTGCTGAAAATAACCTCTTTGTTGTAACAGCTCAATAACGCGTCGTAAGGGTTCCCTCAGCTTCTCTTCTGCTTTACCTAATTCTTTGTTGTTAAATACAGATGCATCATGACCTAGAAAATAGATTTTGTCACCTAAAGGGATTAACGCTTCAATGAGTTCCGGGATATAGTTTTCGCTTCTTTCCTCATCCAGTGGAATCTGGTTTACAGTATCACTTACCAGTTGTATAGCCCGATGGCCTAAGAACAGCATCAATTTCTCCCTGCTTTCGACGTAGCGATGGAGTGTAGCAATTCCAATTCCCGCATATTCCGCAATTTCATTCATCGAAGCAGTAGGATTTTCAACAAGCAATATAGTAGCCGAATCAAGAATTGCATTAAATCTCGCTTCCTTCAACGCTGACAAGTCTTTCTTCATCGTCAATCTCTCCCTTTTTCTGTATAAATTCGTCATTTTTGATAGAAAAATATATCATTTGATATTATAATAAACAATCTCAAATAAAGTGTCCAGATGCTGAATGTAGCTTTTCAAAAAGAATTATATTACTGAAACTGATAGTACTTTGAATGTTTCATTTTTAGCATTTCATTATTTAGATAACGATGAAGAAATTAAATTATTTAATGTAATAAATACAAGAACCAAAGGAAATGGTTCGAATCGCTTTCTTAGTAGAGAAATTGATTACCTTATCTAGGTTTTTTAAACTATTTTTCATGACGCATTAATACTTATAGTAATTTTTCTACTTTTATTAAATCCGGTTGCACTTCATTTAATTACTGAATGTTTTATAATGAAGCTTCTTTCTGCATAAAGTTATCGGTTTACTTTAAAATTCACTTCCGGGTATTTGGTCATCAGCCTTTTAAGGGTTGAGCCGTCATCCTTCTGTTTTACATACTGGTCAAAAAATGCCAGGCTGAATTCGTTGATAATACGATGAACTTCCTTTGGATTTTCACCTGGACTCTGCAACAGAGGGGAGAACAAATGTAAATCAGTGAGGCTTGTATGATCCGTATGAGGTATGACCATTGACATACCACCACCAGCTAACCCACGTCCATATCGCTCCCTCACTTCATAGGGATCTGCTTCATCAGGCTCTTCTGCACTCATGAGTAGAAATGGTTTTCCAATTCCACTTTCAGGAAAGATTTCTCCATACAATGTACCATCCATATTGATAGCTGCTTTGACACGAGAATCTTTTGCAAGTATTTGTGCTGCGGTAGCTCCACCGTAAGAGTGACCAAACATTCCAATTCGCGAAGTATCCATTCTTCCTGTAAAGAAGCCGGTCTCATCGTTTTGATTAAGTTTCTCTATCTGATTAAGGACAAAGCTGACATCTTCCTCCCATAATTTTATGTGGCTATCCCCTTCATCAGTTAAATTGATGGGCTGTACGTAAGCAGTTCGACCATCTGGAAAGACGGTAGCTGCAGCATCAAAGGTATGATCGATACTTAGAACAATATATCCTTGACTAGCCAACTCCTCAACTTGAAACGTGTTTTGATTACGAAAACCATTAAAACCATGAGAGAAAAGTAATATGGGATAATGATTCTCTGAATCTGAGAGTTGTAAATCCATAAACGAATGAGATTTTACCAATTCCATGTGGCTGAATGCAAATGCAGGAATGGACAATGTTTTTTCCAATCCCTTGGAAAGCTCATTTCTGTTACGAATATAAGGTTCTGGATCCCCCTTACTTTTTTCAGCTGTAGGATACCAAATTTGCACCATCAGTTCGCGCCGATCGGTTGGATTTTTCGAATATGCTTCATTTCTCTGATGATCAATCCAATGATATACCTTCGTACCGATCCTATGTGGGCCGGTTGGTTCTTCAAATGAAAATACTGGCATAAGTAAAGGTAGCGCCACTGCTACAGACAAATAGATACATAGCAACGAGGTCTTAACTATGAATATACCCCAACTTCTACAGCCCTTTTTCCGCCCAGTTAATAAATAGCATAAAATTAAGATAACTGGGGATACATATGCCGGAATCATCTGCCACCTAAAACCTTCTGCCAATAACTGAACTGTAACCATTACAACGGCAATCAAAGTAGCTAATTTAGACCACTTTTTCGTTTCTCTGCCTATTAACAGTATCCAACTCAATAGACTAAAATTCACTACTATCAAAACAACTTCCCAGAAATTCATTGGCCTATCTCCTTTGAATGTATTTTACTTCTAATTAAAGAGGTAGTTTTCAGCCTAAGCAAAAGCAGATGAACCCCCTATATAGTTGCACCAATTATGCTTAGTAACCGTTTCATCCACTCTACTCCTTTCTTCAAATTAAAAACTTAAAATGCCCAGCTACCTTTACGGAAAATTGGTTCTACAGTTCCATCTGGTAGAATACCGTCGATGTCCATCTCACTGCTGCCAATCATAAAATCCTCATGTGTTACTGAAATATTTGCACCTAACGTTTCAAGCTGATCGTTTTCTAAATCTCTTCCATCCTCTAAGCAAGTTGGATAAGCTTTACCAATCGCTAAATGGTTCGATGCATTTTCATCAAACAATGTATTAAAATATAAAATTCCCGATGCTGAAATTGGTGATTCATTTGGTACAAGTGCTATCTCACCTAAATAGCACGAGCCTTCATCCACATTAATAAGCTCCTGTAATAAATCATGTCCTACCTGTGCTTCAGCTTTAACAATTTTTCCTTCTTCAAATGTCAGTTTAAAGCCGTCGATAATATTCCCTTGATAAACTAATGGTTTTGTATTGCTTACATAGCCATTTACACCTTGTTTCATCGGTAACGTATAAACCTCTTCGGTCGGCATATTAGCCATAAAGATAGTATCATCAGGAGTTTTACCACCTCCAGTAATCCATTTATGCTGTGGTGCTAATGCAATTGTTAAATCAGTACCTGGCGCTGTATAGTGAAGCTTTATATATTTTTTATTGTTCAGTAGGACCGCACGAGATTCTAAATTTTTTACATGTTCACGCCATTTTTCAATAGCACTGCCTTCACCAATACGAACAGCTTTAAAAATAGCCTCCCATAATGCTGGTACTTGATCCTCAGCTGCTAAATCCGGGAACACCTTCGATGCCCACTTTGGTGAAGGAACTGCTACCATAGACCAAGCTACTGAATCCTTCATTACGGCGTTGCGATTGTTGCTCAGAGCAGCTCCTGCTACCTTTTGATAGGTAGCTAGACGATTAGATGAAATACCTGTAAATTTATCAGGATCTGTAGCATCTATCATTAATAATGCTCCTTTACATTCGATCAGCTCATCATTCATTTTGACTATCCACTCTGGGAAGCGATTAAATTCTTCATCTGAGGCATAATCAAAGTAAGCACGTTCCATTTCTTCATCCGAGAAATTAACATGAACACGCCCTGCCCCAGCCTTATAAGCCTCTTTCACAACTATACGGGCGAAATCCAATGCATCCACTGATGTATTGACTAATAAGTATTGCCCTGGTTGAATATTCACACCGATTTTCACCGTAAGTTCTGCATATGCTTGTAATTTTTCTTCAAAAGTCATATTATTTACCTCACTTTTATCAAATTGGTTTTGAATTCCCATCACTAACTTGCTTTCATACCATACTTTCTGAACAGGTTTTCTCAGAATTTTTCTTGCCTATTTTTTATGTTTTTCATCAAGACATGATAACAACTAATGGCTTTTTTCTACTACTCATATATTTAATTTCTAAACTTTGATTCAATTAATATTGGTTTGTTTTTTAAAAAAATCTAATCAAAGGGCATCAAACACTACATAAAGTTATAGAGTTCTTTATTGTGAAAGCTCACTCATTTCTTCCCAATCTTTTCAATGTGGTTGCACCTAAAGGCTTACCATCAATGGGGCGTTTAACATTCTCAATCACTCCTTTATCTTTACAAAAGCATTTTTGATAGATAAATATATCATTTGACATAAGATTAAATCATTTTAAACGAATTATCAAGCCGTAAAATTTAATTTTTAAAAAATTCGGTAAAAAACCTATGTGAAAATGGATTCTATCAAAGGGAGCGATAACAAAAAGATTTTTTATACACACATGGATAAAACACATGAAAACTTATATATAAAATTACAAGTTCAACTCTCACAAAAAAACGGAATAAAAATAAACAGCGGAACTAGCCCACTGTTTACTTTGCCACACCTTCATGTAATTTTTCTGTATAATCCTTTACATCTTTCCAGCTATCTTTCGCTGTATGTAAATCTTCTTTTATAAACGTAAACTCTTCCGGACTAATTCCTTTTACGTTTTGTAGTAAATTATTATATTTTGCACCTACTGTATACCATTGGTTTGATATGTTTTGTAGTGCTGTAATTGCTGCATCAATTGTTTCCGTCATGTTTGTTGTTTTATTTTTTACATCAGTCAAAATTACGATTTCTGCTTGTGCTCCTGAAATTCTATCTTTTAAATTAGCTATCTCTCTTTCTGCATTTGCGATATCTTTTTTTGCAACCGCAATCATCGGCCCGCCAGCAAGACATGTTATTAGCGCTACGCAAAGTACGCCACCAGCAATGACCATATCATTACTCTTTTTAATCGAATCGTTATATGTATTTATTTGTTGCTCTAGAGCTGGAATACCAGCATTCGTACTTGCCAATATCGCTGTTAACTGATTTGTATCCTCTTTGAAACTATTTGTATCTTTCGCCATTCTATCGCGAAAACTTTTCAAATTTCCTAATAATCCATCTACCTCATTTTGATTCTTTACAATATCCGCATACAACTTTTCTAAATCCGCTTTTAATTTTCCGCTATCCTTTTGATCAATCGCTATTAACATGTCGTTATAATACGATTGAAAAGTATTATTGTAATTTATAATATTTTGATCCGTTTTCATAATTTGAGGCTTCATATTATTTAACCAATATGCTGCATTAATTTTTGCATCTCTTTGATGCTGAATCATATTCCCTTTAAATTCACTATTAATCGAACTTATTTTACTTAAATCCGTCTCTTGTTGATTTTGAATTAATTTTGCATATGAATCCATTGCAAATATACTCGATGTCGTTTGTGCCATTACATCTTGGAATCCAGCTGGTCCAAGAGAATAGTTTTTCACATTTTCTTGTAGTACCTTTACATTTTGTTCTGCTGCAAAAGGATGTAAAGGAGATACGTTACTCGTTGCCACCCCAGCAATCATTACCGCTAAAAGACATTTTTTATAAAATCTTTTCTGCATACTTTTCACCTATTTTCTTTATAAGAGTATAAAAAGCTCCTGCTCACAACTGAACAGGAGCTTCAAATCATTCATCAACACTTAACGCTCTAACGATTCGTATTCAATTATGCTTTTTTCGTATCTACTACTTTAATATCTTCAGCATAAATCTTTTCTGCATAGTCTTTAATATTTTTCCAGCTATCTTTCGCAATGTTTAAATCTTCTTTAATGAAAACAAGGTCGTTTGGACTAATTGAATCCACATTTTGAAGTAAAGAATTATATTTTGATCCCATTGTGTACCATTGGTTTGAAATATTTTGTAACGCTGTAATTGCAGTATCAATTGTATTTGTTAAATACTCTGTTTGTGTTTTAATGTTCGTTAATCCAGCTACTTCTAATTGCGCAGTTGTAACTTGTCCTGTTATCTTTTGAATTTCTGCTTGTGCATTATCAAGCTCTTTCTTCGCTAATACGATTCCAGCTGTACCACCGCCTACAGCTGCTGCACCACCTGCAATTAATGCTACTCCTAGCGGTGTTCCTGCGCCCGTAGCAATAACTACTGCACCACCGATAATTGCAATTGGTCCTAGAGCTGTCGCAACAGATGAACCGATAATAATTGCATTATATTTACTAATTGCTTCATTGTACGTTGTAATTTGATTTTGTAATAGCGGAATTCCTGCATCTTGACTAGCTAATATAGATGTAATTTGATTTGCATCACCCTTGAAGTTTTGCGTATCCGAAGTCATTTTATTTCGGAATTTCTTCAAGTCTTCTACTAACTGATCCACTTGTGCTTTATTTTCATTAATACTACTTGATAATCTAGTTAAGCCTTTCGTAAGAGTCGCTTTATCCTTTGCATCAACTGCAGCAACTAAAGTATCATAATAGTTTTGGAATTTCGTATTGTAGTTAATGATATTTTGATTCGTTGAAATAAGCTGTGGTTTTAATACATCTAACCATTGCTTCGCATTTCCTCTAGCTGTATCTTGGTGCTGAATTACTTTCCCTTTTAAAGCCGCATCAACAGACGATACATTTCCAAAGTTAACATTACCTTGTTTAATAATTGTTAAAGCGTACAGATCCATTACTAAAGCATTTGAACCTGTTCTTTCCATTGCATCTTTTAGGCCTTCTGGTCCTAATGAATATTCTTCATAGTCATTATAAGCTTTTGCTACCGCATGAACTGGAGCTTGTTTCACTGTACTTTCAGCTGCATACGTATGAGCCGGCATAATATTTCCTGCTGCAAATACTGCCATAAGTGCTGATAGAGCCATTACTTTATAAGGTTTTTTTGTCATTTTTCTTCTCTCCCTATATCGCTAATTATTTTTCTGTTTAATGTACTTCAACGTTTGTAACGTAATCTTCAAATTGATTTGTTTGCTTATTCATTTCATCACTTACTTTTTTAATTTGATTGAAATGTTTTTGAAGTAAACTACTGTCTGTATACGTGCCTTCTTCGACATTTGTTTGAATTTGAATCATATTATTATTTAAAACTTTCCAATCCGTTAATAACGTTTCTAAAGTTGTAATTTGACGATCAATTAATTCTGTAAAGCTATTTACTTGATCTTCAACGAATGTAATTTGAGTCGCCTCTGCTTCAGTTTGTGATAACTTTTGAATAAGTGGCAATAACTCCTTTTGCTTTTGTTGAATGCGAAGAGCTGCTTCCCTCGTTTGACTATCTGCAGCATTTACAATTTCATTACTTAAAGTACCGATAGAAACAAAATCGATTGTTTTCGTTTGTGCAGTTTGATTTGTGATTGTAAATACTTGTTTACCAATATTAATAGAACCTTTAATGATTTCTTGAGGTCTATTCAAAATAGTAGTTAATTCAGCTTGAATTTCACCTTGAATTCTTTTAATATCTTCTCTTAATTTCACAATATCTCCACTTGATCCTTGCAGTGTTTTTATTGCTTCATCGGCTTTAATTGATAAGTTGTTACTATCTTTGTCTAATACTGTTTTAAATCGATTTAACTCTAATAAATCTTGCTCCATACTCTCTTGGATGCTTTGTACTTGCAATTGTAATTTTCCATATGCACTCATAAAATCTGCTTTTGCTTGCTGATCTTCATTTACGTTTCCTGCTAATTCATAGAGCTTACTATAATAGCTATTAAATCTAGTGCTGTATCTCATCATCTCTTGATTTAAGTCAATTAGCTTCGGATTATATTCATCAATCCATTCTCGTACATTCGCCTTTGCAAACTTTTGATGATTCGTTAAGCTACTCATCGCATTTACCTTAATATCTGGCTGTTGTAAAATAATTAATCCATATGCTTGAATAAGCGGTGATTGTGATCCTAACATTCTAATTGAATTGGATAATGTATTTGGAGCAATTACATTTTGTGCATATACTGTTTTCACTTCCGTTTGCCCCTCCTTAGCGTAAGCGCTTACAGGAATGAAGCAACTCGTAGATACTGCTGTAACCAATAACCCTGTAATTAAAGTCTTTTTCACTTTAACTCCTCCTATGTATTAGCAACTATTACTATCGCATTTTATTATTCTATTTTCTTACCTATAATTTGAGATGGTTAAAATAGAGAACGTTCTCACCGCGATCCATGTACGAACCACCTCTCTCGTATTGCTACAGTACTTACTTATCGTCACAAAACATTTTATTATTTTTCATATGTGTTTAGTATGAATAATATTGTATAAATTTTCTATTTCATCGAAATCCCCACATTCACACAGTGAATATATTACATAAAAATATTATTCATTTTAAACTAAACAACATACGTAAATATGAAATTTCGTTTTGTTTTCATATATGTTTTGTACTGTAAGGTCATTTAAACACAGCTGTTTATATAACGTAAAGAAGTATTTTCATTCCCTTTATTTTCAAGCTTTCGTGTCCTTATTTCAAAATATAATCCGATTCACTTTATAGATTGAAATATCTACATATCACAACAGAAAACACTACTTGAAAATAACCGATAAAATTATATAAATATAATTTTCGAGCCCATATGCAATTATGCATAGCATATACACAAAAAGGATAGCTTCATTTTCACGAAGCTATCCTTAAAAAATCTTCTTATTTTTTCAAATGATATGGAACTGTCGTAATAACAACATTTCTTTTATAAAGTAAATACGCACGTATGAGTAAACTGGATTGATTATGAAGAATGTTATGCCAACCTTTTTTCGGAATGAACTGTGGTATAACGACCGTAACGCGGTAATTCGATTCACTTGCCTTATATTGCACTGTATCGATGAACTTCGTTAGCGGCTGGATAATACTTCTATAATGAGAATGTAATGTAACAAGCCTAACTTCAGGTTGCCACTTTTTCCATTTCTCTTCAAATTTCTTTTCCTCTTCCCTGTCAAAAGCAACATATACAGCAATAACTTGATCTGCCGAAAGAGCCTTAGCATAGTTCAATGAATTTTCTACTACGTGAGTCATACCAGCTACCGGAACGACGATTACATTTCCCTTAATCGGAACAAGTGGTTCACAAGTTTTTAAACTTAACTGATCACCTACCGCATCATAGTGCTTCTTAATTCTGTGGAATAAGAATATGATTGCAGGTAAGAAAATAAGTATCGACCAAACTTGTGCAAATTTAGTTAAAAAGAACATGCTCATTACGATAAAACTAATAACTGCACCAATTAAATTAACCGTTAATCTTAAAGCCCATCCTTCAGGTTTTTCCCGAAGCCATTTTAATACCATCCCTGTTTGAGAAAGTGTAAATGGAATAAATACACCTACTGCATATAGTGGAATTAAATGTTCTGTTTGTCCTTGGAAAGCTACAATTAAAATAATCGAAGCAACTCCAAGTATAATAATACCGTTTGAGTAACCTAAACGGTCTCCTCTAATCGTAAACATTCTCGGTATGAATTTATCTTTTGCAAGGTTAACCGCTAATAAAGGAAATGCAGAATAGCCTGTATTAGCAGCGAGAATTAATATTAAAGCTGTTGTACCTTGTATGAAATAGTACATGAAATTACGTCCAAATGTTTGTTCAGCAATTTGAGAAACAACTGTTACTTCTTTACTCGGAGTCACTCCGTAATAATAAGCTAAAAATACAATTCCTGAAAATAACACAGCAAGTAATGCACCCATTGCAAGCAATGTTTTTGCAGCATTGTTTGGCGCAGGATCTTTAAAGTTCGGAATTGCATTTGAAATTGCTTCAACACCTGTTAAAGCAGAACTACCTGATGCAAATGCTCTTAGTAATAAAAATAAACTAATTCCTGCAACTGGTGTTCCAATCGGCGCATGTAAAGTAGGTGAAACATGACCAGTTAAAATATTATATATGCCCACACCAATTAATATAAATAGTGCTAAAACGAATAAATAAACAGGATATGCTAGCACGGAAGCTGATTCCGTTACTCCTCTTAAATTTAATATCGTAATTAATATAACAAATATAACCGCAATAATTACGTTATGTGCATGTAAGCTAGGAAACGCAGAAGTAATTGCATCTGTACCCGCGGACACACTTACCGCAACAGTTAAAATATAGTCAACTAATAAAGATCCTCCAGCAATTAAGCCTGGATTCATCCCTAAATTTTCTTTTGATACAACATACGCTCCCCCGCCATGCGGATAAGCAAAAATAATTTGACGATAAGATAAAATAAGGGCTGTCAATAATACTAATACCCCAACAGCGATCGGAATGGAATACCAATAGGCGATCGCTCCAACACCTGCTAAAGCAATTAAAATTTGCTCTGGACCGTAAGCAACTGATGACAATGCGTCAGAAGATAAAATAGCTAAAGCTTTCGTTTTATTAAGCTTTTGTTCTCCAAGCTCCGTTGATTTTAACGGTCTTCCAATTAAAAATCTTTTAATAGATGAAACCAATGCTGTCCACTCTCCAATAATTTTGTACGAACTTTTCTGCTTGTTACAGCCAGTAAACTATTTCTTCAGAAAACAAAAAATGTCTACAAGCCATAGCGAAATAGACTTGTAGACATTATTTTTTTTGTCGCACAAGCTCCACCTTCCTTCTCAATATAACGCTTACGAGGTTAGCTGTCGGATTCGGGCCTATGAGTAGCCCTACCTTTTTCAAGGATTCACCCCATCGGATTATGTACTAATCCGTAAAAACGGGTCCCCCGTACCATGCGGTTTCAGCGATTTAGAAAATTGAAACTGTGGATTATAATACTCCTTTATTTTCAAAAAGTAAACAAAAATTTTTAATAAGAAAAAAATTAAAATGATTGCGCATAATCCGCTGAGAAATATACATAATGAATACTAAAAAATCCACAAAGGAGACCCATATGTCTAAAGAAAAGAAGCCTATTTTTTCCGATTCATATTTAGATGCAGTAGCAAATGAAATTAATCAGTTATATGGTAAACGTGAACAGGAAATAAATTTGACAGATAGAACGAAAAGAAATAAATGATTTGTCATACAAAAAAATAAAAAAGATAGCAATACACTTATATATTGCTATCTTTTTTATTTTTTCATACATCTAATTCTATTACAGATTTGTTAAAGGTCATCTCTTCATACACCTTTAAATTTTGATATATAGTTCCTAATAATGGTGCCGCTATAGAAAATTTCTCTGCTACATCCAGTAAATATCCTTGCAAGTGCTTCCCTTCAATAAATGAACCCTTTTCCATATCACGCTGCATCGATGACTTCATATCATACGAAATTTTATCAATCGTTTTCATATGTTCCTGGGCAATATTTTCCTTTACTGGAGCTCCTAATACTCTCATGATTTGTACAGATTCCTCAAACACATTACGGATAAAATCACGGCCGCCTTCACTTTCACGAATTGGTCCAATTGGTGCACGCATTAACGTTGTCACACCTGACATTACAGTAATAAATAAATATTTATGCCACATATCTTGCGTAATATTTTCACTTAAAACAAAACTAGACTTCGTACCTGCAAATGCTTTAGAAATATGCTTTACTCTCTCTGAATTTTGAGACTTAATTTCTCCAAACACAAGTCTGTTGGCAGCACTAGTTTGTACAATTTCTCCTTGATCGTTTAACGTCGTCTCGATAAAGCATAAACCGCCAATTACTTTTTCTTCGCCGAATTCTTTTTGTAGTAGTGATAAATGAGCGATACCATTTAACAATGGAATGATTACAGTATTTTCGCCAACAAACGGCTTCAAATCTTGAATAGCCTCGTTTAAGTGATACGCTTTTGTTGAAAATAAAATGACATCAAATGGAGAAGTTCTCTCTTCTTTCGTTATTAATTTCGGTTGGAAGGAAAAATCCCCGTTAACACTTCGGATTACAAGTCCTCTTTCCTCTAATTGTTTTTTCCGTTTACTACGAACAAGAAATGTAACATCTTCTCCCTTTTCGACTAATCTGCCACCAAAAAACCCTCCGACTCCACCAGCGCCTAATACTAAAATCCGCATACAGCATCCCCCTTTTCAAAATACAATTTTACAACTTTTAGTATACATAACATTATACATGTCCTCTGCTAAATAAGCTGAATTTTCACTCTCAATTGAGTATAAAACAGTGGTTATTTTCAAATAAATTTGGGCATGTTGTTTCTATAGCATATATGGAAAGGAAACAATGTAGATGGAGGCAATACAAACAATTGAGGAAAAAGGTGTAGCAACAGCTATATTCCAATTTATATTCCCGTTTTCGTTTAAAACTGGATATGAACAAAATATGTTCCCTTTCTTACAAAAAAACGATTTTCGTCCTTTTCGGCTCGATCATCTCGATGATGAAAATACATATTATGGGGAGTTTAAAGTTTCACATCAAAATATGGAAGCATACTATCTTTCATTTACAAATAAAATTCTCTTTCCTCACTCAGAGCATCAAAAGGGCTTGCAACGTTATTCAAAAGATCTTAACTTAACTGGACATTTAACAACAAACCTTATTTCAATTCCATTCAAGATACACTCTATTGATGTAACACTTTGTCCTTATGAACTTGGCTTCTTAACAATTCGAACAGAAGTAAACACTGCTCCAAACATGACTTTATCTGAAGCAATCGAATTCGCAGATCGCTTCCGTGTACTTGAAACTAAAACTGATACAAATGAGTCTATTTGTATTGAATGTAACGGAAAAAAGTATTCCCAAGTTGAAAAATTCATTTTTGGTTATTTATTTCATGGCGTAACTGATTTCTTTGAAAAGAAGAGATTAAGAAGTTCATACTTTCAAACCTTCCCTTTCTTTGAAGACCAGAGAATGTACGTCCAAACTTTATTGTCACTAAAAGAAGGTATGGAACTTAATGAAGTGGATGTTTATCGTACTTCCAGTCTTTCCGGATTAACAAGTGATGGTAAGCCATATGTGAGTGCAAGTAACCTTCCTTACATTCATAACTATTTAAAAAAACACGCTTACCAGAGATGGGCTCCAAATCGTTACTTCATTATGGAAGAACATATTTTTACATGTGTAACAAATGAAGGAGAACGCGAAATCGATAAACTTGCTAGTCAAATGTACGGAGAATTTTATTACGCTTTATTATTAAACCTATTCCATAAAATTGTTTTATTAAAAATGGCAAACGCCTATGCTGAGCTAAATATTGAACAAGATACTAATGAAATAGAGAAATTAATTTATTCGATTAATTCGTTCACTGCTAATTATTTTTCTTTAGAATTAGTATCTCAATCACAAAGTGAAGATATTTTCTTCCGCTTAAGAAAACTTTTTAATATTGAGGTTTTATACTCGAACGCGAAACAAAATCTTGATAGTTTGTTTAAATATCAAGAAAATGTCGCCTCAAAAAAAGATAGTCTCTTATTATTAATTTTAACGCTCTACTCTGTAGTAGGCCAAATGTTAGGGTTTACTATGATCGATCTTCTAAGAAACACCGATTCAAACAAAATATCGTCACCTCTTGAATTTTTCGCTCTATTAATTGCGATTAGCGGCATTGTCATTTCACTTATTTTAGGCGCTCAAGGGTTATACCAATGGGCTGTGCAGCACAAAAGAAGAAAAGCATGGGTAAAACAAACTGTACTGTCTGCTGTAAAAGAAAAAGAGGATAAAAATTAAAGAAGGTTATTTCCAAATATGTGGTATGCTGCAGTAAATGAAATTTTTATCAGCGATTTTTCAAATATATCGACTTACCGACAAATGACAGAACCGTATAACAAAAAAGGTACTCCAAAATAAAGCTTGGAGTACCTTTTTATTATACGAATTCAGCTTACTTCCCTGCTTCGATTTTCTCTAATGCAGCAGCTACTTGCTCTTCCGTTAATTCATGTTGTATTACGTAGCGGTTACGTGGACTTACACGACATTTATGAGAACATGCACGTAAATATTTCGCTTCGTTTTCTTCAGAACATAAAATTTTCTTATTACATTCTGGATTTGAACAGTTTACATAGCGCTCACATGGTTCACCTGTAAAGTGGTCTTTACCAACGATAACATGTTCTTTTTGATTTACTGGTACAGCGATACGCTCATCAAACACGTAACATTGTCCATCCCAAAGCTCACCTTGTACTTCTGGGTCTTTTCCGTACGTTACAATTCCGCCGTGAAGCTGACTTACATCTTCATAACCTTCACGAACTAACCAACCTGAGAATTTCTCACAACGAATTCCGCCTGTACAATAAGTTAAAATCTTTTTACCTTCAAGTGTTTCTTTGTTTTCTCTAATCCAATCTGGTAATTCACGGAATGATTCAATATCAGGTTTAATCGCACCTTTGAAGTGTCCTAAATCAAATTCATAATCATTTCGTGCATCAATGATAACTGTATCTTCTTGTTTCATTGCCTCATAAAAATCTTTTGGCTCTAAATACTTCCCAGTTATTTCGTGTGGGTTAATGTCATCTTCTAGACGAAGTGTAACTAATTCTGGACGAGGACGTACGTGCATTTTCTTGAATGCATGCCCTTCTTCTTCATCTATTTTAAATACGATACCATCAAAACGTGGATCATTGTTCATTGCTTCCATGTATTTTTCTGTTTGCTCTACAGTTCCAGAACAAGTTCCGTTAATACCTTCTTTTGCTACAAGAATTCTTCCTTTTAATTCAAGTGAATTACAAAATTCTAAATGCTCTGCCGCGAATTCTTCTGGATTTTCAATTGTTGTGTACATGTAATATAGTAATACTCTGTATGGTTTTGTAGTTGCCAATGTATTTCTACCACCTATCTAATTTTTAAAATCATGTATAAGTTAACGTTCATATCAAAACATATATAATAAGAAAATGAATCCCATTTTCTTTTCTTTATACTATTTTCTATCAGTTAACAAAAATAAAAAAACAAGATTACACATCAAAACACTATGGTTATGTTGTAATCCCAATATATTATATATCATACAAATGCAATTCCATCAATTAATATGCTGTATTATCGGCTTTATGTTCACATAAATTTCAAAAACAGCCCTTTAATTCACTATGTTTCCCCATGTCATCACACCATAAACTCCCAATTCATTTTACATTATCACACCATCCATTGCATAAAGGCATATAATTTGCATTAAGGAAACTTTCGTGTTCAAATGAAATTATCACATAACATATTTAAATGTATTGAAATAATGAGTAAGAATAAATACAATAATTTCATCAAGTTAACATTTTAAAGGGGAAAACTACTATGAATAAAGATATAACAAAAGATGAACATCTCCCTTCTGAAAGTACAACTGTACAATCAGCTCACTTAGCTTTAAGTGGAGAAACAAAAGGCTGGAAAAGACTGTTACCATTTTTAGGGCCCGCTTTTATCGCGTCCGTTGCTTATATTGATCCTGGCAACTTTGCTACAAATATCGCAGCTGGTTCACAATATGGATATTTACTATTATGGGTTATATTCGCTTCTAACTTAATGGCTGTATTAATCCAAACTTTATCGGCTAAATTAGGAATTGCTACAGGAAACAATTTACCCGAAATAGCTCGTGAAAACTTTCCAAAGCCTGTGTCTATCGGCTTATGGATACAAGGTGAACTCGTTATTATGGCTACAGATTTAGCTGAATTTATCGGGGCAGCACTCGGATTGTATTTATTATTTGGAATACCTATGTTACCAGCTGCTTTAATTACAGCAGTCGGATCATTTATTATTCTTGAGTTTCAACGCAGAGGATTTCGCTCACTAGAAGCTATTATTACAGGGATGATCTTTATTGTAGTAATAGCATTTGGGATCCAAGTTTTTTATGCAAAACCAGAATTAAGTCCCCTTCTTTCAGGACTATTTATTCCGAAATTCCAAGGTGTAGACAGTATATTACTTGCAGCAGGGATTTTAGGTGCGACAGTTATGCCGCATGCAATATACTTGCATTCTGCATTAACACAACGCCGCGTGGTTGGAACAACTGACGAACAAAAGAAAAAGATTTTTCGTTTCGAATTTATCGATATTATTATTGCAATGGTTATCGCTGGAGCAATTAATGCAAGTATGTTAATTGTAGCAGCTGCACTATTCTTTAAAAACGGTATGCACGTTGAAGATTTAGATGTTGCTTACACTCAATTTACCAACTTAGTAGGTCCTGTATCGGCTGCATTATTTGGGATTGGACTTTTATCAGCAGGTTTATCAAGCTCTTCTGTCGGTACAATGTCAGGTGATATTATTATGCAAGGATTCATTCGCATGCATATTCCGTTATATTTACGTCGATTTATTACAATGATTCCACCACTAGTTATTATCGCTTTAGGTGTAAATCCAACTTACGCTCTCGTTATGAGTCAAGTTGTCTTATCATTTGGTATTGCATTTGCACTAGTGCCACTTATTATGTTTACAAGTAATAAAAAGATTATGGGTGCACTCGTTAACCACCGTATAACAACATTTATCGCATGGATAATTGCAGCACTCGTTATCATTTTAAATATTTTCTTACTGTATCAAACGTTTGTAGGGTAATGAAAAAAGGGTATTCCAATTTTAATTTGGAATACCCTTTTTGGATGAAATGATTTTCTTCTACTTACCACTTATGTATGTCCCTCTTTCCGGCATCATGACACCATTTTCAGTTCGAAAGTAAAGTGGCAATCCTTCCGCAAAAAACATATTTACTTTGGACGGATCCTGCCTTTGATGATGAATATGTAAATGCGGCTCACTTGAACTTCCGGAGTTACCGACTTGAGCAAGAACCTCTCCTTCATTTACATGTTGGTCTTCCCTCACTTTAATTGAGCCTTTCTTTAAATGGGCAAGAATCAAAAATGTCCCTGATTCATCTAGTCGTAAATAAATATGATTCCCCGCCATCGACTGAAAATCATCCTCTCCTGGAACTACATCTTTTTCATCATTATTAATAGATACAACTGTTCCAGAAGCTGGTGCCATTACTTCTGCTCCATATATTCCATAATCCTCTAACATACTACTTTTCACTTCAGCAGGCGGCATAAGGATATCATATGCCCACCTTTCATTTGGTTTTATAACGTGATAGTTCGTTTCTAACCGATCACCGCCCCAACCTATCAATGCTCGTTCATTCAAAGGAACACGAACTACTGCTTTAGGACCCATCGATTGTATATCTGCTGGATAAGCAATTCTACCTATATTAGCAAACCAACCGACAGGCCAAGCTCCAATGATAGAAAACAGAATAATTAAAAGTAGCGTTCTATCTATCCGCTTTCTAAAAATGCCGTTCAAAAAAAACATTATTACTGATCCTATTAAGAGAAAAACTGAAATTACACTAAAAGCCTGTATACACCACCAAACAAAGACTGATGTAACACCATTAGCTACATAAATTAAACTCCAACTTATAATTAAAAAAGGAACTATAATTACTAATAAAAATTTCTTCCACATGTCGTATCCCTACTCTCATATCCTTTTTCTCAATGATACAAAGTAAAAATTACGACATATGAAAGAAATACTTACGACTTTCTTACTTTTTTATACTGCGGTAATTTTACAGTAAAAACTGTTTCTTTA
The DNA here is from genome assembly GCF_038006965.1 of Bacillus sp. FSL K6-1338. Taxonomy (NCBI): domain Bacteria; kingdom Bacillati; phylum Bacillota; class Bacilli; order Caryophanales; family Bacillaceae; genus Bacillus; species Bacillus sp. FSL K6-1338. The sequence goes on along the minus strand of NZ_JBBOWI010000001.1, from coordinate 1,760,931 downwards.
TCGTTACTACGTACAGTTATATCCCCTTGATGGAGCTGTGCTATACTTTTCGAAATTGCAAGTCCTATTCCTTTCCCACCCGTATGAGAGCTACGTGATTTTTCACTACGATAAAATTTCTCAAAAACGTAAGGAAGGTCCTCTTTCGGAATGCATTTTCCAAAATTTTTAATTTCTACTTCAACATTCATTGTTTTATTGGAAATTCCAATTGCAATTTCCTTTCCATCTTTTCCATACATAATACTATTACCTATTACATTTTCAAATAGTCTCACTATAAGTGCCACATCAACTTCTACATGTAGCACTTCATCACTTTTAATATAAAAGCTCATATTGGCATCATCTAATTGTGGTACAAAGTCAATCATGATTTGTTCAATTAATGCTTTCATATCTATTTCATCTTTATGTAATTCAATCTCTCTATAATTTATTTGACAGTATTCTAATAAATCATCTACTTGATTTTTTAATTCATAACTTTTTCGCTTTAATATACTTACATACTCTTCACATTCTTCTCCATTTGAATGAAGTTTATTTCCTAACAGGTCCGCATAACCTATTAAAGATGTTACTGGCGTTCGTAAGTCATGAGAAATATTACTAATCATTTCATTTTTCATTTCCTGTGGTTTTTTTTCATTCTCAATAGACTCTTTTAAACTTTTCGCCATTCTATTAACATTTGCCGCTAGTTCACCAATCTCATCGCTTTTCGAAATAGGTATATGTATTTCAAAATTACCATCACTTATTTTCTTCACGTTCTTATTAATTTGAGATAATCTTTTCATCATCGTTTTTGTCATGAATGCAAAGTATGTTGTAGTAAAAATCAAAAAAACTATAAAATATAAAAATGAATATTTTTCCTCTAACGCAGTAACATGACTATATATATTTCCAATTACAATTTGAAACGCTATTATACTTACAGTTGCTAACAAAATGCTACATATGAATGCAATAAAAAACTTAGCTCTAATGCCTTGTAATGATTTAATCTTCAATTTTATATCCGACTCCCCAAACATTTTGAATAAACTTCGGCTCTTTTGGATTCTCTTCAATTTTATTTCTTAATCTTGCAATATGAACCATTACTGTATTATTACTTTCATAGGCTCTTTCTTTCCAAACGCTCTCATATATTTCTTCAATAGTGAACACACGATTCTTTGCAGCGGCCATTAAGTACAAAATATCATATTCAGTTTTCGTAAGATTCATTGTTTCTCCATATAACATTACTGTTCTCGACACTTCATCTATTTCTAAACCTCTAATATTTATTTTCTTTTCCATTACTTGAACAGCATTTTGGTTGAAATATGTATACCTTCTTAATTGAGCTTTCACTCTTGCGATAAATTCAATTGTACTGAACGGCTTCACAATATAATCATCTGCCCCAGTACTAAATCCAATTACCTTATCTACATCCGATGATTTCGCGCTTAAAAACATAATTGGTAAACTATGTTTCTCTCTAACCCTTCTACAAAGTTCTATACCATCCATTTGAGGCATCATAATATCCAAAATAGCAAGTTGAATACTGTTATTATTTATTATTTCTAAAGCCTCTTCTCCGTTATGAGCACTAAAAACTTTAAAACCTTCTTGCATTAGATTCACTTTTATAAATTGAACAATATCTTGATCATCATCTACAATTAAAATTGAATTTTTCTCCATATACAAACCTCTTTTTGAAATATATTCCACAATCAATTTTATCATAAATTAAAACCTTACTCCCCTCTTGAATAATCTTTATTTTCAGACTAGATTATATAATAACAACACATTCTAGTTTCAAAAGAAATGGAGTGAAAGCATGTTTCCTATATTGAAAACAGACCGACTCATTTTAAGAGAACTTACCGAAGAAGATGCACCGCGTATACTACAATGCTTTTCTAATACTAATGTACTGCGCTATTATGGCCAAAAACCGTTACAAGATGTTGATCAAGTGAAACAAATCATTCATAACTTTAAGCTCAGTTACAATGCAAGAAACGGTATAAAATGGGGAATCGAATTAAAAGACAAGAAAGAACTCATCGGTACCATTGGTTTTCACGATTGGTCTTCTGAGCATAAACGAGCCAATATAAGTTATGCCTTTTTACCTGAACACTGGGGAAAAGGATATGCGACTGAAGCTGTTTCTGAGGTTATATCATACGGTTTCCATACGATTCATTTAAAGCGGATCGGGGCAATTGTATTTCTTGAAAATGAAGCTTCCAATAAAGTACTATTAAAATTAGGCTTTGAAAAAGAAGGCGTTCTAAAAAATTATATGTATCAAGATGATATCCCATATGATACGAATTTTTACGCTTTATTAAAATCGGTTTAATAGAATTCATGTGTAAAAAACCTTACTTTTAAAAAGTAAGGTTTTTTGTATTTATTCATTAGCAATATAAGCATTCTTATAAGTATAAACACCACCAAATTGATGTTTTTCAATCCCTTTTACATACTCCTTTTGTACATACGCTGAGCCAATATGATAAAGCGGCGCCACCGCAGCATCTTCTAATAATACCTGCTCGGCTTCTCGCAACGCTTCCCATCGTTTTTCCCTATCTAGTACAAAATCCGTTTTCGCTTTCTTTATTAATTCATCGTAACGAACATTAGAATAATTCATTTTATTATTCGGATTCCCTGTCGTAAATAACTCTAAATAACTAATTGGGTCTTTATAGTCAGGTCCCCAATTTGCCATAGTTATATCGTAATCACCTGTTTGTTCTAACTGTAATTTTTGCTTAAATGGCTGTTGTTTAATTTGTATCGTTAATCCATGCAAATACTTTTCTAAGTCACCTTTTATATATTCTGCCATACGTTTTGCGTTATCTTGTTCAAATGTTAGAAACTCAAGGTTTACTTCGCCTACTCCAAGTTCTTTTTTCGCTTCTTCCCAAATCTTTTTCGCCTTTTGTAAGTCATATAGAGAAAGATCTCCGTTTTCTTTTCTAAAATCTTTGCCAGTCTCTTCATTTACATGACCAACTGGTACAAGTCCACTTGCAGGTTTTGCTCCGTTATTAATAAAGTGAGCAACGAAATCATCTTTATTTAACGCTAATGAAATAGATTGACGCACCTTTTTATTTGCTAACGCGGTATTTTTTTCATTAAAACGAAGCATAGCAATTCCAGGATCACTCGACATATGTAATTCCTTATTCCCCTTATACTTGTCTACAACTTGCGAATTAATAGGTACCCGGTCCAAATCTCCGGCTTCATATAAATTTACAGCTGTCATTGTATCCTTCACGATATGAAAGTTTATTTCGTCTAGTTTCACTTTCTTTTGATCCCAATATGTAGCATTTTTCTTTAATTGAAACTCTTGTTCATGCTTCCATTTTTCTAATACAAATGGACCGTTATATATGAGATTACTAGGTTCCAATGCATAATTGTTTCCTTGTTCTTTCAAAAATGATTCATGCTGTGGTAAATATATAGGTAATGCTAACAACTGTAAAAAATACGGAATTGGCTGTTCTAGTTCAACTTCTAACTTATAATCATTTATAACCGTAACTCCAAGTTCATCTAGAGACATTGCTCCCTTATTAATCTCTTTCGCATTTTTTACATAAAAGAGCATGGACGCATATTGAGATGCTGTTTCAGGGTTAATTGCACGTTTCCACGCAAACATAAAATCATTTGCTGTTACATTATCCCCATTTGACCATTTTGCATCTTTACGCAAGTCAAATGTATATTTCTTACCATCTTCACTTCTTTTAAACGATTTTGCTATGGCTGGAGTAGGCTGATCTTGATCATTTAATACATATAACCCTTCAAATATATTCTGCATAACGTGCGCTGATGTACCATCTGTTGTTTTCACAGTGTCCAGAGAAGGAATTTCTTCTGATACTGTTACATTTAACACTTGTTTTTTAACCTCTATGTCACTTTTATCCGCTTTATTATTACAAGCTGTTAATAATAAAGATGTAACAAGTGCCATTACCATTAAATGGCTCTTTTTTCGCTTCATGAGTTGTTCTCCTTAAATATAAAATATTATAAAGCGTAATATATTATAGCAGAAATATGAACAGAAAGATGCGACATTCTTTTGAATATTTATTCGTTCGAGAAAAAAGCTACCCTTTTAAAAAAGGATAGCTTTTTCAACTGCCACATAATTATCTATCTTTGTAAACCTCGTTTATAACGACTCGCTTCAAATATAATACGCTCTTCATCTAACGTTTTACATTCGCCATTCCAAACGACACGCTTTCCGTTAATAATTACATCGCTTATATCTTTTCCACTAGCTGCATATACCAGGTGCGATAACACTTCATCTGCTGGTTGTAAATGCGGCTTATTAGATGGGTCAATCGTAATAAAATCAGCACACTTTCCAACCTCAAGTGATCCTGTTTGTTTCATCCCGATTACTTCAGCAGCTCCTTTAGTCGCAAGTGTAAGAGCTGTTTCAACTGGTAACGCTGTTGCATCTTGGTGAATACCTTTTTGTAGTAAAGTCGCTATGCGCATTTCTTCAAACATATCTAAATTGTTGTTAGATGCCACACTATCTGTTGCAATTCCTACTTTCATTCCTGCCTCTAGCATCGCTTTTACATTTGCTATACCAGAACCTAGTTTTAAATTACTATTTGGGTTATGTGCTACTCGAACATCATGTTCTGCTAAAAATGCACGCTCATTTTCATTTAATACTACACCGTGTGCAATAACTGTTGGGCGTTTAAACAACCCGCAACTTGCTGCATATTCTACTGGACGTTTCCCGTACTGCGCTTCAATATCACGTACTTCACGCTCTGTTTCCGAAAGATGAATATGAACCATCGTTTGATTTTCTACTGCAATACGAGCGCACTCTTCTAACAGTTCTGCACTACATGTATATGGACTATGTGGTGCAACCATCGTAGTTAACATGCCACTTTCGTTATAGTAACGCTTCACATATTTCTCAGCTTCTTCGATTGCTTTCTTTTCATCGTCTTTCGTTCCGAAGCTAAATAAAGTTCTTGAAACAGCAGCTCGCATCCCACTCTTTGATACCGTTTCCATAATTGCATCTTGATCTACTCCAATTGGATTAAACATGTCAGAGAATGATGTTGTACCACTTTTCACCATTTCAAGTAATCCTAATTCCGTACTAGCAACCGCAAGCTCTGGAGTAAACTGACTTTCAAGTGGCCAAATTCTCGTCTCAAGCCATGGTTGTAATAACATATCATCGCCAATACCTCTTAAGAGACTCATTACAACGTGTGTATGTGTATTTACAAGCCCTGGTAAAACCCACTTTCCTTTCATGTCAATTACTTCATCTACTGCAAAATCATTAGCGAATTCTCCGCTCTTTACATCTATAATTTGATCATTTTCTACAATGATATATCCATTTTCTATCACTTCGTTTTGTTCATTCATCGTTACAATTGTAGCGTTTACATAAGTTGTTTTCAAAAGTATTTCCCCTTTCAACTCTATGAAGTTCCCTTTAATAAGTTACCACCATTATAGTAACTTATTAAAGATTAAGAGTCAAAAGATAATTTTAATTCTTTTGTTATTTTTTCCTTCAAAATGCTATATTGCTTTTCATTTGTATCTGCAAATGCTTCTTCCCGATTTGACTTTTCATCCATATAATTCAATTTCCCATTGAATTGAGTCTCTGTAAAATCAAATCTCTGCCCATCTATAAAGTTATAAAAGTGCCATACCTCTCTTACTTTTGTCTTTTTAATTTCTCCTCCGTATATGTCTTGAACGACAAGAGCTGTAACACCACATTGTCCCTTTGCTGGATTTTCAATTGTCCACTTTGAACTTGTTTCAATCGACCACGATTTTATTAGTGCTTCATATATTCTTTTTTCCTTTACATCATCCATTCTAATCTTCCCCTACTATTAATAGTTTTACACATCATATTTCAAAAGAGGCAGTAAACGACCCTTAAAGACAGTTGATGGTGTCTCTCCTATTAACTGTGCTCCCATTTTTAAGTAATATCCTTTTGCATTCGGATCACTATCAATTGTAAAGCTTTTTATTCCAAGTTCATTGGCTTTTTCTATTACATACTCCCAAAGTATTTTCCCGTAACCTTTTCCTTTGTAACGAGGATGAATGTATAAGAAATCGAGAGCTTTATCGTTATGTAAAAATGAGAAAAACCCAATCTTCGTATTATCGTTTTCTAAAACATATACAAAATTATTTTTTATGTACTCTTCCGTAATTGTTAAATCTTCCTTACAGGCAAGTATGAATTCTTCACTATAATTCCACGTTGCTTTTGAATGTAGTGCGAATTCACTTAATTCATTTGCTTCACTTAATAACGCTTCTCTTATCTTCATGATTCTTTTTCCTCACTTTCAATATGTAAACTACTAAATTGATTCGGAAAGCACTTCAAAAAACCTTTTATTTTCATAAATTAGAAATTACTTTTATAAATCTTTATTATAATCAGTACGATTTTTGAACTGCACCCCAATTGTTAGACACAGTCTAACAATTGGAGGTGCAGTTTTTCTATGGCTAAATTTACAGCTGATGAAAAAATACAAATCGTTCTACGTTATTTGAACGGAAATGAAAGTTATCGAGAAATGGGTAGATCGCTCGGTATAAGTGACACAATCATTTTGAATTGGGTAAACCAATATAAACAGAATGGTCTGGAAGCTTTTCTAAAACGATGTACAAATTACACACAACAATTTAAACTAGACGTACTAAACTTTATGATTGAAAACGGTATGTCCTTATTTGAGACGGCAGCTATCTTTAATATTCCTGCCCCTTCAACGATTTCTGTTTGGAAAAAACAGCTCGAAACACAAGGAATTGATGCCCTTCAATCTAAGAAAAAGGGGCGTCCATCCATGAAAAAAGATTCAAATAAACAATTAAAACAACATTTAGCTGAAGGGTCAGTCGAAGCACTTGAAGCACGCATTAAACAGCTTGAGATGGAAAATGAGTACTTAAAAAAGTTAAATGCCTTAGTTCAAAACAAGGAAAAATCACAAAACAAGACAAAGCGCAAGTAGTCTATGAATTAAGGCATAAATATTCGGTGAAGGCACTCGTGGAGCTAGCTACTATTCCTCGAAGCACGTATTATGATTTAGTAAAGAAAATGAATCGTCCAGATGTAGATGCCGATTTGAAAGCTGAGATTAAAGCGATTTATGAGGAAAATGAAGGTCGTTATGGTTACCGTCGCATTCGTGATGAATTAACGAATCGTGGCCAGAAAGTGAACCACAAGAAGGTTCAGCGCATTATGAAAGAGCTTGGGTTAAAGTGTGTTGTGCGTATGAAGAAATATAAATCCTATAAAGGAAAAGTCGGTAGAATTGCACCTAATATTTTAGAGCGTAATTTTCATACAGATGCACCGAATCAAAAGTGGGTAACAGACATCACAGAGTTTAAATTGTTTGGAGAAAAACTGTATGTATCACCTGTATTAGATTTGTATAATGGTGAAATTATTACCTATACAATTGGTTCTAGACCGACGTATTCGCTTGTTTCAGACATGTTAGAGAAAGCATTGGAACGTTTACCTGAAACGCACCAGCTACTGATGCATTCGGATCAAGGATGGCATTATCAAATGAGACAATACGTCCGTACACTAGAATCAAGAGCTATCGTCCAGAGTATGTCTCGAAAAGGCAACTGTTACGACAACGCAGTAATAGAAAATTTCTTTGGGATTATGAAATCGGAGTTCCTCTACATAAAAGAATTTGAAAATGTAGAGCACTTTAAAATAGAATTAGAAAAATATATAGATTATTATAATACGAAACGGATTAAGGCAAAATTAAAAATGAGCCCGGTACAATACCGGACTCACTTTTATCAAGCTGCCTAATCAAATAACCGTGTCTAACTTTTAGGGGTCACTTCACATCCCTAAAAGTCGGCGTTCTCTTTTTCTAAAATTTAATCTTCAAGCTCACTCATTCGTTTTACTATTTCGTACGATACACACCTATACAGTTTCTACTACCGCTTCAAGCATTGTTCCATTTTTAGCATAGTTCGTATGCCAAGAAAAAGCTTTTTCTAAAATATGAGGAGTTTGTCCACCTCTTGTTTTTGCTTCTTCGTAATAAGCTCGTAGCTGGGCACGATACATTGGATGTACGCAATTCTCAATAATAAGTTCCACTCTTTCTCTTGGCGCAAGTCCCCTTAAGTCAGCATACCCCTGTTCAGTGACGATAACATCTACATCATGTTCAGTATGGTCTACATGAGAAATAAAAGGAACGATGCTTGAAATGTTACCACCTTTCGCAATCGATTTAGTAACAAAGATAGCTAAGCGAGCATTTCTTGCAAAATCACCAGACCCACCAATACCATTCATCATTTTTGTACCTAAAACGTGAGTAGAGTTAACATTTCCGTATATATCTAATTCTAATGCAGTATTAATTGAGATTAATCCAAGGCGACGAATAATTTCAGGATGATTGGAAATCTCTTGTGGACGCATCATTAATTTGTCACGATATTTTTCAAAGTTAGAAAATACTTGTTGCATTTTCTCTTCAGAAAGCGTGATAGAACAACAAGAAGCAAAATTGACTTTTCCAGCATCCATAAGATCAAAAACTGCATCTTGTAAAACCTCGGAATATACTTCTAAATCTTCAAATTCTGAATCTAACATTCCGTGCAATACTGCATTAGCCACTGAACCAATTCCTGATTGTAACGGCGCTAAACGATTTGTTAATCGGCCTACTTTGACTTCTTCTCGAAGGAATTCTATTAAATGCTGTGCCATAATAACAGTTTCTTCATCCGGAGGAACAATTGTCGATGGCGAATCCAATTGATTCGTAAACACAATTCCCTTTACTTTTTCAGAATCAATTTGAATACCGATTGTTCCAATTCGGTCATCTGTTTTCACAAGCGGAATTGGCAGCCTCTCTCCTTGTTTACCTGGTTCATATAGATCATGTAGCCCCTCTAATTGCGCGGATTGAGCCATATTCATTTCAATAATAATAGACTTAGCATTTAAGGAAAACGCTAAGGAATTTCCAATTGAAGTGGTTGGAATAATCATTCCGTCCTCTGTAATCGCAACCGCTTCCAAAATAGCGAAATCTATATCCAGAACGTCAGCGCGGAGTAACTCTGCTGTATGAGACAAATGTTGATCCACAAATAAAAAGTCTCCGTTATTAATTCCTTTTCGCATAGTCGCGTCAGCTTGGAAAGGTAATCTTTTCCCTAAAATTCCTGCCTCAGCAAATAATTTGTCTACATCCGAGCCTAAAGAAGCCCCAGTATAAACATTTACTTTAAAAGATTCATCATTCTTAACTCGGTTTACAAGCGCAAATGGGACTGCTTTTACATCACCTGCACGTGTAAACCCACTTAAGCCTAAAGTCATTCCACTTTGAATCCAGGAAGCTGCTTCCTCAGGTGTAACTACCCGATCTTTTAGACGTTGATCTCTGATTCTATCTAAGTTATTCTCCATATGTAATCCCTCTCTCATTGAATATTCATAATTATTTTACACATTAACACTATCAAAATAGGGATTTTAGTATACAATACCGAAAATTCAGACAGAACAGCAAATCTAGGTTCTAAAGCAGAAAAACTTAGAATCCTAGAAGCTTACGGAAATAACTAGCGTACGATTGACTAACTGGTACTCTCTCACCATTATCCATTGAAAGTACAAAAGTAGAATGGGTATCAGGATAAATCGCTTTAATATGATTAACATTTACAATAAACGAACGATGACATCTAATAAATGAATCTTTCGGAAGCAAGTATTCGAATTCTTGCAGAGAGTATTTATGTGTTCCTGATAACTCTTCTGAATTCACATACGTCTTTTTATCTTTAGCCTCTAAATACATAACCTTTGAAAAAGGAACCGGAATCCAGCCGTCTGTTGTTTTTAAAGTAACAACTGACTTTCCATCCGTTAAAGCTGGATAAATTGCCGTTACGCACCCTTCAAGCTTTCCATTGTTTGAAAATGGTACAGCCATTCCATGATAAGGAATACCAAAAACATCCCGATTAATAAACTCAGAGGTTTTTTGGTTCATCACCATCGCTTTATGAGCAATCGTTCCTTCCTTTATAGGATCCCCGACACTAATCTTTAAATCAATTCGTTTACTTGGCCGATAGTAAATATATTCTTTCGTATTCGAAACAGCAATTGATATTTCATCTGAAAATAATTCCCCAACTACATCTAGTAGTATACCTAATGTTTTATCTTCCATAGTATGAGCACCTCATTCACTATTATACTACTATTATGATTTAAAAAACCGTTCAGCAATTTGAACGGTTTTTTAAACAATTTAGTTTACCTTAGCCCCATAACATCTAGCTACCGCAACTGCCTGTGCTATATCTAATTTTACATTTTTCAAATTAAAGCTTGTAAAGTCAATTCTATCAACTATCGCTCCCTTTAAATTTGCACCGCTAAGTTTCGCCTTACCTAATTGTGCACCGGTTAAATCCGCTTCACGTAAATCTGCTTTTTCTAAATTACATTCATATAGGTCCGCTTCCATGAAACGTATACCCTTTAACATTTGTTTACTTAAGTTCGCAAACCTTAAATTCGTATATGACCAATCACCCGATATGATAGTTATTCCGTCTAAATTCGCTTCTTCAAAATCAGAGCCAGTCATTTTACATTCTTCAAACTTCGATACGAATAAATTCGCACCAACAAACTTACAATTCGCAAATGTAGTTCCTTGATGAATAGAAGCGTTAAAAAGAGCACCGGTAAAATCACATTCTATGAAGTTACAATTTTCAGTAGAAACTTCCGATGCATCTATCCCTCTAAAACGGCATTTTATGAATGTACTATTCTTCAATTCCTCTTCCTTAATCAAAACATCTTGAAAATCTATTTCTACATATTCTTTATTAACAAATTCACTCATAACTATTCCTCCAGCTCCTTAAAGAAACCTCACTTCAAAAAGTGAGGTTTCTTCTCATACAATATGCTTATCTAACCAAGAAATCAAATCTTGAAATACTTCATCTTTATTTACTTCATGGAACATTTCATGTCTGCCATTTTCATATAAATGCAGCGTTACATCTGTCACGCCGCATTTTTTATAATTTTCATATACTTCTTTTACACCTTTCCCCATATCCCCAACAGGATCACGATCTCCTGAAAAAATATGTATCGGAAGGTTTTTCGGTGTTTTTTTGAACTCTTCTAGTTTATTTACTTCTAATACACCAGAAAATAATTCTCGATAAAAACTCGTTGTACAAATGAATCCACATAATGGGTCCGCAATATATTTATCTACTTGACTGTTATCTGAAGATAACCAATCAAATTTTGTACGATTTGGTTTAAAGTGTGAATTGAAGTTTCCGAAAGATAAAAAATTTAACATTGGACTTTTCGTTTTTTCCCCGCGTAATTTCATCTCAATTGTCGCTACTTTATGACCGATACTTCCTAAAATCCCTGGATTTCCACCAGTTCCTGAAATAAGGAATCCATCATATAATTCACCTTTCAGTTGTACAGCACGTCTTGATAAAAAAGAACCCATACTATGTCCAAGTAAAAATAACGGGCATGTCTGCTCTTTTCTTATCGTTTCTGATACAAAAATAACATCAGAAACAGCCTCATTCCAACCTACATTTGGTTTAAAATGACCATAATCTTCTTCTCTTTTCACTGTTTTCCCATGACCTTTATGATCATGTGCATAAACACCATACCCTGCTTTTAATAACGCAGCAATAAAGTCTGTATAAACACCTGCATGTTCTGTCATACCATGTGCAATTTGAATAATTCCTCGCGGATCTCTTTCTGGTAGCCATTTACGTAAATAAATTTCCGATCCATCCAATGCCGTAACGAAACTTTCCTGTACGTTCATTTCGTCAGCCCCCAACTCTATTATGTATATCAAAAAATGAATATCCATTCATTATTCTTATTATGTATTATATGCAATTGCTTTCATTATGACAAATGCCGCACTTTTCCAATTAGCTCAATAACTATTATGTTGACGAATTTGAAATAAGATTATATAGTTACTTACATAAAGTAATTATTATATTTTTTGGGAGGTTTCTATTATGATGCCATCATTATTTTTAGCACACGGATCACCGATGCTTGCTATTCAAGATACAGACTATACAAGGTTTTTAAAAACACTTGGAGCAACATATAAACCGAAAGCGATTATTATTTTCACTGCTCATTGGGAAAGTGAAGCATTAACGATTTCTTCATCAGATAACGAATATGAAACAATTTATGATTTTGGAGGTTTTCCTCCTGAGTTATACGAAATCAAATATCGTGCGAAAGGTTCTTCTAACATTGCATCTATGTTAGAAACAAAATTTAAAAACAAAGGTATTCCAGTCCATCATAATATGACGAGAGGTTTAGATCATGGCTCATGGACTCTTCTGCACCGCATGTATCCAGAAGCAAATATTCCTGTCGTCCAAATTTCAGTCAATCCATTCCTTCCTGCAAAAGAGCAATTTAAGATTGGAGAAGCACTTAAAGGGCTTGGACAAGAAGATATTTTAATAATCGGTAGCGGTGTTACTGTTCATAACTTACGAGCTTTGAAATGGAATCAAACGACACCCGAACAATGGGCAATTGAATTTGATGATTGGATTATTAAACATATGCAGACTACTGATAAAGATGCATTATTTAATTGGGAGAACAATGCCCCTCATGCACAATTAGCAGTACCAAGAGCAGAGCATTTTGTTCCTTTATTTATCGCTATGGGAAGCGGTGAAAATAACGGTGAAGTCATTCACCGCAGTTATGAGATGGGTACATTAAGTTATCTTTGTCTTCAATTTTAAAGAAAAGGATGAAGCAATCGTTGCTTCATCCTCTTCTTTTTCATTCACTTAGTTAACTAACTTCCAAATGTCGTTTCTCTGATACCTCTTCGTTCTTATTATGAAAATAAACCCAAATGCACGCAATAAATAATAGTGATGATGTAGAGAAGAAAACATATTGGAAGCCCGCATGTGCTGCAATTTGTCCACCAAGTACTGGTCCAATCATATTTCCTAAAAACTGAAACGATTGATTATATCCAAATATTCGTCCCGTTACATGGGTTGGTGTATGTTGTTTTAGTAGAGTTTGTACGGAAGGTAATAATCCTGCTTGTGCGATACCTAATAAAAATCGAAGAATTAATAGTTGCCAAGCTGAGGTTACAAATGCTTGCGGGATAAAAATAATTCCTGCAGCAAACAACGCTACAACTAACGTTTTTTGAGGACCAATTTGATCTGATAATCTACCTAGCTTAGGAGCTGCCATAATAATAGCTAAACCTGTCGCAGACATGACTGCACCTGCAATCATTTCAATATGAGCTGTTCCTGGGCCTTCTAAATTCTTTACATACAATGTAATAATAGGTTGAATTGACATGTTCGCAAGTTGAATAATAAATGTTGTTACAAATAAACTAATAATTAAATGCTTTGCTGGAACCATCGTCCATACTTTTTTCTGTTGTACTTTTTTTGCTTGAGCGGAGTGATTCTCTTCATGTAGGAAGAAAAAAACGATGAGAAAAGAAAGGAATAAAAAAGCTCCTGTAACAAGAAAAACATGGCGCATTCCAATTAACTCCGACAAATAACCACCAAGTAATGGGCCAAGTAAAGAACCGCTCACGCCCCCAGTTGAAATTGTAGAAATTGCCCAACCTGAATGCTCTTTCGGAGTTTCTGCTGCAATAAATGTCATCGCCGTTGAAAGGAAACCAGATACCGCTCCCATCAAAAATCTTAGTGCGACTAGTTGATACACATCCGTTACAAACCCCATAAGCGTCATAATAATCGCCATACCAAGGCTCGCACGAATAAGCATCAATTTCCGTCCATGTATATCACCAAGCTTTCCCCATATTGGTGATACGATCGCACCCATTAAAAATGTTATACCAAATGCAAGTCCCGACCACTGTGCAATACTAGAAGTGCCAGTTACTCCTAATTCCTCAATATAAAAAGATAAAAAAGGAATTACTAAACTCATACCGGCTGCAGTGGTAAAACAACCTAGCCAACAAATCATCAAATTTCGTTTCCAGCTGGCCATTTTCACACCTTCTTTCTTTAGATACCCATTCTACACCCTTTCTTGTAAAAAGTTTAGTAATTTGCTTTATTTGTAAAATTCACTACAAAACCCGCTATTTTCTAGTGAAAATCACTACATCTCTACATTATTTTCATAAAAAAAACAACTCCCATATATGGAGTTGGTTAATTACTCTCTACCGGTATTAAACGTGCATTACAACATCGCTCATAAAACTCAACCGGACCTGCTTGTCCAATAATTGCGTATTCATATCCTTCTTTCTTCATACTATGTAAACAACGATATAACAATTGCTTCCCTACACCATTCACACGATTTTTTTTCGCTGTGCCCATTGGACCAAACAATCCCTTCTTTCCTCTCACTACATCATAACAAGCGAAACCTACTATCACTTCTTCTTGTTCTGCTATATAAATAGGTAAATTATCTTTATATGTACGAAATCCATACTCTATTGAATGTAACCAACGTTCACCAAATTCCTCTTTAACAAAACTTGCTAATTTTTCAAAATCAGAAGGGCTAGCCTTTCTAACAGTACAAATTAAATGATTATAAGTAGGAACAAAACATTTTAGATCGACCGCTAAATCTCTTGGCTCAGCTATAATACGTAATATATCTTTTTTTATTTGTACATTTCCAATAAACGTATCTACATGAAATAGTGCATATATAACATGTCCTTCATTCATTATTACTTGCTGGAAACGTTCCATACGTTTCTTCGCTATTTGTAAAATTTCTAGCACCTTATAAGATACCTTATATTGTCCTATTTTTTCATACTCTTGATACGGTGAATCGTATTGTTTTCGTATTGAAAGTTTTTCTGAAAAATCTATCCCCACTTTACGGAACAAATACATATACAACTCGCTACAAACTCCAGTACCTTCTTTACACATACCGATAAACAGATGAGCTGGTTGAATGATATTACTTTCTGCCTCTTCTGCTGCAATCTTCAATATGTTATGAACACGTTTTGTAAATTTATACTCCTCCATATGTATCTCCACCCCCTATTACTTTACTAGTAAACCGTAACCATAAATAAGTGAAACGATTATTCCAACTACCAATATACCTGGCAATAAATTTGCCACCTTAATTTTAATAACACCAAGTAAGTTCAATCCAATAGCGGCTATCATAATACCACCTGTAGCTGTCATTTCCACTATAAATTGATTCATTAATTCTTTCGGGACCAAACTATTAATTTGTGTTGCAAAAACCGCGATCCCTCCTTCGTATAAAATAACTGGAATCGCCGAAAATACTACACCAATTCCTAAAGTTGTCGTTAATATAATAGAAATAAATCCATCGATAATCGCCTTTGTAAATAAAATATCATGATTGCCGCGAATCCCGCTGTCGAGTGCACCAAGTATGCCCATCGCACCTATTGCAAAAATTAAAGTAGCAGTTACAAAGCCTTCTGATATGCTCCCTTTCCCTTTTGATCCAACTTTATTTTCTAGCCAATCTCCTAACAGTTTTAACTTTCTCTCTAATTGTAGCCATTCCCCGATGACGGTACCAATCACTAAACTTAGTATGACAACAAGAAAATTTTCACTTTTCAATGCCATTTGAAGCCCAAGCACAGTAACCGCTAAACCGATTGCATGCATAATTGTTCCCTTCATACTTTCTGGAATCCTACTAAATAATTTACCTAGTAAAGTACCAAATATAATACAAATCCCATTTACAACTGCTCCTAATATAACCATTTCTTATTCTTATGATGATAGGTAAGGCTTTGATGTAATCTCCACCTTTTCCCCCACCTCACACCGTACGTGCTAGTTTCCTAGCATACGGCGTTCCATCGTTTCCAACTGACTTTAAAATCAAATTATGTTACTATCGGTTCATTTCCAGCTTTAGTTCTTAGCACATTCAGTTTATCCATTTGTTTCTTGTTAAGTTTAAAAGACCGAAGGTAATGTGTAATCTTATTAAGATTCGTCATGTGAATCAGTTTGTGTATAAACCAATCTACAATTACCAAGTTGTTGTACTTGTCATCCCCACCTTGTTTAATGGGAACAATGTGATGACAATGAACACGTTCAATACCAATTTCCTCACCAGTTACATAACACTTACCATATTGAGCAACGTATTTTGATATCCTATTATCGTTGTACTCAATACTTTTATTCTTCGAATAAGTCCTCATAACTTGGTTGAGAACATCCTTAGGTATTGCCTTAAGATTACTATGTACTTTATTACGCCCCGTTTCCGTATAGTTACAGATAACCTGCGAAAAATTCCACGGGTTTTTATGATGTATTCCTGTAACTGGTAAGAGTGGAGTGTTCTGTACAGCGTAAATCTTAGTGTTGGGTTGTATTCCTTTGGTCTTCCTTTTAAAATTCACAGATGTTTCACAGAACTTCATGTGCTTCATATTGTTTCTAAGTCTGGTTCTTATGACTCTTCGCAGAGAGTAATTTACCTCCGTTAAATCCATGTAAATTGTAACCGCATATTTAAAGTAATTTTGTATACCAAGAAGGGTTGAATTAAATTGAGTAACTTTCTCTGAAGTCGGCTCCTTTTGAATTCCTTTGATTCGTTCTTTTAGTTGTCTTTTAGCTTTTGTAATAGCTTTGTCGGACATACTGGTTTTTGCAATATATCCAAATTTAGCTTTACCTTGTTTAACCACTTTGATTTTGAATCCAAGGAAAACTGACGAGTTTTTCTTGAGATTAACCACTTTGGACTTTTTGGGGTTAATTTCTAATCCCAAGCGGGATTTGAGAAAATCAACTGTCGCATGATAAAAGCGTTGTGCTTCATCATAAGTCCGACACATTATTTTGAAGTCATCCGCGTATCTCACTACATAACCACATTTTAGATTCGTGTACTTCCTAGCATATTGTCGAAACCCTAAATGCCGAGTAGAGATTCTGTGAGGTTTGTAGGTTTCCCATTGGCTACTTATCCACCAATCAAGTTCATTTAGAACAATGTTGGAAAGTAAAGGAGAAATAATTCCTCCTTGCGGAGTACCCTTATTGGGAATACCCTCTCCTTCTATCTCAGATTTAAGGATTTTTGAAATAACACATAGAAGTGATTTGTCTCTTATTCCCAGAGTCCACATTTGCCTTAATAGCTTTTTGTGGCATACATTATCAAAGAACCCCTTAATGTCAATATCAACACAGTAGTTTTGGTGACCTATGTTAATAAGACTTACAACTCTACTTAGTGCATGGTGTGTACTTCTGTTCGGTCTAAATCCATAACTATGGTTATGAAACTTAGCTTCACAAATAGGTTCCAATACTTGGAGGATAGATTGTTGTACTAATCTGTCCCAAATTGTTGGAATCCCCAGGGGTCGCTTCTTATCACTGCCCTCTTTTGGGATAAGGACTCTTTTAACTGCTTGTGGTTGATAGTTATTTAATCGTTTTCTAACTTCATGAATAATCTTTGTATCGTTTAGGTGCCAAATATCTTTAATGGTTAAATTGTCAACTCCAGCCGTGTTACTCCCCTTATTAGTTTTGATGTTGCGGTATGCTAATCTAATATTTTCTTCCGAACCGATAATATCAATTAATTTATAGAAATTGTTACCATTAAGGCTATTAGAATATAACTCATCATACTTTCTTTGCATGTCGTAATATTCACTGTGCCTTAGTTTAGTTTTCTTTAACATGGGCTGTAACCTCCCCTTATTTACTGGAGGTTTACATCTCTTTAGTCTTACTCGAAACCATGTCAACCATAAGTAACAGTCAGTTTTCAATCGACTAGTGGCTATCCCTCCACGTTCATTACACGTTTCATAGGTACTGTGCCACCACTTTCACTGTCATAAACCTAGGTTATACAATTTACAATTGTTTTCCCTAGAACCACTTCATCGGAAGCAAGCCCTCAGTGTTGACAGCTTACCACGTTCCGTCATTCCTATCTGTGCATATACCGTTAGGTTTCTCCTATGAGCCTGCTACCTTGATATTGCCTGTAACAATATATGGACTTTCATAAAGGCGAGTTTTACTCATCCACAGTAGCGACACTAATTGTGTCAGTAAGCCTTTCGACTTACTTCCGATATAGACCCGTACCATCAGAGATTCGTCCGCACATACCATACTCTATTGGTTCATAGTGCATACTAACCATAGGTAATTTATAGACTTCCGGTTTATAGGTTACACCACCCACCTCTGAGTGACTTTCGTATCCTATAGGATTACGGTAACTCTCAACCGACTTCACCGAGCTTCATACAGTTCAGTTCTTGCTAACTTCACTGCATGTCGGAGTATTAAAGGAAGCCCTTCAAGGCGTTACCCTATCATTTGACTTCTTGGAATGACAGTTCACTGTTGAACTGTAAGTTCGACAATGCCTAAGCTTTTCACTTAGGAACGTGTCGCACCACCCTTCGAATTCTTTATTTCTATATTTTGGTTTATACATTGATTTACAGGTTATCTATATGTTAACTTAATATTGAGAATATTAACAAATGTTTTCCACAACATAAACCGCAATTTTTTTTGTAGTAATACATAATGTGAAACTTTAATTAACGTGAGTTTTATTGCCCACAAATTGCGGTATAAATTCAAAAGGGACGGTATTTATGAAAACTTTACTAAAACGATTTCTGTTAATAGCCTTTTGCATTACACCAATTGTTTTATTAATTAACTACTCTTTTACTTCAAAAGCGAAAGACAAACCCGATTTGCAAAACAAATCTAGTAAAACCGCTTCAACAAGTGAAAAGAAAATAGAAGACCCGGAAATTACACTCACTTTCTCTGGTGATACAATGTTCGATTGGCAATTACGTCCTGTAATCGAAAAAAATGGGGCTGATTATCCATTCCAACATGTAAAAGAAGAAATAACAAAAGCTGATATTTCTTTCGTTAATTTAGAGTCAGCATTTACAACGAGAGAAAAGAAAGCTCCTGGACAACTGTTTTGGATTAAAAGTGATCCATCCACGCTACAATCTATAAAAAACACTGGATATGACATCGTAAATATCGGAAATAACCATACACTTGATTATGGGCAAGATGGATTATTAGACACGATTTCTCACGTAGAAAAATTAAAATTCCCTTATATCGGAGCCGGAAAAAATGCAAAAGATGCATATACAGCACGAGAAATGACTGTAAAAGGGAAAAAGTTCAAATTTCTTTCCTTCGTTCGATTTATGCCTGATACGAACTGGGTAGCTGGTAACAATAAACCTGGTGTTGCAAACGGATATGATTTAAATCTCGTAACAAAAACAATTAAAGAGCAAAAACAAGATGCAGACTATTTAATCGTCTATATGCATTGGGGCGTTGAAAAATCAAATCGTCCGGTAGAATACCAAAAACAATATGTACCTAAAATGGTTGAAGCAGGAGCTAACGCAATTGTCGGAAGCCATCCACATTGGTTACAAGGGTTTGAGTATTATAATAAAGTTCCTATCGCTTACTCATTAGGTAACTTTTTATTCCCGAGTTATGTGAATGGGAAAAGCGCCGAAACTGGCGTATTAACTTTAACTTTTAAAGGAAAGGATGTACAAATGTCATTCAATCCTTACATCATTCGTAACAACCAAGTTTCCCCTGTAAATGTGGAAGAAAAGAAAAAAGCTCTTCAATATTTACAAACAATTTCAACTGATGTAGAAATTGATGCTACAGGGAAAATAAAAAACAAACGAAACTAGACAGCTCAAGATCTATTTCTCTGTAACATACATTACAGAATAGGTGATGAACATGCTGAAAGACTTATTAGAAAATGTAAGTTTGTTAGAGAATATTTATAAAATATCTATAGCCGTTCTACTTTTATGTTCAATTTTCTCTGTTAGACTTCTAAAAAAAATAAAACGCGAACGAAAACTTACTACCTTTGAATTTACTATGTATGTAATCATTCGTATTGCGATACTCTTTTGGTTAACTAGCTTTATCCTTCTTGAATATGGAAAATATTTAGTTTAACTATAAAAAGATAGATACAAGTAGCGTTTCTACTGCTTATATCTATCTTTTTTATTTCTAGTAAAACCGTATGTTATCCCTTTCCTTCTATTAAATAAGTAAATCAAACAAAATAGGATTTTTATTAAGCTCCATAAATTGAATATTATTTTCTTTAAAGCGAGTAATTAATTGCTCATAATCTTCTTTATGTTTCAACTCTACGCCGACTAACGCTGGACCATTTTCTTTATTATGTTTCTTAATGTATTCAAAGCGCGTAATATCATCTTCTGGTCCTAATCCTTTATCAAGAAATTCTCTTAGCGCACCTGAACGTTGCGGGAATTCAATAATGAAGTAATGTTTTAATCCTTCGTAAATGAGCGAACGTTCTTTCATTTCTTGCATTCTATCAATATCGTTATTTCCACCACTTAGCGTGCATACAACTGTTTTACCCTTTATTTCATCTCTATATAAATCAAGCGCTGCAATAGATAGTGCACCAGCCGGTTCAGCTACAATTGCATTTTTCTTATACAGTTCTAAAATCGTCGTACAAACTTTTCCCTCTGGTACTAAAACAATGTCATCAATTACATCTTTACAAGTTTCAAATGTTAACTTTCCTACTTTTTTAACAGCTGCCCCATCAACAAAACTATCTATTTTCTCTAATGCGACATTTTCATTTTGAAGAAAAGCCTCTTTCATAGATGCAGCTCCCATCGGCTCTACACCAATAACCTTTGTAGCAGGACTAACACCTTTCACATATGTACCAACACCTGATGCTAACCCACCACCGCCGATTGCCGTAAAGATATAGTCAACCGATTTCTCCATATCATGCATAATTTCAACTGCAACTGTCCCTTGACCAGCAACTACATACGGATCATCAAACGGATGAACGAACGTCATTCTATTTTCTTCACAATAGCGCTGCGCTTCTTGGAAAGAGCTATCAAATGTATCACCAACTAATACGATTTCCGCAAAATCACCACCGAAAAATTGTACTTGTGATACTTTTTGTTTAGGTGTTGTCGTCGGCATGAAGATTTTTGACGCAATCTTCAATAAATTACACGTATAAGCAACTCCTTGCGCATGATTACCAGCGCTCGCGCATACAACACCGTTTTGTAATTGTTCTTTCGATAAACTTTGAATTAAATTGTACGCACCACGAATTTTGAAAGAGCGAATCAATTGTAAGTCTTCTCGTTTTACATAAACGTCACAATCATATTTCTCAGATAAAACTGTATCACGTTGTAACGGTGTTTTAATAACGATATCTTTCATGCAATTATGAGCCATTAAGATATCTTCAATTTTCACTCTCTCCTTTACCTTCTGCACCATTATATATCATCCTTATCTCTTTTAAATTGGCTCAATCAAAATCCGGGATTTTTAGAACTGCACCTGTATTCGCCGATGTTACCATCTGTGCATAACGTCCAAGCCAGCCAGTTTTCACTTTCGCTTCTGGTCGTTTCCATTCTTTTTTACGCTTATCTAATTCTTCATCACTAACTCTTACTTCTAGCAAGCGTTCTTCAACATCAATACATACAATATCCCCTTGTTCAAGAAGTGCAATCGTTCCACCCGCAGCTGCTTCTGGTGAAATATGTCCTACTGAAATACCACGTGAAGCACCCGAGAAACGACCATCCGTTAATAGCGCAACATCTGCACCTAATCCCATTCCAGCAATCGCTGAAGTTGGCGCTAACATCTCTGGCATACCAGGGCCACCTCTTGGTCCTTCATAGCGAATAACAACTACATCGCCTTTCTTCACTTTTCCAAGCATAATGCCCGCAAGCGCCTCATCTTGTGAATTAAAAATAACGCAAGGTCCTTCAAAACGCTTTACCTCTGTTGCACCGCTTTTAATAACCGCTCCATCTTTCGCAAGGTTTCCTTTTAATATACGTAATCCCCCTTCTTCACTATGAGGGTTTTCGAGAGAATGAATAACTTCCTTATCTTTAATCTCTGCATGAGCAATGTTTTCTCTTAACGTCTGCCCGGTAGCCGTTATTCGGTCTAGATGAAGCACCCCTTCTTTTCGGCTCATCTCTTTCAAAATTGCACTAATCCCGCCCGCTCGATCAATATCTTCCATGTGCCAATTGGAAGCAGGGCTTACTTTACATAAATGTGGTACACGTCTTGAAACGGCATCAATGCGATTCATATCGTAATCTAAACCCGCTTCTTGTGCGAGAGCTAATGTGTGCAATACTGTATTCGTTGATCCACCCATTGCCATATCAAGCGCGAACGCATCATCAATCGCTTCTTCCGTTACGATGTCTCTCGGTTTAATATCTCTTTCAATTAAAATTTTTAATTTCTCTGCTGCTTGTTTAATTAACTCTTCACGTCTTGGATCAATTGCTAAAATACTCCCGTTACCAGGAAGAGCTAAACCTAACACTTCACATAAACAGTTCATAGAGTTCGCCGTAAACATTCCGGAACAAGAACCACAAGATGGACAGCCATGATCTTCAATATCCTTTAATTCTTCTTCTGAAATTTTCCCAGATTGATAAGCTCCTACTCCTTCAAAAACAGAACTTAAATCGACAACTTCTCCTTTAGATGTTTTTCCTGCTGCCATCGGGCCGCCTGAAACAAACACAGTCGGAATGTTAATACGTAGTGCAGCCATCATCATACCAGGTGTAATTTTGTCACAATTTGGGATACAAATCATGCCGTCAAACCAGTGTGCATTTACAACCGTTTCTACTGAATCTGCAATAATTTCACGACTCGGAAGAGAATAACGCATACCGATATGTCCCATCGCAATACCATCGTCAACTCCAATCGTATTGAATTCGAATGGTACCATACCTGCCGCGCGAACTGCCTCTTTTACAAGTTTCCCAAACTCGTTCAAGTGCTTATGCCCTGGAATAATTTCAATAAAAGAATTACAAATCGCTATGAAAGGTTTATCAAAATCTTCATCTTTCAAACCAGTTGCTTTTAATAAACTACGGTGCGGCGCTTTATCAAAACCTTTTTTAATCATGTCACTTCTCATCTTGTCAAATCCCCTCTTACGTATTTTTCACTTACAATCACTTACTCTATTTTTTCACTAATTCTTTCGGTGCATGAATCCAGCTCATCATTTCACGAAGCTCTGCCCCTACTTTTTCTAACTGATGATTTCGCTCTGCTTTTTTCATCGCATTATACGTTGGACGCCCTGCTTGATTTTCTAAAATCCATTTCTTCGCAAATTCACCTTGCTGAATTTCTGTCAAAACTCGTTTCATTTCTTTCTTCGTTTCATCTGTAACAATTCTCGATCCTGTTACATAATCTCCGAACTCTGCCGTATCTGAAATAGAATGGCGCATGTTCGTTAAACCGCCTTCGTACATTAAATCAACAATTAACTTTAATTCATGTAAACATTCAAAGTATGCAATTTCAGGTCGATATCCACCTTCTGTTAATGTTTCAAAACCAGCTTTCACAAGCGCAGTTACCCCGCCGCAAAGCACTGCTTGCTCTCCGAATAAATCCGTCTCTGTTTCTTCTTGGAATGTCGTTTCAATTACGCCTGCACGTGTACAGCCTACACCTTTTGCATACGCAAGAGCTAAACTTAATGCTGTTCCTGTTGCATCTTGATGTACTGCCACTAATGCCGGAACACCATTTCCTTCTTGAAATACACGACGAACGAGGTGACCTGGACTTTTTGGCGCGACCATCGCTACATCTACGTAACTTGGCGGGTTAATTTGTCCGAAGTGAATATTAAATCCATGTGAGAAAAGTAACATTTGTCCTTCACGAAGATTCTCTTCTACCTCTGCTTTATACACATAAGCTTGCTGTTCATCTGGCAATAACATTTGTACAACTTGTGCGGTTCGAACCGCTTCTGAAACAGACATTACTTCAAATCCATCTGCTTTCGCTACTTCATACGACTTACCAGGACGAACACCAACTACAACTTCTACACCAGAATCACGTAAATTTTGTGCTTGCGCATGACCTTGTGATCCATAACCAACTACTGCAACAGTTTTTCCTTGTAATAACTCTACATTTGCATCTTTCTCATAATATGTTTTCATATTCCATACACTCCTTATAATTTATTTACTTGCAGTACATCAATTAATTTTTTCAACTGACTAACAAGTAATGTCGCTTCATTTTCAGTACAAACTGCTGTGAGTTTCATTTCAGAAACACCACTTGTATCTCTTTCATTTAAATGTAAAGAAGAAATATAATAACCACGCCGAGCAAAAATCCCACTTATACGTAATAAGACGCTTGGCTCGTTATGAATAACGAGTGAAAAAGTATGACTCATTCTTCCCACCTCTTCATAATCATTTCGTTATTCCCTTTGTTTGGCGGAACCATCGGAAATACGTTTTCACCTTCTTCTACACAAAAATCAACTACGGCAGGACCTTCATGAGCAAATGCTTCTAACATCACTTGTTTCGCCTCTGTTGAATTTGTCGCTCTTAATCCCTTCACTCCATAAGCTTCTGCCACTTTCACAAAATCTGGCGATCCAATTTTTGATTCTGATAAACGATTTTCATAAAACATTTCTTGCCATTGCCTTACCATCCCTAAAAATTTGTTATTTATGATAAATACTTTTACAGGGATGTTATTTTCAGCAATTGTTTGTAGTTCTTGAATGTTCATTTGAAAAGAAGCATCACCTGCAATACAAATGACAAGTTCTTCTTTTTTAGCTAGCTGAGCACCAATTGCTGCTGGAAAACCAAACCCCATCGTTCCTAATCCTCCAGAGGTAAGGAACGTCCGAGGTTTTCTTGCTTTATAGAAGTGAGCAGCCCACATTTGATGCTGTCCTACTTCTGTTGTGACAATCGCTTCACCATTCGTTAATTCACTTACTAAGTTGATCACATGCTGTGGTTTTAACTCAGATTCTTTTTGCTTATAAGAAAGTGGATATTCTTCTTTCCATGCCTTTACTTTCTGAAGCCATTCGTCTGTTTGTGTATAAATAGACATATGTAACAACATGTGTAACGCTTTTTTCACATCACCAACAATGGGATGCTCTACAGTTACATTTTTATGAAACTCAGAAGGATCAATATCAATATGTACTTTTTTCGAGTGCGGAGAAAAAAGTTCTAATTTTCCTGTTACACGATCATCGAAGCGAACACCTAATGCAAGTAGTAAATCACATTCTGTTACCGCCATATTAGCAGCGTATGTCCCATGCATACCAAGCATCCCTAAAAACAATGGATCTCCCGGTGGATATGCACCAAGTCCCATTAAAGTTGAAACGACTGGAATACGGTTCTCCCTTACGAATTCAAAAAGTTCATCGGATCCACCTGAATGAATGACACCTCCCCCAATATAAAGAAGCGGACGCTTTGATTTTGAAATTGCTTTAGCTACCTCTCTAAGTTTCATACTGTCTGGTACAAGTTCTGGTTTGTACCCCGGAATATCAACTTCTTCATTAAAGAAACTGGTGACTTTTGCATTTTGAACATCTTTTGGAATATCGATTAATACTGGTCCCGGGCGTCCGCTTTCGGCGATGTAAAAAGCTTCTTGCACAATTCGTGATACATGATTTACATCACGAACTTGGTAATTATGCTTCGTAACAGGTACTGTAATTCCGACAACATCCGCTTCTTGAAATCCATCTTTACCAATTAAAGGCGTTGCAACTTGGCCGGTAATGACAACTAAAGGAATCGAATCCATATAAGCGTCTGCTAAGCCGGTAACTAAATTTGTCGCCCCTGGGCCAGAGGTAGCAAAGACTACCCCGACCTTTCCAGAAGCTCTCGCATATCCTTCAGCCGCATGAATGGCAGCTTGTTCATGACGAGTTAAAACATGTTTCAAACCACTTTCGTATAACGCATCGTATACTGGTAAGATCGCTCCGCCTGGATAGCCGAAAACGGTCGTTACACCCAATTTTTTCAAACATTGAATCACGTGCCCAGCGCCTGTCATTTCTTCACACTGTAACTTCTCATACGCTGTATACTGCTGCTTCATTTCAATTAACTCCTCTCCTTATTTATGCTAAGCTTTCCGTCAGCCCGGGAACACGTACTCCTCTTTCTCTCGTTAATTTTTTAAATTCTTCGGTCAATTGTTTCGTTACACTTCCTGGTTTCCCATCTCCAATTTCTCTCGAATCAACTTTTACAACTGGAATTAACTCCGCTGCTGTTCCTGTTAAAAATACTTCATCCGCTACATATACATCATGGCGAGTGAATGGTCTTTCCTCACATGGAATACTCAGTCGTTCACATAGCTCGATAACACTATTTCTCGTAATACCTTCTAATGCTCCTAAATAGGATGGTGGGGTTAATACTTTTCCATCTTTCACAACGAAAACATTATCGCCAGAACCTTCACAAACATATCCTTGTTGATTTAACATAAGAGCCTCTAACACTCCTGCTTGTGCCGCTTCAATTTTTACAAGTACGTTATTTAAGTAGTTCATTGACTTAATGCGTGGATCTAATGCATCTGGCGTATTACGTCTTGATGCAACAGATACAACGCTTAATCCATTATCGTAAAATTCCTGAGGGAATAACTTTAATTGTTCTGCAATGATAATAACGCTCGGTTTCACACAACTTCTAGGGTCGAGCCCTAAGTCACCTTTTCCTCGTGAAACAATTAAACGAATGTAAGCATCCGCATACTCATTTTTTTGCAACGTTTGTAAAACTGCTTCTTCCATTTCGTCAACTGTCAGTGGGACTGTAAGTAAAATAGATTTTGCCGATTCATATAATCGTTTTACATGTTCTTTTAAACAAAATACATTTCCTCCGTAACTACGAATCCCTTCAAATACACCGTCTCCGTATAAAAAGCCATGATCATATACTGAAACAACTGCCTTTTCTTTTTCTACAAATTCCCCATTCATGTAAATGTACTGGTTTCCCATCTCACATCGCTCCTCTTTTTTTCTCTATTTTTTGCAATCTATTTCTACATCGATTGCTGAGATGAGTATTTTTAACAGAATATTCAGTATATAAATATTAAAAATATACTCGTCTCAACAATCGATTACTTACATACTTGTAGCAATCCATTGCTGAGACGAGGGAATCGTGGTACCACTCAGCTTCCTTACACTTCTCACGAAATATAAGCTCTGCAAGTCCAATTAGACTTTTGTTTTTCTATCGGGAACAAACCCGCTACTTTTTACTAATTTTCAAAAGTAGTGCTCCGAGGTGATTTTCAATGAGTGCATTGTTACCACCCTCACAGCCTCGGGGCAGCTCTCTGAAACAATCTTTATCATTTACTCTCCTCTTCCACGCATTCTCTTATTCTATTTTCTAAAATAAAAACTCTCGCCTCAGCAATCAACTACTACAATTTAGTAGCTTTGATTGCTGAGGCGAGAGTTTCGCGTTACCACTCAGCTTCCTTATACTTCTCGCGAAATATAAGCTTCGTAGGTCCAATTAGACCCCCGTCCTTTTACCGGAGACGATGCCGCCGCCCTCTACTCAGTTTCCCTTTCGCAAGCGATGCTCCGAGGTGATCTTCAATGATTCGATTGTTACTACCCTCACAGCCTTGGAGTAGCTCTCTGAAACGATCATAATCATCTACTTTCCTCTTCTTTGCATATACAACATATAAAGTTAGAAAATTCTTAATTAACTTTTATTTGTTACACGTATTATAGGACGTTGTTCTTTTCCTTGTCAACATGTTTTTTCAAAAAAATCAAAATTCATTCTATTTATTTTTTCTCTAATCAAAATTGGAATGCATTACTTACATACACTCATATATTACTTAAGTATGTTTGCATTACTACATAAAGAAAAACTTATAAAGTTTATGAGGAGATGAGGAAACTATGTTAAAAGGGAAAGTAGCGTTAGTTACAGGAGCAAGCCGAGGAATAGGACGAGCGATCGCTAAACGTTTAGCAAATGACGGTGCATTGGTTGCTGTTCATTACGGTAATCGAAAAGATGACGCTGAAGAAACTGTTCATGAAATTCAATCAAATGGTGGCCAAGCTTTTTCTATCGGCGCAAATTTAGAATCCTTACACGGTGTAGAAAACCTTTATAAAGTTTTAGATACTGAATTACAAAAGCGCACTGGTGAAACACAATTTGATATTTTAATAAACAATGCTGGCATTGGTCCTGGTGCTTTTATTGAAGAAACGACTGAACAATTTTTTGATAGAATGTTTTCAGTAAATGCAAAAGCACCATTCTTTATCATTCAACAAGCACTGCCACGTTTACGTGACAATAGCCGAATTATTAATATTTCATCCGCTGCGACCCGCATTTCTTTACCTGATTTTGTTGCATATAGTATGACGAAAGGCGCTATTAATACAATGACTTTTACACTAGCAAAACAGCTTGGAGCACGAGGAATAACGGTGAATGCAATACTTCCAGGATTTATTAAAACAGATATGAATGCAGAACTCTTGAGCGACCCGATGATGAAGCAGTACGCTACTACTATTTCCGCTTTCAATCGCTTAGGTGAAGTAGAAGACATTGCCGATACTGCTGCATTTCTTGCTTCTCCAGACAGCCGCTGGGTTACTGGACAATTAATTGATGTGAGCGGAGGATCTTGTTTATAAAAAACATATATTTTCAAATCTTTTTTATTGCGCAATAAAACAATTTATATAATACTATATAAAACATATACATTTAGGAGGATTACAGCAATGTCCGAAAAAACATACGAACTCGCAACCTTCGCAGGCGGTTGCTTTTGGTGCATGGTAAAACCATTTGATGAACTTCCTGGTATTCATAAAGTACTTTCTGGCTATGCAGGAGGTCATGTAGAAAACCCAACATATGAACAAGTAAAAACCGGAACATCTGGACATTTAGAAGTTGTTCAAATTACATTTGATCCTTCTATTTTTCCTTATCAGAAATTACTAGACTTATATTGGCCACAAATCGATCCAACTGATGATGGCGGACAATTCTTTGACCGTGGTCCATCTTATCGTACCGCTATTTTTTATCATAACGAAACACAAAAAGGGCTTGCTGAAAAATCAAAACAAGCTCTTGCAGAAAGCAGTATGTTTAAAGATCCAATCGTGACTGAAATTCGTCCTGCTGCACCTTTTTACGAAGCAGAGGAATACCACCAACATTTCTATAAAAAGAAGCCAGAGAAATATGCTACTGAGCAAAAAGAATCTGGCCGTGAAGACTTTATTAAAGAAAATTGGCAAAAAAAATAATAAAAACGCATCGTGCTTTTTTAGTACGATGCGTTTTTATTTTTGATAAAAGTACCATACAATTAACAGAACAATTGCTGTTAGTGACCAAAGTACTATCTCGTTTTTTACTCTATTCTTTTTCTTAGTCATTTCATTCCCTCCTAATAACTATTAAACATATTCAAGTTTTTCTTTGTTTAATTGTCCACCTTATATATATGAATACATCCTTACAAATTCTAATAGCAAGACCACCAATAATTCCGATTGCAATTGAAATTACTAACATCTGTCCAAAACTAAAAGAATTTGTGTACGTTATGTAGAGAACGATACATATAAGTAAAACATCCGGTAAAGAAAGTAAAAACCTTTTAAGCATTCCTTTATCTCCTCTATACTTTATTTATATCTTCTACTGTAATTTTGAAAGAAAGTTTGTTCAAAAATTCCATTTAGACCCTCATTTTACGAAAAATAATAAGAATCCCTTTTTAAAAGAGATTCTTATTCAACAGATTTAAGTTTAATTATTTTCTACATATCCTATTCCATAATTACTCCTAAAATAGAATAATATTACTAATCATTTATTGTAAATTGACTATTTGCCAGGCAACCGAATGTCGCGCCAGCTACCTACATCGCATTGGCCAAATTCATTATTACCTACCGCGACCACCGTGCCGTCTGATTTTAGTCCGACTGTATGTGCACAACCAGCCGCTATCGCTACAATATCGCGCCAATCGCTTACGTTACATTGACCATACTCATTCCAGCCCACTGCCACCACGGTACCGTCTAATTTTAGTCCGATTGTATGATTCGGACCAGCCGCTATTGCTACAATATCTATCCAGCCACTTACATCACACTGGTTATGTTTACCATTCCCCACTGCTGTCACCGTACCGTCTCGTTTAAGACCAACAGTATGAAGATACCCAGCCTTGACCGATACAATACCTCGCCAGCTACTTACATTGCATTGACCATATCGATTATTCCCCACAGTCGTCAATGTGCCGTCCAATTTAAGACCGACTGTATGCCAGTCACCCGCTGTGACTGCCACAATACCTTGCCAACTGCTTACATTGCATTCTCCTTCTTTATTTCGGCCCACCGCTACTACCGTGCCATCCGATTTAAGACCAATAGTACGACGCCACCCTGCCGCAACCGCTACAATATTATGCCAATCGTTTACATCACATTGTTCATGCTTATTCCAACCCACTGCTATCGCAGTATTGTCACATGTAAGACCGATTGTATGAGCATTACCTGTGTTCGTCGCCATATGAACATTGCCTGCTGCAACTGCTTCAATATCTCGCCAGCCACATACATTGCATTCTCCTTCTTTACTCCGGCCCACCGCTACTACCGTGCCATCCGATTTAAGACCAACAGTATGACCACGCCCCGCCGCTATCGTATCTTTTGGCCATCGCTTCAATTTTTCTTTCGGTAAAATGTAATCCATGTTTTACCTCCTTGCATATAAGCAACTGTATCATAATAGATATTTTTATCAAATTTCATTATAAATCTACATTTACAAAGAAAGCTTATTTTACTTCTTCAAAAAATAAAAACCTCCAGTTTAAATACTAGAGGTTTTCTCGTTATTTCTTCAAGCGGTCAATAAAATCGTTCAATTTATCTAGCGATTTCATATTCAGATTGCAAGCTACACCATCTTTGCAAATGTAGTTTCCCTTTTTAACGAAAGTTCCTGGTACATCACCTTTAATTTCAACTAAAAACATCCCTACTTCTTCATGCCCATGACATAATGAACAAATACTTTTTTTATTTAAACTTTGGAACGTTCCTTGCAGACCAACAAACTTATTTTTATCATTTTTCGCTATAATAAATTTCCTGCTTGATCCTTTGTCAATCCAGCTTAAATAAGATAATTCTTTCATATCCAGTTCTTCCATATCGGGAAGTTTTAGCTTTTTTGCTTTAGGAAATAATTTTTTTAATGTTTGTGCTGTAACTTCTTGAAACGGAATTACATACGGATTTATTTTCATTAAAAATGATTCTGCATCTTCTCTATTTTGAACTGTTAATACCGTATCAATTAACTCTTTCTGTTCATCGGTTAAATTCTCAAATACATGTATTATCTTTTCAATCGCAAGTGATTTTAACGCTTGAATTACACCTCTATCGTTTGCCGTTGCATGCCCGTTTGCTAAAATATAAGCTTGTGATTTTATAAAATTATATTGATCACTTCTAATAAACGCTTCCATCTTTATCACTCCATACAAATTGTTGATCTAGTTTTATTGTATACAATGATTACGTTTTTTGATATGTAAAAGATAACTTAGAAACAAACATTACATATATCACTTATTCTCTACCGCTGCATTTCCTGACAAAAGAAGCCATCATCTGTTTTCCATTCCGCATATAATACGTCTTCAAATTTAGTAATTCCTTTTTGCTTAATTTGTTTATAAAGCCATCCTTCATCAAATCCCGCTTCCCTCAAATTATCCTTAACTACTTTTCCATCACTAATTAATGAAATTGGTAAGTATACAGGCTTATGTTTTAAACTTAAATCATTTATAGTAGGAGATTCGTATTTACTTTTTTTCAGAACGCTTATGTTTCCGTTAGGCTCCAATATCATATATTCAACTTCTCGGATTGAAAATATATCTTTTTGTTGTCTTAACATTTGTTGTAATTGGTTAATGTCCAAATGATTTGATTTTAATTGTTCTCTATCAATATGCCCATTACGAATGATAATAGAAGGGTATCCTTCAAAGAACTTTCTTGTCCTTCTAAATTTTTGTGTTATTACTTCTATTGCGTAAATTAATATTACCCATACAAACACAGCGTATAAAATAGACCATACTCTCACCTCAGGATCATATACAGTGTTTCCAACTAGTTCTCCGATTACAATCGCAGAAATAAAATCAAAAGGGGTTAGCTGTGATATTTGTGTTTTCCCTAATATTTTAGTAGCAATTAATAAAACAAAAAAACCAACAAAAAGTTCTATCGTTATTTGTCCAAGATGATTCATATGTGTTCACCTTTCTGTAATATGAAATATAACGTTTTTATTCCTATTCACATTTCTATACAATACTATTGCGATTCATTTTTTCTATTATCATGCCCATTCACACCCTATATATCCAATACATACAAAGCAAAAAGAGTCTAGTTCAAAATAATATTTGAACTAGACTCTTTTATGCTCATTTAGAATACACAATCTTTTTAATCGTTTCCCCAGAAAGAAAATATTCTTCTGCAAGTTGATGAATAGCAATCCCACTTTTAAACGCTTCTTTAATTGCTTTATTTCTTTCATCTAGTTGTTTTCTTCCGCCAGATCGTGTACCCCATTTATAATGTTTCGTTTCTTGTTTCGGAATGTAAATTGTTTCACCTTGTATATACTTTTGAATTTCAGTAATTAAACTCTCTGGTAAAACAGCATTAGCTTTTACGTATTTCATTTCTGCTCGCCCCTTATTTTTTATGGTTCATTTCAATAAGGTGCAAAGCCAAATATAAAAAATGATACGAGCTCATATAGGCGATTGTATATTACTTGTCTACCTCACGCAAAGTATCGCCATTTCCATACTTGGCTTTGCATGAGACGTTGCAGTGTCTGGCAATTGAATTATAATCGCCATATAAACACCTCCTAATATACCTTTTGCATTTTATTATATGATAAAATCCCTCTCCTTGCATCTTCATACTTTTTCAGCAATAAATAATTAATTTTGATATAATACTTTTTATTGAATCAAAAATCATTGTGAGGTTACGTTATGAGGAAAAAAATTATCATTACAATCGTTACACTATTCTTTATTATCACGGCATTATTCGGAACATACAAATTGATGAACGCAAGAAGCTTTCAATTATTTGGAGATTTAACACAACGCGTAGAAACAAATGAAAAAGTGATCGCTTTAACTTTTGATGATGGCCCTACTAACAATGTAAAACAAATATTACCGTTACTAGATAAATACAACGCTAAAGCTACTTTCTTTTTAATTGGAAATGAATTAGAGAAAAGTCTATCATTAGGAGAAGCTATCGCGCAATCTGGGCACCAGCTTGGAAACCATACATATTCTCATAAAAGAATGATTTTCAAAACACCTTCTTTTATTAAAGATGAAATAGAAAAAACGAATTCATTAATCCGCCAAACAGGATTTACAGACGAAATTGATTTTAGACCGCCTAACGGAAAAAAATTAATTGGACTACCCTATTATTTAAATAAAAATAATATTGAAACGATTATATGGGATCTTGAGCCCGATACTTTTTATAAATCTGCGGCTGATAAAATTAAATATGTTAATAAAAATGTAAAACCAGGTTCTATCATTTTACTGCATTCTATGTATGATGAGTCTGATGACAATTTAAAAACGATTGAAGGTATTTTAGATTCTTTATCTAAGAAGGGCTATCAGTTCGTAACAGTAAATGAATTGCAAAAAAGAGCAAAATAAAAAGAAAGGTAGCGTATCTTTGTATGATACGCCACCTTTCTTTTTATATAATGCCAAGTACATTTAAGAATACGATAATAATCGCAATTGGTGCGATAAAGCGAAGTAAGAATAACCATAATACGAATAGTTTATAACCTTTATTTTTACTTACACCTAGCTCTTTCATTAATACATCTTTCTTCATTTTTAAAGGAACAAAGATAGAAACTAATAATACACCAAGTGGCATTAAAACGTTACTTACTGCATAGTCCGCTAAATCAAAGACTGTCTTTCCGAAAATCTTCAGATCACTTAATATACCGAATGATAATGCTGATGGTACCCCAACAACGAAGATTAATAACCCTACGATTAAGGCCATTTTTTCACGTTTCCCTTTACCTTTTGATGTTAACGATGCAACACTAATTTCTAACATCGAAATTGCTGATGTAATCGTAGCGAAGAAGAATAGTAATAAGAAAACGATGAAGAATAATTTTCCGAATGCCATTTTACTGAAAATAGCTGGCAACACGATAAATAATAGTCCCGGCCCTTGAGATGGTTCCATTCCAAATGCGAACACAACTGGGAAAATTGCAAGTCCTGCAAGTAATGTAATAACAAGAGTTAAGGCTACGATAGAAAATGCTGAACGTGGTAAGCTTTCTTCTTTCGGTAAGTATGAGCTATACGTTACCATAACGGCTACCCCGACAGATAATGAGAAAAACGATTGCCCCATTGCGTATAATATAACTTCTGATGTTACATGTGAGAAATCAGGTTGTAAGAAGAAACGAACGCCTTCTCCAGCACCATCTAATGTAAGTGCACGAACGATTAATACAAAGAATAAAACGAATAGTGCTGGCATGAAATATTTATTTACTTTTTCAACACCATTTTGTACACCTTTACTTACGATGAAAATAGTAATAAGGATGAATAATAGCTGTGATCCAACTGCTAAATATGGATTGGAAATGATTTCACCAAACGTAGCTTCGTATGCTCCATTTCCTTCCCATAGTCTACCTGTAATTGCATTCCATAAATATAATAAAATCCAGCCTCCTACAACACTGTAGAAAGAAAGTAATATGAAACATGTTACAATTCCTAATTTACCTAACCAAGGCCATAACGTTTTAGGAGCAATCTCTCTATATGCATCGACAGCCTCTTTTTGTGTACTTCTTCCAATAACAAATTCAGCTAATAATAGCGGTAAACCAATTAATAATGTGAAACCGATGAAAATTAGGAAGAACGCTCCGCCTCCTCCAATGCCGGCCATATATGGGAATTTCCAAATCGCCCCAAGACCAATTGCCGAACCTGCTGCAGCTAATACGAAACCTAATTTCGATGTCCATTGCTGTGAATTCATTTGTTAATCTCCTCTCTGTCTCTTTTTCTTTGTTACAATTCGGTATTTATATTGTTCTATCAATACTCTTTTCTAATACGTTCACTTCCTCCCTAATAATAAAAAACGCCCCTACGTAAATACGTAGGGACGACAAAAATATCGCGGTACCACCCTAGTTGTGAAGAATACTAAGAAACCACCTAAATAAAAATGCCCCTACGCAAAAACGTAGGGACGATAAAATATCGCGGTACCACCCTAGTTATGAAGCCACACCAAAGTTAGGACCTAAATAAAAAACGTCCCTACGTAAATACGTAGGGACGATAAATATCGCGGTACCACCCTAGTTGTGAAACAATCTTCACCACTTTATTTGATAACGGTATAAACTACCGTCTTTCATTTCCTCATAATGCGAGATTTATGAAAGATGCTCCAGGACGAACTTCATGAATAATCTATATACTGATTCACACCAACCATCAGCTCTCTGAAATAGGGAGATATTCACTACTATACCCTTTCATTGCCCAAATATTATTTTCCGAATTGATTACTATCATTTTTATCACACATTAAAAATAGTGTCAACTTATATTTTGAATTTTTATGTATTACAATCTATTTAAAAATTTGAAATATAAGTTTTAGTTTAGAAAACAAGTAGATTAGTACATAACGAATTCTAACAGGCAATAGAAAAAGAATTACGTATTATTGATACTTATTCCAGAAGAAAAATCATCTAGAAACATAACCTATCTCTATCTGTATTAGTTTTTAAGAGTTTGATGGATACCAAGAAAATTTCGCATCACTATCCAGTGGTCTATTTTTCGTTTCTTCTTTAATTACACGAAACCATTCATTTAAAATTTGAGTTTTGGGCAATTGAGCAGCAAGGTTATCTTCCCAAATTATATGTGAGAACCAGGCTTTCGTTTCCCATTCAAACTGCAATTGTGCGAACGAAATTATAGGGTGATCAGCTTCACGAAATTGCTCATTTACTGCATTTGAAACTTCTGGAGCTTGCGGTAACAACTCGTTCTGAATTCTATTTCTTATCGTCACATTTTCTAGCTGATCCCAGAAATACAATTGCCCATTTATTTGATAAAAAATATCAAATGAAGCCTCACCTTTCTTCAAATTCAATAATACGAAAGCACGTTCCACATCATTGTCAGCCGCCTTTACAGCATTAACAATTATATTTTGTGCCATTGATACCCAGTAACTAGTCGCTTCCTCTACCGGTGATTCAACATACAATTCTTCACTTAATTCATGAAGAGTGGCTTCTTGCTCATTTACTTTTTCAACTTTTTTAAAAAACCTATTAAAAAAACCCATAACTTCCCCCTTATTACTGTTTTCTATTTCACAAAATAAAAAATAGATTTTTCTTGCTCATCCACATTTACTCCTGGCGCGTATGTATGAACTTGTTGCAACACTTCTTCTATTAGCAACTCTAACTCCTGCACACTATTTTCTGGATTCCCTATTAATGTGTCCGCCATACGTTCATATAATTTTTCAGGTTTAATAGTCATTCGTTCCACATTATTAGGCATCCATTTAAACGCTGGATGATGTACGTACATTTTATTCAAACCAAATAAAACACCGAATACGTTCCTTTGTACTTCGCAAATAACGTCATAAAGCATAAGCCAATCTTTCCGTTTTAAAAGCGCCTTTCGATTGTGCCAACGATTACTTAACCATAGATTTTCTGAAATCATCCGTTTTACTAGTTCATCTGGATATGCCGCTACTTTTTCTTTTAATTCATTCACTTTCCCTTCTCCATACAAACTAACACCATCATGAACGGATGATACAATACATTGTTTTTCATAACTTATATCATATTGATCCACCACATCCGAAATCACTTTCTCTACTGTCTCTGTTAAAAAGTTACTAATCTCTAATTTAATTCCCTCTTTCGTTAAATACGTTTCCGACCATTCTTCTTCCTCATACGGATGATACGATAATATTTTCCCATCAATATGATAAATAGGGGCCCTACGATCCTCATCTTCCGGCGGTGTTGACCATAAAATATGTAATTCTATATCTGAATGTTCATCTTCAAGCTTTCTAGCTACTGAACCCGCTAAAATAATGGCTTCTACTTTCGGATTTTTCCTATAAATCTCTGACATCTCTATCGCTTTCTCTTTTAATCCCATTTCATTTCCCCCTAAAATTGCAGTAATCCCCTATATTCCATTTATCTATTTCGATATTACAGCTTGCATTACCTTTTCAAATTCCTACTGCATCATATTTCTATCCAAAAGCGCTGAATAACTTCACCAGTACGAGAAGAAACTATTTCATTTTCTAACACACCGCCGACCTTTTGAATCGTTTTAGCAGAACCGATATTGGATTTATCGCAAGTTATTAATACTTTCTGCAATCCTAATTTTTGCGCTTCAGCTAATGCAAGCTTTAGTTGTTTCGTAGCGTAACCGTGGCGACGTTTATTCGGATGGACACTATATCCAATATGACCGCTTTCCCGTAATAATTCTGGATTTAATCTATGTCTAATATTCACAAAACCTATAAGTTCTCCTTTTTCAAAACTTAAAAACTGACTAGATGGCATTCGATTAGCTAGTAAATTTTCTCCTAATTCTTGTTTACTCACTTTTTCAAACCATTCATCAAGAGAATCAAAGTTTTGTAAAGAACTACTTCCATGTGGTTGTTCCCCTGAGTGTAAAAACGCGTGTCTATACGCTGTAATATGCTCACTATATTCATGGGTTGGTTTTAATAGTTTCATTGTTCTTCTCCCCCTCTTTATTCCATAAAACAAACACCTTAATAGCAGTTATTCACTATTAAGGTGTTTCTATCCTTTTTATTCAAATAACCCCATACTCAAATAACGTTCACCTGTATCAGGCGCAATACATAAAACTTTTTTACCAACGCCTAGGCGTTTCGCTATCATGATTGCAGCGTAAACAGATGCTCCAGAAGACGGACCAACTAATAATCCCTCTTGTCTAGCTAAGTTTCTCATTGTCGTTAAAGCCTCTTCGTCTGCAATTTGAATAATTTCGTTATACACTTCTGTATTTAAGTTTTTCGGGATAAACCCTGGGCTTGTTCCTACTAGTTTATGAGGACCTGGTACACCACCTGATAAAACGGGAGATCCTTTCGGTTCCACTACTGCAATATATAAGTTTGGTAATTTCTCTTTTAACGTTTCACCAGTCCCTGTAATCGTTCCGCCTGTTCCTGCCGTTGCAACAAAGGCGTCAAGCTCTCTATCCATTTGTTCATAAATTTCAAGCGCAGTCGTATAGCGGTGAATATTCGGATTAGCTGGGTTTTCAAATTGTTGCGGAATAAAACTATTCGGTATTTGCTTTTGCAATTCTAACGCCTTCGCAATTGCTCCTGGCATTCTTTGTTCTGCTGGTGTTAAAACTACTTCTGCTCCGTATGCTTTCAATAAATTAATACGCTCTTTTGACATATTATCTGGCATAATTAAAATCGCTTTATACCCTTTAGCTGCTGCATTCATCGCTAAACCAATCCCTGTATTCCCGCTTGTCGGTTCAATGATTGTATCTCCTGGTTTGATGAGACCATTTTCTTCTGCAACGTGAAGTAAATTATAAGCAGCACGGTCTTTCACACTGCGCGATGGATTAAACATTTCTAGTTTCACATACACATCTGCTGCGTCTTCCGGAATAAATTTAGATAATCGGACGACAGGTGTATCGCCTATTAATTCTGTTACGTTTTCACATAATTTCATAGCGCATCCCCTATTCTATCGTTTTCTTATCACTTGGCAGTAACCATGAAGTGAGTCCAATTAATGGTAGACAACTACATAATAGCATAATAAATTGCAGGCTATATATATCTGCTAATTTCCCAAGAACTACTGCACCTAATGCTCCAAGTCCAAACGCAAGACCTACGATTAATCCTGACACCATTCCCACTTTTCCAGGTACAAGCTCTTGTGCATATACAACAATTACACTAAAACTACTTGAACTAATAAAACCGATACATAAAAATAACGGTACGACCCACACAAGTGAGACATGTGGTAATAACAGTGCAAGTGGCGCTGAACCTAACATTGAAAATACGATGATATTTTTCTTACCAAATCGATCTGCTAACGGTCCTCCGAAGAAAGTTCCTAACACACCAGCAATCATAAATGCGAATACGAAATACTGGGCATTTTTTATAGATAAACCGTAATGCTCTATTAAGTAAAATTGATAGAAATTCCCGATACCAGCACCGTACCAAGAGCGTACAAAAGTAAGAAAAACAAGAAGTATAATAACGAATTTAATGTGTGTACTTACAATTGCATTTTCCGCCTCAAGCGCAGCCCTCTTCTTCCTTCTTACAGCGCCGGTTGCTAATTCATTTTTGTACCAATTCGATACGAAAATTAATAATACAATTCCTACTGCTGCAAATGCTGTAAAACCTAATGAACCAATTTGACCGAGTGGAACGAAAATTAGCGCTGTAAAAATAGGAGCTAAGGAATTCCCCGTGTTTCCCCCAACTTGATAAATCGCTTGCGCTAACCCTCGTTTTGCACCTGCCGCCATATACGCAACACGAGCGCCTTCTGGATGAAAAACTGCGGAACCTAAACCAATAAATAAAACAGAAATAATAACAATAATAAAGTTTGGTGCAAACGCGAGTCCAATCATTCCAAGCATGCTTGAAAACATACCGAGTGGTAATAAAAATGGTGATGGCTTCTTATCTGAATACATACCAAACACCGGTTGCATAATCGATGACGTCATATTTAAAGCAAACGCAATCCACCCTACTTGCATATAGGATAAATTCATCGTTTTTTCCAAAATAGGAAACAACGCCGGCACAACTGCTTGCATCGAATCATTTAAAAAATGCCCAAAGCTAATCGCAAATAAAATTCGATATATTGTCGGTGTTTCTACAGTTTTTTTGTGTGAAACTGCCTGCATATGTGAATCTCCCCTTTCTGTACAAAATATATATTTATTACAGTAGGTGTAATAAATTCTGACTTTTGAAACATTTCTATTCTATACTGCTTTCATTTCTTTTTCCAGAAATATAACTTAACTCCAGTCATTGGCTTGCATCCTTGTAACTTTCAGCGGTAAAACAGTACAAAAAAAGACAACCCAATCACATACTGGGTTGCCTCTTACATTAAATTGCAAAATGCTTATACTTCTCGTAATCACTCGTCTTACATTCTATTTCTAATTTGGTACCTTCGTTTTCGTAACTCGTAGATAAAACGTGTGCATGATTATTGAAATACGAAACTACCTGTCCTTGATCATATGGAATTAACATTTCACACTTCGTATACTCTTTATAGATGTGTGAGCGAATCATTTCTACAAGTTCTTCAATTCCAACATGTTTCTTCGCTGATAAATAAACGCGATCTTCTTGCACTTTCGGAATTTCAACATCTACCATATCTGATTTATTATAAGCATAGATCGTTGGAATATTTTCTACTCCAATTTTCTTTAACGTTTCATTTGTAATATCAATTAATTGTTCATAATTTGAATTTGCGTAATCTACGACGTGAATAAGTAGGTCTGCTTCCGCTACTTCTTCTAACGTTGAACGGAACGCCTTCACAAGATGATGTGGTAATTTACTTACAAATCCAACTGTATCTGTTAATAAGAATGATTTATTATCTGGCAAATCAATATTTCGTACAGATGTTTCTAACGTCGCGAATAACATATCTTTTTCAAATACTTGTTTTTCTTCTGTACCATTATAAATTTCAAGCATTGCATTCATCGTCGTTGACTTTCCTGCATTCGTATAACCTACTAATGCTACTACAGGTATTTCATTTTTCTTACGTTGCTTTCGCTGCGTTTGACGCTGGGCAACGAGCGCTTCTAAATCTTTATTTAACACTGAAATTTGTTCTTCAATTTTACGACGGTCTAACTCTAACTTCTTCTCACCGACACCTTTATTTTTCGTACCAACGCCGCCGCTCTGTCTTCCTAACGATTCACGAAGACCGATTAAACGAGGCATCATATACTGAAGATGGGCTACTTCTACTTGTAGCTGTGCTTCTTTCGTTTTCGCACGTTGCGCAAAAATATCTAAAATTAAAATGGTACGATCAATTACCTTACAATCTAAATCCTCTTCTAAATTTCGAATTTGTGAAGGAGATAATTCATCATTAAAGATGACCATATTCGCATCTATTTCTTGTACATACGCTGCTACTTCTTCAATCTTTCCTTTTCCGATATAATGCGATGGATTTACTCGTTGTAAATTTTGCGTTACTTGCCCAATTACCTCTACATCACAAGCTTCCGCAAGATTTGTTAACTCTTCCATCGAATATGCAAAATCATCTTCATTACCTACATTTACTCCAACTAAAACTGCTCTTTGTAATACTTCTTCCATATATTTATTCCTCCATTTCGATTACGTAAAATAAAAAACACAGGTCGCTGCCTGTGTTTTCGTAAACGGATAAGGGTTCATCAAAGAAATAGAAGAAAGCTGTGCTTTCATCCTATCTCATAGTAAAAAAAGTCCCAAAATCGTATACGTATCCACAATAAGTGTTCACCTATACAATCCCATTCTATTTATAAAGGCAAAACAAAAAGAGGGCGTATTCGTCCCTCCCTCTTTTTCACATATAAGCTTAATAAAGGGTTCCTTTAAAATAGGCAGACCAATCCCGTTCACTCTGTACACAGACAGAGCCTTTGAGCGCTATTCAATTATTGGCACAAAGTATTGAGACGTAATCTGATTAAGATCAAAGGAAGCCCCTCCGTTCATTTTAAGTTACATAAAGTGTAGCATAAGTAATTCGCTTTCACAAGGTTTAACAACCTATATCACACCAAAGAAAATCGTTATATTTTTACTTTAATCGTCATTTTTTGCGAATTTTTCTCACAATAAAAATAACAAAAGCAATTATCAATTTTAGAAACTTCTCGTATATTATTTTTACAACACTCGCTAAATTCCTTCATAGTAAGTTAAGTCGTTCAATACATCAAAAATCTAT
The DNA here is from genome assembly GCF_038006965.1 of Bacillus sp. FSL K6-1338. Lineage (NCBI taxonomy): Bacteria > Bacillati > Bacillota > Bacilli > Caryophanales > Bacillaceae > Bacillus > Bacillus sp. FSL K6-1338. Next base: position 1,718,302 of record NZ_JBBOWI010000001.1, on the reverse strand, counting down.
ATTGACATTTTTATAACCTAATATTAGTATCAGGTTATAAAAATAAAAATTAGGAGATGTTCCTATGCATTCTAAATCTCGTATTACTGCAATTGGTACTTATGTTCCAAATCAAATATTGTCTAATAACGATTTAGAAAAGATGGTCCATACGAATGATGAATGGATTGTACAAAGAACAGGAATGAAGGAAAGAAGAATCGCTAGCGAAGAAGAATATTCCTCAAACTTAGCCATTAAAGCAATTAAAAATTTATGTACAACATATAAGAAAAACTTAGAAGATGTCGACTGTATCATTGTCGCTACTACTACTGCTGATTACGTTTTCCCTAGCGTTGCTTGCCAAATACAACAATACTTCAACATACCTCATACACTAGCTTTTGATTTAAATGCAACTTGTGCTGGTTTTACATATGGACTACACGTCGGTAATAGCTTAATCACTTCTGGATCACATGAAAAAGTACTTGTCGTAGCGACAGAGACATTATCTAAAGTTACTGATTATACCGATAGAACGACCTGTATTTTATTCGGTGATGGTGCTGGAGCTATTTTATTAGAAAGAGATGAAGACACCCCAAGCTTTATCGCTGCTCACATGGGAACAAACGGTGATGGCGGCATTCATCTATATAGAACAAACTTATCTACTACTATGAATGGCACACCACTGCAAACAAATGAAAAAATCGTTCAAAATGGAAGAGAAGTATATAAATGGGCAACACGTACAGTGCCAAAAGGCATAAAAGATTTAATACATACCGCAAATATGCCAGTAGATGATATAGACTGGTTCATACCCCACAGCGCTAACTTACGAATGATCGAATCTATTTGCGAAAAATCTCAAATTTCAATACAAAAAACATTAACGAGCGTGGAATATATGGGGAATACCTCTTCAGTCACCATTCCACTCGCTCTAGATTTAGCTATAAAAGAAGGGAAGTTAAATAATGGAGACACACTTTTACTATACGGATTCGGTGGTGGTCTTACACATTTAGGGCTTATTGTAGAGTGGAATTTAATTTAAGTGTATAAAAAGAGGCTCTAGTCAGTAACTAGAACCTCTTTTTCATTTAATTTCTTGCCCCTTTTCGAGACCATATCACAACAGGAATAAGTAATAACGCTAACACGCCTCCAGCCAATGACAATACCGCATAACTTGAATTCGCTACTACCATACCTGACATCGCTCCACCAGAAGCTCCAGCTAGCGCAATACAAACATCTATTTTCCCTTGTGTTTTAGCACGTGTAGACGGTGTTGTGGAATCAACGATTTGTGCTGTACCACTTATCAATCCGAGGTTCCATCCTAGCCCAAGTAAAGAAAGAGCAACGATTAATAATAATAAAGAATCACTTGGCGCTATCGCAGCTATGACACCCGCTGCAAGTAAAATCACTCCACCAGCTATACTCATTGTAGTTCGGCCAATTTTATCAATTAACATTCCTGTAACGAGAGATGGAAGATACATTGCACCTACATGAAAACCTATCACAAGTCCTACTGCACTTAAACCGTGACCGTGGTGTCCCATATGAACTGGCGTCATCGTCATAATCGCAACCATCACTATTTGCGTAAGTATCATTACGATTGCTCCAACTGTAATACCTCGTTTATTTTCTTTCGCTTCTTCTGTTACTGGTTGCCCTTTATATGTATGTTCCTGTTTATATCTTTCTATTATGTTAGCAATAATTAACGGATCTGGACGAAGCATAACAAAAAGAACTAGACCCGCCAGTATAAATGCTGCTGCCGATAGTATGAACGGACCTGCAAGTTTAGGAACTCCAATTGAATGAGCAAAACTTCCCATTACCCCTACTAAATTTGGTCCTGCAACTGCACCGAAAGTCGTCATTACCATCGTAATACTAACAGCCGTTGCTCTCTGCTTCTTATCTGCTAAATCTGTACCTGCATAACGAGCTTGTAGATTCGTGGCTGTACCGGCACCATATATGAGTAAAGAAATAAGTAAAAGAATAATACTATTTGTTAAAGCTGCCATTACAACACCAATTGCTCCAAATCCACCTACTATGAACCCTGTTGCAAGACCTATCCGGCGTCCATATCGTTGCGAAAGCTTCCCTACTATGAAAGCTGCTAATGCCGATCCTAATGTAAACATAGCAGTTGGTAATCCTGCAAATGCATCTGTTCCAAGCATTTGCTGCGCAAGAAGTGCTCCCACTGTAATACCAGCAGCTAGTCCTGCACCGCCAAACATTTGTGAAATGCTGACGATTATTAACGTTCGTTTGTATAGTTTTTGTTGCTCTTCTTCTGTGTACACATGATTATCTATTAAAGCCCCTGCCTTATCTAGCAATTCCCCATCCTCCTTTTAAAATTAAGCCCTCTTGTTAATGTACTATGTATAACGTTACATATTCAATGGCATTTTCCATTCATCCCTTTCATTCTAAAAAACTTTCTAATCATACTCGACTTATCCCATGCTATATTAAAAATACTACTATTCACAATATGCAAGGAGGAAACAATGAAAAAAACAGGCTGCTATAGCCTGTTTTTCTTTACGCTTCTTCTACTAATCTTCCCCTTCTCTTTTTACTCAAAGCTTTCCCTTCCCAAAACAACAAACTTACGAAAGCACAAATTAAAATAATTGGCACACTTGCTTTATATAAATCTGTAAAACTCATAGCCATCTGATTCTTGGCATAATGATTCACATCATTTGAAAATGTGAGTACCTCTTTCTTTATACTTTCCTCTTGTTTTTCAACTTCTTTTGTCACTTGCCTCATAACTTCTTCTCTTTTTACATCTCTATATTCTACTGGAACTTCTCTTAATATTTCATCCGTCTTGTCGCGAATCAATTCTTCCTTTTTCTCTTTACTTAATCCTATTGTCATTGCATTTTGTTTCTTATTTATATTCGACTCTAAACTTTGATTCTCTATTTTCTCTTTAGTCATTTGTAAAATTTCAGTTTGCTCAGCACTATTCACATGAATATTACGCACCTTTTCTTCTGCATAACGATATACTTTTTCTTTATTTACAGTTAAATTGTGAGTTAAGTTAGAGACAAATATTGCAACCGCCAATACAATTCCAACTTGTCGTAACATTGATACAACACTTTGAGAAGCAGTTAACAGTTCTCCTTCAAATGAAGAAGCACTTAAAACTGTAATTGGCCCCACTACTAAACCATATCCAACACCTAATATCATACACGGAATAATAATTTCTATATTTGTTGAATGAACATCAATCATTTGCAACCAATAGTAGGAAAGCCCCATAACAAGAAATCCTGACAAAATAATAGTTACTTTTCCGAGTTTTTTAATTAAAGTTGCTGCAACTGGTGAGATTAAAAATATCATTGCTGAAATAGGTGTCACTAAAAAAGCCGCTTCAATTTCCGTCCGACCTTGTAGTTTCGTCAAGAACGTTGGAAGCAATACAGTAACTCCAATTAAAAATAAATTACTTAATATAACAACGATAGACGCTCCGACAAACATTCGATCTTGAAATAACTTTAAATTCACCATTGGGTTATGAATCTTTCGTTCTACTAAAACAAATAGAATATGAGAAATAGTGCTAATTGCATAACAAGACAAAGCAATATTACCTTGCCATCCCCATGTATTACCTTTTACTAATATGAGAGTAAATGAAAAAATTGCTGTGCTACTTAATAGTAGTCCTATCCAATCTATTTTTGAGATAATACGTTCTTCATTTTTTATTTGTAGCATGATGCAACATAACACGATTCCTATTATACAAACCGGAACATTAACGAAGAACACCCATCTCCATCCTAAATTTTGCGTAATAATTCCACCTATCACTGGTCCCATAGCAGCTGACAATCCTTGTGTTACTCCTAAAATCGCAAGCGCAACATGCCTCTTAGCTAATGGCATAGCTGATACACCAATTACCATACTTGTTGGAAATAAAATCGCCGCACCAATACTTTGTATAAAACGAGAAAAAATAAGAAAATCACCTGTATTAGCAAAAGCGCAAAGTACCGATCCACCACCAAAAATCACCAGACCAAGAACATACATCTTTGCTTTTCCAAAGATATCAGCTATCCGCCCTAACGGAATGGCAAGTACTGCAATCGTCATTGTATAAACATTTAATACCCAAGACATCTTTTCTAATGAAGTATTTACACTCGATTGTATTGCTGGTAAAGCTATATTCATAATTGTCGTATCAATCATACAAAGAAAGATACCTAGACACATTAAAAAGACAATCTTAATACCCTTTGATTGTTCCATCTTTATATACCCCTTTATTTATTGTGAACGCGTTTTTCATTCTTCTGTTTTATTGTTTTCTTCCGCCTCTAACTCTTCTAATTTTTTCTTCAAAGTCTCTACTTGTGCACTATACGATGCAATACCTACATCTAGTGAAATTTCTTCGACGAAAGTAATACCTACTCTCCACTTTTCATATTTCAATCGAAGATCTGCAATGTACGCTTCTTTTCTTTCAATTTCATCTTTAATCCATTTTTTTATCGTCACATCATCACTATAGTTGCCAAAATACATTCTCATTAAAAAATCCGAACGTAAAACATCCTTCTCTACAGGCGTCTGCATATATTGATAAAACTCTTCACGTCCTTCATCTGTAATAAAGTACATTTTCTTATTCGGTTTCCCCTCTTGCATGACAACCTCTTTTTTTATTTTCCCCTCATTCTCCAATTGTCGTAACGTTGGATAAATCATTCCAAAACTTCCATCAAAAAAGTGGGTAAATACGTCTTCAAAAACAATTTTAATATCGTAACCAGACATTTCTTTTCCCATTAATAAACCTAAAACAACATCTCTTCCCTTCAAAGTAAAACCCCCACATATTATATAATCAATAATCATATTAACAATGTTAATATGATTATTGATTATATACCTTATTCTGTTAATTGTAAAATGTTTCTAAATAAAAAAGCCCCATAATTTGGTTTTACCAATTCACAGGGCCATTTTCTTATTTACTCCTTCACACCTACATCTTGCAAAACTTCAATATCCTCTTTCATTTCATAATAATAAGAAGGCAATTCTATACCATGTTCTAAGAAATAATCCTCTATGAATGAAATAATGATTTTTAACGTTTTCACACGGGCATACAATTTATCGTTACTTTCAATAATATGCCACTTCGCATTTGGCTTACTTGTTCTTTCAAACATGTCTTCCATCGCTTCAACATACTCATCCCATTTTTCACGATTACGCCAATCTTCATCTGTAATTTTCCATCTTTTCAAAGGATTTTTCTCTCTATCGTTAAATCTCTTTAACTGTTCCTCTTTACTTATATGGTAGAAGAACTTCCCTATTATGTAATGGTCATCTGTTAGTAGTTTTTCAAAATCATTAATCTCATCATATGCTCTCATCCACTCTTCCTTTGTAGCAAAACCTTCAACACGCTCAACTAACACACGACCGTACCATGAGCGATCAAAAATGGTAATTTGCCCGTACTGTGGAATTTTGCGCCAGAAACGTTGCAAATAATGGTAACGTTTTTCATGAGGTGCAGGCGCTCCAATTGGATCTACTTGGAACCCACGTGGGTCAAGATGTTCCGTCACCCGCTTAATTGCCCCACCTTTACCAGCCGCATCCCATCCTTCCATAACAAGCATAACCGCGATTTTTTCTTCTTTCAAAATTTGTTGTAATGCTAATAAGCGCCTTTGATATTTTTCGAGTTTCTTGTTGTACTTAGATTTTGATTCAATTTTTTTCGTTAAATCTACTTTAGCAAGATGTCCATTTTCCATAAAACAAATCCCCCTTGTTGTATGACAATGTTATTTTAACATATTTTTGGTAATTTTTTCATATCCTAAAAAGCTGTGTAGGAACATCTCTACACAGCTTCCTTCTCTAATTTCACATCTACAAGCACATTTAACTACATTAAAATAAATAATTTATACGGAACTCTTAGTATATTCTTTTTTTAAAACGTAAAAATAGCCCTTTTAAAAAGGGCAGTAATCTAAGTATAGAAAAAACAAATTTATTCTTTCTTACTACATACGTAATTATGCCAGCTATAAGAGTAGTGAATAAGATATTGATTCACTACTCACAATACTCACTTTACATTATATGGTATATTTACTCGTAAAAAGAAGATAATAACAAGTAAATCCATTAAAGAATGGGAGCTCTCAAAAAATGAAACGAAAAATATTAACTCTCTTTACGCTTATATGTTTAGCACTACCAATGCAAGCTAGTGCTTACACATTTCAGTCACTACCGATTGCGTCAAAGTCTAAACAATGGTATGTCGAAATTGATAAATCTCATAACTCAAACAAGCAAGCAATCCAGCCAAAGCAAGGTGTATTTGATACGTATAGTTTACTCGTAAAAAACATCGGTCATGATGTATCAAACGTATCTGTGGAAATACTTGATAACAATCCTACCTCTAAGGCTACCTTTAAACCTACTACACCTAATGAAAATATTTCTAAAAGTCATACAAGCTTTGAGTACATGGTATTCCCATTAGACTTTAATAGTCATAATTTTAAAGTTGTGATCACTTGGGAAGAAAAGAATTTCTCTTATAACGGCCATCCGGTAAATGAAGGTAAAAAAATGAAACAAACATTTGTATTTAATGAAGAATAAGTCCTAATTTCTTTAGGACTTATTCTTTCTTATGGATACCAATCGATACAGCACTACATCTTCCTATGCAAGATTGGTTTAAAGAGAGATTCCCATTATTTTTTGAAACAGGCACTTTTGAAATTCAACGTGTTTGGGATAATGAGCTAAATAAACAAATTTCTATGACAATTACCCATACATAAAAAAAGCTTGGAAACCTGTCCAAGCCTTTCTTACTTCTAAGTAATTTTTTCAATCTTATAATGAATATGTAAAAATTTAAGTCCAAATATCCACATGCTATGATGAGCTGTTAACATTTTATCCTTATCCTCTGTAATGACGAAAGTCTCTGCTAACGGTAAACGGATTGTTAAGAACCGAGTATGTAAATAAATACCCTCATCTCCCTGACCATTTTCTCTTAACTTACTAGTAATGATTAAATCATGACTATCATTATATATTTTCAAAATACCAGTCATATTCGAATAAGGTAAAGGTAAGGCGATATTCATATATGTCTCATTCTTATTTGTATGCTTTGAATAAAGAGCTACAAAAATAGATTCACCTGCTTCATTTTTCCTTAGCCAAGCCCTTACATTCTCTCTTCCATCTTTCTCATCTATTACATTAATGATAGAGCCATGCATCGTTTCCCAATTGCCGCCCATCCCTAAATGTATTTGTCCCACACGCTTACTCATTTTCTCATAACAAAATGCAAATGGGCGGAACCAACGAGCCCATTTAATATTTGATTGCAACTCATACTCTGTTGTATTTTCATAAAAACGAATAATACTTAAAGGTACCTTCGTCACGTCAAATGACTCACTATGAAAATCAGTTATTTGATCAACTAAACCGTTGTATTCCTTACTGCCTACTAAATTGCCGCTATATAAAAAAGCCTCACCAATTGCCACACTTCCTCTTAATTTACTCATTGGTTTCCCATAGTATTTATAATTCGGAACACTCTTTTCGATCATCCAGCCGACAAATGCCGGTAACGCTACTCCAATTCCGTTGACAACACCATGAATCCAAACCATTTGAGCAATTGTAATCGTCAAGACATGCTTCAAATTCCCGTATGAATATATAAGTGAGAACATAATTGTAACCATGAGTGTACTAGACGAAACGATTAGAAAAATCTTTGCACTGATAGCATTAAATTTTGCTCTCCAAACGTAAAATCCATACCCATAAATTGCACATAAATATAGGAACACTGCAAAAAATTCAAATATTCTTGAGTATGTAATTCCTATTGCAACTGTCATAGGTGAAATCATGATGATAAACATAATAGCATCATACACTTTACTTCTCTTTTCTCTTTTTCTCCCTATTAAACCAGCTGATAATGGCAATAGAAACGCCGAATAATGAAAATGTGCAGCTGTGAGTAAAACAATGTCAGAGCTAAACTGCATAATTGAAAGTTTTGCTACTGAAGCAAAAAACCAAAAACCACCTAAAAACAAATAAATAAACGCACTATCTATGGCGGTCTCTTCTAACGGCTTCCATCCTCTTTCTAGCAATCTACTTACACCAAATAACGCAACAATTCCTGTATATACAAACCAAACTAGCGCAAATACATAGTGATTTGTGACGAAAGCTAGCATTGCACAAATTGCTGCAATTGGATATAAAAACGATACGAATTTATAAAATAATAAATACGATCCATCTCTTTTTCTTTTATCAATAATACAAAGTGACATTGGTATAAATAATAAAACAGATAATAATATAATTGCTTCAACAGGATTTATATTCGACCGCTCACATAATAGAAAAACAACATAACCAGCAAGCCCAAATATTATATTTTTCATATCGTTTATTTCCTTTCCACAAATGTTCCCTTATATGAAAAAAGCGAGCCAATTAACGGGTTTCGTACTTGTACATGAATTCGAAAACACTGTAGTGTTGCATCATAACTTTCAACAATTTTTGCTTCACCATACAAGAATTTTGGCAACGGAATTTTTCTTCCAAACATATAAAACCATTGTTTCTTTGAAGCAATATGCATTGCCCCTAACTCATCGATATGAAAATGTAGTGTAGAAACGAGTAAATGTGGTTCGCCAAAATAATCTACAATTTCATTTTCGTTTTCATCCAATTGCATAACTGCGTTAAAATATCTTTTCTTATTATGAAAATAAAAAGTACGGTTCCACCTTACTAATTCTTGTCCATATTCATCTCGCTCAGCTATGTTTTGTATCGTAAATGGAATTTCCTCTCCTCGTTCCGAGAAAAACATTCGAAACTTCGATGCAATTTTTAATATAAATTTCACGAAAAAAGAGCCACCGTAAATTTCATCCATCTTTCCTTCCCCTGTAAAACTATTCTCTTCTGTAATCGCATAACGCTTCTGCAATTCAGGATGAAGATTTTTATAGGTATCCCCTAATAATCGTTCATACATATTAGCCATACACTTATCCCTTTCTCGCCCTCTTGCAATTTTTCGCTCTTGGTAAATCGAAACTATTTATATAACCGACAATTGATAACCCCATTAAAAGAACATTTAATGTAATAGGATTAAACGGCCCTGTAAAGCTTGCGATATTCGTAAATCCTGCCGCTATCGTTAAAACTAGTAACACAATAATATGCAATATAAATAGTTTTCGTTTTGTTAGTGGCAACAGCCATACGACACCGAAAATTATTTCTAACACCCCAATTATTTTAAGTATATATACACTATTTTCATTTGAAGCGATTAATACAGACAGCATCTTTACTTCTTCTAAATGAGTAAACAGTAGTTTCGGCACTATTCCTTGATATATCCATACAAAAGCAAATAAGAAACATACGAGCCAATACGTCATTGTTCTTCTAATGAGTAACCTAGGATGAAGCCCCTTTTCTAACCATAATTTTAAAGCATCAAAACTCCAAGCAGTCGCCCACCCTAATAACGGACGAAAAATATAGGAATCTATCACATTTCCGATACGACCAAATCTTGTATCATAATCATATTGTGTTTCAAAATGAATGTATTCTTTACCCGGTGTATACTTCCAATAACCACGCCCTATTTGAATAAGAGATAATGTATTATCTGTCCAAAATTTTAAAGAAGAAATTCTTTCACCAGTTTCTTTTCTTATTTCACCTATTGATTCCCCTTCTCCAGCTATTTCAAGCCCAAATCCAATCTTTGTTTTATACAAAAACTTCTGTGGTTCTCCTTCTTTTTTCTCTAAATACGAAATTTCAGTAAAGCGAGCATCCCATTCTGTATGTATATCTGGTTCTTGCGTATATTCCCATAACTTTTCCATCGTCGTGTTCATTTTTGTCGCAACATAAATAGGCTGTTTCCTTTTCATTCCCCCCACCTCCTATGCACTATAAGTTTAATGTACATGCAATGCATTTATTTTGCTACATTTTTCACAAACTTTTCTAGGGAAAGAAAGAATTTTTAAAATATATATAAAACACTTGATTCCCCGAAAAATTTAAATTATTATAAAACAAATGTTACCAACAACTTCATAAATCAAACACTCTCGCCTAAAACGTGAGATAGAGGTTGCGATACTTATGAGTATTCTAATGGAGACACAGAGATGTCTATGAACTTAGATGAAAGGAAGTATTGCCGAAATTGATAAGTTTCTCTGTATTTATCAATTGGGGCTGTTTTCGAATAGAAACAGAACTGTCATATGTACAGACGTGTACGTATGAAGAGCTATCTACAAAAAAGAGATATCATTTTTTATGATATTCCTTTTTTGGCGGTTTTTTTATTAGCTCCGTTTTCTGTTTCCCTTTTCCTGTAACAGCACCATCCTCACTTATTTGAGATGGTGTTTTTTGTTTGTCTTTCTGGTAACTACAGGAGTATTGGGATTTATATATTTCCTAATCTATTCTTAAAAATAGACGAAAGAAGGAATTTGTAATGGAAACAATTGTTCAAAAATTTGGTGGCACTTCTGTCGGAAGCGTCGAGCGCATTCAACATGTAGCAAATTTAATTATTGAAGAATATGAACGAGGTCATAGCGTTGTCTCTGTCGTTTCAGCAATGGGAAAAAGCACGGATGAACTTGTCGCACTCGCTAACGTTATCACAGAAAATCCAAGTAAACGTGAAATGGATATGCTTCTATCTACAGGAGAACAAGTAACTATTTCATTATTAACAATGGCACTGCAAGCAAAAGGCTATCGTGCAATTTCATTAACAGGGTGGCAAGCTGGTCTTACGACAGAATCTGTACATAGTAGTGCACGGATTACTGACATTCATACAGATTGTATTCAATCTTATCTTGCTGAAGGCACGATTGTTATCGTAGCTGGTTTCCAAGGTATAAGTGTAGAAAATGAAATTACAACGCTTGGCCGTGGTGGCTCTGATACGACTGCTGTCGCACTAGCCGCTGCACTTAAAGCAAAAAAATGTGATATTTATACGGATGTTACAGGCGTATATACGACGGATCCACGAGTTGTAAAAGATGCTTATAAATTAGATGAAATTTCTTATGACGAAATGTTAGAACTTGCAAACCTCGGTGCTGGTGTATTACACCCGCGTGCTGTTGAGTTTGCTAAAAATCATAATGTCATTTTAGAAGTTCGCTCAAGTATGGAACAAGAAAACGGAACAATTGTAAAAGGAGAATGTAACATGGAACAACAATCAATCGTTAAAGGTATTGCATTTGAAGATAATATTACACGCATCACAGTGAAAGGATTAGAACAAGGTTCACTTTCAACTGTTTTCTCTACATTAGCAGCGGCACATATTAATGTAGATATCATCATTCAAAGTATTACAAATGAAGGAACTGTTCATCTCTCCTTCTCCATCCATTCTAATGATTTAAGAGAAACATTAGAAGTATTGGAACAAAATCAAGAGGCACTTCACTATGAAGCAGTAGAATATGAAAATCATTTAGCAAAAGTATCAATCGTAGGATCTGGCATGGTATCTAACCCTGGTGTCGCTGCAAATATGTTTACTACTTTAAAAGAAGAAGATATTCATATTAAAATGGTAAGTACATCAGAAATTAAAGTGTCTGTCGTTATTGACCGCCTTCATTTAGTAACAGGTGTTGAGGCACTGCATCAATCATTTATGGCGAAAATTGAGCCTTTAGTGCAGATGAGCTAATCTCATCTATTTAGTAATACTAAAAAAATCATATTAATGTATTACATTCCTATTAAATAAAAAGCTGTTCGTTAACACGATGCTATATGACATATTAAAAAACACCTTGTCACATTTTCCTATACTGTGACAAGGTATTTTTAACTGAAAGGAATTTGTAACTACTTAGTAGTATAATTATGAGGATAATTAAATGATAGACTTTTATACATAAGGAGATAAGACTATGGCAAAAAACAAATTACTACGAATGGACAATGTCAGCATCGTTGTAGAATCCCTTGATAACGCAATCTCTTTCTTTGAGGAGATTGGCTTGAATCTCGAAGGTCGAGCCAATGTCGAAGGTGAATGGGCTGGTCGCGTAACTGGACTCGGTTCTCAGTGCGTAGAGATCGCTATGATGGCCACTCCAGATGGCCACAGCCGAATTGAACTTTCGCGATTTCTCACCCCTCCTACTATAGCAGATCACCGAACAGCTCCTGTAAACGCCCTCGGTTATCTACGCGTCATGTTCACCGTTGAAGATATTGACGAAATGGTATCGAGACTCACTAAGCATGGTGCAGAGCTCGTTGGCGAAGTAGTTCAGTACGAGAACTCGTATCGTCTCTGCTACATTCGTGGAGTCGAAGGAATTTTAATCGGTTTGGCGGAAGAACTCGGTAATAAGTAAGCAAGTGACGTTTTGTAAAAAAGAGGGAATAGCTCTATATTTAAGCTATTCCCTCACTTCTATTAAAACAGATGAATGTTTTCTTTTTTACAAGCTGCACGTAAATCGTCAGGCCATACAGAAGATTGAACTTCACCGATATGTGCTTTACGTAAGAAGTACATGCACATTCTTGATTGTCCAATGCCACCGCCGATTGTTAATGGTAGTACGTCTTCTAATATACCTTTATGGAAATCATACTCACGTTTGAAGTCTTCACCAGTTTTCGTTAACTGCTCATCAAGTGATTTACTATCAACACGAATTCCCATTGATGATAATTCAAATGAAGATTGTAGTACTGGGTGCCAGAATAAAATATCACCGTTTAATTTCCAATCGTCATAATCAGCTGCGCGTCCGTCGTGCTTTTCACCTGAACGAAGTGCATCACCAATTCCAATAATAAAGACTGCACCGTGTTCTTTCGCAATTGCATGTTCACGATCTTTCGGTGTTAATTCTGGATATTTATCTTCTAGTTCTTGAGAAGTAATGAAAACAATCTCTTCTGGTAAATACTTTCCAAGGAACGGATATTTTTCAAATAAGTGATCTTCTAAATCTTTGAATATTCCATAAATTGTTTGTACTGTTTTTTGTAAGTAATCGACAGTACGCCATTCTTTTTGAACGATTTTTTCCCAATCCCATTGGTCAACGTAAATGGAATGCGTTGCATCAAGTTCTTCATCACGACGAATCGCGTTCATGTTTGTATATAAACCTTCACCAGCTTCGTATCCGTATTCATGTAATGCAAATCGTTTCCATTTCGCTAGTGAATGAACAATTTCTAATTCTTCTCCTGAATGTAACATATCAAATTCAATTGGGCGTTCTACACCGTTCAGGTGATCGTTTAATCCTGATTTTTTCGTTACGAATAATGGTGCAGATACGCGGAATAGTTCAAGGCGTTTTGCTAATTGGTCCTCGAAAAATGTTTTAACTTCCTTAATTGCGATTTGAGTCTCTCTTACTGTCATTAATGATTGATACATGGTGGTTTCCTCCTAAAATGTTTGGATGTTGTGAAAAGAAGCCAACAAAAAAAGCCCTTCTTTCCCAAAAAACTGGGACGAAAGGCTTTGGTTCCGCGGTACCACCCAAATTAGCAACAGAGGTTGCTCACTTATACAGTACGGAGATAAAATATCTCGATACTGTTCTTCTTGTAACGGCGAAGTTCCCGGCTAAGTCTACTTTCCTATAAAGGATTTCGGTTAGCAACTCCAGGAGGTTCTTCATAATAGGCTTCGTATCAGGCTCACACCACCCCTGACTCGCTTAAACTACGTCCTACTACTACTCGTCCTTTCATAGTCGTTTTGTTGTCACATCTCTGAAACATTTTATTAATGATTATTCTATACAAAAAATAAAGAAAGTCAACAAAAAGTTTTAAAATGTTTTTCAATTCTTTATTTTACGGCTTTATTGATTGTTGTTAATTTAACATCTTTACTTTTTCTGCCTCGTCAATCCAAAAAATGTTTCACTGATCGAAACTAACGTATACACAACAATTAATGTGATCGTTCGGAATATAGAATCCGCAGTATTTCTTATTATTTTCATTTTCTTTATAATTCCTTTCAGTTTACTTGCAATTTCATGATATACTATAGCATTCAAGCAGTTTATTTTTACTTAAAGTAATCATAGTCATTTATAAAGAGTATTTTCTAAATCATTGACTATTATCAAATAAGATTTTTATATAACGGAGTGATCATATGAGTAAAACGAAAGCAAAACCGAAAAAAGGTGTAGGACAAGGTACAGGAAGTAAAGGATGGAACCGTTGGCAATCAAGTGCAAAGAAAAAGGCAGCTGCCAAACCATACAAAAGTAAAGGTACAAAGAAGTAATTTAAATAACATTTGATTTCTTTACTTTGTACAAAACAAAATATAATTATTACAACAAAAAAGCTATGCCCTCATCAATTTGAAGGCATAGCTTTTTTATATTAAATCATTAAAATATCTCGAATTTCTTCCTCTGTGATTGAGGACAATTTCTCTTCTCCCGGCTCAATCACTTCAGCGATTAAATTTTTCTTACTTTCTTGCAGTTCATGCATTTTCTCCTCAATTGTTCCCTGAGCTACTAGCTTTATAACTTGCACTGTATTTTTTTGTCCCATTCGATACGCTCTATCGGCCGCTTGTTGTTCAACAGCTGGATTCCACCATAAATCATATAATATTACTGTATCTGCACCAGTTAAATTAAGTCCGGTACCACCAGCTTTTAAAGAAATGAGAAATAGCTCTCCTTCTCCTTCGTTAAACCGATCGCACAGCTCTACACGTTCCTGCGCTGGTGTACTCCCGTCTAAATAAAAGTATGGAATTGCTTGTCGATTTAACTCACGACCAATAATAGAAAGCATCTTCGTAAATTGAGAAAAAATTAATATTCTCTTCCCTGTACTTCTACATTCCTCTAGAATCTCTAACAGTTGTTCAAATTTAGCTGAACTTCCTTTGTAATCATCAACAAATAAAGCGGGATGACAACAAATTTGTCGCAATCTCGTTAAACCAGCTAAAATTCTAATTTTATTTTTACGTAACGTGTCTTTGTCTAAATGCTTTAACGTTTCTTCCCTTAACTTCGCTAAATAAGCAGCATAGAGACTCTTTTGATCGGGTAATAACTCCGATGATTGTAAGTGCTCTATTTTCTCTGGCAACTCATTTAATACGTCCCCTTTTAACCGTCTTAATACGAATGGTTTCACTCGCTTCGCTATATCTTCACGCCTTAAATCACCGAACTCTTTTCTTCCTGGTAATAATTCCGGGAAAACGACATGGAAGATAGACCATAGCTCTTCTAATGAATTTTCTACAGGTGTCCCCGTTAGTCCGAAACGGTATTCAGCTTGAATTGTTTTCACAGCTCTTGCCGTTTGTGTTGTAGGGTTTTTAAACGCCTGTGCTTCATCAAGAAATAGTGTATGAAATGGTCTTGCATATAATCTTATATCTCTTCTCAGTAATGGATATGACGTAATTATGACATCAAATTCCGCTATATCTTTCAAAATCTTCCGGCGCTCTGCTTGGTTTCCATCTGCAATAACCGCTCTAATATGCGGGGCGAATTTTTTCAATTCACTAAACCAATTATAAACAAGAGATGATGGTGAAACGACTAATATAGGCAGCTTCTTTTCTCGAATCTCAGGCAAAACAGAATCTATAAAAGCAATGCTTTGCAACGTTTTTCCAAGTCCCATATCATCTGCCAAAATACCGCCAAAACGGTAATAAGCAAGTGTTTTCATCCATTCGAACCCATATACTTGATACTTTCTCATTTCTGCATTTAAAGTATTTGGCACAGCAAACTTTAATTTTTTCGGATTTTGAATGTTTTCTACTAACTCTTGAACAGAATCATCCACACTTAAAACATTGCCTTCATGAAGTCCATTCATCCATTTTACACTCCGAATAAGCGGAACATTTACCTCTTCTCCATGTAAAAATTCTTTCCGAATACCTGATTCTTTTATAAACTGATTAATTTCATTAAACTCTTTACTCTCTAGCGATAAAAAAGAACCGTTCGCCAATCGATAATATTTACGTTTCTCTTCAAGGGCCGCTAATACATCTTTAATTTCTGCTTCTGGTATTCCTTTTATATCAAAACGAAATGACAACCAATCAATTCTTTCTTTTCTTCTCACTCTAATAAGAGGAACTACATCCCCTTTACTAATTCGCAATTTAATTGCTGTCGTCGCATAAATATCAACTAAACCTTTTAATGTTGGCACGACGTGATATAAAAAGTTATACTCAGCTTCTTCATTATGCATAAAGTAACCGCCTTCTGTTTTTGCAAAGGCACTTTCACTCATAATGTCTAAAATCTCTTTTTCCTTTTTCTCATCACGATTAAAAACAGACGGCTGTCCATCCTCTTCTAGCGGATTAATCATGACGTTCCCATAGTGAAATTCAAGACCTGCTAATAAGCGATTTTTCACGCGGTCTAAATACAATTTCGCTTTTAGCGAAGGTGTTTCAACACGATCCGATATTACTTCATCAATGTGTACAGTTCCGAGCTTCATTAATCCTGGTACAACTTTCCCGACGAAATGTTCCATCTTACTTTCTGGAATATAAAACTGATTACTATTTGAGCGACTTATCATCTTTTGTAATTCAATAAGTCGCATACAATCTTCAATGTGTAAGTGATATAATTTCCCATCGTAAAGTGCATTGTTATACATATCCATAACTCGTACACGATTTAGACCATCTATATGAAGTGTAAATCCGCCATTATTTCCCTTTGTAAATTCAAAGTGTAACGGCAACAAACCTTTTGAAACTTGTAATCCCTGAAACAGTTGTTCATTTTGTTTCAGCTGTACATATTCAACTTTAGAAAGTGAAGAGAGCATATCTTTCCATGAAGCTGGTGGTATGAATATCATACTTTCATCTTGTTTCGCATGTACTTCTAGCGCATCCTCATACATTTTTTCGTTATGATACATTTTAATGAGCTGCTGGATAATCGCATCCGTTTCTTGTTTAAAACTATGTACATCTGGCGTATATGTAAATTCATTTGAACAATGAAAAGACTCTCTTTTCTCCACCTTAGAAAGAAATTCTCTAATATGATTTATGAAATACACTTTGGCAAGTTTCAATTGAATTCCAAGTAGAGCCCCACCACTTCTCGTAGCTACTGGTGTACATATAAACTCAACATCTAATATTTCGCGTGTATCAAAACGGTGTTGTTTACTTTTTGGCCTCAGTGGTTTGTCCGCAAACAGCTGAAACATACCACTTGTCAATTGATCGTTTCTGTTACTAGTGGAGCTCATTCCACCTGTTTGTTGATTATAGTTTATTTGTATTAATACTGCTGCAACATGTTGACAATACGTTTGAAAAGACGATAATGAAGGACAACTACATTTTGCAACAACATCACCCTTTTTAGCTTTTTCTACTGTAACATGGAAATCCTCGTTCCCTTTTACTGTAGCCTCGCAAATTTCTTTATTTTTATCATAATGATTTATTATCACTTTATTTGATTTATAATAGGCTTCACCTCTTTTATATGAGGTCTCTCCGCACACTTCTTTAATAATCGATTTATTCAATGTGAAACTCATCGCTTTGACACTTCCTTAATATAAAACCATTTTCTCTTACTTAACATTTTACATGCTCCACGAGAAAATATAAAATGTTGATTTAACAAAAAAGATGCTTATTTATAAGCATCTTCTTCACTCTATTTCCATCAACCTCTTCGCCTCAAAATACAACACTTGAATAAACTTCTTTGTATTAATTCGCGTATGACCAGAAGATGCAAGTTCATCTTTCGTCATTTCTGTCATCCGTTTTCTAACTACAGTGAAATCGAAAAATTTTGGAGCATAGCTTTCAAATTTTGGATTTGAAAAGTCTGTTAGTCCTAAAGAAGCCAAATGATTTAACGACTGATAAATAGCTCGACGTACTCTTTGTTCAGACGCTTTTTTCTCTTTATCAATATCCGCCTCTAAAGCTATATCCCCTAATTTCCTTATCGTAATATGATGAAAAATTTCTTTTAACGCAGGAAAGCCAAAGTCAAATGTCTGTGCCTTTTCTTGACCATATAAATATTCCAGCATACTAAGTAAATCTTTACTTCCATTCTCTCCCGCAATACCGAGTTCTGATAGTAAAAAGCGCCCTAAATCCCCTATCTTTTTTCCTTCTTGTACTGGTTCAGTACGCAATTGCGGTTTTTCCCACTGAAACACGTTATTCAATGATTTTTGAATATCATGTATAGAACGCTCCAATCTAATACGCTCTATCACTTTGCGTACAACAGATACAACTTCGATTTTATTTAATGGTTTTGTAATATAATATTCTACACCAAATGTATATGCCTCACCTATAAGCTGCTTCGATTCCACTTGAGAAATCATAATAATTTTCCCCGTGAAAGTTGACGCAATGTGACGAACTGTTTCAATTCCGTCCCTCATCGGCATCAACAAATCAATAAATAAAATATCTATTTTTTTAAAATTTAGTTGATCCGCTTCAATAAAAGCTCCGTCATCCGCCTCACCAATTACTTCTCCAAGATCTCCATCTTCAATAATTTGCGACAGCATTGAACGGAAAACTTCATCATCGTCTACGATATAATAAAACAAATCTATTCCCCTTCCCGCTTTAAACTGCACTCCGGTAAACAAACGATAAACTTACACCCTTTTCCGGTTTCATTGTCTTCTAATCTTACTTCTCCGCCTAGCTCTGTTACCATTTCATGTATGTAAGAAAGTCCAATGCCTGTTGACGGTGTTCCTGTTTGATCATACTTGGAAGTAAACCCGGGCTTAAATACTAATTTTTTATACTTTTGTGCAATACCAGGGCCATCGTCAATTACTTCAAATATTACATGTTGCTCTCGTTTATATAAATCAATATGAATGAGACCTCTATCTTCAATTGCTTCCACTGCATTGGCAACTAAGTTATTAAAGATTGATAGCACTGTATACACGTGATATGCAGCGTGTTCACCTTCTATATATTTAGAAAAACGTATATCTTTCTCTAGCATTCCAGCGTACTTTTCATTTATTCTTACAATCATTTCTGTAAGCTCATGTCCGTCTACATACTCAGCTACATTTTTATCTAATAAGAGTTTAGATAATCCCGCAAAAATTCTTTGATTATCCTTTTTTATTTCGTGCACTTCTCCTGCTATTTTCAATGCTGTTTTATTATTGGGATCATCGTTCGCTTGTAAATTTCGATATAGTTGATATGCTTCTTGTGTAATTAACTCTGCATTTTGTAATGTCTTTTTCAAATGAACAGATTCCACATATAAATTAGAAAGATGCATTAACATGTTTTCATTTTCTTTTCGAACTTGCGATTCTTTTAATTTCGTTTCATATAAATTCATCATATTTAAAAAACCAAGTGCAAAGAAACTACGAAAAATAGCAATAATAATAAGTTTATTTACTTCAGAAATCGTTATTGTTGTACCGAGTACTAACATGTGATAGAACGCAAGTTCTGACATACTTGCAACAATTTCAATTGAAATGCCAAGGCATCCAATAATGATTGGTTTCTGATGGAACTTATTTACCCTGCAAAGCGAAAAAAGACTGCCATAAATAAAGTAATAGAAGAACACAGGATAACGCAAATAAAATGATTCTGTCATATGAAATGAACCTTGCATGATCCAGTCAAGACATACTCGGAATAAGACTACAGATATACCAACAAGAATACCTGCAACTCCTGCTGGTACTCTTCTTAAAAATAATAATAAAAAGAAAAATAGCGGTGTACCGAAGCTAACTCGAAACGTATCATTAAAGGGATGAAAGTTCAGCTCCCCAGCAATAGGAACAACGACCATTAATATAATTAAAAGGGACATATCTTTCTTCCATAATTGATTCCAATTCAAAGGTGCCACTTCCTATACTTTTTTTCAGTAGTAAAGCGAAAGCCCGCTTATTGTTATAAACGGGCTTTTTTTCTATATTCTAACCTTTTCTACCGCTTTTATTTGGCGGTACTCCGGCTCCCATATTGCTTCTTTCACTGCCATCTTAATATCGTTATCACTTAAGTTCACTCTTGCAACACCTTCTGCAACTGCAACTTTAGCTACTTCAATTGCAACCATTTCTGAGATATTACGTAATTCTTCGACCTCTGGTAAAATAGGTGCTCCTGGCTGACTTGTATCTACCATACTTGCAACTGCTTCAGCAGCTGCTGCGAACATTCCATCCGTCATAACGCTTGCACGTACTACAATTGTTCCAAGACCAAGCCCTGGGAAAATAAGTGCATTATTTGATTGTCCAATCACATACGTTACACCGTTATATGTAACTGGTTCAAATGGACTTCCTGTTGCAACTAATGCTCTTCCTTCTGTCCACTCGATTACATCTGCTGGCTTTGCTTCAGCAAGCGGTGTTGGATTCGACATTGGTAAAATGATTGGTCTTTCTACGTGAGAAGCCATTTCTTTAATAATTTCCTCTTTAAATGCGCCCGCAACAGTAGATGTACCAATTAAAATTGTCGGTTTTACATGTTTCACAACTTCAGCAAGTCCGATCATATCATTTTGCTTCCACTCACTTACTTCCGCTTCTTTTCTTGCGTACGGAATTTGGAAATCAAGAAGGTCTTCCATATTATCTGTAACTAATCCGTTACGATCAATACACCAGAAACGCTTATATGATTCTTCTTCAGATACGCCTACGCGGACCATCGCATCTCTAACTTGATCTGCGATACCGATTCCAGCCGTACCAGCACCAAATACAACAACGCGGTGTTCACTTAATGGTACACCAGAAGCTTTCACTGCCGATAACACAGCAGCAAGTGAAACTGCACCTGTACCTTGAATATCATCATTAAATGTACAAATATCATGACGATATTTATCTAAAATTTTTCGTGCATTTCGAGAACTAAAGTCTTCCCAATGTAAAAGTGCTTTCGGGAATTGTTTATTCACTGCTTGTACAAATGTATCAATAAATTCATCGTAAGCTTCACCAGTTATACGAGGGTGACGATTTCCAATATAAAATGGATTGTTTAATAGTTCCTCACGATTTGTACCCACATCTAAAATTACCGGTAATACACGGCTAGGATCGATACCAACTGCGGCCGTATAAACAGCTAATTTCCCGATTGCGATGTTTATACCACCAACACCCCAGTCACCAATTCCAAGTATGCCTTCTCCATCTGTTACAACGACTAAATCAATGTTTTCAGCTGTTGCACCGATATTGGCGAATGCTTCTTCGATACCCGACGGATCGTTAATTGATAAATACACACCACGCGGTTTACGGTATTCATGACTATACCTTTGAATTGCTACACCGACTGTTGGTGTATATACAATTGGTAACATTTCACGTAAGTGATTTGTTAATATACGATAAAATAATACTTCATTTCGATCATGTAACGCTGTTAAATATACGTTCTTTAATAAATCATCCGGCTGAGAACAGAATTGTTCATATGCTCGGCGTGCTTGTTCTTCTAATGTTAAAACTGCTGGCGGTAATAACCCTTTTAAACCTAATTCTTCTCTCTCTTCTTGCGTGAAAGCGACCCCTTTATTTAAAAGTGGTGTCGATAATACTTCTACTCCTCTTAATGTCGTTTCTAATGAACCATTAGAAGCTACTGTAAACTTACTCATAACATCCCTACCTCTATTCATATATAGCATTTCTATATTGTAAACAAAAAAGAGGGGATTGTCCCCCCTCTTCTTTTAATTTTTCTTTAAAAGAGTTGCTCCTGCAATCCCTGGGTGCGTCATTTCGAATGGATCTAGAATTAACTCTAAGTCTTCTTGTGACAGTACACCGTTTTTCACACAAAGTTCTCGAACGGATTGACCTGTTGCAATTGCTTCTTTCGCAACGCGAGCTGCTGCTTCATAACCGATATGAGGGTTCACGGCTGTAATAATTCCTACACTCTTCTCAACATACTCTTTTAAGCGATCTTCATTCGCTTCAATTCCTTTTAAGCAATTATCTGTAAAGGCACGGAAACCGTTATTCATAATGCTAATAGATTGAAGTAAGTTGAAAACAAGTACTGGTTCCATAACGTTTAATTCTAACTGTCCTGCTTCTGAAGCAAGGCAAATTGTATGGTCGTTACCAATTACTTGGAACGCAATTTGATTAATTACTTCTGGCATAACAGGGTTTACTTTCCCTGGCATAATAGATGAACCTGGTTGACGAGCAGGCAACATAATTTCCGCTAAGCCAACACGTGGACCTGATGCCATTAAGCGAAGGTCATTCGCAATTTTAGACATATTCATCATACATACTTTCAGTGCTGCTGATACTTCTGTGTATGCATCCGTATTTTGCGTTGCATCTACTAAGTCTTCTGCACCAACAAGTGGCAGTTCACTAATTGTAGCTAAATGTTTTACAACTGCTTCAATATATTCTGGATCTGCATTTAAGCCTGTACCAACTGCAGTTGCTCCCATATTTACTTCATATAGATGTTGACGTGATTGCTTGATACGTTTCATATCACGTTCAAGTACGCGAGAATACGCTTTAAATTCTTGTCCAAGACGAATTGGCACAGCGTCTTGTAAATGTGTACGACCCATTTTAATAACATGATCGAACTGCTCTGCTTTTAATTCAAATACATCGTGCATATAACCCATCGTTTGTAATAAGCCTTCTAATGCATTTAATGTTGCAATATGAATCGCCGTTGGGAATGCATCGTTTGTTGATTGCGCCATGTTTACATGACTATTTGGACTAATATAATGATAGTCTCCCTTTTCCATTCCTAATAATTCAAGAGCACGATTGGCCATGACTTCATTTGCATTCATATTCATTGAAGTACCTGCTCCGCCTTGGATTGGATCTACGATGAAATGATCATGCCATTTTCCATCAAGAATTTCTTGAGCGGCTTCTGCGATCGCGCCGCCCTTGTTCAATTCCAATCTTCCTACATCTGTATTAGCAAGCGCTGCAGCCTTTTTTACAATTGCGAATGCTTTAATTAAGCCTTCATGGATTTTATATCCTGTAATTGGGAAGTTTTCTACTGCACGCATTGTTTGTACGCCGTAGTATGCATAGTTTGGCACTTCTTTTTCACCTAAAAAATCTTTTTCAATTCGAACACCATTTTTAACTTCAGTTAATGTTGCCATGATTATTCACTCCTTAACGATTTCTTATGCTGCTTTTGTTTCTTTGACTGTTTCTACATATTGTTTTGCTTTCTCATTATCGAATTCGCCTTCCCACTTCGACATAACAATGGCCGCTAATGCATTTCCTAATACATTGACAGATGAGCGAATCATATCTAAAATGCGGTCAATTCCCGCAATTAACGCGATACCTTCTAGTGGTAACCCCATTGAACCTAACGTTGCTAATACAACAACGAACGATGCACCTGGAACTCCCGCCATACCTTTGGATGTTAACATGAGAACGAATAATAACGTTATTTGCTCCGTTAATGACATGTGCACACCGTACATTTGTGCAACAAACAATGCCGCTAACGCTTGATAAATAGCCGATCCAGTCAAGTTAAATGTATAACCTGTCGGAATTACGAAAGAGGCAACTGCCTTTGGACAACCGAACTCTTCCATTTTTCTCATTATATTAGGTAAAACAGCTTCTGAACTTGCTGTCGTAAACGAAAGAATCAGTTCTTCTTTTAAAATTTTCATTAATGTAAAAATGTTTACGCCAACCATTCGTGCATTAATACCTAATACAATCACAACGAATAGTATAACAGTTACGTATACAGCTAGCACTAGTTTTCCTAGCGGAAGTAATGTCGCTACACCAAATTTTGCAACCGTAACGGCAATTAATGCGAATACACCAAATGGTGCAAATTTCATCACTTGATTTGTAACCCAAAACATGGCTTCGAGTACGCCTTCAAAAAAGTTAAAGACAGGCTTTCCTTTTTCCCCAATTGCCGCAACTCCTAAGCCGAATAATACTGAGAAGAATATAATCGGTAATAGGTCACCTTGTGCAATCGATTCAAATACGTTTTTCGGTACAATGTGAACAATTGTCTCAGCAAAACCTTTCTTCTCGGTTGCATCTGCAGTTTGTTTATAAGAAGAAATATCACTTTGCTGTAAATTACTCATATCAACACCAGTACCTGGTTGGAATATATTCGCTGCAAGTAATCCCATTAAAATAGCAATTGTCGTAATAATTTCGAAATAAAGAATTGTCTTACCGCCCAGTTTCCCAAGCTTTTTCATATCTCCTACACCAGCTACTGCAACAATTAATGCTGAAATAACAATTGGTACTACAATCATCTTAATTAAGTGAATAAATATATCTCCAATTGGTGTGATATAAGAAATCGCCGTTTTATTGCCATAAAAGACTGCCCCTACTACAATTCCTAAAACAAGCGCTACAAAAATTTGTGTTGCCAATCCGAATTTTTTCATTTATGTTCATCCCCTTCATGCGAACGCTTTCAATTTGAATTTATAAAAGCTACTTACACATCTTATAAGCGAACCTACAAAATCATACAAAAACCTACAAGTTCGTCACAAAAAATTCAAATATTTTTCTTCTTTTTTTCATTGACACCATTTTGTTAAAAAACGATAAAATAAACTTGATAAGTAATCAGATTGTTTCGTATAATCAAAAAGATATATACTTAAAAAAAATCGAAATGAAAAGGAGTGGATGTTATGAGAAACTATACAAAGAAATTCGTCCTATCTTCTTCTTTTCTTTTTCATTTTCTTAAAAAGGAACAAAGGCATTCGCCTTTGTTCCTTTTTTATTGCGATCTATATAGGGGGAATAGTTATGAGACCATATAAACGTGTCTTAATTAAATTAAGCGGCGGTGCACTTGCCGATCAAACTGGAAATAGCTTTAACTCCAAACGATTAGAACATATCGCAAACGAAATTTTATCCATTGTTGATTTAGGTATCGAAGTATCCATCGTCATCGGTGGCGGTAACATTTTTAGAGGTCATCTAGCTGAAGAATGGGGAATTGATCGCGTAGAAGCTGATAATATCGGTACGTTAGGTACAATTATTAACAGCTTAATGCTTCGCGGTGTTTTAACAAGTAAAACAAATAGAGAAGTGCGCGTTATGACTTCCATTCCATTTAATGCAGTAGCTGAACCATACATTCGTTTGCGTGCAGTCCACCATTTAGATAACGGTTATATCGTTATCTTTGGAGGCGGAAACGGGCAACCGTTCGTGACGACAGATTATCCAAGCGTACAAAGAGCTATTGAAATGAATAGTGATGCCATATTAGTCGCAAAACAAGGTGTCGACGGCGTTTTTACAAGTGATCCAAAGCATAACAAATCAGCAAAAATGTACAGCAAACTAAACTATAATGATGTTGTTAGACAAAATATACAAGTCATGGATCAAGCAGCATTACTGCTTGCCCGAGACTACAATTTACCAGCACATGTCTTTAACTTTGATGAGCCTGGAGTGATGAAACGAATTTGTTTAGGGGAGCATGTAGGGACGTTGATTAATGATGATGCTTCATTGCTGGTGCATGAAAAATAATGATTTCCCACCAAAAAAGGGTGTCTTTTGTAGGCACCCTTTCCTAATTCATCATCACAAATAGAAGTCAACCAATCCCGCTACTTTCTCCTTACAACGCTCCCAAAAAGATAACTTTTCAAAAAACTCTTTCGTCATTTCTTTCGAATCATGAAAATCCTCTGTTAACGCCTTATTAACTTGTTCTACAATAGGACCACCATAAATATAAAAATTCATTTCATCATTTATATTGAAGCTACGCGAAGTAAAGTTTGTTGTACCTATAACAGTTAACTCATTATCAATCAGCATTAACTTTCCATGAAACATTCCTTTTTTATACCCATATACAGTAATCCCATTATTAACAGCCTGACGTATGTATGGATACGCCGCTTCTTTTATAAGAGGTAGATCTGGTTTATATGACCAAAGTATTTTTACTGTAACACCACGCTTTTGCGCCGCGATTAAAGCATTCATAGATTCTTTATTTTTCGCTATAAAATACGGCGTTGCAATTACAATTGAGTGCTGAGCTTGTTTTATGAGCTCTATATATTTCTCAGCAACGTAATGGCCATTGTAACTAGTCATAGTATGTAATGTATTCCCTTTGCTAGCCTTATTCGTACTTCTCTTTATATCTTCTTTCGTATCTCGCTTCCAATCTAAAGCGAATTGCTCCTCTAAATCTTTTGCTCCTTCTCCTTTAAGCCGTACATGATAATCACGCCAATATCCAAATCGCTTATCTTTCCCCAAGTACTCATCTCCTATATTAAATCCGCATGTATAGCCAATTTCTCCATCAATCGTCGTAATACGGCGATGATTACGATGATGTAGGGAATAAAACCCGAATGGTAATTCCTGTTTTCTACTATATGTAAAATGCACGCCACTTTCCTGTAATTCTTTTTTCACCTTTCTTTCAAATGATAAATCGTTAAGTAAATCGACAGATAAATATACGTTTACTCCTTCTCTCGCCTTCTCTTTTAATAAGTTTAAAAAAATATGGCTACTTTTATCATCCGACAAAATGAAAAAGTACGTGTAAATAGATTGCTTCGCCTCTCTTATATCAGTAAATAACTGTTTATAAAATGACTTTCCTTCTACATATAATTGAAAATCACTATAATGAGGAGCGTACTCTGTCGGCATATTTTTCCCGACTTCCATTTTTCTTCCGAGCGTAACGTCAATATGCATCCAAATTAAAACAAAAACGAAAATAGTAATTACAATAGAAGTAACTCGCAATATTTTTTTAATCATTTTGATTTCCTTCCGCTCATTTTCTTTCCACCTTTCTATTTTGTCATTCAAATTTAGATTTCATGCTTCATACAAAAAAGGATGCGACTTAACGTCACACCCTTTTCATATTAAACAAAGTTTCTCGCATCATTATTTCTTCCAAACTTATAAATAGCAATTAAGAAGAATGCTACTGCAAAGGCAAATAAGATTAAAATATTTAAATACAAATCTGAAATTGGAATTCCTTGTTGTAGTTTTGATACTGTGTCTAATAGCCATCTCTGCGGAAGAAAATCAGCTACTTTTTGTACCGCTTTTGGCATAATGTCATAAGGAAAATAACATCCAGCCAGTAAACATGTTGGTACAATAATCATATTTTGCAGTGCATTTGCTGATGCTGAGTTTTTCGAAAAAGCGACAAGGACTAACGATATTCCAATCGCTATTAAAGCAAATAGCATGAGTACACCAATCATCACTATGAAAGGCATATTGATATTTATATGAAAAATATTCGTTAGGAATAAGATTGTAATCAGAATTTGTACTGTTAATAGCAGCATATTTACCCCGACATTAGATAATATGAATTTCTTCCCATCTATCGGCGTTGATAAGAGTCTAAAATACGTTCTATTTTCTTTTTCTTTTAAAATATAACCTGATAAGTTCGCTGCTGAAAATAGCATAAACATAATAAGGTAACCCATCGTTTGGTTTGTCATATCTTTATTTTTCGAAGTATCTTCTAGCGTCTCAGTTTTCATTTTAAATGAACCTTTTTGATATCCTGCGTACATAGTATCAAATGCACTTTGATCTGTTCCTGCTACTTTACTAATAGCTGCTACATTATCAATATAATTGTATAAATATGATTTTATAAATCCTGTTACTTGATCACCTTTAATCGATGAAATTTCAATATGATTTGGTTTCCCTTCTCGAACACTTTTTGAAAAACCAGAATCTAATGTAATAACTCCATCAAGTTTTTTGGAAGTGAGTTTATCTTCTACTTCAGATTCTTTAATTTTACTTACCTTTACATGATTTAATCCTTCTAAAAATTTCACCGTATCATTTGCTATAGATTGATTTTCTTTATTAATAACCCCGATATTTAACGTCCCTTGCCCCATATTCCCATACATCGAGAAGGAGATTAGTGTTCCAATTATCGGCAAACTAATAATAATGAATAACCCTTTTTTATTTTTCAAAAGTACAGATAACGTTTTTTGTATGAGCCATAAAATATCTTTCATACTATAGCCCCTCCCGTCTACGTAATGCAATAATTGCAATTAATAAAAAGAGTGCTGAAATGCCAAGGTTTAAACATATTACCGGTAGTGCTGCTCCTACATCATTTGCATAAATAATTTTCATAACAGCTGTGTTTGCCCACGTTAATGGTGATAAATTCGTAACGAAATTTTCTTCTATTACGAAATATGCACCACCAAAAATAGAGGATAATTGCACAATAACCATAATAATTGCTCTAGATGATTCCGGTGTTTTTGTAATATATCCAATTCCTAAACCGAAGCTAATTGCTAGAAAAATTTGTGTTAATAAAATAAGAAATATGATTCCAAGATGGTCGCCCCAATTCGCTTGAAAAACAAATTTACTAAATAACATGACGAGTAATATGCACAGAGCATTTGCTACTAGGCTACCAAGTACTTTTCCAATAAATATTTCAGCCTTACTTATAGGTGCAGCAATGAGACGATCTCCTGTTTTACGTATTCGTTCTCCTCGAATTAAAGAACTCGCTCCCATCGCAGCATATAGTGCAATCATCGTTGTCATTACAACCGCGTAGTAATCCATAGAACCTGGTTTTTTCGCAGCTTGTAAAGATGTTTCTTTTATATAATCATTATGATTTCCGCTTGAAAAAACTGTGCTCACCTTACTAGGATCTACTTTTGCAACTTCGGCCGCTACATTGTACTTATCAACAAATGTTGTAAGCATGCCTTCCACAATACTTCCCTCAACACTACTTTTGTCACTTCCATAAAATTTTGCACCATCTTTATTTAACTCTACATAAGCAGCATATTTATTTTGCTTCACTTCTTCTTTCCCATCTATACCTTCGGAAGCTTTTTTAAAATGAATACCCGATTTATCGACTTCTTTCGTAAATGCTTCGAACGATTGAGAAAATGTGCTACTCGCTTCATCTTTGTAGAGCACTTGTATATCTTTAATCGCTTGACTATCGCTATCAAATGCATTCGTTAACGCTGTTCCTAACACAAGCATAAGTACAACCGGAAATGCTAACATAAAAACTAAAGTTCTTACGTCTCTGAAATCTCTTTTAATATGCATAACTGCAATATTGAAGATGTTCAATTGATGAACCTCCCTTTACCTTTTCTTCATTTACCTTTTATTTATCTCGTAAGTTTCTTCCAGTCAACGTAAGGAATACTGTTTCTAAGTTCGGGGCCTGCTCCTCTACCGAACGAATTTCAATATCATGATTAATGAAGTGCTGAATAATTTTATTTAAATTGTTTACTCCTGCATCCGAGTTTACTTTAATTACGTTCTCTTCAATTTGAACAGCTTTCACACCGTTTATCTCTTTTAACTTTTTTACATCTAAATTTTCTACTGACTTCACTTCAACCCAAATATCTTTCGTATCAGTAATAATCGCTTTTAACTGTTCTTTCGTACCTTCTGCAATTACTTTACCGTGATCTACAATTGCTATTTTCGTACAAATCTCTTCTACTTCTTCCATGTAGTGGCTCGTGTAAATAATGGTACTTCCCATTTCATTTAATTTTCGAACAGACTGG
Source organism: Bacillus sp. FSL K6-1338 (assembly GCF_038006965.1). Taxonomy (NCBI): domain Bacteria; kingdom Bacillati; phylum Bacillota; class Bacilli; order Caryophanales; family Bacillaceae; genus Bacillus; species Bacillus sp. FSL K6-1338. Next base: position 1,688,357 of record NZ_JBBOWI010000001.1, on the reverse strand, counting down.
AGAATATAGTTTCTTGACTGTGGATCAATTCCCACTGTCGGCTCATCCATAATAATTAACTTCGGTCTATGAGCGATCGCACAAGCGATATTCAATCTTCGTTTCATCCCGCCAGAAAAGTTTTTCGGATAACTTTTATGTTTATCACTAAGCCCCACAAACTGAAGCGCTTCCTCTACTCTTGCTTTTAGCTCTGCTCCTCTTAAACCGTACAATCCAGCAAAGAATTTCACATTTTCATAGGCAGTTAACTCTTCATAAATCGCAATATCTTGCGGAACGATACCGATATTCATCTTCGCAAATCGATTATGTTTTTTTATATTTTTTCCTAATATGCTAATTTCACCTTCATTACTTCTTAACAACCCAGCAATCATATTTATCGTTGTACTTTTACCAGCACCATTTGATCCTAAAAAGCCAAATATCTCTCCTTCTTTAATAGATAAAGACATATTATCTACCGCGATGAAATCACCAAATTTTTTCGTTAAATTTTTAATTTCTAATGTATTCATCATTTCACCCCTATTTCGGTTTCTCTGCTTTTAGTATAAACAAAAAAAATGAACCTGCTCAGTGCAGAAGTTCATTCTTTTCACATGAGATTATTCACTTTTTTCATATGAGATGGTTCATCTTCGTCCCATTCTCTTATATCGGCAACAACATCGTCACTGAAAAACCACTTGTTCCATCTACAATAATTTTCCCATTTACAGACGCTGTTCGCTCCTCCATCCCCATAATACCGAGACCTTTCTTAACAAGATCTGCGCCTTTTCCGTTATCCTTCACTTGCACCTTAACCATCTTATTAAGTACATGAATATCTATAGAAATAACTGTCGCATCAGCATATTTCATCGCATTTGTTAGTGCCTCGGTAACATTTTCACCAATAATTTTCCACTGAATGGGAGAAATCATATCTAAGTTTCCCTTATATACGAAAGGAATGTTTACATCATGCTTACTAGCAAACTCCTCTATGAATAATTTCATACGGTGAATGCCAATTTGCTCAGTTGGTGGCTTCATATTTTTTAATGTAATGCGAATACTTTCAATTCCATCTTTTGAAATATGAATTGCATTTTGTAATAACTCCGCAGATTTTTCTTTATCTATCCCCATTAATCTCTTTGCAGCTTCCATTTGAATTAATGCACCTGTCATCGAGTGACCAATTTTATCATGAATTTCTTGTGATAACCGATTTCTCTCTTCTAGCTTAAATGTGTATTCTGATTGTCTTATGTACTCTTTATTTTCATGTAAGCTTTTCGTAAGTCGTTGCATATCTTTTCGCATCTTATCATTTTGCGATTCAAGCTTTACTACACGTGATATATATCGATCTGCCATAGTTAAAACGAGAAAAGAAAATGCAACAATTAATCCATAAGTCATTCGAATGCTTTCATCTGTAATTGTAATTGGAAGCATCATAATAACAAAGCGTGACCAATTCTTGTCTATGTAATGGAATGTAATTTCGTATAAATTCAAAGGTAAAAACAAAATAAAAAACGGATGAACCCTCCATGTTAATAACATAACTACACTAATTGAAATACAAATCAATATTTTTTTGTACGTATCTTTTTTTAATATAGAGATTAGCACGTTTACAGAAAGATATAAAAGCAAAGCAAATATAACCCATGGTAAGTTCGTAACATTTGAATGTATGTAACTGAACACAATATATATAAAGACAATTAATTTACTTACAGTTAACCAAAATTCCATATCATTAATCTACTTTCCCTGTTAAGTAGTAAATCGCAATTTGTGTGCGATGTTCAAGTCCCGTTTTCCCTAAAACTGATGTAATATAATTTGCGATTGTTCCTTCAGATATAAAAAGCTGTTTCGAAATTTCTTTATTTGAGAAACCTTTTGCAATTAATGCGATAATACTAAGCTCTCTTTCAGTAAAAAGACTTTTATCTATTTTACATTCTTCCTCTTTACTTTCCATTAAATTGGACTTAATTTTATCGAGAACTACATCTTGCATAACAGTTTGGCCATTATATACCCCTTTTATTGCATCACGAATACGCTCCGGATCGTTATTTTTTAATAAATACCCTTTCGCTCCGTTTTTTACTGCATCCAAAATATATTCATCATCATCAAACGTCGTTAAAATAAGCGGTTTTGTTTTCGTCTCTTCACAAATAAACTTCGTCGCCTCTACACCGTTCATATTTGGCATACGAACATCCAAAAGAGCAATATCAACTTCATGCTTTTTACAATATGCTACAGCTTCTTCTCCATCATTTACTGTATCTACCACTTCGAACTCTTCATATGTATTTAAAATAATTTTCATGCCTTCTCTAATAAAAGAATTATCGTCTGCTATTAATATTTTAATTTTCATGTTTGTTAGTATGGACCTTCCTCCTACTAACATTCACATCCTTTCTCCGTATAACATTTCCTACTTGCTCATTATATACTTCTGCTTACCATTTTTTCACACTTTTTTCATCTAGCTCTTCTGCAAAAAATATATTATTCTTTTTTTACAAAATGTGTAGGGTGACTTATCATTCTTTACGTCTATATAATAGAATGCGTCAAAAAGGAGGGAGAGACCCATTGAGGAAAAACAATTAATTGAAAAAGCACAACAAGGAAGCGAACATGCTTTTCGTATCCTCGTGCAAACATATCGTCATTATATTTTTCAAGTTATCTTTTCTATTGTAAGACATGAAGAAGATGCGAAAGATGTTACACAAGAAGTATTCGTAAAAATTCACGCCTCTCTCCCAAATTATCAATTTCGCGGATTAAAAACGTGGATGGCACGTATTGCCACCAATCACGCTATTGATTATAAGAGGAAGAAAGCTCGAGAAAGTGAAGAACTCTCCTTATGTAAAGAAAATGAGGAAAATATACAGTCCTCTCATAATATTGAGGCTTTATTATTGACGAAAGAGCAGAAATTACTCATTGCTCAAAAACTGAGAGAACTTCCTGAAAATTACCGTGACGTCGTTCTCGCACATTACTTACAAGAAAAAAGCTATCAAGAAATTGCTTTACAGGAAAACATTGAAGTAAAAACAGTCGAAATGAAACTGTATCGGGCAAGAAAATGGATTAAAAAACATTGGAAGGAGGAAGAGTTTCTATGATGCATTATTCAAAAGAAGATTGGCGCAATTATACATTAGATTTTATAGAAAGCAATGAACGTGAATCTATGGAAGAACATCTTTATGAATGTGATCATTGTTTAGCACTTTATATGGAAAGTATTGATGAACAACATGAAAACCTTCCAATGATAAATGATGATTCATTTACGAACGAAGTTATGACGCAAATTAATTTTGAAACACTACAGTCTAATGAAAATATAAAAACAACCTCACTAAAGCGCACGATCATTCACTACATAATTGCGACTGCGGCTACAATTATTTTTATGGTAAGTGGTTTATTTCAGTATATTTTTACAGCGACATCAAATTTAGAGAAATCTTCAAAACATAACGAGTCTTCTATCTCACAACAAATTGTAAACAAATCGGTAGACACATCGAAAAAGGACGGAGGTTCAAAGCATGAATAAAAATCCCTTTTTAGCACTTGTATTAGGGCTAATTCCTGGGCTTGGACATTTATATTTAAAGAAATTTGGACGGTTTATTTTATATAGCGGAGGGGCTGTATTTCTATTTATCTTTGCAGCATTTTGTACAATAGCATTAGGAGCCCGTGATATTGCTTTTCTTTCTCTATTTTTACTAGTCGTGTTATGGGCAATCAATTTATTAGATTTAGTTATCACTATTATTAATCAATCGAAAAAACAAGCTGCCGGAGAATTCATAGAATCCTCTAAAGAGAGCGAACGATTTTATATCATTCTCTTATCCATCATCCCTGGACTTGGCCATTTTCAATTAGGACTTATGCAACGCGGACTTACATTTTTAGTAGCTTGCACAGGAATCGGAAGTATGATCATTTTCGTTGCACTTTTAACATCGCAAGAAAGTTTTCTTATCTTCCTTATTACATTACCTGTTTTATGGATTTACAATTTCTTTGACGTTGTTCAGCAACTCCAGAAAAAAGAACGTGGCGAGCAATTAGATGATCGTACTATTTTCGAAGAGTTTGAAGAGCACCGCGAGCAAGGAAAGAAAAATAAAACATTTGCTTCTATTTTAGCGATGTTCCCCGGAGCAGGTCATATGTATTTAGGCTTACAACGCCGTGGTCTTCAGCTTATGGCAGCCTTTTTACTATCTATTTATTTACTCGACTTATTAAGACTTTCTGCGTTTTTATTTTTAGTGCCAATCATTTGGTTCTATAGCTTTTTTGATGCTTTACAGCAAACAGCAAAATACGGAAAAGAACGAGTACAAGACGAACCCATTATCGATTATTTTATAAATCATCAAAGATGGATTGGTATCGGATTAATTACACTCGGTGTTTATTATTTATTAGATCAAACAGTCCTTCCTATTTTGAATGATTATTTTGTAACTATATTTAATATTCATCTTAGTGAACTATATTATCGCTATTTCCAAACATCTATCGTTGCGCTCCTTTTAATTGGCGGCGGCTTTAAATTGTTACTTGGAAATAAAGAAAACAAAGGTGGGACAAGCGAATGAGGACTTGGCGTGTTGGAACATTCTCAATGGGGCTTTCTATTATATCGTTAGGATGCTTTTTACTATTTTCAGTCGTAAAAGGAATTCAAGTATTAGATACACTAACTGCATGGTGGCCAGTTTTACTTATCATACTTGGAGCTGAAGTTTTACTATACCTTGTATTTTCTAAGAAGGAACAATCATTTATTAAATATGATATTTTCAGCATTTTCTTTATCGGCGTTTTAGGAAGCGTCGGAATTGCTTTTTACTGTTTATTATCAACTGGATTACTAGAAGAATTTCGTCATTCTATTAACACAACGAGACAAACGAGTAATATTCCAGACGGACAATTTGATATACCTGAATCTATCAAAAAAATTGTAGTAGATGCAGGGCATCAGCCTCTAACGATAGAGGGAAATAATACAAATCAAATTCACCTTTTGGGAACTTATGAAATGACGACGAAAGCAAATGAAAAACTCAATTTAAAACAAGATGATTTCCTTTCAGTTCAAACGGCTGGAGAAACGATGTATATCAATTTAAAATCATTACCTGTTCAACATACGTTATTTAGTTCAGCACCACAAGTGAAACCAACGCTTGTTCTTCCACAAAATAAAAATGTGGAAATCCGTGCTTCAAATAACGAACTATCTCTTTATCCAGGTCAATTACAAAATAATTGGTTTGTACAAGAAAGCTCAAGAGTGTCTGCCCATCTTGCAAAAGAGAGTGATGTTTCTTTAACAGCAGTAACGAATCAAAAAGAAACACACGGAAGCACACCTTGGGAACAAGTAGAAGATTTAACAAAAAAAGAAAATACTTCTTCAGAAGAACATCCAGAATTAAACAACCAAGAACATTGGTATAAAAATTCAATTAAAACTGGAAATGGCACGCACAAGTTAAATATTGAGAAAACTTATAATTTAAATATGAGCGTTATTGAAAAATAAGAAAAACCTTCCGCAATTGCGGAAGGTTTTTCTTATATAATCGCTTTAATTCCTTCTAACACTAATCCAATCATAAATCCGCAAACCGCCCCGTTCACTCGGATCCACTGCAAATCTTTACCGACATTATTTTCAATCATTTCGATTAACGTTTTATCGTCTAACTTATCAAGGTTTTCTTGTACAAGCTTACCAATTTTCGAATGGTTCTTCTCAATAAGATTCACAACTTGTTTTTGTAACCAATCTTCTATTTTTTGAACTGTCTGTTCATCTTCTTTTATTTTATTCATTTGTTTTTGTAAAAATGGAATAACATATTGATTAGCAAATTCTTCATTATTTACAAAAGCAACTGCTCTTTGTTGTACTTGCTCTAGCATCTCTTTTATTTTATCAGTAGCATTCCAATTCGCAATCCACTTTTCTTTCCAATTTTCTAATTCCTGTAATAAAGCTTCATTTTCTTTTACATTGATAATCTCTTGACGAATCTTCGCTAATATAAGTTGTCTTGTGCTATTATCAGCCTCTTGTAAGCTGTTAATATTACTAATGATAAACTTCTGCAAAATACCGCCAATTTTATCTTCATCTACAATATTCATAAATGATTTCAAAGTAAACTGCAAGAATCCATCTACTTTTATATTTTCCATCGCCTTCATACCTAAGCTACCGAGCTGGTAACGAGCTTCATCTTGCGCTGTCCAATCTTTTACCTTCACTAATATGTAATCAAGTGTCTTTTCATCATATTCTTGCACAACTAATTGATCAACAAGCACTTGTAAAATATTACTTGTATTAATTGTATGTAAATATGTTTTTAATTCTTTTTCAATAATAACAGCTAACTTTTCTGTATCTATTGTTACAATTGCTTTCTCTGCAATCGTTACAATCCCCTTTTTCACAGCATCAGACTGCATTTCTCTCTCAGCAATTTGCAGTACCATTTGTGCTAACTGCATCTCTTTTACTTTATTCGTAATACTTTCTTTCGTTAGCCATTCATTTTCTAACGTATGAATGAGCCCTTTTGTTACCCGTTTACGGTTTTTAGGTAACAAAGCTGTATGCGGAATTGGTATTCCCATCGGATGACGGAATAAAGCAGTAACCGCAAACCAATCCGCAAGTCCCCCAACCAATCCAGCTTCAAATCCACCTTGTATAATCTCTCCAGCTACCGTTCCTTGAAAAGGGATAGAAGCCGCAAAGCCGACACCCATAACCCCAAGCGAAATACCCGCTATATATTTAGTCTGTAATGACATCGTATACACATCCTCTTATTATGTAAAATAAAGCTTTTTTGTTATATTTATTCAATATTAGTTATCCTTTATATATACTATAAAGAACTATTGTGAAAATAACAAAGATTTTTATGTACATGAAAAAATGAGGCTACAACTAGCCTCATTTTTCTTATATCGTTAATTCCAAACCTTTCCTATAATATTCATTCATTACATCTTTAGGAACCATGCTTCCACCCGTTCCCCACACAATATGAGTACCTTTTTTCACTTTCTCTGTTAACTGTTGCTTTTGTAAATACTCATCTTCTTTACACACTTTCACTGGCCCTATCATACCTGCTAGTGCAGAAGGCTCTAAATAAATATTCTCCGTATCAGCTAGTTCTTTTAACAATCTATATAACTCTTCATCGTTTACTGTATAATTTCCACTTAAAAATGGTTCCATCGTTTTCCCGACAAATCCAGACGGTCTTCCTACCGCAAGTCCATCCGCATCTGTTACATTATCAATTCCGATATCTTGAACGGCAATTTTGTCATGAAGGCCTGTCATTAAGCCGAGTAACATACATGGTGAGTGTGTTGGCTCTGCAAAGAAACAATGAACGTTGTCTTTATACAATAACTTTAAACCGAATGCTACTCCGCCAGGTCCTCCTCCTACTCCGCACGGAAGGTAAACAAATAAAGGGTGATCTTCATCTACTACAACCTCTAGCTCTTCTAATTGCTTTTGTAATCGTGATGCTGCTACTGAGTATCCTAAAAATAGATCATGTGAGTTTTCATCGTCTACAAAATAACAGCTAGGATCCGCATCTGCCTGTCGTCTTCCTTCTTCTACTGCTTTGCTATAATCATCTTCATATTCAATAACGTTTACACCTTTACTTCTTAATAAACTTTTCTTCCATTCTTTTGCGTCTGCTGACATATGAACAGTTACATTAAAACCTAGATTCGCACTCATAATTCCTATGCTAAGTCCTAAATTCCCTGTAGAACCTACCGCAATTGAATACTTCGAGAAAAACTCTCTACATGTATCACTATCTAAAATGGAATAATCATCTTCTTCTGTTAACATTCCGTGCTGCAATGCTAGTTGCTCAGCATGTTTCAACACTTCATAAATGCCACCTCTAGCTTTAATTGATCCTGATATCGGGAGATGACTATCACATTTTAATAATAATTCTCCTAAAATAGGTTGCTTGTAATTTGTCTCTAAAGCTTCTTTCATAGAAGGTATTTTTACTAAAGGTGATTCGATTATGCCGTTAGTCCCTTTCGTTTCAGGAAAAACTTTCGCAATATATGGCGCAAAACGCTTTAATCTCTCTTCCGCATCTTTTACATTCTCTTCATTAAGTGGTGAATCTTTTATTGCCCTTTCATACTTTTCTATGTGTGGGTTTATCCAAAATACTTCTTTTGTTGCAATAAGTTTATTCACTAATGGGTATTCTGCTTGTAATGCCCCTATTTCTTTCATTTTGTTTCCTCCTTATATCCTTGTAGCTCACCATATAATAAATTATAATTAAATTAATTTTAATATAGTTTAACACAAATCGTTCACTTTAGTTAATTTTAATTTAATTTATTTAAATATAATTTAATAACCCTTGAGGAGATTTTCATTATGGAAAATATAGATATTGGTAAAAAAATTGAAAAACAAAGAAAAGAAAAAGGTTTAACTAGTAAAGAACTAGCAAAGATGGCCGATATTACACCATCTATGTTAAGTCAAATTGAGCGTGGGTCGGCTAACCCTTCTATTCAAACATTAAAAGTGCTTGCTAAAGCTCTTGATGTGCCAACATTTAGCTTTTTACTTGAAGATACAAATACAGACGATTTAATTGTACGTTCCCATAAACGAAAGAAAATGATTATCGATAATTTATCATATGAAATGCTTTCACCTGATTTCACTGGAAATTTAGCAACAGCAATTATGACCGTCCCGCCTAATACAGCTTCATCAGAAAATGTGCTAGAACATAAAGGAGAAGAATTAGCATTTGTCTTAGATGGGAAAATCACATTATATTTAAACGAGGAAGAATACGTATTAGAAACTGGTGACAGTGTAAAGATACCTGCTTATTTAAAGCATAAATGGGTGAATCATTTTGAAAAAAACGCGATAGTTTTATTTTCTGTTACTCCGCCGATTTTTTAATGTATAAATAAAAACAGGATGGTTCTTATAAAATGCGGATTATCCTGTTTTTATTAAATAAGAAAGTGAAATTTTTGTTAAAAACTTAACAGTTGGACCCAATCCGAACAATCCTCCTAAAAACATATTTACAACTGAAACTATCCCTCCCATTGATGCTAACGTATCATGAGTCAGATTCATCCCACCACTACCAGAGGCACTTGTAATATTCACATAAAAATAAGAAATACGTAAAAATTAATTGATTTTTCAGAATTTTATTGAAAAATATGGTAAAATCACTCTTATACTTCTTCTATTTTGTTATTATAGAAATAATTAAATTAGGATACTTTTATCGGATGGGGGAATATATAATGAGTGTGTTATTAAAAGGGCATGAACAGATTGTCAACGAATTAAACATTTTATATCAAGTAATGGTAGCGGAGCAATTAATTGAAGCGAAACAATTAAAAGAAAAAATAGAGAAACAGATTAATAAAATTGAAGCTGATCAAAATCTATCGCTTTACTACTCCCTACTAAACTTTAAATATAAGGTCCTAACCGATTGGACAAACATTAAGTATGATACTTTTAGTCAAATTGTTCGTTTAGACAATCCAATAACTGAAGACTTTATTACTTATTATTATCACTTTTTTAAAGCTGAACATGCTACCATTATTGGAAATTATGATGAAGCAAAAAAAGAATACGAAAAAGCTGAATCCCTTTTAAAACATGTACCAGGCGAACTAGAAGAAGCTGAATATAAATATAAATTTGCTATATTTAATCACCATACAAACAAACCACTTACAGCAATCAATTATGCAAATCAAGCTAAAGAGATTTTCTCAAAATATCCACGTTATGAAATTAAAATAGCTCTATGCGAAAACATTTTAGGCTCATGTTCTGTTTATTTAAAACAATTCGAACAAGCCGAAGAGAACTATAATTCAGCAATCAATATTTTACAAAAGCTGAAAGACGATACACTAATCTTAAAAGTTCGAAATAACTTAGGTTGGCTCTACTCTTCTCAAAATCTATCAACCCTTGCTATTAGACATCTTACAATAGTTACAAACAAATTACCTAAACACCTAAAAGCCAATTTTCTACAAGCCAAAGAACATTTTATTTTAAATGAAAAAGAACTTGCAAACCATTGGGTTCAAAAAGGCTTAGAAATTTGTAATGAATTAAATAATCAAGAATATAAACACCATTTCACTATCTTAAAAACACAACACACTGGTATTCTAGACGACTTAGAAAACGCAATCATTGCAGGCACTACATATTTTAACAGTAAAGAATTATACGATTATGCACAAGAATATTACGAATTATTAGCAGTAGAATTTCATAAAGTGAATAAAATAGAGAAATCTCAAAAATATTTTTTCAAAACTTACGAAGCAAAACAAAAATTATTAACTAAGGAGGCACTAAGATAATGAAAAAGATTAGTTTAGCTATTTTAACCTTTACATGCATACTTGCTTTTGGATTTAATAATTTTACTGAAAGTCAACAAGCAAAACAACTTCCAAAATGGGATACAGATAAACAAGAAACACATGCAGACCTATAGAAACCTAAAAACCCCTAATAAAGGGGTTTTTAGATTTCTACAATATAATGATTTAGCATATGATGAAGAAATATGCTTATAAAAGATAGCCATACACAGATACTCTCTGTACATGGCTATTTTTTATTTTTTCGACACTAACAAAATCCCTAAACTAATAATACAAAAGCTCATTATTTGCTGTGCTGATAGACCAAACAGAACCGAATTTTGTTCACTAACAAGCGAAATAATGATTTGAGCAAACCCCTCAATAATTAGAAAAACACTTATATTCTTTCCATTTCCAAGCCTTTCATTTTTCATCCATAAAAAGCCCATTATACAAAGAGCAAGGATGATCTCATATACGAAAATAGGGTGATATAAAAGTTTAGATTCATATATTTTTATTCCCCATGGTAGTGTCGTTTGTGCGCCTACTTCATGATGTAATAGAAAATAAAAGATAATACTCACACACAGACTAAAAGGCAATACATCAAGTAAAATACGAAGCGAAAATTGCTCCTTTTTACTTTTCCAAACAATGTATACACTCGCAATTACGCATCCTACTACAATATGTTGCATACTCCCAACAGCTAATATTGCTTGCACTGGCGCCCCAAAAGCCCATACAGGATTTAAAATTAATGGCGCAAACTTCCATACAAATACGATGATAAGAAAAGCATTTGTTACGGCATCCATCATTTTTTCATATGATACATTTTGATGCCTCATCTTTCGTTTCATCAACATAAATCCAAATAGACTTCCAATTATAAGAGATATGGGTTGTAACCTCACGATCCACTCCATCGTCACGAAATCTCCTTTTAATTCTCAATCAATTTCTTAAATTTCTTTTCTAATTGATCTGGTGGTAATACACCTCGTACATGATCTACTATGATTCCATCTTTATTAACAAAAAATGTCGTCGGTAAAGAGAATACTTTATAATCTAGTCCAGCTACTCCGTCCATATCTAGTAGAACAGGAAACTCAAACCCATAGCGATTAGCAAATGCGCTTGCTTCTTGTACTGGGTCACTAACAGTTGCATTCACCGCAAAAATTTCAACATCCTTTTTATATTTATCATACATATGAACTAAGTCAGGTGCCTCCATTTCACACGGCCCACACCATGATGCCCAAAAATTAATAATATACGGTTTTCCCTTGGCATCATTTAACGACTGCAACTTTCCGTCTAATCCTTTTAATATGATGCCAGGTGCTTTAAAACCTACTTGTGGTAATACTTCTTTCTCTTGTAACTCTGCTTGCTTTGCTTTTCTTTCCTTTTCTTCTTTCTTTGAATTATAAAAGTTAACCCCCGCCCAAACGAGAGCACCTACTAGTATAATAGCAATTAGTTTCTTCACTTTTCTTCCTCCTCATTTTTAAAAGCCTGTAAATCCACCGAATAGACGAATAAAGAATGCTGTAATTTTCGTCATTTGATTTGTATACAATAAAATACCTGTTACAATCATCATTCCACCGCCAATTTTCATCATGACATTCGCATATGTAACAATCCATTTTACCTTCCCAATAAAGAATGCCATCACGAAAAATGGAACCGCAAACCCAAGAGTATACGCTGTAATATAAAGAAGTGCCCCTTCAGGATTCGTCGCGCCAAGCATGAGTACAGCTGAAAATATCGGTCCAACACATGGCGTCCAACCCGCTGCATATGTCATACCGACTAAAATCGAGCGAATATATCCAGTCGATTTACTTCTATACTGCACCTTTTTCTCTGCCATAAGCCACTTAGGCTGAAACAAGCCCGTCATAAATAGCCCCATTAAAACAATAAAAATCCCACCAATTTGTTGAATCAATTTTTGGTTAGATGAAAATGTTATTCCAATCCAGCTTACTGATAAACCTAACGCGTAAAATATAACCGAAAATCCGATCATAAAAAATATAGTATGTATAATCGCTGATTTTTGCATAATCCCACGATTTTCTTTTAAATCTTGGATAGACACACCTGTAATATAAGATAAATAAGATGGATATAACGGTAAAGAGCACGGTGATATAAATGACAATACTCCCGCCCCAGCCACAAGCCAAATTGTTAAATCTGCTGCATTCATTTTATTCCCCCTAAAACACTACAATAAGTAGTGTTTATTCTTAAAAAAAAGAGGCTATATGCACTCTCCGACAATAAGTACAACCGACATACAGAATAAACCTACTGTTACATATACCGAATTCGTATGTAACGGAATAGTAAGCTTAACAACCTTTTCATTTAACACTTGCTCGATTCGTAAATTTATTGCTGTTTTTGCAAATGAAGCGGTAACACATCGATTTTCCATTGTCTTTATTTTAATTAATTTTAATAACGCGCTACCTAAGTCAAATGAAGATTCCATTTTTTGCATCGCATATTTATCAGCAGCTAGCTCCTGATACGTATGATATCGCTGTAACAACCCTTTTAATATCGGGATGTACATCATTCCTTCTGCTAATAACGTAAAACAAAATAATTTTAGCGGATCCCAATTCTTTTGATGATATTCTTCATGGAAAATAATTGCATCAATTTCTTCATCTGAAAACGTCTGAAGCAAACCTTCCGACATGACAACTTTCGGACGGAATAATCCAATTGTAAATGCCGCAACTTCCGTAGTCGGCAATATATATATTTGTTTTCCTTTTCGGATGAAAGGGATAAGTACTTTTTGTAATTTTTTACTATAGAAAAATTGTCGCCAAATTCTTTTGCACACGATTAATATAGTAAGTAATAATAATCCAGCGATTATAATACGAATCAGCGATAATTCTTTCATATGTTTTTCTAACTGGAACAAGCAAAAATTTGAAAGAAAGAACATCTTATTTTGAAACAGAAATGGATATGTAACGTAATACACTAACATACTGAAAAAGAGGGTACTAACAATTACTGCTAACAATACGATTTTACGCATTTGCCATTTCATTTCATTAATCCTCTTTTTTTAACTGACTCAATTTGTCTTCTAACTTTTTTATTAAAGTCGGATCAGCCTGCTCTAACTCATCTAACATATGATTTACAACTAAATCTCCAAATTCCCCCATCAATTCCTGTGTCATTTTCTTCGTTTGCTTGGATAAGAATTCTTCTTTTGTTTGTACAGCACGATATATGCCACTTCTTTTTACAATCTGTTTTTCTAAGTGTAACTTCTCTACTAACCTGTTCATAACTGTCATAACAGTGTTAAAATTCACAGGCGATTCTTCACTTAATTTCTGCTGCACTTCTTTAATCGTAATACCTTTGTTAGACCAAACAATCTCCATAATTTTCGCTTCAAGCGGTCCAAAGAAATGATTTAACCCGTGCTCATTTAATTTATAGTTTTGAGTAAACATAGTATGACTCCTTTCACACTACGAATTGTAGTACAAATTAAATAAAAGGTCAAACACAAATGAGATACACTAAAATTCACTACTTATAAATACGTACGCCATTCCATTAATTATAAGCCTAACTTATCTCCAAATGTATCAAAAAGATACTGCTCTAATATTTGTACACTAAACTTCTCATTACGCCCAAGTGCAAATAATTCCCGATCTTTCGCTACGATAGTATCTAACGGAATAGCTACATTATCCACTATTTTTGTAATTTCAATTATATTACTTTTTACATTTACTTCTGTTTTAAATTCAACATTTTCTAACACTATATGTGAACGTCTTCCTGATGCAAAAAAAGTAAAATTAGGATTTTTAACAACGCCAATTTCAGTCTCTAACGCATATAAATAGTGAAAAATTACATCTCTGTGCCCATCTTTTATTATTTTTTCATCCTTCTCATCGTCTAAGTATTCTTTCAGCTTCGTTGTAAATTCAAATCGAAAATCCACTTTTTTCACGCTCCTTCTTTGTATTTCATATTAAATAAATATATTGAAATAATTTTACCATATTGTAATACAACTTCCTATTAAAAGTAAAAACTGTTTTGGAAAATCGCTATTATTTCCGATTTCCTTTTAAAATATAAATATAAATTCAATATGAATTAATACTTCATTATATCTATTTAAACATATTTTTTCCATTTTTTGAAACATTAGTATGAAATATTATATATCAATGAACGGTTTCTAATTCACTGATATATATAATCAGTGTTTTCTTTACTATTCCGATATACTTAAGCTACATTTTCTAATTATTGATTACATTACAGAAGGAATGTAACTCTCTTCTATCGAATTTTTATATAACAAAAATGATTAGGTGGTGCTTTACTATGAAATTAGCTGTCATTGGTGGCGGTGATTTACAAGATTCAAATCACTTGCCTATTAATGAACGCCTTATAGAATTAACAAATAAACAGTATCCAAAAGTATTGTTTATTCCAACGGCAAGTCATGATGATGAAAGCTATATAAAATTATTTTTAGACACGTTTGAAAAACAATTACATTGTGAAGTACAAATTTTACGTACTACAACAGATTCACCTTCTAAGTATGAAATAGACGAGATGATTCATTCAGCCGATTTAATTTATCTAGGTGGCGGGAATTATATTCACATGTTTACGCAATGGAAAGAACATAGACTCGATGAAAAATTATTATTGGCTCTGCAACAAGGAACACTTATTGCTGGTTATAGCGCTGGTGCTATGTGTTGGTTCACGTCTAGTATCCGATCAGATTATGAAGGTTCTGGTTATATAGAGAGTAACGGATGGGGGATTGTTAATAAAAGATTTTGTCCACATTATAATCAATTAAATAGAATGAACGCCTTCCATTCCTTTTTACAAAATCATCAAGGGAATATAGAAGGAATTGCACTGGAGGATAATTGCGCTTTATATATTACAGAGGAATCCTTTGAGATTATCGGTGAACCAGAAAAAGCGTGGGAGTTTTATATGAGTGATAAAACACTCATTAGACAACATTTTGATATAACTTTAAAAAGCTATTTGTAAACCTGCACCTACAAAAAAATGTCCCTAAGTCAAATAACTTAGAGACATTTTTTCTATTTAACTAACTAATCGTGTAATTCGTTTCTTTTGCCATGAAAGCTTATAATATGCATACTGTAGTATTAAGCTGACAATAAATGCTGCTGGATACCCGATCCAGATCCCTTCTATTCCAAGACTTGTATGGTAAGAAAGATAATATGCTACGGGTACTTCCACAAGCCAAATTGAAACAACTCCAATAACAGTTGGCCAAAGTACTGTACCACTCGCTCGCATTGTCGCACTAATAATTTGTGCATGACCGAAAATTAAATAACTCCATAACGTAATCATAACTAAGCTATGAGCAATTTCAATTGTAGTTTGACTCGTTAAAAATAGTGATAAAATGTCTCTTGAGAATAAGTAAATAAGAGCTATTAACACACCACCGATGACGTAGTTCATAATAATTCCGACCTTCACAACTTTCTGCAATCGATCAAATTGATTCGCCCCAATTGATTGTGCTGCAAAAATAGAAACTGTAATACCAAGGCTAACTGCTGGCATTTGTACATAACTTGCAACTTGATTCACAACTCCGTAAGCAGCTGTTGCATCCGAACCGTAACGATTTACAAACGCGATTACAGCAATTTCAGATAATGAAACTAATATCATATTAATACTCGCTGGAATACCGAGCCTTAGCAATAGCTTTAATAACTCCCCATCCATTCGAAGGTATTTTCTAACCGTGCTATCTAGTTGTAATGGGTGATTTTTCTTCTTTAAATACAAAAGCATGACAATAAACGTAATAACTGTAGATATAACAGAGGCATAGGCTGCTCCATACACATCTAATTTCGGAGCTCCTAACCATCCAAAAATAAGAATTGGTAATAAGATCATATTTAGCGCTGTACTTACAATTAAAAAGTAAAATGGCGTTTTAGAATCTCCTGTACCTCTCATAAATGTTGTGTATGCGAAATATAAAAATAATACTGGCATCGATATAAATAAAATTCGTGCATAATGTACACTTATTTCAATAATATTTTCTGGCGTTCCCATTAGACGCATAATATCCATCGCAAAAATACTGCCTATTATCGCCAACACAACTCCAATAATAAAGGTAAATGTCAGCGTCGTACCAACGATAGCTTTTAAACGATCTTCGTTTTTAGCACCAAACGCCTGACCAATTAAAATAGAGCTTCCTGAACCGATACCAATTACAAATGAAACGAGCAAGAAAAATAATGGGAAGAATGCTGATATAGCCGCTAAATCATTAACTCCAAGCCATCTTCCTACTACTACCATACCAAATAATTGTCCAACTGATTGTAGTACATTACTTAATAATAATGGTACTAAAAACATCGACATCGATTTCCAAATCGGTTTACTCTCACTTTCCAACTTATGTGACTCCGCACCTTCTTTATTGTTATCTGCAGGTGGTTTCAAATTTCATTTCTCCTTTTATTAAAAATCAATTTTCAATATCTATCTCTTTGTATAGTTGTTATAATACTGTGCTTCTATTCACTTTCTTTTCGTATGATTATAACTTCACCCAATATTGACTTCCATCGGCTGTTCGATCTAAAAATCCATACTCGATTAAATATCTTCTTAAAGTTACGAAATCAGGGTATACATTTTCTATCACTGTATTTACTTCTTTTTCAGTATACTTTTTATTACTATCAAACTTCTTTACTAAATGACGTAATATAATTAATTTACGCTTTTGTTTTTTCGGAAATTTAGAAAGAGGTCCATCTAATCCTTCTGTAAAATGAGCTTTTAATACTTCATCATTTTCTTCTTCCGTAATATTGTATCGATCATCCACCATCGTTGCTGTTCTATGAATTGGTACAAATTTCGTTTGTACTTTTGATTTTTCTTCTGATAATTCCATTAGAGCTAAAAATACTTTTGCTTGCTTCATTTTCTCTCGCAGTGTAAATCGATGATTACGAATTGTTGATGTACTTCCGCCATCCAACTCTTTTACAATTTCTTTATCATTCAGTCCCATATGGAAAAACTGAACCATTTTCTTTTGTAAATCCGTTAAACCAGTAAATTTCTTATCCATATTTAACAAATAATCAAACATAGACGTATGCTCATTTTGAATATGCAATCGGACGAACTTCTCTGCTTCATACAAAACTTGATTATCTTGATAAATAACACCTTTAATAAATGTTTCACCACAAGCTAAGCAAATGTACTCCTCTTTTTCTCCATCAAACACATACCCTTTCTTTAATTCCTCTATTGACGCATCCCAAAACTTCTCTGAAATACCACTCATACTAAACACTCCTTCAAAATGTTTATTCAAAAACCAAACAAATCACTATAACGTTTATTATCACTTCACCATCTTATCATAACACAAACAAACATTTCAACATTTCGTTTACCCATTTTATAAACTTTTATAAAAACATCTACCGAAAGGGTTTAATACAACGAAAAGCGAATGTGTTTATAGAAATTCATTTTATATGATGTGGATTAGAACATGGATATTCTTCAAGACTCTTGGTTTACCGTTAAGCAAATTGCACAGAATACATATGCGATTAGTGAATATGGAACCGGTATTCATCCATTACAAAACTTCAGTATTCAATTTCAACTACAAAAAAGATGTTTCCGTATAAGAAAACACCTTTTACTTTTTATCCCACATTTAAGGGCAGTAAGACTCCCACATCAAAATTCAGCGGAAGCAAAGAAGTTAAATGAGGGCGGGCTGCCCTTAAAAGCCCGATTGGTGAGGGCTAATAATCAGTTGATTAAAGTTTCAATTTATATATTCTATTTACAGTCTCTACTAAAACCTTACTTGCTTGTACAAATGTATGCTTTCGATTTCTATCTTCAACAAATTTATTAGCACAACTACTCATAATCATCATACAACTAATTATGACTAACACTATCTTTCTATTCTTGTAAGTCACTTCATGTCACTCCACTATTACAAAACTTCTTTTGAATTTATCCTATCAAGAAATTTTACATGAATAATAAAACGTGTGAATATGCAATTCTGCATATTCACACGTTTTATCACAATGTTATGATTTAATTTAGTTAAAGAACAAGTATACCGAGGTGACTAACTTGAAATTTAAAGCGAAAAAAATCCATTCCACGTCATTTTCATTACATTATTTCTAATTATTTTTTTCGTTTCGTTATTCTTCCAAAATGAAAATTCTATTTTTTTCACTCTCATGATGCTATTAAATATCGTGAATCTTTCTTCATTCTATTTCTCTCACTACAACGTAACGGAATCATCTCTTGTTGTAAAACACGGTTTCATACTTCGTACTGAAATCCCATTTAAAGACATTCGCCATATTAAGTACTCTGGCAAAAAACTTCGTTCAAAAAAATGGACTAGGCAACAATTAGAAATTAATTATAATTTATTTGACTCAGTGACCACTTTCGTACCACAAGAAGAAGAAAAATTCATTTCACTCTTAAAAGAGAACTGCCCACAGATGAAAGTAATGAATACGCCTGCTAACAAATAATATATTTTGAAGCTTGCAGTATTGCAAGTAGATGAAACATAAAAATGAACATCAAAAAAGCCAAGATTCTATACTAAGAACCTTGGCTTTTTCTATTACTCTTTTGGAGCAATCATTTTCTTTGGATCTACAATTTCATCAAATTGCCCTTCTGTTAGTAGCCCAGATTGCAATGCTGCTTCTTTTAAAGTTAATCCCTCTTTATGAGCATACTTCGCAATTTTCGCTGCATTTTCATATCCGATATGTGGGTTTAGCGCTGTTACAAGCATTAGTGAACGATTCACATTTTCATTAATTACTTCTTCATCTGCTTCAATACCAACTGCACAATTGTCATTAAACGAAACAATTGCATCCGCTAATAAGTGAGCTGATTGTAAGAAGTTATAAGCAATAACAGGTTTAAATACGTTTAACTCAAAGTTACCTTGGCTCGCAGCAAATCCGATTGTTGCATCATTCCCCATCACTTGCGCTACAACCATCGTTAATGCTTCACTTTGCGTTGGATTTACTTTACCTGGCATAATAGAGCTTCCTGGTTCATTGGCTGGAATAATAATTTCTCCAAGACCACTACGTGGACCACTTGCAAGCCAACGTACATCGTTAGCGATTTTCATTAGATCTGCAGCTAATGCTTTTAATGCACCGTGAGTATATACAACTTCATCATGGCTCGTTAATGCATGGAACTTATTTGGTGCAGAAACAAATTGTTTACCTGTAAATTGACTAATTTCCTCTGATACCATCTCACCAAATTTAGGATGAGCATTAATACCTGTTCCAACCGCAGTTCCACCAATTGCTAACTCTTTCATATATGTATTGCTCTCTGCAATCATACGCTCTGTTTTTTCAAGCATACGGTGCCATCCGCTAATTTCTTGCCCTAAAGTTAACGGTGTTGCATCTTGTAAATGTGTACGACCAATTTTTATAATATGTTCAAATGCAGTTACTTTTTCTGCTAAAGTTCCTTTTAATTTCCTGATTGCTGGTAATACGTGATTTTCTACTGCGATTACACAAGCTACATGGAGCGCCGTTGGAAATGTATCATTTGAACTTTGTGACATGTTCACATCATCATTTGGATGAATATGTACGTCAGATCCATTCTCTTTCAAAATTTGATTCCCACGATTTGCAATTACTTCATTCACATTCATGTTTGACTGTGTACCACTACCTGTTTGCCATACGACAAGCGGAAAATGTTCATTCCATTTCCCTGCAATCACTTCATCAGCAGCTTCTACAATTGCTTCTGCTTTTTCTTCTGATAACTTTCCTAATTTTTGATTGCTAAGCGCTGCACTCTTCTTTAAAATTGCAAATGCTTTTACAATTTCAAGCGGCATTTGCTCTGTTCCAATTGGAAAGTTTTCTTTACTACGTTGTGTTTGTGCTGCCCATAATTTATCAGCTGGAACTTTTATTTCTCCTAATGTATCTCTTTCAATTCTGTACTCCATGTTTTCATCCCCTTGAAAATATAATACCTACATCTCTTATAATAACAGACTTTTTCTTAAATGATAAGAATTCTCACTCTTATATATAGATATTTTATATTTATTTTAAAAAATTCCTCTTGACCTAAACTTAAGTTTAGGCTGTATCCTTTCCATTGTAACCTACTATAACACTACTGGAGGAATTCAATATGAAAAAATATGCTTTTATAACAGGTGCGAATAAAGGAATTGGATATGAACTTGTTCGTCAATTAGCAGAAAAAAATTATCACGTATTTTTAGGTGCTCGTAATGAACAACTTGGACAACAAGCCGTAGACTCTTTAAATGTTTCAAACGTTTCCTATATTCAAGTAGATATTTCAAATTCACAATCCATTCAAGAAGCAACAAAGAAAATTCACGAAACGACTGACCATTTACATTTATTAATTAATAACGCAGGCATTGCATTAGACTTCAATACGCTACCTAGTGAATTAAATATTGAAACTTTACGCCAAGGATTTGAAGTTAACTTTTTTGGAACTTTCCAAATGATACAAGCCTTTTTACCATTATTAAAGAATTCAAGCAACAGTAAAATACTAAATGTAACAACTGACATGGCCTCACTAACAATGTTTGCTAATGGTGAAACACATCCAATCAATACACTAGGATATAATTCTTCCAAAACTGCTATTAATGCTTTAACATTAGCTTTTAGTAAAGAATTTGCTACTAACGGTCCAGAAGTATTTGGGATAACTCCTGGTTTTACAACTACTGATCTTAATGGAAATTCCCCTGGTGGCCATACAACTATTGAAAGTGCTAAAATTATTATTAAATATGCATTAAGTGAAACAAACTATAATGGTAAAATACTAAATAAAAATGGCATTATACCTTGGTAACAAAAGGATGAATGATATGTATTATACAATTGGGCAAGTCGCCAAAATGCAACACTTAACTATTTCTCAAATACGTTATTATGATAAACAAGGACTGTTCCCTTTTCTGCAAAGAAATGAAAAAGGAGATCGAGCTTTTGATGAAGAAGCACTCAAATACTTAGAAATGATTTTGTGTTTAAAAAACACTGGTATGCCTATTCAAAAAATAAAACAATTTATCGACTGGTCTATGGAAGGAGAATCTACCATCTTTCAACGGTTGGAATTAATGAAACAACAAGAGACCAATGTCTTACAGCTCATCCAAGACACTGAAAAAAACTTAAAAAAGATACAACAAAAAATTGCTAAATATGAGAATGAAGTAACTTCAGCAGATGCTATTACAAAATAAAAAATCACCTTCTACATATTGTAGAAGGTGATTTTTATTTTATGATGCTTGCTTTCCTTTATCTGCATCATCTACATACCAGATGAATTTGCCTGTATATCCGTAAATAACTGCTAAAATTAACGATACGAAGCTTAACCACATAAACGGAACGTATGAGAACGTTGCTACACCTAAAATACCCGCCATAAAAATACCATTATCAGACCATGGAACCATACCTGAAGTTAACGTTCCACCTACTTCTGAGTTACGCGCTAATACACGACGGTCTATTTTTAATTTATCATAGCTATCTTCCATAATTTTTGGTGTTAAAATTAGTGATACATACATCGCACAACCAAATATATTAGCTAAGAATGCCACGATTAATGTAGACAATGTTACATTACCTGCAGAATTTAATTTCTTCTCAAATTTTGATACGATTACTTTTAAAACACCTAGTTTTTCAAGTAATCCACCAAATCCTAAACCGAAAATAATAACAGCTACTGAGCCAAGCATGCCGTTAATTCCACCACGGTTTAATAACTTGTCAACAAACTCAACACCAGATTGAATTGAGAATCCGTTATAAGCTGTTCCAATCGCCTCTCCAAAGTTCATCCCTTGGAAAAGAGTTGCCCAAATTGCACCAATTAAAGCTCCCATTGCAATTGTTGGCATAGACGGTTTCTTCATCGCTAATAGAACGATAACAATGACCGCTGGAATAAGCATCCATATTTTAATATCAAATTGCTTTAATAAAGCTTCTTTTAAAAATTCTACTCGATTCAAATCTACATTATCGCCGCCATACATCCAACCAGCTACAGTAAACATAATACTAGTAATAATATAAGCTGGAACATCTAATACGAGCATAGCTCGAACGTGAGCAATAACATCTACTTTCGCCATAGAAGCTGCAAGAACTGTGCTATCAGAAAGTGGTGATAATTTGTCGCCGAAATAAGCTCCTGAAAGAACTGCACCAGCAACAAGCGGAAGTGGTAAACCAAGTCCTTCACCAATCGCCATCATAGCAATACCTGCTGTTCCCACTGTTCCCCAAGACGTTCCTGTTGCGATAGAAGTTATAGAACAAATAATTAATGTTGCTAATAGGAATATGCTAGGGTGAATAAATTCTAATCCATAATAGATTAATGTTGGTACTACCCCACCAGCAATCCACGTTCCAATTAAAGCACCTACTGCAACTAAAATCAGTATTGCTTCTAATCCGTTAGAAATCCCTTTCGTAATTGCATCTTGCAATTCTTGATAACGAAATCCTAATCTTAATCCAAGCGCAATTACTAAAAACCATGAAATAAATAGCGCTAATTGAATTGGGAGATCAAAAATCGTTTGGAAGGAAAAGACAACAGCAAGAAATAGTAATAAAAGAACTATGATTTCTAGCATCGATGGTAATCTTACACTTTTCATTTTTTTCTCTCCTTACAAGTCGATAACATGACGTATGTCGTCTTACATGTATGTAATATACAATTAGCGAAGACAAAACAAAATTTTCATATTATTTCGATTTATTTTTCCAGTATAATATATTCACAACCCTTTCTATTGTAAAAGTAGATTACGTTTTTCGCAATGAAAAATATAAAAAATGTTGTATTTTTATTTATCCCGATATTTTCGGCCAATAAGACCTCCGCCTTAAAATTCAGTAAGTGCAAAGCACTTAGATAAGAAATTAACTACTGTAAAATTCCAAATTGATATGAACGTATTAAAGCTTCACTTTATTTACAAAGAACAATCCCATACTAACTTTTTTAATATTTGCTGCAACAAAACTTTTTACAACTATCTTCACTTTTTAATTAACACCATTATTTTCTACACAAAAAATAGGGCACACATCATTAAAATGATGCATGCCCTATCTTTATTTATACATATTTTGTATTCCTTCTTTATTTTTAAGTATTTCCTCAAACTTATCACTACAACCCTTCGGAAATAACACTCCCAGTCCATATGAATGTGCAAATTGAAAATGAGGGTACTTCGCTTTTACCTCATCCCAAAACTTATATACGCCGAAATCACCACTTCTAACTTCAATATCATGAAATAATACAATACCGTTTTTCGCGACTTTCGGTAGCCAAGTGTTATAATCGTGAGAAACAGCTTCATACGTATGATAGCCATCAATATGCAAAAGATTTATCGTTTCATCTTGAAACCGGTCTACAGCATCATCAAAAGTAGATCGAATTAAATTTCCTATATTAAGGTAGTTATCACTCACTACTTTTTCTACTATTTGAAAAACCCCTTCTCCATATGGACCTGTATGCCCATCTCCAGCCCAAGTATCTACTGCAAAGCATTTAGTCGATAACCCTCCATCTTTTACTCCCTGACAAAAACTGAAGAAAGAAGCACCTAGATGTGTACCTAACTCAACTAAAGTTTCTGGTTTTTCAAATCGTACTAAGTCATATGCAAAATCTAAATGTCCACTCCACGCAGATTGTGACCGAATAATAGGACTAAATGTTTCAAATTCAAATGATGGTTTATGAGTAACCCAGTTCATCGCATAACTCCTTCTGCACATATTTTTAACAAACCAAATTACTCTTATCTTTATTTTTTTATCGCCTTGATTATGATTCTATTTCATGAAAATATGAAGAATTTATTCTTTTCTATTGCGGTAAAGCATCATATACATATGGGTCAGTTGGCTTATTAATTTTCTCGATTTTGTTTACTTTTACAAGTGGAAAGACTGTTCCTTTATATGTCGTTTCATCTAATAATCCTGTTATTTTCACCCATGTTTCTTCTGATATTTTTTCAACATTTTTCCCGGTAACAATCATCCCCCAGACTGATGCATCCGCAATACAACAAGTTATGCCATATCGAGCCACTACTGCTTTATTACCCGTCACATCCTTATCATTATATATAAACCCTGAGAATATAATTTCTTTCCCTTTAAACCCTTTTACATCTTGACCAATTATACTCATTGTTTGAACATAATCCTTATCCTCTACTTGTAGTTTATGCTGTCCTAACATACTTTTTACTACTTGCTCTTCCGTTTCATAAGTCGTTGATAAATTTGATGTTTCATCTGGATCATCGAATACCTCTCGCCCATCAAAATCATCCTGTTTCCCCTCTTTTTCGTTCCCTTCCATACTTCTCGCCTGTACACTTTGATTCATACCCCTTTTTCCTGCTAAACTTCCATCAATTGTTACATTTCCAAATAGAAAAGCACTAATAATCGGAACAACAAATAAAACATATACAAAGAAACTTTTCATCCCTGATTTTAATGCTGTATGATGCTTACAACAATTACAATCATCCTCTTTTTCTCTCCCATCTCTCCAAACTTGTAAAGAACCAAGAAGTAAAATCACTACAAAAGCTATATACGTAAATTTAATCATTTTTGGAGCGATAAAATTATAAATATTCCCTGTTACAAGTAGTTTAAATAAGAGCATTGCTAAACCAATTAAAATAATACCACGAATATAGCGATGATATGCCTTCTGCTCCTCTTTCTCCATTCTTTCTCACCTCCTATAACATTATAATTTGCAGGATGGTATACACAGATACAATGACAATTCCCATTAAAAAGAATACAAATTTCTTTTGAAAATATGCAAATAGCATTAACGTATTTTTCATATCAAGCATCGGCCCAAACACAAGAAATGCGAGAAGTGCCTTTACTGAGAAAACATGTCCAAAAGATGCCGCTATAAAAGCATCGGCTGCAGAGCAAATTGATAAAACATAACCAAATCCCATCATAATAAAGGGGGCAATTACTTCGTTATGTGCTACTGCATCCAGTACATTCCGATCAAAAAACGTTTGAAATACACTTGCTAAAAAAGCACCAATCAATAAATACTTACCAGTATCAAAAAACTCATCTACAGTGTGATTCATAACATCTTTCCAACTCTTTTTTTTGCTTGTTTGAACTGAAACCTCTACGTCTTTTAAAACATTTCTTTCGCGATAGCAATAATACACAATTAGACCTATGAATAGAGCAACTAAAATTGTTATCCCAAAGCGTGCATATACAACATAATCATTTTTTTGAAACGCATATACAGTAGATAAAAAAACGACTGGATTCATAATGGGTGCACTCAGTAAAATAACAATGCCTACATGAAGTGGTAACCCCTTTTGAATGAGCCTTCTTACAATTGGTATAATGACACATTCACACATTGGAAAAAGAACTCCCACAAATACTGCTGGAATCATTGCAACAATCGGAGATTTCGGCATTACTTTTTGAATCATATCTTCCGTCACAAACACTTGAATAAATGAAGAAACAATTACCCCTAATAAAATAAAGGGTATTGCTTCAAAAATGATACTTAAAAATACTGTATTCACATTCAACCATTCCTGTGGTATATTTTTGTGCAAATTTGCTAGACTTGTAAAATCTACAAAAAATAATAAAAAGAGAAACATAGCGATAAGAGCTATGCCTACTAATTCTTTTGAAACTCTATTAAAGACCAAGCTTCTCGCCTCCATTTTATTTATATGTAAACATGTGCTTGTCCAAATGCTTCATACTACAGCACAAATTTTATAGTCTATTTCTATTCTCAAATCGTAATCATTATGATTTATTATTGATTTTTCTTTTTCCATCGTTTAATATAAAACGTAATCATTACGATTTAAGGAGAGATCATTTCATGAAAAAAGTACCTATCACTGTATTAAGTGGGTTTTTAGGATCTGGAAAAACTACCTTACTACATCACATTTTGACTAATAAGAACAACTTAAAAGTAGCTGTTATCGTTAATGATATGAGCGAAGTAAACATTGATGCATCTCTTATAAAAAAGGGTGGTTTTTCACGTACGGAAGAGAAATTAGTAGAAATTCAAAATGGTTGCATCTGCTGTACACTACGAGAAGATTTAATGATAGAAGTGGATCGTCTTGTTGAAAATGGTGATATTGACTATATTATTATTGAATCTTCTGGTATAAGTGAGCCTATTCCAGTTGCTCAAACGTTTACTTATACAGACGAAGTTCTTAACATTGATTTAACGAGAAATTGTCGCCTCGATACGATGGTTACAGTTGTAGATGCAAATAGGTTTTGGGATGATTTTGCAGATGGAGAAAGTTTATTAGACCGAAAACAAGCAATCGATGAGAATGATACCCGGGAAGTTATTGATTTATTAATAGATCAAATTGAGTTTGCAAACGTAATTATTCTTAATAAAATAGATTTGCTAGAAAAAGAAGATGTGATAGAGCTTCATCATTTACTAAAAAAATTAAATCCTAATGCAAAAGTTCTTAAATCTTCGTTTAGCAAAGTACCATTACAAGAAATTTTAAACACAAATCTATTTAATTATGAAGAAGCCAGTCAATCGGCCGGCTGGATACAAGAATTAAATAGTGAACATCATACACCGGAAACGGAAGAATACGGTATCAATTCCTTTGTTTACCGTCGCAAATATCCTTTCCATCCCGAGCGCCTTATGAATTGGCTAGAAAAATGGCCTTTAGATGTTGTAAGAGCGAAAGGATTCTTCTGGCTCGCATCTCGTAATAATATGATAGGGCTTCTATCTCAAGCAGGTTCCTCTATTACAATTCAAGGAGCCGGTGAATGGATAGCCGCATTACCTGAAACTGAAAGAAATCAAATGATTGCAGAAGAACCAGAAGTATTAAAAAACTGGGACGAGCGATATGGAGATCGAATAACTGAGCTCGTATTTATCGGTATTGATATGAATCGTTCTGTGATTGAACAATCATTAGATGATTGTCTATTAACAGAAAAGGAAATGGAACAAAAGTGGAATACATTTATTGATCCTATTCCGGCTTTTACTTATACTTCATAATAATTAATAAAAGGCTTCAGTAGAATGAAGCCTTTTTATTTTATAGCACTCTTATTTAATAGGTTTGCTTTAATTATAAATACAACTGTACCTAAAACAATTAATATAGTATATATGTTACCAACTACATCACCTATTTTTTCTAAGCCAAGCGGTAATATTATAGTAGCAACTCCGACTATATAAGAAAATGCTCCTGAAAGCTTCACTAATTTATTTTTATCTCCAACAAACGTTTCTTCTTGATATCCTGCTAACAAAAACAACCTCTAAAGAACAGCACCCTATTATTCAAGCGCTACAAAAACAAGATGAAAAACAAATGGAACAAATGATGTCTCAAAACTGGCTCCGTCCCATGAAAGAAATATAAAAAATGATTTCTATGAAATAATAAAGCTGGCTACACAAAAGTGTAACCAGCTCCTTATTTACTAATCTATGTGCTATGCCTGAATATTTGCGTAATCCTCAATATCTTCATACTCTTTTTCTAATTCCTCTAAAGACAGCTCGTATAATTGTCGGTCACGAATTTTAAACACACCTGCTCCAATTAACTCATCAATTAAATGCCTCTTACGATTTTCAACAGCAAAACGGAGTTGACTACTCATCTTTAAAAAAACTCCTTTCCACGATCATTGAAAATGATAATCTTTATCAATTACCACTTTTGATTATAAAAGATGACTCTTTATAAGTAAAGTAATTTCATGAAATATTTACCTGACAAAGTATTTGTGGCCACATTATATATATGTATGCCGTGCGAAAAATGTTATGACACATTTTCTTATCCTTTTTCTTTCATACTTTGCAGGTTGTCTCACTATGATTAAATTCACCATCTATTTCTACTTGAATGGTGACATGTTCTACATGAAACTTCTCCTTTAATACATCCGTAGCCTCTTTTAATACATTTTGCGTTTCATCACCTTTAATAATCAAATGGCAAGTTAATACTTGAAAATCAGATGTGACAGACCATATGTGCAAATCATGAACTTCTTTTACAACCGTAATATTTAATAATGTACTTTTTACCTCTTCAACATTTATGTGCTGGGGTGCACCTTCCATTAATATATGGACGGTATCACGTGTTACACGCCATCCACTAATAATGACTAAAATAGACACAAGAATACTAGCAATCGCATCAGCAACCGTCCATCCGAAAAATTTAATACATAGCGCTGCAATAATCGCTCCGACTGATCCTAATAGATCGCCTAATACGTGGAGGAAAGCACTTCTTAAATTCAAGTTCCCCTTCACATCTCCGCCTCTCATTAATATCCAAGCTGATAAAATATTAATAAGCAGACCAAGTACAGCAATAATGAGCATCCCATTACTAGCAATCTCAACTGGTTCTTTAAAACGGCGGATTGCTTCAATAAAAATGTATACCGAAATGACAATAAGAACGACACCGTTACATAATGCTGCTAACATTTCGACTCGCTTATATCCATATGTTTTCGCAGTTGTTGCTGTTTTTTCTCCGAGCTTAAACGCAAGTAAACTTAAGGCTAAAGATACCGCATCACTTAACATATGCCCCGCGTCAGATAATAGTGCTAAGCTATTTGTTACAAATCCACCAACAACTTCTGCAATCATAAAACTTGTTGTTAGTAGGAAGGCAATTAGTAACGCCTTTTTATTTTTTGAATGACCATGATCATGCGAATGTCCCATACGAATACTCCTTTAAGTACAATATCTGTATGTTAGTATGAAACAAACTCCCCATCTTTATCCCGAATTGACTGATTGTAAACGCCCGCTTCCTCTGTATACACACTTCGCTTCTTTTTAAACAATCCCTTTTTCTCAAATAAAACAAGACTACTTCTTTTTTATTTTCATATTGTTTACTAATGAAAGAATTTTTAAGGAGGTTACTAAAATGAAACGTTTATTTCTCTGTATGGAACGTGAACTTGTTGTAGTGAAAGAACAATATGATGACTATGAAACGACTTACCACTTACAAAATATGCAACCTACCTGTATCGCTGTTGATCCATTTCAAAAAAATCGTGTATATTGCGGAACATTTGGACGAGGTCTATGGTTAAGTGACGATAGCGGGGATTCATGGAGACCAATTGGAGATTCTTATCGTTACTTTGATTTTCCTAAAGAAGATGGTATTTTGCACTCCTCTATCACTTCCATAACAATAAGCTCAAATGAACAAGTTAACGGATATGGTGTCGTTTATGTTGGCACAGAACCGAGCGCTTTATTCCGCTCTGAAAATGGTGGTGAAACGTGGACTGAACTTAAAAATATGAAATCATTATTATCTTCTTATACGTGGGCATTTCCGCCTAGACCTTTTACCCATCACGTACGCTGGATTACAGTTGATCCAAACAACCCTAATACAATACACGTTTCAATCGAAGCTGGTGCTGTTATTCAAAGTAATGATAAAGGGCATACATGGATCGATAAAAAATTCGGTGCCCCTATCGATGCTCATCAATTACTTATGCACCCTGAAGCACCAAATCGCCTTTATGCATCATGTGGTGACGGATTTATGGGCGGACCTGATCGTGCATATCTTGAAAGTTATAACAATGGAAACAGCTGGATCTCATGCAGTGAAGGACTTGAACATCATTATTTATACAGCATGGCTATCGATCCCGCTGATTGCAATACGATTCTCGTTTCAGCTGCACCGAGTGCTGATCTCGCTCATCACCATATTCCTTATGAATCTTATATTTATCGAAAAACGAAAGATACTCCTTTCCAGCAAGTACAACAAGGACTACCATCCGCAATCGGTACAGTCATTTCGATGTTTGCGACAAACAAGGCAGAACCACATACGTTTTACACGTTAAATAACAACGGCGTGTTTCAATCCAATGATAGCGGCGAATCGTGGGAACAACTAAACATTCCGTGGAAAGATGAGTATAAAACGCAGCATCCACATGCGTTACTCGTAACTAGTTTTTAGCGAAAAGAGAGACTGCCTAATGTTTTTAGGCAGTCTCTCTTCTATTTCTTTAAATCAATTACGATATCATCTAGAACAATATCTTTACTCTTCGCTTCTTTTTTCGGCACTTCAATTTTCTTCTCTTTTCCATTCACATACTCCACTCCACCATGATTTTCAGGTGTATGCACTCGCAAATTCACATGAGGCGTAACGATAAGCTTTGTAGCATTTTTATTCAATTTTTGGAATGTAGTACTCCAACTACTTTTATGTGGTTCTGCTACTGTACCCGTTCCGCCATTTCCTTCACCAGCGTATTGATTTCCTAAATCATCTTTTATTTCTAGCTCAACATCTGCACTATCCCATATGCGCCTTAATGCCTTAGATTCTTCCTGATTATAAAAAACGATAAATGACATAGGTGTTACTTCCATTTTGTCTATATTTACTTTTATACCTTCTTTTTCGGAAATCCCATTAACTTTTATATCCTTACTATCCATCGCCTTTAAAGTAAGAGCAAAATTCCAATTCCCTTTTATTGATTTTTTTTCTTCGTACATATTAATTGATTCCATATTCCATCTAACATTTGCAACGTCCATTCTTTTACTACCAAGATCACTTGTTGTAGTCATACCTACATATTTTTTATCTCCTACTTTCGTAGTTTTAGAACTTCCAGCCGCACCATTAGACATGCTTACTTGCGGGGAACCAAATATGCTCGGATGCTCTCCTAAATCTTTTTCACTTTCGATAGAATACGTTATCGTTACAGTTCTCCCATCAAACACAGCATCATTAATTGTAACCTTAACCCCATTACTCTCTCTCGTCATATTCAATTCAGTCGAAAACTCTTTATAATTTTCATGTAGCCCTGTTCTACCATTATCTAAAAATCGGAATATATCTCCTACTATAGGAAGACCTCCAGCATAGGTTGGAAAACCAATACCAAGTGTTGCAACTGATAATCCTACTAAAATAGATGCAGCAGCGACACCTTTTTTCCAACTTTTCATCTTTTTCTTCGTACGTATCGATTGTTTTACATTACGCTTCACTTTTTCTTTTTCAATTTCAGAAGCCTCAATTTCCTCTAGTTCTTTTTCATCTATATCAATATCATTTAATAGTTCATAAATGTCTTTCATATTGCACTACCTCCAAAACTAATTTTCGTAGCATTTTGTTGTAGTTTCTTTTTCCCCCGGTACACTCGATTATCAATTGCTGCCCGAGTTAATCCTAACTTGTCACCTATTTCCTCTGTCTTCATACCAAGTAAATATTTCATAATGAATACCTTTTGATCTAACGGTTCTAATTGATTAATGAGCTTCAATAATTCTTCCCTATCTTCCATAACGATTAATTCGTCTTCTGCTGATTTTTCTGTACTGATATGAAACTCATCTGAAATAATTTCTACTTTTTTAGTCGCTTTTCGGTAATAATCAATTGCTTTAAACTTTGCAATCGCTGCAATCCACTTTTTAAAATCACTCGGCTCTCCATGGAATTTATTTGCGTTATTCCAAATGGAAAGAAATATATCATTTATACATTCCTCTATGAGTCCATCATTTTGAATTGGAAGTAGAACTTTATGCGTGATCCCCTTTATGAGTGGTAAGTATGTATCGACAACAAATTCTAACGCGTCTTCTTTTTGCCGCTGTAATCTTTTTATAAAATTTTTCTCATTTGATTTCATGTAGCGATTCCCCTTATTGTTTTGTAAAAGCTTTTACACCCTATATAACGTCTGAAGAAATTTTTTCTCTCATCTTTTTTATTTTTTGTATGTAATGGAATACTTCCCCTTAGCCATTGTCTCACATGACTATGCGTTCAAAGAAAATTTTCTCAAGTCTACAATTTAATTCATGTAGTACACTATTTATATAGTCATTCTTTAATTTGATGTACATTTTATTTCATTAATATATTTTTAAAATTAGGAGATGAGATGTGTATGTGTGGAATTACAGGTTGGGTAAATTGGAATAAGGATCTCTCCAATGAACATGTTATTTTAGAAAAGATGGCAAATAGTATCCAGCATCGTGGTCCTGATGCTGAAGGATTTTGGTTTTCACCTCGCGCGGCCTTTGCACACCGACGTTTAATTGTTATTGATCCAGAAGGCGGGACGCAGCCGAAGACATTTCGTGCTGGTGATTATACGTATGCTCTTACTTATAATGGAGAAATTTATAATTTCCGTGAACTGAGAGAGCAACTTCAAAAATGTGGTCATACATTTGAAACTCATTCAGATACAGAAGTATTACTACATGCTTATTTAGAATGGAAAGAAGACTGCGTACGACATTTAAACGGAATTTTCGCTTTTGCATTATGGGATGAACAGAAGCAACAATTGTTTTTAGTACGAGATCATTTAGGTGTAAAACCGCTCTTTTTTACAGAAAGAAATGGCAGTATTATTTTCGGCTCTGAAATTAAAGCATTATTAGCGCATCCATCTGTCCCTGCTGAAATTGATGCGGATGGAATAAATGAAATATTTGGATTAGGCTTATTTCGCACTCCAGGATGTGGTGTGTTTAAGCATATTCAAGAAGTACGTGCTGGACATTCTATAACATTTACACGTCATAAAAAAGTAGTTACGAAGTATTGGAATTTAGAAAGTAAGATCCATACAGACTCTATAGAAGATACATCTTCGCATATTTTATCTATTTTACAAGACACAGTAAAAAGACAATTAATTGCCGATGTTCCTCTCGTTTGTATGTTATCAGGCGGATTAGACTCTAGCGGTATTACTGCACTTGCAGGTAAAGAATTTGCAGAGGAGCATGAAACACTTCACACGTATTCAATCGACTTTTTAAATAGCGCCAAAGATTTCGAGCTGACATTTGCTCGCACTGGCTTAGACGCTCCTTGGGTAAAACGTGTTTCCGAACATGTAGGGACATCGCATCATGACATTATTGTGAATGCTGAAGAATTAGCAAATCACTTATTCGTTCCCCTCCATGCGAAAGATTTGCCAAGTGCAGGCGAAATGGAAACTTCACTATATTTACTATTTTGCGAAATGAAAAAAGATGCAACCGTAGCTTTATCTGGTGAATCGGCTGATGAAGTATTCGGGGGATATCCTTGGTTTCATCAAGAAGAACTACTGTATGTAGATAAGTTTCCATGGTTAACAAACTGGAAAAACACATCTTCTCTATTATTAAACGAAGTAACAAAGCAATGTAATCCTGAACACTATATCAATAAAAGATTCCATGAAGCTGTTCATGAAGTACCTA
The DNA here is from genome assembly GCF_038006965.1 of Bacillus sp. FSL K6-1338. Taxonomy (NCBI): domain Bacteria; kingdom Bacillati; phylum Bacillota; class Bacilli; order Caryophanales; family Bacillaceae; genus Bacillus; species Bacillus sp. FSL K6-1338. Next base: position 1,654,124 of record NZ_JBBOWI010000001.1, on the reverse strand, counting down.
CTCTTGAAGGGGAAAGTAAAAAATCCGCGAAACAACGCCAAATGTTTTATTTATTTTTAACGAGATTCCTTCCTTTCTTACTTGACCGTAAAGATCGTATGAGTATGGCTGTTGGTTTTGAAGTTCGTGTACCGTTTTGCGATTATAGATTAGTTGAATATTTATGGAATGTTCCTTTCAACATAAAAAGCATTGATAATATTGAAAAAGGCATTTTACGTAGAGCACTACAACCAGCTTTACCTGACGATGTACGCAATAGAAGAAAAAGCGCTTATCCAACTTCACAAGATCCACACTACTTACAAACAATCCGTAATTTAACACTTGATATGTGTAGCAATAAAAACAATCCTATTTTCTCACTTATTAACCATTCCATCTTACTTTCAATTGCTGATCAAAGTAATAAAGAGATTAACAATTTTGAGGCAAGAAGTGCCATGGAGTATATGCTACAAGTAAATGAATGGTTGAAAACATATCATATTCATATTGCTTAACAAAAAAGAGTTCAAGGATAAAAACCTTGAACTCCTTTTATATTAATTAGCACATTGTTTATTATCAGTATCAATAGACCATCCAATAATCGTGGCACAATCTCTACCTTTCCACTGCAATACATTTGTTAATACGGGCTCAATCTGCAAGCAACTTCCGTCGTGTAATATTTCTACTAAAGATTGATCATCATCAAACCTTCGTTTGTCACACTCTAAAATACCATCTGTTGCCATTACAATGTGATTCATTCCTTTTTCTAATCCTCTTACACCTGACGTAAAGCAAGGTGTATTTGCTGCAAAAATATTTTTCCTACCAATATATTCGTAATTTTTCCGTTTATTTAATCGTCCTTTTCCATTTTTCGTTTTCTCAGAATGGAATAAATACGCGAAACAATCACCAACTGATAACCAATATAAAAATTCGCCTTTTCGTAAACAAATTAAGCAAGCGAGTTCCTCATCATCTTGATCACATTTTTTAATAAATAACTCATCTGTAAATAACGCTAATAAGTACATATGTGTATGATGAAAAGCTAAATGTATTGGATATGAGAATAACTCTTTTAGTTTTTCTTTTCTTGCCGAAATCGCTTCTATTATATAATCTATATTTTTTGTTTTGTGATGTGTATCAAAAATCATAACAAATTCAAATTGTAATTCAGGATCCCACCAAGCAAGCACCGCATCTCCTCGTTCATATGCATCACTCTCTTGATTCCCCCCATATACGCCGACTGAAAGAGGACCACATTTTTCAACATGTATTTCATCTACATACATCTGTTCATGACTAATCCATTTGAATGTATTCACAGCTATCATCCTCTCTCTTGCTAAATGTATACCTTTACACATAGATTACCTTATATTTCAATAAAAATAAACTTTTTCAACATTTTTTATCCAAATAAAAGGATTTTATTTCTAAAATAACGAATATATCTTACTATACGATATAAAAAGGGGATTTATTATTATGAACAACATTAATCAACATTGGGAGAGCATTTATTATCACTTACGATACGAATACGAGGACAACCTTTCCCACCAAGCAATTCGTATTTTACAAATCGTTTCTCGTGAGAAAGATATAACAATTGGAAAAGTCGCTACTGAGCTTAGTCTTTCTCATAACACAGCGTCTGAACACATAAAGCGCCTTATTCAAAAGGGCTTCATCGTTAAAGAGAGAAATAAACAAGATGAAAGAGTGGTAAACCTTACATTAACAATTGAAGGGATTGAAGTATTAGAAAAACATACTTTACTGGATAAAGAAAAGATAAAAATATTAGAATCACAGTTATCAAAAGAAGAACAACAATTAATTGAAAAAGCATTTTCGTTATTAGCGAAGGAGGCAAAATATGCATTTCCTCGTTAAAGTAATCGTTTCGGCACTTATTATCGGCGTTATCACTGAAGTTGCTAAACATTTCAGTACGATAGGTGGCTTTATTGCTGCCCTTCCACTCGTTAGTTTACTTAGTCTATTTTGGATTTCATTCGAAGGCGGGAATAAACAAGAATTAAGTCAATTTGCTTTAGGGGTATTATATGGATTCCCCGCATCAGCACTACTATTATTTATCGTCTATATTGGTTTAAAAAATTCATTTACACTTAGTACATCTGTCCTACTCGGTATAGGTGTTTGGTGTATCGTTTTTGCTTGTCAAAAATTATTTCAAGCTTAGGAGGAATTAACATTCATAAATTTGTAGAAATAATGGGGCAAAATATAGAAGTACATATAAAAGGAAGTGGTAAACAAACTGTAGTCATTCAAACCGGAATGAGTTGCTCATTTTATGATTGGTTTCCTATTATAGAAAAGCTTTCAGAGTACTTTACAGTCGTTTCATACCATCGCCCAGGTTACGGAAAAAGTGATGTAGGCCATCAGCCGCGTACAATAAGGCAAGTTACAAAAGAGCTACATATGTTACTAAACAAACTAGCTATTCAAGAGCCATTTATTCTAATCGGTCATTCCTACGGAGGATTATGTGCACAACATTTTGCGATGTTACATGAAGATAAGCTGCAAGCACTTATTTTAGTTGATTCTACTTCGATGAACTTACACCGTTTAGATGAACTTCATTTACCAATTTCTGATCAAACTGATTCTGATGATGTTTGGTTTCAAAAATATAATATGTATTCCAAAATGGATGTAGACACACTTTATAATGAACTAAAATCTATGCTCGCCAATCAATCAAAACAGCAAATTGAATTCTCTACCTCCGCCTCATTATATAAAGCGACAGCTTCTGAACTATCTGAGTGGAAAAACTGTGCTCTCTCACTAAAAGAGCTATGTAAAACATTAGAAATACCATTAATCGTTATCGGTAGAGATCCTCAATATTCTATTACTCAATTGACTAATGGTGGCATGCCAAAAGAGGAAGCAACACAACTTGAAGCAATGTGGCAAGAACTAATTCATGAACAATTACACCTCTCAACTAACAGCCACTATATTCTTGCCCAACATGCTAGTCACGGTATAGAAAATGATCGACCAGATATTATTATTGAAGCAATTCATTTCTTACAAATCAAAAAAGGAAGCAACTAAAGCTGCTTCCTTACTTATCTTCTATTCATAATCTTCTTCATCATCGATTTCTTCGTAATATGAACTACCATTACTTACATATATAGGGCCATTCGCAACATCAATACGTAGTACCCACGCCCATGGCACAGCTAAACGTTTATGTATCGCTCGCCAAAAGCTCATTGATTTTCTTTCGTACTCCTGGAACTCCTGAAGTAACTCTTTGTAGGAGGAACCGTCTAACTGAATATTTGCTTCTAACAAACGAGAATGAGCATAGTACTGTAACTCTAGTTCAGCAGCAATTTCCATTTCTTCTTCCGTTGCCATACCAATAATTGTTCCATCTTCTGGTGCAATTTCATATACGTTTTGAACTTCAATAAGCCCTTCTTTCTCTTTCTCAAACATGTAAACAGCCTCCTTTAACATATATTTTTTATGTTACAAAGTCATACTTCTACAATAACTTCTCTGTTTCCTCTTTTTTTGATAAACTTTTACAAAATATTTAACCGATGACCTGTTTTCTCTATTCTTTCAGCAGAAATGAAGCGATTTTTATCAAAATTTAATTTATACACATCAGGCATATGAAGTGTTTTCCAAAACTCAAAATCATATTTCGAATTAAAATAATTCATTAGTAATACCATAATATTCCCATGCGTACCTATTACAATGTTCTTACCTTCATATTGTTTTAATATATTTTGCATACATATTACAGCGCGCCTTTGTGCGACATCACTCGATTCTCCGCCTTCGTATGCAAAACTCCAATCTTTCCACACATTCTGCATAGCAACATTAAAATCTGCTACTGGCTCTGTACTCAATAATCTTTCACGCAAATCTTCTTCTGTTTGTATTAATAATTTATATGTATTCGCAATTCCTTGTACAGTTTGGATCGCTCTTTTGTACGGACTAGAAATAACAACATCAATATGTTTATCTTTTAATAAATGCGTTACATTCTCTGCATCACAGTGCCCTTTTTCAGATAAAGGTCGTTCCCTTTCTTCTTTTGTATATGTAGAGTGGGCATGGCGAACGAAATAGATTGTCGTCATTTATCCATCTCCCTTTTCCGTTTTTATCCAAATTCAATACATTACCATCAAATCCCTTTACCTTTATTATAAGTACTGTCAAATTTAAATGTTGATTTTCATATTAATAAAAGGGAAACACCTCATATGGTATTTCCCTCAATTAAAATAGACTACATCCAATTAAATACTTTATCAATTTTATTTCTATCGTATTCTAATATCCAATCATTATATGTATTATAAATATCCCTAATTGTATCAGGAGAGATAGCTAATACATCACAACCTCTATCATCATAAACGTGAAATATAGTATTCTTGTTAACATTTATAAAATACACCCTATGAAAAATACTCGGTTTTATTCCCATATCTTGATTACAAATTGCTTTTAGCATAGGAATGTATGTAAAGTCAGAGATTTCACATTTCAAAGTATATCTATGTGTTTTATATGCTCCATCTTCATCTGGAAAAACATAAGGGATTGTATTTTTCTGTAACTTAAACAAATCGGACTTCTCTTTGACATACTTAGAAAAGATATTCAATTTCTGTTTGAAAGTTTCACCGTTTGCATGGTCATTTACATCCACTACAATATAAATATCATCTTTTGTTGAATGTAAAGACTGAAATAAAGTAATCGTCCTTTTATAAACGCCTTCTAAATATAGACAATTTTCATAAATGTTATTACAATCATAGTCCACACCTAATCTAAAACGAATACCAATATCCCAATTATAAAATAGAGGTGGTCTAAGTTCTAAATTCGGAAACGTTTCAAGCATATACTCATTCAACCTCATCTCAATACCTACCTTTAATAGCATGTTGTTTACATAATAAAATTATTTCATTATAATTTATTTCCAAACTCTTCATCTGTTATAGCATCTTGAATAAAATAATTTATATTATTTCTCAGCTTTTGATATACAACTTGATTTTCTATATCGTTAAACATAATGACAGCTTCTATCTTATTACCTTTCTTATCTGTACTATACAAACTTTTGGTCAATACGAATGCGGTAGATCCACCTTTTTGCCCCGCAAATTCTAACTTACTATTATCAACTGTGCCTTTGAAAATATTCTCGATTTCTTCTTGCATTAATTTAGGAAAATAATTTCTACTATTTATTTTTTCCATTATACTCATATAATCTTTAGCGTTTGCACTCACTAATCGATCTGACCAAATTCGCTGAAATTCCATATCTACCTTTAATGGAATTTCACGTTTTTTCCATTCTTCTTCATCTTTCATCCATTCATGAATTTGTAACACATGTTTATTATACTCATCTTTTGACATGTTACGTAACGTTTTTAATGACTGATTTTCTGGCACATGAAGTTCTTTTTCTACGTATCCTCTCATATATAGTGCAGCCGTATAAGAAGTGAACTTATCATGACTAGTAAGCTCTAACTCTTTTATACTTTCATTTACTCTTTCTATTCCAAGCTTATCTAACAAATATGTTGTATTTGCATTAGAACTATAATGAATCATTCCTTTAGCGACTTCTTCTAAAGCGATTTGTCTATTTTTCACTAATTCTCTCACTTTGGCATCTTCTAACCAGGTAGGATGCGCTCCACCATCAGTATTTTTAACGTAATATTTTTCTAGCTCCTGCAATGAAATTTGTTCATCTCGACTTATTTTTCCTTCTGACACTTGCTTAGCAAATTCAACTGCTATTACGATTTTTGCCGTACTCGCTAATGGCAATTTTTTATTTTCATTTATAGATGTTAATACCTCACCATTTTTTCTAATCAGTAATGAACATGTCTCATCGTCTTTATGTTCTTTTATATACGTTAATACGTAATCAGAATCTTTTTTTGACAAATAATACTTCATTATGACAAAGAAAACTATAACTGCTACTATAATCACTCCTGCAACAATTCCTATAATCTTTAATATGTTCACAATGTACCTCCTCTAACAAATTTCCTTCTATATCATAATTATACCGAACTAAATTACAAAATTATACAAAATAGAATAACTCTTCCTACACATAAAGAATTATTATTTTATTTCACACTGTATTGCACGAAAAAATCTCATGAATATGTCTAACATTCACATAACAAAAAAACATGCTTTCATGATGAGAGCATGTTTTGTGATATTATTCACATTGTTTCGTTAAAAAATTATCTTTTTATTTACCATGATGTAACATTAAATCACTAAGTTCTTCTTCAATGTGATTTAATTTCGCAACGCTTTCTTTCCATTTATGAATATAACGTGAAACCCCAACAAAAAACAAAACAATAATTGTGGAAAGAATAATACCATATACGATTGCTACAGTACTCATAGTTACACTTCCTTATAATTAGTAATGTGGTTATTAGTTATATTTTTATTATAAACCTTTTTCTTTTAAAATACTTCAATTTCAATTTTTTGTAACAAAATTGATTTTTCTAATATTTCATTCGTAAAAATGGCATATTTTTCACAAATTATACAAAACTTCACCATATGTACTATTACCATATGAGTTATATTATTAAATAGAATAAAGGGGATGATTACTATGACGACTTGGTTTATTGTAATGTTAGTTGTATTTGGGGCATTTAAAATTATCGTTTCTAGCCTTCCTAACACTGTTATTGAATCCATTATTAGCAAGTACGAAACACATCCAAAACTTGAAGAAGAGAATGTGACTATTACAATTCACGGAAATAACGTAGAAGGCGAACAGAAATCAAAAATTATTCATGATTTTAACGAAGGTTTATTTTTAGATCGCTATTATGCACCACCCCATAATGAAGGCACTCCTTTAATTATCAATGCAAAACGTGGTAAAAAAGATTTCACATTTTATATTTACAGTCATGAAGAGCATGTTGATGTTGTAAAACAATATAAAAAGAAGGTAGTTGCTTATAGTTTACGCTCTAAAAATCTTCAAAATAGTGATATGTTCGTGTCAGCTGATTTAGCTTAATACTCATATATAAAAAGGAATCCATGGCATATGGATTCCTTTTTACTATTTACTGAAAAATAAGCTCTGTCTTCAAACTATCTTTCGGTAACAACCAGCCTTTTTTCTCTAAACTCGCTATTAATAATTCCCTTTGTTTTGTCGCAATACTTTCTTCATTTGTTTTAAATGACACTTCTATTACGAAGTCATCTTCTAATTTTCCGGTATTACTTAATGGCCAAATTTCAATATTTGCTTTTATGTTTTCAAACTCTCCTGTATATCGCTTCATTAATACAGGACCGTAAATACGGGAATTCTTTAACATCTCTTCTCCCCAATTTGTATACAACCATTTGTTCATTTTCCCTGGTAATTTTTCTATTAACATGTTTTGAGCAGCTTGTTCATTTGGTAAATCAAGTATCCCATATCCTTTAGCACTGTAGCTTTTCTTATTTGAAATGCTTAATGTTTTCTTCTCAAATCCCCAATCTATTTCCGCCTCATAACTATCCGTATTACTATCGAATCCTTCTTTTTTAGCTACTTCTAGTGCATCTTGAATTACACCATTTTGAATAGGATATCTTTTTTTATATGTTAGTTCAAAATCTTTACTAAATTCTTTCTTTCGAATTCTAGCAAACCAACCTTCATCACTTAAACTTTTATTTGCAGTATCTAAAAATTGTACTTGTATTCTTTCATATTTTGTACCCGCCTGGAAATGTTCTAGCACCTCTTGCTTCATCTCTTTGTTATAACCTAATACTTGTTCTGGCTTCAATAATAACTTTACTTCAAAACTAGGTTTCATTGGACTAGCAGCAAACCCTTCCTTAACGTTATAAAGAAAACAACAAAAGAAAATACTTACGAATACAAATACTTTTTTCATATACCTATCCCCTTTACATTTTAAATGACTTCTATACGTTCCATTGCAAGTGAATATACATTTTCATATCCTGCTGTACTTAGCTTTTGTTGTAATCGATCCGTATCCTCTTTCAAAGCATGCACTAGCACCGTATGTTCTGGTAATAATGTATTTAACATCTCTTTAACTTCTTTTATACTTTGGTGAACTTTATACGGAACTCGCTTCACCCTACATGTACTCCTTACATGTTCTTTCATAACTCTTTCTGCAAAACTCCCTTTCGCAATATGCCCAGTAAAAATAACGGAATTACGTTTTTCATTCCGAAGCTGTTCATAGCATAACTGTGCTCGTTTCGTTTGCATATTCGCATCACTCATTACAACTATTCCATAACTATTTTGCATACTAATGTCATTATCCATAACGATTATGTTTCTTTTTAAACTCTCCATAATCCATTTAAGTTCTTCATTATTTTTTATCCAATCTTTATATATGAACATCTCTTCAAATCCAGCCAAAATTTCTTTATCTACTATAAGCGGAAATTCTTTATATCGTTCATATAAATACAATACTATATCTTGCGCCCTACCAAGTTGTGGCAGCGGTAGCAATGCTATTCCTTTATTCTGCATAACTCGCTCAATTTCTGCACATAGATCATCTAATCTTTCATTTTGCGAAACATCATCTGTGTGGTAAGCGGCATCTACAATTGCAACTTTTATATTGTGGCCCAATTTCTCAGGTAAATTAGCTCGTAGTATATTAGACTCTGCTGAATAATCGCCGGAATAGAACACGTATGTATTACACAAATCAACTAAAAACCAAACAGCTCCTAATACATGCCCACTATATCCCCACTGAAACCGCAATGTAGGAGTAATTTGTATCCATTCATTTGGATTACTAATCTCATCAATACATACATAATTTAAATCTTTTATGTGTTGGTCGCTATAAGGTAAATTCCACCCTTGCATCACATTATAGTTTCTCCATTTTTCATAATATAACGGCAGTTGCTCCTTCGTATAACGAGTCGTCCAAATTTTTTTCTTATATCCATACTTCGCTAATAAAGGTAAACCCATCGTATGATCTTCATGAATATGTGATAAAAATACCGCATCTAAAAATGGAACAGCTTCTCTCTCTATTTCTGGATAACTCTTCTCATATGATCGATTAATACCACAATCAAATAATATTTTCGTCTCTTTATTTTTTACAAAATAGCAGGAGCGACCGTATTCTCCTGCCCCACCCCATACTTCTATCCTCATCATGCTACCCCTTTTCGCTTTTGCTCCATATGTTGTAGCAGTAATAAGCACATTGTTGTAAGTCCAACAGAAACAACGGCCATCGCCATGCCTATAGATACTTCACCCTGTTCAAATTGAGCAAAAATAAACGTTGCTGACGTTTCTACTGATGGAGGTAATACGAGAAGCGATGCTACTAACTCTCTTATCGAAATTGTAAATGTCATCGCCCATCCAGCAAGAATGCCTGGGATAATAAGAGGCAATATTATTTTTCTAAAAATATAAATATAATTTCCCGAAAAAACACTTCCTGCCTGCATGAGAGAATCATCAATTTGTCCGAGTGATGATTTTACATATTGCACCGTGTAAGGTAAAAACAGCACAACATACGTTACGATAACCATGACTGGTGTATTGTAAATTGACAGGGCCATATATGGTGAATTCCAAAATAGAATAAGACCTACAACCATAACGATTCCTGGTACCATATTGGGTAACATACCGCACATATCGAGCCATTTTTCAGAGTTTTTTTTCCCCTTTCGAATCATAAGTGCCAAAAAGACTCCAATCATTACCGCAATAATCGCTGTTACGAGTGAAAAAAGAAAACTATTCCATAAAGCCTCTAATCCCGGAGATCCCATTGTAAACAATGCCTCATAATGGCTTGTTGTAAAGTTATTTACATGTAAACCGCCGCCTCTTAATTTTGACAAAGAAGCAATCAGTATAGAAAAGTATGGAATTCCAATTGATACGATTAATAAACCAATTACATACATCCATGCTACAACGCGCGTAAATATAGACAAAGTATATCTTTTAGATTTCACACCTTTTCCACTAACCATTGCATATGAATACTTTCGATTCAATACATTTTGCATATACCAAATGAGCATACAAGCACTAAGTAATAAAGAAGATAATGCTGTTGCACTACTAAAATCAATTGGCCAACTCGAAATAAATTTATGGATTTCTGATGTTAACACGTGGAATCCTATTCTACGTCCGAATGTAGCCGGTGTTCCAAATTCAGCAATCGTCTTTACGAAAATGAGTAAAGCACCCATTACATAACTTGATACTAATAACGGCAATATTATTTTTCTTAAACGATAGAGAAAACTTCCGCCATGAACTGCTGCAGCTTCTTCTTTACTACTCCCAATCTGAAGTAACGTGTTTTTCAGCATGAAATAAAGGAATGGGAATAAATGCAGACTCATAATTAAGACCATACCTCCTAAACTAAAAAACGATGATGAAACTGTCTTTAGCATCGGAAAAAATTGTTCAAAATAGCCGTTAGGTTGCATGAACAAAATCCAGCCCATTGATCCAATATACGGCGGTGTCATAAATGGAATCATAAAAACAATATCTAACTTACTATACTTTCCTACATCTGTTTTGCTCATAATAAACGCCAATGGAAATGCAAATATTGTAGCTCCTATTACAACGAGTACACCTAGAAGCATCGAGTTTAGAAAAATCCCAGCTAATCCACCACTCTGCATCACTTCAAAAGGCTTTAAAAAGTTCCAGCTGCTATTTTCATATATACTAGAAAATAAAATGAGAAAAAGCGGAATGACGATTAACATCGCCACAAGTAATAACGCTACCGTCATTCCAACTTGTCTTACTGATATGAATCGATTTACCATGGAATCACCATCTTATTGAAATACTTTCTTAAATTGTTTTCCTATTTCATCTTGCTCTTTCTCAACTGTTTTCCAATCAATATTTAATACTGGAATCTCTTCTACATTCGGTCTATTTTCAGCTTTTATATCTGTTCTACCTGGCAATAAATACGCTTTAGCAACTTGTTTTTGCACATCATCTGATAATAAATAATCAATAAACTCTTTTGCACCCTCTACATTTTTACTATCCTTCATAATCCCCGCTGCACGTGGGCTAATAACTGTTCCGCTTTTTGGATAAACAATATCAACCGGTTCACCCTTTACTTTTGCGCTGTACGTCATATAATCAACACCTGCAATTACCATATCTTTCGCACCTGTTACTACTGGATCTAAAGCTTCTTGATTTGCTCCTGCTACTGTAACTTCATTTTTCTTAAGCTGTTCAAATAAATTCCATCCATCTTTTCCATTCTTTTTCACATATCCTGTTACAAAGTCTAAAGCTGAACCTGAAAGTGCTGGATCTGGAAGATTCACTTTTCCTTTCCATTCCCCTTTCGTTATATCGCTCCAATCTTCAGGCGCTGTCTTCACATTTTTTGTATTGTACACAATCCCTAATGCTGAAGCACTATACCCGAAATAATGTCCTTTATCATCTGACCATTCAGAACGCAGCTTATCAGCTTGTTTCGCTTCTTTATAAGCTAACGTTTGACCCTCTTTCTTTAATCCTTCCATCGCTGGTAATGATGCAAGTACGACTACATCAACGACTGGATTTTTCTTTTCAGCTTCCATTCTCGCTAAAATCTTACCTGTTGTTCCTTGAAACATTTCTACTTTTATACCTGTTTTCTTTTCAAAGTCTTTTTGAATTTTTTCTGCTAACCCTTTTGGCCCTGCACTATATACAACAATTTTCTTTTCATTCGTATTTTTACTTTTTGCATCTGCATTGCCTGTCTTTGAACTACACCCTGTTACTACAGCCGAAAATAATAAAGTACATACAAATAAAGACTTAAGCGAACTGAATTTCTTCATACGATTCTCCCCCTATATGATGAATACATTTTTTTGGCACATATAACGATACTGGTTTACCGATGCTTAATTTACTATTGTGATAAGCTGTCCATATTCCGAGTGCCCCCATGTTTACTTTTATTTCATACCGTTCTCCTACATATGTAACGTGCTTAATTTCACCTGTATACATTTCGCACACTTCATTTTTCGTCCAGCTCACATGCTCTGGACGAACCATTTTTTTACCCTCTACAAGCCAATTCGCCTTACCAACAAATTTGGCAACAAATTCATGAGACGGTTTCACATAAATATCTTCCGGTGTTCCTTTTTGTAATACTTCTCCTTGTTTCATGACAATAATTTGGTCTGACATTGACATTGCTTCTGTTTGATCGTGAGTGACATACAGTGCAGTTAAACCAATGGAATGAACGATATCCATAAGCTCTATTCTCATTTCTTCTCGTAAAATTGCATCGAGTGCACTTAGCGGTTCATCAAATAAAATAAAATGAGGTTTTGTTACAATTGCTCTAGCGAATGCGACACGTTGTTGCTGTCCACCAGAAAGTTCGTGTGGATACCTTTTCTCCATACCTTGCAGGCGAACTCGCTTTATCGCATCTTCTACTTTTTCTCGTAAATGATTTGTTTGCTTTGTAGCCCTTAAACCAAATGCAACATTGTCAAAAACAGTCATGTGCGGCCATAAAGCAAAATCTTGAAATACCATACCGATATTCCGTTCATGAGGAGGTGTCTTTATCTTTTTTGCAGCAGAATACATGCACTGGTCTCCAAAATATATTTCTCCCTTATCCGGTTCTTCAAGCCCTGCTATCATTCTAAGTAAAGTCGTTTTCCCACACCCCGAAGGTCCTAAAAGTGTAGTGAATTCCCCTTGTTTCATTACAATCTGCAACGGCTTTAACGCCTGTGTTTTTCCAAATGTCTTTTCTAATCCACTAATTGTAATATCCATTGCTTCACCTCTCTCCCCTCATTCTTAACCTGCTTTCATTCTATATGGAAGATTTATACTGAATGTTAATGTACTGTAAAGATTAAATTAAAAAACTTCTAATAAACTATTTATTTCTATAGATTTTTTCTATAGTTAAAATAAAAAAGGCGGCAATTCATAATGAATCTCTTAAAATTAGAAATTGTAGTACTTATTAAGAAATACAAAAAGCTTACAATTGTTGCAGAAAAACTTGGCGTTAAACAACCAACTATTACATTTCATATAAAAAGCTTAGAAGAAGAACTCGGTGTGTCTTTATTCGAATTACGTTCTGGAAGGTATTTCTTAACAGAGGCTGGTGAGGCTTTGCACCATTATGCTTCTAAAATAGATGCACTTATGAAAGAAGCTAGACGTGTCACGCAAGAGTTTAAAGATTTTAATAAAGGTGCTATAACAATCGGCGCTAGTTATGTACCAACGACTTATCTTTTGCCAGAAGTCGTTCATGAATTTCAATGTGAATTTCCCAATATAAAAATAACGCTACTAGTTAAAACAGCCCCTGAAATTCGAATGATGCTACAAAATCACGAAATCGATCTTGGGATAATTTCCGCTGCTCCATTTGATGAACCACTTTTAAAACAAACGAATATAATACCTGATACACTTGTTCTTGCCTTTTCCAAAGAACATCATTTTTCAAAGAAAGAAAATGTATCGTTACAAAATATCGAAAAGGAACGCATACTATTGCATCGTAATCCATCTACAACGAGAGATTTACTTACAAAATGGATGTCAGTTCATAACATTACATTCCAATCAGAAATTGAATTAGACTCATTAGAAACGATGAAACAAATTTTAAAATATGGTAATGGAATTGCCTTTATTTCTAAACTTGCTATTGAGCAAGAAATACAACGAAATGAGCTATGCTATATACCAATCCCAGAATTTGAATTTCAACGTAATATTTATACGATTCATCATGAGGACAGATGGAATTCTAAAATCATTACTTTTTTACTACAGAGCATCCATTCATTTGCAACAAAAAATTAAAAGGCTGTCGTTATGCACGACAGCCTTTTACACTATAAATCTATTTATTTTTCTTTGCCTCAATTTTTGCTTGCGCCTCTTCAGCCTTATCTAATGCTTCTGATACTTTCTTCTCTTTTTCTTTCACTTCATCTATACTATCGACAGCTTTAATAATTTTATCGATTCCTTCTTCTTCTACCTTTCTACGCTTTGCTACTCTTTCATTCACTTTCTCTTCTACATCTTTTGCTTTTTGAAGCATATTCTCTGCATTTGATGTTACAGCTTTTTCAAGTGCATCATCTTTTTTCTTTTGTAACACTTCATTTGCAATGTCTTTCGCTTCTAAATACTTACCGTCTTTTAATGCTGTTGCCCCGTGATCCATTTTCTCAGCAACTTCTTTATATGATTTCGCTTCATTTCCTGATTTCTCTTTTTCTGCTTTTTCGAACCACATTGTTGCATCACTATACTTTTCATCTTTCAATGATTGCATACCTGTTTCAATATATGTGTCATAATTGCTACATCCAGCCATTACGATTAATAGAAAAAGCATAACAAAATTTAATTTTTTCATGCTGTTGTCTCCTTTTCTTTGCAAGCTCACTTTACTTTAACATACATGAAAAAGAGTTTCAAAAACTAAAATACTAATTCGGTCATTTTTATTTCGTTAAGTCAAATTTCCTTTTAGGCAGACACATCCACTTGCTTTTTCATTACATGCTTCTTTACTCCTACTAATACAACTAACAATAAGCCTCCGCCTAATGTCATCATAACAATGCTAGTTGGCAACATATCTAATAATAATCCATACACAATCATACCGAGTGGTGCGATTGCAGTAGAAATTGTTTCAAGTAAGCCGAAAACGCGTCCTAAATAATTGGGATTTGTCGTCTTTTGCAAATGTACTTGCATCGGAATATTTACAACCATCATTGATATACCAGTTAACATCATAAAAGCGATATAGTAAATAAAACTTGCTACTTTCGGAATGGTGACTACTAATGGAAACACTGTACATAAACTCAAGCTCGCAAATAAAAACAACCCAATATAAACAGAGCGAAACGGATTATTCACTTCTTTACGTACTGATAACGCAATTGCACCAATTAACATCCCAACTGCTAACATTCCCTCTACAACACCGAGTTGCTTCGAAGATAGATGCAAATTTTGAACAATAATATATGGAAGTGAAACGAAAAGTGCACTCGCAAAAAAGTTTACCCCTACTGCAATTTTCATTAAACCATATATTTCATGCTGTCTTTTTACATATGAAAACCCTTCTTTTATACTTGTCAAGAAATGCTCTTTACTTTCAGCCATGTCTTTTTTATATAAATCGAATACGATAAATAATTGTACAATTACCGCTAAAAAGAATGTAATGCTATTTAGCAGGAAAAACGATTTAATTGAAAAGAAACCAAATACAACTCCACCAATAATCGGTGCTAAAATATTTGATAAAGATGCTGCCGTCTGGTTCAAAGCACTCGCTTTTTGAATACGTCCCTCATCTACTAAACTTGGAATAGATGAAGTTAATGCAACAGAATAAAAACTCGCACAAATTGATAATAATGCTGCTGAAACATAAATAAACAGAAGTGATGGCCCAAAAGTAGTTGCAAGGATAAACATAATAAGCATTGTTAAACTACTTAACAAATCAGTACCGATGACAAGCCATTTTCGATTAACACGGTCAGCTACAGCACCAGCAATCGGTCCACAGATCAGCCTTGGAATCGATCCGCAAATAAGCGTAGTTGCAAACCCCATTCCTGAACCCGTTGTCTTTAATACGTATAATCCCATTGCAAACGTATAAATACCCGCTCCTAACAAGGACGTCATTTTTCCAATCATCATTAAAATAATATTTCTCGTTGCAATCTTCATTTTCCAATCATTTTGACCTATATTTATATCCCCCATTATGACACTCTCCCCTTAAAAGTTAAATTGTGTTAAACTTATTATATAATCAACTTTCCAATTTTTACAATAAAAAGTTTAATTGTATTTAACTTTTAAATTATAAAGGAGCATATAATGGCTACTCTCGGTGCAAAAATTAAAACGTTACGAAAAGAAAAAAAGCTTACTCAAACTGATTTAGCAGGTTCAGAGCTGACAAAAAGTATGCTAAGCCAAATTGAAAACGGAAAAGCTACACCTTCCATGAAAACATTACAATATATTGCTGAAAAACTTGGATGCGAAACGAGTTTTTTACTAGAAGATGATGATGTGGAAAAGATAGAACTCATTCAACAAATGGAACAACTAATAAAAGCAAATAAGTACGATGAAGTATATGAGATCTTACTACCTATCGTTCAAAAAGAGCTACCTCCTACTTTGAATACCGCTCGTTTATATAAACAATTTGTAACAGCTGCGGCTAAAATGAAAGATTACAATATTGAACATTACGTGGAAAAGGCTACTTCTATTTTTGAAAAATATACGTTATACCGGGAAAGTACGGAAACAAAATTAAAATTATCCTTTACGATATTCACACGTAAAAAGTATGCTGAATGTTTACAACTCATTGCTAGCATCCGAAATGACTATGAAGAGAAACATTTAGAAATGGATCTCATTATACATATCGAGTTATATTTATATGAGGCGATTATTTTTCTTGCATATGGTAATTACGAACAATGTGAAAGTGTCATTTTAGATGCGCTTGCATTTTCAAAAAAACATCAAGTGTATTATAAAACAGATGAATTTTACCGTATTTTATCTTACCAAAAAGTCCTAACGGCTGATAAAGAACAATATTTACATTACATAAAAAAATCAGAGCAATTTGCCATTTTTACAGAAGATACTTTATCTGCAGCGGTTATTAATCTTTTAAAAGCTTACTACTACAACACAATTACTCATGAATATACTATTGCATTAGAACATGTAGAACAATTTCGAGAACAACTAAAAGATGAGCGAATTTTTCAAGATGATGGATCGTATTATCTTGAAAAAGGAAAAGCTTTGTATGGTTTAAAACAATACGAAGAAGCTTTAAAAACATTACAACGTGCTATCATACCAGATTATATAAACCATCCACTTGATCACGCACGGCTTACAACAGCTGGGGCATATCGTGCTCTTTGTTATGTCAAACTTAATGATAAAAAAAGAGCTCTTGAAGAAGTAACAGAAGCATATGAAATCGTACAGTCCTATCCTGATTCCATCTTCACTTCATTTATTAAAGAAACATTACAAATAATACAAAAACTTTAAGAATGTCTCAAAATGGTATATTATTCCTCTTTTTTAGCAAAGATAATAATGATGGGAGGAATATAAATGAATATACAACGTGCAATAGAGCTTTCTGTGTCAGCGGAACAAGCCAATGTCAGTTTTCAAGGCATGCCTGTTATGATTCAACACGTCGATGAAAGCAATGAAACCGCCCGCATATATGAAGTAAAAAACCCAGGACGCGAATTAACTGTTCCAGTTAATAGCTTAGAGGAAATATAAGAAATGCCACTTCTCTTTTGAAGTGGCATTTTTCTTATGAATGAAAAATACAACTATTATTTCTTCTAATTTTTTAAGCTTATAATAAGAAAATGTAAATTTTATACTCTAACCCTATATTTTGTGATATTTTATACTCTGGAAATAATTAAATCTTTATAGATGAATAATATATTTTTTCTATTTCCCACTCTATACATAAAGGAGGAATTGTATGAGCCTCTCTATATACGAAGGTTTAGGTATTATTTTTTTCGTAATCATTATTACTTACGCCCTTGCACACAAATATTTATGGTCAAAAAAATTACTTATTATTCTATTTCTCATTTGTAATGCTATTTATCTTATTTGGCGAACTTTTTATTCGTTACCAACTATTAATCTCATAAGTATTATCGCTGGTATTATATTGTTAATTACAGAATGGGCTGGTTACTTACAATCTATCGTTTTTAGCATTGTTTCATGGAAACCATATAAACGGAAAGAAGTACCATTATCCACTTTTGAAAAACTACCTACTGTCGACATATTTATTGCCACTTACAATGAACCGATCGATTTGTTAAAACGTACTGTAGCTGGTTGTACGTTGATTACTTATCCGAAAGAGTTACTAAACATTTATATTTGTGACGACGGGCGCCGTGAAAGTGTAAAGCAACTTGCGGCAGATTTTTCTGTTCATCACATAACTCGCACCGAAAACAAGCATGCAAAAGCTGGAAATATAAATCATGCGATGCTTCATTCAAAAGGTGATATTATCGTAACAATGGATGCCGATATGATACCACGAGCTAACTTTTTAGAGCGAACGATTGGATATTTTTCTAAAAATAATGTTGTATTCGTTCAAGCACCACAAGTTTTTTATAATGCTGATCCTTTCCAATATAATTTGTTTTTTGAAGATAACATCGCCAATGAACAAGATTTCTTTATGCGCCAGTTAGAAGAAGGGAAAGATCGCTTTAATGCTACGATGTATGTTGGTAGTAACGCCCTATTTCGCCGCACCGCGCTTGAAGAAATTGGAGGATTTGCGACTGGAGTTATTACTGAAGATATGGCAACTGGTATGCTACTACAAGCTAACAAATGGGAGACTATATTTGTCAATGAAACACTAGCTGTTGGATTATCCCCAGAAACATTTAGTGATTTATTAAAACAACGGGACCGCTGGTGTAGAGGGAACATTCAAGTCGTAAAAAAATGGAATCCTTTCACTATAAAAGGATTATCTTTTATGCAGCGTCTTTTATATGCAGATGGAATTCATTATTGGTTTTTCGGTGTTTATAAAATGATATTTTTATTAGCACCGCTATTATTTTTAGTATTTGATATTTATAGTTTAGAAATTAATTTCATGCACTTATTTATGTTCTGGGCACCTGCCTTTTTAACATCACAGCTTATTTTCAAAGCTGTTTCTAATAAAAAACGAACAACTACGTGGAGTCATGTGTACGAAGTTGCTATGGCTCCTTATATGGGATTTGCTATTTTATCAGAAATTTTCTTACGTAAAAAGTTTCAATTTCATGTGACAAGAAAGGGAGTTCAAAATAATACAAGGCATTTTTTATGGATTGCAAGCATCCCTCATCTCATATTACTCATTTTAACAATTATTGCACTTATTCGAGCAACACTTATGCTCTTATACCCTGAGCAATATTATATTGAAAGAGAGAGCTTATATATTAACATTTTCTGGTTACTATACAACGGGATAGCTATTGTCACTTCACTATTTGTAGCATTTGAAAGACCGCGTTTTCGAAATTCAGAACGTTTCGTAGTAAATTTACCAGGTACTTTATATGCCGAAGATATGATCATTTCTTGCAATATCCTTGATATTAGTGAAACGGGGGCACGTTTTGAATTAGATTCCTCCATTCCATTTGAAACTTTATCAAGTCTATCTTCCTATATGCTATCTTTTGGCGAGGTAGAAAAGATTTATAGTACAAAAAAATGGATTCGGAGACAAGAAAGTTCTGTACAAGTTGGTGTATCATTTGATGATGTATCCCATGAGCAATATTGTAAACTCATTCTTCATCTATTTAGTAAACCGGTTAATGACCGGGTGGAAAAGGTGTACGATAAAGCATTTCTTACACTAGCAATTGCATCTTTCATAAAAAACACAAAAAAAGCACCAAGACAATTTCGCAGGCAACATATACGTGAGCAACTGATGTCTCCTGGAACATTGCATATGAATGGGATGCCGATTGAAGCGACCATTATCGACTATAGTACAGGTGGGTGCCAAGTACAAACGAACATCCCTCTTGTGATTGACCAAATTATACAAGTAACAATGGAAGAACGTAATATTCAAAAGAAAAATGCACAAGTGTGTTGGATTCAAAAAAAGGGTCGTAAAATATATGCTGGATTAAAATTCACAGCGTAAAAAAGAAAAGAAGCGTCGTGCTTCTTTTCTTTTTTACATGCTAAAATACTTATTAAAGGGGGGAATGTATATGAAAAATACTTCACAAAAAATGAGTCATTATTATGCCGTGATATTCACTTCTAATTTATCAAATGATACAACAGACTATAATACCGTTGCCGAAACAATGGAGGAACTTGCAAAGCAACAACCTGGATTTTTAGGTGTAGAAAGTGCACGAGGTAATTCTGGACTCGGAATAACAATTTCTTATTGGGAATCACTTGATGCAATTGAAAATTGGAAGAAGAACGCCTTACATAAAGAAGCGAAAAAAAGAGGTCGTGAGCAATGGTATGAAAACTTCCATCTGCGTATTTGCCTTGTTGAGAAAGAATTTAAGTTTCAAAGAGGCACAATATAACTATGAAGGAAAAATTAGCTCTCGTTATTGTTCATGAAATATATGGTGTGAACGACCATATGCATCACGTTACCGAGCAATTTACTTCATCTCATATTGACGTATTCTGTCCTAATCTTCTGCACTTACAACACGCATTTCATTATCGTGATGAAGAAAAAGCATATGAACATTTTGTAAATCATATTGGATTTAATGATGGAAAAGACCAAATTGAAGCATTCATCAATACCCTTTCAAGCAATTATACACATATTGGACTTATCGGCTTTAGTGTTGGAGCTACCATCTCATGGCTATGTAGTAACAATCCGAAAATAGATTTTATCATCGGATGTTACGGTTCTCGTATACGCGACTATGTTCACATAAAGCCTACATGCGCTACACTACTTATATTTCCTGAAAAAGAAGCTAGTTTTTCAGTATCCTCTTTAATTCAAACATTGCAGCAACAAAAAAATCCTTTACTAGAAATACAACAACTACACGGTGAACATGGATTTCTAAATCCGTACACTGAAAAATATAACGGGCACTCTACAAAACAAGCATACAATGTAATAGATTCATTTCTTGTAAAGTGAAACTTTATTAGTTCTTTATTTGGGTTATTGTTGTTAGTTATTTCGGGGATGTAATAGAAGAAGGAAGAAAAGCCAACATTCAACTTTTCTTCCTTCTATCTTTACCTTTAGCTTTCACTGTCACTGATTCACAAGGTGTATAATATATTTGAGGTGTCGCCTTATCAACAAACATCATAAACGTAATAAAGCCGATAATAAAGAAAATAAACAACGTTAACAAAATTGCTCCTATCGTTAAAAGTATCATAACACCACCCCTATATTTTTCATGTTATTACACCTTTCGCTATTATATGAGCGTAATCCTTTTTAGAAAAAGAAACGTAACAAAATAATCACAACCACTCCCGTTAATACTGTACCTAATAAACTACGAGTATATATCGCTACAAGAAATGTGGGAATTGCTGCGATAAGGTAATCCCACTGCATCGTCTCATGCATAAATAAAACTTGTGCTAAAAGCGCTGCTAATATCGCAATTGGTATGTAATTTAACCATTTTAAACCCCAGTCAGGAATTTGTAGTTTGCTAAATACGAGTAGAGGTAAAATACGTGGCACGAGTGTAACAGCTCCTGCTGCTAGTAAAAGTAATAATACATCTAATCTCATTTCCATTTTTCAATCACCACTCCAATCGTCGCAGCTAGTAATGTTGCGATAATAACCGCTATACTATCTGGCATAAATAGGTGTGAAACGTATGCGATGATAATCGCTACAATTGCAACACTTAAATGAATTGCTAGTTTTGGTTTACTACTTATGAGCTGAAGAACAAATAATCCAATAAACATCGCTGGTAATGCATAATCCATCCCGTATGTATGTGGATCTGGTATCCACTCACCAAACAGTCCACCAATAATAGTAGCAAGAATCCAATTTAAATACGCTGTTACGTTAAGCCCGATCATCCATCTTTCACCTAAATATCCTTTTTGCGCCGCGTGTTGCACTGCAACGCCGAAAGTTTCATCTGTAATTTGCGAACCGATGATTAAGTTTTTAAATAGAGGAATTTTCGTAAAGTACGGCGCGAGTGCAGCACTCATAAGAAGGTGGCGCAAGTTAACAAAAAATACAGTAAAAATAATTGCGGAAGCAGGAGCACCGGCTGCATACATACCAGCTAATATAAATTGGGCAGAACCTGCATAAATTAAAGTGGACATAAATGCAATTTCAATGATAGAAAAACCTGCTGTTTTTGCAATTACACCAGCTGCTATACCGATGCTCAAGTAACCAAATACAGTTGGTAAACAATCTTTTACTCCTTGCTGAAATGTATCATCGCTCTGCAAAGCTACATGTGCCTGAGCTTTACTCATCTCTATCATCCTCCATTCCTTCTAAAGTTCGTTTTCCTGTTACGACATGAACTAAATCTATATTTTCACGCCATAACGTATCTAACTTATCAGCTCCAAATTCCTTCGTGATTTCTTCAACCATAATATCGTGCCGCACATACTCTGTAGCAACGAGAACTAGCGCTGGGTCATACGTTGTAACGGCCCATGAAGTGCTATCATTTGAGAAGTTCGCAATTAATACTTCCTCTCCATCACGCGCAATAACAGTTAAATGACCACCCATTCTCTTTTCAACAACGTGAGGCGTCATATAATTATGGTGAAACGTCGCTCCTATTTTTGTTTCTGGAGCTCCAAATAAGATTGAAAATATATGTACGCCTTCCTCTTCCTTTTGATAAACGTATGGCTCAATTTCATGCACTTGATCTTCCCATACAGAAATCCATAATTCTTCCTTTGCCCTATTAATTATATTGCATATTTCTTTTAAAACACGATCATTTGAGCGAATATGCGAAATTACATCTATTTGTCGCTCTTGTTCTAAACAATTTAATTTCTCATCTAAAAATTCAAAGGACTTTTCAAAGTCTTTTCGCATTCGATTCATTAATTCGGTAGCTGGTACTGGTACATATTTAACTGGTTCAGAAGGTACAATATGCACTGCTCCTTTATCCATTAACTTACCGAGTACCTCGTAAATCATAGAACGAGGTACTCCTGTTTGTTTACTCACTTCATAGCCAGTTACTGGGGAATGTTTTAACAATCCAATATACGCTTTACATTCATATTGGGAAAATCCTAACTTTTGTAATTCCTTTATAATTTCATCCATCGGTAACCCCTCACAATCTAAATCGCTCTTACTTCAAAACGGCGATTTTGCTTCCCTTTACTTTTTACTTTATCAATAACAAGTGTTCCTATTTCACTCGTATTTTTCACATGTGTGCCTCCACAAGCTTGTTCGTCTAAGTTTTCAATTGTAACAATGCGGATTTCTTGGATAGTAGTTGGCAGGAGATTGATTGCTGTTTTAATCATTCCTACAGCATTTTCTGCTTCTTCGCGGCTCATATAACGAGTGGAAATTTCTTTATTTTGCTTAATAAGTTTATTCACTTCCTCAACAATTTCTTCTACTTCCACGCTCGATAACTCTTGTAACTCATTAAAATCGATACGTGCTTTATCAGGATAAATTTGATTTCCGGTGCATAGAGCTCCATACTTTTCATAAACTACAGCTCCGATAAGATGCAGTAAAGAGTGATGACGCATTAAATTATGACGTCTTTCCCAATTAATCTCTAATTTAACTGGACCTAATTTTACTTGAGCTTCATCTTTTATATAGTGAACTATTTCTCCCTGCTCCTTCTTTACTTTTTCAACTTCAAATACAGACCCATCTTGTACAATGACACCCGTATCACATTCCTGTCCTCCACCAGTTGGATAAAAAACTGTTTCTTTTACAAATACTTTATTCCCTTCCACTCTTATCACTTCTGTCTCGCAACTCGTTTTGTATGCATCTTCTAAATATAATGCCGTTTTCATACTCTCACCTCTTTAGTAGTTATAGTTATACCTACTAATATAAAAAATAATATTCATACAGTCAACTTATATTTCAGAATTTTTAATTTTAAATAAAAAAAGCCTTTTATAATAAGGCTTTTTTCTACATGCTATTATTTATTTTAACTGTAAAGTATTTAACATGTTTCCCGCCAAATGCTCCCGTAAAGTAGAACCTGTATACTCTTCTCTAAATACTCCCGCCTTCACAAATAAAGGAATGACTTCACTAAAGAATAGATTTAGTGACTTGGGAGGTCCTCCTGGAATAGCAATAAATCCATCTAACGCTCCGGCCTCAAACCTATCCATAATTTGCTTCGCAACGTCTTTTGGTGTACCAACCGCAACCCAATGAGCCGATCCAACAACTTCTGGTCGCTCTAGTATTTGTTCAACTGTTGGTTCATTTTTAATAATGAAATGCCGTAATAATTCTGCATGTGTTTTACTACGTACAGTTTGATCCCGACTTGGCAGCATCTCTTCGGTAATTTTACTTTCTAGCGGAATCCCTCTCGCATCTAATCCGAGAACCATTTCAAGTAACGCATATCTCTTCTCTTTTGTGAGATGTTGATGAGCTTGTCTATGCATTTCTAGCGCCTCTTCATATGTATCACCTATAAAGAAATATAATCCAGGTAATACGCGTATAGCATCTTGCTTCCGGCCATGCTGTTCTGCTCTTCTTCTTAAATCTTGACGAAGTTCAATACCTGACTCTACATCTGGCGTTGCAGCAAAAATTGCATCTGCAACAGAAGCAGCAAAATTCCGACCAGACTCTGAAGCACCGGCTTGAAATAATGGCATTTCTCCTGATATATGCTGTGGGATATTCAGCGGACCTTTTACCTCAAAATATTCACCACTATGTTCAATTGGCTTGGCCATCTCTCTAATAACTTCAGTGTTATCTATTTTCAACACTTCATAAGGATGACTCCTCCAAAGTTTTCTTACTAACTCTGTACATTCTGCTGCTTTCGCATATCTCTCCTCAGATGATGGCATCCCTTCCTCACCAAAGTTTTCAGCACCGTCAATTGATGTAACAATATTCCACCCTACTCGGCCGTTACTAATCCAGTGTAACGATTGTAATTGCCTTGCTAATATATATGGTGGATAAAATGAAGTTGAAGCGGTTGTAACGACTCCAATTTTTTCAGTTGCGTACGCAATAGCAGTAAACAATAATGTTGGGTCTAAAATTACATTCCCTTTATTTCTAGCAATTAAATCTGGGTGGGCCACTAAATAATCGGCTTTAAAAACAAAATCTAACTTAGCCTTTTCTGCCTGTAGTGCCAACTCTACTTGCTCATCAATTCCGGAATTAAACTCATTCTCTTGTTCTTTCTTTCTAGAAATTAAACATAATCCAATGCAAAGTTGATTCTTTTTAGACATCTTCACACCATCCCCTTATTTTTAATTCACTTAGTTAAACAAATGTTGCTGTCATTATGAAATTCTATTCTTATGAAAATAGATAAAATGATATTGATAATCATTATCATTTTATGATGTAACTGTAATAAAAGCAATAACAAAAAAGACTCCCACTTTTGGAAGTCTTTTATCTCAATATTTCATTCGCTTCTTTTTCATAAATTTTATCAAATGACGTCATAACACGCTGTGATGCTTGAATCATTTTTTGATCCGTCATAAGATCTGCCATCTCTTTCGTCATATCAACATTTGAATTTTCTAGCATATGATTTTTTACTATTCCTGTTCCGTTCGGTAAATTAGCAATGTTTCCTTCTGCTAGTGTAAAGCTTTTGTTCTCACGTTGCACGAGACGAGCATTCGTTTCGGCATCTACTGTTTTTGTTTGTAAACGAGCAATATTATTTTGTGTTACTTCATCATATAATGTACCGTCTGCTTGTACAGCAACCTTTGCTCCTTCTGGAATACGAATACGCTCATTATTCTCTCCCATTACGAAAGCACCTGAAGATGTTTGTAAATAACGATCACTATTTAATGTGAAACTACCATCTCTCGTTAAAAACGTTTCATCATTTTTAGAAGTAACGAAAAATGATGTTGTGCCGGCCGCGCCGTCATCTAAAAAGAAATCTGTAGCGCTATTTGTCATTTGTATATTTCCTTGTACTAAATTCACATGTGTTGCAGCTGGTACTACAGCGTAATCGACCGAACCGATATTTGTTACCGCCCCATCTCCTCGGCGATATGTGTCTTGTACATCAAATACTTTAGACGTCATATTTTCTGCTTTAAATCCTGTCGTTTGAGCATTTGCAACGTTATTCGAATGAACATTAATACGCTGCATGTAATTCATCATACCCATAGAACCTATATAAAGACCGTTCATATTCGTTTGAATAAGGCAAGCGCCTTATTCTTCACCTCTTTTCTACGATGTTTGTAACATTTGTTTCGCTAAATGTTCAGCTGTAGCGATATGTATATTTTTCCTTATGTCTTGGCCATCTGTCATTAATACAATAGGAGCTGATGATACTGCTGGAATTTTCAACAATTCGCCACTACTTGCTGTTTCATCAAATTTTGTAAACACAATACCATCTATATGAATATCTTTAAAGTTTGTAATGATTTCAATCATATCTTTACTTTTCATCGAAGCTGATAACGTTAAACAAATATAATCTGGTTCTACTTGTCCCATCGTTTCAATCATTTCTTCCACTGTTTCTGACGTACGATAATTTTTTCCGGCTGTATCAATTAAAATATAATCGACGCGTGCTTCTTCTTTAAAATACGTAAGCGCTCTTGTCATTGCAGCTTCATCACGCACAGCAATTACTTCCGATCCAATTGTCTTTACGTTATCTTGCAATTGCTGCACTGTCCCTATGCGAGAATGATCTGTCGTTATAAAACCAACTGTTTTGTTCTTACCGTGAAATTGCCATGCCATTTTGGCGAGTGTCGTCGTTTTACCAACGCCAGTTGGACCGATTAATGCGATTGTTTGTACTTCTTTTTCAAAGACGTTTTCCGTATTAAAATGAGATTTCATATCTTCCAATATGTACCTGATAACTTCTTCTTCTGTAATCATCGTTGCATTTTCAAACTTTATTTTTAACTTTTCAGCATATGCATAAATGAAATATTGTTCTACATCGTTTTGTTCTAGCATCCGAATTACTTTTTGAATAATAAACGGTACAGATTCTTGATTTTCTTTCTTTGGAGCTACTTCTTCTTTCTTTACCTGAACGACTTGTTTCACAACTTTTTTCTTTTTCGTTACTTCCGCTTCTTTCGTCGGTTTCACAACGACAATTCCTTTTTCGAACAGCTTTAATAGTTTCTCTTTTTTTCTTGCCCATTCTTCACTATTTCCTGTTTGCATCGCCGCGTATGACATAGAAGTCGTTACGTTTTCTAAATTGTGCAGTACTGATTGAATTCCATTCGCCTTCACAATTTGTTCTGAAGGATCATTCACAACATCCATTAACTGTTCATGAAATTGAGCTGTACCTTCATTCACTTCTTCCTGTTTTTCTTCTGGAAAAGCAACTAACATTTCATAATCCTTTTTCCAGAAAAACGGTATATTTCGTTTTACACTTTCATCGACAACGTAATAATAATCTGTACCATATTGGTCAAATAACTTTCGATACAATTCATTTTTCGAAGCTGCTTTTATTCGCATTAACGCTTCTTTCTTTTCTGTACTTTCCATTACTTCACCCCCTACTATTCAATATAGGCAATTTGATCCACAACAATTTCTGGTGCTAATTCGCTAATACAAAGTACTTGTGCTTCCACTTGATAACGTTCTAGCAGTCTTACGATCGCAAATCTAAAATCTTTTCTACGTGTTAATAACACTGGTTCTCTTCCCATTAAACGTGCTTGCTTAAAGACGCGCTGCACTTGCTCAACGACACGTGTTTCTAAATCTAAATCCCAGTTTAATAAGTAACCTTGATATGAATTATTCACAACATCCGCATCTAACTCAATTGAATCAGAGAAGAGCGCTGCATATATTTTTCCGTCCGGATTTTTCGCATTTTCACAAATAACTTTTGAAATACATTCACGAACAAATGATGTCACACCGTCAACGTGGTTTTGATAAATTTCTTTGCCGTCAATAATACCTTCAATAATTGTTGGTAAATCACGAATAGAAATACCTTCTTTTAGAAGTTGTTTAATAACATTTTGAACGAGTGATAAATCAATTTCTTTCTTCTTAATCTCTTCTAATAGAACGCCATTATCATTTTCAAGCGAGTTAATTAAGTCTTTTACATGTTGACGCTGAATTAATTCATGAAGATTACGTCTAACAACAACATCTAAATGTGTAATTAATATGCTAAGTGGCTCTAACACTTGATAGCCTTTCATTTGTGCATCTTGCACCATATGCTCTAAAATCCAATATCCATCTTCACCGAAAATTGGATCTTTAGCTGGCTCTGCATCTAAATCAGCCATTACGTTCGGTGTTTTCAGTGCTAATAAATAACCTGATTTTAAAACACCTTCAGCTGCCTTAGCACCTTTAATTCGAATAATGTAACGTCCGCGTGGTCTAAAGCTCGTATTATCTTTAAAGTTAATTCCAGGAACGTTAATACCAAGGTCAGTAATAATCGACTTCCGCATAAGAACAACTTTATCACGAGCTGTTTCCCCGTTAATTTTCTGCTTTACAAGTGCTGCTAAATCTAAACCGAGTTCTACAATAATCGGATATTTATCCGTAAATACTCCGAATGAATCTTCCACTTGTTGCAGTTGCTCATCTTCGCCTTGAATCATTTCTAATTCTTTTTGAAGCTCGTCTTCTTTTTCTTTCTTTATTCGATTTTTATTACGAATGCCTAAGAAGATAATCGTTCCACCAACGAGTGCGAATGGTAGAAACGGTAGCGGAGTAAAAATACCCATTGCGATAAATAAACCACCTAGTGCATATACAACGACTTCATGCGCTAATAACTCTTTAAAGATACCTTCTGTTACTGTATCCGGTGAGCCGTCAAATACACGCGTTACGATAATACCTGTTGAAATTGCAAGCATTAATGAACCGATTTGGTTTACGATTCCGTCACCGACAGTTAACTGTGTATAATGAAGAGCTGCATCTGCAAAGCTCATTCCTTGCTGCATCATGCCGACAATTAAACCGAAAATAATGTTTACGAATAAAATGACAATCCCGAAAATAACGTCCCCTTTAATGAACTTTCCGGCACCATCCATCGCCCCGTAAAACTCTGTTTCCATATTTAATTTTTTTCGTTTTGCCTGTGCATCTTTTTCTGAAATAATACGCTGGTTTAAATCAGCATCGATAGACATTTGTTTCCCCGGTAAAGAATCAAGTGTAAAACGAGCTGCTACTTCAGCTGTACGAGATGCACCGTTTGCAACGATAAACTGGAATATGATTAATACTGTAAAAATAACGATACCAATTAATAAGTTTCCGCCAATTACGAACTGGCCGAACTCTTCAATAACATGACCTGCATTTCCATCTGTCAAAATCGCTCGCGTCGTCGAAACGTTAATCGATACGCGGAAAATCCCGATTAATAACAACATCGTTGGAAATGACTTTAATTCATCCCACTCGTTAATACTTGTCGCTCGCATATAAATAAGCACTGACATACTTAGTAGAAAAACGATAATGATATCAAGTATAAATGGTGGAAGTGGAATTAAGAGCGCCACTACGAATGACGCCGCTAAAAAGATAGAAAAATAGGTTCTTGCAGACTCTATCTTAAACAAAGAGATCTCCTCCAAACGCGCTATTACACTTCAAGTTCGTTCGTCTGAATTAAATAGCGCATAACTTCAATTACAGCTACGTATAAATCTTCTGGAATCGTCTCATCTTCCTCGACCTGATAATATAAAGAACGAGCAAGCGGACGGTTTTCCACCATTGGTATTTCTTGTTCACGGGCAAGCGTTCGTATATATAATGCGAGCTCATCTTCCCCTTTTGCAACGACAATTGGTGCTGCATCAACGTGTTTATTGTAACGAAGTACAACCGAAATATGCGTCGGGTTGTTCACAATAAACGTTGCACCATCCATCTTCTTCGCGATTGTCCCTTGCAAGATGGCATGCATAAAGTTTTTTCGTTTCCCCTTTACTTGCGGGTCCCCTTCATTATCTTTATGCTCCCTTTTTACTTCTTCTTTTTTCATCTTAATATCTTGCTCGTACTCCCATCTTTGATAAATGAAATCGATAATAGAAAGAACGATTAAAATAATTAAAATGGCTAAAAAGATAAATTTAATTTGGCTAATAATTTCAGTAAGTGACGCTGTCCAGTTAAATCCAATCATACTAACAATCTTCTCTAAATTCTTTTTAAAGAGAACGTACGAAACGTAACCGATTAATCCCATGTAAAACAGTGATTTCAAAATATCTACTAAACTTTTACGACTAAACAATCTCGTAAAATAGTTTTTCGGATTAATACGTGACGCTTTCGGTTTAATGACTTTAGAAGAAAATAGGAAGCCGACTTGAATCATATAATTGAATAAATGAAAAGCATATACGAGTATTAATATCGGAGCCGATACTTTCAGTAATAAAATCCCCATTAAATAAAAATACTCGGTTGAATCTGTATTTTTTCCAATTTGATCAAACAGCACCGCTACGGAATTTGCAATCTCATAACCTAGCCAATCTCCGAAGAAATAAACGACAACTGCTAATACGAGAATGGAAAATAAATTATTTAAATCTTTACTCCGGGCAATATTCCCTTCTTCACGCGATTTTTTACGCTTCTGCGGGGTGGCCTTTTCTGTTTTATTATCCTTTGCCATGCGCGTCCCCCTACTTCGTTAAGAAAAAGTTAAATAGTTTCGTATATTCTTCAAGTAATACATCCGTCATATTTTTAAACACATAACCGAGCATCGGTACACTCATCGCAATAAACAAAATACCACATGTAATTTTAATTACGTATGCATTCATAAAAACGTTTAATTGCGGAGCGTTTTTTGCAATTAAAATTAGAACAAAATTAATGATGAATAAACTTCCCATAAGCGGCAGAGCAATTTCAACCGCTGATGTGATCGCAAATAATAACGTTGCGAGTAGACTATCTAAAAAACTAGTCGTCAACAATTTTGAAATCGCCTCTGTATATTGAAACGACTTTAAAATAGTGGCAACGAAATAGTTAATGCCGCCAAGTGAAATAAAAATAATGAGAAAAAATATATCAAAAATGGTTGATAGTAAAGTAGACTGTGAGCCTGCATTTACATCAAACAAACTTGCTTGTGATAAACCAATATCAAAGTCTAAAATATGCCCTGCCATTTTCGGAATGTTCCACAGCATTTCTACAATTTTTGAAAGTGATAATCCAATTACAATTTGCGTTCCTGCATAAGCTGCAACGTCCCAAACTGTCTTGATGTGAGAGACATCCACTTGATCGGCCACTGTAATTGAAAGAGCAAGTCCAACTGTAACCTTCGCCATTGCTGGAATGGATCGGCCTGAGAAAAACGGTAAAAAATATAAAAATGAAGTAATGCGACAAAACGCAAAAAACGTCGCCGCCCATAATTCCATATTCATTTCAGTTCACCTATCTTAGTACGAACGCAATAGCGATGGGATTTTATCAAATAAATCTAAAATAAGCATCGTTAACTCTTGGAACATCCACGGACCTAAAATGATAATAACGAGCACAATACTCGCCATTTTCGGTAAAAACGTCAGCGTTTGCTCTTGAATTTGCATCATTGCCATAATAACCGCGATAATAATAACGACAATCAGACTTACAACGGCAATCGGCATTAAAATCATAACCCCTTTATAAAAAAAGGTTTGGAAAATATCTATAATTGGTGACGTATTCATTTATATGACTCCTATCACATAGCATCAAACGCTTCAGGCGACCGTCTTAAACATAATATCGACAATTTTTGTATATCCACCTAAATATACGAAAACGAGTATTTTAAACGGTAAACTTAAAATCATCGGCGGTACCATCATCATCCCGAGGTACATTAAAAGTGTACTAATAATCAAATCTATAAATACAAACGCTAAATAAATGAACATCCCTGTTAGTAAACCTTTTTGAATTTGCGTTAACGTAAAGGATGGTACAAGTGTAAATAAGGAAAGATCTTTCAAATCTTTCGGCAACTCTTCTCCGCGTACTTTCAGCATCATTTTCAAATCATGCTTATACGTATGCTTTGACATATATTCTTTCATAATAGGAGCTGTCGTTTCCGCAGCTTGACTTACTGTTATTTTCTCTTTCGTCATCGGATCCCACACATCGCTCTTCAGTTGCCCGAGTACAGGCTGCATCGTAAAGAGTGATAAAAATAATGCAAGTCCAACAAGCACTTGGTTTGGTGGTAAATTCATTACCCCAAGTCCTTGACGTGTAATCCCAAGAACGATCATAAAATAAGTAAAATGTGTAAATAATAGAACGATAGAAGAAGATAATGATAAAAGGGTAACGAGCGCAAATAGTTGTACACTTGAATTACTCGTAAACTCTTTTCCATTTTCGAAATTAATAAAACCGTTCGGGGCCGCATACGCTGGATTTACAAAAATAATTGAAAAAACGATAGAAAATACGAAAATAACGGCTAATAATGATAACTGTTTCTTTATTCTCATGATGGATCCTCTACTTTTTTCGTTTCAGTCTTCACCGCGTCTTCTAGTGCTTGTTGAAACTGATTTCCTGTTCCGGTTAATTGCACAGACTGCACACCGTTATTACTAATAACAGTGAACACTTGCTTTCCGTCCACTTCAAATAAAAAGGCACTCGTTTGATGATTTAAATACACGCCGTCTTTTACTTGAATATGGCCATTTTCACCCTGCTTAAAAAACTGCTGTTTGCGCGTCTTTTTTGTCATATAATATGCACCGTAACCGAGCGCACCAAACAGTAAAACGACTTGAAATAAGGTCGTCATATACGACATATGACTCCTCCTCTACTCTTTATCTTGCATTTGACTTTGCGCTTTCATAAGCGCC
Source organism: Bacillus sp. FSL K6-1338 (assembly GCF_038006965.1). Lineage (NCBI taxonomy): Bacteria > Bacillati > Bacillota > Bacilli > Caryophanales > Bacillaceae > Bacillus > Bacillus sp. FSL K6-1338. Next base: position 1,621,111 of record NZ_JBBOWI010000001.1, on the reverse strand, counting down.
GCTTGTTTCTTGTCAGCTTCAATTTCAGAAATGATAATACCGAATTTCTCGTCCATTACGATTGCTTCACCGATGCCGACTTTCATATTACTTAAATACACATCTACTTTATGTCCTAAGTTTTTCTCTACTTCAAGAACATCGCCAACTTTTAACTGCTTTACATCACCAAGCGTAATAGATGACTTTCCAAGCTTTACACCAAGTTCAATCGAAATATCTGAAACAGTATCGATATGTGCTTTGCCTGCTTCATTTCGCTTTCCTGCAAAATCTTCTAATCCCATTAATGACACAGGAGATACTTCATGCTTCATATGGATCCTCCTACTCTACAAAACTTTTAAATAGGAGCGCCTTACGCGTTCCATCTTTTCCAATAAAACAATTAAATTTATGCTTTCCATCTACATAACCAAGTAATTCATCCGAAACTTTCGTATGAAGCGGAATAATATCCCCTTCTTCAATTTGTTCAATCTCACTCATTGTCATTTTCTGCTCACCAATCGCAACGTGAACAGGTTTGTACACTTGATTTACTTTCACTTCCACTTCAGACGTATACTTCCTACGTTTATCCGAAGAATGTTCGACAATATTTTCAGACGTTAACTTATCCATAATTTCTTCAACAGATAAGAACGGAATCCCGATACGCACCGTCGTATTCCAAAAATCTGTTTTCATATTTACATTAAGTAATGAAATGATATCGCTCGCTGTCGTAATCTTTAGTGCATTCGGATCTGTTTCCGTCGTTACAAATTTCGGTTCAATCGCAACAACACTTTCAAATGATTGCTCTAAATTTTTACAAAGAAGCAAGAATATATTATCAAGCGTTAAAAACTCAAATGCTGTTAACGGTCTGCGCATCGTAAAGTTACGCTTACTATCTCCGCCAAGCCAACATTCATGAATATAAATAACGAATGCTAAATCAATCTCAATAACAATTTCTCCAAGCTCTGGTAAACCGAGATCAATTACGCAATATAAATAATAATCTTTCGGCATTTTCTCCACATACTCACTCGTAAATGGAACTTGCTCAACCGTTGAAGGCTCTAGTTCAATTGGAATACGCATACGCGCTGATAACGTCTGTGACGTCTGTTTCCCAAAAGTAGAAGCAATCGCTTGCAAACTACGTAAATGCTCAACACCGAACTTCTCTGGTCTATTAAAATCATACTCTTGAAATTTCTCTTGCTTTCCTGCTTCTTGTGCGAAAGCTGGCATTTCCTCGCCTTCATTTACCGCCTTCAGCAGGGCATCAATTTGCTCTTGGCTTAATTTTTCGCCACTCATGACAATCCCCTTCCCTACCTTTTCAATTCAACGATTTCAACGTACATCTTCCCATTCTTCGTCAAAATCTTTCCGGTTCCAATCTCTTCATTCTCAAGCATAAGACGCACCGTATTTTTCGTTGAATTTTCAAGACGATACAATGTACCTTTCGTAATATGAAGCAGATCTTCAATTTTCTTTTTCGTATTTCCGATTTCAAAATAAATTGTTAACGGAATATCATCTTGTAATTTCAAATCTAGCCAACTCCCATATCATGTTCACGAAAATTTCATGTTCTCTCTATATATGAAACTTCTTATTTTGAAACGTCGATATTTAATATTTTTTTAATATATCCTTGCGTTTCTTTAAATGGCGGTACGCCTCCGTACTTTCTCACATTACCAGGACCAGCATTGTAAGAAGCAAGTGCCAATACTAAGTCGCCGTTATTTTTCTTTAAATAACCGCTTAACTCTTTCACGCCACCTTCAATACTTTCAGCTGGTGAAAATGGATTCTTCACACCCATCTCTTTCACATTCGCTGGCATAAGTTGCATAAGACCCATCGCACCTGCATGTGACACCGTTTTCGGATTAAAATTAGACTCTACTTCAATCATTTTTTGAATTAACGTTTTCGGAATTCCGTATGTACGGCTAGTGCGATCAATAATATCCTCATACTTCCCTTCATTGGAAGAACGTATTTTTTGAATATTATACTTCTTCGTTAATTCCCACGTATCAGCAGCCTCATTTTTCGTTTCTGGGAAACGTCGTTCAAACTCTTTTTGCGCAACTTGCACTTCATCTGCTTTCTTCGTTTCAACCTTTTCTTCAGGCTTACTCGCTTCCTCTACTTTATTAATAGTTTCTGCCGGTTTATTAACAACCGCTTCTATTTTCGTAGATTGTACCGGCTGACTCATATCCTCTACTTTTGCCGGCTGCGTAGTTTCTTTCGTCTCCTTCGCAGGTTCACTCTGCAACTTCTCTTGAAAACGACTACTCACAAATGCTTGTGGACTACTTAACTTTTGCTGAATTTGTCCTTTTTTATATGCAAGCACTTCTTTTACTATATTTCCAACTATCATAATATCACCTTTTCGGTAAACAAAGATAATCTAATATTAGAGTTTTTTTTTAAAGTTTGCAATAATCCTTTTAATAATTATGTAATAAAAAAATGAATATATTGTTAAACTGTTATTTTTTTATATTTATTAATTCGAATTTTTAGTTGACACCCGTTGTAGCAAGGATTACAATAAATCTCGAAATTGATTTTTTCGCATATTACCGTTTTTCAATTTGCAGAAAAGTCAATATAAAAAAATGGGGGTTTCTTAACATGAGAATTAATACAAACATTAACAGCATGCGTACTCAAGAGTACATGCGCCAAAACCAAGCAAAAATGAGCAACGCTATGGACCGTTTATCAAGCGGTAAACGTATCAACAACGCTTCTGACGATGCAGCAGGTCTTGCAATCGCAACTCGTATGCGTGCACGTGAAAGCGGATTAGGAGTTGCTGCTAACAACACACAAGACGGTATTTCATTAATCCGTACTGCTGATTCAGCAATGAACTCAGTATCTAACATCTTACTTCGTATGCGTGACCTTGCAAACCAATCTGCAAATGGTACAAATACTAACGAAAACCAAGCTGCATTAAACAAAGAGTTTGATGCATTAAAAGAACAAATCGATTATATTTCTACAAACACTGAGTTCAATGATAAAAAATTATTAGATGGTTCAAATAAAACTATCGCAGTTCAAACATTAGATAATGCTGATACAAGTAAGCAAATTAACATCAACTTATCTAATGTTTCTACTAAAGAATTAGGACTTGATACTTTATCTATTGGAACTGAAAAAGTAGAAAAAACAGTATATGATGCAACTACAAAAGCATTTGCTGATCTTGGAGCAAAAACAGGTACTGATAAAGCAGCATTTGCTGCAGATGTAACTGCTGCTATGAAAGAATTTGATAAGGTTAAACCATTCATGTCTGCAGACGATGTAAAGAAAATTGAAACGAAACTTGAAGATTACAATAAAGCAAATGATGCTGGTGCCCAAGCTGCTGCACAAGCACTTGGTAAAGAATTTGCTACATTAACAAAACTTGAGACTACAGATCTTAAAGCTAATGCTTCTGGTGCAATCGCATCTATCGATACAGCATTAAAAAATATTGCTTCTAACCGTGCAACTCTAGGTGCTACATTAAACCGTCTAGACTTTAACGTAAACAACCTGAAGAGCCAATCTTCTTCTATGGCTTCAGCTGCTTCTCAAATCGAAGACGCTGACATGGCGAAAGAAATGTCTGAAATGACTAAGTTCAAAATCTTGAACGAAGCTGGTATCAGCATGCTTTCTCAAGCAAACCAAACTCCACAAATGGTTTCTAAATTATTACAATAAGCCATTTGAGTTAGTTTCCTGAATAAACCTCTCTGCTTGCGGAGAGGTTTATTTTTTCTATATAGATAGATTATTTATAAAAGATTTCTTTTTTTATGTGGAAGAGAGCATCTGCGGCGCATAGAAGCGGTTAGTGCTTATCTTGATCCCCTCTTATTCTAAAACACAAATAGCAAATAAGCATAAGTCTTTTTTTCTTTTCATAACCGTTTATTAGCTTTAGAACACTAACTATATTAATCTATAAGGAGTGTCTATTATGCGTATTGGTACGAATTTTTTGAGTATGAACGCTAGGCAATCGCTATACGAGAATGAAAAACGTATGAATGTTGCGATGGAACATTTGGCTACTGGTAAGAAGTTAAACCATGCTTCTGATAATCCAGCTAATATTGCGATTGTGACTCGTATGCATGCGAGAGCAAGTGGTATGCGCGTGGCGATTCGTAATAATGAGGATGCGATATCGATGCTTCGCACAGCCGAAGCTGCCCTTCAAACTGTGACGAATATTTTACAGCGTATGCGTGATTTAGCCGTTCAATCCGCAAACGGTACAAATTCAAATAAAAACCGTGATTCACTTAATAAAGAGTTTCAATCTTTAACAGAACAAATTGGCTATATTGGCGAGACGACTGAGTTTAATGATTTATCCGTATTTGACGGTCAAAACCGCCCAGTTACATTAGACGATATCGGTCATACAATAAATATGACGAAACATATTCCCCCTTCCCCTACACAACATGACATCAAGATTTCAACAGAACAAGAAGCAAGAGCTGCAATTCGTAAAATTGAAGAGGCTTTACAAAATGTATCACTTCATCGTGCCGACCTTGGCTCTATGATAAATCGTTTACAGTTCAATATTGAAAATTTAAATAGCCAAAGTATGGCGTTAACAGATGCTGCATCTCGAATTGAAGATGCGGATATGGCGCAGGAAATGAGCGATTTTTTAAAGTTTAAATTGTTAACTGAAGTTGCACTTAGTATGGTTTCACAAGCAAATCAAATACCGCAAATGGTTTCTAAACTACTACAATCGTAAAAGTTCATCTTCCATCTTTGGAACGATTCCATACAAAATAAAAGGGAAATACATATAAACTATGTATCTCCCTTTTATTTTGTACCCAAATTTTTTTACTGTGTTACGGTCATAACTTGTCCACTACGATCAACCATAATTTTCATTTTACCGTCTTGTGCATTATATAGCCCTAGTTTATGTAATTCCATTTTACAATCTTGTACGAAAGTTGGTAATTTACGAATTTGATCGATATCAGAACTTGTAATGAAATGAATTAAAAGCTGCGTCATGCCTTTAATATCTTGTACAAGCTCTTCTTTCTCTCGTTTTAACCTTTCATTTTCTAGTTGTAACGACTGCAATTCACCTTCTAGACTACGTGTATTCTTTGCTTCTCTAGAACGTCCTGCTGCCATGCTAGAAAGCTTATAAATACCTTCCATAAACTGATGTAGTTCGTCTTCTTTCCTTTCACTACATTGATTAATTGTTTCAAAGTTATCAACGATACCAGATATAACTGTTACAAGATTTTTTTCATCCTCTTTATGCTGGATTTCTTCTTTTAATTCGTACTCATTTTCTTGTTTTCTTGCAACGATTGTCTCTTTTACTGGTATATATTTTCGCTTTCGTCCGGGTTTTTGTTTTTCAATATTTTCAAACGGTATTTCACGTTTTTTCAATTTATAATACGTATTTTGCAATTGACTTTCTGTTTTCGGAAAAAGATTTAGTTCATTTTTACTTACGTATTTTGAAATATTTAAAATGTTTAAACCGTGACGTTGACAAAATTGATACACTTCATAAAGTAGCTCTAGTTCAGACTTCAGCCATGTAATTGCTGATTTTTCATATGCGCGCATCCCGCCATTTTTTTCTATATCTATTTGAAATAATACCATTCTATTATGTAAATCAACTAATTCTTCATACTTTACTTGGAATTCTTTTTCTATTTTTTTTAATTCCACCTCTAGTTGCATATCGTTCATTTTATTATTTGACATGTTTTGTAAAAGATCTAATACATTAATTGCTGTGTGGTGATACATAATCTGTGCCACTCCCCCTCATCCTTTCACAATTCTCATCTGACTCCCATGTCTTTTAAGAAAATAGCAATTTTTACATATCCATATTATAACAGTTCGAAATTATCTGTCAAATAATAAACATACAAAAATGTATAGAAAGTATAAAAATTTGGAAAATGTTTTTTATTAATATGTAAAATTGCATATTAATTACATTTAATTATATTATATGGTATTTTGAATACTTTTTCACCGAAAAAATTTGCGTTACCACGAAATATAACTAAAATAATCCCAAAAATACGTTCGCTTATATTTTTAAATCAAAAATCTTCAAATGAAGATTTTACTTACATACAGCGACAAACACCTCAGAAACCTTTCATTTTTTTGCCAGCTTAAAGTATAGAATACTAAAAAGGAACTAACCAATGCTTACACATGGCTAATTCCTTCCTCTCTCTAACAGAATAGAGTTATAAACCCAATCTTCAAATCCTCAATCAAAGTCTCACTTCTTCTTACCTAAAACTACTTCATACCTCTGAACTCACATCGCATAAGACTCTATTAAGCACTGAAAACTTCCTTACATAAGTAGTTCCTCTATTCCTACTAAATAGAAACATGTTATACACCAGCTCTTCTACTTACCTATAACCATTCCATATCTCTGGTCTCAACATCGCATAGGACTCTATTAAGCACTGACCCGCTCAACACTTGGCTAGAGCTTCTATTCCGGCTAAATAGAAGCTTTTAAAGTACTAACTTATCAACTAAACCAATTAGCTCTTGAATATCTGGCTTACTTACTTGAGCATTTGCTCCTACAGCTTCACCTTTATGGAATAATTCATTTGTAATTAATGAAGAGAAAATAATGACAGGTAAACGATTCATTACTTCACTATCCTTAACCACTTTCGTTAAATGATGTCCATCCATTTTTGGCATTTCAATATCCGTAATTAGCAAGTGAATATGTTCAAACATTTTCTCGCCTTGCTCTTTCGCTAATTTTTCAATTTGCGCTAACGCTTCTGCCCCATTGCTGAAGAAGTTCATTTTCGTATATCCAGCTGATGATAATGTTTCTTCTAATATTTGGCGAAGCATCGCTGAATCTTCTGCAATATAAATTACTTTTTCAGCTCGATCTGTTTTTTGTTCTAACCCTGCAATTGATTTATTGTCATAACCAGTGCCGCTAATTTCACATACAATTTTTTCATAATCTAATAGTAAGATGATTTTTCCATCTAGTTTTACAATACCAGATGTCGTTTCTTCTAGTCCCATAGATAATGAAGCTGGTTCATCAATTTGTTCCCACGAAATACGTTGAATACGATGCACCTCATCAACGCGGAAAATAACTTTCATTTGGTTTAATTCTGAGATGATAAATTTCGTTTGATCAAGTGGCTTTGTTGACTTTAAATTAAGAGCCATTGCCAAGTTAATAACAGGTAAAATTTCACCACGTACTTGAACAACACCTTCAACTGCATGATGAGATTCTGGCACAGTTGTAACAGGGAATGGATTAATGATTTCACGTACTTTCATTACATTAATACTAAATAGGTTTTCACCAACAGTGTACGTAACAATCTCTAATTCATTTGTTCCGCTTTCTAATAAAATACTTTGTGCTTGTGACATAAAGGTGTCGCTCCCCTTCCATTAATTCCGTATATCTAATTATTAAGCTTTATAAAAGCGAAAAAGTCAACTACCTATATAAAAAATATAGATAGTCGATCGATTCATTTTACAAAAAAACAATTAATCTTGTATAAACGAAGCAAGTGCCTCTAATAACACTTCTTGTGCTCCTACAACTTCCGTCGGCATTGCTTCCCATTTTTTCGAAAGCTCGGTCTCTACTCTTATTCTCAGCTCAGAATTCATTTCTGCTAGCACATATTCTTTCGTTGCTATATCAACATCAAGTAGCGCAAGTGCATATAATTCCGGGTCATTTATTTTTTCGAATAATCGTTTTAATACCACCGGTGCTATATGTTTTAATTTTTCAATATGAATTTCCTTATCCGAAAATAGTAACTCATATTGAATAAACGTAACATTTTCTTTAATCACTTTAAAATAGCAATTATTTTTTTTATCATTTACAAAATAACCGTTTGGATCGGCAATAATACTCTCTACTTTACGGATTAAATCTGGCAAACTATTCGCCGCCATTACAGTCCGCTGCTCAACCTCACTCGGCGAAATGAATGTAACGCGATACTTATTTTGCGCCATCCTCCTCACCTCTCCTTTTATAGAAATTCAGTCTAATTGTATACTACAACTACCTTAAATTAACTTAAAACTATTTTATACTACCACTTCTTACACTACCACACTACTCTAGTAACGCTACATATCTCTGGTCTTACACATCGGTCGGGACTCTATTAGGCACTAACCGCTCCAAAACATCGCCAGGTCCTCTCTCAAAACCTAAAAAGTGCTTTTAAGAACCTTTCAATAACTCTATGTTATTAAACCAAAACGCTATCTGCTGATCCGTAATATTTGGCAACATAACAAAAAACTCACGACACTTCATCTCATCCTTAAACAGTTGATACTTCCAAACGCTATCGCTACCAACACTTATGAAATAAAACTCATGGATACGGCCAATGATTGCTTGTTTTTCGCCAAATGAATACGGAGGCACTTGCTTAATTTCAAATTGATCTGGTAAATATACATGCTCTTCTCGTTCTATTTTTAATACTTGCTCGGCAAGTTCACGTTTATTTTCGAAAAAAGGCAATTGTAAAATTCGCTCTTGTCTTGTCATACGAATAAAAAACCCTTTCTACTCCATTACATTTTTCCCATGCGATATATTATCGAATTAAGTTTACAACTTCATTTAATACTTCATCTGAAACTTTAATTACTTTCGCATTTCCTTGGAATCCGCGTTGGTATAACATTAAGTCAACGAACTCTACAGATAAATCTACGTTTGCACCTTCTTGTGCACCACCGCGTACTTTACCTGCACCATTTTGACCAGATGCACCAAGTGCTAAAATACCTGTTGTATTCGTCGCTGTATAGTTACCATTACCTGTTTTCATTAGTCCGCCTTCGTTCGGGAACATCGCAACAGCTAATTGACCAGCTGATTTCATACTTCCATCAGAATATTTTACCATCACATATCCACCGTCAGCAATGAAGCAATCTTTAACCGTCGCTGCTGCTCTACCATCTACGTCTGTTACTGATAATGTTTTATCTGTTGGATGGTTTGTTAAATGACTTAAGTCTAATTTTATAGAGCCGCCATCAAATGGAATATTGGCCCCTTGCTCTTTCGGATTTGGATTTCCAACAGCATCAAATGTCATATTACCACCTGCACCTGGAACATCTTTAAACTCTGTTTCTTTTTTCGAGTCATTACGCATTTGTACTTTATATGTATAATTATGTTCGCTCGTTTGTTTAAACTCTACACGCATTGTCCATGTATTCCCCGCATTATCATATACAGGTAAATCTTGTGTGATTTGTTTTTCACCAGTTGGAATATTCCCTTTAATTGTCCCTTTCGATGTTCGAATACCACCAATTGCTGTTCCCATTGGAATTTGCAACGGTCCTGGAATTCCAGATAAATCAACTTCACCAGTTGCCTCATTTGCAGGGTATGCAAATACGTATTGACCTTCAGTATTCGTAATATAGTAATCTGAAGATATCCCAAACGTACCTTTACGAGTAAATTCCATATTTCCGCCCTTTGAATCACCTACAACGAAGAAACCATTACCTTCCATTGCTGCTTGTGTTTTGCCACCTGTTAACGTAATTGTACCATCACTATAATCCGTAACCGTACCACTCATTTTCACACCGTTACCAATACTTTTCGGATTCGTTCCTGCGTATTTACCGTCACCTTTTGCACCAATCGAATTGTTATATAGTAAATCATCAAACATTGCTTTTTGTTTTTTATAACCTACTGTTTGTGCATTGGCAATATTATTTGAAGTTACACTTAATGCATTTTGTGTTGCATTCATTCCTGTAATACTTGTATATAACGCTTTAATCATAACGTATGGACACTCCTTATGAATTTGTAGTTTTTACTTCTTCAGTTACTTTTTGATCGTCTTTCTTTGCGTCTTCTGGGTTCGTTTCCCCAATCGGTTTATCAGACACTCTCTCAACGAAACGAAGAGATACAACCTTATTATTAATAACGAGCTGTACATCGTTATTTTCCGCAAGGCGAACCGTTTCTACTTGACCGGTTACTTTGTTTCCGTCACCGTCAACACCTCTTACGTATTTACCTAAAAACTTCATTCCACCATCAAGTGCTGTTGAATACATCGTTGATTGCAGCTTATCTACTGCTTTCGTCATATTCTGTACTTGTTCCATAAGAGATAACTGCGCTGTCTGATTCATCATTTGATTCATATCCATCGCATTAAATGGATCTTGATGTTGGAAACTTGATAAAAACAATTTTAGGAAATCATCTTTCCCCATTACCCCAGGAGTCTTTTGCGCTCCTGCCGAAACTCCATTACTTTGTTGCACTGGCGATTGTACACCATTAACAGGTACATTACTTTTTTGCGCTCCTGCTTGTAACGGAATATGATTTGTACTCGTTGTATTTAATCCAACTGTTGGCACGCTTTATTCCTCCAATAATCCCGCAAATTCTGTTGATTGTTGTTTTTCATGATTTGTATTTGCTAATTTCTGTTTTTGCCTTTGCTCTTGTTCTCGCTGTTCTTTACGATTTTCATCTTTATCTGAATAGCTAATTTGAATATTGATTTCTTTTTCTTTTAACTTTAATTTCAATTCATCAAAAATGATTTCAACACGTTTTTTCGCATCGTGTTTTTCCATTTCTACGTGAACATCAATTTGATCTCCGTGTTTTTTCATAAACACTGTTAATGTACCAAGTTTTTCTGGATTTAACTGAAATAAAACACGTTCTTGTTTCACTACAAATTTTTGCAGCGCTTCTACTTGTGCTTCCATTTTCTTTCCTAAGTCAGGTAATGAAACTTTCTCAGCACCACTATTTGATTTCCCTACTTGTTCGGTACTCGTCGTTTTATTTAATAACTCTGCACCTGCAGAGCTCGAATCATTTAATGCATCAACCTCTGGCAACTCTACCTTTGCATCATCGCTCTCAAGTTTCGGAAGATCTACCTCTTTAGACTCTTCTTGTTTCTTTGCAATATTACAAGTTTCTGTTTCTACAACTTTCAATGCTTGCATCGTTTGCTCTGGCATCTTCATTTTGTCTAATACCATTTGCATTGTATCTTCTAAACATATAGCATTTTTGATATTCATATTTGAAAGAAGTTCTTGTAATTGTTGTAATTCAGCTGCAGGTAATTCATTAAGTTTAATATTGCCATATTCTTTATATAGCTCTTGTATTTTTTGTATGTATTGATATAACAATTCCGGCTGCACATGTAATTGCTCAATTGCAACCATTTGCTCAGATACAGCTAATAACAACTGTTCTGTCTCTTTTTTTTCTTCTTTCTTTACAATAGGCTCTTCTTTCGTTACCGATTTTTTAGAAAGAATATAATCTTTTTTCTCTTCTGTTGGTGCTTCTTCTCGTTTCGTTTTCTCCGTTTGCGGCTGTTTTTTATTTTCCATTCTCATCGTACGATCGAATGAAGAATCTTCATTTTTTGATTGTACTTCTAGCCCTTTTTCTTTTTGCGGAGGTAAACTTTGTTGCACCGGTAATACAGACTGTATCACTACATTCACCTCATCCATTCATACACATTTTCAAATCCAGAAGCATTTTTTCTTCCAGCTTTTCTTGTGCTTTCGCAAGCTTTTTGCAATCTTCTTGATACATCTCATCAATGACACGTTCTTTTTCTTTTACTTGCTCTAAAAGGCTTTCATTTTTTTGAATAAAACCTTCCGTTTTTTTAATTTTTCGATTCCATTCTTCTATTCTTTCAGGTGAAAACGTATGTGAAGAAAGCATGCCCGCCATAATACGTTGCCCAGTTTGTACGACTTTACTACGCGATTTCACAACATATAAATCAGATTCTTTTTTTTGTTCTATTTTTCTTTTTTCAGCTGTTAATTCATACACTTCTTTTAAAATATTTTCTTTTTCTTGATTTATTTGCAATTTTATTGTGTCGTACTGCTGTTTATCCACCTGTTTTCATAGCCCCTTCCTATTATAACGTTCTCTTTTTCTATTATATAGTTTTTTTCCAAAAAAATCTGTGAAATATTAAAAAACAAAAAAATAAGACCTCTTAGGCAGAGGCCTTATACTATATGGTGTATCGCTTGAACGATATCATCAAATTGGAAACTATCCGATCGACCTTGCTTTAAAAATGTATTTATACCTTCTACTTTATTTTTACATTCAAAAATATAAGCATTTTCTTCGTTTTCTTGAATCGTTCCTAACTTAAAATACAATTCATTTTCTTTATAAATTGATAAAATTTTCCTCATTTCATTTGCAAGTTGCCAATGATGTGGCGAAACAATTTCTTCCATAATCCTACTTACTGAATCTAATACTGAAATTGCAGGATAATGACTAAGCGTTGCAAGCTCACGCTTTAATACAATATGTCCATCTAAAATACCACGTGCTAAATCTGGTACAGGACCATTTAAATCGTCCCCATCAACAAGCACCGTATAAATACCTGTTATAGATCCCTTTTGCGTTTTTCCGGACCGCTCTAACAGCTTCTTCATATAACTTTCCATTAACAGTGTTTTACCACCAATCGGTAACTCTTTAACAGCAATATCAACACTTCTACGGGCATCGGCGAAACGAGTAACAGAGTCCATCATAAGTAGTACGTTATTGCCTTGATCACGGAAGTATTCAGCAATAGACGTTGCGAGTTTCGCGGCACGAAGTTGCATAAGGTGACTTTCATCTGACGTCGCTACAACAACGACGCTTTTTCGCATCCCTTCCTCGCCTAACTCTTTTCGAATAAAGTCTTTTACTTCCCGGCCACGTTCTCCTACTAAACTAATAACGTTTATATCCGCTTTTGCATTTTTTGCTATCATTCCAAGTAAAGTTGATTTACCAACACCTGACCCAGCAAAAATACCAATCTTTTGACCGATACCAATTGTTAGCATAGAATCAATTGATTTTATTCCTGTTTCAAATACATCAGTAATCTCTTCACGTTCAAATGCATGTATAGGCGGCGCATCTAATTTTATTTTCTGTAATGGCACGTTTTCAGCGTCCTCATTTAACACTTCACCATTTGCACTTAACACTTTTCCGAGTAAGTGATTACCACGTGGTACAACAACATCTTCTGAAATTAATGTCACTGAATCTCCATAACATACTTTTTCTGTCTGTTCAAATGGAAGTAGCATATTATTTTCTTTTTCAATGGCAATCACTTCACATAAGACCTTATGTTCTCCAACGAAGCAAACATCTCCAATCTTCGCTTTCGGCCCTTTTGCTACGAAAAACTGTTCTTGTACACTATGAACTTTGCCTACTTTCGTATACAGCGGTGTTTCAATGAACTTATTCCATTTTTCGTTCTCATTCATTAACAGACGGCTCATACATTTTGCTCCTCAAATAACTTCTCTTCTTCCCATTTCTGACGAAGTTTCGCAAATATAGGTGCAAATTTAAATTCAAAGAACTCTTTCTCTTCTTCCAGAACAAATTCACCAAACTGCAGGGAGAAATCATATTTCCATTCTACTAATTGTAGCAACCAATATTCTTTCGTATTTTCCTTCTCTTCTTGAATACGTTCAAACGTTTCTGGATGTACTGTAATGATTAATTTTTCAAACGAAGTTGGCAATGTTTGCACGATGCCAGTTAAAATAGGTAACACATCAAGCAATCGTGAATCTACCGCTTGATTCACGATTTTTTCTGCTAGATGAAAAGATTGATCCCATAATAACTCTGTCCATTCATATGCTGTTTCTTGTTGTTCTTTTTGAAACTGCACACGCGCTGCTTCCATCTGTTCCATTTGTTCATGAATATGCATTTGAAATTGTTCTTTATCTTGTAATAACTGCTGCCGCTCTCGTTCTAGTATTTGCTTCTCTTGCCTTAGCTGATTCATTTCCATATGTAATGACTCTTGCTGGGCGCGAAGCTCTGCATGATCAGCTTGTAATTCTTCCTCTTCTATTTGAACTGAAGCTGGTTTTGGAAATTGTAATTCATACGTTTCTTCAGAAAAAGAAACAGAATTCTTCGGAATTCTGTTTTTAAATAAGGACATCCTCTTCACCTCTTTGAACGATAATTCTTCCTTCTTTCTCTAGCTTTTTCACTGTACCAGTGATCGTTTGCTGTGCTTTTTCAGCATCCGTCATCTTAAGCGGTCCTAAGCCATCTAATTCTTCTAGAATCATCTCTTTACGGTTTGAAGACATACATGTAAATAGTTTCTCTTTAATTTCTTCTTTTGCAATTTTAAGTGCTTTCGCAAGAACACCGTTATCTGTAATTTCTTCTAATACACGGCGAAGCGCAAGATCTTCAAGACCAAGTAAGTCTTCAAAGACAAACATATTTTCTTTAATTTTCTCAGATAACTCATAATCGACTTCATCCAGCTTTTGAAAGACTGTTTTTTCAACACCACGTGAAACATTATTTAAAATGTTTACGATTGTTTTCAAGCCATCAGTTTTATTAATTGCACTGAATGCCATATTATTTAATTTCGATTTTAACAACTCACCAATTTGATTAATTAATTCACCATCAACTTGTTCTAACTTCGCAATACCCATTACCGTCTCTACTCGTTTATGATCTGGCAATCTCTCAATTAATTGAGAAGCAAGCTGCGGTTTAATATAAGAAGCGATAATTGCAATTGTTTGTGGTGATTCATCATTAAGCACTGTAAGAAGTGGCTCTAAATCTGTAAGTGAATTTAAGAATTCAAATGGATTATCTTTGTTATACCAAAGGTCTTCCAATAATTTTTCCAGTTCGTCTTCTGGCATGTTTTTAAATATGCGACGAATGTATTCTTTATCTGGAGTGACTAAGTTCAATTCTTTTACATTTAGTTCATATAAGAACTCTCCCAGTACATTTTCTAACGTTTCTGGTTTATATACACGAAACTTCGCGATTTCACGAAGTAATACTTCTTTTTCCTCAGCTGTCATATATTCAATGACTTTTGCTGCCACCCCTTCTTCTAATGTACGAATAAGGATGGCAGCTTTTTCTTTGGAGGAGATTTCATCTAACATCGTTGTTCCTCCCTTACTGTCCGTTTAGCCATTTTTTAATTACTTTTGCAGTACCTTCTACATGTTCTTTCGTAGCATCCTGCACTTGTTCATCTAACGTTGGTTCTTTCGGTTCTTCTGGTTCAGGTTTTGGCTCTGGCACTATTTTTTCTTCAGGAATTCCCAAGATACTTTCATTACTTGCCGCAATTTCATCTTCTGCTAAGTATTCTTCATATTCCTCTTCTTCTTCTTTCTTTCTCTTACGTCTTGCTAATAAGAACCATACTAGACCACCGATCGCTAATAAGCCAGCTGTAATTCCACCGAATAACCACCAGTTCATGCCACTTTTTTCTGGCTCTTTCTCTTTTTCGACTTTCGGCTGATCGAACTGAACAGTTACAACGTTAACTTGACCATTTATAAAGTTACCGTTCGGATCAGCTTGCAGTCCTGCCGCTGTTCCGATTGCTTCTTTAAAAGTTGTCATATCCATTCTACGTTTTACTAGCGTATCATTATCTACCCATACAACAACATTTGTTTTCGTTAATTCTGGGTGTTTCTTAATTGTTTCAACTGTTTTATCTATTTCATAGTTTTCGATTTTGTTACCATTTTTATTATCATAGACAACTTTACCATTTTGATTATTGTTCGTACCGTAGTTTGGCACTTCACCGTTCGCTGTAATACCAGCACCTTGCTTCGGATCTGCCCCTTCTTGCGCAGTAGAGCTTTCCTCTTGCTCTTGTTTACTACGAAGTACACCTTTATCACCATATTTCTCTGACTGACGTGTAACTTCATCGTAGTTTACAGATACTTTCGTATTCACTTTATATTCATTCGGTTTAAACATCGTCATTAACGTTGCATCAATATCTTGTTTTAATTTACCTTCAAGTTGGTGCTGCATCTCTACTTCTTTCTCATAAGAAGAAGAACTACTAGAATGTGCTTCATCTGTCCCTTTTGAGATAACACCTTTTTTACTATCAATAACGCTTACTTCTTCTGCCTTTACACCAGGAACTGCTGCACTTATCATTTGCTGTATACCTGCAACTTGATCAGCTGTTAACAATTGGCCACGCTTCACCCCAATTGTAATCGCCGCTGTTCCTTTTGCTTTTTCTTCATCAAAAATTGTCTCTTTTTCAGGCAATGTAATTTGAACATTTGCCGTTTCAACTGTCGCAAAGTTTCTTACAATATCTTGCTCCAATTGCTTCTTCGTACCGACAATTTGCTTCATTTTTTTATCTTGCTCACTTGAACCGAGCGAGCTTTCTAATAAAATTTCCTCACCGCTTTTAGAATTAAACGGTAAGCCCATCCCATTCATTTCTTTTCGAACCCATGGAGCATCATTCTTTTGCACACGAATCGAACCATCGGCCGCTAATTGATAATCGACACCTAACTTCGATAATTCTGCTGTAATCTCTTGTTTATCTGTATCATTTAAATTTTGATATACAACAACATATTTATCTGGCAAGGTGAAGTATAAAAGTGCTCCTGTTACAATCGCTAAAAGCGCAGCACCAATTACTAACTTATGCCACGTTTTTAACGATCGGATAACATTTTTCATCTTTTCCATTTAAACACACCCGTCCACTTTCCTAAATTTGCATATTAATTAGTGACTTATAATTTTCAATAAGATTATCACGTACGAGAGCAGCTGTTTTCATTTGAGACTCAGCTTTCTTTTGCTGAATTAAAACGTCATGTGTTTCTCCTACCCCTTTAGTTAGTAAATCATATACTGCTGTTTGCGCATTGTTTTGCGTTTGATTCATATCTTCCAATAAATCAATAAACTTTTTCCCCTCAACTACAGATGTTTGAGAAGTTTTCGGTGCACCAATTGACTGAATTGCTCCAAATGGTTGTGTATGTAACATTGGTTGGATTTTCATATTACTATCTTCCCCCTTATCCTCGGCCGATTTCTAAATCTTTATCAAGCATTTTTTTATTCGCATTTAATACACTCGTATTTGCTTCATACATTTTTTGAGCAACCATAACATTCGTCATTTCAGCAGTTACATCAATATTTGGATAACGTACATATCCTTCTTCATTTGCGTGCGGATGCGTCGGATCATACACTAAATTTTCCGTTTTGTCTGCTTCAATACTTTTTATCTTTACTCCGTTAGTAGGAGCCCCATCTAACATACTTGCAAAACTATTGTTTGATTCTAGCACCACACTACGACGCTCATATAAATCTGTCCCCGGAGCCGCCGTCGTATTTGCATTTACAATATTGTTAGAAGTAACTTCCATCCACTTTCTCGCTGTCGTTAGCCCTGAGCCACTTGCATTTATTGCCTGAAACATCCGTTGTCTCTCCTTCTACCTTTAACGTCCGCGTGCCGCTTGGTTAATTGCATATTGTGTATTAATTGCGTTAATTGAAATACCGTATAACTGATTTGTTTTCATTAAATCTAGCATTTCTGTCGTTACATCCACACTATTTCCGTCTTTATTCGTTTGCATTGATTTTGTTTGAATCTTTGCATATGTATTTTTCGTATTTACTGTCGGCAAGTGCATTTCATTCGTTTGATATAAATCTGGATTACTCTTTAAATCAGCCGCATTGTTTTTATATAATGCACTACTTTTATTCATCTGCTCAGCAAATGTTACATCTTGTGCTTTATAGCCAGGTGTATTTGCATTTGCAATATTACTAGAAACAGTATTTCGTTTCGTCACTAAATAATTCATATAATGGCTTACATCACTCACTAAATCTGGCATATTCCACACCCTTTCTTTTCTAAATTAATAATCCACTGATAGAAGTTTCACTTCATTATTTATTTTCTTATATGCATTTATTAAAATATTTACTTTTATGTACCCCTACATATTTTATTCCATTTTTCCATTGTTGTCTTTAGAAAAATACAAAAATATAAAAAAGAATGCAAAAAACTGTATACACACAGTAATCTATACAACATTTCAATATATGAACTATAAACTAAAGTCCATTTTTCTATTATTTAGATTACTATTATTTTTCATCACAGTCATAAAATGAAACCTCAATCAGCGGAGTTCTTTATGTAAACGAAGGAATAGACCCCCTTTTAAAAGGGGAATCTGTTTCCAAACGTTATTATTAATATTTACCGTAAAATGAATTAGCCTTCATTCGTCCATCATTTGTCATAATCATTTCTTCCAAAATCTTTTGCTTATCCCGAATATGCTGTGCTGCCTTAATAATGAACGGGCTTACTTCTGCTGCAACTTGCGTACGCGTTTCTTCATCCAATGTCATCATCCAGCGATTTAACATCTCACTCTTCTCAGCAAACTCTCTGTCTGACACTTGCAATTCACCGATTTCATTAAAACAGCTGACAAACGTCCGATAAATATCATTGTTCATTTTCAAGTGCTCCGCGGTAACCGTCTATTAAATCTTGTAACACTTTCACAATTGCATCAATATCTTTCGCTTCACGCGTTACTTTCATCGTTTGAATTTGAATGCTAATCCAATCGTATAAACCATATAAGCTATCATATAAATCTTTCGTAATTTCAGGATTCAATTGAAGTTTTAATTCTTCAAAAATACGTTCTAACTTTTCAAGAAGTGCGTCCCCTTCTTGTAAGTTAAAAGTATGTAAAAGTTCTTCTAAATTACGAAACTCTACAATACACCTTTCATAAATAAAAATTGTATTTTTAATCGGATTACTCGTCATAATATCATTTTGCATATAACGTTGCCATGCTTGCATATGATCACTTCCTCAACTTTCATTAATCATCACTTTTTTGTTTTGTCATTGCTTTAATTGTTTTTAGTTGGCTATCAAGCGCCGCCAATGTACTTTCTAGCTTTTGATACTTCTTCACAATTTCATCTTGCTTTTGCAAGTTTTGCGTCTCAATATCTTTAATCTTTTTATCTAAATCACTTACACGTGAATCAATGTTTTTAACTCTCTCGCCCACTACGCCTTTATCACCGAATAGTTTATCAAGCGGTTCTTCCATCATTTTTCCTAAACCGTTAGAACTAAAGAAAAATTGCTTCGCTGCATCTGGCTTCTCTTTTAATGCTTTCGTTAACTTTTCGTCATCAATTTCCATCGTTCCATCTTGCTTTAATTGAATACCAAATGTGAATAAATAATTACCATCTTGAGAAAATGTTACGACATTGTTCATCGCTTGACGTACACTTTGCATAATAGCTTGACCTTGGAAAGCTCCACCTTTTCCAGCAAAGATATCTACTGTAGAAACAGCTTTATTATAATCAGCTACCATTTTTTTAATAACATTCGATGCATCTGTTACGTTTGAGTCATTTACTGTAAATTTTAGGTCTATACCTTTTGTTTTGGGATCTGTTGTTGTACCAGCATCTGGCGCTCCTTCTACTTTCGGCTCAGTTACCTTTAACAACTCAATTTTTACACCAGGAAGAGCTTCAATTGTATTAGTAGAACTTTCATCTGTAATACCATTAATACTATATTTAGCATTTTGTGCTTCATTGATTGTATTGAGCGCTTTGCCATCCGCGTTAGCTAAACCAATATCTTGAAATAGCGTAGATGTGTTCGCCTCAAACTTAATCTGTCCATCTGTTCCCTCTTTTTTCGAGGTCATGAAAATTTTATTTCCAAGTGTATAAGCTGATACGCCATAATCTCCATCATTAATCTTATTAATTAAATCTTTATATGTCATATCTGTTGTTACTTTTAATTCTTTACCGCCTAGTTTTAATGTTTCATCTTTAGGAAGCTTTGCATTTATATCTTTAATTTCATTAGAAGCTATTTGATGACGTTGCGCGAGCTGTGTAATTGTCATATTAAAAGTTCCTGCAATTGCACCACCATCAGCTTTTACATTAATATAACCGTCTTGTGATGTTGTTACTTTTTTCTCATTCCCTTTAAAAGCCGCTAAGTTTTTAAAAGTTTGTGTGAACGAGCTAAATTCTGATTTCAAACTTGTATATAACAATTTATCATTTGTAAGGTCGTTCTTTTCTTTCGTATACGGTGTCTTTTTCATATCTAACGCATTCATTTCTAATTCAACGAAGTGAGAAGTATCGATCATATTATTTCCAAGATTCCAAATCTGTTGTCTACCACCAATGCCTGTCATCGTTCCTGCCATATTTATCACTCCTTATTGTTTACATATAATCTAAAATACTCGTTTTACTCATCGTACTAACCGCTTTAAGCGTCGCTTCATACGTTGCATTTATATATGCCAAGTCAGAAATTGCGACCGCTAAATCAACATCCTCAATTTCTTTACGGTTTTCTTGAAGCGCTAAGTTTTGCTCGCTTAAAATTGTTTTAAACGTCTCCATTGTGTTCATTGTTGAACCAACTTCAGTTGTACGGTTAATGATGCCATCTAAGTTTTTCTTATTTTCTCCTAGTAACGGTTGTAACGCTTTTTGGTCACCTTTTTGCATTGCTTCGCTTATCTGTTTTAACGTTTTTATAACCGGGGATAATAATGCTTCTCCGTTACGGAATGCCTTTAATTCATAACCGTCATTTAGTTGCCAGTTCACATCATTTTGTCCACCTTGATACGTACCATCTTCTGTAAATGGTGGCTTCTCTGCGCTATCCCCACCGAAAATATAACGACCTTGCTCTTTCGTATTCGCTAAATATACAACTTGTTTTAAAATTTGATCAATCTCTGCACCGATGGCTTTCAATTCTTTTTCACCATTTTGCTCACTTATTGCCCGCAACATTAATTGATCTGCTCTTGTTAAAGATTTAAAAACACCTTGTAAAGTATTTTCAGTTTGTGTTAATACATTTTTAGAATCCGCTAAATCTTTTTGCATTTGTTCAATATTCGCCAACGAATGTTGAATCGCAAATGATTTACTTGCTGCTAGTGGATCTTCACTCATAAGAAGATTTTTCTTCCCTGAAGTTACTTGGTTTCTATGGTATTGTTGTTGCACATTCAAATCCATTAACTGATTCTTTGCCCAGTTTGCATTTTGAAATGTAGATACTCTCATTTCTATCTCCTCCTTATATATTTCCAATCAATTACTATCACTTATCGAATAATCGAAAATAGACTATCAAACACTTCATTCATCGTAGTAATAGCTTTAGAGTTTGCGACGAAGTATTTTTGGAAGGCCATTAAATTTACCATTTCCTCTTCCATATTTACCCCTTCGACGCTCATCTTTTCTTGCTGAATGCCTTCTAATAAGTCCCCATGAATTTTTTGATAACCATTTACTGCACTTTTATCAGATGCAACACGAACTATAAATTGGTCTAATGCTTGTTTATAAGAAAGACCTTCTTTATAATCTCCATCTGTAATTGCTGCTAGTTTATTTGCTGTTTCAGCAGATATTTTCATTTTCGAAATATCTTTTTGGAATTCTGGATTTAACTTCATATCTTTCGCATGATCTCCAACGAAGAAATCTTTTCCCATCACTGTATTCACTTGATTTTTCACTGAACTCATTAAGTCTTCAAGATTTTTTTTATAATCAACTATCTTCGCTTTCGTATCAATCGCTGACTTTATCGCCCCGCTAGTTACGGAGATTTCTGAACCGTAAATCTCAACTGACATTGGGTCTTTTTCTTTATTTAATTGAAGTGGATATGTATCTTGTCCATTTACTGTTAAAATACCATTCATTCTAACACTCGCGATATTAGGATTCATAGATTCATAAGATACTTCGATGTTTGCATACTTAGACATCTCTGTAACGATGCGATCTCGTTCATCTAAAAGTTGATTCGGCACTTGTGTACCTGCTTGTCCAATTTTATGATTCGCTTCTGCTAAACTAGCAGCAAGACGATTAAATTCATTAACATGCGCTTCAATATCTTCTGCCGTTTGTGCTTCCACTGTATCTAAGTTTTTCGCAAGACGATTCACTTGACTTGTGAACTTCCCAGTTTCAGAAATTAATGTATCGTAGTAGTTTGGTTGTTCTGGATTTTTTGCCACTTCACGAAAGGCATTAAAGAAACCGTCCATTAAACTAGATAATGAATTCTTTCCTGTCGTTCCAACCATAGACTCTACACGTGATAAAGTCGAATTCATGTAGTTATAGTAAGAGAGCTGAGATAATTGATCATTAAACTGCTTCGTCTTTACCTCATCAGTAATACGGTCAACACCTAGCGTTTGTACACCGTAACCAATTCTCTGTTCTGGCGTATGACCATTGCTTGCTCCAACAGATCCGTAATTCACCATTTGACGCACATAACCCGGTGTATGAATGTTAGACAAGTTTTGTTTCGTTGTTTGTAACCCCATTTGAGCCGCTAACATGCCTGATAGCGGTGTATTATAATCAGATAATCTCATAAAGCTTCACTTCTCCTTTACAATAGTTCGTTCATAAAGATTTGCGAATTATTGTTTCGCTCTAAGTTATATTCAGAAACAGAATCCACAATACTTTCTGTAGTTTTTAATAGTACGTTTAAGTAATATTGATTTTTCAAAAGAATCATTTTTACATTCTCTTCTAATCCAATTACATTTTTTTGTAATTCTTCCATTTTTTCAATTTCTTCTTGAGAAAAATACGAAAATAACGCACTTACACGAAACGATTCAACTCCTTGTTCTTTACAGAAATGAACAACCATTTCTTCAAATGAGCTTGATAACCCTTTTAAACCATCAATGTACTGCAATTGCTCTACTTGTAACTTTTGAACTGCATTTACATTTTTATTTTTTAAATTCTCATATATTTGCTCTCCAAGCGCTTGAATATTTTCATACGCTTTTTGAATAATAACGAGTTTTTCATATAATTGTATGTACATATAGCTTCCTTCCTTTTACAAGACTAAATTCACAATTAAACCATGGATTTCTCCAATTTGATTTAACATTTCTAAATGTCCTGTTTTCGTATTAATTAAATTCATAACATCTTCTAATTCATTCAATCCCATTTCTGCCTGTTTCACAATCGTCATTTTCTGTGAATATCCGTAACGTGGGTGACGAGACATGACATCTTTATACTGCAATACATTATCAACGTAAAAATTCAAAAATGATTTTACTGTATTTTTGTATTCCATTACATTATCAAGCGTTAATTCCATTTCAATTTTCTCTTTAATTTCTCCAATATTATCGACAAACGCTTCCATTTGTTCTAGCAATTTATCTTTTTTCGGATCTGCATGCAAATTATCCGAAAATGCAAGTCCTGTCCTGACATTTGCTTCTTTCGGCATTTGAGTAGCAGGCGGTATATGCGATAAAATTGGATTATGCGAGATAGAACGTAGCATATATATCACCTATTTATTTTTTTATTTCTTCCTAAACTTAATCGTAAAATCCAGTTATTTATAATTATACTCTGAACAGTAATATTTTGCAGTTATTTTTTATAAAAGATATGTTACAATTTAGCATGAGGTGGCACAATTCTATGAATATTTTCCTTTGTGGTTCAAATCAATTAACAGCATTAGATCAAGAAGAAATTAAAAAATTTTTAACTGACTATGCTCACAAACATAAAATTTACATATTATGTTATAAATCTATTGAAAATGAGGTTCTTCGTTTTTTCGTTGAGAATGAAAGACTCGCTCAAAATTTATGCCTTTACACGCTGCAACCATTGCAAGCAATAACAGATGAATTTCAAGAAGTCGTTGATTACTTAAAAAAACACGGAGCCGAATATGTTGCTTTCGATCATCCTTCTGACTCCATTTACCGATCAGATTATATGTTTTTTGTTAAACAAATTATTGAAGACACTGATTTAGTTCTCTGTTTTTATAATGGGGACAAACATACATCTGTCATCCCTGTCGATGTTGCAAAAGAAGCAGGTATTGATGCTGTCATTTATGATTTACCAGGATTACATGAAAAGCAAATGAAAAAAAGCTTTGAACAAAAAATTCGTATGATGTAAAGGGGGCGGCACAATATCATTATTGTGCCCATTGTAAATATGATAATTGAACAAGATTATGATCATTTTATCGCGAGTTTTAAACAACAATTCAATATGGATATCGCTTCGTATAAGCAAGATAGAATGCGCCGTAGAATCGATGCTTTCATTTCGAGAAAAGGCTTTGAAAACTACACTAATTTTTTAAACAAATTACGTGCTGATCAAAATTTATTTTTAAATTTTATTGACTATATTACAATTAACGTTTCAGAGTTTTTTAGAAATAAAGAACGATGGCAAACTTTAGAGTCGAAAGCACTACCTAAATTACTCGAACAAAATAGCGGAAAATTAAAGGTATGGAGTGCCGCTTGCGCTGCTGGTGAAGAACCGTATACACTTTCTTTAATTTTATCAAAGCATCTAGCTCCATTTCGTTTTGAAATTCAAGCAACAGATCTTGATTTTCATATTTTAGAAACTGCAAAACGCGGTCAATATACAGAACGTTCGTTAAAGGAATTACCTAATGATTTGAAAGAACGTCATTTCACAAAAGAGAATGATCTATATTCATTGCATCAAAACATTAAACAAAACGTCTCGTTTAAACAACATGACCTTTTAATGCAGTCATTCGATACAAATTATGATTTGATTATTTGTCGCAACGTAATGATTTATTTTACCGAAGAAGCAAGAGTAAAACTTTATGAAAAATTTAGTCGTTCTTTACGAAAAGGCGGCGTACTATTTGTTGGTAGTACGGAACAAATTTTAACACCCGAACGTTACAATCTTCAGCGGTTCGATACATTCTTCTACGAAAAAATATAAAAAAGGTCGTCACAATAGAGTGACGACCTTTTTACATAACTCGAATTAAAATAATACCGACAATCCATATAAAGAGAAAAAGAAACGTCATAGACCATTTATGTTCTTGCATCGTTTGTTTTAACGCCTGTGACAATTGTGTCATGTTCATTTCCGCAAGCGCTCTCCATACACTTACATCCCGATCTTTAGCAATGCGGTCTGTAACGCTAATTAAAATTGTTTCGTTAGACAATTTCGTTATATAAGCAGTAATAACCGTTACCATCAAATTTATATTTCCTTCTGAAGAATCACTTTCCACTCTAGAAATAAGTGCGCTCACATCTAGTAACGGAATATGTACTTTTCTACCAAATGATAGTTGTACTTCAGCGAAATCATATGTTCCATCTAACAAAGGAAGGTCTTTTATATGCGCCTGCTTAACAAGCCCTTGTAGGCTTCTAATTACTTGTTCAAATATTTTTTCTGTTTGCTTACCTTCTCCAGATAACGTATGTAGCTTTTTAAAAAGTTGTAACACTGTATCCATCTCTTTAGAAAGCATTTCCTTCATAATCTTTCCATCACTTAAACTTGCAAGTAAAATACCTATTTCATTATTTTTCGAAATAATTTTAGACTGTCCAGTAAACACTAAATTGCTACGCTTTCGTTCTTTCTGGATTTCATGCTCCGAAATAGCTACAGGCTGTTTTAATGGTTGTAACGCCTTATCTTCAATTGTCGTACGTTTAATCTCCATTTAAACGCCTCCACTACTATGAAATAATTAGCCCCATTCTTTATTACTCTTTAAAACTAAAAACAGTACGAATAAACCTGACATGATGGTAAACACATCAGAAGCTTGCACTCCCTGTTCACCTTTTTCTTCTTTCTTGTCTTTCGGTTCTTCTTTTTGTTCTTTCTTTTTAGAGGCAACTTGTTTGTTATTTTTCTCTTTTCGGTCCTTCGCCTTATGTACTTCCTTGTTGTCTTCGAACGGCTCTTTTATAACGTAAGTAAATTCCTCTTGCTCTTTCAACGGTTCTTTTATAAACTTATTTACTATCTCATCCTGCTTCGGAATTTGAACAACTGGCAAATTTTCTTCTGGAAGCGGGTTTTTGACTTTCGAATCTTCTTGCTTCTCATTTTCTTTCTTATCTTCTAATTCATTTTCTAGTTTATTATCTAATTTTTCTTCTTTCTCTTCTATCTTTTTATCATCTTCGTTTTTTGGCGCCAAAACAGAAATGGTATATTCACTTTCCTCAACAAGTTTATTACCTGCTGCATCTATTATCTCTACAAGTAATTCATATGGCCCAGCCGGCAATGCTTCTGTTATTTCAAATACTTTTTGCCAATCCATATCATGCTTGTTGTAGTCTAATAAAAAGGAAAGCTCTTTATTTTCTTTCCCTTTTAATGTAACGCGCACTTCTTTTACAACCGATTCTATATCTGACGCTTTTACTCGTATATGTATAGAATCTCCCTGTTTTCGTTCAACTAAGTTCTCTTTTACTTCATCAATAGTAACTTTCTGTAACTTTGGCAATTCTTTATCTATAGTTGGCGTTTCATTTTTAATACGAATGAGCGGGACTTTCAATTCATTTTTTATGAGGTCTTCTTTCTCATTCTCTTTGTAACTTTGAACGAGCTGAAGATTCCAATCACCTTGCAAATCAAAATCCCCTGCTTTATAGTTAGCAACCCACCTCTTCGTTTCTTCATCATACTCAAAAGATAGCATTCTTTCTTGCGCATATTGCTCGCCATTTTTTTGTAACTGCAATATACCTTTCATGCTTTGAATGTTTTTCCCATTTGGTTCTACAGCAATTCGCACTTCTTCGCCAACTTTAAGCTCCGGCTTATTTACTGTAACAATTCCTTGTTCCGTTTCTATCTTTCTTTCACCCAATTGTTTATTTACTACTTCTTGTTGTTCTACTTCTTGTTGTTTTACTTCTTTTTGTTCTACTTCTTTTTGTTTCTCTTCATCTTGTTTCGTTTCCACTTGCTCTGACTTTTCTTCTTGTACATTCACTTCATTTATTTTTTGATCTGACTCAATTTGTTCTTCAGCCTGACTTTGCAAGGGGAAGAACAAGCACACATGTATGCATAGCCAACTCATTAGAAAAAACTTTACGTTTTTCATCTACTAGTTCAAACTCCTATTTCAATGCCTTATAGTGATTTCGTCACTTTTACTCCGAAAAATCCATCTACATTTACAAGTTCACCATACGCCACTAATACATCATTTACATAAATACGAATCGGTTCATCAATATCCTCATCTAGTACAACTGCTTCATTTTCTTGTAAACATAATATATCTTGAATTGTTTTCACTGTACTTCCAAATACAAATTTCACGTTCATTTCTACATTTTGTAGAATGGACGTGTCCATATATACTGGCTCCATTTGTTTTACTTCTTTAAATTCAATAGGTTGCACAACTGGTTCTACAATTTTTTCTTCTTCAATTTCTTCTGTTGCAATCTCTTCTTCCACCATTGGATACAGAAGTCGCCTTACCATTTCTTTCGCTTCAGAAATCGGCAAAATTTGATACATTTTCGATTGAAGCAGATCGCCAATTTCAAGATTGAACGTAATTTGAACGAGTTCGTCCACTTCCATTGACTCTCCCAAATACTCCATTTCTTCTTTTAACGTTACAAATTTAACATTTGGCGGCGTCATGTCCATTTTTTCTTGGAACATTTCTGACATCGCCGTAGCAGCGTGCCCCATCATTTGGTTCATAATTTCTTTAATACCGCTCAGTTCTAATTCAGTCAACTCTTTTTCCGGATCAACTTCCCCTGTTCCCATCATCATTAAATCTACCATTGTTAAGGCGACATCTTTCGTAAATACGAATACATTCTCATTCTTTAGCCCTTCAACAAAGTCAACATTTAAAATAACAAATGGCACTGGTACTCCATCATAATGACGAACATTGATTGCTTCCACATTTGGTGTACTAATTGTAACTGGCTGATTTAAAAGCGTTGACAATACTGTTGAAGCGGAACCAATTGAAATATTTGCAATTTCACCAAGCACATCTTTCTCTTCTTGTGTTAAATGCTCTTTTTCAACTTCTTCTACAATCTCAGTTTCCACTACTTCTGCTGTCTCGTCTTTTTCTTCTACTCCACCAGATAATTGCATTAATTTATTTACCATTTGTTTCGCATGCTCAACAGAAACAATTTGTACAAGTTTAGAGTTTACAAGATTATCTATCTTTAAATCAAACGACACTTTAACAATCGTATGATTTCCATCGATTTCAGAGATTTTCTCCATTTCTTCTGATAACTTTACAACTTTAATCGTCGGCGGAGACATATCTACTGTATCTTGGAAGAATTCCGACATAGATGTAGCTGCGAATCCCATCATTTGATTCATCGCTTCTTGTACAGCACTTAGCTCTAATTCACCAAGTTCTTTTCCGTCCTCCACCTCGCCTGTTCCCATCATCATTAAATCAGCAATAGACAATGCAACATCTTGCTTAAGGACAAGAAGGTTTTCCATATCTAATCCTTTTGTAAAGTGAATGTTTAATACAACATGTGGAACTTCGACATCTCTTGAATCATATAAATCTACCAACTCTATGCGAGGAGCAGTAATGCTTACTTGCCTATTTAAAATTGTTGATAATACAGTCGAAGCTGAACCAAATGATATATTTGCAATTTCGCCAAGAATATCGCATTCTTGAGGCGTTAAATGCTCATTTTCTTTTTCTAGCACAATCGTGCTCGTATCCCCTTTTGTGTGTTGCTCAGGCATTTTCCCTGCCTCCTCATTTCTGTTTTTCTATCAAATGATATAAACTCTCATTTGATTTTAGCAAACTTATTATATAAAACGTTAATATGTATTTATTGCCATTATTAGAGTAGTAACGATTAGTCAAAAAGCTCCCCAATTGTATACAAGTGGGGAGCTTTCCTTCATTCCTATTATAAACCTTCTGGGTTTAAAATGAGGACCACTCGTCCATCACCGAGAATCGTCGCACCAGAGAAATAATTAGAACTCTCTGCAAAGAAGTCACCTAATGACTTTAAGACTATTTCTCTTTGACCGATAATTGTGTTTACAATAAGTCCATAGCTGCGATGTGTATTACGAACAATTAACACAGGAACCATTTGACCATCATATGACGCAAACGCCTCATCTACTGTTTTTTCACCAAATACAGTACTTAAATGTTTCACTTCAATAATTTGATTACGATAATTTAACACATCTTTTCCTTGTAAGGATTGGATGTCTTCTTTCTTAATTCGAATTGCTTCAACGATATTTCCAAGAGGTAAAGCATAACGCTTATCATTCGTTTGAATAAGCATAGATTGAATAATAGACAACGTTAACGGAAGTTCAATTCTAAATGTACTTCCCTTTCCTTCCTCAGAATCAATAATTAAATGTCCACCTAAACTATGAATCGTATGTTTTACAACATCTAATCCGACACCGCGTCCAGAAAGATCTGATACAACTTCAGCTGTACTAAATCCTGGTTGGAAAATAAGATCAAACACTTCACGATCTGTTAATCTATTCGCATCTGCTTCAGTTACAACGCCATTTTTAATCGCTTTTTCTAATACTTTCCCTTTATTAATACCGTTTCCATCATCCGTAATTTGAATAACGACATGATTTCCACTATGAAAAGCTTCTAATTTAATAGTACCTGTCTCATTTTTACCTGCATCACGTCGTTTTTCAACAGTTTCAACACCGTGATCGATTGCATTTCGAATTAAATGAACGAGCGGATCACCGATTTCATCAATAACAATTTTATCTACTTCAGTATCTTCACCTGTAATTTGTAAATCGATTTTTTTCCCTAAATCTTTCGCTAACATACGTACCATACGCGGGAAACGATTGAACACAGTTTCAATTGGCACCATACGCATATTTAATAGTACATTTTGAATATCTTTTGAAATATCGCCTAATCGATTTAAATGTTCAATTAGTTCCTTGTTTTGAATCGTTTGAGCCAATTCATCAATGCGCCCACGTTCAATTACACTTTCTTCAAACATATTCATTAATCTTTCAATTTTCTCTAATTGAACACGAATTGAACGATTCTCCACTTTAGCATTTTTCGTTTTTGTAGTACTTTTAGCTGGCTGATTCGTTGCCACTATCGGTGATTCTACCTGCGTAGCCACAGCTGGTTGTAGCGTTTCTTCTACTTGCACAACTTCTTGTGTAACGACTTTTTTAGAAGCTACTTCCCTCGATATAGGTTCTCCTTGCTTTACTTCCACTTTCTCAATTTCAGAAACATGAAGTACTACTTGTTTCAATTCTTCTATACTACAATCCGTATCCATAAATACTGTAAATTCAAATCCGAAAGCATCTGCTTCAATTTCTTCAATACTCGGAGCTGTTTTTTGTATATTCCCCACATTTTGTAATGCTTCAATACACATAATGGCACGTACTGCTTTTAAAATTGCTTGCTGTTCAACTGTTATATGCACTGCATGCGAAACTGCATCATCGTTGTCTATATGATTTTGCTCTATATGTTCCGTAGGAGTTTCTACATTGCCGTTCAATAATGCTTCTAATTTCTGTTTAGTTGAGACTACATCAATATTGCCCATTCCACCTTGTTGCACATCTGCAACCATCTTCTCCAAATTATCAATGCACTCAAAAATCACATCAATAATATCCGCATTTACAACTATATTTCCATGACGAATTTCATCTAACACATTTTCCATCTTATGCGTTAAATCAGCCATTTCCGTAAATTCCATGCTCGCAGACATACCTTTGAATGTATGAGCGGATCGGAATATTTCTCCTACAACATCCATATCAGCAGGATTTTGTTCTAACACTAGCACATTTTCATTTAGCGACTGTAAATGTTCTTCTGACTCTTCAAAAAATATATTTAATAGATCTGTTTGCATTTTTATCCCCTACCTGTCTAACAAACATTTCATTTATGTATAACAATTTAGTGTTTTACAATGAGAAAAAAGGGGGCCACACGTCGATCCGCTATCACTGTTTTGATTCCTTGTGGCACCCCTTCTATATTAACTATTTGCTACTTTTGTTAAAGCTTCAATTACACGATCCGCTTGGAATGGCTTTACAATAAAGTCTTTTGCCCCGCCCTTAATTGCATCTAATACCATACCTTGTTGTCCCATTGCAGAACAAATAACAACCTTTGCACTTGAATCAATTTTAATAATTTCTTTTAATGCTTCAAGCCCATCCATTTCTGGCATAGTAATATCTAATGTTACAATATCAGGTTGAAGCTCTTTATACTTTTGAATTGCTTCTACCCCATTCTCTGCTTCGCCAATAACTTCAAATTCAGCATTACTTTTTAATAAGTTTTTAATCATCGTTCGCATAAACATCGCATCGTCTACTACTAAAATTTTATGTGCCATTCTTTTTAATTCTCTCCTTCTATGTATAAATATATCTTAATATTTCACCTTATCATTCTCACTCATTATACAAAATAAAATGATAAAATTTAATATTTTTTTAAAAGAATTTTCGTATTTTTATTATTTTATTATTAAAATAATAATATACTACTCTTTTATATAAATAACAACGCGACGGTTTTTTTCCCAGTTTTGCGGTGAATCATTTGGTACAATTGGCTTTGTGTCTGCATATCCTACCGCAGCTAGCCTTTTATCATCCACATTATACACTTCAATTAAATGGTGAATCATATTTGCCGCTCGTGCTGAAGATAACTCCCAATTTGAAGGGAATTTCTCGTTATGAATAGGTCTACTATCTGTATGTCCCTCTACAACAATTGGGTTAGGTACGGATTGAAAAAATCCAACTAATTGACTTATTATCCCTTTCGCTTCGGGCTTAACGTTTGCATCGCCTGTATCAAATATTAAATTATCTACTATAACGACGCTTACCCCTGTATCCTCTCGATATACATTCACTTGACTAATACCGTTATTATCTACATACGCTTTTAACTTCTTATATAATTCATCCATTCTCTTTTTTGAGATCATCTTTTCATCATTTTTTTCATGTGAAATATCCGGTATTGTATTTTCCATTACTTTTGCATCTACTTGCCCCGTATCACTAAACTTTTCAAGCATCTTTGACAATTTTACTGCATCTTGCTTTGATGTAGCAACTAGTAATACAAAGAAAGTTAATAATAACATTGTTAAATCTGTAAAAGTCGTCATCCAACGAGGCGATCCCTTTTGCGGTCCTTTACTCATCATACCACTCCTTGAAATATTAGGCTGCTCCTTTTACCTTTTTTACCTTTGTTTCGTATACGTATGTATCCAGTTTCAACTTTAATTTAGAAGGGATTTGTCCACGATACAATTCTGAAATTGCTTCTATTACAAACTTCTTCTCTGTATATAAATCTTCAATACCACGATATACTTTTTCCGCAAGAGGGATTGCAATCATATTCGCAAGTACGGACCCATATAATGTCGTTAACATCGCAACTGCCATCCCCGTACCAATTTGCGATGTATCTTGTAAGTTTTGGAGCATAATGATAAGACCGATTAACGTACCAATCATTCCCCAAGCTGGAGCAAAATCACCAATTTTATCTAATAATGCTGCTCCTTTTCTTAACTCATACACTTCCGTTTCAATATCTTTCAGTAACACTTCTTTTAATTCATCTTCATCGTAACCGCTTAACATTAATCGAATTCCTTTTTGAATAAAAGGATTGTCTACTTGCTCTCCATCAACCTCTAAAGAAAGCAAGCCGTGCTTTTTAGACTTTTTCGAAAAATCGACAAACAAATCCGTTAACTGTTCTAAATCTTCTTCTCTTCTATGTAAAACAGTAAAAATGCTTTTCGTATATTTTTTTATTTCTCCAAATCGATATGCCACAACAATTGTCGCTGTTGTTCCCCCTATGACAATTAAAATAGATGAAACATCTAAAAAGTTTTTAAAAGCTTTTATTCCACCGCCGCCAAGCATAATTGCTGCTATCACTATAATGAACCCTACTATAATGCCCACTGGGCTAGAAATATCAAACTTCCTTTTTCTTCTTTGTGGTCTAGCTAATACTTGATTTTTCTCTCCCATATTTCTGCCCTTTCCTTTCCATTTTTATATAACATTTTTTTATTTTAATAATACGTTTTCACATATAACATGTATTATACGCTTATCATCTGTTTATCGCAATATACTCATGAAATTGACACATTTCATTTCTATATTAGAATTATAGTATGGATAAATGAGGAGGATCACGATGGAACACAACATTTTACAAGTCATTGCATTAGCAGAAAAACTAAAATATGAAATGCGACATAGCTGGCTTTCTAACGGACGTCAAGAAAGTGTTGCCGAACATACATGGCGTATGTCTCTAATGGCTATTTTAGTTGAACCTTATTTGGATCAAAAAGTAAATATTGAGAAATTACTTAAGATGGTTATTATTCACGACCTAGTCGAAGCCGAAGCTGGTGATATCCCTGCTTTTGATACGATGAATAGTCACGAATTACAACTACAAAAACAAAAAAATGAACTAGAAGCTATTTTAAATATTAAACAAACATTAACAAGTTCTCTCGGTGAGGAATTATATGACTTATGGATGGAGTTTGAAGCGAAAGAAACGTACGAAGCAAAAGTTGCTAATGCACTCGATAAACTTGAGGTGAAAATCCAACATAACGAAGCTGATATTGATACGTGGTTACCAATTGAACATAAAATGACATTCCAAGTAGCAAAGCATACAAACTTTGATTCTTTCCTATCTAAATTACAAAAAATTATTGAACAAGATGGAGAAAAGAAGTTAATTGCTGCCGGTATTGATGTTGAGGCATGCAAGCAATAATGAAATAAGACACTCAACAAGAGTGTCTTATTTCATTATTGTTGATATAGCCTGCTTATAAATAAGCTGTTGTTTTCCATCCACTAATATTAAAACTGTAAATTTATCTACTCCAACAACTTCTCCTACTATTCTAACGCCACTCTTTAAGAAAATTGTAACTGTACCTTTTTCTTCTTTTATTTGTTTATACAATTCTTCCTGTAAATGTTCCAATTACTGTCCTCTCCTTCTCGTGAAACATCTTAATATAAAAAACTATAAATTTTTTATTTATGCACTTTGTCTTTTCCATTCATAAACTTATTAATTAGTATATCTAAATCTCGGCTAAATAACAAAACTTTATCATGATCCAATCCGTGTCTCGCAACAAGTTGAATTAACTCTTTCTTTTTGTTTTCTATTTTATTTTGTAATTGTCCCATCTCCATCTCTATACTAAAACTCCCTTTTCCCATAATATTACTTGTAAAATTATAGTACATATTCTCTCATAAAAAAATAAAAAAATGGTTTTTTTTACAATTTTTTATTTTTTTATGCCTAAATTACGAATCACGTAAAGGTTCATTTACAAATCACTAACATACAATCCTAATGAATCTACAGGCATTTGTCTAATTATAAATGAGACTGGCTCGTTTTCTATACAAAAAACATACTGTATATAGTAGTCCATGAACCATATAGATTAACTTACTAAAAAGGAGGAAAACATATGAGTTATGGTGGAAGTTGCGCTGGTTTCGGCGGTGGATTTGCTTTGCTTATCGTACTATTCATCCTTCTAATCATCATCGGATGTAGCTGTTGGGGTGGCGGCGGATACGGATATTAATATATCCTATCCTTGACAAATGAACTAAAAACTATAGAAAAACAGCTCATATTTGAGCTGTTTTTTTCATACTTTCGTATGAATTTATATCCCTCTTATTTGCGATTTCAACTAACAAAATATCGTTTAATATGGAATAAGAAACATTTTTCACTGATATAAAAGATCGTTATACATACATATTACAAACAAAAATTATTTTAACATTAATTCTTGTCGGCATTTCATGGGGCATTATTGGAGGCGCTTATCAGCTACTCCTAACGATCTATACCGAGAGAATTTTCCACACTAACATTGGAATTTTATATACAGTTCAAGGCATTGGGCTTATGATTGGAAGCCTTCTCGTTAATCTTTATATGTCTCATAATAAAGAAAAAATGAAAAAAGTATTCGGTTGAGCCTAATTATTACAAGGAATTTTCTTTCTCGGATTCATTCTATCCGATCAACTTATTATCGGTATCGTTACTTTATTCTGTATGCGCATAGCAGGAGGAATCCTCGTTCCACTTGATACGACATTACTTCAAACTTACACACACGAAAATATGATGGGTAAAGTTTTTTCATTCCATTATTCCGTTTACGGATCTCTTATTCAGTTATCTATGTTTTTTACAGGAGGGCTGTTAGAAATTCTTTCTCCTCAAATAATTGGCAGTTTATTAGCTACATGCTGTATTTTTGTAAATTTTATATGGCTTTTCTTGTTTATCGCGGGGATCTCAGTGAATAATCTAATGATAATCAATAGATTTTAATCCCATTCATTATTTGTTTCCTAATAATAAAATTGCTTAAAAATGTCAGTCTAATTTTTTAGTTAATGATCCTTATATGGCAACACTATTTGAGAAAAAACTAGATATTTATGTTAAAATATAAATAAGTTTGTGAAAGTTTGCACTTAAATAAGAGACTTCAACTAGTTAAACTTGATTAAAGAGGAGGGCTGTTTTGGGTATCACATTCATTTTCATATGTATTATATTAGTGGCTTCTATTCTGCAAGCAAGTACAGGTTTTGGCTTTTCCATAATGGCAACCCCTTTCTTACTTATGTTATTTTTACCACAAGAAGCTATACAAATAAACATTATTTTATCTTTAATTATCTCCATTTCACTCATTTGGAAAATAAGAATGGACGTTGATTTTGTTCTACTGAAAAGGTTTATTTTGGGAAGTATAGTTGGTGTACCTTTTGGTATTTTAATCTTCATTTCCGTTAACATAAACACTTTTAAATTAGCAGTTAGCATCCTACTCTTACTATTAACATTGTTGCTAATATGCAAAATTAAGGTTAGATCAACACAATCTAGAGATTTCATAGTTGGTGGATTATCTGGTCTTTTAACGACAAGTATCGGTATGCCAGGTCCTCCCCTGTTACTTTATTTTACAGGAACTGATACTGAAAAAGAGAAGTTAAGAGCAACTACATTAGCTTTTTATCTGTTTATATATTTCATTAGTCTAGTAACTCAAATACTCTTTACTGGCACAAACAAAACCATTTGGGAATCAAGTTTTTATGCCATCCCAATTTTAT
This sequence comes from Bacillus sp. FSL K6-1338, assembly GCF_038006965.1. Classification (NCBI taxonomy): domain Bacteria; kingdom Bacillati; phylum Bacillota; class Bacilli; order Caryophanales; family Bacillaceae; genus Bacillus; species Bacillus sp. FSL K6-1338. The sequence continues at coordinate 1,584,783 of NZ_JBBOWI010000001.1, read as the reverse complement.
TTTTAGGTTTGTTTATAGGTCAAATTATTTTCAAATGGCTTAATCAACGGATTTTTAAAATATTTACGTATATCCTTTTAAGTTGTACGGGTATGTATCTTCTTATTGAAAGTTTGCATTTATTATAGAAGTTGCTTTAGGTTATGCATTAAGAATTAGGTTTCGAATGAAATATCATGATATATTTTTAAACGTGATAATGTAAAAAGCGGCTATTATGCCGCTTTTTACATTATCAAATTGGTCGATATTAAACCAAATGACAGTAAATACATCGTTATAACAATCATCCACATATTGTTTTTCAATAGGGGTACTTAATGATTTATGAATAATGTACAAAATTAATTTTCCATATTGATCAATCACTTCTTTCAAAGCATCTTGATCATGTTTTTTCATAGCTATAATTAAATCCTCTTCAGAATTGAAAATCATAAGCATCTTCCTTCCTCAGTTCCCCTTTAGCAGCTGCTTTTACTTACTATTGGCATTTCATTCTCTTTTTCTATCACTTTTATAAAAAATTATTAATTTTTATTTCTATGTATATGATAACAAACAAAATACCTAAGTTCAGAAAGAATAAAGAACTTTCTGGCCTTAGGTATTTCTCCTTCCAAAAAAGGCAAACCCACATCACAGGTTTGCCTCTTTACTCACTTCTTATTTAAACCTTTTTCACTTAAAAACTCTTTCATATGCATTCTTTTTTCTTTGGACATAAATGAACTCATTGATTCCGTCCACGTTACGTTTTTTTGATTTGATGATCTTTCTTTGTAATACGCGCTCATCGTTTCATCATATTCATTTAGTAATTCATCATATTTCTGTTCATTATATCCATTTTCATGAAGAACTGCTGCTACTGGTAAACGTGGTTTAACTCCATGTTCTTCATCTGGTACACCGACTGTCATTCCGAATACAGGATATACTTTATCCGGTAAATGAAGCAATTCGCTCACTTCTCTCGGATTATTACGAATACCACCAATATAACAAATACCGTAGCCTAATGACTCTGCCGCTAGTGCTAAGTTTTGCGCAAAAAGTGATGCATCTACCGTCGCAACGATAAAGTCTTCTACTCCCTCATGCTTTATCTCTGTACCATGTTTTTCACATGCAATTTCAAGTCGTTTTAAATCTGCACAACAAATAAAAAATGCTGCACAGTCTTTCACATGGCGATTTCCGGATAGCTCTGCTAGTTTAGCTTTTAATTCCTGATCTGTTACATATATAACAGAATACGCCTGTACAAAATGTGATGAAGCTGCATGTTGTGCAGCGTGCACCATCTTTTCTACTACATCTTTCGGAATGGATTCTTCTTTATATTTACGAACTGAAACATGTTGCTCCATCTTATGTATCATCTCATTCATGAAAATCACTCCTTTTTTCTCTTCATAATGAAAAATTAACATACCTTTTTCAATATTCACAACTTATAAGCACAAAAAGAGCAATTCAAAATGAAGTGACCCCTAAAAGTTAGACACGGTTATTTGATTAGGCAGCTTGATAAAAGTGAGTCCGGTATTGTACCGGGCTCATTTTTAATTTTGCCTTAATCCGTTTCGTATTATAATAATCTATATATTTTTCTAATTCTATTTTAAAGTGCTCTACATTTTCAAATTCTTTTATGTAGAGGAACTCCGATTTCATAATCCCAAAGAAATTTTCTATTACTGCGTTGTCGTAACAGTTGCCTTTTCGAGACATACTCTGGACGATAGCTCTTGATTCTAGTGTACGGACGTATTGTCTCATTTGATAATGCCATCCTTGATCCGAATGCATCAGTAGCTGGTGCGTTTCAGGTAAACGTTCCAATGCTTTCTCTAACATGTCTGAAACAAGCGAATACGTCGGTCTAGAACCAATTGTATAGGTAATAATTTCACCATTATACAAATCTAATACAGGTGATACATACAGTTTTTCTCCAAACAATTTAAACTCTGTGATGTCTGTTACCCACTTTTGATTCGGTGCATCTGTATGAAAATTACGCTCTAAAATATTAGGTGCAATTCTACCGACTTTTCCTTTATAGGATTTATATTTCTTCATACGCACAACACACTTTAACCCAAGCTCTTTCATAATGCGCTGAACCTTCTTGTGGTTCACTTTCTGGCCACGATTCGTTAATTCATCACGAATGCGACGGTAACCATAACGACCTTCATTTTCCTCATAAATCGCTTTAATCTCAGCTTTCAAATCGGCATCTACATCTGGACGATTCATTTTCTTTACTAAATCATAATACGTGCTTCGAGGAATAGTAGCTAGCTCCACGAGTGCCTTCACCGAATATTTATGCCTTAATTCATAGACTACTTGCGCTTTGTCTTGTTTTGTGATTTTTCCTTGTTTTGAACTAAGGCATTTAACTTTTTTAAGTACTCATTTTCCATCTCAAGCTGTTTAATGCGTGCTTCAAGTGCTTCGACTGACCCTTCAGCTAAATGTTGTTTTAATTGTTTATTTGAATCTTTTTTCATGGATGGACGCCCCTTTTTCTTAGATTGAAGGGCATCAATTCCTTGTGTTTCGAGCTGTTTTTTCCAAACAGAAATCGTTGAAGGGGCAGGAATATTAAAGATAGCTGCCGTCTCAAATAAGGACATACCGTTTTCAATCATAAAGTTTAGTACGTCTAGTTTAAATTGTTGTGTGTAATTTGTACATCGTTTTAGAAAAGCTTCCAGACCATTCTGTTTATATTGGTTTACCCAATTCAAAATGATTGTGTCACTTATACCGAGCGATCTACCCATTTCTCGATAACTTTCATTTCCGTTCAAATAACGTAGAACGATTTGTATTTTTTCATCAGCTGTAAATTTAGCCATAGAAAAACTGCACCTCCAATTGTTAGACTGTGTCTAACAATTGGGGTGCAGTTCAAAAAGAATTGCTCTTTTTTAAAACGTTTATCAATACGGTAAATGAAATTATACTTATCTTATTACGCCGTTTTCAAAACTTTAATACCTCTGACGATATTCCAAATAAAGTAATAAATTCCTACAAGAATGAACACTGCATATGTGATAATCATTCCAATTCCAGCACCGTCAGATTGATCGAAACCTAAACCGTACATTCCTGATACTGCTAGTCCTCCAAATAAGATTGCGTATGGGAAAACATGTGACCAAAATGCTTTTTTCGCGTGATACTTCACTTCATCTTCTGCAACAAAGTACACGATAATTGGTAGTAAAAATGGTGCAAAAAATATACTAAAGTAACATAACGAAGATAAAATATTATTTCCTTTCATCCGATTCACCTCTAAATAGTTTTTGTTACCTTCATTATGTCAGGAAACCATTCCAGAAACTATCGCTTTACCTTTCACGAACGTGACATATTTGTAAGATTTTCTCTATATTCGATTCATAAACCAATATTGTGTAATTGCTAAATATTCTCGTACATTCGATGGAATGATGATTGGTTTCGGTGTTTTTGCCGGAAGACCTTCTAATTGTAAACCTTGTTTGGCCGCTATTTTTTTCGCTCTAAACATATGAAAATCGTTTGTTACGATCATACCTTTTTTCATATCGGCTGGTATTAACGGTTTTGAGAATGTAATGTTCTCATCTGTGCTCGTAGATTTGTCCTCCATTATAATACGGTCTTCTGCGATGTTTTGTTTTATTAATCCTTGTTTCATTGCTAATGCTTCTGAAATGTCTTCACCTTTTCCTTGTCCGCCAGATACAATAGCAATTGTTTTCTCATGTGATTTTAAATATTCAGCTGCTTTATCAATACGATATTGCAATGAATAAGATGGTTTCGTCCCATTTACTTTCGATCCTAGTACAATTATGTAGTCAGCATCGTAGGTTGCATTCATATGCCCATGCTTATAAATGTGATATTGTAAAAAACCCATATACACGGCGCAAATCATTATGACAACTAAAATGCACTTCATTATTTTCTTCTTTCTCATATTCATATACTCCTATTTTCTTTTACTTCCTTCATGATAATATCCATTTATTTGTTTGTATACAGACAGATTTCAATAAACCCTAATTTATCCTCTGAAAGGTAATATTTATATTACTTTCGGGAATAGTAAGTACAACTTTACACGAAGGAGTGTCTCTATTGCTTCTCTTTTTATGTAACGTGTCGTTCTTTTTTATCTTATTTTTACTATCGCTTAAGTTACTCGGTAAATCCGCGTTAGCACAACTAACTCCTCATGATTTTGGGGCTATAATTTTTTTATCTTATTTAGCTTTCCAGGCCATACCCGTCTCTGGTGCTTTACAAGCATTTCTCGGTATGGTTGTTATCACATGTTTACATTTACTCCTTACAAAATTAAGCCTATTTAACAAACTAAATCGCTTTATTCTCGGACACCCTATCATTTTAATTAAACATGGTGATATTATTTTTGAGAACTTACAAAAAAGTAGATACCCCATTGCAGAACTCCTTTCTAATCTTCGCGTTGCAGGTTATCCAAGTGTTCATGAAATTGAATACGCTATTTTAGAAGCGAACGGCGCTATTAGTATTTTACCAAAAAGAGAACTTGTACCATTAACTCCAAAAGATTTAAACATAGATGTTAAGTATGCTGGGTTACCAATTGCCCTTATCGTCGATTCACAAATTCAATATGATAACTTAAAGTTAATACATAAAAATGAAAAATGGTTATATAAAGAATTAAAAGAAAAAGGAATTACAAATATTAAAAACGTTGCCTTTGCTTCTGTTCAAGAAACGGATGGATCTTTTGCGATTAGTTTAAAGGAATAAAAAATCCCCTTAATTGCTTAAGGGGATTTTCTTCATCATATCGCTTCTTTCTCTCCTGCCATATTTAATGGAACAGGATGTTTTATACGATTCATCGTAAATACGATAATCGCTGTCATTACTTCCGCAACTGGCATAACGAGCCAAATTCCGTTTATCCCAAATAATTTTGGCATAATCCATAACAATGGAAGAATAAATAGTAATCCTCGGCTCATTATAATAAGTACTGATTTCTTCGTTTGTCGCACTGATTGGAAGTACTCTCCATACACAATGTTATAACCTAAAAATACGTATTGGATAAAGAATAAACTAATACCTGTTAAGGTTAACTCCAATAATTCTGGAGATTGAACATCAAATAAACCAATGATATATTTCCCGAAGAATAATCCGACAATTATCGCAACGCCTCCGAGGACAACTGCAATTTTCACAGCAAACTTCAATCCTTCACGCAATCTTTCTGATAAGTTTGCACCATAATGGAAACTAGCAATTGGTTGCAATGCAGCACCTACACCGAAGAATAGTAGTAATGTCATTGCATGAATACTATTCACCATCGCATAGGAAGCTACTCCTACTTCTCCTGCATATTGGACGAATGCGATATTAAAACCAATCGTTACGATTGCAACCGTACTTTCTGCTGTAAAACTTGGGAAACCAATCACCATAATTTGTTTGACAGTATCCCATTCAAAATGGAATTTCGTCCACTTTAAGATACTACTTTTTCTAAAGAAATGAGTTAATAATACAAGGAAACCAATCGCTGCCGAAAGAATAGTCGCTGAAGCAGCACCTGTTACGCCCCATCCAAAAATAAAAATAAAGATGTAGTCAAACACGATATTTAATACAGCCGTTACAACAAGACCTGCCATCGCTAAATTAGGATTTCCATCATTTCGAATAAATGTACTTAAAATATTTTCTAAAACGTATATCATTCCAAATGTTAATAATACGTGTAAATAGTCTAATGCATACGGTAAAATCACTTCATTTGCACCAAATAAGTATGCTAAATCTTCTATTCTCCATAAACAAATAGCTGCTAAAACACCTACGATAACAACTGCTACCGTCATTGATTGAGTAAAAATAGACCTTGCTCTCTCTCGTTTATTTTCACCTAATGCAATGGAATATAACGTTGCCCCGCCCATTCCAATCCATAATGAAATAGAGAAGAAAATCGAAAAGGCTGGAATAGCCACGTTCACTCCTGCTAAACCGTTCGCCCCAACTCCTCTACTAATCATAACCGCATCAATTACAATATTCACTGACATTAATACCATTCCGAGGACGGCTGGTATTAAATATGAAATAAATAAGCTTTTTATCGGTTTTTCTCTTAACTTTTCTGTTGCTTCCATACTCTAATATGCTCCTTTTTTTCAACTCTCTTTTCTTAGTTTAAACCTTCAAGTAACTTGAAGGTCAATAGAGAATTAAAAAATAAGTAACTTAATTATCGTGTTTGATCCTCATTTGTAATTATACGAGTCTTACAACTTATTGCTTTATTTTTTCATTATAGGAATTTGAATTTCTGTTACTTGCTCCTCAGGATCTTCTGTTACAGACCAATCAATCAATCCAATCTCAATCGAATCTCCATGTACTTCGTAACCTTCTTTATCAATGTATGTAAGTAACTCCTTGTACGTTGCATCTGTTTCTTCATATGGTCCATGATGATAAGAACAAGCATATAAACCTTCTTTAATTTCATCTGAAGTATGCACTTCATACGGCATATAATCCAAAAGAATAAATACACTGCTATATGCTTGAAACTCATTTTGCATTAATCCTTTTTTCGCAACAGTTACACCAATATCTCCAGAAAATAAACTATCATCCATTTGCCTCATATTTTTTTGCAACGAATGGATGTAGTACTCAAACATATCATCCGTCGTATTCGGGGCAACCGCAATTGCTGTAATTTTCCGCTGCGGGATCTCTTTAATTACCATTTGTTCAGCTTTTGCTTTTGTTGCTTCCTTAATTAAATGAATTCTATGCTCCATTTTCGCCAAAGCATACTCAATTTCTCTTTGTTTTTTCAACATCATTTCTTGTTGTTTTTCCAGTAAATTGAGTGCGTATGCTGGATTTCTTTCATCAATATATTTTTTAATTTCCTTTAATGGAATGTTTAATTGGCGTAAAAACTTAATCGTATCTAATAGTGAAAATTGATCGATTGTATAATAACGATAATTCGTTTGAGGATCAACAATGGACGGATGAAAAATTCCTTTTTCATCATAATACCTTAATGTAGATTCTGCGATATTATGCATTTTTGCCATTTCTCCAATTGTAAAACGTTTATTTAATAACATCTTTTATTTCCTTCCATTTCTATTTATTTCATTATATGTTCATTTTGTCTTCAAAACAAAAAAGAATTCCCATACGAGAATTCTTTTTTTACTATTAAACCTCTATTATTATAGGAAGAATCATCGGCTTTCGTTTTGTATTTGTATATATATACTTCCCTAACGCTTCTCTTACCTCCCTTTTCAAAATACCCCAGCTATTCACATTCTCTTTCTTTAAATTATTAATTGTAATAACAGCTAATTTATTTAATTCTCTTAAAAATTCTTCTGAATCACGAACATAGACAAATCCACGAGAAATAATATCAGGACCTGAAATTATTTCTCCATCCACTTTATTAAAAGTAATAACTATAACGAGCATTCCATCTTCTGAAAGTTGTTTACGATCACGTAATAATGCATTTCCAACATCTCCAATTCCTAATCCATCTACATATATATTTCCTGCCTGTATTCTTCTAGATTGAATTGCCACTTCATTACTTATATCTACAACATCTCCATTACGTACGATAAAGATATTTTCCTTTTCAATACCAATTGATTCTGCTAACAAACTATGGTGATGTAGCATTCTAAACTCTCCATGAATTGGAATAAAATATTTTGGCTTCATTAATGTAAGCATTAACTTCAACTCTTCTTGATATGCATGACCGGATACATGCACTCCAGTAGAACTACCTGATCCGTAAATCACCTTTGCTCCTAATGCAAATAAATTATCGATAATTCGAGAAACGTTACGTTCATTTCCTGGGATAGGGGTCGCGGCTATAATAACCGTATCTTCTGGTAAAATATCCACTTGTCTATAGTTTCCACTCGCTAAACGCGCTAAAGCTGCCATCGGTTCTCCTTGACTTCCTGTACAAAGTATCGCTACCTGCTTTGGATCTAAACGATTTACCTCACTCGCTTCAATTAACATGCCGTCTGGAATATGTAAATATCCTTTCTCTAGAGCAACTTCTACTACATTTACCATACTTCTCCCGAGCAAAGCCAATTTTCGATTTGTTTTTATACATGCTTCAACTATTTGCTGAACACGATTCACATTAGAAGCAAACGTAGAAATAATTACTTTTCTATTTGCTTTCATAAATATTTCCTCTATCCGTTCTCCTACTGACCTTTCTGATGGAGTAAAACCTGGGCGTTCTGCATTTGTGCTTTCAGATAATAAAGCTAGTACACCTTCACTTCCTATTTTAGCCATTTTATGAATATCAGGATGTTGATTATTTACTGGTGTTAAATCAAATTTAAAATCACCTGTATGTACTACAGTACCTTCTGGTGTATGAAAAACAATACCGAGACAATCCGGAATACTGTGGTTCGTTTTAAAAAAGGTTGCCTTAATAGAACCACAATCAATTTCTGATTCTGAATGAATAACGATTAATTCCGTATCATTTTGAAGATTGTGTTCCTTTAATTTAATTTCAATTAAACCTAACGTTAACTTTGTTGCATAGATTGGTACATTTAGTTGTTTTAAAAAATATGGTATTCCGCCAATATGGTCCTCATGCCCGTGCGTTACTACTAAACCGCGAATTTTTTCTTTATTTTCTTGTAAATATGTGACGTCTGGAATTATTAAATCAATCCCTAATAAACTTTCATCTGGAAATTTAGACCCACAATCAATGACGACAATATCATTTTCATATTGGATAGCATACATATTTTTTCCTATTTCATTTACTCCACCTAAAGCAACAATAGACAAGTTATTTTTTAATGAATTCAAATGATAAAACCTCCTTTTCACATTTATAATTCGTGAAATAGCATTTAGGCTTTATTATTTGTAATGAAAAAGGACTTCATACTATTTTATACATATAAAATTCACACGCTACTCTTACACCTATATCTCAATAAGACAGCTTCTTCCCCAAAAAGCTCCCATTTTTTCATTGATTTTTTATAAAATCTATTATATATTAATTACAGGTTCAAATTACGAGTTCAAAAGAACTTGTAATCAGACCCTTTTGTTTAATGAGTTTTACATATTTTCATTAGGCAAATTCCGAGAAATCGTATGATAAAATTAAAAATGACGAGGAGAGGATCAGATGGAATTCGAATTTTTCTTTCAAATTGCACTTATTTTATTAAGTACAAAGCTTGCTGGTGATCTTAGTGTTAGATTAGGTCAACCTTCTGTGCTAGGTAAATTAATTGTCGGTATCGTTATCGGCCCAGCTATATTAGGTTGGATTGAAAATTCAGAGCTTCTAACTCAATTAAGTAATGTCGGTGTTATTCTTTTAATGTTTATGGCAGGACTTGAAACAGACTTAGATGAATTAAACGCAAATCGCAATTCTTCTTTAGCAGTTGCACTCGGGGGTATCATTCTTCCATTCATAGGTGGTTACGTTTCCGGTCTTGTTATGGGAATGGAACAAGGAAACGCTGTATTCTTAGGGTTACTTCTGTGCGCGACAAGTGTTAGTATTTCCGTTCAAACACTTCGTGATTTAGGTAAAATGAAAACACGTGAAAGTACGACGATGCTTGGAGCCGCTGTATTTGATGATATTCTTGTTGTTATTTTATTAGCATTCGCAATGAGCTTCTTAGGCACAGATGATGTTAACTTAACAATGATTATCTTGAAGAAAGTAGTATTCTTCGCTTCTATTATTTTAATCGGATGGAAAGGTGTACCAGTGATTATGCGCTGGTTATCACCACTACGCGTATCTGAGTCTATCGTGAGCGCAGCTCTTATCATCTGTTTCTCATTCGCATATTTCGGCGAATTATTAGGAATTGCTGGTATTATCGGTGCTTTCGCTGCTGGTATTGCAATTTCTCAAACAAACTACAAACATGAAGTAGAAAAGAAAGTAGAACCAATTGCTTACGCTATGTTCGTTCCAGTATTCTTCGTTAGTATCGGTATGAATATTACATTTGACGGTATTGGCAATCAAATTTGGTTCATCCTAGCATTAACAGTAATCGCTGTATTAACAAAACTAATTGGTTGTGGTGTTGGTGCACGCATGACTGGATTTGATGCAAAGTCTTCTGCAATTATCGGTTCTGGTATGGTTTCTCGTGGTGAAGTTGCACTTATCATCGCAGGAACAGGACTCTCTTCAGGTCTATTAGCACAAGATTACTTTACAGCAATCGTTATTGTCGTTATTTTAACTACAATGATTACACCACCAATGTTAAAATACACTTTTGGTGCTAAAGATAAAGCAATGAATGAAAGCAAGTAAATAAGTTTACTATAATAAAAGGAGATTGCTATCTTATAAAATAGCAATCTCCTTTTTGTTTTACCCTTAAACAATCTCGTTCTTTTTTAACCATTTTTCAAAAATAATTCGTGCTTCTTCATCATCGATATCATTACTAAATGAATACACCTTAATGCCATAATCATCTATATATTCGCCTAGTTTCATTTCCTCCACTTTCTTATAAAAACCGTCTACCTCATAGTGCGGAAGATAAGCATCCCAAACTGGTTCATTTATTCTTTTGTACGCCGTCACTTCTAAATCATATCCATCTTCATAATATCCGATGTGATAATGTTTGTTCGGATCATATTTCTCCATTAAAAGTCCCCTCCTACTAAACAAAAGCGAGCCTTATATTACAGCTCGCTCCTCTCTCTATTTATTAAATACGTTCCATCGCCGTCTTCAACGTTCCAACAACAAAGGCAATTTCTTCACTTGAAATAATAAGCGGCGGTGCTAATGTTAAGACGTTATTATATCCTGCTGTTGTCATACCGTTGCGTCCTATAATTAAGCCCTTTTCTTTACAAGCATTTACGACACTTGCAATTTTGTCGTTATCAATTGGCTCTTTCGTCTCTTTATCATTTACTAGTTCGATTCCAACTAATAGACCTTTTCCTCTAATATTCCCAACAAGCGGATGTTCTCCAATTTCATCTTTTAGTTGCTCTAATAAAAGGGAACCCATTTGCGCAGATCGCTCGATTAAATTTTCATTTTCCATAATCTCTAAGTTTTTAAGTGCTAATGCACAAGCTGCTGGATTTCCACCAAATGTATTAATATGTCGGAAGAATTCATACTCTCCCTTCCCTTTAAATGCTTCATATATTTCTTTTTTCACAGCTGTTGCAGATAATGGTAAATATGCGCTCGTAATGCCTTTTGCCATCGTAATAATATCTGGCTTCACATCATAATTCATAAATCCAAATGCTTTTCCTGTACGACCGAAGCCGCAAATCACTTCATCACTAATAAGCAAGGCACCGTGTTTTTGACACGTCTCATGAACAGCTTTCATATAGTCTTGTGGTGGCATTAAAATGCCCCCACCTGTAATAATTGGTTCCATAATAAAAGCGGCAATTGTTTCACTTAATTCCCACGTCATAACACGATCGACTTCTTTCACACATTCTACATCATAAATATGCTGCCCTTCAATCCCAGGCATACGGTAACAATCCGGTGGTGTTACGTGTAAAAAGCCTGAAGCAAACGGCTCATATTGATATCTACGCTGCGCTTGTCCCGTCGCTGCCATTGTCGCCATTGTATTCCCGTGATACCCACGATAACGTGACATAAATTTATAACGATGTGGTTCACCTTTTTGCGCATAGTATTGCCTTGCTATTTTAAAAGCTGTTTCGTTCGCTTCTGAACCACTATTTGAGAAGAAAATAACATACTCTCCCCCAAGCCACTCATTTAACTTTTCAGCAAGCTTTATAGCTGGTTCATGAGATTGTGACATCGGAAAGTATGATAATGTTTGTAATTGCTTATAAGCCGCTTCTGCGAGCTCCTTTCTTCCATATCCACTATTCACACACCAAAGACCACTCATACCATCTAAATATCTTTTTCCTTGTATATCTTCAACCCAGCACCCTTCAGCTTTTGCCCCTACCATTGTACTATTTGGACTAAAGGGACGCATTCCGTGCCAAACATATTGCTCATCTTTTGCTAATAATTCATCAGTTTGCTTCGTTTTCATCATTACTTCCACCTTCCATAACAACTTATTTTTCACAAAAGCTGCGCTGGTGCCATGATGACTTAAATTTCTCCCTGCTATTTTCATTCCACAAAATTAAGACAAATCCTACTTACAAATCAGTAATATTTACAAGAAAATGACAAAAGAAAAAAGAGCTTTTCTTATCTATCGAAAAGCTCCTCTTTTATTTAATGTGAAGACGCATCACTAATACCGTGACCAGTATTAGATTTCACAAGAATTTCATCAAATTTCGCTGCATCTTCTTTCTTACTAGATAAAACAGTTCCTAAATATGCTGCAAGAAATCCGAGCGGAATTGAAATAATTCCTGGTGTCGTATATGGGAATATCGCTTCCCCAACAAAAATAGCTTTTCCAGCTACAGGGTTCCAAACATTCGGACTCAACGCTACGAGAACAATTGCTGATACGAGCCCTACAATCATACCGGAAATAGCACCCGTTGTATTAAAACGCTTCCAATATATTGTAAATAAAATCACTGGTAGATTTGCACTCGCTGCAACTGCAAATGCTAATGATACTAAAAATGCTACGTTTAATGTTTGGGCAAATAATGCAAGTATGATAGATAGTATCGCTACGCCAATAGATGCATACCGAGCCATAGATACTTGCTCTTTTTCTGTTGATTTCCCTTTGCGAATGATCTCATTATAAAAATCATGAGCGAATGCTGATGCTGCCGTTAATACGAGACCTGCCACTACAGCCAAAATTGTTGCAAAAGCAATTGCTGATACGAAAGCAAATAAGAAATCTCCACCTAACGCTTTTGCTAATAAAGGTGCCGCCATATTACCAGCTGGGTTCGCTTTAATAATCGCTTCATTTCCTACAAAAGCCGCCGCACCAAATCCTAAGAAAATCGTCATAATATAAAATGCACCAATTAACCACGTCGCATATACGACAGATTGACGTGCAGTTTTTGCATCACGTACTGTAAAAAAGCGGACAAGTATATGTGGTAATCCAGCTGTACCAAGTACTAGTCCTAAATTTAAAGAAAGTGTATCAAGACCATCCTTATACTTTACACCTGGATTTAAAAATGAATCTTTTAATGGTGTAGCTGTTTTCATTTGAGCGAACATTTCAGTCACGCTGAAGTTGAATTTTGCGAAAACGATAACAGAAATAATAAACGTACCAGCCATAAGTAATACAGCCTTTACAATTTGTACCCAGCTCGTTGCTGTCATACCACCAAAAATAACATACACCGTCATAAGTGTTCCAACGATTAATACAGATGTCGTATATTCAATTCCTAATAATAATTTAATAAGTGCACCCGCGCCAACTAATTGTGCAATCATATAAAAGATAGAAATCGTCATCGTATTAAGAGCTGCGACTCCGCGAACTTTTTTCGCATCAAAGCGTGCTGCAATCATATCCGCCAAAGTGTACTTTCCTAAATTTCTAAGCGGTTCTGCAACAAGATATAGTACAACTAAATAAGCAACTAAAAAACCGATACTATAAAAGAATCCATCAAACCCAGTTAATGCGATTGCTCCGGCTATACCAAGAAATGAAGCAGCAGACATATAATCTCCAGCAATGGCCAGACCATTTTGCCAACCAGTTAATCCCCCTCCAGCCGTATAAAATTCACTCGCATTTTTCGTTTTTTTCGATGCAAAATAGGTTATGACAAGCGTACCAAGAACAATAATTAAAAATAGTGCAAACGCAGTAGTATTCAAGTTCAGCCCCTCCCTTTTTGCATATCTTGCAGAATTTTTCGGGAGATTTCATCAAATGATTCTGCTTTTTTGCTATAAATCATACATAGTGCCCATGTCATGATAAATTGGGAAAAAGCAAATACCCACGCCCATGTAACGTCACCAAATGCAGGTGTATTGAGCACCTTTGAATACGATGTTAAAATAGGTAATGCGATAAAAAAACTAAAAAAGAAAATACTCATTGGAATGATAAACTTCTTTTTCGTATTTAATAACAATTGAAATTCTTCCGACTGAACGACCTCTGTATAATTCACCTCATTTTGCAACTTACGTGCTGACGTATCATCTCGTTTCATTAACCGATCCCCTCTCTTACTTGAAATGCAATTCCCCCTTGCATACCTAAAGACTAAATTTTATAAATATTCAGAAACTTATACTTATTGTAGACAATCCGTGCATTCATGCAAAGATTTTTTGATAGACATTTTTCGGCAATTTCCCCTAAATTTTTAATATACTTTTTCAACATAAAGTGACACCTTACTTATTTTTTCCTCATTAAGACAAAAGCAGTGCTTAACGCACTACTTTTGTCTTTTTTTCCTTTTCTAAATTACGAGCTGTTTCGCTTAACTCAACCTCTTTTCCGTCTTTAAGTGTTCCAAATATAAAATCGAATACTGGATTTGAAACACCGAACCAAAACTTTTCGTTTTTATAATGGTGTAATATATGTTGTTTTTTTAGCCATCTTCCAAACTTAGTGACGGGACGAATCGGTCTATGGGCAATATAATGTTTCCATTCGTAAACGAGCAGCATAATAATCATTCCGATTCCAAATGAAAGTGTAATAGTAAGACTTTTTGTAATACCATATGCTATAAGTAAATATATAGTAAAACTAGGTATACTAAACCATACAGGTAAAAACAAAAGTTTTAAATCATCTGGATATACGTGGTGATCATAATGTAATCTTCTTAACATTTTTAATAGAAATGTGTTTTTAGGTGGCTTTATATGGAATAAAAAACGATGTGTCATATATTCATTCAGTGTATAGAAAACAATTCCAAACATACATGCTAACATGCCAAACCACGTTAAAAATTGCATTTTTAAAATAATAATGAAAATAAATAGAATGCTATACATAATGACGATATCATATTGTAAAAAGAACTCTTTCCCCACTTTCTTCATCTTGTTTCCCCCTTTTCCAAAAAAACAGCCGCAACATATCGTTACGACTATTTCTTTTCTATTCTTATTCTATTCACTTTACAAATTTGCCTGCTGTTCTATTGTCGAGAAAAAATTGTTTGGTCCAAATATATTTTGCTTTGGAATAATATGTTCCACTGCAAACACTGTTACTTCTCCTCTTTGCACTTCTCCAATAATGAGACCAAATATTTGATGATTTACTGCAAACGTCGGTTGCTTTGTTTGTAGCAATCTTGCAGCATTATGAAATACTGCTTCATATAGTGGATTTCTATCAGTAATTTCTTTTCGGATTTTTGGCGCTAACGTAATTATAATTTCTTTTCCGTCAATAGTGGTTCGATACATAAAAATCTCCCCTTCAATCTTATGTGAACAACTGTAAAGCTTTGTATGCAAAATGTATAGAGTAACCTACTAAAATAATACCTGCTCCGGCTGTTATGTAGCCAAGCGCTTTTGGTTTTAATAAAGTTCTTCCAAAATGTACAGAAAAAGCAATATTTAAATTCCATAAAATAATACCTGCAATAATGCAAAGACTGTACAAAAAAGCTTCTTGTTTCGTTACCTTCGTAAGTAATGAGCTAAGTGTACTTCCGTATATACCAAACCAAAAAACAAGATTTAATGGATTGGATATCGCAATTAAAAATCCTGCCATAAACGATTGCTTAAGACCACCTACCTCTTCTTTTTTATATTCCATGTTTGAGTGGGAAATTCCTTGTTTTACACTTTGAAATCCTAAATAAAATAACAAGAAAAAACCCGTGCAATACATGAAGGCTTGTACATATGTATACATAAACACAGAAGATAAACCGAAATAAATGAGAAGCATAAATAAAACATCTGCAGTCATTCCACCAATTCCAACAACCCAAGCATGCCAAAACCCACGTTCAATTCCTCGTTTTAACATTTCAATATTAATCGGCCCTACTGGCGCAGCTAATGAAATACCTAATACGATTTGCTGAATAATTGCTCCAATCATCGCTCTATCCTTTCTACTCTCTTTACTACTAGTTAATGATGTAATTTGAAAAAATAGACTAGCTTTCATAATAAAATACCCTTTTTTATCCAAAATATACAAAAGAGCCATCTAGGTGATGGCTCTTACTTTTCTATCCTATGAAGAAAAGGACATTTCCCTTTTATTGGTTCTACATCGTCTCCTATAAAATATTGTTTCCATTCACGATGCTCTGGGTCACCATAATGACTAATGTTAGGATGTTTCGGCAATTGATCCCACTTTTCAACTCGCTCACGGACCATTTGTCTTGAATATGCTCCTTTAGGACGATCCCCCTCTAATCCATCAAAAATAGTGCGTGGCTGAAACCCAATAACGAGAGAATTCCCTAAATGTCTAGTTTTTCGCTGTTTATAAGCTGGCGCGTTTCCAAATGCGAATATTGGCTCACCACAAAATGAAAATTCCCATAAATAATGGTCTGGATCTTCAGGAATTTGCTTTGGCCATGCTTGATTATCGTTTTCATGTAAATACTGTAACACTTTCCAAAAGGAATCACGGTAATATTCGAGTGATCGTTCTTCACATTCCGGTTCTACAAAAAGGAAAAAGCCCCTTCTTACAATCGGCCTCTCTTTCATTAACTCTAAAAAAGATAACATTGTATGCGGCAAATGACTCCAATCATTATGAGAAAGAAATGAATAACGAAGTTCATTCTTTTTCAAAGCTGTTAAACCGAAATAACATGGAAAAGTTGGTTCTAACACGACACTTGAAAAAATCTCAAATTCTTTTGCAACCCAATCCGGTATGTCGGTTCTCGTTCTCATTCCTTCATTATCTAATAAGTACGACCTATTCATTCTTTCACCTCGTTATGTATAGCATTCAATTAAGAATATTACATACTCGGCCTGTCCTATACCTATTTAAAAATTTGATTGGAAAATTATTTAAAAATATAAAAAATAAAACCGCTTACTTGACTAAATTCTCCCAATTCGTGTATATTTAAATTAATCATTTAGCAGAATATTCAAGAATATAGCATTTTTAGTTTATATTATTTCTTTAAATGAATTTCACTAAATGAAAATAGTAAACGCTTTTAGGAGGAATTGTAACATGCAAGGAAAAGTAAAATGGTTTAACAACGAAAAAGGTTTTGGATTTATCGAAATGGAAGGCGCTGACGATGTATTCGTACATTTCTCTGCTATTCAAGGAGACGGCTACAAAGCTTTAGAAGAAGGTCAAGAAGTATCTTTCGACATTACTGAAGGTAACCGTGGACCTCAAGCTGCTAACGTAGTAAAACTTTAATCCAACATATAACAGGAGGTTACCTTACTTGGTAACCTTCTTTGTTATTCCTTTGTATATTTCCGTTTTACAGAGCAAAAACTATGTAAAATGCGCACTATACAAAGGAGGAATTATTAATGGGATCAGAAGTAAATGATTTTGAAGAAGTAAAATTCCGTGTAGAAACAGCACAAAAGATGGTAGGTTCTGCAACAATTTCAATGGATCCAGACACATTAGAGCATGCCACTACTGCAGTAGAAGCAGCTCGCTCACAGCTTGAAATTATGAAATCTGTTGCAGTAGATTTAGATGAACCATTTTTAATGAACGAGGAAAAGAAACTAAGCAAATGCGAGCAGCAATTAAACGAAGCAAAGCACTAAAAAACATCCAGAGAATTTTCTCTGGATGTTTTTTTATGACAACTGTTCTCCATACTTTTTCAATGTTTCTCCAACTGTACATTGTCTTATACAAAATGAATGTGCATAATATTTACTATTTGTCTTTCGATTATGTTCTCGCAAGAAACATCCTTCACAATATGTTTCTAATAAGTCATTTACCTCTGTAATGAGTTGCTTTTTATCCACCTTTGCACCTCTCTATTCGGTTATTTCTTTATGACTATCAATGACTGTCCCTTCTAATGCTTGCGTTGCTAATTGATGTGCTTCTTTATTTTGTTTTCTAGATATCGGATCACATACAAGTTTTAATTTCATTTGCTTCGCCTTTTGTTCAATTTGATCTAAATAATGGTTTAAATGCTCATCATAACAAGGCCATTCTCCCGCCAATTGCTGCAATACAACTTGAGAATCTCCGCGAAGTGTAACTGCTTCATATTTAATCCCTAATTCCTCGAGTATATTCATACCGTATAATAGTGATGCATATTCCGCTTCATTATTATCATCTATACCTTCTATATATGCATTGCGGCGAATGCGGTAGTTTGTATTTCCTTTTTTATAGTACACACATATACCAACGCCAGCTTCTTTCGTTTGCACATCATACCCCCCATCAAAATAAACGAGTATTTCTTGGGGCTCTTCCTCTACTTGTTTACTCAGTTTTTTCATTTCCTTTAATGACCATTCTGCATCCATTTCATCGTAAAATAAAAGTTCCTTAGCTCTTCCTGTTTTCTCAAAATCCTCTGCAAATTGAAGTATTTCTTCTATGTTCATATAATCTGTTGTTAATTCCGTCTGCAATCCTCGCTTCGTTTTATACAACCAATGAATTTTATATTTCATACTAGATTCCCCTTATATAAGACTTCTTATATGTAGCCAGCTAATGAAAGCCTCACTTTATTTTATTATATTTTATCTAGAGTCACAGCATTATATTCAATATGATTACATACAAAAAGAGCTATCCCTATAGGAATAGCTCTTTCATCTATTACATAAATCTTTCAAATTGTACTCGCTTATTAATCCAGTACATTACAGGCATACCAATGGCCATTACAACAAATTCACCGACTGCACATGTTAACCAAGACAACATAAATGGTAAACCCAATGCAAGATGAAGTTCAATTGCAATCATAAACATTGTAATCGTAAAGATAACCGTATTAAAAATCATACGAGCCCAAACACCTTTAATAAATCGCATAGAAATAATCGTTGCAACTAATGCAAGAATAGATTGCCCTACTCCAAATACTAAATCATAAGCGATCATAGGTGAGAAAAAGAGATTCGTTAAAAATACACCTAATACAATTCCGTAAATTGCTTTCTTGTTAAATACAATGAGATGATTAAACATCTCTGAAATACGAAATTGTACATTCGTAAAGCCAAATGGCTGAATAAGCATAGAAACAGCAATATATAATGCCGCTAAAATACCATTGCCGACTAAAGTTCTAATATTCATGACAAAATCTCCTTAGTTTTTTTACGTGGGATGGTTTCGAACCACGTTATTCTTTTTTTTAGCAACAAGATTATATTTTACGTGGTAGCCCCTCTTTCGTCAATAGATTCCTATCATGAACTACCTTTTTTCTTTTAGACAACGTATAATGAAACATATGAAAGATTTAGGAGGTTTCACTTCATGATAGCAACAATCCAAAATGAAAAAGTGATCGTTTCCATTTCTGACAAAGGTGCAGAATTACAAAGCGTTCGCTTAAAAGAAGACAACACACAATATTTATGGCAAGGTGATTCTACATATTGGGGACGCCGTGCACCAATTTTGTTCCCAATTGTCGGCCGATTAGTAGATAATACATACTACGTAGACGGTAGACCATATTCATTAACACAACACGGTTTCGCTCGTGATCTTACTTTCTCTGTGAAAGAACAAAGTGAAACAAAGATCACTTATATCGTTACTAATAATGAAGAAACGTTAAAAAAATACCCATACGAATTCGAATTACTCATTTCTTATGAGCTAGAAGGACAAAGCGTTCATGTAACATATGAAGTAAACAATCCTACTTCTAAAGAGATGTTCTTCTCAATTGGGGCACATCCTGGATTCAACTTCCCTTTATTGGATGGTGAATCATTTACAGATTATCACTTATCGTTTAATGGTTCGGAACGCTTAGAAACAAGCGTATTAGAAGGACCTTACCTTTCAAACAAAAAGCAATTAATCGCTGAAAATACAACTGAATTGCCACTTACATATGATTTATTCAAAAATGATGCGCTTATCTTTGAAAATATGAATACGAATGAAATTTCGATTCGTTCTCATAAACATAATAAATTTGTAAAAGTAGAATTTGATGGCTTCCCATTTGTCGGCGTATGGACACCAGGGGATAACGCACCTTTCTTATGTATTGAACCTTGGTATGGAATCGCTGATGAAGTAAATCCAGCAAAAGATTTCAAGGACAAAAAGGGAATTCAATCTTTACAAGCGAATGAAACATTTACATGTCGTTACAGCATCACAATCGGATAACTACTCTATCCCCTACTTCAAAAAAATATTTAAGTAGGGGATAACCTTATAATTTGGAGGTTTCTCATTTTGATTGAAGTATATATTGATGGTGCATCAAAAGGAAATCCTGGTCCTTCTGGTGCAGGAGTGTTTATTAAAGGCGTTCAGCCACCTGTACAATTATCATTACCACTTGGAACAATGTCCAATCATGAAGCAGAATACCGCGCTTTACTTCTAGCATTAAAATATTGCATCGAGCATAATTATAGCACTGTCTCTTTTCGTACAGATTCCCAGCTTGTCGAACGGGCTGTTGAAAAGGAATACGCAAAAAATAAAATATTTGCACCTCTTTTAGATGAAGCACTACAGTACATAAAAAACTTCGATCTCTTTTTTATTAAGTGGATTCCAAGTAGTCAAAATAAAGTAGCTGATGAATTAGCTAGAAAAGCTATATTACAAAATTAACGGGGGTATGAGTGTGAAAAAAGATTGGATTGCTCCTCTTGCTTTATTATTTGTCTCTTTTATTTGGGGAGCTACGTTTGTTGTCGTTCAAAATGCTATGTCTTTCGTTGGTCCATTTACCTTTAATGGTATTCGCTTTTTATTCGCTGGAATTATTTTATTATTCGTTCAAATGATTTTCTCAAAAAACACTTCAAAACAAGATATAAAACAGAGTAGCCTCGCTGGATTAATCGTTGGGTTCTTTTTATGTGTTGGCTATGTATTACAAACATTTGGCTTACTTTATACAACTTCTTCAAAAGCAGGTTTCTTAACAGGGCTTAGTATCGTTATGGTACCAATTTTGTCTTTTATCTTTTTAAAACAAAAAGCTACCATTTTTATCGTACTTGGTATTGCTGTAGCAACAGCAGGTTTATACTTATTAACAGTTGCTGATTCTTTCCAATTAAATATAGGAGATATACTTGTTCTCGGTTGTGCAATCGCTTTCGCTGCCCATATTCTTATTAACGGCTTCTTTTCTAAGAAAATATCACCTTTATTATTAAGCACATCTCAAGTATTAGCTGTTGGTATATTTTCTTCTATTTGCGCTTTCTTGTTTGAAGATTGGGAAAAATTATTTTCAGTATCACTATGGACGAATCAATCTTTTTTATTCGCACTCTTTCTAACTGCCCTGTTTGCAACATCTATTGCTTTTTTCATTCAAACATCGGCCCAAAAGCACACTTCTCCAACGAGAGTAGCAATTATTTTCGCAATGGAACCCGTTTTTGCTGCATTAACAGGCTTTCTCGTTGCGAATGAACAACTTTCTATTTCTGCTATTATCGGATGTCTATGTATTTTCCTGGGCATGATTTTTGTTGAATGGCCTTCCAAAACAAAAAAAGAAGCGCAGGCTGCGTGAAGTTATGCTTGTAACTTCCGCATAAAAGCCTTAGCGCTTTTTTTATCTGTAATTTCTTCCTCTTTCAATCGTTCTAATAACGCAACGAAATAACTACCATCAAACTGCAATTGATGTTTAATTGTCGCTTCTATTGCTGCGTTCACAATCCCATCAGACGCACCAGTATATCCTTGTCCGAACATAATAAACCCTTGTGCTTCCTCTGATAATTTAAATCCTTTCGTATGTAAGAATGAAAGATAATCTTCTACTGTTTGCATGTTATTCCCACCTACTCAAAAATTCTCCATCTCCTATCATACATGTTTTTACACGCTATGAGAATGAAATTTCTTTGACAACTTTGTAAATCGCTCTTCTAATTCGCTTGCAATGGAGGATTTCCTAACAATCTGAAGGAATATGTACAGTGGAACTTATTTCATATTAAAGGGGAGACACGATGAAACAAGCACTATTAATTATCGACGCTCAACAAGAATTAATTGATGGAAATGAGCAAGAAAATGAAGTTTTTCGTAAAATCGAGCTATTATCTACACTAAATACAGCCATGCAGAAAGCAATAGATTCCAATGCTCTTATTGTTTTCGTAAGAGATATCGATGTTGCTTCTGGCAGCGGAGAAGGATTTGAAGTACATAATCAAATTCAAGTACCTCAGTCTGCAATCTTTATTAATAAAGCAGCAACCAATTCATTCTACGGCACTTCTTTACTTGAACTTTTAAAAGAAGAGAAAATTGGCCATATCGTTATCGGTGGATGTAAAACAGAGCATTGTATCGACACCGCAGTTAGAACTGCGACTGTACAAGGATTTGATGTTACATTAATTAAAAACGGTCATTCCACAACTGATTCTAACGTATTATCTGCAGAGCAAATTATTGCTCATCACAATAAAACTTTACACGGTCATTATAACGTTGATCATTTTTCTATGGTGAGAGATATCGAGGAAGACCTCTTTCAGCCAACTCATGACCAATATCGTGATTAAATTAGCTCAAAAAAGAATCCTTCATTTAAAAGGATTCTTTCTTTATCCAAAAATTTGTGCTGCAATACTATATAGTTCACTATTTCTTTTTATTAACCGATTACTATTTTTCATCATAATTGGTGGTGTATTCACCTTTTTAAAACCAGCAATCTCTAATTCTTTCATGAAATCGTTCTTTCCTTCTGGTACATCCATTCTTAATTTTCCATTATGCCCTCTTGCTAAATCATGTACCATTCTCATCGCCATCGCATTATTTTTAGCAACGACTGGTCCTATTATTTTATTTTCTGGCGTTTGTATACTTATACCGTATCCTACTACATTTTCTTTCGTATCCTTTACAACGACACACTGCTCACTTTGCATAATTCTTTGTTTTAAAAACTCGTTTCGGCTTGTCCCAAATGCGCCTTTATCTATTTTTATTATTCCTTCTAAATCACTCTCTTTATAAACCATCATATATTCTTCATTTTCTGCACATTTATGATTCGCATTGTACGAGTTACAAATATATTTAGAAACATAGCTTACTACCCTAAATCCTAATGTTTCATATAAGGGCTTCCCTTCATCCGTAGCAATAAGCATACATGGAGTTTGAGCTGATACGCTATTCATACATGAATTCGTTATCATCTTTCCAATCCCTCTCCCCTTATAATCTGGATGTACAATTACCATTCCAATAGATGCCAACGCCTCCCCGTATAATATAATTGCTGCGCTAGCAATAAGTTCCTTTCTCTCATTCCAGACGCCGTATACAATACCTGAGTTAAAAACTGCTTCAATTTCTTCTCTGTTATAATCCCAGCCAATATAAGAAGATAACGCTACAATATCGCCTATTTGTTCTTTCCTAAGACGCTCCACCCTAATTTCCAATTCAATCATACTCCATCCCCTTATCTAGACATTTAAATCATTATTACTAAATCAACTTGTACATGTTTCCCTTTATTTGTCACACACATATGTTATTTTGACCAAGACTATATTGTAAATGAGGTGACAACATGCCCATTACGAATCGATTTTCTACCACCACTAACGGCGCACTCGCTATTACAGGTAATACTTTAGGCTTAAGTAAAATTAGTAATCAAAACCGTGCTGGTACAATCGGGGCCATTGGTGCGTTCGTAACTACGAATACAGCTTTACAAGTTCCTACTTTTCCTGCTGGTACAACATTAAACTATACACAAAATAGTTCTACCGCTATTTTAAATATCCCTGCTGGCAGTACTATTCTTTACGCAGAACTCATATGGGGAGGAAATTATTTAACTCGCGATCAAAATATTACAAGTGTTCTAGGAAATCCCGTTTCATTTACGACACCCGTTTCAACATACTCAATTACTCCTTCAGCTGTTACAGCTTCAAATCAAACATTCGTTTCAAACTCTATTACATTTGGCTTTTATACTCGTTCAGCAGACGTAACAACTCTTATTCAAGCGGGAGGTTCTGGTTCCTATACTACAGGAGCTGTCCCTGGACTTGTTGATCCTTTAGATGCTTCAAATGGATCTATTAACTCGGCTGGATGGACACTCATTGTCGCTTATCAAAACGGAACATTGCCTGCAAGAAACTTAACCATTTACGTAGCTGGTAACCGTGTTTCTGCTGATACTGGTAGTGCAGATGTAGCTGTTTCAGGATTTTTAACACCCGCAGGAGGACCTGTAAGCGGGAGATTATTCTTAAGCTCCACTGAAGGAGATGCAGATTTAACCGGGGATCAAGCATTATTTGGACCAAATTTCAGTTCATTAAATGCTTTATCTGGGCCAAATAATGCTGTAAATAACTTCTTCGGTTCTCAAATTAATAATGCTGCTGGAAACTTAGATACAACTGGGACATTTGGAACGCGAAATCAAAGTGCTTCTACAGGCACAAACATCTCCGCTGGGAGACAGGGCTGGGATATTACTTCTATTGATATTTCTCCTTATTTAACAAACTCACAAGTGTCCGCCGCAATCCGTTTAACAACTAACGGAGATGCGTATATGTTAAATACAGTCGGTTTACAAATCAACATAAATTCACCTACTATACAAGCAACGAAAAGCGTGAATAAAAGTGTTGCTGCAATTGGAGATATTCTCACTTATACAGTTACGATCCCTAACACCGGACTTCTTCCGGCGAATAATGTTACCTTTACAGACATTCTCCCTAACGGGACTTCCTTTATACCTGGCACTGTAACAGTAGATAATGTCCCGCAAACAAACGCAAATCCCGCCGCTGGTATATCTCTTGGAACAATCAATAATGGTGCTTCTCGTACAGTAACTTTCCAAGCTACTGTCGTTTCTCTCCCAAGTCAAAACCCTATCTCTAATACCGCTAATATTACATTTCAATATACACCTATCGCCGGAGGAACAACCTTTAACGGTCTTGCAACAAGCAATTCTGCTGGGACACAAATTAACCTGGCAGATATTAATGGAACAAAATCAGTCAACAAAATTTTTACCGATATTGGTGAAACATTAACTTACAGTATTGCCTTAGCTAATATAGGAAATATCGCTGCAACGAACGTTATATATACGGATCCAATCCCTAGCGGAACTACTTTCATTCCAGGAAGTGTAACTGTTAACGGAGTTACTCAAGCTGGAGCGAATCCCGCTAATGGTATATCAATTGGTTCGATTGCCGCAAATTCCACTACTACTATTTCATTCCAAGTGCTCGTTCCTTCTATCCCTCAAACAAATCCAATATTAAATAGTGGAACAACAACATATCAATATATTCCTATACCAAATCAACCTGCAGTAAGTGGGACTGATACGACAAATATCGTATCTACTCAAGTGAATAACGCTACTGTAACAATGGTAAAAGCAGTAGATAAAAATTTTGCAGATATTGGTGATACACTAACGTACACCGTTTCTTTTACAGGTACAGGTAATACAAATGCGAACAATATTATTTTTACAGATGTCATTCCTACTGGAACAACTTTTGTTTTAAACAGTTTAACAATAGATGGCACTACACAAGTGGGCGCAAATCCCGCTAACGGCGTGAACATTGGATCCATCCCAAGCGGCACAACAAAAAATGTTACATTTCAAGTAGTAATAAACACAATACCCGCGTCAAATGTCGTATCTAATGGATCAAATGCTTCTTATCAATATACCGTCAATCCTATCCAATCACCCGTTACAAAAAACATTTCTTCTAATCTCGTTTCCACTCAAATTAACAATGCGAATGTAACATTAACAAAATTAACTAACAAACAATTTGCCACAATTGGTGAAACGATAGGTTATACAATTCTTATTACAAACAGTGGAAATACAGCCGCTAATAACGTACAACTAACAGATCCACTTCCAAATGGAACGATATTAACATTAGGTTCGGTAACGCTCAACGGCGTTTTGCAAAATGTAGATTCTCTCGTTGCTTTACCTATTGGCACAATTCCTGCTGGAGCTACTTTTATCCTCTCTTTCCAAGTAACAGTTATTAATATTACTTCACAAAATCCTATCCTTAATAACGCTTTTGCCTCTTACATTTACACTGTAAATCCAGGTCTGCCACCAACTTCAAAAACAGCAAATTCTAATTCTGTTACATCTACAATTAGACTAGCAAATCTCCATGCTAATAAATCTGTAGATAAGACGTTTGCGGAAGTTGGCGATGTATTAACTTACACCTTTGCTCTTACTAACGATGGAAATGTTGCAGCAAACAACGTATTACTATCCGATTCCATCGCGAATGGCACTTCCTTTGTACCGAACAGTGTTATAGTTAACGGTGTTACTCAGCCGGGCATAACACCAGCTAGCATCAATATTGGTAGCATCAATGCTAATACTACAATTACAGCTTCATTCCAAGTAGTAATAACTAGCATTCCAAATCCAAACCCTATTTCAAATAGCGCTTTCGTCTCCTACAACTTTATCGTTGATCCAAACGCTTCACCTGTAAATAAAAACACTACTTCAACCACTACATTTACTCAAGTAAACGATGCAAATGTCATTTCAGCAAAAACAGTGGATCAAGCGTTCGCTACCGTAGGGGATATATTAACTTATACTGTTACTTTGACGAATGCAGGAAGTGTTTCTGCTGATAGTCCTACTTTCGTAGATACAAATCCAGACGGTACTACCTTTATTCCAAACACTTTTCTTATTAATGGTGTACTCCAAAATAACGCAGATCCAAATATAGGTGTTCCACTACCTTCCATTCCTGCTAACGGCTCACTTACCGTCTCTTATCAAGTAACCGTCACCTCTTTACCAACACAAAACCCAACGATAAATTCATCTAGTACACAGTATAGTTTTATTCTAAATCCGGGAGATCCACCAACTATAGAAATATCTGTAAGTAACACTGTAAGTACACAAATTAATTTAGCTAATGTAGTTATTGTCAAAGAAGTAGATTTAACTATCGCCGATGTAGGGCAACCAATCACATATACAATTTCTTTAGCTAATCTTAGCAATACTACAGCAAATAATGTTATTGTTACTGATATAATCCCTAATGGCACCACTATCGTACCAAATAGTATTTTTATAGGTGGTGCTTTACAACTAGGTGCAGATCCCAGTACCGGTCTTCAAGTCGGCTCCATTCCTTCGGGTGGTTTTACAACGATTGTTTTTCAAATAAGTGCAAATGGGCTACCTTCACCAAATCCAATTCAAAACAGCGCTTCACTTCAATATAGCTTTATCGTTGATCCAAATTTACCCGCTCTTGTTAGAAACGCTGCTAGCAATATAGTAACTACACAAATTAATACTGCTAATATCATTGCGACAAAGCTAACAAGCACAAACTTTGCTGATGTCGGTGATATCATATTATATGCGACTATTTTAACAAATAACGGGAATATCCCTGCTGCTAATGTAACGTTTACAGATATCATTCCAGCGGGTACCCTCTTCATTCCTAATACTGTAACGATTAATAATGTCCCTATAGCTAATGCAAATCCTGCTAACGGCATTTCGATTGGTACGATAGGAGCAAATTCATCACGCACCGTTGCATTCCAAGTTTTTGTACCAACTATCCCTGCTGTAAATCCGATTACAAATCAATCAGGCACAACATTCCAATATACGTATGATCCATCCAAACCCGCTGTGATGCAGATGGTTGCTTCTAACACTGTACAGACAACTATTAATAACGCCTCAATTGCCGCTACTAAATCGGCAGATAAACAGTTTGCTAACGTAAATGATATTATTACGTACACGACTACTTTAACGAATAACGGGAATACACTTGCATCAAATGTAATATTTACAGATGTAATCCCAAACGGGACATCGTTCATTCCTAATAGTGTTACTGTAAACGGGAATGCACTGCCTAATGTCAATCCAGCTAGCGGAATTGCAATCGATCCAATAGATCCGAATACAAATACGATCATCTCGTTCCAAGTACAAGTAAATTCTATCCCGAACCCGAATCCAATCCCGAACCAAAGTAATACAACGTATCAGTATGTCATAGATCCTAACTTACCTCCAGCATCCGCTAATGCGCTGAGTAACGTAATAACAACTCAAATCAATAATGCCACGATTATCGCTACAAAATCAGTGAACACACCGAATGCTACAATTGGAGATATCGTTACTTATACAATTGCAGTTACGAACACAGGAAATATCCCTGCTAGTGCTACAGTTTTAACAGATGGGCTTGGACCTGGTGCATCCTTCATCCCAAATTCCGTTACAATAAATAACGTTTCCCAACCTGGATTAGATCCTTCATTAGGGATTCATTTAGACGATATTTCACCAGGAAACACTACTTTCATTACATTCCAAGTGAAAATTCTGGCTATTCCACCTAGTGGAACTTTAACGAATAATGCTCTTGTAAACTACGAATATGCAGTGAATCCAGCTGAAACGCCAGCTATTGGTAGTACCGTTACAAACACAACAGTTACACCGATTATTGACGCTACTTTAGTAATAAATAAAAGTGCTAGTACAACTTTCGCTACGATTGGTGATACAATTACATTCACTTCATCTGTTACAAACACAGGAAATACTACTGCGAACAACATTGTTTTTACAGATACAATTCCAAACGGTACTACCCTTGTCCCAAATAGCTTTAAGATAAATGGTGTAACCGTCCCGAATGCAAATCCACAAAACGGTATCAATATTAGTAACTTAAATTCAAATGCATCGGTTACACTCAGTTTCCAAGTAAACATCACAACGCTTCCAAACCCTAATCCAATTCCGAACAAATCATCGCTTCAATATAGCTTTATTGTTGATATAAATGAACCGCCTGTTTCACGAACAGTTCAATCCAATACAACTTTTACGCAAGTAAATTCAGCTTCCGTTATCGCAACGAAAACTGCGAGCAGTGCATTTGCCGCTGCTGGCGATACAATTACGTATACAACTACTCTCACTAATAGCGGAAATACTACCGCAAACACACCTGTTTTTATCGATATATTACCAACTGAACTTTCATTCGTTCCTGATAGCGTACAAATTAATACCATCCCACAACTTGGATTTAGACCAGATAGCGGAATCTCTTTAGACTCAATTCCAGTTGGAGGAACGACAACAATTAGCTTTCAAGCTATCGTTGGCTCAATACCAGCTACAAATCCAACTTTGAACCAATCCAGTACGACATACTTGATCATTGTTGACCCTACCCAGCCACCGGTGACAGAAACAGCTACAAGTAATCCAACTTTAGTTCAAATTAATGAAGCAATTATTCAAGCAACGAAAAGTGTGGATCGACTATTTTCTGACGTAGCACCTGGAAATTCATTTTTAACGTATACAGTTTTATTAGAAAATGTAGGGAACACAACTGCTACGAATATCATTTTTACAGATCCTATTCCAAATAACACAATATTTATAGAAGATAGCGTTCGAGTCGGCGGAGTTTTATTGCCTGGGGTAAATCCAGCGAATGGAATACCAATTGGGGATATTATTGCAGGAGATTTTACAAACGTCACCTTCCGCGTTCAAGTAGTTAGTATTCCAAATCCAATTTTCACAATTGGACCTGGTGGACCAAACTCACCGGTTGTAAATAGTGCCTCCATTGACTATCAATTTATTACAGGACCTAATTTACCACTCGTTTCAAGAAGTACGACATCCAATCCCGTTGCGACACAAATAAATTCCGGAGAAATTGTGGCAATCAAATCTGTAGATAAAACTTTCGCAACGATTGGCGATACAATTTCTTATACAATTACATTAAGTAACCCTGGAAATGTCACTTCACAAAATATAATTTTCACAGATATTTTACCTGACGGAACGACATTCATATCTGGCACTCTTACAAACGATTCTGGTACACAGCAAATCGGAAATCCAGCTAGCGGGATACAGATTGGAAATATAAACCCAAATGGAACGGCCGTTATTTCTCTCAACGTACTTGTTACAAACATTCCAAGTATAAATCCTATCTCTAATTTTAGTTCCATACAATTTGAACATGTGATTGATCCTAGCCAACCTTCTGCATTACAAACAGCTGTATCTAATACAGTTTCAACGACCATTAATAGCGCAGTATTAACTACAACAAAAAGTGTTGATAAATCTATTATTTCCGTCGGGGATACACTTACGTATACAACGACTATTACGAATACAGGAAATACACCAGCTACAAATATAACTTTTACAAGTGCGATTCCTCCTAGTACTACTTTTGTACCAGATTCGGTCACTACAAATGGCATCCAGCAGCTTGGTGCACAGCCAGCACTCGGAGTAAATATACCAAATATCGCTCCTGGTGAAACAGTAACTGTTACTTTCCAAGTAAATGTGATTTCTGTTCCCCCTTCAAGCTCAATTATGGGTAACGATACAATTTTATATTCTTATACTGTTGATCCAAACGGAACTCCTGCTACTACTTCTACTTCAACAAACATTGTTACAAACCCTGTATTAGATGCTATGATAATGATGATTAAATCAGTTGATCAAACAATTGTAACGCTAGATGATACCATTACCTATACGACAATTTTAACGAATAATGGTAATACAAATGCAACGAATATTACTTTCACCGACCTTATACCAGATGGTACAACGTTTATTACTGATAGCGTTACAATAGATGGCATCACGCAAATTGGTCTTAATCCTAATACAGGTATAACGATTGGAGCAATTGCTCCTAACAGCTCAATATCTATAGCATTTCAAGTTACCGCTACTTCTACACCTGTTCAAAATCCTATTGCCAATTCCGCTAGTGCTTCTTACACATTTATCGCTGATCCAAATGCCCCTATTGTTTCAAGAAATGTTACTTCAAACACAGTGTTCACTACGATTAATACAGCTACCATTCTTTCATTAAAACAAGTCGATAAATCCTTTAGTCGTATTGGAGACACACTCACTTATACTGTCGCTTTAACAAACAATGGAAACTCATCCGCACAAAATGTTATATTTACAGATACAATGCCGAGCGGAACTACTTTTATTGCAAACACATTCTCTATTAATGGGGTTCCTCAAAGTGGTGCGGATCCATCGAATGGTGTGAATATTGGGACTATAACAGCCGGGACTACAGTAACCGTTTCGTTCCAAGTTACTGTAACGTCATTACCAACGGAAAACCCCATTGTAAATTTCTCATCAACATCGTACCAATTAGTCTCACCACCTGATGCAGAAACTTCAATTAGCAATCCTGTTTCAACGCAAATTAAAGAAGCCATATTATCCATGACGAAAAATGAAAGTGTATCCTTTGCAGATATCGGGCAAACTGCTTTTTATACTACTTCTATTACCAATGTAGGAAATACCGATGCAACTAACATTGTTTTCACAGATGTATTACCAAGTGGACTCACATTTGTTCCTAACACATTAACTGTCAATGGCGTTTTACAACCTAACGCGAATCCAAATACAGGTGTATTACTTGCAACACTTCCACCAAATGAAATATATAGTATCGTCTTTCAAGTGACAGTGAACAGTATTCCTCCTAGTAACCCAGCACCAAATACAGCATCAACGACGTATGAGTTTACTGTTGATCCAGGTAATCCGCCAGTATCGAGTACAGCTACTTCCAACACTACACTCCTTCAAATAAACAACGCAACTATTATTAGCACAAAAACAGCAGATCTTACTTTCGCGGATGTTGGTAATACAATAACATTTACACTTAACCTCCCTAATACCGGGAATGTGACTGCAACTGATGTAACTATTATTGACATTCTTGATAGTAATTTAAGTTTCGTTCCAAATAGTTTCACAGTTAATGGGCAAACCATTCCAAACGCTGATTTATCTACTGGTGTAAATATTGGTTCCATTAATGGTGGTAATGCGGCAATCGTTACATTCCAAGCAACTGTTATTACACTTCCAACACTTAATCCCATTTCTAACTCTGCTTCTATCACATATCATTATGTCGTTGATCCTAGCCAGCCACCTATTACAACTTCCAATCAATCTAATACAACGACAACACAAATTAATAGCGCTACCCTTACTGCACAAAAAAATTCAAATGTATCTACGGTAGATATCGGGCAGGATATTACCTACACCGTTACAATTACAAATAGCGGAAATGTTAGTGCGACGAATGTTATTTTTACCGACCTTATTCCAGACGGAACTTCCTTTGAACCGAATAGTTTTACACTGAACGGAACTAGCATCCCAAATGCAAATATCATTACAGGCGTTCCAATTGGTGATATTGCGCCAAACGAATCTGTCATCGTAGCATTCCATATTAATGCCAATGAAATTCCGCCTATAAATCCAATTACTAATCAAGCTAGCGTTAGCTTTCAATATATCGTTAATCCAGCTAATCCTCCAGTTTCAAAAAACATTACTTCTAATAGCGTTTCAACACAAATTGAAAGTGCTATTTTAAATACGATTAAAATAGGAGATAAAGCATTTGCAACGATTGGTGATACGATTACGTATACAACAACTATTACGAATACAGGAAATATCCCAGCTAACAATGTTGTATTCTCAGACCCTATACCATCGTGGACACAATTTGTTGCAGGATCAGTTGTTGTTGATGGAACTCCATTAACATCCGCTTCTATCATTGACGGCGTTGGCATAAATACAATAACTCCAAATCAAATCGTAACAATCGTATTCCAAGTTCAAATTGTAAGCAACCCAACAACGCTCACACCTGAACTCCAAAACTTAGGATTTGTTAACTTCCAATATAACGTAGGCAATGCATTACAGGCTCAACCTGGCAATGTGGAAACGAACGTCTTCGTTACCTCTATTAATTCAGCAATACTTTCAGCTGTAAAAACTACTAATACAGCCTTTGCAAATATTGGAGATACAATCACTTATACAGTTTTGATTCAAAATAATGGCAATACAAACGCTACGAATGTAAATTTCTCAGACATGGTTCCAGCAGGAACAACCTTTGTTGAAAATAGTTTTACTGTAAATGGAAGTAGCCTTCCAGGCGCAAATCCAAATAACGGAGTTAATATCGGAACAGTTAACGCGGGTAGTTCCTTAACCGTTACTTTCCAAGTCATTGTTACATCAACCCCACCTTCAAATCCGATTACAAACGTAGCATCTATTCAATACGCATTCATCGTTGATCCAGCCTCTCCTCCTGTTACAAGTACGATAAATTCTAATAGCGCTTCAACACAAATTAATAACGCGACTGTTACAACTGTTTTACAAGCAAATCGAACAATCGTATCTATCGGAGATGTAATTACGTATACAGCAACATTAACGAATACTGGAAACTTCCCTGCAAACTCTGTATTACTCATTAACGGAGTTCCTGAAGGAGCATTATTTGTTCCAAATAGTGTTACGCTCAACGGGATTTCACTTCCAGATGCAAGTCCAACTCTTGGTATTCCAGTTGGTATTATCGCACCAGGTGATTCCGCTACTATTACGTTCCAATTTCTTGCAAGTTCTATTCCACCGCAAGGAGCGATTATAAATCAAGCACTTACAAGTTACACGTATATTGTCGATCCAAGTCAACCTCCTGTTACAGCAACATCCTCGTCTAATACGGTTAATACAGCTGTTGTTGATGCATCGTTATCCGCAATTAAAAGTACAGATTCTCTCGTACAATCTACTGACGGTACAATCACTTACACAGTAGTCGTTCAAAACAACGGAAATACTACTGCAAATACAGTTACTTTAACAGATTTGGTCCCAGAAGGAACTGCATTTATTCCGAATAGCGTAACTATTAATAGTGTTTCCGTTCCAGGTGCCGACCCTAACGTAGGAATACCATTAAACCCCATCGCACCGTCAGAAATCGTCACTGTAACATTCCAGGTTATCGTTCAATCTATTCCAAGCGTGAACCCAATTTCTAATACAGCCCGTATTGACTATACTTTTATCGCCGATCCAACTGCTCCTATCATCTCTCGAACAATTACTTCGAATCCAGCTTTCACACAAATTTCGGATGCGACTATCCTTTCTTTAAAAGCAGTCAATGCACAACAAGCAACAACAGGTGATATTTTGACTTATACAATAACATTAGAAAATACAGGAAATATCCCAACTACGAATCTCACATTTTCAGACACTATCCCTCAAGGGACTACCTTTGTAGAAAATAGTTTTACACTTAACGGAACAGCTATACTTGATGCCAATCCTAATGTAGGTGTTACTTTGCCTAACCTAGCTGCAAACGCTACGCACCTTATTGCGTTCCAAATTCTTATTAACGATTCATTCTCGCAAGAATCAATTACAAATCAATCCAACACAACTTATACAATTCAGCCAGACCCAGGGCAACCGCCTATTACTGAAACATCTACTAGTAATATCGTCATTACAAATTTCGTGCAAGCACAATTGACAATTACAAAAACATCCAATCCAACAACTGTTGATATTGGCGGAACTATACTTTATATTTCTGAAGTAAAAAATATCGGCAATGTTGACGCAATAAATATTAATTTCACAGATTCTATTCCAGCTGGGACTACATTCGTTCCCGATAGTGTCACAATTAACGGTATCCTTCAGCCAGGTGTAAATCCAGAAAACGGAATACCGATTGGAACAATTCCAGCAAACAGTTCCAAAACGATACTATTTCAAGTGCAAACAAATAATCCACCTACTGAAACCGAAATTGTAAATCAATCTTCAGCAACTTACCAATATGTAAGTATTCCTGCAGCCCCACCAGTAAATCGTTCTGCAAATTCTAATATCGTTACAACATCACTTCAAAATGCAAATATTATTTCTGTTAAAAGTGCGGATGTAACTTTCGTATCAATCGGGCAAATTATTACCTACACAAATACACTTCAAAATATAGGAAGCGTTCCAGCTAACAATACCGTTTTCATTGATAACATTCCAGAAGGTACTATATTCATTGAAGATAGCTTAGCAATAAATAATGTAATTCAGCCTGGCGCTAATCCTGAAAACGGAGTAACTCTCGGCACGATACAACCAAATGAAACAGTCACTATTTCATTCCAAGTACAACTTACAAATATACCAGAGGGCAATACAGTCATTAATATTTCAGACACTTCGTACGAATACCAAATTGACCCTAGTTCTCCAATTATTCAGCGTAGATCGTTATCAAATGCAGTAAATACTGAAGTGCGGACGGCAAATGTTAGTGCCAGTAAATCCGCCAATAGATCCATTACACGCATTGGTCAAATCATCACATATACAGTCGCAGTTACAAACGCCGGTACAGTACCTATTACAAATACTCTCCTAATTGACGCAATTGCAGCTGGGACCACATTCGTTCTAAATAGCATTCTTGTAGATGGCATACCGAGACCTAATGAAAATCCAATTACCGGTATCAACCTTGATATTATCCTTCCAAATAATACAATTATTGTTACTTTTCAAGTAAGCGTAGTCTCTATACCGCCACAAAATAACATTAATAATATCGCAGTCATTCACTATGAGTATGAACCAGACCCAAGCGCACCACCAATTTCAGAAACGACATCTTCCAATAGTACAAATATACAATTTATTGATGCTATTCTTATTGCTACAAAATCCGCTAATACTGTATTAGCTAACATTGATGAAACCATTGAATATACAGTATTCATTCAAAATAACGGATCGACTACAACTAACTCCATCTTTTTTACAGATACTATAGCGGATGGAACAGTATTTATTCCAGGAAGTGTAATAGTTAACAATACTGTACTTCCTGCAGCAGATCCGAATATCGGCTTTTCCATTCCTAATGTCGCAGCAGGTCAA
Organism: Bacillus sp. FSL K6-1338; assembly: GCF_038006965.1. Lineage (NCBI taxonomy): Bacteria > Bacillati > Bacillota > Bacilli > Caryophanales > Bacillaceae > Bacillus > Bacillus sp. FSL K6-1338. Next base: position 1,548,546 of record NZ_JBBOWI010000001.1, on the reverse strand, counting down.
ATAGCTACAATAACATTCCAAGTTTCCGTTACGAATTTACCTGTTGTAAATCCAGCACCTAATACTGCAAACATCGTCTACGACTTTATTTTCAATCCTGACTTTGCACCAATTCAAAAATCTACTACTTCCAATACTACTTTCGTTCAAATTAATGATGCTGATATCGTTTCACTTAAAACTGTTGATTTGACCTCTGTAACAATTGGTGACATTTTAACTTATACAACAACTTTAACGAATACAGGGAATACGGATGCCACTGCTGTTGTATTTACAGACAATATACCTGATGGAACAACTTTTATTGACGGTAGCGTTTTAGTAAATAACATTCCTCAGCTTAACGCCAATCCAAGTGCAGGTATACTTGTAGGAACGATTACTCCTAACACTTCTATCCCAGTCACATTTTCTGTTACCGTCGTAGCTCTTCCTGCTAGCGGCCATGTTCAAAATCAATCAACTTCTCGTTATACAATAAACGCGGAAGAACAAATATCGACTAGCAATATTACCTTCACTGAAGTTATTTCTGCTAATGTAATTGCGACAAAAACAACGCCTATCCAATATGCTGACTTACAAACTATCATCCCTTATACAATTTCCATCATAAATAACGGAAATATACAAGTCGAAAACATTATTGTTACAGATATCATCCCAGCAAATACGAGCTTTATAGAGAATAGTGTTATCGTGAACGGCAATGCTCGGCCAAATGACAACCCTCTTAACGGTATACAAATTGATAACATTCCGCCTAATACGACAGCAACTATTCTATTCCAAGTACGGGTTACTTCGATTCCACAAACAAATCCAATCTCTAACACGAGTACAATTGAATATGAATACACGGTACCAGATCGACCACCTATTACCGAAACTATTATTTCATCAGCTGCCGCAACAGAAATTAATCACGCGAATTTGAATAGTAATAAGGCTGTTGACCTTGCATTTGCAACGGTTGGTGATACGTTAACGTATACGATTACACTAAATCAAACCGGTAATGTTGCAACAAATGATGTAAACATTCAAGATATTATTCCTCAAGGTACTACGTTTATAGAAAATAGCGTCATTGTAAACGGAGAAGCTCTTCCAGGAGTGAATCCAGTAAGCGGCATACCAATTGGCACTATAATTGTTGGTGGAGATGCTATCGTTTCATTCCAAGTAACTGTGACTTCTATTCCAACACCAAATGAACTAAACAACAACGCAATTACTACTTTTAACTATATAGTCAACCCAAATAACGTACCCGTTACAAATACGACTACAACAAATACCGTCACAACTACTGTCCAAAATGATAATGTCATTGCCATAAAATCTGTTGATGTAACGAATGCCTTACCTGGTCAAACTTTAACGTATACAATTACGATTACGAATAGCGGTAATGTAACGATTGAAGACCTTCTTGCCATAGACACCGTACCAATAGATACGACTTTTGTTGCTGATAGTGTTACGATTAACGGAATCAATCAGCCTAATGAAAATCCTGAAAATGGTATTACGTTAGGAAATCTTGCTCCTAATGAATCTGTTATTATTACGTTCCAAGTGACAATATCTTCTTCTACTCTTCAATCTACAATTAATAATGATGCTTCTGTTTCCTATACCGTTATCATTGATCCAACAAAACCACCTATTACAATTACAAAACAAACAAATACCGTTACAACGACAGTCATTGATCCGATGGTTCGCATTGAAAAAACAACTGACAAATCTATTGTCGTTATAGGAGATATCATTACATTCACATTAGCGGTATTTAATCACTCCCCCATTCCGACAATCAGTACTTCTGTTATAGACAGCATTCCAGCTGGTACAACATTTATAGAAAATAGCGTAACAATTAACGGTACTTCGGTTCAAAATGTTCGTCCAGACACTGGTATTAATATTGGTTCTTTATCTGCAGATACAGTAGCAACTATAACATTTCAAGTTCTCGTAACTTCTATTCCTTCAAACAGTACAATTATAAATTCTGCAACAGTTACCGCTGCTTTTCAATTGACACCACAGGATCCAATTATTACTTTCATTGTTAATTCAAATATTGTTCGTATACCAGTTCAATTTGTAACTGCAACAGTCACGAAAAACGCTTCCGTCAGCTCCGCTTATTTAAACCAATACTTTGATTACACGGTGCGTATTACAAATACTTCCGAAATTTCACTCTCAAATATTTCTTTACAAGATACCATTCCAGCAGGTTTACAATTTATAAACGGCACTGTCTTTATTAACGGTGAACGCTCTCCACTAGCGAACCCAAATATCGGTTTCCTAGTTGCCACTAATTTAGAGCCAACTGAAACAATTATCGTGTTATTCACCGTACAAGTAATAAGTCCACCTATTAATAATCAATTTAAAAATACGGCCAATATTTCGTTACAACTTCAAGTCTCGCCTACCGATCCACCAATTACAGTAACCGTTACAAGCAACGAAAACATCGTCACCTTTGTTCCAGAAAATCCAGACGAAACACTTCCAAATTTAAATTGCTTCTTTGACGGTGAACGCTTCATACGGATTACTCCCCAAAATGCAAGAAATTACCTTTGGACTTGGATTTGGTGGAATTAAATTAAAAAAGAGATTGTAGTTTGGTTGAAACCAAATTACAATCTCTTTTTCATTGCCTTTATCACACTACGTTATAACTCGTCCAAGGATATACAATTAAGCATCACCTCAAGTTATTTTAGTCGTAATAAGTTGGCCAGCTTCATTAATAGTAACTTTCCATTTCACTCCACTAGCTGTCTTCATGATTATGCCTTTACTTGCCTCTATTTCAATATCTCCAAACATTCTTCCACCAGTTGTAGCTAACCAAGCATTCCCATTTTCCATAGAAGACCTTGCAAAAATGCGATTAATTCGAAAACGCTTATGATCTTGAGAATAACCACTTAATGTAATTCTTACTTTATATAGTTGATTCGCCTTCATATTCGATATAATTGTATCGCCTACATTTAATGGAACATCCGATGCGATAACCCAATTTCCAGTTGCGCTTAATGCATATTCAATTTTAATTTTTTTCGCGCTTTCTCCCCATCCAAAATACATTCCAAAACAATTTAACATTTGTATTGGTTTTTTCGTAAAATCCAGTTCAATGACAACTGGATTACTATCTGGAACGTCAATATAGTTTACACTTTGTTCATCTATTAAATTAAAGCAATTTGCGAGATTTCCACCGTACGGTACTTTCCCACTTACTTGCTTAACAATATACTTTTGCTGAGCATTTACTAATATATCATCTTGATTGCCTATTAAGTGAGGTTTATTTAACGTAATCGGTAACTGAATTCGAAGAGATTCTTCATAGGTAGACTTACAAACATTGTATTGCCCTTTATCTACAATAGTTGTCGAAAGCAGATTTGAAAAAAGGTAGTTACGATGAGAATTAGAAGAAAATTCAATGACAATTTGTTCACTACTCATCCGGTACGTATCCCAAATCATACAATCAAATGTATTATACGCACCTGAGCAACGAATTACTTTTTTCGTTTGTTGTCTACATTGCACTTGAATATCATGAAACGTATTTCCTGAACTTTCATTTGGCAAATCACTATTTCCATCTACTTCAATCCCATACCCGCATCCATCAATAAATATAGATTGAAATACATTGGCGTTAATCCAGCAAGGTGTATTGATATCATTTATATATTCTGTCTTCAAATGTATTGCAGTTTGAAAGTTTTTAATTTGAATAAATTTAACTTGAAAGAAACTAATAAAATCCCATGCCTTTTGACAATAAAAATGTATAGCTTTTCCTTTATACGATGGGGTTGCATTTACTATATTTATATTTGATATAACCGATTGATTAGGTACTTCGATTTGTTGTGAACCAGAAACATAAATAACAGCAGATTGAAACAATGGATTTATAACTTGAATAGTACCACCAATTACCGAAGCGTTACTTTGTAGCTCAAATGCATTAAAATCCCCATCAATTTGCAGCGTTACGGTAGGATCTAACTCTAATCTTACATTTGATTTAATAACAATTGGCTTTACAATTTTGTACGTATTTACTCCTGTAATTCTTACCGTCGAAATTCGGTTAGCTACACAATAATCAATAGCTTGTTGAATTGCTAATGAACTATCATTTCCTGAGTTCGGAACTGCGCCAAAACAATTAATATGAACGCTACTTTCTGGCACACAACCTTCTTGGGAAGAAATATATTCTGACAAAATAAATTCACTCCTCATATTACCTTTTTCATATAATATGTGAGTTCTCTCTTAAAAGTTTCTATAATAAAAAAAACAAACGACCTACCCGGTCATTTGTTTAATTCATATATATTTTTCGTTTCTTCTATCATTTTAGTTAACGAGAAATACCTCACTGCTTTCTCTCGTGCTTCGAGTCTAATAGCATTTACCTTTTCTTCATTCCCTTGTAGTTCCTCCAGTGCACTTGCGAATTCCAATTCGCAATATTCAGATACCAAAACACCTGATTCTCCATCTATTACCGCTTCATGTATTCCGCCAACATCTATTGAAACAATTGGTGTCCCTGTAGCCATCGCTTCAATTACTACCATTGGAAATACTTCACGAAAAGATAATAAAAGTAAGGCATCCATTTTCCCTATAAACTCATGCGGTTCTGAAATATTTCCTAGCATCTTTACACTTTGTCGCAATCCATATTTTTCTATTTCTTTCATAATCGATTCTTTCTCTGGTCCATCACCAGCAATATAAAACAGAAAATCATGTCTCTTTTTCAACACATTTGCAATTTTGACAAATAGTTGATGGTTTTTCTCTTTGGATAATCTAGCTAATATCCCTATTTTATATGTAGATTCTTTCTTTTTCTGCTGGAATAAAAACTTTTCAATATCGACACCGTTATAAATTGTATTTATTTTTTCTTCTGCTACATGAATTGAGATTAAATTATTCTTTTCAAACTCACTTACTGTAATAATATTGTTCACATATTTATTCATGAAATAACGAAAAAGCGTTGGCATTTTCTTTTCTAATATCGTTACATTATGTTTCGTATAAACAATTTTTATCTTTTTTTTAATAAACTTTTGAAGTAGCAAAGCATATAATACCATTCGCAAACTATTTGCATGAATAAGTTCTATCTTTCGTTTACAAATTTCGTTTCGTAAATAATAAATATTTCTCAAATGATTCCATCGACTAAGTAATATAAAATTTTCTTTTCTAGTAAGAGATTCATATAGTTCTCCATTACCTGCAGCTGTATAAATCTCAAAATCCTCATAATGCAAATTACTTTCCAATTTACAGAAATAGCTCTCGGCTCCGCCAGTTATCAATTTATCTGTCATCAACAGTATATTCATAATTGCGTCTTCCCAACTACATTGATTTTATTTTTTTTATAAGCATGATAAGCATACTTACTAAAATAGTAAAAAATTTGCACCGAATTCAGTCGTTCTTGTTCCCTTAACAATTTCCAATACCGGAAAGCTGCTCTAATTTTATTTCTAGAAACAGAATTTGTAACAATTCTATATTTTGCTAATACTTGCTGTATCCCTTTTGCTTCATACCCTTCATGTAATAAGTTCAGCCATAACGCTGTATCTTCCGGCTGTATACTAGGCATTTCGACATACGGAATTTTTTCACGATCAATCATCACTGTTAAACACCCGATAATTGTATTCCCTGCTAAATAATGATAGTCAACAGATTTTGGTACACTCACTTCGCGATTTAGTTCATTACCATTTTCATCAATTAAACTATACGACGCATATGAAAAAGCAATATTCATTTCTTCCATAAATAATAATTGTGTCTTCAATTTATGCGGCAACCATATATCATCACTATCTAAAAAGGCAATGTACCTTCCTCTCGCCTCTTGAATCGCTAAATTCCGAGCTTTAGCAGCACCGACATTTTCTTTTAATGATAATAACCTAATTCGTGAGTCTCCTTCTATTATCTCTTTAATTTTTGCGGCAGATTGGTCGGTTGAACAGTCATCAACGATAATCATTTCCCAGTTTTCATACGATTGATTCTGTACAGATAAAATTGTCTCACCTATAAATCGTATACTATTATAAGAAGGTGTTATTACAGAAACATAAGGCGGCTCGTTATGTGCTGATAGACATTTTACCATCTATCTTTCTCCTTCCTTCATATATTGAAATATACTTCACAACAACTGCTAAAAATAAAAAGAACGCTTCGTTAATAATGAGTGACAATGACATCATCTGAAATAAAAATGCAATCATAGTCAATAGAAGGTATGGTTTTTCACGAAATAAAGTATGCTGCGCTAGCTTGAACATTAATATGAATAAAAACGCGCTATATAGAAGAAAACCAATTGTACCCGATTCAGACAAAATTTCTAAAAATGTATTGTGTACATATAATTTTTCATTAAATTGATACTCATAATAATTCGAAAAGTTAAAAGCACCGATTCCGATATATGGATTGGATAAATAATATTTAAAAGCAGCTTCCCATAATGTAAATCTACCACTTCCATTATCATGGGAAAAATCAGAGATTCGTTTATTTAATATGTCATCTAATTGGCCCCCCATTACACTATTCGATAAACTAAAAATAACTAAACTAAACAATACTAAGCTCATAATTATTTTTACTTTTTTAACGAAACTAGACATACATATATATACAAAAACGACAAGTACAAGAGCTAATATACCGCCCCTTGAAAAGGTTAATAGACTCGTCGTAACACATAAAATCAACCCTAATATATTGGTGATATTTTGTAAATTCGTCATATAGTACATAAAAAATATTGTATTATAGAAAATGAAAATATTAGGATCATCTAGCAATCCAATTAACCGTGGATATCCTCTATCAACTAATAACCCAGCAAAAATTTCTCTCTCTTCTCCACCGTATAAACCAAAGTATTGTAAACCGATTATATAGAGTATTAGACTTACAACATTAAATACTACTCCTACATAAGCAATAGATGATTCAAGTACCACTATTTCAGTATTCCCCAATAAATTCCTCATTATAAAATAGCATCCTAAAACGAGTAGCACGCCAAAAATCATACGAATACTAGCATTTAAATACATAGAAAGAATTCCACTTAAACAATAAATGAAATAAAACAGTAAAAATACAACTTCATGAAAATATAACTTTTGAATATGAAAGTCTTTAATTGTTAAACAAAAATATATGACTAAAAAAATCATATATACCTTCAATGAAAATCCAATATATAAATTGTATTTACTTAACATAACAAATAATATTAGAAGAATAATCCATCCCATCGATACTTTCATATTATTTCCCATAGGCTATATCCCCTGTTTCGTAATATAATCCTTTTTGCGTATTTTTCTTATAAAAGAAAGAAGAAGTTTTTTTAGCTCATAATCATATAGGAATATGGCAGCTACTACAATTAGTATATTAAGAACAAGCGCAATCAAATGATATGTATGCACTATATATTGCACTCCAATAAAGGTTACACCAAAATAAATTGTATACGGTATTACAATTTGGAATACAATTTTTTTCTTCACTACACTTACCGCTATATATCCCACTAAAGCGACGATTTCAAATAAAACCATAGCGTATGCCGCTCCTATCACTCCACCAATACTACTAAAGCTATAAAGCATAACCCCACCTATCACCAATGCTACACACTGCACAACAGTTCTTTTATTTTGACATCCACTCGTCGTTAAACCGTCAGCAATGGCAATATTTAAACTTTGTAGCACAATAAGAAATGATAATATTTGGAGTGGTTCTACTGCATTGCTCCATTCTTCATGAAAAAATATAGAAATAAAGTATGGTGCTAAATGATATAAACCGATCGTCATACATATTCCTACAATCGCCATTGATTTAATTTGAAGCAAATTTAATTTCGTATGCTCTTCTAAATTATTCTGGTTATAATGCTTAAAGAGCACTGGAAAAAATGCACCTGCAATTACCCCCGGTACTTGATATAAAGCTGCTGGCATCCGGTACGCCACTGCAAAAACACCTACCATATTTAATGGCAATGTATAGTTAAGCAAGATAGGCGCTAATTGTGGCGTACCCATTATTAAAAAACCGCTAATAATAAAAGGAGTTAATTGCCAAAATAACGCTTTATGAATTACGACTTTCATATTCATTTTCGTCTTTCTTCTCATGATATATATACTGAATAAACCGCCGATCATATACCCAAAAGCATATAAGCGAGCCGTTACATACACCGGTAACTCTCCGAAAATACAAAAACATGTAATTATAATAACAACCGATGATGATACAACTTTAATGAGCGCTATATACTTCATACGTTCCGTCAGTTGAAAATAGGCAATCCCTATGTTTTGCCAAGTTAATCCTATTAACATGAAAAACATTACGTTTATCATCATATAAATTAAATTTTTATCTACATACATATAATGAATAGAAATATAACCGATGATAGAAATAAAAATAAGTAGAATCATTCTTGTTTTTATATACGATGATAAAATCTTCTCTAAATCTGCTCCATCCTTTGCCCCTTCTCGAAGAAATGTATTACTAAGTCCTAAGTCTGTAAAAAATAACATAACAAACGTCACTGCTATGGCAACACTAAACATCCCATAATGTTGTGCGTTAAAAAAGTTTGCTAAAGCAATTAAACTGACAGCCTGAAGAAGGTTAGCTAAAATCGTGCTATAAAATAGATGGATAATATTATTTAGAATAGATCTACCCATACCAGTTCTCCTTTGCAAGTAACCTACTTACATATGTTGTTTGTTTACATATATATTTATCTTGCACCATTACCGTTCAATACAATTAAAACGGTCTTACATAAAATACGGATGTCCATCCGAATCGTTTTCATTTCAATATACTCCATGTCTAACCTCAACTTTTCCTTTGGATCAAGATTATACCCTCCATTTATTTGTGCCCATCCTGTTAAGCCTGGTTTTACCATTAAACGATCCTTAAATTCTGGAATATACGCATCAAATTCATTATAAAAAAACTCTCTCTCTGGTCTAGGACCTACAAAAGACATATCTCCTCTTAAAATATTTAAGAGTTGTGGTAATTCATCAATTCTCGTTTTTCTTATAAACAATCCAACTTTTGTAATTCTTTGATCATGTTCTTTTGCCCATTGTGGTCCGTTCATTTCAGCATCCTTTACCATCGACCTTAATTTAAATACATTAAACTTCTTCCCGTTTATACCTAAACGTTCTTGAAAGTAAATTGGAGCCCCTGATGTTTCTAAAGTAATCATAATACAAAAGAACAACATAATTGGTATCGTTAATAGTAACAATATGATTGAAAATATAATATCAAACAAGCGTTTTACACTTCGATTCAATATGCTAGGCTTTTCTTGAGCCGGAATCGTATACAACTTGGCTTGATTTGTTTCACGAATCATGGATCGTTACCCCCACATTCAAGAATATAAAATTATACCTATTAATTCACATTCTTTTCTCTTTATATCCGCTATTACTTTTTGCACTGTACGTAGTGAATCTTTTCGCTTTTTAACTGCTAAAACCACTCCATCGCACTTCCCTGCAATAATGTGCGTAGCAGGAAGGTCAAATACTTCAGAGGAATAAAAGAAAATGTAATCAAAATCTTCTTTCCACTTAGCAATCGCATTATCAAATTCATCCATAGCAATTAAGGGTGTCCCTGTGTGTACTGTTTTTTTTGCAGGAATACAATATAAGTATTTAGACAAATTACTAGAAAAAGATTCATAATTGCAGGGGGAAGAACTTATTATATCGTTTACTGTTATCATGTGATTACTTTGTAATAATACATGTAGTTTAGGGTCAGAAAAATTCACATCAATAAGTAACACCTTTTTCTTCATTTCCGCAAACACTAGCCCCATATTTACTATAAGCGAGGCAACAACACCTCTGTCCTTCGTTGAACTAACTGTGAACAGTTGTTTTCCAGATTTTTTCAGCTCGTGATATACCGTATAAAACTGCTCTTTCATCAGATCATCATGCATATTGAATGGCAGCTGTTTCTTTGTCCTAAACATCGACATGTTCACCTCGATATATAGATGATTGTTTATCAACCTCTGTAGGTTTCTTTTTTCTATTCGGTTTCATATTTATGTAACCAATAACAGAAACTGTAGTTATTTTCTCTAAATCCTGTTCCACGTATATACGTTCATCAAAATAATCTCGAAATACAGCTAAACCTATACCAACAAAAAAACTAACAATTAAAGAAATAGGAATGATTAGTTGAAATTTCGGAAACAATTTTTCGGCCTGTTCCTGTAACTCAGGATCAGTTAATACTTTCACTCCTTGTACATTTGTGTACTGTTGAAAGCTTTTTTGTGATTGCTCTGCCAATGTCTTTACTATGTCTTTCACGACTTTCGGATTGGAATCTTTTACTGTAACAGTTACAATTTGTGAGTTGTCCGTATTTACCACCGAGATTTTTTGTGCTAATTCATAACTTGATTGCTCTAATTTCAAAGTTTTTTTAACTGTTGAAATAATTAATGGGCTTTTTAAAATATCGACATACGATGTTACTAGTTGCTTATTTTCTTGTGTTTTATTTGTTGAATTTTCCTTATTAAACTCATCTAAATTCCCAACAAGAATTTGCGTTGAATATTGATATGACGGCTTTAAAACATACATAGAGATAAGAACTAAAGAAGCGGTTAAACAACACATCGTTAAAATAATCGTTACGAATCTTCTTTTCAATAATTGTTGAAAATCTTTTATACTCATTTCTTGCTTCAATTATTTCACCGCCCTTTTCTGAATAACATCCTGCAAGTCACTCTTTACAGATAACCCTTTCTCCTTTCTATCCACTTGTTTTGTTACATACTTTCCGACTCTCAATGCAAATTTTTCTACATATATATACGAAAGCATTGCAAATATAAACGAAAAAACAAGTGAAAAAATTAAAATAATAGGCAACGGTAATATTTTATGGAGCATGTATATAAGGGAAAATAACGATATAATATGATATAAATAAAGACTGTAAGAAATCTTCCCCAAATATAACAAGTATTTATTACGTAGTAAGGACGACAAAGTTGATATTGACAAGCTTAATATGACAAATAGACATGCGCTTATCGCCACTACATAGTCTCGAAATATAAAATTATTGAGCACTTTCATTTCTCCAATAAGCCCTTCATACATAAAAAGTAAAATCGCAAATAAAAACCATGCAATTTTCGTGTTTTTAGTACAATTACTATAAAAAACTATTAAATTATTTTTATACTTCGCAACTAGTGCTCCTAGTAAAAATAGCACCGTATAATGCAAAGTTAATGCATAGCTTGTTAATGTTAAGCCCGAACGAAACAAAAATAATATGATGACAGAACATATACTAAAACTAAACAATAATAGTAATGAACCCCTTAACGTTTTTCGTAAGCAAATCATCAAAATTAACGGGAAAATTATTGATATTCGCATTTCATGGACAAGCGACCAAATCACACCGTTATATGCATCTGTATTATATTTCCCAACCAATAAAATATGTTGTGCGATTAAGCTTGAAGAACTTTCAATCGTCCATGAGCGATTAAACCATTCACTTAAATAAGAAATACCATATTCACTAATTGTAGTCTGGCATATAATCGCTATAATTATTGCCACAATATAAGGAATATATATTCTGCATATACGTTTTAAAAGGTATGACCCATAGCTACTATAGTTTTTTTGAATAGATTCATACAAAACAAATCCGCTCAAAACAAAAAAGATAATAACAGATTCGTTACCACTACTAAAAATTAGACGAGCAGGTGTTTCTTTTAATAGATACACAACAAATGGTTTATTATCTTCATAACTGTAATTTTGAAATGCTGAAAAAATCATTAAATGATGACCAATCATTACTACTAATGAAGAAATCCCTCTTATAGAGTCCAATTCTTCGTATCTCTTCATCTTTTTACATCAACTCCTAATGAAATGATACTAATCATTTCAAAGCGACATCTTTATTCATATTCCTCTCCTTTCTTTTCATTCCAATTTTTCATATTAAAATGATTTTATAGTATAAATTTGAGTGTATTGTAACATTTTTTGTAATATTATGAATAGTAAATCTCAAAATTGGTATATACCAATTTCAACCTCGAAAAATGAGTAATATTGATAGAAAAACACTATAAAAATATCTTGCATATTTACAAAATTAAAGAGATGAATAGCGTTTTTTCAATATAAAATAAAAAAGATAGCCTATATAGGCTATCTTTTTTATTTTATTTAATTACTGGCACCACTATATGCTACATGTCGTTTCTCAATTCTTTCTTCAATTTCTTTCATATTTTCTTTATTATTTAATAGTGATTGTTTATTTTCAATTAATAATTGTTTAAAAGATTTTCTCACTTTTTTTCTCATTTTCATTGTCCTCCTTGGGGGATAGTTTATATAAAAGATAAAGAATTATCTGTGTGTCCTTATAATAATTGATTGTTGTGAATTCTATTTGAACTTCATATGAAAATTCCGTTTATTTTCTGACAACTTTGTGAACACGAAAAAAAGACTCTCTAAAACTATGTTGAAATTAATTCACTTCATTATAAAAATTACTATTTCCATCAACTTTTATCATTATATCTTGTCGAAACATTTATATATTTAAAATTGATTTCGACATAATTTTATTTACTATAATACTGTTTATAAAAACAAAAAGAAGGTGTTGCATAAGTCAAAGTTCGACTTATGCAACATCCCTCTTTCTAAACTATTTATAGCATATTTATTAATATTTCAGGTCTTCCCCAATTCATTTCTTCACAAACAAATTTAAGTTTTTCTTCATCCATTGTGTGTAGTCCCTCTTCTAGTGCACATGAAATTGGAACTTCACAGTGAATTTGTGCTAATTGCAACGAAATATTTAAGTTCTCTAAATCACTTTCAATCTTCGTACGCTGCGCTTTCGTTAATGATTCTACATTTTCTAGTACAGCGGATACTGTTCCGTGCTCTTGAATAAGCTTATACGCTGTTTTTTCACCGATACCTTTTACACCTGGATAATTATCACTTGTATCTCCCATGAAAGCTTTTGCATGGACGATTTGCCACGGCTCTACACCTTTTTCTTCCATGATTTTCTCCGGTGTGTAATATTCGTAATTTCCAATTCCTTTACGCAGAAGCATAACTGTAACGTTCTTATCAACAAGTTGAAGTAAATCTGTATCACCAGTTAAAATATAAACTTCAGCTTCATTGCAATATTGTTTTGCAAGCGTACCGATACAATCATCGGCTTCGTAGCCTTTCATACCGATAACTGGAATGGATAATTTCGCAGTCATTTCTTGCACTAAATCAAATTGAGGAATTAATTCTTCTGGTGGCGCTGCACGATTTGCTTTATAATTCGAGAACGATTCTGTTCTAAATGTCGTACTTCCCATATCCCAGCATGTAACGATATGTGTTGGTTCGATCGCTTGCGTAGCTGTTAACAAGTGTTTCATATAACCATGAATCCCGTTCGTAGGGGTTCCATCTTGTCGTTTCATAAATTGTCCGTAGACACTTGTTGCGTAAAAAGCACGAAATAATAGTGCCATACCATCAACTAATAATACTTTTTTCATAATTCCTCTCCTATTAAAAAAATAATAACCTCACGTTATCACGTAAGGTTATATAAATAGATTACCATTCTACGTTTTTGCTCAACTTTGTCTATTATACATGGTTTTTGTATATTTAGCACCATTCACACATTAAGACATCCTACTACAACAAGTATGCAATATGCCTGAATACGTATTTTTTCCAGTAGAAACAACGACAGCCTTTGCATTTCCACTAACAATATGCGAACCTTTAAAACATACATTTTCAAGCTCAAGTGGATTATAATCTTTCATCCGTTTTAATGGAATAAATCGTTTACGTTCAAGGTGATAGCAGCTTTCAAACTTCTCTATACTCGCTTCGTTTCCCGTTAACACAGACTCATTTACTAATAAATCATCTGCATAAATAATACGTACATCAGCTGGCACAGCATCTCCAGCCGAAAGAAAAATCATATCTCCAGGTACAAGTTCTTGCACTGGTATCTCCATCATTTTCAGTTCACTATTTAGCCCTGTACTACTAGAACATTCTACTCTAGATACAGTAATCGTTTCACGTTGTAATTCATCACACACACGTTGTTTTGAAAAACCTGGGATCATGCCACCAAGCTTCATCATTACTTCTGCAAGAAGTGCTCTTTTTGAAGTTAGTTCATTTCGGCCATATACTTGAATACGTTTTTGTGCCTCTTTCATTGATAGTCCGTCTCTTGTTGTTTTAAAATATGCAAATACAGATTTTACATCTCTTGTTGCAATTTCAATTAATAAATCTTTATTTTTTTGAAGCATTGTTTGTTCTTTTATTGATTTTTTACTTAGTTTATATGACGTGTTACCCACAGTTTTGTTTGCATATAACATATTATCGTCTCCTCCTTTACAACATAGGAAGAAACGCTTTGTTTCTCAATTTATCCACTTTACTGTGAAAGTGTCTAGCGCTTTATAAACGCTACATTGTGATAAATATAGAGGGAGGAACAAATCGTTTCCTGCCTACATCATATATTTTTGATTTGAAGTATATGGGTAACGGAACCGAGTCAGAATTTGACATGCTCCTCACCTCCTCGTTTAATTTTATAGTTTATACTATGAAATTACTCATAGCTTGGTAACAAAAAAGACCCCTACCCTTAAGAGAGTAGTGGCCATTACATACACAAATAAACGATTTCTAATATAATTAGAAATCTACGGACCTCTCCCTCACCGAGTTTTAGCACTGTATAGCATAGGTACATTACCAGCTACGTTAAGAAAAACCTTAATTCGATCATTCCTGTTGACCCATTGGCGTCTCTCGACATTTTTGGGCAGTAGCATTTCTCTATACAGGAGCCTCACCTAACAGAGACTTATTTTCATTACATTGAAAATGTTACTCTTATTTAAAATAGATGTCAACCGTAGCCTACAATTTTTTCAAAAGGTATGGCAAACTAACATATATAAAGTGAAACTTTAATCAGTGGGGTTTTGTTCATCCCCCACTGATTATTAGCCCTCACCAATCGGGCTGCCCGGCAAATAGCGGAATAAAATAAAAAACTTTACGTTTAAACGTAAAGTTTTTAATAAGTTATACAGCCAGCAATTACAATCCCAATTGAAAGCGATAAAAACATAAGAAAAAGACCGACTGCTTGATTATCTTCTTCAAGACTTTTGTTTATATTAAAGCGTGGTGTAAGCCACTCAGCTAAATAAAAAACGATAATTTGAGCCAAAATCCCAACTGCTCCCCACGAAATCATATCAAGAAGTGAAATTGAATTAGCTGCTGTCGAATATAAAACAATAGCTAACCCAAGTAATCGTCCTCCAAGCACATAGCTTACCGCCTTATTCCCTTGAGCCATTAACTTAAATTCCTTAACTTTCGTTGTCACTTCCATCAAGAACAGACCAATACATAAAAGTCCGAGTGTTACTGCTAAATATGATAAAAAATTAATCATTTTTCCCCCTCCTTTTTATACCTACCGGTAAATAGTACGATTCATTTCCTGTAATCTTTTCTCCCGCGCGAATACCGATACTACTTGCTTTTCCAGCAATTAAAAAAGAACCAAACACATACGACAGTTTCTCCATCCCTTTTTCTGTTTCCAAGGATACGACTGGAAGTTCTATATACTTTTGAAATATCGGCAGTGAAGTTTTATACGTTTGATGTGCATTTTGAAGCATAATATTTTCATCCTTATCGCGAATCGTAATTGTATCTCCTTCTCTACCAAATGAAGGTTTTTGAACGAAAGAACCTTTTCCTAAAAATAAATCTGGTTCTAAATATGTAGGTAACATATATTCTTTAATCCACTGTTGTTCCTCGTTTGTATAAAAGACTTCTTCTTCTGCTAACCCCCAAATAAGACACTGAATTGATTTTGGCTGAAGTAAAAATGCTGACAAAGGATTTATTATAAAAAGCTTTCCGGCTTTTACAAGTTGCAGCAGTTCCACACCTACCAAATCTCCTGTTTCAGGATCTTGATCCTCAATTAAATCTTCTATCGGATATGTTTGACGATATAAAACATCAATCTTCGCCCCATCTTTATCAACTAGAGCACCTTTCGTAATTCTAAGTTCTGACATTGGCACTACTTTATTTTCAACATGGCATAACTGACTTAAATACATAGTCGTATTCCAATCCTCAATATGTTCATGATGTGCTGTAAAAACAACATTTGGATTGTCTAATCCCTTTGTCGCTTCCATTACAGCTTTCGTAACACCAGAAGATAGTAATCGTTCTTGATCCGAGTTTGGATCATCATAACCTAGGTTTTCACAAACTTTTCCATTCATTTGAAAGCATTCCATAATAAAAGTTGGTGTATCACTATTAAACTCAAGCATTTTAATTTGGTTATCAACCGTTATAACGAAATCAAATCGTGAAATAACAGATTCAGGATATAATCCTTTCATTCTAATGAATGATAAGCTCGCAGGAGGAAAACCAAGCTCAAGAATCTGTTCGTCACTTAAATTTCGCAAAAGTCTAGCAGTCTTAAAAAATATTTTACCCATTCGTTCAGTCGCTAAGTGTAATTGTTCCAAAGTCTGATTTGTTATAGAAAAAACATGAAACAAACTATATTCACATTCATATAAATCCGACCAAAAATTCGGATATTTTAAATAAAAATCTTTTCGATCCCTTATGTATTGCGACATATTTTAGCCCCCAAATCCTCCCTTTGAACCGCTTCCAATTCCACCTTTAAATTCAGCAGACGATTGATACGATTTAAACGCCGATGAATTTTTAAAAGTGGATTTATTTTGATAATATCGCCCACCATAGAAATAAT
This sequence comes from Bacillus sp. FSL K6-1338, assembly GCF_038006965.1. Lineage (NCBI taxonomy): Bacteria > Bacillati > Bacillota > Bacilli > Caryophanales > Bacillaceae > Bacillus > Bacillus sp. FSL K6-1338. The sequence goes on along the minus strand of NZ_JBBOWI010000001.1, from coordinate 1,531,410 downwards.
GCCCACGATAACCTGAACTACTATCATCACACTGCCATACCCCAAGTTCATCATCCCAATCCCAATCAGAACAACTATTATCATTCGGTTTTGGGGGAAGATCTTGTGCGCAACCAAATAAAGTGCCAGTCATTAAAGACGTTACGACACCACCTACTAGCCATTTCGTTTTTGTCACCTTCGCACTCCCCTTTTTAAATTCTATTCCTATTATATAGGATGGCATGATAAAGTAGAAGAAAAAGGAAGAAGAGGGATGAAATGCGCTTAGAATATCGACTTAATGATGAAACGAAAGGGTATCCTGCTTTATGGAACTACGCCAATATTTCTAATTCTGAAATCATCGCACGCATGACTTGTGAATATTTTATTAAAGAGAAAAATACTTATGTTGTTACTGCAACTTCGGTTGATCCAGACGGAACAGCAGTTATTTATATTCAAAAAGAAGTTTTCGCCAATGACCCTTCAGACCCTACATACTCCCACATCGGTTTTGAAATTAGAGAACTAAGTGAAACGAGTTCAAGCTTAGTAGATAGTCAAGATGTATGGAACTACGAAAAAATTTTACCATCTCTTCATTCAGATATTATATATATTCAGCGAGACGGCATGTCTATGGAATTCTCCTTGGATTCAAGAGAGATTGATGAAGACAGAAAGTGCTACATTTATTACGGAAACTTCACAGGTGAATCAAGATAATATTGATATATCTATGCAACAAAAAAACCTTACGTATAAAACGTAAGGTTTTTATATAGCCCCACATATGCCGTTCTCTCTAGATGTCCATAAACCTGCTCTCACAGGTGGATGCTCTCACAAATGTTTGTAACTTCCTTCTTAAAAAGATGGCATGTTAGCTACATTTAAATATTGAACTTCCATATTAAACTTATTGGTTTAAGACATGCATAAGCTACGTACACCGTAGGAATTTTATATAAGGTTAGTTGAAATAAGACCCCCGCACGTGCCGCTCCTCGTAAATGTCCAAAAACCCGCTACTCGCAGGTGGATGCCCTCACAGTTACCGTACATCTTCCTCCACAAGGAAGGCTTGATGATGGTCGCTAAATATTGAGCTTCCGTATAACTAACATCGGTTTTAGACATAAATAAGTTACGTACACCGCAGGATGTATTATTTACTTGTCGTTATATTATCACATTGTTTCCAATGTGTAAAATACAAAGTTTTTCGAGCAATCTCTTGCTTGTGACCTTATTTTAATACAAATTATTTTTGCATGCAAGTGATTAATCTTCTTCTTTTGCAATTTGATTTTCTGGATAAGAAATCCAATCACTCCAGCTACCCGCATACAATTTAACATTTTGGAATCCAGCCAATTTTAACGCAATGATATTTGGACATGCCGTAACACCAGAACCACAATATACAATGGTTTCCTTATCTTTCGACAGATTTTGGAATCGTCCTTGTTGCTCAGCTTCATTCTTAAATTGTCCTGATTGCAACATTCCATCCTTCCAAAAATAGTTTGCTGCTGTCGGAATATGTCCTGCTTTATGATCGACAAGTTCCTCTACACCAGCATAACGTTTTGGCTCTCTTGAATCAATTAACGTAACATCTGCACCTGCCTGGATATTCTCTCTTACTGTTTCCATCGATACAAGCATATGATCTTGTATGTTTGTTTTGAATGTTTTTCGTATAACAACAGGAATTTCCGTTGTTGTCGGTAGTCCATTCTCTTTCCAAACCGGGAAACCACCATCTAATATATATACTTTCTCATGTCCTACATAGTTACATAACCACCATAAACGAGCAGCATTTGCACCAGCTTGACTGTCATACGCAATTACTGTCGTATGTTCATCAATACCAACCTCCGAAAGCTTGTCCGCAAACTCTTCAATGCTTGGCAACGGGTGGCGGCCACCATGCTCTACTATAGGACTTGATAAATCTAAATTCAAATCAAAATATAAAGCATGAGGAATATGTTCTTCTTCATACTTTTCTCTACCCCAATTAGGATTCGCTAAATCAAAACGACAATCGATTACACGGACGTTCTCATCTTCTATATGCTCACGTAACCATTCGACTGTAACTATCATCTTTAACGACCTTCTTTCTCTTGTAAACGACTTACATACTCCATAACCATTTCTTCTGTAACATATTTACGCTGCAAGGTAACACCATTTTTTGCAAGATCATTAATTTGCTTTGTTACAACATTAATGACATCAACCGAAAATTCTTTCCCATTTGACGCAAGAGATACGGCTGCTTCAATAGCTGCTTCACGCTGCGCATCTAATTGTAAACATGCTTTTACACTTTCATTTTGTTTACGAGAATGTGCTGTAATTGCTTTATGTACTTCCATCTTCTCTTCCCCCTAAATAAGTTATACGTTCTAATTCAATTCCATTGCAAGCCGAATCATATCACGGCATACAATGCCATTTTCAATAATCTCTTCTTCATAATGCTTTGAAAAGTAATCAAAATCAATAGAAAAAATACGAAATCCACATTTTTGATATAAAGCAAGTTGTGAAACACTAGAATTACCTGTACCAATTTCCAGTTTTGACATACCATATCCTTTAGCAGTTTCTACAGCATGACTTACTAGCTTCTTTCCAATCCCTTTTCCTTGCACATGCTCTGCAACCGCAATATTCATGATTTCCATCGTCTTTGGCCTTGTTTCTAAAAGAACATATACACCGATAACGCTACCCTCTTGCTTTGCTACGTATGTTAATCCTCTTTGTACATATGTAGCTATTTGCCGTTCACTTGGATCAGCAAGTAGCAATAAAGACTTCGGTATAGCTTCTTCTTTCGAAATATACTCTATTACTACACCCATAAAAATTCCCCTTTCTCTATTGTTCTAAACCCTCCTTGTCTACCATAAGTAATAGAAAGGAGGGGTTCATCATGGACAACAATGAGAAAAAATGCAACGTCATCTCTATTGATGGAAAGAAGAAGAAAAGCGACACGTATTCCTACCCAAAATTAGTAGTAGAAAACAAAACATATGAATTTTCTTCATTCGTCTTATGCGGTGAAACACCAGATGGCAGACGACTCGTTCTTACTCATATGATTTCTACCGATGAATTTGCTGGATTTGTCAAATCTTTAGATACTGTACTGCAAAAGAAAATTGAACGAATCTTTTTCTCATAACGACTATATAACATAAATTTCTTTTTCAATCTCTACTAACTGCTTTTGCAATTGTTCTTTACTTTGTTCATATAGAGATACATCGATCGTTTCAGCCAATGCAAACAATATACTTTCATAATAGTTCATCACATCTTGTTGCATCACTTTTTGGAATAAGTTCCACTTCATATCCCATTCTTGCTTATAATGATGAACAAATAAATCTTTTTCATCGGCTACATAGTTTGATACGAGCGGTTCTAATACAGATTTAGCGTCTTCTTGCATAAAAGCTTTGTCATTCTTTTCAAAAAAGCTTTTCTCATTTTTAAAATGTGCCAGTGCTTTTTTGAAATCTTTTATTTCAACTGAAGGGAACGGTTCTTTATGTGTAATATCTTTATATTCATACTCCACTGTTCCATTCATAGAAATTGATTGATTTTCTACTTTACAGTTCACTACAATTTCGTCCTTTGCACGCTTCATCGCTTCGTCTATCCATTTTTCAAGACGTAATGATGTCGCACGCATTTCTTGTAATAAATCATGCTGAATAAATGCTACTAATTCCATAACACACTGTTGCAATTGTGTTTTCACATTTCCATCCGTTCGAAGTGACGCCGGATTAATAAATTCAGTAAACACATCGTTATAGCGTAGGAATAGACGCTGTTGCACGTAATAAAGCAACTCTTTCACTTCATTTTGCATCGCCTGTTCTTCAGCAAGTACACTATATGATGAAATGATATGAAGTAGTTGACCACGCTCTGCTTCATATTTTTTCGTTTGCTTCTCTTTCTCTTCATTCCCCTGCTTTGCACCATTTATCATGTTTACTAAAAGCTGATCTGCCCCTTGCAACGCACCATATAGAGCATGCACAGAAACAAGCATTAAATCTCTCATCATAAAGGACGTAAATGATTCCTCAAACTTAGTAATTCCAGAGTTTTGTAAAATACCATACTTCTCTTTTTCAACATTCTTTCCTTGTTTCTCTTCAAGCGCACATAAACTTGAAATTGCAAATAAACGCGGATTTCTAATACCGTATTGCAGTAGCTGATCTGCGATATAACCTTTTACCATTTCAAGTTCTTCTTCAGACTCTGCTAAATCCGCCGCATTAATTAAGAAGAACATTTTATCAAGGGCAAAGGTATCCTTTACACGACCAAGCTGAATTAAAAATTCACGATCAGCACGAGAGAATACATGGTTATAATATGTTACAAATAAAATAGCATCTGCGTTTTTAATATACTGGAATGCAACATCCGTATGGCGAGCATTAATAGAATCCGCTCCAGGTGTGTCTACAAGCGCTACTCCCTGCCTTGTTAAAGCACAATCATAATAAAGCTCCATATACTCAACGAAGCATGATTTTTCTTCGTTCGCTACATAATCAGAGAACTCTTCTAATGTAACTTGTACTTGTTCTCCTAAATAAGTAGAAACTGCATCATACCCTTTTTGTACCGCTCGTAAAAAGCTAAATGTTGTTTTTTGCTTCCCAGTTGGTGAAGGATATTTCATAACTTTATCAATTTGTGCTAACGCCTCATCTAACGTAGTAATCTCATAATGAAACAGCTTATAAACAGCTTTCATATCTTCTAATAAAGCTTGCTTTGATTTGAATTGAACCATTACTGTTCCGTGTGGTTTTTCCTCTGTAACCGGCAAAATTTGATTAATCGTTGCCGTCGTCGGATTTGGTGATACAGGAAGTACCTTCTCACCTAGTAAGGCATTGGCAAATGATGATTTCCCAGCACTAAAAGCTCCGAATAACGCTACTGTAAATTGTTTCGTTTCCACACGACGCCTTTTTTCTATTACCTCTTGCTGTACATGTTTCAGCGCTGGCAATGGCTCTAATATCATTTCAGCTTTCTTCACTTTCTCTAATATACGCTGAATATTTAAAACTGCTGTTCCTTTTATCTCTTCTTCATGAGCCGCCCCGTTATCATTTACAATCTCCTGCTCTTGTAGTGTAAATTTCTCACTAACAATTTGTTTTTCACGTTGCAATATCTCCTCTATTTGCAATCCTTCTGGTGTAGCAACACGCTCGCGCCAAATATTTTGTAAATAACTTTCATATGTCTCTAAATTGTTACTGTATTGTAATTCCGTCTCTTTTGCCGTTTGCAACATCGTATATTTTTCAATCTCTTGTTCCATACGAGCAACTGCTTCCTTCACCTTTTGCTTTAAAACGACTGCACTTTTATCAAAAATTTGCTGAGCTTTTGTAAAATAACGTTTCTTCAGTTCATTCGCTACATCCGCTGTATAAAGAAGTAAGTAATCACCTGTGAAACCTGCACCTTGTTTAATGACTTCAGCTAACATTTCTGGTCCAAAAGCAATTTCTAAAGCATATATGTCTTTCCCAATTTCCTCCGTGAACAATCCTTCTTCTTTTAAGAAGGCCACAATAAATTCTTTCACATGAAAATCAAGTTGTGTTTCAACAGTCTTTTGAAGGGCAGAATAAAACGCCTCTACACGTCTTTGTTTTTCTTGCTCCGTCTTTCCTTTTGCAAATAGCAAACCAACTTTAAACTTTGTTAATTTCGTTTCTAAATATGCATTTGCCAATTCTCTCATTTCAAATGGCATTAAATACGCGTTATCTAATATAGCTTGTAAACCTTTTATAAATTCGTTTCTCACATGAGATTCTTTACTAGCCTCGCGATCTTTAATTTCCGTTAGCTCTTCTTTCTTTTCAACTATTTCTGAAATCGAAAGCGGTGATGCTAACTCTTCCTCATATGTCAAAAGAGCTTTTTCATTTTCAGAAAGAATAAACGAGAAATGTTCCCCCATTAAATATTCTGTTTCTCGCTCCATTCCATCTCTTACATACTGCTCTTTTTCTTTCATAATAGATGTAATTAATGTTTCTAAGCTTCCAATTTCATTTTGTGGATGGTTCATCATTCTTAATGACGTATAATAAACTCCATCTACTTCAATATCCCAGTTAGAGAACGATTGTTTTACACTATCTTTATAATCCTCAAACGATAATTCATTTTCTTTATGTTTATCTATTTGATTTACAACGAGATAAACCGTTTTATTACGTTGTTTCAATTCTTTAACAAATTGTAAATTCACTTCCGATTGGACGTGATTATAATCCATCATATAAAAAATTACGTCTGCTAGATGCAGCGTTGATTCTGTCGCTAATTGATGGGCATCATCTGTTGAATCAATCCCTGGTGTATCAACTAACATAACACCCTCAGGAATTGGCGCATCATTCCGATAAATATGAACACCAATTACCTCATCACCGTCTTTACAAATTTGTTTTAATTCTTCCGCTGAATATGCACCATCATATTCGTACTGTTCTCCAGATTTAATCGTTACAACAACACGATCAAATCCCTTTTCAATTTTAACGACGTTAGCGCTTGTCGGAATTGGACTTGTTGGTAACAACTGTGCTTTATATAGATGATTCATCATCGTTGATTTCCCTGCAGAGAAGTGACCGCAGAACGCTATCATAAGCTGTTCTTGTTTATATTTTTGAATCACCTCAAACAACTTTAAACTATTCTCTGCATCGCCGTGTTTTTGCCACTCTTCATAAAAACAAACAAGTTTTCTCATACCGTTTGTCTGTACTATGTTTGTCATCCCCTTGTTCCCCTTTATCCAAGATGTATATACTTTTCCCTGCTATTTGCGAGCTCATAACCAGTGAGAGTTACACCTACCCATTGATTACAGTTTCACTTTACTATCATACTAAATTTTCAGCATATTCTCATTAAAAATAAAAAATCCCTTTCATTCTTTTTACAAATGAAAGGGATTTTATGTCATATCACTCATTTTGCTGTTCCTACTCCATTTAAAACATACTTTGTAATAACTGCATATACAACGACTGTACCTGCTACTAATGCATATACCATACTTACGCACCAACCTTTTTTGATAATGATTATCACTTTTGAATACAGTTTATCATTAAAGAGAATCATTATCAACACTTTTCATAAAGAAAGCCCCTTATAGGAAGGAGCTTTACTGCCTGTTTTGAAGAAGGTTAAAACTTGTTGTGCACTCTTATTATATCTCATAATACGCATCTTAACAGTTTTAAAAATTGGAAATTACCTATATACCCTCTTCTTTACATTTTGTATAATAAAAGGGAATTACTTAACAAGGAGGAAAATAATGACACAAAACATTTCACAAGGCGAGAGGATACATTCCATCGATATTATTAGAGGAATAGCTGTATTAGGTATTTTTCTTGTTAACTGGCCAATTATTGCCGGGGTTGACTCACGTGATATTACAGGAATTTACGAAGGGATAGACAGCTATATTCGCCTATTTTACGATATGTTTATTCAAACGAAATTTTATACAATTTTTTCGTTTTTATTCGGATTAGGTTTTTATATTTTTATGAATCGTGCTGAGGCGAAGACCGATCGTCCAAAAACTTTGTTTGTTCGCCGCTTACTTATCTTATTATTATTTGGGTTCTTACATTACGTTCTTTTATGGGACGGTGACATTTTACATACTTATGCAATTACCGGGTTTTTCTTATTTTTATTTTACAAAAGAAAGACACGTACTATTTTAATATGGTCAATTGTACTATTAAGTTTCATGCAATTGTTCACATTATTAGGTTCTCTTGTCATGTTATTAGTGCCGGTAGATGAACTAGGCCTTTCCATAGCCATTATGCCGTTAGAAAACTGGGGCTTACAAATTACAGACAGATTCTATTCTTTCTATTCTGAAGCAATAAGTAACAGTCTTATTATGCTTCCTGAAACACTAGGATTGTTTTTACTCGGATTATATGCCGGTAAAAAAGACATTTTCCGCCGTGCTAAGGAATTAGATCCAAAACTTAAAAAATGGCAAATCATTATGTTCATTTTAACATTACCGATGTGGTTTATTATGGTTTACTTCTTTATGAACAATCAACCATACACACCATTTTCACTTATGGGTATTACGATGATAAGCGGAAAGACATTGTTCATCTTCTACATTGTCACGTTAATGCGTTTATTACAAAAAGAAAAATGGCAAACAGTATTACGTCCATTCCAATACGTTGGACGAATGGCGTTAACGAATTACATCTCACATACAATTGTTACATTACTTGTATTTGGGCTACTATTCAAAAATGATTATCTTGCTCCATTATGGGTTGGACCACTATTCTGCGTCGGTTTCTACACGTTACAAATCTTTATTAGCCGCTGGTGGCTTTCACATTACCAATACGGGCCACTTGAGTACATTTGGCGTCTTGGTACTTACGGGAAAATGATGCCACTTAAAAAGAAAAGCAAGGTCTCATAACGAGACCTTGCTTTTTTACGCTTCTCTTACTGCACTTTGCATAGACACCGGCTCTTCTTTTACTTTCACTTTGCGCTGCGGCACCATATTAAATACGATATTTAACAATACTGCTGATGCACTTCCAAGTACAATTCCGTTATCTGTTAAAATACGAATGCTTTCTGGAAGTTGTGAGAATAATGTAGGAACGACTGTTACGCCAAGCCCAATTCCAACAGAACATGCAACGATTAATAAGTTTTCTTGTCTTCCAAAGTCAACGCTACTTAACATTTTAATACCATATGCCATAACCATACCAAACATTGCGAGCATAGCACCGCCAAGTACTGACTTCGGAATAATTGTTGTGATAGCTGCAATTTTCGGAATAAACCCAAGAGCGATTAACATACCACCGCAAGTATAAATAATAACGCGATTTCTTACTCCAGTTAATTGAACAAGTCCTACGTTTTGAGAGTATGTTGTATATGGGAACGCGTTAAAAATACCACCTAACACCATCGCTAATCCTTCTGCACGATACCCTTTTGTTAATTCTTTTTCACCGATTTTTTTATTGCAAATATCAGATAATGCAAAGTATACACCTGTTGCTTCTACAATCCCTACACAAGCAACGAGAATCATTGTAATAATTGGTGTTAATTCAAATGTTGGTGTACCGAAGTAAAATGGCTGAATACCATGGAACCAATCCGCCTCTCCAACTGCTTGCAAGCTTACTTTCCCCATAAATGCTGCAACGATAGTACCGAACAACAAACCTAATAGAATAGAAATTGAACGGATAAACCCATCAAAGAAACGATACATAATGATGATAAATAATAACACGCCAAATGCTAACGCTAAGTTTTCAAGACTTCCGAAATCTTTGCTTCCTACTCCACCAGCCATATCATTAATAGCGGCTGGAACAAGTGTAACTCCAATTACTGTAACGACAGACCCTGTTACAACTGGTGGAAACAGTTTTACAAGCTTTCCAAATAATTTCGCAAAAATAACAACGAATAACCCGGCAGCAATAATTGCCCCATAGATAGAAGACACACCGTATTGTTTTCCAATTGCAATCATCGGCCCAACCGCTGTAAATGTACAACCAAGTACAACTGGGAGTCCAATACCGAAAAAGCGATTTGATAATGCTTGTAAAATTGTCGCAACGCCGCACATTAATAAATCAATTGAGACTAAGTATGTTAACTCTTTTTGATTTAAACCAAGTCCGCCGCCTACAATAAGCGGTACGATAATTGCGCCAGCATACATAGCAAGCATATGCTGCATACCAAGCGATGCAATTTTAAATGGATGCTGCTTCATTGCTTATTTCACCTCCGCAGTTTCATGCTGTACAAATGCAACTGTGCCGTTATCAAGTGATGCAATTTCTGCTAGTGATTCAACACGAACGCCTTGTTCACGAAGCTTCTTTCCTCCATCTTGAAATGCTTTTTCAATAACAATTCCAATTCCTGCAATACTCGCTCCAGCTTGCTCTACTAAACTCATTAAACCTAAAGCAGCCTGACCGTTTGCTAAAAAGTCATCGATGATTAATACACGATCATTTTCATCGATATGATTGCGAGATAATGAAATTTCATTCGTTTCTTGTTTCGTAAATGAGTATACGTTTGCAACGTACATATTATCTTGTAACGTTAACGATTTACGTTTTCTTGCAAAGATTACTTTTACACCAAGCTCTAATGCAGCCATAACTGCTGGTGCGATGCCTGAAGATTCAATCGTTACGATTTTTGTAATGTTCTCTTCTTTAAAACGTTTAGCAAATTCTTTTCCAATCTCTTGCATAAGTACTGGGTCAATTTGATGATTTAAAAATGCATCTACCTTTAATACGTCACCAGATAAAACCTTTCCTTCGTTCAAAATCTTTTCTTGTAATACTTTCATGTTTGTTCCCCCTCTTATGCAATAAAAAACTCCAAAAGCCGCCACCACTCGTTACAAGTGAGAGACGCGCTTTTGGAGTTTCGCAAAAAAGAATGCTAAACAAGCAATATATTCGTCCTCACTCATAGTCAAAGTATTTACGGTACTTCGGTAGAAACTTGCAGGCCATATCCCCGCGATTATATGAGTGTAGCTAACTATTTATTTTATAGATGGATTATAACGCACTTTTTATACTTTGAAAAGTATTTATTAACAAAACACGTACAAATTTTATAAAAACATCATTTTCGTTCGAGTTTTGTAAACTCTTACATATTATTTCAAAGCGTCGTTAAAACAATTGGCCCATCTTTTGTAATTGCAATTGTATGCTCATATTGCGCTGATAATTTCCCGTCCATCGTTCTTGCAGCCCATCCATTTAAATCTACTTTCGAATATCGCATACCTACATTTACAATTGGCTCAATTGTAATTACCATTCCTTCTTGCAACTCAGGCCCTTGTCCTTGTTTCCCAAAATGAAAAATTGCTGGTTCTTCATGGATCTCTTTACCTATTCCATGTCCCGTAAAGTCTCTTGCGACAGAAAAACCTTCATTTGCTACGTAACTCTCAATTGCATACCCAATGTCTCCTACATGATTACCGATTACCGCCTGATCAATCCCTTTATACAATGCATTCTCAGCTACTACCATTAACCTTTCCGCTTCCTCAGAAACATTTCCAACTCTATACGTCCAAGCAGAATCTGAAAGACCACCATTTAAGTTTACTACCATGTCAATTGTTACAATATCTCCTTCATTTAAAGGAACATCGGCCGGAAACCCATGACACATTTCATCGTTTACAGATGCACATATCGCATATGGATACCCATTGTAACCTTTCTGTTCAGATGTGGCACCATGCTGTTTTAAATACATTTCAACAAACGTATCAATCTCTTGTGTCTTTATACCTGGCTTTATCATTTTCGCAATTTCTTTATGACATGAAGCAAGTAATTTTCCAGATTCATGCATCAAATCTATTTCATTTTTCGTTTTAATTGTAATCATACTACCTCTACCTTTCCTTGCTAAACCTACTATTTACTACTAAAATTCTATCATACACATCTTCTTCCACAATTTCCAATTACAAAAGCAAATATCCTTTATCTCTATTTTCCGAATATAAATTTTTAGTTAATTCGATTTTTAAGATATTATATCTAGTATTTTTTATTGATATTTACTTATAAACAAAGTATAGTGTTACCATACTATTAAAAGGAGGATTATTAAAGATGATGCACGCAGGAAGACTACGTCAGCAAACTTTGAACAATAAGTAACTTAATATGTTCAAAGGCTCTGTTTTCATAAAGCAGAGTAAACGGGATTAGTCTGCACATTTTTAATAATCTTCAACGGAAGAGTACACTTTCCACATGAAGAAAGGCAGATATACGTCTGTCTTTTTTTCGTATATTTTTTCATACAAAGAGAGGCGTTTATTCATTATATCCTCGTTTACTCTTAACCACAGACAGAAGCTCGTCTGTGGTTTTTTTATGATTACATTTCCTTATATCTCGCTACTTTAATCATATTGATGTAGTTAGAAACAATTAGTAACAGAAAACATTAAAATTAGAATAAACATTTGGAGGAAATGGGAATGAATACACTTAAAGTTAAACAATTAGCAAATAAGGAAGGACTAAATATATTAGAAGATTCAATAGTAATTAATGAATCTGGCGTTGACTTTCAAGTAGCACACGTTAAAGAACAAAACGGAGATAAATGGATACTAAGAATTCCTCGTAGACCAGAATCTATGAGACATGTCCAACGAGAAAAAAAAGCATTAGAACTTATGAAAAAACATGTAGAATTCCAAGTTCCTGATTGGTCTATATTCTCTGAGGAACTAATCGCTTATAAACAACTAAGTGGCGTTCCTGCCGCTACTATCGATATAGAACGACAAGAATATATATGGAACTTTAATGAAAAGAATGCACCAACTGAATACAATATTTCATTAGGAAAAGTTCTAGCGAATTTACACTCATTACCTCAGCAAAAATTTAATAATATAGGTGTTGAAATTCTTACTGCTAATGAATTAAGAACTTCTATGAAACAAAGGATGAATCGAGTGAAGGAACAATACCACATCAATCAAAACTTATGGGATCGTTGGCAAGCATGGCTAGCTGAAGACTCTTTTTGGCCATCTCATGTAGGAGTAAAGCACGGGGATATACATCCAGGTCATATCCTGATTGATAAGAAAAATAATGTAACTGGCTTAATCGATTGGACAGAAGTAGGGATAGCTGATGTATCTATCGATTTCGCTTCCCATTATCTGCTCTTTGGGAAAGATGGACTAACAAAGTTAATTAATTCTTATGACAATTCTGGCGGTAAAACTTGGTCAAGAATGGATGAACATATTATCGAACTTCTAACAACAAATAGTATCACTGTTGCTGAATACGCTCAAGTATCAGGTTTGAAAGACATGCATGAAATAGCTGTACACATGCTATCAACTGAAAGTTAATGAAGTTGCAAAAAACAGAAGAACCCTCTTCTGTTTTTTGTTATTTTCCACATATATAATTCATTTTCAAAAACTCAAAACAACTACCGTTTGTTTTTTGTATAAACGTCCCAACTGCTTCAAACCCTGCCCTTTTATATACTTTAATAGCTCTCTCATTAAATTTCACTACTGATAGTGTTATATAATTGCACCCATATTTTTCTTCACTAAAAGCTAGTCCCGCATTCACGAACTGTAAACCAAATCCATTGCCAGTTATATCAGGTCTCATTCCAAGTCCTATATCAACCGTTCCATTATTCATTTTACAAACAGTAAAAAAACCAATGAGAGTGCCATTTTCCTTTACAGAAAACGTATGATTCCCTCTACTCTCATCATGTAAAAACTCATCTAAATCTTCTTCATCTGCCGCTATATCATAAAAAGAATATTTCCCTTCATAGTGCCAGTTATATGCAATCTCTTCCGCTTCTTCTTGCGTCATTACTGTATATGTATAAAGCATTCTTTTATCCCCCTTAAAAAAAGAGCTGCAATTAAGCAGCTCTTTTTTATAACTCATAAATTTCTTTATACTTCGCTTCTAAATAATCTGCTAAGTAGTTTGCATTTAATCCTTCGCCTGTCACATCTTCTAAAATTTCAAGTGGCTTTTTCGTTTTACCGTATTGGTGAATATTTTCTGTTAACCATTCACGAATTGGTGTTACGTTTCCTTCTTCTAATAATGCGTCAAAGTTCGGAATGTCTTTTAACATTCTTTGCTTAAACTGTGCTGCATACATGTAACCAAGCGCATAAGATGGGAAGTATCCAAATGAACCACCAGCCCAGTGAACATCTTGCAATACACCTTGTGCATTATTTTCCGGACGAATGCCTAAATATGCTTCCATCTTATCATTCCAAGCTGCTGGTAAGTCCTTCACTTGTAATGTACCATCAAATAATTCTTTCTCAAGCTCATAACGAACCATAACATGAAGCGGGTATGTAAGCTCATCTGCTTCTATACGAATGAATGACGGTTTCGATTCGTTAATTGCATCATAAAACTCATCAACTGACATATCATCAAATTGACCATTGCTATACTCTTTTAATAAATCATAATTCTTCTTCCAGAATGATTTATTACGGCCGATAAAGTTCTCAAAGAATAATGATTGTGATTCGTGAATACCCATAGATGTACCACTGCAAAGTGGTGTACCTTCAAATTGTTCTGCAATATTTTGTTCATATACTGCATGACCACATTCATGAATTGTTCCAAAAACAGCCATACGAAAATCTTTTTCATCATAGCGTGTCGTAATACGAACATCCCCTCTATTTAATGTAATTTCGAAAGGATGTACTGTTTCATCAAGACGACCTGCTTCAAAGTCATAATTCAATTGCTTCAATAATTCTAATGTAAAGTTCTTTTGTTTTTCTTTTGAAAATCGTTCCGATAAAGCACTTGTTTTTAATCCTTTTTTAGACTCAGAGATTTCTTTTACAAGCGGTACGATGCGCTCACGAAGTTGACCAAATACGTGATCTAAAACTTCCACTGTAATACCTGGCTCATACATATCTAATAATGTATTGTATTTATATGTTTCATAACCCCAATATGTAATAAATTTCTTTTTAAATTCCACAATTTTTTCTAAGTACGGGCGGAACATTTCGAAATCAGATTTTTCGCGAGCTTCTTCCCACACACTCTCCGCTTTCGCTTCTAATTTCACATAAGCCTCATATTCAACTTGTGGAATTTTTTTATTTCTATCATATTCTTTCCGGCACTCTTCAACCATTTTCTTCGTCGTTTCAGAAAGTTTATCTTCGCGTATTAAAGCTTCAAGCTCTGTTAAATAGTTTCCCATCTCATCTGAAGTCGACATAGCAAACACTTCTGACGAAAGCATACCAATTACTTCAGAACGCTGATCCACACCTTTTTTTGGTGCACCTGTTCTTAAATCCCAAAACATTAAACTTAATGCTTCTCCATAATTCTGTATCTTCTTCACGTATGTTAAAAATTGTTTTTCTACTTCATATGTAGCAACTGTCATCGTATAAAAGCCTCCTTTTTCTACCTCAAACTTAATTCGACACGGAAACATAAATTCCTTTTATAATAGAAAAAAGCTTGGCAAGCGCCAAGCTTTTTCCTTATAATTCTTTACCTTCTACTGGCAGTACATTTTTCACAGCTGCAACTACTTTCTCATCTTCTGAATCAGATAAGAAGATTGATATAGCACCTTTATCGTCGCTCGTACGAATTAAACGTCCGATCCCTTGACGAAGTCGTAAAATCATATACGGTACATCTACATCCCAGAATGGATCATTTACGTGCTTACGTTTCGCTTCAAACACAGGATCGTTTGGAGGGAATGGTAATGACCAAATGATAACATGTGATAATGATGAACCTGGAATATCTAAACCTTCCCATAAATGAACGGCACAAAGTACAGTCTCTTCTTCATTTTGGAAACGAGAAACGAGCTGACTAATTTCCTGATCTCCTTCATATAGGAACGGAACTGACATTTGTTCTTTACTTACATATTCTTTAAACGCTGCAAGTTCTTGTGTTGTACGGAATAATACAAGCGTACGTCCATTTGTTTTTTGTATATTTTCAAGTGTATATTGACACTTTCTTTCCCATTCATTTTCTTTCGTATGCGATAGTAAGTTTACCGCCATTTGCTCCTCATAATCAAACGGTGAGGCAACTGAGAATGATAAGTAATCTTTTACCCCTAGACTATTTGCTGTAAATGCGAATGAATCGTTGTTCGATAATGTCGCAGAAGAGAAAATATACGGGATTTTCTTCGAGAATACTTTCTCTTGTAACACCTCTTCAACTGCACGCGGCATAATAACTAACGTGAAGGCACCATCACCTTCTTCACCCCATGTAATTACATTTTTCTCGTGCATAAACAGACGAAGTGAATGTTCTAACACATCTAAATGCTCATCAACGATATTTAAGTCATACGTGTTTACTGTATGCATTTCACTTTCAAATACTAATGCATCACCGACTTCACCAATTTTTGCATAAAGTCGCTTCGCTTCAGCTGTTACTTTTTCTGTCACAGTAATTTCTAAACGATCAGAACCGGCAATTTCCTTTTTATTCTCTTGTAACACATCAAAGAATCGCTCTGTTTGCCAAATTGTTTCTTCTACTAAATGTGCAAACTCCTCGCGAATATCGTTTTGCAACAATCTCGTTAAAAGTTGCTCCATCATCGTTTGCTTTAAACGGTATGTTAAAGCTTTTTGAGCTGCATATTCTACAAGATGTCCTTCATCGAATACAACGCAGCTACTTTCTGGTAATAATGGAATTTGCCCTTCACGCTTACGAGCATCGTACGTCCAAATATGATCCATATAGAAATCTTGAGAACAAATAATTAAATCTGCTGCTTTACGATAATGTTCACGAGAAAGAGTTTGTCCACAGCGATGACGAGAATCACAAGTAAAGCAATCTTGGAAGTAATCCCAATTTACTTTTGACCATTCTTCGTCATTTAAAAGTGGAAATTCTTTTCTGTCACCATAGTGAGTAAAGTTTTGCATCGTACCATGATCGAATACAAACTGTGGTAACTCGTAATATACGTCTTCAATTACTTCTGGAGCTCGTCCACTCATAACATCTTCAAGTTTACGTAAGCATAAATAATTATCCATTGATTTTGCAAGCCTTACATCAACAGATAGCCCTAATGCTTCAGATAACTTAGCAATGTCCCCTTCTTCTTTCACAAGCTGCTCAATTAACGTTTCATCTGCACAAGCAATAATAGCTGGTTTCCCAGTATAACGCGCGTAACAAATTGCATATAGAAGATATACAATTGTTTTCCCTGTTCCTACACCCGCTTCTGCGAACATAACTTTCTTTTCTTGGAAAGCGCGTTCTAACTGAAACGCCATAAAAATTTGTTCATCACGCTCTTCAAAGCCTTTTTCCGGAAGGATGTCGTAAAATACATCTCCAATCCACTCATTCAACTTATCATAAAAATTATCTTGTTTTCCTACTTCAAATGGTAATCTCTTCTCAGTAAACATCCTTAGCCTCCAACCAAAAAGTTTTTCTATAAAAAGATAATAGCAACTGCTACGCATATGTATGCATTTGCTTTCCCCTGTTGCCATACATAGAAATTCACGAAAAAAAATTTTCCTTTCGAAAAAGGAAAATTTTCTTCTATATTAATGACTTTAAATACCGTTTATCAATCGCTGTTTCATGTGAAAGAGCTGACAAATATTCTTCTTGTGCTTTTTGTATTTCATCTACAATCGCACCTTGACTATCCACTTCTTTTCCGAGCTCATCATACGTACGGTGAATAGCTTTTTGAATCATTGATAATTGGAAACTATCCATATCACTTCCTCCTTTACGCATTACATAATAGCCAGTATATGCGCGCTGAAGGAGTTTTATACTATGAATTACGCGGTGGACGTTTTCCGAAGTATTGGTAGTAATCTGTACGGATAAATCCGTTAAACAGTTTACGCTTCTTCGACGCATCTTTTCCGTAACACTTCTCAAATGCTTCGTAGCTTGTTAATACATACGCTGACCATGTATCTAACGGACGGAATACTTGTCCCATTTCTTTATACAGTTGTTCAACGAGTGCTTTTTCACTTAAACGTTCTCCGTATGGAGGATTCGTTACAACGTAGCCATAATCCTCTTTTGTTGTGAAATCTTTTACCTGCATTTGTTTAAATGTAATTAAATCACCTAAACCTACTTCTTCTGCGTTATCTTGAGCAACTCGAATCATACGATGATCAATATCTGATCCTATGATTTGTAATCGTTGATCATAGTTCGCTAAATCTTCAGCTTCTTGACGCGCTTCACGCCAGTTTTGTTTACCTACCCAGCCCCACTCATCTGATGCGAAACCACGGTTAAATCCTGGCGCAATGTTTTGCCCAATTAATGCCGCTTCAATCGGAATTGTACCTGATCCACAGAATGGATCAACAAATGGACGATCTGGCTTCCAGTTTGTTAATTTAATTAAAGACGCAGCTAATGTTTCTTTTAACGGAGCTTCCCCTTGATCCATACGGTATCCACGTTTATGAAGTCCAACACCACTCGCATCAATTGTTAATGTTGCAATATCCTTGAGCATTGCAATCTCAATACGGAATAACGGACCATCTTCTTCAAACCAAGTTGTACGTTTATATGTTGTTTTTAATTTTTCAACGACAGCCTTTTTAACAATACGTTGGCAATCCGAAACACTGAATAATTCAGATTTTAAAGATTTACCGATAACAGGGAACTCGCCATTCTCTGGAATATAATCTCCCCAGTTTAATGCTTTCGTTTTTTCAAATAGCTCATCAAATGTTGTTGCTTTAAATTCGCCAACTTTAATTTTTACACGATCCGCAGTACGTAACCATAAATTCGTGCGACAAATCGCCTTTTCATCTGCTTCAAATGTTACTTTGCTGTTTTCTACTTGACATTCATAACCAAGATCGCGAACTTCTCGGGCAACTAACGCTTCAATACCCATTGCCGCTGTTGCAATTAAAGTAACTTTTCCCATTTGCATTCACCTCTTATGTATATTCAAACAATAATTAATAGCAATTGTTCCTATTAATCATTACATTTTACGAAAAATTTTCTCATTAACCATTTTAACTCATACTTTATAACTTCATACAAATAAAAAGCCCTCCTCTAACAAAGGAGAGCTGAGTTATTTCATAGTTGGTTCATAACGTTCTGTAAGCCATGTTCTGTTCCTTTGTACTACAAACGGCCCACGCCTCGTACTCCGGTGGCAATCATCTATCTACAGGTTATAAAACCTGTCCTTTCCCGTCGTTCATTTCCTTGGAAAAGATTCCCCTACCATTATTTGGGTTTCTCGCTCGTGGGGTTTACCTCGTTCCACTCCTATCATTTCTTCAAGGACTTCGTCACTGTGGCACTTTAAAGGTAGTCAAACCATATCCGAAAGGACTTAGGTTTTTTCCCTGCCGTTAAACCAGCCTTACAGCCAGAATACCCTAGCTTATGAATTGGCTAGGCACGAACACTACAGCCATCTCAGGCCGTGCGAGCATGGACTTTCCTCTACAACGTTGGCGTTGCAGCGATTACCCAAACGTTATGACATCCATTAGTATAGTGGAAACAAAAAGATTTTGCAACGTTTTTTTCTATGTAAAATGCTTAAACCTTTTCCCACCTTACATCATTCGTATAACTTACTTCCAAATACAGCTTTTTCTAAGTTAGATAAGCGTTTTAAAATATCCGTATTCGTGTTGTTATAAACCGGTTGTGCAACTGGTGTTTGTACAGGTTGTTGTGGAACTTGCGTTACTGCTAGTTTTTGTTCCTCTAATTCACGCTTTAAACGAGCATTTTGTTGCTTTAATTGCTCAAACTCTTTGTGGAAAGCTTCATAGTCTTTAATGATCATATCAAGAAACTTATCTACTTCTTCTTGCTGATAACCTCTCATACCTGTTTTAAATTCTTTTTCTAAAATATCTTTCGCTGTTAATTTAATTTTATCCGAAATCATTTTCTTCACCTCAAATTTTTACCAAAACTTTCATTAACTAAATTTTTTCAGAAACAATGCTTTTTGTCAATCATATATACGAGTACTATATTACATATTACTCTGCATTATTCCACTGTTCCTCTTCTATTATATCTTGTAACTCAGAAAAAAGAATGAAATAACTGTGATAATTTTCTATTTCCCCTTTTTTCTTTGCTGTTTCTACAATATATTTGGGACTTCCTGGTTTTTCTTCATCGTATACCGCTAAAAGTGCATCACTTTTTTCAATAAAAAATTGATTTTTTAATTTAAATTGCTCTGGGCTTTCATACTTCCGTTTCGTGATACTATCAACATGGTCTGCTTGAGAAAGAATAAATTCGTAATATTCACGATTATCTTCTTTCCAATTTTCTTCTTGTTCTAAAAACGGAGTGAATACCGCTAATTTTAAATCTGGATATTCTACTTGAATTTCAAAAACAACTTCAGCAGCCCATAATTCTACACCTAACTGGCCGCTTATTATAACCCATTCTAAACCATCTTCTACAAAAGTGGTTAATTTACGGTGTAATGCCTTTTTTATACACCCCACCCCTGGATGATCATTTTTAAATATTCCAAGTTCAAATGGCTTATATCCTGTTACTGCAATAACTTTCATATCAACACTCCAATTACAAAAAAAGAACTAGCATTTCGCTAGTTCTAACATATCATTTACTTTTTAAATATTCCACCAACGTTTGGTCCGATATTTGGACCTACTGGTGATACATTGTTTGGTAAAAACGGTGATACATTTGGTCCTGGTCCAAACGGTGATACATTCGGTCCTGGCCCAAATGGAGATATTTGATGAACGTGGTGATGATGACCATGGCCACACGGTCCACATCCACCGCCGAATCCTGGGTCGATTGGGTCCACAACATTTACATTTGAATTTGTTTGTGGGAAGAAGTTTTGGTTTTTAATTTGTTGATGATGTACATGTGTTGTATGTGTTGGGAAAATGTGTGGCACCACCGTTGTTGAAAAAGAGTGTGTTACGCATTGTTTCGTCGGATGAACGACAGGAGCAGTTGTACAAATAGGTCCTACAGGCTTATGCCCTCCAAAACAAGGATGACAATGATGCATAGTTTTTTCTCTCCTCTCTCGTTAAAAAAATCTGATTACACTTTACAGTATGAGAAAAGAGAGAAAGCCGTTTGTTATATATACCCATTTATTACAAGGAAATTTGTCTAGTCCTTTATTTCATATACCATACTTTCATAGACAACTCTTCAACATTACTTACCAAAAAAGCCTCCAACTTGCTTTACAATACCTGTCACCTGATTCATCGCATTCATCATTTGTCCAGCTGTATTCATCATTTTATTTACATCATAGTTACCATCGGATGTTTTAAATTGAGAAACAAAACTAGAAAACTGACTTGGCTGTTGTTGCTTTTGTTTACTCTGCGTCGGGTACGGCTGTTTTGGTGGATAAAACATCGCTTGTTGATTAGCATAGGGCGATGGTGGTGGCATATAATATTGCGAATTCATATAAGGCTGCTGCTGTTGTTGATTCATGTATGGTTGCTGAGCTTGTGATTGTTGAGCTTGATTCACATAAGGTTGCTGCTGTTGTGATTGTTGAGCCTGATTCACATAAGGTTGCTGCTGTTGTGATTGTTGAGCCTGATTCACATAAGGTTGCTGCTGTTGTGGTTGAGCTTGATTCATAAACGACACTTCAAACGGTTGATAATAATTTTGATTTCCATAATAAGGCTCGAAAGGATACATATTATACCGTAAATATGTATCCGTATTATATTGGTACATATTTTGCTGTGCATATGGATTTGTTTGCTGATATACGTTAGATTGTTGAAACATGCATTCTCTCCTCCTTCACATAAGTTTCTACATATATAATATGTACCTATAAAATAATATGTGTGATGGAGTATCTGTCTATTTTTGTCGGAAGTTTAAATTTTTAAAAAATTAAAAAAGAAAACCCTTCCATGCTATGATAATTAAGAAGAAGATTCTCATGGGGGAGGAATCAACATGGTATTAGGGGATTTAAAACAAGCGTTTTCTCAAAAAAAGGGGTATTGCACAGAGAATGCAAATGAATTATTAGACTTTGCGAGACATTGGTATCTCGAAGGAAAAATATGCATTTCAGATTATCGAACATTAATAAAAGAATTAGAAATAAACGGCGCAACAAAACCTACAACAATGACAGAAGCATAAAAATAACAAGAGGGTTCTCCCTCTTGTTATTTACATTGCTCAACTATATTTTGCAAAGTATACGAAATGGCTTGGTGTGTTTCAAAGAATCGTTTACCTTTACCTTTATTTACAAAACATTGTAACACATTCGTTTGTAAATTATCGTATACTTGATCAATTTGCTGTACATGTATATACTTTGGCTTTTCTTCTTTAATCCACGTATAAGCTAATTCTTTCCACTTCTTTAATTCCTCATCTACCATGTCTACAAATGGTTTCATATCCTTATAAAAGTCGTATTCGATTAGTTCTCTTTTTTTTATATTCGCTTCATTATTATACTGCATGAGTTTTTCTGAAGACTGTATTAATGCTTCATTCTTCATCTCTTTCCCACCTTATTATGCACTCACTACGACGTTTTGAAATGTCTTTACCCAATTCCCTTTTTCTTCGTGATGCACTAATTTATTTTCCATATGTTCAATATGCATTTCTGTTATTTCTATCTTATTACATATTTTTTCACTCGCATCCTTTAATGCATGATTCATTCTAATCCCTATATTCATTTCCAGCAAATCGAGAGAACTTAACATTTGATCCATTTTTTTCATTACATCTTCCTTCTGAACCATCGCCATATACAAAACGCCTCCTTCTTTGCTTTTCCTTTGTCATGTAATTTCGCCGAACGATTCACCACTCCTGCCCAC
Source organism: Bacillus sp. FSL K6-1338 (assembly GCF_038006965.1). Taxonomy (NCBI): domain Bacteria; kingdom Bacillati; phylum Bacillota; class Bacilli; order Caryophanales; family Bacillaceae; genus Bacillus; species Bacillus sp. FSL K6-1338. The sequence continues at coordinate 1,508,747 of NZ_JBBOWI010000001.1, read as the reverse complement.
ATGACAAAACTAGTTGTTATTCGTCAAAGAAATCATTTCGTATGTCATTTATAGAAATGGTAACAATACAAAAAGGAGGTGTAGTACAATGGCAAAGAACAAAAATGAAAAAAAGAAAAACCAAAACAAACAACAAAATAAACCCGAGACTGGCAATCCAAAGCTAGATGGTCCAAACTTCCCTGCTACATAAAGCGAGACTTTATTACGTACGGTTAAATTTCAAGTCACCCTTAATCTCCTACTAGCATTACGTTTTGAGATTAAAGTCGTAGCAAGCATAGCAGGATTATTTCAAATTAAGAAGTCCCGTCTTCAAAATGGACGACGGGACTTCTTTTTCATTATATCATGAACTCATCCATCCTTTTAACGAAACGATTTACGATAGATATCCTATAGATTTGTTCCCTCTTTCTCCTATACCATTCTGTTATATTAACTTCCTCTTTAGGTTCTTCAAGTACAAATAGCACATTCATTTTCATATTTGCACAAAACCAATCTCTCATTTCTATTTCTTCATGTAAAACAACAGGATAACTATCTCTAAGTGCTGGCGTACACGATTTTCTAGTTTCCTTTGAGTAAAATTCATAATCTTCTCTAGACCCAGTATGTGTAGTTTGCACTGCAAACTTATAAAACGAACCATTATAAATTGGATGAAACAATAACCATGCTAATTTTTTTCCCAGTTCTATACGCTGTTGTAACGTTTCAAATTGATAAACCGAAAATCCATACATCCTCCCTTCAATTGTTGGGAAGATAACTGCACTAATATGAAATCTTTCTTGTACTTTAAAAAGTGCAGTATGGAATACATGTTTTTTAAAATATGTGCTCTCAATGACTGGTTTTTGAATTTTATTTTGTTCATTTATAATAAGGGCTGTTATAAGCCTATTCATATCTCTTTTCTCCCAGAAAAGTAACCATTCTTTTTCCATAAAAATTGATACGCTGAAATATTGCAACAAATGAAAGAGAGGTGTACGTCTCTTCTTACTTTCCTCATACAATAATAGCTGAGGAAAGGCATCTAAGAAAATAATCCAATTAGCTTGTTCGTACAGAAGAAATAAATGTTTTTTTACCGTTTTAGGTAAAACAGTAGCATAATATCTCCCTTCTAAATCGGTCATATTCCATCCCGCATTTCTCGAAACCATACTCGCTAAAAAGGCCCACCTGATTTCACTATTTCTTAAATAATATTCTTGATAAGATTGTGTCCGAGAAATATTGTCCACATTAGCTATTTCTGTTTTCTTTGTAATATTGCGAATGATTGCTTTTTCTTCCTCTGTACAAAACTTTTTTTCTCGATTTTGTTTAATTTTCATATAATCATTCCATGTCAACATAAATAAGTCATCATACCTTTCATCAAAAAGGTCACATCTTTTTTCATTTTTTGATATAATCACCTTTGTAAGTAATTCTTAGTAAGTTGGGAGTGGACACACTATGACCATTCGTTACCCAAATGGAAAAAGGTATAATCAAGCTTCACAACCTCAAAAAACACCTATAAAAACACATACTTATAGCAACAGAGGTATGTCCCTTGAAGAGGAATTGAATGAAACAAATCAATATTACTTAACCCATAATATTGCATGTGTACATAAAAAACCTACACCTCTTCAAATTGTAAAAGTAGATTACCCCGCTCGAAGTGCTGCAGTGGTAAAAGAAGCGTATTTTAAACAACCTTCTACAACAGATTACAACGGTGTATACAAAGGGAAATACATCGATTTTGAAGCAAAGGAAACAAAAAATAAAACTAGTTTCCCACTTCAAAACTTCCACCTTCATCAAATAGAACATATGAAGCAAGTGGTTGCTCATAATGGAATTGCATTTGTCATTATTAAATTTACACTTTTTGATGAATTTTATTTATTAGATGCAAAACATATTATTGCATTTTGGAATCGTCAAAATACTGGTGGACGCAAGTCGATTACGAAAGAAGAAATAGAAGAGCATGGATCCTTATTATCATGCGGTTATCACCCTCGGATTGACTATATCCGTGTACTAGACACGGTTTATTTTTCGTGATAGAGTCATCACTAAGGCTCTTTTTTCGACTTTTGGGGAGAGAATGAAAGGTAGGAGAAAGTATAATGTCAGATAATTATCGTTCTCGTACAGAACGAAATCATGTGAAAAATCAAGAGAAAAAAACACATAAAGAAGAAAAACCAAAGAAAAAAGGCTCCTTTTTCAAGAAATTCCTTATAGGTTGTCTACTTCTTGGTATCGTTGGTCTCGTAGCCGGCGTTTCCGCTTTCTTTGTTATGGTAAAGGACGCTCCAAAATTAGACAAATCCAAACTTGTTAATCCTTTATCAACAAAGTTTCTTGATAAAAACGGGAATTTCTTCTATGAATACGGTGCTGAAAAACGAACGCATGTTACTTATGATCAAATTCCAAAAGTAGTTGAAAATGCATTCCTTGCAACTGAGGATTCGCGTTTCTATGATCATAATGGAATTGATTTTAAACGAACTACAAAAGCAGTTATGGAAAATGTCACTGGTGGTTTCGGTTCCCAAGGTGGTAGTACGATTACACAGCAAGTCGTTAAAAACTATTTTCTAACGATGGATAAAACTGCTAAGAGAAAAGTACAAGAATGGTACTTATCTTATAAATTAGAGCAACAATACTCTAAACATGAGATTTTAGAAATGTACTTAAATAAGATTAATTTAGGTAACCGTTCATATGGTATTGCGACAGCAGCGCAAAAATATTATGGTAAAGATTTAAAAGACTTGCAATTACATGAAGCTGCTATGCTCGCTGGTTTACCCCAAGGTCCAAACATTTATGATCCAACAAAAAAGGAAAATGTTGAACGAGCAACAAATCGTCGTAATGTTGTATTATCATTAATGAATCGACATGGTTATATAACAAAAGAAGAAATGAATAACGCCGTTAAGATCCCAGTAACAGAGGGCCTTCAACCGTCTTCAGAAGTAACTGAGATGAAGTATCAAGCATTTTTAGATGCGGTTGTAAAAGAAGTTGAAAAAGAATATCCTGATGTAAATATCGGTTCAGATGGTTTAACGATTCATACAACACTTGATCAAGATGCTCAAGATTACGCTGACAAAATTATGGATGGCAATCTTATTAAGTATCCAGACGATCAATTCCAAGGGTCATTCGTATTTATGGATACACAGTCTGGAGAAGTTCGAGCAATTGGTGCTGGACGTAAAGAAAGTAAGTCTACTTTCAAAGGTCATAATATGGCAACTGATTTAAAACGCCAAGTTGGTTCAACAATGAAACCAATTTTCGACTACGGTCCGGCAATTGAAAATTTACAATGGTCTACATACCATCAATTAAACGATTCAGAGTATACGTATTCCAATGGTAAAAAAATACAAAATGCAACAAAGAGCTACAAAGGTGACGTTTCACTACGTGAAGCTTTGAAAAAGTCATTAAACATTCCAGCTTTAAAGACAGCACAAACAGTTGGTCTTAATAAGTCAAAAGAATTCGCTGAAGGTTTAGGCATGACCTTTAAAGAAGGAAAAGTCTACGAATCAACAGCAATCGGTAGTAACGAGGGGTCTCCATTGGAAGTAGCAGGTGCATATGCAACCTTCGGTAATAGTGGTAACTATAATAAACCACACTTCGTAAAAGAAGTAACCTTCCCGGACGGGAAAAAGAAAAGCTTTAAACCTAAGGAACAACGCGCAATGCAAGACTATACAGCTTACATGGTTACTGACGTTCTTCGTGACGTAGTAAAACCTGGTTCTGGTGGTACAGGTCCAACAGCATACGTTTCAGGTGTTGACGTAGCAGGTAAAACAGGAACACAAAACTTTGATGCATCAGTTCTTCAAAAATATGATATCCCAGCTGATGCAAACAGAGATAGCTGGTTTGCTGGATATACACCACAATACACAATGGCTGTTTGGACTGGTTACGAAAAAGATGGTCCAAAAAATTATGTTAGTGATCGCTCCACTAGAATTGCACAGCAAATGTTCCAAATAATGATGAGCAAATTCGCTACAGATAAATCACGCTTTGAACGTCCTTCTTCTGTACAAGAAATAAACGGAGAGTTATACGTTAAAGGTGCGAAAAAAGATGCAATTAAACAAATTAAAGTAGATGCCCCTAGTGGTCTGAATGTCACTTTTGATGGCGCTAGCACAGTTACACTAAACTGGTCTGGACCAGCAGAAGTTGACGCATATGCAGCCAGCTATAAAGCAACTGACGGTTCAAGTGGTAGCCTATCAATAAGTGGTACGACAGCTACTCTTGGTGGTATTAAACCAGGTGTTACTTACAGCTTCTCTGTAGTAGCGAAAAAAGGTACTGGAACAAGCCCAGCAATTGGTGCATCCTTCACTGCGCCTGGCGGAACTCCAGATGCGAAAAAAGCTGATGAAGAGGCTAAGAAAAAGGCCGATGAAGAAGCTAAGAAAAAAGCTGATGAGGAAGCCCAGAAAAAAGCTAATGAAGATAAAGTAAAACAAGACGAAGCTAAGAAAAAAGCTGATGAAGAGGCTAAGAAACAACAAGAACAGCAGCAACAAGAACAACAACGTAAACAGCAAGAAGAAGCTCAAAAGAAAGCTGATGAGGAAGCTAGAAGAAAAGCTGAAGACGAAGCTAAGAAAAAAGCTGAAGACGAAGCTAAGAAGAAAGCTGAAGAAGAGGCCAAGAAAAAAGCTGAAGACGAAGCTAAGAAACAACAAGAACAGCAACACCAAAATACCGGAGGAGATACACCTCAGGCAGACGGTGCTGTTGTTACAACAGAGTCCTAATAAACAAAAAAAGAAGTCCGTTTCTCTTAACGAGAAGCAGACTTCTTTTTTGTTATCATTTTCTTTACAAACAGCTTTTCTATTTCGATATATAACTGCGCTAATTGAATATAAGAATGATAATTACTCGGTTTCTTTATAATGAATGAATACCTTTCCATAAAATTAACAGGTTGCACTTTTAATTTATTCGTATTTATTTGCATTTCATTCAAACTATGAACAGGTTGCTCATTTAACCAATAGACAACCGATAACAAGTGAGCTGCAAAAAGAATCATTGGCCCCTCAGCCTCTTGCTTATCTCTATTTCGAAACAGTATAGCAATGTCTTCATGCTTATTTTTCCATACATTCAACACTGCTGGAATACTGTTTTCAATTTCCTTCCATGGCTCATACTGTCTTTCAATATCAAATATAAAGTAAGTATTTTGTATTATTTCTTCAAAAGACTCGTCTGTATGATACTCAATTGAATTTACGCTTTCTTTAAAAAATGGTAAGCAATGAAATTCTTTCGGTATTTCTATAACTCGCTCCATCCTTTATTTCACCTTCATTCGCTTCTTTCCTTCACGACATACTTCTAACAGCCTGCACTCCTCACATTGCGGTCGTTGTGCTTTACAGTGATAACGTCCAAAGAAAATCATACGATGATGCGTAACCCCCCACTCATCCATCGGTACTTTCTTCATTAACGTTTTTTCTACTTCTAACACAGAGTCTTTCCATCTACAAATCGCTAATCGTTTACTCACTCGCTCCACATGTGTATCAACAGCAATTGCCGGAATCCCAAACGCTACGGAAACTACAACATTCGCTGTTTTCCTTCCTACACCTGGTAATTTCGTAAGTTCATCTCGATCGCTCGGTACCTCCCCATTATAGTCATCTAATAACATTCGGCATAATTTTTGAATGTTTTTTGCTTTATTTCTATACAATCCGATAGAGCGTATATCTTGTTGTAATTCTTCTAGAGAAACACTTAAATAATCTTCTGGTGTTTTATATTTTTGAAATAAATTTCTTGTCACTTTATTTACAAGTACATCTGTACATTGTGCAGATAACGCCACCGCGATTACAAGTTCAAATGGATTGTCATGAACCAATTCACAATGTGCTTCTGGATACATATCCGCCATTGTGTCTAAACAATAACGGATTTGCGTTTTGTTAAGCATATTTCCCCTCCTATATTACTGCTCCAACCAATTATAAAAAGGCACTTTTCCAGTAAATTTCGTCTCTTGTTTTGTCATTTGTTGTGCTCTTTGTTGATTCGCTCTAAATTTTTGACCTTGATTTTGAGCCTGATCTACCGTTTTAATTCCATTCTTTTTCCACTCAAATAAAATACGATCAATATATCGGAAATTTAGTTTTCCACTCATTACAGCTTCTCTAAGAGCCGCTTGAATTAAATTTGGATGATGTTGATCTTGGTCCTCCCACATTCCTAACGTTTCACATTCGAACGGCGAAAGTGGTCTTCCAAATTCTTTTTCGAATACTGTATATAAATTTACTTGCAGCTGTTTTTTTTCTTTTTGCTCTTCCTCTATTGATTCATCCATTAAGAAATGTAATATTTTTTCCCATAACGGTTGTAAAGAATAACTTTCGCACATCATCGCTTCTGATCTTTGTCCACCTTCTAGTGATAAAAAACCTTTTTGAATCAACGCCTGAATTATTTCCATACATTTCATTTCTGTTATCGTCATCCGTTCAGAAATCTCTGAAGGAGTCGGAAACGAATTACCTGATTCTAAAAATGTATGTATATGAAGTACAACCATAAATTCCGTCTCATTTAAACCTAATTTTTTATAATGCATCATAAGCAATTTTGGAATTGCAATGCTTCCCTGCTCAAACCACTGTAACATCATTTTCTTTTTCATCACCAAACACCTCGCTCTCTAGTATAACACACCTTTAGCTATTTCTTTTTGCCACAATTCGTCAAAAAAACCTCCCCATTAATAGGGAGGTTTTGTATATTACATAAATGAAATATACAATTAAGCTTGCACTTTACTTTTCATAAATGTATGGATGCGTTCCAATGCTTTCTCTACTTGTTCAAGAGATGTCGCATATGATAAACGAACATTATTTGGAGCACCAAATCCTGTACCTGGTACAAGAGCCACTTTTTCCTCTTCTAATAGAGCTTTTGCCCAATCATCAACTGTTGCATATCCTGATAAAGCTACAGCTTCTTTTACGTTAGGGAATAAGTAAAATGCACCTTGCGGTTTAATACAAGTAAAGCCAGGGATTTGAATTAATTTATCATAAATGATGTTTAATCTCTCTTCAAAGGCTTGACGCATTGTTTCCACAGGTTCTTGTGAGCCTGCATATGCCGCAATTGCGCCGTATTGAGCGATTGAAGTAGGGTTTGACGTACTATGACTCGCTAAGTTCGTCATCGCTTTAATAAGCTGCTTATTTCCTGCAGCATATCCAATACGCCATCCTGTCATAGAATGAGATTTAGATACACCATTAATAATAAGTGTTTGTTCTTTTAATTCATTAGAAAGCTGGGCAATTGAAATATATTCTACGCCACCATAAATTAATTTTTCATAAATTTCATCAGAAACGATTAAAATATCATGTTCTAAACATACTTCTCCAAGCTGTTGTAATTCTTCTTTGCTATAAATCATTCCTGTTGGATTGCTCGGTGAATTAATAATAACTGCTTTCGTTTTCTCTGTAATTGCCTCACGCAGCTGCTTTGCTGTAATTTTGTACTCATTGTCTTCTAAACCTTCTACATAAACCGGCTTACCGCCAGCAAGCTTTACTTGCTCTGGATAGCTTACCCAGTAAGGAGTTGGGATGATAACTTCATCTCCCTCATCAAGTAATACTTGGAATAATGTATATAATGCATGCTTTGCGCCATTACATACAATAATTTCAGATGGATCATACGCAATACCTTGATCGCGAGTAAATTTCTTCACAATTTCTTGTTTTAACGATTGTAATCCACCTGTTGGTGTATACTTCGTATGCCCTTCTAACATCGCTTTATGTGCAGCATCCATAATATGCTCTGGTGTATTAAAGTCAGGTTCCCCTGCCCCTAATGCAATTACATCATGACCCTCTGCTTTTAATGCTTGTGCCTTTGCTGTAATTTCTAAAGTTGAAGACGGTGTTAAAGCAGCTACTCGCTTTGCTAATTTCATTTGTAGTTCCCCCTACATCTATTTTTCAATGCTATATCGTCTTAAAAATTTTCCATCTTTAAATTCAAGATAGTAATAACTATAACGATTGTCATCATCAATATATGTAACTTCCCATAGTGGTACATCATTTTCAAAGCCTAATTTCACTTTCATAATCTCTTTCGGCTTACTTTTTGATTCCTTACTTTCATTGCCGACTTGCTCTATTGTTCTTTGTATAGCCTCTTTTTCAGAAATACCTTCGCTCTTTTTCCTTACTACAGTATCCCCTTTTTTCTCAGGCACCCAAACGATAAGTTGTTCTCCCTTTTCATCTGTACCTTGCACGACTATATATGCAGATTTTCCGTTGTAATAATCAACAGATTTCACCTTTGTAAGCTTTGCTTTTTCTTTAGCAATTTCTACAAATTTCGACTCTTTTGGAATTTTCTTTCCCATCGCTTTATTATAAACATACGCCCCATATATTCCGCTAGCAACGATAACAATAATGATTGCAAAAATCCACTTTTTCATTGTATCGCTACGTTCTGTAAATCGTAAATACAGCTGTTTCTTTATCTTTTTCGTCTAATGCTAGTCCGAACATGAGGTCCTGCTCTTTTAACGTACGATTCAAACTATCAACAATTTTATACAAATCAGACGAATATTTAATACGCGTCGTTGATAGTACTTCGATTTTCTTCTCCATGAAAAAACTCCTCCGTTACACAAAAATTTCTAATTATAGAAGAACGCAATGCGGTTACAATAAGAGTACATTCTTTACAACCCCTGCTTCATCACCCATCTATTATAGCAGGACATGTACAGCAAAAAAAGGTTTCAAGTCGAAAACCAACACATTTTGTATACAAGAAGTAAGAAAAATAAAATTCCTCCTACCCACATTTTTTACGCCTGAAGTTTATAAGTACTTCAGGCGTATTTTTCTTCCATTTTTATTCATTTAATGGTTCTTCTAATTGTACTAATAATTCTTCTAATGGCCCTTCATAAAGAGGTACGTTAGGGATCGATTGTAGAAATCGTTTTCCATAGGAAGAACTCGTCAAACGACGATCTAACACTACTACCGTTCCTGTATCTGTATTCGTTCGAATTAAGCGGCCGAATCCTTGTTTGAAACGTAATATTGCTTGTGGCAACGCTAATTTAGCGAATACATCCTCACCTTGATTTTTTAGCCACTCACCTTTCGCTTCCATCATAGGTTGATGAGGAGGCGTAAATGGTAGACGGACAATAACAAGACAACTTAAGGCATCTCCTGGAATATCTATCCCTTCCCAGAAACTACTCGTCCCTAATAAAATTGATTTGTCGAACTCTTGAAACTTTCGAATTAAGCGGCTTCGACTTCTATTATTCACACTTTGTGTGAGTAATAAATAACCCTCTAATTCATCATTATTTTTTAAATTCGCATACGCTTCTTTTAACATTTCATACGAAGTGAATAAAACAAGCATTCTGCCTTTTGTGGCTTTCGCTATCTTTGCAATATGTTCCGATACAGATTCAATATATCGCTCATTACTTACTTGCTTAATAAAAGGTACATCCGTTGAAACCATTAATTTCATTTGTTCATCATAACGAAATGGCGACGGAACCTTTAAAGTATTTGGAGCGAAATCATGTAAACCAAGTTCCTCTTTTATATAATCAAACGTATCGTTAACTGTTAGTGTTGCGGATGTAAAAATAACACTCTTTTTTTCTGTTAAAAATTTATCAGCAAATCTTTCACCAATATGAACAGGCTGTGCATATAGAACTGTTGAATGAATCGTCCCTTTCGTTTCAGTCTCCATCCAAGTTACATACGAATTCTTTTCTAATACGAGTAACTGTAATGATTCTGCCATCTTTCTCAGCAACTCAATTAAATGCATAAATTCACCTGTTACAACATGCATCTCCCATTCTAACTTACTTTGCAATATATCCACTTGCTTCTCAAGAGCAGTTACTACCCTTCTTAATTCATATATAAAACGATTTGTTAATTCGACGATACTATCCCACAACTTACCTTTTTCTAGTTCTGCGTTATACCTATAGATGAGCGGCATATTATTTGTTCCTTGTTCTTGCTTTGTTTGTTTAAATATAAAAGTACGTAACATTTGGAAGAGTTCATCCGCATCAAACTTAAGTTCCTTCAAACTATAACTTATCATACGGAAAGTTGAACGAGATGCTTGCTCTGATTTTTTCATCATTTTATATACTTTGGAGAGTACATCTTCTGTTTCTAGCGTCCCAAGACGAGATATAACCAATTGAAAATACATACAAGAGAACTGTTCACCCAATGTTCTACTCGCAGCTTCTTCAATATGGTGAGCTTCATCAAAAATAATATGTTCGCATGAAGCAAACAGCGGTTCTTCACTTGAAAAATCTTGAAATAATAACGCATGATTTGTAATAACGATATCTGCAAATAAAGCTTTATTCTTCGCTCGCTGGTAAAAACAACGACTAAACCAATTACTTGGCATACCGCCTGGACTATACGCATCACTACAAATACGATTCCAAAGTAACTTTCCGCCCTCAGGAATATTTAATTCGTCTCGATCACCCGTTTCAGTTTGCAATAGCCAAACTAAAATCTTCGCTTTCGTAAGTGCCATATCATAATTTTTTTCTTCCTCTTGTAAAGCATACTCAAATTTGTGTAAGCAAAGATAATGCTTTCTTCCTTTTAGAAGAGCTGCATCAAATGAAAATGGCATTATTTTTTGTAATAACGGAATTTCTTTTTCTAATATTTGTTGTTGGAGTTGTACCGTTTGTGTACTTATAATGACAGGTTCTTCTTTTCTCTTTGCAAAATAAAGACTAGGAAGCAAATACGCAAGAGTCTTTCCTGTTCCTGTACCGGCTTCAATTAGTGAAAAACGAGAATCTCTTAACGCCGTATATATCTCTTTCATCATCAGTTGTTGACTTTCTCTTCTTTCAAACTTTGGCATATGTGATTCCAATTTATCCATCGTTTTATTCAAGAAAGCATCAAACTTTGATGAACACGTTTCTCCAAGGTTTAAGGAATAGTTCCGCTTTTTCAGCGCAATATTTCGATGTATTTCATACTCCGCTATATCTTCTTTACCATGCATTACTTTCTTTAAAATATTTTCAGAAAGCACATCAGCTATATCACTTTGAAACACGTCGCTTAATTCATAAAGCGATTGCAACGTGACAAGTGGTAACTTTTCAATTTCATTTAAAAATTGTAAAAATAATTCCGCTGTTGCAAGAGCATCACTATCCGCACGATGTGGTTGATCATGTTCTAGTTCGTGCTTCTTAGCTAAATCACGTAATTTATAACTATCAGCTGTCGGTAAAAGAATTTGAGCCAATTCAACCGTGTCGATTTTAGGACAATGTATTTCTGTATATCCAGCCTGCCTTAATTCTTCATTTAAAAAATTCCAATCAAAGTGAACATTATGCGCAACGAAAGCCGCACCTTGTAATAGCTCAACAATCATCGGGGCTACATCTTGAAATAACGGGGCTTGTTTTACAAGACTTTCATCAATCCCTGTTAATTCTGTAATAAATGGTGGGATCTCTCTCTTTGGGTTAACAAAAGACGAAAAAATCTCCAATATCTCTCCATCTTCTACTACAACAGCTGCAATTTGGGTAATTTTATCCTTCCCATCTTTCCAGGAGTTCCCTGTCGTCTCTAAATCAACAACGACATAACGCTTACTCATATATGTAACACCTCAATTTCTTACCGTTCAAACAACAATAATTTATATAATGTTACTATACCACGTTTTATCTCATCTTAATGAAAAGATGCACAAAAAAGCTATCTCCGCAATGGAGATAGCTTTTCTACTTATAATATCGTACCCGCTTTTTCAGCACCTAACATTTCAATAATTTGATTATTGTCGTCTAGTACTGCAATTTTTGGTTCTTGTTTATGAACCTCTTCTTCCGTAACTAGCCCATAACAAATAATAATTACTTTGTCCCCTGGTTGTACAAGCCTTGCCGCAGCACCGTTTAAACAAACAACACCACTACCGCGTTCCCCTTTAATAACGTATGTCTCTAAGCGAGCACCATTATTATTATTTACAATTTGGACTTTTTCATTTTCTACAATATTTACTGCATCCATTAAATCTTCATCAATTGTAATACTACCTACATAATTTAAATTTGCCTCCGTTACAGTTGCACGATGTAACTTTGCTCTCATCATTGTGCGAAACATAGATGCTCCCCCTTATTTAACCGTTAATGTTATATTGTCAATTAATCTTACATTTTCAAATTTAACTGCAATAGCTAAAATGATTCGTCCTTCGACTTTCTCTACCATTGTTAATGACGGATATGCATATAAATCCGCATAATCTACAGTGCCTTTCGTATGCGTCTCAATATACTCTTTCACAAGATTTGTAATGATTTCCGGATTACGTTCACCTGCCTCAATTCTTTCTTTCGCTATACATAGACTGCGGTATAAATGAAGAGCCTCTTCACGTTCATCTTGTGATAGGTACACGTTACGAGAACTTTTCGCTAATCCATCTTCTTCCCTTACAATATCAACTGGTACGATTGTAACTGGAATATTGAAATCAGTTACAAATCCTTCAATTACTGCAACTTGTTGAGCATCTTTCATACCGAAATAAGCACGCGTTGGCAGCGTAATATTAAATAGTTTCATTAGTACAGTTGCAACACCAGCAAAATGACCAGGTCTTTGTTTACCGCATAATACGTCCGTGCGTTTCACAACTTCTACTGTTGTTGTTTGTTCTGATGGATACATTTCTTCTACACTCGGATAAAATAAATAATCTACACCGTTTTCTTTTGCTACATTTTCATCTCTATCAATATCACGAGGATATCGATCTAAATCTTCATTTGGGCCAAATTGCAGCGGGTTTACAAATACACTTAAAACTACAATTTCATTTTCTTCTCTTGCCTTACGTAATAAGGTAGCATGCCCTTCATGTAAATAACCCATCGTTGGAACAAAACCAATACTTTTTCCACTTGCATGCAGTTCGTTTGTAATTTGCTGCATCTCTTGCACTGTAGTTACGATTTTCATTATTGTTTTCCCCCGTATAACGCTAAGCGGTCTTCTTCTTTCATTGTGAACGAATGTTTTTCTTCAGGAAATTGCCTTGTCTTTACTTCAGTAACGTATTGTGAAATCCCGCGCACAATCTCCTCTTGAACAGAAGTATATTGCTTCACAAATTTTGGAACACGATTTACGCCATATGAGATAAGATCATGATAAACAAGCACTTGCCCATCTACTTTTTGTCCTGCACCAATCCCGATTGTTGGTATTGTTAGTTGTTCTGAAATAAGTTCTGCTAACTGCATTGGTACACATTCTAACACAAGCGCTATTGCACCAGCTTCTTCACATTTCTTTGCATCTTCTATTAATTTTTTTGCACTCTCCGCATCTTTTCCTTGCACTTTATATCCACCCAACACTCCTACAGATTGAGGTGTTAAACCTAAATGCGCTACAACAGGAATTCCTGCGTTCGTCAAATATTGAATCGTTGATATAACTTCTCCAGCACCTTCTACCTTCAATGCGTGCGCCCCGCTCTCTTGAACGATGCGGCGTGCATTCATCATCGTTTCTTGTAATGATACGTGATACGACATAAATGGCATATCAGTTACAATAAACGTCTCTTTCGCTCCGCGGCGTACAGCTTTCGTATGATGAATCATATCCTCTACTGTTACAGGTACTGTTGAATCGTATCCGAGTACAACCATTCCAAGAGAATCTCCAACTAAAATCATATCAACTTCAGCTTCTTCTGCTAATTTAGCAGATGGATAATCATACGCCGTTAGCATTGTAATCGGCTCACCTTGCTCTTTCATCTTCAAAAAATCTGTTTTTGTTTTCAAAAACTACTCCTCCTTTATGCAGGAGAGAGGAGATGGCCGAAATCATATAAAAAACCCCTCTGGCCATAAAAGGGCAGAAGGGTTGTGTGTTAGTCGGCATTATTCATCCCTCTGTCCCAGTCCGTTATTGGATCAAGGCAGAATCCAAGTTATTATTTTTCATATTACTTCGAATCATGGTGCAGTTCACTCTGATACTGCCCACATTCGAACTAATTATAGCAAACTACAAAAAGGAATTACTACATTTTTTTGAAAAAATAATTTTTTATTCTTATTACGGTATATGAAATTTAACAAGAGAGTATATATGCTATAAAGTGAAAATTTAATCAGCCCGACAAATAGCGGGATAAAGTTTTTATAGATAATTCAATCTTGAAAAGATACATGTTTTTTCAACGCATGTTAAAAAAATCTAAGTTAATTTCTTCTATAATCAATTGAACTGTATAGTATAACTCTTAAACTAATGATGCAGGTTAATTGAGGAAAAGTACTTAACAAAGGAGAATTGCAGATGTCTATGAACAGGTGGTTATTTCGATTCAGCAGTTTGCTTGTAATGATTGTATGGTGGATGTCTTTAGGATCCTTTCATGTATTTGCCTCAGTTAATGTCGTAACACAACCCACCGATTTAACGAACGTGATTGAGGTTGAACTAAATGATGATTACTTTAATCCAAATGTCATCACGATTCCGCTTGAAGGATCTACAACATTACTATTGAAAAATAAAGGTAAAAACGAGCACACCTTTACAGTGAAAAAACTCGGCATTGACGTCGTAGTCGAGTCAGGAAAAGAAAAGAATATTACCGTGAAACCTAAAAATACTGGTACATATGAATTAATATGTCGATACCATCTTCTTAAAGGAATGGAAGGCAAAGTAATCGTCAAATAACATGCCAGGCCAACTAGACGGAAGATATTTTGAAGTGAACTTTAAATATGAAAAGAATTTATTATCATGTTACAAATTCAACTCAAAAATATTGAAATAAAAAGAAGTTCCAAAAGAGGAACTTCTTTTACTTAATTTCGATATCTGCAGAATGAATATGATGTACTTTCCCCTCATGATCCTCCAGAAGTAATACACCATCCTCTGTGATTCCTTTCGCTAACCCCGTAATCGTCTCTCTCATCGTTCGAGCAGTAATTTCTTTCCCGATGCTCACAGCGTAACTTTCCCAAAGAATTTTAATGACAGAGAAACCATTTTGTAAATACTCTTCATATAATTTTTCTAGTTGTAAATAGATTTGTTGCATAAGTTCTGCACGAACAATCGGCTTACCTGATTCAATCGCTAATGAAGTAGCAATGTGCTGAATTTCTTCATCAAAATGTTCTTGCTTTTGATTCGCATTAATACCGATGCCCATAATGACAGCATTAATTTTATCAGGATCCGCTTGCATTTCTGTTAATATACCTACAGCCTTTTTACCTTGAATTAAAATATCATTTGGCCATTTTATTCCCACGCCTACACCTGTACATTTTTCAATTGCCTGTGCAACACTAACAGCCGCTAACAAAGTAAGTTGCGGTGCATGATGAACTGGAATCGATGGGCGTAAAATAATACTCATCCAAATTCCTGTTCCTTTTGGTGAATGCCATTTTCTGCTTAAACGACCTCTTCCCGCTGTTTGTTCTTCTGCTACAACGATAGTTCCTTCTTCTGCACCTTCATAAGCAAGTTTTGCTGCAATGTGCTGCGTTGATTCAACAGTTTCTTCAAAATACACTGTTCTACCAATTCGCTTCGTTTGTAGCCCTAACTGAATTTCATTAGCAGTCACTTTGTCTGGCTTACTTGCAATTCGGTAACCTAATCGGCGCACAGCTTCAAGTTCATATCCCTCACTCCGGAGATCTTCCATATGTTTCCACACAGCAGTTCTTGAACAACCAAGTTTATCACTAATCGTTTGGCCGGATACAAACTCGCCATCCGCTTCAGAAAAAACTTGTAATAACTGCTTTCTTATAGTAGATTGCATCCTTGCAGCCACTCCCTTATACGCTCTTTCTCATTAACTACGTTTCCTTTTACAATTGCTTCCTCGATTTTCTGAAGCATGTCAGCAACCCACGGACCAGGCTTTTTGTTTGCCCAGTTTAATAAATCATTACCAGTCACATTCATTTCTTGACGACCCTGGATTGGCAATGCATGAAACATTGATTGTACTCGTTTAACAGATGTAGGATTATAGCTTTCAATCATCGCTTCATATACTCTCTCTGCCATTTCAGCGATATAAATTCCCGTTTTATAAAGAAGGACTGTATCCCAATCCTTCTCCTTTCTAGTACGGATTGCCAATAAAACTGCAACAATATCTTTTATTTTTTTATTCGAAAACTTCCATTGACGTAAAAAGACAGATGGATGTTCTTCTCCGATACAATATAAGAAAAATGCCCACGCCTCAATATCCGTTTCGAAAGAATCCCATTTATACTGCGTAGCTTTTAACAGTCTCTCTTCTGACATTTGTAAATATGGCAAATGAGAAAATAGCTTCGTCTCTACTAATTCTTTGAGACCTTTCACACAATATGTACCAGTTAACAATTTCTCAAACTCTACTGTAATGCGCTCAATTGCTATATGTTCTAGCAAATGTCCATACGTTTCAATCGCTTGCTTCGTTTTCGTTTCTAATGAAAAACCTAACGCGCTTACAAACCGAATACCACGCATCATTCGCAGGGCATCTTCTTGAAAACGATCCGCAGCATTTCCAACTGTCACAATTTCTCTCTGTTGAATGGCTTCCTGTCCAGCAAATAAATCAACCATTTCGCCTTCTTCTGTCATAGCAATTGCATTCATCGTGAAATCACGACGTTTTAAATCCTCTTCTAATGAACGAACAAATTGAACACTACTAGGTCTTCGAAAATCTTCATATTCGCTTTCTGTTCGAAAAGTAGTTACCTCATAAGGCTCACCATTTTCTAAAACAATTACAGTTCCATGCTCAAGACCAACAGGAACATTTCTTGGGAATATAGCCATCACTTCTTCTGGTAAAGCAGATGTCGCAATATCAATATCTCCAATCGGCCTATCGATAATAAGATCTCGTACGCTCCCACCAACAAAGTAAGCCTCATGTCCTTGTTGTTTTAATGTCTCAATAATAGAACTAGCTTTTTTAAATCTTTCCATTTTTGTCATCCCTTAGTACGTCATAGTAAATCGTTTCATATTGTGAAACAATTTTTTCTGAGCGAAATTGCTCATAAACACTTTCTCTTGCTCGTTCTCCCATATTACGGTGAAGTTCCTCGTCCTTTAATAGCTGAGTAGCTTGATTTGCCACTCCTGTTGTATCGCCAACTTCACATAAATATCCTGTTTCCCCGTGTTGAATAACCTCTGGAATACCTCCAACCCGTGTTCCGATACAAGGTACACCACACGCCATTGCTTCTAATAAAACAAGACCAAAACTTTCCTTCTCTGATAGAAGCAACATTAAATCACTCATCGCAAGTAGTTCTGCAACATTATCTTGCTTCCCTAGGAATAAAACACGATCTTCAATATGTAAATTCTTCACTATCTGTAAAATCGTACAGAATTCTGGTCCGTCTCCAACAAGAAGCAACTTCGCATCTACTTCTTTAACAATTTTAGCAAATGCCTCAACAACATCCTGCACACGTTTCACTTTACGGAAATTCGAAATATGAATAAGTACTTTTTCACTCTCACTTATACCGTATTCTTTCTTTAATTGAGACATATTACGTTTGAAATATACACGTTCGTCTATAAAGTTATATACCGTTTGAATTTCTTTACTTGGTTTTACAAGCTCATGCGTTTCGTTAATTAATGAATGCGAGACAGCAGTAACAACATCCGATTGCTCAATACCAAAACGAATTAAATTATTTAACGAAGGGTCGGAACCTAACACAGTAATATCTGTTCCATGCAAGGTTGTAACAATTTTAATACGCTCTCCGATCATTTGTTTTGCTAAATATGCACAAATTGCATGTGGTATTGCGTAATGCACATGTAAAATGTCTAAGTTTTCTCTTTGTGCAACCTCTGCCATTTTACTTGCTAACGCTAAATCGTATGGTGGATATTGAAATACAGAGTACTGGCTTACCGTCACTTCATGAAAATATATGTTTGGATATACTTTATTTAACCGGAATGGTAAACCCGATGTAATAAAGTGAATTTCATGCCCGCGTTCCGCCAATTGCTTTCCTAATTCTGTTCCAACAACTCCAGAACCACCTACAGAAGGATAACATGTAATACCTATTTTTAATTTCATTTACATCCCCCTAATAAATCAGCATGTAATAAAATCGGTTTCTTACTCATAAATCCCTCGGCATACAAGACTCCAACTTCTTTTCCAAACATCTTCTCACGAGCAATCACAGTTTCAACGTATCCTTCTGTTAACGGTGTCTTAACACCATCACTTCCTGTTGAAAATTGACTTTCATATGCTTCTAATGCTTCCACCTTTATAGAGAGGTACTCACTTATATCTATACAAAAATTCGGTTTATGAAAACCATTAATCATATAATTATAAAAAGACTCCACACGATGTGGTGAAAGTTCCGGCATATATTTACGGATTCCTGCTGAAAAAATAGCCTCTTCCACAAGCTTTGCACAATTTGCATGATCTGGATGACGATCTTCATAGTATGGCGCAAAAACTAGTTTTGGTTTATATGTACGGATCACCTTGACAATTTCACGTATATACTCTTCTTTCATATACAAACCACGGTCTGGCATCGCTAAATTCAGCCTCGTTTTTACTCCCATTATACGAGCTGCGACCTCTGCTTCTTCTTTTCTCAACTCTATCGTTCCATTGGAAGAAAGATCAGCTTCTGTTAAATCACAAATACCTACTTCATACCCTTGCTTTGTATATTTAGCGATGGTACCAGCCATGCCGATTTCAACATCATCGGCATGAGCACCAAACGCTAATATATGTAATCCACTCATAATTGTTCCCCTCATTTTCTTAACTTACGATAATCTAAATCTCCTCGCTCTAATGCGTGCATCAACATTTCAGCACTTGCCATATTCGTTGCAAGTGGAATCGCATATACATCACATAAACGAAGCAATGCATTCACATCCGGTTCATGCGGCTGTGCTGTTAATGGATCGCGGAAGAAAATCACCATATCTAAATCGTTTTTTGCAATCATTGCACCAATTTCTTGATCTCCACCAAGAGGGCCAGATTGATATCTTGTTACAACTAATCCAGTCGCTTCCATAATACGAAGCCCTGTCGTTCCTGTTGCAAATAATTCATGTTGCTCAAAAATTGGTTTATATGCGTATGCAAACGAAACCATATCATTTTTCTTTTTGTCATGTGCGATTAAGGCAATTTTCATCCGTTGTCTCCCCTTTAGTCGATAATATTTTCTAAACCGTACACAAGATGATCAAGGTTCATTACTGTCTCAATTGATAGTTTTACACCTGACATAAATGATGCACGATTGAATGAATCATGACGAACTGTTAACATTTGTCCATCTCCACCAAACATTACTTCTTGGTGTGCAATAAGCCCTGGCAAACGTACACTATGAATGTGAATACCGTCTACATTTGCACCACGTGCACCTGCTAGTTGCTCTACTTCATTTGGATGACCTTGCTGCTTTGATTCACGATTTTGACGAATTAATTCTACCGTTTTTACAGCTGTACCAGATGGTGCGTCTAATTTTTGATCATGATGTAATTCAATTACCTCAACATCTTGGAAATATTTCGCTGCCATTTGTGAGAATTTCATCATAAGAACTGCACCAATTGCAAAGTTTGGAGCAATAATTGTTCCTACTGCTTTTTCTTTTGCATTCTCTGTTAAACGTGCCAATTCTTCTTCTGTAAATCCAGTTGTACCAATAACAGAACGAAGTCCACGCTCAACTGCAAGTGTAACGTGTTGTTTCCCAACTTCTGGTGTTGTTAAATCTAACAACACATCTGCTTCTACTTCATCTAAACAAGTATGTAAATCAGCGTAAATCGGTGCATGTAATGCTGGCATGCCAGGTAAATCAGAAATCTTCTCACCACCATGCTTATAATCCACTGCTGCTACTAAATTAAAATGTTCCGTTCTTTCCATAAGAAGGACTGCTTCATGTCCCATACGTCCTCTTGGTCCGGCGATAATTACTTTAATTTCTTTCATTATTCTTTCTCTCCCTCATCAATACGTGTCCAGCGATCTTTATCACGTGTATTAAATTTATTCATTACAATGTTATGTGCTGTCTCTAAATCAATATTTAAACTATTTGCCATACAAATCATAACAAATAATACATCTCCAAGCTCTTCTTCAATACTTCTTTCTTTTTCAGTTGTTTTCTTCGGTTTCTCACCATAATAATGATTTACCTCTCTCGCAAGCTCTCCCATTTCTTCCGTTAAACGAGCCATCATTGCAAGCGGACTGAAATAACCTTCTTTAAACTGACCAATATATGCATCTACTTCTTTCTGCATATCTTTCATCGTTTTTGCTTCCATACTATTCACCTCTAATCCTTCCTCTTTCATGTTAGCCAATTCATCGCGATTTGACAAATATTATTCCCCGCCAAACACCTATTTGCGACCCTTTTTTGGATAGACTATAATAAAGTGAAACTTTCTTTTGCGCTTTTTGCAAAAGATTAGCCCATACTAATCGAGTTCTTACTATTTTCACTAGCAACTAGAAATTACTTATTATTATGTTTTACCGTTTCAGCGGAGCAATGTAATCATTACATAATTAGGGGGATTTCTATATGACATCAAAATTGAAGATGCGAAATATTATTTTTATTTTAATCGGTTCCGCTATATTTTCTTTCGGTATTGTCAATATCAATATTGAAAACCACCTTGCAGAGGGTGGGTTTACTGGTATTACACTATTATTGTATTTTTTATTTAAGTTTGATCCTTCCTACTCAAACTTAATTTTAAATATCCCTATATTTTTTATTGGTTGGAGGTTACTTGGCAGAACGACATTTTTATATACATTAATCGGCACCTTTAGCGTATCTTTATTTCTATGGATTTTCCAGCGTTACGAAGTGCTCAACTTACATTTAAACTTGCAAAATGATATGACACTCGCAGCTTTATTCGCCGGGGCATTTATCGGTATCGGCCTTGGAATAATATTTAAATATGGCGGGACTACTGGCGGTGTAGATATTATCGCACGACTAGCTCACAAATATGTTGGCTGGAGTATGGGAAAAACAATGTTTATGTTTGATGCTGTCGTTATCGTAGTCTCTATTCTTACCTATTTATCATACCGCGAGGGCATGTATACGCTAGTTGCTGTTTTTATCGGTGCTAAAGTCATTGATTTTATGCAAGAAGGGGCTTATGCTGCAAAAGGAGCGACTATTATCTCAGAGAAAAACGATGAAATTGCTGCCAAAATTTTATCTGAAATGGAGCGCGGAGCAACCTTTTTAAAAGCCGTTGGATCGTATACAAAAGTGGAACGTAACGTATTGTATTGCGTTGTTGCTAAAAATGAAATCGTGAAATTAAAAAATATTATTACGTCTGTAGATCCTCATGCTTTTGTCGCTGTAAGTGATGTACATGATGTAGTTGGTGAAGGATTTACGTTAGATGAAAATAAAAACCCTTTACATAATTAAATGTAACTAGAAAAGCACCTTAGCTTTTCTAGTTTTTTATTACAAGTCTTTTAAGCTTCTCCAAATCCTCATAAATAAGCTCCAATAAACTCCGATTATAAAAAATAGAAGCTGGATGAAAAGTTGGAAAAACATGATATTCATTCTCTGACCATATAAACTCTGCACTTTGCATATCCTTTAATTTTTGAATGGGCTGTTTTAATAATTGCCCATGTACATCTGTGATTTTTTTATTTTTTCCTGTTAAACGTTGAAGACCGATATTTCCAAGCGTGACGATAAGCTTCGGATTTATTTTCTCTAATTCATAATCTAATAAAGGCGCATGGGCAACTATTTCTCCTTGATTTGGCGTTCTATTATACTTTTTTTGTATGATTTCACCATTTCGTTCTTTTTTCTCTCGCCATTTATAAGGTCTACTCCGAACAGCGCTCGTAATATATACTTCTTCCCTTGTAACGTGAATACGCTCTAAAAAAACCATTAATTGTTTTCCCGCCCTCCCGCTAAACGGAATCCCATTATGAATTTCTGTTTCACCAGGCGCTTCTCCTAACAACATAAATTTGGGATTTTCAGGGCCTTGTCCACTTAAAAAACCTTCTAGTTGATAAGGAGCACTACGCTCTTTCACTTGTTTTACTAAATGGTCTGGATATTTCATTTCCCCCCACCGCCTTTCCACATTACTTCTATTATTTCTATTTGCAATACATTATATAATTCAAGCCACACAACAAAAAAAGACTATCAAAATTGATAGTCTTTAGTCGTCGCTACGCTGCATACCAGTATACATTAATACGAGACGTAATAATTCAAATACCGCTACAGCTGCAGCTGCTACATATGTTAATGCTGCCGCATTTAATACTTTACGAGCTTGGCCATATTCATCTGTTGATACAATACCTAACGCTTCAATTTGTTGCATCGCACGCTTTGACGCATCAAACTCAACTGGTAATGTAACGAGCTGGAACACAACACCTGCTGCCATTAGAATGATACCTAATAACAACAAACCAGACATTTGTGCAAATATACCGATTAGGACGAAAACCCAAGACATATTCGAACCAAAGTTTGCAACTGGCACTAACGAATGACGAACGCGCATAAATTTGTAATCTTTTGCATCTTGAATTGCGTGTCCTACTTCATGTGCTGCAACTGCCGTACCAGCAACTGAATGTCCATAATAGTTATCTGTTGATAATCGAACCGTCTTAGCGGTTGGATCATAATGGTCTGATAAATGACCTGGTGTTTCTTCTACAGCTACGTTGTATAATCCATTTTCATCTAAAATTTTTCGAGCCACTTCCGCTCCTGTCATACCTGATGTTGAATAAACTTGTGAATACTTGCTATAGGCACTACGTACTCTTGACTGTGCATACAACGGTATGATCATTATGATCGCGAAGTAAATTAAATAAAACATCATGAACCTCCATTGAAGTTTTAATTATAGTACTTCTCATTCTATTTTCTTCTGCCACTATTGTCAATAAATAAGCCTTACAATCCATATCTTTACTTATTACATTATCTATTTTTAGAATGTACATTACTTTTTCTTTTCTCTCTCTCTCCTTTATACTTTCTCCATCCAACATAAGTTAATGTGAATAAAATAAGTCCCCCAGTAATTGTCATAAACCAAATGAGAGAGGGTGCAATTTCATCCTTTTTTACTGTGTGAAATATCTTTTGCAAATCCCCTTTAATAATCCCTAATTGCATTTGGCCGCCTTTCGTTTTTAACATAACGTTACGAAATTCATCCAAATAAGATAAATGAGCATTTACACGCTGTACCTCGTTTTCTGGCAAAGCAATCATTAAGCTTGGATAAATAATATTGAATTCATTTAAAAATGTATTTAACGTTTGTTGAAACTGCCCAACATCTTCTTTTTCCATCGCTTTTTCCATTTGAGAAAAGGCATCCATTACTTTTCTTTCTCTTTCCATCCAAAGCGGTTGATATTTCGATACTTGCGCATCAACAGCAAGTTGTAATGCCAGCACATTATCCATTTTAACTTGCTTACCTAAACCTTCTTCAAAGAGCGATTGTTGCGCCTTGTCGTAAGCTAAAGAAATAACTCTAACTTGATCTGGTGTTACTTCCTGCTTCTTTTCATTCCCCTTGATTAAAAATTGCTCTGAGAAAAGTTGTAATACTTGTACTGCTTTTTCATCTTCATTACGCTTCACTAACTGTAACGAGTCATCTAACAACCCTGTTAGCTCATTCCACTCTTCAGCATATATACGTAATGGAAACATTATAATTAGAAATGCTATCAATCCAATTAATGTTCTCTTCATCCCGGTCCCCCCTATAACTACTAGTACAAAATATGTTAATTGGGACAAGAATAGAACAGAACTGAACCGAAAAATATATTATCGTTTTACAAAGAAAAAATTCTCTTTAAGCAGAGAATTTTTTCTTTGACATCCTTTTCTTTTTTACGAAATATCTATATAAACTATAACAAAGTATACTACCACCTAAAATGAATAATAAAATAGCACACGCAGCATGCATAAAGAACTCCTCTGGTAGCATTAATATAACTGGATCCGTTTCAATATCAAACATCCAATAATCATTACTGAATAAAAGCTTATGGAATAATACAAAGCTCTTTTCAAAATTAATAGCGATTGGTAACATAAGCGCTATCGGAAAAATGATTGTTAAAATCGATCCGTGCAGTAAAAACTTTTCATTTTTCTTTTTTAATAAATAAATTCCGCCTATCACTGCAATCATAATTGTCGCATACATCACATATTGAATCTTTACTAAAATATTTTTAACATCTACAAAATGAATACGGCCATTTGTAGACATATCTAATGTTGGCAAATGTAATGCTCCGTCATAAAACGGGGATAAATATGTAATAAGCACATCGTAATTTCTTTTAATTTCATCCTTCGTCATATCCGCTAAATCAGGAATATTTAAAAAATCAATTTCAAAATAATACAGCCATTTTCCATACACAACTGCCGTTGTTGCAAGTGCAAAAATAGAAAATGCTATGCTATATGAAACAATTAAAGTAATCAATCGATCCAATATTTTTGTACCACTCTTATTTTTCTCCATGTTCTCCCCCTAAATGTTCTAACCATCATAAAGAAAATTGTTTCCTGTGCTCACGTAAGCAACAATAATATGTAATACATAGTACAGCAACGCTTAACCAAAACGTAAAATAACCAATTTCCTCTACAAACAAATGCATAATTCCATATCGCGGCATTTGCCAAAATAAATAATCAATTGCATCGTTATGCAACGTCCACACACCCGCTACTATAAAATGCCATTTTTTTATACGGTAAAATGGAGCATATAAAACACCTTGCACCGCCATCGCAAAGTGCGAAAGCATTAACATGTAGCCCATAAGGCCAATAGGACCTTTTACGTAAATCATAATCGCATTTACAACAACAGCCCAAATACCATATTTTATTAAAGTAACAATCGCTAGCGCTTCTATTAATCCCCAGTTTCTCTTTGTCAAAAAAGCAATTAAAACAAAGACAAAAAAGAGACTCGCCATAGGACTATCTGGTACAAACGGCCAAAATATAGGTGACGTTTCTTTCAATTGATTTCCGTACCATATAAACCCGTAAATTGTACCTAATATGTTAACAACCAATAAAAATAATAATACCGAGCGTTGTCTTAACATTGCATACAAGTACACCAATCTGTATGTCCAACACCTTTCAAGCAAAGTAATTCATTCACTAAATCCTACTCTATTATAACAAACTTCATCCAACTAAATACAAAAGCTGACTACAAATTTTGTAGTCAGCTTTTTATTATTTTTTATTATACTTTGCAACGAATTCCGAAAGCTTCTTCAGTTCCTCATCTGTACCTTTAAATACACCTTTAGGCATGGAACCTTTTCCATCTTTCGCAATTTTAGCAATTTCTTCTGGCTTTAAAGTTAAGTTTTGCAGTGCTGGTGCTGCCGCCCCGCCCTGTAAGTTGTCACCATGACATGTTAAACAAGTATTTTTTTGCATTAATTTATAGCCATCATCATTTTTATCAACTGGCGCTGTTTTTACAATTGCTCCTTGTTTCTTTGCAGCTTCCCAGTCGTGGTGTGCTACAGATTCCCAAGTTAAAAAGATAATCGATGCAATTGCTAAAAGCATAAATCCAGTTGCTACAGGACGCTTCAATGGACGTCTTTCTGGACCTCGATCAAGAAATGGAGCTAACAGTAATGCACCAAACGCAATCCCTGGCATAATAAACGCTCCAATTACAGTAAATGAACCGGAAGCATAAGAATACTTTAATAACTGATACAAGAATAAGAAATACCAATCTGGAAGTGGTATATATCCAGCATCTGTTGGATCCGCCATTCTCTCAAGTGGCGACGGATGCGCCACTGTTAAACATAAATAACCGATTAAAAAAACTGCACCAACCATCCATTCTTTTAACAAGAAGTTCGGCCAAAATGCTTCTGTTTTCCCTGGGTATTCAGAATAGTCTTTTGGAATATTTGGTTTCCAAGCTACTGGTACCCGAGAATCTCCTACAAACTTCATCCCTTTGCCGCGATGCATAATCTCCCTCCTTTAGTTCTTTCCCCTTTAATTTAGCAATCTCTTATAGTGGACCGGAAATACCTTGTTTGCGAATCATGATGAAGTGGAAGGCCATTAAACCTAGAAGTGCTGCTGGTAAGAAGAAGACGTGAATAGCAAAGAAGCGAGTTAATGTTTGAGCGCCAACAATTTCGGAATGACCAGCGAGTAATGTTTTAATATAAGGACCAATGAGCGGTGTTTGCTCTGCAATTTGAATCCCTACTTTTGTAGCAAATAAAGCTTTCATATCCCACGGTAATAAATATCCGGTAAAACCAAGACCTAACATAACAAAGAAAATAAGAACACCAACAATCCAATTTAACTCACGGGGCTTTTTATACGCACCTTGGAAGAAAACTCTGAGTGTATGTAAAAACATCATTACAATTACGAGACTAGCACCCCAGTGGTGCATACCACGAACAATTTGCCCATAAGCAACTTCATTTTGTAAATAGTAAACGGATTCCCAAGCATTTTTAATATCAGGCACATAATACATCGTCAAAAACATTCCAGATAAAATTTGAATTACAGTAACGAAAAAGGTAAGTCCTCCAAAGCAATAGACGAATGCAGAAAAGTGATGTGCCGGGTTTACATGTTCAGGTACTTCATGATCAGCGATATCACGCCATATTGGTGTAATATCTAATCTTTCATCTACCCAATCATAAATTTTATTTAACATCTACTTTGCACCCCCTCTTGGCTTTGCTTTTCCTAGATACAGCGTTCCATCTTTCACTTTAGACTCGTACACATCAAGCGGAGCAAGGGGTGGCGTACCCTTAATGTTCATCCCATCTTTTGTATAACGCCCCCCGTGACATGGGCAAAAGAATTGATTCGGATGTGCTTTGTCCGAATTCCAGTTAACTGTACATCCTAAATGTTTACATACTGGAGAGAACGCAACAATGTCTCCGCTTTCATCTTTATGAACCCAAGCCGATTTTGGTTCTTCAGACTTGTACCAACCATCAACCTGCTTCACTTTAAAATCGAAACGCTTCGGCTCTGTTGTAATATCCTTTACTTGCGCAACAGCAACCATATCTGTTCCGGCTTCTTTTCTTAACACCGGATCAAGCGCAAATCGCGTCATCGGCATTAAAATACCGGCAGCCATAAAGCCTCCTACCCCTGTGAGTGTGTAATTTAAAAATTGTCTTCTTGACACGCGATGTTCTTTCTCGCTCACGAAAATTTCCCCCCTCTATCAGAAATTGTCCCCTCGTGATAAATTATATAAAAAATAAAAACTAGGACACTATCATGATATAATACGCTCATGCACAGGTCAATATCATACTACTCATAATAATAAGAACTTTCTGTTTATTGCGAGTTTCCCCACTTCTCTTCCAACATCACCATTATATTTTTTATATGTGCATGAATAACTTCTCTCTTTGCTTGATCACTAAATTGTTCTAATGCTAATGAAGGAAACCAAAATAAATCTCCCTGTAACTCTTGTATATCCTCTTTCCATGAAAAATCACTTGTAACATAAGCAATATGCTTAAAACCTTCTCTTCGTAAATGATTTGTCCATTCTTGCAAACGACCTTTTTCATTCTTTTGACTTTCTACTAAATACGTAAAAGCAGGCAGTAAAAGCACTCTTCCTTTATACTCTCTTTCCAATTCCATACTCAACAATTCGATAAATTCACCTTGTTCTACAACCATTTTTATTTCTTTCGCTGCCGAAATTGATAAAAGCGGTATTACTCCTGTATCAACATACTCTCTTGCTTGCTCAAACTGTTCCACATCTTTTACAATCCATTTCAAATTTCTTCCCCCCTTCATTTACAAATGACAGAACTTTCACTTTATATATATTAAACCATACTAAAAGAGGTAAAAAAAGAAAAACTACCCAATATAGGTAGTTTTTCTTGATAAAAGTCTGAAATTTGTAAAAATATTAATCCAAATACATTCTATAAAGTTTTTAACTCTGCCGTTAATCTATGAAACGCTTCCTTATCTTGCTTATCTAACGCTTCATCAATTTGTTTCAAAAGGCGTTCTCTTCTAAACGAAAATACACTTTCTTCCAAAAACCTTTCTGCAAGTAAACGATCTTTTTCATTTACTTCAATATGCTTTGGTAGATATGGGTTTTCTTCTAATACAGCTACATAATTCGCATTTTGAAACGATGATTTAAAGTTGAGTTGAATATAAATATCCTCATCTCGATTTAAACGAATATCATGAAACGATTTTTCAGCATCTGTTGTCATAACATTTTGTTTAAAAAAGTGAAACGGTGTGTCTTTCACACAATTCGCTGACATCACTAAGCCACGCGGACAATATTTTGCATGCTCTACGAAGTGGACTTTATGCATCAATTGGTCGTGACTCATTAAATAATTCAGAATCCATACACATTCACGCTGTTTCAGTTGGTAATTATTCAAAAACCATTTTACAAAATCCTTCTTCTCGTTTACAGAAACAGGGGTATTCATAGCAATTAAGTCCCTCCTCTGTCTTTCTCTTTTCTTTTTAGATTCAAGAAGCGGCATTCAGTTTCCTTCCAACTTATGAAAAATCCTCTAAATTATATAACAACTCTTCAATATGAATTTGTGTCGGGTCTAGTTGTAATAACTGGGTAAATACTTCTTTCGCCTCTTTTCGCTTTCCTTCTTCCAATAAGAAATAACCGTATTCTTCTAAGAAGTCTGGATGATTCTTAAAAGAAGTATATGCACTTTCATAGTGTTTTAATGCATCCGAATACATTTCTAATTGTTTTTTTGCATACGCAAGGTCCCAAAGTAGTTGTGTATCTGGTTCTCCACTATCAATAGCACGCTCTACAATTGCAATTAAATCTTCGTACTTTTCTTGTTCTTTTAAGATATACGCATATTTTAATGTTGCGCCTAAATGCCCTGGATCTAACTCAAGTGCTTTTTGAAGAACTTCCTCTGCTTCTACTATTTTTCCTAATTTCGCCGCAATGTTCGCTAACTCTACATAAAACGGAACTGAAAGCTCATCTACTTTAATTCCTTCATGAAGCGTTTCATAGCTTTCTTGAAGCATTCCTTCTTTTTCATAGCTTTTCGCTAAATACATGTACAGTGATGCGTACTCAGGGTCTAATTCTTTTAGTTCTTGCCAAGCACCGATTGCTCTCTGATATTCTTCACCTTGGTATAATGTGAAGGCATATCCAAATAATGAGTGAATATCTTTTTGTTCCTCTAGGCCTGCTTCATAATAAGAAATCGCCTCTTCCCAGTTTCCAATCGCACTTAACGTTTCTGCAAGACGAAGTGCGATTACAACACCACCCATTACTTTATGTTCCGCTAATAGCGATTCATAATAAGTAATTGCCTTTTGTTCTTCACCTTTACTACTATATAATTCTGCTAACCCAAACGTAATAACAGGTTCATCAGGCATCATTTCTTTCGCCTTTAATAGTTTTTGCTCTGCTACATCATCAAAACCTTGCATTTGGAATAAATCTGCAACAAGTAATAAAGATTGAACATATAAATCGTCATTTTCTGGAATATCATGAAGTACTTCAATCGCTTCATCTTCTTTATCTAGATCAATATATAATTCTGCTAAAAATACAGTGAATTCACTTTCTTCCGGATACAGTAAACGTAAGTCTTCAGTAATCGCTAATGCCTCATCTGTAAATCCAAGTGTATGATAGTAACGAGCGATATCATACTTCTCTTCATCATTTGCAATTTTTAATTGTTCTTTTAATAATTGTAATCCTTTTTCCGCTTCACCATTTTCAATATATGAAACAACTTGTTCAAACTTTTGCATAAACGTCTCCTTTAATTCTAAAAAATATTCTCTTCTGTTCATTTACCCCGCTATTAACGGGCAGTAAGACCCCCACCTCAAAATTCAGCTAAGGCAAAGAAGTTAGTTTGGGGATCAACTGCCCGTAAAAGCCCGATTGGTTCAACTAATAATCAGCGGGGGATAAACATCCCCCCACTGATTAAAGTTTCACTTTATCATAAGCAACTCACTGTTAGAACGCAACCTTTAGAATGAGCATGCTTCTTCTTATACTTCTTCTTACAGAGTAGGTAATTGTTCAAAAGGTTCGGATATGACACCGATACCTTATCATCATCTTCTATTGTACCGCTTTCTTTTATGACCGTGCAAATAACTTCTCTCACTAATTATCAAGCCATACAAACCGTGATTTACAGAACAACTTAATTACCAGTCTTCAACCTTTATTTTTAATACGATAAAAAAGGCTCCTATAATAGGAGCCTTCACAATCTCTTAAGAATATGTTTCTTCTTTCTGTACTTGCTCATTTACAAGCTCTTTCAGCAACTCTATAATTTCATCATTTTCTTCTTTCAAACCGACAGTAATACGAATACCATCATCGATACCAAATGCAGCACCAGAACGAACGATATATCCTTTTTTCATTAATCGTTCGAAAGCTTCATTACCCGGTATACCAAGTTTTAAGAAAATGAAATTTGTTTGAGATGGATAATAGAATACGTTATATTCTTTACAAAATGCATAATACTGATTTAGACCTTCAGCATTCTTTTTCACACAATCTTGTAAAAAGGCTTGATCTTCTAATGCAGCGAGTGCTACAGATTGCGCTACAGTTGATGTATTGAATGGTAACCTTGCTACTTCTAGCTGTCCGATTAACTTCGCATCCCCAATCGCATATCCAATACGAAAAGCAGCTAAACCATATGCTTTTGAAAACGTGCGTAAAACCATAAGATTTTCATACTTTTCAAGAAGTGGTAATGTTTGCGGATAGTCTTCTGCTTCCGCGTATTCATAATATGCTTCGTCCATAATAACGAGAGCCGACTTAGGAACCGATTCTAAAAATGAAAGTAATTTTTGTTTCTCAACATATGTACCTGTCGGATTATTCGGATTACAAATCCATACAATTTTCGTTTTATCATCTACTTGCTCTAGCATTGCATCTAAATCGTGAATACCATCTTTAAGTGATACTTCACGAACTTCTGCTCCTTCAATAACAGCATGGTGATGATATTGTGAAAACGTAGGATTCGCCATTACAACGTTTGTTCCTTCATGTAGTAACGCTCGGCTAATCATTTGAATGACTTCATCTAATCCACTACCAAATAGTAGTTGTTCTGCTTTTACACCTAAATGTTCCGCTACTTTTGTCCGAAGTTCAAAGGCATATCCATCTGGATAAAGGGCATATTGGCTCGCTAAAGAAGTTAATGCTTCTGTCACACGCGCTGAGCAACCGAATGGATTTTCGTTCGATGCTAATTTCACAATTTTCGATAATCCATATTCCCTTTTTACTTCTTCAATGTTTTTCCCAGGTACATATGCTCTCAAAGTTAACAATTGCTCTTTCACTCTCATTTTTCTTCCCCCAGTCATTTCATTCAATTTGATTACAATACAGTTATAGCCCCTTACTGTAATCTTTTATCATAACCGTCACTATTACGAGAATACCTCTAAATGAGCACTTCACAACACTTCGCTATCATTTTAAACCATATCTTTTTGAAATGCCTCTAACGCAATATGAACAGTCTCATCTGAAATAGATACGACATTCACTACCCCATATTCCTGCATAAGCACCATATGAATTGCTCCTGCATTTGCTTTCTTATCTTGTTTCATCAATTGAACGAGGCGCTCTACATTCAAATCTCTTGGCATTTTTGGATAGCCGTATTTCAAGAACCACTGCTTCATATCTTCATAAGCAAGATTAACCTTGTACACTTGCTCACTTAAAAATATGGCGAATAACATTCCAACCGCTACGCCGTCACCGTGAGTAATATTTCCATACCCTAGCTCTTTTTCAAGAGCATGTCCTAACGTATGTCCAAAGTTCAAATGGGCACGTACACCCTTCTCTGTTTCATCTTGTGATACAACATTTGCCTTTACAGGAATCGCCTTCGTTAATATATGGATTAACTTCTCATCACGAAGATCCGCTAATGTTTGCACTTCTTCTTTTAACCAATGATATAGCTCCACATCACCAATAAGAGCATGCTTTATCACCTCTGCATAACCTGAACGCCACTCTTTTTTAGGAAGAGACTGTAAAAACGGTGTATGATATACAACTGCTTCTGGCTGATGGAATGCACCAATCATATTTTTACCTAACGGATGATTAATCGCTACTTTCCCACCTACTGCGCTATCGTGCGCTAATAAAGTCGTCGGAACCTGCACAAAGCGAATACCACGCATAAACGATGCAGCAACAAAACCAGCTAAATCTCCAATCATTCCGCCTCCCAGTGCAAGAATTAAAGAATTTCTATCTAATTTATTTTCAAGAGCTGACGTATGAGCCGCATAGAAATTTTCGAAAGACTTCTCTTTTTCGCCACTTGGTACAACAAACGAAAACACGTCCTGCTCCACTTGTAATGCATCGATAACTGTCTGTAAATGTAGTGATGCAACAGCTTCATCTGAAATGATCATTACGTTAGATACAGCTGGCTGCATATTTTGAACGATCATTGTTAAGTGTGACAACGCTTCTTTACCAACATGTACATCATATTCTTTTGATTTCGTTTGAATATGTATGTTTCCCATTAAAATCCCCTCGCATATTCATTATGTTTCTCAATATTTTCACGAATCAGTTCCATACGATCTAATCCGAATTGTTCTATTAAAGCTGTTGCTAATTCCCAAGCCACAACCGCTTCTGCAACGACACTAGCTGCTGGTACTGCACAACTATCTGAACGTTCAATGCTCGCTGTAAAAGGCTCTTTCGTATCAATATCTACACTTTGAAGAGGTTTATAAAGTGTAGGTATCGGTTTCATCACACCGCGCACAACAATTGGCATTCCAGTCGTCATACCACCTTCCAATCCACCTGCATTATTTGTTCTTTTTGTATATCCATGCTCCTCATTCCATAGAATTTCATCATGAACTTCACTTCCCGGTCTATGCGCTGCTTCAAAACCAATTCCAATCTCGACACCTTTAAAAGCATTAATACTCATAATTGCAGCTGCTAATTTCGCATCCAGTTTTCGATCATAATGCACGTAGCTACCTACTCCAATTGGCATTCCTTCCACAATTACTTCAACGATTCCACCAATTGAATCACCATTTGCTTTCGCATCATCAATCGCTTTCATCATTTGGTTACCAGCTTCGTCATCTAAGCAACGTACAGGAGATGCTTCTGTAATACTCTTTAATTCTTCAATTGAACTATACGTAACCTCCTTAGCTTGTACACCGCCAATTTCAATTACATGGCCCGCCACTTTAATACCAAGTTCTGCTAACACCTTTTTAGCAACCGCACCAGCAGCAACACGCACCGTCGTTTCGCGCGCTGACGAACGTTCCAGTACATTCCTCATATCTCTATGACCATATTTAATTGCACCATTTAAATCAGCATGCCCAGGCCTTGGTTTTGTCACTTTCCTTTTCATCTCTTTTTCTTCTTGTTTCGTTAAAGGTTCTGCACCCATAACTTTTATCCAATGGGCAAAATCACGATTTTCAACAACGAGTGCAATAGGGGAACCTAATGTTTCTCCATGTCTAACACCACTTAAAATTTGCACTTGATCCGTTTCAATTTGCATGCGTCTACCACGCCCATACCCCTTTTGCCTTCTAGCTAACTCTTCGTTTATATCATCCGCTACTAAAGACAATCCTGCTGGAACACCCTCTATAATTGTTGTAAGTTGCGGACCATGAGATTCACCAGCTGTAATATATCGCATACGTTATTCCTCTTTTCGTATATGTATTTATCTCACTATATTAACTTTTATCATTCTAAAAATATTAAAGAAATTATATCATATATCGACCATTTTCTTATTCTATATTTCCGATAGGCCTAATTTAAATATCAATATATCATAACAGCTCAAACTTCGTAACTAATTGAAAATAAAAAAAGTGCAAGAAGAATAGGGGTATTCTTCTTGCACTTTTTACTATTATCACAGTGATTAAAGCGTTTACAAATTATTTCAAAATAATTAGTAAATCCATTCATTCATTAATTTTGAGTAGTCAACTAATTCTTCTTCTTTAAAGAAAATAGCAATCTCGCGCTCTGCGCTTTCTAAAGAATCAGAACCATGGATAATGTTTTTCGCAACAGTTACACCGAAATCTCCACGAATTGTTCCAGGAGCTGCTTCATGTGGTCTTGTTTTCCCCATCATGTTACGCGCTGTATCTACTACACCTTCACCTTGCCATACCATTGCGAACACAGGTCCAGATGTAATAAAGTCTACTAACTCACCAAAGAAAGGTTTTTCCTTATGCTCAGCGTAGTGTTGTCCAGCAATTTCCGGAGTGACTTGCATTAATTTTGCACCAACTAATTGAAAGCCTTTTTTCTCAAAACGAGCTACAATTTCCCCAATGAAGGCACGTTGTACACCGTCTGGTTTTACCATTAGAAATGTTTTTTCCATAAAAAATCTCTCCACTTCTGAATTATGTATGTAATTGTATATCCCCACACACATATTATCACCCTTATCACAATTGTGCAATAGTTTTGAAATAGAGAGATTATTTTATTTTTTAGAATAAACATTAAAATTTTCGTTTTCCAATATACTTTGCAACATTTTGTAATGCGTACTTTGCTTGTCCACGTGGGAGTGGTTTTATTATTTCTAAAGCTTTATGTAAATAACGTTCACTAAACGCAAATGCTTGATCAATTGCTGTACTATTTTTTACAGCATCAATAATTTCTTGCATTTCACTTGCTGTTGAATTTTCATGTACAGATGTGATTTTCTGACGAAGTACGGGATCTTCCATCGCATATAAAGCAGGAAGTGTAATATTCCCTTGTAGTAAATCTCCACCAGCAGGTTTTCCAAGTTTCTCTTCTGTAGAAACGAAGTCTAAAATGTCATCAATAATTTGATAAGACATTCCTACAAAATACCCATACCAAAATAGACGATTTACCGTATCACGATTAGCACCAGCAGCAATCGCTCCCAATTGACAACTCGCGGCAATTAATAATGCTGTTTTTCGCTTTATTCTTCTTAAATACGTTCTTAAATTTTGGTCATAATTGTATTTATCTTTAATTTGTTCAATTTCACCTTTACAGACTTCTAAAATAGTATGCGATAACGCTTGATGTGCCTCTGGAATTTCGATATTTGTTATACATTCAAGAGACTTAGCGAACAGATAGTCCCCTGTATACATCGCAATACGATCTCCCCATTTTGCATTCACAGTCGCACTGCCGCGTCGTAAAAATGCAGCATCAATAACATCATCGTGAACAAGAGAAGCCATATGAATAAGTTCTAACGCAACAGCAACATGCTTAATTGCATCTAACTTATAATCTCCAAATTTCCCTGCAAGCAACACAAATACAGGACGAATTCGCTTCCCACCAGCTTCAATAAGCTGTAATGCTGCCTCTTCTACTAATGGCTGTTCAGAAGCGACTGTCTTTTTTAATTCTTTTTCTATCACATTAATATCCGATCGTAAAAAAGAGTACATAAGTTGTAACTTCATATTGTTCACCTTAACCTAAAACTTCTTTTTTCTATTTTGATTCTGGTTTAATACCTAAATGCATCGCTGCTACCCCAAAAGTAAATGGTTTTACTTGCACACGTTCAAGTCCAGCTTGCTCAAACATTTGAGCCAGTTCTTTCATCCCTGGGAACGTACTAGCAGATTCTTGAAGCCATGAATATTCTTTATAACTTTTCGCAAACATCTTTCCAAATAACGGCATGATATATTTAAAGTATAAAATATACCCTTGTCGAAAACCAATCATTGTTGGTTGAGATGTTTCTAAACAGATTACTTTTCCACCTGGTTTTACTACACGTGTCATTTCTTTTAATACGTGCATATAATCCGGTACGTTACGTAAACCAAACCCAATCGTCACATAATCAAACGTATTATCTTCAAATGGAAGTTCCATTGCATTCCCATGTAGAAGTTCTACTTGTTTTAATTGTAACGCCTCTACCTTTTGCTTACCGACAGATAACATATTTTCACTGAAGTCTAAGCCAACAACCTTTCCTTGTTCACCTACCGCTCCAGCTAGCGCAATTGTCCAATCTGCGGTTCCACAGCATACATCAAGCGCTTGACTACCTGGTTGTACATCCATAATTCGCATCGTTTCTTTACGCCACGCTTTATGTCTTTGAAAACTAATTACAGAATTCATCACATCGTATTTATCAGAAATCTTTTCAAATACGTCATGTACTCTTTCTTCTTTTGATTGTTGCATGCTCGTACCTTCTTCCAATGTAAAATTGCTTATGTCTTCTATTTATCCCTTAACACAGAATTTATTTCATTAATGTCTATGTGATTTTCTAAAAATTGTTTTTCTTTCTTTCTCAATTCCATCATCAAACTATTAATCACTACTTCTGCTTTATCCCCTAAAGCATCTTGCATCGCTTGAAAAACAGGTGAATGTTGTTTATCAGCATACAATTGAATTTCTTTTTGAAGACGATTTCCACCTAATACGTATGTGATAAATGGCTTCCAATGTGATAAATGAAAATGATCACATGTTTTTTGAAGGAGCGCAGACTCAATCGTTACTACGCTTTTCATTATGTCATCCGTCGTTTCATGCGCTTTTTGGTATAACATAATTTTGTGTTCATTTATCTCTTTAATTCCTTCAGCAAGTGCACGAATTAAAACAATATCACGATTCATAGACAATAAATAATAATATAGTCCACTATAGTAATCGCCTGCAAGTACTGTTAATTGACGACATTTATGCGATTCAATCGCTTCCTCGCCTGCTTTATTTGATACCTTTTCATGCGTATCAAGCGCAATTTGCACAAGCATAATC
The DNA here is from genome assembly GCF_038006965.1 of Bacillus sp. FSL K6-1338. Taxonomy (NCBI): domain Bacteria; kingdom Bacillati; phylum Bacillota; class Bacilli; order Caryophanales; family Bacillaceae; genus Bacillus; species Bacillus sp. FSL K6-1338. The sequence continues at coordinate 1,471,362 of NZ_JBBOWI010000001.1, read as the reverse complement.
GTTACTACGTAATGCTCAATTTGTTCTATATGTAAGTTTGCACTCTTTAAAGCACCATATAACAATGCTATCTTTTCTTCATCAATAAATGGTTCTTCAATATAGTTTATAAAATAAGGATGGCGTAATTTCTCCATCAATTTCTCTTTTATACCCGCATACCCTCCGTAGATGTCACACACAAAAAATCACCCTTGTTTTCTAATTCATAAAACTTATTATAACACATACACTCTATTTTCTATAACCAAAACTTGGCTACACCTACCATTCATGTAAGCAATTTTTCTAATCTCACTCTGTCTAGCTAAAACTATATCATTTATTTACTAAAAAAAAAAAGAAAAGCAGTTTCCCGCTTTTCTTTACTTCGTTTTAATAAACGATAAAATTTCACTGCGCGCTGCAGCATCATTTTCAAGCACACCACGCACTGCTGTCGTTACTGTTTTCGCACCTGGTTTTTTCACACCACGCATCGTCATACACATATGTTCTGCTTCTACTACTACCATTACACCATGAGGCTCTAATACTTCCATAATAGAGTTCGCTACTGTTGATGTAATACGTTCTTGCAGTTGTGGACGACGTGCAATTGTATCTACAGTACGAGCTAATTTACTTAACCCTGTCACCTTTCCACCTTGCGGAATATATGCAACGTGAGCAACTCCATAGAATGGAACTAAATGATGCTCACACATCGAATAAAATGGTATATCTTTTACTAGTACAAGCTCTTCGTGATCTTCTCCGAATACTTTATGCAAATGCTCTTTCGGATCTTCATGCATACCTGAGAACACTTCTGCGTACATTTTTGCAACACGTTTTGGTGTATCAAGTACTCCCTCACGATTTGGATCATCCCCAATCGCCTCTAAAATAAGGCGTACTGCATGTTCAATTTGTTCTAAATTAACTTTTGCCATCCGCTAGCCCTCCCGAAAACCTAAAAGTGATACGAACACATTCTAGCATATTTATGTTTTTAAAAGCAAAAAGAAGAGTTCCCAAAAAGGAAACTCTTCTTCCCTGTTAATATGTAAGGATTATTTAACCGCATCTTTTAACGCTTTACCAGGTTTGAATGCAGGTACTTTACTTGCAGCGATTTCAATCTCCTCACCTGTTTGTGGGTTACGACCTTTACGAGCCGCACGCTCACGAACTTCGAAGTTACCGAATCCGATCAGTTGTACTTTATCACCTTGTTTTAAAGCTTCTAAGATAGAATCAAAAACAGCGTCTACTGCTTTTGTTGCGTCCTTTTTAGAAAGGGAACTTGCTTCTGCAACAGCATTGATTAAATCTGTCTTGTTCATGCCATTCACCTCCTCCCAAAGATAAGACTGTATAATGATCATAAAATGAGTCTTACTTTCATTTGTAGGCAATTTTTACAAATTCTATACTACAAAGATGTAGATAAATCATTATCAACGCCTATATTATACGATTCTCCTTTATAATTCAATATTTTTAAGGAAATTGTTACTGTGAAAATGTGAAAATCTGATGAAACTTGACAATTTACAACAATGTATTAGATAATGACTGTTTATTTTTCTATTTTATAATCAAAAAAAAACAAAAAATCCCTCTACAATGAGAGGGATTTTTCTTATAGTATAATCGCAATTAATCCGCCAGATCCTTCATTAATAATTCTTTCTAGCGTTTCTTTTAATTTATATCTAGCGTTTTCTGGCATTAAGGATAATTTCGCTTGAATTCCTTCTCGAACAATTGAGCTAAGCGAACGTCCAAATATATCAGAATTCCAAATTGATAACGGGTCATCTTCAAAATCTTGCATTAAATAACGAACTAATTCTTCACTTTGCTTTTCAGTACCAATGATCGGTTCAAACGTTGACTCTACATCTACTTTAATCATATGAATGGATGGCGCTACCGCTTTTAACTTCACACCAAACCTTGAACCGTGACGAATAATTTCTGGCTCATCTAAGCTCATATCTGCTAGCGCAGGCGCTGCTACACCATATCCTGTTTGTTTAACCATACGCAGTGCGTCTGCGACTTGGTCGTATTCTGTTTTCGCATGAGATAAATCGAGCATAAGCTTCAATAAATGATCTTTCCCCCGAATTTCTACCCCTACTACTTCTTTTAAAATCTGATCATATAATTCATCTGGCGCATATAAATCAATCTCCGCCACACCTTGCCCCATATCAATGCCAGCTAAGCTCGCTCGATCAATAAATTCATATTGACTAAACTGCCAAACAACCCGATCCACATCACGAAGACGTTTTATATCCTTCACAGTTTCTTGAACTGCTTCTTGATAACTTTGACGCAACCAATGCCCTTCATTTAGCACCATTACCCAGCTCGGAAGGTTCACATTCACTTCTAATACAGGGAATTCAAATAGCGCTTCACGAAGTACATTATATACATCTGTTTCTCTTAAACTCTCCACACTCATTGCAATAACCGGGATATCATATTCTTCTGATAAACTTTGGCGTAATTGCTCTGTATCTGGATGATACGGCTGTACCGTATTAATTATCATAATGAAAGGTTTTCCTACTTCTTTCAATTCATTTACAACGCGTTCTTCTGCCTCTATATAATCTCTTCTTGGAATTTCACCAATTGTTCCATCTGTTGTAATTACAACACCAATTGTTGAATGTTCTTGAATTACTTTACGCGTGCCGATTTCTGCAGCTTCATGGAATGGAATAGGTTCTTCATACCAAGGGGTATTAATCATGCGCGGGCCATTCTCATCTTCATAGCCCTTCGCTCCTGGAACCGTATATCCAACACAATCTACTAATCGAATATTCACTTCAAGTCCTTCATCTACTTCGATAGAAACCGCTTGGTTTGGAACAAACTTCGGTTCCGTCGTCATAATTGTACGACCAGCAGCACTTTGAGGCAATTCATCCTGCGCTCTTTGACGGTCAGACTCATTCTCAATATTTGGAATAACTACAAGTTCCATAAATTTTTTAATGAATGTTGATTTCCCTGTTCGAACAGCTCCTACAACTCCAAAATAAATATCACCGCCTGTTCGTTCTGCAATATCTTTAAAAATATCTACCTTTTCCAAGTGATTCCCTCCCTCAAAATTTTTGGGAATAATTCCGCGTTTATAGTCAACTAATACCTTCTCTAACGTTGCCTATAATATCTGATATAATATAATGGTATTCTAGAAGTTCGGACAATATATCATATAATTTTGTCCAATTTCATATGACTATTAAAAAATATCTTTTGTTTGCATCGTAAGTTGTATAACATAAAAAACCTTTCTTCTAGAACTTATTCACTAAAAGAAAGGTTCATGACTTATGATTTTAAAAAAATTGGTTCTCCGTCCTTTACTGTGTACGGTAAAGAATAAGCTGGTACAAACGGGGAACCTTTCGAAAGTATATTTCGAATATCTTCTCCCTCCGTAAACTGCCCTTCATTTTTTTTCAAAGCGTCATATAAGTCGATTCTATAATCAACAAAAACTTCTCCTTTTTCATTAATTACAAAAGGAAGTCCTTTACCAGAATATGGACTTGTCACTTGTGGCACATCTTTATATCCTAGTTTTTTAAAATCCAATTCATATACACCATCTGAAATTACTTTTTTAAAAGGTGGATATTGATGTTCATCACGATACATCCTAAGCTTTAAAGATAGTTCCTGAATTTGTTCAGCCATCCTAACATCAATTAACTTTACTGTTGGATTTGTTTCAACGTCTATTAATACGTATTGATATACTCCTCCACTTTCATATGCATTCCCTGGTGCTTCTTGTATGTAACGCGGGGCAATCTGTTGAAAGTCGATTGGATACTTTTGATAAATAGGTGTACTCATATCCCTCGTCTTAATTGGCAATATCCCATCATTTTGCTCCTTAAATGTCACAACAGCTTTTTGAACAACCTGTAGCTGATCTTCATAAGGAACCGCATTTTGCTTCATATTTTCTTTCGGATACAGACACCCCGTTAAAAGGCTCATACAACAAAATATTAAAATAATATGGACTTTTTTCACTAGCATCACCTTTTCATACTAATATAACTTGCTCCGTATGTAGTATTTTCGAGACCATTCCATTTACTGCTGTACAGGTCCACTAAATACAACAAGAAAAATAACAATTCCTGACACAACCATAAGGGTGTACGCTACTAACGCTGTAATCCCTTTCAAAAATTTATTCTGTATTTTATGTCTACTTAATAAAATAAAACTTACTGCAAAAAACATAAATCCAATTGCCCCTAAAGCCAACCACATTTTCATAAGCCCTTCTGACATATACACACCCCTTTTTATTAATCTATTTTTATACTATTTTAACAAATTAAAATCTTTAAACAAATACAAAAAGAACATTTTACTACAAATTACGAATATGTAACTTTAATCAATAGGTTTTTCAGCATTTTCCACTAATCTAGATAAAAATAAAACCGAAGCGATTGTATCTCTCGCTTCGGTTGACCAAATATGCCCAAAAACAGCTCTATTCCCATTCTTTCATGGCTATCATATGCAATCTACAAACTCTTTGTTTCTCATAATTTATTTTTTAAACATTTTGCTTAACGAGCCAAAATCTGCTGGCATATTATTATTAATAATCGCTTTTACAATTTGATCCTCTTGCTCTTTCGGCACTTCACGTCCCGCCATAAGAGCCACTTGATGAATTAATTGACGAAGTACAGTTTCATCACGTAAATTCGCATTTTGCACGGATGACGCTAATTTAAAAATATCCTCTTTATTTACTTTCGCTTCCTTCTCAATATTATTAAAAATGTTATTATCCATTCTTTTCACCCTCTCCTCAAGTTACTCTTCATCCTATGCAAAAATAAAAAAATGGTGAAAAGACCCATAAAATAAAAAAGGGACAGAAGTACAAATGTACTTCTGTCGCTTTTCTTTACAGTAAGTCAGGTATAGCTTCCACTTCATGTTTTCGAACACGTCCCATCAATGAGCCTACCGCATCTTTTACGTTATTCCCATTGAACAGCACGTCATATAAAGCAGCTGTAATCGGCATTTCAACTTCCATTTTCTCTGCCAATTCATGAGCAGCTTTCGTTGTTCTTACACCTTCTACAACCATACCCATGCTTTCTAACACTTCTTCTAAAGAATGTCCTTTTCCAAGCATATTTCCAGCGCGCCAATTTCGGCTATGAACACTTGTACAAGTTACAATTAAGTCTCCCATACCGGTTAGACCAGCAAACGTTAACGGATTCCCGCCCATTTTTCTTCCTAAACGAGCAATCTCTGTTAAACCACGTGTCATCAATGCCGCTTTTGCATTATCACCTAATCCAAGACCATCAGTTATACCAGCAGCTAATGCGATAATATTTTTTAACGCACCACCAAGTTCAACTCCAACGATATCTGGATTTGTGTATACACGGAAATAACTATTCATAAATAAATCTTGTACTTCCTCAGCCGCTTCCATACGCTTTGCTGCAGACGTAACTGTTGTCGCTTGTCGTAAACCAACTTCTTCAGCATGACTCGGTCCAGACAATACAACAACATCTTTAATTAAGTTCTCTGGAATTTCTTCCTCGATCACTTCCGAAATACGTTTTGACGTACCAGGTTCAATCCCTTTACTCGCATGAATCCAAGTAATCGGTTCTGTAACAATTTCTTTCATCTCTTGTAATACATCTCTGTACGCTTTCGTCGGTACTACTAGCAGTACTGTATTTACATCTACTAATGCTTCTTCTAAAGAAGAGTAGGCTACGATTGTGCTTGGCAATGTAATGCCTGGGAGATATCGACTATTCTCATGTTTCGTATTCATTTCATCCATAAGTTCTGAGCGATTTCCCCAAATACGTACATCATGTCCATTGTCAGCTAATACCATCGCTAACGCTGTTCCCCAGCTACCTGCTCCTACTACTGTGATTTTTGTCATAAAATCACATCCTCTCCATTAGTCTCTTGCTCGAGCAATAATGTGAATCGGCGTTCCTACAAAACCGAACGCTTCACGTAAACGATTCTTTAAGAAGCGCTCATATGAAAAGTGCATTAATTCTGTATCGTTTACAAACACAACAAATGTCGGTGGTTTTACCGCAACCTGTGTCGCATAGAAGATTTTCAGACGGCTACCATTATGAGTCGGTGTTGGATTCATCGCTACCGCATCCATAATTACATCGTTTAATACGTTTGTTTGTACACGGATACTATGGCTTTCATTTACCTCATTGATAACCGGTAATAACGTTTGTGTACGTTTTTTCGTTTTTGCAGATAAGAATACAATCGGTGCATAATCCAAGAATTGGAAATGAGCACGAATATTTTCTTCAAATGCTTTCATTGTTTTTTCATCTTTTTTCACTGCATCCCATTTGTTTACAACGATAATAACAGCTCGTCCTGAATCATGAGCATATCCAGCGATTTTTTTATCTTGCTCAATAATTCCTTCTTCTCCGTCTAAAACAACTAAAACAACGTCAGAACGTTCAATCGCTCTAAGTGCACGAAGTACACTATACTTTTCTGTACTTTCATATACTTTTCCTTTTTTACGCATACCAGCTGTATCAATGATTACATAATCTTGATCATCTTTACTATATGGTGTATCGACAGCATCACGCGTCGTTCCTGCGATATTACTTACAATTACACGTTCTTGACCAAGAAGTGCATTTACAAGCGATGATTTCCCTACATTTGGACGTCCAATTAAAGAGAAACGGATTGTTTCATCGTCATACGCCTCTTCTTCAATCTTTGGAAAATGATTTGCAGCTTCATCTAACAAATCACCAAGTCCTAAACCGTGTGTACCTGAAATCGGGAATGGCTCGCCAAATCCTAATGAATAAAAATCATAAATATCACTACGCATTTCTGGATTATCAACCTTATTTACCGCAAGTACAATTGGTTTTTTAGAACGATACAAAATTTTAGCAACTTCTTCATCCGCTGCAGTTACACCATCGCGACCATTCGTCATAAAAATGATAACATCTGCTTCATCAATCGCAACTTCCGCCTGTTGACGAATTTGTGTCAAGAACGGCTCGTCTCCAATATCAATTCCACCTGTATCAATAATGTTAAACTCATGATTTAACCATTCTCCCGCACTATAAATACGGTCTCGAGTTATACCTGGGATATCTTCTACGATTGAAACTCTTTCTCCAACTATTCTATTGAAAATAGTAGATTTTCCTACGTTCGGGCGGCCTACTATTGCTATTACTGGTTTCGGCATATACTTTCATCCTTTCAACTTGCTTCTGTTTATTATGTAAAAAACCCTTCTTTGTGCAAGAAGGGATTTGCATTCCAGAATATTTCTCAACGTATCAAAACACCTCACATTATAACACACGTTCCTAATGTTTCACAATAATATATACATTCTCTTGTAAGCGATGCGCAATACCATCTAAAATTGCCTCTAAATTATTTGCAACAAATTCTAGTTCCTCCATCGACTCACAAACAAATAAAGGAGCACCACCTGCAAATTTTTCTGGCGCTGTTGTAATAACTGCCAGGATAACGCTTTCTAACATCATCTCTTATCTCCCCTTCCTTTCGGGGCTTCCGATGACATATGGACGGCACTTTCTAACGTTGGTACATTTCCTATAACACTTATCGCTTTCTCTGCATCTTGATCTTGCGGTAAGACAAAAATTCCAACCCTACCATCCTCTAAATCACGCTTTGCTAACGGTACAAGCGCTGGTGTACCAGAATCTCTATAAATCCCTAGCGCCACCGAAACATCGTGTAAAACAGCTTGCCGTTGCCCTAAATTTGAGATTGTCACCATCGCATCAATTGATTTCGGTTTTAAAATAAACCCCATGCCATATTTCATAATCTCTTCTTGCCTCGCCGGTAATCCAATATTCATAATATAAATATTATCAATATACAGTCCTGCCCCTTCAAAACGAAGGGGCACGTGCTCAATTTCAACAAGATCATGTAGCCTTTTTCCAGACATTAATTTTTTCGCAATAAAAAATGCGATTATAGCCATAATTACTCCCGCAATCCATGAACGGAACCCTATATACGCAAATGTCGTTGCAAACGACGTTAACATCGCCAAATAGTTGCGACTTTCAAAAACCAATGCAATTCCTTCAATATATGTATTTCCACGCGGTACGAGCTCATATCCATCTAATTGTTGAAGCGTGTTTCTTTCCATATTACGTACATCACGAAATTGTGTTGCCGCTAACGTAAGAAATGTAATGGCAGAAAAATCTTTTTTCAAAATAGACGGGATTGCAATCGCTCCTAAAGCAGCTGCAATTAACCCCATTGCAATATGAATAATTTTCCCATGCAGCCTCGTCGGATATTGCCGCGTATCCGTCCGAAGCATTAACACTCTTGTAACTGTCCCCGCTATTACGCCGCATAAAATGGCTGATGTATATTCAGTCATGCATTACCCTCGCCTTTCTTTTACGTGTTTTTCTCTTAAACTGTTCCATGTATACTGATGCTTTTGCAATCCAAAACAATACTGCCATGAATAATGTAGAAACGGCGACGATATCAAAAAATGCTAAACTACCGTAATCATATGGAAAATTCAATTTCCGAAAAATAAATGTCACTAGCAACTCTCCTTGTAACATCCCTACATATAGGGAACATAATCGTAATATGCGATCCCCATGCAATAACACCGATGCATACACAAGAGCACTACTTAGCAGAAACACTCTATCCACCACAATCCAAATCGGATCATATATTTCTAACAAATGAAAACTTGTATATAACATTGCAATAATAAGTGCCGAAAGTAAGCTATATAATTTTTTCCAAACAGAATATAGCGTAATTCCTATAAAAGAAATAATACAAAGTAGAAGAGCATTTACTGATACCACGAATGAGGCAATCGTTACATGTAACGGAGAGCAAATTATAAAAATCATTATACAAGCGCCTAACTTCCACCGAATAGGGTCCTTTTTCATAAAAAAGGTTACGATGATCCACCCTATCCAAGCTACAAAATAAAAAGTACTTCCATCCATCAACTTCACCTCCTATGTTTTCCATTATGGGAACTTTTTATGAAAGTTAATCCACTTTATTTACGCATAGTTTTTTCTTATAACAGCAACACTTTTAACAAGGAGGTGTTATTTATTATGGGTAAAGATCGCCAAGAACGAAAACTACGAGAATCACGCCGCGTTGAATCTGATCGTAATCAATCACTACAATATCCAGGTGCAACTGGACTTGATACACCAGAGCAGGCTCGAAAACAAAACCAGCACTAATTAATACAAAAAGACGGTTTCGATGTTGTACGAAACCGTCTTTTGCATAATCATTTTAATGATTTTTATTTATATTGAAATAATATTTTGTGTACTATATCCTCCTATCACTTCTTTTCCCCCCACCTATTTCCCTTATAAAAGCAAGTCCTCTCAAAAATCCAGTAACTAATCATCTTCATTTTTTAACCTTTTTTCAATTACAATTTTTATAAAATACCAATTCCATTCTCCACTTTATATTACGAGAAAGAAAAGAAAACAAAAAATCAACCGAACGGTTGATTTTTTATCTCCTACTATAATGCGCAGTATCAATACCACGCTGCATTAACCAATGATATGTTTCACCTTTTACAACAAGAGGTACAGATTGCAACTCTTCTATCGTCTTCGCACCAAGAGCTGTCATAATAAATTTCAAATCTGTATGTAGAAGCTCAATTTCATCCACTAATTTCTCGATACCATCTTGCATTAAAATACGTAAAAAGTAACCAGCAAACGCAGTTGTATTCGCCCCTAATGCGATTGCTTTCGCTACGTCAAGCGCTGTCTGTATACCCCCTGATGCAATAAAAGAGAGGTTATTATTTGTAGAGGTTGCTTCAATAATCGAGGTTGCTGTTTGTATGCCCCAGTTATTAAAATAAGAAAGCATTCGCTGTCTTCTTTCATTTTCAACAGCAGCAAAATTCGTACCACCTTGCCCACCAATATCAATTGCCGTTACACCTACGTTCGCTAACTGTTGCATTGTTTCCTTACTCATCCCAAATCCAACTTCTTTTACAATGACAGGAACTTTACTATTTAAAACAATTTTCTCAATACGCTGAAGTACGCCAGTAAAATCACGGTCTCCTTCTGGCATCGTTAACTCTTGTATGACATTTAAATGAATTTGCAATGCATTCGCTTCAATCATATCAACGGCACGCTCTGCCTGCTCGATAGTTGCCTCACTACCTAAATTAGCAAAGAAAATACCATTTGGGTTTACCTTTCTGATCACCTTATAAGAAGCAGCCTCACTTTCATCTTTTAACGCCGCCATTTGCGAACCTACAGCCATAGCAAGGTTATGTTGTTTCGCTACATATGCTAATTGCTCATTGATATGTAACGTTTTCTCTCCTCCACCACCAGTCATCGCATTGATAAAAATCGGCGAACTTAGTGAAAGTTCGCCGATTTTTGTTTCACATGTTATTGTGTCATAATTTGAATTTGGCAAGCTTTGATGCACAAAATCAATATCATGAAAGCCATGCGTACGAGACTGACCAGTAGAAAGAGCGTATTCAATATGATCTAATTTACGTTTTGCCCTTACCACTTGTACCCCTCATTATTTCTTTAATTTTTTCAGTTGTTCACCAATAATATCACTTAATTGGAAAGTAGCAGAATCAGCATTTGGCTCATACTGACTATAATCTTCAATTACATTATTTTCCTCAAGCGCTTCTTTTATACTTAAAGAAATACGTTTCTCTGCTGCGTGAACTTCAAGTACTTTCACTTTTACTTCTTGTCCCATTTCCAATACTTCATTCGGATTTTTCACGTGACGATTTGCAATTTGAGATACGTGTACAAGTCCTTCAACGCCAGGTAAAATCTCAACGAATGCACCAAATGTAACAAGGCGTTTTACTACGCCCTCACGAATATCTCCAGCTTTTATTTCGCCAGCAACGTTTTCCCAAGGTCCTGGTTGAGCTGCTTTAATCGATAAAGAAATACGTTGTGTATCAGCATCAACAGATAACACCTTTACCTTAACCTTTTGACCTTGCTCTAAAACTTCAGAAGGTTGCTCTACACGTTCGTGTGAAATTTGTGAAATGTGAACTAAACCGTCCACGCCACCAACGTTAACGAAAGCACCAAAGTCAGTTAATCGTTGCACTGTTCCTTCAACAACGTCCCCTTCTTTTAATGAAGAAATTGCTTCTTTTTTCTTAGAATCTAGTTCTAATTCTACTACCGCTTTATGCGAAAGGATTACACGATTTTTTTCACGGTCTAATTCAACAATTTTCACCGCTAACGTTTTACCTTTATAGTCAGTAAAGTCTTCTACATAATGTACTTCTACAAGTGAAGCTGGGATAAAACCGCGAACCCCAAGATCCACAACTAATCCGCCATTCACAATATCTTTTACAGTAACATCAAACACATGACCAGAAGTAAATTTCTCTTGTAATTCTACCCATGCTTTTTCTGCATCAACAGCACGTTTAGACAAGACAAGATCATCTTCTTCTAATTTAATAATTTTCAACTCTAGTGTTTGATCTAATTCTACAACATCGCTTGCTTTTTCAATATGAACGTTAGCTAATTCACTAATTGGAATTACGCCATCTGTTTTGTATCCAACATTTACAAGCACTTGTTTCTCTTCAACTTTCGTTACAGAACCTGTAACAACGTCACCAACTTGTAATTCTTTTGAATCCATAACTTCTTCATTCATTTTCTCTACCATGGAAATACCTCCCTACAGAATTGACAAAGCATTTTTTATGTATATACGAAATGAAAACAAAGTTTTCATTTGCATGTTTAAGAATTTCTCATCACATACTTTTTTCAATACCATTCATAAGAAAATATATTAAACCTATATAAATAGTATACAGCAAAACCAGCTTGAAAAAAGTATGTTTTGAAATATAATAGCGAATATATTCTGACAGTTTTATTCCTCTTTAACTAACTTCTTACAAATCAGCTCATTTGTCAAGGAAAGAGACTCACAATTCACGTATCCTTTACATTTCTATTTAAACAAAAAAGAAAGGGGATCATCCCCTTTCTTTATTTCGCAAACACTCCTGAAACAATACTCATAATTTTTTGGACAACTTCTTCAATTGATAAAGAAGTCGTATCTAATTCCAATGCATCATCAGCCTTTTTTAGTGGAGAAACTTCGCGTTCTGAATCTAATTTATCACGCTGAGCAATTTCTTCTTTTAGCTGCTCTAAATTAGAATCGAAACCTTTATTTAAATTTTCTAAATGTCTTCTTTCCGCTCTTTCTTCAACAGAAGCAAGCATAAAGATTTTCACTTCAGCATCCGGTAATACATGTGTACCAATATCACGGCCGTCCATTACAACACCGCCTTTTTTCGCTAAATCTTGCTGACGGCGTACCATTTCTTCACGAACAAGGCGATGCTTTGCTACAATAGATACTCGATTCGTCACATCAGGTGTACGAATTACTTCAGAAACATCTTGTCCATTTAAAAATACAAGCTGTGTATTTTCTCCTTGCTGAAATTCAATATTTACATTCCTTACAACTTCCATTAACTGCTCTTCATTTTCAATATCTACTTTTTGTTCAAGGGCTGCATATGTAAGCGTACGGTACATTGCGCCTGTATCAATATAAACGTAAGAAAGTTCCTTCGCAACAACTTTTGCCACTGTACTTTTACCAGCAGCTGCTGGACCATCTATAGCAATTGAAATTCGTTTATCCATTGTAACACCTCATTTTTTCACTTATAAAACAAAACGAAAAGCAGGTGTTCACCCTGCTTCTTCTCATTTGCTTCACGTCATTAAATCCTCAATTATTGTAGCATAATCCTTCATAGAAGAAAATGAAAACTACCTATTCACCTGTAAGATTTCCGCTTTGTCTTTTACCATGACACCTTCATAATAAACAATTTTAGATAAATATTTCACTGATGACTTATGTATAAATAACAATTGCACAACAGAAAGACAAATAAATTGTATTATTAATATACGAATAAAAATTCTCTCCATCTTTTCCACCGTAATTGCTCCCTCCTATACTATATTTACACATCTCGTTTCGTAATTTTATACATCGTACATATAGCAGTTAATTTTATTGTCATTTGCGAGGCATACTTTTATACATTTCCATTGTCGAATTTACTAAAAACATGTTATGTTCTAAATGTATTTTTTACTTGAAAGGGGTATAAGAATTGAAAAGAATCCTAGTTTTACACACAGGTGGAACAATTGCAATGGAGGAGGATAAAGAAACTGGAGTCGTACAACCAGGTGAAAAAAATCCTCTTTTAAAATTCATTCCTGATTTAGAAGGCGATGTTGATTTAATCGTTGAAGATGTGTTCCATTTACCATCTCCCCATATGACACCGAGCGAAATGTTACAATTACAAGTCATCATTGATGAAAGAGTAAAACAAGACAACATTCATGGCGTAGTCATTACGCATGGTACTGATACATTAGAAGAAACAGCCTATTTCTTAGATTTAACAGTACAAGCAACTATTCCGATCGTTGTGACAGGTGCAATGCGCTCTAGCAATGAATTAGGTGCTGACGGCCTATATAACTTCTTATCAGCTGTAAAGGTTGCTAGTTGTGATGAAGCTGCAGAAAAAGGTGTTTTAGTCGTATTAAATGACGAAATTCATTGCGCTACAAATGTAACGAAAACACATACAAGTAATGTCGCAACATTCCAAAGCCCACAATACGGACCAATTGGAATGGTAACAAAACGCGGCGTTGTCTTCCATCACGCTTTAGTACATCATGAAACATATACGATAAACACAGTGTCTAAAAATGTAGTTGTTCTAAAAGCATATGCTGGCATGGATGATACATTATTAGCAGCAATCGAAAATCTTCCTGTAGACGGTATTGTTATCGAAGCGCTCGGACAAGGTAACCTACCTCCAAGAACACTTCCTAGTCTAGAACGATTATTAAATAAAGGTATTCCTGTCGTATTAGTTTCTCGCTGTTTCAACGGTATCGTTCAAGACGTATATTCGTATGAAGGTGGCGGTAAACACTTAAAAGATATGGGCGTTGTATTCACATACGGCTTAAATGCACAAAAAGCACGTATTAAATTACTTGTCGCATTAGAGAATACAAATTCTCATGAATCCATTCAAAATATGTTTATGCACGAATAAAAAGGAGTTGTCGAGATTTTCTCGACAACTCCTTTTTATTTTTCTCTTGATGCAATGGTTTGCGCAATCGCATCTCCATGAAATCTACCGTTCTCGATAAATATTTCATTTGCATTATTTCCAGCAGCAATGACACCTGCAATGAAAATATTTTCAGCATTCGTTTCCATTCTATCCTCTGTATAAATTGGACGTCCTGTTTCTTCATCAATCTGAACACCCATCTTCGTTAAGAAGCTATGATCAGGATGATAACCAGTCATCGCAAATACAAAATCGTTTTGGATTGTATAAACTTCACCATCAACTGTAAACGTTAATGTATGCTCAGTAATTTCTTTCACATGAGCCCCGAAATGCATTTGAATTGTACCGTTTCGTACTAACGCCTCAAATTCCGGCAAAATCCAAGGCTTTATGCTTGGCGAATACTCAATTCCACGATACAGTACCGTTACACGCGCACCAGCTTTAACAAGTTCTAATGCGGCATCTACACTCGAATTTTTCCCACCTATAACTACTACGTCTCGATCAAAATAAGGATGCCCCTCTTTAAAATAGTGAGCTACTTTCTTCAATCCCTCACCTGGAACATTCATATAATTTGGATTATCATAATATCCAGTTGCTACAACAATATATTTCGCTATATATGTTTCTTTACTTCCGTCACACTTTGTCGTCTCAACTTGAAAAACTCCTCCATCTTTTTGAACTTTCTCCACTCGCTCAAAAGCATTTACACGTACAGATTTACGTTTTACTACTTCACGATAATACGCAAGCGCTTGATTTCGAACTGGCTTACGATTTTCTGTAATAAAAGCTACATCACCAATTTCTAATTTTTCACTAGAAGAGAAAAATGTTTGATGAGTTGGATAATTATAAATGGCATTTACAATGTTTCCTTTTTCAATTACTAACGGATTTATCCCTACCTTTTGCAACGAAATCGCTGCCGCTAATCCGCACGGACCGCCTCCGATTATAATAACTGTTTCTTTCTGCATACTCGTCCACTCCTAGTCTTCTACCAATACACTATTTATAAAAACAAGAAAAAACCTACTTACAGCAGTAGGTACCTATCTTTATTGTATTC
The DNA here is from genome assembly GCF_038006965.1 of Bacillus sp. FSL K6-1338. NCBI lineage: Bacteria > Bacillati > Bacillota > Bacilli > Caryophanales > Bacillaceae > Bacillus > Bacillus sp. FSL K6-1338. Next base: position 1,455,916 of record NZ_JBBOWI010000001.1, on the reverse strand, counting down.
ATTTTTCATATATTTGTCATCTAAACGAAACGTACATCCGATAGACATCTGCTAAAAACTGCTGAAATTTAATACCTTGTTTCCCTAATACATTCTCAGGATCAATCTTTCTAGCTGGATCAAGCGTTTTATGTGACACGATATCTTTTTTCGGATTTAAGCCAAAGTTTTGGCATAAATACGCATGATACCATGTAAAACGATTATATGCTTCCCAAAAGTTAACATCACCGCCATAACAAAGTTCCACTCCAATGGCCGCCTTATTCGCGTCATAGCCGTATAAGTCATTATCCGTCGGCACACCATATCGAACATGATACGCAACTTCATTTATAGGAATAATCTCCAATATTGTTTTATCATCTATAAATGTATGCGCCGAAGCTTTCGGTTGTAATTCATTAAAGTAATCTCGATTTCCTATCGCATTGCTTCCTGGATTCCCCGTATCATGGCTTACAATAAATCTCACTTTAGTCAGAGGAATCCCCGGCCGTGAACTTCCATATCCAATATAGTTGCGTTCTATAGGAAACATCGCCATTGCTACCAACTCCCGCTCTAGAAGATTACCTTACTTCCTTATATATGTATTCGGTAGCAACGTCCTTATCGCATATTTCTTACACGAAGAGAAAATCGAAAATATTTGAAGTGAACACCATAAACAACAAGATACTTACAGCCACTCCATAAAAACCGTAAAACCAAACACAATCTTCTTTCGTATCTAAACCGAAAAATTTATTTACCGATTGTAATAATGTGCCACGCTTGCTTTGTTTGTTTCGTAATACTTCCACTCGCTCTACAACATCTGCTGGCATCATAAATCTTTGGTCTACTGTCATTTTCATCATTTATCTCTCCTTAAAATCATTTCCGTTTTGTTTATCTAAGGAGAGTATAGCACATTTGTTCGTATAGAACAAGCGTTCTTTTTTATTTTTATTTTATTTTTCAGCAAGCCAAGTAAAAATTGAGATTACAACGGCAATAATCGGCCCTACTACAACCACACCAAATATCAAAAACAGTAGCCCTTCCCCGAACATTCTAACGGTACTTACTTTTCGAGCTTTCATCGTTCTTGCAAGTTCTCCCTCTAACCTCTTAACCTTTTCTTCTAATTGTTCTACTCGTTCCAGCATTTCATTCTCCATATATAACACCTCATTTAATACTTCAACAAAAAAACGTGATTCCCTCGAAAGGAAATCACGTTTTCTCAAGATATAATATTTTATACCCAACCTCTGAAGCGGCTTGCTTCAGCCATTTTACGAACACCAACCATGTACGCCGCTAAGCGCATGTTCACTTTACGAACTTGTGCTGTTTCATAAATAGAATCAAATGATCTTACCATTACTTTTTCTAAACGTTGTTCTACTTCTTCTTCAGTCCAGTAGTATCCTTGGTTATTTTGTACCCACTCAAAGTAAGATACTGTTACACCACCAGCACTTGCTAACACGTCTGGAACAAGTAAAATTCCGCGATCTGTTAAAATTTTAGTCGCTTCTAATGTTGTTGGACCATTTGCAGCTTCAACAACGATTTTTGCTTTAATATCATTAGCATTTTCTTCTGTAATTTGGTTCTCAATTGCAGCTGGAACTAAAATATCGCAATCAAGTTCTAACAATTCTTTATTTGAAATTGTATTGTTAAATAGCTTTGTTACTGTACCGAAGCTATCACGACGGTCTAATAAATAATCAATATCTAATCCGTTTGGATCATGTAACGCACCGTAAGCATCTGAGATTGCAATAACTTTCGCACCTGCATCATGCATAAATTTAGCTAAGAAGCTACCAGCATTACCGAACCCTTGGACAACAACGCGTGCACCCTTAATATCAATGCCACGTTTTTTCGCAGCTTCACGAATACAAATTGTTACACCTTTCGCTGTTGCTGTTTCACGGCCATGTGATCCACCTAATACAAGCGGTTTACCTGTAATAAATCCTGGTGAATTAAATTCATCAATACGGCTATACTCATCCATCATCCATGCCATAATTTGAGAGTTTGTGAATACATCTGGAGCTGGAATATCTTTCGTCGGACCTACGATTTGGCTAATTGCTCGTACATAACCGCGGCTTAATCTTTCTAACTCACGGAATGACATTTCACGTGGATCACAGATAATTCCACCCTTACCTCCACCATATGGTAAATCAACAATACCACATTTTAAACTCATCCAGATTGAAAGTGCTTTCACTTCATTTTCTGTTACATTCGGATGGAAGCGAATTCCACCTTTCGTTGGACCAACAGCATCATTATGTTGTGCACGATACCCTGTAAATATTTTAACAGTCCCGTCATCCATACGAACTGGTATTTTCACTGTCATCATACGAATTGGTTCTTTTAATAATTCATATACTTCGTTTGGATAACCCAATTTTTCTAACGCTTCACTAATAACAATTTGTGTTGAATTCAATAGTTCAAAATGTTGTTCCCTTTGTTGTTGTGTTTTTGTTTGAGTTCCCTTTTCGGCTACCATAGTAAGTAAACCCCCTGTAATTTCACTTGTTTAGTAAACCTTCATTGCCTAGTATACACCCTTAAATTTGGAATGCAATAGAAAACGCTAACAAATATATACAAACTATTTTCTGTTGCAAGCGTTTTCACTATTATTATAGTCCTTTTATTACTTTTAGAAAAGTAAAATACTTAAATATTTAAATATTTTTTATTTTACTCAAACATACTCCCATAAAACTGCATATTTTATTTTAAAAAAGTATGTTGGAGTATTTACAATCATCCCTTCCCTTATCCAAATAAAAACAAAACCTCAGCTATGTTGTATTAGCTGAGGTTTTGTTTTTTCACAAAGTAATTGTGTATTTGTTCTATCGCATTAAAATCCATTAATTCTTTACCGTACTCCATGATGCGATAAATAGTTGCGGTAGACGGATTACCGTATTCCGCTAAAATAGCTATAAAATCCGCCTTTAACAATTGAATTTGTTCCTCTTCTTCCATCCAAAGATAGAAGCGCTTATCCCACGTATATAGCTTTCCGCCAGTTACACCAAGGTTATATAAGCGATTCGACAGGTTAATTATGTCATCTAGCGTAGCAAACTCATATAATATATGCTCACTTTCATCTAGAGTCACTTGCATTTCAATAAACTCGTCACGAAACTCATCATCTGTATCCATTTCTTGATTTTCTTTCGTTACAATTACAACCATCCCTTGTGCTTGTAGAGAAAATACTTCAACTGCAATCGGACCATCTGCTTCAAATCCTAATTCCTTATTTGCTTCTTGCATCATATCACGAAATAATTGCTGTACTTTCGGCGCATTTCTCCATAAATCTTCTTTCGTTAATCCTCGTTCAGATAAATCATCAAATGTTAGAAAAATTTTTATCTTATTGTAATTTAATCGTTCCAGCCTCATCTCATACCCTCCCTACGTAACCAATGCATCTAATTTTTATTATATGAAATAGAAAATAGATGGTTCTTTTCGAACAACTATTCCGACATTTTTAACCATTCATCCCATTCTTCTTTTGTATCACCAATTAAGGTTGTTTCAATGTCCAACTGGTTTAGAACGCCTAGCTTTCCGATAAAGCCAACAGAAAGAGATTCCCTTTTTTCTTGTAATAAATTTATAAAGTTCATCGTCTTTTTCATTTCTTGTTCGTCAGCACAAGATACAAATACATATTTCGGCTGTATTTCTTCTACCGCTGACAACATACCATCTTCAGCTAAGCTTGTCCTAATATATATCGCCTCATATCCTTTTAAGCGTAAATACGTTGAAAAAATAAATCCTTGCAATGCATTCTTTTCTAACACAATAACTTTGTGTAAAGAGGAAAACATTGAGGCATTGTGATACACCATTCCTAGACGCGTTTGTAAAAATGATAGTGCATATTGGAATTGCGCCATTGAAATCTCATTATTATTTTTTGACATTAATAAATTGTCTGTCACTCGAAGAACGATACTGGCAACAACCTTCTCTGTTGAATATATACTAAAAGCTTCGTTTAATAATGCAGTAATTGTAATTTCATCAAATTTTAACAAAGCTTGTAGCAAATCGTCCACTAAAACAACTTCTTTATCGAAAGGTATCTCTTTTTGAACTGTACTCTGCAAACGATTCTCTTCTAATAACTGAACTGCTTGTCCAATCATCATACCGGAAGAAACTTTTTCCATTAACCATTTTAAAATTTGAATATGTTCTTCTGTATATAAACGATGCCCAGCTTGATTCCGCTTTGGGGCAATAATTTGATATCGTCTTTCCCATGCACGAAGCGTACTCGGCTGAACTCCAATTATATTCGAAACAGCTTTTATATTATATTTTCCACTAAGAGTTGGCATCATTTCCCTCCGCACAATGTAATGATATGTGTTTGAGCAGGTGCTCGGAAACGAAGTGGTATCAATGTTGTTCCGTACCCATTACTAACAAAGAGAATCGTATTCAAATGGTTATATACGCCACCTTTTAAATATTTTTTAGATGGGAATAATCGGATTTGTCCCCCATGCGTATGTCCACTTAATACAAGTGAAATCTGCTCATTTCCAGACATCTTTTTTATTATATCAGGGTTGTGACTAACTAAGATACGAAAACCTTCTTCTTTACAATCCGCCAATGCCAAATCTAGACGATCACGGTGCAATCCAACATCATCTATACCGAGCAAACAAATTCTCTCTCCTAATTCAGACTCAAATACCACTCTTGTATTATCTAAAACTTTTACGTTATTTTCTAATAATAACGCATCTAATTCATGATATTCTATCTCATAATCATTGTTTCCCCACACAAAATATACAGGAGCTATCTCTCTTAACTTTTGGATATTCGCAGAGATTTTTGATAAAGAGACACCTTTCTCTGCTAAATCTCCTCCGATAATTACTAGATCTACTTTTCCTTTTACTTGTTCAATTAACAAATTCGAAATAACTCTTCTATGAATATCAGAAATAAAAAACACATTTACTTTTTGAAAACTTTTCGGAAATTCTTTAAATACTAAAGTATGTTCCAACACCGTATTACGCGTCGCTTCTTTATACATCACAAGAAGTAATAAAATCCCCATGCCTATGAGAGTACTGAATAATATAATCCATATCATATTTTTTACTCCCCTCCTCATAAAGATAATCCTAGGCTTTTATAACAAATTGTGATCGCCTAATTCACTAGCTCTCTTGCTTTGTGGATTTATCTTTTATCGGAATTTTTAATTCTTGCCCTGCACTCACTTCATCTTCTTGCAAGTTATTATACTTTTTAATGACTTCAATCCCATTTTCATCCGAAAAATATTGCTTCGCTATACTTTCTAAAGTTTCTCCCTCTTTCACAGTATGCGTTATCGCTTTTTCAGACTGTTTCTGTGAATCAGATTTAGCTGAATCAAAGAAGATTACTTCAAACGCACTTTTCCCGGCATTATTACTATCGCCCTTCACCTGAATATATTTATCCGTATACCACAAAATACTAATTGGCAGCAGAATGAATAGAAATGTTAAAACCCGGACGAAAATGTGATTTATTTTAAACTTTTGTTTTTTCTCTTTATTTCTATGAATTTCACTACGCGGCGGTAAACTTTCTTTTTCTTCCACTCGCTCAACTTCTAATTCCTCTTCAAAATCAGGAATTCGTTTCCTCATGTTGTTCACCACCACCTTCCATTTATTTTCTTAATTGGAGTCCCATTATAAAATCAACAAGAAAGTGTGCAAAGATTGTTATAAACAAATTCCCTGTCCATTCAAATACATAACCAAAGACAAAACTAATGAAACAGACGAAACAAAACAAAAATGGCTTTGTTATATAACGAATATGTAACACTGCAAATACTAAACTCGCAATTACAATTCCAAAATGAGTCTGCACTACACCTCTAAATAAAAATTCTTCTGCAAAACCGATTACGAACGTAATAACGAGTAAATGTAGAACCGACATTCCTCGAAACATCTTATCGTTAATACCACCATCATCAAACCAAGACTCTGGAAACACTCGCATTGCAACATAATCTAATAACACAATACCAATCGCTAACAAACCACCTATAATAAGTATAGATACTGGTTCCCATTTCCATAAATTAAACACTTCTTTTACATCTTGAAATAATATATATGCTAGTAAACAGCCAATACCGATAATAATTAACTGTGTTATATATAGATTCAGCCTTATTTCCTGCGGACTCATATCTTCAACATTATGCCTTTGAATGTTCATCATTCCTCCATCTTTTCTAGGCCGAAAAGCTTTTGTAACTCTGTTTCCCAATTATAGTCGAAATCCGATTGTTGCGCTCGTCTTTTTTTATAATCTTCTTTTGTAATACCGCAATAATCGCAGCAATTATTTAACTCTTTCTCTTTCCTATAACCGAACTGTTGCAGCACATATTCACGTCTACATCCTTTAACTCGTATCCATGACTTCATATTTTCTAATTCACTATATTTATTACGCAACCTTATTTCTACTTCAGCTATTAATCGGTTCATAATTTCATCTGACAAACCCTCTAATAATAATCTTCGTTGTTGTATAATTCCAACCTGTTCGAGATGATAACGAACGAAACGCCAATATTGCTCATTAAATCTTGCTGCATTATAACAAATTTCTTCTACATCTTCTATTGGTAATTCTTTCGTTTGAAACATTCTTTCTTGTAGTAAAGAAAATAAAAATTGTATTTGCGACTTACTTGGCAATTCATCCTCAATGATTGAAAGTGGTAAATCATGGTCCAACGGACTACACAATAAAATAGCTATACTCGGTTTGCCATCTCTTCCAGCTCTTCCGATTTCTTGTAAGTAAGAAGCTATATTAGTTGGATAATGAAAATGAATAATATATTGCGTATTCGCCTTATTTACCCCCATACCAAATGCACTTGTACATATTACAAGCTGCAATTGATCGTTCATAAACTGCTGTTGAATTAACATACGCTCTTCATGTTCCATACCACCATGATAAAAAGCTACACCAGTAACACCTTTCCCTCTCAAGTATTCCGTTAACCTTTCTGTCCACGCTCTACTTGAACAATATACAATCCCCGGCCCTTGTAAATACATCACCTGCTCCAAAAGCGCCTCTTTCTTTTCTTCTATCGTCTCTACAAATTGCACCTCCATTGCAATATTAGGACGGTCAATAGAGTATACATGTTCCGCGGCACCCTTTAAATTTAAACTGTCTGCGATATCTTGCAGTACCCCTTTTGTCGCTGTGGCTGTCAATGCTAACACTGTAGGAGAACCAATATTTTCAATAACTACATTTAGTTTCTTATAGTCCGGTCTAAAATCATAACCCCATTGAGAAATACAATGAGCCTCATCAACAACAAATAATGAAATATGAATTTTCTTCAATTCCCTAATTAATAACTCCGACTGTAACATCTCTGGTGAAACAAAAATAAATTTATATGAAGATAATTTTTTCATCGCTTCTCTTTTTTCATTTAATGTCCGAAAACTATTAAATGCTATCACTCGGTTTTTCACAACATACTTTAATTGTGTCACTTGATCTTCCATTAAAGATAATAACGGCGATACAACAAGCACTGTTCCTTCTCGCATAAGCCCCGGAAACTGATAGCACATAGACTTTCCTCTTCCAGTCGGAAGCATTGCTATCACATCTTTTCCTTCTAATAAATCTGTAATAACTCCTTTTTGACCTGGACGAAATTCAGAATATCCAAACCACTTATATAAATATTCTTCAAGTTTCATTTACACCCTCCATCCGCGCTAATACAAGACGAACTTCAAAATAAGAGATATCTTCTCCAATCGCTTGTTTCAAAACACGTAACTTCCGCGTTTGCAATGCTTCAATTACTTTTATTACTTTGTCTATCTTTTCTTTTTCCATAAACATTTCAATAGAAAAATCTTTTTCTCGCAAAGCAATTTCAACAAAATGATCTTCTATCGTTGCAACCTTCAAATTCCGAATCGTTGCTATTTCTTCTAAAGAACGCCCTTGTCTCCAAAAATTATATGTTTTTTTCGTGGATAAACTAAATAGTTCAGCTCTCTCATTTGGATAAGATATAATTTCAGCTAATAGCGGAAATTCATTTTCTTTATCACGAACTTCTTGTATAAAGAAATGCATTGTACCCCAAAATAAAAAATACACCCTGAACATATCTTGTTTCGTAATTTCTGCTAATTGTTGCAATGTACAACCAATCCGTTCATAACCCGTTAGTCGATATGTTACAATCGTCGCTTCTATCGCATTACTTTTTTCTAAAAGATTATGTACTTCCGTCCACAGTTTTCTCGCCAATTCACTTCTCTTATATGGCCTTCCTGTTAGAAAACGTTTCACCCACATCATTATTTCTGTATCTTGTTGAATCGGGATAAACTTAGTATTATTCTGTTGTAAATTTGATATAGTTTGAATAATCAATGATAATCTTTTCCAAAATGTTTCACCTAATTCTCCATAATGTAAACCATGCAAATGCGCTGGAAAAGCATAAACTTCCTCCCATTTATGTAACTGCGTTTTACCCTTAGGTGTTAACACATATGTATTTTCATGTATTTCTTGAATAAAATCTGCTTGCAACAACTTTACAACTTCACCATCATAGTCATTTCTATTTAATGATTTATATATTCCGAACAAAAAAGAAATTCTAAACATATTTCCATCTTGTAAAGTTTGCGAAGAACGTTTGCCCTTTAGTAAATAATAAATAGATGAAACGGTTCTTTCACCATTCAATTGTTTTAAACAATGCAACAAAGTATATTGTATTTGCATGACCGCTTCCACCTTCCAATCTTAACTTCATTCTTTTCAGTACAATTACACTATCTACTGTCGCTCATTAAACTTATCATAATAAGAACTATATACTTGTATATATTCTATTGTATCAAACGAAATCATATTTACGTATTTTGAAAATCTTATGACATAATTCAAAAATAAGTTGACACTCTAATTGATAAGCATTATCATTATAATTTTATGTTGAAAAGTTTTACAAACCGTTTTACAATAAGGTTATAATTTTTATGGCAAGCTTTTCACATACATATTATCAGGAGGGAAAAAAGATGGCAAAATATACAATCGTTGATAAAGATACTTGTATTGCATGTGGTGCTTGTGGCGCTGCTGCACCAGACATTTATGACTATGATGATGAAGGTATTGCATTTGTAACATTAGACGATAACCAAGGTATCGTTGAAATTCCAGATGTACTAATTGAAGATATGATGGATGCATTCGAAGGCTGTCCAACTGACTCAATTAAAGTTGCTGACGAATCATTCGACGGAGACGCTTTAAAATTTGAATAGTGTTTTATTAACTTCAAAAAATGCCCCTCATATTGATGAGGGGCATTTTTTGTATCTAAATTTTATTTTCCTTAATAAAAAACCATTAGTAGTTCCACACTACTAATGGTTTATATATATTATGCATTTTTCATTTTTGTAAACACCCATACTTTCAGGCGTGAGAATAATGCCACAAATACAATTGTTACAACAATTCCTTTAATTAAATTAAATGGTAAGATTGCCGTTACAACCGTTGTTCTTATAGCTTCGCTAGACATAGCTGGTGAATTTAAAAACCAAGTGTACGCCGGGAATATGATGATGTAGTTTAATACACTCATAATAAGTGCCATTGTAATTGTCCCTAGCATTAACCCTGTCGTTAAACTCTTCACAGTACGATACTTTCTAAATAAGAAAGCTGCTGGTCCAATAAATAAACATCCTGCAATAAAGTTTGCAATTTCTCCAACTGGTACTCCCGTTAAACTTCCTTGAATCCCGTAATGTAAAATGTTCTTTATTGCCTCTACAATCACTCCAGCTACTGGTCCAAAGATAATTGCTGCAATTAGAGCTGGTACATCACTAAAATCAATTTTCAAAAATGGCGGAAGCCCTGGGAACGGGAAATCTAACATCATTAGTAAATATGCAATACTACTTAGCATCGCTACACTCACCATCTGCACCACACTGTTTTTTTGTTTCATCTTTCTCTCTCCTTTTCCATCGATCTTCTCATGGAAAGTGGAAAGGTTCTGCTATGCCTATTTTTTCATAGAACGAAAAAACCCTTTGTGTTTTACACAAAGGGAGAATTTAAGGCACATCAAACAGACGTTCAAATCCATATCTTTTTTGAACGCTTGAACCTCCATCTTCTCCCATCCAGACTGTACTGTCGGCTTTGGAATCACACCAAATCCTGCCTTAACGGCTCGCGGGCTTAGAACAAAATCATAAATAGTTCATCACCGCCGGTCGGGATTTTCACCCTGCCCCGAAGATAGACCGATATTCTATTTTCCCCTTCATTATACAACAACCTCATAACATTGTGAACAAAAAAATTGTAACTTATTTAAAATTAGTTATTTATTTTTCGTAACAATAAATAAATTGCGAGATATTTTACAATACAATCCATATTTTTTATTATTCGGCATTTCTCTTTTGAATTACCTAGTCATATATAATTAAAAGTGATAAGATATTGAATTGTTAAGATAAGAACATTTTCTGAGTTATGGAGGAAATGTCATGAAAAAAGAAAAGAGACATTCTATTCGAGAAGCAATGAAAAAAAACTTAAGAAAAGAATACTTTTACTTAAAAAAAGAATTACTTTTCTACTGCCCAATTGATTTAGGCACATTCTCAAACGAGACATACTATGCTACTTTCGATGAAGATGGCATCAGTATTTATCAGTATGATAAAAAAACAGAAAGTAAATTAAAATTGTGTGAGCGTCATCCGTGGAAAAGTTGGAGTAAAGTGAAGATTGATCACTATTTGACAACTTCTCAATTTATTTTTCAGGGTGAGCGAAATTGGATCTTATCCCTTTTTCAAAAAGGAAAAGAAGCTCAAAGAATTATTGAAGAGCATACATCTTTACAAACAGAAGTTGTTTCCCGCTCTTTCTTAAAAAAACTTCCTGGTTTTCGTTCTAATACACCACTGAATAAATACATCGGTAGCATTTGTTACACTGCACTTATTGCATTTTTATTAAAATGGATGATTCCATTTCAAGCACCACAAATCGCCCTGTATTCTATTTCGATTGGTTGTATGCTTCTTGGCCTACTTTGTTTGACAATCGGTTTAATTGAACCGACTATCGTACTGTTTCGAACAAAAGAGAAAACAAGAACAAAAGTTTTTTACTTATATAGCTATTTAGCTATTTCTGGATTTATATGTGTCTTTATTTTTTGGTAAAAGAAGCCGTCCCAAAATAAATTTTGGGACGGTTTTCTTTTAGATATAAATACTCTAATTCACTCAATACTTCTAGCAGAAGCGCCCATATAATTTCATTTACATTGAACCTTATTTAAGAATATTCAAAGTTTAATTTTTGAGACGTTACCTTTACTTAACATATAATTGTTGATTAGGATAAATTAGCTCTTGCTGCAATCCATTTTTTTCTTTAATTTCCTTAAGTGTCATACTAAATTTCCGTGCAATACTAACTAAAGTATCCCCTTTTTGTACGACATATAATGATGAAGAAACAACTTCATTTCTTTGTTCACTTAAAACAAGCAATGGGTTCATCGCATTCTTTTTCGCCATCGTCCATCTTCCTTGATGAAGTTCTAGATGTAAGTGTGCACCTCGCGATTCTCCCGTGTTCCCTACTTCTCCAATTTTTTCACCTTTTGAAATATAATCTCCTTGACCCACATATCTCTTATTTAAATGTGCATATACAGCCTCATATTCTCCGTGTTTAATAAATACAACATTTCCATAACTACTTGAATAATAAGACTTCGTTACCTTACCATCTTGGATAGCTGCCACAGGCGTTCCAATCGGTGCAGCTACATCAATACCATAGTGTTTTCCATGCCTTGTCCCAAAATAATCACTTATCTGACCTTCAACAGGCCATGTCCATCGATTTTCTTCTGCATAAACATGTAATTGAGATACAAACAGTATACTCAATAACATGACTCCGCATTTTAAAACTTTCATATACATCCTCCGTTTTCTAATTACCACCATACCTTCTCTATTTTGGTATATTACAGAAAAAAGTATACAAAAAAAGAAAGTGAATTACTCCACTTCCTTCTCTTTCTTATCACGAAAAACTAATGCACTAAGGTTATACTCCACATCTTTCACTTGTAATCGGGCATTTATTACTCTAGCTACTGCAAATAAATAGTCAGATAATCTATTTACATACTTTAGAACAACTTCATTTATTTCTCCTTCTTTTTGTAAGGACACGATACATCGTTCTGCTCGCCTTACAACTGTACGTGCAATATGAATAGCAGCTGCCGACTCGCTTCCACCTGGTAAAATAAAGCGCTCTAGCGGCGGTGCTTCTTCTATATACAAATCAATCTTTCTTTCTAAGCTTTCAACCATCTCAATTGTCACCTTATAAGGAATTTTTTGTTCCACTATTGCCAAGTCTCCTCCGCAATCAAATAGCTCATGTTGAATATTTTCGAGCTCATTGTAAATATCTCTATAAGTCCCGCCTTGAAGCTTAGTCATTGCATATCCGATATGAGAATTCGCCTCGTCTATTGTTCCATACGCTTCCACACGGATATCATCTTTATCAACCCTACCGCCTATTACACTTGTCGTTCCTTTATCTCCTGTTTTTGTATATAATTTCATTTCTTCACAGCACCTCTCTTGTTATTCTTTATTCGAGCAACATAGAAAAAAGTTCTACCATTCTTTATTTAATTGAGTTTACAAAAAAATAAAAAACAGCAGAACTTTATTCATTATCAACTTTAAAAACACATATCTAAATTATACGATTCGGTAAATATACAGAGAATGTAGTTCCTTCTCCAACAACACTTGAAACAGAAATTTTACCATCATGACCTTGAACAATATTTTTCGCAATCGCAAGCCCGAGTCCTGTTCCACCCTTTTTCCCACGTGTTCTTGCTTTATCAGCTTTATAGAAACGATCAAATAAAAATGGAATATCCTCTTCTGGAATGCCTGCACCCGAATCTTGTACTTCAAAAATGAGGCCATTATTTTTCGTATCAATTACAAGTGTTACATGTCCGCCTGCATTCGTATGACGAATTGCGTTATCAATTAAATTCGTCAATACTTGTTCCATACGATCTGCATCAAATGGGTATTGCTCAATTGGATTTTGGAAATCAACCGTTAATGCGACTTCTTTATCCTTTGCAATCCCTTGGAATTTACGACCTATTTTTTCAACGAAAGGATGAATATCAACTTCACCTATATGTAACTCTACATTACCACTTTCCATGCGTGCTAAATCTAATAATTCATTTACAAGTTTACCTAAACGAACGGATTCATCATAAATGATTTGAACAAAATCATCAATTTCTTCTTTCGTTTGCACAATATCATCTAAAATCGCTTCACTATACCCTTGCAGCATTACCATTGGTGTACGAAGTTCATGCGATACATTCGCAATAAAGTCTTGACGCATCTTTTCAAGACGGCGTTCTTCCGTCATATCTCGCAGTACCGCTACAGCTCCACGAATTTTCGTTTGATTGTAAAGCGGCGTCATAAGAACTACATAGTTCCCTTTTTGTAAATTAATTTCAACAACTTGTTGTTGTTCACTTTCTACAACAAGATGGAATAGTTCCACAAGTTCAGAAGGTAGTTTTTTACTTAGCTCTATCTCTTTTTCTTCTTGCCAAACTTGTAAGAAATGTTCGGCCGGCGGATTAATTACAACGACTTCACCTTCTTGATTTAACGTAATAACCCCATCTGCCATACTACTTAAAATACTAGCTAACTGTTCTTTTTCTTGCTGCAGTGCATTCATATTAAACTTCAACTGTTTCCCCATTTGATTTAAGGCCGTTGCAAGCTCACCAATCTCGTCCTGAGACACCATAGGAGCTTTCGCATCAAACTTCCCACGCGCCACCTCAAAAGCAACTTCACGCATTTTACGGAGTGGTGCTGTAATTCGAGTAGACAAGAAGAATGCAAAGAACGTTGTTAATATAATCGCAATCCCTGCTGATAAGAATATAAAATCAGTCGTTCTCTCCATGCCTTGTATCGGTACTTGTAAAGATTCGTATACGAACACTGCACTTTGATTTTTTGACTGCACTGGTTTTCCGACAATCATAATATCATTTTCAGTGTTTTTATTCTTTCTACTATTAGAGGCTTTTCTAATGTTATTCTTAATTTCTTTTTTGTCTGTGAAAACAGCCGCTAATTCTTTATCTTCTTTCAAATCATCCATTGTAAGAGTGACTAACCCTTCTTGTTTCGGCGAAGATGATATTTCTTTACCATCTTCTACAATAATGATCCTTGAAAGTGAATCAGAGAATTTGTACGCGATATTCTCAATCGTTTTTACATCGGCGCCTTCTTCAATTAACTCTGAAACACTTGTTGCAACTTTTTGAAGCCTATCTTCACTCATATCAACATAATATGTTCTAAAAAACTGTGAAAGTAAAATCGCAACAAATCCAAGCACAAACGAAACGAGAAGTAATATAGTCATCCATAACTTCCCTACTACACTTCTCCAAAGCATCAGTCGTTCACAACCTCAAATTTATAACCTACGCCCCAAACGGTAACAATCATCTTCGCAGCATCTGGTGATTTTTTACTTAACTTCTCACGTAAACGCTTTACATGCGTATCAACTGTACGTAAATCTCCGAAGAATTCATATTGCCATACTTCTTTTAACAATTGCTCACGATCGAATACTTTATCAGGAGCTTTCGCTAAAAATAATAGTAACTCATATTCTTTCGGCGTTAAGTTTACTTCATTACCATCTGCAGTAACACGGTGTGCATCGTTATCAATTGTTAAGTGCGGGAATACAGTAACATCTTTTGTCGTTGTATCTTGTGTAAAGAATGTTGTTGGTACAGCACGACGTAATACCGCTTTCACACGTAGCACGACCTCACGTGGACTAAATGGCTTTACAATATAATCATCTGTTCCAACTTCAAATCCTTGTACTCTATTTACTTCTTCACCTTTTGCTGTCAGCATAATAATTGGTGTCGCTTTCTTCTCACGAACCCCTTTACATACTTCAATGCCATCTTTACCAGGCATCATAAGATCTAATAAGATTAAATCGTAATCATTTTGCAACGCCATTTCTAAAGCTGTATCACCATTATCTGCTTCTTCAATTGTGTATTGTTCTCTTTCTAAGTACATTTTCAATAAACGACGAATACGATCCTCATCATCTACAATTAAAATTCTTGATTCATTTTCCATCTCTACCCGCTGCGTACTCTCACCTCAGCGGTTCACACCTACCCTTCTTTACTATTATGTTGCGCTATTCTCGTTTATTTAAGCAATCTTCTAAATGTTTCACTTCCCATATTATGCTTCACAAGAATAATAAATTTTGTTCAATTTTTTTCCAAAACTATGTATTTTTTTTGAACAGTATATAATGTCCTCGACATCATTTTACAAAATCAACCGCTACTTTGTCATGTTTTTCTCAAAAAAGAAGAAAAGTTGACAAAAATAAAATAGGAAAGTGACATGCACTCTCCTATTTTATTTCTCTATGCATATGAATGTAAACCGGCAATAATTAAGTTTACTACAATAAAGTTAAACATAATAATTGCAAAACCAATTACTGCAAGCCAAGCTGATTTCTCTCCATGCCACCCTTTAGATAATCGTAAATGTAGTACTGCAGCATAAAAGAGCCACGTTATAAGTGCCCAAACCTCTTTCGGATCCCAGCCCCAAAAACGCGTCCACGCTATTTGAGCCCAAATCATTGCAAAAATTAACGCTCCTAATGTGAAAACTGGGAATCCAATTGCAATAGATCGATATCCGATTTCATCTAGTAAATCACTATTCGTATTCTTTACTAACGGCTGAAGTGCCGCCGATACTCGCTTCCGTAAAACAAGCCTTAATACAATATAAAGTAATGTTCCAACTAACACTGACCAAATAACAGTATTTAATTTTTTCGCATTTACAATCGCTGGAACTTCAACTACCGGTTCTAATTTATTTTCTGTCTGTAACTTCCCTTCATGCGGTCCTACTAAAGCTGGAAGATTGTACTTCATTTCCAGTTGTTGTTCATTTTTATCAACCCATTGAAACTTCGCTTCATATTTCATACTAGAAAATACCGTTGTTACTCCAATAAATCCAACTGTACAAACAAGCGTAAACACTACCGTCTCTAGCCAAAATGTCCGTTTACTTCTCGTTGATTGATCTACATTTTTTAATAAATACATGACGCCCGTAATAAAACTAATCGCTAAAATTGCTTGTCCTGCTGCTGCAGTCGTCACGTGAATATGTAACCAATTACTTTTTAAAGATGGAATAAGCGGAGATATTTCCCTCGGAAACATACTTGCATAGGCAATTAATAAAAGCGCAACTGGTAATGCAAATAGTCCAATTATACTTACGCGGTACATAAAATACATTACAATAAATGCTCCTACAAGCATCATGCCGAAAAATGTACCGAATTCAAAAAAGTTACTAACTGGCGCATGCCCTGATGCAATCCACCTTGTAACAAAATATACTGTTTGTGCTATAAACCCTAAAATTGTAATTGTTATTCCTACATTTGCCCATTTATGACCCTTTTCTTTAATGGCTCCACCAAAAAATAGAGTCGCAATTAAATATAAAATAAATGCGGTAAAGAGAAAGTTACTACTTATTTGCACCATATCGTTTCCCCACCTTAACTAATTTTTTTATCGATTACTTTATCATTTGGCTGTGGAATTGCTGTACCTTCTATTACTCTTTCAATATCTTTCTTTAAACCGAACCAATTTTTATTCGTATGCCCTGCAATCCACCATTCATCATTAACACGTTGTATCCAAATACGGCGATGATTCCAATACATACCTTGAATGACACCAACCATAAATATAAATCCTCCAATACCGAGAATCCAAAGCGTTAAATCTTTTCTTACAGTAAGTGCTGTTGCATTTTGCATTTCAACACCCGCAAACGACATTTTATATTTGTTGTTTCCATCAGGTTCTATATTTTGCTGAATACCAACAAAACTCACTTCACCATCTGATGTTTCAGGTGTAAACATTTTAAATACAAATGCAGGATTGTTCGGTAATTTCGTTTTTGTATTCGGTTTTCCATTCTCATCAAAATAAAAATCAGGAAAATAGCTTAATAGTTCTAGAGAATAACCATTTCCTAAATCATATTTTTCCTTAGGATTCGTTAAATCTACTTTAATCGGTCCCCATTTTTGATTATTTTCTTTATTTTGCAAGTTGAAGGACATACTTTTAAATTCACTTTCTTTATAATCCACTTGATACACTGCAAATTGATCAAATTTCAGTGGTTCATTTACTCGAATTTCCGCTTCTTTTACTTTTTCCAACTTTGGTTTTTGCCCTGCTATATTTTCGCCCACAGCTTTATATAATACAGCATTCGTTTGGAAGTTTTTCGCAATCATTTTATCGCCTACACGATCAATCGCTTCCTCAAAAACTTCCTTGTCCTTACTTTTATCATAAACTTCTTTTATAAATTTCTCGTTTTTTAAGTAGTATTGTCCATCCGTCCCTGGTATTTCTTTCGTTTCACCATCACGTAACCAAAGTGCTTCGTCTACGTACATACTCGGTAAAAAACGAAGCATCGCACCGAATAAAAAGATAATAAGACCGATATGATTTACATATGGACCCCAACGCGAGAAGCGTCCCTTTTCTGCTAAAACGTTTCCGTCTTCCACTTTCACGTTATAGTTTCTTTTCTTTAAATTCTTTTGCACTCTTTCCAGGTCACCATCTTGCGGTGTACCAGTCCCATATAATCTCTGTCTCTTTAAAAAACTAGGATGTCTTTTTACGCCTTGCTTTTTTAAAGCTTTATAAAGTGGAATAACGCGGTCTAAACTACATATCACAAGTGAAATACCGATAGAAGCAATCAAAATCATATACCACCATGAACCGTATAAATTATTAAATCCTAATTGATAGTATAATTGCCCTAAAAATCCGTATTCTTGCTTATAATATTCAGCTGGTGCAATCCCTGGAGTTATGTACATTTCTTGCGGAAAAATAGTTCCTATCGCTGATGCAGCTAAAGTTATTACGATTAGCCATACACCGACTTTTACAGAAGAGAAAAAGCTCCAAATTTTATTGACTATCGTTTTTGTTTGCGTGAGAGATCTCCGTGCACTCCCCTCATAGCGCATATCCAATAGTTTTGCATTTTCATTGCTTTCAAATGGTTTCCCGCAAGCTTCACAAAAAACGGTTCCTATCGGATTAACATGTCCACATTCACATTTAATTTCTTTCAACACTCTCACCGCCCCTGTATCTATATGTACTATTGTATATTCTAACCTCGAGTTACCGCAATACTCAGAATTTTTAAATCAGAGGCACTATAGACACGCACCTCTTATGTAAAGGCTTTCTTTATTACGGAGTAATTTTCTTTAAATACTCTTCTAACTGTTCTTTCGTTTGTTCACCTATAATTTGCTCCACTACTTTTCCATCTTTATCAATCAAAAAGCTTGTCGGTAATGGACCTACTCCATATGTTCCTATAATCTTTTGTCCTTTATCAATAGCAACTGGGAATTTCAAACCATATTGGTTCACAAAGTTCTTTACTGCAATATCCGTTTCATCTGCATCTAACGCTATGATTTCAACGCCTTTTTCTTTATACTTTGGATATAATTCATTCATATAAGGCATTTCTTTTTCACAAGGTTTACACCACGTACCCCAAAAGTTTAAAAATACACCTTTTCCCTTTAAATCTTTTAGTTCAATTTTCTTCCCTTCTAAATCTGTCACAACAAAGTTAGGTGCTTCTTTTCCGATTTGCATTTTCTCTTTATTAGCAAAGAATCCTTGATAAAGGGTAAATCCTACAGCACCACATAAAATGAGTAGAATAATAACGCGAAATAATAAGCGATTTTTCTTCATATTACCTCTCCTCTCCTCGGTAAATGTTATGTATTATCTTCTGTAAATGTTGTATTGAATAAATCACCAGCAGAGCACTCCACTGGTGAATTTTTAACTCTATAGCTTATCTTGGCTTTGTAGAAGCAAGCGCGCGTAATTGTTTCACCTCATGTGGTGTCAATTCTCTCGCATCACCAGGTCGCAGGCTTCCTACTTCTAAGAAAGCATAACGTTCACGTTTTAATTTCACTACTTTACAGTCTAACGCTTCAAACATACGACGTACTTGACGATTACGTCCTTCATGAATTGTTAATTGTACAATAGCCATCTCTTTACGCTTGTCCCAAGAAATAATTTTCACATGTGCTGGTGCTGTTTTACCATCTTCTAATGCAACACCGCGTTCTAACATGCGAATTTTCTCACCTGTTAATGGGCCTTTTATTTTTGCAACATACGTTTTTTCAACTTTATATTTAGGATGCATTAATATATTTGCGAAGTCCCCGTCGTTTGTCATTAATAATACTCCTGACGTATCATAATCTAGACGTCCGATTGGGAATAAACGTTGTGTAATTTCAGGGAAAAAGTCTGTTACAACACTTCTACCTTTATCATCTGATACACTTGAAATTACACCAGTTGGTTTATATAGTAAAAAATAAACAGGTTCTTCTTTTTCAAGAGGGATGTTATTTACTTCTACTTTATCTTGAGGAGTTACTTTTGTTCCTAACTCTTTCACTATTTTTCCGTTAACTTTCACTTTTCCTTGCTGAATTAATTCCTCAGCCTTTCTTCTCGATGCAATACCTGCTTGCGCAATCACTTTTTGTAATCGTTCCATTTCTTTTTTTCACCTCGAATTTATCTTACCTTACATTAGAAAGACTTGGCAACCGCATACGCTTTACGGTTATTCGCTCCATCTCCCTTAAACAACATAGCGATGATATTAAACATATAAAGGTCAAATCATGTTTTTATCCTTTATTATTGTCCATATTTTTCATATTTCTCACAATAAAAGTTCATCATTTTGTCAAAAATACTGCATAAAAAAACCACTATTAAGCTACACCTTAATAGTGGTCGTATACGTATTATACGCGAAATAGCATAAAAAATGAATAGCTTTACTGAAACAATAGGGAAACAAAGACAATCGAGCAAATAATTCCGATTAAATCTGCAAAAAGACCTACTTTTAATGCATCTCCCATTTTTCTAATACCAACAGCTCCGAAGTATACTGTTAAAATATAAAAAGTCGTATCTGTACTCCCTTGCATCGTAGAAGCTAATCTCCCAATGAATGAGTCTGGCCCATATGTAGCAATTAAATCAGTCGTAATACTTAGACCAGCAGAACCTGAAATAGGACGTATTAGTGCTAATGGAACGATTTCTGCTGGAACGTGAATTAAATCTAGCATTGGCTTCATTACTGATATCATTGCATCTAGCGCACCTGACGATCGGAATATAGAAATAGACACAAGCATTCCAACCATAAACGGTAAAATGGAAATTGCAATTTGAATCCCTTCTTTTCCTCCCTCAACGAACGATTCATACGTCGGCACTTTCTTTATCGTGCCATATAAAAGGATAAAACCAATTACACAAGGGATTACCCATAAGGAAATTGTATTTACAATACTCATTTTTTCCGCCCCTTTCTACTCCTTCTTCGGTAAAAATAGCGGTCAATCCAAATTGCTCCAATCATAGAAAGTACTTGTGCAATAAATGTTACCCCAACAATTTCAGTAGGATTGGCTGATTCATATGTCATTCGAATTGAAATGACTGTCGTAGGAATTAATGTAATAGCTGATGTATTTAATGCTAGAAACGTCACCATAGAACGGCTCGCCGAATCCTTTCCTCCATTTAACTCTTTTAGTTGTTCCATCGCTTTAATACCAAGAGGGGTTGCTGCATTACCTAGACCAAAAAAGTTTGCCATCATATTTGATAGAATAAATCCCATGGACGGATGATCCTTTGGTATTTCTGGAAACAACCTTTTTACTATCGGCATAAAAAGTGAAACTAATTTTTTTAACAATCCGGCTTCCTCTGCAATTTTCATTAAACCAAGCCAAAATACTAAAACACTAATAAGTCCTATACAAATCGTTACTGCATCTTTTGCTCCGTCAAATACAGCCTTATTCACTTCTTCCATCGTTCCATTTATCATGGCGTATACAATCCCAATGACAGCCATCGCTACCCATACGAGATTAACCATTGTTCCCAACACCTATCATGTAAGAAAAAATTTCTTTCACATTATTCCAGTAAAGTCCCGTTGTAGCTACTAACTTCCGTTTACTATAAAATAAATTCCGTTCTCCAACTTTCTCATTGCCAACATAAACATCTGTCTTTCCAACCTTTACTCCATCCTCAAGCGTTATACTTTTATCCAGTTCAACTTTTAATAATACGTTCTTTCTTTCCTCTTCAGTTAACGGCACGGAAAAACTATTTTTCGTATAAACATGGTTGGCATACTTCTTTTCATTTATTTCAGCAATTGCTCCTTGTCCTAAAACTTTCGTTTGCTTGAAACGTTCAAATCCTTTATCAAATAGATTCATATGATCATCCCAATCACTAGAAGCACTCAAAGTTACGACAATTAAATCTAGTCCATCTTTTGATGCCGTTGTAACAAGCGTTCTTCCTGCTTTCTTCGTAAAGCCTGTTTTTCCTCCTGTTGCAAATTCATAATAAGACGTTACCAACTTATGTTTATTTTTCCACGGGTAATCCCAAGAATCGGATTTATACGTTTTTGTTCCAAAGATTTTTTTAAATGACTCGTTTCCCATTGCATACTTCGTTAATAACGCCATATCGTAAGCCGACGAATAATGTGATCCATCTCCATCTAAACCATGAGGGTTTGAGAAGTGAGTATCTTTCATTCCAATTTCTTTCGCCTTTTCATTCATTAAATATACGAATCCATCTATACTCCCACCCACACTTTCAGCAATTACTTGCGCTGCGTCATTACCAGATCTAAGCATGAGTCCGTATACTAAATCTTCTAACTTCACTTTTTGTCCAGGCTTTAAATAGATTGCTGATCCTTCCACCCTCACCGCTTCATTGCTAACTGACACCATTTCTTTCATCTTCCCTGATTCAGCAGCTAACAAGGCAGTCATAATTTTTGTTATACTAGCAATTTTTTGAGGTTCATGTTCTGCTTTTCCGTATAATACACGACCAGACTGTTGCTCCATTAATACAGCATTTCGAGCACTGACATTGCTGTTCATCTTTGCATATGTAGGAATCGGCATAACGCTTGCGTACATAATAAGAAGCGTAATGATTACACAAATTCGTCTCATATTTCCCCCCACGTCCTTTTGGCACTTTTTGTACAAGTGTATGCTTGGCCTTTTAAAATATGAACGAAATCTTCCTTCTGCTTCCATTAAAAAAGACGCAGAGAATTTGCGTCTAATATGGTGTCCATTCAATTTGTTTCGCAGTTTCAAACCTTTTTTCTACATCAGGCCAATTTACAACATTCCACCAGTTTTTAATATATTCATCTTTTCGATTTTGGTATTGTAAATAATACGCATGTTCCCAGACATCTAGTACAAGGAGTGGTATCGTATCCCATTGTGTAAATAATTGATGAAGTGTACTTTGCAAAATTTCTAACCTTCCAGACCGGGGCACCCAAACGAGAATTGCCCAGCCTGAACCTTCTACTTTAGAGGCCGCTTCTGTAAAATGTTTTTGGAAACGTAAAAAGCTCCCAAAATCTTGTTCGATTTGTTGTGAAAAAGCACCTCTTGGACTCCCACCACCGTCTTTTTTCATGTTATTCCAAAATATCGTGTGTAAGTAATGACCTGACCCATGAAAAGCCGCTTCTCTTTCCCAATGCTTAATTAAATCAAATTGATTTGTTTTTCTCGCTTCTTCCATCATCTTCTCAGCTTTATTTAACCCTTCCACGTAACTCCGATGATGTTTATCATGGTGTAACATCATAATTTCTTTAGAAATATAAGGTTCTAACGCATTATACGGATAAGGTAATGGCGGGAGTGTATGTCCTCCAATTGGAACAGCTCGTTCGCTATCCCCTCTTTCATATAATTCATATTCCTCTTCTTCTTGCATAAATACTTCCTGCAAGTGATGCTGAATATGTTCTACATCATCACTTATTTCATACATAAACTCTGCATCTGTTTCATACTCATGCTCTTTCATACGCTCTAACAACGCCTGAATTTTATAAGCAAGCATATGGACATCATACACTTCCATTGCGCGGCTATCTAATACGTGAAGAACACTTTCACACCAATTTTCTACTTCATGAAAGTAATCTGTAAATACACCTTGCTGATTCATGTTGCACCTCCCTAATGCTATCCACTTAACTATATTCAATAAAAATCCCTTATATAACTGTACAAAAGGAAAAGAAGCTAAGTCACCTTAGCTTCTTTTCCGCAATCAATATTTGTGTAACATCTTTGTCTGATAATCCGTCTCATAATATTCTAGTTCTTCACGCATCAATTGAAATTTACCTTCTAAACTCTTCATCACTTGCCCCAAAGATGCAGGTGGTGTTTGTTGAAAAACGATAGAATTTTTTCCTGTATATGCAGACCGACTATTTTCATACCAATAATCACTCTTTGGTGAAAAAAACTCTGCAATTACTTGATGGTAAATCTTATATAAAATTTTTTCAGCTGCTGTTTTTCGAAATGGCTGACTATTCAACAAAACAAAACATGCATCATGTCCTTCTTCGCAAAAAACGAGAAGTCGTCTCATTGATGCTAATAACCCTTTATAATATTGCTCATTCCCTGCTGGTGTTTCCTCTAATAAAGAAGGCAACGTATGATAATTTACATAATTGGTTATCAAATTAATAGCATCTTCTAAAAATATAGAAACTTGTTCTGTTTGATTTTCAACCATCAAATTAGACATTTTTTCTCTCTCCTTTGCCATTTCACGCTATTTCTACTCTTTTATTTTTATGTAATTCAGCCAATATTTCTTGTACTTTCGACACCGTTCCCTCATCAAAATATTGTTGAAATTCTTCCAGGTTATTTAAATACAAACGTTTTTGCGCACGAAGTTCCCTATCCTTCACTAAACAACATATCGCTACAATATCGCGCAAATATATGTTTTGTTCTTCTACTTTATACACTGGATTTCCTTCAAAAGGAGTAATTTCTTGTAAAACTTCTTCAAAATATCGAACGTATAAAACCGAAAAAGTTTTCTCTTTATCATTTAATATATATGTCACTTCAGATCTGTTAAAAAAATCTTCTGATGTATTAGGTTTCGCCTTTTCTAACTCATATCCTACATAACCTTTTATAATCATATACTCCCCTCCACCTTCTTTCATCTTATTCTAACTTAATTTTCTGATAAACAAAATATTCTTTTAAATATACCTATATAAAAAATAGCTCCCCTATACAGGAATTTACCTTTTTATTTTTCTTGAAGTTTGTCATAATAATATTATTGTCTCAGTTTTCTTATACAAGGAGAGTTGTATTTATGTCGTTTTCATGGAAACGTTTCTTACTAATCGGGAAAATTATCTTCCCATTTGTTGTATTAACAATTGTATTCTTTCAAGCAAAAAAAGAATTAGCGGGCATTTCTTTTTTAGAAGCGATTGATACAATTAAAAACATTCCAACTGGAGGAGTCTTTTTAGCAATTACACTTGGTGCATTCGCTGTATCAACAATGTTCTTTTATGACTATGTTATGCTTCGTTACTTAAAAGCTGATATCCCTGTCCAAAAGATTTTCCGTATCTCGTGGATTGCTAATACTTTAAATGGATTTATCGGGTTTGGTGGTCTAGTTGGAGCTGGCGTACGCACAATGCTTTATCGTCCATACATAAAAGAAAATGGAAAACTTATTAAAAGTATCGCTTGGATGACAACTGCCTTTATTAATGGATTAGCCATTCTTTCATTTCTTGGTCTTATCGGAATATTAGACACGAGATTTATTTTGCATGAAAAACCATGGCTATGGCCTGTTCTTATCTTCTTTGCTCTTTTCGTCCCTATATATATCGGATTTTCTAAATTAAAAAATAGAAAAGCGATGCAAACAGAGGGACAAGAAGAAGAGGAGAAAAATCCAACTGTTTTATACTCATTAGTTTCATTAGTCGAATGGGTATCTGCTGGTATTGTTATGTACGTCATATTACTATTATTTGGCATTGAAATCGAATTCCAAAAGTTTTTAGGCGTATATGTCATTGCTGCTTTAGCTGGTGTCGTTAGTCTTGTTCCTGGTGGTCTTGGATCATTTGATCTTGTCTTCTTAACTGGGCTTGGGCAATACGGCATCGATACAGGTGTTTTGCTTCCTGCTATGTTATTATATCGTCTCGTCTATTACATCTTACCATTCTGCCTTGGTCTCATTTTTGCAGCTTTTGAAATGACAGGAGTAGCCATTAAAAAGTTTGAAGATAAACCCTTTATTGCGCCTGCATTAGAGACAACTGGTGTTATATGGACTTTGCAGCGTGACTTTCTAGGAAAGTTAGGTTCTTGGGCATCTGCTGCTTTAACAGTATTTGCTGGCTTAATGGTTATTTTATCAACTATTCTACCGACAAGTATAAATCGGGCACACGCCTTACATATTCTAGCTCCAAAACATCTTATTCAATTTTCTTTTAGCTTATCGCTAACATTCGGTATTCTCCTCCTCATTCTTTCACGAGGGATATATTACGGAACAAAACGTTCTTATTATATGACGATTGTTTCTTTAATTGGAGCGGCTATTTTTAATACACTAAAAGGAATTGATGTTGAAGAAACTTTTATTTTATTAATCGTACTCGCTGTATTGTATATGCTTCGTAAAAGGTTTGTACGTGAGAAAATGGAAGTCTCACTTTCCGATATCGTAAAAGTTTTTATATTCCTACTTGTAACGTTATATTTATATAAAAACTTAGGTATTTTATTTGCAAGTGCAAAAGAAGCTTTCCAACCTGATTTTGTCGTTCGTAATATTACACAAGTGAAACGAAGTGCATTAGCAGCTGCCTTTTTTGTTCCTACTTTTTTACTAATTGGTTCACTCATTGCAAATCGTTATCGAAATGAATTTCCCGGGCAACCAGCTAATGATAAAAGATTACAAAACTTCTTAGATGAACATGGTGGAAATGTACTTAGTCATTTAGGTTTTTTAGGAGATAAACAGTTCTTTTTCAGTAGTGATGGAAAAGCACTCATTCTCTTCTCAATAACTGGAAAACGACTTATTGTACTAGGTGATCCAATCGGGGACCCTTCCTCCTATCGTACTGTATTGCAAGAGTTTTTAGCTGAGGCTGATCGATTTGGATACATTTGTGTATTCTACCAAATTGAAAGTAAATGGATGAGTTTATATCACGATTTTGGTTATAACTTCTTTAAGCTCGGTGAAGAAGCTGTTGTTGATTTAAATACATTTACAATAACAGGAAAGAAACGCGCTGGCATGCGAGCTACTTTCAACCGTTTTGAAAGAGAAGGCTATACATTCTCTATTCATGAGCCACCTTTCTCAGACGAATTATATGAAGAGTTAAGAAAAGTTTCAGATGCATGGCTTGGTGGAAAAAAAGAGAAAGGTTTTTCACTCGGATACTTCGATCGTGAATATATTAGTCGCGCTCCCATTGCAACATTATCTGATGCGGATGGAAAAATTATTGCATTCACAACATTCATGCCCGTATATCAAAACGGATCATTATCTGTCGATTTAATGCGATATTATCCAGATGCGCCTAGCGGCATTATGGACGCAATTTTCATCCACTTATTCCAATGGGCAAAAGAAAATGAATACCACTCCTTTAATATTGGTATGGCACCACTTTCAAATGTTGGTTTATCCACACAGTCTTTCTGGTCTGAACGAGTGGCTGCTGCAATCTTTAATAACGTTCGTTATACGTATAGTTTCAGCGGATTACGACATTTTAAAGAAAAATATAAACCAGCATGGAGCGGTAAATATTTAGCATTTAGGAAGAATCATTCTTTACCAATTACAATGCTCTCTGTAACAAAATTAATAGGAAAAAGAAAAAACAGCTAAATTCTTAGCTGTTTTTTCTTTTTTGAACTTGTACAATAAATTCTTTTTCATATTTCTTACCATTTATATAGAAATTCCCCCACATTTTATACGTACCCTCGGCAGGAAATGTAATACGGTATTGTAATTGTTCATCCGTATCCACAGGCATAGCGTATAAAAAGTTCTCCTTCGTTTCATCCACGATATAGAGTGACTCTACTTCTCCTCTCTCTGAATGTAATTTCAATTTTTCACCCTTTTTCGCTTGAAACTGAAATGTTAACGTAACTGGTTCATTCGGATGTAATGCGCCAAATAAAAGAGAAACTTCATACTCCCCTATTTTTTTTGTAAGTACACTGTCGATTGGAAATTTCACTTTTTTCTTATTGTTCTCCTCTTTCGTTCTACCAAAATCTTTCCTAGCGAATGACTCTACGGACTTATTTTTATCTTCGTATAAAAATATCGTATATTCTTCATCTTTCGCTATTTTGGAAGATAACTTATATGACCCGTTCCCTGCAAATGTAGGTTTAATTTGTTGTATGTGTTTTAACTGTCCATCTACAATCACTGCCCGTATTTGATCATTTACACCACGAATTTCATTATTCTTTTTGTTTAACAACTGAAATACAATATCTACTTTCTCATTTCCCTTTCCATTTGACATATCCCACTTTACTTCCTGAACATCTCCTACAGTCTCTTCGTTTTCTTGATATTTTTTTATGTAAAATCCTCCTGCCACAATAAGTACTAACGCAATAAGCCCAATGACAAGATTTTTCAAAACATCACCTACCATTTTTATTGTCTCTGTTCACATAAAACTTCTTAAGCTATATATTCTAGATTATGATTTATGAAATCCTCCTATTTTGCACATATTACAAATAATAAAAAGATTTTAATTGAAAGGATTCGTAGTGTATAATGCAAATGATATTGATTTCTATCAATACATTATAAGGAGGACTTTTCATGAGTGTACATATCGAAGCAAAACAAGGCGAAATCGCTGAATCTATTCTATTACCAGGTGATCCATTACGTGCAAAATATATCGCTGAAACATTTCTAGAGGATGTTACTTGCTATAATAACGTACGTGGTATGTTAGGTTTTACTGGAACTTATAAAGGAAAACGTGTATCTGTTCAAGGTACAGGTATGGGTGTTCCTTCTATTTCTATTTATGTAAACGAATTAATCCAAAGCTACGGAGTTAAAAATTTAATTCGCGTTGGCACTTGCGGTGCAATTCAAAAAGATGTAAAAGTTCGTGATGTTATTATCGCAATGACGGCTTGTACTGATTCTAATATGAACCGTTTAACATTCCCAGGATTTGATTTCGCACCAGCTGCAAACTTTGATCTTTTAAAGAAAGCTTACGATGCTGGAACTGAAAAAGGATTACACGTTCGTGTCGGTAACGTCTTAACAGCAGATGTGTTTTATCGCGAAAGCATGGACATGGTTAAAAAACTTGGAGATTACGGTGTATTAGCAGTAGAAATGGAAACAACTGCTCTTTATACATTAGCAGCGAAATACGGCGTAAATGCATTATCTGTATTAACAGTTAGCGATCACATCTTCACTGGCGAAGAAACAACATCTGAAGAGCGTCAAACTACATTTAACGAAATGATTGAAATCGCTTTAGATGCAGCAATTCAACAATAATACACTAAAGAACTTGTCATACGTCTGGCGAGTTCTTTTTATGTGACTTTTTATAAATAACTATTTTATAAAGAGACAGATTTCTCCCCTCTACTTTATTGTAACGTTTGTTATAATAAAGTGAAACTTTAATCAGTGGTTTTTTTCCATCCCCCACTGATTATTAGTTGAACCAATCAGGCTTTTACGGACAGTTGATCTCCCACCTACTAACTCCCTTGTATTCGCCGAATTTTGAAGTGGAAGTCTTATTGCCCGAGCGGGATAAAGAAATCATTTACAGTATTTCTCATAAGAGGTGACGCAGTGAAAAACAGAAGTATCGTCTTTAAACTATTTTTATTAACATCAACTTTATTTACAATAATATTCCTACTTTTTTTCCTAGGACAATCTCTATTTTTAGAGAAATTTTATATTAATAAAAAAGTAAAAACAGTTCAAACTGCTTTTGAAAAATTCGTAGATAATTATGACAAAAGTGATAAAAGTTATGAGAAAGTTAGAAAACTAAAACAAGAATTTCATGATAAAACAAATGCCGATATGCAGTTTTTGGATTCTAACGGTATTATTAAAAGTGATAACAATTACTATATCGATGTATTTAATCCCAACAATAATAAACAGTATTCCATTCCACTCAATAACCTTTTAACACCAGAAGAATATAATAAATTCGAAAATTTAGGTTTAAAAAAAGATGTAATAATTAATGTTGATGGAGTCGTACAAGAGAATAATATTATTACACCACAAAAATTAGGAACGAATTATAATCAATGGCAAAACGAACATTTCTATTCGGATTTTCAGTCAATTAATGGTAATCCTTCTAAGAATAGACTTGCAAGCCGATACAAATCTACAACTCGTATCGTCTTTACAGGTGTTATAACTAAGTTACAGCTCCCATCAAAAGCTGAGGTTCGTCTTGCAAATGATATTGAAACATTACAAGCCGTTCAATATTTTGCAGATATTATTAGAGATGGCACTTCTAACTCGAACCAATTAAACACTTTCATATTAGATGGCGGCGAAAATATAAAAAATAGTATCTTTGTAAAGCCGATTATAGAAAACGGAAAGATTACAGAATATGCTTTTGCGATAGCGTCTTTACAACCCGTTAATGAAGCGATGCTAGTTTTAAAAGACTATTATGTTTATGCCTTAATCATCGTGTTTCTCGTTATTATTTTGTTATCCTTCTACTACTCAAAAATCATTGTTAAGCCATTAATTAAAATGAATCGTGTTACAAAAAAAATGGCTAATTTTGATTTCAGCGAGAAATTACCTGTTACAGCCGACGATGAAATTGGTGGGCTTTCCGGCAGTATCAATACATTATCTGTAAATTTAAAAGATCGAATCGATCGATTAAATGTTGCCAATACAAAGTTACAACAAGACATTGAACGTGAACGTCAATTAGAGAAAACAAGAAAAGAATTCATTTCTGGCGTATCACACGAATTAAAAACACCACTGAGTGTAATTAGAAGTTTTGCAGAAGGTATTAAAGATGGTGTTAGTAAGGATACTTCGTATTATACTGATGTTATTTTAGAAGAAACAGAAAATATGAACAGGCTGATTGTTGAAATGTTAGAATTAGCAAAGTTAGAATCTGGTACTTACAAACTAGATATGACGACGTTCTCAATTGGTGAATTAACGCAACAAGTCTATACAAAATTATTATTTAGCATGGAAGAAAAGCATCTACAAGTGAACGTCGATGCAGACCCTTCTATACTTGTTAAAGCAAATCGTAGCCGTATTGAGCAAGTAGTTGTGAACTTACTAAGTAATGCCATCCGCTATACGCCGGATGGAGAAAAAATACAAGTCTCCATTATAGAAGCAGAAGATACCGTAAAAATCGAAATCGAAAATACAGGAAACCCTATCCCTGAAGAAAGTCTTGAAAAAATTTGGGATCGCTTCTATCGCCTAGATGCATCACGTAGCCGTCACACCGGAGGTACCGGTCTCGGATTATCTATTGTAAAAAACATTTTAGACCTCCATCATGCCGAGTACGGTGTGTATAATACGACTAACAGTGTTGTATTCTATTTCAATTTACAAAAAGTAAAAGAAGTCAAATAATTTGTCTTAATTTCACTAGGAGTTCACATGAAATTCACACTCTCCCTTTATAGTAAGAAACAAGTTAATCCTTTCCTTTACACATATAAAAGAGGAGAGTGCGTGAAATGAAACAAGCAGGACAACCTATTCAAAATGAAAAACAATTAGAAACTATCAAAAATATACTTTTACAATCTTCGAAACGTGATGGCTTATTATTCGTATTAGCTGTAAATTCTGGCTTAAAAGTAAGTGAAATCTTACAATTAAAAGTTAGTGATGTAATCGATGAAAATGAAAATGTTCGCCATTCCATTTTATTTTACAATGAAAAAGTGAAGAAACATAAATGGTTTGCTGTAAATGAAGACTTACAGCACGCAATCGAAGACTACATGAAAGAACGTAAAACTTGGAAACGTAATGAACCATTGTTAAAATCTCAAAAAGGAACAAAATCTATTACGAGACAACATGCATGGTACATTTTAAACAAAGCTGCAAAAGAAGTTGGATTAGAAGGGATTAGCTCACATACACTTCGAAAAACTTGGGGTTATTGTGCATACAAATCAGGTGTTGATATTGCATTTTTACAACACTTCTTTGATCACAGTACTCCATCAAAAACTTTAAAGTATATCGGTATTGCTTAATAACTCTTATACATAAAAAAGGTTACCATTTGAAAATTTGGTAACCTTTTTTATATTTCATATTCTCTTTTCTTGTCTCTCCTATACTGTAGTGGTACTCTAATAATAAGGGGGAGAAATTATGAACACACTTACAATTGAATTACCAAAAGAAACGGCTGAAAAACTTGATTTATTAAAACAAGCTTACGAAAAGAAAACAGGTGCTTCTATCTCTGAGAGCACTCTCGTGCAAACACTTATCTCAAAAGAATTTATCCAGGCGATAACTCCTTTTGATTTACAACAATTCATCAACGGAAAAGAACAGCATTAATGCTGTTCTTTTTTTATCTCTATTTAAAATATACAA
This sequence comes from Bacillus sp. FSL K6-1338, assembly GCF_038006965.1. Classification (NCBI taxonomy): domain Bacteria; kingdom Bacillati; phylum Bacillota; class Bacilli; order Caryophanales; family Bacillaceae; genus Bacillus; species Bacillus sp. FSL K6-1338. The sequence continues at coordinate 1,423,782 of NZ_JBBOWI010000001.1, read as the reverse complement.
AGTTTTTTATATATTTTTAGAAAAACCATTGACAATGATAATGATAACCATTATCATTTATTATGAAGCCAACAATTGATGAATCAACCAAACGCTCAGTAACATTGTTACCCCTCTTTTTCATATAGAAAGGCACTGTACATTCCCCCTGTTTGTACAGTGCCTTTCTTGTTTATTATCATTCAAAAAAATTTAATTGCTCCGGCTTCGGCTCACCATATGTAATGTTCATCATTTTCATAAGCTGTTTCGCATTATCTGCTGCATCCCCACCTGAATTGTTGTTAAACAGTACGTATATATCCTTTGTTTTCTTTTTTAATTGCTCTAGTCGTTCCACCCATTCTTCCAGTTCTTTATTGTTGTAGCGATATAAACAACGAACCGCTCTCCAATTTTCCCCTTTATCAAGCCAACCATGAACATTTCGACCGTGAAAACGTATTAATGCCATGTTTGAATTCGTAACCTCTAATACGAGTGGCACAGAACCTATCCCAGCCTGTGGTTCATCACAAATTGTATGAACCCATTTCTCCTGTTCTAGAAACTGTAACGTCTTATCTCTCATTTCTGGATAAAACCATGTTTGATTTCGAAATTCTATTGCACATGGTAAACCTTCCATTTTTTCTTTCGTATATCGAAGAAAATCTACATTTTTCTTTTTGCAATCAAACCATGGTGGATATTGAAATAAAATTGTTTTTAATTTATTAGCTTCTATTAAAGGAAGAATGGACTGCTTATACACATCAAACATCTCATCAAACGTAGAAAAAGGAAATTCCCCTTTCATATGTCCTGTCATTCCTTGATACGCTTTTACGACAAAAGAAAAATCTTTCGGCGTTTCCATTGCCCATTTTATATAATTTCGTGCAGGTTGCATCGCGTAAAATGAACTATCCACTTCCACAATAGGAAAATACTCACTATATGTTCGTAATTTATTTCTATTTTCATAGGAATCTACGTATAAAGAATCATGATCTCCCCATCCTGTCACTCCAATGAACAGCACATATATTCCTCCCTTTTTAACTTTATCTTCTATTCACTCCCCAAACACTTTTGCTAATCAATTTCATTAAGTGGCCCTTTCTTTAAGAGTATCCTTATTAAAATATGATATACTATATGGAAGAATTTTTAAAATGAGGGGTTATTTATTTATGCTTCCAAACGATGCTACTGTATCTCATGAAAAACGAATTGAAGAACTAGAAAATAAAGTGCGTTTTTATGAAGAACTTGTAAATCAATTACCACATCATTTCACATACAAAAATCCACATATTGGTTTACAAATAAAGAAAACTAGAGCAACTCATTCCATTCAAGAAATACCAAAAGAGAATAAAGAGGCTCATTTTCAACTTACTTGTGATTCATTATTCTTATTTGAACAACTTGAAAAACACTTTGTACATATTTTTGATGCCTTTTCACATCATGTAACCTTTGTCGATAGTAAAGGGAATATTACTTTATGTAATCAAGTTGCCGCAGATGATTTCGGTGTAATACGAAATGATATTATCGGAAAACCGATTCAACAATTACTAAGCTTGCCGGAAGAAAAAATTAAAGCGATTGAAACATTAAGAACGGGAACAGAAATATATAATGAAGAAGTTTTAGACAAAAACTATGGCATTATAAACAACCGAATTATTCGCGATTATAACGGGGAGATTTTTAGGGTTATTAGTGTCTTTCATTATTTAAACACAGAGCGTGATGCAGAGAAGTTTTCGTTAGCAGGACGAATCGCAGCCGGAATTGCACACGAGGTACGAAACCCTCTTACGACAGTACGAGGATACTTACAATTTTTACAAGAAAGTGTTTCTCCATCAAATAAAGAGTTATTTAAAAGCTTACTTATCCCTGAATTAGATCGTGCAAATAGTATTATTACAAAATTTTTAGCCATTTCAAAAACACGTGAATTTACAAGAGAACCGTTTCCTATTAATACATTTTTATGCGACTATATTCAACAGTTACTAGCTAGTGAAGTCTTCTTGCATAACATTTCAATTGATTATAACTTTTCTAATGAATTAGATGATATTTTAGTCAATATTGATCGACATGAACTTGTTCAAGTATTTTTAAACCTATTTCAAAATGCCGTCGATGCTCAAGGCGAAAAGCCTCTTTCTATTCAAATCACTAGTTATCGCCTAGATAACTTCGTTCGGATTACTTTCACAGACAATGGAATTGGTATTCCTCTAGCTATTCAAGAATATATCTTTGATCCATTCTTCTCAACGAAGGATTCGGGGACAGGACTAGGCTTATCAGTAACAAAAAAAATCATCCAAAATCATAACGGTACGCTCAAAATGACTAGTGATCCAGACGGTACAACCTTCACTATTTCTATTCCGATTTTACCTAAAGTAAATCGTGAAGCAATTAACTTATAAAATGAGAATGCTGTTCTATTAACTCCCTTTAATTGTTAAGCACACTCTAACAATTAAAGGGAGTTTTTTAAAACATATAGATTTTTCTCTACTTCTTTATTGTTCGTGTTAGGTAGGTAAACTTCTTATTTTTTGAGAAATAGTAGTTTGTCCATCACGAATTTAATTTAAATTTCATTATAATATATAGTAACGACTATTATTCTATGAAAGAAAGGAATGCAAAGATAAACAACAAAAATAAAGGGAAAGTATTTTATGGTAATGATTGTTGCGAAGTAAGAGCTTGTAGTTATATCAACATCTCTAAGTCCGAACTTAAATAATTTGTTAGACTTCTTCAAGCTCTCGGCCAAGCTATTCAAGCTGTCTTAGTTCAATATGGATCTGGTTCCTAGGTGGAGGCGCTACTGGACCAGCGGGTACTCCGATTCGGGTAACTATAGCTGCAATAGGAAACTCCAATGCTCAAACAATATCAACTGGAATTAATATTCAATTAAATCAAGTTTTTGAAATAAATAATATTAACTTTAATGACACTACACATACTTTACAGGCGTATATGATATTAGTTTCTCGGCATCTACAACTTTCCCAGGCTCTTCACCGTTTGGATTCGGTATTTCATTCAATGGCCAACCACCTACTCGTAATTTTTCAACTAATGTTATCGGTAGTGCTGTTTCTTTCTCTACAATTGTTACTTTACAAGCTGGTACAACGATTTCTGTACAACCTACAGCAAATACTATTTCTATTCCTAACACGGGCGATACAACTGCGACACTATCTGTACTCCGAATTTACTAACCACAATTTCCGATAATATTTTGGGAGGACTAAACACATTTATAAGTAATAGGTGTGATTTTGATTGTCTATTAAATCTCTCTTTTAATAAAAAGGAGCACTTATTTGGGAGGATAAGTGCTCCTTCTTTACGTTTCTTTACCTCAAATTTACTCTATCTTAATCCTCATTTTGTATGATAAATAATGAAGTCAAAGATATGAAAGAGGGATGAAAAATGAGAGTTATGTCACCGATACGCATTTGGATTGCTCTTATGATATGCATTATTTTATGTGTAGGGTTTTTTTTAACTCTAAAATATTCTACTATTTCAAAAGCAGAGAGAAAAACAGTTCCATACACACTTTTGTATACGAAACAAAACAACATCCTTTATTCCAATTCCACAAATAATGAAAAAAAAGTTATAAAAGGAATGCTTATTACGAAAGCTTCTAGTTACGAAACTCTACTTCAAATTACTGAAACGATTAAAGATCAGTATACAAATAAAGGAATTGATGAAATCACGCTGACTATCCATAATGAAAATAATGGTAGTTATGAAGAAGAATTACCATACGAACCGATTAGTAAAGGAACAATAATCATCACATACGATTCTCAATCCTTTGGCAGTACCAACATTACTCTTAATGAATAGTAGCATTTACCCCACTAATTATGAGCTCACTTCATTTTTTACATGAGAAAGAGGCGAATAACGAAATTCGCCTCTTTCTTTTACCATAACGATGGAATCCACTCTTTTACTTTATTAAACCACTCTTGCTGTTCTTTTTTCCTTTTTTGTTCTTCTTCTTGCCTTTTCTTTTCTTCTTCTTTTCTTCGCTTTTCTTCTTCAATTGTTTGCAATTGTTTTTTATAGTCCGCCTCAGATATTAACGACAATTGGAACGCTTTTTGGGCTGGGTTTGCATTTGCTTTTTTCATGATATCCCGGAACATCGTCGTTGTAATTTGACTACCACCTGGAACATAATGCTCGCTATCTGTTTTGTCATATCCTACCCAAACTGCACCTACTAAATCTGGTGTGTATCCTACAAACCACGAGTCCTTTGCCCCTACGCTCGGGCCATTTACAAGTTGAGTAGTCCCTGTCTTCCCTGCTGTATCAACATTAGTAACTTTCGCTTTTCCACCTGTTCCCTTTTCTACAACACCTTTTAATAAATACGTCATCTTTTGAGCAATTTTCTCACTCGTCACTCGTGTCTCTTTCTTATACCATTTCCCTATTATTTCCCCTTCAGCATTTTGAACTTCTCTAATTGCATGAGCCTCTACTTGAACCCCATCATTAGCAAATGTACTATATGCTTGGGCCATTACAAATGGTGATGTCCCTACATGCATCCCACCTAAAGCAATTGGATACGTACGGTCTTCTGGTACTAACGGAATACCAAATCGCTCTAAAGATTTCAATCCTTTATCTAATCCTATTTGTTCTAAAAGCCACACAGCGGAAACATTATACGACTTTGCTACCGCTTCATACATTGTCACATTACCATGAAAGGCCTGATCACTATTTTTCGGTTCATATTCTTTAATATGAAATGGTTCATCTTTTAATATATCGTATACTTCATACCCTTGTTCTAAAGCGGGTACATATACAGCTAGAGGCTTTAATGTTGAACCTGGCTGTCTTTTTAATTGCGTAGCATGATTAAATTGTAAAAACTGATATGGTCCTCTACCTCCAACTAAAGCTGGAACACCGCCTGTTTTTGGATTTATAAGGACTACACCCGTTTGCATAAGTTGATCTGAGCCACTATCTTTGAAATAACTATCATTATTCACAACATCTTCTACAGCTTGTTGTTTTTTCGGATCAAGCTCTGTATAAATACGATAACCACCTGCTAAAATTTCATTTTGTGTTAATTCATACTTATCCATCGCTTCTCTAACTATATAGTCTACATATTGGGAGTATTTACCTTTGTATTTATCATCAACCCCACGTTTTAATACAAGGCCTGACTCTTTTTCTTTATTGTATTGCTCTTCAGAAATATATCCTTGTTCCTTCATTAAACTTAATACGACATTACGTCGTTCAATTGATTTATTAAAGTTTTTATAAGGAGAATACGCAGACGGCGCTTTAATTAAACCTGCAATCGTTGCAGCTTCTGAAATTGATAAATCTTTTACCTCTTTATCAAAATAAGATTTAGCTGCCCTCTTTATTCCCCAAGCACCTTCCCCAAAATAAATTTGATTCATATACATTTCAATAATTTCATCTTTTGTATAAGTACGTTCTATTTTTTTGGTTAAAAAGTATTCCTTTATTTTACGAGAAAATGTACGATCTTGTGTCAGAAATACATTCTTTGCAAGCTGCTGTGTAATTGTACTTCCCCCTGCTACAACTTCTCCTGCTGTAATATTTTTAAAAACTGCACTTATAATTCCACTATAATAAATACCATGATGGTTAAAAAAACCCTTATCTTCTACTGCAACAATTGCCTGAACCATAATATCAGGAATATCTTTTCTTTTAACACCTTCTGTTTTCGAAGAAGCTAATTTAGTTGCGACCTCATTATTTGCATCATAAATTAAAGTCGGTTGTGGAACAGCTTGTTTTAATTCAGATATGTCTTGAATGGATATTATTATATTTATAGCAATAAATAGAGTAATGAGTACACTTCCCAATACAATTAATGAATTACGAAGTTTCTTCCTCTTATTGAACCACTCAAGCATTTTTTTAAAATGAGTGTTCTTCAATTTCATTCGTTCACTTCCTTCATTTATTTACACTCTTCTTTTTAAAAGGAAGAATATACCGCCTTTTAAATTTACTATAATAACGTAGTCATTCCTATAGTGTAAAGCTTTTCTTTTACATTCATACTTTTTGCAAGAAAAGGACATTCTACAAGTAAGATATTCACTATTGGATATTAATATTATTAATAGAACAACGAGAGTTATGTTAAGTTTTTGTAAACTTTTCGATAAAATGTTTTAAAAAACGACAGTTTTTTGTTAGAATTGATTAGCCAATATATTTTACATATATTACTTTTGTGGGGGTAACAATAATGGTCTTTAAATCAAAAAAAGATAAATTTTCTGAAATGTTAATGAATGTTTCCGAAAATTTAAAAGAAGGCGCGCAGTTTTTCGTGGAGTATAAAATTAAAAATGCTAGCGATTTAAAAGAGTTTTCTATGCGCATGAAAGAGTATGAGTCAAAAGGTGACTCATTTATTCACGAAATCATTATGGAGCTAAACAAAGCGTTTATTACTCCAATTGAACGTGAGGACATCCTACAACTTGCAATGAGTATGGATGATGTATTAGACGGATTAGATCACAGTGCTGGTCTGTTCGAAATGTATTCTATTACAGAAGCTGATGAATACATGATTAAATTCGTGGAAGCAATTAATCAATGTGCGATTGAGATTGCAAACTCTGTTGAACTACTGTCTAAAAAGAAGTTAGTCGACATTCGTACGAACGCGATTAAGATTAAGGATTACGAATCACAATGCGATGATATTCGTCGTCATGCGATTAAGCACTTATTCTCTCGTGAAAAAGATCCGATTAAGATTATTCAATTTAAAGAGATTTACGAAGAGCTTGAAGAAGTAGCTGATAGCTGTCAAAGCGTTGCAAACGTATTAGAAACAATTATTATGAAGAACGCGTAAGGAGTTTGATCATGGATACACTCTTGATACTGACCGTTTTAGTAGTCATTTGCGCTTTAGCTTTTGACTTTATCAATGGATTTCACGATACAGCAAACGCTATTGCAACGGCTGTTTCAACGAAAGCTCTAAAGCCTAGACATGCAATTATTATGGCAGCTATTATGAACTTTTTAGGTGCAATGACATTTACAGGTGTAGCAAAAACGATTACAAAAGATATCGTTGACCCATTTGCTTTACAAAATGGTTCTCTTGTAATTTTAGCTGCTTTGCTTGCGGCGATAGCATGGAACTTAATTACTTGGTACTACGGTATCCCAAGTAGTTCTTCGCATGCAATTATTGGCTCAATCGCAGGTGCAGCCATTGCTGCTGCTGGTATTAGCTCATTAAACCTTAAAGGATTCATTAAAATTCTTGAAGCTTTAATCATTTCACCAATTATCGCTTTCGTTATTGGTTATATCGTTTACAGTATTTTTAAAGTGGTCTTTAAAAACTTTAACTTAACGAAAACGAATAAAAACTTCCGTATATTCCAGATTTTCACTGCAGCATTACAAGCCTATACACACGGTACGAATGATGCACAAAAAGCAATGGGAATCATTACGATGGCTCTTATGGCTAATAACTATCATACTTCTAGCGATATCCCGTTCTGGGTACAATTATCTTGTGCTATCGCAATGGGACTTGGTACTTCTGTCGGTGGATGGAAAATTATTAAAACTGTCGGTGGACAAATTATGAAAATTCGTCCTGTAAATGGTGTAGCTGCCGATTTATCATCATCACTTGTTATTTTCGGTGCAACATTCATTCACTTACCGGTTAGTACGACGCACGTTATCTCTTCTTCTATTTTAGGGGTTGGTGCTTCTCACCGTGTGAAGGGGGTAAAATGGGGAACTGCAAAACGTATGTTAATTACATGGGTTATTACACTTCCTATTTCAGCTTCTTTAGCTGCTCTGTTTTACTACCTATTACATTTTGTTTTCTAATCAAAAGTCGTCTTCCTTATTTTTCTAGGAAGACGACTTTTTTGTGAACAAGCCTATTTCTCATTAAAAAGCGTGTATAATAATTGGTGGATAAGTTATTTAGAGGAGTTGGCAATTTTGGAATACATCATGTTACTTTTCATCGGACTAATCGCCGGGACAGTCGGCAGCCTAGTTGGGCTTGGAGGCGGAATTATTATTGTTCCGTTATTAATTGGATTACACAGTTTATCACCACAACTTGCAGTAGGGACTTCTATGGTAACAGTCGTTTTCACAGGACTATCTTCTACCCTTACTTACATGAAGCATAAGCGAGTGGATTATAAAAGTGGACTTATTTTATTTATCGGAAGCGGTCCTGGTGGTATTATCGGATCATGGGCAAATAAATTTTTAAACCAAGACACATTTTCTTTATACTTTGGGATTTTCCTTATATTCGTCTCAATTCTACTTATGCTTCGAGACAAATTAAAACCTCTTTCCCTCTCAAATACGTCTGTAATTAAGCGTTCTTTTACAGATAATGATGGAAATGCTGTACACTACCAATTCCCACCGTTTCTTGCTATCTTTATCGCCTTTATAGTTGGGTTTATATCTGGGTTATTTGGAATTGGTGGCGGTGCCTTACTTGTTCCAGCAATGATGCTTCTTTTTGCATTCCCAGCACATATTGCAGTAGCAACTTCAATGTTCATCGTATTTCTATCGGCAATTGTAAGTTCTGCAACTCACATCTCACTTGGAAATGTCAGCTGGATTTATGCATTAATCCTTATTCCTGGTGCATGGATCGGCGGAAAAATCGGGGCTTACATTAATACAAAACTGAGTGGTAACGCCGTAATTAATTTATTACGTATTACGTTAATTATTCTTGGAACTAGATTAATCATTATTTCCCTTTTATAACGTATTCTTTTTAGAATGCGTTTTTCTTATACACATGAATATAAAAATCCTCCGAGGAGAACAAATAAAATTAAACAAGCACTTAATAACATATAATTTGAAATATGTACTTTCTTCAAGTTGACCACTCCTATAACTGCGACTGTTATCTTTATGATAGCGAAAAAATAGTTCACTTGCAGTTACAGAGTGCTAACAATGCAAAATCAATTATTACAAATTTTATCCTTATATTTCATTTCTTTGTATATTCTATCGATTTAATAAAAAAAGATGTCATATTGACATCTTTTTTAGTGAAGAAGTGACCATCCCATAAAGTCTTCATGTACTTGGCACGCCCTCTTATCGTTTCGATCATATAATTCAGCATAACTATCTGTTTCTTCATCATAAGCCATCGTATAAATAATTTGGCCGTCTACTTCAACGGATAAAACGACTCCACCTTTCATCTCTTCTACATGAATGATAGCATTCGCCGGAATTCTCATATCCGTCATTCTTATCGCATCTAACAATATACTAAACCCCCTACAGCGTATTCATTGCTAGTACTATTACACACTAAATAGTATACTACTGTAATAGCATACATTTCGTCAATGAAATTGCTGTTGAAATAGCATATTGTCTATATACATATACGCTAAAATAGAAGAAATAGAAACATATTAATGGGGGGCTAACATTGATTCTACACAAAGGAGATGTACTATTCCGTCAAGGCGAGGACGGTCCTTTATACTTTATAAAAACAGGCTTATTAAAAGTAGTTCGGCTAGAAGAAGACGGAACACCATTTTTATTCAACATTATCGTTCCAGGTGAAACGATACCTCATCATTCTTTAATTTCACCGAAAGAATATCACGGTACAGCTATCGCTTTAATAAAGACAGAAGTGGAACCGATCACTAGTAGTGAATGGTACGAGAGACTTCAAGCAAATCCCGAATCATATGCCAACATCGCTATGCAATTGCAATCTAAATTAAGAATGATGCAACAACGAATTGATCAATTGACAACTGTCTCTCCGAAAGAACGTCTTCATCGTTTACAAGAATGGTTCACATTATATTTAGGTGACATTCCTATATATGAAATATTAACACAAACTGAAATTGGTCAACTGATAGGCATACGCCGTGAAACAGTTAACCGTTTATTACGAGAACAAATAAAAAACGAGGTAAAATAAATACCTCGTTTTTTTGTTTATTCTCATCTGTCTTATTGTAAGCTTGTTGCTGGGCCGAAAAATTCATAATGAATATGCTCTTGTTTCACACCTAAATCAGTTAGTGCAGCATTTATATGCTTCATAAATGCTACTGGACCACAGAAATAAAATTCTGCTTCAGTTGTCTGAATAATAGTTTTTAACCATTCGCTTTCAACGAAACCTTCTTTATCAAAGTTCTTCATTTCTAAATCTTTTTCAGTCGGTGCAGAATAACAAGTATATGCTTTAACTTGTTCATATTCATTTTCTACTGCCTTAACGTGTTCTTTCATTGCATGTGTATTACTATTTATTGCTGCATGAATAAAATATACATTACGTTTTGAATCTTGTTCAATTAACGTATTTAACATACTCATCATCGGTGTAATCCCTACTCCACCACTAATTAGTACAACTGGTAATGTTGAATCCATATTTAACACGAAATCTCCCGCTGGTGCACTTACTGGTAAAACATCTCCTTCTTTTACATGTTCATGTAAGTAATTAGACACTTTACCGTCTGGTGTATCTACACCTTTTTCTTTCTTTACACTAATACGATAATATTCTTTCCCAGGTGCATCGGATAAACTGTATTGACGATTATGTGTATATGTCTCACCTTCAATATTGATTTGAACCGTTACATATTGACCTGGGATGAATGAAGAAACTTTCCCTCCATCTTCAGGTTTCAAATAAAATGACGTAATAACATCGCTTTCCTTCACTTTTTTAACAATCACAAAGTTACGGAAGTCTTTCCATCCACCTTCTTTATGTGCAGCTTCTTCATACATCTCTGCTTCAATGCTAATAAATGCATCAGCAATGACACCATATGCTTCTCCCCATGCATTTAAAACTTCATCAGGTGCACCTGCGACCTCTTTAATGGCACGTAGTAAACATGTACCTACAATCGGATAATGCTCAGCTTTAATACCTAAACTTCTATGCTTATGACCAATTTGTTTTACAACTGGAATAATTGCTTCTAAATTATCAATGTACGTTGCAGCTGCATAAACAGCATTCGCTAACGCTTGTTGTTGTCTTCCCTTTTTCTGATTCGTATGGTTGAAAATATTCAATAACTCCGGATGTTCTGAAAATAAAATTTCATAAAATCTCGTTGTAATTTCAACGCCTTTTTCTTGTAATAATGGTACTGTTGACTTTACGATTTCAATTGTTTTTGCACTTAACATTGTATCCCACTCCTCTATTTCCTTAACTGTTTTTAGTTTAACTGAATCTTATAATGCAGATTGTGATTTTAATCACTATTAACACGTTGTTTTTGTGAATAATATATGAACATTGTACTTACAAAAGAAAATAAGCTAACTAGAATTCTAGCTAGCTTATTATTTTGTTTGTATAGCTTGTTCAATTACTTTTATATCTTTCCCCTCGCCAAACTCTGTATACCCCCAGATATTCGTTTCCCCCCTATATTTATTTACGATAATATCCAAGTCATGATATACACGGTGGGCATACACTACATACTCAATATTTTGAAGTTCCACACCTTTTTTTACAATTTCATAGCTTCTATTTACATCGCGTTTTATTTTTTCATTCTTTATTTCCGTATGTATATTTTTTAAAGATGGTTCTTGTTGTTGAAACCATTGCTTAAATTGATTCCAATCCCCGTCTGTATAATTCTCTGCTTTACCGTAATTTAAGAAATTATTATAGCTTTCATGTGTCATTCGAATAAAATCTAGCACTTTTGTCTCTTCTTGCACATCTTCTACTTGAGCTATTGTATTTACCTCAGCAGGCTTATTCGCATAATGTAACAGCACTTTCATAAGACTATAACTCGCGATGATCATTACGATAATAATCCCGAATACACGTAGCAATTTCTTCATATACAGAACTCCTTCTCTACTAAAGATATTATAATGTATGGCTATACTTGTAACATTCTCTCGTAGAAATATACTTCCTGTATAAATTCTTCCTATCATTTCGACAATATTTTTCTATACATTTCTCGTTGGCAAATGTTCTTGTAAAACAATATATCCTTCATAAGCTGTGTAACCGAGTATAGCCATTAATCCGATATAACAAGCAAATACTGTCCATTTCGTTTTCGCATCCACTTTATAATAGTTTTCTTGTTGTTCTTTTTCTATTTTCCATTTATTTAATTTTCTTTCTGACGCTTCAAATGCTTCCCTTATGTGAATTGTATACTCATCTTTTTCATCTTCATATGGAACATAATCTAACGGTTCGAACTTCGGTAAAAGATACTCTAACACTTCCATTTTTTGAAGTTCACCTATTTGTAACTCTTTTTCCCGTTCTCTTTGTCTTAATGCATTCATCTCATGATGCATCATGTATATAGTCCGATGTACAGCACCCGTTTCTTTTAATTCCTCTTCAATCCTAGCAACATATTCTTTCATCCCATCAATTTTATGCCCTAATTCCTTAATCGGCTCATCTCTCTTTATCACTCTATATAATTCCATACAACCGATAATAACAATAAATCCTCCCAAAATATTTTTAAAGTAAATTGAATAGCCAAGTAATAAAATAAGGCCTGCTCCCCAAATTTTAGTGCTGACAACTGAAATAATTCGCCCACCATCTAGCGGCGAAACGGGAATTAAATTAAAGAAATTAATCATACTTCCAAGCAAAATAACAAGCGCCCAAAATGGTTCTTTCGTCATTATGTAAAGCGGTATCGCGGGTAAATATGACAGAAGCCCGAAAAGCGGACCCATATAGGCAATGTAAGCTTCATCTTTTGCATTTTTCGGCATCTCTTTCATTCCAATAAGAGCCCCCATAAATGGGATAAAGATTGCTGGCGATGTTGGAATTCCTTTTCTTTTCGCAGCCCATAAATGGCCCATTTCATGAACAAACAACAAATAAATGAGCGCCACCCCAAATTTCCAACCATATAGAACTGCGTATGCGCCAAGCGATAGAAACATACTAAATACCGTTGAAAACTTTGCTAATTTAAAAATTGCAAATACCCACTTTAACTTAGACAGTAAAAATAATCCTATGGCAACAATAATTCCCCATAATCCTTTTTTATTATTTTTCATCTCTCTCCTTTAACCCCCTGTAACGAGTCATACAAGCTCATCAAAAATTATTCTCCTCTTTATTATGACATATTTTTTTCTATTGTTAGAAATAATGTTTATTTAATCCATTTTTAGCCAAAAATATAAATAAAGGAGGTATATACGAATGAATTTACAATCTCTCATAATAAGTGTTTTATCATTTTTAGCTTCAACTCTTATTTTTTATACAGTGAGCTATGTATTATTATTAGATTGGTTGCCAAATCACTTACTTATCACTCTTATCATTCTTTCCGCTCTTATGATTTCATTTCTTATTACACGAAAATCAATGAATGAGCCATCTGCAAAAGCAAAATAATAGAGAGGGTGTTCTTCTCCCCTCTCTATTATCATTTCCTAGGAAAGGCTATATAGAATTTACAATTCAGTTACAGCCAATAAGGGCCTTACCCCAAAATTCAGTTGAAACAAAGAAGTTAAGTGAGAGTCAACGCCGAATTGGCAAAGACTATTAATCAATGAGAAATGATCAGCCTCCGCCGATTAAATTCTCACTTTATCTTTGGAAATTCATTTTTTCACCATACTCTTTAACGATTTGAATTATATTTTGAAACACACCTATTTTTTCTTTTTCACTGTTTAATATTTTTAAATCATACTTTTCGTAATATGTTTCTAATGATTTTAATTGTGATTCTGAAGCGCCTTTTACCTGCACAGTAGCATGCAATTCATATTGCTTATACCCTTCCTTTACTTTTTCACCTAAAATCATTTCACTCTCTTTTGCTCCAATTAATTTTTGAACTTTTTCTGGGAAAGTGAGTTGCAAATAATATTCTTGTTCCTTCACTAACTTGTTGTATAGTGATTGTGAAATCGTATACCGTACCATATAATTCACGTTTTGATAGCCTGCTTTAATATGAAACGCGGTAATCTGCAAATCTTTTTTTGTTACCTCCGTTAAAGGACCTACCTGCATCTCTTCTTCTTTTTGTTCTGAAACATTTGGAAATATAGCCAAAAGCTTTTCCGTATCTTTTTCATTCAACATATACATAACTTTCTTATATTGCACCCATCCTCGTCTATCTTCTCCCCTTAACCATGCATAATAAGTTTCTTTTTTCCCCTCTCTACTAATTTGTATTTCATATTCAGGTTCACCGAAGCTTCCGGTTATTTCTTGTTTCTCAGCTTTATCCAAAATGTCTATTACTAACTTCGCTTCTGATTCCTGCAACTTTTTCTCTTTATGTTTTTTTTGTATAACGGTTACCCCTATTGTTTCTTTCACTTCATTCACCGTCTCTTCTACTTTTTTTGTTTCTTGTTTTTGCTCAGCTTGACCACAAGCTGCTAGTAACATAACAAATAACAACAATACATATTTCCCTTTCAAATTAATCCTCCTTTTACGATAAGAAATTCTTATAATCTTCATACATAAAACAAAAACGTGACATCCTATTAAATAAGTTATACTAATCATTGAAAGGAGGTCTTTATCATGTCCATTAATTTTCATGATGCAAATAATAAATACACATACGCAACAAGAAACGCTCATATTTCTTGGGCTGAAATGGTAAAAAACATTACAGACATACAAAACAAGCAAATAATTGATATTGGCTGCGGTGGCGGGATTTATACGAAAGAACTCGCTCTTATGGGAGCCAAAAATGTTGTGGGACTTGATTTTTCAAAAGAAATATTACAAGCTGCAAAAGAAAATTGCAACAATTTCCCAAATATTTCTTTCATCCACGGTGATGCACATAATATCCCATACCCTAACGAAACATTCGACATAGTTATTTCGCGCGCAGTTATTCATCATTTACAAGACATTCCTACATTTTTATGTGAAGCTTCTCGTATATTAAATAAAAACGGTGTACTTATTTTACAAGATCGAACGATTGAAGATTGTACAGTTCCAGGAAGTCCCGAACACATTCGTGGATATTTTTTCTCTATATTTCCAAAACTCATTGAAATAGAGTCAAAAAGACGTCCAAAAACCAACACGATACAGAAAGAATTACAAAAACATTCTCTTCACGTGCTTCCCACACAAACACAATGGGAAGTACGAAAAATACATGATTCTGTAGAAGCATTGCTACAAGATTTATCTCCTCGAACAGGTCGATCCATTCTATATGAGTTAACAGATGATGAACTTTCTCAACTTCTACAACATATACAGACCACATTACAAAACGTCTCTCCTATTATTGAAAGAGATCGATGGGCAATTTGGAGCGCCATGAAGTTGTAAGGAAGGAAGCCTCACAAAATAATGTGAGGCTTCCTTTCTTTCATAATCTAATTTTGCAACACTCTTGATATCCTCCACTTCTGGCCTGTGCACTTCCACACTTCGGACATACTAAATATCTAGACTGATTTGTCAACAAACTACCTTTTTGAAAGAGTAAAACTTCTGCTTGTTTAAACGAACGCGAATAATATAACCACATAAAACCAATTATAGCAATAATGCCAAATAATGCTCCCATCGCAAGCATTTCAGTCACCTCTTTTGGTTTGTTCTTTCCAGCAAGTGGATTGTTGTAATATTCTCTGTAAATTCAAATAATCCCTTCTTTACTCCTATAAATATCAACTTTCTCTATAAATTTTACAATTCTCCACAAATTTTTACTCCCATTTTACAATTCATTATTCCTTTAGCAACAACGAATATTACTTTCGATATTTCCGTATATAAATATATCTTTCAAAAAACATATTGACTTTCTAAAAAAAACATGCAACAATACTGTCAGAATACTTGAATAAAAATTCATTGACGAGAACGAGTACGTTATAGAACTGTTCCCCAGAGAGTTGGCGATTTGCTGAAAGCCAACGTTCAGTGCGTAACCGAAAATCATCTCCGAGAAGTAGAACCGAATGTTACAGTAAGTTCTTACCGGCCGTCCCCCGTTACAAGGAACACGTATCATGTTGTACGTTGCAAAGCCGTATACATATAGATTTATTTCTACATGTGTAAATTAGGGTGGTATCGCGGGTAAATATAACTCGTCCCTTTCTTTAGGGACGAGTTTTTTGTGTTCTTACAAATGAATTTAAAAAAGGAGGAAAAACAATGAACACTGTATCAAAAAAACATATTTTTTTCACGGGTCTTATGCTATTTTCTTTATTTTTTGGGGCAGGTAATTTAATTTTCCCTCCCATGCTTGGCCAAAACGCAGGTGAAAACTTTTGGCCCGCAATGATTGGATTTTTACTAACAGGAGTTGGCTTACCACTACTTACTGTTATCGCAATTTCTCTATCAGGAAATGGAATGCAGCAACTTGCAAGTCATGTTCATCCATTATTCGGAATTTTCTTTACGGTAGTTGTATACATTGCCATCGGTCCATCCATGGGCATCCCACGTGTTGCAAATGTTGCTTATGAAATGGGTGTTAGTTCTTTCTTACCAGAAACAATCCGCTCTAGCAGCCTAGTGCTATTTGTATATACAATCATATTCTTTACTATCGTATTTTGGCTGAGTTTAAATCCATCTAAACTTGTCGATCGTATTGGAAATATATTAACACCTATTTTATTACTCTCAATTTTCTTATTGTTTGTTAAAAGTGTCTTTACACCACTTGGACAATCAGGACCAGCTATGCAAGAGTATCAAACTTCTCCAATCTTCAAAGGCTTTATGGAAGGGTACTTAACAATGGACACCATTTCAGCACTTGCATTTGGAATTATCGTTGTAAATGCAATTCGCTCTAAAGGTGTGAATGATCGTAAGTCCATTGCCATCGCCACAGCAAAAGCAGGGCTTATTGCCGCTACAGGACTCGTACTTGTATATGGTGCACTCGGCTGGCTTGGGACAACTAGTGTCTCTCTCGGATATGCAAAAAATGGTGGACAGCTACTTACTGTTATCGTACAACAATTATTCGGCCCATACGGTTTGCTCCTATTATCTCTTATCGTTACACTCGCTTGTTTAACGACATGCGTTGGACTCGTATCTGCGTGCAGCCAATATTTTTCAACATTATTGACTACATTTTCATACAAAACGTTCGCGAGTATCATTTGCGCATTAGGATTATTAGTTGCCAACTTAGGTTTAACAAAAATTATCGCAATCTCTGTTCCAATTCTACTTGTTGTATATCCAATTGCGATTGTACTCGTACTACTATCGTTACTTCATAAATACTTCGGTGGATATCGCTCTGTTTATGTAGGTGCTTTAATCGGAGCAGCAGTTGTGAGCGTATTTGATGGATTAAAACAAGGCGGTATTCCAGTCTCGTTTATCACGTCCAACTTTGAATTTATTCCTTTATATAATGAAGGAATAGGCTGGCTATTACCAGCATTAGCCGGAGCACTTATCGGATTTACTATCGCTAAACTAAACGGTGCTAAAAAAGTTCCCTTAATAACCGACGCAAAAGCATTCTAAAAAAACTCCCGAAAGGGAGTTTTTTTACATTTGATAAGCAGTATGATTAAAACTACTTATTTTATACGCTTTCGTATAATATTCAATATTCGTATCAACTGTTTCTACCTTAACAACATCATAGCAGTCTTCTTGCTTTACTAAAAATAAATAGTATTCCTCTGTTGCCTCAATAATCGCAATTTTATCTGTTTCAACATTATATTGTTCACAAAGCGCTTGTAATGCGTTCACATAATCCCCTAATTTTTTAGACTTATCCATTCCGAATATAGTTTGAACTAACATATACATTCTCCCCTTTGTATGTACTGTTAACAACTTAATGATAACGCTTACATTTATTAGCGTCAATAAAAAGATTTGATGCAAACTAATAATCAATGGGGATAGTCCCCCACTGATTAAAGTTGCACTTTATCATTTCGTTAATTGATGTCTAAATGCATAAATAACCGCCTGTGTCCGGTCACTTACATTTAGTTTATTTAATATATTACTCACATGTGTCTTTACTGTTTTGAGGGCAATAAACAATTCATCTGCAATCTCTTGATTACTTTTCCCCTCTGCAATTAATAACAAAATTTCAGACTCTCTTTCTGTTAACTCCTCATGCAAAGGTTGCTCTTTCTTTTGACGCATACGGGACATCATTTTCCCGGTAACTTTCGGCTCTAATACCGTTTCTCCATCATAAGTAGCTCGTACAGCGTCCGCTATATCACTTGCTCTTGATGTTTTTAATAAATAACTAGTCGCCCCAGCCTCAATAACAGGATACAATTTTTCGTCATCTAAAAAGCTTGTTACAACTACAATTTTTGCTTCTGGCCATTCTTGAATAATAGCACGTGTTGCTTCGACACCATCCATCTCATCCATAACAAGGTCCATTAAAATAATATCCGGTCTTAATTGCAGTGCTAATTCTGATCCTTTTTTTCCATTTTCAGCTTCCCCGACCACTTCAATATCTGGTTGTGTAGATAAATATGCCGATACACCCATACGAACCATTTCATGATCATCGACAAGCAATACTTTTATCATACTTCTCCCCCTCTCTCAAGCATAATCGGTACTTTCACTTCTATTTGTGTACCTTTGGCCGGGAAACTCAGTACCTTGAGTGTCCCACCAATTTCATGAACACGCTCTTGCATCGATCTTAAGCCATAGGAACCGGCTTTATTAACGCCTACTTCAAACCCAACACCGTCATCAATGATTTTTAAAATCGCATATTGATCAATTTTTCGAAGGCGCACTTCTGTTTTCTTTGCCTTCGCGTGTCGCAACGTATTTGATAGCGCTTCTTGCACAATACGGAATAAATGATCTTCTACACCTTTTTTTAATTCTATTGGCTCAATAAGCCATTCAATTTTCATATGTTGTTTTCGCGATAATTCCGTTAATAATTCCTCTATACCTTCTGTCAGTTTCTTACCTTCCAATTGTACAGGACGTAAATGAAGGAGCAATGCTCTCATTTCTGATTGAGCATTTACAACCATATTTTCAACAAGTTGTAATTGTTTTTTTGTCACATCTGGAAATTCAGTTATTTGTTCATTAATCGCTGACATCATCATCGACATTGCGAAAAGCTGCTGACTTACTGAATCATGCAACTCCCTTGCTAAGCGATGCCTTTCTTGAGAAATCGCTTCTTGTCTCATCTCTTCATTCCAATGAGCTCGTTCATTCGTTACTTTTTGAAAGAGTCCAGCTTGCTCCTCTAATCGACGAGCCAGAACGATTACTTTTCGCTCCACTTCATTAAATTCATCATCCGCAGTAAACGAAACATCACTCGGAAAATTCCCTCGCTCTACTTCAAATAGAAAAGTATTTAATCCTTGTATACGCTGCTCTATATAGTAACCGATTGCATATCCTACAATTCCCCCGATAAGTAAACTTGTAGTCATAATAAACAAGCCAATTGGAACAGAAGCGATGGATTCCTTCCATAATAAATCATACACTTGTTGCTCGCTTTTCCATACATATACAATTGTACAAATGAGTGCGATACTAACAGAGGACAACATAGAATAACGAATATACATCCACGAAATATTTTTTTGTTTCTTCATTATACTTTCCTCACTTCCGTGTCGCCTACGACAAGCGAAGAAATAATTTTAATACGACGAGGAGCCTCTTTATACTGCTCTGTTCTAAATGTAACATTGCGGTTAAACCCTGTCTCTTCATGACCTGGCAAGAGCACACGGCCGACAATAACAGAGTGATTTAAAGAAAGTTCAATATCATATGGCACATATAAACGAATATTACCAACGACACCTCGAATAACAATTACTGTTTCTCCTTCTGGAATCATAGCAGTTGTTAAATCTATTTCCACATCACAAGCACCATATTGAACATTAATATCCTCAAGTTCATAAATATGATCCATCATTCGTACATTGCCTACAAACATATTTTTCAAATATGGTTCTGTACGATATATTTGCTTCTCTTCGTCTATAATCCCTTTTTCTTTAATTTCAACCTTCATTGCTTTTTGCTGATGTCCTTGTTGAATCAATTGATAACCAATTAAAGCTAAACAAGCAAATACGACAAGAACAAATGCTGCTGATGAAAATAAGAAAAATAAAAATACGATACCACCAACAAATAAAAATACATTCCCCCGTACATAACGATTCTTTTTACGATAATGCCTTCCAAACATAAGCATAATAAATGCAAAAATGAGACCACCTGGTTCAAAATGTCCAAGTATCATATCAAGAAAAAGACCGAACCCAAATATGATGAGGAGCATCCCCATTAATTGTGTCTTTGAAAAATGTTTCTTCACTTCAGCTCCCCCCCCTTCTTGTCACATATACATAGAAGAAAAGGCATTGCTTTCCAACACCTTTTCTCCTATCACTATATCATAAGCCTGTTTTATAATATACTACTATTATTTTGTTAACTCTTTCGTTAACGATACATCATTCTTTTCTTTCATTTCACGCTCAAGTTTTGCAATTTTCATATCAAATGTGTCACGCTCATGCCCTTCATTCATACGAGTTTCTAAGTCACGAATGTGATCTTCAATTTCTTCAAATCGTAAGAACGGATTATTTTCATCCATTTTATGCATCGCAGTATTCATCCGACGATTTGCATGTGCCATATTTTCACGTGCCATTAGTTCCATACGCTTTGCGTGCATTTCTTTTAATTTATTTTTCATTTCAGAAAGACGACGCTCTAACTCATCAATTTGCTCTACAACACCTGCATACATTTCTTCTAATCGAGTTACTTGCCCTTCATAATAAGCTACCTCTTCTAACGCACGTTCGTGCAATTGTAATTCGCCTGCTTCTTGAGCAACGATAGCTTGCTTTGATCTTTTATTAACGAAATAACGTGCTTGCTCAAGCTCACGAGCGAAGTTAGATTTTAATGTTTTATGACGCTCAATTAACTTCTCAATTTTTGTTATTTCACGCTCACTATCACGTAAATATTGGTTTAACATCGCAATTGGATTTTTTCTTTCCTTCTCATCTAACACGTTATGAAAATCAGCTAAAATTGCATCGCGTACACGTCCGAATAAAGATTGTTTCATTATAAATCTTCCTCTCTTCTACTTTAATTATAATTTGATTTATTGTTTTAGTTTTTCATTAATTTGTTCCACTCATCTTCAAAGTTGCTATATGGTTTAGAACTTTCTGGAGCAGATTCAACAACTACATCTTTTTCTTTTTTCCACTCACGGTATCCGTAGTATAAAACCACTAAAGCAGCGATACCGATTAATGCTGGTGAATGAGAAAGTGCAATGGATAAACCGATTAAACCAACAATACCCCAAGCTAACTTTCCAAAAAATGATTTAGCTCGCACAAATGATTTATAGCTCCAATATACAACTCCTGCTCCGATTGCGAATCCTACAATACCAGCAAGACTACCAAGAGCAATTAAAGCCAAAATACCGGCTGCGATAAACGCTAGAAATTGTTTCATCTTGTGCTTGCCTCCCTTCGATTTGATACTCTTATCTTAACTATTTTTTCATCTTTCCATAACGAGCTTAAGAACCGTTTTTAACTCAGACTTAAGACCGAGTCATATTCAGCCCTTTACGCAAAAAAACGTGCAGAGTCTATTCTCTGCACGTTTTTTAATTACTAACGTTCATATTAGATTAAGCTGTTTTATGATACTTTTTTTTCTCAGCTACTTTCGAAAACCTTGGAAACCCAATTAAAATAGAAACAATCCCACATACTCCAACTAAAATTGGATAAAATGCATATGGTAACAATTCAACCGGAGATAACGCTGCAAATCCTGCTGCCGTTAACATTTGGGCACCGTACGGGATCAACCCTTGCACACAACATGAGAAAAGATCTAATACACTCGCTGATTTACGAGGATCTATTTCATATTGATCCGCAATATTTTTTGCAAGCGGGCCTGTAAAAATAATCGAAATCGTATTATTTGCTGTACACATATTCGTCATACTCACTAAACCAGCAATACCAAATTCCGCTCCTTTTTTCGAACGAATATTACGTGTTAATACATTCATTAAATATTGAATACCACCATTATATTGGATTAATTCAACCATACCGCCAATTAATATAGCAAGTAATACTAACTCCATCATACCGCCCATTCCAGTCGTTACACTTTTAAAGAAACTTTCTAACGTGTAACTTCCATCTATAAGACCGATAACACCAGATAGTACAGTTCCACCAGTTAATACGATAAGTACATTCCAGCCAAGTAGAGCTGTAATAAGTACTCCTGCGTACGGTAAAATCTTTATCCAATCAAAGCTATGCGCTTTAACCTGCGTATCACTTCCTGAAGTAACTATTACTAATAGTACAATTGTAATAATAGCCGCTGGTAATACAATTAAAAAGTTCGTTTTAAACTTATCTTTCATTTCTGTTCCTTGTGAACGAACAGCTGCGATTGTTGTATCTGAAATAAATGATAAATTATCACCAAACATCGCTCCGCCAACAACAGTAGCCATCGTAAGCGCAATTGAGATATCAGTTTGACCACTAATACCTACAGCAATTGGTGCTAACGCTGCAATTGTTCCCATTGAAGTCCCCATAGCTAATGAAATAAATGCACCAATAACAAAGATTCCAGCTACGATAAATCCTGGCGGTAAAATAGTTAACGCTAAATTAACAGTTGAATCTACCCCGCCCATTCCTTTAGCAGTTTCAGAAAATGCACCAGCAAGCACAAAAATTAATACCATAATCATAATATCTGGATTTCCTGCACCTTTAGCGAACCGCTCTACTTTCACATTAAAACTTTCTTTACGATTCATCACTAAAGCAACTCCTACAGCAATTGAAATCGCTACAAGTATCGGCAATTTATAGAAATCACCTGTAATAATTCCAGAACCAATAAATAGCGCCAAAAATATCCCAAGTGGTAATAAAGCTAAACCATTTCCTCTCGTTTCTTTCAAAGTACCATCTCTCCCTAGTTTCAACCTTTTTCTAATGAATAACAAAAGACCTCTTCCGATGAGAAGAGGTCTTATACATCTATAAGAAACACTCTTCTCATCTTTCAAGCACACGCTTGCTGGATTTGGCACAGCACTCTGAAATCGAGTCCGCTGCCGAGGCATCGTAGGGCCAGTCCCTCCGCCTCTCTTTATAAGAAGGTTTCATATTTATTTTTTAATAATAATTTCTCCCCTAACTTTACTCGCTTACAAAACAAAAGTCAATTATTTTTTGTATAGATTTTTTTGGTAATTATACAAAAATTTGAATACAACAATCATTTTAACTTTTCGATTTCTTCTTCCAATATTGAAATCCAATAAAATTCACTATTTTTTATTGCTGCTAATATCCATTTCGTAGTGTACCAAGCTAACTCATACTCTTCCTTCGTGACATCGCCACTTTTATAAGCATCCTCCAGCTCTTCTTCATCTAATATATACACCTTACCGCTGGGTAATAATACTACATCTAAATATAAATCATCAAAATACGGTAAACCACGATCGTCTATTTCATATTCTTTCGTCACATCAATATAATATTGCACTAAATTGTGCCTATCATCTAACATAGCTGTAATCGCAAAGTTCTTTCCATTAATGAAATATTGAACCCACGTATACCCATCACTTGCAATACAAATTTCTTTACCATCATATTCTTTACAACTAGGCTCTCTCACTTTTTTTATATCCAGTATTCCGAGCATTCCCTCTTCCACTTGCTTAACCGTATAACTCTTTTCTATTAGTCTCTTCCACGAAGCACCGTCACCATATTTACGTTTCATTATGTCTGCTCCTCTTCTATATACAGAAAAGCTCCCACATATTATGTGAGAGCTTGTTCATATTATAATTAAGCAGCTTGACCCTTTTCAGAAATCTCTTTTAAATAAGCTTGTCCTTTTTCAGCGTCATATTGACCTTCCCACTTAGACATAACTACAGCTGCTAAAGAGTTTCCTACAACGTTAACTGCTGTACGAGCCATATCTAAAATACGGTCAATACCAGCAATGAACGCTAAACCTTCAGGTGGAATACCTACTGTACCAAGTGTCGCTAATAATACAACGAATGATACGCCCGGTACACCTGCGATACCTTTTGATGTAACCATTAATACAAGTAATAATGTAATTTGTTGTGTAATAGATAAATCAATACCGTACATTTGCGCCAAGAAAATCGCCGCAATTGCTTGATATAAAGTTGATCCATCTAAGTTAAATGAATAACCTGTCGGAATAACGAAAGATGTAATTGCTTTCGGACAACCGAATTTCTCCATTTTCTCCATGATTTTCGGTAAAACTGTTTCTGAGCTTGCTGTAGAATACGCTAAGATCAGCTCGTCTTTTAAAATCTTAAAGAATTGGAAAATGTTAATTCCAAATATTTTCGCTGTAAGTCCTAAGACAACTACGACGAAGAAGATCATTGCTCCATATACGACAATTAGTAATTTCCCTAATGGAATTAATGAAGCAAGACCAAATGTAGAAACTGTAACACCAATTAGTGCAAACACACCAAATGGTGCAAATTTCATAACTTGGTTTGTTACATAAAACATTGCGTCAGCTACACCTTGGAAAAATTGAAGAACTGGTCTTCCTCTTTCACCAATTGCTGCTACACCTAAACCAAATAGTACAGAGAAGAAGATAATAGCAAGCATATCTCCGTCAGCTAATGACTTCATAATGTTCGTTGGAACAATATTTACAAATGTATCTGCAAATGAATGACTTTGTACTTGCTCTGTTGTATGTGTATATTTTGAAATATCTGTCTTTGTTAACTGCTCCATATTCACGCCTTTTCCTGGTTGGAAAATATTCGCTATTAATAGACCAACAATAATTGCAATTGTTGTAATAATTTCAAAGTAAATAATTGTTTTTCCGCCTAGTCGACCTAGTTTTTTAACATCGCCAACACCAGCAACCCCAACAACAATACTTGCTACAACAATCGGTACAACGATCATTTTAATTAATCGGATGAAAATATCACCAATTGGTTGTAAATAACTCACTACAGCCGGATTGCCAAAGAAAATCGCCCCAACTGCAATACCAAGTGCAAGTCCTATTAATATTTGCCATGCAAGTCCTATTCTTTTCATATTTGTTGTAACCCCCTCTTCGATGTGTCACTCTATCTCTCATTCTATCTCTATAAAACTAAGAAATTAAGAGTATTACATATTATTCGACAATTCACTACATTTTGTCCCTGTTAAAAATCATAAATCAAAATTTAAAATCTGACAACAAAATAACTTTGCTCGAACACAAATAATTTTCTTGACAAAAAATAAACTCATGTCAGAAAACCTCACATGAGAACGATTCCTTACTAGTATTTCATTGGCTTTCTAAGTAATATTTCACCCCATAAAAACTCTTACTTCCCTCCTGCATTTTACAAATAAATCAAAAATTTACCTTTGTTACACATATAAATAAAATGTAAGTACTATGACAATTAAAGTTGAAAAATGATAAATTCCGACAAAACTTAGCAATTTTATAAAGTTTTCTTTACATTATGATTACAACGATAGACACCCTTCTTCTTATGATATATAACATTCATAGGGAAAGGAGTCAGACAACAATGAAAAAGAAATTTGCAGCGTTTAGTGTTTTAGCAGCAGGAACGATTTTTGCTTCCCCGTTACTTTCACCCGTATACGCTGAAACGAATCAAGATAAATTAACTAACATTCAATCTGAATTAGAAGGCAAACAAAGTGACTTACAAAATAAATCAGTCGAGAAAGAACAAATAGAAAAAGAAATTCAAGAATTACAGAAGAAAATCGATGAATTAACTACTTCTATTAATAAAAACGAGGCTGAATTAAACGATACAAAAAAAGAAATTAGCAAAACACAACAAGTAATTACTGACAAAAAGAAACATATAGAACAATTACAAACAAACATAGATACACGTCAGGAAGTTATTAAACAACGATTACAATCTATGCAAGAAAAACCGCGTACAAATATCATTACAGAAGTATTAACAAACTCTACAAACATTGCTGATCTTGTTGATAATATGTACTCCGTAAGTTTAATATTAAACAACGATACAGATATTGTAAAAAAACAAACATCTGATCAAAATGCTGTAACTACAGAAAAAGAAGCTGTTGAGAAAAAAGAACAACAACTGAAAGAATCTGAGCAAAAACTAGAACAAAAACAGCAAGAATTACAAAATAACCAACAACAGCAACAAACTCTTATTAACGATCTACATACGAAAGTAGCAAAAGTAGATTCAGAGATTGAAGGATTAGAAGAATCCAAAGGTATTTTAGAAAATCAACGTCAAGCTGTTCAAAAAGCAATTGAAGAAGAAAAACGTGCCGAAGAAGCTCGTAAAGCGGAAGAAGCTCGCCAGGCAGAAGAGGCTCGCAAACAACAAGCTACTAAATCTGCTCAAGCAACTCAAGCAGCTCCAACACCACATGATACAAATATCGGTGGCTTTATCAAACCAGCAGCTGGATCAAAAACATCCGGATTCGGTGTACGTTCTTTAGATAACCATAAAGGAATTGAC
Source organism: Bacillus sp. FSL K6-1338 (assembly GCF_038006965.1). Lineage (NCBI taxonomy): Bacteria > Bacillati > Bacillota > Bacilli > Caryophanales > Bacillaceae > Bacillus > Bacillus sp. FSL K6-1338. The sequence continues at coordinate 1,396,945 of NZ_JBBOWI010000001.1, read as the reverse complement.
ATCGCTGCTTCGGGAACGGTTCCAATTATCGCTGCTGCAGATGGCGTTGTTATTCGCTCAGAATTATCATCTAGTTACGGAAACGTAGTGTACTTATCTCACCGTATAAACGGAAAAACATATACGACAGTATATGCTCATATGAATAGCCGTTCCGTATCGAATGGACAAACTGTAAAACAAGGCGATCAGCTTGGATTTATGGGGAATACGGGCCAATCATACGGACAACATTTACACTTCGAACTTCATCTTGGAGAATGGAATGTCGGCAAGACAAACGCAGTTGACCCATCTCCTTATATCGGATTATAAAAAACCTCGGTGCCTACCGAGGTTTTTTATTTACACTTCACACAATATAGGCATTCTACATAAACTATAACTAAATGCCTATAGTTTACGAGGTGATCCATATGAATACGCAATTACAACAAAAAATAGAAGAAGCTAGAACGACATATATCGGCCGGATATTTACATTTGGCGGCTCAGTTTTATTTTTAATCGGTTCATTCCTCGCAGTCACCACAGCCTATAAAGCGTATAATCGGCTATTACATTCATCAACATAAAAAAGACGGTAGATCCCCGTCTTTTTTATGCAAACATTTTAAATATACCTATCGCATTTAAAAATACAATTATTACAGTTACCGGAATGACATAACGAAGTAAGAAGAACCAAATGTTAAATAACGTTTTCCCTTTCGTTTCCGTCACTTCTAATTCTTTCATCAACAATTCTTTACTCATTTTATTTGGTACAAATAATGAAATAGCTAGTACTCCTAACGGCAGCAATACGTTACTTACTGAAAAGTCGACTAAATCAAAAAATGTTTTCCCGAATATTTTCACGTCACTCATTATTCCAAATGATAACGCTGATGGAATACCGACTGCAAAAATAAGAATACCAATTAATAATGATGCTGACGGACGCTTCTTCTCATTACCTTTCGCAACAGATGCTACTACAATTTCAAGCATTGAAATTGCTGATGTTAAAGTCGCAAAGAAGAATAAAATTAAAAACATAATAAAGAAAAATTGACCAAATGGTATTTTTGCAAATACTGCTGGAAGGACGATAAACAGTAATCCCGGTCCTTCAGTCGGTTTAACTCCTAATGCGAAAATCGCTGGGAAAATTGCTAATCCTGCAAGTACTGTAACAAAAACAGTTAAACTTACAATAGATGTTGCTGATTTCGCTAAATGTTCTTCTTTCTTTAAATACGAACTATACGTTACCATTACCGAGGCACCTACAGTTAGCGAGAAGAAAGATTGTCCCATCGCATATAAAATCGTATCTGCTGTAAGCTTTGAAAAATCTGGCTTTAAGAAGAACTCTACTCCAGCAAAAGCACCATCGAGTGTTAACGCACGAACAATAATCGCTATAAATAAAATAAATAATAGCGGCATCATGTACTTACTTGCCTTTTCTATACCTTTCTCTACACCTTTACTTACGACAAAAATTGTACAAAGCATAAAGATAAATTGTGCTCCAATCGCACTTAACGGATTTGAAATCGTTTCACCAAACAATTGTCCATAATCAGCTACTCCATTCCAGAAACTGCCTGTCACACTATAATATAAATAAAGTAAAATCCATCCACCTACAACACTATAAAAAGATAGTACACTAAAACAAGTAACAACTCCCATACGACCAATCCAAGGATATAATTTGCTATTTGGCACTAATACTTTATAAGCTGTAACCGCCTCTTTTTGCGTGCTACGTCCAATAACAAACTCCGCTATTATAAGAGGCATACCTATAAATAAAGTTAATAGTAAAAATACAAGGAAGAATGCTCCTCCCCCGCCATTACCTGCAACATATGGAAATTTCCATATCGCACCAAGACCTACTGCGGCTCCGGCTGCTGCGAGTACAAAGCCTATTTTCGACGTCCATTGCTGTGTTTCTTTCATCATAAATTCTCCTTTTCTGAATATTTAAACTTTTGTTAATTATACACTTTCATTTCATACTCGCACACCTCCTTTAGAAAATAAAAAAGTCCTCTACACGCAAATATGCATGTAGAGGACGATATATGTAATGTAAATACCGTGGTACCACCTCAATTGGATTGATAAATCCCACTTGTTCAAGTACAGGAATAATTCCGATACTCTATCCTTTTAACGGCGGAACCCGGGTTGTCTACTACAATGTTCAACATACCTCTCGCAAGCCCATTCTGTATAATTTATCGTACCGGGCTCCCACCTAACCCCAGCTCTCTGAACGCATCAAATATACGTACTCTTCTTGCTCATCGATTTCATCTATTGAAGTTACTTGTGATTATAAATTATATTTTTATATTTGTAAAGCGCACTTTATCTTTTATTATTTTAAAACCTTTTCCTCTAATTCTCGCAAAAAACTTTCTCTTTTCCCCTCGTTTTGCATATATACTGATTTCAACACTTCCTGGAGCAATATATTTCGTTCCCTCTTTTCTAACTGTAAATCTTTTAACTTCACCCTTACTTCATATAAAAAATCTAAATACGATTCATATGTCTCATCATATTTATTTGCAATCTCATCTCGAATTTTTTTTGCGAGCTTCGGGCTCGCTCCCCCAGTAGAAACTGCTATATTAAGCAAACCACGATGAATCGCTGCCGGAAAATGAACATTACCACTTTCCGGATTTGTAATAACATTTACTAATTGATTCTCCGCGGCATCTTCAGCAACTTGTTCATTTAATATTGAATCACTACTCGCTGCAACAACTAAAAAAGCACTTTTAATATCACTTTTTTCATATTCTCTTTGATACCAACGAATTTTCTTTTCTTCCACAAGTTTTACTAAATTCGCATCTAATTCTGGACTGATTACAACTATATCTGCACCTTGTTTGAGTAAAGGAATAATTTTAAATCCTGCAACTTTTCCCCCACCAATAACAACAACACGTTTCTCATTAACTCGCACTGTAAGTGGATACATACTGATCTCCCTTCAATAACTCCGTCGTTTTCTGAATTAACATATCTTGAAACGCTTCATTCTTCCCTAAATATGGACTGATTTTTATCTCTTCCAATTCATATTGGCGCACTTCTTTCTCAATATGTTTCATAAGTAAACCTGTAAATAACAAGTAGGGCAGTACAACGATGTTCTTTTCTTTTCGTTCTACAACTTCCTTTAATTTCTTCTCAAATTTCGGCTCCGCAGCTGCTAAAAAACAAACTTCTACTTTAGCAATTTTTTCTTCTGCTTGAAATAAAGTAGCGATCCGATTTATATCTTGTAAAGTTTCAGGATCGCTACTACCCCTTGCAACGAGTAAAAGTGTTACTTCATCTTTATATTCTTCAATACCACTTCCGTTATATACCGACTTTATAAGCGTCTCTGATACACCAAACGGATTACCATACGTTACCTTAATATTAGGGTATTGATTATTTAACTTTTCTAATTCAAAAGGAATATCATTCTTCACATGGCCTGCTGCTAATAAGAAAACAGGAATAGCAATAATCTCTGTCGCACCACGCTTCGCACATGTACGAAATCCTTCTTCAATAGAAGGATTCGCCAGCTCTAAAAAACAAACTTCTTGAATAGCCGCTTCTATACGGCTCATACATGTCGTAATAAATTGAATTGCCTCTTCTTTCGCTGCCCTCAAACGACTTCCATGACATATATATAAGACGGCTTTCATTTTACAACACTCCACTTACTTGATAAGCATTTTCCGTTTGCTTCTCAAACCAATGGATTTTTTCTCTAAAACGGACAACTTCTCCAATTACAATCATGCTCGGATTTTGAATTTGCTCTTTTTTCGCAACATCTACAATTGTCCCTAACGTTCCAACAACTGTGCGCTGCATAGACGTCGTCCCCTGCTCAATAATAGCAACTGGCGTACTTTTATCTTTTCCATGCTTCATCAGTTGTTCGCATATGTAGGGTAAATTACTAACCCCCATATATACAGCTAACGTCTCTACACCTTTCGCTAAATTTTCCCATTTCACTTCTTCTTTAGCACCTTCTTTCCTATGCCCAGTCACAATAGCAAAACTTGCACTTGCATCACGGTGCGTCACTGGAATACCAGCATAAGCAGGTACAGCTATTCCAGACGAAATGCCTGGGACGATTTCAAATGGTACACCTTGCTTTGCTAATGCTTCCGCTTCTTCTCCTCCTCTACCAAATACAAATGGATCACCGCCCTTAAGCCTCGTTACAACTTTTCCTTTTTTCGCATATTTAACAAGAAATGTGTTAATTGTCTCTTGCTTCATCGTGTGATAATTCGGGAGTTTCCCGCAATAAATTAAATCCGCTTCAGGCTTTGCATATGAAAGCAATTCTTTATTCACGAGACGGTCATATAAAATAACATCTGCCTTCTCAATACATTTCAATCCTTTAACAGTAATTAAATCCGGATCGCCAGGACCCGCTCCAACTATATACACCTTCCCCATCATCTCTCCTCTTTTCTTCTATTAAAATGAAACTTCCATTCGTATATAAGAATGGAAGTTTTTATTTTTTCGTATTACTGATCTCTACTCATGAATAACAAATGCCGCACCTTTTCGAATCTTCTTTTTTTCAAATAAGGAGATTTCCTTTACTTCTGGCAACGGTAAAAAATGCTTTTCAAGCTCAATCTCCGCAAGCTTAAATGCCTGCTCTTCACTTTGAGCAACAACAACAATCGGAACGATATTATTCGCTAACACAGCTTCAAATCGATATAATTCCATATTGCCCCTCCTAAGACGCTATTACTTCTTCTAACACGTTATTTAAAGCTATTTGCAATGTATCTACACCGATACGTCCGACAAAATCATAAAATGTTTCGGCAGGTAACTTATTCTCTTTAAAATAACTTATAAATGATGCGAGTACATCCGGTAAATCCTCGCCATCTATTTTCCCTTTTAACTTTTGATTATAGGCACCGCCATCTAACAACGTTCCACCTACATATATTTCAAATGCTTCAACAATCCCTTTTTCCTTCGTTTTCATTTTTACCCCTTGTAATCCGATGTCAGCAATTTGACGTTGACCACATGAATTTGGGCATCCTACCATATGAATTCGAACTGGAACATCAAGTGCAATTTCTGTATCTAAGTATTCTGCAATTTTCCGTAATCTTTCTTTCGTTTCTACTAGAGCAAGATTGCAATATTCAATACCAGTACATGAAACCGCATGACCAATAAATGATTTCGGACTTGCAGATATCGCTTCAAACAACGGTTCACTAAGTAATCCTTTTACATTTTCCGGCGGAACGTTCGGAATAATAAAGTTTTGTGAGTTACACGTACGAATTTGTCCATTTCCATACTGCTTTGCAATTCTTGCAATCTCAAACATTTCTTTTGCATGTAAACGACCTACCGGCACATTAAAACCGACATATTTTAATCCATCTTGTTTTTGATCTTGAACACCATAAAAATAGCCTGCATTCCATCCTTTAAGTGCACTTTCTCCTTTACTTTGCAATGGTCCTGTATACTCTATTAGTTTCTCTTTAAATTTCTCTGCTCCCCAGTCTGCAACAAGAAATTTCAAACGAGCTAAATGACGTTTCTCGCGATATCCAAAATCACGGAATATAGTAGCAATCCCAATTGCTACCGCCTTCACTTCTTCTGGTAAAACGAACACATCTAATTCATCAGCTAAATATGGACGGGCTGATAATCCACCGCCTACTTTTATATGAAAACCAACTTTTTTCTCACCATCTATTTCTTTCGTAGCAGGTGTAAATGCAACACAGTTAATCTCTGCGTTTGCCGAGTTATAAACGTTAGAACTAATAGACATTTTAAATTTACGTGGTAAGTTAGAAAACTCTTCATTATGTTGGAAATAGTCATATACCTCCTTCACAATATGCGTTGTATCAAACAGTTCATTCGCATCAATTCCTGCAAGTGGATTACCTGTAATATTACGTGTTATATCACCACACGCCCCTGCTGAAGATAACCCAACTCTTGCTAATCTTTTAAAAATATCTGGCATTTGCTGAATTTCTAACCAGTGAAACTGAATCGCCTGTCTTGTCGTAATATCTATTACATCACGTCCATAATCCTCAGCGATAGAAGCAAGCACTTCCGCCTGCGCATTTGTAATAATCCCTGAAGGAATATTTACACGCATCATAAAATAGCCAGCTTCTTTCGGTCTTTGCAAATACAATCCTGCCCATTTAAATGCGTCCCACTCTTCTTTCGGAATAGATTCGAATCCATTTTCCGCATAGTAAGGAATATCATTAAAAATTTCCAAACCATCTTTTGCTAATTTATTTTTCTCAGTCTGATTTAATTTTTCATTATTAGCCCATACTTTTTCATAACTCATTTTTAAATCCCCCTATATAAAGTGAAACTTTAATCAACCCTCACCAATCGGGCATTTACAGCCTGCTCCAGCCGAATTTTGAGGTGGGCGTTTTACTTCCCAGCAAACAACGGGACAAAACTACGCTCTTGTAAGTACTTCACGATTTGTTCTGCACATTCTTCAATAGAATACTTGTGCGTTTCTACAATTAATTCCGCTCGATCTGGTTCCTCATACGGTGAATCAATACCTGTAAAATCTTTAATATCACCTTGTCTCGCTTTTTTGTATAACCCTTTTGGATCACGTTTTTCACACTCTTCAATTGGACATTTTACAAACACTTCTATAAACTCATCTGCCGCTAATAGATCCCTAACTTGTTTGCGATCTACTCGAAATGGTGAAATAAATGCTGTAAGGACAACTGTTCCTTGATCTACAAATAACTTTGCCACTTCGCCAATACGTCTTATATTTTCCATGCGATCACTTTCAGAAAATCCTAAGTCTTTATTTAAACCGTGGCGAATGTTATCCCCATCCAGCACATAATTTCCAATATTCTTTTCAAACAGTTTACGAGCGACCGCATTCGCTACTGTAGATTTACCCGAAGCTGATAAACCAGTAAACCAAATTACAAAACTGTGATGTCCATTCTTCACTCTTCTATCATCTTTTGAAACCGAAGCTATATGCCAAGTAATATTCGTATCCATCTCGTTCTCTCCCTATTCTGTTACTACTTCTTTTTTTAAACCTTTAATTAGCACTTCTACTACTTCTTTACGACTAAATGTACTTGGCGGAATCTCACCGTTTCTTAATAATTCTCTTACTTTCGTACCCGATAAAATAACATGATCTTCTTTTCCGTGCGGACATGTTTTCGTTGAAGCCATCGCTTCACATTTCGTGCAGTAAAAACTATGTTCAAAGAATAGTGGTGTAATGCCTAACTCTTCTATCGTAAAATTCGTGAAGATTTCTTGCGCTTCGTATGTTCCGTAATAATCTCCTACTCCGGCATGATCACGCCCTACAATAAAGTGTGTACATCCAAAATTCTTTCTTACTAACGCATGAAATATAGCTTCCCTTGGTCCTGCGTAACGCATTGCAGCAGGAAATACACTTAAAAAGACACGATTTTTCGGATAATAGTTTTGAAGGAGTACTTCATAGCTTTCCATTCTTACATCAGCAGGAATATCATCCGATTTCGTTTCTCCAACGAGTGGATTTAAAAAGAGACCATCTACAATTTCAAGAGCAGATTTTTGAATATACTCATGGGCACGATGTACCGGGTTTCTCGTTTGAAATCCGACTACTGTTTTCCACCCACGTTTTTTAAATTCTTCTCTCGTTTCAATTGGGTCTAAACGATAAGAAGGAAATTGATTATTTTCAAAGCGTTTTGTTAGAATAATAGTTCCTCCAACGTAAACGTTTGGCCGTTCATATAACTTTTTCACTCCTGGATGAACCTCATCCGTTGTTTTATATACAAGTAACGCTTCTTTTTCTTTATCTGGTACGAAAATATCTTCTATTTGAATAACACCATATATATTTCCATTGTTGACAAGCTTTACTTCCTCTCCAGTCTTCAGGCTTTCTGCGACTTCTTCTGTTACCGGTAATGTAATCGGTATACTCCACACACTACCATTTGCTAAACGAAGCGTTTCTACGACTGAATCATAATCTTCCTTCCCTAAAAAACCAGTAAGCGGGCTATATCCACCTGTCGCCAATAGTTCTAAATCACTTAAAGCAATATTGTCTAATTTAATTTCTTTTTCAATTTGTGATACCTCATATGTCTCATCTATACGGTTTACTAATTCGTTTACTGTGCTCATTTTCTATATCCCCTCTTAGCTTTATTTCAAGATTCATCTTATTGATAATGAAGACCACATTCGGTTTTCATTTTCCCAGCCCATCTACCATCTCTTGAATCGCCACCATCCCCTACAGGTAAAGTACATTTCTCACACCCAATACTTGGATAGCCAACATCATGCAACGGGTTATACGGCAAGCTATGTTTGTATACATATCGCCAAACTTCTTTCCACGTCCAATGAATGAGTGGACAAACTTTAATAGATTGAAAACGATGATCTTGATTTATAAACTTTGTATGCTTACGTGTTTCTGATTGTTCCCTTCTTAAGCCCGATATCCATGCTTTTTCCACGACTAATGATTTTTCTAAAGGTAAAATTTTTCTAATCTTACAACAAAGATTCGGATTGCTCTCCCACAGTTTTTCACCATGCAACTTCGCCTGTTCATCAAGTGTAAGTTCTGGCTGTTTTTCTATAATATTCAATGAAGGAAATCGTTCCCTCACTCTTTGAATTAATTCATACGTTTCTTGAAAATGAACATTTGTATCTAAAAATACAACTTTAGCAGATGGATTTACTTGGTTTATAAGGTGCAGCAATACCATACCTTCCACCCCAAAGCTACATGCATAGACGATTTCATCTTTATACTCTTCATAAGCCCAATTTAATACTGATAACGCGCCTTTTGTTTCATCTTCTTCCGAAAATGAAACAACATTTTCTTCCCACGTTTCATACGTCAACATGTTTTTTCCCCCTGTAAAAGCAAAAAGACGGTTTTAACCTAATGAAAATAGGTTAAAACCGCCTCTAGTTTTTCTAGTCAGCGCTTTTCACTTTAAACGTACTTTTTCACTTTTCTCTAACTGAATTACTTTTCCATCTTGCACAACAATTGTAATTGAACCATATTTCATATCAGCAAGCATCGCTTCAATCTTCTCGGATACTTCATCAAAATGTTCCCGTACACTCACGCGAACAGCCCCCCTTTTTATTCATAAAAAAAATCTTTCCCATTTCGAAAAGACTGTTCGGTAATATATTTTACCTTATCTTTCAAAATGGATTCCATTTTGCTGGATTTAGCACCTTGCTTTCTATAAGCAGGTTGCCGAGCTTCTTCGGGCCAGTTCCCTCCGCTTCTCTTGATAAGCTTTGTATTTGTATTTTATCACAATTCTGATTTTTTTCAATCCTAGTTTTCCGATATATTTTAATTATTTTATTTTACAAAAAAGGAATTGCCCATCCGAACAACTCCTTTTCTATTTAGACAAGCTCTTTAATACGTATGCGATCGTTCCCAATAATATTTTCATATGTTTCGCGTTCCACAACTACTTGCGATGTTCCGCCTTTTGCAAAGACCACGGCTGGTCTTCGAATCCGATTGTAATTATTCGCCATCGAATACCCGTAGGCTCCTGTACAGGAAACTGCTAGTAAATCAGCAGAAGCGACTTTTGGTAAATGAATATCCCAAATCAACATATCTCCACTCTCACAGCATTTCCCAGCAATCGAAACGAGTTCCTCATTCTCATCATTCCCTCGATTCGCTAACATTGCTTCATAACGCGCACTATATAAAGCAGGTCTTAAATTATCTGTCATTCCACCATCGACTGATACATATTTCCGAATACCAGGAATATCTTTCACAGATCCAACTGTATAAATTGTTGTCCCAGCATCACCTACAATGCTACGGCCTGGTTCAATCCATATTTCTGGCAATGGATATTCACATACAGTAAATTGTTCTCTCACTGCACTTGTTACAGCTCGCACATATGTCTCAAGAGTTAATGGTGTATCCGACTCTGTGTAGCGTATTCCAAATCCCCCGCCTACATTTAACACTTTTACTACATAGTTTGTTTGCTCTCTCACTTCTTCTAAAAATTGGCGAAGAACTTCAATTGCTCGAACAAAACCAGCTGTTTCAAATATTTGCGATCCGATATGTGAATGAATCCCTAGCACATTATAATTTGATTTTTGTAAAGCAAATCCAATTGCCTGCATCGCTTGACCGTTTGAAACGCCAAATCCAAATTTCGAATCATCTTGGCCTGTTGTAATATATTCATGTGTGTGCGCCTCTACTCCAGGTGTTACACGAATTAATATGTTCACAAATTTTCCATGTTGCATCGCTAAATCGTGTAAAATTTCTAATTCAAAGAAATTATCTACGACAAAACAACCAATATTCGCCTGAAGAGCCATCACTATCTCTTCTTCTGTTTTATTATTTCCATGAAAATGAATACGTGATGCTGGAAATCCAGCTTGGAGCGCAGTATATAATTCTCCCCCAGAAACAACGTCTAATGACATATTCTCTTCACGAGCTACTCGGCACATCTCCATGCACAAGAACGCCTTGCTTGCATATGCTACTTGATAAGAGAAACCACTTTCTTTAAAAGCACGATGAAACGCTCGGCATTTTCCTCGAATAGACTCTTCATCGTATACATAAAGTGGTGTTCCGTATTGCTTTGCTAGCTGCGTCGTATCGCACCCTCCAATTTCTAAGTGTCCTTGCCCATTAATTCGGCTTGTGCCGTGTAAATACATTTAAATTCCTCCCTTATTTCCTCTAAAACTCATAACCCCAATCTTCTATTCATTGCAGCACGCTTTTAGATAGACAAAAAACGCGCGGAACAATGTTCACACGCGTTTCTTATTAGGAAAAATATATATTGAAAAAATAAACGAGTTGTTATCTCCTCAAAATAAGAAACCGCATCAACATCTCCAAATAGCTCTCCATAAAATAAATCTTATGACAGTACTACATTTATTCAATGTAGTCCCAATATATGAATAAGATGGTTATTCTTATATTTCGGCAATAGTCCCTTTCAACCTATGATCACAGATTCCATTAAATCTCCCATAGCTTACTCTTTCCTATCGCGGCCTCTACCTTTGAGAGTAGATGAGGTAAGTCTATTTAATTTTCAAACATCTAATTGTTGCTATTAACAATACCAAAGGACCATTTTATTTGTCAAACAATTTTTTATATTGTTTTTTTACAGTTTAATTTTGTATCGTTTGGTAAGCGCTTTACTGAAATCTTTGTCACTTCCCATTCGCCTTCTTCGTTATTAAATGTAATCGTTACCTTCTCAAATGGGGGAGCAATTTTCCCAGCAACACGTTCATACTTTGTCACTTCAATACTTGCTTGAAATAAATATGTACCGCTATACACTTTTTTTAAACTAATAATTTTAGGACATTGATAAGGTTTCAAACTTCCATATTGTTTTTCAATTGCTTTATTTATTTTTGGAAATAAAACAGAATAAAGTGCATCTTCCATAAGAGGTGCATCATATTGAGCTACCGACACACTCGGTGAAGTAAAAAGTATAACACTACTGCATGCTATAAAATATAATAATTTTCGCATTATAACCTCCGTATATCACGCGATTCTTTCTACGTACGATAATTATCATACATAGAAATTCTGTTTTATTGTCTCCCACCAATCTTTTTCTACTCGATTATTATAAAAAAGCCCACAACCCCCTTTTATTTTCGTATAATGATACTCATAGTATAATAATCATAATAACAAAGGACTGTTCGTATATATAAAAGGAGTCGTTAAGCAAACTGACTCACAAGAACTGTCATGCTTTTTAGGAGAGGAGTATATTATGCTACAACATCTGTTTCCAAAACTGCGATTTGCACTCGTTGCAGTCGTTTTACTATGGATTAAAACATATATTGTGTACAAGCTAGCATTTGATATTAAAATTGATAATTTCTTTGAAGAATTCATGCTTTTTATTAATCCACTAGCTGCGTTACTTTTATTTTTCGGCTTAGCTTTACTTGCATCTAAGCACCGAAACCGAATTATAATTGGAATCAGTTTTATACTGTCATTTATTTTATTTGGAAACGCAATGTTTTATGGGTTCTATAACGATTTCGTTACTTTCCCGGTTTTATTCCAAACAAACAATATGGCTGATTTAGGGACAAGTATAAAAGAACTCTTTACGTACAAAACATTACTTTTATTTGCAGATGCAATTATTTTAATGTTTATTTCGCGTAAATTCCCATCATTTGGCGACAAAACACCACTTTCCCGCTCAGAGAAGCGAACTTTCTTTAGCGGTGTAACAGCTTTATTAGCACTACAAATTGTTGTATCAGTTATTTATAAACCACAAATGTTCTCACGCTCATTTGACCGTCAAACTGTTGTGAAAAATTTAGGTTTATACACATATCATCTATTTGATATTACACTTCAATCCAAGTCTTCAGCTGAGCGTGTATTTGCAAGTGGCGATGGATTTTCTGAAATTAAGAACTATACAGACTCAAAAGACAAGCAAGTTGATAAAAACTTATTTGGAGCTGCAAAAGGTAAAAATGTAATTTTAATTTCAATGGAATCTACACAAAGCTTTGTTATTAATAAAAAAATAAATGGAAAAGAAATTACACCATTTTTAAATGAATTTATTAAGGATAGCTTCTATTTCGATAACTTCTATCATCAAACTGGACAAGGTAAAACTTCTGATGCTGAATTTATCGTTGAAAACTCACTTTACCCACTAGATCGTGGTTCTGTATTCTTTACTCATGCAACAAATGAATACACAGCTACACCAGAACAATTAAAGAAATACGGATATTCTTCTGCCGTCTTCCATTCAAACGATAAAACGTTTTGGAATCGGGATGTAATGTATCCTACACTTGGATATGATCGTTACTTTAATTTAAATGATTACGTAGGAACGGAACAAATGTCTGTCGGTTGGGGATTAAAAGATAAAGAGTTCTTTGAACAATCTATTCCAAAGTTAAAATCTTTACCGCAACCGTTCTATACAAAATTTATTACATTAACAAATCATTTTCCGTTTCTTCTAAATCCGGAAGACCAATATGTTGATGAATTCAACTCAGAAAGTGGTGTTGTAAACCGCTACTTCCCAACTGTTCGTTACACAGATGAAGCTCTTAAATTATTTATTAAACAATTAAAAGAAGAAGGACTGTATGATAATTCCGTTATTGTCATTTATGGTGATCATTATGGTATTTCCGAAAACCATAACGCAGCTATGGCACAGTTCCTAGGAAAAGATACTATTACACCATTCGATTCTATGCAATTACAACGCGTTCCTCTTATTATTCATGTGCCTGGTCAAGAAGGAAAAGTTGTTTCTAAAGTATCTGGTCAAATTGATATTAAACCAACGCTCCTTCATTTACTTGGTATTAAAACAAATAAATCCGTTGAATTTGGAACTGACTTATTTATTAAAGAAAAAGACCCGCTTATGGTAATGCGTGATGGTAGCTTTGTTTCTGAAGAGTATGTTTATACAAAAAATATGTGCTACAAAAGAAGTACAGGTGAAGAAGCTGACATGACGCTATGTCAGCCGTATGTTGAAAAAGCAAAAACAGAATTAAAACTCTCCGATAAATTAATTTATGGAGATTTATTACGTTTCGATCCTAATAATCGATATAAAACCGGAACGATGACAACGAAATTTGAATAGTAAAGGAAGCAACTTTATACAAGTTGCTTCCTCTTTTTATTTTCACTTAATTTATTCCTCATCCTTCTATGAAATCTTTCACAAATTGGTAATTTCTTTCGTATGAGGAATAAATTTATGGTATGATAAAATAAGTAAACTTTCATACACTAATTAAGAATTTATTACAGAAAGCAAGGGATCAGATTTTGTATAGAGCAGCTATTCCAAACTTATTTACGCTCGGAAATTTATATAGCGGATTTTTATCAATCGGCTATGCATCTTTAGGATATTATAAATCAGCTGCTATTTTAGTACTTATCGGGATGATGTTAGATAGTCTTGATGGTCGTGTTGCTCGTTTATTACGTGTTGATTCACAAATGGGAAAAGAGCTCGACTCGCTTGCAGATGTCGTAACATTTGGTGCAGCACCTGCTGTTTTAATGTATTACACATCTTTCTCAAACTACGGAATCATCGGATTATACATAGCGGGATTATTCCCTCTTTTCGGGGCATATCGTTTAGCACGATTTAATGTAACACCATCTTCTACTTCAATGAAATATTTCACTGGAGTACCGATTACAGCAGCGGGAGGGCTTGTTGCTTTCTTAACATTATTTTCACATACCATTCCAAAAATCGTTCTTATTACCGTATTTGTAACGTTCGCATTTTTAATGGTGAGCCGCATTCGTATCCCAAGTTTAAAAGATGTACCAATTCCACGATATAGCATCATTATTACACTATTTTTAGTTGGAATCATTATTACAATGTATCAAACAGGATTTGGCAATTTTTCTGTTTTCTTATTCATTGCCATTCCACTATATATTTTGTACATGTTATCTCAATTCATTAGACAAAGACCGTCTAAAAAAGCGAATAAAGAAAAATAAGAAACCTTCCGAGTCCGGAAGGTTTCTTTTTATTTTGTGACTAATACCTTTTGATTTACAGGTGTTACTGGCTCTTCGCCGTTTAATACAGCTAAAATATTTCTGACAGCCATTTCAGCCATCGCATCACGAGTTTCAAACGTTGCATTCCCTACGTGTGGAGCAAGCACTACATTCTTTAATTCTTTTAGCTCTTCTGTAATTTTCGGTTCAAATTCAAACACATCAAGAGCTGCCCCTTCAATTTCATTCGTTTTTAATGCATGAGCAAGTGCCGCTTCATTCATAATTGGTCCACGTGAAGCATTTACAATATACGCTGTTTTCTTCATCATTTTAAACTGCTCTTCATCAATCATATGATGTAATTTTGGATTATAAGCACAGTTAATTGTAATAAAATCTGCTGTTTGTAATAATTCTTCCAACGTCACATACGTTGCTCCCAGTTCACTTTCAGCTTCAAGCTTACGATTTGGCCCTGTATATAAAACACCCATTCCAAATGCTCTCGCACGTTTTGCAACAGCCTTCCCGATTTCTCCAAGACCAATAATTCCAATTGTCTTACCGTGGACTTCTCGTCCTAAGAAAAATAACGGTGCCCATCCGTTAAATCCAGTCGTACGACATAACGTATCCCCTTCAGGAATTCTACGCGCCGCTGCTAAAAGAAGTGCAAATGTTAATTCTGCAGTCGCTTCCGTTGATACTTTCGGTGTATTCGTTACTGCAATTCCTTTTTCCCCAGCATACGTGTAATCAATATTGTCGTAACCAGCACCATAGTTTGCAACAATCTTTAAATGAGGCGCTGCATCAATAACTTCTTTTGGCACCTTTGTTGAAAGTAAACTTAACAATGCATCTTTATCTTTTACACGCTCTATTAATTCATCTATAGAAATTAACTCCTCTTTATCGTACATTTCTACATCATGATCTTTTAATAGTTCTAATCCAATTTCTGGAATTTTTCCCGCTACTAATATTTTTGCCACTACTAACACCTCTTCTATAGAAAATAAGATATCTCTTATATTTCATTGTAAGAAATCCATATATAAAAACCAAGGAATTTGATTATAGTTTTGAAAATCGACACTTTTCCATAAAAAAAGAGGAGATACAACTCTCCCCTCTTCTTACGCTTTTTCCTGCGATTCTTTTCCGAGCTTCACATCAATAGTTCCTTCTGCAACCGTATCGCTAATTTGCTCCTCAATAACCGATTGAGATGCAGCATTCGTTTCAGACGTATAAGCTTGTTGCTGTGCAACTTGTACATTTTGTTTATTTTGTTGTTTCGCCATTTCTTACCCTCCTTTTCATTCTTTCTTATTTTGAACAAAAAGGACGGTTTTCATCAAAAAATCGCGTTTCATTTTAAATTTGTTACTTCTTCTTCAAGCAACCTCATTACTCTTGCTCGCTTCGTAAATGTTGCGACCTGAGTAACACCGTGAGCTCGTAATGTTTGTACATTTTCTTGTACATAATTCCCTAAATCATTTGGATAATGGGCATCCGAAGAAATCGTAATTGGAACACCATACTTAGCTAATACTTGTAAATATAGTGGACTTGGGCACATCTCACGAACAGGGTAACGATAGTACAGTCCTGCATTTATTTCTGTTGCCGTATTCGTTTCTACTAACGCACAGGCAATTTCCTTATAATAAGAAAGCTGTTCATTCTCATCGAATCGATAATTAAATACTTTTATATTATCAAGATGAGCGATAATATCAAATAACTCTGTATGAATCGCACTCTCAACTGTTTTAAAAAACGTATCGTATAATGTGCGTAGGTCATGCACCTCAAAATATTCTTTCGTATCCGGATTATCAAATCCCCAGCCATTTAGAAAATGAACGGAACCAATTACATAATCAAAGTCTCCTAGCGCTAATAATTCTTTTAACTCTCCTTCACAATCAAGAAAATAATCCGCTTCAATTCCAAGTTTAAGTGTGACACCTCTTTTACTCCATCGTTCTTTCGCTTCTTCAATTGCCTTTGTAAAATCATACAGTGAAACTACCCTTACTTGATCTAACCATTCCTTCTGTATACGACCAAGCTTAGAATCACTAATATCTACATATTTTTCATAATATCCTTTCGCTTCATGAAAACGATATAGATGATCAACAATTCCCACTTCTTTTATTCCTTTTCGCACAGCTTCTTCTAAATAGAGATCCATCCATTCTTTTGTAAATGGCCCTTCCTTCACACGCTTTTGCAAACGCTCTTGTGTTTTCATAAGCCAATCAATAGAATGCCTTTCTTGAAGCGGTTCATAACATTCCAACGCTTCATTTATTTTAGCAAGCCATCTTATTGAATACGGTCCTTCTTCTAAGTGAAGATGATAATCTACTTTCATATACATTCCCCCTTATAATGTATCTATTTCCCTTCTATCCCCAACTCTCGAAAGCTTTCCATTTCGTTCTTTCACCTCTCGCATGACATCTTCCAATGCAATATTTTTTTCAGCCAATAAAACGAAACAGTGATAAAATACATCAACCATTTCTTTCACTACTTCTTCTTTATCATTATTTTTACATGCGATAATTACTTCAGCGCACTCTTCACCAATTTTCTTTAAAATTTTATCTTCTCCTTTTGAAAATAAATAATTTGTATACGATTCAGGAAGTGGGCTTTCCTTTCGTTCTTCAATTGTTTTATACAGCAACTTAAAGGCATTTTCCATATGTATCCCCCCTATATAATTTGATAGTGAAAGCATGTCTTCTCCCCCGTATGACAAGCAGGCCCTACTTGTTTCACATTCACAACAATTGAATCTTGATCACAATCTAAGTATAGAGATTGCACATATTGAACATTCCCTGATGTTTCTCCCTTATTCCATAACGACTGCCTCGAACGAGAATAAAACCATGTTCTTTTCGTCTCTAACGTTTTTTCATATGCGTCTTCATTCATATAAGCTAGCATTAAAACTTCTTTCGTACCTTCTTCGATGACAATTGCTGGTATTAATCCTTTTGAAAAATTAGGTTTCATAACCGCACCTCAACATTTGCATCTCTTAATTTTCGCTTTACACTCTGCACTGTCGCCTCACCATAATGAAATATGGATGCCGCTAACGCTGCATCAACCGTTGTCTTTTGAAAAACTTCTATAATGTGATCCGTATGACCACAGCCCCCTGATGCGATGACTGGAATGGAAACACTTTTTGAAATCTCTTCTGTTAAACGAAGATCATATCCACTTTTCGTTCCATCTGCATCCATACTCGTTAACAAAATTTCACCCGCCCCGAGCTTAACAACACGCTTCGCCCATTCTATAGCATCCATTTCTGTGTCAACTCTTCCACCGTTGACGTATACGTTCCATTTATCTTCCGCTACTTTTCTAGCGTCAATTGCGACGACAATACATTGTGATCCAAAGTGTTCTGCCCCTTCTTCGATTAGCTTCGGGTTTCGCACTGCCGCTGAGTTTATTGAAACTTTGTCTGCTCCAGCTCTTAGTAAATTGTACATATCTTTCACACTTGAAATCCCCCCGCCAACCGTAAGAGGAATAAATACTTTTGCTGCTGTTTTTTCTACAACATCTATAATCGTTTTTCTTCCTTCATGGGTCGCCGTAATATCTAAAAATACGATTTCATCTGCCCCTGCCTCGTTATATGCTTCAGCTATTTCAACCGGATCACCGACATCTTGTAATCCTATAAAATTTACACCCTTTACGACTCGCCCTTCTTTCACATCTAGACATGGAATAATTCGTTTCGCTAACATAACTTCGTTACCTGTAATACTTCTTCTAAATCAATCTTTTTCTCGTAAAGCGCCTTTCCAATTATGACACCATATATATTCATATCATTTAACTTTTTCACATCTTGAATAGATGCCACTCCTCCAGAGGCAATGAGACGAATGCCCACACTTTTTTGAAGTAACGTCAATTGTTCAAAATTTGGCCCTGCAAGCGTCCCGTCTTTCGAAATGTCTGTAAACACAATCGTTTGAACACCTAAACTTTCCATTTGTTTCGCTAAACTAATATAAGAAATTTCAGACAAATCAAGCCAACCTCTCGTTGCTACGAAACCATTTTTCGCATCAATTCCAACAATGATTTTCTCTTTATATAGATGAACTGCTTCCTCTAAAAATGACTTATCATAAAGAGCCGCTGTTCCTAAAATCACTTTTTCTACACCTACTGACAATAACTTCTCCACCGCTTTAAGTGAACGAATTCCTCCTCCCACTTGCACAGGAATACGTACCGCCTTGCAGATTTTTTCAATGACGAGAAAATTTAGCGACTCGCCAGCAATTGCACCGTCTAAATCAACAATGTGTAGTATTTCCGCTCCAAGCTTTTCAAATATGATCGCCTGCGCTACCGGATCTTCATTCATCACCGTTTCTTTACTAAACTCTCCTTGATAAAGTCTAACGCATCGCCCTTCCTTTAAATCGATAGCCGGGAAGATTTCCATGCTTCTACCACCCCTTGAAAATTTTTTAATATTTGCATGCCAATTTCACCACTTTTTTCTGGATGAAACTGTGCACCAAATACATTTCCTTTCGCTACAAACCCTGGTACTTGCATTCCATAATCACTTACTCCGCATACAATTTCATCTGGACAATCCGCGTAATATGAATGAACATAATACACGAAAGAACCATCTACTAATCCATTCCAAAGCGGAAATTCTCTTTCCTTCCTTAATTCATTCCATCCCATATGAGGAATTTTATACGAAACTTTTAACTTACGAATTTCCCCTGGTAGTAAACCTAACCCACTACAACCTTTTAGTTCCTCACTTCGTTCAAATAAAAGCTGCATGCCCAAACATATACCGAGGAGTGGTTTTCCTATATCACAAACTTCTTTTAGTACACACACTAAATCTCTTTCTTCTAATACTTCCATCGCTTTCGGAAATGCACCTACTCCCGGTAAAATCACGCCATCGCTTCTCAATATCTCTTCTTTATCACTCGTTACAATGTGCTCTGCCCCAATATATTTTAATGCTTGCTCTACACTACGAATATTCCCCATTCCATAATCTATAATGGCAATCAATTACAACATCCCTTTCGTTGAATTTACACCAGTAATGTTGGCATTTTTTTCGACCGCTTCTCTAAGCGCTCTACCAAAAGCTTTAAATAATGCTTCAATTTTGTGATGTGTATTACTTCCATATAGAACGCGCGCATGTAATGTAATATTGGCAGCATGTGCAACTGCTCTAAAAAATTCTTCCGTCAATTCTGTATCAAAATCCCCGAGCTTCGGATTTGTTAATTCCCCTTGAAATACACAATATGAGCGTCCACTTATATCAATTGCGACAAATCCTAAAGATTCATCCATCGGTACATACGCTGAACCGTAACGATTAATTCTCTCTTTATTTTGCAATGCTTCTTTCAAGCAATTTCCGAGTACAATTCCAACATCTTCAACGGTGTGATGTGCATCGACAAATACATCACCTTCTGCCTCAACTTGCAATCCAAATCTTCCATGTCTAGCAAATAAAGTCAGCATATGATCGAAAAAACCAATCCCCGTTTGAATAGATACATTCGTACTTTCATCAAGCTGCAAACTTAATTTAATTTTTGTTTCTGTCGTCTGACGTACTTGACTGGACTGACGCATTATTTTTCCTCCTCAAACCTTATTTGGATTGCTCTCGCATGTGCATGTAACCCTTCTTTATTTGCAAGCTCTACAATATGATGCTGTACATTTTTTAATGCTTCCTCCGTATAAGAAATAAAACTTGATTTTTTCACGAAATCATCGACTGATAACGGAGAAAAAAATCTTGCCGTTCCGCTCGTTGGTAATACATGATTCGGTCCCGCCAAATAATCCCCGAGCGGTTCAGGTGCATATGGCCCAAGGAAAATAGAGCCTGCATGTTTCACATAATCTAGAGCATTCATCGGTTCTTTTATATGTAACTCTAAATGTTCTGGAGCAATTTCATTTGATAACTTTAGTGCCTCCTCTAAAGAAGGAACGATAAAGATGGCTCCATTTCTATTTATTGATTCACGTGCAATTTCACTTCTTGGTAACATTTCTAACTGTCTTTCTACCTCTTTTTCTACTTCTTTAGCTAGTTCCATATTCGTTGTAATACAAATTGCCGTTGCTCTCTCATCATGCTCTGCTTGCGATAATAAATCCGCTGCGATATATTTTGCATTACCTGTTTCATCCGCGACAACTACAATTTCTGATGGACCAGCAATCATATCGATATTTACTATTCCGTATACTTCTCGTTTCGCTAGAGCGACGTACAAATTTCCCGGTCCAACTATTTTATCCACTTTCGGAATCGATTCCGTCCCGTATGCTAAAGCCGCAATTGCTTGCGCGCCACCTATCGTATAAATTTCATCTACCCCCGCAAGATTTGCAGCAGCTAATATATGAGGATCAATTCCTTCTTTCCTCGGCGGTGTTACCATTACAATCTTTTTCACACCTGCGAGTTTCGCCGGCAATACATTCATTAATACTGAAGAAGGATATGAGGCTGTCCCACCCGGTACATATACACCTATATTTTCTAATGGCCGAATGAGCTGTCCTCTAATTATGCCTTTACTTTCACAATCGAATATTGAGTACTTCTTTTGCTTTTCGTGATACGAAACAATGTTTTTCTTCGCCTCTTTTAAAGCTTCTAAAAATGAATTCTCTACAAGCATACTCGCTTGCTGTATTTCTTCTTCACTTACACAAAAATCTTTCATCTCTACACCATCAAACTTTTTTGTATAGAAAGATAAAGCCTCATCTTTCCCTTCCCTTACATTTCTAATGATTTCTCTTACACTTCTTTGAACAGTTTCTTCTATTATATTAGCGTTTTCTCTTAGCACTTTTATTTTAGATAATGCCTCCTTAAAGTCTTCATAAATGATTTCCATTTTAAGTCCTCCTATTTCCCTGATAAGATTTCTTGCTCCATCATATTTACAATACTGAATATTTCGTCTTTTTTAGTTTTTAAGGCCGCCTTATTTACAATCATCCGAGCCGATATAGAGTGCATTTCCTCAAATACAATAAGTCCATTCTCTTGTAATGTTTTTCCTGTTTCAACAATATCTACAATTGCATCTGCCAATCCAAGAAGAGGAGCGATTTCTACAGAACCTTCTATTTTAATAATTTCTACGTCCTCTCCCTTATCATGAAAATAAGTAGAAGTAATATGTGGGTATTTCGTAGCAATTCTTTTCTTCCGGTAACTTTTCGGATTATACGTAGGAATAGAAGCAACACAAAACTTACAAATCCCTACTCCTAAATCCAGCATTTCATAAATATCTTTCTCGTTTTCCATTAAAATATCTTTTCCAACGATCCCAATATCAGCTACCCCATGTTCTACATAAGTAGCAACATCAACCGCTTTTACTAAAATAAATGAAACATTTGTATTTTTACTTTGAAATACAAGCTTCCGACCTTTATTTTTGAGTTCCGAACAATCAATTCCAATCTGCTCAAAGAGTGGAATTACATGTTTTTCTAATCTTCCTTTCGTTAACGCAATTTGAATGTTACGCATGAAGTCTCTCCTTCTTTCTGGACTACCCATTTCTCATTCCACACATATTCCACTAAGTATTCATTCTTTGCCTCAACGACCGTTCCTATTTTATTTTTTCTTGCAAATTGAAAGGTATCGCTTAAATTAGAGAATAGAGATAACCAGGCATTTTTCCCGTCCTTTCGAAGTAAATTTCGTAACCTTTCTGCTTCTGCTAATCTATTTAACTCATAATGAATCACAATATCAATTTGATTTCGTTCATATGGTTCTTGCTGCTCTTGTAGCGCCTTCACAATTTGATTTACTTGCACCGCGAGTCCAACAGCCGGCAGCGTTTCTCCAAAATTCCCAATTAGCTCATCATATCTTCCGCCACTAACGATTTCTTCTCCAATTTCATATATATATCCTTTGAAAATAACACCCGTATAGTAATCTAAGTGTTGAATCATGCCTAAATCAATTGATATGTAAGAACCATATCCTAACGTTTCCATTGTTTCATACATTTCTTTTACTCTTGCAATTGCCATTTTCATTTCATTACTTGAAGCAAGCTTTTCTGCTTCCTCAATAACTTCTAAATTTCCAAATAGCCTCGGTAATTTCTCAAGTAATCTTACTGTCTCATCGCATCGATCTAATTTCTTTTCTCCGATGAAATTTGAGAGGGCAGCATAATTTTTACTTTCTATATACGTTCTAAGTACCCTTTCTTCTTCATCATGGATGGAGAGCTTTTTTACAATACATTTATATAACTGTACTTGCCCAATCTCAATTGTAAAAGATTGCACATTCAACTTTTGAAGTGCTTGAATGACACTTATTACGCATTCAATTTCAGCTCTTACATTATCAATCCCGATAACTTCAATACCACTTTGTACGATTTCATTATATTTTCCAGAATGGGATTCATTTGCTCGAAATACATTCCCGCTATACGTCACTTTAAGTGGCGTATCCCATCTCTGTGTTCCAATAACTCTCGCTAAAGGAATTGTCATATCTGGACGTAAAACGATAATCCTTCCCTTTTCATCAAAAAATTTATACATCTTCTCTTCATCTATCGGTCTATTTTGAAATGCAAAAACATCATAAAATTCAATTGTAGGTGTTCTTATTTCCTCATAACCTCTCTCTAAAAAAGTAAGCCTTAATTTTTGCTCCACTTCTTCAATTAATGTACATTCTTCGAATAAATAATCTCTCGTTCCATTCGGGTTTGCCCGCTTCCATTTTGTCATCTAAATTTTCACACCTTTCCCCTTCTAATGTATGCCGATTTCATTCACCTAAGCCGAAAATAAAAAGAGCCTTGTAGACAAAATACCTACAAGGCTCTTCAATAGAGTGTAGGTACAACGGGAATACCCCTTGTACCTACACGTTTTCACGCTAGGTTCAAGGGTTTCATGTATGATGATGTAGTTGTGTAAGCATTGTAATAGATCGCACGATATTCATAATACTTACTCCCTTTCTCCTCTGATTTTCACATAGTATATAACAGTTAATTTTGAATGTAAATACATTTTTAATATTCCGTCACTTTTTTAATATAAAGCCACTTTTCTTTCATACTCTTTTATTTCTTGTTCATATTGCATTGTAATACTAATTTCATCTAAACCATTTAATAACTTCTCTTTCCACATTTTCTCGATTGTAAAATGGAATCTATGCGTATTCGTTGTAATTACTTCATTTTCTAAATCAACTGTGATTTGTTCCCTCGCATCTGTTTTAGCAAGTTGTTCACGCATATCTTTATCCATTACAATCGGTAACATGCCATTCTTCATACAATTCATATAAAAGATATCGGCAAATCCTCCAGCGATAATAACGCGGAAACCATAATCAGCAAGCGCCCATGGAGCATGTTCTCTTGACGAGCCACATCCAAAATTATCACCTGTAATTAATATGCTGGCTCCTTTTCTTTCTTGTGCATTAAGAGGAAAATTAGGGTTTTCTTGGCGATTATTATCATATCGCCACTCATCAAATAAAAACTTCCCAAACCCAGTTCTTTCAATTCTCTTTAAATATTGCTTCGGAATAATTTGATCTGTATCAATGTTATCATTCATCAGTACTGCGGCAGTACCTTTATGAATACGAAATGGCTCCATCATAACTCTCCTTTCTAATATCAACAAAATGACCATATAACGCAGCCGCAGCCGCCATTGCCGGGCTAACTAAATGCGTTCGTGCTCCCTTTCCTTGTCTTCCTTCAAAATTGCGATTTGACGTAGAGGCACAATGTTCTCCTTCAGGCACTTGATCTGGATTCATACCTAGACACATTGAGCATCCGGGCTCTCTCCATTCAAATCCAGCTTCTTCAAATATGCGATGTAATCCTTTATGCATCGCTGCTTCTCTTACCCTTTGAGATCCGGGTACAACAAGTGCTCGCACACCTTCTTTTACTTTCTTACCTTTCACGACAGATGCAGCAATTTCTAAGTCAGAAAGCCTAGAATTTGTACAAGATCCAATGAAAACATGTTGAACTGGAATGTCATACGTACTTTGTCCGGGACTCAATCCCATATAAGAAAACGCTCTTTCGTCATTTGCATCATACTTTTCTGGCAATTTCTCATCAATCCGAACACCCATACTAGGATTTGTTCCCCACGTAACGTACGGCGCTAAATCCGTAACATCTACTGAAATATGTAAATCATAAACTGCATCTAAATCTGTATAAAGTTCTGACCATTTTTTCTTAATAGATTCATAGTCTTTCGGCGCATATTTACGCCCTTTTACGTAAGCAACCGTTTTTTCATCTGGTGCAATAATACCAGCCTTTGCTCCCCCTTCAATTGCCATATTGCAAAGCGTCATCCTCTCTTCCATATCCATAGCATGAATGGTCTCTCCGTAAAACTCCATTACGTAACCTGTTCCAACTGCTACTCCGTACTTTGAAAGGAGATGTAAAATAATATCTTTCGCATAAACACCTTGCGGTAACTTTCCTTTTAACTCAATGCCCATCGCTTTCGGCTTTCGTTGCCATAACGTTTGCGTTGCCAATACATGTTCCACTTCACTCGTACCAATACCAAACGCTAGTGCACCAAAAGCACCGTGTGTTGCTGTATGACTATCACCACAAACAATCGTTTTTCCTGGCTGTGTGAGTCCAAGTTCTGGTCCTATAACATGAACGATCCCTTGCTCTTCATCTCCGATATCCGCTAATGGCACCTGAAATTGTTTACAATTTTCCCGAAGTGTATCTAGTTGCTGCTTCGCAATACGATCGGTAATATTCCAAACATCTTTCGTTGGAATATTATGATCCATCGTTGCAAATGTTAAATCTGGTCTGCGGACTCTTCGATTTGTAAGCCGCAAGCCTTCAAAGGCTTGCGGTGACGTTACTTCATGAACAAGATGTAGATCGATATATAATAAATCCAATCCATTTTCATTAGTCGCAACTACATGTCTTTCCCAAAGCTTATCTAGTAACCTTTTCCCCATTATTTTCCTCTCCCTACTAACGCTTGCTCTTCCATTTCTTGAATAACTGCCTTTGTAAATGAAATTGTCGTTTCAGTCCCCCCGATATCTGCTGTACATTTTCCTGATTTAAGGACTGCAGAAACTGCTTCTTCAATTGCATATCCTTCCCTCGTTAATCCGAACGATTGCCCAAGCATCATTGCAACAGAACGCATCATCGCAATTGGATTCGCCTTATTTTTCCCCGCAATATCCGGCGCTGATCCGTGAATAGGCTCGTATAATGAAGGCCCCTTTTCAGCGTGACTTGCTGATGGAAGCATTCCTAATGATCCAGCTAATACTGAAGCCTCATCACTTAAAATATCACCAAATAAATTTTCCGTTACAATAACGTCAAATCTTCCTGGATTTCGAATTAATTCCATAGCCGCTGCATCTACTAAAATGTGTTCTACTTCCACATTTGGGTAGCGAAGTGCTACTTCTTCTGTCACAGTTCTCCATAGTTTACTAGACTCTAAAACATTCGCTTTATCAATAGATGTTACTTTTTTCTTCCGCTTATTCGCTAATTGAAAAGCATACGAAACGATACGTTCAATTTCATGGCGATGATACGTAAGTGTATCTGTCGCCACTTCTTCCGTTCGCTCTTTCGGATAAGAAAAATAAATTCCGCCTGTTAATTCACGAACGACAACGAAATCAATTTCATCCACATTTTTTAATGGTGATAAATGTGCAGTTGCACTTTCTACCGTTACAGGGCGAACATTCGCAAATACACCGAGTCCTTTTCTTAATGCTAATAATCCTTTCTCAGGCCTTTCTTTCGCACTATCCCACCTTGGTCCACCTACTGCTCCAAGTAAAACCGCATCACTCGCTAAACAGGCGGCAAGTGTTCGCTGTGGTAATGGTTGCCCAGTTAAATCGATAGCAACACCACCAAAGTACTCATCTTGCAAATGAAAATGATGTCCATATAGCCTTTCTACCATATGCAATACTTCCTTCGCACTTTCCATAACTTCTGGACCGACACCATCACCAGCTAAACAAACGATACGTTTTTCCATTTTTAACACTCCTTTTAACTGAATTTTCAGAACTTTAATTTGATAGGTGAGGAAAACTTCTCTCACCTATCAAATATTTATTTCACAAGCGCTATAAGAGATTTTAATTTCCCTGCTGCATGGACATAAGCTCTCGCCGACGCTTCCAATACGTCTTGCGCAACTCCGAAACCTGATATTTGGTGACTACCTTCTTTTAATTCAACATGAACGTGAGCAAGTGCATCTTGACCTTGTGTAATAGATTGTATGCGATAATCTGCCAATTCACATTCTAGTCCTAAAATTCTTTGAATCGCATTGTATATCGCTTCAATACTACCAGAACCAGTGGCTGCATCTTCATATACATTTCCTTCCTCATCCTTCAGCACAACTGTTGCGCATTGTGTACTATTTGATACGAAATGCACTTGTAATTGCGTAATGTTATATTGCTGGGCTGCAAATGCTGCTTCACCAAGCATAAGTGCGCGTAAATCTTCCTCAGTAATTTCCTTTTTACGATCAGCCAATTTTTTAAACGCTTCGAATACCGCATCTCGCTCTTCATTTGTAAATTCATAACCAAGCTCTTTCATTTTTTCCGTAAACGCATGACGGCCAGAATGTTTCCCAAGTACAAAGAGATTTTGAGATTCTCCTATAAGCGCTGGTTCGATAATTTCATAAGTTGTTACTTCTTTTAGAACACCATCTTGGTGGATGCCTGATTCATGAGCAAATGCATTCGCTCCAACGATTGCTTTATTTTTCGGTACAACCATACCCGTTAACCTGCTTACTAATGTACTCGTCGCCTTAATCTCTTTTAAAGTCATAGAAGGTTCTGCTTTATAAAAATCTTTTCTAATATGAAGAGCAACCGCAACTTCTTCTAACGCTGCATTCCCTGCTCTTTCTCCAATGCCATTAATCGTTCCTTCTACTTGCAATGCTCCGCCTTCAACCGCAGCTAACGAATTTGCTACTGCCATACCAAGATCATCGTGACAGTGACAAGAAAAAATCGCTTTTTCATATGATGGAACGGATTCTTGTAAGTATTTGAAAAGAGAATAATATTCTTCTGGATTCGTATATCCAACTGTATCCGGAATATTAATTACATTCGCTCCTGCGCGAATCGCAGTTTCTACTGCTTCAGCTAAAAATGCTCTCGATGTTCTTGTCGCATCTTCTGCAGAAAATTGTACTGTCGGAAATAATGATTTTCCAAGCGTAACCGAACGATGAATACTATTTAACACGTCTTCTTTTGACATACAAAGTTTATATTTCATATGAATATCACTCGTAGCTAGAAATACGTGTAGACGAGGAGATACAGCACCTTTCACTGCTTCATATGCTCTTCGAATGTCACTTTCTTTCGCTCTAGCTAAACTCATAACCGTAGCATTTTGAATTGTATTCGCGATGCGTTTTACTGATTGGAAGTCACCTTCGGAAGCTGCCGCGAATCCAGCTTCCATTACATGAATACCAAGCCTCTCTAATTGCCTAGCAATTTGTAATTTCTCTTGTTCATTTAAATTTACTCCTGGTGATTGTTCGCCATCACGAAGCGTTGTATCCATGAACAAAATCTGCTTCATATTATTTAATCCCTACCTTTACTCGCGGCTGTACGAAAGGCATCATTTCACGTAATTTACGTCCAACTACTTCAATTTCATGTTCATTCTCTTTCTCATTTGTCGCGTGGAAATTTGGTCTTCCTGCTTTATGCTCTGCAATCCAGCCTCTTGCAAATGTACCATCTTGAATTTCTGCTAATACTGCCCCCATCGCTTTCTTCGTATCTTCAGTAACAACGCGTGGTCCTGATACGAAGTCTCCCCACTGCGCTGTATCTGAAACTGAATATCTCATATTTTCAAGTCCACCTTCATACATAAGGTCAACGATTAGCTTCAGTTCATGTAAACATTCAAAATATGCAAGTTCAGGCTGGTATCCCGCATCAACTAACGTTTCAAACCCTGCTTTTACAAGTGCAGTCACTCCGCCGCAGAGTACAGCTTGCTCTCCAAATAAATCTGTTTCTGTTTCTTCTTTAAACGTCGTTTCTAATACACCAGCTCTCGTTGCTCCAATTCCGTCAGCATAAGAAAGTGCTTTTTCAGTCGCAACTCCTGTTGCATCTTGATATACGGCAAATAGTGCAGGAACAGCCCCGCCCTCGGCGAACGTACGGCGTACGAGATGCCCCGGTCCTTTTGGCGCTACTAGAAATACATCTACATTAGCTGGTGGTTTTACTTGATCAAAGTGAACATTAAATCCATGTGCGAACACGAGAGAATTTCCGGCTTGTAAATTTGGTTCAATTTCAGCTTTATATACTTCTGGTTGTAATTCATCAGGCAGTAGAATCATTACTACATCAGCTTTTTCCGCTGCTTCTGCTACTGTATATACAGAAAATCCATCTTCATTCGCTTTATCCCAAGACTTACCTTTTCTTAAACCTACTACTACATCAAATCCGTTATCACGTAAATTTTGCGCATGCGCATGACCTTGCGAGCCATATCCGATGATTGCTACTTTCTTTTCCTTTAATACATTTACTGTTACATCTTTCTCATAATAAACTTTTGCCATTTTCATTTCCCCCTATATTTAAATGATTATTGAATTAACATAACTTGCTTATCTTGTTTTTTCATACTACGTGTAAATGCTGTTACACCTGTTCTCGCAATTTCTTTCAAACCGTATGGTCTAAGTAATTCAATTAACGCTTCCACTTTATCTTGCGTACCTGTTACTTGCACAACTATGGAATCCTTCCCAACATCTATTACAGCGGCTCGAAACGGTTCAATTAAACTATATAATTCCGCCCTTGCTACAGAAGTTGCTACTTTAATAAGAGCAAGCTCTCTAGCAATCATCGCTTCTTCTGTAATATCTGATACTTTCAGAACATCGATTTGCTTATGAAGTTGTTTAATTAACTGCTCAACTTGCTGTTCACTTTCCACATGCACAACTATCGTCATTCGCGATATATCTGATGATTCCGTATGACCTACTGAAATACTTTCAATATTAAAATGTCTTCGTGTCATAACCCCTGTAATTCGGTTTAACACACCACTTTGATTTCGAACTGTCGCTGTAACAATTCTCTTCACCTTTTTTCCACTCCTTCCATTTGGTGAACGCCTTTCCCGGGCGCAACCATCGGCATAACTTTCTCAGATTGAAGTACACGGCAATCAATTAAGACTGGTTCTTTTAATTCAATCGCATGCTTCAACTGCTTCTTTGCAAGAAGTGGATCATCAATACGAACAGCTTTTATACCATACGCATTCGCAAGAGCGACGAAATCTGGTTGACACGACAATAAGGAATGTGAATATCTTTGATTATAAAATTCGTCTTGCCATTGCCTTACCATTCCTAAAGCTTCATTATTTAAAATAAATACTTTAACAGGTAAAGAATGTTCTTTTAATACACTTAATTCTTGTAGAGTCATTTGAAACCCAGCGTCACCAACAATTGCAATGACTAGTTCTTCAGGCTTTGCGATTTGCGCACCAATTGCTGCTGGAAATCCGAATCCCATCGTTCCCAATCCGCCAGAAGTTACCCATTTATCTGGATTTTTCAGCGGATAATATTGCGCTGCCCACATTTGATGTTGCCCAACGTCTGTTGTTACAATCGCTTCTCCTTTCGTGATTTCATATAGCATATCAATTGCGTATTGAGGTTTAATACTTTCAGAGTTTCGTTTATAAGAGAATGGATACTGTTCTTTTCTACTCTTTAATAAAGAGATCCATTCATGATGATTTCCTTTCCTTCCTTCTGGTTGAAGTAATACTTCCAATGCCCGCTTAGCACTTGCAACAATAGGAATTTCAGTCGGCACATTTTTTCCGATTTCTGCTGGATCGATATCGATATGCGCGACAGTCGCTCCTTTAGCAAAATAAGCTAAATTTCCAGTAAGCCGATCATCAAATCTCGCGCCTACATTAATGAGTAAGTCGCATTCATATAACGCCATATTGGCTGTGTAAGAACCATGCATTCCCCCCATCCCTAGAAAAAGTTCATCATCTGGCGGAAAGCCACCAAGACCAAGTAATGTATGCACAACAGGAATTTCATATTTACGCGCAAAACTTGTTAACTCTTTTGATGCTTTCGCATGCAATACACCTGCTCCAGCTAAAATTAACGGCTTGTTTGCAGCACTAATTGCTTGTAATAATTTGTTTATTTGGAGTAAATTCGGTTCATAATTTGGGTTGTATCCTGGTAAATCCATTTGCACATCATTACATCGTTCTCCTTGCTCTACTACCATATCTTTCGGAAGATCGATCACGACTGGGCCTGGTCTTCCTGTTTTAGCAATATGAAATGCTTCTTTAATAATTCGAGGTAAATCTGAAGCCTTTCGCACTTGATAGTTATGTTTTGTCACCGGCATTGTAAGCCCCATAATATCCGCTTCTTGGAAAGCATCACTTCCAATTAACGTTGTTGCTACTTGCCCTGTAAATACAACAAGTGGTAATGAATCAATCATCGCATCTGCTAGACCAGTAATCACATTTGTAGCACCTGGACCACTCGTTGCAATGACAACCCCTGGATTACCAGTAATTCTGGCATACCCTTCAGCAGCGTGAATTGCTCCTTGCTCATGCCTTGTTAAAATATGAGGAATTTCACAATCATACAGTGCATCATAGAGAGGTAAAACAGCACCACCAGGATAACCGAAAATCACTTCTACTCCTTCCTTTTCTAGCGCTTCTAACAATAGCTGTGCACCAGTTGCCAGTTTCTCTTCCGTTTTTGAAGACATTGTTCTTATAAGCCCCCTTTTTGAAAACCTTTATCAATAAAAAAAATCCTACGTCCACACTCCAGCTATGTGCTGAAGGGACGAAAGATTTCGCGGTACCACCCTTCTTTGCAAGAATACTCTTGCCTCAGTGACCCATAAATGGATCTAGCTAATAACGGAGCTACCGTCTAAGCCTAGACAAATGCTTCAGCTTAGCACTCAAGGGCGATGTTCGTCGACGTGAACCATCGGTTTTCAGCAACCACCGACTCTCTGTGAGGCTTCACAATCAACTACTCCTCCCTCTCAACGCTTTCTTATGTTATAAAAAGTTGTTATCCAACTTTATTTTCTTCGTAAATTTTCTCTCCATCTTCTATAACTAACTTTCGGAATTCTTCCAATAAACGATTCGTATGTGGACCCGTTTGCCCTAAACCAATCGTTCTACCATCTACTGTCGTAACAGCAATAACTTCAGCAGCTGTTCCTGTTAAAAACACTTCATCAGCTACATATACATCATGTCTTGTAAATAACTCTTCTCTTACGTCATATCCAAGTTTTTCGCCGATTTCTAAAATGGCGTTTCGTGTAATACCTTCTAACGCTCCAGCAGAACTTGGTGGTGTAATTAATTTATTTCCTTTAACAATAAACACGTTATCTCCTGATCCTTCAGCTACATATCCTTGATCATTTAACATAAGTGCTTCTTGTACTCCAGCTAATTTCGCTTCAATACGAACTAAAATATTGTTTAAGTAATTTAAAGATTTTACTTGAGGGGATAAAACATCGGGACGATTTCGGCGCGTTGCAACTGTTACAACTGGAATCCCTTTCTCATAATATTCTTGTGGGAATAAAGATAATTGTTCTGCAATTACTACTACATTCGGCTTCTTACATGAATCGGGATCCAATCCAAGATTTCCTGCTCCTCTTGATACAACAAGGCGAATGTATCCATTAGATAATTTATTTTGTCGAATCGTCTCAACAACAATATTCGTTACTTCATCTAATGAATATGGAATTTCTAAAAGGATTGATTTTGCTGATTCATACAACCGGACAAGATGCTCTCTCAAACGGAAAACATTACCGCTATAAACTCTAATTCCTTCAAATACTCCATCGCCATATAAATAGCCATGATCATATACCGAAACTTTTGCTTCATCTTTCGGAACAAATTCTCCATTTAAGAAAATCCATTGCTCATTCACTGGAAGTGCCTCCTATGTTCTATGAATTTTTTATTGTTTCCTAGTTTACTCTCCTTTTTAAATAAATCAAGTAAATTTTTAGAAAATTTATAATTTTTAATCGTACGTACATCTTCAATTATATTGATTTAACAACATTGTTAACGTTTACAAAAAGTCCGAAAATTTTTTTCGCCAATTTTCACTAAAAAAAGATTTGTTTAAAAGAAGGATTTTCATCAATTAATACGAATCTATTGTATTCAATAAACGGACGTCCGATTTTATAAATCCGGGAATATATAACGACTTTTGCTGAAAAAGGGGGGAAATAACAAAAATAGCGCTGTCTAAAAATAACATTCATATTTTTCATTTCGTAATCATAATCCTATTTTTAAAAAACAATTTGTCAAAATGAAGGAGGAAATAAATATGGCATGTGTACAAATTAAAGGAACGAGACAAGAGGTAGTAGAAATGTTGCAATTATTTGATCTAATGGACACGAAAGGTTTTTGTAAATTCGATAATTACGTAGAGGTAGAACCAAACACGCAAGAACATAATCATTTTATTGCTTCAATCGACATCCATTCAAATACTTCTTCTGCACAAGATACATTAAACGATCAATTCGTTAGTCAAATGCTTACTGGCGTATATAACGACTAAACAAAGATTTACTTCCTACCGTCTTTTCATAAATATATGCAGTGAACTTGAGCATACTAGCAATTAGATGGTAGGAGGTGAGAATTATGGCTAGAATTGGCGTTGAAAACTCATTAACAGACGTTCAACAAGCTCTTCAGCAACAAGGTCATGAAGTTGTTACACTTAACTCAGAACAGGATGCACAAGGGTGTGATTGTTGCGTTGTAACTGGGCAAGATTCTAATGTGATGGGCATTGCAGATGCATCAATTAAAGGATCAGTCATTACAGCTCACGGTTTAACAACGGATGAAATTTGTCAACAAGTTGAAATTCGCACTTAAAAAAAGAAAGAGGACTCCTTTTGAAAAGGAGTCCTCTTTTTTATATTCACCTAACGGGAAAGTAACATATACTGGATGAAAGCCCTACCTCTCTCTCATCATTACGGTTCCACTGACCGCTCCTTGATTCACTAGTATACCTATAAAGCTTACACTTATAATTTATAGGGTTTGTTCACAAAAGTTGTTGGTAAGACTACCCGATCTTTCGCAAACTTTTCGTATTACATTTATAAGATTTATTTACTTTATACTAGCTGTAACCGAGACACGAATTAAAATTTTAACATCAATAAAATAACTTGTCAACATTTTTTGTAAATTAAAAACAGACAGTAACGGTTTGTCTGTTTTAGAATGGAGCTTTTTCTTTTATTACATATACAACAAAACCGCTTACTAACATACATAAACCAACTACTAAGTTTTTGATATTAATCATAAATTCCTCTCCCTTATTCCACACATCATATATATTTACAGTTCAATTATTCCGATCATCCTAAAGCGCACTTTTTCTAATATATCATAATTCCTAAAAAATGCAAGTTCACTTTTGGCGACCATTTACAAATTTATCTACAGTGCTTGGTACCGTATTTAAAGCCTTTTCAATTAAATGTGTACTACTATTGAGGTGTAATACTTGCACACCGTTAGAACCGACTACTAAAAAAGCAACTGGGCTAATAGAAACCCCAGCCCCGCTTCCTCCTCCAAATGGATGCCCTTGCTTTTTCTCTTTATGCTGATTTTGCCCACCGTTATGTTTTTCAGTAATGAAATCCCCTTTAAAATCACTTCCACCAGCTCCAAAACCAAAAGCCACCTGAGATACTGTTAATACTACATTTCCGTCAGCTGTTGAGACCGGGCTCCCAACAATTGTATTTACATCTACCATCTCTTTTAAATTTGTCATTGCCGTTTTCATTAAATTTTCAATTGGATGTTCCATTATGTATTGCACCCTTTCCTCTTTATTCCTTTTTATACTTTCCAAAATAGAGGAAGTCATACTAACTTTTCCTATTTCAAGAAAACATTTTCCTCCTTTTAAAAGATACTACTCCCTGTACATGCTCCGGTATAGTGAAACTTTAATCAGTAGGATGTGTACGTAGCTCGACTCCCACAAATAGCAGGATAAAAAAGAAAAAGAGATACATACTACTATTGAACCTTGTTATGAAAGGAGTCATGACTTTGACTGAGAAATTTGATGATTATAAAAGAAGAGATAGAATAGATAGTGATTATAGTGACTATAAAGAAGAGTACGCCGCTGAGGTTGCACCACAACGCATTGATTATGATGATAAAGACGATAAAGATGTTGTAAAATCATCCGCCGCTGGATCAACTGCTGGTTTTATCGCTCTTGCGCTATCTATCTTATCGCTATTTACATTCCCAACACTATTTGGTCTTGTTTCTGTTTTACTCGGTATTTACGCTTATAATCGCGGAGCTACTGTAACTGGCGGTATCGCTGCAGTTGTCGGTGGGATTGCTGCACTTATCGCAATTTTATTCCGAGTAGCACTTATTGGTTTATTGTTCTCCCTGTTCTAAAAAAGAAAAAGGTATCTCGCTTAACGCGGGATACCTTATCCTGTAAACACATCTTCCGATGGATATTTTATTTTTTGTTTTGCTGGTCGCGCTAAAGAAAACACAAGTGTTAACGGTCCAATTAATCCGCAAAACATAACAAACATAATAATACATTTTCCGAATGCCGATAGCTTTGCAGTAATTCCCATCGTTAATCCGACTGTGCCAAACGCTGATATTGTCTCAAATAATAATTGAATAAAGCTGAAGTTTTCTGTAAGCATTAATATAAATACCGCTGTAAAAATAAGTATTTGACTAGCAACAGCAATCGCTAAGGCCCTCGTTACTGTCGACATTTTAATTGTACGCTGAAATAAAACAATTTCTTCCTTTTTTCTAAAGAAAGAAAGGACAGATGTAATTAAGATAACAAACGTTGTTAATTTAATTCCTCCACCTGTTGATACACTTCCTGCACCAATAAACATTAAAATCATCGTAAATAATATAGATGATTCTTCCATACCTCCATAGTCAATCGTATTAAATCCAGCTGTCCGCGGGGTAATACCTTGAAAGAAGGAAGCCCATAGTTTTTCATTTAAAGATAAATTCCCTAACGTCTTCACATTATTATATTCCAATACAAAAATTACAATCATTGCTATAACATTTAACACTACTGTTCCAATAATCATTATTTTTGAGTGAAGTGATAATTTTCGAAAACTGCGACTATACCATATATCAATTAATACGGTAAAACCGAGTCCACCTATTACAATTAAAGAGCAAATCCCAATATTAATAATGGGATCCCCTACATATCTTGTTAAATTATCTGGCCATAAAGCAAATCCTGCATTATTATAAGATGCAATTACATGAAAAATACTATAGTATAAACCTTTTCCAAAACCAAACTCTGGAATAAAGCGAAACGATAAAAAGATGACCCCAATAAGCTCAATACAAATCGAAAATATAAAGACACGCTTTACTAATTTTACAAGACCACCTATATTTGTTTGATTAAATGCTTCTCCAATTAATAAACGATGGCGTAATCCGATTTTTTTGCCTAATACCCAAACAATTAAAATGGCAATTGTCATAAGACCTAGACCACCTGTTTGAATTAAAAACATAATAACAATTTCGCCAAACATCGTAAATGTACTTGCTGTATCCACTACTCCCAAACCAGTTACGGTCGCTGCTGACGTTGCTGTAAAGAAAGCATCTACCCAACTAATATGTGCTTTCGTTGCGAATGGTAACTTTAATAACAAACCGCCAACCACAATTAAGCAGAAAAAACCTAATGCTAATATTTGTGGTGGGTTTAATCGTATAAGACGATTATACAGCCCTTGTTTTTTTGTTACTTCCATATCACTAACTCCCTTATTAAAGTGAAGCTTTCCCCTCATAAATAAAAAGCTTTTAAAAAGCCCTTAAACAATTGGGACAAACCTTATATTCTTATAATATAGTTGAGCATAATCCTTTTTTTCATAGATTACAACTTTTATTTATATTCAGATTCCTTTTTGTTTTATGCTGGAAAACTATATATCCTAGCTCAATATTGCTAGCAATAACAATTTCATATGTACTATTTTTCAAATCCCCATATCTTTCACTCTATGTTCACATAGAGGTCACATCCACCTTTTATAGTATATGTATCGAAGCTGTTCCTCCCTAATTTTTAAGACATTCCCCAGTGTCTTTGAATAGCTTCCATCCCTAATTAAATTGACATAAATTGTCCCCTTCCTTGACCATCTTATAAATGATGGTCTTATTTTTTTGTCTTTCTATCTTTTCTTTAAAACTCCCTCTCTCTTTCACTCTATGTTCACACAGAGGTCACATCCACCTTTTATAGTATATGTATCGAAGCTGTTCCTCCCTAATTTTTAAGACATTCCCCAGTGTCTTTGAATAGCTTCCATCCCTAATTAAATTGACATAAATTGTCCCCTTCCTTGACCATCTTATAAATGATGGTCTTATTTTTTTGTCTTTCTATCTTTTCTTTAAAACTCCCTCTCTCTTTCACCCTATGTTCACATGAGAGTCACACCTACCTTTTATAGTATATATATCGAAGTTGTTCCTCCCTAATTTTTAAGACATTCCCCAGTGTCTTTGAACAACTTCCATCCCTAATTAAATTGACATAAATTGTCCCCTTCCTTGACCATCTTATAAATGATGGTCTTATTTTTTTGTCTTTCTATCTTTTCTTTAAAACTCCCTCTCTCTTTCACCCTATGTTCACATGAGAGTCACACCTACCTTTTATAGTATATGTATCGAAGTTGTTCCTCCCTAATTTTTAAGACATTCCCCAGTGTCTTAAAGCAGCTTCCATCCCTAATTAAATTGACATAAATTGTCCCCTTCCCTAGACCATCCTATGTGATGGTCTATTTTATTTTCCAAACACAAAATCAGTCTATCTACACTTAAATAAAAACAAAAAATTCAGAAAATATTGTTAAATTAGGTATTTTTTCGGTATAATTACTTTAGAAAGAACTTTCGCACAAACAAAAGGGGGGATTTTATTGAAACAAACAAAAGCAATCTTAATCGCATTATTTCTAGGTCTAGTTGTTGGACTCACTCTAAATTTAGCCGCTCCATCTATCTTTGAGCCACTAAATCAATATGTGTTCAACCCAATTGGTCAATTGTTTATTCGCCTTATTAAAATGCTAGTTGTTCCTGTTGTATTCATTTCTATCGTACTTGGTGCTGCCGGCCTTGGAGATCCGAAACAACTTGGAAGAATCGGTTTAAAATCAATTTCATTCTTTCTCGTAACAACTGCGGTTGCCATCTCTATAGCGGTTACATTTGCACTTATTATAAAACCAGGAGCTGGCGGTAATTTTAAAACAGAAGGTCTTAAGTATGAAGGTGCAAAAACTGAAACATCTTTCGTCGAAACATTGCTAAATATCGTACCAGATAACCCAGCAAAAGCAATGGCTGACGGAAACATGTTACAAATCATTGCCTTTGCCGTATTGATTGGACTCGGTATAGCTATTTTAGGAAAACGAGTTCAAGGTATCCATTCATTACTTGAACAGGGCAACGAATTAATGATGTATCTTGTTAATCTCGTTATGAAATTAGCCCCAATTGGAACATTCGGTTTGCTCGCTTCATCCGTTGGTAAAATGGGTCTTGCAGGCGTCGCTGCGATGTTCAAGTATATGATTGTCGTTATGTTAGTACTCATTATTCACGGGGTCTTTGTATATGGCGGCCTATTAAAGGTATTAGCAAAAGAAAGTATCGTCCGGTTCTTTAAGCATTTCGGACCGGTAATGGCAATTGGCTTTAGCACATCTAGCTCTAATGCATCTCTTCCATTTGCAATGAAAACCGCACAAGAGAAGCTTGGAGTTCCAAAAGCAATCAGCTCATTTGTACAACCACTCGGTGCAACGATTAATATGGATGGTACCGCTATTATGCAAGGGGTAGCAACTGTATTTATCGCTCAAGTATACGGAGTTGAACTTACATTACCGCAATTAGCTATGGTCGTATTAACTGCTGTACTAGCTAGTATTGGTACTGCTGGTGTACCAGGTGTTGGACTTGTAATGCTTACAATGGTTTTAAATCAAGTAAATCTACCAGTAGAAGGTATCGCTTTAATTATTGGTATTGACCGTATTCTAGATATGTCAAGAACAGCTGTAAACATTTCTGGTGATGCAATTTGTGCAATGATTGTCGCAAAATCAGAAGAAAAATATAATACTGATCAATCGGCAGCATCTTAAATCAAAAAAGGAGTGAATATATTCACTCCTTTTTTGATTTACTTCCTTTTTTCGAACGATATTCTTTCCCTTTATTATCATTACCAGTTTCAAATTCAGTGCTAAATTCCTGATTAAACTGGCCGGACTTTGGTGATCCTTGATTACCGCTCCCTTTACTACCGTTACGATTCGTCATATTTCTCCCTCCCTTCCTTGTATTAGTAGTATGGCGCTCTATCTTTTTTCATACACATTTTATTTTTTAACATCTACTACACACGAAAGAAGACCTTCCATATATAAGGAAGATCTTCTTTTTCATCACGTAAGCGTTTTCTTGTTTATAATCACTTAAATAAGTTTTTTGGAAATCGAAATCATTACACTCATTTCATCTTCTGAAAGTGCAGAGAATCTTTCTTGTAAATATTGTTTTTTCGCATCTTCCATTTTCGCAACTAAATCTTTCCCTTGTTCTGTAATCTCTAAATACACAACTCGGCGATCCGATGTAGAACGTGAACGAGTTACAAAACCTTTATTAATTAATTTTTCTGTAACAGCTGTAATATGACTATTCGACACATTTAATTCATTTGCTACACGCGATACCATTTCTTTATTCGTACGATTTAATATTCTCAGGACGATGAATTCATTCCACGGTATGTAACCACCGAATATTTTTCCGATATCATTACGCAATGTGCGAAACATAGCAAACACATTTGTCGATAGTTCTTCCATTAATTGCTCTCGATTTTGAGACAACTTTGACAGCTCCTTTTATTTCATTTAGTTAAATAAAAACCTTATTAATAATTTTACATGAAATCTTACTTTTTGTCACCTTATTTTCCCATAATTCGTAGTTTTTTAATAGGTATTTCATGATAAAATGAAGTTAACTTCCAGAAAAAGGGGGTATTTTAATGCATGAGGAGGAGAAATTCTCAAATCTCAGCCTAAAAGATAAAACGATTATCACTAGTATTATTGCTCTTTTTCTCATTATCGTTTTTGCATTTATATTTTTTGTATATGTAGGAATCTTTCAAATTACAGGTATAGAGTATAGTTCACGTACTGCGTTACTTCTCTTTTTTTATTAATCACTTTCTTAGACAGTATTACATTTTTCATCTTCAGTTTCTTCAAAGCGCTGCTATATCCACTGACACAAAACATGCCAAATTGGATTTCTATTACTCTTTTCTCGTTCATTGAAATTACACTAGATTGGTTCGTCATTCATACTGCTGATAATTGGATAGAAAGCGTACAAATGTCCAACACAGCTGAATTATGTGTCGTACTATTCTTTTTCCTCTTAAATAAATTATTAAGTGACGAGAAAGAGTAAGAATACAAGCTTTTCTATATAAAAATTGGTACAATGAAAGCAAATCTTACTAAAGAGGTGTTAATTATGAACTTACAACAATGGGCTGATAAAGGTATGTCCTTTGATACATATGTGAATGAAATGCAAGTAAACCAATACGAGCTACTACACATTTACAATAACTTTTTAATTCCAAATGA
Organism: Bacillus sp. FSL K6-1338; assembly: GCF_038006965.1. Lineage (NCBI taxonomy): Bacteria > Bacillati > Bacillota > Bacilli > Caryophanales > Bacillaceae > Bacillus > Bacillus sp. FSL K6-1338. Next base: position 1,356,065 of record NZ_JBBOWI010000001.1, on the reverse strand, counting down.
ATTACTTCCTGTATTAGAAGAACGTCAAAATGACGGCTGGCGTGTTATCGTATTAACTGCTGATTGGTGTGGCGATGCTCTTTTATGCGTACCTGTTATGAAACGAATTTCTGAAGTTGCAAATATTGATATGAGTTTATTAATTCGCGATGAAAACTTAGAATTAATGGATCAATATTTAACAAATGGAACAGCACGTGCGATTCCAATCTTTATTTTCATTGATAAAGATGGAAATGAACAAGCCGTCTTTGGACCACGCGCTCCAAAAGTACAAGAATTAGTAACTTCAATGCGCGCTACATTACCTGAAAAAGAAGATCCAACATTCGAAGAAAAACAAAAAGAAATGTATGCTAATTTCCGTGCTACATTAGCTGATGATACTTCTCTTTGGGAGCATGTAATGGAAAATATGGTGGAAAAAATAGTAAAATAAAAAAAACTGCCGAGCTCGGCAGTTTTTTTTATTACATAATGAAGAAATAGAATACCGCAGCTAAAATGAAACGATAGTAAGCGAACGGTGTTAGTTTTACACGAGATAATAATTTCAAGAATGAAACAATTGCAAGCATCGCAACAACGAATGCAGTTACAAATCCTGTTACAAATAGCGTTATATCTGCTGAGCTTAATACATCCCAGCTTTTAATTAAATCTAACCCACTTGCAGCTACCATCATCGGTACCGCTAAAATGAACGTATATTCAGCTGCCGCTGTATGCGACACGCGAGCTAATAAACCACCACTGATTGTAGAACCAGAACGAGAAAACCCTGGCCAAAGAGCTAAACATTGGAACATTCCAATTGTAAATGCCTGTTTATATGTGATTTCATCTAACGTTCTTGCTGTACTTGGTTTTGAAAACTTCTCAGCAACAATCATTAAAATACCACCGGCTACTAAGCTAATAACAACTGGTCCTGGACCAAATAAAACCTCTTTAATAGTGCTATGGAATAATACGCCAAGTACCCCGGCAGGAATCATCCCGATAATAATATGTAATAAATTTAACGATGGTCCGTCTGTTACTTTTCCTATTCCAACTAACGACCATAGACGCTTCCAGAATATAACAACAACTGCTAAAATCGATCCCAATTGGATAACAACTTCGAAAACTTTCGCTCTCTCATCTTCAAATCCAATTAAATGTCCTGTTAAAATCATATGTCCTGTTGATGATACTGGTAGAAACTCTGTTAACCCTTCAACAGCACCCATGATTAAACCAATTAACCAATCAGCCACAAGTAGTGCCTCCTTAATAACAAATAATATGTAATTTTTTCACACCTTATCATAATACCTTATCCCTTTTCAAAGTGCATCCTTTTTTTATTGGTTTCATATGTTGTAGGCGCGTATTTCTTTTCTAATCTTTGATTAAATTGTATGATAGTAAGAGTTTGTTTTTTTATACGGAAAGGGGATTTTATGAAAGAAACTACTTCATTCTCACAAAAGTTAAAGCAATTTGTATTACTATTTTTTCCGATTTTCGTAACGCAAATGTCATTATTTGCGATGAGTTTTTTTGATACAACAATGTCAGGACATGCAAGTCCAACTGATTTAGCAGGTGTTGCAATTGGAACAAGTATATGGCTTCCAGTTAGTACGGGATTAACAGGAATTTTAATAGCTACTACTCCCATTGTTGCACAGCTCGTTGGATCCAAGAAAAAAGAGGACGTTCCCCACGTTGTCATACAAGCAGTTTATTTAGCAATTTGTGCTAGCTTCGTTGTTATCCTCATCGGTTTCTTCGTCGTTTCACCTATTTTAAACGGCATGCGCTTAGAAGAACCTGTGGAACGAATTGCAGCTCAATTTTTAAGTATTATCGCAATAGGAATTATACCTTTATTCACGTACACTGTTTTACGTGGATTTATTGATGCATTAGGAAAAACTCGAACAACGATGATTATTACATTACTATCATTACCAATTAACGTAATATTAAATTACCTATTAATTTTTGGTAACTTCGGTTTCCCAAAGCTTGGTGGTGTCGGAGCAGCAATTGCTTCCACTGCAACATATTGGTGCATATTAATTATTACAGTCATTATTATTCAGACGAAAGAGCCTTTTGCCTCTTTTAACATTTTCAAACAATTATATCGTCCTTCTCTTTCGAGTTGGACAGCATTCTTAAAGCTTGGCGTCCCTATCGGATTTGCTATCTTTTTTGAAACAAGTATTTTCGCTGCGGTAACGCTTATGATGAGTAATTTTAGTACGACAACTATTGCAGCTCACCAAGCAGCTATGAACTTTGCTTCCTTGTTATATATGACTCCGCTAAGTTTAGCAATGGCAATGACTATTGCAGTCGGATTCGAAGTCGGAGCAAAACGTTACGATAATGCAAAACAATACGGACTGATTGGAATTGGATTAGCCCTTGCCTTTGCTTTATTATATTCGATTCTTCTCTACTTCTTTGATAATCAAATTGCTTCTATTTATACGACAGATGCAAAAGTTCATCATTTAGCAAAAGAATTTCTTATCTTTGCGATTTTATTTCAAATTTCAGATGCAATTGCAACCCCTGTACAAGGAGCTCTGCGTGGTTATAAAGATGTAAATGTTGCTCTAATTATGACTTTAATTGCTTATTGGATAATAGGTCTACCACTAGGTTACATACTAGCAACGTATACAGAATGGGCCGCAAAAGGCTATTGGATCGGTCTTATTATCGGTCTAGCATTTGGCGCTGCCTTCCTACTTATCCGTCTCTTTCAAGTACAACGAAAATATGCAACACAAAACAGCCGCTAATAATAAAGCGGCTGTTTTCTTTATGCATATTTTTTCTTGTAACGTGTAATATAATGAAAAAGAAAGGTGGGTACATATGGACGACAAAGAAAAAAAGCAATCATTCGATGAAGAATTTGCCCCTGAAATTTCACCTGGATATCGGCAAGATGTACATAAGCCACCTAAATATAAAAACACTTCGTTTTTAATGGGCATTACCATTTTCGCTGCTGTATTACTCATACTTATCATTTTCGTTTATTTTTGATGAAAGGTGCCTATTATATGAAGAAACAAAATTCCAATCGTTCAAAAAGAACTGTTAAAACACAAAAAGGATATGCAGGAGATTCTGTTCATACACTTAAACAAGTCGAGCAAGGAAATTTATATATTGCTCAAAAAGAACTTGGTCAACAAAATGAAAATCTTTAAAGGCCCTTGATTCCTTGAGGGCCTTTTTATTCCGCATTAAGTAGTACACCCCCAAATGTTCTATTGAGCAATGAATTTCCTTTATTGTACGCGCTGCTTTTGTTCTAGCACCATAAATATATTATTAACCTTTACAATTTTCACTTCATAATTCAATTTCATTTTGCTTCTCTTACCATTTTCAGTACCCGCAACGTACGCTACAGCTTGATAAAGAAAACTCTCATCGGTCTCTTCACGTATCTCCTCGTTTGTAAATTTATACTCTAAATCTTGAAAACGATTTGGATAATAATTTCCCATTAATTGTTCATACCCTCTATTTAAAAATAGTTCTTCACCTTTTCGTTTCACATCTTCTTTATTAGTAAACTCAAACACTGATAGTTGCTCGGTCACAAAATGCTCTCCTACCTTTTTCATTTCATTATGAGTTAAATTTTCTATACTTTTGTTCTTTAATTCCTTATTTAACTCGTACTGATCAATCGGTTTAAAGGTAGCAAAAACCTTCTCTTTATATGACCAAAACAATACAAAAGCGATACATAGAGAAATGATTAACAATCTTTTTTTCGTAATACTCCCGCCCTTCTTCATAATGATAGCTATATTTTAACATATAGAAAGAAAATTCTGATATCATAAAGTAGAATAACTTAACTCAGAAACGAGGAACAATTATGGACTCTTACAAACATTATATAAAAGAAGCTTTGCCTAATCTTTCTATACGTTCATATAAACAAAATAAAGGAGGATGGGATAATGTAGCAGTTATAGTAAATGATGAGCTACTGTTTCGTTTCCCGCGAAAACAGGAATATGCAATGCGAATTCCGTTAGAAAAAGAACTATGCACAATTCTCACTCAATCACTACAAGAAATCAAAGTTCCACAATATCACCTAATTTATAAAAATGAATCTGATGAGGTTCCTCTTTGTAGTTACTATACTCTCATTCATGGTGAACCATTAAAAACAGAAACAATTGCCACGCTGGAGGATACAGAGCTGAAAGCAATTATTACAAAATTAGCTACTTTCCTTGCGGTACTACATAGTATTCCTTTAAACCAAGTTACAACGCTATGTTTCCCTATTAGAAAAACATGTACCTACTGGAAAGAGCTACAAACAAAATTAAACCAATATCTCACTACTAACCTTACTTCATTACAGAAACTAGCCTTAAATCGCTTATTTGAAAATTTCTTTGCATGTTTAGCTACATCCACTTTTCAAAACACAATCATTCACGCTGATTTTACACATCATCACATTTTATTTAACAAGCAGAACAAAAGCATTTCAGGTGTTATCGATTTTGGTGATGCGCAAATTGGCGATCCTGCTTTTGATTTTGCAGGACTATATTATGATTTCGGACATGAGTTTACTACATCTGTATATGAACAGTACAGTACACTTATTTCTCATCATGATCCATTACTCATTCACCGCATTACTACCTTTTATCAATACAGTCCTTTACTACATAATATTATTTATAACTTTGAGTCAGAGAATGAACTCGAATTCATTACAAGTACAGAACAGCTAAAAACGATATTACAGGGATGAGATTACATTCTCTCCCTGTATACTCTTTCCTCATACATCATTAACTTTTTATCCATTTCAACAATAACTTTATACAATTGAAATGCCTGTAAGATTTGCAGTTGAATTTCAAAAGGAGCATTTTGTTCTTTTAACCATTGAAATACTTTCGTTTCATCTTTCATTGATTATTCCTCCCTTTATCCCGCTATTTGCGGGCAGTAAGACCCCCACCTCAAAATTCAGCGGAAGCAAAGAAGTTAGGTGGGGGTCGGGCTGCCCGTTAAAGCCCGATTGGTTAAGGCTAATAATCAGTGGGTGATGAACAAAACCCCACTAATTAAAATTTCACTTTATTAAAATCTGCTACAAATATACCGTAAATGATGAAAAGCTTTTCATGTCAATAACAAAAAAGGATGCAAAGTTGCATCCTTTAATGAACTATATTTTTCTTCTGTTTCGCTTCTTTCTTTACTTCTTCCCTTTGGCATTCACTACGAAACGCACAACTTATACACTCAGAACGAAAATGACGCTCAGTATAATGCTCAGGTTGCTGTAACATTTCTTTCATTCTAGATAAATCAGCCATTCCAGTTATAATATCTTCTTGTTTCGGAATGTACTCATACTTAGTTCCTTCTATTAAATTAATAACTTCAATTTTTCCTGGAAGAACGCCGAAAGCTTTATAACTGAATACTGTCATTAGCTTCTGACAAAGAGCAAGCATTTCCTCATCCGCATCGACAACATACTTTTTAATTACAAACGACTCAGCATTCCACTCACCAACTTCAAATGTCAATGACATGTGGACACCTAACTCTTCCATATATGTTTGAAACTTCTCGTATAAAAACAATGGTGGTGTCTGACTATCATCCCTTTCAACAAACTGTAATAAGTGATCCGTTAGCTTCGCTAATACAATATAGTACTCCGTCTTCGAAGCAAACATATTAATCCTTACTTTTTTCCAATACTTTTCTATTAATATTAAAAGTACAATTTTCGTTTGTTGACCCGCAGGTAGCGTGTAATACTCGTTAATAATTTGATTCACAATCATTTGCGCTATTTGTTGCCATTCAAATGAAGAAGGTTCTCTTCTTTTTATATGACGAAAATAAAATTTATGCGGACACCGCATAAAATCATACAAATGATAATCTGTCATCGTTTTGATTGAGATTTTCTCATGCACTTGCTCTTCAGCTCCCTTCTGCCATTAAGAAAGGTGTTTTACAAATTTAGCTCCAAACTGTAAACATTTTTCTACATCTTCATCTTCTGGCGTTAATTCTACTTTTAGTCCTTCTAACACAACTGCTGCTCCGCGCTCTTGTAGCTTTTCTATTAAAATGTCAACCGCCACTCCGTATTTCGGATAAGCCGAATCACATGATCCGAATACGGCCGCTTTTTTCCCAGTTAAATCAATAGAATCCATTGCATCATAAAAATCTAAGAAATCATCAGGAAGATCACCATCTCCCCATGTGTATGCACCTAAAATAATTCCATCATACTGTTCCAATATAGAAGCTTCTGGTGAATCCATAATATCAATAACTTCAATTTCATTTTCTGTTTCACGAATTACGCCGGCAATATGGTCAGCCATTTCCTCTGTATTTCCACTCATACTTGCAAAAATCATTACTAACTTACTCAACTGAACCTCTCCCTTTACTTTGTATCTCTTTTTCTGTTTGAATGCTCTTCTTCTCATCTACATATTCAGACCGAATTACATTTCGTTGCCATTCCATATGCTGATCAACATCTTTATTTTTATCTTTTAATCCCCTCCGTAGAAGGTGAAATTTTTTTCTCATTAACATGTCGCACCCATCCTATTGATAATAATTATCAATTTCAAATATATTTAGATTAATTGACATTGATTATCAATGTCAACAACTATTTTTAAAAAAATGATTAAAATGTACAAGCTTGTCCGTTAGCTATTCATATACTATAAATGAGCATAGTTCTTTCTCAGCCCTCTCTGACGGAAAGAAATAAAAGCAACTGCGATAGAGCGCAGTTGCCTTTTTTTGTTTTTCTATGATTTTAGTAATCTTATAGTAGTCTCTAAGAATAGCTCCACTCCACAAATTAATGCTGATTCATCCACGTCAAATTTCGGATGATGATGTGGATAACAAGTATATATATTTTCATTACCTGTTCCTAATTTAATGAAACAACCGGGTGCTTTTCTTAAATATGCTGAAAAATCTTCCCCACCCATAGAAGGTTCAAGCTTAACAACACGCTCATTCCCAAACAAATGTAGTGCACTTTCTTCTACTATTTTCGTAATATATTCATCATTAATAACCGGATCATATCCATATCGATACGTATATGTATACGATCCTCCATGTGCTTCTGTAATTCCTTTCACAATTTTTTCGATTTTCCCTTCTGCTTCTATTCTTAATGTTTGATTAAAAGAACGTACAGTTCCCATTAAAGTTGCTGTACTTGGAATAATATTATCAGCCATTCCCCCATGGAACTGCGTAACTGAAACGACTCTTTGCATGAAAGCACTTGTATTTCTTGATACGATATGTTGTAAATTTGTAATAATCTGTGCTCCGATAGCAATAGGGTCAATCGTTTCTTCTGGACGTGCTGCATGTCCTCCTTTGCCTTGAATCTCAACTGTAAATACGTCTGGAGCTGCCATCATTGGCCCATACGCAATACCTATCTTTCCGCTCTCCAATCCAGACATAACATGTAAACCTATTACATAATCAACACCGTCCATAACGCCCGCCTCGACCATTTCTTGTCCACCACCAGGGTATGCTTCTTCTGCATGCTGAAAGAATAGACGAACTTCCCCTACAAACTCTTCCTTCATATTTGATAACATCTCTGCTGTACTTAATAAAATAGCTGCATGAGCATCGTGCCCACATGCATGCATCACTCCTTTATTTACAGACGTATAAGATTTCCTTGTCTCCTCTTGGATTGGTAAAGCATCTATATCAGCTCGAATCGCAATCACTTTCCCTTGCTTCACGCCTCTTTTAATTGCTAGTACACTATACTTCGTCGGTCTCGTTACTTCAAAAGAAGAAAACGAGCATAATGTATCATATATAAATTGCGAAGTTTCTTTTTCATGAAATGATAATTCCGGATACTTATGAAAATGCCTTCTCCATTTCACGATATTTTCTTCCGAAATTAGACTCTTCCACACTCTATTCATGATAATTTCCTCCTTTTCAAAAGAACTAGAAATTTTAAATTTTACTCCGTCTTAAATGATTAATAAAAGCAAATACTGCATTTTTACGTATTCTTATAGTCCACTTTTATGTATTCACACAATCCACTTTCTATTTACATATCAAACCCATTACAAATTCATGCTGAATGTAATATAATTGCTAAGTTAGGGATTTTCTTTTTTAGTATTTAGTGCTAATATCAGAAAAGAGCCTTTTGACTTATTTTTACCTAAAATGTGGGATTTTGTTTTTTTCACAATAATGTAGGACATGATACCTACAAAGAGCTATTATTTCATTAAGAGAGGGAAAGACATGGAAAGATTAAAAGAGATATGGTCTCGACCACTCACACAATGGGTTGCAAAGACGGTTTATTATCTTGCAATTTTATTTGCATTACTTTGGTTGTATGGATTCCATGATACAAACACAAGTACATTTATTTACAATGAATTCTAGGGTGGGAACGTTATGAAGTTATTAGAACTAATTGAAAAGTGGGCTATTGAAACGCCTGATCAAACTGCTTTTGTTTGGCGAGATGCGAAAATTACGTACAAACAATTAAAGGAAGATTCTGATGCGTTAGCACATTGGATTTCTTCTGCGTATCCAGATGATCGTTCACCAATTATGGTGTATGGCCATATGCAACCTGAAATGATTATTAACTTTTTAGGATGTGTAAAAGCTGGACATGCTTATATTCCTGTAGATTTATCTATCCCAGCTGATCGTGTACAACGTATCGCTGAAAATTCTGGTGCGAAATTACTTTTATCGGCAGCAGCAGTAACTGTAACTGATTTACCAGTTCGCATCGTAAGTGAAGACAACTTAAAAGATATTTTCTTTACTCATAAAGGGAACACTCCAAATCCTGAACATGCGGTAAAAGGTGATGAGAACTTCTACATTATTTACACATCAGGAAGCACAGGTAATCCGAAAGGGGTTCAGATTACTTATAACTGCCTTGTTAGCTTTACAAAATGGGCTGTAGAAGATTTTAACTTACAAACAGGGCAAGTATTCTTAAACCAAGCACCTTTCTCATTCGATTTATCTGTCATGGATATTTACCCATCATTAGTAACAGGTGGTACACTTTGGGCAATCGATAAAGATATGATTGCGCGTCCAAAAGACTTGTTTGCTTCTTTAGAGCAATCGGATATACAAGTATGGACTTCCACACCTTCTTTCGCTGAAATGTGTTTAATGGAAGCATCCTTCTCTGAGAGTATGCTACCGAACATGAAAACATTCTTATTCTGTGGTGAAGTATTACCAAATGAAGTAGCTAGAAAATTAATTGAGCGTTTCCCAAATGCAACACTTATGAATACGTACGGTCCAACAGAAGCTACTGTCGCTGTAACAGGTATTCACGTTACAGAAGAAGTACTTGATCAATACAAATCACTTCCAGTTGGCTATTGTAAATCAGACTGTCGCCTTCTTATTATGAAAGAAGATGGCACGATTGCACCTGATGGTGAAAAAGGTGAAATCGTAATTGTCGGTCCAAGCGTAAGCGTTGGATACTTAGGAAGCCCTGAATTAACAGAAAAAGCATTTACTATGATTGACGGTGAGCGTGCCTATAAAACAGGCGATGCTGGCTATGTAGAAAATGGTCTTCTATTCTATAATGGTCGTCTTGATTTCCAAATTAAGCTGCATGGTTATCGAATGGAATTAGAAGAAATTGAGCATCACCTTCGTGCGTGTTCTTACGTTGAGGGAGCAGTTATCGTTCCAATTAAAAAAGGTGAGAAATACGATTATTTATTAGCGGTTGTTGTTCCTGGAGAGCATTCGTTTGAAAAAGAATTCAAATTAACATCTGCAATCAAAAAAGAACTCAATGAGCGATTACCAAACTACATGATTCCACGTAAATTCATGTATCAATCTTCTATTCCAATGACACCAAATGGAAAGGTAGATCGCAAAAAATTATTGAGTGAGGTTACAGCATGACCGCATATGGATCATTTTATTTTTTCGCTATAGTGGGCATTTTATTAATACCTACTATCATAGCTGGATTAAAAGGTAAAATGTTGCGTAAATATAATGCCGTTTTAACATTAGTCATGCTTGCTATTATCTTCTCAGATAAACCAAAGCAAGCAATGATGTTAGCTGCATTTATTATTTGGCAATATGCCCTTATTAAAGGCTATTTAATTTTAAGAAAACAAAATAATAGTACATTCACATTTTGCATAGCTGTTATTTTATCGATTTTGCCTCTTATTTTGGCAAAAATCGCACCATTTGCATCGTTATTACCTGAGTTAAAACTTGTTGTTTTTCTAGGTATATCTTACGTAACATTCAGAGCAGTTCAAATGGTATTTGAAGTTCGTGATGGTTTAATTAAAGAGCTTTCTTTCTTTAACTTCTGGGAATTCGTTTTATTCTTCCCTGCAATTTCAACAGGACCTATCGATCGTTACAGAAGATTCCAAAAAGATATTCAAAAGCCACCTAGCGCTGAAGAATATCAAAATTTACTATATACAGGACTAAATCGTATTTTCCAAGGTTTCTTGTATAAATTTATTATTGCTTACTTAATAAAGCAATATTGTATGGATCCAGCATTCGCTCAACACGATACAATCTTTTCAAATATGATTTACATGTATAGCTATAGCTTATATCTATTCTTTGATTTTGCTGGTTATAGCTCTTTTGTAATTGGTGTAAGTTATATGATGGGAATTAAAACGCCAGAAAACTTTAATAAGCCATTCCTTAGTCGTAATATTAAAGACTTCTGGAACCGCTGGCACATGAGTTTATCATTCTGGTTCCGTGATTTTATTTACATGCGTTTCGTCTTTTTTGCAACGAAGAAAAAGTTAATTAAGAACCGTTACACAATTTCATATATCGGTGCATTTTTAAACTTTTTCATTATGGGAATTTGGCATATCCAAGGAAGCGCTGTTGCGCAGTATATTATTTATGGTCTATATCATGCCGCACTGTTTATTTTATTCGATATTTTCGAACGAAAAAACAAGAAGCATAAGTTTTGGCCAAACACTAAATTTACACGCATCCTTGCGATTGTAATTACGTTCCACGTTGTATGTTTCGGTTTCCTAATCTTCTCTGGACACCTTAACAGATACTTTTAATGCACCCTTCTTATTCCATTAAGAAGTTGCACATATAATATATTTCGGATATAAAGGAGATTTTAAAAATGGCAGAATTCAAAGAGCAAGTATTAGATATTTTAGAAGAAGTATGTGAAAACGATATTGTGAAAGAAAACTTAGATGTTCAATTATTTGAAGAAGGTATCCTTGATTCTTTCGCTGTAGTATCTTTATTAGTTGAATTCCAAGAGCGTTTAGATATTGAAGTTTCTATTTCTGATTTTGACCGTGACGAGTGGGCTACACCAAACATGGTTATTAAAAAGTTGGAAGAAATCCGATGAACAAAGCAAAATTTGGTCCGATGCTTTTAGCATTGGCCCTTTTTGCTGTATTCTTACTTATTCCAACGCGCTTCCTACTTCCACTTTTAAGTGATGAAAAAGTAGAACAAGCTGCTACTTCTTTAAAAGAAGAAAAAATTCAAAGTATGATTTTACAGCAAAAGATGTTAGCAAATCCAAAATATCTTCCGATGTACGGTTCATCGGAATTCGCACGTATGGATGCTTTCCATCCATCTAATTATTTTAAAGTAAAGCCTGAAGGGTTCACACCATTCCTTCTTGGACGCGGCGGAACACAAGACCTTGTACATGTGTTAAACTTCGCATCTACAATGGATCAATTGAAAGATAAGAAAATGGTATTCGTTCTTTCTCCGCAATGGTTTGTACCACAAGGTATTGATGAAACGCACTTTGCACCTAACTTTTCAAAGCAACAAGGTTACCATTTCATTTTCAACAATGATTTAAAACCTGAAATGAAAAAACAAATTGCAAAGCGTTTATTAAACTTTGAGATTGTAAAAAAAGAAACTTTATTAAAAATTTCGCTTGAAGGCATTGCTTATGATGATACGAAGTATAAAGTAAAAGCACTTGCTGCTAAACCTTTCGCTTATATTTATCGTAACATTTTAGATCGTAAAGATTTATTTACAGCTATGTTTAATATTAAACCGCACAAAGAAAAGCTTGATCCTTCATTAAAACAAATGAACTGGGAAGAGGCTCGTAAACATGCGGATCAAACAGGTGCAGTAGAATCTGGATCTAATGAATACGGTATTGAAGATGATTATTTCAATAGCAAAATTAAGAAAAAATTAAAGCAACGTGAAGGTTACTTAAAAAATGATGCTTATGACCAATCGCCAGAATATGAAGATTTACAAATTGTACTTGATTTATTAAAACAATCTGGTGCAAAACCGCTCTTCATTTCTGTTCCTGTCAAAGGTCCTTGGTACGACTACGCTGGCTTCCCGAAAGAACGCCGTGAAGCATACTATAAGAAAGTTCATGAGCAAATCGAAAAAGCTGGTTATCCAATTGCCGACTTCTCAAATCATGAATACGATAAATACTTCTTAAAAGATCATATGCACTTAGGTTGGAAAGGCTGGGTTTACATCGACGAAGCCATCCAACAATTTTATAAAGCAAACTAATGAAAAGACCGCTTGAATTACTCAAGTGGTCTTTTTGTATATATTTTGTAATTGCTCGATTGCATTCTCCGCTTCTTTCATAACTCGCTCCACTACATGCTGAGCTGATTCGATTCGTGCCAACGATGCTGCCTGTCCTGCCCAAAGTGACATATATTCTTCCTTATTTTGCTTCGCTGCCTCTTGGCGTATTTTAGAAGTTAATACGTTTTGCACTGGATACATCGGAAGCCCTTCTTCTTTTCCTTCATGTCTCTCTATAAATTCATTCCGGATACCCCGTGCATATTTCCCGGAAAACGCACGAGTTACCGTTGTGCTCGTATCTGTACTATGTAAAACCGCTTCTTTATACACATCGTGCGTAATACTCTCTTCACTTGTTAAAAAGGCCGATCCCATTTGAACACCTTCTGCTCCTAGTGCCAATGCCGCAACAAGCCCTTGTCCGTTCATTACACCACCTGCTGCGACAATTGGGATATGCGGAACAGCTTCTACTAACTGAGGTACTAACGCAAAAGTACCAATCATAGCATCTCGTTCTTTCCCAATAAACGTTCCTCTATGCCCTCCTGCTTCGCTACCTTGTCCGATAATAATATCTACTCCTAGCTCGGCAAGTACTTTCGCTTCCTTCACATGGGTAGCTGTTCCGATAACTTTTATTCCACTTCTTTTTAAATCATTTATTTCTTCTTTTTCTAACGTTTGAAATGCAAAACTAACGACCGGTACTTTTTCATCTAATAGCACTTGTAATTGTTCCTTATAGCTTTTTGGAAGCTTTAACGTTCCTTCTACTTCTATACCTAATTCTCTATTCACTCCGCTTAGTAATACTTTCGCCTCATTTACCTTCTCTTCTTCTATTTGTATCTCTTTCGTTACAAGTAAATTAACACCGAAAGGCTTATCTGTTAGTTCTCTTATTCTATAAATCGCTTCACAAATTTGTTCTGGGCTCATATAGCCCGCTCCAAGCGTCCCTAATCCTCCGCTATTACTTACTGCTGCAACGAGTTCTGGCGTCGTAATCGCGCCTGCCATACCGGCTTGAACAACGGGATACTCAATTTTTAATATGTCTGTTACTCGACTTGTAAACATCATTTTCCCTCCTATTTCCCTTATATCTTCTTTATTTGATAAGCTTTCCCCTGCTTTTGCAAGGGTTGAACTTCATATGAAGCGAATATATTGAAAGATAAGGAGGCTGAGCTTAATGATTTATCCAAATGCATTAAAACAAGGTGATACAGTAATGATTATTGCACCATCTGGTCCACCTACAATCGAAAATGTATTAAAAGGTGTGAATGTATTACAAGAGATGGGGTTATCCGTAATAATCGGGAAGAGTGTTTACGAGAAATATGGATTTTTAGCCGGAAGTGATCAAGTTCGGCTTGACGATATACATGAAGCATTTACAAATAATGAAGTGAAGGCAATTTTTTGTGCACGAGGTGGTTATGGAAGTGCTCGTCTTCTTCCTCACATTCAATATGAAGTTATTAGGCAGAATCCAAAAATCTTTTGGGGATATAGCGATATTACAGCTTTACATACTGCTGTTTCACGTTATGCAAAGCTTATAACATTTCATGGTCCGATGATTGAAGAACTAGGAAAAGGTATTGATTCCCTATCTTTATCCTCTTTTAATCAGCTATTCCATCCGTATTCAACCATTTTATCTGCATCAGAATGTATCGTACCTAGCTCTCACAGTACAGTTACAAGTACGTTAGTTGGAGGAAATTTAGCTGTGTTAACAAGTATAATTGGCTCGCCCTACGAGATAAATACGGACAATACACTTTTATTACTTGAAGACATTGGTGAAGAACCGTACCGCATTGACCGTATGTTAAATCAGCTACTTTTATCTGGAAAGTTTAATGAATGCAGGGGCGTTATTTTCACAAGTTGTCACGACTGCACTCCTTCAAAGCCATCTCAATCATTGCAAACAATATTATATGAATATTTCGCGCCATATCATATACCTGTCCTATTCGGTTTACCAATTGGACATATAAGTCCAAACATCGGTATTCCACTTGGAGCTACAGCGACAATAAACACAAATAATAAAACAGTCTCTATTTCTTCTGGTATAGCCACTCCATGTTCAAATTAAAAAGGAAAAGCGATTACGCTTTTCCTTTTACTTATAATAATTAAAAATTCGTCCAGATGCGATATCTGCAATTTCTTCTGGAATAAATGTTTTACTTATATCAGTGCCAACATTTAATACAGCTGTAGCATCTTTCTCAATGCTACCAAATAACTCTTTCCCACGTATCGTAATAAGGGGCGTTCCTTCTGGCAACACATCTTTTACAAATTCCATTTGTGTAAAGAACGGAACGATCCATCTACCTTCTCCTTGGAAATGACGCAAACGAAGTATTCCTTCTGTTGCCCCGTCCTCTGCTTCTAGTGAACCAGCAACATAAAACTCAGTAGATAAGAGCAATTCATAAAATTCCTTTTGCTTCTGTTTATCATCCCCTGCTACAACAAGTACCTCTTCTAATTTCTTTACTGAAATTTGCTCCATATGATGCCACCCCTATTTCAAAATGATTGTACTTAGATTATACGAAATATTCTTATTTTTTTCTACATAATTCGCAATTATTTTTTCAAAATAATTTTAATGCTTCTTTTGTCGTCACAATCGTAGCAAACTCTTCATGTAAATTTACAAGTGTCATATTGTGAATATCTTCTGCACTATACTCTTTACCATCTAAACCTTTACGGTTAAAAGTAGCCGTTGCATCACTCACTAAATACGTTGTAAATCCTAAATTCCCTGCCATTCGTGTCGTAGTTTCCACGCAATGATTTGTCGTTAATCCTACAACTACTACTGCATTACATTTGTCCTCTCTTAATTGCTCTTCTAAATTCGTCCCAATGAACGCGCTGTTAACGAATTTCTGAATAACCACTTCACCAGGTAGTGGTTGCACTTCTTCTTTAAAGTTTACCGTTTCCCCTCTCTCATAAAACATTGACCGAGCATCTTCTTTATTTACATGTTGAATATGAAAAACTGGTCGTTTCCTTTTCCTCCATTCTGCTAACAAAATTCTCATGTTTTCTTCAGCAAAAATATTATTTCTCTCGCCCCAATCTTGTAATTGAAATGCCTTTTGTACATCGATTATGATAAGTGCTATTTGATTTGTCATCATTTCCTCCTTAATTTGGCTGTAATTGAAATAGAAAACCAAGTTGTTGTGACGCAGTAATAAAGCAAACATAGGCGCAAAGCTCTACAATTTCTTTTTCTGTCCAATATTGTTTTAATGCGTGAAACATAGTATCATCTATCGCTTTTCGGTCATGAACAAATGTATGCGCAAAAGTAACGGCTACACCAATCTCCTCTGCCTTTTGCACATCATCAGGTCTTCCCTTTGCCATACAGTACGGACATTCATTCCCATACGCTAATGTTCTTCTCACTTGCTCCTTCAACTCTGCTGAAAGAATTCCTTTATTGTACAGTGTATCCTCTAACGTACTCCACGAATGTAATATATCCGAATTATGCCCTAATAACTTTTGAAACTTTGTATCTCCTACATTTGATAATGAAATTCTCTCCATCATTTCCCCTCCTATTTCCTTCTGTTTTATTGTAAAATAAATAACGTTCACTTTACATTTCATATGAATCTTAATTTATATTTTCCCTTTACAAAAATCATTATTTTACTGGAGGTATATTTACAAATGCAACTAGACCGTGTTGATCGAAAAATTTTAAATGAATTATATAATGATAGTCGCCTTTCTATGCGTGAATTGGCGAAACGAGTAAACTTATCTGCTCCGTCTACTGCAGAACGTGTTCGTAAACTTGAAAGTGAAGGCGTTATTCAAAAATATACAATCGATATCGACTATAAAAAAGCAGGACTAGTTTTAGATTGTATTTTAGAAATCACTTTAAAAAATGGTGATACAACACGTATGCAACAGTTTATTCAGTCTTATCCATCTGCAAGTTTTTGTTACCGAGTAACAGGAAGCTTATGCTACATTGTAAAAATTTCTGTTCCTTCACTCGTTGAACTTGAAGAATTTATCAATGATGTTTCTTCATATGCAACGACAGTTTCTCATATCGTATTATCAGAAGTATCTCTTACTCCTGATATTGAACATATCTTCCCAGAAGATTAATTTATTTTTATTCATAAAATATAAAAAAACCCCTTACAATAAGAATAAAAATAATATATTATGTATTAAAATACATAAAGTTCGAGAAAGGGGCTTTACATTGAAAATCTGGTTTTATGAAAAAACGGCACAATTAGATGACTTGCTTGGTATTTGGGACAATGTTCCGACCATCCCGCGAATTGGTGAAAAAGTGGAGATTTTAAAGACAGTCCGTACTGTTACAGATATTAAATATGTAAAGAACGGTAATAATTTTCGTATAGAAATTATTACAAATTAAAAAGTAGCTCCTAAGGAGCTACTTTTTAATTATCTATTATGTGCTTTCTTTATAACGATTTTATCTTCTTCTACTGATACTGTTACATAATCACTTTCTTCTAACCGAAGCTTATTTACAACCTCATCTGGTAACTCTATGGCCATCAATCTATCGGTTACGATCACTTGACTATACACTTCATTTTCTTGTGATGAATTCACTACTTTTTGCTCATTTATAAAACGTACTGGTGGCACGCCAACTTCTTTTACTGTACGCCATTGTTTCCAAACATACGGAATTAACCATAGTAATCCAACAACTGTAAGACCGATACCAATCCATAAATTACTTTGCGCTTGTAATTCAGTAATTGAGATTGTACCACTTTCTTCTCCACCGAAAAATTGCATACTTGTTGCAATCAAATTATTTAGAGCGTGCACAGCTATATTCGTCCATATATTTTTTGTCTTTATGTATAAAAGGCACATAACGACACCAAACATGAACGCACCAATAACATCAAAATGTCCTAGGCCAAAAATAATTGAAGATATAATTACAGCTTTTTTAATTCCCCATTTATGAGCCATTCGCTGTAAGAAAAATCCCCTAAAAATAACCTCTTCCATAATAGGTGCTAACACACATGCTGAAATGAAAGTAAATATCGTCATATATACGTTACTCGTATTAATAACATTTCCGTCTTCTAGCATAGTAACTAAGAAATTCGGTAACGTATGTGCTAATATGTAAAATTGAATCTGAGATATGCCAACTGAAAAAATCATCCCCATTATCGTTGCTAATACAATTAATCCCCAAGATAAACGTCCTGGCTTATCAAAAAAACTGTTAAATACAACATTATTTTTATTTGTTTTTACGTATAGCCAAAGTAACGGAAATACAAAAAATACAGTTATTTGTGAAATAACCTCCATCGTATTCTCAGAAACATTTGCTAGACCTAATGGTATCATTATAAGGAACACCCCTATAATCATCCATCCAAAAAAGCTACGTAGCCTTATACTTGAAAATGCATAGTGCACATGAAACACCCCCAAAGATAGTAAAAAATAAAGTAAAACTTGAATCAATATTTTATAGGCGTCCTTTCCTTATAAATAATTGGATAACTAAATTACAATATGAATCTAGTTGAAATCCTTCCTATTTTTCTCAAATCATTTCAAACAGCATGGCTCTTAAAATACCATATCGCTGTTCTTCAAGTTGCAATCCAAGTGAAATTTATGTAATAAAAATCCCCGTTTTTACAAGCGGGGATTTCTTTTATTATAATACGTCACGTTTTTGGAATAATGCACTTGATGCTACAAGTAACACAACAAAGTATGCAGCTACAAGTAATAATGAAGTTGTAAACGTAAATTCTGTAAATGTTGGTTCTACTCCACCACTAATTAATTTATTACTGTCGTAAGCTCTTAAATCCAAATGGAAGAATACTACAAACTTCGCTACACCTTTTGCAAACATCATTAGTGCCATATTAATTGCTCCTTGTAAGAATAATAGGAACATCGTAATAATTAATGGTAATACAGACTTTCTAAATACGTTTGCTAAGAAAAATGCAAGTGTTGCAAAGAAAAATGGCGATAGCAACTGATATAATATTGTTTTCAAAACAATTCCTAATGTTAATTCAGTTTTACTACCGTCCATTACAATTAATCCAATAATCATGGCAATTAACGTACTAGCAAATACAATAAATAACATCGTTAATAACACTGTAATATATTTAGAAAATAAAACTGTCATTCGTTTTCTTGGACGAATTAATAATTGTTTAATCGTTCCTTTTTGGAATTCATCTGTAATTGTACGAGAAGCTGTTGTAATTCCAAAAATCGTTGTGAATATCATAATTAAGCCGATATCTGAACTTACAAAATCTAAGTAAGATCCACTTAAACTACCAGCTTCACCCCATTTCGCCAGTACTACAGCTCCTAAAATCTCCAATAAAGCAATGACACCAATTAAAATATACATACCTTTTTTCGCATGTAATTTTAAAAATTCATTTTGAATTAATTTAAACATTACGCTTTCACTCCCCCAGTAATCGCTAAGAACTCATCCTCTAACGTTTTATTTTGAACAGTAACTCCGTATACAAGCACATCAGCATGAACAAGTTTTTTGACAAGTTGCGGAATGTTTTCTTTTGTTACAGATGCTACAATCACATTCCCTTTTGCTTTACCTTTAATAATTTCATTCGCTTTCTGAACTTCATCTACTTCAAACGCCACAACGACTGCCTCATCATGCTTCACTTTTTCATGTAAGTTGTACTCTTGTACAAACTCACCTTGTTTAATAATAACAACGCGATCACACATTAATTCAATTTCACTCAATAAGTGACTTGATACGATTACAGCAATATTCTCTTCTTTCGCTAAACGTTGTAAATAATCACGAATTTGGCGAATACCAGCTGGATCTAATCCATTTGTCGGCTCATCTAAAATTAAGATTTTCGGCTGATGAAGTAATGCTTGTGCAATTCCTAAACGTTGTTTCATACCAAGTGAATATGTTTTCACCTTTTTATGAATCGCATGCTCTAATTCAACAAGCTTTACAATCTCAGCAATGCGCTCTTTACTAATTGGAGTGATGGCCATGTTCGCAAAATGCTTTAAGTTTTGCATTCCTGTCATATAATCATATAGTTCAGGATTTTCTACAATCGCTCCAATTTGCTCTAGTGCCTTTTCACGCTCCGAGCGAATACTATGTCCACAAATTGTAATATCGCCCTCTGTCATTGAAATAAGACCTGTCATCATACGGATCGTCGTCGTCTTACCGCTACCGTTCGGCCCAAGGAATCCGTATACTTCTCCTTCACGAACCTCAAATGATAAACCACGAATAATTTCCGTTCCACCAATCCTTTTTCGAACATTCTCTAACTTTACTACTACGTTTCCCAATGCTGATTCCTCCTTTAGACTTCTAGTTTTTTATCGACTATGTAAGCAATTACATATATTATTAGAGCACTAACCATTACCATGAAACTTATATTAAAAATGTTAAATCCATTTTCTTGAAACATATTAATAAACAGACTCTTGCTTTCACTATGATATTCTACTCTTCGTAATACTTGGAAAGCTGGAGCTAATTTTCCTAGCAAGGTTGTCGCTAAAGTAATCGCTATATTTATTACTAGGAAAATAATAACGATTAGTATATTTTGCGCCTTTTTCTTTTTCGTAAGTAACTTTACTAGAGTAATTACCAATATGATTTGTAAAACACTAAACAAAAACTCAAATAAATCGCTTATCGTATATATTAAATTATTAATTATGCCTACTTGCATAATCTCTTTTGCTTCTACATATACAGAAGTCGTAGGAAAAGCTAATACATAACTTACGTAGAAAAGAATTCCACATATCCCATACCATATAGCCATTGCGATAAATGAGAAAATAAGCATAGAAATTACATATTGTTTCCCAGATATTGCTGTAAGTCGTAACATTGGATTAGTTAGTAAGCGTGAATATGATTTCATTGTTTGTATAAACATATAAACAATATAAAAGAAAAATATAATGATTCCAAATATACCCTCTTGTCTACTGATAGCCGCATCACTTTTTCTTACAATCATTTGTGAAAATAACACAGCTTCAATTAGCACAAAGAATAAAAAAGTAACAATATATCTTTTCTTATTTACATTCCATAAATAGGAAAGTACTGACTTCACTTACTAAACACCTCCTTAAACAATTCATGAACTGCTTTTCCTCTCTGAAAACGAATTTCTTCTACATTTTCATATAGAACCATTTCTCCATCTTTTAAAAAGATCACTTCATCAAAAATATTTTCAATTTCATTTATTAAGTGAGTGGAAATTAATATCGTACAATCTTCCCTATAGAACTGTAGAATTAGATCCAATACATGTTCTCTAGAAAGAGGATCTATCCCGCCCAATGGCTCATCTAGTACATATAGCTTCGCTTTTCGAGAAAACGTTAAAATAATCTGCAGCTTCTCAACCATACCTTTTGACAATGCTGTAATTTTTTCTTCTAGCGGTATTTTAAATTCTGCAATCGTATCTACCGCTTTTTGAATATCGAAGTCTTTATAAAAATCCCGGTAGAAAAATAAAGCGTCTTTTACAGTCATCCAATCATCAAAGATTGGCTTATCGGACATAAATGAAACGATTTCTTTCGTCTGTAATCCTACCTTTTTACCGTCTATTGTGATACTGCCTTCAGAAGGGTGTTGCAAGCCTGCAATCATTTTCAATAACGTCGTTTTCCCGCTCCCGTTATCTCCAACAAGCCCAACGATTTTCCCTTCCGTAATCTCTATGTTTAATTCACGGATCACTGCTTTTAATCCGTATCTCTTCCATAAGTTTTCTATTTTTAATAGCTCTGTCATTGGCTCTCCTCCCTCTTATCATGCAATGAAGAACGAAGAATTGTAAGAATTTCTTCTTCTGAAAAACCTAAATTTTCCATTCCATCTATAAAAGAATGAAGTAATTCTTTCGCCATCTCTTTTCGCAGCTCCATTATTTTCTCCCCTTCATTCGTTACATACCGTCCCATTCCTCTACGTGTTACAACAACTCCATCCCGTTCTAGCTCTTGAAATGTACGCTGAATCGTATTTGGATTCACTTGTAATTCACTCGCTAATTCACGGACAGAGGGAATTTTATCACCAGGCAATAACTGTCCTGTTACGATCTCTTTTTTTATGTATTCCATTACCTGAATGTAAATTGGTATATTTGGAGAAAACTCTATTTTCATTTCTTCCCTCCTTTTGTATCGGTGTACTAGTTAAATAATACACTGATACAAAAAGTTTGTAAATACCCATTTAATTACAAAAAGTTCTATCCGTTAACCGAATAGAACTTCCCAAACATAAATCGCTATATAGAAATAATAGTGTTATGTAAACAAAATTATAAAGAAAAGCTGTCTTATCAATGAATAAGACAGCTTTTCTTTATAATCCTATATTAAAAGTTAAACACGAAGTCATCGTCAGCTAACTTTTCAACGTTCGTTGCTTTTACGTAACCATTTCCTTTTACAGAGAAGAAATCATGGTTTTTCGTATCTGTACGTAAACCATTTAAAACGATTGGGTTAATTTCTTCTTCTTCAAACTTCGGCTCAAGTCCTAAGTTCATAAGCCCTTTATTCGCATTGTAACGAACGAAACGATTTACATCTTCTACAAGACCGATAGAAGTGTAAATTTCTTCTGTATAAGCCATTTCAATTTCATATAGTTCCATTAATAACTCTTGTGTTTCTTTTTGCACTTCTTGTTGCTCTTCTGCAGAAAGTTCTGCGAAGATTTGTTGTGCTAAAATACCGACGAATACGCCGTGAATTGACTCATCACGAATTATCAAGTTAATAATCTCACCACTTGCTGTTAGTTTTCCTTGACCAGCTAAGTAAAGCGGATAGAAGAATCCACTATAGAATAAATAACTTTCTAAGAACACACTTGCTACCATTGCCATATATAGCTCTTTTTTCGTTACCTCAGGCTTTAACAAACGACGATAGTAACCAGTAATAATACCGGCCTTTTTCTCAAGTAATGGATGATTGTCTACCCAGTCAAAAATATCATCAATTTCTTCTTCAGTAGCTAACGTTGTAAAGATATGACTGTAACTCTTCGCATGTACTTCTTCCATAGCTCCCATGAAAGCTAATACACTTTTAGCTTGTAAATTTTCAAGATGAACAAGTACAAGTGGCATTCCTTCGCCACCTTGTTTCGTATCTAAAAGTGTTAAACCACCTAATACACGCTTATAAGCAATTTGCTCTTCTTTCGATAATTGCACCCAAGTATTTTTGTCAGACGAAACCGCAATTTCTTCTTCTGTCCAAAACTGAGCGATGTTTTGCTTCCAAAACATTAAACTAAAATCATCTTCTTTTTTGTTCCAGTTTACCGCACGCATTAAATCGCCCCTTCTCTAAATATGATAACTAAGCATGAGCAGGGTTCAGAAAACCCTGCTCATCATGTCTCACTTTTTATATTAAACGGTACAAGCCACACACTCTTCCACGCTTAATTTACGTGTTCTCGTATAATACAGACTCTTTAAGCCTTTTTTATGTGCATAGATGTAGTAACGTGCTAATTCACGTGTTGAAATATCACTATTAACGTAAAGAATTGTACTAATTCCTTGATCAATATGTTCTTGAATTTCTGCGATTAAATCAATTAATTTAAACTGATTCATATCGTAAGAAGATTTATAGTACCAGAACGTATCTTTTGATAAATACGGCATTGGATAATATGTTGTCGCGTTCGCATATGTTCTTGATTCGATTTGACTTACGATCGGCATTACGCTTGAAGTTGCATTTTGAACGTAACTGATTGATTGTGTTGGAGCAATGGCAAGACGATATGAGTTGTATAAACCATTCTTTTGCACTTGCTCTTTTAAACTTGTCCAATCTTCTTTTGTCGGAATATGAATTCCTTCAAATAGTTGCTGAACTTTTTCAGTTACTGGGCTGTAATCTGTCGTTTCATACTTTTCGAAGTATGTGCCATTCGCATAATCAGATTTATCGAAGTCTTTAAATGTCTCGCCTTTTTCTGTAGCGATTTCCATACTTTTCTCAATAGAATAGTAATTTAACATCATAAAGAATGTACGAGCGAATTCTTTCGCTTCTGCACTTTCATAAGCGATTTTATTTTTTGCTAAATATCCGTGTAAGTTCATTGCTCCAAGTCCAACTGAATGAAGCTCGTCATTTGCTTTTTTCACAGTTGGTGCATTCGGAATAATCGTCATATCAGAAACAGCTGTTAAAGCTTCCATTCCCGCATGAACTGCTTCACGAATTTCTTTATTTTCCATTACGTTTACGATATTTAACGATCCTAAGTTACAGTTAATATCACGACGGATAATGTCATCTGTACCGTAATCATTTATTTCTGAAGTTTCTTGAAGCTGGAAGATTTCTGTACATAAGTTCGACATCTTCACAGTTCCAATATCCTTCAATGGATGTTGATTATTTGCATTTGATTTAAACATTAAGTATGGGTAACCAGACTCAAGCTGAATCATAGCGATTTTAATAAGCATATCACGTGCACTAATATCTAGTGGCTTCTTCTTCACTTTCGGATTGCTCATTAATTCATCGTACATTTCATCAATGTCAATATCATCTAAATGCTTGCCATATTCTTTATAAACCGTATAAGGCGCGAAAACATGGAAAGGTTCGTTTTTCTCAGCAAGCTCAAAGAACTTACTTGGAACGATAATTCCGATTGATAGAGACTGAATACGGCTCTTCTCATCGGCATTTATTTTTTTTGTATCAAGGAATTCAATAATATCCCAATGGAAAATGTTTAAATATACTGCGCCGGCACCTTTTCGTTGGCCAAGCTGATTCGCATATGAAAACGAATCTTCAAGCAATTTCATAACAGGCACTACACCACTTGCAGCGTTGTCGATACCTTTAATTTGCTCACCACGTGCGCGTAGCTTAGATAAGTTTAAGGCTACTCCCCCGCCGATTTTCGATAATTGCATCGCAGTATTAATGTTAAAGCCAATTGAATTTAAGCTATCGTCCATCTCTAACAAGAAACAAGACACCATTTCTCCTCTTCTGCTTCTTCCCGCATTTAAAAAGGTTGGTGTCGCTGGTTGGTAGTTTTGTTTTACAATCATGCTTGCGAATTGTTTTGCCTTCGAAACATCACCGCGTCCTAAGTATAATGACACAATTGCTACACGATCTTCATAGCTTTCTAAGTATTGTTTTTGATCATTCGTTTTTAACGCATAATCTTTGTAGAACTTAGATGCTGCCATATAAGATTGGAACTCGAAGTTTTCACCATAAGCGATGTTATATACTCCCTCTACTTCCTCCAAGCTATACTCGTCCAGAACGTTGTAATAGTAATCATGTTCTTTCATATACTCCATTCGCTCTGCCACGCTATTAAAAGGAACGGTATTCTCTCTAGCTTCTTCCATAAAGACTTCTAATGCCTCTTTATCTTTATGAAGCTGATAAAAACCGTCCTGCATTTGCGTGATTTCATTATTCAGTTCAATGTGTCGCAATCTCCCGCACCCTTTCCTTAAAATATTCTACATCGTTATTTGTTCCAGATAACTCAAATTTTGATACAATAGGCACTTCATATTTAGTAGAAATCTTGTCAGCACTTGCACCGAACATGTCTCCCCAGTTACGATTGCCGCTTGCAGATACGCCTTTTAATTTTTCATTATTGCGCTCTAAAAAGTCTAAAACACGTTCTGGTACATTGCCAAAACCTGTTGTATACGTAATAAGAATAAAGTCTTCATCTATTACTAGATCTTCATCAATTTGAACGGCCGGCATATTTAATTTGTGAATGAAACGCTTCACGTTTCCTGTCATAGAATCATATGCAACTAACATTTCCGACCCTCCCTCTCAAATCTATATTCTCTATATGTTGTTCTTGATTTCTCTATATATTGTATTACGTTTCAAAATAAGACACAAGATATATGTATAAATTCTTTCTTTTTTTAACTTTTACTTTTCGACATGATAGCCGTTTTTTTTCAATACAATGACTATGAAACAACATTCTAAAACTCATGTCAATAAAGTGCTTTTCAAAAAAGTTGTCAACGAATTTAATCTTATTTTAAAAAAAGTTAACAATATATTTTGTCATAAAACGGTAGATGCTGAAGAAATATATTTCTCCAGCATCACGCAAAAAAGAACAGATATGAAACTATAATCTGCTCTAAAAAACGATTACATTTATCAAATTTACCTTATTAAATATATTATACATATACTTTCGTTTTTCGTTACATACTAAAAGATAACTATTATAGAAAAAGATTATTATTATGGAACTTCAATTTATTTATGAAAAGTTTATTCAGAGTGCTCAATACGCAAAATATCTTTTACAAATATGTGATGTGGATTTTCATCTTTATCAAGCATTGTACATACAGGAGCTTCTTCATCAAAGTATACAATCATTCCTTCTACGTACTGATATGTATGTTGAACTTGTACAGTTACTTTAATTTCTATCGCTTCTTCATATGCTCTTTTTATTTTCTGAAGCATTTTTGCTGAACATTTTCGTTTCTCTGGATACATAACCATTCCCATAAATCTATTGCCGGCTCTATCTTTCCACATATAATCCCAATGTGGTAAAATGCCTTGTTTAAAATCGCCCATAATTCCCCTCTCCTTTATCTTTTATTTATCCCGCATTAAACGTTCGATTGGTGTCGGCTACTAATCAGTGAGGGATGCCCTGCTGATCAAAATTCCCCTTTATGAACGTGGCGTTTCTGAATATGTATAAATCACTTGCCCGCCTCGTTGTGCGTTACCAATGAAATGCTTAAAGTCTTCTCTATTTACAACAACTTCTCTGAACGTATAAAATACATCTTTCGTAACAACATACTCCGTTATTTCACCATTTTTCAGCTGATCTAAAATTGTATTTGCTAATTCTTTATCCATGTATTTCACCTCTCTGCAATATTTTATTTTATCGTATATTCTATAGGTCAACAACTGTAAAATTATCCCGCTATTTGCAGGCGGTCCGATTGGTGTTGGCTACTAATCAGTCGTGGAATGAACAAAAGTCTTACTGATTAACGTTTCATTTTATCTCGTTGTTATGCCATGATTTTATTTTCGTTATTTCGCAAACAATATCGTTTTACTATATGTCCACTAAATATCATATACTAACATAGCTACTTCTCTATATCAAACATTTCGGCATTCAATTATGCAAAGTTCCATACCACTATGCTACAATATACAAATAGAACTAGGAGGGATACTATGATTCGGAAAGCAAAAAAGACAGATGCACTGGCAATAGCTCCTTTATTGTATAATGCTCTGCATGAAATTGCTGAAAAAATCACAGGTAGCACAGTTAAAGCAGAAGTATTACTAGGACTTGAGACATGGTTCTCAAAAGAAAATAACCGTCTGAGCTACGAAAACTGTTTTGTCTATGAACAAGACGAGAGTGCAGTTGGAATTATTGTCGCTTATCACGGTAGTGAAGCAACACAGCTTGACGCACCAATTGTACATCACTTAAGAGAATTACATAAAGATGAATCAATTACGTTAGAAAAAGAAGCTGAGCTTGATGAGTATTACATTGATACATTATCAGTTTCAAGTGCACACGGCGGAAAAGGTATAGGTTCTAAATTAATTGAAGCTGCCGAAATCTATGCAACTGAAAAAGGGCATGAAAAAATCGCTTTACTTGTTAATTTAGAAAACACACGCGCCTATTCACTATACGAAAAGTTAGGTTATAAAAAAGATGAAATTGTTATGCTAGTAGGCGAACCTTATGCTCATCTCGTAAAAACATTAAACGTCAAAATTTCTATATCTTAAAAAGAAAGCACACGATTTATATAAATCGTGTGCTTTTATGTTAAATTCGTATTTAATATATTTCCATCCATCGCCTCGTGAAACGTATATGTTGTACATCCCCATGGCTTTCTATGCAAAATAGGAGAACCAGACCATCCCATTGCCCTCAGCTCCGTTCCAATCATCGAATTAAAATACTTATGACCTACAAGAGCAATACTTCCATGTACGAGAGCATAACGATGTAACAGGTAAGCCGCTTGCCTTGCCCTCTCTCTTACTTCCTTATAAGACTCAACATCTTTATGGTAGCCAAGTATCCATAATGTTCGTCCAATGAACATCCATACCTTAATTGTGCATTTCAACCACTTCGGAGCAAAAAAGCATGAAGGAACTTCAGCTTCTCTAAAAAGAGAATTTTGCATAAAAGATAAAGAATCTGTCAATTCAGCTGCTGATTGTACAGCACGCCTTTGATCACTTGTTAAGACAAATTTCGCTGCTTCAATTGCCTCTATTGTTTCTATCGGCATTTTAGCTTTTTGTATCATTGATTCGGAATCATACTGTTTCATCCATTCGTGAAATGAATTAATTGTCATCGGTTCTCTTATACGACCTAAACAACCATGACGAATAAAAGAAATCTTCATTCTTTTCACTCTCCATTCATCACTTACGAACTCTATTATGCACTAGTTCTAAATATCATACCACGCAAGAAAAGAAAGTTATATACCTTTACATCTCCCCACCACTATCATGTGTTATCGAAGCATGGGTACCATCCATCCCATCAAAATATGTATTCGTATCATATTGACGAATCTTTTTTAAATGCATATAAGAAAATAAAAATAAAATTAAAGCAATAACACTCCCCACAAATTCAAACATCATTTTACCGCCTCTAATTTCTCCCACTTCAGCAGGTTATTCTACTTTTTCATTATACCTCGATATAAAGATTTCCGCATTTTTGCTATTTTTTCAAATAACATGGATTTTCTACATATTTTCTTACAAAAAGTGAATTTTTTTCGAATTTTTACTTTGGAAACATTTACAAAGTAGGAAATATGGTTCAAAATAGGAGGAAATAAAAAAACCCAAATTTATTCTTTTTTTGGGAAAACTGTAACAAGGAGAGTTGCTTATGCAGATCGCAGAAACTGGAGATATCATCGAATTTAAAGGTGGAATGCAAGGCCGTGTTCAAAAAGTAAATCAAAACTCTGTTATTGTTGATATAACAATTATGAAGAATTTTAGAGAACTAGATATGGAACCTCTTACAGTTGTAAGTCATAAAAACTATACTGTCATTAATCAAAATGCATAATATAATAGAAAGAAAGGGCCTGTATAGTATACAGGCCCTTTCTTTCTATTAACGATTATCAATTGTTTCCGGATATAGATCGTGGTTCATCATGCGGTAGTCAGCCATTTGTTCATACTTCGTCCCCGGGCGACCGTAGTTGCAGTATGGATCAATTGAAATGCCACCACGTGGTGTAAATTTCCCCCATACCTCAATGTAACGTGGATCCATTAATTTAATTAAATCGTTCATAATAACGTTCATGCAATCTTCGTGGAAATCACCATGATTGCGGAAACTAAATAAATACAACTTTAAAGATTTACTCTCTACCATTTTTTGCTCTGGAATATAGCTAATATAAATTGTTGCAAAATCTGGTTGTCCTGTTTTCGGACATAAACTTGTAAATTCAGGACAATTGAATTTTACAAAATAATCACGGTTTGGATGATTATTATCAAATACCTCTAATATTTCTGGGCTATATTCAAATAAATATTTTGTATTTTGATTTCCTAGTAATGTTACATCTTTTAAATCTTCATCTAATCTTCCTGTCATTTTAAACATCCCTTCTCATTATACGCCGCGTTTATTTCCCCATACTAACGCATGAAGCTGGGGCAATACTTTTGCATCATTCATCTCTTTACAATTTACAGCTTTATCAATCAGCCACTCATACTTATCTAATAATTTTTTAATAAGCATTGCATCATCCACTGTTTTTGTATCATCGTTTCCTACTTGCAAGAAAAATGGTACATCTGGATAACGTTCGTGCATCTTAACTGCATATTCAAAATCATGATCATCGAATACTACTACTTTTAAACTAATATCTTTTCCTGCTAGTTTCTGAATAATAGCATCTAACTTCTGAAAATCTGTTTTCATCGTCGAACTTGGTGGTTTTGGAGAAATTGTTACTTCATCAATTTGAAGTAACCAATCTTGCCATTTACTCCCTTGAGTTTCAATTGCCGTCCGCATTCCATTTTCTTTTAATATAGAAAGAAGAAACTCAATATTTTTCAGCAATGCCGGATTCCCGCCTGAAATCGTAACATGAGAAAATTTTTCTCCTCCAATTGCAACAAGCTCATCCCAAATATCTTCTGCTGTCATCTGTCTAATTTGATTTTTAGCTGATCCATCCCATGTAAAAGCAGAATCACACCAAGCGCAGCTATAATCACAACCAGCCGTACGGATAAACATTGTCTTTTGCCCTACAACCATTCCTTCACCTTGAATAGTCGGACCAAATATTTCTAAGACAGGGATTTTACTCATCGAGCATCCACTCCCGTCTTACTTCCGCATAACTAGTCGGCGTCTCAAATAGACGAACAAATTCTACGCGAGCTCCTTTATATTCGTTCACTCGATTCTCTTTAGTTAGTGCCTCTGCCATCTTTTCATAAATCCAAACGACCATATTTTCAGCAGTCGTATTCATTGCAGGTAACGTTTCGTTTAAATAACGATGATCTAAATAAATTTCGATTTCATTCTTCCAAATCTCTTTTATATCACCAAAGTCAATTGCAAGTCCTATTTCATTTACATATCCACTAATTCCAAATACAACTTTATATGTGTGACCATGTAAGTTTTTACATTTCCCTTCATAACAGTGTAAATGGTGTGCTGCATCAAATGTAAATTCCTTGCTGACCATTACTCTTTTATTATGGTATTTGAGCTGTTTACGCTGAATATCCTTGTCCATTTTTTGCAAATTTTCTACGATGCGAAATCCAAAGAAATTATCCATTAGTTGTTCGCTCCTTCGCGTTCTTGTAGGTACGTATCTAATCCTGCTTTACGAAGTTGGCACGCTGGACATTCACCGCAACCATCACCAATGATTCCGTTATAACATGTTAATGTTTTTTCTCGAACAAACTCAAATGCTCCAAGTTCATCTGATAATTTCCATGTTTCAGCTTTATCAATCCACATAAGTGGCGTGTGAATGACAAACCGGTAATCCATGGATAAATTTAAAGTAACGTTTAACGATTTCACAAACACATCACGGCAATCTGGATAACCACTGAAATCAGTTTCACATACACCCGTTACAATATGACGTGCTCCAACTTGTTTTGCTAATACAGCAGCAAATGATAAGAAGAGTAAATTTCGTCCATCTACAAATGTCGATGGCAATTCACCTTCTTCATGTGTAATCTCCATATCCGTTCTCGTTAACGCATTTGGAGCAAGTTGATTTAATAGACTCATATCTAGTACCGTATGCTTTATTCCTAGCTCTTTTGCAATTTTCGCTGCACAATCAATTTCTAGCTTATGACGTTGATTGTAATTAAACGTTACAGCTTCTACCTCTGCAAACTGCTCTATTGCCCAAAATAAACATGTTGTACTATCTTGTCCTCCACTAAAAACAACAACTGCTTTTTCTTTTTTCATTTCACTCATTCTCCTTCTCTACTATAAATAAGAAGAAAGAACGCTCTTGAACTGTCACAATAAAAAAACAAAACAATACCTAAGGATATTGTTGTTTCCATAGTTTTTTATAGAGGGAGTTCGCGAACCTCTCCCGCGCGGTGCACGGAATTTCTTCTTTCATTGACACAGCTTATTGTAACATATTGTATACTAGCGTAAAAATTTCTGATTTTTCCGCTATTTATTATTTCATTTCTTTCATTTTATAGTATGATTAATTTAATATAAGAAGAGAGGAGGCATCCCACTGAAATCCTTTATTATTTATCTCTTTTTAAATATATTATTCATCCTTATTACAATGCTCGTATATCATTTATTTTGGAATCAAAAAGGGAAACGCTCTCCTAAATTAAATTCAGCTATATTTATTGTATTGTGTTGCCTCGCTACCGTACTCTGTATTACATTTGCAGCAAAAACAAATAATGGTTTTCAATTTGATATGCGCCATATTGTATTAATTGTCGGTACATTAACGGGAGGGCCTATTGCTGGTGGTTCTATCTTAGTTGTATTAAACATATATCGCTTACTATTAGGTGGGGTAGGTGTTTTCCCATCTCTTATCGGTTCTGTTCTTCTATTTATTGTTCTACTATTAACATATAAATTTTTCAATCGAACTTCTAATCGTATAAAAATAACACTTGCTATTATCTACAGTCTCACATACGGATTTAGTTGGATACCTTTCTTTCTTTCAAAGGTTACAAATAAGACTGATTATATACCGCATATTATTGTATATGAGTTATGTTCAATGCTTGGTACGATCCTAATTTTATATTTACTACACATATTACAAACTCAAGTTCGTCTCCAAAACGAACTTATAAATGCTGAAAAGTTTCATTTAATTGGTGAAATGGCAGCGTCTATCTCTCATGAAATTCGCAATCCATTAACTTCAACGAAAGGGTTTTTACAACTGTTACAATCAGATACATGCACTGAGCAGGAACGAAAATTATATATCGACATTGCCATTAACGGCATCGAACAAGCAAATCATGTTCTTACAGATTATTTAACTTTTGCCAAACCAAGCATTGAAAAAGAACAAACATTACAGTTAGAAGAAGAATTACTACATGCATTGTCGTTAATTACACCGCTTGCTAATTTAACAAATGTACGTACTCATTATATAAAGCAAAGCACTTCTTTTTTTATCGCTGGAGAAAAACAAAAACTAAATCAATGTTTATTAAATATTTTAAAAAATTGCATTGAGGCTATGCCAAAAGGCGGTGATCTTTATTTCACATTAGTTCCTGATCATAAGCATATTCAGTTATATATAAAAGATACAGGAATCGGTATGGATTCAGAACAAGTAAAACGTCTTGGTTCGCCTTTCTATTCAACGAAAGAAAAAGGCACTGGACTTGGAATGATGGTCGTATTCAGTGTTGTTCAAGCTATGAACGGAAAAATTGATATTATAAGTGAAAAAGGAATCGGTACAACCTTTTTATTAACTTTTCCACTCATACAAAAAACGTGATGAAATAATCATCACGTTTTTTCTGTTCCTTCAACTAATTCAGCAAAAGCTTTCACTTTTCCGTGCGGTTGTTGATTTTCTTTACGCGCTTTCCAGGCGCGCTCCTCTTCTCGCTTCTTCTTAGACATATTTTTTCAACTCCTTCTTTTCTTTCTCCATGTAGTATTCCAAAATAAGAAAGAAAACTATGCACATATCAAAAAAGAAGTGGTTTCCCACTTCTTCCACTTTAGCGTTGCAAAATTGCATGTTTCGCCTCTTTTAACTGCGTAAGATGTCTTTGTTCATGCAAATCAAGAAATTGAACCCATTGATACAAATTCAGATCATTAAAAACAGGATGCTTTAATCCATTTTCAAATAGATCTTTTTCATCTATAACACTATGAAGCGCGTGTAATAGTTCTTGTCGTGAATGTTCTAGTAATTGAATTCCTTGCTGTTTTTTCATTAAAGTTTCTGTTGGTTGCATTTGCTGAGGAGCTTCTCGTTTATGTGTGCGATCAAGCGTAAGTTGGAGGTCTTTAAATGGAGTCATGTTTCTTTCGTTTTTTTGTAAAGCATATACAAGGGCAGACGTGACAGATTGTTCAACTAAATGCAAGTGGTGTAAAATTTGAGTAATACTCCATTTATCACGGCGTGGCTTTACATTCACTTCTGTATCATTTAACATTTCAATTTCTGATAATAGCGTGCTTCGGGTAGACTGTAATGAGTTTACTAAACTTTCTAAACTCACATCCATATTAGATTGAAGCATACTTGTTCCCCCCTTTTGTTGGTGAAAAGAGGTGCTCCTTATTAGAAACACCTCTTTAGTATTCTGAATTTTCTTTTATTATCTCATCATTTTCCCATTATGTCGATGTTAAACATGTGAAAAAAAGCGCATGTTTTTTACAATTTTGTGTCGTCAATCGCATGTAACCATGCTTCAATTTCTGTAATAACACTTTTCACACAGCCTTCAGCAAATGGTGATGTTAAATTTGCAACTTCTACTAATTCTAAGAACGATTTACTTCCACCTTGTTGACACAGATTCACATAATCTTCCCACGCCTCTTGTCTATTATCTCTTGCACGTTTCCAAAATTGTAGCGCACAAATTTGAGCAAGCGTGTAATCAATATAATAGAAAGGTGAACTATAAATATGCCCTTGACGTTGCCAAAAACCACCGCGCTCTAAATAATCATTATCTTCATAATCACGATGCGGTAAGTATTTCTTCTCTATGTTACGCCATGCTGTCTTACGCTCTTCAGGTGATGCTTCAGGATTTTCATATACATAATGTTGATATTCATCAACTGATACGCCATAAGGTAAAAACAGAAGTGCTGAACTTAAGTGAGAGAAGTAATATTTATCTGCATCTTCTTCAAAGAATAGCTTCATCCATGGCCATGTAAAAAATTCCATACTCATAGAGTGGATTTCACACGCTTCATATGTTGGCCAATTATATTCTGGAATTTCAAATTTACGACTTTCATATACTTGGAAAGCATGACCTGCTTCATGTGTTAATACATCAATGTCACCAGATGTTCCATTGAAGTTTGAGAAAATAAATGGCGCTTTATAATTCTCAATATATGTACAATATCCGCCACCAGCTTTTCCTTTTTTCGCAACTAAATCTAATAAATCATTATCTAGCATGAAATTGAAAAATTCATCTGTCTCAGCCGATAACTCTTTATACATCGTCTTTCCATGATCAACAATCCAATCCGCATCTCCTTTTGGAGTTGGGTTCCCTGTAGCAAACTCAAAGTTTTCGTCGTAATAAGCTAACTTCTCTACACCGATACGTGCTTGTTGTCGCTTTCTTAATTCCGTTGTAACGGGAACGATATAATCCAGCACTTGCTGACGGTAATTAGCCACCATCTCCGCATTATAATCTGTACGGTACATTCTTGCATATCCAAGTTCAACAAAGTTTTTGAAACCTAAAGATTTTGCGATTTTCGTTCTCACTTTAACAAGCTCATCATAAATACGATCTAGTTCTTCCTCATTTCCAGCTAAAAATCCGTAGTATGCTTCACTTGCTGCTTTACGTTCGCTTCTTTCTTTTCCTTGCATAAACGGAATCAGTTGCGATAACGTTCTTTCTTCTCCAGCAAAGTCAATTTTTGCAGATGCTAATAACTGTGTATATTGCGACGATAATTTATTTTCTAATTGTAAATCTTTCACGACTTCATCTGAATATGTTTTTAAATCACATTCTGCTAGAGCAAATAATTGTTTTCCATAATACGCCTCTAATTCTTCACGAAATGGAGAATTAATGAGTGCCTTATAATATTTTGTACCATATCCTTGTACAACTGGAGAGAATTCATCAAAGAAATCCTGCTCCTCCTTATAAAAAGTATCCGTCGTATCAACAGAATGGCGAATGTAACAAAGGTTTCCCATTGTACCAAAATCGTTGCGAATTTCATTAATTGAATGAATGACTTGTTTTTGTTCTTCTACAGTTTTTGCGTTATCAAACTTCTCTAAAGCAACAGTAAATTTCTCTTTTAACTCTTCAATATTTGGGCGTTTATATTCATAGTCTTTAAATGACATGAACGAGCCTCCTCTCCATTGCATACCTTTACTATAATTCAATACGTATTCCCGAATTCCCTCTTAATTTTCAACAAAATTCGGCAGTTACTACCCTGAGTTCATTGCAAATAAAAAAGCCTTGGATTTATTTATCCAAAGCTCCTTTGGAACATATTATTATTTTTCATACTTCCCAATTTTTTTTAATAGATCAAGTAATTCATCTTTTTCATCTTTCGTTAACATTTCAAAAGACCGATGTATAACTTTCTCATGCCCCGGAAAAATAGAAGCAATAAAGTTCTCGCCAGACTCAGTTAATTGCGCGTAAATAACACGTCTGTCATTCGGGCATGGGATTCTCTTTACTAATCCCTTTTTCTCCAGCTTATCTACAACATATGTAATGCTGCCACTGGCTATTAAAATGCGCTCACCAATTTGCTGGAGTGGTTGACCGCCTTTATGATATAGCAGTTCTAATACAGCAAATTCCGTTGGATTTAACCCGTTACTTTGTATAGATTTATTTGTAGTATCCATAACAGAACGATGTACACGAGATAATGCAATAAATACTTTTAAAGATTGAGAAATATCTTCTCGTTCATTATTTGATGTCATACAACTTTCAACCCTTCACTTAAATTCTCAGCAATAAAAAGAAAATGCCACTTCATACTTCATGTGAATTCCGAATGAGCATTCACTCATCCATTTCCTCTCCCCTAATATATTAAGAATCATTCTTGAATAAAAACATGACAATTTTAACATAGTTTATATATAATGATAATAAAAAAAGAAGGAGTACCACATTTGAAAGTCAAATTCCAAAGCATAATTATATATATATTGCTTGTTATCCTACCGACAATAGGGATTGGTGCTACATTTTATTCGTATCATACATATAAAATGAAACAGGAAAACAAATTATCCGCTCATACAGTTCTCTTTTTATATAGAGATTATTTAGATCATCATCTTGGTGAAGCAATTTCTGCTTTAGACATGCTTGCAAAAGTTGTAGGCACCGAGACTGGTAATATAAATGGCATTAAACAAATTGTACATGATACAGATGGAAACGATGCACGCTTTTCTGGTCTATATTACGCTACACCAAAAGGGGTCATTACAATCGCATCTGAAGATGAATCAAAGCCCGTAGATGTTTCAGACCGTAAATATATTCAAGACGTTCTACAAACTAAAAAAACCACTGTATCATCAGTCATTACTGATCGCGTTCTTGGACATAAAGCTATTATGATTGCTGCCCCCATATTCAATAAACAGAAGGAGCTCTCAGGATTATTATTAGCTAGTTTACGCTTTGATTACATTTCATCTTCTTTAAATGCCCTTAAACCACAATACCATTTTGAGGTAACTGATAAACATGATGTAGTTTTTCTAACCGATGATAATAATGACACAAGTGATACGCATTCTAATATGCTTACTACTCCACTCCAAAGATTAAATTGGAAGGTCTCTGTTTCACCATTACCTATTCATCAAAAAAACTTATACCAGTGGGTTGCAATAGAGTGTATCGCTACTTTATTTTTAATGTCTATTTTATTTTTACTTGCTCAATATATGTTGTTAAAACGTCAAACAAAACTTGAAAGACAACAAAATGAACTACAGAAAATTGAATTAGTTGGAACTTTTGCAGCAAGTACAGCACACGAAATCCGTAATCCTCTTACTGGAATTAAAGGACTCGTCGCTCTATTAAAAGAGAAATATAAAGATGAACAAGATCAGTTCTACTTTTCCGTAATTGAACAAGAAATAGAGCGAATCAATGAAATTGTAAGTGAATTTCTTATTCTCGGCAAGCCAACCGCCATCATCGAACAAACATATGACGTAAGAACAATTCTAAATGAGGTAGCATTAATTATTCAATCTGAGGCGAATTTACATAACATTGTATTCCATTTACATTTGCCAGACCATCCTGTTCATATCCGTTGTTCGAAAGACCATATGAAACAAGTGGTTTTAAACATTACAAAAAATGCAATTGAGGCCATGACTTCTAGTGATACACTAACCATTGTAGTAAAAAACAATGAAACACACGCACAATTGCAGATTACAGATACTGGAAAAGGGATTCCGCAACATATTCAAAAACACCTCTTTCATCCGTTCTTTACTAATAAAGATACTGGAACAGGTCTTGGACTTGTCATATGTAAACGAATTGTAGAGATGTATAATGGGCATATTTTTATTGACAGTACAGAAAACGAAGGAACGACAGTTCATATCGAAATTCCGTTACACATAGTATAATTATCCTTATCCTATAAGGGTAATTATACTTATTTCATAAAACCAGTGACAAGCATTCGCCAAAAATTATTTGATTTTCCTTCATACCCGATTTGGAAAATTGGTATTTTTATAATTGAAAACCATTTCGGTGTTTGTTTTTCTTTATAACACTGATATTGTAAAATAAGCTTGTCCAATTCTTGACTAACTTGAATTGTCTCCCTACTATTTAGCCCACTTGTTAATCCTAGTTGAATCATTTCTTCACGTTTCATATGAATATCACGTGAAAGCTTTTCTAATGTGTACTTCCTTTTTACAGTAAACATCCATATCCCCCTTATTATACTTCCATGCTCTCAACTTCACTTCTCCATTGACCTTTTTAACTACTTAATCATATACAAATTTGAAGAATCAGAAATTTTAACATTTTCTCCCTGTAATTTACAAATCTTTACCCTCACTTTGAGAATTATTACAAATTATTCTATCTTTGTAAATACATTCGCAATAATAGACATTTTTTTCATCTTCTTTTTTTACAAATTCTACGTAAACCGGGGATTCTTAATTTTCCACCTACTTTTCTTCGACATTTTTTGTTTAATTTATATAAAAAAGCAAAACATAATGATGATTGATAAAGTGAAACTTTAATCAGTGTTTTTTGTTCAGCCCCACTGATTATTAGCATTCACCAATCGTGCGTTTATAGGCAGTGAATCTCCCACCTATCCAGCCCAATGTTGAGGTGGGAGTCTTACTACCCACAAATAGCGGGATAACAATAGAAAGGAAATATTTATATGCGAAAATATACGATTACATTGTTCATCATTGTTTTGTTTTTACCGTCCTTCTTATTTCCTATTCAAGCAAATGCTCATACAAATAAAGTTGCTATTGTCATTGATGATTTCGGCAATAATATGAAGGGGACTAATCAAATGTTATCACTTCCCATTCCGCTCACTGTTGCTGTTATGCCTTTTCTTCCTTCCACAAAAGAAGATGCAATAGCCGCCCATAAAAAAGGCCATGAAGTTATTATACATATGCCAATGGAACCTATTAAAGGTAAAAAAGAATGGCTTGGACCGAAAGCAATTACAACCGATTTAAGCGATGAAGAAATAAACAACCGACTTGAACAAGCGATTCAAGAAGTTCCGCATGCAATTGGAATGAACAATCATATGGGGTCAAAAGTAACAGCGGATGAAAGAATTGTTCGCCTTATACTTGCTGCTTGTAAAAAACACGGTTTATTTTACTTAGATAGTAAAACTAATCCTAATAGTGTCGTCCCAAAAATCGGAAAAGAATTAGGAGTTCCTATTATTGAAAACCAACTATTTTTTGATGATGTGTATACAGCAGGACATATTTCAAAACAAGCCCAATTACTCATCAAAAAAATTCAAGAAAAACCTATTATGGTAGCTATCGGGCATGTGGGCCCCCCAGGTGAAATTACATCACGCGTTATTGAAACTTCTATCCCTAAAATTCGTGAGCATGCAGACTTTATTTTTTTATCTGATCTAGCATTATCCCCGCCTCCTGTTTCAAAATAAAGTTTATTACTCACAAAGAAAAGTACCTATCTATATATAACAGATAGGTACTTTTCTTTTTAACTTAAATATAATCTACATGACTCACTCTGAATCCTTTTTTCTCTATTTTTCCGATTAATTGCTTTAATCTTGTTTCATCTAACTCATCTGATATATTTACAATAACGCGGCGGATATATTGATCACCGTTATCGAGTGTAAACAACCCACCGATATTATATGCTTTTAACAATGTCCCAAGCTCTTTAATCGTTCCTTTACAATCTTGTGTTGCAATTGTTAATATATAACCACCTGTCCGCATACCAAATGAATCTTCAATAACATCAAATATATTCGAATGCGTTAACATACCGACAAATTCATTATAATCATTTAGCACGGCTAAAAACGGAAGCCGACGAATCACATAAAAGGCTCTGAAGAAGGAATCCTTTTCAAAAATAAATGCATTGGAATTGTCAAGTATATCTCCTGCACTTACATGCTCTAATCCGCTATTGCATTTTTTTTCTAATAAATCTACTTTATAAATAATCCCCGTGAATTTCTTCTCATCTTCTGCTAATACCGGGATGGCTCGAAATCCCGTTTTGTTCATCGTTTGCAGTGCCTCTTCACCAGAATCATTTATTTTGCAAAATGTTACTTGCTGCTTTGGCAGAAAATGATATTTAACTCGCAAAATATGTTCCTCCTTACATGTCAACATGTAATCTATATATAATAAGGAGACCTATATTTTATGAGTGAAATTATTTTTAAAACGCTTTCATTTATTTATTAACTTGTGGCCATATCACATTCATTTTTATATAACAGAGCTTCTTGCGCCCTTAATCATTAATAATTTCACATGATAGTTCATTAAATATTCTATACCCTCTAGCCATTTTTTCGCTTCTTCTGGCGTTTTTCCCCACACAATCATGCCGTAATTATGAACAAGAACTACTCCTCCACCTTCAATGAAATTCGGAACATTGCTTTCTAATAAATCAGCGAATTTTTTTTCATCTTCTACAATTGGAATGGTCATTTCTGTTATACCTTCTTTTCCGAAAACACGTTCCACACTGCGTTTATCGAACGTTACTTCTCCTTCTTCTCCATATAACTCTGATATTAAATGACTATCTACAGTCTGCACTTGTAAAATACATCCTGCACTACTTTTTTTATAAATATCCGCATGCATAAATGACTCTGCAGCTGGTTTTTCTTCATTTTCAAATACTGACTCGCACATGCAATTTACGACAATAAAATCTTCTTCCGAAAATAGCCCTTTATCTCTTCCCTCAACATTTACTAAAAATGTTAACGGCTCTTTTGACGTACATAGCGACAAACTAATTTTGGTACCATAAAACCAATCACGAAGTGCCAATTCAGATTTCACATCTTTTAATTCATTCCATTTCTTCAGAAAAAATAACATTTCGTCACCCCCGGCATAATATTCATATAAGGTTCGAATCCTTTCTATGTAAAAGGAATATTTTTTGATTATTCTAAAAATTTAATTGAATTATCACATGAGAATGCTTTTTTGTCAATATAGTTTCGCGGTTCTTCTTTAAAATAGGCTATTCATATGTCTATACTCCTATCTATTGCCTATTTCATTTTGTACATAAAAAAATGCACTATTCTTTAATTAAAGAATAGTGCATTTTCCTCACTTTTTATCCCGCTATTTGCTAGGCAGTAAGACCCCCACCTCAAAATGCAGCGAAAGCAAAGAAGTTAGGCGGGGATCGGGCTCTGCCCGTAAAAGCCCGATTGGTGAGGGCTAATAATCAGTGGGGGATAAACAAAACCCCCACTGATTAAAGTTTCACTTTATTTCTTTATTGCATTATACAAAAACTGTGCATATTGTTCACGTGTTACGAAATTATCTCCTAAAAAATTCCCTTCCCCGTCACCTTTTGATATTTTATTATCTACTAGAGCTTTCACATATCCTTTCGCCCAATGGCCATTTGGTATATCTTTGAAATTCTCTGCACTATTTTCATTTTCTTTTAACTGAAATACTCTTTGTAGTACTACTGACATTTCATATCGAGTTAATACTCCATCTGGACGGAATATATCATTTCCATACCCTGTCATAATACCAGCTTGAACCACTGCATCAATAGCCGTTTCATACATATTTCCTTTCGTATCTGTAAATGCCGTTTTTGGTTCTAGATTATTTTCTAATTTTAAATACCTTTGTATTAGAAGAGCTACTTGTCCACGAGTAATGTTATCACCAAATCCAAATTCACCATTTCCATAGCCTATAAATAACTTTTCTTTCGCTAAGTAATTAATTGCTTCTTCTGACCAATGTCCCTTTGGTACATCTTTAAATTCTACCACTTCTGTTTTCTCATCTTCTTTAGATGTATTACCGTCTTTACTTTCTACTACATTTTGAATAACAGACCCTGTAAAGAAGATTCCTGTATCCGCAAATGGATCTTTCACACCAAATTCATATACTTTCTCACCTGGTGTACTCCATTTCACTACACCATTACTATACGTACCGTTATCGCTCTTCAGACGAATTTTCGTAGAAATCTCACCATCTTTTTCATATATAGGTACTTTTACTTCTTTATTTACTTCTGTTTCCTCTAAAAATACTTTTTGGTTTTGGACATTGATATAAGCCGTCTTACTTAGTTCTATAACTGGTCGGACATCACGGATTTCATTTGCAACAAAACTTAGAAATACTAATTTTTTCAAATTGCTCACTGGTGATAAGTCTGTAATATAATTCGCTTCTAAATCAAGCTTTTGTAAGTTTACTAGACTTGATAATGGAGTAATATCTTTTAATTCATTATTGGGTAAATCTAATTCTGTAAGCTGAGTCATTTTAGCAAGTGGTGTCACATCTTTAATTTGATTTTTCCCGACAAATAATTTATTTAATTGATTCATTTGATCAATACCCGATAAATCTTTAACATTATTACGCGTTAATACTAAATCTTTTAAAGGTAATGAATATAACGGTTTAATATCTTCAATTTGATTACCTGCTAAAGTTAAGTATGTTACATTTTTTAAAGCACTTAATGGAGCAACGTTCTTAATTTTATTATTTGCTAAATTCAAGTAATCTAGTTGTTCCATTTTCGCTAATGCTGTTACATCTTCTATTTGGTTGCCTGATAGATATAAAGTTTTTACATTTTTCATTTCAGTTAGTGGTGCAACATTTGTAATTTTATTATTACTTAAATCAAGAGACTCTAAATTATTCATCTTAACAAGTGGCGTTACATCTGAAAACTCATTACCACGCAAAGCTAAATGATTTAATTGCTTTAGGTTCGCAAAGAACGACGGATCTTTTATCTTTGCATTCGCAACTGTTAAAGATTTTAAATTTGGCATATATTTTAATGCACTATAATCAAGTATCTCGTTTGTATTTAAAAACAAATCCTTTACTTGTAATAACTCTTCTTTCGTAATTGGTGTATTTAAATCTTTTTTATTAAATACTTTTTTATTAACAAGTTCTCTTAATTTGTTATCTGTTATCATGTTTTGATTATCAACTGGATTATCCGTTTCCGTATTGCCTGAATTAGAGTTATCATCTGGTTTCTCTGTTTCTTTGTTACCTACAGTTGGATCTTTAATTTCAAATTGAACTTGATATTTGTGATCATATCCAATAGCTGGAATAAGTATATGCATTTGCATATTGTGCTTCTTCTCAAACTCGCCAATTTCAAATTGAACTACTTTCGTTCCATTCTTCCTCTTATCTTCTGACAAAACTTTCACATCATGAAATACACCAGGCTGGTTTCTATCTTCTATTCTAAGATATTGAAAATAATCGCTATCTTGCATTGTTACAGTGACAATTTTTTTGCCAGCTGCAATTGTTACTTTAGGATCTTTTATATATTGAGAAACCATAGATGGCTCGTCTTTTTGATCCTTATATATTTTAATCTCAGTATCATACGTGCGATCACTCGCTGCTGCTACCGATTGATTTGCTTCAACTTTTAGTGCTGCTAATGCTGGAGTAGAGTACGTAGCAAATGGAATTGCTAATGTTGTCGCTACTACTAGCGCCTTCATATAATTTTTTTTCAAAATAATATCCCCTATCATATATAATTTTTATAATTGATAATACTTATCAATTATCCACAAATAAATGATAATGAATCTCATTATCATTGTCAATGAGAATATTACATTAAATTTATATTTTTAAAGATAAATAATAAAAAGCCCTTTATTCAAAGGGCTTTTTTACCTATCGTATGAAGAATTTCACTTTTTTCCTTCTCATTGATGACACCGATTTTTTGCAAAATATTCGCGTACAATACAAGTTTATTATATATTCGTTCTGACATGTTCTCCCTTCTTTCCTTCGACCAACTTTTTTTGTATTGGTAAATTATATGAAAGAGATGAGAAAATGTGTCCACTTTTTGCATAAATGCAAATCTTTTATTTTACGATTTACAGACAATAAAACTCCCTCCTAAAAATTAGGCGGGAGTTTAGGTACTTTCACTGTATTTAACAAACTGTCCACTGAATATTATGCTTCATAAGTTCTTCTTCAAAACTATATGGCATTTTTTTATCACAAATTACATGTTGAATACGTGAAAATGCTGCTATACGATAATTCCCTTTCACGCCTACCTTCGTATGATCACATAAAATATATGTTTTCTCAGCTAATTTCATCATCGCCTCTGACAATTTCGCTTTCTCTAATTCAAAGCTGGAAACTCCAAAACTAGGTAATAGCCCATCAATCGAAACGAACGCTTTATGAAAATGGAATTGCTGTATTACTTGCTGAGAAATAGACCCTGATACACGCGAATGCTTTGGAGATACTTTTCCACCTATAAATAAAACTTCACCGTGAAACATCTTTTT
This sequence comes from Bacillus sp. FSL K6-1338, assembly GCF_038006965.1. Lineage (NCBI taxonomy): Bacteria > Bacillati > Bacillota > Bacilli > Caryophanales > Bacillaceae > Bacillus > Bacillus sp. FSL K6-1338. The sequence goes on along the minus strand of NZ_JBBOWI010000001.1, from coordinate 1,311,643 downwards.
ATTAATAGAAGAAATTAATTGTGTTGCGACTGGAAATGAACTTGTTACAATCGTTAAGTTTTTACGATGAACAAGGTATGGAACCATTTGAAGCGGTGTACTTCCATCATCAATTGCAATGACATCACCATCTTCTACAAATGTCGCTGCTTTATAACCAATTCTTTTCTTCTCTTCTATATGTAGCATTTCTCTTTCTAACATTGGTGCCTCTACCCCAGCGCCTGGAAGTTGAACAGCTCCACCATACACTTTTTTCAACTTCTTTTCACGATCTAATTCTTCTAAATATCGACGAATCGTTTCTGTTGATACAGCAAATTCTCTAGCTAATTCTGAAACCTTTACTTTCCCTTTAAATTCTACCTTTTCAAGAATGGTTCGCTTTCTTTCTTCTCCTACTACAGACATAGCTTCACCTCATTTATATCTCCCTCATAAACTTCCTTATTTATACAAGGTTGTAATTTTCTTTATAAGCAGAAACTTTTTCATGAATATGAATACCGCGCTTTGCTAGCTCATCAAAAATCAATTGTGGATTTTCAAAAGCTTCTTCAGGCGTAACAACACCCACCCTATTTACATTTCCATTTGCAATTAACTCTGCAGCAATCCCAAATGGAATACCTACGTTTCTCGTATAAGCTCTTAATTTTTCCCATCCTACAACAGAGCCATCAGATAACGGATGTGTATGATATAATACATGTCTTTGCTTCTCATTATTTTTCATACCTATTACTTCTACATGAAGTGCATAACCATAAACCTCTGTTTCTTGTCCTTCTTTCGATTGTAATAAATACTGCGAAATACAATCCATAATACCAATTTCTTTCCCATTTATTTCAATCTGATCATTACGCAATATGCCGTAATCATATAAAGCATGTACAAGTTGCATATTTTGCTTTGGCCAAGTTCCTCTCGTCTCTATCAGTTTGATACCTTTATTTTCTAGTGCCTTTGCTAACGTAATTGTTTCAGAATGCGGGATTATATACTGCGTTGTCTTACCATAAGGCGCTGGCAATTCTATTTCTCTTGGACGCGCAAACGGAAGTACTTGCTTAAATTCACCATCTTCATACACTGTACGCGATGGTAAATGTGGATCATATTCATATGTCGTTGTCTCTGTAATTGATGCAGAAAAAGCAATCGGACGATACGAACCGTGACTTACGCGGATCGTATCTACAGTATCCAGTTGATTTGCTGCATGCATTGCCATCATTTGCGTTACACCTGGCGTCATGCCAAATCCAGGTAAACATGTTTTTTCGTTTTGAACAAATATAGCATGCGATTCATTTTCTTCACCAAATCCATTTAAGTTCACACCGTGACACCCTGCTTCTGCAATACAGCGGGTCGACAATCCGTTTAGCTTTATCGTCGTACCGTCCATTACAATGTCATAACCAATCATTTTTGCAACCGTATCCTCGTGATTCGTTACATCTACTTTTACAAAATCAACACGAGGATCGTTGAGCCATTCTACTACTTTACGGCCCTCTTCCTCGTTAAAATCAGCTACTGTAATCGTCTCAAAAGATGAAAATTGAACTAAATCCAAAATAGCTTCACGACAAATTTTACCTGCTCCACCTAAGCAAAATACTTTCATCCAATAACAGCTCCTTTAGCAATACTATCAACTAAGCGATTAATATCTTCTTCATGTACATCACCGATATTTCCAATGCGAAACGTATCTACTTTCGAAATTTTTCCAGGGTAAATAACAAATCCATAACGCTTTAATTCGTTATATAACTGTTGAAACTCGAACCCCTCTTTTGGATAAATGAAAGATGTAATAATAGGAGATTGATATTTCTCATCTACTAGTGGCTTAAATCCGATTTCTCCCATTCTATTCACTAGTAGTTTTTGATTGTTGTAATATCGATTGTAACGCGCTCTCACTCCCCCCTCTTTTTCTAGTTCAAGTAGTGCTTGATAAAAAGCATGTACAACATGTGTAGGTGAAGTAAAACGCCATTTCCCATTTTGTTTTTCCATCGTTTCCCATTGATCATATAAATCAAGAGATAAAAAACGTCCTTTTCCTTTACACTTCAATAATTCATCACGTTTTGCGATTACAAATCCGAATCCAGGAACCCCTTGAATACACTTATTTGCACTACTAATTAAAAAATCAATTTGTAAATCAGCAATGTCTATTTCAATCCCGCCGAAACTACTCATCGCATCAACAATTGTAACCTTTCCATACTGCTTTCCTAATTTACATACATCTACAATTGGATTTATAATACCTGTCGTTGTTTCACAATGAACAACTGCAATATGCGTAATCTCTTTATCTTCTTGCAATAACTTTTCTACTTCTACAATATTAGTAGGTTCCCACTCTTCTGTTTGACTGACCACTACATCAATCTGTAACATCTCTGCCATTTGCACGATGCGCTTACCGTACGCACCATTTGTACAAACGAGAAGCTTCCCATTTGCCGGAATAACAGAACCAATTACTGCTTCAACTGAAAACGTACCGCTTCCTTGCATTAACACTGTTGTATATTTCTCTTCTTCCTTCGTCGCTAACGATACAAGTTTAGCTCTTACTTCTTGCACCATCGTATTATATTCAACATCCCACGTACACCAATCGTATAGCATAACTTCTTTTACTGATTTTGTTGTCGTTAATGGTCCTGGTGTTAATAATAAATAGTGATTTTCATTCATGATCCAGTGCCCCTTTTATGAAATAATTAGTTCTTGTTTCTCGATATGTTCTATTATATTTTCGAGCTCCTGCATCGTTTCAATCGTAAAATGAGCCCCATTTTCAACAAACCGATTACGAACTACTTCTATTTTTTCACGAAGCTCTACCGAATCCATACTCTCCACTTCCTCTTCCGTTAAACCGAGCTCACTACTTCCAAGAATTACGCCAACTGTCCACATTCCAGCATTTCTACCTTCTTTCATATCTGATACTGTGTCCCCTACTTTTATCATATGATTCATCGGATACACATCAAGTTCCATTGCATTTTTATAGCACATCCATGGATATGGACGGCCTGCTGGAACATCATCTGGCGTAACAAGAAAATCAGGTTTATATCCTTGTAACACTGCTTCCTTTGCAACAATATCCATCATTTCTCTCGTATAACCAGTTGTTGAACCGATTTTAATGCCTCTCTCACGTAAAGAAGCGATTACTTCTTTTACCCCCTCAATCGGCGTAGCATAACTTGGCAAAATAGAAAAGAGAATTTCTTCAAACTCTTCATACATCTCATGAATGTCTACTTCTGTTGGTAATTGACCGAAGACACGCTTCCACTCATCCGCAATACGAGGCATTTCTGTTAGTGCCCTTACATGATCTATTTTTAATAATCCCATTGGCTTACGTGCTTCTTCTACTGTAATTTCAACGCCGCGTTTATGAAAAATCTTCATGAATACTTCTAGTGGTGCAAAACATCCGTAATCAACTGTCGTACCTGCCCAATCAAAAATAACTGCTTCAATTTTCATTCTGTCCATCACCCTTCTTATTTATCTTTTTTGCCATTGCGAAGTTCGGTTACGAAGTGCTTTCGTTCCCCATTCATATACAACTCTCACTACAATATTTGTAATAACAATAAGTACACTCATTGCAGCTGCTGGCGCTACATTTCCTGCATCATCCATATTTACGATTGATACGGCAGCTAGTTTAAAATCAGCTGCATATAAGAATACAACTGCTGACACAGTTACCATCGAATTTACGAAGTAGTACATCACCATTTCTAAAATTGCTGGTAAACACATTGGTACTGTTACTCTAAAGAATGTTTTATAAAACGGAATACCCATTGACTGCGAAACAAGCTCAAACTCTCGGTCTAATTTCTTTAAGGCAGTCGTTGCCGTGACAAATGTTACAGAATAAAAATGAATGATATTTACTAGTACTAACACAGCGATTGTTCCGTATAAAGAATGAAACGGATTCGTTACTGATAGTCCCAGAATTTGAATCGTTGGTTGACTAAAGAAAAAGACATATCCTAATCCGAGTACTAAACCTGGTATCGCTAACGGCACTATAGAGAAAAAGTAACCTGTTTTTCTAAAAAATTGTAGCTGGTCTATTTTCTCAATTGCATATGCGAATACAAATGTTAAAATCGCCCCAATAACTGCTGTAACTGCTGAAACAATTACGCTATTTTTAAATGCTTCAAGTCCATCTCCTGTTAAACTCGAAAAATTAAAATGCTCAAATGTAAAACTCATATTATATGGCCATACTTTCACACTTGCAGCAATACCAACTGCAACAAATAATAGAATGATCATAAGTGTAATTACACTACAATATATGAATGAGATTACATCTCTTTTCTTATTAGCTATTATTCTGTATGGTACTGCTTTTGAAGATAAGAAATTCGCCTGCTTTCTTTGCGTAATACGATCAACTACAAATGCGAATATAGCTGGGATTAATAAAATCATTCCGACAGTTGCACCCATCGGCATATTTTGCTGTCCAATTACTTGTTTGTATACGTCAGTAGCAAGCACATTATATTGCCCACCAACAATTTTTGGTGCCCCAAAATCAGTAAAACTAAGTGTAAACACAACAAACATTGCACTAATTAATCCGTACTTTACACTAGGTAAAGTAACCGTGAAAAATTGCTTTGTTTTACTCGCCCCTAACATATTAGAAGCTTCATATAATCGATAATCAGATCCTTGAAAGGCAATTAGCAATATAAGAAATGCTTGCGGAAATGTATACATAACTTCAGCTATTACAATTCCTACTGGTCCATATAAAGGGATTTGTATACCTTCAAATAACCCAAACATCCCTTTCGTTACTAGCCCTTGATTACCAAATAAATATGTAAGTGCTATACCGTGCATCATCGTTGGTGCGAACAATGGTAATAACGCTACATACTGAAATACACGCTTTCCAAAAACATTCGTACGGGCAATTGCATATGCGTAAACGAATGCGATTGCAACTGAAATAATTGTTGTTGCGCCCGAAATCCATACTGTATTTTGTAAAGACTGAACTAAAGTTGGTGTTGTGAAATATTTACTGAAATTCGCTAAACCAATGAAAACTCCATCTTTATTATAAAAAGCTTGTGTAAATATTTGTAATAGCGGCAATACAAGTATGATAAGGAAGGAAAGGATCATACCGATAATTACGAGCCTTTGGATCCATTCCTCTTTCCCAATACTTCTCTTAATCTTTTTTTTCGTACTTTCTACCTTATAGTTTTCTAACATCTCCATCTATACAATGACCTTCTTTCCATATGACAACATATGATTTTCTGAGAAAGAGATTTGAATCGGCTTTCCTTTTCTAATAGCGGTTGCTTCTACTTCTGATGCTAATATATCCACTACAATTTTCTCATTATAAAGGTGTGTGTTTTCTTCTATGACTCGCACTTCCGTCCGATATACGGATCCGCGAAATTCCATACTTTCCACAACTGTTTTAATACCTTCCTTTTGTACAATTGTTACATGTTCAGGACGAATTGCATGTTCTTCGTTATTTTTCGAAAAGAAATTAATAGAACCAATAAAATCTGCCACAAACGGATTGGCTGGTCTTTGATAAATCTCCTCTGGTGTTCCAATCTGCATAATTTCCGCATGATTCATTACAACAATTTTATCAGCCATCGTTAATGCCTCTTCTTGATCATGCGTTACCATAATCGTCGTTATTCCTATTTCCTCTTGTAAATCACGCATTTCTCTACGTAATTTTTCACGCACTTTTGCATCTAAAGCTGATAACGGCTCATCGAGTAACAAAATATCTGGAGACAGAGCGAGCGCACGTGCAAGTGCTACTCGCTGCTGTTGTCCACCAGACATTTGAGCAGGATATTTATCTTTTACATTCAGCAAATCTACAAGTTTTAACGCATCTAGCGCTTTCTCTTTCACTTCTGCTTTCCCATATTTTTTTGTCTTTAAGCCGTATTCAATATTTTCAAGTGCTGTTAAATTCGGAAATAAAGCATACGATTGGAAAACCATTCCGAAGTTTCTCTTTCCAGGAGGCAATGCTGTAATATCTTTTCCATTCACAGCTATACTGCCAGTCGTTGGTTCCTCTAGTCCCGCTAAAATGCGAAGCAACGTCGTTTTCCCACAACCACTTGGGCCTAATAAACAAACAAACTCATTTTTGTTCACAGTAAAAGAAATATCTTTTAACGCTGTAAATGCATCAAACTGTTTTTGAATGTGTTGAATTGATAAATATTCGCTCATTTTTCTCTCTCCCACTCACTTACTTTTTCGGTTCTGCTTTTTGGCCAAACTCTTTTTCCCATTTTTCTAAAATTTTGTCACGATTTTCTGCTGCCCATTTAAAGTCATTCTTTTTATATAATTTTTCAGTAACATCTTTCGGGAATCCCTCTGGAAGTTTATAGTCATTTTTAATTGTCGCAAATCCATTTTTCTCAAAGTATAACTTCATTACATCATCAGTAATTGCCCAATCTAAAAATGCTTGCGCTAATTTATCATTTTTCGCATTATCTTTCTTAATAAGTGCGTTCGCTTCTACTTCCCATCCTAATCCTTCTTTCGGCAGTACAACTTCAACTGGGGCACCTTTTTGTTTTTCTTTTAAAGCACTATAAACCATTGATACACCGACTGGATATTCACCTGCTCCTGCTAATTTTGCTGGTTTTGATCCTGAATGCGTATAACTTGCCATATTATCATGAAGTTTCTTCATGTAATCCCAGCCTTTATCTTCACCCATGATTTGTAGCCATGCAGAAACTGTTAAAAACCCTGTTCCAGATGATGCTGGATGTGGCATAACAAGTGTTCCTTTATACTCTGGTTTCGTTAAATCTTCATATGATTCTGGCATCGGTAAATTTTTCTTCTTTAATTCTTCTTTATTTACAGCAATCCCCGTCATAAATGCAGTATTTCCTACCCATTTTTCAGGTTGCTTATCATCTTTAAATTGCGGAAGAACACGATCTGTTCCTTTTGGAGAGTATCCTTTTAACATATCTTTTTTATCTAAAGCTAATAGACTTGATGCCGCAGTTCCCCATACAACATCTGCTTGTGTATTTTTCCCTTCAGCTAGCAATTTCGCAGTAATAACTCCTGTTGAATCACGTACAATGTTTAATTTCACATCAGGATATTTCTTTTTAAAGGAATCAAGATAAATTGGTACAAGCTCTTCTTCAATTGCTGTGTAAACAGTTAATGATCCAGATAATTTTTCATCTTTCACTTTCGCTCCAGCACTTTCTTCCTTCTTTGCACCACACCCCATTAATAACGAAAATACCATTCCAGTCGCTACAGCTTTAAAGATTGTTTTTTTCACTGTTTCTCTCTCCTTTTACAAATCTTATGTACAACTCAAATATAAACAACTAGTGTAAAAGCAGTATTAAACCAACATTAATCTTTTGTTTGTTGTTTGTTTTTGTGTAATACGTTGCTACTTCTATGTTTTTTCGCATTTTTCTGCTAATAGAAAACACTAAATTTACAAATAATTAAAAAAACCTTTATAATCCCACAAAAAAATGAGGCGTTTGTAAAAACGCCTCATTTTTGTTTCCCTTTTTTTGAATTACGATTAGCATACTTTGCGCTATTTTCTCCTTCATACTCTAATGCAAATTCTGCATCTGGTAAGCTTTCTTTCGGAGTTTTATTATTATTGATTGCCGCATTTTGTTTTACTTTTCTTTTTACCAATACATTCACCTGCTCTCAAGAAATCACTTTCTACTCTAGTTTGAAACAATTTAAAATAATTATTACTGACAAGTGTTAACAAGTACATAAGAGGCGTTCGATGGAAATACTACGTATGAAGAAATCATTATAAAAAGGAGCGATGATTTTGAAGAAAAAAGAAAAGATTCAATCACCAATTTTAGACGAAACGCTCCCGCATCAAATGAATTTTCCATCTTTTAAAGGAACAGGAAAAACGATGCAACAACCTTTTGTGAATCCATATGATGTTGTAATTGGAGACAGTAAATATAATTCCGAGAACAGTCCACTTAACAATTGGAGTGATGAAGTAGATCCTACCATTATGGCTGGTGATGAGTGGATCCATCCTACAAATGATATTGGGTGGATTTCAGAAGAAAATCAAGAGTTGCTAAAAAACGAATCAGATAATAAAAATGAAGCTTTTATGCATCCACAATTTGGCATTAACGACTAAAAAACCATTCTACCTAACATAGGTAGAATGGTTTCATACTATCCAATAATAATCCGTTCTTTCGGGTATTTATAGCGAGGTGGTTGTTCCCTTCCACCACTAGCTAAAATAAATGTTAAAATACCAACGCGTCCGATAAACATAAGCACAATGAGTACAAGCTTCCCAATAGTTGTTAAATCAGGCGTAACACCTGTTGATAGTCCTGTCGTTCCGAAAGCAGAACAAACCTCAACAATTAAGCTCATAAGCGGTACATTTTCCGTAATAGATAAAACGAATAGCGCAGTAGCACATAACAAAATCCCCATCGTCATAACGACAGATGCTTTCAGTACATCCTCTTCATGTAACTGACGTTTGAAGACTCTAACTGTTCTACCGCCCCTTGCAAAGGTGTATAGTGACAATATACTAACAGCAAATGTTGTTGTACGTATTCCGCCCCCAACCGAACTTGGAGATGCCCCTATAAACATTAATATACTCATAAATAAAAGCGTCGGTTGTGACAATTCACGTATATCCATTGTAGCCAGTCCACCACTTCGCGTCGTCACAGATTGGAATAATGTATAGAAAACTGTTTCATGCCATGACTTTCCTGCTAAAAACTGATTTCGTTCTAGTAGAAAAATCATAATTGTTCCAACGATAACGAGTGCAAAAAATGTCGTTGTCGTCAATTTTGTAAATAACGAAAAGCGGAATAGTTGCTGTCGCCTTTTACTAAAGAATTGTTTTACTTCCATTAACACCGGGAAGCCAATCGCTCCTAAAATAATAAGCAACATATGAATCATTTGCACAATATAATCTTTTTTGTACGGAATTAGTGATTGTCCAGTTAAATCAAATCCTCCGTTCGTAGTTGCACTAACAGCGGCAAAGAAACCGTGGAAATAAGCTTCTTGCCAAGTTGGAAAATAAAGTAGAAATCTTGTACCTAATAGTATTGCTCCAATAAGTTCTATCGAAATAATTACAATTAAAATAGAACGCATCAATTCTACAAGGCCTGATAAATTCCCTTGATTATGATCTGCCATAATGAGTCTTCTTCTCTGCAAACCGATTTTTTTCCCCGTTATAATCCAAACAAACGTACCAAGTGCCATAATCCCTAAGCCGCCTAATTGTAAAATAAGGGCTAACATAATAATTCCTGCCGTAGTAAATGTATCTGAAATCGTAACAACAGACAGTCCCGTAACACTTACCGCACTAACAGATGTAAAGAGGGCATCTATAAATGTCCATTTCACACCAGCCTTCGTAACAAACGGGAAACTAAGCAATATTACCGATACAACTACCGCTAATAAATAAAACAAAACGATGAGTTGTACAGGACGTAATTTTTGTAAAAACTTTTTTATATCTCTCATTCCATCACTTCGCTACCTTTTTTCTATCGATTAAATAAAGAAAAATCTTTACTTTCTTTATTTGTAAATAACTGCTCAAATAATTTGGCAAAGACCATTCCATATACAGTTCCATTACCTCCATACGGCAATGCGTAAAACAAATTATGTATCTTTTCGTCTTCTTTTAAAATGGGGAGACCATCATGAGTACCACCAAATGCGGCTGCCCAATAGTAGTCTGCCTGTATATTTTTATACTGCGGGAACAGTTCTTTTACAATATTAATAAGGATATCACGCTTATGCAATAATTTCGTATCACCGATTGTTTGAATTTGTATCGCTTCATCTAATCCGCCTACAATAATGCGGTTTCGATACGTTCGAAAATATAAGTAGGGCCGTGCCGTTTCCCAAATTAACGATCGCTCATGCCAGCCTTCAAACTGATTTATTTCATTTGTTACAATTGCATAAGAAGTTTCTACTGTTGTATTCTTTTCTTTCTTTCCAAAAAGCGCTTCATAACCTGTCGCCATAATAATATTCTTTGCTACAATTTGATTTCCTGTTTTCGTGTAACAAATTAAATCATTTTGGTGTTTTTTTATATGTATTGCCTCTGTATGTTCATATATATTAGCTCCCATTTGGTTTGCTTTATGCAAAAAACTATGCGCTAGTAAATACGGATTCACCTCAGCATCACCTTGCATATATAACGCTGCTTGTTTTGCAAAAGAATAACGTTTCTTAATATCAGCTTCTGTAAAATATTCAACTGGAAATCCATAATTCTGTAACGTATTATATTCCTCTTGTAAAAATGAGACATCCTCACTTTTACTTGCATAATATAAACTATTTCGCGGAATAAAATGGGGATCAATATCAAGAGTCGGTATAACCTCTTCCATTGTTCTTAGCGCTTCATAACAAAGCTTATATGCTCGTACCCCTTTTTCTTTACCAAATGTATGAATAAGAGAAGTTAACGATTTATCATGAAGAAATTGTAGTAAACCTGTATTAGCAGCTGTGCTACCACACGCAATTGCTCTTTTTTCAATAAGTGTAACACTCATACCAATTTTCGCTAACGAATGCGCTATATGAGCACCTGCTTCGCCACTTCCGACTACAAGTACATCACATATCATATCACTTTCTAACGGTGGATAACAAGGTACAGAAACTCCTGTATTCCAAAACAACTTACCGGTCATAAGTTTCATAATCATACTCCTAAAATATAAATTTCTCCTTTCTATGTTTTGTTATTTCCCATAAAAAAATCCAACTAACATAGGCTAGTTGGATTTTTTTATTTTTAATTAGAACGCTCTTCAAGCCAATTTCCAATCGTCGGATATGTTTGTTTTACAGCTGTTCCACCGTAAACAATAGACATATGCCCTGTCGGTAAACATACATATTGTTTATCTGTGCTAGAAATATGGTCTAGTAACGCTTCTACTTGACATGGCAAAGCGATATGATCACGTTTCCCGGAAATATTTAAGACATTCGCCTTAATCTTTGCAAGGTCTACCTTTTGTCCGCGAATAACAAGTTCACCCTTAACCAGTTTATTATTTTGATAAAAATCACGAATCCACTGTCTGTATGATTCACCTGGGAACGGAATACCATCACCAACCCACTTTTGAACCAATCTCCAGCTTTCGACGAAGCGCTCATTCTCTGAACGATCTACTAAAGCAACATATGGACCAACAAAGTTCGTAATTGGTTTTAACATTTTGTTTCCGAAATCAATCATTTCTGGCGGAATATTTCCAAATGTATCAACCGCTTTATCTAAATTGAAGTATTTCTCATCTAATAAAGGACCATACAATCCTGTTTCAGAGAAATCAAAAGGACTTGTCATGAAAATTAAATTACGAATTGGCATGTGCGGATGAAGTGCTGCATAAATGGAAGTTAGCGTTCCACCCATGCAATAACCAAGTAAAGAAATCTCGTCCGCTTTTGCAGTTCGCATTACTTTTTTTACTGCTTTTGCAATATAATCAAACACGAAATCATCAAATTTCAAATGACTATCTTCTAAACCAAATGTGCCCCAATCAAGCATATACACATCAAAACCACGATCCACTAGATATTCCACTAAACTATTTCCAGGAGTTAAATCCATAATATATGGTTTATTAATAAGAGCATATATTAACAAAATTGGAACTCTTTGTGTTTTTTCTTGTTTTGGAATGTAGCGATAAAGCTTCGTCTTATTCTTCGTCCAAATAACCTCTTTCGGCGTTAATCCTACTTGCGGCTCTGGTTCACGTAATAAAATTTCACTCGCCCTTTTCACTCGGCGGTATGCTTTTCGGTACTCTTCTGGGTATAGCTCTAATTGCTTTTCCCATTCTGTTGCGAATGTAGTCATTTTCCTATCTCCTTTTTGGTCGATTTCCTTCTAAAAAAAGAAGTGCATTCCTGCTATGGATATGCACTTTTTTCTTACTTCATTACATATATAATCCGCCGTTAATGTTTAATTGCTGACCTGTGATATACGCACCGTCACGGCATAGGTATACTACACCTTTTGCAATTTCATCAGCTTGACCAAAACGTTTTTTCGGGATTTTTGCAACGATTTTTTGACGTACTTCTTCTGGTACTTCTGCTACCATTTCAGTATCAATAAATCCAGGGCAAATTGCATTTACAGTGACATTTGTTTTTGCAAGTTCTAATGCTAATGATTTTGTAAATCCTAACATACCCGCTTTTGCTGCTGAGTAGTTTGTTTGGCCAAATCCACCTGCTTGGCCAATAATAGAAGAAATGCTAATAATTCTTCCTTCTTCCGCTTCCGTTATGTATGGAAGAACCGCGCTTGTCGTATTAAATACGCTACTTAAATTCACGTCAATTACGCGCTCCCAATCTTCACGATTTAACTTTTTGAATGTACGATCTCTTGTAATACCAGCATTATTAACAAGAATATCAACTTTACCAAAATGATTCACAGCTTCTTCTACAAGTCGGTTTGCATCTTCTACTTTAGAAACATCCGCTTGCACTGCATAAACGTCATGTCCATCTTTTCCTAGTTCATTTACTAAATTTTCAGCTGCTTCTTTACTGCTATTATAGTTAATAACTACTTTCGCTCCCTCTTGTGCTAATGCTACTGTAATTGCTTTTCCAATCCCTTTTGCTCCACCTGTTACGATTGCTACTTTGCCATTTAATTGAACCATTTCTTTTCCCCCTTAAATGAATTTGTGAACGATTGTTATGAATCATTTTGGTACTCATACTGTAGAGTCCCTATATAATTATGTTTCGCCGTTTACACGTGAAAGAGATTCTCCCTCTCTCTTTTACCTGTTATAAACAAGCGCTTTTATCATTTTTTATTTTCCGGCTTATTCGCAGGCTTTATCTCTTCTTTTACAGGTACTTGTAGTTTAGCTAGTACTGCATTTTGCTTTTCTAGCAATTCTAAAATTTGATCTACTTTTGTTTCAAGCGTACGAATATCTTGTTTCACTTTCGTCACATCACGCTTTAATGTAGGAGCTTGTCCTAAAGAATCTACTTTCTCCTCTAGAAACTCCTCAATGTTATCTACTTTATTTTCTAAGTTAATAACAAGCGTAGCCACTCTTGCGATATCCTCTTTCGTCGGCACATTTACTTGTTCTAAATAGTTTTTTGTCGTATCATTTAATGCTTTTTGATAAAACAAATTCAAATCTAGAACGCTGCCCATCCAAGCAGAATATTCTTCTGTTTTAATTGTTTCATTGAGCGCTTTTCCCCAAAATGTTTCGGTTTGTTCATAAGCATTTTTCCATGCTTGTAGTGGATCGAATTTTTGATCAATCACTTTACCTACACTCCCTTTTTCGTTTTTGAAACAATTCAACCTATTCACTATTTTCTAATATTCTGAATAAAACTTCAAGTCTATATTTTATTTTTTCTATTTTCTAACAAATGTGTTGACTTTAAAAACAGATAGGTGTAAATTGCACTTATAAGCAAAAAATTCCATCTAACTGATTCATGAGGTGATGCACAATCATGCTACAAAATGAACCAGAACAACGCGAAAGTTTGGAGAACAACCAAGCGAAACAACCAAACTCCATGCCAAAAAACTTCTTAGTTCCCTTCTTACTTCTCTGTCTAAAAGACTGGAGTCTTCATGGTTACAAACTTATTCAAATGCTAATGGATATCGGCTTTTCTTCTGTTGACCAAGGTAATGTTTATAGAACACTACGCAAATTAGAAAAAGAAAACCTTATTTCTTCTACTTGGGATACAAGCGATGGAGGGCCGGCAAAAAGAATTTATTCTTTAACTGAATATGGAGAGCAATATTTAACAACATGTGCGACTTCTTTTGAACATTATCAAAATATGTTGCGAACGTTTTTCACGTTATACACCAATGCATTCTTTCCATTTTCTACTTCTCCAGAAAAGGATGAAAAGGATTCTTCATCTTCACCTGGTGGTACAGCAGAGTAATCTGCGTTCACAATATGCAAAAAAACATTTGGGGGTCAAACAATGGAAACTAAACCATACGAATTAGTCGATGCATTTTGGAAAAACTGGTCTCAATCACTTTCCCTTTTCTCTTCAGCTGGGAAACAATTAGAGCAACTTACTTTAGAAACATTAAAACAACAACAAGACGCTTTGCATAAATTAACATCAGGAGTAGATGAACTAGAAAAAGAACTACAACAACTCACTGCTCAGTTCAATAACCAATATACAGATTACGTGAAACAATTAACTGGAAACTCCTTAAATGATCAAATTAACGAGTGGCAAGACAAGTGGAAGGAACTTTCTGCTCATATGCAGCAACTTACTGTTTCTCCTACAAAAACATCTTTGTCAATCCTTACACAAACAAGCGGTCAATTTGAAGAAACAACAAAACAATTTATTGAGCAACAACAATTACAACGTGAAGAGGCTCAAAAACAGTTAGAGGGTTTTTTGGAAGAGTTCAAGTCAAAACAGTTGGAACTCGCAAAAAAGTTCGAGGAAAATTCAAAAAATCTATTTACTTCCATCAAGTAAGAAAAATGTGGGAGCTAACTGCAGCACAAACAAAACTCTTTCTTCCTCCTACTACATCAAGATGGCTAGCATTTTTCGATATGGAAAAGAAGGAGGACAAAATGAATCCATTTCAAGAAGCACAAACTGTTCCGGAGCTTCGTTATGATGAGATTCAAGTCGGTGATCAAGCATCCCTTACAAAAACAATTACGGATGAAGATGTTATCAATTTTGCAAAATTGACTGGAGATGTGAATCCTATTCATATTTTAGATTCTTTTGCAAAAACAACAATGTTTAAAGAACGTATTGCTCACGGTATGCTCGTTTCGAGTTTTATTTCTACCATCCTTGGAACGAAACTCCCAGGCAAAAATACGATTTATTTATCCCAAAATGTTTCATTCCGTGCCCCTGTCAAAATCGGTGATACACTTCGTGTTGTGGCAGAGGTTATTAAGAAGCGTGACGATAAAAAAATCATTACGTTGCAAACAAACATATATAATCAATCAGATGATATTGTCGTGGAAGGAACGGCGACAATACTAAAAAAAGAGTAGCAAATTTGCTACTCTTTTTTCTATCCAAGAACTTCTAATCGCACCGATTACTTCCGCGTATGACTACGTCATTTCCACATAAAATAACGTTACCAGTTTAGATAAGAACTTAGCTGAACTGGACTACTCATAAGGATGTGTATCAACATGGTAAAAACAAACAAATTATTAGTTCCAGGTGCAGAGCAAGCGCTTGAACAATTTAAATATGAGATTGCACAAGAATTTGGTGTAAGCTTAGGGTCTAATACAGCATCTCGTTCTAACGGTTCAGTTGGCGGTGAAGTAACAAAACGTCTTGTTGCTTTAGCACAACAACAATTACGTGGATAATAATATAACATATGGCTTAGAGGCAGATATTCTCTGCCTCTTTCTATTTTCAACATACATAATAGTGCTTTTTCACATACTAATCAAAGCAAAATGAAAGGAGCGATATGTGAAATGAAACGGATTAATATTAGCATGAGCCCTCCCCGCGTTCTTACTTTATCTTTTCTTCTATTATCAGTTGTCGGCACATGCTTATTAAAACTGCCCATTGCTACGACAACGTCCATTTCATGGCTCGATGCCTTATTTACAACCGTTTCCGCTTGTACTGTTACTGGGCTTGGTGTTGTAGATACCGGAAAAATGTTTACTTTATTTGGACAATGTGTCATTTTAGCGCTTATACAAGTTGGCGGGCTTGGCATTATGAGCTTTGCTGTCTTAATTGCGATTATGCTCGGAAGAAAAATCGGTCTTCAAAACCGTATTTTATTACAACAAGCATTAAATCAAACGAATATCGGCGGCGTCATCCGTCTTGCCAAATCGTTATTTTTATTCTCTTTTACAGTCGAATGTATCGCTACTTTAATTCTTTCTTTTGAGTGGGTACCAAAATATGGGGTTACCAAAGGGATCTATTATAGTTTTTTCCATTCAATCTCAGCCTTTAACAATGCTGGTTTTTCTGTGTGGAGCGATAATTTAATGTCCCATTCTCATAGCATTCTTGTCAATTTCGTCATTTCCTCTCTCATCATTTTAGGTGGAATAGGTTTTACAGTAATCGTAGACATAAAAAGAAAGAAAAACTTTAAAAACCTTACACTACATTCAAAACTTATGCTTTCTTCTACTCTAATCGTAAACATTATTGCTACCCTTTTTATTTTTATATTCGAGTTCCATAACTCCCTTTCTATGAGAGGTTTTACCCCATTTGAAGAAGGAATAGCCTCTTATTTTCAAGCAATTTCGACGCGAACTGCCGGGTTTAATACAGTTGATATTTCTACATTGTCAAAACCTTCCCTCCTATTAATGATGCTCCTTATGTTTATTGGTGCTGGTAGCGCTTCAACGGGTGGTGGGATTAAGTTAACAACATTTTTAATCATATTTTTTGGCGTATTTAAATTTCTACAAGAACAAGAGGATATTGTCGTATTTAAAAAATCCATTAAAGATACTCTCATTGTCAAATCATTAACTATTACTATTATTTCCATTTCATTTATCTTTTTTGCTATTTTAATTTTGAGTATTACTGAGCGAGTTCCTCTATTGATGAGTGCTTTCGAAGTATTTTCAGCATTTGGGACTGTTGGCCTCAGTATGAACTTAACACCCCACTTAACTATAATCGGAAAAGCTATTATTATCTTTATGATGTTTTTTGGGAAAATGGGTCCTTTAACATTGGCTTTTTCATTTGCTCGTAAAAAGAACCGGAAAATAAAATATCCGAATGAAGATATTTTAACAGGTTGACAACCGTAGAAATTATCCATATAATGAGAATACAATAGCATATCTCCAAAGGGGAGTAGCGTCCAAGAAAATTTCTTGGAAACAAAGTCGTCATTACGTAGAACTTAGTTCTTCCGGCTTTGTTGGCATTTTCATTACATATGTCTAGCAAGACCTTTGCCTATTAACGGCAGAGGTCTTTTTTGTATTCACTTCCAGATTCTTCCAAAGTTAATAGGCAGGAGTATGGGGAAACTAAATAGTGGGGAAATTCTTCACTTATTTAGAACTTATAGAAATGAGAGGAGAATGTACATGGATGTATCATTATTATTGGAGTATGGTTGGGTATTACTCATCCTAATTGCACTTGAAGGAATTTTAGCGGCTGATAACGCTCTTGTTCTTGCAATTATGGTAAAACATTTACCAGAAGAAAAACGAAAGAAAGCACTATTTTATGGATTAGCGGGGGCATTTGTTTTCCGATTCGGATCGTTATTTATGATTTCGTTCTTAGTCGATGTATGGCAAGTGCAAGCAATCGGTGCCATCTACCTTATGTTTATCGCTGGTAATCACTTATTTAAAACGTATGTTAAAAAGAATACGGATGAAGAAACTGAAGAAAAAGAAGCAAAGAAAAAACAAGAGAACTTTTGGTGGACTGTATTTAAAGTTGAGGTTGCTGATATCGCCTTCGCAGTTGATTCAATTTTAGCTGCTGTTGCACTAGCAATGACTTTACCAAAAACAGGATTAGGTACAATTGGTAGTCTTGATACTGGGCAATTCGTTGTTATCTTTGTGGGTGGACTTATCGGATTAATCATTATGCGATTTGCAGCAACTGCTTTCGTACAAATCTTAAAACGTAAACCAGGACTTGAAACTGCAGCATTCTTAATTGTAGGTTGGGTTGGTGTAAAGCTAGCAGTTTATACATTAGCACACCCTGCATTAAATGTAATTCCACATTCATTCCCAGAATCCACTCCGTGGAAGCTTACATTCTGGATTGTATTAGTCGGAATCGCAGTTGGTGGTTGGTTCTTCTCAAAAGAAGTAGAAGTAAAAGTAAAAAAGAATTTAGACGAAAAAGCGCTGTAATTACAGCGCTTTTTCTTTTTGCTTTCTTCCTCTCAATATCCAGAAAAAATTCCATTATACTATCTTTTGTAAACGTTTTCTAAATATATGTATGTCCTTTTTGTGAAACATTGCACAAACTTATTGAAAGTGAGAACAATTCCATGTACTTTATTCATATAAGGAGTATTTATAGAAGATTTACTAAAGGAGCGTATTACTCATGCTAGAACAAGGACTAGATTATGTTGTCAAACTGGCTAAAAGCAAAAAGAAAATGCTAGATACAAACCCAATGCAATATTTCATTCGTGCTGCACTTGCGGGTATTTATATCGGTTTTATTATTGTACTATGTTTTAAATTAGGTAATTTTTTTCACATTGCAGATTCACCAGCAACTTATTTAGCTGCTTCTATGTTTTTCGGGATTGCTCTCGTACTTATTATATATGGCGGTGCTGAATTGTTTACTGGAAACACAATGTACTTTACTGTAGCAACTTTAAGAAAGGAAACAACAATTTCTGATACACTGCGTAACTGGGTTGCTTGTTACGCAGGTAACTTAGGTGGCGCGTTATTCTTTGCCTTACTATTTTACGCAACTGGAATTTTTGAAGCAATTGATCACGGTCACTTAATGAGTAAAGTCGTTGAAGGAAAGATGAACACACCTACAATGCAGTTATTCTTTAAAGCCATTTTATGTAACTGGCTCGTATGTCTTGCTTGCTTCTTACCTTCTCAGGTCAAAGGTGACACAGCAAAAATAATGGTCATGATGCTACTTGTTTTCACATTCTTCTTATCTGGTTACGAACATAGTATTGCAAACTTATCACTCTTTGCTTTATCTTTAGTTTCACCGCATCCTGAGACAATTTCTTTTTCAGGTGCTATTCATAACTTAATTCCTGTTACAATCGGTAACATTATTGGCGGATCAGTATTTGTCGGTATGGTATACCACTACTTAACTAAGAAAACACCTGACGTTCAACAGGAAGAAACTGAAATCGCAGCAGCTCAACAAGAAGAGATTATTCCTTTACAAGCACATATGAAACATTAAAAACTCCAAAGTTTTACTTTGGAGTTTTTAGCTTCCCACATATTTAACAACAAGGTAAGGATTAATTTCTCCTTCTTCCTTTCCCTTATCCAATCTTTGTTTCATCTTATGCATACCGATGATATCATTCGTATGAAGGTGAATTTCATTTACATATAACCCTTCTGTACAAAAGGCTTCTACAAAATCTAGTCCACTTTTTTCTCCCCATCCCATATTAAAATCAAGGGAAAGAATATTCACACCATAATCCCGAACCATTTGTAAGGTACATTCTACTGTAGTTGCCGGCACATACCCGAACGGACAACTTCTTTGATCATCCATATATACGTTCATTTTCTATTCCCTCTCTACTTTGAATATGCGACCAATACATAACATATTGCCCCAAGGCTAATAAAAGGACCAAATGGAATGGGCTTTCGTACTTCTATACGCTTTAATACGATCCCAATCCCGAAAAAACAAAGACTAAAACAAGATGCTAAAAATAAAATGATAAAAACTCCCTTCACTCCTACTATAAACCCAAGCAACGAAAGTAGTTTTATATCTCCACCGCCAAGCCCTTCTGGATATATCTTTTGCATGCAATATAACAAAATGAATATAACACCACTACCAACTATACTATCTGTCCAAGTAACTAATTGTACAAAAACACTTTCGAGAATGAGTAAAACGGCAAATGAAATTAAAATACAATCAGGAATTAACATATATAAGTAATCTGTAAGTGAAATAATAAGAAGTAGCGAAAAAAGGGATAAAATGATAATAAGCTCTCGTTCTATTCCAATCATATACACGGTAAGAAGAAATATACTTCCTGTTATACATTCAAATGCTACATACATAATCGGAATTTGCCTCTTACAATTCGTACAACAGCCTCTTTGTATATAAAATGAAATGATGGGGATTAGTTCTTTTGACCTTAGCACATATTTACAATAATGACAATGTGAACGCGGGGTAATGATAGACTCCCCTAATGGAACCCTCATCGCAACTAACATAAAAAAAGACCCAAACACCATTCCTGCTAACAGTGCATATAAATAAGTGAACATCCCTTCCTCTCCTTTCCCAAAAAACATAGCAAAAAAAGGAGAGAACTTCTACTTCATATTATCCATTATTCTACTAAAAAAGCAGGCCATTTTCTGGCCTGCTTTCCCCTCTTTTATACGATGAAATATATTGCTTTTAATGGTCCATGTACTCCGACAACAAGATTCATCTCAATGTCAGCCGAGTTACTTGGTCCTGTAATAAAGTTAATACAAGATGCCGCTGTCTCGCCATCTTCTACACGTGAGTTCATATCCTGAACTGCTTGTGTAATACGAGGCACAAGTGTTTCACGTGGAATAATAGCTAAATATACAGTCGGTAAAAAATGTAAAGAACGTCCTTGTCCTTTATGACTTTGTACAACAATTGTACCAGATTCAGCTAATGTATAATCACTAAATGCAATACCAATATTCGCTTTTTCAGCTAAACGCATATTTCCGTCTTTTCTCTCTGGATCCCATACGTTTACTTCAACGTCTCGCTTTGGAAGTTCTTCTTTAAATAAAGATGTTAAACCATATGCATCAAAACGCTCATCCGCTGATAATAAAATAGGTCCTCCGCCGTTTTCCATGATTACTTGTTGAAGGTCTTCACGTAAACGTTCATTTGTCGTTTCTACTACAGTTGTATGAATGTTTGTACATTGATTTTTAAACACTTCTAGTAATTCTTCTTGTGAATAATCTTTTAATGTTTCTATATTCACATTACTTTTCCATACTGGACGCTCTACACCTTCTGTTTTACGCGCGCGCCCAAGTTCTTTTGCAATGTTATCTAGAAAGGCATCACGGTTTTGAATTAATCCTGTCATTATTTATCCCCGCCTTTCTTATGATCTTTATACCAATCACGGAATCGTTCTTTACTTGGAGCTGGGAATTCACGAATATCCGTCCAGTTTTTAAGTGGCCCAATACCTTTTGATACACGATTACCAGATGTAAATGGACTCATTGCCGCTGGTGCCATTTTTGAACCCATTTTATATAAAGCAGCTGAAGAAGCACCCATACTAAACATTTTCATCGCTAGTTTTTCTGCAAGTGGTGCACGACCTTCTTGCTCAACGATGACTTGACGATGTTTTAATAATAAATCATGCAATGGAATTTTTACTGGACAAGCTTCTGTACATGCTCCGCATAAACTAGATGCATAAGGAAGCTCTTTATAATCATCATATCCACCTAGAAGCGGTGTTAATACCGCGCCGATTGGTCCTGAATAAATCGATCCATATGAATGTCCACCAACGTGACGATATACAGGACATACGTTAACACAAGCAGCGCAACGAATACATTGTAATACTGAACGGAATTCAGATCCAAGAATTTGAGAGCGACCATTATCAACAACAACTAAATGGAATTCTTCAGGTCCATCAACTTCCTCTTCTTGAATTGGTCCTGCTACTGTTACATAACTTGTTAATTTTTGACCTACTGCACTACGACATAGTAAACCAACTAAAACATCTAATTCTTCCATTGTCGGAACCATACGTTCCATACCCATTACTGCAATTTGTGTTTTCGGAATTGACATAACAAGATCTGCATTACCTTCATTCGTTACTAAACAAAGGGAGCCCGTATTTGCAACAGCAAAGTTACAACCAGTTACACCAATTTCTGCATCCATAAATTTCTCACGAAGTTGTTTACGAACAAACTTTGTCATTTCATACGGGTCATCAGAATTTTCATAGCCTAGCTTTTCTTTAAATACATCGCGAATTTGCGTTCTATTTTTATGAAGTGCAGGTGCAATAATATGTGAAGGTGGATCGTTATCTACTTGCAAGATATACTCTCCTAAATCACTCTCTAACACTTCACAGCCAATCTCTTCAAGCGCATGGTTCATACTGATTTCTTCTGTTACCATCGACTTTGATTTTACTACTTTTTTCGCTTGTTTCTTTTTGGCGACGTCTTGAATATACTTTGCTGCTTCCTCTTTCGTCTTCGCAAAGTACACGTGTCCGCCTCTTTTTGATACATTTTCACTTAACTGCATTAAGTAATAATCAAGATTTTCTAACGTATGTTGACGGATTTGTTCACCTAGTTCACGCCACTCTTCCCAGTTTCCTAATTCATCTGCGGCTTTTAAGCGATTCGTATATAAGCGCGTTTGTGCCGAAGATACTGCTCCGCGCATAAACGAATCTTGAATTCCATCACCAACGCGATCATTAAATTTTTTCTCACTGATTTTCATAGACATAGCTTATGTTCCCCCTTCATGAGCGACTATTCAGTACCTCAGCAATATGCATTACTTTTACTTCTTTTCCTAAACGCTCAATACGTCCGCCAATGTTTAACAAACACCCACAATCTGCACCGATTAAATAATCTGCACCTGTTTCCATTACACTATCTACTTTTTCATCTACCATTTGCTCAGAGATTGGAGTCATCTTAACTGAAAACGTTCCCCCAAACCCACAACAATTTTGCACGTTTGGCAAATCTCTCACAGTTAATCCTTTTACATTTGATAATAAAATCCCTGGTGCTTCTTTTACTCCGAGCATACGTGTCATATGACATGATTTATGAATAGTAGCTATCCCTGATAAACTTGCACCAACATCTGTAACTTTTAAAACATCTACAATAAACTGTGTAAATTCATAAGTTTTATCAGCAACTTTTTGTGCACGTTTAGCCCACTTTGGATCATCTTTGAAAACATGCGGATACTCATGAAACATTGTCGCACACGAGCCAGATGGTGTAACAATATATTCTGCATCTTCAAAAGTTTCAATCATATGTTTCATCGCTTCTTTTGCTGCTTCTACATGGCCGCTATTATAAGCAGGCTGACCACAACAAACTTGTGCTTCTGGAAATTC
Organism: Bacillus sp. FSL K6-1338; assembly: GCF_038006965.1. Lineage (NCBI taxonomy): Bacteria > Bacillati > Bacillota > Bacilli > Caryophanales > Bacillaceae > Bacillus > Bacillus sp. FSL K6-1338. The sequence goes on along the minus strand of NZ_JBBOWI010000001.1, from coordinate 1,288,488 downwards.
AATTTCACAACCTAAACGCTCCAACACTTCAACTGTTGCTTTACCGACATTTGTTTCAAACATATCGACTAAACAAGTAACAAATAAAGTAACTTTCATAACTATTACTCCCCCTTTTTACAGCTTCGCCAACAAACATATGGTCATCAGATGACTGAGTAGAGAAGAAATAGGCTCAACCATGGCCTATCCTCTCCCTCTCCTAAAGAAAACGCTTACTTAATCTTTCTCTATTTTATCAGAAAATTAAATTTTTAAAAGATTAAATTACGAATTTATATCGTTTTTACCTGTGACAATATGTTCTACATTTGTTAAATGATCTAGCATTGCTTTCTGCGCTAATTCTACATCTTGTTTTAACACCGCATCATATATAACTTGATGCTCTTCTATAAGTCGTTCTGATGTCGTTTGTTCACCATATAAAATAATGCGTCTTGATTCACCAATTGTTTCAGCAATCATCTCTGAAACATGATTCATGAGTTCAAGCAAAATGTTATTATGCGAAGACTCTGCAATTCCCATATGAAATTGAAAATCAGCTTTTTCGCCAGCCTTTTCATCTCCAATGCTCTTTGCCATTTCATCTAACCAATGTTTCATATTTTGTAAATTATCTTCCGTACGTTTTGCCGCCGCTACTCGAACTGCCCCCACTTCAAGCACCTTTCGTACTTCTAATAAATTCAAAATATCTTCTTTCTTCATTAATAATCTATTGTTTAATGATTTTGTTAATGAAGAAGAATCGAAGTTCTTCACATATGTACCTTCTCCTTGTTTCATCTCAATTAAGCCCATCGCTCTTAGCGCACTTAGCGCTTCACGAACAGCAGATCTGCCAACTTGAAACTGCTCAGCTAATTGATGCACAGGGAGTAGTTTGTCACCAGGTTTTAACGTACCATTTTTAATCATTGTTAAAATAGCTTCAGATACTTCTTCGTAAATTTTTTTCGGTTTAATAGATTTGTACTCCAGTTAAATCACCTCAGTATCTTCCAAACAACAATTGAAACGATTTATAAGAACTTTGCATCATAACTATTTTAGACCGAATTGATAAGAAGTACAAATGTTTTGTTCATAAAATAGTCAAATTTCCGATATTTATTACATATTAATTTATATTTTTACGTATAAAGTGAAACTTTAATCAGTAGTTTTTTTTTCATCCCCCACCTAACTTCTTTGCTTCCGCTGAATTTTGAGGTGGGGGGCTTACTGCCCGGCAAATAGCGAGATAAATATTCCCTTCAATATAAAGAACATGTCCTAAAAATTAGAACATGCCCACCTCATCCTGTACATTCAGTTTAATAATAACCGTTGTTCCCTTATCTTTTTCACTTTTAATTTTCCACTGTCCACCATGTATATGAACAATTTGTCTCACAATAGCAAGGCCTAAACCTGTTCCACCATGTTGACGACTTCTCGCTTTATCAACTCGGTAAAAGCGCTCGCCAAGATTTTCTAAATGCTCTATATCAATGCCAATTCCTGTATCTTTTATTTTTAATTCACAGTAATCATCGATTTGCTCTAAAGTTATAACGATATTTCCATTTTGATTTGTATACCGTATCGCATTATCTAACACATTATGAAGCACCTGTTGCATACGATCCTCATCAATCATGACAATGACCTCTGGATTTAAATTGGTTGAAATATGAATTTCCTTTTCTATAAACTTAATCTCATACGTATCTAATACGTCTTCAATCAGCTGTGAAAAAACGATAGGTTGCTTCTTTAACGGAAAGTGCTCACCTTCTAATTGCGCTAAGTCTAACAAGTCATGAACGAGACGCTGCATACGACCTGCTTCTTTATGAATTAGCTGCGTTACTTTTTCCTGCTGTGGTCCCTTTGCAACGCCATCTAAAATAGCCTCGCTATACCCTTTTATATAACTAAGTGGTGTTCTAAGTTCATGCGAAACATTTGCTAAAAATTCCTTACGCTTTACATCTTCTGTTTCCAATGAATTTGCCATTTTATTAAATGCTTTTCCTAGTCGTCCAATTTCATCCTCTGAAGAAACGGTAATCCGCTCCGAGAAATCTCCCGTAGCCAAATGGTTTGCAACCCGCTCCATTTGCGAAAGCGGCTTCGTTATTGCAATTATAATTTTTCTTCCAACCCATATCGTAATTAAAATCATCGCAATTGCTAGTGGTGCTAAAATAAGACCCATATCATATATTAAGTCTTTTATACTTTTTAAAGGAATATAAGAATATACAATTCCGACTAATTTTTTATTTTCCAATACAGGGATGACAACCCCCATAATATTACGTTCAAAATGTTCTTCATATCCTATCTTTGTCACAGTTTTCCCATCTAATAGCGTTTGCCTATCTCCTTCACTTATAAGAGAATGATGATGCACATCAAAAGGTAAACATGCACTTAAATCACGCGGATTAGACACGAAAAGAACGTCTGAACTAGATATTTGATCAAATGATCTTACTTTCTCTTCAAAAATTGATATTCCTTCGCGCTTATCATACTGAGCAGCAAGATTTTTCCCTTCCATTACTAATGAACCTTTTAAATTATCAACGTATAGTTTTTCATATGAGTATAAAGATACGAAATAAAGAAAGGACACTGTTACACATACTGCACACACTACTGTAAGCCAAAGTTTTTGTACCATCGTAAACATACGTTACACCTCGAATTTATAGCCTACACCCCAAACAGTTTGAATGTAGTTTCCACTTTCTCCAAGCTTCAAGCGCATCGTTTTCACGTGCGTATCTACTGTTCTTGTACTTCCCGCATAATCATATCCCCATACCTTTTCAAGTAATTGTTCCCGGCTAAATACTTGTCCTGTATGCTGACAAAGAAAATATAGTAAATCAAACTCTTTTACTGTAAGAGAAATCGGCTCACCATCCGCCTCTATTCGTCTACTTTTTTCATTGATAAGAATTGGTCCAAATTGAATCTCTTCTTGCTGTTCTTGCTTTGTATATCTTCTTAACACAGCTTCCATACGGGCAACCAATTCACCAGGACTAAACGGTTTTACAATATAATCATCCGCTCCCATACGTAAGCCGTTCACCCTATTCCACTCTTCACCTTTTGCGGTTAAAAATATAATCGGCACATCTGACGTTTTTCTAATTTCTTTACAAACTGAAAGTCCATCCATTTCTGGCATCATAATATCTAATACAACGAAATCATAATGATCTGTTTCTAGTTTTTTAAGAGCCTCTTTTCCATTTTCAGCTTCTCCCCACTCATATCCGAAGTTGTCCAAATACATTCCAACAAGCTGCCTCATATCACTTTCATCATCTACAACTAGCACTCTATATTTATTCATTATCCTTCCCTTCCCTCTCTATGAGTTGAAACGGTCCTTTTCCGACTTTAATTGTTTGTTTTATTTTCAAATTCTTCATATCCATAACGCACACTTCATCACTATCATAACTTGCTACATATCCTTCTGCTCCGCTCTCCAAAAATGCAAATGGATTCGATCCTACTTCTACAGAAGCTATTTCTTTATATGTGCTAATATCAAACTTTCTAAGTGTGTTCGAACCATGACTTAGTGCATATACGTACTTACTATCCTTCGTTATATTCACAGGCATAAATGGAGCGTGTAAAGAGCGCACCATTTCTCCCCCCTGTAAAGAATACACTAACACTTTCTCATTTACTTGATTTCCATCACCATGTCCGCCAATCCATATTTCTTTCCCATCAGGACTAATCGTTGCTCCGGTTGATGCTGGCGGAATCATAAAGGATTGAACAACTTCTTTTTTCTTCGTATCAATTGTCGTTAGTTTCGTATCATAAAAGTTTAGTACAGATAACCGATTATGATACTCTACCATCGTTATAGGACCTTTTCCTGTTGAAACATTTCCTGTCTCTTTCCCATTTATCGTAAAGAACCTTACCTTTTGAACATTTTGATCGGCAGCAAATAATTGCTTTTTATCTTCTGATACGACCACATTTACAATGCCCTTTCCAGTTTTATATTTTTCCACTTGCCTTCCTTCCGCCAATGAATATACATACATATATTCTAATTGCTTACCGTATACAAGGATTTCCTCACCGTTTGGAAGCAGTGTGATTCCGGCCATTGGCTCATTTAGTTCCCATGTCGTGATTAACTTTTTATTTTTTTTATCAATAAAACTAATGCTTCCTTCTTTTATATTCGTTGTTATAATAACATTTTTATCTTTAGCAATTGGTGTATATGAACTTCCTTGACACCCTACTAATAGAAATAAAAAACAGAGAAGAAAAACATACTTTCTCAAAAGATTCCCTCCATCTTCGGATGATTTCGTTATAATTGTAAAATAACAAATAAATGTGTGGAAAGTGTGAAATTTTCCTTTCTTACTCAATTTACATATATAATGTACAACAAATAGAATTTGAGGTGTGTCAATTATGCTATTTCCTGATTTAGCGAATAAAATTGTACGAGAAGTACGCAGACTAATTACAGAGAATATTATTATTATTAATATACAAGGCGTTATTATTGCAAGTACAGATACAGAAAGAATTGGTCAATTTCATGAAGGTGCACTCCGCTGCGCTAACCAAAAGAAAACTGTCATCATTACAACAGAAGATGAAAGGCAGTTGCAAGGTGTAAAGGCTGGAATGAATCTTCCTTTATTATTTCATGACGAAGTAATTGGTGTTATTGGAATTACAGGAGAACCTGAAAATATTTCACGCTATGGAGAAATATTGCGTAAGATGACCGAGTTATTAATTCATGAAAACTACTTTTTAGAGCAACTAGAACTTGAGCACCGTTCTTATGAAGCTTTCGTCTTTGATTGGCTTCAAAATACAGCATGGTCTCCAAGTTTTCTCGATCGCGCCAAAACACTTGGCATTGATTTATATAAGAAGAAACAACTTATTTTGTTTTCTATTGGAAAAAATGACACGATGCTCCAGCGTAAAATATGGCAACATATACGCAATATATTAACAAAAGAGCATCTATTTGTTCGGTGGGGAAATGATCGTTTTATTTTATTTACAGCGATGAGCTCTAACGAGCAAACATACCAATTTTTAAAACGATTAAAACAAGACTGCGAAGCTTTATTTTCTATTCCTTTATATATCGGGATTGGACAAACAGTTACCCCAAACAATATGAACATATCTTACGAACAAGCATTACGTGCTCTTTCTGTATCATTGGAAACGAAACAAATTGTATTTAATGAAGATTTACGTTTAGAAATGTGTTTACAAGATATTTCTGCCGAAACGCGTGAACAATTTCTAGAGCGTACCATCGAAAACTTACTATCATCTCCTGAGCTTATGCACACCTTACGCTTATTTATCGATTATAACCAATCTTATAAACAGACAGCTAAACAATTACATATACACATTAACACATTACATTACAGGCTAAAAAAGATTGAAGAGCATACAGGACTTGATCCAAAACAATTCAAAGACTTAAACGTTTTATACTTCGCACTCCTCCTATTAGATAATCATACAAAAAAGAACGATAAAACAGATTAATTTTTAGATGATTACACATAGAAAGAATCCCTTTACTTTTTTATCATTATAATGAAAGCACTGTTACCACGTTGTTTATTATAACTAAACACGTTAACAGTTTGAGGGGGATTTCCAATGTTAGAAAAGCAAATTATTCATTCATTCGTATCTATTGTTGGCGAAGATAATGTAGATACATCCAATATGGGGCGTTTAACTTATAGTTATGATGCCACTCCAAACTTCCAAGCAATGCCTGATGCAGTCATTGCTCCACGTAATACAAATGAAGTAGCTGAAGTGTTAAAGGTATGTAACACTCACAAAATTCCTGTGTATGTTCGTGGGTCTGGAACAAATCTTTGCGCAGGAACATGTCCACTTGAAGGCGGTATCGTCCTTATTTTCCGCCATATGAACAATATTTTAGAAATTGATGAAGAAAACTTAACAATTACTGTACAAGCTGGTGTCATTACACTTGATATTATTAAAGCAGTAGAAGAAAAAGGTTTATTTTATCCGCCAGATCCAAGTTCGATGAAGATTTCTACAATCGGCGGCAATATTAATGAAAATTCAGGTGGGTTACGCGGCTTGAAATATGGCGTAACACGTGATTATGTAATGGGGCTTGAACTTGTCTTACCAAATGGTGATATTATTCGTACTGGCGGCAAATTAGCAAAAGATGTAGCTGGTTACGATTTAACTCGTTTATTTATCGGCTCTGAAGGAACACTTGGCGTGGTAACAGAAGCGATATTAAAACTTGTTCCTATGCCCGAAACAAAGAAAACAATGCTTGCACTCTATGAAGATATTAATGAAGCTGCACGTGCTGTTTCTTCTATTATTGCAAATAAAATTATTCCAGCAACTCTGGAATTTTTAGACCAACCGACAATTGAAGTAGTAGAAGAGTTTGCACAAATCGGTTTACCTACAGATGTAAAAGCAATTTTATTAATCGAACAAGACGGCCCGCCCGAAGTAGTCAATCGAGATATTGAAAACATGGCTAACGTTTGCCGCTCTATGAATGCAGTTGATGTTCGCATTGCAAAAGATGAAACGGAAGCAGATGCACTTCGTACCGCTCGCCGTAGTGCACTATCAGCGCTCGCACGATTAAAACCTACTACAATATTAGAAGATGCAACTGTACCACGTTCACAAATCGCTCCGATGGTTGAAGCTATTAATGCCATTGCAAAAAAATATAATATTCCTATTTGTACGTTTGGACACGCTGGTGACGGTAACTTACATCCAACTTGTATGACAGACGCTCGTAATGCAGAAGAAATGCACCGAGCTGAACAAGCTTTTGCTGAAATATTTACGAAAGCAATTGAACTTGGTGGCACAATTACTGGTGAACATGGTGTTGGTGCGATGAAAGCTCCATATTTAGAAATGAAATTAGGTAAAGAAGGTATTGCAGCTATGCAAGGAATAAAGCAAGCTTTCGATCCAAATAACATTATGAATCCTGGAAAAATGTTCGCGAAAGACACTCGAAAAAGAGTGGTGGTTGAGCGATGACCACATTAAATAAAGAAAATATTCAAAAAGAATTTAAAGAACGGTTAAGTGAAGATGAATTACTAAACTGTATGCGATGCGGTTTTTGTTTACCTACTTGTCCTACCTACATTCAATCCGGATATAAAGAGTCACATTCACCGCGCGGACGTATCGCATTAATGAAAGCTATCGTTGATGGTTTAATCGAACCAGATGAAGATGTTGAAAATACATTAAACGTTTGTCTTGGTTGCCGTGCTTGTGAGCCTGTTTGTCCATCTGGTGTAAATTATGGACATTTATTAGAAGAAGCTCGTGATATTATTAATCAAAATAAAAAATTCTCAATGCCAGTGAAAGCTGTTCGAAAAGTCGTTTTTGAAGGATTGTTCCCCCATCAAAATCGAATGAGAACATTAACAGGACTAATTGGATTTTATCAACGTTCTGGTTTACAAACACTAACACATAAAACAGGTATTATGAAGTTATTCCCTGAAACACTTGCAACGATGGATCTCATTTTGCCAAAAATGCCAAAAATGAAAGCAATGAAAGATCGTCCTTCATTTTTACCTGCAGAAAGTACAAAGAAAAAACAAGTTGCATTCTTCACAGGCTGCTTAATGGATACTATGTTTTTAGAAACAAATAACGCAACGATGAAACTTCTTCAATTAGCTGGTTGTGATATCGTTATTCCGAAAACACAAAGTTGCTGCGGTGCATTGCATGGACATGCTGGTGAAAAGAGTGGAGCAAAAGAATTAGCAAAGCGAAATATAAAGGCATTCGAAGATTTAAACATCGACTATATTATTACGAATGCAGGTGGTTGCGGAGCTTACCTCGTAGACTATGATTATCTTTTAAAGGATGATCCAGAGTGGGCTGAACGTGCTAAGCAGTTTGTTTCTAAGATTAAAGATATTACTGCTATACTAGTAGAACTAGACTTCCATAAGCGAACTGATTTACGACTCACGCAGCAAATTATTACGTATCAAGACTCTTGTCATTTACGCAATGTTATGCGCACAGCTTCTGAACCTCGTATGTTACTAGAGGCTATCCAAGGTGCAACATATCGTGAAATGAAAGATGCGGACCGCTGCTGTGGCTCTGCTGGTATTTACAATATTGTTCATTCAGAGTTATCAATGGAATTTCTAGATTACAAAATGGACCGTGTGCATGAAACAGACGCAGCAACCATTGTTACTGCAAATCCAGGTTGTTTATTACAAATGAAATTAGGAATTGAGCGAGAAGGGCTTTCTCATAAAATGAGAGGAATTCACATTGTAGATTTATTATTAGAAGCAATTGAAACTAACTCGTAACATACGTAATAATAGGAAAACGGCTATCTCCTTCGTCTATGTAAAGAGATAGCCGCTTTTTTGTCTGCTACAACATTAAAAATATGTTACTTTATTATAAAAAAGAACAACAGAAACATTACAGTTTTGTAAAAATCAATCCATTATATTCCTCAAAAAATCGCTCAAACCATTGATACAATAGGATTCTTTATTTTCTCTTTAGGTAAATTTATCCAAAAACCCCTCTTAAAATCAAGTATAAAAACACTATAAATTCCTTTTATACTCTATATTTCTCTTATTTTTGCTCACTTCTTCTCTTAGGATAAATTAGGTAATTTTAAAGTCTATGAATTTTTTTCCATCTTTTTTCTCGCAAATTGTATGCTACGATGAATTTGTCAGTCAGACAGGCTGTCAAAAACAAATCGTGTGAAAACAAATTAAAACTTTATATAGGGGGACACACATCATGAAAAAGCGTGTTTTATTATCTGTAGCTGCTGCAACAGCTCTTACTTTAGGAGTATCTTCTCTAGATGCACAAGCTGCAACAGTACAACCATCTAACATTAAGGTTCAAAATATTCAGCATTCAAAAGTAATGATGAAACAAATGAACCAACAAGAATTACAAGCATTCTTACAATCTATGGGCGTTGAGTCATTAGCGCAATGGCAACAAGGAAACTTCCAACCAAATTGCATTATTCCTGGTCAACAACCTACTGAAAATGTTGTAACTGAGCAACCAACAGCTAAGCCAGAAACTCAAAAGCCTGCTGAGCAAAAACCTGCCGAGCAAAAGCCTGCTGAAGAAGTTCAAAAACCAGAAGCTCAAAAGCCTGCTGAAAACAACAATACTCAAAAACCTGCTGAACAAAAACCTGCTGAGCAAAAGCCTGCTGAAGAAGCAAAATCTTTAAGCGAGTTCGAACAACGTGTTGTTGAATTAACAAACGCTGAGCGTACAAAGCAAGGCTTACCAGCACTAAAAATCGATACTGAATTAAGCAAAGTAGCACGTATTAAGTCTGAAGACATGCAAAAAAACAACTACTTTGATCATAACAGCCCTACATACGGGTCTCCGTTTGACATGATGAAGAAATTTGGTATTTCTTATACATCTGCAGGTGAAAACATCGCTCAAGGCCAACGTACACCTGAAGAAGTAGTACAAGCTTGGATGAACAGCGCTGGACACCGTGCAAACATCTTAAATAACGGCTTCACTCACATCGGTGTTGGTTATGTAGAAAGCGGCAACTACTGGACACAACAATTTATTACAAAGTAAATAGATTAAAAGAGTCTTCTCATAATGAGAAGACTCTTTTTCAAGTTTCATAGCTTTCTATTATGTATGAATAGAAAATATAGAACATAAACAACATAGATCCACAGCTTATTACACTAAGCAATATATAAAATCCCCACTCTAAGTTCAAAAACAATGAAAACAATATGCCACATGCCATCACTTGAAAAATCCGTCTACTTACTAAACGAATTTTTTGTAATTTAATTGGATCTTTTTCTTTGCCTTTTATTTTCTTAAATTCTTTACTCAGCATAAAAAGAAACATACTAATCCCAATCGTTAATCCTGTTTGAAAGAATATAAAATCTCCAAAATTAATCAAGAGAATAAGCATATGAATAAACAACATAAATAATGTAATTTTCTTTATAAATCCGCCTATAATACAATGCTCTCTTTCATTAAACTTAAATATATTATGTGAAATAATATACAAAAATCCATATGAAAAAATAATAAAACAAGGAATAAATGCTACAACAACTTGTTTACTCATAAACTCGTTTGGCTCACCATTTACGTTCCAATGTACTGCCATACGATTTGGTAAATAGGGGTAAAGACATAGAGTAACTAAAAGACAAGCGAAAAATATCCCAAGTACATACTTATATTTGATCAAGTAATTCTCACCTCTCTTTTCTCTTAACGGCTTCGCTTCTTTTAGAGAAATCCCTGCAAAAATCTACTTTTTTCAAATTAAAACTTATACTTTACGCATTTTCTTTTTGAAATTCTTTTATTTTATTATTTAATTTTGTAGGAAACGGCACATCAACTTCAATCGCTTCTTTCGTAATTGGATGCAAGAAATTTATCTTCATCGCATGTAATGCTTGACTGGACATATATTTTGTTTGCCCACCATATAATACATCCCCAACTAGTGGATTACCATTATGACTCATATGAACACGAATTTGATGCGTTCTACCCGTTTCTAATTGTAACGTTACGAAAGTCGTGTTTTGCTTCTTAAAATACTTTTCTACTTTATAATATGTGATAGCTTGGTCACCTTTTGGAGAAATACGACGCCTTGTAGCATGATGGCGATCCCTTCCGATAGCAGCATCAATCGTTCCTTGTTTCTTCTTTACTTTCCCTTCAACGAGCGCTGCGTACGTTCTTTTAATTTTTCGTTCCATTAATAAACGATCCATAATTGCACCAGCAATTCTATGCTTAGCAAACACGACACCACCTGTCGTATCTTTATCTAAACGATGAATATGACGAACCTTCGTCTCTAAACCTTGCATTTGAAAATGAAAAGCAACAAGATTTGCAAGCGTCCCGTTTCCACCTTTTTCAGCAGGATGTGTGTCCATTTGCTCTAGTTTATTTACGATGAGTACGTGATCATCTTCGTATACTACATGTAATTCACCATATTCTGGATCTACACCGTACTCTTCCTCCGCAAACATATGAACTTGTAACTTATCGTTCTCTTTTAAAAGCTCATTCCATCTTCTTTGTTCCCCGTTAACCGTAACACCTTTTTCCATACGAAGCTGATGTAATAGCTTTTTCGGTATTTCCCATTCTACTTTTAATACCGATTCAATACTTATACCATTCCATTTAGCTGGAACGGTAATTTCACACCATTCGCCCTTTTTCTTTGTTTCCATACTGTTTATCACCTTATTTCTATTGATTCTCTCATTGTAACGGAAAACACACTTTGATGCACCGTCAAAAATAGAGGACAGTCTTATAATAGACTGCCCCTCAAGCTCTAAGCCTTTTCATTTCTAACAATACTTCTTCAGCTTTTTGTTCATACGATAAATCTTTAAAGAAATCTGCCAACCTTTTATAATCATTGTAAGCATCTAATAAATCGTCCATCCTTTCTATTTTCATCACTTGTTGTTTTTGTTTCATTTTTACTGGATAACGATAACCTGATACTTCTTGTATTTTGTAATACTCATCCTCTACTTGAACGACCTTTACAAGTTCTTCCTCCTCTGCATCCATCGTATACCCGTCAAATTCTCTAAGTAGTTCATAAATGATATGAGTCCATTCATCTTTTGGATAAAATCCCTTTTCTAACCGATAACCGACAATGCGATACATATGCCCATCGTTTTCTGCAAACTGTACTGTATCATTTAACTTAAACTTAAAATAACGAAACATTGCCTTCACCTACTTGTATGTAATGTTCTTATCACATACTATTTGCAAAATGTAGGTCTTGCTATTCATAAAAAAATGCTCATCAATATGATGAGCATTTTTTTATGATGACTTTTCTCGTTTTTTTCGAAATGGCAACCACCAGTTCCAGTCTCCAAATAACTTCATTAAGCTTGGTACGAGCATAAGACGAATAATTGTTGCATCAAGAAATATTGCTAATGCGACGCCAAGCCCCATCTGCTTTACTGGTAAAATATCAGTAAATGCGAATGCACCCGTTACAACAATCATTATTAAAGCAGCTGATGTAATGATTCTACTTGTTGAAACGAGCCCTTCTAACGTTGCTTGATCGTTATCTCCTGTTTCTTCATAGAGCTCATGAATGCGTGAAATAAGAAATACTTCATAATCCATACTAAGCCCAAATACGAGGCCAAAAATGAAGATTGGTAAGACAAACAGAACCGGACTCGCTTCTAAACCGAAATGACCACCTTCAAATAACCAAACAACAATTCCAATAGTTGCACTTAAACTAAGTATATTCATAATAATTGCCTTAATTGGAATGAGTATAGATCGGAATGCAAATAATAATATAACAAAGGTCGATCCAAATATAACAGACATACCAATTACAACTTTATCTTTAATTTCATCTTCTAATTCTTGTTGAAACGTCGTCATTCCGCCTAGATAATACGTAACATCCGTTTCTTTATAGTTCTTTTTAAAGTCACGCACCCACTGTTTTGCAGTCTCTGTACGTGGTTTTGTTTTCAAAAAGACTTCTATCGTCGTCTTATTCCCTTTCGTGTATGCTTCAAATACAGGAGTTAGTTTCACTGACTCTGGCGACTGCAATATTCCAACAACTTGATCTGCTTTCATTCCAGTTAACCCGTCGTATAAACTTCTTACTTCATGTACTTTCTTATCATCTTTTAACTTTTGAACGACTTCTTCTATCTTTTGTAGACTTTCTTTTTCTTTCATATCTTCTTTCGTCTCTACAACTAACATAACATCAGCGTGTGTTTTGACAGTTTCATTAAATGCTTCTTCATACTTTTCATATGCAATCCTTGTATCACTCTTTTCAGGTAAAGCTTCAACACCAGGGAACTGCAAATTAGCTGTACGTAACGGCAATAAGCAAATAACAATAAATGTTGTAACAACAATAATCATTGCGATTGGATGTTTCATTACAAATTGTGCAAATTTACGCCATGCTTTTGCCGGCGTATGTGCTACTTGATTCTTTTTTAATATTCTTTTACCTATTAACGATAATAGCGCTGGAAGAAGTGTGAGTGAGAATAAAATACTCATAATCACAACAATCATTCCGCTAATCGCGACAGATTGAATATAATCTATCTTAAAGAAAAACAAACCTGACAACCCAACAAATACGCATAATCCTGAAAATACAATTGCACGTCCTGCCGTCTGATATGTAATTGCTATCGCTTCTTTTACCTTTCGTTTAGCAACTTCCTCTCGAAAACGGTTCACAAATAATAGCGCAAAATCAATAGATAGTGCAAGTCCAATCATCGATGCAACGTTTAACACGAAAATAGAAAGTTCTTTATCCACACCGATAAAATACAATATACCCATCGTGCTAATAACACTAAGCGCCCCATTCAAAATCGGTAAAATTGATGCCAAAAGGCTACCAAACGAAAATAGTAATACAAGAAACGCAATTGGTAATCCAATCATTTCTGCTACTTTTAAATCATTTTGCGTTCTTTCATTAATCTCTTGATTAATTTTCGGAAATCCTGTAGGTGTTACTTTTAATGCTACATTACTTTCTTTCTCAATCTCATCAGCAAATTGTAATGTCTTTTCCATTCTTTCTTTATTTGTTTTCCCGGAAAATAAAATTGTCGCATAACCGATATCACCTTGTAGCATTTCTTTATTTTGGATTGGGTGATGGAAAGATTCATAGTTCTCTTTCTCTTGAACATTCTTTACAATTTCATCTATTCGTTTTTTAAATTCCTCATGCGAAGCATCTTTATTTTTCTCAAAAACGAGCAGAAGCGTATCTTGAGACCTCTTAAAATCTTTATCTAAAATTTCTTTTGTTTTTTGATAGTCGCCTTCCGTTTGGAAACCGTCACCACCTAATACTCCCGGTAGCTTTGGAGCAAAAATCCCAAGTGCGATTGCGAGCAACAGTAACGCTACAATTACTGTATAACGAAATTGATACAAAAAAGCTCCTAACTTGCCCCACTTATCAACTTTATGAACATTTGTCTTCACACATTTTCACCTACTTTAAATAATTCAATTGTCACTTATACTGTATCATATCTTTATACAAACAAAAAACGCCTAGGAACACTATAATGATAGTTTTTCCAGGCGTTTTTTCTATCTCTCTTTATTAAGCCCCAATCTCTCAGTAAGTAAACGATGATAGTAAATCGCGATAATTAACAAAATACCACCTACGCAGTAACCAGCTAAAATATCAGTTGGGTAATGTACATTTAAAATGACTCTACTTAATCCAATCGACAGAATTACTGTGCCCATCAAAATCGTTGTGACACATTTCCCAGCTATGCTTTTCAAATTAGCAGCAATGATATAAGCAAGAAATCCAAATGTCATAATTGATAGCATTGCATGTCCACTAGGAAAACTATATCCAAGTGCATCTAGCGCTTCATTTAATGACGGACGTTCTCTCTGTACAATCTCTTTTATCCCTTTATTCACAAGATGTGTTATTAAAATTCCCAGTGGATACACAATCATCGTAGCATAATAACGCTTCTTCCAAAAAACAAGCAAACTTATAACGAGCGTAGCGACTATCCCAATTGCTGATCCCAATTTTGTAAAGTACGAGAAAAATGTAAGGGAACTCTCCGTTTGTAGCCCTTTTACTAATCCACGGACATATGTATCCATCACGGTAACGCCACCTGCATGTACGCGCCAAGCAACAATACCAAATACAGCAAATAATAAAGCAATACACATTATCTCATATTGATGTAACTTCTTCTTCAAACGATTTCCTCCTACTATGAAAAAATGCGATTTCTACTTTAGAAACCGCATTTCCTTACTTATTTACCTTTTGTTTTTAGCTCCGTCCAGTAACGATCATAGTCTTTTAACTTATCATCTACATCAACAAGCCATTCTGTACGATCTAACTCTTCTTTCGTTAAGAAAATCATGTGATTATCACGGTATTCTTTACTATGAAGAGGATGAGCTTTTTCATTTGGATTACTGTAACCAATTGACTCGTAGTTTTTCACACTTACTTTTTCATCTAGTAAGTAGTTCATAAATTTCTCAGCAAGCTCTTTATGTTTTGCACCTTTTGGAATTGCTAACGTATCAGCCCAAATTGTGCCGCCTTCTTTTGGTACAACGTATTCTACATCTTTATTATCTTTTGCGATAAATGCTGCATCTCCAGACCAAACTGTTCCGATCCAAGCATCTTCTGTAATGAATTTTTGTTTAATGTTGTCTGTATCAAATGCTAATAAGTTTGGAAGCAGCTTCTTTAAATCATCTGCTGCTGTCTTTAACTCTGCATCGTCTTTCGTACTGTTTGAGAAACCGTGCTTCTTAAGACCCATTCCTAATACTTCACGAGAATCGTTTAGTAACGTTACATGCCCTTTATATTTCTCATTCCATAAGTCAGCCCAGCTTGTAGGTGCTTCTTTCACATACTTTTTATTGTATGCAATCCCTGTTACACCCCAAGTGTACACTAAAGAATATTTATTCTCTGGATCAAACGCCGGTGTTTTGAAATTAGAAACCATGTTTTCGATATTTGGGATATTCTTTTTATCTAACGGCGCTAATAAATCCATTTTCGCCATTGTTTTAACCATGTAATCAGATGGCTGAATTAAATCATACTTTGCGCCACCAGCTTGTAATTTCGCAAGCATTTCTTCGTTACTTGCGTACTTATCATAGTTAATTTTCACATTATATTTCTTTTCAAAATCTCTTAGCACTTGCTCATCAAAATTGTCAGCCCAGCTATAAATATTTAATTCTTCTTTTTTTTCACCACAACCAGCAAGTACACCAGCAACAAGGCTAAAGCTAATTGCTGCGCCAGCTATTCTTTTCATTAATTTCATCGGTTTATTACCCCCTCGTACTTTCTATATCATTCGTATTATAAAGGAAGGTGTCCTCCAGAGTTTTCTTCACCATCTGCACCTTTGTTACGGAAGATTTCAGATAGAACCATTAATCCTACGATAGCAACAATTAAAATTGTAGAAAGAGCATTAATTTCTGGTGATACTCCGCGCTTAACCATACTGTAAATGTATAATGGCAATGTTGTTGATCCTGGTCCTGATACGAAGAAACTAATTACAAAATCATCAATTGATAATGTGAATGTTAATAATGCTGCCGAAATAACTCCCGGTGCAATTGCTGGGAACGTTACATAACGAAACGTTTGCCAAGGCGTTGCTCCTAAATCATTTGCAGCTTCTTCTAAGTCACGTCCCATACTTGAAAGACGCGCAGCTAAAATAACAACAACAAACGAAATACTAAATGTAATATGTGCAATAATAATCGTTGTTTGTCCAAGTTCCATTCCTAACTGACTGAAAAGAATTAGTAAAGATAATCCCATTAAAATATCAGGAATTAAAATTGGTAAATATACAAGGCCATTAATAGCCCCTTCGAAACGATATTTATAACGATGTAAAGCAATCGCAAAGAATACGCCAAGTACCGTTGTCACAATCGTTGTTATAACTGCAATCGTAATACTATTTACAAATGCATCAATAACATCTTGTTTTTGAAATAAATCTGTATACCAATGGAATGTAAAACCTTCCCACTCCGCATTAATGCGAGAGTCGTTGAAAGAATAGACCATTAAAACCATCATTGGAAAATACAAGAATAACAAAATTAACCAAGAATAAGAAACTAAAAACTTCTTCATCTTTGCCTATTCCCCTCCGTTCTCATTATATTTATATACTTTCGTTACACGATAATATAAGTAAATTAACAGAACAGAGAATAGAACAACGATAATCGATAACGCAGATCCAAACGGCCAGTCACGTGCACCTAAGAATTGGTTTTGAATAACGTTTCCGATTAATGCTACTTTCGATCCGCCCATCACGTCTGATACAACAAACATTCCGATAGAAGAAACAAATACTAAAATAGAACCAGTCGCAATTCCTGACATTGTCATCGGCACTGTTATATTCCAAAATGCCTTTATTGGTGTTGCTCCTAAATCATAAGCCGCTTCTAGCTTACGCTTATCTAGCTGCTCAATTGCTGCATACACTGGTAAGATCATAAATGGTAATAAAGAATAGACCATTCCGAGTATTACAGAAGGAGTATTATATAATAAATTTAACGGTTCACTAATAATACCAAGCTTTAATAACAACGTATTCACAAGGCCTTGTGAACGTAAAATAACAATCCATGCGTATGAACGAACAAGAAAGTTAATCCAAAACGGGATCGTTGCCAATAATAAAAGAATAGAACGATATTTGCGGTCAACAATTGTAATTGTATACGCAAATGGATAACCAATTAATAAACATATTACTGTAGTAATAACTGCGATTTTAACAGTTTCCCATAATGTCCCTAAGTACAATGGATCAAACACACGGGATATATTCTCCAGCGTAAATTGCATTTCTACTGTCCCGTAAGCTCCGCGCTGCATGAAGGCGAATCCTAATACGAATACGAGCGGGATTAGGAAGAAAATTAATAACCACGCGACTGTAGGTAGTGCGAGTAATTTCCCTTTTTTCAATTTAAGGTCACCTCGTCCTCTTGCTCCCAGCCTACATATACATTATCTCCAATGCCCCACTGCGCTGCCTCTTCAGCAGTTTGATATGCCATTAGTAATTCTGATGTTTTCTCATCACGTACATAAAGCTTCTCCATATTTCCGACAAACTCTATATCTTCAATATGTCCAAGATGGTATTCTTTTAAAATTGGTTCTTCAACCGAACGTACTTTTACATTTTCAGGGCGAATTGCTACATAGCCTTCCCCGTTTTTCACAATATTATTTTCACCGATGAATGTCGCAACGAACAACGTTTTCGGCTTATTATAAATTTCTTTCGGCGTTCCGATTTGTTCGATATGTCCTTTATTCATAACCACGATACGATCGCTCATGCTCATTGCTTCTTCTTGATCGTGCGTTACGTATATGAACGTAATTCCTAAATTACGTTGTAAGTTTTTCAATTCACGTTGCAAGTCTTTTCGTAACTTAAAGTCAAGCGCTCCAAGTGGCTCATCTAATAGTAATACACGCGGATTATTTACAATTGCTCTTGCAATTGCA
Source organism: Bacillus sp. FSL K6-1338 (assembly GCF_038006965.1). NCBI lineage: Bacteria > Bacillati > Bacillota > Bacilli > Caryophanales > Bacillaceae > Bacillus > Bacillus sp. FSL K6-1338. The sequence continues at coordinate 1,270,181 of NZ_JBBOWI010000001.1, read as the reverse complement.
ACACGCTGCTGTTGTCCACCAGAAAGCTTCGCAGGTTTACGATTACGGAACTCAAGTAACTGCGTTAAACGCATTGCCTCTTCAGCACGCTCTTTCTGCTCTGCTGCTGATACTTTCTGCATTTTCATACCAAAACAAATATTCTTCTCCACTGTCATATGTGGGAATAGTGCGTAATGTTGGAACACTAGGTTCATATGACGCTTATATGGCGGTAAATCGTTAATTCTTTCATCATCTAATAAAAGATTCCCTTTAGTTGGAGTTTCAAATCCTGCGATCATACGAAGTAAAGTCGTTTTCCCGCAGCCACTCGGCCCTAAAATTGTTAAAAACTCTCCCTCTTTAATATCTAAAGAAAGAGGTGGGATAATCACTTGATTTCCAAAATGTTTTTCAACTGCTTCAACTTTAATAATCTTTTTCATTTTCCCGTCCTATCTACCTTAAATTTTAAATTTTTATATTCATGAATAAATATTTATGTTCTATAGACTATTTTTTGTTTCGATCCAAACAAAAATGGTTATTTAGCAAGCGTTCGTTTCTATTCTTTATGTAGTATGTTTGATTCATTTTCGCATGATACATAACGTCGAACAGAAAAACCCCTTCCATTGCGAAGGGGCTATTATCATACGGCTGCGCCTACTGATAAACACCATCATCATTTTAACAACTTTCGTATGAATTTTAAAGCACTTTTTGTAGAAGAGTAACGAATTTTCATGTCGAATGCTGTAGATTGGGCTAAAATGCTTTTATAATGTGAAAAAGTCCGAAAACTTTCTTTCCCATGATAACCCCCTAATCCACTACTTCCAACACCCCCAAAAGGTAAATATGGCGTGGCAAGATGATAGACAACATCATTAATACAGCCTCCACCATATGAAATATTACTCGTCACTTTCTTTTGTACTTCTTTATCTTCAGAAAATACATATAACGCTAACGGCTTCGGATGTTGCTGAATTGTGCCAATTACATCTTCTATATTGTCGTACTCTATGATTGGTAAAATCGGGCCAAAAATTTCATCTTCCATAACAGCATCTTGCCATGTAGTATCCGCTAGTACTGTCGGCTCAATATGTAATGTATCTTTCTTATAGTTTCCACCAATTACGACTTGACCATCTTGTAAAAATCGACATAATCGTTCAAAATGACGCTCACTTACAATACGCACGTAATTTTCATTTTGCAAAGGTTCTTTACTATACTGCTCTGTAATTTCATGTCGCATTGCCTCAATTAGCTTTTCTTTCACGGAAGAATGCACGTACATATAATCAGGCGCTACACACGTCTGCCCTGCATTTAAAAACTTACCCCAAACAATTCTTCTTGCTGTCATCTCTATCTTTGCATCTTTATGTACAATACAAGGACTTTTCCCGCCAAGTTCTAACGTAAGCGGCGTCAACTGTTTCGCTGCTGCTTCCATTACAACTTTTCCAACGCCAACACTACCAGTAAAGAAAATATAATCAATCGGTTCCCTCAGCAAAGATGTACTCTCTTCAACGCCACCTTCTACTACCGCTACAAGCTCTTCTGGGAATAACTCACCTAACATTCTCTTAAGCACTTTTGAAACGCTTGGCGTTAACTCTGACGGCTTTAAAACGATTGTATTTCCAGCTGCCAGTGCTCCTACAAGTGGTGCAATTGCTAATTGGAACGGATAGTTCCACGGTGCAATAATAAGCGTAACACCATACGGTTCTGGCACTACTTTTCCTTTTGATCCAAAATGAGTCAGTGCTGTTCGAACTCGCTTTGGTTTACTCCACGATGACATATGTTTCAATTGAAAAGAAATTTCTTTTAATACATATCCAACTTCCGTTGTAAACGACTCGTGAACTGACTTATTTAAATCTAATTTCAATGCCTGAAATATTTCTTCTTCAAAACGCTGAATGCCTTCATAAAGCCTCTTCAAATTATTCTTTCTCATTTCGATGCTTCTCGTATGCCCTTTTAAAAAATATTCCTTTTGCCTACTTACAATAGAGGAAATACTCATTCACTCACCTTCTCCCACTATTTTTATCCAGTTCTTTCATTATTTATATAGACTTCATATATAATAAATTTCTATTCTTAAAGTTACATTATATATGACTTTTTCAACTATATAAAATTCATTGCTCACAAAAAAACTACCGAAAGAAAATCTCTCGGTAGTTTCACAGTATTAACGATATAAACGAACAGCACCTGCAGAATTATCATCAGCTTGTCCTACTACTTCAAACTTCAGACCAAGCTTCGGTAAAATACGTCCTGCATCTGGAATCTGTTGATTAATATACGTTTTCGAATCATCAAACTTCGCTACACCCGCTAAGCCATCATACGTATACGTTCCACGCGTTGGAGATACAACTTTCCAAGCTGGCGTTTTATCGAATGAGAATGCCGCATCAGCGATTTGGAATCGTGTACTACTATCAATTGTTGGTTTACCATTTAAAGTTCCTACAATTGCTTCTGGATGAGAATCAACTACACCAAGGAAACCATGTCCTGGATGTAAACCAACCCAGTTATCTGCGTAAGCTGAGTCTGCATACCATACAACCATACCTGAGTTATATTCTGGACCGCGAGCAAATTTCAATGCGCTATCTGATCCAGTATGGTTTCTCCACTCTACGTAGTAGTTATGTTTTTTCTTCTCTGTTCCGCTAGATACAACGAAACCATCTAATTTTAATTGTGGTGTACCTTCAGCATCATCTGAGAATGTAACTTTACCATCTACTGTTAATGACGCATTATCAAGTAGGAAACCATTTAATGCTAAACCACCATCCGTAATGTACTCAAACGTTAATTTTACTTTTTTACCTTTGAATTGACTTAAATCATATGATTTGTCAATCCATTTTCCATTTGTCGAATCTGCATTTCCACTATTTGCTTTCTCGCCAAGTCTTTCAATTAACGTTTTTTGACCATCTTCTGTTACAGCATGTACTTCAAGGAAATCATACTCTGCTTCGATTTCATATAACGATTTAAAATCAAATTTCGCATTCGTTGCATTCGTTAAATCGAACAGTGGTGTTTCTAACGTTGTATGAAGATTATCACCTTTTGTGCTGTAGTAATACTGCTTACCAAATGCTGGTGCAATTGTTTTTACATCTTTATCTGGTAAGTTAACACGAATCATACCTGGACGGTTAGATTTCGTAACACTTTGGTCTAAATATGTTGCTAGACCGATACCTTTATTTAATTTCTCGTAATCTACTTCTACGATATTTGCCCAGTTACCACCAATTGTTTTTTGGAAAAACTCTTTATTTTGTGGTGAGAAACTCGTTGGTGTTGTTCCAGCGATTTTACCAGCCCAGCTGCCGCCACTCATAACAGACCAAGCTTGAATTGGCTCACCATGACCCGTATAGTCTGTATCATACTCATCTGGTAAACCTAAATCATGGCCATATTCATGCGCGAATACACCAACTGCGCCATCTTCTGGTTCAATTGTATAGTCGAATGCTGCCATCTTTCCGCCCCAATATGGAACTTTCGCTTGTGTGCCTTCAATTGCGAATGGTTTTGGTCCAACTGTCCAGCGATGTGACCAAATTGCATCATCACCTAATTTACCACCGCCAGCTTCTTGTCCAACACCCGCATGAATAATCATTAAGTGATCGATTAAACCGTCTGGTTGATTTTGATTTCCATCACCATTTACATCGTATTGATCGAACTGATCAAACTGTGATAAATCAAGACCGCTATCTACAGCTGCTTTTAATGCATCTTTTACTAGATCACGTGGTCCTTTTGGTCCTTTATTATCATGACCTGTAGCAGCATCTGCACCATAATCAGCAGCTTTACCAGGAACTGTTAACCATTTTGTAACTGTTCCGTCCACTGTGTAACTACCACCGGATTGCTCTTCGTAATATTGTTTAAATGTTTCGATTTTGCTTCCATCCTCTAACGCGAATGGCTCATCACCGAATAACATTTTTTCATAGTGTTCTTTGTTAAAGTCTTCCGAATACATATAACCAGGTTCTTTATCGATGTTGTTATGTTTAAAATCAGCGTACTCTACAAGTAAAACAAGTACCTTATCTTTACGAACATCGCCGTTATATGCTTTTTGTTTTGCTGGAGAAGTTGGTACTTTACCATTTAGTCCGCCTTTAACTGGTCCTGTCGCTGCAGGTGTCCCTGTTGCTGGCTGATTTAGTTTTTCTTTCGTATCTGCTTTCGCATCTTTCACTTTCTTTAAAAAGTCAGATGCTTCTTTCGTAAGTTGATCCCCATTTGTTGCTTCTTTCCCAGGATTTTCACCCTTTTTGTCCTCTACATACTTTTCAACAGCTTTCTTTGTTTCTTTCTCTGAAGCTGAAGAATCAATTACCCCACGTTTTTTCAGTGCATCTGCTAAACGCTCTTCTGGAATTAAATGATCATCCACTGGGCTCGTAGCTGTTTTATTCACAGGTGTTTCAGCATATGCCGATTGAGTGCCAGCTCCGAATGAAAGGCCTAATACAGCTGTCAAAGCGATTGATGACAAAACTTTGAACGGTTTCTTGTTCATCCCTTATTTCCTCCCCTAATAAATAATATGTATTACAAATTAAATTTTATTAAAAATTCAATATTTTTTCAATATTTAGTCATATTATGTAATGTTTTTAATATATTTGTAAAAATTTCATAGTTAGCATACGGATATATCACAATTCAACAATGTTTTCTGAAAATATTGAAAGTTTTTATCGAACAATTTATAATTTCCATAGAGGGAGTTTAATGGGGATTTTATCTTTGTTTCATCTACAAAGTATTTGATAATTCACTATATAAAACACAAAGTCCGATTGCATTATCATGTATTCTGTAGCAGCAATTATGACCGATAATTAGGGAGGAATTACATTTGTACAAAGATAAGACAGACGCACTGGATCAAGAATGGATTGATTTAATACTTGAAGCTCTAGATGCTGGTATCGCCATGCAAGACATCGAGCAATTTTTCCAACGTATGAAGCCATCCAGTCAGGCTCAATAGGTTTGTTCTTTTTAACGAAGTTTATGTTATAATAATGACATCATAAGACAACTACATATTGATAGAAAGGTGCGCAAATATGATTGGAGAACGTATAAAACGCCTTCGTTTACAAAAAGGTATTTCATTAACTGAACTTGCCGAAAAAGCTGGCGTTGCTAAATCTTACATTAGTTCTATAGAACGAAATTTACAAAAAAACCCTTCCATTCAGTTTCTTGAAAAGATCGCAGCAGTTCTACAAATTCCAGTTGATACTTTACTTCATGATGAAACAACAAAGGCAACTAACCTAGACTCCGAATGGACACAACTCGTTAAAGATGCAATGAACTCTGGTGTCTCCAAAGAACAATTTCGTGAATTTCTTGAATTTACAAAGTGGAAGCAAAATCAAAAATAATAATAGAAAGAAGTGCTTACAACCAGCACTTCTTTTTCTTTATAAAAAAAAGCGGGAATACCCGCTTTTTTATTATTTTTCTTCCCCAGCTTCTTGGTTAGCATTGAATGTCCATTCTAAATTCAATGTATCACCTTGGAAGATATTTTGGTCTTTTCCATCATCTACAAATTCAAATTGTACCCATAGATAATCCTCTGTACCAGCTGCTAATCCACCCTTTTCTCCCCACTCAGGAGCAAAGATGTCTTTAGCTAAAAGATCTGGATCAACTTTTTGTAAGTCTGCTAAAGTTGTTTCGTATACAGGCTCACTTTGTTTATCCCAGTTCCAAAGGAATTTTACTTTAACGTGCTTACCAAAGTCTTCACCAGCATTATCACCTTTTGCATCTTTAACAGTATACTTTGTTGCTAATTTAACGTCTTTAATAGTTAACGAACCGCTGTTTTGTAATAAGAACTCTTTCTTAACAGAATCCCCTGGTTTTAAATCTTTAATATCTACAAGCGTCTTAGGGTTTAATGTAAGGTCTAACGTCCCAGCTGCAAATGTATTGTTTGATACTTCTTTATCGCTAAAGAATGCAAATGTTCCTCCACCAATTAAAGCTAACCCCAATGCTGCTGATGCAACTCCCATACCTAATTTCTTTTTCAGACTCACAATCAATTCCCCCTAGCTTTTTTTTATATTTTTATCACTTATTTTTCAATAAGAGATGTAAAGAAAACTATATTAGCTTAGCTAATATGTGTTCTTTTTTAAAAAACCTTATGTTCATTATAACGAACAACCCTATATAAACACAACACATATTTATTAATATTTTCAATTATTTTTATTTCTCAATATTATTTAGATTTTTCAGAAAAAAAGAATGATGATTTATAACTTTTTTCACACTCAAATGCATTTAATACTATAAGAAAAAAGAAAAACAAAGAGGTGAGGGCTAACGTTCCCTCACACTCATATAAATATTACTAGTTTTGCTTATTCGTTCATTATCTCTTGCACCACATTCTTGTTTTCCAGCCGTTTCACTACAGCAGTTACTCCGCTTTTTTCTGTTCTTCTGCTTTCTTTTGCTCTTCTACTTTCTTTTGCTCTTCTATTTTCTTCTGTTCCTCTACTTTCTTCTGTTCTTCTGCTTTCTTCTGTTCTTCTACTTTCTTTTGTTCTTCTGCTTTCTTTTGTTCTTCCGCTTTCTTCTGTTCTTCTACTTTCTTTTGTTCTTCTGCTTTCTTCTGTTCTTCTGCTTTCTTCTGTTCTTCTACTTTCTTCTGTTCTTCCGCTTTCTTCTGTTCTTCTACTTTCTTTTGTTCTTCTGCTTTCTTTTGTCCTTCCGCTTCAATTGCAACGTTTAATTGTTGCTGAAGAGCCTGAATTTGCTCATCAATAGCTTTCAAGCTAATTTCTTTCTCAATATAGTCATGTTTCTCTTTGATACTGCGAAAGCCTTCATTTACATATACGGACACTTGCTGCATCGACTCATCTTTATTTACCTTTAATTCTTCTTGTATTTGATTGTAAGGAGCCTCTATTTCAGTATATACATTTTGCAGAGCTTCCTTCTCAGCAACAATTTTCTCACGCCCTTGTTGCCATACAGAAATCGCCTGTTTTATTTCTTCAATAGAAGTTGCTTTCGATTTCCCCTTCATCGTTCCATACTCACGCTCAATAAACTGTTTATGTTTCTCAGATTGCTCTTTTAACGTATTAACTGTTTTCGGAAATATAATTGCTGTAGAAAGCGTCGCTTCCACTTTCGTTTCATGAATGAACGCCGCTTCTGTATACGTCATAATTTGAGATCCTAAATAAAACGTAATAGAACACATACACGGCAATATAAGCATCTTTTTAAAATTCCGCGGTCTTTTCAGCATCTTAATCTCCCCCATCGAACATTACGTTCTTTATACAGAACATTATCTATATTATAGTAAAGAACTATTAAAATTGATAGACAAATACTAGAAAAATAGAAAAAGGGCTATCCATGTGATAGCCCTTTTTGTTATTATCTTTCTTCACCTGCTGTTTGTTGTGCATCAAACGTCCAATTTAATTGTAACTTATCGCCTTGGAATTGATTTTGATCTTTTCCATTATCAACGAACTCAAATTTCACTTTGAATTTATCAGATTTACCTGCTGAAATACCTTTTTCATCCCAGAACCAAGCCGATAAATCATTATCTACAGCTGTAAGTGTGTCACCTTTTAATTTATCTAAAGTAGTTTGTTTCACAATTGTCTCATGCTTATCTACATTTTTTAAGAATGTTACTTTAATATGTTTACCAAAATCATCTTTATTATCTTTCTTTACATCTTCTACATTATAATCTGTTTTCAGTAGAACCTTTTTAATATCTAAAGAGCCTTTATTTTCTAGTTTAAATTCTTTTTCAATTGTATCCCCAGGTTTTAAATTCGATACGTTAACAACTGTTGATGGATTTAATGCTAAATCCAGTGTCCCAGCCGCAAATGTATTGTTTGACACTTCTTTATCACTGAAAAACGCAAATGTTCCTCCACCAACTAACGCTGCTCCTAGTACTGCTGATGTAATACCCATTCCTAATTTTTTCTTTAAAGTCATGTCCATATCCCCTTAATATATATTTGTTAACTTCCTAAACGGAAAGTATAACCAAACGAACTAGACGGATTGTTCTACTTTTTTATCTTTCTTTTCTCCGTCAATACTACGAATAGCACCAAAAATAGAAATCGCGGAATAACCAAGTAAAAAGACTCCTGGAATAATAAGAAGTAATGCTGCTCCCGCTTTTGAATTCGCATAATTCAGTAAATACCCAACATACGGAACTGTAATATCTGCATACTTTCCAACTACATTTTCTGCAAGTACTGGCTCTAAATCTGGTCCGTTGTTGTTATCCCCTTTTGTTTCATACACTACTTTTCCATTTGTATCTTTTACACCGATAATACGGTGAGTGATAATTTTTTGATCTTTCTCTTTAAAGGTAATAACATCACCTTTTTGATATTTAGAACCATCTTTGTTTGGTTCTATTGCAATGATTGATCCTGTTAAAAACGTTGGCTCCATTGATCCTGAAAGAACGCTCTTAAATTGATATCCCATCACTGTGGGATCACCACCGCTTGCTTTTGAAGAAATAACTACAAAAGCTAAAAACACCATCAATGCAAATAAAACAAATGAGATCGCGTTGCTAATTACCTTCCAAATTAATTTCATCGACTCTCTCCCTCTCCGTTGTTTTATATTATTTGAAGTATGCAATGTTCATTTCGTTCTTTAACAAGAACACAAGTAAATGATATAACGAACTTCAGGTTATTGCAATAAGAAAATTTACAATTATTAGTTAAAAGTATTTTTAGCATAGAAAAAGACTGTGATAAAATCTCCACAGCCTTTTTACTAATACGTTATTTTTCTTCTGTTTTCATTCCTTTTGTATTTCGGCGTAGCACTACATATAAAATGGCTCCAAATAGTACAAGTGCGCCTACCCCAACACTTATTACTTTCACATTTGACTCTTTTTCTTCTGATACAATTGTATCTTTTTTAGGCATCGCAAAAGTGACATCTTCTGTTGAAAGAACATTTACCGTCGCAATTGTTTGATTATTTTTCGTAATATCAACTGCACCAACTACCTCACCACGATGAATTCCTTTATGATACAAAGATTCTTTATCTAATGAAGCTGCCCGGAAAATAGTTTTCACATTTTTCCCTTCATCTTTCTTAAGCATAAGTTCTGCACTTTTTTCAAGTTCACTATTAATATCTTTATTTAAATATGTTGTTTTTTGATGCCAACTATGTTTATCTAGTACAGTTTGCTTCACAAATTGACCAAAAGAATAGTCCGCCATCTGCTTCAAATCTTCATAAATTTCAGGTCTTTGAGAAGCCATTACTACATTTATAATACGATTTCCATCTTTCTCATTTAATAAAACAAGTGTATTACGCGCTTCATTCGTAAACCCTGTCTTACCGCCAATGCTATATGGATTTTCAAAAAAATTAGATTTATTAAAAATAGACACCGTCTGCCTAGACGTCGTAACTGTCGTTCTTTTCGTATTCATCGCTTGTAAAATTTCAGGATAATTTTGCACACCTTTCGTAATCATAGCCATATCATATGGCGTCGTATAATGATTCGGATCATGCAATCCATTCGGTGTTACAAAGTGACTATCTCTCGCTCCTAATTGCTTCGCTTTCTCATTCATCATATTGGCGAAATTTTCAACACTCCCGCCAATCCGCTCCGCAATCGCATACGACACATCATTCGCACTCAGCACCATTAAAATCATAAGCGCAGTATTTCTATTAATTGTCTCTCCAGGTTGAAACTCAATTTGATAATTACTCTTCTCTTGATCTAATGCTAATTGTGAAAATGTAAATTGATCCTCTGGCTTTGTATGCTCCATGAGTAGAATCGCTGTTAACACTTTCGTCGTACTAGCAGGATATGCGCGGTGATATGCGTTTTTGTCATACAAAACATCTCCTGTTTTCGCATCAATTGTCGTTGCAAACTGACTAAAAACATTTGGTCCTTCCGCAGGTGGTGGTGCAACTTGTTCTGGATTTACTCCAATATTCGTCTCAGCACGCAATGTCATAGGTGTCAACAAAAACAAACAAATAACTGTAATAAAAACCAAAATTTTCTTAAAATTTACCATATGACTCTCCCTTTTCCATTTAATCCCTTAACAAAATAATATATCTACCAATCATATGTAATTTGTATTAAACTGGAAGAATTTTCACTATTTTTTACTATATCATATTTTTACGATAAAGAACATAAATATACAATAAAAATAAGAAGGAATTACTCTTTCTTATCCTTCTCATCAATCAACGAATCTATTAACTTTTGACTAGCTTCCTCGGGCGTAATCTCATCCGTTATCCCCATAAACGACCAACCTTTAGAATCAACCCACTCAACAAACTCTTGTAAAAATTCATCATGTGTAACATCCACATCAAGAATCGATCCATTAATCGAAATCGTTCTATTTCTAGACACGCGCATCTTGAACGTTTTTCTTACCATTACAACTTTTCTCCCTCTACTCCTGAATATTTATAAAATAATCTTGTATCTCTGTTATACATGATTTTCAGTAAATTGTAAAAAGGATATATTGGCCAATTTAAATAGCAAAAATGAAAATCTCTTACCTACGTAAACGTAATACGACATATAATTGCTCATAAATTATTAAATAAATTCATAAAAACATACAGTTATGTGGATTTATTTAAGTAAGCCATTATAGCCTTTTGGAAGATATTATCTAAAATAGTATACTAAACGGATGAAAGATATTTGAATACAGAAACTGAGGCTTTCTATTTAGCTGGACTCTTAAGTGGTAGACTTAGAGACTGATGCCGAAATTCATATTTAATTTCTATTTCTGTACATAATATTGTAAGAAAGAAGGTAGTACTGTGAAAACAACAGAAAATTTTACTGACAGGGCCGATATATATGCACAATATCGTCCTAGTTATCCTAATGAATATATTGATTACTTACTTTCAGCTAACCAACTGAAAGGAAATCCGATTGTAGCTGATATTGGTTCAGGTACGGGTACGGGGATATTTAGCCGCCAGCTGCTTGAAAGTGGTTTACATGTTATTGGAGTTGAGCCAAATAATGATATGAGGAAGATGGCTGAGCAATCGTCAAAACTATATTCTCGTTTTCAATCCATAAAAGCAACTGCTGAAAATACCACTTTAAAAGAAAATAGTGTAGATTTAGTAACTGTTGCCCAAGCATTTCATTGGTTTGATAAAGAGGCTTTCAAAATTGAATGCCAACGAATTTTAAAACAAAAAGCAAACGTTGCTCTTGTTTGGAATAGTAGAGATTTAACTAGTCCACTTATTAAAGAGAACGCAGAAATTTGCCACATCAAATTCAAATGACTTTCGTACAATAAAGTAGAATATATTAGAAAACACCTTAAAATGAGGAGGAACTCAATGGCGCGTTGTACGTATTGTAAAACGAAGTGGAAAGTAAAAGACGTATGGTCGCTTCTCATAACATTTGAAAAAGATTGTCCGTATTGTTTTGGAAGACAATATATGTCTAATGATACTTTTCATCAAGCTAACGCTGCTTTACCACTGTTATTTTTATGCCCTTTAATTGTTGATTTAAGCGATGAAAATCCTTTAGATAAATACCGGAAATAATATAACGGCTACATTCAAAAACTACTTTTTACTGAATTTTCTTCTTATCATTATCCCTTCATACATTACTAGCATAATCGCTTATACTTTCCCTTTTGAAGATTCCGTAGCCCAGCAGGAATAGCGTCCTCTGAACAAGGTTTATCAATTATGACTAAAAAACAGTGATATATGTATACTGTTAAACATAAAAAAATAGCATTAGGTTCCAATCAAATATTAATTGAAACTCAGCACCGCTTGTATTCTGTAATTCAGAATACAAGCAGTGTTTTTTATTATGCATTTTTGCATACAGTATGATTTTCTCTTGTAAATAGATAATAATGGTATATAATAAAATCAACGTTTTACCAATAAAAGGTAATAAAAAGCAGTGTGATAAGTAAATAACCAAAACGTATTAACAGATTTGCTCTATGTAAATCATGATACATATATGGAATCAAAACTATGAAATTATATGTAGAGGTTAGATTACTACAAGATGAAAGATTCATAGCGAATACACTCGAGGAAAAAAGCGTTCGATTAGATTAATGTTATAAAACTACTTAATGTGGTATCTATGGAACGAATTGAGAATATACTTAGGGGGAATTTCAAGTGAAAACATTTGGTAAAGTATTATTAACAGGAGCTTTAGCTTTAGGTGGTTTAACAGCTATGAACATTGATACACCGAAGGCACATGCTGACGGAGCAAGCGAGTTCTGTCGTTATATTTGTGGTCCTAGCGAAACGGTGAACGGTGTTACAGTTCAGGTACATTCTACACAAGTTACTTTTGGTAACAGCGTAATTGCAAGAATTACAAATGACCGAGCGGAAGAAATTCATTACAATGTCAGCCTTGAAAAGAAATATGGCGATAGATGGGGAGAATTTGAAACCAACTTCCGTTGGCAAAATCAATGGGTCCCAGCTGGAAGCAATGATGAAATTGCAACTTTCACAGGATATGGCGATGATATTTATGAGGATGGAACATATCGTTATAAAGTCGAAATAAAAGACGCTGACGGTTCTATTGATACAATTTACACAGCAGGAATGACAGTTACAGGGCGATAGCTCATGACTGAGTTCCATTATTTATGATTTTATTTTTGATAATATCATTGATAATTGCGGTGATATTATTATTAAAATAAGCTCTTCGGGGCTTATTTTTTTATATAAAAATTGGAATGATAATATTCAGAAAATTACATCTTTACACTATTGAAATTTGTTGTTATTATAAGAATACATTAAATGTTACAATATTCAACAAATTATATAAATTCTCCGATTACACGAATGAAATGAAAACACATTGCTGGTGGTAATATTTATAGTTGGGATCCCGTAGCTCAGCAGGGAGAGCGCCACCTTGACAGGGTGGAGGTCGTGAGTTCAAACCTCTCCAGGTTCATAAAAAAGAGACACCATATCAACCTTCTACGTGATATGGTGTCTCTTTTTTATCTAATTCAATCACTTCCCACCAAACATCTTCTCCAAAGACTTTGCATTGGCAAACAATACTTCTTTCAAGTTATCGTCAGCAACGATTTTATAGTCGCCATCTTTGTCTTTCTTTAAGTTCAATGTAACTTCGCGAGTTGCCATTGCTGCATCTTTATCCGTTAAGTTTTTGATGATAGTTGAGGTCATTGTTTTTTCAATCGCTTTTTCAGATTGTTCTTTGTCTTCGCTAAATGCGCTAGCGAAGGCCATTGGCATAACTTCTCCCACTGCTTTTGTTACAGCAACGGATAGATCAGCAGATGTAATTTTCACTTTCACTTCTGCTTTGTCATCCTTTTTCGATACTTCTTCTAGCTTTTCAAATTTAAAGTTCTTTGTAATTGCACTTAGCATTGCTTTTGCCTCAGCATCATCTGTTTTTTCATTTAGTTTATTAAATTCCTTGTCACTCTCAACAAATGTACGAGCCTTTTCTACATCACCTTTTTGTATCGCTGTTAAAAATTCTTCTGTAGTATCTTTCGGATTTGCACACCCTGCTAAAACAACCGCTGTTAATCCTACTACCATCATTAATAGCAATAATCTCTTTATCTTTTGCACGCTCATTCTCCTCATTATCTTTTCTAGTAAGTCAGTATCATACAATATTATGAAACTGACATTACAAACATTTTTTAGCATAGCATTTATATGATTAATTTTCTATTAATTCCCAAAAATATAAAGAGCCTTGCAGCATTCCTACAAGGCCTCTCTTCTATCAATCTGTATCCGTAGCACAAATGAACCACATTTTCTGTTCCCTACTACCATCCATATAGTCCGATTAAAGATCATAAGCGATAACCAAAGTGATATATTAATAGCAGCAAATAATAAATATAAAATGAAGTCTCTCTTTTGTAGTGCCCCTCTATTCATTACAATGTAAAATGCACCGATAGGAGGCAAAATAAAGCAAAGGAAAAAGTTTTTCTTAACAACCATAGATACGCAGTTTCTTTCTGCATATGAATCCCCTTTTCATCATAATACTTGCTTCAACATCGGCCTCACTACCCTATATTCATCACTATAAGCTTCCTTTATGATTAAAGGCGGATATTCACTTTTTTCTTCCTCAATCATTGTGAATACTTCTGTTTTCTCTTGTAATGTATTAGATTCACTATTTTTAGTAGGTTTTTTACTTGTTTTAATTTTTTTGTTACTTCACCAAGTTTTTGCCCAACTTCTTCTACTTTGGCAGGTTCATTCGTTACGTGGTACTCCTGATCCTCCCATACTAACATAGGTGGCACTTGTTCTCGTTTGTTGCATATTATATAAGTAGTACTAGCTACAAGTAGTAGACAAGTTAATAAATAGAAGATAGTTTTTTATTCGTATACTACACTCCTTATCTATCATTTCATTGGATTATATAATGTAAGTTATTTACAGAAAATGGATCTAGTGGTAATTTTCAGGTTAAACAATAAAGAAAAACCTTACCGAAGTAAGGTTCCGTTTTTACATTCTATAGTGACTGACTTATTAAAACGATCATTACAATAATCGCTATAAGCAAAACAACTAAACAGCCGATTAATTTATAAAATCCTCGTTTCGTTAACGTCCCGCCTTGAACGTCTTTACGAATAAATAAGAATACTGCTAAAAATAATACAAGCCCAATGCCAAAAGCATACATCATTTGCATATATTAATCTTCCTTTCTCTCTTCCATCTTAATATCTTTTTGCCAAAACAACAAATGAGATAAAGACGGTGCTCATTGTAAGTGCCATAAGTATATTCAATAATTCAGTAGCAGATAGTGTAAGTATTTTTAAGTTTAAGCCGATAGAGAAAAGAAGATACTATGCTGTTAATGCAAAAAAGGTTACAAACATTCCTTTATAACGAATAAGTTTCATTCGCTCGTCTTTTTCTTTAAATTGCGGGTGTAAGTAGCTTAGACAGAAACTCATAATCATCATCCCAAGCAATGGATACGTTATAGCTGGTGGTGCAGAATGCGTCATTATACCTGTTAATATCATAAATCCACTCATAAATAGAAAAATAACACCCATAATTACAAAGTACTTTTGTGAATAATTCATCCCTATTCCCCCTCTTCTTTTCCTTCATAAATAAATACATGTTCTATCGTTGTCTGAAATGTTTTTGCTATTTCAAATGCTAGCGGAAGTGATGGATCGTATTTCCCTTTTTCAATTGAGATAATGGTTTGTCTGGAAACCCCGAGTTTCTCGGCCAGTTTTTCTTGAGATAGTCCAAATTTCTTTCGGTATTCGACCATTTTATTTTCCAAGGAAATTTCTCCCTCCTTCCATATATCGAGTATATATGTAAAGTAAACTTTACGTCAAGGTTCCTTTACATTTATTTCAATCAGTTTTCGTTCTATTTATATAGAAGAAACTTGTTCGATTTCAGCACGTCTATTTTGTAATAAAACATGGAACACTGTATGTAATCGTTACTATATTTCCTCCTCACTTTTTTAAAAATTTAATATCTTCATATTTGTTTTATCCTTTTAAAATATTTCATTCTCTGCTTTATTAGATGCAATGTGTTATTTGTTTTACGGTGTTTTTTGGCATATTTATAGAAACTAACGGGTTATAAAGCATTTTTTATGTTTAACCACTTTTTTTGTAGAAATCCTTCATTTTCCTTTCGATATTTAACACTATCGAAATAAAGTTTATGGTAAATTCATAATTTTTTATTTTTTATACTATATTCCGTTATATTGTTGTATAATATCTATGAAAGCGCTTATTATTTCAATATACATAATTCGAATCAACTTTTATCAAAACATTCCAATGATTATACTTATATTTACATGTAACAATTCTAGTTTTCAATGTAGGTATACCAAATATATCCACCCCATTTTTCTGTAAAATTACTTTATAAAGTGAAAGATTAACTTGGGTGATAAGTTATTGTGAATGTTTTTTTACAAAACAGATAAGTAATAGTGTTTGGTATTATGTAAATTATTGTAATAACATAAGAGTAAAGAAAACATTTACATTGATTATTGGTTCATCAATTATTGAAAAGAGCAAAATGCACCTTTTGTATGGAAAAGGATTATATGCATTGGGAGGTTTAAACAAATGACGAGGAAGAATACAACGACAAACCCTTGGGCCAAGTTCCACGGTCCGAACCTTGGTTATGTGATTGAACAGTATGATCTTTACGTAACTGGAGCAGGTTCTGTTGATCCGGAATTACAAGAGCTTTTTGAAATTTTTGGAGCTCCTTCGTTTCAAGATGATGTCGTAACAGGGGACAACACAGCAACACATTTTTCTCCTCAAAACACAGGTAACATTGAAAAAATTCTTAAAGTCGTTCAACTTGTTGAGCAGATTCGTTCTTTCGGGCACACATTGGCTCACATCAACCCGATGGAAGATGCTGCAAATGGACAATCTCTTCTTGAGAAAGCAATGAACGAACTGAGCGATGCTGACTTGAAAGCGATTCCAGCGAAAACAGTATGGCAAGATGCACCAGAAGGTATTCACACTGCACTTGATGTAATTCATAGATTAAAAGACGTTTATACAAAATCTTTAGCTTATGAATTTTCTCATATACAAGATAGTGAAGAACGCACGTGGTTGCATCAAATGGTGGAATCAAATTCATTGCGTCAACCACTATCAAATAAAAAACGAACTGCTCTTTTAAAACGTTTAACAGCTGTTGAAGGTTTCGAGCAATTCTTGCATAAAACATTCGTTGGGCAAAAACGTTTCTCTATCGAGGGCGTTGATATGCTTGTGCCTGTTTTAGATGAAATTGTTCTAGAAGGTGCTAAGAACGGTGTAGAGGATGTCATGATTGGTATGGCTCACCGTGGTCGTCTAAGCGTACTTGCTCACGTATTAGAAAAACCATATAGTCACATGTTTGCTGAGTTCAAACATGCAAAAATAGAAGGCGCAGTAGCCAATTCTGGCTGGACTGGCGACGTAAAATACCACCTAGGTAGAGAACAAGTCGTTAGTAACGAAGAAGTTAGCACTCGCGTGACATTAGCAAATAACCCGAGTCATCTTGAGTTCGTGAATCCTGTAGTAGAAGGTTTCGCACGTGCTGCTCAAGAGAATCGTAAAAAATCTGGTCTTCCAGATCAAGATATTTCAAAATCATTCGTAATTTTAGTTCATGGTGATGCTGCATTCCCTGGTCAAGGTATTGTATCTGAAACGCTCAACTTAAGCAGATTGAACGCGTATCAAACAGGCGGAACGATTCATGTTATCGCAAACAATGCAGTTGGTTTTACAACTGATAGCTATGATTCTCGTTCTACGAAATATTCAAGTGACCTTGCAAAAGGTTTCGATATTCCGATTGTTCACGTGAACGCTGATGATCCAGAAGCTTGTCTTGCAGCTGCTAACCTTGCGATTCAATATCGCATGTTGTTCAAAAAAGACTTCTTAATCGATTTAATCGGTTACCGTCGATATGGTCATAACGAAATGGATGACCCAGCGGTTACGCAACCACAAGTGTACAAAAAAATTAAAAATCACCCAACTGTAAGAGCAATTTATGCAGATCAATTACAAGCTGCTGGTGTTCTAAATGCAGATGAGGTTGAAACAATTACTCAGTTTACGCAAGAACAATTAAAATCCGATTATGCACAAGTACCGCCAGCTGATACGAGCGATGCAACAATTCACGTTAAAGTGCCAGATGTTGTTGCAAAAGGCATTCAACCAATTGATACTGGTGTTGAGATTGACTCACTTCGTGCAATTAATGAAGGTCTACTATCTTGGCCAGAAGGCTTTAACGTATATCCGAAAGTGAAGAAAATTCTTGAGCGCCGTAAAGATGCTTTAGAAGAGAACGGTAAAATTGAATGGGCACTTGCTGAGTCATTAGCATTCGCTTCTATTTTACAAGAAGGTACGCCAATTCGTTTAACTGGTCAAGATTCACAGCGTGGTACATTTGCGCACCGTCATATCGTATTACACGATACTGATACAAATGAAACATATTCACCATTACATCGCTTACCAAACATTAATGCATCATTCTCTGTTCATAACAGTCCGTTATCAGAGGCTGCTGTTGTTGGTTACGAATATGGTTATAACGTATTCGCTCCAGAAACTCTTGTTATGTGGGAAGCGCAATATGGTGACTTTTCAAATACTGCGCAAGCATTATTTGATCAATATGTTTCAGCTGGAAGAGCAAAATGGGGTCAAAAATCTGGTTTAGTTCTTCTATTACCACACGGTTATGAAGGTCAAGGACCAGAGCACTCTAGTGCACGTCCAGAACGTTTCTTACAGTTAGCTGCTGAGAATAACTGGACAGTTGCAAACTTAACGAGCGCGGCACAGTACTTCCATATCCTGCGTCGTCAAGCATCTATCTTAGGAACAGAAGCTGTTCGACCATTAGTACTGATGACGCCGAAGAGTTTATTACGTCACCCACTTACGCTTTCAACTGCTAGTCAGTTAAGCGAAGGACGTTTCCAACCTGCTTTAGAACAAGAAAACCTTGGCACGAAACCAAATAAAGTAAAACGTCTTGTTTTAAGCACAGGTAAAATGGCGATTGACTTAGCAGCAGAAATCGAGTCTGGTAAACATGAGTACAACTTAGACGAAGTTCATGTCGTTCGTATCGAGCAATTGTACCCATTCCCTGCTGAGAAAGTTCAATCTATTATTAAACGATTTAAAAACTTAGAAGAAATCATTTGGGTTCAAGAAGAACCTCGTAATATGGGCGCATGGCATTACATGGCTCCAATTCTGTTCGAACTTGCTGGAGATAAAGTGAAAACAGGTTACATTGGACGTCCTGATCGCTCTAGTCCATCTGGCGGCGATCCATTCGCTCACAAAGCTGAGCAAGAACTAATTGTTGCACACGCTTTAGATGTGAAGTATAACTTCCGTCAAGATAAACAAGAAATTGAAGTTTTCAGCAACTAAAAAGTAATAATGAAGGTTTCTAGCTTGTTCCCTGGGCAGATATTCTGCCCAAGGCCAGGCTAACAAATGGAGATTACCGAAGACAAAAGAAGAAAAAACACACCGTTAGGCAAATAAGGGGAGGACATTTAAAATGATCGAAATTAAAGTACCTGAGCTTGCAGAATCTATTACCGAAGGAACTATTTCACAATGGCTTATCAACGTAGGCGACAAAGTTGAGAAAGGCGGCAGCGTTGTTGAGCTTGAAACTGATAAAGTCAATGTAGAAATCATTGCAGAAGATTCAGGTATTGTATCGAAGTTACTAGGCGAACCTGGGGATACAGTTGAAGTTGGCGCAACTATCGCAATTTTAGATGCTAATGGAGCACCAGTTGCAGTAAGTACACCTGCACCACCTGCTGAGCAAGCAAAACAAGAAACAGCTGAAGCACCGAAAGCTGCGGCTCCAAATGCTGAACAAACTACGAGTCTACAAGGCTTACCAAATACGAACCGTCCTATCGCATCACCAGCTGCTAGAAAAATGGCTCGTGAATTAGGAATCGACTTAAACGACGTACGTAGCACAGATCCACTTGGACGCGTGAGACCACATGATGTACAAGCTCATGCTGCAGCACCAAAAGAAGCACCAGCTGCTCCAAAGAGCCCAGCTCCTGCTCCAGTTGCAAAAACGGAATTCGAAAAACCAGTTGAGCGCGTGAAAATGTCCCGCCGCCGTCAAACAAT
Source organism: Bacillus sp. FSL K6-1338 (assembly GCF_038006965.1). Classification (NCBI taxonomy): domain Bacteria; kingdom Bacillati; phylum Bacillota; class Bacilli; order Caryophanales; family Bacillaceae; genus Bacillus; species Bacillus sp. FSL K6-1338. The sequence goes on along the minus strand of NZ_JBBOWI010000001.1, from coordinate 1,250,214 downwards.
TGCAAAACGTCTTGTAGAAGTTCAACAAACATCTGCAATGTTAACAACATTTAACGAAGTTGATATGAGTGCGATCATGGAATTACGTAAAGAGCGTAAAGACGCTTTCGAGAAAAAACATGATGTACGTCTTGGCTTCATGTCATTCTTCACAAAAGCAGTTGTTGCAGCATTAAAACAATTCCCATTATTAAATGCTGAAATTCAAGGTGACGAGCTTATCATCAAAAAATTCTATGATATCGGTATTGCAGTAGCAGCTCCAGATGGATTAGTTGTTCCAGTTGTACGCGATGCTAACCAATTAAACTTCGCTGAAATCGAAAGTGAAATTCGTAATTTAGGTATGAAAGCACGCGATAACAAACTTTCATTAAAAGAACTACAAGGTGGTACATTTACAATTACAAACGGTGGTGTATTCGGTTCTCTAATGTCAACACCAATCCTAAATAGCCCTCAAGTTGGTATTTTAGGAATGCATAAAATCCAAGTACGCCCAGTTGCAATTGATAACGAGCGTATGGAAAACCGCCCAATGATGTACATTGCTTTATCTTACGATCACCGTATTGTTGATGGTAAAGAAGCAGTTAGCTTCCTTGTTGCTGTTAAAGATATGCTTGAAGATCCAAAATCATTATTATTAGAAGGTTGATAGATTAATAATCTAATATATAAAGGCTGTAGAATACATCATTCTACAGCCTTTTTTTGCGTTCATACGGGACAAATTTCATGACATAAGATAATAATGTATGCCTAAACGTAAGGAGGATTAAAATGAATAACCTTCCAATTCATGCAAAACTTAAAGTAAATAAGGATACTTTCTTCCTGCCCGATTCAAACGGGGGTGTCTATTTTCGAAATAACGCCAGTTCATTTCGCATGGACGGTGATGGAATTTATGACTGGATTGAAAAATTAATGCCAATGTTTAACGGTAATCATTCTTTAGCAGAAATAACTGATGGTCTCCCTCTCCCCTATCAAAATCGTGTATTTGAAATTGGAGAGGTTTTATATGAAAATGGTTTCGTTCGCGATGCAAATCAAGATGCACCTCATGAATTAAACAGTACATTACTCGACAGATATGCTTCACAAATTGAATTTTTAGAAGCTGATTCTCATTCAGGTGCTTTAAAATTTGAAACGTACCGCGGAGCAAATGTCCTTGTACTTGGCTCCGGAGATATGCTTACTTCTTTAGTTTCTTCTTTATTAGAATCTGGTTTACCTACATTTCATTACCTCGTTACAGATCGAGATGAAACAAACTATGACAGAATACATGAGCTAATAGAACGTGCATATGAAGTTGATAACGGTGTACTCATTCAAGAAATCGATACTACAATTGACCGTCCCTTGCATGAAGTATTCGAACCTTTTGATTGGATTTTATATGTTTCTCAAAATGGAGACATTGACGGTTTAAAAACAGTTCACACTATTTGTAGAGAAACGAAAAAGAATTTTATACCAGCTATTTGTTTATCAACACTCGGTATAGCTGGACCTGTCGTAACGGAAAATCGTGATGAATGCTGGAAATCCGCATGGCATCGGCTACATGAAACGACTTTGCAAAATGAAAATTCATCAGATTCCTTCTCACCAATTACATCTGCAATGTTAGCAAATGTAATCGTTTTTGAATTGTTTAAACATGTCGCGGATGATTTATATCGTGAAAAAGAATTACAATTCTTTTTATTAAACTATGAAACACTTGAAGGAACGTGGCATCCTTTTATAAAACACCCTCTTGCAACTGATGAAAGTTTTACAATTGATACGATAGAAAATCTTTCTGAAAAACTTGAGCATCGGTCCAACCAACATACTTCAACTGATGTATTCCGCTTTTTCGACTCATTAACTTCTAAAGAAGCCGGTATATTCCATGTATGGGATGAACAAGATTCATATCAATTACCGTTATCACAATGCTATATTCAAGTAGCCAATCCATTATCAGATGGCCCAGCTCCCCTTCTGCCTCTTATGACTCGCAGTGGATTAACTCATAATGAAGCACGCCGAGAAGCTGGTTTAACAGGAATTGAAACATATGTAGCAGAAATCATTCACCGCCTTATTCCTGAACATAACGATATCGGTATTGGCGCTGGAGAAACGATGACAGAAGGATTTTACCGGGCACTACAACAACATTTAAATAATAAATTGTATGAACGGCAGTCACATATGCTAGAAGAACTTACAACGATTGATTTAACTGATATTCACGATAAACATTGTAGATTTTATTACGATGCCCTTGCTACAATTCATGAAACACCTAAAATCGCAATGAGTGAAGAGATTCTCAGTTTTCCAGTCGTTTGGGTTGGTATAAATGATAAATGGTACGGTGCATCTAATATTAATATGACGTTAGCGTTACGGAGCGCACTACAACTATCACTGCTCCACATTCAAAGTGAAGAGACTCCTTACAGAGCTAATATCTTGCCTGAATCATCTATTATTTTATATGACACGGATTCTTTTAGGGTGGAAATACAAGCGGAAGAAGAAATTCCAAGTGTGCAATCTTTACAGCTTGCCTTACAGCATTTAGAAGAACATAATTTTTATCCCTTCGTGTTTGATTTAGCAATCGAACCATTTTTGAAAGAAAACTTAGACGGTGTGTATGGGGTATTAATTGCAAAGGAGGACGGTCTATGACTCAAAATATATTGCTTATAGGGGATGGCCTTCTTGCAGACTATGTACATGATCAATTATGCAAACAATATTCCATCATTCGTCAGCATACCCTTACAGAAGAACTTCCTGAAAATATTTATCTCGCTCTCGTATTACATGATGGATCTCCTTCTACTATTCATCATGATGCTGAGCTAATTTTTCGCTCAAATCATATTCCGTGGCTTCGTGGTTTCACTTCATTTGGCGAAGGTATTATCGGTCCTTACATTCATCCTCTTACGCCCGGATGTTCCCATTGTTCTGATGGACGCCGTTTTATCGCTGGCTTTGATCAAAAAGAAATGTGGGAACTACAGCGGAAATATGCCTTTAAAGCCGAAAATGGAACGAGGCGTGATGTACGTGCCACCCAAAATGGCATGTTACAAATGTGCCATCTTATTTGCGCAGAAACAGAAAAAATATTAACTCATAACCATTCTTCTTTAGAAAATGAACTTATTTTACTAAACTTACAAACATTACAATGTACACGGCATTCTTTTCTTCCAGATCCTCTCTGTCCTGTATGTAGTAGTTTACCTGATGATACTGCGGATGCGGCGGAAGTTTCTTTACAACCGAGTTTAAAAGTAAGCACCGAAACGTATCGCTGCCGTTCCATTCATGAATTAAACACATTTTTAACGAAAGACTATTTAGATTATCGGATCGGTATGTTGAACGGCAAAATGCAGCATTCTTTATTGCCATTCGCTGACGTTATTATAAACATGCCATTAATGTTTGGAAATGAAGGTGTTGCAGGCCGAACTCATTCATTTGCAGTGAGTGAAGCAACTGCTATTTTAGAAGGTTTAGAACGATATTGCGGTATGTCGCCTCGCGGGAAAAAGACAAATGTGCATGGTAGTTTTCATGATTTAGAGGAACATGCACTAAATCCCCTTACACTCGGTGTGCATACAAATGAACACTACAATCGTGATAATTTTCCATTTAAGCCGTTTGATCCTGATTATGAGCAAAACTGGGTATGGGGATATTCTTTATCACAAAACAGACCGCTTTTAGTTCCTGAATCAATTGCTTATTATAGCCTCGGTCATCGAGATGCTTTCGTGTATGAAACATCAAATGGATGTGCAATTGGCGGTAGTTTAGAAGAAGCGATTTTTCACGGCATTTTAGAAATTGTAGAGCGTGATGCCTTCTTACTCACTTGGTATGCCGAATTACCTCTTCCCCGCCTTGATCTGAGTTCAGCAAATGATACAGAATTACAATTAATGATTCAGCGGTTACGTACGATTACCGGATATGAATTACACGCTTTTAATGCGACGATGGAACACGGCATCCCGAGCTTATGGGTAATTGCAAAAAACACACGTGAAAATGGAATGAACGTTGTTTGTGCGGGAGGTGCTCATTTAGATCCTATTCGAGCTTTAAAAAGTGCCATTCAAGAAATCGCAGGCATGTTACTTATAACAGACGATGAGCTCGAGCACAAAAGAGAATACTATGAAAAATGCTTACAAGATCCTTATTTCGTTAATAAAATGGAAGACCACAGTATGCTGTACGGATTGAAAGAAACGGAAGAACGTCTTCACTTCCTTTTACGAGAAGATGCACCGGTGCAAACGTTCCAAGAAATGAATGTATCACAATCATTTGATATGGATTTAACATCCGATCTCCACCAACTTTTAAATCGTTTGCATCAATCTAATCTTGAAATAATCGTTGTAGATCAAACCGTTCCCCTTATAGAAAAGAACGGACTACACTGTGTAAAAGTTATTATTCCAGGCATGTTACCGATGACTTTCGGACACCATCTTACTCGGATTACAGGACTGGACCGGGTATATACCGTACCGATGACACTTGGATATACAGACGAACCTTTAACGAATGAAAGATTAAATCCACATCCACATCCGTTTCCATAGTAAAGGAGGGATTTCATGCAGCTAGATACTTTTTTACATCATCTCCATTTCTCTATCGATGAAATTATGCCGAATCATGAGGTGGACTGGAAAGACGCACCGCTTCCTTATAAATTATATCGAAATGTACCTACCATCCCGCTCTCCTTAGAAATCCCATTATCTTTACCGAACTCTTCTACTACACCTACTTTAGATGAAATTGGTCACTACCTTTGGTATTCATTTGGTGTAACACAATTATGTCAGCTAAATAGCGAGAGAAATGTATTACGAAGATCTATTCCTTCAGGCGGCGCTTTATATCCGAATGAATTGTATATCTATTTAAAGATTGACGATTATCCAGACGGCATTTACCATTATGACGCCGCGCATCACCGGCTTATTTTACTTCGCGAAGGAAATTTCGATTCTTATTTAGCAGACGCACTCGGTAATCGCTGTAATATACATGATTGTTTCGGTGCCGCATTCGTATCCACTATGTTTTGGAAAAACTTCTTTAAATACAATAACTTTTCATATCGCCTTCAAGGATTAGATAGCGGGGTTCTCATTGGACAATTACTAGAATGTGCAAAACAGTTCGGTTATACGAACGGCGTATACTTTCAATTTCTAGACCGTGCACTGAACCGTTTACTCGGATTGTCAGAAGGTGAAGAAAGTGTGTATGCCGTTATTCCTTTAAGTACAGAGCCAGAAACTAATTGGTTTCACAATGATTACCGTGAAAATAAAACAGTTACTTCTCATGAGTTGTTGCAACAAATTCCGCCGTTAGCACATGAACATTTCGTTCGCTCAAAACATGTAGGTGAATATCCGATGATAACAAAAATAAATGAAGCTTCTATGATCGAATCGACAGCACACTTCCAAACACTACATCATGAAGAGCACTATCAACATAATGCGTACGCTGTACAGCTACCAAAAGTAGAACGGTTATCGTATGATTTCCTACAACTTTGTAAAAAACGATATTCTCCTGATGCGGACTTTATTTTAACGAAATGGGATGCAGCCGAGCTCGCTACTTTACTACAAGAAGCGAGCCTCTCCTTCCCCTATTACAACGACCTTGACGGTAAGTATGCAAATGAAAATGCACGCGTCTTCTTATATGGATGTTTTTATAACGTGAAAAATATTGAAAACGGGGCTTACGCTTATAATAGTAAAACACATTCGATACAACCAATTCGGTATGGAGACCTTCGTTACCCTCTTCAATCTAGTATGACGATGGATAACGTAAACCTTTTTCAAGTACCACTTTGCTTACATGTAGTCGGAAAGAAAGATTACTATACACGTGCATTAGGCTATAGAGGATATCGTATTCACCAAATGGAAGCTGGTATACTCGTTCATAAACTCGTTTTTGCAGCGACCGCGATGGGGATGGGCGGGCATCCTTTACTAAGTTTTGATACAAATTCATGTGATCAATTGTACGGTATTGATGCTGGGAATGAAACGTCTCTTATTCAAATTCCTGTTGGGGCTTATCGAGCGCGGAATTGGTTAAAAGGGGTTTTGCATAGTTAAAAGCACGCCGATGGACGGCGTGCTTTTTTACTAGATTAACTTAAAAATACTCTTAATTTGTCTAGCAAATAACCAATTTTTCGTACCGTAGTTATCATTTAAACTATCTAAATTAATAGATTGTCCGTTAGCAAACTTTAATTCTAACGTTGTATTTTTGTCATTTGTTTTTAAATTACTATTTGTAATATCATCATACTTTAATTTTTCAATCTCAATATATTCGTCTTTTTCTTGTCCGATCACGACATGGTCTTGGAAGAAGAAAAACACTTCTACTTTTTTACCGAAACAAAATACATTTTTCGTATAAATTAATGTCGCATTATCAAGTCCGACGCATACTTCTTTCATCTCTTCCACAACGTGTCCAAAGTCTTCTTCTTGTCTTGCGTTTGATTCAGCAATCCATTCTTCGATTGTTTTCATGTTAATTGCCATACTGTGCCCCCTGGTTCGTTCATTGCTTTTTTTAAAAATAAATACTATATGAAAATATAAGCGATAAGTACTATGTTTTCAAGGGTGAACGGTATATTCAAAATAAAGTTAAATTTCAAAGTAATCTACTAGAGGCACCGATTTCATTATATTTTAAACGTTTGAACGAGACATTCTTCATCATCGATTAACTGTGTTTTCTCATCAAATACGATGTTTAGCTCCCTATATACTTTCTTCCAAAAAGAAACAGCTGGTACATTTTTCACAAGTTCGATAACGAAATACTGTCCTCGTTTCTCTTTTAGTACATTCTCAATAACTTGTTTACCAATTCCTTTTCCTTTGTACTGATTCAATATGAAAATGTCATTTATGCCAAAGTCGTTTTCCTTCTTCAAAAACGGGCGTTCCAACAATAATAAAAATCCTACAATACTATTTTCAGCTTTTATAAAATACGGAGTGATTCCGTCATTTCCCCAAAACATGTGCAAATCTTCGTATTCAAAAAATCCATTTGCCCCAATCTTTATATTAGGAGTGAATGTAGAGAGATCATGAAGATATAGTGCGTACAAATTACGTAATATTTCTTTTTCAGATTCTTGAACGGTTTGAAGTGCTACAAACATTTTTAATAATCCCCTTCCCTATATGTAACTGTTTCTCCCTCTTTATTATTCGCTAAAAAAGTTTACCTACCTTTGCAAAAAAAATAGCACTTAAAAAGTGCTATTCTGCTCTCCTTGCCGCTTGCTGAATTGGGTCCCAAACGCTGTTATATGGTGGTGCATAACTTAAATCGACATCTTCTAAATCATGAATGCTCATTTTATTGAAAAGTGCCATCGCGATCACATCAATACGTTTATCTACGCCTTCTTCTCCAATTACTTGCCCGCCCAACAATTGTTTCGTATCAGAGCGATATAGTAGTTTCAAGTAAAGTGGTTTTGCATTTGGATAATAGCCCGCCATATTTGTAGAATCTACTTTGACCGTTTTATACGGGATATGTAGCCCTTTTGCTTCTTTTTCATTTAAGCCTGTTCTTGCGAGCGTCAAATCCATAAATTTAATAATACCTGTGCCTAACGTACCTTTAAATGCTCTTCGTTTATCAAGCATATTCAGTCCAGCAAGTCGCCCTTGTTTATTAGCAGTCGTTCCGAGCGGGATATGATCATGAATTTCCTTTATAACGTGGTAATGTGTTGCGCAATCACCGGCTGCATATACGTCTTGCACATTCGTTTGCATATATGCATTTACTTCGATTGCCCCTTTATAATTTGTACGTATATTTGTTCCTTCAAGAAAATCAGTATTCGGCTTCACTCCAACCGATACTAAAACAAGATCTGCTTTATACGTACCTTTATCCGTTTCAATTTGTTCCACTCTTTCATTTCCTTTAAATGCTTTCACATTTTCATTCGTTAAAATTTCAATATTGTGTTTATCTGCTTCTTTATGTATATATTCAGCCATATCTGCATCATAAATCGTACCGATATGATCATTTCGCTCAATCATTCTTACTTTCTTACCAAGTTCGACGAATGTTTCTGCCATCTCCAGTCCAATCGCACCACCGCCAATAATGGTTACATCTTCAACTTTATTCGTTTCTAGCGTTTTTAATATACGCTCAGCATCTGGAATTGTTTTTAAAAGATGAACACCTTGCAAATCTCGACCTTCCCACTCTGGCATAACAGGACGTACGCCAGTTGCAATTAATAAACGATCGTACGGAAATTCAAAAATATCTTTCGTCTTCGTATGCTCTGCGTACACCACTTTCTTTTCCGTATCTACTTTCGTTACTTCATGTCGTACTTTCGCATCAATTCCATATTTATCACGAAACGTCTTTACGTTGCGCGCGATTAACTTTTCAGTTGAAGCGATAGCACCACTAATGACATACGGTAATCCACACTGAGCGTATGAATAAATTTCACCTTTTTCTAACGTTACAACAGTTGCATTTTCATCGTTTCTAACAATTTGCATAGCTGCACTCATACCAGCTGCATCTCCGCCAATAATGACATAGTTCACTTTACCACTCCTTCTTTTTTTACATACTCTTTACGTTTTCCATATTTTATAGAAATAACACCTACTTCCATTGTAAAGAAAGAGGATTTTATCTTCAAATTTGGTGCACAAACCTATGCCTGAATAGGTAGCCGTTGTGTCTCATAAACAACATGTTTAATATGCTATAACAGTTACTATTGAAAGTAGGTGAAATATATGTGCGCCGGCCTTCTCGCCCAGCTTCCAGATGAACCGCAAGAACCAAAAGAACCGAAACCCGCCCTCTCACTTGACCAAGAATTTTCCATTAATGCGACAATATACAGCGCTCGTGCCTGGTTATCTAACGATGATACGTTTGCGCAAGATATTTGGAAAGCTACCCAATTCGCTTCAGCATCACATGCTGGCAAGTCTATCTTTCCAGTCGGTTCAGTTAAAATTCTGAACTTCTCTGACGATACAATAACTGTTACTGCTTCACCAGAATCAGATCATGCGCTCAAAATAGTCGTACCCCCCCATTCCGAGGCAGCCCTAACATCTGGTCCTTTATCACATATACAAGCTAGTACATCAGGAGGATCAAGTAAAGTCACATTTCTCTTTCACATCTTTTTCTCAAGGGATCCTGGTTCAGATAAATAACCATAAAAAAGGTACAGTTATGCACTGTACCTTTTTCACATGTTTATTCTCTTGATTTGATGAGTTCAACATTATAAGTTTCAATATCTGTTAGCTTTCCTGTAAAATATGGATTTTCTCTATACCAAGATTGTTTTGAAAAATACGTTTGCATATCTTTCGTCTGAAAAATATGTCCATGCCTTGCATATATTTCATTTCTAGCAATTTTCAACTGTTCTTTCGATAAATATGCTAAATCTGTACTCGTTAATTTTCGAATATCACTATCTGGGAAAATGAAACCATTATATACATACGGAGTGGTAGATGGCGGAGTAACATTATAAACAACTTTTTTTTCTGTACTTTTCTTTTGAAATGGAAGATTATAAGACGGAAGTGCCGTTACCGTTTCTACCTTCGTCGTTTCCCTTCCATTTTCTCCATTTCGTTCTAAATAAATCGTCGTACTTCCATCAGTCGCTATAGGCCCCCATGTAATTTCTTCTCCTGCCAGTGCTGTAACTGGTTTTTGATTTACGTACAATGTTGCACCAGGCGCGTTCGTTTGAACTGTAATATATTGACCTTGCAACGTTAAATCTATCATTACGTTATTTTGGCTTTGTTTCATAAGTACAACCTTTTCCTCACGCGATAGTTTTACATAATCATTTTTATATTCTGATTGAAACACTTGATTGCCCGGAAGAAACGGCCCATATTGCTTCTCAAACTTTTTGTCATCTGTCTTATCAATTTCTTTTCCGTTCATTTTTAACGATACGCCTTTTTCATTTGTAAGCAAAGTGGTATAGTACGTCTTCACTTTCAATTTATACCGATCAAATATAAAGAAATACTTTCCGTCTTTCGTTAACGAAAAATCAGCTCTTTCTATTCCGTCCCGTTGTTTTTCACCTTGTCTCAAATATTCTTTTAATTCATTCACATACGATGGATTTTCTTTTATATATGAAAATAGAGGCGTTAAACTCTCTTTTGTTATCATAACCGATTGATCATCTGCCGTAATGATCTCAGCTAATTTCTCTCCGTCCCTCTCTTGTAAAATCGTAATCATCCGATCTACTTGTGCCACCTGCGTATAATACGATGATCCGTACAAATATAATCCAATAATCGCTATAACAAATAGTGCTAACAGTGTAATGCCAACCTTTGCACCACCGCTCATGTTCTTCTTTACTACAGGACTTCCCCTCTTCGTCCCGCAGTTTTGACAAAATTGCACACCATCTTCAAACTGAATTCCGCACTTTGTACATACATTCATCCAGTCAACCACCTTTTCATTAGAAGCCAGTTATTCCCTGTGTTAAGGCTTGAATTATCGTGCTAATGTAAGACCAAAGTACAATAAATGTTGCAATTCCAATTAAAACATTTGCAATAATAAGTGTGTACACGAGATCTAATCCGCCATTGTCTAGCTTTAATATGGCTACAGTTATACTAATCCCTATATAAGTTGCAGCTACCGATAATAATATCGGTAAGAAAAAGATTAATAAGAAACTAAAAAGAAAAGAAAGGACTAATATAGCAATAGCCGGCGTCGCTAGCGTTCCCCATATACCGAATACTTCAAGAAACGAAAAAGATGATTTCATCATCTTACCACTTACAAAAATAATAAATCCGACAAATAAAGTTAAAATTAATAAAAAGAAAAAGACCGTTATAGATTCTACAAAAAATGTGGGAGTAGATATATCTGGTGCAAATGTTCTCGTAACTGCTGATGCTGCACTCATCATTCTATAAAAAATACATGCTCCTAAAAAACAAATAAGAACAAGACTTACAATTCCATTTCTTACTTCAATCGTGCCGCTTTTCATAATCGCTGTCGGTGCTTGTAATGCATGTTTAAAAAATTGAAAATAGCCGCTCGCAAACCGCTTCGCTTGCTCTACCGTTTCATTTGGCCGAGTTTCCTTTACTTGTGCCGCGCGTGCTTGTTCCGGCCCTTCTTCTTGACCACTACTTGCCACTACTTCTTCCGTTAACGAATGTCCACAATTCCCGCAAAACTTTGCCTCTGCTGCATTTTCTGTATGACATGACGGACATTTCATTCTCTCATCCCTCCTTAAGCATATACCATATAGGGTGTTACAAATTCAATATATGACTTTGTACATAAAACATGACTACAAGAAAAAGATTCTGAAATCCTTCTTTCAAAAGAAATTATATATGCTAGCAATCTTGAAAAATAATGCTATTATGAAACAGAACAAATAACATTTTTAACAGATTGGATGAAAGACAATGGAATTGGTAAACTCAATTTTTCAAATACTCCTTACAAGCGTAATCCAATTATTTTCCTTAATTGGCGTTATCATTGTAATTGGATTTCTATTAGATTATTTAGAATCACTAACACGAATGTATTGGTCGAGGGCTTTCGGAAGAAAAGGATTCCTTTTAACGGCGTGGATTGGTGTTCCGATCCACGAACTTGGACATGCCATTATGTGCGTACTGTTCCGTCATAAAATTGTAGCAACGCAGTTTTTCCCAACAGATACAAGTCAAGGAGCATTAGGTTACGTACAACATCAATACAATCAAAAAAGTGTGTATCAACGAATTGGGAATTTCTTCATCGGCATCGGGCCTATTATTTCTGGTATTACTGCATTAATCCTTTTAATGCGCTATTTCGTACCAGAATCATATTTTTTATTTAATACAACTCTCGAAAAAACGATCGCTTCTACTTCTATTAATGTAGAAATGATTCAAAACATGCTCTTGTCGACGTTTGTATTATTGAAAAGCTTATTTACAATCGGCAATTTATTGAATCCTTCCTTTTGGTTATTTTTATTTATCGCCATTTGTATTTCCGCACATATCGCTTTAAGTAAACCAGACATTAAAGGATCAATAGACGGAGTTATCGTCATGTTTATCGTTTTATTTTTATTCAACATCATAGCGGGACTGTTTCAATACGACAGTAACCAGCTAATTGGACAGGTTATGAAATATAATATGTATCTCATTGCGTTTTCTAGTGTAGCACTGCTTTTCTCTTGTCTTTCTACACTCGTTAGTTTTTCGTTTTATAAAATAAGAAGAGGGCGTTCTTTTTGAACGCCCTCTTCTTATTAATTATTCCCCTTATAATCACAATGCTCAACAGGCACACGAGCATGCCCTTCTTCATCGGTACACCATGACTGTGATTGGAATGCAAGAAAGATACCAATCCATTCTTCTTCCTTTTCAAAGTGAATGAGTATCCCTCCGTCTTGCCATATGCCATTATCACCTTTCCATTTCTCTACATTCCCTTGATTCATGTGAATATCATGTATACCGTTTCCTGGTTTGAAATGAAAATAGGAATCTGGTGTGTTTTCTTCTGGTCCCCATCTTTCACCAAACGCGTAAATAATCGCTTTTTCTTCTATCGCTCGCTTTATATAACGTTCTATTTTTTCGTTTAAATCATTATCTGCTCCTGCTTTTTCGGGAGGCAAAGGAATCATTTGTTTTGAGTCAAATAGATTTCCTCTTACATAATCTAAAGCTACTTTCGGTTCATTATTTTTTACTTCCGTAAAACCAAATGGTAATGTCGGTAAAATATGAATCGCCTCTGACCTAATATTGTTATTCGCAAAATATAAAACTTCTGACGGATAACTTTGCGACTTTACGTTAATAGCAATACGATAATCTACTCCAGTCTCGCCCTGTAAATGAACTTGATAATGAGGTGTCTTCCCTTTTCCAATCTTTGATTGTATAACTGTACCTTTTAACACACCGTAGTTTTTTAGGGGCATACATTTCATCTCCTATTCATCTAAAATCGGCAAGGATACCCCCTACTTCAATCGTGTGAAGGGCGATAGCCCAACGATAAGTGGGGGAGGAATTGCCGGCAGATACGGTATGGTACGTTAAAAATCCTAAGATTCTGTACCATATCAAGTATCTGAAACTTCCACCTTGCCTCCTACTTTCTCTACTTAAGTTGTTTGCTTTCACTAAAAATCTGTTACAATTTAATTAGTGAAAGGCGGTGAAAATAATGCCTACAATTACTGCAAAAATACAAATCCATGTTTCCGATAATCAAGCTGAAAGTCTAAAGATAACAACGAACGCTTACCGCAAGGCTTGTAATTGGTTATCAAAACACATATTTGAAACAAAGAACCTTAATCAAGTAAATCTCAATAACTTATATTATTCTGATTTGCGAAATCAATTTAGGTTAAAAAGTCAAATGGCTCAATCTGTGATGAAAACTGTAATTGCTCGTTACAAGTCGGCTAAATCAAATGGACATGAATGGTCTTTGATTGACTTCAAACTTGCAGAATATGATTTAGTCTGGAATCGAGATTATTCACTAACCAAAAACCAATTTAGTGTAAACACGCTTGAAGGTCGCCTAAAACTAAATTATGAGCGTAAGGCTATGAAGAAATACTTCAACAGCACTTGGAAATTTGGTACTGCTAAATTAGTGCATAAGTACAAAAAGTGGTTCTTACATATCCCGATGACAAAAGAGTACCAAACATTAGATTTCGCAGATGTAAACAACATCGTTGGTGTTGATTTAGGAATCAACTTCCTTGCAACCACTTATGATAGTCAGGGCAAAACAACCTTCTACAACGGAAATATTTTTAAACATAAGCGTGGTAAATTTAAAGCTACTCGTAAGCAATTACAAACACGACAAACACCATCTTCTCGTAAGAAAATAAAACAAATTGGCTCAAGAGAAAACCGTTATGTAACTGATGTAAACCATCAAATTACAAAGGCACTCGTTGAGGCATACCCTAGAGGTACTATGTTTGTTTTAGAAGACTTAACAGGGGTTCGTTCTGCGACAGAGAAAGTACGAGTGAAAAACCGCTATGTTTCTGTATCTTGGGCTTTCTATCAGTTCCGTCAAATGCTTGAGTATAAAGCTGAATTGAATGGACAAAAGGTAATTGTGGTAGACCCCAAATATACTTCCCAAACTTGCCCTAAGTGCGGAAACATTGAAAAAGCGAATCGTAATAAAAAGCTACACACTTTTAAGTGTAAAAATTGCCAATACCAATCAAATGATGACCGTATTGGTGCGATGAATCTACACCGTAAGGGAATTAAGCATATCAGTGTAGTTATCACAGGAGTATAGCTCTTGTGGTAGGGGCGAAGTCAACCGTCCTTATGCTCCACCATACTAAGGTAGGAGAGCATTGCTCGTTCGTACTACTGGGTAGGAATAAGCGTAGTTGCTCTCTATGAGGGTAGAAGCACTGTCGAACTCCGACAGACGCAAGCCCCCACTTCAAACGACCCGTAAGGGTGTTAAGTGGCGGGTTGTTGACTTAGTAGAAGCTTTTCATATTTAAAACATTATCCATTCATAAAAAAAATCCTCCTATGTTAGGAGGATTTTTAATTTCTCAACATATACCAAACAATAACCTCTACCACTACAAGCAAAACCGCACCAAAGATCATTAACGTCGTCTTCTTTAATAGTTCATTTTCACGGTAAGGGATATTACATAAGTAAGCACCTAATGTAATCCGTGATGGACAAGCGATTGTCGCTACTGATGATGCGGTGTTTTGAAGTGTTGTGACATATTGCCACGGGAGTGCTACGTTTTGTGCGGTTTGCATTTGTAGTTTTATAAACATTGCATTTGATCCTGCGTTACTACCTGTTAAAAATCCACCAATAGCGCCAATAAACGGAGCAACAAAAACGAAAAAGGTTCCAAATGTTTCACCAGCTGTTTTTGCAAGTAATGAATGCATGCCAGATGCACCCATTAGTTCTGAAATGGCGATAAACATTGTCGTCGTAATAGCAAATGGAATCCATTGTTTGATCGTTTGTGAGAATGATTGTTTAATAATATTAGACGGGATGCGGAAGAAAATAATAGTAAATAAGCAAGTCATACCGAGCCAAAATCCTGGTGAATATAGTAACTCTAGTTTATAAGAGTATGATTTCAAATCAAGAACCGCATATGATCTGAACAAATCATGTAATGCTGGAACGAGGCGAGAAAGTAAAATACAAACTGTTAGAAATATATAAGGGCTAATAATTTTTATAATGGATACTTCTCTCTCCGTTGCAGCGGCATGTTCTGTTATAAGATTTTGCCCACTTTTTCCTTTTAATTTAATGATAAGAAAGCCAAATGTAATCGTAACGATAGAACTTAATATCCCGGCTAGTTCAACACTTACGTATGCATTAGAAAGATAGATTCCGAGAGAAAATAATAGAAAGAACCCTACTCCTTCTTTCCACTTTTCTATAACCGCTTGCCAGCCGCCAACAACGTGTAAAGAAAGAATAACGAAGTAAGCAAACATCGGAATACTTAATAGCGCTGTATTTGTACCAAGTGTTGTAAGAGGCATATTTATTAGCTGCGAACCGATAATCGTACCCGTTGCCATTGCGCCCCATGAACTAGCTAGTAAGCCGATGAATGAGAGCAGTACAGCTTGAAATGGTTTATAGCCTAGCGAAAGAAAAATAGGTGCTGCAACCATGAATCCAATACCAAATCCACTTACTGATTCAATAAGCGGACAAATGCCAAAACACATAAGCAGCATTTGTAATAAGCGATCATGTGTGATTTCTTCTAAAAAACGTGCTACTTGATCGATGTATCCCATTTTGTTCATGAGGTGAAATAAAAAAATACCGAAAAATAAAACGTACCCGACAATAAAACAAATTAACCATCCTTTAATCGTTGCGTGCACAGTTTCACTTATCCCTAATCGAAACGTTGGCGAGAGTAAAACGATTCCGACAGACACAGCATAAGAAATTAACGAGGACCTTAATGACGTTTGTTTAAATAAAAATAAACAAATGAAAATCATCATAATTGGGATAAGTGCCAACAATATGGCCATGTTATCATCTCATTTCGTTTAAAATACAATTTTTAACTATTATATAACAGATGTTGTAATTTTCAATTGTTTTTAAGACAGATTTAAAAAAGGAGCCAAACGGCCCCTTTTCATTCACTCCCATTTTCTATTATCCTGAAAAACTGTCTGCTGTCCGATTATTTTTTTCAACACAACAAACACAATGTAAGTACATATTGCTTGCAATGCAATATTCCAAAATTTCATTAATGTAAATGAATGAATCCGTAGAAATAATTCGTTTAATAATACAATCGAAACGATACTAAATAATTCTATACTAATCGAAAATAGACATATTTCTAAAATAGACTGTTCTTGAATGCGATTTAAGTTGGAAAAGATAAATACATATCCTAAAAATAGAGCCATCAACTCTATTTTCGTCATGCTAATGAGCCAAGCGTATAGCGGTACAGTTAAAAGAAGATATAGTAGTTTACGTCTTAGCATGCCTTCTCACCCTCTAAATTATATGTATTTTCTGTATATTCTAACATTCATTATACAAAACAAAAAGAAGAGACTACGCCTCTTCTTTTTGTTTTGTTGCCTGTATTAATTCACATATTTCTTCTCGTTTTTCATTTTCTAATAGCTCAATCACTTTACTTCCAACGACAACACCGTCACATATTGTAACCATTTCTTCTACATGTTCTTTTGTTGAAATGCCAAATCCAGCGACTACTGGTAAGTTGACGTGTAATTTTACTTTTTCTAAGTAACTATGAATCTCCTCTTTAAAGTTTTGACGTACTCCCGTTACGCCCGCTACTGTAACAGCATAAACGAACCCTTCTGATTCACTCGTGATTTTTTCAATTCTTTCAATAGGGCTCGTTACGGTAACGAGTGGAATAAGCGCAATGTTTGCCTCTCGAAGTAACGGCGCAATAATATTTTGTTCTTCATACGGTAAGTCTGGAACGATAATACCATCCACACCGGCCTCTAAGCACTTCTCTACAAATCGTTCTTTTCCAAATGCGAGTACTGGATTTAAATATGTCATGAGTACAAACGGAATTTGCACTTCTTCCCTTACCTCTATTAATGCTTGAAAAATTCCTTTTACTGTTATACCGCTATCTAGCGCTCGCTTCCCTGCTCTTTGAATCGTTGGGCCATCTGCAACTGGATCTGAAAACGGGATACCAATTTCAACGATGCTTGCTCCTGCTTCGTCTAGAAAACGAATTCTTTCTTTTAGTTTCTCAAGTCCACCATCTCCGCCCATTACGTACGGAATAAATGCTTTCTTACCATTTTCAAACGCTGCTTTAATTTTTTCTACTCCCATTTTTCACACCTCTTCCATATAACGTTTTATACTCTCTACATCTTTATCACCGCGGCCTGATAAGCAAATGATAAGTCCTTCGTCTTTCTTCATTTGCGGCGCTAATTTTAATGCATATGCGACAGCATGTGAGCTTTCTAAAGCCGGAATAATTCCTTCTTTTTTCGTTAATAATTGAAATGCTTCTAACGCTTCATCATCAGTAATTGAATGATAAGAAACGCGGCCAATATCTTTTAGCAAGCTATGTTCTGGACCAACACCTGGATAATCGAGTCCTGCTGAAATAGAGTGCGCTTCTTGAATTTGCCCTTCTTCGTTTTGCAGAAGATACATCATTGATCCGTGTAAAACACCGACGCTTCCTTTCGTTAAAGTTGCTGCATGCTTTTCTGTATGAACGCCTTTCCCTGCTGCTTCTACGCCGTAAAGAGCGACCTCTTCATCGTGTACGAACGGATAAAACATGCCCATCGCATTACTACCACCGCCAATACAAGCAACGACTGCTTCTGGTAACTTTCCTTCTAACGCCTCATATTGTTTTTTCGTTTCATTTCCAATTACACTTTGGAAATCACGGACAATTTGCGGGAATGGATGTGGCCCGAGAACGGATCCCATAATGTAGTGTGTATCGTGCACGTGTGAAACCCAGTAGCGAAGCGCCTCGTTCACTGCATCTTTTAATGTGCCGCTACCTGCCGCTACACTTTCTACTTTCGCTCCGAGTAATTCCATTCGGAACACATTTAATTTTTGACGTCTCACATCTTCCTCTCCCATAAAGATGACGCATTCTAATCCGAGTAGGGCACATACAGTAGCAGTTGCCACTCCGTGTTGTCCTGCTCCTGTTTCAGCGACAACTTTTTTCTTGCCCATTCGTACTGCAAGTAGTGCCTGACCGATTGTATTGTTAATTTTATGAGCTCCTGTATGGTTCAAATCTTCACGTTTTAAATAAATCTTTGCACCACCGCAATACTTCGTCATATTTTCAGCGAAATAAAGCGGTGTTTCCCTTCCAACGTACGTTTTTAAATAATGATTTAATTCCTTTTGAAACGCTTCATCTTGCATCGCTTCTTTATATGCTTCTTCTAGTTCTAATACAGATTGCATTAACGTTTCTGGAACGTATCGTCCTCCGTATATACCGTAGTGACCTTTTTCATCTGGATATGCGTAGTTCATTTGGAACACTCCTTCGATTTTATAATAAATTGTTTTATTTTCTTTAGATCTTTCTTTCCTTCTGTCTCTACTCCGCTACTTACATCGACCATATATGGCCGAACAGTTCGAATTGCTTCTTCTATGTTAAGGATGTTTAATCCACCAGCTAATATCGTTTTCTTTCGCAACTCTTTTGGCATATGCTCAAGTAATTCCCATGAAAATGTCTTTCCATTTCCTCCATGAAACTTTTCTTTCGGGCTATCAAACAATATATAATCCGTTTCATATGCTTGAGCGCTTTTCATATCACTCTCTGAAGTTACTCCTAGCGATTTTATAGACGGAATATTCAATCTTCTAATTTGATGATTCTCTTCATCCCCATGTAGTTGCACATGCGTTAACCCGCACTCATCTGCAATCTTCTGAATCACTTCAACTGATTCATTTACGAAAACCCCGATTTTTAATACGTGTGCTGGAAGCTTCCCAATAATTTCTTTCGCTAGCCCCAGAGTAATTTTCCGCTTACTTTCTGCAAAAACAAATCCGATTGCATCTGCTCCGTATTCGCAAGCACATTTTGCTGTTTCAACATCAGTAATACCACAAATTTTCACTTTCATATATTCACCTTACAATCTTCAAAAAAGCTACTAATAGAAGATGATGTCATAAGTGCCTCTCCAACTAATACACCTTTTGCTCCAGCTCTTTTAACGCGGGTAATATCTTCTTTTGAATGAATGCCACTTTCACTAATCCAAAGTAATTTCTCCTCATTCAATCGTTTTCCTAACTTTTCAGTTTGGCTTAAATCTACTTCGAACGTTTTTAAATTACGATTATTAATGCCAATAACATGTGGATTTAGTTGGATCGCAGTTTCTAATTCCTGTTCATCATGAACTTCAACAATCGCTTCCAATCCTTTTTCTAACACGTAGCTATACAACTCTTTTAACTTTTCTTTCGTTAACGCTGCTACGATTAGTAAAATAATATCTGCTCCCGTTTCATACGCTCTATCGATTTGAATCTTATCGATTATGAAATCTTTACATAAAAGCGGAATGTTACTTTCTTCTCTTGCTGTTTGTAAATCGTGAAACGATCCTTTAAAAAATTGACCATCTGTTAAAACAGATACTGCTCCTGCCCCGCAGTCTTCATATGTTCCCACTTGTTTTCGTACGTCAACGTGTAAATTGATATCTCCTTTTGATGGTGATGCTCGCTTTACTTCTGCAATGACAGTAAACTGCTGTAACGCTTCTACAAGTGAATGTGTCTTTCTTTTTGTTTTGACTGGTGTATACGTTTCATATAACTCCGCAACTTCCTTTTTCTTCTGTTCTACAATTTTATCTAAAATCGTCCCCACTTTAGTTCACCCTTTCTAATTTTTCGTTGCTTGCTGCAATTAATAAGTTTAATTTGGTTAATGCTTTTCCAGAGTCAATGCTATGTGTTGCTAGTTTAATTCCTTCTTCAATCGTTTCTGTTTTTCCATTTGCAAAAAGGGCTAGACCTGCATTTAATAACACTGTATCGCGGTAAACACTCTTTTCTCCACTCAATACGCCGACTGTAATCTTTGCATTTTCTTGTGAATTCCCCCCTCTAATTTCTTCATTTTTCACTCTTGAAAAACCATAATTTTCTGGATCAATATTCATTTCTACTATTTCATTATCTTTTAAAAGGACTACTTGATTTTCCCCTTGTAATGACGCTTCATCTAAAAAACCACTTCCATTTACGACAAGCGCTTGTTTCCGGCCTAACTTTTGTAATACTTGTGCAACTGGTAATAACATATCTCGTTTATAAATACCGACAAATTGTGTTTCTAAATTCACTGGATTTGTTAAAGGACCAATTAAATTAAAGATTGTCGGCACGTTTAACTCTTTTCTTATTTTCATAATGCGCCTTAGTGCTGGATGCATTGCTGGTGCAAATAAGAAGGCAATGCCCACATGCTCTAGTAAATAATCAATCTCGTTTGGCGTACTACTAATATTTACACCTAGTTCTTCTAATAAGTCTGCACTTCCTGTTTTACTAGAAACGGCACGATTACCATGTTTTGCAACCTTTACACCTGCTCCTGCCAGTACGAATGCTGATGTTGTGCTAATATTAAACGTTTGAGCACCGTCACCACCCGTCCCGCAATTGTCCATTGCTCCTTGTATATGGTTCGAAAACGGCAATGCCTTTTCGCGAAGAGCTCGAACGAGACCGTATATTTCTTCTGCAGTTTCACCTTTCGCTTTCAGTAAGACTAAGAAAGCTGCAATTTCACTTTCTAATATGTTTTCACTTAATAAAAGTAGTCCTGCTTTATACATTTCCTCTTCTGTTAAATGTTGACCCTCCACTAATTTACGAAGATAGTTATTCATACTCTTTCCTCCTCTTTTACTTCTGTTAAAAAGGCACGTATTAACTTTCCGCCTTCTTCTGTTGCGATTGATTCCGGATGAAACTGTAATCCGAAGAGCGGATAATAATTGTGACAGACTGCCATTATTTCTCCGTCGTCCATCGCTGTCGCTAATATGTCAAAACAATCTGGCAAGCTCGTTTGCTCTGCAACAAGGGAATGATAGCGCATCGCCGTCAGCGGCTGTGTAACGTATGAAAAGATTGACGTTCCGTTATGTTTCACACGCGATGTTTTTCCGTGTTTAATACGTTCTGCTCTAACAATGTCTCCTCCAAATGCGGCTATGATCGCTTGGTGGCCAAGACAAATCCCTAATATGGGAACGTTCTTATAAAAATGACGAATCACTTCGATACAAATACCAGCATCCTCTGGTTTTCCTGGTCCTGGTGAAAGCACAATTCCTGTTGGATTCATCTCTTCTAGCTGTTCTATCGTTATTTGATCATTTCTTACGACTACAATATCTTCTTCGTATTCACCTAACAGTTGATACAAGTTATAAGTAAATGAATCATAATTATCAATTAGTACAATCATTTCATTACCTCCAATAGCGCTCTCGCTTTATTTAATGTTTCTTCATATTCAGCTACTGGATCTGAATCGTAAACGACTCCTGCTCCGGCCTGAACGTATGCTTTTTCATCCTTTACGACCATCGTTCGAATGGCAAGTGCCATATCAAGATTCCCTGAAAAACTAACGTATCCAACTGCTCCGGCGTATACGTTTCTTTTTTCATTCTCTAGCTCATTTATAATTTCCATCGCTCTAATTTTCGGAGCTCCAGAAACTGTCCCTGCTGGTAAGCAATACGCTAACGCATCAAATCCGCTCGTTTGTTTTCGCAATGTTCCGTAAACTTCAGATACAATGTGCATAACGTGAGAATATTTTTCTACTTTCATATATTTATCTATCGTCACGGATCCAATTTCACTCACTCTGCCAATATCATTTCGCCCAAGATCTACAAGCATCATATGCTCCGCTCGTTCTTTCTCATCTTCCAACAGTTCTTTTTCGATTTCCTCATCTTCCCTCTTCGTTTTCCCCCTCGGCCTCGTACCAGCAATTGGATTCGTCATCACTTTATTCTCCCTTACTGATAGCAAACTTTCCGGTGAAGAACCGAGTACAACATAATCTTGAAAATCGATATAGAACATATATGGTGATGGATTTGCAATTCGAAGTTTTCGGTATAACGCGAATGGATCACCAATACATTCACTTTGCAAACGCTGTGACAGTACGACTTGGAATATGTCCCCAGCTCTTATATGTTCTTTCGCCATTTCTACCATCTTACAAAACTCTTTTTCCGTTATAGAAGAAGTGAATGATAATGTGGATTGTATTGCATTTACTTCAGCTTCTTCTCCTTGTAGCACTTCCTCTTTGTATACTCGTAGCCTTTCGTATACTTCCTCATAATCTGCTGAATCATCTTCCCTGCATACATATACAAACGACAACTTTTGGCGTAAATGATCGTAAACGATAAACTCACGATATAGTAAAAGGTGTACTTCCGGAATATTTAATGGGTCGTGTAAATCCGCTCCAATGTTTTCATACTGCCGAATGACATCATATCCAATATAACCAACTGCTCCTCCGCAAAATGGAAATGGGCTATCTACTTGTGATGATGCGATTACTTCTTCTAACACTTGTAGTACGTTACCTTTTAACTTTTCTGTTTGCCCATATATCATTCTTTCTACTTCCGTACCAACGCTTGTCACCTCTCCATAAGGATTACATCCTAAGTAAGAATAACGCCCTTTATCTTGATGAAGCTGTGAACTTTCTAATAAAAATTTCTTCTTCCCTTTCATACGTCTATATAAAGAAATTGGCGTAATGCTATCTCCTTCTTCTTCAGTGATTACTAAAAATGTCTTTCTCTCTCTTTTTTGTTTTATAAATTCTTCTTTCGTCATCATGTCCTTCACCTCACTCTGAAAAATAAAAAAGTCCCCTACATATCGAAAATATGTAGAGGACGATAAATATACCGCGGTACCACCTCGTGTTGGATGCAAAAGCATCCCGCTTTGTTCAGGTACAAAATTTATACCTTATCCTTGTAACGGCGGAACCCGGGTTGCCTACTGAAAATAATTGTTCAGCATACCTCTCGTAAGCCCATTCCGTATATGGCACCGTACCGGGCTCCCACCTATTCCCGGCTCTCTGTAACGTCTCCAATATACGTACTCTTCTTACTTAAACGATTTCATTTATTTAATTTTTTATACACAAAAAGGGAGTACTCATCCTATAGAAAGGACGGGTACTCCCGTGGTGCCACCTTAATTCGTTACAAATGTAACGCACTTTACCGTATCAAAAACAATACGTGTCTCTTGTATCGATGAGATCATGTCGCCAAAGCCTACTTCTTTCGTTTCGGTTTGGAAGCTCCGAAGCCCATTCCACATCAATTCCATACTGATTCGCACCAACCATCAGCTCTCTGACATGTTCATCATGTGTACTCTTCTTCATCAACGCTTGCATTTTTTTAAGTTGCACTTATTATAGACCT
The DNA here is from genome assembly GCF_038006965.1 of Bacillus sp. FSL K6-1338. Taxonomy (NCBI): domain Bacteria; kingdom Bacillati; phylum Bacillota; class Bacilli; order Caryophanales; family Bacillaceae; genus Bacillus; species Bacillus sp. FSL K6-1338. Next base: position 1,226,407 of record NZ_JBBOWI010000001.1, on the reverse strand, counting down.
GACTTTTTTCACAAGTCAATACTTTTTTAAAAAAATTTTTTTCTTTCCTTTCAATATTATATTGACAAAACAACCTCTTTTTATGTAAATATAATAAATACTCTATTAAAAATAAGGTTTTTTGTATGAATATTATATATTAAAAAAGTAAAATCACATCAAAAAACGCTTACATTTCTGAAAATTCATATTTCTATATGGATTTTTCAGAATAATCATGATAGATTATAAAGTGAAACTTTAATAAGTGGGGGTTTTGTTCATCCCCCACTTATTATTAGTTGAACTAATCGGGCATTTACGGGCAGTTGATCTCCCACCTAACTTCCTTGCCCATCCAATTTTAAGGTGGGAGTTTTACTGCCCGTTCATGCGGGATAAATATGCATAACGCATCAAAAGACATGACAAAAGAAAGGGGAACTACATGAGTACGCAGATGTTAATTTTAACTTCTATCTCTATTTACATGCTCGGGATGCTAATTATCGGCTATTTCGCTTATAAGCAAACATCCAACTTAACAGATTATATGCTTGGCGGGCGTACACTAGGCCCCGCAGTAACAGCATTAAGTGCTGGAGCAGCTGATATGAGTGGTTGGCTTTTAATGGGCTTACCCGGTGCAATGTTTAGCGTTGGATTAAGTAGTAGCTGGATTGCGATTGGCCTAACATTAGGCGCATATGCAAACTGGCTTTATGTCGCTCCTCGCTTACGTACCTACTCTGAAATTGCAAATAACTCTATTACTATCCCAGAATTTTTGGAACACCGTTTCCACGACAAATCCCATATGCTACGTTTAGTATCTGGACTTGTTATTATGATATTTTTCACGTTTTATGTAGCTTCAGGATTTGTCTCTGGTGCTGTATTATTCGAAAATTCATTTGGACTCAATTACCATGTTGGTCTTCTTATCGTTGGTGGAGTTGTCGTAGCTTACACATTATTTGGTGGATTTTTAGCTGTAAGTTGGACAGACTTCGTGCAAGGAATCATTATGGTAGTCGCTCTTATTCTTGTTCCAGTCGTAACAATTATGCACGTAAATGGACTTGGTCCAGCATTTGAAACAATTAAATCTATCGATCCGGCATTATTAGATATTTTTAAAGGTACTTCTGTATTAGGAATTATTTCATTATTCGCATGGGGCCTTGGTTATGTTGGACAACCACATATTATTGTACGCTTTATGGCGATTTCTTCTGTAAAAGAAATTAAAAGTGCACGACGTATTGGTATGAGCTGGATGATTTTCTCTGTTGCTGGAGCTATGTTTACTGGCCTTATCGGTATTGCATACTATTCAAAAGCAGGTTTAAAACTTTCTGATCCAGAAACGATTTTCGTTGAACTTGGCACTATTTTATTCCATCCACTTATTACTGGATTTTTATTAGCAGCTATTTTAGCAGCTATTATGAGTACAATTTCTTCTCAACTTCTCGTTACTTCGAGTGCAGTAACAGAAGACTTATATAGAACATTCTTTAAGCGTGATGCTTCTGATAAAGAACTTGTATTTGTCGGTCGTATGGCTGTTCTTGTTATTGCTTTAATTGGATGTGCATTAGCACTTAAACAAAATGATACGATTTTAGCTCTTGTTGGATATGCTTGGGCTGGGTTCGGTTCTTCATTCGGACCTGCTATTTTATTAAGCTTATATTGGAAACGTATGACGAAATGGGGCGCGCTTGCTGGTATGGTTTCTGGTGCCGCTACTGTTATTATATGGACTCAATTCAAATTCTTAAAAGATTTCTTATATGAAATGATTCCAGGTTTCGCTATTAGTTTACTAGCTATCGTAATTGTTAGTTTACTAACACAACCTTCAAAAGAAGTTGAAGAGCAATTTGAGAATTTCGAAAAACAACATAGTCATAATCTATAAAGGGAAAGCTCTGCTGTTATCGTATCAGCAGAGCTTTCTTTATATCAAAGTTCGACGATCTTCTGCTCGAATTTAACAATTTCTTTATGTTTCGTTAAATTAAACGTAACACTACTCCTTTATAGTATTACTATCAGCACTTATACAGAAAGGGGACTCCAATATGTTAGCAGCTTTCCAGCAACAACAAACACGAAAATTTTCACCTATCACCAATACTTCTGCGTCTTGTTTGAACATACAACCTAATCCACCTAAAATTACAATTGCTCCTTCTGTTATTTCAGTCATCGGTGTTCATATGGAAAAAAATAAGTTAAAAGTAAGAACTGGCCAAAGCACTGAGTTATCAGCTTCCGTTTTGCCAATGCAGGCAACAAATAAAGAACTTCTTTGGACGAATATGAATGCTGATGTTATCACACTGTATCCAAAGGGGGACACGGTAACGATTACTGGAAAAAGTGCAGGTAGAGCAGTCGTAATTGTCACAACTGCTGAAGGAAAGTTCCGTGACCTATGTATCATTCACGTACAACCTTATATGACAAATCCAAAGTAAAAGAGTGGCTACGAAGCCACTCTTTTACTTTATTTCAATGTGTGGATTTTTACTTTTAACAAGATTGATGAATTGCTCTTTATCTTTAGGAGAAATAATTTCTGTTTGATGTGCACCATAAACAATTTCAAGTCGATCAAATGACAATGCATGGGCTGCTATTGGATTTTTTGTATTTAAAACTTGTTTTATATCTCGTATAAATATGCGCTTTTTAACGAAACCTGATCTAATTGTAATTGTTTCTTCTCCGACGATGTATTTTGTCGAAAACCAACTCCAAATAAATAATATCGCTAATGAAATTGTAAAAAATAAAAGAAAATATTCTCTACCTGCAAATAGGGGAGCAAAACACGCTCCAATGACAACGAAAAAAATCGGATATAGCCATACATCTTTTTTTGATGGGAATTCCATTTCCTTCCCCCTTCCACACCCGTATTTATATAAAACAAAAAGAGAAGTATCACAACTTCTCTTTTCTCCTCTAACATTATAATTCCTGTGTATACGCCGGCTCGTTTACTACATTTTTTGCTGTTCGTTTTTGTTGCTGTAGTAAGAAAACAGATACACCAAATAATACGAGCATGCTACCGATAATTTGCATGGCATTTAGTCTTTCACCGAGTAAGAAGAACGCTAGTATAGATGCTCCAACGGGTTCTCCTAAAATACTCATTGAAATTGTTGTTGCATTTACGTAGTTTAATAACCAATTATTAATGACGTGTGACACTGTCGGGACAACCGCAAGTAAAAGAAAAACGGTCCAATCCCACTTCGTATAACCTGTAAAAGGCACTTGCAATACTATATTATAAATTCCCATAAAAATACCTGCGAATGCAAAAACTGTAAAGCTGTAAATCCAGTGTGATACTTTCTTTACTGTCGTTTGCCCGATAAATAAATAACCGACAACCGCTATTACACTTAAAAAGGATAATATATCTCCATAAATTGCTTGTTCACTTAGCCCTAAATCTCCCCAACCAATACACATTACGCCTAATATCGCAATTCCCATCGTTGCAATAGCTGAGTATGTTGTTCTTTCTTTAAATAAGAAAAAACCTCCAATTAAAGATACGATTGGTTGAAGCGCTAAAATAATCGTCGAACTCGCAACTGTCGTATACTTTAAAGATTCAAACCATAATAGAAAATGAAGTGCTAAAAAGAAACCAGATCCAATTAAAAATCCCCAATCTTTTATTTGAATCTTACTAAAATCTTCCCGTTTTTTCCATACGATAGGCAGCATAATAAGTACGATAATCCATAAGCGGTACATACTTAAAATAGAAGATGGTGCTGAGGACATCTTTACAAAAACTGCTGCAAAAGAAATGGCAATTATAGAAATAGCTAATGGTAGTGCGATTGACTTTTCTTGTTTCAAATCCTGTCTCCCCTCTCACCTGTCAAAAATCCCACTTCATTATATCCGTTTTCTTTCGTGACTTAAATACTAATTTTTTAGATTCTTCGTACCATTATGGTAAAATAGAAATTAAGGCACCAATTAGTGAATATTTATTTCCTTTTTCACTACAAGCGTCGCTCTTACAATCGTTACAGTAAATTTTTATTTAGGGGGATCTACATGAGTCAAACAATAGGGAGAATTGAAGAAATTTCATTTTATAGCGCATCACTTCAAGAAGACGTTACACTTCTCGTTTATTTACCAGTAAATTACACACCACTGCACAAACATACAGTTGTAATTGCACAAGATGGTAGAGATTATTTTCAGCTCGGTAAAGCGCATCGTGTAATTGAGCGCCTTCGTGAAACTGAAGAAATTGACCGTACAATTATTGTCGGTATTCCATATAAAAATGTACATGATCGTAAAGAAAAATATTTCCCAAATGAAGTAAAAAATGCTGCATATATACGTTTCCTTGCTCATGAACTTGCACCATATATTGATGAAAATTATCCAACGTACCAAATGGGAAAAGGTCGTGTTTTAATTGGTGATTCTCTTGGCGGAACAGTTTCCTTTATGACTGCACTTATGTATCCGCATACATTCGGTAAAGTCGTTATGCAATCACCATTTGTGGATGAGACAGTAATGAACTTAGCAAAAGACTTCAAAGATCCACAAGCATTAGAACTGTATCACGTCATCGGCACAGAAGAAACGGCTGTAAAGCGTACTGATGGACAAGTATCTGATTTCGTAGAACCGAACCGTGAGTTAAATACACTTCTTACAGATAGAAATTTCATTACGCATTACGAAGAGTTTGAAGGTAATCATACTTGGAAATATTGGCAAACTGATTTACCAAAAGCCTTCTCTCATATTCTATCAATGAAATAATAGAGAGCAGTATTCAGAATAATTTGATATAATAGACGAAGAGATCTATTTATCTCAAAATCTAACTAGACTTACAAAGGGAGGAATTGGAACATGAAATTAGGCATTGTAATTTTTCCATCTAAAATGATTCAAGATAAAGCGAACGGATTGCGTAAGCGTTATGACCCACACTACGCATTAGTTCCGCCACATATTACATTGAAAACACCCTTTGAGACGCAAGATGAACAATTAGAATCGATTGTAAACGAGCTACATACAATCGCAGGTAAAACGAACCCTTTCACCCTTCATGTTGGGAAAGTCGGTTCATTCGCACCTGTTAATAACGTCCTTTATTTTAAAGTAGAAAAAACACCTGAACTTACTTTCTTAAATGAAGAAATGCATGGCGGGTTATTCACGCAAGAACGCGAATATGCTTTCGTACCTCACTTAACAATCGGACAAGGCTTATCAGATGCAGAGCATGCTGATGTATTGGGGCGATTACGTATGAAAGATTTCTATTATGAACAACCAATTGATCGTTTCCATCTTCTATATCAATTAGAAAATGGAACATGGACTGTACACGAAACATTCCATCTTGGAAAGGGGAACAACTAATTTGCACGCACAGATTGTACAAACGGACGAACAACTAAGAGATGCATTCTCTGTACGTAAACAAGTGTTTGTAAATGAACAACGTGTCTCTGCTGAAGAAGAGTACGATGAGTTTGAAGAAACTTCAACACACGTTGTTATATATGACAATGATGTTCCAGTTGGTGCTGGACGTTTTCGCACCCTTGATGGTATAGGAAAAGTGGAACGCATTTGCGTGCTAGGTTCCCATCGAAAAAAAGGCATCGGAAAAATTGTTATGGATGCGCTTGAAGCGTATGCAAAGGAAAATTCGCTACCAAAATTGAAACTTCATGCTCAAACACATGCTGAAGATTTCTATAAAAAACTTGGATATGTAACGAGTTCTGATGTATTTATGGAAGCAAATATCCCGCACGTCGTAATGATAAAAGAATTGTGATTTGAAAGCAGGAGGTGACCCCTCCTGTTTTTTTACATTGCTATTTTCTTTTTCTTCCGCTAAAGTTAAATGTTGATGCTATAGTTTTGAAGGTGAATATATGACACAAGAAAAATTTTCACAAAAATCGTTAACACACGCTGATATTCCGCGTGCGACATATCATACTCCGAAAACATCTACCCATTTAATTATGGAAGAAGATGTAGATGCGGCTTATTTCCGCGCTCTCGAACAACAAAATGTTTTTTTAAACGAAAAACAATTAGAAGCCGTGCGCACAACAGAAGGTCCTGTTCTTACACTAGCTGGTGCTGGAAGCGGGAAAACATCTGTTTTAACAACTCGCGTTGGTTATTTAGTAAATGTAAAACAAGTTCATCCAAGAAATATTTTATTACTTACATTTACACAAAAAGCAGCTGAAGAAATCCGAAGTCGTGTTGCAAAGTTACCAGGTATGAATCATGCAGCAAGTAGCTACGTTGTTGCTGGTACATTCCACTCTGTTTTCTTAAAATTGCTTCGTAGTCAAGGGTATAATCAGCAAATTTTAGCAAATGAAAAACATAAACAAATTATGATAAAGAAAATCTTAAAAGAATTGCGTTTAAAAGACGATTATGATTCGGAAACGATCCTCGCGATGATTTCACTTGAGAAAAACAAATTAAATCGTCCGAAAGATGTAAAGGCGAAAACGCCAGTCGAACAAGAATTTAAAGAAGTATATGAACGTTTTGAAGAGGTAAAACAACGATACAATTATATTGATTTCGATGACATCTTATTGGAAACATATTATATGTTAGAAAATAATGCTCCTTTACTAACTCAATTACAACAACGTTTTCACTACATTGAAGTAGATGAGTTTCAAGATACATCCTATGCACAATATGAAATTGTAAAATTGTTAGCCACGCCAAGAAATAATTTGTTCATCGCAGGTGATGATGATCAAGCAATTTATGGCTGGCGAGGGGCAAGTCACCAAATTATTTTATCTTTTCCAAAAGAATTTGATAACACAACAATCATTGCACTAAATACGAATTATCGATCCAATCCCTTTATCGTCGGGCTTGGAAATGAAGTTATAAAATTAAATCAAGAACGTTTTGATAAAGAGCTATACTCCGTTCGTGAGGAAGGTGTACAACCTTTTTATGCAAGACCTGCTACAACTCTTGATGAAGCAAATCAAATTTTGCAGCTCATTCAAGAAAAAGTAGATAGCGGTGACCGAAACTATAAAGATTTTTGTTTACTGTATCGCACACATTCTGTAAGCCGTTCGTTACTTGATCAGCTTACCATTCATAAAATTCCGTTTATTAAACACGGGGCGAGCCAATCATTTTATGAACATTCTTTAATTAAGCCTGTATTAGATCATTTAAGACTCGTGATTGAGCCGTTTCGACTAGAATCACTTTCAAACATATTGCCGACGATGTATATCGGACGTGATGATTGTATTTCATTTATTGAACGTGAACAATGGAAATATGGTGAAGGCCGTTTTCCTTCTCTTCTTCATTTCTTATTATTAAATCCGAGCTTAAAACCTTTTCAAGTGAAAAAGGTAAATGAGCGCATCGATTTTATTAAATTTATTAAAGAATTAGAACCGAAAAAAGCATTAAAAGAAATCATACATGGTAAAGGAAAATATTTAGAGTACTTACAAAGTAACGATCGTTCTTCCTTTACGATGCATAAAGACATACAAGAAGAAATGTTGGAAGAATTAATGGAGTCTGCAACTCGTTTCACCGATATTCCAGCTTATTTACAATTTATCGACGAGGCGATTCAAGGTCAAAAGGAAATGGAAGCATTAAAAACAATGCCGCAAAAAGATGCCGTTTCACTTATGTCAATTCATAACGCAAAAGGCCTTGAATTTCCATGTGTCTTTTTACTTGGAGCGAGTGATGGAATCCTGCCCCATACTTCTTCTTTAAAAGATGCAAATGATCGTATTACGGAAACTTCTGAAGCGTTAGAAGAAGAACGCCGATTACTGTATGTCGCCATTACACGTGCGAAAGAAGAGCTTTACATTTCTTCTCCGCAATTTTTCAGAGGAAAGAAATTAGATATATCTCGTTTTTTATATACTGTGCGAAAAGATTTACCTGAAAAGACATCCACTAAATAAGGATGTCTTTTTTTATATCACATTATGTACATCCCTCCTATATAAATTCCTTGTTTTTATCGTGAGAATTAACGTAATATCAGCCATATCCCACTCATATTGTAATAGTGTATGTCAGAACTCACGATAAGGAGTGAACATAATGAGCTGCAATTGTAACGAAGACCATCATGAACATGATTGTGATTTCAACTGTGTATCGAATGTCGTTCGCTTTATACATGAACTGCAAGACTGTGCAACAACAACATGTGGATCTGGTTGCGAAGTTCCATTTTTAGGTGCACATAACACTGCATCAGTAGCTAATACACGTCCTTTTATTTTATACACAAAAGCCGGAGCACCTTTTGAAGCATTTGCACCATCAGCAAGTCTTACTAGCTGCCGATCTCCAATTTTCCGCGTAGAAAGTATAGATGATGATGATTGTGCTGTATTACGTGTATTAACTGTAGTATTAGGTGATAACTCCCCTGTACCACCTACTGACGATCCCATCTGTACGTTTTTAGCTGTACCAAATGCAAGATTAGTATCAACCTCTACTTGCATTACTGTTGATTTAAGTTGCTTCTGTGCGATTCAATGCTTACGCGATGTTACAATTTAAAACTAAATAATGCGTTAAGTATGGATTGGGTGGCAGATAATTCTGCCACCCAATCCATGCTTAACGAGTATTATTATGTAAATTTCTTAAAATTGGGAACTTGTCTAGAACATAGAACCTGTCCTTTTCATTAACTGAAAGTAGAAACAGATAAAGGAGTGAAAAACATGTTCTCTTCTGATTGCGAATTTACTAAAATTGATTGCGAGGCAAAACCAGCTAGTACACTACCTGCCTTCGGTTTTGCTTTCAACGCGTCTGCACCTCAGTTCGCTTCACTATTTACACCACTACTATTACCTAGTGTAAGTCCAAACCCAAATATTACTGTTCCTGTAATAAATGATACAGTAAGTGTTGGGGATGGTATTCGAATTCTACGAGCTGGTATTTATCAAATCAGTTATACATTAACAATTAGTCTTGATAATGCACCTGTTGCACCAGAAGCTGGTCGTTTCTTCTTATCATTAGGTACGCCAGCTAACATTATTCCTGGATCAGGTACAGCGGTTCGTTCTAACGTTATTGGTACTGGTGAAGTAGACGTATCCAGCGGTGTTATTCTTATTAACTTAAATCCTGGTGACTTAATTCAAATTGTACCAGTTGAGTTAATTGGAACTGTAGACATCCGTGCAGCAGCATTAACAGTTGCACAAATTAGCTAGTAAAAAGCGGTATTTCTAATACAGAAATACCGCTTTTTATATGTATAATAAAAAACACTCACAGTAACATGAGTGTTTCATTCTTCATAGTGTTTTATTGTGTTCTTCTTTTTCCCACAATTGCATCCCTTTTTCTTCACAAATCCTTGTTGTTGTAATTGTTCTTGATATGCCTGTTGTTGTGCATGGTGCTGTTGCTGTATTTGATACCACTGCTGCAGGTCATATGAATTTTGCCTAGGATTATTGCTCACAGCAAACATCTCCTCTACTGTCAATTCTGTCTATTTACTATATGAACAACTCTTTATTTCCGTTCCCTTATTCTTTTAAACTCCGCTTTTTCTCTTATTATGAAAATATATTATTCTCCCATAAAATATCCTGTAATCGTTTCAATGATTGCTGCTGCTCCTGCAATAGCTAATAATGCAAGTAACGGCTCCGCAACGATAGGAATCCAATTATATAAAACTAATAAAAAAGCACTAACCCATACACCTGTACACCAATAACAGCTTAATAATTCGCCAATCCACTTTCTTAATCCTTTACCTTTCACTTTTGTAAACGTTGATACACTTCCATCTGGCTCCGTAATCTCTAATTCATCAATAAATGGTCTTCGCAAAAAGGCTGTAATTTTATCATAAACAATTAAACGAGTGAGCCTAAAGGCTGCTAACGCGAAAATAAAAAATAAAAGCCAGCTTGTAAACAGCATAATTCCACCTTCCCTTATCTTCTTTCGCCTATTTAAAAAAAAAGGTCTTGAGATTGTGACCAAATCTCCTCGACTCCAATATCTTATTAATGTAAATACAAACAAGAAGATAAGGAGTGACATTAATGAGTTGTAACGAAAATAAACACCATGGCTCTTCTCATTGTGTAGTTGACGTTGTAAAATTCATCAATGAATTACAAGATTGTTCTACAACAACGTGTGGATCTGGTTGTGAAATTCCATTTTTAGGTGCACATAATACTGCATCAGTAGCAAATACACGTCCTTTTATTTTATACACAAAAGCTGGAGCACCTTTTGAAGCATTTGCACCATCTGCAAGCCTTGTTGGCTGCCGATCTCCAATTTTCCGTGTGGAAAGTGTAGATGATGATAGCTGTGCTGTACTACGTGTATTAAGTGTAGTATTAGGTGATAGTTCTCCTGTACCACCTACTGATGATCCAATTTGTACGTTTTTAGCTGTACCAAATGCAAGACTAGTATCGACATCTACTTGCATTACTGTTGATTTAAGCTGTTTCTGTGCGATTCAATGCTTACGCGACGTTACTATCTAATAAGTGAAGTAAACTAAAAAACTATTGGGGTGGTAGAAGCTTTCTACCACCTTTACATATTTAAAAGCCGGCCATACTAATTGATTGGATATCATCTATAGACAACCTAATATCTCTCATGCTATTTTGCGGCATAATAGATACAATACCATTACGATACGATATGATCGATCCAACATAAGAAACTGTAGCTGTTTTTATTCTGCACCTTACTTTCGGAATGTAATGAGGGCGGTTTAATAAAAAATGAATTTTTTCATCATTATTCATATCCTTAAATGATTTATTATACGGAACAGTTCTTACTGGTTCTTTCTGTTCTTGTTGTTCTTGTTGTTCTTGTTCTGCGTGTGCTTCTTTTTTCTCTTCTTCTATTTTTTCTTCCACTTGCTGCTCTTCTTGTTGTTCTTGTTCTGTTACCTCTTCCACAGCACTACTTACAATATTTTCATTTCTATTACTTTGCTCTTTTTGATCTTCATTTCCAAAGTTTGTCAGGATAATCCTTTTTATTTTCGGTGCAGTAAGTTCTAAACTTACTTGCGCAATATATAACAACGGTTTTCCAACTGTTGAACTTTTATTTTTATTCTTCACACTCGTCCCTCCCACTTCCATACGTAGCTGAATAAATTGTGTACTATTATAGTTATATTCATCACGTGGTAAGAACTTTCGTTAAAAATCGTTCTTTCTCAGAACAAATAAAAAGGACAATCTCAGCATTTAGAGATTGTCCTTTAAAAATTAATATTATATTTATCCTAGGATATGATACCCTGAATCAACATGAATGTTTTCTCCTGTTACACCGCGAGCTAAATCACTGAATAGGAATACTGCTGTATCGCCAACTTCTTCTGGAGTTGTTGTACGACGAAGTGGTGCGCGCTCCTCAATTTCTCTTAAGATTGAGTTGAAATCGCCTACACCTTTTGCAGATAACGTACGAATTGGTCCTGCAGAAATAGCGTTGACACGAATACCATGTTGACCTAAATCGTTCGCTAAATATTTCACGCTCGCTTCTAATGAAGCTTTCGCAACACCCATAACGTTATAATTTTTCACAACACGCTCGCCGCCAAGGTATGTTAACGTTAAAATATTTCCGCCTTCTGTCATAACTTTCTTCGCTTCTCTTGCTACAGCTGTTAAAGAGAATGCACTAATATTTTGTGCAAGTAAAAATCCATCGCGAGAAGTATCTACAAATTCGCCTTTTAAGTCATCGCGATTCGCAAAAGCAATACAATGTGCTACACCGTGAATAGTACCTACTTCTTGTTTAATTGTTTCAAAGCAAGCTGTAAGTTCCTCATCATTTGTTACATCACAAGGTAATACAAGTGATTCTTGTCCTTCTAATGTATCCGCTAATTCACGAACGTTTCTTTCTAAACGTTCTCCTGCATATGTGAAGATTAATTTTGCACCTGCATTATGCAAAGAGCGAGCAATTCCCCACGCAATACTTCTTTGGTTCGCAACGCCCATAACAACAAATGTTTTCCCTTGTAATAGTTCCATGATATATCCTCCCAGAAATACTTATACTTGTTATTAGTACCTGATACTATAATTATAGTACCATAAAACCGCTTAAAGGCAAACAAAAAAGTCATTAACAGAAATTTGTTAATGACTTTTGGTTTCTATAAAAAAGCGCTCTAATCCTTCTTCCCAAGACGGCATTTGTAAAAAACCATTTAATCGTAGCATGTTATGTTGAAAGATAGAATATTTGGGCCTCGCAGCCGCAGCCCCGAATTCTTCCGTTGAAACAGGTAACACATTCACTTTCATATTTGTATACGAAAATATCTTTTTTGCAAATTCAAACCAAGAGCATGAGCCTCTGTTTGATACGTGGTATGTACCGTATAAAGAAGTATGAATGAGCTTATTAATAACTATATTTAAATCCGCCACATACGTAGGAGAGCCAACTTGATCCGCTACAACAGATATTTCATCTCTTTCTTTTCCTAATCGCATCATCGTTTTCACAAAATTATTTCCATATTTACCATATAGCCACGATGTGCGAACGATAAAATATTTATTATGTAACTCTTTGACGAACTGCTCCCCCGCATACTTAGAGGCTCCATATATATTTATCGGCGCTGGACTATGAAATTCATCGTATCCCTCTGGTCTGGCGCCTTGAAATACATAATCAGTACTAATATAAACTAGTTTCGCTCCTACTAATTGTGAAGCGACCGCTACATTTCGAGCTCCGATTGCATTTATTCTATATGCAAGATCCTGTTCTTTCTCCGCATGATCTACTTTCGTATAGGCAGCACAATGAATAATTATATGTGGTTTTATTTCTTGTACCACTTGTTGTATTCGGGATATATTTGTCACATCTAATAACTTTTTATCAAATGGATATATATCATATTCTTCAGAGTTTAACTCTTCAAATAGTTGCTTTCCTAATTGGCCGTTTGCTCCTGTTATGATAACCCTCTCTTTCATTTAACATGCCCCTTACTGGTCTTTTAGTAGTTTCCACCATTCCTTATTCTTTTCATACCATTTCACCGTCTCTTGTAATCCTTGTTCAAACGTATATTTCGGTTCCCAATCAAATTCATTCTTCATTTTCTCTGCATCAATCGCATAACGACGATCGTGCCCTAAACGATCTGTAACATATTCGATATCTTTTTTTGTTTTTCCTAAAAGAGTAATAATTTGTTCCACAACTTCTACATTTGTTTTTTCATTATTTCCACCTATATTATATACTTCTCCTACACGTCCCTTATGCAGAACAACGTCAATCGCACTACAATGATCCGTTACATGTAACCAATCTCTTACATTTAAACCATCACCATATAACGGTAGTTTTTTTCCTTCCAGTGCATTCGTAACCATTAACGGAATTAATTTCTCGGGATACTGGTACGGCCCATAATTGTTAGAACAACGCGTTACTATAACCGGTAAGTGATATGTTTTATAGTAAGATAGAGCTATCAGGTCCGCGCTCGCCTTACTTGAAGAATATGGACTATTTGGAGCTAACGGCGTTTTCTCTGTGAATTTCCCTATTTTCCCTAAAGAGCCATACACTTCATCCGTTGATACTTGCACAAGTTTTATATGCGAATATTTTTTAACTAGTTCTAATAAAGTGACCGTCCCAATTACATTTGTATCATAAAAAGGAATCGGATTTTCAATACTACGGTCCACATGTGATTCAGCTGCAAAATTTACAATCACTTGTACGTCTCGCTCTTTTATAATATGTTCTAATAGCTCTCCATTTTGAATTTCTCCTTTTACAAAAGAGTAATTCGGGTGATTCTGAAGAGATTTTACGTTATTTAAATTCCCGCTATATGTTAATGCATCGTAATTAATAATTTTATATGTTTCATAACTTTGTAGCATATAATGAACGAAATTACTTCCAATAAATCCAGCCCCACCTGTTACTAATATATTCATAAACAACGCTCCTACTTAAAAACTATCTTCATATTCCTCTAGTAATGGTAATATCTGATCCTTATCGGACAATATAGGATCGGTTACTGGCCAAGGAATTGCTAAATCTTTATCTTCCCAAAGTAATCCTGAGTCATGCTCTGCGCTATAATATTCATCTACTTTATACATAACGATAGTATGCGGAACAAGGGTGCAAAATCCATGCGCAAACCCTTTTGGCACTAGTAATTGTCGATGGTTATCTGCACTTAAAATATACCCTTTCCATTGTTTAAATGTTGGTGATTTTTTTCGTAAATCAACGATAACATCATAAATTGCCCCTTGCATAACTTGAATGAGTTTCGTTTGTGCTTTCGGTTTTTTTTGAAAGTGTAGTCCCCGAATCGTTCCTGCCTTAGCCGAATAAGATACGTTATCCTGTACAAATGAATACGTAATCCCTAATGTTTCTAGCACCTGCTTATTATAGCTTTCTGAAAAAAAGCCACGCTCGTCTCCAAACAACCTCGGTTCTAACAATTTTGCATCGATAAAATTTGTTTCTACGACTTTCATATTCTCACCTATTCTCCGTTAAACTGTTTCCCAAAATCAATATCCCGTGCTAACGTATTCGCCTTTTGAAGAGAAGCATGAGTTCCCGCATCAGTCCACCAGCCGCTCATTTCATTATAAGTAAGTACCCCTCGTTTTAAATACCAATTATTTATATCTGTAATTTCAAGTTCTCCCCGTGCAGAAGGTTTTAATTCTTTAATATAAGAAAAAACTTTCGAATCATACAAATAAATTCCCGTAACAGCATAAGAACTTTTCGGCTCTTTCGGCTTTTCTTCAATTTCAACTATTTTTCGGTTTTGAATATGTGCTACGCCAAATCTTTCGGGATCTTCTACAGATTGCAAGAGCACTTTCGCACCTTCTTTTTGATTTGCAAACTCTTCAACATACGGAAGAATATCATCTGAAAAAATATTATCCCCCAATATAACTACCATACGATCATTCCCGACGAAATCTTCACAAAGCCCTAACGCCTGTGCGATACCGCCCGCTTTATCTTGCACACGATACGTAAAGGACACGCCAAATTCATGACCACTCCCTAAGAAGCTAACAACATCCCCCATATGCTCTTTACCTGTAATAATCATAATGTCTGTAATATCGCATTGTTTTAGCTTATATACCGCATGATAAATCATCGGATACCGACCAACAGGAAGTAAATGTTTATTCGTTACTTTCGTTATTGGATATAATCTCGATCCAGTACCACCTGCTAAAATAATTCCTTTCACTCTGCATCTCTCCTTTATGATGGAGATAATATATCTTTGTAATGTTCTATAAACACTTGCCGGTACTTCTCATATGTATCCGCATCAAACTCATCCCCGTTGTAATGAATACACCATAAATTTGCTTGATTTGGGATACCGATTAAATAACCAGCCCTTTGAAACTCTAAAGACTGTGACACATCATAAAAGTGAAACCCTTGAAACAAATCTTCTCGCCACGGAATATCATACTGCGTTGCCATGAATAAACCATCAATTGCCTGAACTGACAAAAATGGTTGATTACCATAAAAAACCTGATCTAAATTTAATAATTGATAATTCTGTCTTCTGTATTCAATCACTTTCCCTACTAAATTTTTTCCTTCCCACCATATCCCGTTATTCGGTAAAAACTGAGCCCCAGCGACTCCTATTAAACCAAGCTTTTCATTTTCTTTAAAAAGAGATATAAGTGTAGAAAACATGTCTCGATTAATAAGATATGTATCTTGATGTATATACACTTTGTATTTCGCTGGATATGAAAGGGCTCGGTTGTATGCACTTGCCATACTTTGTGCATCTCGTATCGGAAAAATTTGTACGACATAGCCAGGGGGAACAAAAATGTTTCTGATTTGGCTCTCACATTGTTTGAAAAGCTCTTCATTATTTACACAAACAACAACTAATATTGTATGATCTTTCATTTTTGTCCCCCCTTTTATTCTTCCTTATTTACCTCTGACATATAGTGTTCCACAAATATTTCCCGATACTTCTCATAGTTCGTCATATTCACATCAAAATGATAATGGATACACCAAGCATCGCGCTGTACAGGTACACCGACTGTATATCCTGCTTTTTTAAATTCAAATGATTGAGATACATCATAAAAGTCAAATCCGTCAAATAAGTCTTCTCGCCACGGAACATCATATTGTGTCGCCATTAATAAACCGTCAATACATTCTACAGGAATAAATGTTTTTGATTCGTGATACGGTTGTTCTAAACTTGCCATATAAAACAAATCATTCATATAACCAATGACCTTTCCTACAATTCCACGCCCTTCGTTCCATACACCAGTTGGAGGAACATATTGCGCTCCAACCATCCCAATCATACCAAGGTGTTCATGTTCCTCAAATAATTGAAGTAATCCGTATAAAAAAGCTCTATTTATAATAAAAACATCTTGATGTAAATACACTTTATACTTCGCTGGATGCGAAATGGCTTGATTGTATCCACTCGTCATACTTTTCGCATTTCGAATCGGCATAAATTGGACAATATACCCTGGTGGTACTAACAATTGCAATATATGTCGCACGCAGTTTGCATACAATTTCCGATCATTTATACATGTAACAAATAATATTGTTTTGTCTGCAGCACTCATAATTGTGATTTTTCAGCTTCAATAATATACTGAAATACAACTGTCTCAGCCATGAAGCCACTTCCAAGACGATATTTTTTACAAATTCCATATAACTCCTCAATAAGTGGTTCATACATTTTATGATCAACATATACACGATCTACTTTACTAATAACATATCCTGCTTTTAAAAACATTCTTAGCATTTCATTAAATGTAAAGAAACGAATATGTGTTTTATCTAATAAACCATATTCTGTATACGTCCAATTTCCGGCAAGTAAGGGAGCTAATACTGAAATATGAGCAACGTTTGGTATACTTGCTAAAATCACACCATTTTGCTTTATATATGGCTTAACCTTTTCAATCACAGCCCACGGATCAAATAAATGCTCTAATACATCTCCAAATAGGATGCAATCAAATTGCTCCTCCTCATAAGGAAGATCTATTTTTTCTATATCCCCTAAAATAACATGATCTAGTCTTTCTTTCGCTTTTTCTGCAGCCTCTGGAAATGCCTCGATTCCTGATACACGTGTACCATTTTCTTTAATAGCTGCTCCCAATGTACCGCTCGAGCAACCAATATCAAGAACTTCTTTCCATTCCTTTTTTATATGCTTTAATAAATTCGGATTCGCTGCATTATAATAATGCTCGGATTTTTCTTCATATAAAGAACTTTTTTCGCGATTCATTTCACACACTCCTTATGCAAATTGAATTAGAAATATAAATCTCATATGAATTCTATAAAGTGCAGATTTTGTTCATCCCCCACTGATTATTAGCCCGCAAATAGCTTTATAAAATTTTTTATCTATATTGGTTTCGTTACTGATACTCTAATATATAACCAATCTATTAGAGTTAGAATAACGATAAATCATTTCTAAAAAACGAAACCTATTACGCTTTATATGGTTTATCAAAAACTCCCCGAAAATATTTACGGTTATATTCAATTGCAGCATTATTCGGAACATAAGAAGCTGCTAATTCATTGTAATAATACGCTTTATCCTGCTCCCCTAACCTGCTATAACAAATACACATTTGTAAATAGGGTAGCCATGTGTAGCTAGCTGGACTATGAAAAGGACTTTCCGTTGCCATTGGTACTTCCGTTGCAAGTTTAAACCAAAATATCGCTTCATTATATTTTTCTTGTTCCATATATATATATCCTATTCTTGTACAATTCTCTCCTCTAGGGACGTCATACCGAAACGACTTCACACAAGATTCGATTGCCTTCTCCCACATTCCGAGCTTCGCATAGCAATCTCCTAACTTACCACATGCATAAATTTTCTCTTCATACCATCCTTCGTCTTGATTAAGAAATGTTTCATAAAGAAGAACTGCATCATCATATTTTTGGTTATCCATAGATTCATTTGCGTAATAAAATAAATCCCTCGAACTCAATTCTTCCCCTGCTGCTACAGTATTTTGAAAAATTTTCAAATTACGATTTGTTACTTTTTTTTCTTTTTTATGTGTAATAGCAACTTTACTACTAAAAGTCTCACCAGCAATAGCTAAATACTCATGAACCTTTCCAAACCATTGAAATTGTTTTTCACGCTTTACAAGTCGATTTCTTTTTGTACAATATAAAGGTTTCCCGTTAGAATCCATCGCAAGATGATAAGGCATCGAAACAGCATCAAATTTAGGATCTAATTCTATTTTTAAGAGTTTCAATGCTTCTTGGGCATCTTCTAATAATACGTCATCTGCATCTAGCCACAATATATACTCTTGCGTCGCTTTTGAAAAAGAAAAATTTCTTGCTGCCGCAAAATCATCAATCCACTGGAAATCATATATGTTAGAAGTGTATTTCTCTACGATTTCTTTCGTTCGATCGACGGAACCTGTATCCACTACTATAATTTCATCCACAATTTTCTCAACTGTCTCTAAACAACGGGCTATTGTCTCCTCCTCATCTCGAACAATCATACATAAACTAATTGTAATTCCTTGCTTGTTCAACATAATCACCCTCTTCCAAATCAATCATATGTTATACATATACTAAACTTTCCATTTTTTTTAATTGTTCAAGTAGTTTAAGATTTCTTTTCAATAATTCAAATGTCCGTGTCATTTTCTTTCGGTTTTGCATCTACTATATAATGAACGCTTTATGGAGGTGAATTTATGTCAAATAATAATTATTCAAATGGATTAAATCCCGATGAATCTTTATCAGCTAGTGCATTTGACCCTAATCTTGTAGGACCAACATTACCACCGATACCACCGTTTACCCTTCCAACTGGGCCTACCGGGCCTACTGGACCTACCGGACCTACGGGGCCTACCGGACCTACGGGGCCTACGGGGCCTACCGGGCCTACTGGCGGTGGAACTGGAATAACTGGACCTACGGGGCCTACTGGTGACACTGGGGCTACTGGACCTACCGGGCCTACTGGTGACACTGGGGCTACTGGACTTACGGGGCCTACTGGTGACACTGGGGCTACTGGACCTACTGGGCCTACTGGTGACACTGGAGCTACTGGACCTACCGGGCCTACTGGTGACACTGGGGCTACTGGACTTACGGGGCCTACTGGTGCTGGGGCTACTGGACCTACCGGGCCTACTGGTGACACTGGGGCTACCGGACCTACGGGAGCTACTGGACCTACGGGGGCTACTGGACCGACTGGACCATCCGGATTAGGACTTCCAGCAGGATTATATGCATTTAACTCCGGTGGGATTTCTTTAGATCTAGGAATTAATGATCCAGTACCATTTAATACTGTTGGATCTCAGTTTGGTACAGCAATTTCTCAATTAGATGCTGATACTTTCGTAATTAGTGAAACTGGATTCTATAAAATTACTGTTATCGCTAATACTGCAACAGTAAGCTTATTAGGAGGTCTTACAATCCAAGTGAATGGAGTACCTGTACCAGGTACTGGATCAAGTTTAATCTCACTTGGAGCACCTATCGTTATTCAAGCAATTACGCAAATTACGACAACTCCATCATTGGTTGAAGTAATTGTTACAGGACTTGGGCTATCATTAGCTCTTGGTACGAGTGCATCCATTATTATTGAAAAAGTTGCTTAATTTTTTACTTAGCAGTAAAACTGATATCAGTTTTACTGCTTTTTCAATTTCAAATTCAATCATGAAACATTCGTTAGCTACATAATCATATTGTTGTATGACATTTTGCAGGAGGCACAAATATGGAAAGTAAATCTGCTGTTCAGCTTTATCTCGAATTGCTAAAGAAAACAATTTTATTTGAAATATGGTTGGAATATGAGGCATACTTACCCGCATCTCTACATATTTCGAAAGAACTAGAATTCGAACCCGTTACAGTCCCCCTCCCTTTATTCATTAAGCAATATGCCGAAAACCATAACTTAAAAATTGTAAAACCAAATGTTTCAAAAAGTGAACGTCATGATGGAATGGATTGGCCAAGAGCAGCACATAGCATGATTGGTCGAGAACGTATGAACCAATTACAAGAGGCAATGGAAACCGTTGTTCGTGAAAATATAGAGGGAGATTTTATTGAAACAGGTGTATGGCGCGGAGGATCATGCATTTTTATGAATGGTTTTTTACAAGCAAACAACATTACGAATCGTACTGTGTGGGTCGCAGATTCATTTGAAGGTTTGCCAGCACCGAATCTAGAACAATATCCAAAAGATTACGGTGATTATTTACACACATTCGATTACTTACGCGTCTCTTTAGAACAAGTACAAGAGAATTTTAAAAAATATGATTTACTAAATGATCAAGTGAAATTTTTAAAAGGTTGGTTTAAAGATACTTTACCAACAGCACCAATTGAAAAAATAGCAATTGCACGGCTTGATGGTGATATGTACGAATCCACCATGGATGGTCTCATGAACTTATATGATAAAGTTTCTAAAGGTGGCTATATAATTATCGATGACTACGGGCTACCGCCATGCGCTGAGGCTGTGACAGACTTTAGAAAGCAACGAAATTTAAAAGCCCCTATTACTAAAATTGATGTATTTGGCGTTTATTGGAGAAAAGAATAAACAAGATTTAATCTATAGGAGATTCCATTTTCACTCATTCTTCTCTCACTTCTAATCCAATTAAATATTTCTTTTGTGGAATCTCCTTACATATAACAATTGTTTTCCTTTGTTCTCTCACTACAAATTGAAAATTTTATTAATAGAGTGACTGCATATTCTCAAACAAGAAAGGGGTATACTCATGAGCGAACTTAACAAAGAAATGACTTTACTCCCCCCTCCTGAACTCGTCCAATATGTAGGTGGCGACTTCAAAAAGGTTGGAAAAGAGTTCCTAAAGCATTTTATTCAAATTGGCGCTTTAAAATCAAATGAAAAAGTATTAGATGTAGGCTGCGGCGTCGGCCGAATGGCTGTACCATTAATGAATTACTTAAATGATGATGGAGCATATTATGGATTTGATTTGTTTAAAGATGGAATTACTTGGTGTCAAAATAACATTTCAACTATGCGTAATAATTTTCACTTTGAACATGTTGATATATACAATCAATTCTATAATCCAGAAGGAAAAGAAGATGCCTCTCAATATCGTTTTCCCTATGAAGACGAAACATTCGATTTTATCTTTTTAACTTCTGTATTTACACATCTTCTTCCAAAAGAATTAGAACATTACGTATCTGAAATTGTACGTGTATTAAAAAAAGACGGGAGATGTTTCATTACATTCTTTCTAATAAATCCTGAATCGTCCTATTATTTAAATGCAGGACAAAGTACATTAGGTTTTTATCATCGAATTGAAAATTGCTACGTTGTAAATAAAGATATTCCCAATTTTGCAGTTGCTTATCCTGAGACAGATATTTGCAATCTATTGAATAAGTATGGTCTAGAAATAATCAATAAGCCACATTATGGTTTATGGTGCGGCAGACCAGAATATACAAGTTACCAAGATATTGTTCTTACAAAAAAAAGCTTCTGAAAGGAAGTTATGTATGGCGAGTGAAAAAAATCTACCTCTCGTTTCTATCCTTATTCCCACTTATAATCGACCCCATTATTTCAAAATCGCTCTAGAAAGTGCATTGGCACAAACTTATTCAAATATTGAAATCATCATCGGAGATGATAGTACAAATGATGAAACAGCAACTCTAATCCATGAACAATACTTACCAAATTATAAAAATATAACATACATTCGAAATATCTCTACTCTAGGACAATTTCACAATGACCTTATGCTCATAGAAAAATCAAATGGTGAGTATATAAATTTTTTAATGGACGATGACGTGTTTTATAAGCATAAAATACAAAAAATGATGGCCTATTTTGAGCAAGATTCCAATAAAGATCTTGCTCTTGTTACTTCTTATCGAGTACGTATTGATGATCATGGAAATCTAATCGGCGATGCCCATCCAACACAAAAGTTATATAGCGAAGATACCCCATTAAACGGAATATTTTTAGGCGACTGGATGCTAAAGGCCGGCCACAACATTATCGGCGAACCTACAACTACTTTGTTTCGAAAGAACTTGCTCACTGAACCTTTTGGCACCCTTAAAGAGCGACAATATTCTTGTAGTGTTGATATGGCCTCATGGATTTCTTTACTTTCTAAAGGAAATGCAATATACATTTCTGAGCCTTTAAGTCAATTTCGCTACCATGCTGGACAACAAATACACAATAAACTACTTCAAGGTTGCGAAGATTTCACACACCTCGTTATAACAGCAAAAGAATATGGATTTTTACAAAATACTATAGACTATAGAACAGCTCTACTTAGTGCTTACAAATGGTGTAAAAGTTCCTTAAAATACTACCTTCATCAACTAGATATTTTTCCTGACGCACATGTACGTCTTGCCCATTGTTTGGATATAATTATTAAAGAGTTAAACAATTAAACTACTCTGCAAAATCAAAAGTGTATGGACTATATGTGAATCATTCGTATAGTTCATACATTCTTTCTCATACTATAAAATCCATTACTATAAAGAGCAGTAGAAAGGAATACCTACATTGAAAGATTCAAATTCTCAATATCAAATAGACTACGTATTACTATTTATTTTATTTGCCATTGGGATTGTTAGTTGTTGTGCTATTGCAAGTGCGCAAGCCTCCTTACCGCCATTTTTACAAAACGTCAATTTTGTACTCAAGCAAATCCAATGGTACTTCATTGGATTTATAGCCATTGGTGTTATTATGATTATCGATTTCGATCGTTATCAAAAAATTGCTTGGTATTTGTATAGCTTTGCAATGGTACTACTTATTGGACTAGAACTTCAAGTACCAGGTGCCGTTACAATTAAAGGCGCTACCGCTTGGTACAGGCTCCCAGGCATCGGAAATTTTCAGCCTTCTGAAATTATGAAATTGTTTTTAATTATCGTCATTGGACGAATTATAGCAAATCATAATGAGAAATATTTTTCCCAAACAATGCGTGACGATTTTTTATTACTTGGAAAAATATTTGCGACAAGCTTGCCACCACTACTACTTATTGCAAAAGAACCAGATTTAGGAAACACAATGGTCATTTCAGCGATGCTTGCAGCAATGATACTAGTTTCTGGCATACGATGGCGTTTTATTTTCGGATTAGTTTCAGGTACTTTCGTGGCTGGATCTACATTAATATATATTTTTTTTACTCACACAGATTTCTTTAAAGCACACATTTTAAAAGAATATCAATTAAATCGCTTCTACGGATGGTTGGCACCTTACAAATATGATGCGCAAGGCTATCAATTAAGACAAGCATTCTTAGCGACTGGATCCGGAGAAATGCAAGGAAAGGGGTGGGAAAATGGACAAGTATATTTTCCAGAACCACATACAGATTTTATTTTCACTAATGTCGCTGAACAATTTGGATTTCTAGGTGCAAGTGTCATTATTTCACTTTTTTTCTTACTCATTTTTCGAATGATTCATATCGCTTTAGAAAGTAATGACCCTTTCGGTAGTTACATTTGCGCTGGTACAATCGGAATGTTTACTTTCCAAGTATTCCAAAATATCGGGATGACAATCGGATTACTTCCCATTACAGGGATAACATTACCTCTTATGAGCTACGGAGGAAGTTCACTGCTTACATACATGATTGCGATTGGATTCATTTTAAATATTCGCTCAAGAACGAAAAGCTTTATGTTTAAATGAACAACACAAAAACGCTATATTTTTATCTCTATCCTTTTTTAGATATACTAATGAAAAATACGATGGAGGTTTAAATATGAAATATGACATTATAGGAGATATTCATGGATGCTTCCAAGAGTTTCAAAATTTAACAGAGAAGCTAGGGTATAACTGGAGTAGCGGTCTACCGATCCACCCTGAACAACGTAAACTTGCATTCGTTGGTGATATTACAGACCGTGGTCCTCATTCATTACGTATGATCGAAATTGTATGGGAACTTGTCATACATAAAAAAGAAGCTTATTACGCTCCTGGAAATCACTGTAATAAACTATATCGATTTTTCCTTGGACGTAATGTAACAATCGCTCACGGACTTGAAACAACTGTCGCTGAATATGAGGCACTTCCTTCTCATAAGCAAAACATTATAAAAGAAAAGTTTATCACTCTTTATGAACAATCACCACTCTACCACATACTAGATGAAAAAAAAGTAATCGTATGTCACGCTGGGATTCGGCAAGATTACATAGGAAGACGAGATAAAAAAGTACAAACCTTTGTATTATATGGTGATATTACAGGAGAAAAGCATGCCGATGGCTCACCTGTCCGTCGCGATTGGGCGCAAGAATACAAGGGGCAAGCTTGGATTGTATATGGACATACACCAGTAAAAGAACCTCGATTCGTCAATCAGACAGTCAATATTGATACTGGTGCTGTATTTGGTGGCAAATTAACCGGATTACGTTATCCTGAAATGGAGACTATCTCTGTCCCTTCTTCTTTACCTTTTGTCACTGAGAAGTTCCGTCCAATTTCATAACTACCTTACTTAGCGAGAGATTACCGTATTATTTAGGCAGATCTCATATAAAACTAGGTAAAGTAATTAAAAAAAGATGCAATAAAGTGCATCTTTTTTTAATTGCTTTACATATAATGTCGCAGGAGGTGACAGAATGAAGAAAAAATCTTCTAAACAAAAAAGAAAATTTCCCCCTTTATATCTGCCCATGTACGGAATTAACAACTGGTGTAGCATTCGGGCTGCAGCCATAGAAGAACTAGAAGAACAAGAGTCATCAAAAAAAAGCAAAGTAAAACCAACATATGTCTCTTTAGAAAATGCTGTGATGAACCACATAATCGATCGCAGAAAAATAAAGATGCAACAAAAAAATAAACAGCTCTCAAATCAAGATGAACAGGTACTACGTTCTAACCAAACAGAAGAAACCGCGGAAGAAAATAATTCTGTAGCAATAAATAAAAAAGTGGAACCAGAAATTCCAGCTGCTATTATAAACAAAGTAAAAAAAATAAAAGAAGCATTAGCTTCATCGAATGATATACAAACTGAAAAACCACTCATAATTGAGACACCTACACCTGAAAATACAAAAGTTAAAAGGGGCGGCCGATATGCATATGCGGAGGGGCTTCACTCTCATGCGGAGGGCATGGCAGCACATGCGGAAGGCTTATTAACACACGCAAAAGGTTCTTTCTCTCATGCAGAAGGATCCAACTCAAAAGCAACTGGACATAGTTCGCATAGTGAGGGAAGTGAAACGACAGCAGGCGGTGCTTATTCTCATGCGGAGGGTAAACAGACGACTGCTTTAGGCGAAGCAGCACACGCAGAAGGAACCGCAACTATCGCTAACGGCTTCTCTTCTCATGCGGAAGGTCATCATACATCAACAGCTCATTTTGCAGGTAGCCATATTATGGGGCGCTTCGGCACTGCAGAAGAAGCTTATTCCTGGTTTATTGCAAATGGTGCAAACGACACCGACCATAATATCGGTGCTAAATGGCTTGCCCATAATGGAGAAATGTATATTGAGGGCGCGTCTTACAATGCAAGCGGAACGGATTTTGCACAAATGTTTGAAACAGAAGGTCATAAACCTATTGATGTCGGTTATTTCGTTACATTTAGTAGCGAAGAAAAAATTCGGATAGCTACTTCACACGATTCGTTCATTTTAGGAATATCTAGTGCAACCCCTGCACTTATAGGAAATAGCGGGGCTTTAAGTTGGCAAAAACGCTATAAAACAGACAACTTTGGAAAACGCCAATATGTATGGACGGAATCAGAAGAAATACAACCTCTTTTAAATACAGAATGGGATCCAGCTTGCAAATATGTAGCAAGAAAAGATCGCGCCGAGTGGCTTCCTGTCGGATTAATTGGGCAAATGTTAGTACGTGATGACGGCACTTGCGAAACGCATGGATATTGTCGTCCAAATGACAATGGCATTGCTACAAAAGCCGAAAGTGGATTTTTCGTTATAAAGCGTACGGGTGAGAACCAAATTTTAATATTATTCCGCTAAGAAAAAAGGGAACAAAATTCTTTATAACATAAGAATTTTGTTCCCTTTTTAAGCATTCCTAAGTAACTCTTGCATATCGCTTGGAATCTTTATAGTGAAAGACATTTCTTTCTCTAAAATAGGATGATAAAACGTCAAAGATTTACTATGAAGTGCTTGCCGTTTCATTTCATCCCTTCTTCCTCCATATAAGTTATCACCAAGTAATGGATGTCCTATATGAGCCATATGCACACGAATTTGATGCGTTCTTCCTGTCTCAAGCTCCAGCGCTACATGTGTCTTATGATATGTACTATCAATTACTTTAAAATGAGTAACTGCCCTTTGTCCATCCTCACAAACCGTTCGCTCAATAATGCTATCAGATTTCCGACCAATTGGTGCATCAATCATTCCTTCTCGTTCTACCATCTCACCGTGAACAATTGCTTCATACGTTCGTTTCACAGCTTTTTGTTGATGCTGCTTCGATAAAAGATGATGCACGAAACGATTTTTTGCAATAAGCATAAGCCCTGAAGTATCACGATCTAACCGTGTTACAATGTGTACTGTACTTGCAAGATGCTGCTTATCATAATGAGATAAAAGCGCATTGGCAACACTCCCTGTCGGATGTTCCCTAGATGGAATCGTTGACATGTTCGCCTCTTTATTAATGATAAGAACCGCATCATCTTCATATACAATGCATAAAGGGATATCTTCTGCAATCATCCCTTCACTTCTTTCCTCCACTGGAAAAAAGATGCGTAATTCTTCACTAGCGCGCAACTGATGACGAACACTCGCATGTTGACCATTTACTTCAATTGCCCCGCCGTGAAACTTTATATCCGTTAAAGCGGCTTTAGAAATACCTTTCGTTTTCAAAAATTCCCTAACTAAAGTACTCTCTTCAGCCAGTCCTATATCCCATTTCAATGTAAATCTGTTCAAATTTATAACCCTTTCTATTTATCTGCAACAAACGAGTCACGAACTCGTTTCCAGAACGGGAACGGGCGGAAACGAACAAATCGTACTTTCTCGTTTGCGACGCGATACTGGATTGATTTCACATCTTGATGAACCATCGTTAAATGATCCACTGTAATTTGTAAGTTCATTCCTGCAGCTGGCTTTAACACACATGTATGGTGCTTCGGCAATACG
Organism: Bacillus sp. FSL K6-1338; assembly: GCF_038006965.1. Lineage (NCBI taxonomy): Bacteria > Bacillati > Bacillota > Bacilli > Caryophanales > Bacillaceae > Bacillus > Bacillus sp. FSL K6-1338. The sequence goes on along the minus strand of NZ_JBBOWI010000001.1, from coordinate 1,198,903 downwards.
AGTGGCGATCCCACAGTACGAAACACACGATTGTTAATGGATGCCATTTCTGCAATTTGAATCGCTTCAATAGAAGGGTGAATAATTGCTCCGCCAAGCGCTTTATTATATGCAGTACTTCCTGAAGGAGTAGAAATACAAAGGCCGTCCCCGCGGAATGTTTCAAAATATTCTCCGCGTATTTCTACTTCTGTTACTAATGTACCTTCTGCACTTTTTACAGTCGCCTCATTCATCGCCAAATACTGTGACTCTTTACTTCCATTCACATAGCGAATAATCACTTCTAAAAGCGGATATTCCACCACTTGGAATGGTGTTTTCGCAATCGCAATTACTAATTTCTCTACTTCTGTCGGTAACCAATCTGCATAGAAACCTAAATGTCCTGTATGTACACCAACAAATGCTGTTTCATCCAATCGATTATAATAACGATGAAACGCATATAAAAGCGTTCCATCTCCCCCAACAGAAATTACAATATCGGGTTCTTTTTCATCCATTGTAAATCCAAAATCTAACAAGTACTCTTTCATCGTGCTTGCCAGTGTATCTGATGATTGATCTCCCTTTGACATAATTGTAAATTTCATCGCCCAACACCCTTTAGTTTATGATTCGGAATCTTTCGTTTCTTGCTTTCTTGAAAAAGCCTTCTGCGCTTCTTGAATCTCAAGACGAATAGAAGACATTTCTTCATCTAATAAAAACGCCGCTTCCGCTGCACGTTGCAAGCGTATTTTAATATCTTCAGGAAAACGTCCACTATATTTATAATTTAAAGAATGCTCAATTGTTGCCCAAAAGTTCATTGCTAACGTGCGTATTTGGATTTCTACCAATACTTTTTTTTCTCCCTGAATCGTTTGAACGGGGTAACTAATGACAACGTGATAAGAGCGATAGCCGCTATCTTTCTTTTGCGTGACATAATCACGTTCTTCCACGATTTCAAAGTCATTTCGTTTTCGAAGATATTCTACAACAGGCTTAATCTCATCAACAAATTGACACATCATTCGAAGGCCCGCGATGTCTTGCATATCTTCTCTCAGCCGATCTAGCGGTACATTTCTCTTCTCCGCTTTATCAATAATACTAGCAACCGACTTTACCCTTCCTGTTACAAACTCAATTGGAGAATGCTCTGTCAACATTGCAAATTGAGTACGCATTCCTTTTAGTTTCACTTTCAGCTCTGCCACCGCTTGATGGTAAGGTGCTAAAAATTCTTCCCAATTTCGATTCATTTCAACCACCACCAAAATCAATCCATTTGCTTATAGAAATACTTTTTCTACAGCAGTTACTAGTTCTTCTCCGTAATTTGCATTACCTTCAATATTTTCAACTAAATATTCTACTTCTTCTTTTAAATTTTCTAATTCCATTTCAACGTCATTCACACGAACGAACATTACTATATCGTTATTCATCGCTTCATGCATTGCTTCCCAGCATGTGTGCGGAATACTTACATAAATGAAAGATGATTCGTTTTCTAAAATATATAAAAATGATAAATTGTCTGAGTCTACAAGTACGTGATTACGCGCACTTAACTCCTTTACCTCTATTTCATTATTTTCCGCACAAAAAATAAGCGCATTCTCTCTCTTTTCTACGCTCTTAACTTGAATTTTATTTTGCATGCTCTAACTCCTCCATCTCAACTTCCTGTCTTACTTAACAGTATTATTGTATCATAACATGGACGCAAACAAATAAAACATTGAACCAAATTTATGAAAAAGCGATAATGTGTAAAGAATTATTTTTTAAAAGGAGCGCGCATACAATGACACAAGAAATTGAAATTGAATTTAAAAATATTGTTACAGAAGAAGAATTCGATACATTATGTAAATCATTCTCTATTGAAGCATTTACGAAACAGGTGAATCACTACTTTGAAACACCGGGCTTCTCGTTAAAAGAAGCCGGCTCTGCACTTCGTATTCGTCATAAAGGAGAAATTTATACATTAACATTGAAACAACCTGCAGAAGTCGGCTTGTTAGAAACGCATCAAGTCGTAACAGAAGACGCAGCAAGAATGATGATGGAAACAAACGTAATCATTCCAGGGGCTGTAATGGATCAACTACACAAATTACAAATTCCTGTTTCCACTTTAACTTATATGGGTAGTTTAACAACTGAAAGAGCCGAAGCATTATTTAAAGGCGGAACGCTTGTCTTTGATCATAGTTTCTATTACAATCACGATGATTATGAAATTGAATTTGAAGTGCAAGATGAAGAAACAGGAAAAGCTGCATTTATTCATTTATTAACGCAACATAACATACCTGTTCGTCATACAAATAACAAAGTAAAACGCTTTTTCCTTGCCAAACAAAACAAAGCACGCTAAAGTGAAAATTCCACTAGTGAATATGTTTCGCTAGTGGATATACCTCACTAAAAAAATTTACATCCGTAGAATAAGCAAAGAATCTTTGAGAAGGCTGTTTATTTGCCCTCTCGAACATTCCATTGCTACAATAGATATACATTTCATGGAAAAAGGAGTTTATAAAGGATGAGCAAGCAACCGATGACACCATTTGAAGCAATTGGCGGTGAACAATGCATTGCAATATTAGTAGATACATTTTATTCCTATGTCAGTAAACACCCTGACTTATCTCCCATCTTCCCGGAAGATTTAACAGAAACCGCTAGGAAGCAGAAGCAATTTTTAACACAATATTTAGGTGGTCCTAATTTGTACACTGAAGAACATGGTCATCCTATGTTAAGAGCACGCCATCTTCCGTTTGAGATTACTCCAAAACGAGCAGAGGCTTGGCTATCATGTATGGAGCAAGCAATGGATGATACTGGAGTGCATGGTCATATAAGAGAGTTTGTTTTTGAACGTTTAGCATTAACCGCTCAGCATATGGTTAATACTCCAAACGAAACAGGTGAAGTGTAATGGATAAGCAGGAAGCAAAGCATATAAATATGCCATCTCCTTCCGCATGCGAGCATAAGTCTGTAGAAGCATATTTATTTATTGATCCACTTTGTAAAGATTGCTGGGAAATTGAGCCTTTTATTATTAAACTATGGCTTGAATACGGGAAATACTTCTCTATTCGTCATATCGTAACAGGAAAAGTGGATGGAACGAACGCTTCCTCACACAAATGGAATAAACCTGCTAATATTCGATTTGTGTGGGAAAAGACAACAAGTTTACAAGGTTTTTCATGTGATGGAAAGGTACATATGCAAGAAGCATCGTCAACACCATATTTAGTTTCGATGGCGATTAAGGCAGCGGAGTTACAGGGCCGAAAAGCAGGTTCGAAGTTTTTGCGAAAACTCCAAGAATACATTTTCCTTGAAAATGTATCAACCCCTGACTGCGAACTATTACTTGCATGTGCGAAAGATAGCAATATTGATGTAGAAGAATTTAAAAAAGATCTACATTCTGCTAGTGCAAAAAAAGCTTTCCAATGTGACTTGAAATTCACGAATGAAATGCATATTACAGAAATACCCTCCCTCGTCTTTTTTCATGCGAACTCAGATGAAGAAGGTATTAAAATCGCTGGAAATTATTCCTACGATGTATACGTACAATTATTGAAAGAACTTGTAAAATGTGAAATTGAGCCAGAACCATTACCACCTTTAGAAGCATTACTAGAAGCAACACAATTTATATCTTCAAAAGAAGTAGCATTTATTTATGACTGTCCGCAGCAAGAAATTGAGCGCGAACTTAAAAAATTACAACTGAAACGAAAAGTACAAATGATTGAAGTAAAATGCGAACGTTATTGGAAATGGATAGCAAAAGAAAAAGACCTGGTGTAAACACCAGGTCTTTTTCTTTACGGCTTATAAAAATATTAAAGGGGATGGGAGAAATTTTCACGTTCAAACAAAGGGGTATATGTTTGTATGTGAATTCGTTCACGCTTATTATATTACAAGATTCGACGCCAGATGACAACCCCTTTTGTCGAAATTCACACTTTTGTCACATTCTAAACGTTTTCATTTTTGAATAAGCTATAAAAAAGGTCATTTAGGGGGGTTATTTATGAAAAAATCTTATATTGCTCTTCTCTTTCTAGCTGTCATCGTTTCTTTTTTCTTGTACATCCTCTCTCTACTACAAGCTTTTCCTAAAATTATTGCCTTACCTCTTTTATTTGGAATCATCGTTATCACTCTCTCTTATTTCAATCATAAAAAAAGATTCAAAGGGTTTTAATTTCAAAAATCAGCTGTAAAACTATCCTTTCAGTTAGAAAAACAAAGAAATTCACCTTATTTTTTCGACAAATATCGACATTGAATTTATTCAACAAAAAAGACGAGGATACAATCTCTCGTCTTTTTTCATTACTTTTCTTCAAATAATAATGCTTCTAATTCATTTAATTTCTCTTCAAATACTTGTAGTGCCTCTTTTACTGGTTCAGGAGATGCCATATCTACTCCTGCTTTTTTCAGCACTTCAATTGGATAATCAGAGCTTCCTGCTTTTAAGAATTCGTTAATATAACGTTCTACTGCTGGTTGTCCTTCTTCTAAAATCTGTTTAGATAGAGCTGTCGCTGCACTAAATCCTGTTGCGTATTGATATACGTAATAGTTGTAGTAGAAGTGCGGAATACGAGACCATTCTAAACCAATCTCTTCGTCGATTACTAAAGCGTCACCGAAATATTTCTTATTTAAATCGTAGTAGATTTCCGTTAGCATGTCTGGCGTAACAGCATGTCCTTCTTGTACTTTCTTATGAATAATATGTTCAAACTCTGCAAACATCGTTTGACGGAATACAGTACCACGGAACCCTTCTAAATAATGATTTAATAAATATAGACGCTCTTTCTTATCTTCTGTCGTTTTTAATAAATAATCATTTAGAAGCGCTTCATTACAAGTTGATGCCACTTCTGCTACGAAGATGGAATAATCACCATATACGTGCGGTTGTGTTTTTCTTGTATAGTAACTATGCACCGAATGACCAAATTCATGAGCAAGTGTAAATAAATTATTTACATTATCATGCCAGTTCATTAAAATATACGGATTTGTTCCATATGCACCAGATGAATATGCCCCGCTTCGTTTTCCTTTATTCTCATACACATCTACCCAGCGATTTTCATATGCTTCTTTCAAAATATCAACATATTCATCACCAAGTACGTTTAAAGATTTTAATAAAAGGTCTTGCGCTTCTTCGTATTTCACATTCATTTTCACTTCTGGTACAAGTGGTGTATATAAATCATACATGTGAAGCTCATCAAGTCCTAATGCACGCTTACGAATATCGATGTAACGGTGTAATAAATGTAAGTTGTCATTTACCGTTTCAACAAGTTGATCATATACTGCTTCCGGAATATTATTATTGCTTAGTGCAGCTTGGCGAGCAGAATCATATTTACGAACACGCGCATTGAAATTATTACGTTTTACTGCTCCGCTTAACGTACTTGCGAATGTATTTTTAAATTTCCCGTACGTTTCATATACAGCTTTAAATGCATCTTCGCGAACACGGCCATCATCACTTTCTAAAAACTGAATGTAACGACCATGTGTAATTTCTATTTCTTCTCCGTCTTCACCTTTAATAGATGGGAATTTTAAATCCGCGTTATTCAACATACCAAATGTATTGCTTGATGAACTCATTACTTCAGATGCTTCCGCTAATAAAGCCTCCTCAGCTTCTGATAATACGTGCGGGCGTTGACGTGTAATTTCTTCTAATGCATGTTCATATACACTTAAATCTCTATTTTCCTTCAAGAATGTTTGCAGTGTATCTTCTGAAACCGACAAAATTTCAGGTACAATATACGCTGTGCTACTAGATACTTGTGAATATAAATTTGTTGCGCGATCATTTAATGCTTGATATACAGAGTTTGTTGTATCTTGATCGTAACGCATATGAGCATATGTATATAGCTTACCTAATCGCATTGAAATTTCGTCTTCATATTGCAATGCCTCAAGCAAATTGTCCGCAGAGTCACCAAGTTTCCCTTTAAATTCAGTTAACTTCGGTAATAGCTCTTTAATAGCTTGGAATTCTTTTTCCCATTCTGCATCTGTTTGGAAAATATCTTCTAATCGCCACGTACTTGCTTCTTCAATCTCATTGCGATCTGGTAATGTTTTCGCTTTGTTTTGTTCAGACATTCTTTAAGCCCTCCTTTAATTATCTCTACTTAAGTACAATTCGTTTTTTTCTTATGTAATTCCTTCACAATCAGTCTTTATTATATCCCCTTTTCCTTCTCTCATGTTGTACTTTGCCTCAAATAAAGATAAGGCATACGCTAAACAAGTTTCATCATATTTCATAACCTCCTCCTCTGTTTTTAACATAACGATCCCCCTTATTTTCCGGTACTTATAAGTCTCCACTTTACGTAATACACCTGTATAACATAAGAATGTCATATATTCAGTAACTGCTACTTTCCATATATGCTTTGAAAAGTACGGGAGCATACGCCTTTTCGTATACTTTTTTACATAACTACACACATATTGAAGAGTAATACACTCTCCTACTGCAAGCTCCCCTATACACTTCATATATAGAAAAGCTTGCCATATAAATGGGTTTGTTTGAAAAGCAAATCCAGAAGGAAGTGGAACACCAATTTCAGAAGGAAAGCTCGCTGGGGTACATTTAAATTGATATAAGAGGCGTAATAGTGACTTATAATTATAATTCCAAATAGGCAAAGCATTTTTTCGAAAATAGTCCTTTCGTTGCTTCCATTCTCGGTCTAATATTTCTTTTTGGAAAGGAACAGGGGAAAAGAGTAGTTCAAAAGTAGTAGTTTCAGTTGATAAATATATAGTATGTGAGAAAGAGACGCTTGTAGAAAAAGAAGTGAGAAACGCGCATTTCATAAATGCTTTTTGTTTGGAACAGAAGAAAATAAGAAATGGTTGAGGATAAGATTGTAAGGAGAAAGCCATAAGTGAGGAAAATTTCATCCAATATGCAGATTGCTTTTTCAATTGATTTCCACCAATGATCCAAATGACCTGTATACCCGCTCGCCAATACGAATAGGTTCGTTTGTACAGCTGCTCTATAGAAAGATTTGCGCATTGGTATTCAATCGCAATTTTTCTCCCTGCTCTCTCTATAAAAATATCTGGTCGTTGCTGAATCTGGGGCAGATAATGCTCTATATCTACATGAAAGTTTTGACGTTCGAACCATCTATATAACAATTCTTTACCGTGCCTATGATACATAGATTCCGCTTCATAAAAGGCAAGACATGAATCCACTTTTTTATGAGCAAAATGCCAACTTTTTTGTTTCCCTAATTTCATTTGTACTTCCTTTCCACAAGCTACACAAAAGAATCGTTCCTGTTGACGCATACGGCGCAAAAGCTCTTCATTACAATTGTAGAGTAAATGAATTTTTTCTCCGTTTTCTCTTTTAGCTATAAATATCGTAATCACATCCTTTCAGCTCTTTACATTCTACAATTTATTACAAATTCCTTTAAAAAAAGAGATGTCCCAATTTCGGACATCTCTTTTTATAATAAAGGGGATAATAACCGGTACGTTGATTCAACAATTCGTCTATGAAGACGCCTTTTATGAAAATGATCGACATGAATTTCACTTGATTCTTCTAAATCATCTTTAAAGTCTTGAACAAGTCTTTTAATGCTATCTGTATCATATAAAAAGGCATTTACTTCAAAATTCAAATGAAAACTTCTCATATCCATATTAGCTGTCCCAATTGAAGCTAAATCAGAATCGACAATGACAACTTTACTATGGAGAAAACCTTTTTCATACTCATATATCTTTACCCCTGCATCTAAAAGCTCTGGGAAGTACGATCTCGATGCGTAAAAGACAGTACGCTTATCAGGCTTACTCGGCATTAACAAACGAACATCAATACCAGCAAGCGCAGCTACCTTTAATGCGGATAAAATATCATCATCCGGAATGAAATACGGCGTTGCAATCCAAATAGATTTCCGAGCAGAAGCGATCATTGCGAAATATAAATGCTTAATCGTTTCCCACTTATTATCAGGGCCGCCTGCAACGAGCTGCACGCCTCCCCAATGATCACCCTCAACTGCTTTTGCTTGTAAATATTCAGGAGCTAGCACAGCCTCTCCAGTCATATAAAACCAATCTTGAAGGAAAATAAGCTGTAAACTTTGAACCGCTTCACCACGTAAATACAAATGCGTGTCTCGCCAAAAGCCAAAATATTTACTTTTCCCTAAATACTCATCACCGATATTTAATCCGCCTACAAACCCTTCGTTCCCATCAATCACAACAATTTTCCTATGATTTCGATAATTAATCTTATCGTTTAAAATCGGAAAGCGCACAGGAAAAAACGGAATCATTTCAACACCTGCATCGTTTAATTCTTCAATATACGATTTTGATAACTTAAAACTTCCAACCGCATCATATAAAAAACGAACAACAACGCCTTCTTTTGATTTTTGTATTAAAATATCTTTAATTTCTGTTCCTAATTTATCATCACGCACAATATAATATTCCATATGAATGTGATGTTTTGCTCGTTTTAATCCATCTAAAATGGCCTGAAACGTTTCATCTCCATTTGTTAATGTCCTCGTTTCAGTTTGAAATGAAATATTTAAAGCGCCTAAGCGATCCGCTAAACGAAATAACAGCTCTTGATGCTTATGATTGCGTAAAATTCTTTCTTCGTAATCTTCATGCCCTTTATATTGTAAAAACGCCTGTTCATCAAGTAACGCCTTCTTTTGAAACATTCTTTTTCTCCGAAAATTTTGTCCAAATAATAAATAAGCAAAGAAGCCAAATACCGGAAAAATCCCTAACACAATTAACCATGTAAGTGTTTTAGATGGATGGCGATTTTCTAAGAAAATAACGCAACCAATTAAAAACGCAGATACTGTAAATAAAATACTAATAATACCTAAAATCGAAACATCTTTTATCCCAATCACATCTGAATAAAATGCTACATCAATAAACATACGTAACGAAACAAATAATGCGAACAATAGCAGGATAAAGAAAATCAGCTTTAACGTATTTTTCATCTCTTACCTCCTAACTAAGAAAGCTTTCCTATTCTTCATATAAAAAGCCGATTTCATACTACAGAAATCGGCCTACGTTTTAGCAGGAAAATTATTGCGAATCGTTTCAAGCGCATGCTCTTTCACAATTTGTTTTCCATACTCACTTACACGATGAATTGTTAAAGTTGATTCTTCCCCATATTCTAAAATAATACTTAAAATACGATCGATTTCTTCTTCATCATGTAGCACTTCATCGAATTCCACATATACATAATAGCGGTTCTCAAATGAATACAGCTCATCTTTTATATCTTCAAAGATAAGACGATGACTTAATGAAATGACATCTTCAAAATCATTAAATTTAATTAAAAAGCCAAACGTACCATCTTCATTAAAGTTTGTTCCTGTTTGTTCTTCTACCTCTTCGACTAACTCTTGTTGGAATAATGATTCGATGCCTTCATCTAGAGGAATATCTATAATTTTGTCTACCCCTATCGGTAGTTCCAGCTTTTGTCCGTCCTTTGAAAGCTCTGCTTTCGTGACAAGTACTTCAATCCCTTTATCGACTGCTTGCACTTGAATCCATAACGGCCCATCAATAAAGAAATCGTCATGATCACGAGCTTCGTCCATCATCTCCCAAAAGAGCTCTTCACTTCGTTCGCGATCATACCAAATTTCTTCACGATTAAATCCTCTATCCTCTATATCAATGTACGTAATAAAAAATTTCATCGTATGATCATTAATTCTTTCAATATCCAAAATACAACTCTCCCTTCCTGCTTAGAATTGTTATGAAGGGATTCCCCACTCATATGACAAATCAATAGATTCTTGTACTCTCATTTTATGATAAGATTCTCCAGAATGGAAATAAAATCGATTTATTTTACAAAAATAGTTATATGCCTATCTTTACTCGATCAACTACATAAATATATTATTATAGCGATTTCTTACTTACAAAAAATTTGGACATACATTTCCACATTCCCCCGTACACTTTAATAAAGTGAAACTTCTATTGGAAGAGATTATTTAACAACAACTTTCTTCATCACATACATACAGTTCGCTTATTAAAACATCATAAATGGAGGCAGACGAATGGACTTAGAGTTTTTAACATCCGTACTAATGATTGTCGGTATCGATGTTGTATTAGGTGGTGACAATGCAATTGTCATCGCACTAGCTAGCCGAAATTTACCTGAATCGAAACGAAATAAAGCTATTTTGATTGGTACTCTTTTAGCAATCGTACTAAGAATTGCCCTTACTATATTAGCTGTCTATTTACTCGACATTCCATTTCTACAACTGATTGGCGGGGTTTTACTTACATTAATTGCAGTCAATTTATTAACTGATAATAACAACGATCTTTCTGCTATTCAAGGAAAAACAACTTTATTCCAAGCTGTGCGGACAATTGTTTTCGCGGATCTCGTTATGGGGTTTGATAATGTTATTGCCATTGCAGGTGCAGCTCACGGGAGATTTTTACTCGTCATAATTGGCTTACTCATTTCTATCCCTATTATTATTTGGGGCAGCAAACTTATTTTAATACTTATGGAACGATTTCCATTCCTCATTTATTGCGGTGCAGCGATTCTTGCCTATACTGCAGGAAAAATGGTTACACATGAAGACAGACTTGCCACCTTTTTTCATAACAACCCAAGTTTCACTGCAAGCATTCCTTATTTGTTCATTTTCACTATTTTATGCATCGGCTTTATCGTACAACAAGTTCGATTACGCAATGTGAAACATTAAAAAAAACCTTCTACTATATAATAGGTAGAAGGTTTTCATATTATTATAATTAATTTACAAGACGTTGTGCTTCACGTAATTGGAACGTTCTTACTGTACGTGGTAAGAAACGGCGAATTTCGTCTTCGTTGTAACCAACTTGAAGGCGTTTCTCGTCAATCATAATTGGACGACGTAAAATCCCTGGATAGTCACGAATCATCTTATATAAATCTTGAAGTGGTAAAGATTCTAAGTTTACATTCAATTCTTGGAAAACTTTCGAACGAGTAGAAATAATCTCATCCGTTCCGCTTTCTGTCATACGTAAAATCTCTTTAATTTCCTCAATTGTTAATGGATCTGAGAAAATATTACGTTCTGTATAGGGAATATGATTTTCCTCTAGCCATAATTTCGCCTTTCTACAAGACGTACAGCTTGGAGAACTATATAATGTTACCATACAAAGCTCACTCTCCTTAAAGAGTACAAATTCTGTACTAAATACAGTTTTAATTTCTAACTTCAGCAATTTTTCGCGATAACTTGTCTTATTGAAAAGTACAAAAATCGCATTTCATGTAAGCAACAACTTATAATAAACAACAATTACTTTTAATAAGTAACTTCTATAATCATTATACAATAGATTTTGCAAGAAATATACAGTAAATTTCCTGCTAGTTGAGAAAACTCTTCCGTGTATTCCACTGCTATGTAACATGATTACGCTCAATTTATCTGTACTTGAACAATAACTTTCAACCCTTTCAATACTCATTTCCCCTAGATTTTTCATATAATATATAGTTATTTATCTATAATCTTCCCTATGAAAAAGAGAACGTTTTCTTACTTTTTCCTGATAAATCAATTAAGAAATGTAAGACTATACAAATGAGAATGAAAAGGAACGTTTGTTCTTATTTTAACAAATATTCTCCCTCCTGTCCACACGATTTCTAAAGTAAATTATTTTTTTCTGACATTTCTTTCTTTTTTATTTTTTATCTCATACAATAAACATACAGACAGGCAAAGGGGGAGTTTGCAAATGGTTGCTTTTTTTGTTGATTTTATTACGGTTGCTGCCCTCATCATCGGAATAACAGCATTGATTGGTGTCATTACAAATAGCATTGGCGAAAAGCTCTTTGGCGGAAAAGAAAAAATGAAGTTTGTTAACAAAAGTTTGGATGTACAATCCGGCTGGAATCAAGTTGGCGGAAAAGGCATTTATAAGAAACGCACGTATTAAAAAAAGCAGGTGGTTAGCCTGCTTTTTTTATTTCCCTACGGATGCCCATTTGAAGCTCACATCAGGGCCATATTTATGGTTGTACATATCTTTAATTGTTTCTCTTTGTAAGTATGCTCTACCACGTTGGTATACTGGAACAATCGCAGCGTCATCAAGTAACATTTTTTCTGCCTCAAGTAAGTTTTTCCAGCGAGCATTTACATCGCTTCCATCTTTTTTCGCTTTCATAATGATTTCATCGTATTTCGGATTAGAGTACTTCATCTTATTTTGTGACCCATCTGTTACAAACATATCAAGATATGTGATCGGATCTGGGAAGTCTGCCCCCCATCCAGAGAATGACATGACATAATCACCCGCATCTTCTAATTTCAACTTTTGTGCGAATGGTTGTTGTTTAATTTTCACTGTTAAGCCTGGTAAATTCTTTTCCAGTTCACCTTTTAAATATTCACCAGTTTTCTTAGATAATTCAACATCTTCATTTAATAACTCTAATTCAATTTCATTTTTTCCAAGCTCTTTTGTACCAGCTTCCCAATATTTTTTTGCTTCTTTCACATTTGGTTTTACAATATCACCATTTTCAGCACGGAAATCCTTTTTATCCGGACCTTTAATGAAGTTATCAGGAATTAATCCTGTTGCTGGCTTAGAACCGTTATTTAATAATGTATCAACGAACGGCTTACGATCAAAAGCAAGGGAAATTGCTTTACGAATATTTTTATTTGCTAAAGCTGGATCTTTTTGATTTAAGCGTAGGAAAAATACAGATGTCTCTTCTACTGTTTTGAAATCTGGTTTTCCTTTATATTTATCGATGAACTCTGCTAATAACGTCGCTCGATCGATTGCATTTGTTTCATATAAGTTAATTGGCGTAGATGTATCTTTTACAATATTAAAGTTTACTTCTTCAAGCTTCACTTCTTTATTGTCCCAATATGATGAGCTCTTTGTCATTTTAAAACTGCGTTCATGTTGCCAATCACTTAATGTAAATGGTCCGTTGTAAAGCGTTGTGTTCGCTTCCAAACCAAACTTCGCACCTTGCTCTTTCACAAATTTCTCATTTACAGGATAAAAGATTGGATATACCATTAAATCTACAAGATATGGAATAGAATTGTCTAATTCTACTTCTAATGTGTAATCATCAATTGCTTTTACACCTAATTGATCAGGACTCATCTCTTTTTTATTAATTTTCTCTGCATTTTTTATATCATACATAATGTATGCTGATTTCGCAGCTGTGTCTGGGTTGATTGCTCTTTGCCATGCGTATACAAAATCTTTCGCCGTTAAAGGCTCACCGTTTGACCATTTCGCGTCTTCACGTAATTTAAATGTATATTTTTTACCGTCTTCTGACTTTTTAAATTCTTTTGCTACACCTGGAACTAACTTATCATCTTTTCCAAGGCGGTATAGACCTTCCATCGTGTTGTTCATTACTTTTGAAGAAACTGCGTCAGCTGATAATGCTGGGTCCATCGTTGGAATTTCTTGTGTTTCAATTAAATTAAGAACTTGCTTCGCACCGCTTTTCCCGCTATCCCCTTTTGCGTTTGCTTGCGGTTCATCTTTTTGGTAGCTACATGCCCCTAATATCATGCTCATTGCTACTGTTGATACTACAAAAACTGGTATCTTTTTTTTCATACTTCCACCCTCCAAAAAATGTTAGCACTTTCATTTTCAAACAGAAAGAAATATATATATATGTTCTAATAATTCATATTATACACACAAATATATTTTTTGTATATTTATATTTCTATTTCATTAAAATTTTCCGTTAAAAAATATATCTTTGTAAACGTTTTATATTGTCTATTTTCCTTACTAAAGTGCCAAAAATAATTATTTTTATATTTTTCTAAATTATCAGAGAAAAATAAATTTTATATTTTATAATATTTTATGTATAATTATCCCACCCTTTTCAACATAAAATAGCAGGCCCTTCATATTAAAAATATATAGGCTAAAATGAGTGCAAAGGATAAGAAAGTATGTTACGATACATTTTGCTAAAAATAGATATCGGTAAAGAGGGGACGGACATGACAGCAATTCAGGCAAAAAATGGGCCGACAGAGAAATTAAGTTTATTCTTATTAACATGGCCTATTTTTCTAGAAGTTTTTCTTTTTATGTTGATGGGGATCGCTGATACTTTCATGTTAAGTGCATTATCAGACGATGCTGTATCTGGGGTTGGTGCAGCGAATCAATATCTCCATATTGCGATTTTGGTATTAGAAGTCATCGGGAACGGCGCTGCTATCGTTGTATCTCAATACCTCGGTTCCAGACGCTTTATGGAAGCATCTAAAATATCAGCATTAGCCGTCACATTAAATTTAATAGTTGGGCTCGTTATAAGCGCTGGTTTTCTTTTATTTTCGAAACATATGATGCTCGCAATGAACTTACAAGGCGATGTACTAACGTATGCGCAAAACTACTTATCTATCGTCGGAGGGGCAATCTTCCTGCAAGCTATCATTAACTCATTAGCCGCAATTATCCGTGTACACGGTTTTACAAAGCAAGCGATGTTTATTTCACTCGGAATGAATATTATTCATATCGCTGGAAACTACGTACTCATTTTCGGGAAATTTGGTTTCCCTGAGCTCGGTGTACAAGGGGCTGCAATTTCTTCCGCTATCAGTCGATTGATCGCACTTATTGTTTTCTTCTGGTTACTATATCGCGTTATGGAATATCGTGTGAAATTACAATATTACTTCACTTTATCCAAAGAATACATTGGAAAAATTTTAAAAATCGGCATTCCATCTGCATTTGAACAAGTGATGTATCAAGCTTGTCAAATCGTCTTCCTTTATTACGCAACGTACTTAGGAACGGAATCATTAGCTGCTAGACAATACGCTACTAACATTTCCATGTTCACTTATTTATTTGCAATTGCGATTGGTATGGGAACAGCCATTATTATTGGCCGCCTTGTTGGTGGTGGCGAAAAGGATGAAGCATACGAACGTTTGTGGAAAAGTGTAAAATGGGCGATTGGTGTAACTTTATGTATGGTCGCTCTCGTTATTACATTCCGTACACAATTAATGGGACTGTTTACAGATAATCCGCACATTATCAGGTTAGGCGCAAGTGTTCTTTTACTAAGTGTACTACTTGAAACGGGACGTACGATGAACATCGTCATCATTAATTCGCTTCGTGCAGCTGGTGATGCAAAATATCCTGTTTTAATCGGTGCATTTTCTATGGTGTTAATGAGTTTACCACTAGGTTACTTTTTCGCCTTTCATTTAGATATGGGGCTCGTGGGTATTTGGCTAGCGATCGCCATCGACGAATGGACACGTGCCATTATTATGTTCTTCCGCTGGAAAAGTAGAGCTTGGGAACGTTACGCACTAGTTAAACCTGAAGAACAAGAAGAGAGTATTTCTGTTCAAGTTTAGTAATTTTATATAGTAGAAAAAAGAGCCCTCCTTCCGCAATGGAAGAATGGCTCTTTTTTATTGATAGATTTCTTTATATTTCTTATACTCTGCTTCAGAACATAGTACGAAATGTCCTGGACGAATTTCACGCATTGTTGGCACTTCGCTACCGTAATCATGCTGCGATGGATCGTATACGATACGTTTACGATTACGCTCATAATCTGGATCTGGTAGCGGAATTGCTGATAATAGTGATTTCGTATATGGATGAACTGGATTCGCATATAACTCTTCACTTGTTGTCAGTTCTACAATTTGACCACGGTACATTACGCCGATGCGGTCACTAATGTATTTTACCATCGATAAATCATGGGCAATGAATAAGTATGTTAACCCTTTTTCTTTTTGTAACTTTTTCAGTAAGTTTACAACTTGCGCCTGAATCGATACGTCAAGTGCTGAGATCGGCTCATCGGCAATGATAAATTCTGGTTCTACAGCAAGCGCTCGAGCGATACCGATACGCTGACGTTGTCCACCTGAGAATTCGTGTGGGAAACGGTTTGCGTGCTCTTTATTTAAACCAACTGTGTTTAGTAGTTCATGAACACGGTCTATGCGCTCTTTTTTACTTTTCGCTAATCCGTGAATATCAATACCTTCTGCGATAATATCCCCTACTGTCATACGAGGATTTAGTGATGCGTATGGATCTTGGAAAATCATTTGCATTTTACGGTTGAATTTCTTCAATTCTGTGCGTGATTTCTTACCATGTACGTTTTCACCATCGAATAATACTTCACCAGCAGTTGCATCATATAAACGAATAATCGTTCTTCCAGTTGTTGATTTACCACAACCTGATTCTCCTACAAGACCAAATGTTTCTCCGCGGTAAATATCAAATGAAATATCATTAACCGCTTTGACAACACCACCACTCACGTCGAAGTGCTGCTTTACATTTTTTACTTCAATTAATTTCTCACGTTGTTTAGTCATGTTGTTCACCTGCTTTCATTTGAAGAATACGTTTTTCAACAACTGCCGGCGGTTTTACTTCTGGAGCTTGCTCGTGAAGTAACCAAGTTGCCGCATAGTGTGTATCACTTACTTTAAATAAAGGCGGTTCCATTTCAAAATCAATTTTCAGCGCCTGTGGGTTACGTGGTGCAAAAGCATCACCCTTTGGCGGCTTCAATAAATCCGGAGGCGTTCCAGGAATTGCGTATAACTCTTCCTCTGAACCATCTAAACTTGGCATAGATGCGATTAAGCCCCAAGTATATGGATGTTTCGGATTATAGAAAATTTCATCTACAGTTCCAATTTCAACAACTTTACCAGCATACATAACTGCCACTCGGTCAGCAACGTTTGCTACTACACCTAAGTCATGCGTAATGAAAATAATTGCCGCTTCTGTTTTTTGCTGAATGTCTTTCATAAGTTCTAAAATTTGTGCCTGAATCGTAACGTCTAGCGCTGTTGTCGGCTCATCGGCAATTAATAATTTCGGGTTACAAGCTAACGCCATCGCAATAACTACACGCTGTCTCATACCACCTGAGAATTGGTGAGGATATTGTTTTAAACGTGCTTCTGGATTTGGAATACCTACAAGGTCGATTAATTCTAACGCAACTTTACGTGCGTCTCCTCTACTCATCCCTTGGTGTTTAATAAGACCTTCCATAATTTGATTCCCAATTGTCATCGTTGGATTTAATGATGTCATTGGATCTTGGAAAATCATCGCGATATCTTTACCACGAACTTGCTGCATTTCTTTTTCCGTTAATTTCGTTAAATCACGACCGTCAAATACAATCTCTCCATTTTTAATACGGCCTGGAGGATTTGGGATTAACCCCATTAGCGCTTTAGAAGTAACTGATTTCCCAGAACCAGACTCTCCTACAATCGCTAATGTTTCCCCTTTTTTCAAATCAAAAGTAACTCCGCGCACTGCTTGTACTTCACCTGCATGTGTATCAAAGGAGACTTGTAAATCTTTTACCTCTAACAATGTTTTCATTTTTACTTCTCCCTCCTCATTTACTTACGCATTTTTGGATCTAACGCATCGCGTAATCCATCTGCCATTAAGTTGAATGCTAGAATTAACATACTGATGACAACCGCAGGGATGAACATCATGTGTGGATACGTTTGAATAGATTTATAACCATCATTTACAAGAGAACCAAGTGACGCGAATGGTGGCTGAATTCCTAAACCAATGAAACTTAAGAACGCTTCACCAAACACCGCTGATGGAATTGTGAACATTGTCATTACGATAATAGGTCCCATTACGTTTGGAATTAAATGTTTCACAATTAATTGTGTATTTGTTGCACCTAATGTACGAGATGCTAATACATATTCTTGGTTTTTTAACTTTAGGATTTGTCCACGAACAATCCGCGACATCCCTATCCAACCCGTAATCGCCATCGCGAGTGTAATTGACCAAATACCAGATCCCATAATGATTACCATTAAAATAACGATGATTAAGTATGGAATACCGTTAATAATCTCCATAATACGTTGCATAATATTATCTACTCTACCGCCGTAGAATGCTGAAATACCTCCGTATGCAACCCCAATTACTAAGTCAATTGCTGCTGCTAAAAGAGCGATATATAATGATACGCGTGTACCTTCCCATGTTCTTGTCCATAAGTCACGGCCAAGATCATCTGTACCAAACCAGAAGTACTCTTTAATATCACGTTTTTCATATTGGTCAACACCATATTGATCTGTACCGTCAAATGGTAACCAATGAACATTTTCAATAACTGGAATTTTTGGTGGTAATTTCGCACGACCTAAATCTTGCTCTTTATACGAGTGTTTACTTACCATCGGTCCAAAAATCGCTAATAGCGCAATGATTACTAATAATACAAGGCCAAGCATCGCACCTTTATGTTGGAACAAACGTCTTCTTACATCTTGCCAAAACGTTAAGCTTGGACGGGCAATGACTTCATTATCAACATTATTTTGATTGGCTTGTTGAAATAAATCTGGAGATAATTTTTGTACATCTTTCATCATTTTTTCCCTCCCGCTAAACGAATACGAGGATCAATAATTCCGTATAAAATATCGACAATGAAAATAACTAAAATGAAGATTGCACTATAGAAAATCGTAGTTCCCATAATAACTGTATAGTCATTTAAAGTAATCGATTTAACGAATTGTTCCCCAAGTCCTGGTACAGCATAAATTTGCTCGATAACAAGTGTTCCTGTAATTAATGCCGCAACCATTGGTCCTAAAATTGTTACAACTGGAATTAACGCGTTACGAAGTGCGTGTTTTACAATGATAACGCCTTGACTAATTCCTTTTGCTTTCGCTGTTAAAATATAGTCTGACTGCATAACTTCAATTAATTCTGCACGAGAGAAACGTGCGATTGTTGCGATAACTCCCATCGATAATGCAATTGTAGGCATTACAGTAAACTCTGGTCCTTTCCAGAATGCTACCGGGAACCAACCAAGTTTTACCCCTACGAAATATTGTAGTAATGCGGCGAATACGAATGATGGTACCGACATTCCGAGTACCGAAATAACTGTTGCACTATAATCCACCCACGTATTATTACGAAGTGCGGCAACAATACCTAAAATTAAACCGATAAATGTCCCTAATATAATCGCTTGTAAACCTAATTGGGCTGATGGTCCAATACGATCCACAATCATGTCTGTTACTGGGCGGTTATCATATTGGAATGATACCCCTAAATCACCTTTTGCTAAGTTACCTAAGTAACGTGCGTATTGAACTGGTACCGGATCATTTAATCCGTATTTTTCAAGAATGATTTCTTTTTGTGCCGGTGATAGCTTCTCCTGGTTTTTAAGCGGAGAACCCGGAAGTAATTTCATCAAAAAGAAAGTCAGTGTAGTAATTAAAAATAATGTCAAAGCCATGTACACGAAACGTTTTAATACATAACGTCCCATAGTCAAGCACCTCCCCGTTTTTCTCAAAAGCAATAAGATAGTTTAAAATATTCTTACTTTTATTTTTTTAAAATAAGAGCATATGCCCATCATAGGCATATACCCTTGTAAACGATGGAAAAAAAAGATTATTTTTGTTCAACAGATGCCCATTTGTAAGTTAATTTACCACCATAGTTAATTGGGATAATATCTTTTACGGCACCTTTTACTACATACGCTGAACCTTTTTGGAAGATTGGAGTGATAACTGCATCTTCTTTAATTAACATCTTCTCTACTTCTAGAAGGTTGTTCCAGCGAGCTTGTAAATCTTTTGTATCTGTTTTAGCTTTTAGGATTAACTCATCATACTTCTGATTAGAATACCCTGTTTTATTTTGAGAACCATTCGTAACAAACATATCTAAATATGAGATTGGATCTGGGAAATCTGGTCCCCAAATACCAAACGCAATATCATATTGCTGAGAATCTTCTAATTTATTTTTTTGTGCGAATGGTTGCTGTTTAATTTTAATTGATAAACCTGGTAAGTTCTTTTCTATCTCACCTTTTAAGAATTCACCAACTTTTTTAGCATCTTCATTATCAAAGTTTAAGAATTCTAGTTCGATTTTATCAGTTCCAAGCTCTTTCTTCGCTGTTTCCCAAAGCTTTTTCGCTTCTTTTGGATTTGTTTCAACTAGCTTTCCATTTTCAGCTCGGAAATCTTTTTTATTCGGACCTTCAGCGAAATCTTTTCCAACAAATCCGTAAGCTCCAATTGCACCGTTATTTAAAATAACTTTCGCAATGTTATCACGGTCAAAGGACATTGAAATTGCTTTTCTTAAGTTTTTATTACTTAAGTACTGATTACTTTGATTAAATCTTAAGTAAGCAACCCCTGCTTCTTTTCTTGTTTGGAACTCTGGGCTTTGTCTAAACTTATCAACAAATTCAGACGTTAAAGCCGCACGATCAATCGCGTTTGTCTCATATAAATTTACATCAGTTGCTGTATTTTTTACAATATTAAAGTTGATTTCTTCGATTTTAACCGTTTTATTATCCCAATATGAAGGATTCTTCTTGAATTGGAAACTTTGTTCATGTTTCCAATCACTCATAACGAATGGACCGTTATATAATGTTGTATTTGCCTCTAAACCAAACTTATCACCTTGTGCTTTTACAAAGTTTTCATTTAGCGGGTAAAATACTGGATAAACTGTTAAATCGATAAAGTAAGGAACGGGATTGTCTAATTCCACTTCTAATGTATAATCATCAATCGCTTTTACACCTAATTGGTCAGCAGGTAATTCTTTTTTATGAATTTTCTCTGCATTTTTAATATCGAACATAATGTACGAATACGTTGCTTTTGTATCTGGATTTACGGCTCTTTTCCATGAATACACAAAGTCTTTAGCTGTTACAGGTTCCCCATTTGACCATTTCGCATCTTTTCTTAATTTAAATATGTATTTCTTCCCATCATCTAGCTTTTCGACATCTTCTGCAACGCCAGGCATTCTCTTTTGATCTTTGCCAATACGATATAAACCTTCCATCGTATTATTTAATGCTGTAGAAGATGAAGAGTCAGATGCTAATGATGCATCCATTGACGGAATTTCAGATAACTCTGTTAAATTAAGAATCTGTTTTCCGTTACTACTACTCGTAGCGTTCTCTTTCCCTTTTGCTTTTGCATCATCTTTTTGGTAGCTACACGCGCCAAGCAACATACTTGCAGTTAAAGTTGATGCAAGTAATAACGGTATCTTTTTCTTCATGTTGTGTTGCCTCCCCTAATTGCACTTCCTGTACCCTCACTTGTTAAAAAGTAGAATTGAAAGAATAATCTCCAAGTTTCTACAATTTTCATTATACATATAATACGACGATTGTGAATATAGTTTTTTGTTTTTTTGTTAAAATTTTTAATAAAATGTTTATATTTTTAATTTTTCGTAAAGGGATACGTTAACATTGCTACCATCATCTTAAAATCAGACCTTTAATTGTGTATAATTTTCAAAAAATTATTTCTAGTACTTATTATAGCTTTTATAGTATAATAATTCTAGTAATATTTTGACGGAGGGGAATATTTTGAATAAAGTTTTTTTTCATACTTGTATACTAATTTTTATAGCGATGATTGCTTCTAGTATTGGTGCATTCCTCATTTCATCTCAATTTTTGTTGAACTTTGTCAACATCTCGTTTTATATCGCGCTATTTTTTATTCTGATAGGTGGTTTTTTATTCATATTTCAAAATGGATTTTTCAATGTAACTCTTTACGCTTTCCAGAGAGTATTTGGCACGAACAAAAAGATTGACTCTTTAATTGAAGAAGTCGAGGAACCTACAGATAAGAAAGAACGTATTTATAAAACATATTCATTCAAATGGACATATCCAATTTGTATTACAGGTATCGTTCTTGGGTTGTTCTCGACCCTCATTAGCTTTACTATTTTGATGTAGTTTGCAAACACTATCCCATATGATATAATAATCAGCAAAACATTTTGTTATAAAACTTTAGTTCTTTCATATTAAAAGAGCTCAAGTAACAATAAATAAATTTATATGTATGCGATGATAAAGAAGAGTACATATTGATGCAATTTCAGAGAGCTTGTGGTCGGTGTGAACAAGTAATTGTACAGTATGGAATGGGCTTTTGAGCACCAAACCGAACCGAAAGTAGTAGGCCTTGGCGTTATATCCAGACGTTACTATGGATTAGAGAGATTTCACAGTAGTGAAATAATTAGGGTGGTACCGCGGTCCATTCGTCCCTATAGTTTTTTGGGATGAATGGGCTTTTTTGTTTGCCTTCTCTTCCCTATCACGCATTCAAATTTAGGAGGAAATAATTATGTCAGTTATCTTTTCTGGTATTCAGCCAAGCGGAACGATTACACTTGGAAACTATTTAGGGGCTATGAAGCAATTTACAGAGCTTCAAAACGAACACGATTGCTATTTCTGTATTGTAAACCAACATGCCATTACAGTACCTCAAGATCCTATACAACTTCGCAAAAACATTCGTAGTCTTGCTGCACTTTATGTAGCATGCGGCATCGATCCTGAAAAAGCTACTTTATTTGTACAATCAGAAGTACCTGCACACGCTCAACTAGGATGGATCATGCAATCTGTTGCTTACGTTGGAGAATTAGAGCGTATGACACAATATAAAGATAAAGCTTCAGGTAGAGATTCAGTTCCAGCTGGATTACTTACGTATCCACCATTAATGGCTGCTGATATTTTACTTTATAACACAGAAATCGTACCTGTTGGTGATGACCAAAAACAACATATGGAATTAACACGTGATCTAGCAGAGCGTTTCAACAAACGCTTCCGTGAAGTGTTCATAGTTCCTGAAATTCGTATTCCAAAAGTAGGAGCTCGCGTTATGTCATTAACCGAACCTACGAAAAAAATGAGTAAATCTGATCCGAATCCAAAATCAATGATCAGTATGCTTGATGAACCAAAAACAATTGAAAAGAAAATTAAAAGTGCTGTAACAGATTCAGAAGGTATCGTGAAATTCGATAAAGAAAATAAACCTGGAATCTCTAACCTATTAACAATTTACTCTTCATTCTCAGGAAAAACAGTTGAAGAGATAGAAGCAATGTACGAAGGAAAAGGATACGGCGACTTCAAAGGCGACTTAGCACAAGTAGTCGTAGAAGCAATTCGCCCAATCCAAGACAAATATAACGAACTAATCAGCTCCCCAGAACTAGACGAAATTCTAGACAAAGGTGCCGAAAAAGCAAACCGCGTTGCATTCAAACAACTACGCAAAGTAGAAAACGCAATGGGACTAAGCAGAAAACGTAGGTAACATAAAAAGCGGAGGCGACTGCTTAGCCCTGACGGCTAAAGTTCTTTCCCACAGAAGGTGCTTTTTACCTTCTCGTGGGGAAGGTTCTTAGACGCGAAGGGCTAGGAGCCGGAGCTAAATTACATATAAAGTGGAAGCGGCTCGTTTAGAATGTGAGGGGGATGGAGCTCCTGACGTAAAGGCGCTTTTTGCCTCGCAGGAAGGCGCGAAGCCACCGAACATTCTTGCCGCTGGAGCTGGATTTCACCAAATTAAAAAACCGCCAATTGGCGGTTTTTTAATTTACCTTTTGCTCATTTTCCATTTCCCATAACTTTTCAAAAAACGGCTGTCCTTTTACAAGGCGCTCGCATAATTGTTCGTGCTTCTCAGACCAGCCTGATTTCGCTTCATCATATAGTCTTGCCCAAATATCTTCAAATTCCATATGTTGGACCGTTCCATATGCTGACGGATCCCACTCTGTGTACCAATAGCGAATTTCCGCTGTATTTTTCGTTGTATGTAATTGGTCTAACGCCATAAATAATAATTGTTTTAGTTGTCTTTCTTTACGAGTCAAGCCATTCATAATGAAAGGCGATGGTGATAAAATGTGGTGTTCTTTTTCTGTTTCTTCTACTTGGAACTCATACTTTTCTGCTTGTACGTTTTCTACCATCTCATATACCATCTGCTCTTGCCGTGGTATAAGTCTGCTTTTACGGATAGGTACATTGTAACCAATTGTATCAATCGCAATAATTCCTTTTCCATCTGTAACAACAAAGCAATACTCTTGCTGCAAACGTTCATGATTTTTACGAATATAAGCCTTATGATGTACGTCTTCCAACAATTTTTGCGGAAGCTCTAACAATTCGTCCTCGATGTAATGATATAATGTGGCATCTACTTTTAATAATGGCACTTGATCTAATAGCTCAATCGTATCATCTTTCCGCCATTCGTAAAAATGACAAACGTTATACCCATTCTCTTCACCTTCAAACCAATTTACCCATACATCATGTAGATATAACATTCACTACCCCTCACTTCACTACTGTTTGTATCAATCATTATGTTCAATTTTTCTTAACTTTATTCCACCTAAGGAAATATATTCTAATTATTATTTTTTCTTCTATTAATACTAAAAAAACAGGAAATAGAGCTCCTGTTTTTTTATATATGAAATGTATTTGCTTTATTCAATATTTCTTTTGCATCTATAGATAATAAAGAAAGTGTATCTTCTCCTTCCAATGTTACACAATCTTTGACAATATGAAATCCAAGCGCATAGCCAAGCATCTTTGGATAAGAGTGAAATCCATTTAATAAGATGTCGTGCTCCCTTGTTCCTCGTTTTATACTTATTCTTTCATGTACAACATTTTTCCAATAATAAATAGCCTCTTCTTTTGAAAGATACATCGTCCACGGTGCATTGTTTTTTTCTGAATATCTTTCCGTTACCGCTTGCTCAGCTAGCCCTTCCATAATCATCGTATCAAGTAATGTATATTCTGTTTCTTTCGTCTCAATTTGATGTAACCTGCATATGTGATGATATTCATGCGCCAATAACACCTTTAATTCTTCCACCGAATTCCGTCCACATACAAATAAGAAAATAACATGACGCATAGATAATCCAGCCCTACCGTTATACTCTTCTTGTACAGTTCGATTATAGGAATCTGATAATAAAATAAAGACAGGGACATCCGGACCTTTCAACCAATTTTTCAATTTATCATACTCCAAGCTCAACTCTTTCCAAATTTCCTTTTCCTCTAATTCTTTAATTTCCTTTTCCCCATGCATGACCGGACGATACATCCCTTTTGAAATTAAAAAGCGATACAACCTTTCTTTTGGCAACGGAATATACTTCGTAAATTTCTCACAAAGTTTTTCTGGCCGTCCATAATATAAATGTAGCCATTCAGCTGTTTCAATAACCCCCATCTTTATCCCTCCTTTTTTCTTATGTATATGCTACAAGAGAAAAAGACGTAAAAATAAATAAGGAGTTTTTTCGTAATATGCTACGAAAAAACTCCTTATTTCATCTATTATTTATACGATTTAAATACTAATACTGCGTTATGACCACCGAATCCTAGTGAGTTACTTAATACTGCATTTACTTCTTGTTGTCTCGCTTGATTCGGTACGTAATCTAAGTCACATTCTGGATCTGGTGTTTCATAGTTAATTGTTGGAGGGATTACTCCGTCTGTAATTGATTTAATTGAGAAGATCGCTTCAACAGCACCAGCTGCTCCTAATAAGTGACCTGTCATTGATTTCGTTGAGCTAATTGCTACTTTGTACGCGTGCTCACCGAACGTTTCTTTAATTGCCATCGTTTCATACTTTTCATTCGCATCCGTACTTGTACCGTGCGCATTAATGTAATCAATATCTTCTGGCTGTAGACCTGCATCTGCTAAAGCTTGACGCATTGCACGCACGCCGCCTTCACCACCAGGAGCCGGCATTGTAATATGGAATGCATCACCAGTTGCACCGTAACCAGCGATTTCCGCATAAATGTGAGCACCACGAGCTAATGCGTGCTCTAATTCTTCAAGAATTAAAATACCTGAACCTTCACCCATTACGAAACCGCTACGGTTTTTATCAAATGGACGGCAAGCCGTTGCTGGGTCTTCATTAAATGTTAATGCTTTCGCTGAGCTAAATCCTGCGAATGCCATACTTGTTAACGGCGCTTCAGCTCCGCCTGTTATCATTGCATCAGCATCACCACGCTGAATTGCTTTAAATGCATCACCAATTGAGTTTGCACCAGATGCACAAGCCGTTACAGAGCAAGTGTTAATTCCTTTCGCTCCTGTTGCGATTGATACTTGACCTGCTGCCATATCTGGGATCATCATCGGCACGAAGAATGGGCTCACACGGCGCGGACCTTTCTCAGTAAAAATCTTAAATTGTTCTTCGTATGTCTCCATACCGCCAATACCAGATCCAATCCATACACCAATTCGAGGTCCGTTTTCTTCTGTAATTTCAAGCTTTGCATCTGCAACTGCCATTTTCGCTGCTGCTACTGCATATTGTGTAAAGCGATCCATACGGCGCGCTTCTTTTTTATCAATATATTTCTCGACTTCAAAGTCGTTAATTTCTGCTGCTACTTTTGCTGGAAATAGTTCCGGATCAATTCTTGTAAGTCGTCCGATTCCAGATACACCTTTTTTAATGTTTTCCCACGCTGTTTCAACATCTGTACCGATCGGTGTAACAGCTCCTAGCCCTGTAATTACGACCCTCTTTTTTTCCATACAAAATACACTCCTTTTTTTCTCTCAGTCCTTATTTACCCCAACGAAGAGCAACTGCTCCCCATGTTAATCCGCCGCCAAAACCAACAAGTATAATTAAATCACCATCTTGAATACGTCCATTTTGCAATTCCTCTACCATTGCAATTGGAATTGAAGAAGCTGATGTATTACCAAACTTTTCAATTGTCATACTCATTTTTTCTTGTGGTAAATTTAATCTCTCTCTTGCAGATTCCATAATACGAATGTTCGCTTGATGCGGTACTAAGAAATCCACATCCTCTTTCGTAAGACCAGCTTTATCCAGCACGCGAAGACAAGATTCACCAAGTTGACGAACGGCAAATTTAAACACTTCTCTGCCATTCATCATAACATACTCGTCTTGATAAAGATGCTTACCGCCACTTCCGTCTGCTCCTAATTCGAAAGATAGAACGCCTCTTCCTTCTGAAACAGCTCCCATTACGATAGCACCGGCTCCGTCTCCAAATAGTACCGCTGTATTTCGATCATTCCAGTCTACAATTTTAGATAGTTTATCACTACCAACTACTAATACATTTTTATAAGTTCCCGTTTGAATAAATTGCTGCGCTGTAATCATTCCGTACATAAAACCAGCACATGCTGCACCTACATCCATTGCAGCTGCATGTTTCGCTCCAATCGCTTCTTGAATGACACAAGCTACTGCTGGAAACGCACGATCTGGTGTTACTGTCGCCACCAAAATAAGATCGATATCTTCTCCGCTAACCCCTGCATCTTCAAGTGCTTTTTTAGCAGCCTCTACGGCCATATACGAAGTATCTATTGTATCATCGGCAATGCGTCTTTCGGCAATTCCCGTTCTCGTACGAATCCATTCATCGGATGTATCCATTATCTTCTCTAAATCGTGATTTGTGACTACTTTTTCCGGCACATATCTTCCGATCCCTAAAATGCCCACGTTCACATCGCAGCCCTCCGTTTTATATCAATTATTATGACTTGGTACTAATTTTAAAACATAAATGTATTTTTGTCTAGAATATATTTCAGCTAAAACATAAAGCTAGGCATTATTCACTTTATTGTTTATTAAAAGAAACAGAAACATACCTTCCCTGTTTCTTTTGAAATATAAAAAGGCTCGAACCGCTTCTCTCGACGGTTCGAGCCTCTTTCTCCTCAAAAAGAAAGGGTTTTATTGTTGATCTGCTTTCCCAAGCTCATATGCTTCGTTCATAACTTTCATCAATAACTCTAATACTGGTTGTGCTTTCTCCATATCAAGCGCAATTCCATTATCATCTAAAATGGCCTTTGCTTCTGGTAAATGCTTCATTGCGATTTGTAAAAACTGCATGCTTTTTTCGTTCATATTATACTCTTCCTCTCCATTAAAACTTTCACATACAATAGTGTAACACGCGTGCTACCCTTCGTATAACTCTTTATATTTTTTCATGTGTGCCAGTTGCTTATTTAAACCGTATTCTAACGGAGTATTTCTTTTTATCGAAATTACCTCGATAGCCTCATCTCTTACTTCGTTATTATTTTTATTTACTTTATCATCCGCGCGTAAAAGGTTCATACCTTTTTTCCATAATGACTTTTTACCACTAAGCAAATTGTATATACCGAGATGCTGCTCGTTCATTCCATTTTCCCATAAGTATTCACATACATCTTCCACGTACAGTAGATCACTTCCGTTTTCCTCACTCGCATAATAGCACTCTTTCTCATCCAGTTCTGATAAAATGAGCTGATGATACATCATAAAAGACGGTTGCCACGGTCCATATAATGTAGGAACTCGAAATACACTATATTGTAAATCCCCTTTTTTCAATCCTTCTTCTACTTTCAAAAATATGCGCTTATTTTCCGATTCATCTGTACTACCTACTTCAATAGAAGAAATTAAATTTAACTTCAATTTTTGTTCTTCACACATTCTTATAATTCGCTTTAAATATTGTAATATGACTCTTTCATTCCGAAATCCACATTGCTGATTTGGCTCATATAAGCAAAAGTAAACAGTATCGAATCTCTCTTCCTCTACTAATCTCCATCCATCTTCATCTCTTATCGAATAATACGTAAATAACGCATTTCGCCCAATTAACAATAACTTCTCTTCATTAATTTTGGTCATACTATTGAATTCATCAAAATCAAGACCATACACTTCTACTTCTTCTGCGATCATTTTATTCACAAGGTGATAACCTACAAACGTAAGTGCACCTATTATCAGCACGCGTTCCATACCACCAACCCTTTCTCCTTGAAACAAATAGCTCCTCATTTATGTATATGGGAGCTTCACAATTCTTCTTCATATTTTTTAAAGAAATCAGTCGTTTGCCTAACCATTTTATATTTCACATCTTGCAGATGGAACAAGAGAGAAGTATCGCATTGATTTAATTGCCTCATTTTCTCATATTTACGCAACTGTTGTTTTCTTCCTCTTTTTTCTTGTGTTGATACGAAAACTTTGACAGGTACACAAGATGGCAGAAGCGTAAATGATTTCTTATTTATTTTTAAATCTAACTCTTCTTCTTTGGCATCATACGCCAAACTTAATTCCTTCACTAATCTTTTGTAAAAAAACTTATGCTCTTTCTCAAATTCCACATATTCTGGTAAATCTAAACATGGATTCAACATAATGACAGAACGAATACATTCAGGGTATTTGTTCATCATTTCAAGTGCTACAAGCGCACCCATACCATCTGCCATTATGTGCATTT
Source organism: Bacillus sp. FSL K6-1338 (assembly GCF_038006965.1). Lineage (NCBI taxonomy): Bacteria > Bacillati > Bacillota > Bacilli > Caryophanales > Bacillaceae > Bacillus > Bacillus sp. FSL K6-1338. The sequence goes on along the minus strand of NZ_JBBOWI010000001.1, from coordinate 1,169,365 downwards.
TCGCATTTAACGTCTCTTTTCTCAAAACAACATCATATAAACGTTTTGCTAGACGAACAGATTGGTCGTTTCCCCAGTGCCTTCCGTATAAATTAGAAGAAAAGACTGTGTAGCCTTCCTCAATAAGGCCATGTAAAAAATAAGATCTTCCCGCATGCTGTGTCCATAAACTTGTACCATTCTCAATAAAGTAGTTGTAATCACCGAGGAGCATAACCGAAAATCCATTTGGCTTCTCCGGTAAATAAATGACACATGGTTCTTTTTCTAAGTAAAAAAAACGTTCCGTAATACTCATTTTTCCCCCGCCTTATTTTCTAAACATATAAAACCACTCTTTTATAATGTATGAACGGAATGCAAATTTGCGTTGAAAAATCTACAAATATTTTTCTATATTCTTTTTTCAATTGTGTTACAATAAGGACAGATTGAACGAATAGAGGTGTAAAATATGCGTTTCATTTGGGCATTAATTTGGTCGTTCTTACTTGTACATATGATGAGCTATGTAATCGGCTCTATGACTGGCGGTACATACGACTTTAACCAAGCGTCTATTTTCTCAGTTGTTCTTGCTGTATTAGTACTAGCGATTTCAGCTGCAATTCCAAACGAGCCAGTAGAACAACACTAAAAAAAGAGTCCGGATTTTATCCGAACTCTTTTTTATTTTTATTTTTATTTCACATGAACAACTAATTCGTTATTTTCTACATCGACAACTACGTGACTATTGTCAGTAATTGTTCCTGCAATTAATTCTCGCGCTAATTTCGTTTCCACTTGACGTTGTACGTATCGTTTTAATGGACGAGCTCCATACATCGGATCAAAGCCAGCTTCTACAACAAATTCTTTTGCTGCGTCTGTTAATTCTACTGTAATGTGACGGTCAGCTAAACGCCCTTGTAATTCTTTTACAATTTTATCAACAATACCTTTAATTTCATTCGTTGTAAGAGGTTTAAATAAAATAATTTCATCAACACGGTTTAAAAATTCAGGGCGGAAATGTCCTCTTAATTGCCCCATTACAAGGTCTCTTGATTCCTCTTTAATCGAGCCATCTTCTTCTAATCCATCTAGTAAATGAGCAGATCCAATATTTGAAGTCATAATAATAACTGTGTTTTTAAAGTCCACTGTACGTCCTTGCGAATCTGTAATGCGTCCATCATCTAACATTTGTAATAAAATGTTGAATACTTCTGGATGTGCTTTTTCAATTTCATCTAATAAAATAACGGAATATGGTTTACGTCTTACCGCTTCTGTTAATTGACCGCCTTCTTCATATCCTACATATCCAGGAGGTGCACCAATTAAGCGTGACACTGCGTGTTTCTCCATATACTCAGACATATCAATACGAATCATTTGCTCTTCACTATCGAATAAAGACTGCGCTAACGTTTTTGCAAGTTCTGTTTTACCAACACCCGTAGGGCCTAAGAAAATGAAGGAACCAATCGGGCGGTTCGGATCTTTAATACCAGCGCGAGCACGAAGAACCGCGTCTGATACTAAGCTTACTGCTTCCTCTTGTCCGATGACACGCTCTGATAAGATTTGCTCTAAGCGTAGTAATTTCTCGCGTTCACCTTCAACGAGTTTAGCAACAGGAATACCAGTCCAGCGTGAAACAATATCTGCAATTTCTTCTTCACTTACTTCCTCACGTAATAAACGATTTTCTTGTTTATTATGCGCGCCCATTTCTTCCGCTTCTTTTAACTCTTTTTCAATTGCTGGAATTTTCCCGTGACGAAGTTCGGCTGCTTTATTTAAATCGTAATTACCTTCTGCTTCTTCTAATTCACGGCGCAGACGTTCTAAATGTTCACGTAAGTCACGAACTTTGTGAATGTCTTCTTTTTCTTTCTCCCATTTCGCTCTCATACCACTTGCAACTTCTTTTAAATCTGATAGTTCACGTTGCAACGTTTTAAGACGTTCTTGGCTACCACGATCTGTTTCTTTTCCAAGAGCTGCTTCCTCAATTTCTAACTGCATAATACGACGCGTTACTTCATCTAATTCTGTCGGCATAGAATCGATTTCTGTACGAATTGTTGCACACGCTTCATCGACAAGATCAATTGCTTTATCTGGTAAGAAACGGTCCGAAATATATCGATCTGATAAAACTGATGCTGCTACAATCGCGCGGTCATGAATATTTACACCATGATAAATTTCAAAACGCTCTTTTAAACCACGTAAAATGGAAATTGTATCTTCAACAGTTGGTTCTTCTGCTAATACTTGTTGGAAACGTCTTTCTAACGCCGGGTCTTTCTCAATATATTTACGATATTCATCTAATGTCGTCGCCCCAATACAGTGTAGTTCACCGCGAGCAAGCATCGGTTTTAACATATTCCCTGCATCCATCGCACCTTCTGTTTTACCGGCGCCAACGATTGTATGAAGTTCATCAATAAATAATAAAATACGCCCTTCACTCTTTTTAATTTCATTTAATACAGCTTGCAGACGCTCTTCGAACTCACCACGGAATTTCGCACCAGCTACGAGCGCACTCATATCTAACGCGAAGATCGTTCTATCTTTTAGCCCTTCAGGTACATCTTTTTTCACAATACGCTGCGCTAACCCTTCAACGATTGCTGTTTTACCAACACCTGGCTCACCAATTAAAACAGGGTTGTTTTTCGTTTTACGTGAAAGAATGCGAATGACACGTCGAATTTCACTATCCCGGCCAATAACAGGATCAATTTTCCCTGCTCTCACTTCTGCCACTAAATCACGGCCATATTTTTCTAACGCTTCATAAGTTGCTTCTGGATTTTGACTAGTCACTCTTTGATTCCCCCGAACTGTCATTAAAGACTGTAATAAGTTATCTTTCGTAATATGAAATCTTGTAAATAATTGATTGATATCGCCTTTTTCTTCAGAAAAAGCAAGCAATACATGTTCTACTGAAATGTAGTCATCTTGCAATTTCTCTGCTTCTTTTCCTGCTCTTACAAATAGTTGTTGCAGAGCACCTGTTATATATAATTTGCCTACTTCTGCACCGCTTCCCGTTACAGAAGGCTTTTTCTTAATTAAACTTTCGGCGCCTTGCTTTAACGCTTCTATATCGACATTCATTTTTTGAAAAATACGCACTGCTAACCCATCTTGCTCTTCTAATAATGTAAACAAGAGATGAACAGTATCTACTTCTTGATGATGATGAGATACCGCTAAAGATTGGGCACTCATAATCGCCTCTTGTGTTTTTGTTGTCATTTGATTTAAGTCCATCTTTACAGCCCTCCAAATGTTTGACTTTCTTTGACCTTTGATTTAATTATACGCCAACTGACTTTTTTATACAATAAATTCGCCTATGCATTTTCAAACTTATTATTGGAAAAAGAAAAAAGGAGCATTCATTATGCTATTAAAAAAAGTACGATAAATGAAACTACATTATGTAACAACAAAAAAGCCGCAATAAAGATTGCGGCTTCTGTTACGGTTTTCTTTTATATGTCCACTGGCGGTTATGATTCGTGTTATCTGGAAACTTTTCACCGGCAGTTAATTGTACCATTTGCGGATTTTTTACCATACTTCCCGTTTCACCAATTTCTACGTAAATGCCATCATTTGGCGCTTTTTGTCCAGAACGAAACCTGCGATTTTGTCCCATCTTCATTCTCCTTCCATGACGTCTTGCCTCATTAGTATATCCATTTTAAAAGAAAGGTTTTCTGTCATGTTTAGGAAACAAGTACTACATCTCATTCTTGTACATATACATGAATGACACAAGCTTAGGAAGGAATTCCTTTCCTATCTGTAGAAAAAAAGAAACCAACCTACTCTAGGCTAGTTTCAAAGGAGAGTCAAACATATACGAGAAGATTACATGTTCATTATATGCCTCATCATACGAGCAATGTAACCCTTTTCACATTTTGTACATAATGAAAGAAACATTATTTGAACTTTCTAAAAAGATGTTGACTTTTCTTAATTTCCAACGAGAAATAGTAGACACCATAGTACTTCGCGACGTAAGATGGATATATAGTGAAACCTCCATCTATGGTGGTCTCACCCAGTCTAACCTCTTATTTCTGCATATTAAAAACGGAAATACAGATAGAAACAAAAAAATTATTATAAGAGGTGAAATTATGAACAAACAACATTTAATCGCATTAGACTTAGACGGCACTTTATTAACAGACAACAAAATAATTTCCACTCGAACGAAACATACAATTGCAAAAGCAAAGGAACAAGGACACGTTGTCGTTATTTCAACAGGACGTCCATTCCGCGCTAGTTATGATTACTATAAAGAACTAGGTCTGAATACACCTATCGTAAACTTTAACGGTGCGTACGTGCACCATCCTCTTGATTCAAACTGGGGTATACATCACTCTCCTCTTGAGCTAGCAACAGCGCAAGAAATTGTACGAGCTTGTTTTGATTTCGGCGTAAAAAATATATACGCTGAAGTTATGGATGATGTGTATGTTCGTGAAATTGATGAAGATAAAAAACACATTTTCGAATTCGGTTCTCCTAAGATTTTTACAGGAGACTTATTAAATATTTTAAATGACCATCCAACTTGCTTATTAATTGACGCACATGACGAGCATTCTACTGCAATTCGTCAACATTTAACTGATATGCATGCGGAAGTAATCGACCATAGAAAATGGGGTGCACCTTGGCCGATTATTGAAATTGTAAAAAGCGGATTAAATAAAGCGGTCGGATTACAAAAAATTTCTAGTCATTACAACATTCCACAAGAGCGAATTATCGCTTTCGGTGACGAAGATAATGATTTTGAAATGATTGAATTTGCTGGTCACGGCATCGCAATGGGTAATGCCATCCCTGAATTAAAATCACTCGCAAACCATACTACGTTAACGAACGAAGAAGATGGTATTGCTTTATATTTAGAAGAGGTTCTTGGGTTGTAATCTAAAAATTCCCTACTTATAGTTTCCTGCCAAATGCCCATACTATAAGTAGGCGCATAAGACATCGCGTCGATTGTTTTCAGCTAAATAAAGGGGGTTTTTCGAATGGGTAAAAAGAACAAATCAAAACGTTTTATCCAACAAGGAGCCGATGCTGTTATGAAGCATGATGCAAGATTCCCGTACAGAGGTACATTAGCTGAGGCAGAAAAGGCAAGAAGTAACTCTTCTTTTGGAGGGGTTTAAATGGGGAACTTACTATTCCAACAAGCTAGAGATGCTGTTGAAAATGCCGTATCTTGTTCAAGCGGTACTGAGCAACAAGATCTCGTATATAGAGCAAAAAATGCTTTGCAATCCGCTTACGCAAACTCTTCAACTGCTGAAAAAGTTCAGCTCCGTGAAATGCAAGAGCAATTGCAAAACATTACGAATGTACATTAAAAAAGAGGACCAACTTTGGTCCTCTTTAATCTTTCCGAAACAATCCGAACACCCCAACTGTTTGCAGTATATTTGTAAATGCACCTGGGTCCACTTGTTTAATAATCCTCTCCAATTCGTATAACTCGTAACGGGTAATAACCATCATTAACATTTCTTTATTTTCATTCGTATAAGCACCTGTTGCTGGTATCGTTGTAATTCCTCTTACTAATCGCGAGTGAATCGCCTTTCTTACGTCCGCCCCATTCTTCGTAACAATTAATGCTGTAATCTTTACATGACGAGTATGAATTGCATCAATAATTCTCGTTGATACATATAAAGTCACTAACGTATATAACGCTTTTTCCCATCCATATACATAGCCAGCAGCGATAATGATAATTGCATTAAAAAAGAAAAAGTATGTACCGACAGGCTTATCTTTTATTTTTGATAAAATCATGGCGATAATATCTAATCCACCTGTAGAAGCACCCCACTTTAAAGCAATCCCTACTCCAATTGCCGAAATAATCCCGCCAAAAATCGCATTTAATATAATATCATTCGAAACCGCTCTAACAGGGATGATTTCTAGAAACAGAGTCATAAATATAACACAAAGAAAACTAAAAAAGGTGAAGGCCTTTCCAACCTTTTTCCACGCTAAAATAACGACAGGAATATTAAATAAGCTAAACAATACTCCCGTAGATATGTGAATCGATAAAAAATCACCTAATATTTGTGATAATAATTGAGACAATCCAGCAAAGCCGCTCGCATACACTTTTGCTGGTGTTAAAAATAAATTCATCCCAATCGCGTTTAATAAACCTGCGATGATTACAACGATTAACTTCTTTATAAGTTCAGTATAATTCAACTTCAAATCCATTTCGAATCCACCTTTACCCTTCATAAATGCACCGCTATACATAGTCTTTACGAAAAAGGAAATGATAAACGTACAACGTTTAGGAATGGAGTTGATACATATGCCACATACGAGTGATAACGACAAAAAAGCACGCGATAATAACGCAAAACGCACACAAAAAAATGAGCAAGAGCAAAAAAATATTCAGCAAGGTAAACGTGCATACTCTAAAAAGACCGATCACCTTTGATTCCATCGTACATCAACAATTATGTTGATGTACTTTTTTACATTTTAAAGGAAAAAAACATTAAAAATTCACTTCATGTTCACTTCTATATTCTACAATAGCGATAACATATTCGGATGAGGTGTTGGCATGAGAGGGAAACATATTTTCATTATTACTGCACTAATAAGTATATTGATGCTATCTGCTTGCGAACAAAAAAATGGCTCAGCTACAGTCGCTACAGCAACAGACTCGACCATTACAAAGGATAACTTCGAAAAACAATTGAAAGATCGTTACGGAAAAGACATGCTATACGAAATGATGGCACAAGACGTCATCACAAAAAAATATAAAGTATCTGATGAAGAGGTAAATAAAGAAGTAGAAAAAGTAAAAAAACAATATGGAGATCAATTCAAAAAAGTATTAGAAAATAATGGTTTAAAAGATGAAGAGGATTTCAAAAATCAAATTAAGTTCAAACTTGCTATGAATGAAGCGATTAAGAAAAGCATTACAGAGAAAGACGTAAAAGACCACTATAAGCCAGAAATTAAAGCGAGTCACATTTTAGTAAGTGACGAAAATGAAGCGAAAGAAATAAAGAGTAAACTAGATGCTGGTGCTTCATTTGAAGAATTAGCAAAACAAGAATCACAAGATCTACTATCAAAAGATAAAGGCGGAGACCTTGGATACTTCAATTCAGGTACAATGGCTCCTGAATTTGAAACGGCTGCCTACAAACTAAATGTTGGACAAATTAGCAACCCCGTAAAATCATCAAACGGTTATCACGTTATTAAATTAACTGATAAAAAAGATTTAAAACCTTACGATGAAGTAAAAAAATCTATTCGCAAAAACTTAGAAGAAGAACGTATCGCTGACCCTATATTCAGCAAAAAATTGTTACAAGAGGAATTAAAAAAGGCAAATATTAAAATAAACGATAGTGATTTGAAAGATACATTTACTCTTGTTTCTCCACAAGGAAATTAAAAAAGCACAACCTTATTTTTTTAAAAATAAGGTTGTGCTTTTTAATCTTCTATCTTATTTCTTAAAGTAAGTCCAACCTTCTTCTTGGTAAACTTTTTCTTCTTTCATCAACTTACCAAGTGCGCGCTTAAATGCAGCTTTACTCATGTTAAAGCGTTCTTTAATATCTTCTGGATGGCTCTTATCCCAAAACGGCATTGCTCCTCCTCGTTCTTCCATATATGCATAAATTACTGCCGCATCGTCTTCCATTCCTTCTTCTTTACGAGGAAGAAGTGAAATGTTAATTGTACCATCATCTTTCACGTCAATAATACGGCCCGTTACACGCTCCCCGATGCGGACTTGTTCTTTTCTTTCTGTATGGTGTAAGAAAGCACGGAAATGCTCATCAGTTAGTACGAATGAACCAACTTGAAGAGAACGATATACACGTCCATTTACGTTTTTATTACGCATAGATGGCGTTGCATCTACGATAATTTCTTGCATATCACTGTCTCTTGCCGGAAGAGCAATTAAACGATCACGATTCGTTAATTTTAACGTACAATATAATTCGTCGCCTACTTCTGGCCATACCGGCATATAAATCGGGAACTCATCAGCTGGAATTAGTATATCTTTTGATACACCAATATCAACAAACACACCTAAACTAGGAATGACTTCTACAACCTTTACCCAGTTCCAATCATACGTTGTAATAATTGGCTCCTTCATTGTTGCTGAAATACGATTTTGGTGATCAAGGTATAAGAATACATCAATCGTATCGCCTTCTTCAATTTCTCCAGCTACTTCGTTTTTATGTAGGAAAATTTCTTCTTCTTCATTCCCAACCATATATCCAATTTCCGTTTCGCGTAAAACAGTTACCTGTTCAATCGATCCTATTTGCAAATACATATTTTTTAATTCCCTTCTATATATATAAAATTATCTTTTTTATCATTCCAAACAAAAGTTAATTATAACATGATTTTTCCTGTATTTGTCCAACTGCCCAAAATTCACTATAATAAAGTGAGGTTACATGAATATAAGTATGAAAACACTTAAGTCTAGACTCGTTTTCAGCTATACTTTAGTATGTACAGTACATAACAAGATTAGAAATTTATTTGGAGGTGCTAACTATGGCAAAAGATAGTTCTTTTGACATCGTTTCGAAAGTAGAATTACCTGAAGTAACAAACGCAATTAATATCGCATTAAAAGAAATCCAAAACCGATATGACTTTAAAGGAAGTAAAAGTGATATTAAATTAGAAAAAGAAGTACTAGTTTTAACTTCTGACGACGAGTTCAAATTAGACCAAGTAAAAGACGTTTTAATTTCTAAACTTGTAAAACGTAACGTTCCAATTAAGAACTTAGATTACGGAAAAGTTGAAGCTGCAACTGGCAACACTGTTCGCCAACGCGCAACACTTCAACAAGGTATCGATAAAGATAACGCTAAAAAAATTAACAACATCATTAAAGAAATGAAATTAAAAGTAAAAACACAAGTACAAGACGATCAAGTACGTGTTACAGCGAAAAGCCGTGATGACTTACAAGCAGTAATTGCAGCTGTTCGTAGCGCTGATTTACCAATCGACGTACAGTTCATTAACTACCGCTAAAAAGAAAACTCCTCTTAATTAGAGGAGTTTTCTTTTTAGTTTTGTAGAGACAATATTACAAGAACAAGCCATAGAAAAAAGGCATCTGCGGTGAAAATTGCTAAGTGAACAGAGTCTAACTATACGAATACTTCACAAGTGAATGCATGATTAAACTAGGCCTTATTGTAGAATTTGTTTCATACATGCATTTAGCAGACCTTATTGAAAATAAAAAAAAAGACAATTTAAGACGTTTCCCCTTCGATTTGAATTACTTTTCTTAGTAATTACATCCTAGGCCAAAGTCATCTTAAAAATCGCTGTAACTTATAATTTCTCTTCCCGCCAAAACGTAACAATTTATGAGTATAAGAATATTTCCCAACCTTTAATATAATGTAAAATTAATAAGGATCTTAAAAAATGTTAATTAAAAAAGAGTTAGAAGTGGTTATATGAAGAAATTAATATTATGGTTTTTATTGGCCACATTCTCCCTAAATACTGTAGGATGTTCTAATAATACGAATACACTAACGGATAAGTCTAACTGTATCAACAAAGCTTGGTACAAAAAAACTATGTCATGTAATCATTTAAAAAACATTAAATAGTTAATGATAAAAGTCATAAGAAAAGACACATCAAAGTGCCTTCCTCCGACTTGAACCATCTTAATTTTAATCATATTTGGATGGAGTTAAAAAGAAGCATAAATTGTTAATAAAGATGCAGACTTCAAAATAAAAAAGTACGTTAAGGACACTCTTATATTAAACACTAATATTTTAGAAGCAAGTTTATAAGTATAAAACCTACAGGGATTTCCCCTGTAGGTTTTATTATATTTCAAGTGATTTCCAAATGAATTATGAGTGGCTTTTTTCAGTTTGATTTTCAAAATATTTTTCTTTAACCATTTTTATCAGAGTTTCTTTTTCTGTTAGTTCAAATATAAATAATGCTTTTTTCATGTTATTTGCAATATCTTCTTCATTCTGTTGTTTAAATCTTAATAAATTCCATCCTTTTAAATAGTACAGTTCACCTAATAAGTATAAAGTATTTAGATTAATAGCTAATTTGATGCCCTTATCAATGTATTTTACCGCTTCTTCATATTGATAGGTCATACCTAAACATTTCGCTAAATTAAAAATGATTTTTAATTTAATCGCTTTATCTCTCGGAAAATCTAACTTATTAAAATTAGTTAAACATCTTCCTAATATAGTAATACTTTTATCATATTCTTTATTTTCCGCATAAAATATAGACATTGTCTGCATAATATCTATTTCTCTTTCTGATAAAAAATCAACATTGGTTAAAGTTAGTTTTAATGCATTATTTAAAAGTTTTAAAGCAGTTTTTATGGATCTGTTCACCTCAAATACAGCAATTGCTTCATGCCATAGGAGAAATTGTTTATCTTCTTTTGCTTGGAAATTTTTTTCATCTTTCTCTTTTTTCACTATTTCATAAAGTTCTTTATATTGTTTTTGCTTTAAGCAATCTTTTATTACGTATTTTACATTTTCTACATATTTAAATTTTTTGTTTTGAGTTAATGCAAATATATTATTCGGGTCAATACCAAGTCTTTCTGATAATTGATATAACAATATACTAGATGGATAAATCATACCTTTTTCTATTTTGCTAATTTGACTTTGCGAACATATTCCATGACATAATTCGGATTGTGATATATTTTTTTTAATTCTAAGCTCTTTAATGGTAATACCCAAATCGTAAAATTCCATTTTCCCACCTACTATTTAGCACTATATTAGTATAAGAGTATTCTCTAATTTTTAATGTAATATAAAATTAATATAGTTGCAATTATCGTTCGTTCCAAAGATCTTTCTCTATCCGTATTGACACAAAAACAGGCTAGGAAGAAGACTTTCTCCCTAACCTGGAACCCCCTCTCATTAGAGAAGTTTTCATTTTCGTATCGTTTCTCTTAAGAAATTTCATATCAACAGAATAAACACTATTGCCCCACCGAACAAACAAATACAATAAGAAGACGTGAACATAGAACGAGCAACTTCTCATCTACGTTTCCTTTTAACTGCAATTAAAAACGCAATAAATAATACATTCACACCAACGATTAAGGAGATAAATAACCAATTCACACCTGTTTCTCCGTTAAGTTTATACACGTTTGATTCTTCACGCTTTAAAACGAGATAAAATCCCCCATTTTCCTCTCTTATAATTTCATCCTCTAACAATCCTCTTAACTCTTGTTTTTCACCAATCGTACTTGCAGGTAAGGAGACTTTTTGTGTTTCTTTCGTATTATTAATTGCTACTAAAGTTACTTCATTTTTATATTTTCGTTTTAGTATGCTCATCCCGCTATTATCATACAATAGCTCAAACGTACCGCGTCGTAAAGACGGTCTCGCCTGTCTAAGTTCACCTAGTTTTGTTATGTGCTGCATAAATTTTTCGTCTGACTTAAAATCCATTAATCGTCTATTATCGGGTACACTTCCTCCATCTAATGCAATTTCAGTTCCGTAATAAAAATTCGGAATTCCAGGTGATGTTAACAGATATGTAAGCGCCAGTTTTAAACGTGATGGCGGATAATACATATTTTCTTTTGCAATACGCGCATATCTTTTTGTTTCTTGATCATCTAAGAACGTAACAAATTCTCCTTCTTTTTTACTCACATCGTATAACGATTTCACCGATACATCCGCTTTGGAAAACGATTCTACTATTTTTTCGTTGTATTCGCTATCCTCCTTTGTCATAATACGAAAATCTTTCTTTATCACTTGCATATCTTTTTGCGCGTTATCCCAAAAGGAACGCGGCTTTTTTTCACTATGTATAACATAACTTCCGTCTAAATCAACTTCTTTTATCCACCATTTCATTGCGTCAATTACCTGTTGTTCGTTTTCTCCAAGCGGAAATTGAAATACAACTTTCATTCCTTTTGCCTGAGCTTCTTTTACAAGTTCTTTCACATCATTTTCTGTCCCGAAATGTTCATTTACCTTTTTAAAATTTCGCACGTCTAATCCATCGTACTTTCCACTTTCAAAAAGTGGCGAAAGCATAACGGTAGTAAAACCCATTTCTTTTATGTAATCCAACCTTTTTATAATTCCTCTTATATCCCCGCCTTGATACCCTTCTAAATTACCAACTTCTAACTGTTTGTCATTTTTCGGTTCTCCATTATTGAAGCGATCAATCATAATGGAGTATATAACCTCATCTCGCCACTCTCTTTTTTCGTCTGCAAAAGTATGTATTGGTACAAACAAAACAACAGCTAAGCAAAAACAAATGAATAGTTTCCTAGTCCATATTTTTCCCACACGCATCCCCCAATTTTTTAATTGTAAGAATATTATACCAATTATCCAAGTGAAACGCATATGCCGATTTCAATCCTCACAAAATAATCTATGTTAGATTTTATGACATCACGTATATAATTTTCTGAATTTTTAGTTGATTTTTAGTTTTATTTCGAATATGATATGAAACATAACAAATAGATGTTATTTTTTCTAACATTCCAGGAGGAGAGATCATGAATATGGGAGATACGGTTTTTATGTTTGTGACGACAGTAATGGTCATGTTGATGACACCAGGATTGGCACTTTTTTATGGAGGTATGGTTCGTAGCAAAAACGTACTCAGTACAACGATGCATAGTTATAGTGCAATGGCTATCGTTTCGATTCAATGGATTGTTATCGGCTATTCTTTATCATTCGGGCCAGATTGGCACGGACTTATCGGTACACTTGATTGGTTCGGTCTAAACGGAGTTACCTACGCACCAAATCCAGACTACTCATCTACTATTCCTCACAATTTATTTATGATGTTTCAACTCATGTTCGCCATTTTAACTCCAGCTTTAATTTCAGGTGCATTCGCTGAAAGAATGCGATTTTCTGCCTTTCTTATTTTTATCCTTCTATGGACAACAATCGTTTACAATCCTGTCGCTCATTGGGTATGGGGCCTCGGTGGGTGGCTAAGGGAACTTGGTGCACTAGACTTCGCTGGCGGAAATGTCGTTCACATCACTTCCGGAGTTGCCGGTCTTGTATTAGCTATTTTCCTTGGAAAACGAAAAAACATAAATGGTTCTTCTCCTCACCATTTGCCATTTACAATGTTAGGCGCAGGCTTATTATGGTTTGGCTGGTTCGGTTTTAACGTTGGCAGCGCATTATCCTTAAACGACGTAGCTTTAACTGCATTTATTAATACAAATATAGCCGCTGCTGCCTCTGCTCTAACTTGGATGCTTTCTGAATGGTTCTTCCAATCAAAACCGACCGCGATGGGAGCTGCTTGCGGAGTTGTTTCTGGTCTAGTAGCTATTACACCAGCCTGCGGGTTCGTTACACCTTTCTCCGCCCTTCTTATCGGAGCAATTGGTGGTATAATATGCTTCGGCGCCGTTTTCTTCCTAAAAACAAAATTCGGGTATGACGATACACTTGATGCCTTTGGATGCCACGGCATCGGAGGAACTTGGGGCGGTATTGCAACAGGACTATTTGCAACTACTGCCGTAAACGGGGATGGCGCAAACGGATTATTTTACGGAAATGCCGCGTTACTGTTTAAACAACTTATAGCGATTGGCGCAACATATGCATTCACGATCATCATGACGTATGCCATTATTAAAGCGATCAACTTCTTCCTCCCCGTTCGCGTCGATGAACATGAAGAACACATGGGTCTTGATATTTCAATGCATGGCGAGAAGGCTTATGAACATGCAGAGCGAGCAAACTAAAAAAGAGATGCAATCTATTGATAGTAGATTGCATCTCTTTTTTGCGTACTAGGCAACATACCCCACCTAGTATAAATGTAAATATATCAACGGTTTTTTGGATATATCAACGATTTTTCAAATATATCGATTGTTTCTTTCAATATATCAACGGTCCGACACAACATATCGATTTACAAACAAATTCCGACATAATTTACAAGCAAAATACCCCACATAACGTTATACAAAAAAGACGACCGAAACCCGGTCGTCTTTTCCTATTTATTTTGGAGCATTTCCTACATATTGCGTAATATCAACATTTAACGCCTGCGCTAAACGCATACCGTATTCTTGATCTGCACGGAAGAAGTTACAAACAGCTAGTAATTTCGTGCGTTCATTTACGTCTTTCAAGTCATTTGTTAAGTTTGCAATTAAGTTATCTTGCTCTTCTTTAGAGAATGAACGGTAACGCTCACCTGCTTGTTTAAAGTCATTTGGTTTCTCGATTTTTTCACGAGATACATAGCCTTCTACTTTCATAGTCGAATCGCGGTAAGCTTTGTCTTCAACTGGATTCTCTGCATGACGGCTCGGTTCGTAGTTGATTGTAGATGGGTTTTGATTCATTTGCATCGCACCATCACGTTGTTGATTATGAACAGCTGCATATGGGCAGTTTACAGGAATTTGCAAGTAATTTGCACCAAGACGATAACGCTGTGTATCTGGGTAAGAGAATAAACGACCTTGTAATAATTTATCTTCCGATGGTTCAATACCATTTACAGTTGCACTTGGAGAGAACGCTACTTGTTCTACTTCTGCAAAGAAGTTTTTCGGATTACGATTTAACGTCATTGTCCCTACTTCAATTAACGGGAAGCGATCTTCTGGCCATACTTTCGTTGAATCTAGTGGATCAAAGTCTAAAGAATCCATTTCATCTAGTTGCATAACTTGTACGTGTAAATCCCATTTTGGATGATTTCCTTTTTCGATTGCGTCGAACAAATCACGAGTTGCATGATTGAAGTCTTTCCCCTGCACTTCTTGCACTTCTTTCGCATTTAAGTTACGTACACTTTGCTGCGGTTTCCAGTGGTATTTAATATAAACAATTTTACCTTCTTCATTAATCCATTTAAATGAATGGACACCGAAACCTTCCATTTCACGATAGCTTGCTGGTGTACCATAATCAGAAAATACCCATGTCATCATATGTGTAGACTCTGGAGTTAACGTCATGAAATCCCAATAACGATCTGGCGTTTGAATATTTGTATCCGGTGCTGGTTTTAAAGAATGAACCATGTCAGGGAATTTAATTGCATCACGAATGAAGAAAACTGGTAAATGATTACCTACGATATCGTAGTTTCCTTCTTCTGTATAAAATTTAACTGCGAAACCGCGTGGGTCACGAGCTGTTTCCGGAGAACCTTGACCATGAATAACCGTTGAAAAACGAACAAATACAGGTGTTTCAGTTCCTTCATTTTGTAAAAATGCTGCTTTCGTATATGGCTTCATGCTATTTTTCGTTACGAATACACCGTGAGCACCTGCACCACGTGCATGCACAACACGCTCCGGAATACGTTCACGATCAAAGTGTGCAAGTTTTTCTACTAAATGATAGTCTTCTAATAATACTGGTCCACGACGACCAGCTGTACGAGAATTTTGGTTGTCTCCAACTGGAGCACCTTGGTTTGTTGTTAAGCGATTATTTGGATTCATCTAGGGGGATCCTCCTCTTTCTTTCATGGTAATTATTATTAATTTAAAATTATTATAAATTAATTATTATTTAAAACTAAATCTTTGTCAACTATTTCCTTCACTTTTTTGGAAACAATTTCAGCCAAACAGTCGATAAATGCAGATTGTGCATTCGGCATATTTGGTCTAAAATATTTAGCATTTAATTCATCAGTTACAACTTTACATTCATAATCATTGTCATATAAAACTTCTAAATGCTCTGCCACAAAGCCAACTGGGCAATATATGAAAGATTCGTACCCATGCTCTTCATATAAATCTTTCGTTAAATCTTGCACATCTGGACCAATCCACGGATCTGGAGTATTCCCAGCACTTTGCCAACCCGTTGTATAGTTTTGAATATTGGCAGCCCCCGCAATTAAATCTGCTGTATGCTGCAATTGCTCCACATAAGGGTCCCCTGCTGCAATAATTGTTTCTGGCAAACTATGCGCCGAAAAAATTACAACTGTTTTCTCTTTATCTTCAATCTTTGTAAATGTTTCTTTTATTTGATCTGTCCAATACGAAATAAACTTCGGTTCATCGTACCATTGTTCAATTGGTTCAATCACAGGACCACCGATTTCTTTTGAAAGACGAATAGCACGGTCATTATACGCTTTAATGCTAAATGTAGAATAGTGCGGTGCTAATACGATACTAATCGCCTGCTCAATTCCATCTCGCTTCATTTCTTCTACAGCATCTTCTATAAATGGCGCAGTATGTTTTAAACCTAAGTAACAAGTAAATTCATACTCTGTAAATATGTTATTCATTGAATCTGTTAATTTATGCGCCTGCTCTTTCGTAATTTTTGCAAGCGGCGAAATTCCACCAATCGCTTTATAGCGCCCAATTAAATCTTCAAGCGCTTCTTCTGATGGCTTACGTCCGTGACGGATATGTGTATAATATGCCTCTACATCGTCTAATGATTCTGGTGTTCCATACGCCATTACGAGTAAACCTATTTTTTCCTTTGTCATCTATATAACACCTCAATTTTATAAATGAGAATCCTTTTCAGAACGTTTGTTTCAAATTATAACAAGTAATAATAAGTACGTCAAAATAATAATTCTAATTAAGTATTATTTATAAGGTGATTTTGAATTTTATATGACAATTTCTTTAATAAAAGCGACTTACATAATTGCAAGCCGCTTTTCTCCTATTCTTTAATATTTACCCCATACTCTTTAAACCAAACATGAATTTGTGCTAAATGAGCTAAAAGCTGTGGCCCAGTCATCAATTGACCAAACCACGGTGTTTGAAATGCACTGCCACCAGACTGAATCAATCCGCTCAACTGCTCTTTATCAAATAGTTCGTGTAAAATTGAACCTTTATCTGTTAATAGATTTTGAAGCCATACCGTTACTGCCTTTGTATAGTGTGGATTGTGCGTTTTCGGATAAGGACTCTTCTTCCTATATAAGATGTCATGTGGGAGTACATCTTCTAACGCTTTACGTAATAGACCTTTTTCGCGGTTTTTATACATTTTCATTTCCCAAGGAATATTCCACGCATATTCGACAAGACGATGATCTGCAAATGGAACGCGTACTTCTAAACTTGCCCCCATACTCATACGGTCTTTTCTGTCTAATAATGTTGTCATAAACCATACCATATTTAAATAAAATAATTGGCGTCTTTTTGCTTCTAGTGGACTTTCCCCCTCTAAAATAGGAACTTCTTGAATCGATTCCTCATAGCGCCTTTGTACATATTGTTGTAAATTTAGTTTATTTCTCCATTCTTTTTTTAGAAGTTGTTCACGTGCCTCTGTAGAAGGCATCCACGGAAATGCACTCGATTGTAAATCATCTTCTCTATAAAACCACGGATATCCACCAAATATTTCATCTGCACATTCTCCAGATAAGCCAACGACAAAATCTTGTTTAATTTCTCGGCAAAACCATAATAATGACGAATCGATATCTGCCATACCAGGCAAATCACGAACGAGTACCGCTTCAGTTAAATACTCTGCTAATTGTTCATTCGAAATGACGCAGCGATGATGGGTTGTTTGAAATGTCTCAGTCATTAAATTAATAAACGGAGCATCTGAATTTGGCTGAAACGCATTCGCTTTAAAGTATTTGTCATTATCTTCATAATCAACAGAATATGTGTGTAATTGCCCTTTTCCTGACCTTGCATATTCTTTCGCAGCAATTGCTGTTATAGCGCTCGAATCTACACCGCCTGATAGAAAAGTACATAGTGGTACATCAGAAACGAGCTGCCTTGTAATCGCATCTTGTAATAAAAAGCGTGTTTTCTCTACTGTTTCTTCAAAGGAGTCTTCATGTTTTTTACTTTCCACATTCCAATATCTCCATATACATAAACCGTTCTTTGAAAATGTCATCGCATGACCTGGACGTAATTCTTTTATACCAGCATAAATACCGTGGCCAGGTGTTCTTGACGGTCCGAGTCCGAATATTTCTGATAATCCTTCTAATGTTACTTCTGCCTTCACATCTGGATGCGACAATATCGCTTTTAACTCCGAACCAAATAATAAGCGTCCGCTATCATATTTATAAAAAAGTGGCTTTACACCTAATCGATCTCTCGCAATAAATACTTGTTCTTTCTGTTCGTCCCATACTGCAAACGCATATATACCGTTTAAATGATCGACACATTCTTCTTTCCATTCAATATAAGAAGCTAATAATACTTCTGTATCAGAATGACCTTTGAACGTATATCCTCTTCTTAATAATTCCTTTCGAATGTCTTCTGTGTTATAAAGTTCACCGTTATAACAAATGGCATAATTCGTTTCATCTTTTAAACAAGTCATCGGTTGTTTACCACCCTCAGGATCAACAACGATTAACCGTTTATGCCCAAATGCGACATTACCTTTAATCCAAACTTTATTATCATCTGGACCGCGTTTCGCTAACGTCTCAGCCATCTTCGTAACGACATCTCTTTCTCCTTCTAATGAGCGTTTATAATCCACCCATCCTGTAATCCCGCACATATAAATCATCCTTCCATCTTATTTCTTTTCTTGAACGTGCAGTAATCCCCACCCTGTGAGTGCGGATCAAAAAAATGACAAACTTGACGATAACCTACTATCCACATTTGGAATAGCATTCTCACTCAGTAAAACGTGTTTTATTGTATGCCCACCTATGTTTAGATGTGTCTAGTTATAAAGAATGCACGAACTGTCTATAACAGGAATAACTACTTTTCATAAAGGAGAAATCGTGTATGATACAACGTAAACATATTTTATATAACCAGCCCCGTGCTCATACAGTCGGTAATGTAGAATATATAAACAATGAATGGGTATTCTTTGATGATGAAAATGATGAAGCGTTTTTATTAGAAGATATTGCCGAAGATGGGTTTGAAGTTTTATATAATAACAATTGGCTACCAGCCCGTTTCTATGAACAAGATGTATTACAAATCGCCAACGAACAACACCATTTGCAAAATGGTGAAATGATACGTATTCGAAAAAAGTTACTTCTTAGTTATAATGAATGGCTCGAGGAATTACCTGACTCCGTCTTCACATTATTAACTGAATCATTGCAATCACTTCACTACTCTTTATATGATTGCATGTATTGTCATAATTATTTATCTTTCTTACCGAAAGAGGAGTCACGCGAAGGAGTAAATATTCTTTTGTTTGATAACGAAGAGATGATTTGTACACTGCAGCACCATTTCGTCCGTCACACTACATCCAATAAAAATATGTTCCGTTTTACGAAAGTAAATGGGGAAGAGTTGCATATCGATGCGACATAAAGTGAAACTTTAATCAGTGGGGCAGCCCCACTGATTATTAGCCTTCACCAATCGGGTGTTTACGAGCAGTTGATCTCCCGCCTAACTTCTTTGCTTAAGCTGAATTTTGAGGTGGGAGTTTTACTGCCAGTTAATACGGGATAACGTAAAAAACCACCTTATCTCCCAAGTCTTTGAGATTATAAGGTGGTTTTATTTTTTATTAGAATACTTTCCAGCCAATCGGTAATTTCAGTCCAAGGTAAAATACTGCTACTAGCGCAACAATAAATAAGCCCCAAACCGCCCCTGTTGGTTTGTTTTTGCTCATTTTCACAAGAACCATTTCCATTCCACCGATAACAAAAATACCAGTTAACATTTTTAAGCCATACCACATGTGCATGCTACCTGTTGCTGTCTTCACAATACTCATGTACAACATGAAGCCTGTCACAATAATGATGATATACATTAGGCGAAGCCCCATATGTACACCTTTACCTTTTCTTCCTGCTGAATAAAGTGAATACGCAACGAAGAATAAAATTAAACCTAACGCCCATGCTGTAATATGCATATGTACCATCGTATCCCTTACCTCCTCTTTTCACACTTTTTCACTCTATATGATAACATGTTCATTTATTTTCAGGAAATGTTTCGCTTTTTTACATTTAAATGATATAATATTTAGAGTATTTACAAACTTCTTGTAATAACAAAAGGGGGAACAATCATGATTCAAACTAAGGATATTATCGAACTTACAGACACATACGGAGCAAATAACTATCACCCACTTCCAATCGTTATTTCTAAAGCAGAAGGTGTTTGGGTAGAAGATCCTGAAGGAAACCGCTATATGGACTTATTAAGTGCATATTCTGCAGTAAACCAAGGTCATCGTCACCCGAAAATTATTAACGCTTTAATTGACCAAGCTAATCGTGTTACGTTAACTTCTCGTGCTTTCCATAGCGATCAATTAGGTCCTTGGTACGAAAAAGTTGCGAAACTAACTAATAAAGAAATGGTACTTCCAATGAACACAGGTGCTGAAGCTGTTGAAACTGCAATTAAAACAGTTCGCCGCTGGGCTTATGATGTGAAGAAAGTAGAAGCAAACCGTGCTGAAATCATCGTTTGTGAAGATAACTTCCACGGACGTACAATGGGTTCTGTTTCTATGTCTTCAAATGAAGAGTACAAGCGTGGATTCGGTCCAATGCTTCCTGGCATCGTTGTAATTCCTTACGGTGATTTAGAAGCATTAAAAGCCGCAATTACACCAAACACAGCAGCATTCATTTTAGAACCGATTCAAGGTGAAGCTGGAATTAACATCCCACCAGCTGGTTACTTAAAAGAAGCTCTTGAAGTATGTAAAAAAGAAAACGTTTTATTCGTAGCCGATGAAATCCAAACAGGCTTAGGCCGTACTGGTAAAGTATTCGCTTGTGACTGGGACGATGTAACTCCTGACATGTACATACTTGGTAAAGCACTTGGTGGCGGTGTGTTCCCGATCTCTTGCGTTGCAGCAAACCGCGACATTTTAGGTGTATTTGAGCCAGGTTCTCACGGTTCTACATTCGGCGGTAACCCACTTGCATGTGCTGTATCTATCGCAGCTCTTGAAGTGTTAGAAGAAGAAAAATTAACAGAGCGTTCTCTTCAATTAGGAGAAAAATTAGTTGGGCAATTAAAAGAAATTGATAACCCAATGATCACTGAAGTTCGCGGTAAAGGTTTATTCATTGGTATCGAATTAAACGAGCCAGCTCGTCCTTACTGTGAACAACTAAAAGCAGCTGGTCTACTATGTAAAGAAACACACGAAAACGTAATTCGTATCGCACCACCTCTAGTAATCTCTGAAGAAGATTTAGAGTGGGCATTCCAAAAAATTAAAGCTGTATTATCATAATAATAGAGAGGTTGTCCGGCATGTTGGGACAACCTCTTTCTTTTTATATTCATTTATATTAAGATAAAATCGTAATTTTCTGTATTTTAAAATCGTAAAGGAGGTGCGATATGCTATTAAGATACGGTAAACAGATTAACTATTTAGCTACATCTTTTATTTTAGTTACATTCTGTGGCTTCCTACTTTCCACAACATGGCTTACTCACTACTCAACTCCTACTACATTCACACTACTGAAAGCATCATTTTGGACTGCTGTTATTCTTACTATCATTGGTTTTGGACGAGAAAAAAGTGCACTTACGGTTATACTATTTGGCATTTGTACACTTGCATTCATTGGCCTTTACACTTTTTCCGTTATCGATTACCTCTATAACCCAAGGCCATAAAAAAGAGCTATCTTTTAACAAGATAGCTCTTTTCTTTATTTCACTACATTTCGCAAAATACCAATTCCTTCTACTGTAATGACCACTTCATCACCAGCATGTAAAAACTTCGGTGGTGTAAAACCTTTTCCGACACCAGCCGGGGTTCCTGTTGCGATAATATCACCTGGTTCTAAAGTCATTCCTTTGCTTATCGTTGAAATAATTTCTTCTATCGAAAAAATCATTTTATTTGTGTTGGAAGTTTGCCTTACTTCTCCATTTACTACCGTTTCAATGTGTAATGCATTCGGCGCATTAACCACCGATTTATGAATTAAATACGGTCCCATCGGGCAAAATGTATCGAAGCTTTTCCCAAGGAAAAACTGTTTATGTTTTCTTTGAATGTCTCGAGCTGTTACATCATTTATAATCGTATAACCAAAAACATGCTCAAGCGCTTTTTCTTTTTTAATTTGCTTCCCTCGCTTACCTATAATGACAGCTAGTTCTCCTTCATAATCTAGTTCGTCCGTTGCGTGAGGGTGACCATTAATTTGCTCATTTATGCCAATAACTGTTGTTGGTGCTTTCGTAAAGATCATTATATTTTCTGGAATAGACTCTACTCCGCCCATTTCTACCGCATGCTCACGATAGTTTTTTCCAACGCACAAAATATTCTTTCTTGGCCTTGGAATCGGTGCTAATATTTTCACCTCTGTTAACGGATAATACGCCGCTTCCCCGTTCTCTTTTGCCCAATTTACAATTTCACATACTTTCTCAAAGCACTTAGTCCCTCTTTCAATACACTCTAACATTGTAATAGGGATTGTAACCTTTTCCCCTTTTTGTCTTTGCGCTTCTCTTAAGTGTAATACCTTTTCTTCTTCTTCATCCACAATACCTACAAATACCTTTTCTTCTTTCTTCGCCGTTACAAAACGCAATATTTCCACTCTCCATCCTAAAACTCATACCCTTTAATTGTATTCGCATCCGCAAGAAAAAAACCTTCTCATGCACGCTAATTTTTACAATATTCTTCTCACATCCTATTCGTTACCCCTCTACATTTGGCATAAAATGTAGAATTTTTACTTTTTTTAGCGAAGGTATTTCTTTTTTATGGAGTTTTTGTATAATATGTACTACATATATACTAAAAATTTCATTTAGAGATGGAGCCGATTTCAATGTTTGAGCAAGCGATTGAAAAAAAACGTGAAAAAATGATTTATTTTGCTGAACGCTATGGAATGACTTCTCAAAAAACAGTGGATTGTAGCCAAGAACTGGACAGGCTCTTAAATGTAATTTGGCATGTACATACGGATTTTCACTCAAATCAAACACTCAACACACACACTCAATAATGTGTGTGTTTCTTTTATTTCAAAAAAACACACATTTTATCGGAAACGCCCATACAATAGTAGAAAAGAAAATTTTAAAAACGAAGGGTGTTTTGTATGCCAGCTATGGTCGGACATATTCGTATCGTCAATATTGGATCAAGTGGTATTTTTCATATTGGAGATGTATTTGCGATTAGGCCTATTAGTTACTCACGTGCTTTCGCCGGGGCCGGCTCTTTTAATGTTGGAGATAATGTTTCTGTCTACAATTATCAAAGTGCAACGACTGTTAATGATTCAGATGTCGTTGATCAAGCGATAATTGGTTCAACTTAAAGGGGGCGATTGTATTGAATTTTTACGTAAACCAAAGCATTATCATTAACAGCATTAAAATTGATAGCATTACAACCTCTTCTGTATTCCAAATTGGCACTGCCGGAAGTATTAAAGCCCTATCCAAATTTTCAAATACGGGCGGATTTACGGAGCCGCTTCGCCCATTACAGGCAAACGGACAAATTATTTCTATCAAACCATCAACTAGTTCTTCTTAAGACATCCTTGTCATAAATATATAGCAGGAATATTTTTACCCTCCCTATTGAAAAGGAGGTTTCACAAATGAATCAAGATATATATACTTACTTACACCAACTTCAACAAGCTCTTCAAACACAACAAGCAGCCATCCTCAATTTAGAAGATCAAGTGCGTCAACTCCAAGAAGAGCTTAACGAATTAAAAAATCGCCCCTCCTCTTCTGTAGGAAAAGTGGAATACAAATTCGATCAATTAAAAGTCGAAAATTTAAATGGCACTTTAAATATTGGCTTAAACCCATTTTCAGCAAAAGGACAACAAATTGAAGATTTTCAAGTGGATACAGAAACATTGAAGGTAAATCCTGAAACCGAAACAAACCCAGACTTTTATCAAGGTATCCTCCAAGAAATGCATCGATACTTAGATGAAGAAGCATATAATCGTATTCTCCATTTTGAACAAGAAGAGAGAACACCGCTTGATGAAATGTATCGACAAATGATGGTGGATGACATAAAAAAACAGATGGAGCATCGACTCCCTTATTATTTATCACAAGTTCAATCATATGAAGGTATTTCAACAGATCCAGATTATTTACGAGATATCATTATCCAGGCAATGAAACAAGATATTGACAAAGCCTTTCTCTCATTTATTCAGCACATACCGGGAAATTTCCGAAAGGAGTAAGTATGTATGAACCTTAACGTTGTAAACCGTGAGTTAAAAGTCGGACAGATTAAAATGAACGGTGTATCGTCGTCCGCACTCTTTTTAATTGGAGATGCAAATCTCCTCATTCTATCTTCTATTCTCGATACACCATTTGAAACAGTTACAGAGGGTCCATTTGTACCATTAGTAACAGATGTCCCTCCTACTCCAGGTTAAGGAGACTGAGAAATTATGTTGCATCATGTGTCCATTGTCCAAAATGTTTCTATTATTTCTTTAGGGATTACTGCCGTATTTCAAGTTGGAGATGCAAACCAAATGGAATTAAAAAGTAGAGCTCTTGCCGTCCACCGTGAAATTCCTTGTTATATAAGGGGAGAAGGTCGCTTTGATGCTTTTGAAATCTTTACAGATGAACACATTACAATTCCAAAACGAACGACAGATGTAAAATTAAATATTGTAAATGAATGCCCTTTTATTGAAGTTAATAATGTTGAATTGCGGACACTTTTAAATTCTGGTTGCTTTCAAATTGGAAATGTTGATTATGGTTTTAATAACTCTCGTATTATGCAAATCCGCCAATATATTACGGATGAACCTTCCGCACAATAATTCATATAGTAAGTAAAAAGCTTAGTAAAGTAGGTGGATGGTATGCCTTCGGTTGTAGGAAATCTCGTCGTTCAAAATAGTAACGGCTCTTTCAACTTAGGAGATTTTTATAACGTATCTCCGAAAGAAAACACGAAAGCTTATAACGGATCTGGGGCTTCCAATGTTGGATTTGTCGTAAATACGTTTAACGGTGTTAGTGCAACAAATACGTTTGATTCTGATGTGGCGGATCAAGATCAGATTGGAACAGCGTAAAAAAAGTAGGAGATATTCTCCTACTTTTTTCTTTTATCTAATTCAAAATTATTAAAATGAAATTTTAATAAGAAAGAGCTTTACTGTCCACAAATAGCAGTATAAACAAGTAAGTAGTAAAGAGGCACTATTTCATTTTATTTAAATGCTAACCCTCTCTCCTCCAAAGCCTTTCTAAGCTTCGGCATAGACGCAGGTCCCATACCATGCAGTTTTAAAATCTCTTTTTCACTATACTTGGATAGTTCTTCTATCGTGTGAATTCCATGGTGCTCTAGCGCATTTCGTGCTGGTGATGAAAGAAGTGAAAGAAATCCTGTTTTAGGTTTCTTTTCTTTCTCACAAGTCGGGCAAGTTGGGCAATCGCTACTTTTGTAGTATTCATGTCCTTTTTCACAAGTTCTTAACGTTTTTTCCGTTACCATTTTCAAGCCCCTCTATTCCTCAATATTTACAACATGATTCCCATCAAAGAAGTATAAACATTTCTCTTTCACAGGATGTTGTAAGCTTTTCTCCAGTGCTTTTGCATATAACGAAAGCTGTACTTTATATCGATCTTCTAAAATTGGTTTTGCTTGTTCGAATCCGCCTGGGAATTTCCCTTCAATCGTATCTGTTTTGAAGTCGATTAACGTAATGCCGTCTTCCTCTTCAATCATGCAGTCGATAACCCCTTGGACAAGAATCGTTTCTTCACTCTTCCCTTGCCAATCTTGATATGCTTCTTCTGCTGCAAGCATCATCGTAAATGGCACTTCACGCTCAACACTTTTCGCCGCTAGTACCCTTTTACCTAAATCACTGTCAAAGAATGAAATTACTTTTTCAATCGCTATTTCTTCCGCCTGCTCGAATGTTAATAATTCCTTATTTACCATTCCAGCAATTTGCTCTTGCAGAACTTCAACCGTAATCGGCTTCTTCAAATCAACATGCTGCATAACGGCATGGACTGCTGTTCCACGCTCTGCGTACGTTAATCCTTTTTTCTCCATAAAGCGCGGACGTGTTTTAATTGGCGTACGTAGTTTTTTAATAAAGGCATTATCGCTACCTTCTTCAGATTGATAATTTCTCTTTATTTCTGTAACAGATTGCTTCGCACGATAAGATGTTGCATCCTCATATCCGTACTTCCACATTAATCTGTCGTACACTTCTTCTTTCCGTTCACTTTGCAGGGGAACAGCCTTTTTCTCACGAAGCGCTTCTAACAATTCTTGTTTCTCTTCTTGAACTGGCTCTGGTGCAAGTAGCGTGTTACCGTCCACAACTTCTACTTTCCAGTTCGTGTCATACCCGTAAATTTCATCTGGAATACTTCCTTGTCCTAATTCAAGAAGCATTTCACTATCACGGTGTCTATATAATGAAGGTGCAATCCAGTCTAAATAACAAGACGCTCCGGCACGTATGTGATCCGGTAATAACCATTCACTATGTTCCCTCGCATCAAGCCATTTTTCCATCTCCTTATTTGCATCCTTAACTGTTCCGATTAAAATTAACTTCTCTTTCGCACGCGTCAACGCTACGTATAGTACGCGCATTTCTTCCGCAATTAATTCCATTTTCATTTTACGTTTAATCGCAAGCTGTGATAATGTCGTGTATTTAATTCGTTTACGCGGATCGATAAATTGCGAACCGAAACCGAAATCTTTATGGAGTAAGAAACGTTTCATTAAGTCTTGTGTATTAAAACGACGGCCGAGTCCAGCTACAAATACAACCGGGAACTCTAGCCCTTTACTTTTATGGATCGTCATGATGCGAACAACGTCTTCTTGTTCACCGAGGGCCCTCGCCGTCCCCATATCATCACCGCGTTCTAAAATACGTTCAATAAAACGTAAGAAGCGGAATAATCCTCTAAATGATGTTGCTTCATATTGTCTTGCACGGTCATATAGTACGCGTAAGTTTGCCTGCCTTTGCTTTCCAGCTGGTAAACCGCCAACGAAGTCGTAATAACCTGTCTCGCCGTACACTTTCCAAATTAAATCAGAAAGTGATTGTTGACGTGCAAATTCACGCCATCCTTGCAGTAAGTTATAAAACCACTCTAGTTTTTCATGAAGTTCTTGTTCCTCTTCAAGCGGTGCACCTTTTAAGAATGAGCTCATTACTTCATAAAACGAGCCTTTCTTTCCGTGAGCACGAAGCGTCGCAAGGTCTTCATCGTTTAATCCAACGATTGGGGAACGAAGTACAGCTGCAAGCGGGATATCTTGCATCGGATTATCAATAACGCGGAATACGTTCATCATAATATTTACTTCCGTTGCTTCAAAATAACCAGTCGCAAGGTCAGCATATACCGGAATTCCTTGCAATTTTAACTCTTCCATAATTTGCGGCGCCCACGGCATGGAGCGAAGTAAAATAACGAAGTCGCGGTATTGTACAGGACGCATACTATCCGTTTTACGGTCATACACTTCATAACCGGAATCAACCATCGCTTTAATGCGCTGCGCCATAAGGCGAGCTTCAAGCTGTGCTTTTTCGACTTCTGCACCTTCTTCACCGTCTATTACTTCTTCTTCCGTTTGCTGAATACAGAGTAATTCTGCCGCTACATCTTCACCTTCTGGATAGGTAGCACCTAGTTTTAATTCAGCGTCAGCATCGTAGTCAATCTCTCCAACTTCTTCGCCCATAATTTGTTTGAAAATGAAGTTCGTACCTGCTAGTACTTCATGACGACTACGGAAGTTTTTCGCTAAGTCAATCTTCATTCCGCCGCCCAATCCTTCTTGTGTGAAGCGTTTATACTTTCCTAGGAATAGTCCTGGTTCAGCTAGTCGGAAACGATAAATCGACTGCTTTACGTCACCAACCATGAACAAGTTTCCTTCACTCTCAGAATCTTTCGTTACGAATTTAATAATGGATTCCTGTACAAAGTTCGTATCTTGATATTCATCGACTAATACTTCAGTAAATTTATTACGATATTGGAGCGCCACTGCTGACGGATTCATTTCACCATTTTCACTTTGTTCACTTAAAATTTGTAAACAGAAATGCTCTAAATCTGTGAAATCGACCATTCCTTTATCTCGCTTCATCGCTTGGAAACGCTCTGTAAATACTTTTACAAGTTGAACAAGCTTTTCTAATACTGGGTGCATATCTTGAAAATCTCGTAAGAAACTTTCAGGTTTGCGGCTAAATAACTCTTCTTGTAATTTCTTTACTTCATCTTTCGCTTTATTACGAAGAGAGTCTACTTGTTTTACAACATCTTCATTGTAATCACTTTTCTTAATACGCTTTAACGTTTGCCACGATACGTTTTGCATCGCTTCATACACGCTTGTCCACGACTCACGAGCAGCTGATGATAACGTTCCAAGTAATGCTACATCTGCTTGCAGGGTTTCAACGCGAGGCGCTGGACCGTCAGGAAGCATTGCGAGTTCAGTTGCCTTACGAATATGCTGTTCCGCTGTTTCAAGCTGGAATTTCACATCTTCTAATAAATAAGAAGCATATACTAAATCTTCAATTGTCTTTCCTTCTACGTCATATGCTTCTACTAATTTATCAAGCCATTTTTCCGGATTTGGATGCGCTCTTGACTCTGTATGAAGCGCTAAAATCATACGTTGTAAGTCATCATCACTACGGTCACTCGTATAACGATCAACAAGTTCAAAGAAGATTGTATTATCTTCGATTCCGTACTCTTCTTCTAATATGTCATCTAGCACTTCTTCTTTTAACAATTCATTTTCTGTTTGATTCGCAATACGGAAACGAGGATCAACATCCAGCATGTAGTAATATCCTCTAATTACTTGTAAACAGAATGAGTGAATTGTTGAAATGGAAGCTTTATTTAATAGGCTCAGTTGCTTTCTTACATGCTGAGAGCCTGGTTCATCAATTAATACCTTTTCTAACGCTTCCCCAATTCGATTTTTCATCTCTTGCGCTGCTGCATTTGTAAATGTTACAACGAGCAGGCGGTCGACATCGACTGGATTCTCTTCATTAATAATCTTTTTAATAATACGTTCAACTAATACTGCTGTTTTACCTGATCCAGCTGCAGCCGCAACTAAAATATCACGTCCGTTCGCTACAACAGCTTTCCACTGGTCATCTGTCCATTGACTACCTTCTGGTTTTTTAGGCCAATTTTCTATCATTCTCCGCCAACCTCCTCTCTTATTTTCTCCATCGCTTCACTATCTTTCATATCTTTTAACGTACGGAATTGATTATCTTCAAGTGACTCATCAAATTGACAAACAGATTTGAAGTTACAGAACGTGCACGCTGCTTTATTTCCCATTTTATAAGGAGCAATATCGATAACACCTTCTGTAATATCTTTTCCGATATTTTCAAACGTATGGTGTACATATTTTTGCAGTACGTTAAACTCTTGCTCACTTGCAATACTTGAACGCGCACTAAAGCTACCGTCTTTTTTCAGGCCAGCAGAAATAATATCTGAACTTCCTGTTGAAAGTTTGTTATCCATTAAACGAACAACGTCCGCATCTCCTAATACGAGTCCTTTCATTTTAAATTTCTTTAAAATTTCTTTTTCAATTTCGGCTTCAGATGCGTCACCTTTCATTTCAACAATTGGATTATGGATATGAAAATACAATACACCCGCTGGTGATGCTGCTTGGCCTTTTTTCATCCACGTCTGTGCATTCGAAGTAACAACATCTAAATACGTTAACATTTGAAGTGCTAATCCGTAATACACTTCTGTTAAATCTAACGCTTTTGAACTTGATTTATAATCAATAATACGTAAGAACGTCCCGTTCTCATCTTCTGCCTTATCAACACGGTCAATACGGCCGACTACTTCCATCTTCACACCATTTGGTAGTGAGAATTCCATCGGC
Organism: Bacillus sp. FSL K6-1338; assembly: GCF_038006965.1. NCBI lineage: Bacteria > Bacillati > Bacillota > Bacilli > Caryophanales > Bacillaceae > Bacillus > Bacillus sp. FSL K6-1338. Next base: position 1,139,216 of record NZ_JBBOWI010000001.1, on the reverse strand, counting down.
GGAAGTGATCCTGTACCGCCCATACCGAATGGCACTTCTAAATCAACTGGTACGAATCCGCTCGACTTCGCATGTTCACGAAGAATGATTGACGTACGGAAAATGATTTGTTGTAGTTTTTGTTTTAAATAGAAATGACGGTTTGAACTTAATAAAATTTGTCGTTGTAATAACGGTGCGATTTCTTCTATTACTAAGACAGAAAGATGCTCACACTCTTTTATAGATAAATCCGCCCAAGTGCGGTTTTCACGCAATAACTTATCCGCAATTTTCTTTAATGCCGCATGGAATAATTCACCGATGTCTGGTGCATCAAGCTTGAAAATATCACGCTCTCTAAGTGATAAACCGTGCTGTGCAAAATGAGCGTATGCACAACGATTAAATAGTTCCATACGAGAGACGCTTCCTTTAATTATATCTCCATATAAATCTCTACTTACTGCTGTACTTAGTTTCTTCGCACGATTTCGATAGAATAAACTTGATAAGACGCGGCTACTTTTTTGTTTCCATTCATCTGAAGTTACGTAGAAGTTGTATACGTCCCACCAAAAGTCTAAATTACCTTCAAATCCGTATCGCTTCCACGTTTGTAGTTGCTGCATAACGTAAGATAACGTTACTTCTGGCGTTGCCACGTATGAAATTTGTTCTGAACGTGATAAATCATTTACGTCATTCGTAATAAATGAATCTTTCACATTAGGGAACATTCTTTTTATTTTCTTAATAAAGCTAGACGCAAGTAACGTCTTTCCTTCTTCATCTGCAAGCGGGCATGAAATGTATAACCTCTCAGACGCTCTCGTTACCATTTGATACATAACGAACTGTTCTTCTAACAAAGTTTGTCTCGTCGTTGGCGCTAATTCAATCCCTGCCGCACCAAGAACTTCTCTTTCCTCATCAGAAAGCATACCTTCATCCATAGGTGCTGCTGGAATGACCCCCTCATTTACACCTATAATAAACGTTGCTTTCACGTCAGATAACCTGGAGTGATCAATATTAGCAATTAACACTTGGTCTAATGACGGCGGAATGTTAGCAAATTGAAGTGCCTCAAGACCTGTCGACATAACGTCCGTAAACATAGAAAGAGACATTTTCTCTTCACCAAGCATCTCTACAAATGTATCAAGAAGACTCATTACTTCTTCCCATACTTGTTCATGATCTGTCGCAAATAAGAAATCTCCACTTTCTTCTGCACGTATACGTAATTCTTCTAGCTTCTTCGGAACATCCAGTTCTTCTAAAAATAAGTAAACTGCTTCACACATTTGCATAACTGTTCCTGCACGCTTTAACCTTTTTTGCATGCGAATAACAGGTGTTCTTACAACGTCACGTAACCTATTTATTTTCTCTTCCATTTCACGTTCACTGTCTGTAATCATCCCGTTCGTATCATCAAGAGAACGATAACGGCGATACATCCATGGATCCTCTGAAGTCCACCTCTTTCCTTGTACACCGTACGCTAAACAGTAATTTTCAAATTCATCCATTTCTTCACGCATCGTTTCTTTTCTTACGTCTAATGGATATAAAAGCTCTGTTTTCACGCAGCGGAACACCGCATCATAACGCCAATTCCCACTAATAATCTCGAGTGCAGAACGAATACATTCTACTAATGGGTGGTGTGACATCGGACGCTTTTCATCGATGAAGTGCGGGATATTGTAATCTGTAAATAACGTGCGCATCACATCGTAATAACTTTCCCCATTACGAAGAAGCACTGCAATATCTCGGTAACGATATTTTTCATTCGCAACAAGTTTACGAATTTCACGAGCAACACCTTCTACCTCCGCTCGTAAATTCGCAGCTGTGCTAATCGTTACACTCGCTTCACCGTTAAATTTTTCATTTGGACGCGCTTCATAATGAGCTTCTAAATGCGCTAATGCTGGAGAATGAAAACGCGGCTGTTCCATAAGTGGAATTGTTTTTTCAATTTCTATTTTCTCTTCACGCGCTACTTGTTTGATTTTTTCATACGTTAACGTCGTTTCATAAAATAAATCGAGTTCATTTACTGGCTGTGCTAACGTTTTTTCATCTATCGTTAACGTGATCGTAACTCTCGCTCCGCAAATCATAAGCTGTCTTACAATCTCTAACTCTTGCGGGGAGAATGAATGAAATCCATCTATATAAATTTCCGCACCATTTACATATTCAGACTGCGGAAGCTTTTCCACTAGCAATTGCAGGTAGTCTTCTGAATCTAAATATTTTCCAATTAAAGCACGTTCAAAATCATCGTATAATAGCTGTAAATCATACACTTTATTCGCTAGTAACTTTTGTTCGGCACTGCTACTATGCGCATCCAATTGTTGCCACATTTCATATACGTTAGATGGCGTTACATTGTAACGTTTAAACTCTGCAATCATACTGCCAAGATGTTCAAAGAAACCGTTTTGCTCCGCTGCTTTTTGGAACACCGATAATCCATCTTTACGAGACTCTACAATTTTACGGAGTAACATATGTACACCCGCTTCATCAATATGAAGACGACTCGCTCCGCCAACTTCTTGTAGTACCTTCCACGCTAATCGTGAAAAACTAAAAACTTGTGCCCGAATAGAACCTCTTACATCCTCACTTCCAATTAACGCCTGCTGCGTCTGGAATGTCATCTGTTCTGGCACAAGATATAATATTGTTTTCCCTCTCGGGCGTTGTTTTAACTCTTCTTGCACTTCGCGTAAACAAAGTGTACTTTTTCCACTTCCCGCTCTACCAATCACAAATCGAAGTGACATGTAACCCCACCTTTCACTTACATAACGAACGTTAGTTTGCTACTATAATTGTATTATAGTACACGAAAAAAGACAAACTGAGTTGTTTGTCTTTTCTATACTTCTATCTATTATATCAACCTTTTGAAAAATTCGTTTGCACCTCTTGAATTGGCCAATATCGCAAATCAACTTTACCGACGACTGTATCAGCTTTTACAAAGCCAAAGTGTCTACTATCCCAGCTCCCGAGCCGGTTATCACCTACTACAAAAATAAACCCGGGTGGCACCAGCTTTTCTTTCGTTAACTCTTCTAATTTAAAGTCGCCTGTTAGTTGCCTTCCATTTATCTCTTTCTTATATTTCTCTAGATACGGCTCATCAATAAATTGTCCATTTATATATAACTTATCATGCTTATATTCAATATGATCTCCAGGTAAACCGATAATTCGCTTTACATAGTCCTCTTTTTTATTCGCATGAAACACCACAACGTCAAATCTGTTCAAGTCCCCAACTTGATAACTCACCTTATTTACAACGAGCATATTACCATCTTGCAATGTCGGCATCATTGACTTCCCCTCTACAACATACGTTGAGAAGAAAAACGTTCGAAAAAATACAGCTAATAATACACCAATTAAAATTGTTCGTATCCACTCTATGCCTTCTTTTTTCAAAGTTTTCTTCATCCGCTTCTCCCCTTATCCTTTAATACTGAAGCTTTCCTTTACAAAGAAGACTATTCTTAATGTAGTTCTAACTTTACTTCAATTTTCTTACCGACATACCATAAAATAAAAATACCAATCGCTACAATGACTGATTTCACCGGATTATGAATAAATGACATTAAATCATGACCGATATACGTTAAAATAAAAATCATCACAAGTTTTCCGAATGCTAACGCTAGCCCAAACTGTTTTACACTAATTCGTGATAAACCAGCGACAACATTTATTAGCGCTGACGGTGTAAACGGAAAACAAAATATAACAAAAATCGGTGCGAATCCTTTCCTTTCAATCCACCCCATTGCTTTTCTTACTCTCTCATGCTTATTTACAAACGAAAAGAAACGACTGCGACCAAAATGGCGGATGATGAAAAAGACAAGTAATGCACCCATTACTGATCCAAGCCATGAATAAAGAAAACCGAGCCAAAAGCCAAATGCAACAGCATTCGCCAGTACAAATACAATAAGCGGTAATGCTGGAATCAACGCCTCTATCATCGGTAAACCAATACCAAGAAGTGGTCCGAACGCTTTATAACTCTCAACAATATGATCCATATTTTCTGGTGAAAAATACTCTTTGATTGTCTGAAAATCCATTCTACACTTTACCCCTTTACTCTAAATACTATCCCTACTGTATCATTGCTTATATGAAAGAGGAAATGGTAGATACGACATATGGAGATGTATTTATTAAAGTTTCCATATCTTTCATAAGAATTCCTTCATTATTTAGCTATGATAATCTATCAATATTCGACAGGAAATGTCGTTCGTTTTGTTATTTAGGTGGTTTTCCGGTATTTTTATCGGTAAATGAAATTACAACTCGGTTTTTCTAACACATCTCTTTATCTATAAAGATTGATAAAATGAAACTTTAATCAACCCTCACCAATCCGGCTTTTACAGGCAGCAGGGCCCCCACCTAACTTCTTTGCTTTCGCTGAATTTTGATGTGTGCGTCTTACTGCCCGGTAAATAGCGGATAAACAAAAAAAGAATGGGGATGATTCCCCCATCCTTTCACACTTCGCCTTCCTTCACAAAATACACTCTCTCATAAGCAGGTCTTAATGTTGATTCCTCTTTTTTATCAATCTCTTTAAAACAAGGGCTCCCTTGTTTTTTCCTACGATCTTCATATTCAGTACGCAATTTCGCTGTACGATTTTGTTGATTTTCAAAACTAGTTTTTGATATTTCTAATTTCACAGCAAAGCCATTTATAAACCTAATAATAAGATTTCCATCTTTTAATTCTTTATTACCTTCAATATAAAAATGAGACAACCAAGCGCACTCTTTTCTAGAGTAAGAATAGGTAGGGAAAAAATAAAGTTGATCTGTAGGACTAATCGCAATCGGTGCTTTATGTGTAATATGAGTTAATTCTTTCGTTCCTTCTTTTCTGCCTAAGAAACTAGAACCATGCTTTCGGCAACTTCTTTCTATAATATCTAGTGGTTTTTGAAATACGAAAAAAGAATCATTCATTTCAACGACTCGCGTAACAATTTTCTTTTCACTTAGAATAACAGGAAGTAAGGCCATCGTATTTTTCGTTACAACATAATTTTCGACATAGCGTTCCACTTTACTTTCCATACTCTATTATCTCCTTTTTTCCATTTATATTAGCAGCTGCATATATAATTTTAGCACCTATGAAAAGAAAACGGATTGCACATTCTACTATTTTACATTAATTTATTATTTATCAAACATTCTTCAAATTTCAAAATAAATATATAAAAATAACAAGATGGCATTGTGCACAAAAAAGCATTTATACTGCTATAAATATTTGAAATCACTTCCTCATTTCACATCATTACAACAATTAACTTTGTTATAATTAAAATGTAAATCCAATATATGGAGGGCCACTATGGAAGAAAAAGAGATCCAACCATCGATTCAAATGAAAAATAGTAGCGTCATTATCGTGAAAAATTCAGCTAGTATTATATTCGGTTTATTTTTTATTCTGCTATTCTTTGCCAAACCGTTTCGTAAATCAAAATGTACAGAATGTAAAAAACGTGAGAAGAAAAACGTAGCGAAAAAAGAGTAAAAGGCCTTCCTTTTTGGAAAGCCTTTTTACATTTGTAGTATCATTTTATTTATTCTTCTTCACCCTTAGAAAAACAACTATATTTTCTTCCAAGGTTCTCTACATCTTTTTTGATTTGTAATATGATCCTTATATAAAACATGAGAAAGAGTATTTGTACTTGTTACCCGCTTTTAATTTTTACTAAAAAATTTAAATTTGTACATCTTTTTCCATCACTAACAATTCGTCAATTAATTAACTTTGTAATATAAGTTTTGTATATAATGTCATTCAAAAACACAATATATATAAGTAGCTATTTATAATTACATTGCTTTTTATCGAATTCTAAAAAGGAGTTGTATAAAAATCTATTAAGTCAGCAGGTTAATAGCATCCCCTCAGATGCTCTGAATACTCCTAGCAAGGAACAAGAACAACTGTTAGAAACATCATCTCAAAACGTACAAAATTCCAATAACAATACTAACAAAAAAGATGAGACTCAAGGTCTATCTGGAAAAGATTCCCCTATTTCAATAAAGAATACAAACTTATAGTTATTTACTATCATACGCAGCAAATGCTCTTGCTGAACTAATTCTTATACAGAAACTAATACGCATTCCCGATAATTTTTTACCAGTTGTAACATAGAAAAAGAGATTTAGATATAAAAACAGGCTCTGAAAAAATTTTCTGCACAACCTAAAAAAAAAAAAAAAAAAAAAAAAGGATGGCATTAGCCATCCTTTTTTCCATCATCAACTATAAAATTATAGTTTGATTACGTTTTTAGCTTGAGGTCCACGGTTACCGTCTTCGATTTCGAAGCTAACTTTTTGACCTTCTTCTAAAGATTTGAAACCGTCAGTTTCGATTGCTGAGAAGTGTACGAATACGTCGTTTTCGCCTGGAACTTCGATGAAACCGAAACCTTTTTCGTTGTTAAACCATTTTACTTGTCCTGTTACTGCCATAATTATTTCCTCCTAAGAAAATACAAATTTTAAATTTTTTAGTCTTCCTGTCTAAAAAAAGAATCCACACATTATCAAATACGAAACATAAACTAGTTCTCACATACTTTTTCTCGTTCGTTTTCAGCACTTGATAACATATGGATTGCTTAATTTAACTATTCAACTGACATCATCATAGCACATTAAAATAAAATGTACAATCTTTTTCTAAAATGGAATTTCTAATTTTTAGTATTTCTTATAAAATATAATTATCTCTATTCTAAATAAGGAGGAATTTATGAACAACAAAATTCCTAGAAAAACATTAAAAAGAATCGAAGAGGATATTGAAAATAATAATCTTGGAAAAGCAAGAGACAGATTGCACGGCCTCATCTTTACATACCCAAATGAATTACATCTTCGAAAACAACTCGGAGATATTTATTATAAATTACAATATCCAGAAATGGCTGGACGTTACTGGTATCTAGAGGAGCATAAAACAGATATTATGCATGAATCATGTTTATTATTTGAGAAATCAATGGGAAATAACCCTCATCATATTGCACGCGCTTTAAAGTTTAAAGGCGATTCTAACCATATAAAAGCTTTGTATAAAGATCAACCTTTATCTTCAGTGCAGAAGAAAGTAGCAGAGGAGTTAATTTATGAGTATAAAGAAACATGGCAAGATAAGCTAGTTCCTTTTGGCTGTCTAGCATTCCTTGCTTGCCTTCTCTTTTCTGCCATTGTTGGTCTATTCACTATTTGGAATTGGATTTTTTAATTATAGGGGGAATTTTTACATGTCAAACTACGATAACGAAGAAAAGCTAACAGGCGGAAACGTTTCGAACGTATATCGTTCTGAAAATACTGTTCGTCGAGAGTTAAAGCCAGATAGCGCAAAAATCCATAAGCTATTACAACACTTAGAAAACAAAGGATTTCATTATACTCCAAAGTTTTTAGGTGTAGATGAAGAAGATAGAGAGGTTTTATCCTTTATTGAAGGAGAAGCTGGGAATTATCCTTTAAAAGAATATATGCGATCTAATGATGTATTAAAAGGAATCGCAAAGATGCTCCGCCTTTACCATGATGCTGTAAGTGATTTTCCGTTATTAGATGATTGGAAACCGATGGATCACACGCCAAATAACATTGAGGTTTTATGCCACAATGATTTTGCCATATATAACATTATTTTTAATAATGAGAAGCCAGTAGGGATTATTGATTTCGATGTTGCTGCTCCTGGTCCAAGACTATGGGATATCGCTTATACACTTTATACTTGTGTGCCTTTAAGTAGAGTGTATTATACAGAATCTGGTGAAGCCATTCATTATGAATCATCGCAACATGCAGATCGTATTAAAGAGAGAGTGAAATTATTCGTTCAGTCCTATGGTAAAAATATGGATGAAGATTACTTAGGAATGGTGTTGCTACGATTAGAAGGGTTATGTACATATATGAAACGAAAAGCGCAAGAAGGCGACTTGAATTTCCAAAGAATGATTGATGAAGGACATCTAGAGCATTATGAGAAAGATATGAAGTTTATTCGTAATCATAGGGCTGAGTGGCGTTGATTTAGTAATAAAGAAAAGTTAGTATCGTTTTTTGCCGATAAATTGATATCTCTTTTCGAATCGTTCACAAAATAACAAGGGGCCCCCTTCAAACAGGTGCCCCTTCCTTTTATTTCGTAAACTGTGCTTCTTCTGTAGATCCTTTTAACGCTGTCGTTGATGAAGTTCCGCCTGTAATCACTTGTGCAACTTCATCAAAGTAACCTGTTCCTACTTCGCGTTGATGACGTGTTGCAGAGTAGCCGTTTTTTTCTGCTGCAAATTCAGCTTGTTGTAGTTCAGAGTATGCTGCCATGCCGCGCTCTTTATAGCCACGTGCTAGTTCAAACATACCGTAATTTAATGAATGGAATCCAGCAAGTGTTACGAATTGGAACTTATAACCGTAAGATGCGATTTCCTTTTGGAAGCTCGCAATTGTTTTTTCATCTAGTTTTTGTTTCCAGTTGAATGAAGGTGAACAGTTATATGCAAGTAACTTTCCTGGATGCTCCTTATGAATTGCGTCCGCAAATCGTTTTGCATCTTCTAAATTTGGTTCCGACGTTTCACACCAAACGAGGTCTGCATACGGTGCATACGCTAAACCGCGCGCAATCGCTTGATCAAGACCTGCATTCGTACGGTAAAATCCTTCTGGTGTTCTTTCTCCTGTAATAAATGCTTTATCAACAGGATCGATATCGCTCGTAATTAAATCAGCTGCATCTGCATCTGTTCTTGCAACGATAATTGTTGGCACTCCCATTACATCTGCTGCAAGACGTGCAGAAATTAAATTACGTACCGCTGTTTGCGTTGGTAGTAGTACTTTTCCACCTAAATGGCCACATTTTTTCTCTGAAGATAATTGATCTTCAAAATGCACACCTGATGCACCTGCTTCAATCATACCTTTCATCAGTTCGAATACGTTTAATTGTCCACCAAATCCAGCTTCTGCATCTGCTACAATCGGTACGAAATAGTCTGTATCATCGCTTCCTTCCATATGTTGAATTTGATCCGCACGTTGAAGTGTTTGATTAATTCGTTTCACTACAGCAGGTACGCTGTTCGCTGGATATAAACTTTGGTCTGGATACATATGTCCAGAAAGGTTTGCATCAGCTGCCACTTGCCAACCACTTAAGTAAATCGCTTTTAACCCAGCTTTTACTTGTTGCATCGCTTGATTTCCTGTTAATGCGCCAAGTGCGTTAATATAGTCTTCTGTATGAAGCGATGTCCAAAGCTTCTCAGCACCGCGGCGCGCTAATGTATGTTCAATATCAATTGATCCGCGCAGGCGAATTACATCTTCTGCCGAATATGGACGTGTGATCCCTTTCCAACGCTCATCTAATTCCCAGCTTTCTTGTAATTTCTCGATTCTTTCGTTTTTCATTTATTCCATCCCCTTTTCATTTTTTATAAAATTTCATAACCTGGTAATGTTAAAAATGGTACGAATTCATCATTTCGAACGAGATTTGTAAACAACATTGTCGCCTCTTGGAATCTCCCTTTCTTAAAGGCTTCCTTACCAATCTCTCTTTCTATTTTTGCTAATTCTTCTTCTTTTAGCTCTTCCATTAATTCAAGCGTAATATTACGACCATCATTTAGTTTTCCACCTTCATGACGAATCCATTGCCATACTTGTGCTCTTGAAATTTCAGCAGTTGCCGCATCTTCCATTAAGTTATAAATGGGTGCTGCTCCCCGTCCGCTTAACCAAGATGCAATATATTGAATACCTACGCTAATATTCATGCGAAGGCCCTCTTCTGTAATCGTTCCCACCGGTACCTCTAGTAAATCGTTTTCTGTTACACATATTTCTTCACGTTTTCTGAAAATTTGATTTGGTGTTTTCATAATGTGATTAAATACTTCCATTGCAACCGGTACAAGTCCAGGGTGAGCAACCCAAGTCCCGTCATGACCGTCTAAAGCTTCGCGCTCCTTATCAGCACGCACTTTTTCAAAAGCTGCTTCATTCGCTTCTGGATTATTTTTAATCGGAATTTGTGCCGCCATTCCTCCAATTGCTGGTGCATTACGGCGGTGACACGTTTGAATTACTTTCAAAGAATACGAACGCATAAATGGCGCTGTCATCGTGACTTGTGCTCTATCTGGTAGTAAGAATTTATTATGATTACGGAAACTCTTTAAAAAGCTAAAAATATAATCCCATCTTCCACAGTTTAAGCCAGCAGAATGATCTTTTAGCTCATACAAAATTTCATCCATTTCAAACGAAGCGTGAATCGTTTCCAGTAACACAGTTGCTTTAATCGTTCCATTTGGAATGCCGATATATTTTTGAGCAAATACGAATACATCATTCCATAATCTCGCTTCTAAATAACTTTCCATTTTCGGTAAGTAAAAGTATGGGCCGCTCCCTTTTGCTAAAAGAGCTTTCGCATTATGGAAAAAGTACAAGCCGAAATCTACTAAGCTACCTGACATATTTCCCCCATCAACTTGCATATGCTTTTCCTCTAAATGCCATCCTCTTGGACGTACAATGAGTACAGCTGTTTTCTCATTTAATCTATATTCTTTCCCTTTATCATTTTCATGTGAAATCGTTCCCTTTACTGCATCTCGTAAGTTGATTTGACCTTCCACTGCATTTTCCCAAGTTGGTGAATTCGAATCTTCAAAATCCGCCATAAAAAGATGCGCTCCTGAATTTAAAGCGTTAATGACCATCTTTCTATCTACCGGTCCAGTAATCTCTACGCGGCGATCCTCTAAGTCTTTTGGCAGCTTGGCAATTGTCCAATCCGCTTCACGTATGTGTTTTGTTTCTTCTAGAAACTTCGGAAACTCCCCTGCATCAATTCTCTTTTGTTTTTCTACACGTTTTTGTAAAAGTTCTATGCGGCGCTCATTAAAATTCTCATGTAGTTCCTTCAAAAAACTAAGCACCTCAGGTGTCAATATTTCGTTGTACGCTGGTAACATTTCTCCAACGAGTGTAACCCGTGAAGTTTGCGTCGACATATTAGCATCCCCTTCTTAAACTGTTTTATAACAGATTTGATTTCATGTTTTATATTATATAACAAATCTTCAGAAAAGGAAGTTTTTTTTGAAAATTCACTTCATTTTTTTCAAAACGCCATTCTTTCGCGCTTTATTTCATACAAAAAAAGGCCGCTGTTATACAACAACGACCTTTTTGTATTATTTTTAAATTTCACTTTGACTAGTTAAACTTTATTACTGCCCTTGTTCCATATCATGCAATATTGCTCTATGTAAAAACTGTGCGTATTGTTCTCTCGTTACCTTCATAGACGGACCAAATTTACCTTCTCCGATTCCCATTGTAATACCATTTGTTTGTACTGCACTAATTGCATTCGTTGCCCATGAATTTGCTGAAACATCATTAAAGTTATGAGATCCCTTTGCCTGTAAGTCAAAAGCATTCGTAAGAACTTGTGCCATTTCCGCACGCGTTAACGTCGCCTTCGGTCTAAAGTTTCCATTCTCGTCTCCCTGGAAAATTCCCATTTCCGTTAAAGCCAATATTTCCTCGATAAAGCTTGTTGAATTTTCATCGATATCTCCATATGGGTTTTCATATTCATCTTGTTCTTCCATATCAAACACACGGTAAATTAAAGCTGCAACTTGCTCACGTGTTACATTATCCCCAAAACCGAATATTCCATCGCCATATCCCAAAATAATTTCTTGTTCCGCTAAATCATGAATCGCCTCATATGCCCAATGCCCTTTTGGTACATCTTTAAATACAATTGTATTTGTTTTTTGCAACGGTGCACTTTCCGCTTTTACATTGTTACTCTCTGCTGAGAATAACACCCCACCCATAATTGTTAATGCTGTAGCTGTTTTTAATAATTTTTTGCTCATTACATTTCCTCCCCAATATGTATATGTTTTTTCAAATATACATAACAAATAGTATAGTAACAATATATTTTCCGACACATTTCGTGACGGTTTTGTGAATCATATTACACATCATGTCTTTTTTATGGGGTTGATTATAAAGCTTATGTATAACATTAAAAATACATAAAAACGAATAATAATTCTTTTTTAAACAAACAAAAAAGCACAAATATTTCTATTTGTGCTTTCATATTTCACTCTATCTCCAATCCTCTTTCAAATGATAATTAATAATCGCATTATTAATAAATTGAGCATATTGTTCTCTAGGTACAGGGCGATTTAATTCATACATGCCATTCCCAGTTCCTCTTACAACATTATTAGATTGTAGCGCACTAATTGCATCTTCTGCCCAGTGGCCTTTTGGAATATCTTTAAATGTATGTTTTTGCTTCGTTTCAAAAGTAAATGCTCGTTTTAAAATGACAGCCATTTCCGCTCTAGAGACTGGTGCTTTCGGCCTAAAGTTCCCTTGCCCATCCCCTGTAAAAACACCACGTTTTGTTAACGCCAAAATTTCCTTTTTAAAAGTTGTTGTACTATCAGAAATATCTTTATACGGATTCGCTACTGATCCTTCTTCTTTCATTTCAAGTGTTCTGTAAATAATACCAGCTACTTGTTCACGTGTTGTAAGATCACCAACACCATACTTCCCGTTTCCATACCCTAATATAATTTTATGATATGCTAAATCCATAATAGCGTCATATGCCCAAAACCCGTATGGAACATCTTCAAACACAATCATTTGTGGATACTCTTCCGCTTTTACAGGCGTCACATTCGTCCCTGCAAATATCCCTCCTGCCATTGTCGCAATCATCATTACACCCAATATTTTTTTCTTCATCGTCCTCTCTCCCTATTTCATTCAAATAAAATGAACTTCATTGTTTCAGGAGTACTATTTTTTGGTGAATGTAAGATAAAATGCAAATCTTCTAGAAGAAATATTTCCACTACCTTTCTGCTTTATGCCTCCTTCTTCCTTTTTCAAAAAGGAAGTTGTCACATCTAAGGTGTTATATACTAAAACATTCTACAATCTCTTTATAAACTCCTTTTCACTTTACAACTTCCCTTTATTGGCGCGTAAAGGAGATGCCTAATGAAGGTTACTATATTCATGATTTATATTTCAGAGGTAGCATTCCTCTCCACTGATAACTCGCCTTCTCTTCCCTTGCGAAAAGTTAGCGCCATCCCTACAAATATAAGGATAATCCCTACTACTTGCATACTAGTTGGTCTAAATCCGGTAAAAACAGTATCTAATAATATTGCAACAGCAGGATCTAAAAACACTAATACAGAAATAATTCTCGTCGATAAATGTCTTAAACTGTCAAAAAATAAGTAATATACAAATCTAGTATGTACAGATCATCACCTTGAAAATGCTCGAAATCTAAGAATAGTAGTAATAAAAAAAGCATCCTTTTTTCTTAAAAGAGGATGCTTTTTTATATTTATTAACACTCAAATATGCTACTACTTTTGAAGAGTAAATTGGCCAACTATTTGTTTTAATTTTCCTGCTGCGTTATGCATATGTTCAATTGAAACCGAAATCTCTTGAACAGATTTTTCTTGCTGTTGAATAGACTCTTTTACCCTATCAGTTCGGTCAGATGATCTTTGGGAAATTTGAGCCATGTCTTCTGCAGAAGCCGAGATTTCCTCACTACTCGCTGCAATTTCATCTGTAGACATAGATACCGTTTGAATTTGCTCAGATACTTGCTGTACTTTTTCTGTAATTGTTCCAAATACTTTTTCTGTGTGCATTACTACTTGTGTACCTGCCTGTACCTCATTATCTACTTTCCCCATCATATGTACCGTATGGTTCGTTGTTCCCATAACTTGAGTAATAAGATTCTCAATTTGTTTTGCAGAATCACTAGATTGTTCTGCTAATTTCCGCACTTCATCTGCCACAATTGCAAATCCTCTACCACTTTCACCAGCACGTGCAGCCTCAATTGCGGCGTTTAATGCTAATAAGTTAATCTGAGAGGTAATACCTTGCATAACATCAATGATTTTAACAATTTCTTCTGATTGTTCTTTCATAGTCTCTACTTGTTTCACACCGCTATGTACCGAATTTTGGATTGTATCCATCTGTTGAATCATTTGTTTCATTAATTTGTTACCATTCTCTGCATCTAATGCTGATTGAGCAGACAATTCATTTACAGAGGACGATGTATTGACTATACTCTGCATTCCTTGTGTCAATTCTTCCATCGCACCCGCAGTTTGTTCCATTGCTTGCATTTGACTCTCTGCACCATTTGCAACTTCTTCAATATCCATAGTGATTTTCTTCGCTGCACTACTAGATACTTCTGATGCAGATGCTACTCCGTCTGCATGTTGGAATAAAAGCTGAATATTATTCTCTACTTCTTGCATATTTGTTCTTAGCCCTGCAATCATCTCGTTAAAATTACTTACTAATACACCTAATTCATCCTTAGCATTATAATCACCATGTACAGTTAAATCTCCTTCTTTCGCTCTTTCCATCATACGACTAACCGTTTGTAACGGAGCAACTATAAGCCTACTAATAATATAACTTACTATACATATAACGATTGTAGTAACTACTACAAGAATGATAAAGGTAATAACGGATCGATCAATCATTTTTTGAGAATCTTTAAACACTTGATCAGCTAAGTTTGAAACATACGATTCTAGATCCACTGCATAACCAGCTAACTCTATTCCCTTCGGTTTTAATTCCTTCTGAAATTCATTTACCATTTGTGACTCATTTGTTGCCTTCGCCTTTTCAAATAATTTTTTATATGTATCTTTATAACTTGGCAAAGATTTCTTCATCTTCTGAAACAGTTCATCCTCTTGCTTACTTAAATTAAAACCATCATCATATTCTTTTAATAAAGAATCATATTTTTTAAGATCCTTTTCAATATTATCAATTATCCCCTCTTTATTTGCCACTTCATTTTGTGATGCAGTAATTAATTCTAATAAGTTATATTCTAGTGAATTTTGTGTGCGAAGCATTCCTTCTAATAAAATTGCAGAATATTGATAATCATCTACTACAACCTCTGTATCGTGCTTAATCTTATTAATGGAATTAATTGCTACACTGCTCATAATTACCATACCTAAAACTGCTAATGAAATAAGCGATAATAATTTATATTTCACTTTTAAATTTTGTAAAAAATACATTTTTCCACCTTTATTCCTTTATATATAGATTTTTAGAATTTTATAGCTTATTATTTACAAAATCTCAATAAAAAGCAATGATAAATATTCCCAATATCAAACTTATATCTCTATAAAAAAAGAAGTAGCTATCATGCTACTCCTTTTTGCTTTGTTTCTCATATTGTTCAAACGTGTGAATTCTTTCAAAAATTGGTGGGTGGGTGTATAAGAAAAACTTCACTAACGCAGGCGGATTTACTTGGCTTAAACTTGTTTTTGATAAATATTGAAAAGTTTTCACACCAGATTTCCCGTCCTTCGTCATATTTAAAGCATATTGATCTGCCGCTCTTTCTTCTATACGTGAAACGTAGTTTGTTGCTGGTTGTGCTGCAAAAGAGAGTATAGAAGAAATTAAGAAAAATAAAGGTAAAATGGAGAAACATGCCACTTTTGAAATTTGCAATGTATCTCCCCATTTGCGAATACACATATTTATAATACGACTAATTAAAAACATACCTATAAACGATAGCAATACATAACTTGCAACGCCAAAGTATATATGCTTCATAACATAATGTCCCATTTCATGAGCCATGATAAATAATATCTCTTTATCTTTTAACTGCTTAAGCGTTGTATCCCACATTACAATACGGGCGTTAGGACCAATTCCTGTTACGTAAGCATTTAATGCATTCGTTTTTTCTGACATATTTACTTCATATACGTGTTTAGCAGGAATGTCAGCTTTGTCTGCTATCGCTAAAATTTTCGTTTCTAATTCTTTATTTTTCAGCGTTGAGAAGTCGTTATAAAGCGGATCAATAACGACAGGCTGTATGAATGTTAAAAAGATTGTAAATGGAACAGAGAGCGCCCACCCTGCTAGCCACCACCTCTTCGGAAATTTACGGATAAGCCATAATAGAACGGTAACTACGATTAACATAGTCGCATAACTTTCCCAAAAACCGATAACATGATCTTTTATCCAGCTTTGTGTACTTTGTGTTGAAATGCCGTAATCAACGGATACTTTCCGGCCAATCCATTGCATCGGTAAGGCAAGCACTGTTGTCAGTAATGATAAATAAAAGAGATAAATCGCAACTTGCAAGACACTTATTTTAGTCGTTTCCTTCGACCATTTCTCAAACTTTCTTGAAATACCTAGCACAAGTACAAATAATAAAATAATCCATTCAAGAGGCGTCGCTAAAAAGTATAGTAAATTTTTCACGCGCGAATAATCTTGGCTTAGCGTAAGCTCTCTAGCACTCATAAACGTTTCTGGATCTGCACTTGTTCCTTTATACATGTCCGGAATAAGTTCATGATTCCATCCAAATAAATACCAATATATAAGTAACGCAAATCCAACGTACAAAAAAAGCGACCAACCAATAACCTTCCTCACGCTATTCCCTCCTCTATGCTGCCTGTCTATTATTATTGTAAGTTCGTACACGCTAAATTAGAACAAGCTTATTATGTGAATTGCTCTGGATCTTTTTATTTACATAAAAAAACTCTTCTACATAAGAAGAGTTTTACCTATCTTTAAACACTTTCTTCGGTTCATAATCCGGAAGCACTTACAAACCAACGCCTTTTACATATCAAATATACTCATAGTCTTGAAAGAATAGCGTCGTTATAATAAAGCGAAACTTTAATCAGTGGGGTCTTACTGCCCGACAAATAGCGGGATAATCTTAAAAAATCCGATTAAAACTAGTACGTACCCTACTTGCTTTTTAGATAACATAAAGAGCCTCTTTAAGGAAGTACATCTATTAATAAACTAAAATCTTGTAAAGAGAAGGAACTATATTTCATAATACCCTGTACAGCTAAAAGTAAAATAAGACCGATCACACACATATAGTTAACGCTTTCTTCACTCTTTTTTTCAGTAACGACTCCACCACTTATACATAAAATCCCCAACAAATGGAGCGCTAAATACATGAAAAAGTAAGCTTCCTCCCAGCGCAAAATAACATTCACTGTCGTTATTAACACTAGACTAAGTAAAATCAAATAAAAAAACTTATTTGATGATATCGTTTCATTCATATAATTTTATACATCCCTTTCAAATTTAGAATTAATGATGTTTCAAAGCTATAAAGTAAATGATTGTTTTCATACTATAAAACAAAAGGAAAGCCACTATTACTTTCTCGAATACTTTATGAACCCACATATACTTCTCTCCATTTTTTCTGAAGATGCGCTTCATCATTTCTTCTACAATTAGACCAAATATTAGTACAACTCCTAATACAATAAGAAGAGAAATAATATTTTCTTTTAAATGATTACTAGAAAACAAATACTACAGGTTGAATCCAATTACAAAAGCTTTTATCACACATATCTGCAATAGACGTAGCATCTATAATTTCTTTTAATATTTTTTCAACCGTCTTCTTCATCTTATTTACTCCCGACTACATCTGAAAAGCTCTTTTCCTGCTCTGCATATATAACTGGCACTTCTTTACTCCAATACTTGCGATTAACAAATAAAAAGATAAGTACTAAGTTTAATCCCGTTATAAATATAATAAGTCCAGGAAAGAATGTCGTATAATTTGAGAAGTCTGCAAAACTCATAATTTTTTCTCTACTTATTAAAAAAGACGCGCCCATTACAAATGCATTGTTTAACATATGTATTGCAATTGGCATGAGTAAACTTTCCGTACGAATATATACGATCGACAATACGATGCTGAATATGGCTGCACCGAGGAAATCAACATGTAACAATGCAAACAATATTGCTACAACGATGGTCGCTATGCTCGTTCCCCATTTTGTTGCAAAGCGTTGAAGTAAAAATCCGCGAAAAACAAACTCCCCGATAATTGGTGCGATGAATACAACCCTAATGACTTGATATACATATCCCCCAGTACTATCTATAATCGGTTCATGCAATGCATTCATAATAAAGTCTGGTGTGATCCATGCAAAACTATACATATACAAAATAAGATACCCGTAACTAAATATGCATAACATAACCGTAATGTATAAAACTTGCACCAAGTTAAATGTTTCATTTTTATTAACAAACAATGAAAATGAAATGCGATGCTTTTTATACTCATAAAAAATCCATACCATCGGAAGGATATAGAATATAAGGATATTTATAAAAGAAGAATTTTGTATATGAAATATACTTGTTAGCAAATCGCCACTACTTCTCGCTATTAAAATTAATAGTGCAAATACAATTAAAAAATATCTAGCTCGCATCACTTGAAACGGATTCACACTCATCTCCTCCCCTATGTTACTTTTATCATATCATTTGATTCTTAATTTTTTGCGAAAGAAAACCTTAAAATTTCCTTAAAAATTCCATAAGTTACAAAAGGATGATATGATATTCGAGAAAATTAGGAGGGATTTTTATGTACCAAGCAAATATTTTACTCGTTGATGATGAAACAGCAATTTTACAATTACTAACTACCATTCTTGAAAAAGAAGGTTTTTCTCATATTACAACTGCAACATCAGCTGAAATAGCTTTATCTCTAACTAAGGAAAACAATTACGATTTAATTATTTTAGATGTAATGCTTCCTGGACAATCTGGTTTTGATATTTGTCCAATCATTCGCCAACAAACAGATTGTCCCATTTTCTTCCTATCAGCAAAAGCATCTGATTTAGATAAAATATCTGGATTTTCATACGGTGCGGATGATTATATTACGAAGCCCTTTAATCCATTAGAAGTAGTAGCACGCATGAAAGCACAGCTTCGGAGACATATGAAACAAGCAGTACCGCACGAACAAAAATCACACTCGATTTCATTTGGAAGATTTGAAATTGATCAACACTCTGCAGAACTGACAGTGGATGGTCACATTGTCGAATGTTCCGCTCAACTCTTTCAACTACTACTCTTCTTTTGCGAGAATCCGAACTACGTATTTTCGAAAGAGGAAATATACGAAAAAGTTTGGGGAGCACCTGCCTATAATGGCGATGACAACACTGTTATGGTCCACATTCGAAAACTACGTGAAAAAATTGAACACGATCCAAGTAAACCAGAATATATAAAAACTGTTCGCGGCCTTGGTTATAAGTTCGTTACAAAGTAGGGTGAAGATATGAATTTTAATAAACGACTTATTATTCAATTTATCATGCAACACGTTTTTGTTTTAGTTACATTACTTATCGCTGTAGTTGCTGCTTTTACTTATTTAATTTTTCTTCTTACTAGTACTTTATATGAACCTAACATTCCAGATTCTGATAGTTTTACGATTTCAAGATACATCTCTTCAGAAGATGGGCATATTTCATTACAATCTGAAGTGCAAGATTTAATAAAGGAGAAAAATGATTGGCTCCAAGTTGTAGATGAAAACGGAAAAATCCTCTACCACTTTAATACACCAAATGATGTTCCGAATGCTTATACGAAGACATCTTTAGTCGCATATATACAACATCATATCGAAAGTAATTATAAATTTACATATTGGGAAATTGAATTAGAAGAAAAGAAAGTACTTGTTATTTATGGTGGTATGTTAAAAAGCAATGCTTTACTAACAGCAATTCAAAAGGAGCATTCCTCTTTAACAATGGATTCGTTCACATTAACAGATCAAGAAAAACAGTTACTGTCTAAAGAAAAAGCAGCACTTCAAATATTTAATCAAAATGGCGAAGAGGTTTTTTCTTATACAACCGGAAAGAAAAAAACATTTTCAGCAATACAAATCGCCCTTAATGAAAAAGAACCTTGGAATCATAAAGAAAACACCTCTAGCTTTTACGATGCAAATAGTGGCAACCTTCTCGTTGTAACTGCAAAAAATGATCACTACTACCCAGATGACGAAATTGAAGATGTATTTACTAAGAAGTTTCTCATTGGATGCGGATTAATCCTTCTTATCGTATTTGTTTATTTAGTCATTCTTTCTATTTGGTATGGTAATAAATTCGGGAAACCGTTATTACATGCGATGCGCTGGCTTAAAAATATCGCTGGTGGAAAGTATGAAGAACCTATTAGTAAAAAAGGAAAGCCTGTCAGGTTCCGGCGATCTGGTAAAGAAAAATGGTCATTCCGTTTGTTTAGAGATGTGACAAGTTCACTAGAACACCTTTCTATTACACTCAAGAAAAATGATGCGATGAGGCAAGTACTTCAGCAAACACGAGAAGAATGGATTACCGGTCTAACGCATGATTTAAAAACACCACTTAGCTCTATATATGGCTACGCATTATTACTAGAATCGAATCAATACAACTGGACCGATCGTGATATTCAACAATTTGGTAGTGTTATGAAAGAGAAATCTCAATATATGACGACATTAATTGATGATTTAAGCTTAACGTATCAATTAAAAAATAATAGCCTTCCTGCACAGCACGTAAACGTTGAAATCAATCAGTTCGTCCAAAAAGTATTATTGCAATTTATTAATAATCCAACACTTCAAAATCAAAATATTGAATTCGTACCGAGCTCAAATAAAATTCAATATTTCATTGAAGAAAAATGGTTCCAGCGTATTATCGAAAACTTACTCGTAAATGCTGTAAAACATAATAACGAAACAACTACTGTCATCGTAAAACTATCACAAAACGCCAATTCCTTTATACTCTCCATTTCGGATGACGGAAAAGGAATGGATGAAAAAACGAAAGAACTTCTATTTGAACGATATTACCGCGGAACAAACACAGAAGAAAGCAACATCGGAACTGGACTTGGCCTAGCCATTACAAAACAGCTCGTTCATGCTCATAACGGGACAATTTCCGTTGATAGTGCACTCGGAAAAGGAACGACGATTATTCTTGTGTTTCCGTTTCGTTCGTAGGAAAGACGCTATGTGGCGTCTTTTCTTATGGGGAAGTTTGATGGTACATGAAATTATGTTACTCGCCTTTTATTCTAGCTTATTGCGATAGTTCGGCGGTATATGAAGTTATATCAGCGATTTTTAAGATATATCGAATTGCCAACAAAAACCAACAATACCAGTCTACTTCCCCTACTATACAAAGTAAAAATAAAACTATTAACAAATACATTTCTAAACTGTTATACTATAAATAGAAGTATAAACTAAATAAGTTTTGCATAAAATGAAGTAGACGAGGTGCTTCCAACACCCCGTCACTGCAACTAATTACCGCGAGGTGGAAGGTTGCAACTAAAGCTTATTTGCGCTTAGAAGACTTCCCACGCTTCGCAGGCAGACGGGTGGTCTTCTTTTTGCGCTTTTTTGCCGTTAATTTCTTAAATCCCAAAACTATACCTTCTCTAGCTATAGTTTTTGTGATTTCCAACAAAATTTGCAAAAGAAATTCCATACGATTACACCTCCTTACTCCATTAAATGAAGAAAGGGCATAACCTTCCACCCGCAATATTTAATTGCTATTTTATTTTACCATTTTCATATGTATTACAGATGAGGCAATACAAATTTAACAATCTACTCGTAAAAATAACCTTTCACAACTCACTATGAAAGGTCATCTCCATATTTTAGCTATTTCCCTACTAACACAAACACATTCTCATCAGGTGCTTCCATTACTGCAACATGTCCTGATTCCGTTGGAAATGTTTCGCGAATCCATTTTACATCTTTATTATCTTTTAAACTTTCATACGTTTGTTGTACATCTTCTACTAATACTTCCACTTCCGTAAAATTAATATCCGGATGATTGCTTATTACTAACTCCGAACTTTTCTCATCTGGAAATTTCAATCCTATTAACGTCCAAATAGCTCCTTCTTCTATTTCTCTTTCTATCATCCAGTTTTGCTTCATTCCCATTTCTTTATAGAAAGAAACTGATTTTTCTATATTTTTCGTATGTATAGATACACATTCTAGTTTTTTGAACATTTTCCTATTTCCCCCTTCATGAAAAAGCGAACCATCTCCCAATGATTCGCTCTTACCCTATTATTTTTTCTTCACCGGTATCCAAAGCTCTACTTGTGCAAACTCACTCTTATCTTCGTGGCAACGCTCATCGTACAGTTCAAACTCTGTAACTCCGCAATGTTCATAT
This sequence comes from Bacillus sp. FSL K6-1338, assembly GCF_038006965.1. Classification (NCBI taxonomy): domain Bacteria; kingdom Bacillati; phylum Bacillota; class Bacilli; order Caryophanales; family Bacillaceae; genus Bacillus; species Bacillus sp. FSL K6-1338. The sequence continues at coordinate 1,116,826 of NZ_JBBOWI010000001.1, read as the reverse complement.
CCTGAATGCGGGAACCATTCTGAGAATACTGCATTCCAAGTTTGGTGAATAGACGATACCATTTCTTCATGAGGAACTTTCGGCGTTGTAAATACTGCATATGTTGCTGCCGGGAAAGTACGCTTTGCAATTTCATTTGGTACATTTTCAAAATCTGTAACTTCCATTCCGATAATATAAGTGAAGTCTCCTGTTTCTAAATTAAAATCAGTACATAATCCAAGCTCTACCCATTGGCTCGTATCTTTACGATTCGGAATCGTTGTCCCAAGATCTTTTTGTAAATATTCTTGCCAAAATACTGGAATGTCTTGATGGTTTTTCCCTTCTTTACTTGTCGTCTTCAATTCATAACCCGCCACTAAAAATTCTGGTTTATTTACAATACGATATTCCATTTGTATGCCCCCTAAATACGGATTTAATTTTCTTTGCTTTACATTCACTCTGTAATACATCGGTGTTTCGATTTCTTGTTTTCGATATTCACTCGGTGTCATTTGAAATAATTTTTTAAAGGCTCTCGTGAACGTTTCGTGAGATTGAAAGCCATGTTCAAACGCGATATCAATAACTTTTTCATCCGTATGAGAAAGTTGATAAGCTGCCCGGGCTAACCTCCTCTTTCGAACATACTCCATTACTGTATCCCCTACTAACGCCTGAAATACACGATGAAAATGCGACTCAGAAAAACCTGCAACCCGCGCTAAATTACGCAGCGTTTGTTTTTCCATTACATCTTCCTCGATATAATCAATTGACCTTTGAATTTGTGTTTCATAGCTTTCCATCTCTATTCACCCGCCTTATATGTATTATGATAAAAGAGAATCCTATCCAATTCTTGACGTTTTTTACTATAATTCCATAAAAAATTGCAACTTTTTTATATGTATTTCGTTGTTATGTATGAAGGGAGGGAAATGTAGTGAAACGTAAACAATATTTACTCAGAACATATGCAAGATTTATTTCGCTATCTTCTCTCCCTAACCGGAGATTCCCCCTATGCGGAAGATCTCATGCAAGAAACATTTTACCGAATGCTCGTCCATATTGACTATTATAAAGGGGAAGAAATTAGGCCGTGGTTATTTACAATTGCCTACAACGCCTTTATCGATTGGTATCGTAAAGAAAAGAAATATAAAACAACAGCACTTGCAGAATTCCATTTACCAAACGTACCAAGTACAGAACATGCATATTTCGTAAAACATGAGATTGCTAGTTGGTTAGAGAATTTAGCTGCGCTTCCGCTCGAAAGACGAAATGCCCTGCTACTACGAGATTACTATGGATTCTCCTATAAAGAAATAGCAGAAATGACCGGTCTCTCATTAGCAAAAGTAAAAATTGAATTACACCGCGGACGAAAAGACACGAAAAGCATAAAGGAGTGATACAGATGGGTTGTGCAGAATTCAAAAAACTATGGGAGAAGTACGAAAACGGAACATTCACGCATGATGAACAAGAACTGTTAGAAAGTCATATTGAGTCATGTGAAAAGTGTGAAGCTTACTTAGATGAGCTGTTAACAAAGACAGAACCAATTAAGAAAAAGTTACCTCCAAAAGATTTTAAAGTTCCTTTTTGGAGGATTAAGTGGAAACATCGTTTACAAACGTTTGGTTTTATATTATCAATTTGCATCGTTATCTATATAATCGGCGGGGTATTATCAGCCTTTTATTTTCAAGCTAATAATGATAAAAGGCTAGAAGAAATTAGAGAGGTTCCTTCGCTTACACTTGAAGCAACGATCCCAAATAGCCGTGTTATGGGAGGCGGAACAAGTGTAGAAGCTTTTTTCCGTACGAATAGCCAATTTGATTTAGTACGAACCGTGGGTAAAAAAGAAATACCCCTCGGTACAATAGAAACAAAAAGCTTCTTATCATCTGTAGATGTTACGAAGCGAACTTGGATGAATCCGTTCTATCAACCAAAACTCTTCTTTGTTCATCCAAAAACAGAGCAGGGTGATTATTTAAAGGATTCATCAAAAAAAGTATGGGATACACTTGCAAAAGTACATGATGGAACCGTTGCAGAAGTAGCAATTTCTTTTGATAAAGCTTACACTTTAAAAGAATTAGAACCGCTTTTATATAGCATATTTGAAGCACAAGAACTCCCTCCAACTCCTGTATGGTACGCTTTAGATACAGGACAAGAAAGAAAAAATGTAGATGACTATATCCTACATGGCGGAGAAGCTATAGGGTTTCCAGAACATGTAAGATTCCTCGATAATGAAACTGACGGGCGGAAAACGCAAGAAGACAAAGTAACCGAAATGATGCGCGTCCTTTCTATCCATAAAAAAACGGTAAGCAAAATAGCAGCGCTTTCTGAGAAAGAACTAAACTTAGATAAACGTTATCAATATGTAAAGGATAACGGTGTAAAAGTATACGGAATTGTTATTACTGGCCCATCGAAAGAGTTATTAAAATTACAAAACTCCCCGCACGTACGTTATGCGACTCTTGGAGATATTGAGATTTGGAATTGGTTTGATAATTAATAAAAAAATCGCTAAGAAATTAGTAACATCCTACTTTCTTAGCGACTCTTTCAATATAGTACAATCTGCATATATATTTTATATTTCACTAACCGAATCCGTAAATAAAGCATGGAATACGTTAACTTCTCCCATACGTAAACATTCCGTTTCTATATCAGGTATTGCCGTTCTAGCAATCTCACGCTCTACTCTTACAAAACCTTTTGTATTCATTCGTGTTTCAAATTCACAAATGGTATCCATTTCTACATCGATTGTTTCAAAAGTCCATTCCCTTACCTCTTCATCATATGTTGTTTTTAATACGTAGTAATAATAATATTTATCAAGTAAACTAACAAAAACCCCTAAATCAAGACGCTCACCTCTTGATTTTTGTATCCACTCAATATCATCATTTAACATCGGTTCTCTTCCATTTAACAACACGTTATATTCTAGACAATTATATAGGTTTAAATCTGTACAATCTAATACATGCTCATCGCAAAATGTTGACTCGATTAAAGACAAAACTTCCTGTTGAGAGCTTTCGTTTTCTATAAACGTTTCTTTTAGCTCTATAAATCGTTTATGTTCTTTAGATTCTTCGTACAATTCTTCTTCTTTCATAATATTTTTTGGAAAGAATTTGTAAACTATTTCTTTTAATTCATTCATCATTTCAGGCTTTGCCGTTTTAACCATTTTGTAAATCCCCCTATATAAAAAAGAATTCTCACCTCAATAAAGAATCATACCCCAAATATGTTATTAATTAACAATTAAATTATATTAAAATAAACAATATGATTCAATTCTGGTTTTTTAAAATTTTTATGTTATAATAGCTAACTCCGAACATTATATGTATCATAATATAAGAATCACAACAAAAAACGACAAAATTCTTTAAATTACCTTAAAAAATATAAAAATCTATATATAAAGACCGAAAGATTCTAAAGCATCCATTAAAAATATTTATTATTTTTTACACATTAAAAATTAGTACTTTTTTCACAAATTATTATCAATGGAAAACTTTACAATTTTTATTTTTTACCATAAAAGGTATCTTTATGATAAAATGAAATAGTATCGTAAAAATGTAACACATTTCCATACAAACAACCCTTTTTCTTTTAAATCAATTTCACATATATCCCTCTCACCGCTTTTTCATAAGCAATATCATTCATCTGTCTTATGCTTTCTGACACAACAGACGAGTGAATAACTTCATCTTCACAAAGTAACGGAGGATCAATAAGACGGACTTTATTTTTCTGATACAAATCGTAATCGTCTCTATCTTCTTTTACTTTTACATTGGGATGAACTTTTCTTAATAAAGCATGGACTTCTGAATCATTACATTGCTGCAATTTCGAAATAAGCTCAGCATCTTCAAGAAGGAAATCATCTGCATGAATAACCTTTTTATGAAGAGCTAACTTTAACGTTTTCACTAACATATCATTTCCGTAAATATTCATTGGTTTCATAAAGAAATCGATTACTTCTTTGTAATACGTTTCTGTAAACCATTCTGCTACTTCGATACTTTGAAGAACCATCTTCCCTTCTACTGCGATGACATCCTCTAAAAAACTGTGAACTTCTTCTAAAGAAACATACCCATATGTATACATATCTCGTAATGTATAATCCACTCTGTCTGCGCATAATTCTGGTGCTGACCTTTCGAGTAACGTCCATTTCGAATCATCTAACAAAATATCTTCATAGTTATAACCATACTTCGCAAGAATCGCTGGAATTTCTGAGTTTTTCACGACAGAACTAAATATCTCTTCATGATAACTTTCACCCTCATTATGAAAAACGTAATCAATCACGTGGGAAAAAGCAGTATGCGATACGTCATGCAGTAAACCAGCAATCTGTTCTTCTACTGAACCACCTAGTTTTTTCACTAATAACATAACACCCACTGAATGCTCAAAGCGAGTTACATTCCATTTCTCGTTCATTAAGTAACTTGCGCCTGCTTGATGAATTCCCTTTAGTCTTTGCATAGACTTACTTGAAATTAATTCTTCTACTACTTGATCCACTTCAAATTCTCCGTATAGTACATCTGATATGATCACTTACAATCCCCCTTTATTTTGATCGAGTCTTATAATCGTATCTCTTTTATGAAATTAGCACCAACATAAATATTTATTGTTATTTGTTTTTATTTTAAAAAATAGAGAGCCATCAGCTCTCTATTTCATAACCCCTATTCAAATGTAACTTCTACCTGCACAATCTCCGACCTACTTCCAAGTCGAAGCGGCGGTCCCCAGAATCCGAAACCAGAAGAAACAATCGCGTGGAATGCACCTTTTTGTGCGTATCCCCAGTCTAATTCGTACATTCTTCTCGTTACAATATGGTTCGGTGCCATTTGTCCGCGGTGCGTGTGGCCGGATAATAGTAAATCGACGCCAGCATCCGCTGCTTGTTTCAACTCAAATGGTTGATGATCCATTGCGATAACTGGCATCGATTTATCTACCGTACTCATTAATTGTTCAAAGCTTTGGCGATCTCGCTCTGTTTTATCTCTTCTTCCAACGAGATAAAAGTCACCTTCAATTGTAATTACTTCATCTAAAAGAATACGAATATCAATCTTATCCATCTCTTGTAAAAACTCTGGAACCGCTCTACCGTAGTATTCATGGTTTCCTAAAACACCATATACGCCTAATGGTGCTTTCATTTGTTTCATGATTGGTCCCATATTCTTTTGAATGAACACACCTGGATGATCATCGATAATATCACCTGGCAGTAAAATAATATCAGGTTCCATCTCATTTACATGACGAACAAGTCTTTTTAAATGCGAAACGCCAGACAGTTTACCGAAATGCATATCAGAAGCCATCGCAATGCGTAAACTTTTACGCCCCTCTACCTTTTTCGGTATGTGCACCTCGTACTTTCTTACTACCGGACTATACGCATTAAATACTCCATACGCAAAGATAAAGATAAATGCAGCTATCACAGCCGTTCCTGTCCAAATAATTGCCGCTTCTTTCTCCACTGAAAACTGTAAAAGAAAGACCATAATATTAGCTAATGGCAACAACATAAGCGCATATTGTATGACCGCAAACCAAATCGAACCTATCGTTCGCAGAAATGGCAAAAACTTAAACACTTGCACGAGAATGTACGCATATGAAATAAATGCGACTATGAAAGCATAATATCCCCAAGATTCCCAGCCAAATACCGCATGAAGCCAAACCCATCCGTTCCAGCCGATGTAAAACATAAGTAGTGTGTATATAATTAATATGGTAAATATATTGAGATAACGAAGATTCTTCACAGCCAGCCTCCTTATTGATTTCTTCTATTATAACTTGTTATGCACTTATAACGTAAATATTAAGCACTTCGCTCATCATAGTAAAAACCTATAGTTGTTAGACTTGTATCTAACAACTATAGGCACCATTTATATCAACATTGTTTTTACAAATGCTCTTTATAAAAACTTGTTAATTTTTCAACTGCAATTCTTACTGGTTCTGGTTGGTCGTATAAATCGTAATGACTCGCACCTTCCACAACAAGTAAATCTTTTTTCTCTGAAGCTGCTTTCTCATACAGCTCATGACCATCTTTATAAGAACCGAATGCGCCTTGCTTACTGCCGACAATAATTTGCAGCGGCTGCGTTAATAACGTATCTGCTAAATGGAACGCATCAAAACCGATTACGGATCCCATACTCGTAAAGTTTAACTTATTTGGCGAGTTCACACTTTGACCTCGCGGCGTTGTGTAATACTCAACTGCTTCTACAATATCTATATCCGTCATACCCGCTGCTACTAACTCTTCCTGATTTTTAGGAATCCAATTTGTAATCAGTTCCTCTGCTCCGCGTGCTTCAGCAGTACGTTGTTTACCAATCGCCTCTAACACCCCAATTGGATCAGCTTCACGATTTAATCGGCCAATATTTGCACCAACAACTGTGCCAACCGCTTTAATGCGGCGCTCTGTCATCGCAGCATTTACTGCATAACCACCGCCTGCACACACGCCTAACACACCGATACGTTCTTCATCTATATAAGGAAGGGTAGTTACATAATCTACTGCTGAGCGAATATCCTCAACTCGCGCAGCTGGCTCTTCAATATACCTCGGCGCACCTTCACTTTCACCTTGATATGATGCATCAAACGCAAGCGTTACATATCCTTGTTCCGCTAACTTCTCGGCATACAATCCTGCTGTTTGATCTTTACAGCTACTACCTGGATGCACACAAACAATCGCTGCATTTTGTTTCTTTTCCTCAGCACCTTCAGGAATGTTCAAAATACCTGCAACTTGTAAATCTCTTGCATAAAATCTTACATTTTTCTTCGTAACTGCCATATATAAAACCACCCTTATCTTATTTTTAATTTTACACTTGTGAGAGTTATTACTCACGTGTATATTTATAATAAAGCGAGCAACCACTTGTTTCAATGACCACATTTACGCATTTGGGTGATAATACACACGTAACGAAATATGTGTATCAACAACGGAGGAACACCATATGGAGAAAATCGATAGAAGAATTATAAAATCACAAAAAGCCATTCAATCCACATTTATAGAGATGTTAATTACAGATGGTTTTGACGAAATTACAGTAAAAAACATTACAGAAAAAGCAAACATCGGGCGAAAAACTTTTTACTTACACTATCTAGATAAGTACAATTTATTAGATAAAATTGTGGATGATCATTTAGACCAACTAAAAGAAATATGCTATGAGAAACAAAACAAAGGTTATATAGAAGGAACTGTTATATGGTTTGAATACTTCAAAGAGCACAAACCATTTTTCGCGGCACTATTTAGAAGTAACAGTACATTATCATTTCAAAAAAAATTACTAACTTTCATCATGGGTGAAATAGAAAAAAAATTAAACACAAACACATCAGTAAATAAAAACATCGATAAACATATCGTCTTAAAATTTTTAGGAACAGCTGTAATGGGCATTTTGGAATCGTACGTATTGGATGAAATTGATAGTGATGTTGCGTTTGTTGCGACGCAAGTTGGGGAGTTGATGAGGAGGAATATATAAACAATACAGCGGCGATTCCCTTGAGAAGGATTCATAAAATTTCACTATCCAAAACTCACCTATGCAATTATGCATAACTATCCCTTCCGTTTTATTTTCATGTTACGATATAAATGTAATACGACATATATCGACAAAGATACAAGGAAGTGATTGTATGAAACGTTCTAAAACATACTTAAAATGTTTAGCATTATCCGCTGTTTTTGCTAGTAGCGCTGTAACTCTTTCAACACCTGCTGCTTACGCTCAAACGACGTCACAAGTTGTAACAGATATCGGGCAAAATGCAAAAACACATACGAGCTATAATACATTTAATAATGATCAAGCTGATAATATAACAATGTCTTTAAAGGTAACTTTTATCGATGACCCTAGCGCTGATAAACAGATTGCCGTTATTAATACAACTGGTAGTTTTCTAAAAGCAAATCCTACTATAAGTGATGCACCTATTGATAACTACCCAATCCCTGGCGCTAGTGCAACATTACGTTATCCTTCACAATATGATGTTGCATTTAACCTTCAAGATAACAGCGCTCGTTTCTTTAACGTAGCACCTACAAATGCTGTAGAAGAAACGACTGTAACATCTAGCGTATCTTATCAACTTGGTGGCTCTGTTAAAGCTTCTGTAACGCCTAATGGCCCTAGCGCTGAAGCGGGTGCAACTGGTCAAGTCACTTGGTCGGACTCTGTAAGCTATAAACAAACTAGTTATAAAACAAATTTAATTGACCAAACAAACAAAAACGTAAAATGGAACGTATTCTTTAACGGATATAACAATCAAAACTGGGGTATTTACACACGTGATTCCTACCATTCTTTATACGGAAACCAACTGTTCATGTACTCTCGCACATACTTATATGAATCTGATGCAAAAGGTAATTTAATACCGATGGATCAACTTCCAGCATTAACAAATAGCGGTTTCTCTCCTGGTATGATTGCTGTTGTTATCTCTGAAAAAAATACAGATCAATCTAACTTACAAGTCGCTTATACAAAACACGCCGACGACTACCAACTTCGTCCAGGCTTCACATTCGGAACTGCAAACTGGGTTGGAAACAACGTAAAAGACGTTGATCAAAAAACATTTAATAAATTGTTCACACTAGATTGGAAGAATAAAAAGTTAGTAGAGAAAAAATAAGTAAAAAAACGAAGGGACTATTTAGACTCTTCGTTTTTTTACTTATTCATAATAAGATCCCGCGAGTAATACCGTCGCTATGAAATTCCATGATATATTTTTAGGCATCTCTTCACCTTTATTTTGAAAAGCATCCATTAAAATATCAATGCTTTCGTCACTTATAATCAATTTATCCCCTTTTATTTCCTTTTTATAAAAAGACATATTTCCTCTCCTTTACTCTCTTATACATATCCCTTGAAGACTCTCTTTTTCTTTCTATCACACTAAACCACGCACCACTTCTTCTAATAATAAATTCAACCATTCATCCAATTTGTTTTAAAACACTCTAATACACTCAGCTTTCTTTCCATAGTACTATCTCGACATTATACTCATTCTTTAGAAAAGAAAAAGCACTTCTCATTGCTTCATCTACTACAATAAGGCTAGAATAAATTAATCCTCTTTGAGCATCGTCATATCCAATGAAATGTAATACTTCTTTTGTATATAACATGAAATCTTCTAATTCTAATTGCACACCAAAGTCCCAATTTTCATGTGCATACCATACAATAATCTTCTTAGACAATAAACTAGTTAATTCACGTTCAAATTCTTTTATTTCATTGATAACTTGTTCAGCATTTAATTCACTCATAACTTTGATAGGATTCGGTGTTTCATCAATTAAAAAGTTTACTAATGAAGCAATTTTCTTCCCGCTAATAATCTCAAATTCTTTTATAGACGGACATAACATTAAAAACTTTTCTCTAGTAGCCTTTTCCTCTACCTTTTCTCTTAACATTGCAATTTTCTTTAGACGTTCATTCACATTTATCACCTCATACATTCAGTAAATTAACATAATAAAGCCTATCATCCGTTTGAAAATACATAACCGATCCGCGGCTATAATAATTAACAAATTGAATCGGCTCTCCAAAATGTTCATAGTATTTTTTCTGAATGTCACTTAATTTATTTTTTCGAAAAAAATTCATTTATGCTCTACAACCCTCTTTCTACTATACAACCTTGTTATTAAAGATAGATTTCTTCTTTCCAACTACTGGATTTAGATTGAACTACTATTAGATTTTCACTTTCCCATTTTAAGGTACCCAAAAATCTTGCATACACCATTTCATTTCCTACTTCTTCCACCAATAGTTGATCTCGAATCTTTAATCCCTTTTCATCGTACACTTCACATCGTAGTTGGAAACCTTTAACACGATGAATTCCTTTTAATATCGCTATCCTCTTACGGCTTGGGCTTTTCTTAGGTGTCTTCCCAACTAAAAATATTCCTTCATAGTTTTGCTTCACAATTTCATCTAAAGATTCCTCTATATACCCTTTAACAACAGATGATGAAAGAGTAGAGTTTTCTTCAAGTCCAGGGACAACATATTGGCGTACTAATTTGCAAAACTCTTTGTATTTCTCTTCAACTGAATTTAATGCTAAAAAGTCCATAAAATCATATGGAACATATATACGAATTTCACCCAAAGCTCTATTTACTTCATATGAAATATCAGTGTTTTCGTTAGCTAAACAAAAGACAGTTACTTTTTCAATCTCTCTTAATCCCATCTCAAACTCGCTAACTTTCTTTGAGAAAATTAGCTCAAAAATTCTAATTTCATGTACAAGCAAATAATGTTTTTTAGGACGTTTTTTTTTCCAATCGTAAAACTTTACTTCAAGCAATATAATTCACTCCTTTAAATTTATCACCATGGCATCAGGGACCTATGATACCTTTTATTAATTTATTAAACTGTACTCCTTTTTCATTCTACCTTATCTATATTTTTAATATGCTTACTCACAACGCACGCGGTGACATAACAGCCATAAATACATCACTTCTCTCACCTGGTGCTATATACACTCCTTCTGCATCTAAATATTCAATGGAAAAGGCTGCTAGCTCATACGCCATTTCTTGATCGCATTCAAAAAGTGGATTTATAAAAACCTCACTTCCTGTAATCTTTTGTAAATCTTTCAAACAGTTAGACTTACTTCTTGCATAATCAGCCACATTCTCATTAACCCAAGACCACATCCAACTGTTACTCTTTTCAGACCAAGAACCTATAAAAACAACACTAAATTCAAGTAATACTTGACCATTTTTTTTAAACTGTAATATACATTGATCTTGATCATACCAATACTCATCAAAGTTATAGATATTATAATCCGAAATGAATTTTTGCTGTTTACTTTCTAATTTGTCATAACACATAACAAGATAATTCTCGAATTGTTCATCCGTCATTGCCAATTATCACACGCTCCCTTCATTCAAGATCTCCACTACAAACAATATATCTTATATCTTACTCTCTCAAAACCTATATAAAGTGAAACTTTAATTAGCCCTTACCAATCGGGCTTTTACCAATAGCCCCCCGCCCACATATCATATACGTTTCTATCACTAAGATATCTTAATATATACAAAGAAAGAAGAACTTATATAAGCCCTTCTTTCCGTAAATAGTTTCTTTACTCCGTCTAATTTATTTTATCACGATAAATAAATTCAACATTACACAAATGCACCCCAACCATCTGTATATCCACCAAACTCTTCACCCAGTTTATTCAATTCCTTTTGCATCTCTACAATATCCTCATAAATTAAGAACATTTCTTTAGAACAAGTACATGTCCAATCTTCAAATTCTTCATTATAATCTAATTCACAATTTAAGCCCAGCTCTTGTAGTCTGCCAATTATTTTTTCTCCATTACCTTGATCAGGAATTGCAATAAAGAAATCTACTATATGTTTTTTATTAAAATCTATACCTTGTTTATATAACATATTTAATACTTGTCCATCTTCATCTTTTGGGAATTTCATTATTTCTCTCCTTTTTCTACAGCATATAATAAACCTTCATTTGGAACAAAAAATATTCCATTACTTAAAGTCCTCTTTACCCGTTATTTTTAAGTTTTTTCCATTCTGTATACCTAATATCAATCACTTCTTTTAATTTAAAGTAATTTTCCCAAGTATCTTGCACTTGATATAATGTATCACACTCTAAAAATACATCATCATAATCATCTAAATATAAACCTTTTTCAAAATCAAAATAATCTATTGCAAATTGATTCCCTTCATCATTTAACATGTCATCGCTTAAAACCCCATCCCAGAACATATAAACTTGAGTTCCAGTCATTTTTCTAAGCTTAAATTTATTAATTTCCTCTTCAGTCTCTTCTAAGAATTCATCACTAAATAAATTATTATCAATAATCCAACCTAAGAACATTCCAGTATGTACAAATGCTTGCTCCATCGGTAGTTCTTGTGGGAAATCTCCTTCATAATGATATTTAGCTTTATCGTAAATTATCGTTTGGAACAAAATTCTCACTCCTATTTCACATAATATAATTGAACTCAAATAAATTAAATTAATAAAAAGCGTCTCTCTAGCATTTTATAATAATACTTCTTTTTCATAATCGAAATAATGGTTCTTAATCATTTAATTTATAAAAATAAATAATTCTTTGATACACTCTTTAAAAAGGTAAGTTGACTAAACTCTGTGGGGGTTTTGCTATTAAAGGCTAAGTCTATCGCTACTGCTCAAGGTTACAGTGCACCATCATCACTCGCAGGCACTAAAATTCGATATGGACTTTCCAGCATTATAAAACCTGTAAATAAAAACCCCTATAAGTTACATTCGAAGTTTATGTCTAATCATAAAAACGTCGAATGTTTCCTTCTAGGGGCTACTAATATTTATAATTAATAGAAAATCTAGAGTTTAATGTTTTTCCAGCCAGAAAAACCAGATATAAACAATTAACCCCACTATACTCACGAAAATGAATAACTAACCTTGTTTATCCTAGATTCATATTAGAAAGAAAGTTTTCAAATAACTCCAATTCAAATTTATCCCTCGTCTTTAAATACTCTTTCTTTTTCTCAATGATTTGTTCTAACATCTCTTCTTTATTTAATAACAAGGCTAATCCAATAGCATTTTTTGCTCGAGCCTCATCATCATCTCTTACACATAAATCAAATACATTTTCCACATCTACATACTTATCAATATATGGAATGAAGTATTCCTTAACTTCTTTTAAAATATCCATAGTAACAGGTAAAATATCTTCTTCCTTTTCAACACGCCACCTTTTTTGCTCCCTATGGACTAAATTCCCTAACTCAACCCCAATCGTATAGGTTTCCTTTTTCTCTTTAATTGTTAAACCTTCATCCCATTGATTTTTCATATTTTCTAATTCGTCAAACCGAATTCCCACATCCACCGTCACATGAAAATCTTCTGGGTGATTGATAAAGGCTAAATGTATACTGATTTTTCCTTTATCAAATTTTTTCACCAGGTCTTGTTGTGTAGTTCTAGTCTTATAACCGTTTTCTTTTAATGCTTCACCTAGACCTTGCAATAACTTTAATTTTAGTTCTTTTTTATTCATAATAACTATCCTCCTTACTTAGGGGTGACAACAACGGTTCGTATTTTACGAACTTGGTCTTTCAATCTACGAGGGGCATTCTTCCCTATAATCTTTCCTCCCTGTTTCCTCATTAGCTTATCCTTTTTTAACTGCATCGCAGTTCCTCTAGCATTACCAGCTTTAACTTCTACCGCCAGTAATTTGCCACGAGGTGTTCTAACTAAATGATCAACCCTTCTAATACCTTTAGAAGTACGAACACTAACTTGACTTCCTAATACATCATATCCCTTTTTCTTTAATGCCGATTTTGCAAGTTCCTCAGCCCTTGCTCCTGCTCTTTTATTAGCTGCTAATGTAGCTCTTTTTTTCGCTTTTCTTGCTGCTTGTTTTGCTGCTTGTTTTGCTGCATAACGTGCTATATGAGGGGCAGCCATCCTTGCACCCGCTATTACAAGTGGAGCAACAGGTATATTACCATCTGGATCTATCAACATTACTGGATTATTATCACCATACGTATACCCATTCATGGTAATTGGGTCATCTTCATCACCCGGATCAGGATCCACCGATAAGAACACACCATGCTCCGGATTATAATAACGCGCAATCAGATAGTACATCCCAATTTCTTTATCATACATGTATCCCGCATATCCAAATGGATTGTCTGCGGCGATACCTTTTACGTCGCTCTTTAGTACGTTACCCCACGAATCATATTCATACGTTGCTACAACTTCTCTATTTTGATCTGTCATCGCAACGACATCACCACGAGGGTTGTAATGGTAGTATAACGTTTGTCCTTTTGATTTCATCGCTAGACGCGCGCCACTTGTTGAGTATACATATTGACGAAGTACAGTTCCACTTCCATCTGTTTCATACAATGGATTGATACTATCTCCATCATAGAAGTAACGTGTTACTTGACCATTGACATTCTTTTCAATACGACGATTATCCTCATCATATTTATACGTTGCGAATGCATTGCTTTCACCTTGTTTTGTAATCGCTACAATTTGGTCATTTTCATTCCATGTATACTTGTACTTTCCATCAGACGTACGATTGCCATTCGCATCATACGTTAACGATTCGTTTCCGAATTTTACAAGCTGATTTCCTTCATTGAATGTTGCCGCTATAGATTTTGTTTCTTTTCCATTCTCTACAACTTTCACACTTGTACGGTTTCCAAATCCATCATATGTGTATGATTTAGTTGTTCCGTTTGGTAGTGCTTCATTTAATAATTGGTTAATCGGGTCATATACAAAGTTTGTTTCTGTTACTTTTCCGCCCGCACCTTCATGTTTAATCTTCGTATTGAAGTTTAAAGATAAATACATTTAACAATTGATAAAATAAGACAAGGGCTTTTTTGGAATCATCGGTTAAACTTGCAATTTAGTTGAAGAAGGCACAAACTGATGATGCGGAAAAACGTAGTATATAGAAGACTATGTAAGGAGTTTTTCATATGATTGATAACAGAATTTCGAAAGATTATGACCATGAAATAGATGATTCTTTAAAAGAAATTACAGATACAACCATCTTACTTAATTTTCAAAAAGCGATTGTAAGTTTATATCCTCATCTAATACCAATTCATGCTTTTGCCTATGACGCATGGGATGATATTGTAATGCCATTGTTTTATGAAATGGTATATAAAACCTTTGCTTTTAAATACGGGATAGATATTAACTTTAAAGAAACTCATACCTATATGTTTTCGCTTAATAGTTATAAAGGGATACATCACATCGAGTGTGTTCCAAAGTGCACGACATTTAAGATTTATATTAACGAAGAATGGATTGAAATGGATAATAAAAGTTTGAAAGAAAATGTATTTGTATTTAAGTCATTTGGGGATGGATTGCATTTTCTAACTGGTGGAATTGAAATTGCAGATGCTTATCGTGTAGGATTTGACCTTGTTGAGGTTGATATTGTTTCTACCATAACAGGTCTTCCATCTAAAACAAGTATTTTTATTGATAAAGAGCATGTAGACTTTGTGTTTGTTGCAGAAACATATGATACAAATATCCAAAATTAAAAATTTCATGTAAGAAAGTAGGAAGAATATCTTCATTACTACTAGTACCAAATAGTTATTTGAACACGCTCCGCTATTATATATACAAACTTCCTACTACATTTCATATGAGAAAAAGTTATTACGATAAACAAAGAAAAGGTCTCCTAAAATATCTTTTAGGGGACCTTTTCTTCATTACACTTGCATCGCTTTCTCTCTCAATGCTCTTCTTAACAATTTACCCGTCGTATTCTTCGGTAATTCTATTAAAAACTCAATGCTTTTCGGCACTTTATATTTCGCTAAATGTAACGTACAGTAATGCATTAGTTCTTCTTCTGTTACGTTTGCTTGCTTCAAAACGACGTACGCTCGCACAGCTTCTCCTAAGTTTTCATCAGGAACACCGATTACAACAACTTCAGCTACTGATTGGTGCGTATATAATACTTCTTCTACTTCACGAGGATATACGTTATAACCGCCAACTAGGACGATATCTTTTTTACGATCAACGATATAGAAGTAACCTTCTTCATCCATTTTCGCTAAGTCACCTGTATATAGCCAGCCGTCTTTCAATGTCGCAGCTGTATCTTCTGGTGCATTATAGTATCCTTTCATAACGTTAGGTCCGCGAACGATTAATTCGCCGACTGCGCCGACAGGTACTTCTTCCCCAAGTTCATTTACAATTTTATTTTCTACATGCCAAATATTTGTGCCAATTGATCCTGGTTTACGAGGACGATCTAGCGGGTTGAAACAAGTAACTGGTGATGCTTCTGATAAACCGTATCCTTCTGAAACAATAACGTTAAAACGTTTTTCAAAGTTTTGCAGAAGAGCAACAGGCATCGATGCACCACCGGAAATACAAAGGCGAAGCGTCTTCACATCTTCTGCGCTTGCTTCTTCAAATAAATATAAATAATTGTACATCGTCGGTACGCCAGCAAAGATCGTTGGTTCGTACGTACGACAAATACGGAATACTTCTTTCGGACTAAATTTCGGTAACATTAAAATCGTTGCTCCGTTCACAATCGGTGCATTTACCGCAACTGTTAAACAGAATACATGGAACATTGGCAGTGCCGCAACGACGCGATCGTCAGCAGTAAATTGTAAATAAGACGCAACATCATTCGCATTACTATATAAATTTTTATGTGTGAGCATAGCGCCTTTCGGTTTTCCAGTTGTACCTGAAGTGTATAGGATAACCGCTACATCCTCTTCATCTAGTTCAGGGCCTTCGTATTGTAAATCTCCAGCCCCCACAAAACTAGTAAACGTTTTCATTTTTTCGGTTTCTGTATGGTTAAAATCTGATGAGGTTTCGCATATGATGATGTTTTCTAATGAAGGAAGTCTTGTTGTAAGAGATTGTATAACAGGTAGAAGGACGTCGAGTACGATGATTGTTTTTACATCTCCATTTTGTAAAATGTAATGCATTTCGTCTGCTGTATAAATTGGATTAACTGGAATAACAGTTGCTCCGGCTTTCATTGTTCCGTATAAACCGACCAAAAAATGTGGTGAGTTCCCAACAACTAATGCGACATTGTCCCCTTTTCCAATGCCCATTTCTGCTAAATTGCTAGAAAACCTTGTGACCATTTTGTTTAATTGGTCATATGAGACCGACTGATCCATAAATATATAAGCCGGTTTTTCCCCCTTCTTTTTTGCCGTTTCAGCCAAAGATTGAACGAGATTCACAAAAACCCCACCTTTATAAAATTTAGAATATTTAAAAATTCT
This sequence comes from Bacillus sp. FSL K6-1338, assembly GCF_038006965.1. Classification (NCBI taxonomy): domain Bacteria; kingdom Bacillati; phylum Bacillota; class Bacilli; order Caryophanales; family Bacillaceae; genus Bacillus; species Bacillus sp. FSL K6-1338. The sequence continues at coordinate 1,099,698 of NZ_JBBOWI010000001.1, read as the reverse complement.
AAATTAATTATATTAAAAGAAAATTAAAGTGGCAAGTGATATTCTATTAACTGCATATAGACAGATCACCTTCTCTTAGTTTAATTTAGAAAAATAAGGGGATTTTATTTACAAGTAATTTATAACACTAGACCAAAAATCATTTTAGGATAATATGCACTCATCTTTTTTCTAAGATTTTCAAGTTCCTCTTTATTTAAGCTCGTATACTCCCCATACAAATTCAAAACGTCCGCTCCATTTTCATGAAAATACACGGTAACATATAATGCCGGTAACCCTTTGTTGTTTTCATCTATTGATAAGACGACATCTGGCGTTTTATTAACAGTGCTGAATGTTTCATTTCTTTTCCACTTCTTATTTTGAAACATGTCTTGTATATCATGTATCTTTCGTTTGTTATCTGTATGCGTAAAATATATAACATTATCCTCCGCTGGTTTTCCGATAGACAAAATTGTACGACTTGAGGGCGATCCACTGTTACACGCTGTCATTCCGATGACAAAGCTGAGTAATAATACAACGTACATTACCCTTTTCATATCAATCCGCCTCCTTTTGAATATATATATTCCTTTATAAGAGGCAGATGTCCTGTGATTTTATGGTGAATGAAATTATATCCGCGATTTTTCGAATATATCGACTTACCGAAAAAACGCGACAATCTACGCAAAAAAAGAGGCTGCCCGTTATGGCAGCCTCCCTCATTTTTAGAAGAATAAATGTAAGAAATCTTCAGTTGTAATGTTACCGAAGTAGCGTGCGATATCTACGCCTTCTAAAGCTGCAGTGAATGTATCTTTATCGAACTGAACGCCTGTTAGACGCTCTTCGATATCATGAACATCTAGTGAACCGAAGAAGTCGCCGTAAATTTTGCATTCTGTTACTGTTCCTTTTTTCACTTCCAGACGAACGTCAACTTGTCCAACTGGGAAGCGGTGTGAATGTTGTAAGTTGAACTTCGGTGATTTTCCGTAGTTCCAGTCCCAATTGCGGTAGCGCTCTTCAGAAAGTTTATGGATTTCTTTCCAATCCTCTTCTGTTAATTCATACGTTGGGATTTCTGTTTCTCCTTCGAAAATTGTTTCTAGAAGAAGTTGTCTAAACTCTTCTGTCGTCATTTCTTCGTTTAGGAACTCTGTAATGTTCGCAACGCGGCTACGGATTGATTTAATTCCTTTTGATTGGATCTTATCCATTTTTACTTTCAGTGCTGATACGACGTGATCGATTTCAGAGTCAAATAGTAACGTACCGTGACTGAACATACGACCTTTCGTTGAGAACTGCGCGTTACCTGAAATTTTTCTTCCTTCAGCTAAAATGTCGTTACGACCACTTAGTTCTGCATTTACACCTAATTTACCAAGCGCTTTCGTTACAGGCTCTGTGAATTTTTTGAAGTTGCTGAAACTATCTCCATCATCTTTCGTGATAAAGCTGAAGTTTAAGTTTCCTAAATCATGATATACTGCGCCTCCGCCTGATAGACGACGAACGACATGAATACCTTTTTCTTTTACGTAATCTGCATTAATTTCTTCTACTGTGTTTTGGTTTTTACCAATGATAATCGAAGGTTCGTTAATGTAGAACAGTAAATATGTTTCGTTAATATCTAAATTTTTCACACAATATTCTTCAATCGCTAAATTTATTCTAGGATCTGTAATTCCTTTATTATCAATAAATAACATCGTATCACCTCATGAGTTCCATACGTAGCCACTATGCGCTAGCGTAATATGGCCACTGAAAATTTGTTTTGCTTCTGTTACTAAATTAGATGGGTTTCCTGTATGCGGTAAGTGCGTTAATAAAAGTTCTTTTACATTCGCATCTTTTGCAATACTTGCTACTTCTGTACTATTCATATGCCCTGCTTTTGCAGCCTCTTGATGTGCATACATATTACACTCACAAATGAAAAGATCAGCATCTTTCGTGAATGGAATGAATTCAGGAATATAACTTGAATCAGCGCTGTATACTACAGCACCATCTCCAGCTGTAATACGCATCGCAAAGCATGTAACAGGATGAACAGTTTTTAAGAACGAAATCGAGAACGGTCCAACTTGAAGTCTTTCTTCTGGATTGTACGCGATTCCTTTCGTATGTGGTTCATGTGTTAAAGAATGGAATCCATTCTCGTCAAACGTATGACCGTATATTGGTAATTCCGGTAGTTGCCTTGTTGTTGCACTCGTAATTAATCTCGCATATTGCAATACCCCAATGTCCGCAACATGATCGTGATGATAGTGTGACAGTACAACTGCATCTATATGAGATGGTGTTATATATTTTTGAAGCTGTGCTAGTACACCACTACCACAGTCTACAAGTAAACGAAAACCATCGTGTTCAAACAAATACCCCGACGTTGCTTCTCCCGCTTCTGGAAATCCGCCCCAAAAGCCGACAACAGTCATTTTCATATGTATCCATCCTTTCTAAAACCGAGTAGGAATGCATGTTTCACTTACATTCTACATTGTTAACTATAATCCATTTCCTAAACTTTTTCATTAATTTTCAATTTTGTTATAAAACAGTTGTTGACTTTTATTTTTTGTAATAATACAATAATAGTAAGAAATGGAAATGGAGGGATTGACATGATCGATCAACCAATGGAGTTTTTCAGAAATTTACCGACGAAAACTTGTGCGCACTGTGGGAAAGAAATTGATGAGCAACACGAAGCATACCATAACAAATGTGATGACTGCGTTCACGAAGAATAGTAGTTTATGAACATAAAAAAACCTAGCAGACATAGTCTACTAGGCTAATAACATCGTATCCTTCTTCATCGTTGAACCTTTCACCAAGAGCTCCAGTTCAAACTCATACAATTCTTTTTGTCGATAATTTTTCGTATGGATTTTATCCATCATCAGGTCGACAACTTTTCGGGCCATCTCATCGATTGGCTGTTCAATTGTCGTAATACCTGGCTCTGTAATCTGTGATAATATTTGATTATCAAAACCGATAACAGCGAGATCATCTGGAATGCTCCAGTTATGGTGCTTCGCCTCTGAGATAATTCCAGCTGCTACCTCATCGCCTCCTGCCAAAATCGCGGTAGGATTTTTTTTGTCCTTTAATACTTCATGGAATATTCGTTTTCCATCCTCCCAAGAGAAAGCGTTTTCAAGAAAATCAATCGCTTCTACTTGGCGGCTCTTCTCAGTTATTGCACGTAAAAAGCCCATTTTTCGCTGCTGGCTAACTAATTTGGTTTCGTTACCACGGCAAAAAATAAGATTGCGATATCCTTGATCTAACACATGCTTCGCAGCTATATATGCTCCTTGCGCATGATCAAACTTCACTGTTGGAATATTTGCTTCCTCAATATATTCATTACATAACACGATTGGACCGTGCTGTAAGTATGGCTCTACATCTTCCCACGGATTTTCTAGTGAACATAGAATAATCCCATCTACTTGTTTCGTAGATAATAATTGTAAATACTCCATCTCTTTTTCAGGTAAATATCTTGTTTGACAAATAATCAGTTTATATTTATGTTCAGAAGCTGCAATCTCGATTGCTTCAATAAATCTACTGAAAAAAGGATTTGTAATCCTTGGAACTAGCACCGCAATTGTTTCCGTTTTTTGTTTACGAAGCCTTCTCGCCGCAGAATTAGGAACAAAGCCTAAATGCTTCATTGCTAATTGAACCCTTTTTTTCTTCTCATCTGAAACATATGGATGATTATTAATCACCCTAGAAACCGTTGTCCTTGATAACCCCGCTAATTTCGCCACGTCCTCTATAGTCGACACGAAATTCTCCCCCTTTGCATGAAAACGTTTTCTTAAATTGATTATATAGTATATTATTGGAAACTGCAATATCGGTTGTTATGATTTTACTATATTAATATTATACATAGGTAAAAGTCTGTTAATGGAGGGGCAATATACTGCTTTTAGACATTTACGGTAGGTACATTCCTTTTCTTAATACCATATATCCTTTATTCAATATAAAAGCCCATCAATACATCGTCTCCATATGATCCATCTTCATACTTTATTTGCTTTCGTTGTCTCCCTTCTTCTACAAAACCCATACGTTTGTACACTTTAATTGCCCGATCATTAACAGAAACTACACCTAAGCAAATTTTCTCTAAACCTTTCTGCCCTTTAGCCCAACTAATAAGAAATTCAATTAATTTCGTGCCGATGCCTTGATTACAATACGCCTCTTTAATCCCCATTCCCATTGTGCCTGCGTGTTGTAACCGTTCTAGTTCATATCGGTTGAAAAGTAAAAAGCCAACTACCTTCCTATCTACTTCATACACGATATAGAGATTACCTTTCTCATTGCTTTTCCGTATCTTTTCTCTTTCTGCATTACTATCATTCGGTAACTTCTTTGGGGATACTATGAAAAATTTTGTAGTAGTTTCCGATAATATAATTTCTTTTCTAATATTCATAATTGCTTCTGCATCAGTCTCTTTTACTAACCGTATCATTGAATCACCTCGTACTTTTTCTTTTTAAAAATAATATTAAAACTATAAAACGTCCAATATGCAATATTACATATTGAGAATCTTTTTACTCTTGATACAATATTCATAAATCAAAATAAAAGGAATATATGGAATGAACCCTATCTTAACAGATGCAAAACAACTATTACATAAAGAAGAAAAAATTTTATCTACTTTAAAATGTTCACTTACTGGCTATATGATTACGCATAAAGTCCCGTATCCTGGCATGTTACTTGCTACTAATCAAAGACTTCTCTTTTTTAGCCAATATAAAAACACATTCATTGCCGAATTTGATTATGAAAAAATTCTATCCATAGAAACGAAGAGAAGAATCTTTGACAAAAAAATAATATTTTACTATGAAGATGAATATATAACGCTTGGATACATTACAAGTTCGAATGTTGAAGCGTTCATAGACTTACTACAAAGAAACAGCAAGACTAGCACAGGCTTATAATCAGCGGGGATCCCCTCGCTGATTCATTATTTTAACTCCTCCCACTTCGTCCAAACTTCTCTCCCGTTTATACGGTACATACTATCCTCTCTATCCATAAACCTATGTACAATAAATTCACGTCTAATTGTACAAAAATCATCATGATATTGTTTTATAAATGTATTAATTTCTTTTTCTGTATATTGATTTTCAGCATTTAACTTGCTAATTAAATGCTCTAACAATACTAATTTTTTCTTCTTTTGACCTGGAATCGATTTTAAACGATTCTCTTTATCAAAAAAGTTACGAATGGTCGTATCACGGAATTTCATCTCACTTTCAGTCATTTTTTATCCTCCATCGGTTTTTATACAATAAAATTTATCGTTTATCTTTACTATCCTTCTTCATTCTTTCACTTACAACATCCATAAAGTAATATCCACTAATTAGCACATAGTAAAATAAAAGTATCCCTAGTATATCTTTCATACTCGTATATTCTTTTTTCTGAAACAAGATAGGTGAAAGAGAGAAAACGAGAAAGAAGATTAATGGATATAAGATAAAATAGTAAGTAGGATTGCCTTTCATCATATCAACTCCTCTACCCTATGTTTCTCTGTAAATTGTTGTAATTCCTTTTCTTTCGTTTCTATAGCTTTTAGAAAGATTTATAGATGAACCAAGGAAAAGATGCCCTCTATTAAAATAAAAAAGCACCAAAAAGGTGCTTTTTTTACGCTTCAACCGATTGATTTTCAGCAACATTTTTAAATTGTCGTTTGTGCATCAAAGTTAAGGAGGCGATTGTTCCAAGTGATAATACAACGATAAAGATCATGAGCATTCCTATGTTTTGCCACATGAAGTTAAAGTCTCCGCTTGATACGACTGCTTTCAATCCTGATACAGAGTATGTCATCGGTAACCAAGCATTAAATGGTTGTAAAAACTTCGGAATTAACTCTAACGGGAATGTTCCAGCACTTGTTGTAAGCTGAATAATTAATGTGATGATGGCGATGAAACGCCCTGCATCACCGAATGCTGTTACTAAACATTGAATTAATGCAATAAACGCTAAACTTGTAACGATGCTAAAGAGTATGAAGTACGGAATACTTTGTACTTCTACACCTAATCCGAACAGTAATATAACATCTGCTACTATCGCTTGAATAATACCGACTGATAGTAACACGCCGAACTTACTAATAAACCAACTAAATCCTGATTTTGGAACGCCAACTGTATCACGTAATGGATATACGATTGATAATAGTAATGCCCCAACGAATAAACCGAGTGATAAGAAATACGGTGTAAATCCAGTTCCGTAGTTAGGAACTTCCGCCATTTTCTCCGTCTTCACCTTTACAGGACTTGCAAACATATCATACGTTTTATCTGTCCCTTTTACTTCCCCAGTTTTCTCTGCCCCTTCCCCAAGTTTCTCAGCAAGTTCACCTGAACCATCGTTTACTTTCACTAGTCCATCAGTTACTTTTCCTGAGCCGTCTGCTAGTTTATTTACACCGTCGATTAGCTGGGTTGAGCCAGTTGACATTTGGTTTAGACCACCATTTAGAGTACCTAAGCCAGTTGTTACTTGGCTTGAACCGTCTGTTAATTGCGTTATTCCTCCTGACATTTGATTTGCTCCTGCGGATAATGTACCTAAACCACCTGTTACTTTGCTTGAGCCGTCCGCTAATTGAGTTACTCCATCAATTAATTGATCTGACCCCTTATTTAATTTATTTACACCTACTTTGGCATTATTTAATCCTTCACCAAATCCGTGAAACTTACTTACAAATTGGTTTTGCGCATTCATTAATTTCGTAATACCATCCGTTAAAGTATTAATCCCACCTGAATTCGGTAGTTTGTTTTGCATTTCACTTGCCTTTTGATTTATTTCACCTTTTAGTTGATTTACTTCTTCGTTTAGTGTCTTTGTTCCACCCGATACTACAGCAACTTTTTGTTGAACTGTCGCTGTACTTTTTGCCGCATTTGTTATATACGGTTGTAACTGCTCTTGATATTCTTTTGGTAAACTCTCAATTTGCTTTTGTAAATTAGCTACATCTTGCGCTGCATTTTTGGCATCTCCTGCTGTTGATTGAGTAAATCCATTTAACTGATTTACGTTTTTTTCAGCTCCGTCTATTTTCTCATTTACTTTATTTAATATTGTAGGAACTTTCGCCTGCATTTCTTCTAAACCTGCAGCGGAACTTTTCACTTTACTATCTAATTCTTGCAAACCCTTTTCAATTTTTTGAGAAACCCCCTCTAATTGACTTTGTCCTCCAACAAGCTGTTCCATACCAGCTGCTAATTCATTCGTTCCTGTTTTTAATTCACCTGATTTATTTACTAACGTATTCAAACCCGCTGTTACTTTCTGAGATCCATCTTGCAATTTCCCTATACCCGTCTGCATCTCACCTGTTTTGCTATTTAACGTATTTAAACCATTTGTTACTTTGCCTGATCCATCTACTAATTTATTAGATCCATCTGCTAATTTCTGAGCTCCATCCTTCATCTCTCCAGACTTCCCTTGAAGTGTATGAAGGCCATCCGTCACTTTACTGGAACCATCATGCAGCTCACTTGATCCGTCGTGTAGTTTATTTGCTCCTTCCGCCCCATCTGCTAATCCTTTTGAGACGTCTTGAATAGAATCAAACATTTTCTCTGCATATGTTTTCGTTAACGTACTTGATACTTCACCTTTAATTTTTTCAATGGCTGTTCCGCCAATTTGTGAAGATAAGAAGTTTAAGCTTTCGTTTGGAATGTATTCTAAATTTAATGGTTTTGGATCATCTTTTAATAACGTTGTAGCGTTACTTGAGAAGTCATCTGGAATGCGTACTAACATGTAATACTTTCTACCTTCCATTCCTTTTTCCGCTTCTTTTTCACTTACAAATTCCCATTTGAAACTTGTATTATCTTTTAAGTTATCAACGAGCCCTTTTCCGACCTCAATTGGTTTCCCATCAAATACTGCACCTTTATCTAAATTGACTACCGCAACTGGTAAATCATCTAACTGTTTATACGGATCCCAAAAGGCCCATAAAAACATACCTGCATATAAAATTGGCACGAATAAAACCGCGATAATTGGAATTAATATTTTTTTACTTTTTATAATTTCAGTAAACTCTTTACGAAGTAACTGATTCCATTTCATCATTTCTCCCCCTTTTCTAAATGACCACATTGTTCATTTGGTCATTTTCACTCAAACAAAAAGGCTATACTTGTTCATACATATGCCTTATCCCCGAATTTATTACTATGCAACTTTTTCTCATTATAATTATAATTTTTCTATAACTCCTCCTCAAATTAAATATATGACCTCATTATTAATTTGGTCATTTTTTTATAAAATTAAAAGGATCATCTTAGTTTGACAATCCTTTTAGTAAATAAAGTTCAAATAACTCTGCAATTTTTTCTTTTTCTAGCGGTTCATGATTTTTTTCCCAATCAAAAATAAGCGATACATATAGACGAAGCATAATAAATGCTGTAATTTCTGGATCACATTTGCTAATTTCACCTTTTTCAATCGCAATCTTTAAATATGATTGAATAACAGAAACAATTTCCACATCAACTTGTTGCATGACTTCTTGTACTTCTTTCGTTCCCATATCGCGCTCTTCTTGAATTAATTTAATCATGAGCTGATGTTCTTTTCTAAATTCCAAGATGCTATATAATGCTCTATGTACATTTTCAAAAAATGAAACATCTGAACGAATTGCACTTTCTGCAACTTGCTTCATTTCTGTAATTAAATTAGAAATAATTTCACCAAATAGCTCTTCTTTATTTTTGAAAAAAGTATAAATCGTTCCTTTTCCTACATTCGCTAACTTCGCTACTTGATCCATCGTTGTTGCTTTATAACCGAACGCTGAAAAAGACTTTGTTGCAGCTTCAATAATAGAACGTTTTCGATCTATCGCCACATCTCCACCTCCAAAAATGACCAATTGGATAATATAGTCAATCAGTACACCTTTGATATTACCACACGCTTACATTCTAGACAAGTTCTCTTTTTTATTATTTCCAGTATAAAAAAATTCCAGTCAGTGTATATCATACTGTCCATAGTTTATCAGAAGAAAAGAGAAAAGGAAAAGGTGTTCTTAAGATATATGATTAAACCTTACTTCACAACAACAAAATTCCTCTTTTTCAAATAATCAAATAAAAAAACAAGAAAATCTTTACAATTAATAGTAATATAGAAAATAGACAAGTTTATCAAAATAGTGGAGGCTTTTTCAGTCATGATGCGTGCGCTTCGTTTAAATATAAAGCAAGCTTTTTGTAATCGTGTTTCTTTAATTATTATGTTTAGTGGACTAGCTCTTATTTTTATTTACCATTATTATTATGTAATTCGTTACATTGGGGATGGAACGGATGCGTTTGTAACAACAGCTTTTAAATGGATTGGATTTCGCGACAATGAAATGGATGTTTATTTATTATTAATGCCCGTTATTGCTAGTTTCCCCTTTAGTACAAGTTACAATTCGGATAAATCAGATGGTTTTAAACCGTTTGTAAGTAAAGGGATTTCTTTGTTCCCTTATTCAGTAACGAAATATATCGTTACATTCTTTTGTGGCGGACTTCTTTATACATTTCCATTCATCTTATCGTTATTATTTTGCAAATTAACCATTCCAGACGGAGAACCGACGGCTGGTTCAGGCATTATAAATGATAATGGGATGTTTGCAAACTTATATTACGAATCTCCCCTCACTTACATTACTGTATATATCGGAATTAATTTTTTATTTGCAGGTTTAATGGCCCTTTTAGGACTTGCAGCATCTGCGTGGTCACAAAAGGACTATATGGCGATTCTCTTCCCATTTGCAGTTGCCTCCATTCCATACGTCCTGCTAAATACGATATTCCCTACAATAGGCGGAGCGCCTTTTCATTTATATGACCCAAAACAACCGTTGCATGGCATGTCGCCGTATATTTTAACGATGCAATGCACTTTTTTCCTTCTCGTTAGTTTATTCATGTACATACAAGGAGTAAAGCGTGATAGAAAAAAATATAGAAGAAGGTTGCAAAGAAGAGAGCGGTGTAGAAAGGCTTTTCAAGTATAATAAAACCCTAATTTCCTTACTATATTGGAAATTAGGGTTTTATTTACTATTCATTTACGGTGTACCAGCCAATCCCCATAAAATAACAACCGCTACAAAATAAATTGCTTTAATCGCCACTACTAAACATAATGAAGCAATTGCATATTTACTTAATTCTCTTCTTGCACCTATTAAAGTGAAAATAACCGCCAAACTAAATGTTATATAAGAAGTTGCTGTATGTATTAAGTTATACGTAATGTCTAAATTACTTGTAAGTCCTGTTATATCAGCTACAAACTGAAGCATGACGATCGTACTAAAAAAAATTGCAAACTGATTCATTAATTTTCCATTTATTCGTGCTTGCATCGCTGCCCTCCTAACGACTGAATATTCAATTAATTTTATCATCAGATTACAAAAAAAGGAATCATCTCTTTATACTATTGATGCAGAAACAAAAAAGAACGCTCAGTCACCTAAGCGTTCCTTTCTTTAAGAAGCTTTCTTCAAATCAATTTGAGCAAGTACTGGGTCATGATCGCTTACACGTCCGTGCTCTTTCATTATGTTTGAGTTTAAGTGCACTGGATCTACAATTGTGTGCGGTGCGATGTTGTTTGTTACTAAAATATGATCTAACACTTGTGCATTTCCTTCGTGAATGTACGTGTAACGATTCTCTTTCGGCACCGTGTTTAACATATTCTTTAAGTTTGTTCCTTCTAGTGCTTTTAGTGGTTTAGCAAACTCAAAATCGTTCATATCTCCTAACACAACAACTGGTGCATTTGTGTTCTTTTTCTGAATTCCTTGTACAAATTGATTTACTTCTTGTGCTAACTGAATTCGTTTGTCTTCACTTTTTAATACGAGCGGTTGCACTTTTCCAAATGGCGTTGCATCCCCTATTTTTGAGTTTAAGTGATTTGCAACGACAACAACGTTTTGTCCTTGGAACGTAAATTCTGCCGCTAACGGTTTACGTGTACTTTCAAATAATGAACTTTCGTCTCCAATGCGAACCACATTTTTATCAAGTAACTTCGGTACTGCTGCTAATTTCACGCGTGATGGGTTGTAGAAGAAACCGACGCGAATATTCGCTCCTGGTGCTCCTCCGTCTAGATTATTGTTTGGAGCGATTTCTACATACTCATACTTCGGTCCACGAATTTCTAGAACTGCATCAATGATACGTTTTGCGCTCAATGACGCATCTGTTGTACCGTCATTAATTGATCCGTTATTATCTTGCATTTCCTCTACACCGATAATATCTGGCATTTTTAAATTGTATTTAATAGAATACGCTAACGCTTTTACCTTTTCATCTGTTGTTTCTTTTTTATTCGCCGAGAAGTTTTCAATGTTATATGTAGCAACTGTTAACTTATCAAGACGAGGCTGAATATTTGCCCCTACTTGCTTAAATCCACCATCCACTACAGCTGGCAATTCTGTTATTGGCGAAATACGGAAAGAACCGTAATCATATCCTACTACCCCTGTTATATCTCCAGTGAAAGTATCTCCTACTTTTGCTACATAATCGCGAGGCACTTTTACAGAAAGACGCTCTGGGTTTAATTGATTTTCATCTAATAGAGGTGTGCCATATTGTGTTACTATTTTATCTCCACCATTTTTTACTGTTACATATAAATTTCCGTTTTTCTGAGGTGCAATAATTTTTGGTGTTGGCATCGTAACACGCATACCTTCTATACTTTCATAGAAGTCGATTGCATCTTCATTTGGATCAAATAAACCAAATGCATCATTATCAATAATCTGATCCGGGATTTTCACACCGTTTTCCCCAAGTACAATCGGTGCTGGTAAAGATTGATCTTTTGCGATTACAACAACGCGACTCGCCTTAATTTCTGTCGTCGTTAAGTCTGTTTCAAATCGCTCTGCATATCCTGGTCCAACATATTCTTCTACTACTCCATCAACTTGAATAAGATCTCCTACTGCTACATTCGCATCTTTTTTGTATACGTACATACCTTCTGAAGTAGCTGGATCATTATCTAGCTGATTGTCTTCTATATAAAAGCCGTTTTTATCAAGCGCTGTGACAACGCCTTCCACATTGTATACTTTCTTTCCGTTGTAAGGAGACATATGTGATTTTCCTTGAATGTCATGAATACGAACCTGTTCATTATTTACGATAATAAACGAAAACGTCGAAATTGCTGAAGAAGTAAGCCCTTCTTTTTCTGCGATTGCTTTCACTACACTATTTTCATTCACTACAATTTGTCCATTATAACGAACGCTTTTATTAGTAGGATTAGAGCCATCTAACGTATAGTAGATTGTTGCCCCTTCTGTATTCGTCGTTAATGTTACCGCTGTTCCTTTAGCAACTTCTCCACCGTTCGGTGAAGCTACTACATCGCTAACACGGTTTTGGCCTTCACCTTGAAACTTATAAGCTGTTACTGATTTTAAACCTGGGTTACTAAAATATAATTCAAGAGTCCCAGTCAAACTAACTTTCTTCCCGATATTTTCAGGATGATCTTTTACATTCACTGCCGTTCTCACATCACCTTTTGGCAACTGAACAGGCATGATTTTGTCTGGATTCGTTTCGTTTGGCGAATCTGCAATTGCTACGTTTGTATCATCAAACTTAGCTGGATCCTTCGTATATTTAGAAGAACTTTGCGTATATCCAACAATGTACCCTTCCACTATCCCCTTCGTTTTCCCTTGCTGCTTAAATACTTGAATTGCTTTTTCTACTGACATAGAAGCAGTTTCTTCTGCTTGCGCTAAAGTTCCAGTAAATGAAAGCAATAGCAAGAATGATAAAAAGACACTTAACAATTTCTTCACAGCCATTTTCCTCTCCATATTTCATATTTTCTCAGCATTTCTATCATAACAAATGATTCGTTATATAGAACTATTTTTCGACAAATTTTACAAAAGATTTATTTAATTTACAAGCTTTCAACCTATAATACAAAATAATAATTTTACACCTTCTACAAATGCACTCTATAATGTTAGAGAGAGAAAACAGAAAATATCGACATTTGATTGGCATGTAAAATGGATTCATTTGAATAGGAGTGATTGGATGGAAGTGCAAACAGAAACATACCGCGCAGCTATGAATGGAACATTAGAACGTCATTTTTCAGATATGATTGCTGTTATACCAACTAGAATTACAATTGAGCAGTTAAAACAGCGGCTAGAGACTATCGCTACTAAAGTTGATGAGTTAAAAATTGTTTATAGTGATGAGACAAGCCTTATTTTTGAGTTACATATGGATGAAGCAATCATACCGTATGAACTGCATATTGATGAGGCGAATGACCCAGAAGAATACAAAATGTACAATAGACAAGATTCTACAATCGTAGATCGTAATTTTGAAGATGCGGCTTTCGGCACTGAAATTTTCACTCGTACGCTATTTGTAGGCGATGTACTGGACTGCTTTTTCCAGCAGTTACAGTTTTTATGGAATCTCGCCCCAGATTTGTTATTTGTAATCGATTCAAGTGCAGCAATGAAAGTGATATCTAGAAGCTATATTGAATATCACGTTGAAAATGAATTATTACCTGACATTCCTGACTTGTACGTTATTCATTCTGTTTATGAAGACGATAAAGATGATGAGCCTACGCAATATTGGTTTCATACACACGGTCTTTTAAGAGCAGGCGTAACTGAAATAGAGTTAATTATTCCAAATCGCATTTCTTCCTACTACGGCATTAGCGATCTCTTTCAAACATTTGCTAATAATGCGGTTGAAAATGGACAAGTCCCTATGAATGAGCCTATCGTTATCGCGCATAGTCAGCAAGGTTCTATACATACAGTCGCTGTTCCGTGGGAAAAAGGATTATCTTATATAGGGCATAAAACGAGGATGGACCAATTATCTTCAATCGAGGATGAAGAAGTGAAACTACAACCAATAGATGCACAAAATACATTCTTAGGCGGAATGGATGCCCGAGATGAATACCATCAATCTCCATCCGTTCTCTTATTCAAATTTAATACTTCAGAAGAATATATTGAAAGTTTTTTCAAAGAACACGAGGAAGCTACAGGGCTCATGTTCTATAAAACAAATAGTGAAACCAATCGTATGGCTTACAATGCGAAAAATACTTTCGGGTATTTCAGCAACATTTTTCACATTGAACAATCAAATGAAGATTTTCGTTTCCTTGCTAAGTTTGGTGTCTCCTACGAAGAAGGAAAAAGTGAACATATGTGGTTTGAAATGCAAAACATTACGGAAGATTTCATTCAAGGAATACTCATTAATGAACCATATTTTATAGAAGATATGAGTGAAGGAAATAGTTATCATTTAGATTTTGATAACTTAACAGAGTGGGTTATTTATGCAGGAGATGCCGTTATAAAGCCAAATAACTTATATATGTTTATTGGCGAATAAGTATTTTATACAATAAACGAAACGCCTTCAATATAATTGAAGGCGTTTCGTTTATTGTGCGATTAATTCAGCATCTATTACTTTCTCCAAATGAGATAATACACGCTTTGCAGCTTCCTCACCTTGATTAATACAATCTGGAAGTCCAGCACCAGCATAGGAGCTACCTGCCAAGTATATACCAGGCAACTCTTTCTGCATAAATGTTGTGAGCTTTTTCATTCGCTCATTATGGCCTACTGTATATTGAGGCATCGCTTCTTTCCAGCGGCTTACGATTGTAAATTCTGGATCCTCTGTAATATCCATCGTTTTTCTTAAATCTTCTAGTACGAGCTGAACGAGTTCTTCTTCAGTTTGTTCTACAACCGCTTCATCACCAGCACGTCCAACGTAACAGCGAAGGAGTGTTTTTCCTTCTGGCGTTGTATGTGGCCATTTTTTATGCGTCCACGTACATGCTGTAATTGTGTAATCGCTATTTCGTGATACGACAAATCCTGTACCATTAATATCGCGCCGGATTGCTGACTTTTGGAAAGCAAGTGCCACATTCGCAACGGATGTGGCCGGAATATTACGGAAGAAACGAAACTGCTTGTACTGAGCAAACATGGACGGCAATACTTTATGCGAAGTTGCCACTACGATGGCGTCCGCTTCTATTTCTTTTCCATTACTAAGAGTAATTGTATAACCATCACCCTGTTTTGCAACTTTTTCAATGCGAGTTCCCTTTATTATCGTACCTTCATGCATCTTTACTTCGAGAGATTCTACGATAGATTCTAAACCTGTTTTCACTGTTTGGAAGATTCCTTTTTTCGGTTTAGCTTTCTCTTCTTTCGGAGCGAGCGTACGCATACCGAGTGAAATACTGCGATGTTTCTGCTCAATCTGATACATTTGCGGGAATGTTGACATTAAGCTCATTTCATCAATATCCCCTGCATAAATACCCGATAGTAACGGTTCTATTAAGTTTTCAACCACTTCGTTTCCGAGGCGATGTCTGAAAAATTGTCCGAGTGATTGGTCAGATACTGGCTTTGACCTCGGCATTAATAGATCAAAACCAGCTCTTAGTTTACCAATTGGGGAGAACAGCCCGGAAAATAGAAACGGCGTAATTTGCGTTGGAATTCCCATCATTGATCCGCTCGGCATTTTATGTAACCGATTGTTTACGAGGATAAATGATTGACCGGCTTGATTATTTACAAGTTCATCGCCAAGACCTAATTCTTTCACTAATCTAGCTGCACTTTCTTTTCGTGCTAAGAAAGAATCCGGTCCGCGTTCAATTGTAAATCCATCTTTTCGAACGGTTTGAATTTTTCCGCCAAGTTTACCCGATGCTTCTATAAGTAATGTATCAATCGGCAAGTTTTTTTCATGAATATTTTTTTGTAAGTTATACATTGCTGTTAATCCCGTTATGCCTCCGCCGACGATCACAACTTTTTTCCTCAAGCAGGCTCCCCCTTTCTTCTTACAGTACAGATTCTTTTTTCTTTAATACAACATCTGTTAAACAATCAATAAATGCGTCCGATGCATTTGGCATTTCTGGACGATAATATTTCGCACCAATTTCATCCGTTACAACTTTACACTCAAAGTCGTTGTCATATAAAACTTCTAAATGTTCAGCAACAAATCCAACTGGTGCATATACGAATGAAGTATAACCGTGCCTTTCATTTAGTTCTCTCGTTAAATCTTGTACATCTGGACCAATCCAAGGATCTGGTGTGTTTCCTGCACTTTGCCAGCCTACTGCATAGTTTGCTACTTCAGCTCCGCGCGCGATATAATCAGCTGTTTCATTTAATTGATCTGGATATGGATCGCCCATTGCAATAATTTTCTCTGGTAAGCTATGTGCAGATACGATTAATACTGCTTTTTCACGCTCTGCATCTGACATACCGTTATATATACCTTTCACTGCATCAACCCAGTACTGGATGAATTTCGGCTCTTTATACCAGCTATCGATGCCGTGAATTGTTAAGTTCCCAAGTTTCTCAGCTTCTTCTTGTGCTCGTCCAACGTATGATTTCACGCTAAACGTAGAATAGTGAGGTGCAAGAACAAGTGCGATTGCATCTTGTATTCCGTCGTTATGCATATCTTTCACCGCATCTTCAATAAACGGTTCAATATGTTTTAAACCAAGATACATATGGTACTCTACTTCATCTTGCACTTCATTTAAACGCTTCTCTAACTTCTTAGCTTGCTCTAATGTAATAGTAGCTAAAGGAGAAATACCACCAATTGCACGGTAACGCTCTGTTAAATCTTCCAGCATTTCAGGACTTGGCTTTCTTCCTCTGCGAATATGTGTATAGTAACGTTCAATATCTTCTTCTTTATATGGCGTTCCATATGCCATTACAAGCAAACCAATTTTCTTTTTCATACAGCAATTCTCCTTTACTTCGCTAACTGCCCTTTAGAGTATTCATGAATAAATGTAGTTAAACGTTTTAATGTATCTGGATTTACTTCTGGGAATACACCGTGTCCTAAGTTAAAGATATAACCAGGCTCTTTCATCCCTTGATCTAAAATACCTTTTACATGTTCTTCAATAACAGACCATGGCGCAAGTAAGAATGAAGGGTCCATATTTCCTTGTACCGCCTTATGAACGCCGCGTGCACGTGCTTCTTCAATTGGTAAACGCCAGTCTAAGCCGACTACATCAAGCGGTAAATCGTGCCACTCATTCACTAAGTGTGCAGCTCCTACGCCGTGCATAATCATCGGTACACCCATAGGGCGAACTTCTGCAAAAATACGCTCCATTGCTGGTTTAATAAATACGCGGTAATCTGCTACATTTACTGTTCCAACCCAAGAATCGAAAATTTGAACTGCTTTTGCTCCTGCGTTAATTTGCGCTTTTAAATATGTAATAACCATATCTGCTAGCTTATCCATTAAAGCAAACCAAGCTTTTGGCTCTGCATACATGAACGCTTTCGTATTATGGTAGTTACGAGATGGACCGCCTTCAATCATATAGCTCGCTAATGTAAATGGAGCTCCTGAAAAACCGATTAACGGTACGTCTAACATTTCTGTCGTTAATAAACGAATTGTATCTAGTATGTACGGTACATCATCTTCTGGATTGATTTCCCCTAGTTTTTCTACGTCTTGTAAAGAACGGATTGGGTTATCGATAACTGGGCCAATACCTGATTTAATTTCTACATCCACACCAATTGCAGGTAGTGGTGACATAATATCTTTATAAAGAATTGCTGCGTCTACGTTATATTGATCAACCGGCAATTTTGTAACGTAAGCACATAACTCTGGATTGTGTGTAATTTCAAATAAAGAATACTTTTCTTTAATCTTTCTATATTCCGGCTGTGAACGGCCTGCTTGACGCATATACCATGCTGGTACATAATCGGTACGTTCCCCCCTACATGCTTTTAAAAATGTCTCATTTATAGTTCTTACCAAGACCCTTGCTCCCTTCCTTACCAATGCTTCGAATACGTTCGATATTTATCTTTTTTTACTATACAGCTTGTAAAAACAAAATGCATAATATTATGTACGTTGTTCATTAAATTGACACAAACATTCGTAAAAACGCTTACTATTTTCACAACATTCTTATTATAACACAGAGAAAAACTATGGTTTAGCTACTTTTGACTTTTCTCCTTCGCGATTCGTTTGTGAATTATATGGTACAACGTAAAAGCTCGGTTTTGAAAATATGTTAACGAACTTTTCCTCATATTCTCCAGCACCATTTACAGTGCTAACATGCGTATGAATTCCGTTCTCCACTCTATAGATTCGGTACATAATTCTGTTATCTGGAAGTGGCGTCCAACTTAATTTTGCTTTAAATAAACCGAAAGGGCTAAATGATAGTTTCATTTTTACATCTTCAATTTTGCGCAGCCGAATCGGAGCACCGATTGTTTCCACACCTTCAGGCTTCATAAACTTCTCTTTATGTTCTACATTAGCCTTCGTTAAAATTTTCTTAAACAATTTTGTCGCAGATGCACTTTCTCCTTGCAACTGATGTTCCTTATCCGTACGGTCATAACCAATCCAAACAGCGCCTACTAAGTTCGGTGTATAGCCGACGAACCACATATCTCTTGCTCCCTTATCGTCATTTGGCAATGAAGTTGTACCCGTTTTTCCAGCTAGCGCACCGTTATATACACCTGCTCTCGCTGTCCCCTCCTTCACAACTCCTTCTAACATTTTCGTCATATACCATGCCGTCTGTTTCGAAAAAATTTTCGTCTCTACTTTCGGTGATTCCCCAATGACTGCACCGTGTCTATTTAATACTTTATCAATAACGTGCGGCTCGATAATATTTCCATTTGCTAAAAATGAACGATACATTTTTACAAGATCAAATGTTGAAACGCCATTTTTCAATCCGCCAAGCGCTGTACTTAAACCAGCATCTGCAATATGGACATTTCCTTTTTCTAAATATTGCTTTCCTTCTTCTACCCCTAACTCATTTAATAAAGAAACTGCCGGTACGTTTGCCGACTCTAAAATCGCATCATACATCGTCATTTCTTTTGAATACTCATGATTATAATTTCGAGGTTCATACCCTTCAAAAGAATTTCTTTCATTCGTTAATAAAGAATACGGATTATACTTTTTCGTTTCTAGTGCTGGTGCATAAACGATAAGTGGTTTTAAAACAGATCCGGGCTGCCTTTTGGCAAAAACACGATTAAATCCTCTCGGGACGTACTTTCTTCCCCCAATCGCCGCTTTAATCCCTCCCGTATGATTATCCATTAATAAAAATGCACCTTGTGCCCCTTCTTCTTTCCCAGGAAAATTCCTTGCATCTTGAAACTGGTTATACGCTACCTTTTGAATTTTTTCATCCATAGGTACGACAAACGTATATCCTCCGCGAAGTACTTCTTGATGAGACAATCCGTATAAACGAGCTGCTTCATCTATGACCATATCAATATACGGCATATATGCGAGCTCATTTTCGTCTAAGTTTTTATATAAAGCAATCGTCTTTCCTTGATAACGTACGCTATCTTCGGCAGTCAAATAGCCTTGTTTATGCATAAGTGACAATACTAGATCGCGGCGTTCCTTACTCTTCTCTGCAGAATAGTACGGTGAATATCCGTTTGGTGACTTCGGAAGGCCTGCAAGCATTGCCCCTTCCTCTACTGTTAAATCCTCAACATTTTTATTAAAATACAGCTTTGCTGCTGCTTGAATACCGTAAGCCCCATGACCAAAATAAATATGATTCATATACATTTCAAGAATTTGTTGCTTCGTATATTTTTGCTCTAATTGAAGAGAAATTGCGACTTCCTTCAATTTGCGCGTAAATGTTTTTTCACGAGTTAAAAAGACATTTTTAGCGAGTTGCTGCGTAATGGTACTACCGCCCTCTAGCTTTTCTCCAGCTAACGTATCTTTATAAAGAGCACGGAATATAGACGGATAATCAATTCCTTGATGCTCATAAAAACGAGAATCTTCCACCGCAACAAACGCCTGCTGCACATACTTCGGAATTTGCTCGATCGGTACGAGCTCCCTATTTTCTACGTATAATTTCGTAATTTCTTTCCCTTTCTGGTCAACGATACGTGATGAAGAGTGGAAAACGAGCTGCTTTTCATCCATCATATAGCCACCAGCTAACACGATAAGTTTATAGAGTACAATCGCTACTATAAACGTTGCGACGCCACCTAATAAAGTCCACTTTACTTTCTTCATACATCGGCCTTCTTTCCAAATGATGGTACATTTATTATTTGAAAAAGAAGTATCTTTATGTATATAATCTTCGAAGTTTTTTAAGAGAGTTGATATAATAGAAACAAACTATTAAGGGGGCATTAAAATGAAGGCTATTATTTCATACGAAACACCTCTAGAACAAGCACATTTCACTGCAAAAAATGATGAGAAAAATATGTTTTATAAAGAAAATACAGAAGAATCTGTAGAAGGCTCACTTCAGTATGACGTACTAGATGCTGTCGGTGAATTTAAAGGACAACCTGGCTATATCGTTTGTAACAATATTTCTGTAACAGACGAAGGTCGCCCAGTATTTGAAAACCGTTTTAAAAACCGTGCAGGCCTTATTGAAAACGAACCAGGATTCCAAGCGATCCGTGTTCTACGCCCATTAAGTAACGATACATATGTCATCTTAACGATGTGGGAAACGGAGCAAAACTTTAAAGACTGGACAGAATCACGTTCATTCGAAAACGCTCATAAAAAACGTCCTGCACAAGCAGAAGGACAAGCACAGGCACAGGCGCATCCACATGCCGAACAGCAAAAGAGTATTTTCTCTCGTCCGTCGTTCGTGACTACTTTTGATGTGTTAGTTTAATTAAAAAGTAATACAACACTATCAGTACGTGAAATTATATTAACGATTTTTCGAATATATCTATCATATCTTTGAATATATCAACGATTTTTTCAATTTATCTATCACATCTTGAAATATATCAACGATTTTTTCAATTTATCTATCACATCTTGAAATATATCAACGATTCGACTAAAGGTATCCATTTAATAAGAAAAAGGAAACACCACTACACATCGGTGTTTCCTTTTTCTTTGTACCAATTATATATACGAAGCGAATCTTTTTTTCTCATATGCTTTACTTCATAACCGCGCCCGGCTACCGCTACAAGAGTTGTACATAATTCATCTTTTCTTTGAAAATACGATTGATTATAACCTACTGCTTGAACATGTCTTCTTCGCATTATTCCTGTATATTTCGAAAAATTACGATATACAACCGTTAGTTGATTTTCTCTTAATTCATAACCACCACTTTTATATCTAGCATACGCAAGTAACGAAAACACGATAAATAACGGTAAAATAACAAACAACGCAATATATTGTTTAAAATATATACTCACGCTGGCAATTAGAACTGTGAGTATGATACTTATTAACCAGCCCATAATGAAATAACGACGCAACGCTGTTTTTGGTAAGTGAACGATCTCCGCTTCGATTTCATAAGGTAACTCTAAATATGTGAGCAGGTGCTGTACATCTTTTTTCTTCATAAATGGATGCAACATTACTTCGTTACTTGCTGCTCCAATACTTTGAATTGCTTCCACTTCAACAGCACAATAGCCAAACGGCTGGCGAAGCATACCTTCTTTTACAGTAATCGCTTGAATGCGGTGCAATTTTAAGACAAACTCTTTCTTTTCAAATAATCCTTGAACGATACGAATCTCTTCCCCTTTTCGCCCAATTTTAAAGTTTGCATATTTCAACACATATCCAGCCGTGGAAATAATCCATGAAATTGCCATTAAAATTAATGCAATTACAATTAGTTTATAAACACCGTTTCCCATCACATACGCTTCTACTTTACTTGTGAATCCTTCAGGAAGAACAAAATCAAACTTTGTGTAAAGAAGTACTAGTCCAGAGAACACTAGTCCGAACCGACCAGATGTAATCGCTGCGGCTAAAACCTCTTTCGCTGTTAACTGATAAACCGTCTTGCTTTCTTCCTCTTCTATTTCTTCTTTTACAGTAGTTTCTTTCTTATGTAATACAGAGATTAAATGTTTTGCCTCGTCTTCTTTAATACCAGCCAACATCACTTCTGGTTCATTACCACCACCGGCTACTTCTATATTTAACTTCATGAGTCCGAGCATTTGATAAATGAAGTTAGAAGACGTACTAATATTTTGTACACGCTCTTTATTTAAATAGCTTTCCTTCTTTACAAAAACACCGTGCTTTACATGTAACATATTATTCTCAATCCAGTACACTTTAAAATACCATTTAATTGCTGAAAAAATAGCCATGATGAATAAAACAACCAGAAGGAAAAGATAAAATAAATACCAAGGTTCCACTTGTTCATCAGGTTTAAATAAAACAAGAATAATAAGTGGCAACAAACTCGCAACCCTAATACCTAACAATATCGTGATCGGATGTTGCCTCTTATACATCCTCATCACTCACTTTCGCAAGTTCTCCAATTTGTCTTTTCAGCTGTTCTGCTTCTTCTTTCGTTAAACCTGGGATACTATGAGAAGTTGCGGCTGTTGAAATGTGTAATTCTGCTAAATTATACTTTCTCATAATCGGCCCTTGCTCAATCGTTACGTGCTGCACACGGATCATCGGAATAAGTACGCGTTCTACAACAAACATTCCCTTTTGAATCTCAATCTCTTCTTCATTTAATCTGTAACTATAATAGCGCTGACGTAAATTTGGAAACACAAAATAATCAAGTGGAATAAATGTAATGGCTCCTGTTACTAATAGTCCAAACAACCACCCCCACCAGTTAAAGTTAATCATGAAAAAGAAATATGCAATTACGACTGTTAGTATAACTGCCGCCCCAATTAAAGCGTGAATCCTCCACACTTTCAGCATATTAGAATGAATCTCCCTTTCTAACGGCTGCATCTCATCACTCCAATTCTATGAATTTATTACTTATATATTATCAAAAAATAAGGTTTTATATACATTTTTGTAAATTTATAGTCAAATAAATATAAGTGAATCAAAAGCATGTTAAAAAACATATATTATAAATATGAATTATATTAGACCAAATAAACCCTGCATGATTCATGCAAGGTTTATCGTTTTATACACAATATATTTCATCATTGTTGAGATATACTAGCATCGCTTTCAATTCGATTTTCTTTTTGACTCAGTTTTTTATCTTTAGATTTTTTTAATGTTAAAGTCATGCCAATAAAAATAAAAAGAATTCCTGTTATTTGCATTAAAGTTGGACGGAATCCAGTAAGTACAGTATCTAATAATATTGCCACTGCCGGATCTAAAAAAACTAATATTGAGATTGTTTTTGTAGATAAATGGCGTAAACTATCAAAAAACAGATAATACACTATCCCAGTGTGAATAAAACCAGTAGCTATAATATATGTCCAATTACTTTGAGTGAGGCCACTAAAAGCATCTAAATCTATAAATGGTATTAAAAGAAATATCCCCAAGAATGTTTGTAAAAATGTCATTGCATACGCACTCATTTTGTTAATCCCTTTACCAAATAAAGTTGTAAATGCATAAAAGAGAGCTGCAAGAAATCCCCATATCATACCTGAAGACATTAATGAGCCTACAGAGAAGCTTCCATCGATACCAGCAATTAATAAAGCTCCCACAAAACACACAATTATTGAAATGATAGATATTAATGTTAATTTTTCTTTAAAGACGATACTTCCAATTAACAGTACAATTACTGGTGCAAGATGATAAACTGAGATAGCAATTGTAACTGACATATTTTCAAAGGCTTTAAATAAGAAAACCCAATTAAATACTAAGAAAAAGCCACATATTAAAACTTGAATAACTTCTTTTCGTTCCCATTTATCTTGTTTATATTGCCCTGTAAGCAACCAGCATACACTTAAAAATATTGTCGCAAAAATACACCTTACAAACACTAATTCAAACGAAGGCAAGTTTGTTTGAACAGAAAAAAATCCAACTGATCCAAAGATAACCATTGATGCTATCATCTTTAAGGCCGGTACCGTTTTCTCTTGCTTAAAACTTTTTTGAAACAAATTAATCCCCCTCCAATAAAAAAATCTGTTTATAGTGAGAAAAACACCAGCCTAAAAAAGGACAGGTGCTTTTCCTCAAAAACACTCAACTACAAGTTTTTCCCAGCAGTCCAACCACCATCAATTACAAAATTAGAACCAGTAATAAAGCGGGCCTGATCAGAAATCAAGTACTCAATACATGAAACAATATCCTGCGGCAATCCCCAAGTATCTAAAGATTGATTACTTTTTATCATAGACATCAATGCTTTATTACTAAAGTATTCTTCTGTAAGTTCAGTTCTAATAACACCGGGAGAAATGCTATTTACCCTTATATTTTGCTTCCCAAATTCCATAGCCATCTGTTTAGTCAATCCGATTAAGGCATGCTTTGATGCCACATAAGCAGCTCGCTCTGGTTCAGCCATTAATCCAGAAACCGATGCTATATTCACAATACAACCTTTTATTTTCGATTCACACCATCGCTTCGCTACTTCCCTAGAAAGTATAAATGGGGCTACTAAATTTACATCAATTACTTTTTTAAACATGTCATCGGATAAATTTAAAACAGGTGTTATCTCTCGAATACCAGCAGCATTTATTAATATATCAGGAGAAAGCTTTTCTAAATCTAATTGAGTAAAAAGATTACGAATCGCTTCACTATTACTTAAATCAATTTGCACTACTTTCAAAGGCATATCTGTTTTCATATAATCTATTAAGTTATTATTATTAATATCAAGAGCTATTACATGAAAGGATTTTTCTAAAAAGTATTTTATACAAGCATGACCTATACCGCTATTGGCTCCAGAAATCATAATTATTTTATTCTCTCTCATTTTGTCTCCTTATAAGAAAATGTTACTAATAAAATATCACGAAAAGCTTCAGTACTACATTCTGTTCCAAGTGGCGTTACGGCATGGAAAACCTTTTGTCCAAATACTAAAGTTTCTAAAGGCTCCTTCAAACTTATAAACTGATTAATTTCCCTTGGAGAATTAGCTATTAAATTATCTCCGCCAATAGCTGTATTACTTAAATTCATAAGGTGTAAAAACACTACTGGTTCATCATCTTTATGTAACCAAATAGGTGAACTAAAAGATGGTCTTTCTTTAGTAGCTTTATATCTTACTTGATGTAAACCTATAATTAAATCTTTACTTGTATCTATTATATTTGTTTTAAATGCAAATTCAGTATCGAAACGCACGATATTTTGAATTAAAGGATTATATAAAAAACTATCATTTATGCTATGGAACTGTCTAACTTTACCGCCATCATCATAGTTATATTCTTTAGATTGGAAGTAATCATTACTATTATCTAAAATATAATCTGGTGAATCAACATACTTTATATACCTTGAATAAGATCTAGCACGGCATTCACCGTACGCATCATCTTCCAAATTATAATAATCTAACTGTGCTTGTGTTAATAAACGATGATTCTCTTCCTCTTGTAAAAAGATTTCATTTGAGATTTCAAGGAATCCCTTAGATTCAAATTCATGTACCTTTTCTTCTATGCTAAAGCCACTCATTTTACTAAGAACAAACGTCATTATAAAAACCTCCACACTATTGTATTTTTCTTTCTCACCCTATGTTAGAAATGCAATAAGTAACCGAGATTCTTGCTTAATAAAATTAAAAATTATGATATTCAATTAATACACCAAATGAAATATATGTAATCCATTAAAACTATTTCTTAAGCAATATTATATATCCTCTTGGTTATTTTTTCTAATTATCTGAAGATTTTTCAACATTAGTCTTAATATTCAAAATTAAAGAAATGTATTTTTCAGAAAGAGAAAACTGCGAGTATTGCAATTATTTATGTATATAACTTTTTTTAAAATTATATTTTAAATATAACTAGTTTTTTATAATTTTTTTGATATAATTACATACGGGAAACGGGAAGAATTTTGTCTTCCCAAGTGTTTTTATTTGCATCTAGTTCTTTTGCTAGATGCCTTTTTTTATGTTAAAAAAGGTATCCTCAAATACTTTGAGGATACCTTTTCACTTTTATTATCTCTGCTGTTTTCTACCTAATACGAGTAATCCAAAACTCATCATTACAAGAAGTGCTCCCATATATGGTTCCACAGGCATTTTCTGCCCTGTCTTTGGTAATTCTTTTTCCGGTTTTTCTGGACCCGGTGTTCCAGGTTTTTCTGGACCTGGTGTTCCAGGTTTTTCTGGATTCGGTGTTCCAGGTTTCTCTGGATCTGGTGTTCCAGGTTTCTCTGGATCTGGTGTTCCAGGCTTTTCTGGATCTGGTGTTTCTGGAACTGGTGGTGCTAAATGATTCAATTTGTTTAATACTTCTAATTGAACTGCATTTATCATTCCATTTGTAATTTCAAATGGAATTGGATTAGTTAATTTTTCATATCCTTTTGGTGCTTCTACTTCTACTAGTGTGTAGTTACCTACAGATAAATCTGCGATTTTTGCCTTTCCATCTTTATCTGTTGTTACTTTCACTACTACTTTTCCCGCTTCATCATGAACTTCAAACACAGCTCCTGATAAGACTTCCTTGCTTTCAGCAGCCATTTTTGTAATCTCCACTGAACCTTTGTCTAACTGTTCATTCTCTACTTTCAATGATAAGACTTTCGTCATACCTTTTTTAATTTCGAATGATACTGGTTCCGTTAACTTCTTATAACCTGGTAAGCTCTTCGTCTCTACTAATTTATATTTTCCTACTGATAGATCTGAAACGTTTGCTTTTCCTTCTTCATCTGTCGTTATTTCAGTTACTATTTTGCCTTGCTCATCTTGTACTTCGAAGACTACGGCTTCTAATGCTTTTTGGCTATCTTTATCTACTTTTGTTACTTCTACATTTCCCTTGTCTAACATTTCATTTTCTACTGTTAAAGCAAGAGATTTTGTCATACCCTTTTCAATTTGGAAAGTAATTGGATCTACTAATTTTTTATATCCTTTTGGTGCTTTTACTTCTACTAACTTGTATGTGCCAACTGATAAATTAGTGACTTGTGCTTGTCCTTTTTTATCTGTCGTTATTTTAGCGACTACTTGTCCTGCTGCATCTTGAATCTCAAATACTGCATCAGCTAAAGCATCTTTATTTTCTTTATCTACTTTTGTAATTTCTACATTTCCTACATCCACTAATTCATTTTCTACAGTCAATTGTAATGCTGTAACTCTACCTTTTTCAATTTCGAATGAAACTGGCTTTTCTAGTGGTTTGTATCCTACCGGTGTTTCTACTTCTACTAACTCATACTTTCCAATAGATAAATCTGAAACTGTTGCTGTTCCTTCTTTATCTGTCGTTACTTTCGCAACTACTTTTCCTTTTGAGTCACGTACTTCAAATACAACATTTTCTAATGGTGCTTTACTGTCTTTATCTATTTTTGTGATTTCTACATTCCCCGTATCTACCATTTCATTTTCTACAGTGAACGTTAAAGATTTTGTCATACCTTTTGTAATTTCAAATGGTACAGGCTTTTCTAATTTTTTGTAGCCTGGTAAACTATCTACTTCTACTAGCTTGTACTTTCCTACTGATAAATCTGAAACTGTTGCTTTTCCAGCTTTATCTGTCGTTACTTTCGTTACTACCTTGCCTTTGTCGTCTTGAACTTCAAAGACTACCCCTGCTAACGGTGCCTTATTATCTTTATCTATTTTTGTAATTTCTACATTTCCCGTATCTACCATTTCATTTTCTATTTTTAATGATAGAACTTCTGTCATTCCTTTTTTGATTTCAAACGATACTGGTTCTGTTAATTGTTTGTAACCTGGTAAGCTTTCTTTCTCTACTAATTTGTACTTTCCTACAGATAAGTCTGAGATTTTTGCTTTACCATTTTTATCTGTTTTTACTTCCGTTACTACTTTGCCTTTTTCATCTTGCACTTCGAAGACTACATCTTCTAATACTTTTTTACTATCTTTATCTACTTTTGTAATTTCTACTGAACCTTTATCTACTAGTTCATTCTCTACTTTTAATGATAAGACTTCTGTCATACCCTTTTTAATTTCCAATGATACTGGCTCTGTTAGCTTTTTGTAGCCTGGTAAGCTTTCTACTTCTACTAGTTTGTAATTTCCTACAGATAGATTTGAAATTTTCGCTTTTCCTTCTTTATCTGTTGTTACTTTCGTTACTACTTTGCCTTTTTCATCTTGCACTTCGAATGTTACGCCTTCTAATAACGCGCCACTTTCTTTGTCCACTTTTGTAATTTCTACTGAGCCTTTATCTAACTGTTCATTCTCTACTTTTAATGATAAGACTTCTATCATACCTTTTTTGATTTCGAATGATACTGGCTTCGCTAGTTTTTTATATCCTGGTAAGCTTTCTACTTCTACTAGCTTATATTTTCCTACTGATAAATCTGAAATTGTTGCTTTTCCATCTTTATCTGTTTTTACTTTCGTTACTACTTTGCCTTTTTCATCTTGCACTTCGAATGTTACGCCTTCTAATAACGCGCCACTTTCTTTGTCTACTTTTGTAATCTCTACTGAACCTTTATCTAACAGTTCGTTCTCTACTTTCAATGATAAAACTTTCGTCATACCTTTTTTGATTTCGAATAATACTGGTTCTGTTAATTTTTTGTAACCTGGTAAGCTTTCTTTTTCTACTAATTTATACTTTCCTACTGATAAATCTGAAATTGTTGCTTTTCCTTCTTTATCTGTCGTTACTTCTGTTACTACTTTGCCTTTGTCGTCTTGAACTTCGAAGACTACGCCTTCTAATAATTTTTGACTATCTTTATCTACCTTTGTAATTTCTACATTTCCCTTGTCTAATATTTCGTTTTCTACTGTTAAAGCAAGAGATTTTGTCATGCCTTTTTCAATTTGGAAAATAATCGAATCTACTAATTGTTTATATCCTTTTGGTGCTTTTACTTCTACTAACTTGTATGTGCCGACTGATAAATTAGTAACTTGTGCTTGTCCTTTTTTATCTGTCGTTATTTTAGCGACTACTTGTCCTGCTTCATCTTGAATTTCAAAGACTGCATCAGCTAAAACATCTTTATTTTCTTTATCTACTTTTGTAATTTCTACATTTCCTGTATCTACTAATTCATTTTCTACTGTTAGCTTTAATGCTGTTACTCTACCCTTTTCAATGTCGAATGAAATTGGCTTTTCTAGTGGTTTGTATCCTGCCGGTGTTTCTACTTCCACCAACTCATACTTCCCAATAGGTAAATCTGAAACGTTTGCTTTTCCTTCTTTATCCGTCGTTACTTTCGTAACTACTTTTCCTTTTGAATCACGTACTTCAAATACAACATTTTCTAATGGAGCTTTACTATCTTTATCTATTTTTGTTATCTCTACATTCCCTGTATCCACCATTTCATTTTCTACTTTTAATGATAGAACCTCGGTCATGCCTTTTTTGATTTCAAATGATACTGGTTTTTCTAGCTTTTTATAACCAGGTAAACTTTCTACCTCTACTAATTCATACTTTCCTACAGGTAAATCTGAAACATTTGCTTTTCCATCTTTATCTGTCGTTACTTTTGTAACTTCATTACCCTTTTCATCTTGGACGATGAATGTTACTCCCGCTAACGGTGCTTTATTATCTTTATCTATCTTTGTTATCTCTACATTTCCCGTATCTACCATTTCATTTTCTATTTTTAATGATAGAACTTCAGTCATGCCTTTTTTGATTTCAAATAATACTGGATCTGTTAGTTTCTTATAGCCTGGTAAACTTTCTTTCTCTACTAATTTGTACTTTCCTACTGATAGATCTGAGATTTTTGCTTTACCATCTTTATCTGTTTTTACTTCCTTTACTACTGTTCCAGCTTCATCTTGCACTTCAAAGACTACGCCTTTTAATGCTTTTTTGTTGTCTTTATCTACTTTTGTAATTTCTACTGAACCTTTATCTAACTGTTCATTTTCTACTTTCAATGATAGGACTGTTGTCATACCTTTTGTAATTTCGAATGATACTGGTTCTGTTAGCTTTTTGTAGCCAGGTAAACTTTTCGTCTCTACTAATTTGTACTTTCCTACTGATAAATCTGAGATTTTTGCTTTACCATCTTTATCTGTTTTTACTTCTGTTACTACTTTTCCTTGCTCATCTTGCACTTCGAAGACTACGCCTTCTAATACTTTTTGACTATCTTTATCTATTTTTGTAATTTCTACTGAGCCTTTGTCTAACTGCTCATTTTCTACTTTTATTGATAAAGCTTTTGTCATACCTTTTGTAATTTCAAATAGTACTGGTTCTGCTAGATTTTTGTAACCTGGTAAGCTTTTCGTCTCTACTAATTTGTACTTTCCTACTGATAGATCTGAAACGTTTGCTTTTCCATCTTTATCTGTTACTACTTTTCTTACTACGCCATCTTTCTCATCTTGGACTTCAAATTCGACACCGGCTAATACTGCCCCGTTTTCTTTGTCCACTTTTGTAATTTCTATATTCCCTTTGTCTACCATTGCATTTTCCACTTGTATTGGGAATATGCCGTCCCCTGTTACATTTACTTCCAACTCTGTTTCTTTTAATTGGTAGCCTTCAGGTGCTTTTGTTTCTTTTAAAATATATTTTCCTGGTGCTAACGGTTTAGAGATTGCCTTACCATCTTTATCTGTAACAATATGTTCGACTACTACACCGTCTTTTACTATATCAAACTCTGCATTTTCCAATGGTTTTTCACCATTTTCCGAATCAATTTTCTTTACTTCAATTTGACCCTTTTGCATAGTATTTTTAATTTCAATTGTTTTTGTTTCTCCAGCTTGAAGTGTAACCTCTACTGGGCTTGTTAATTTTTGATATCCTTCTGGTGCTACTGTTTCATAAACTTTATACGTCCCAGGAGCTAAAGTTTGAGGTACTGAAAAACCTTTTTCGTCCGTTTTTAGTTTTGCAACAACTTCATTTGCACTATTTCGAACTTCAAATTCGGCACCTTTTAACCCTTTATTCGGATTCTCAGAATCTGTTTTATGAATCAGTACTGTACCATCTTTTGGAGCTTCAGGCGGCGTAATAGTTACTTCTTTTGATGTTAATGTTTTATCATCAAAATGCAATTCCGCTTTATTAGGAATCTTCTTATCTACGTAAGAAGATAAGTCTGCATTATTTTTTATTTTCGCCTTGATACTGAGATTGATTATCTGGTCTTCATATGACTTATAGTCAAAACTCTCACCAAACGTAAATGTTACTTCACTTCTTTGTTTATCTATATTTAACGTTCCTTTAGAAGTAATATCTTGGCCATTTTGATCATACACTTTTGCCTCTAATACTTCTAAAACATCTTCTAAATCATCACTAATTACCATAGATGTGTATTTAGGAGGATCGTTCGGTATATGTGTACCAACTTGGTATTGAATAACTTGATCCATTTGTGTTAACTGCTCATTCTCTACAAGCTTGCCATTCTCATCAACTATATTTTTTTCAATGCTAGGTGGATTATTGTCACCTGAACCGGATCCTCCTCCACCACTTACAAATACTTGTCCTACTTTTTCTTCAGTTTTAATATTTTTACCTTCTAATTTCACAGTATTTTTATGAGGCTTTGCAGCAGGATTTGTAACCTTTGTTTTATATCTTAAAATATAACCTTTTGAACTGTCTGGAAACTCAATTGTAAATCCAGTCTTCGTTGCATTTATTTTAATGTTAGATAAATCTGCTGGCTTAATATTTGTTGGTGCATAACCATCTTCAAATACAGCCTCTTCTAATACTACGCTGTCTGTAATTAACTCATGCCCAGGTCCTAATGTATCTGTTAATTTAAGATCTTGCATTTCTGTTCCAGTTGCATTTACGTATACAAGCCAATCAGCAATTGAAGGATCTTCTTGATTATAAGAACCCCATTTCAATAAATTTTCCGTATTGGGCTGTGGCTTCGGTCTCTCTGTCGTATTATTTACACTTACTTCTTTATTGACGATTTGACCATCAACGTTAAATTCTAATGGAATTTCTTTAACACCATCATATGCTTCTAGACCAAAGTAGAATTCTACGAATAAAGAGCCTTTAATGTTATTCTTTCCTTCTACGTAATCACCCATAGTACACGTTAATAGACCCTTTTTCATCTCACATGTACCAACTGTTTTTCCTTCAGCATCTTTTAAAGGAAAACTCATATTCATAAGGTCTTTTCGAAACTCTTTTGGCATATCAATTGTGAATTGATCTCCACTTTTTATTTTTTCTTTAGCTGACCACTTCACTTCTACTTTCATACCATCTGAGGCTTGATACGGTTCAGATGTCGTGCCATCAGTACGGGAAATATTAATTTCGTCCACTGGACTTTTCATCACAGCAGCTTGAATAACTGGAGCCCACACATTCAGCACTGAAAATAATACTAGAAAAACTAATGAAACCATTGAAATATGCCTTTTAGTACTTTTCATTTGCATAGTTCCCTCCTATTTTTTTATATTTATATAACAAAAAAAGACCGTCCGGTTGCATCAAAAATGTGCAACCAGACGATCTTAGTAACCAATATGTATTACCGTAGACTCTAAGCTTTGCGGCCTATCCTTTCGAATAGTGTGCTAAAAATATCTTTTATTCTTTTTTTGTTTCATTTTCCTCTTAAACCAAATATTACTATACCATCTGGACGGTTATAATTCAATACTCTATAAAATTGTTCTATTTTTCTAATAAAAAAAACAATTCACCACTACATTAAATAAGTAATGGTGAATTGTTTTCGTATTATATAGTTCGTATATTCTATTTATATGAATTATCAATAAGAGCTTGAATCACTTTTTCTCTTAACTCGGGGCTTAGTCTGCCAACCCCTAAATATTCCGAATACCATAATCCATCTGCTGCTAATCTAATAATTGTTGCACAAACTGAATCTATCTCATCGTTTTCTATATTCTTTTGCAGTTGCTGAAATGATTGTTGTAATGGCTCAAGTAATTCAGGTTTTAACATGAATGCTGCCATCATACTACTAGACAACTCTTCTGTTCTTCTCTCATTACTTAATCTTTCCTCTACAAAAGAGCGAACCCATCTCCCTTTCCTCTCTGAGTCTTCCGCTACT
Source organism: Bacillus sp. FSL K6-1338 (assembly GCF_038006965.1). Taxonomy (NCBI): domain Bacteria; kingdom Bacillati; phylum Bacillota; class Bacilli; order Caryophanales; family Bacillaceae; genus Bacillus; species Bacillus sp. FSL K6-1338. The sequence continues at coordinate 1,066,282 of NZ_JBBOWI010000001.1, read as the reverse complement.
TTATTGTAAATAGCGCCCTCATAATCCTCTATCCCTCTGACTATCATACCTTCTATTAAAGCTTCTTTATTTGCAAAGTGATACAATAATCCACCTTTACTTACACCCGCCTCTTTTGCCACTGCTTCTAAGGTTAATTTAGCAACCCCTTTACATTGCACAATTTGAGAAGCGGCCGCCAAAATCTTTTGCCGCGTTATGCTGATACTCATTCCTTTTTAAAACCCCATTTCTACTAAATTTATATAAATACGAATCTTATTTTTAATATTGTTGATTACTACTAAGTATTTTCTTTATACAACAAAAGCTTCATTACCTTTGAATTTTTAGTTACTTATTCTATTAAAAATTTCCATATCATTCAATATGATAACATTAAATACACAAAGTCGACTATACATCTATACTTTTGTATTCATTCCTAATATATCCATCAATAAAATTTACCGATGTAGTCCTTCTTATTACTTTATAAGACGGCAGTAATTCTTTCAGCATTAAATAAAAAATGTTATTACTCCCATCGAATCGAGTAATAACATTTTACTTAACAAATTCGCGGCCAACTAGCATCCTTCACATCTTCACTAGTCGGTTTTCTAACTGATCCAATAAAGTGAAACTTTATATCCGCAACATGGACAGGTGTATTTCATTTTGTCACTCCATTATTAACTTGTTTTCCCATATATTCCGACTCACAAAGAATGTAACAGCACAAATCATAGTTATCCCTATGAAAAATGTATTAGAATCTTCATATGTAGTTGGAATGCCTACCGTTACGAAAACAATACTAAAAGCTAAAAATAGATATAATAATAAAGATATAATATAGCTTAGTTTAAATCGTAAAATGATACCTCTAAACAATAGCTCACCAAGTAGACAGCCACCTAAAATAATAGGTACTCCGAAATACAATGTAAGGACTCCCATTTGCGCAGTAGATTGAATTATCTTTCCAATTATGTTCGGCGAAACCAGCTCACTATCGTTTCCCATCCTATCATATAAATCAAGTGCTGTTGCTGAAATAAAGAAACTTAATATAGAAAATGAATACGGTATTAAAAATTTGCTCACTCTCATTCACCTCGCTTTTTTCTTTACATATATTATTCATTATTTCCTATCATTTTTACATAAAAAAATAACCCTCTATGATAAAACATAGAGGGAAGCATTTCTATATAAAAATCTATACCTTATCCTGAAGTGAATCCCGAAAATAGGACAAATATCAAAACACCTAAACCATCTGCTATCTGCTCCCTACATTCTTTAGGGTAGATAGTTTATATGTTTTATTAGAAAGTAGTGCTCTCTTTTTTATAATATTCTTTTGAAATCTCTTCATAAAATGCTGCCGATGTCGAGTAGAAATAAGGTACTAACCATAAGAAACCGATTCCTATAGTAAGAATACTTAATATGAACCAGCCTAAGAAACTTAAGCATAGTAAAAAGTAATCCATTTTATGTCCATTCATCATATGACGACTCTCAGTAATCGCTTGATTCGCTGTATATTCTGGATGATCATTCAAAATAAAATATGTCATAGAATAAGAAAATGATTTAATAATACCTGGAATAATAAGAAGTAATGTCCATAGAGTCAAGTATACATACATTAGTAAATATGTTAAAAACGACTTCATCAACTTACTTCCATCGCTAAACCATCTAAATATATGACCAATGCGAGCATCAGTCCTACGAATTGCATTTAAAACAAGATAATAGGCACCTATTGTTAATGGACCAATAACAAGCATTACAATAATACTTACTGTGAGTGAATCACTTGCTTCTTCCCAACCCCAAAATATCGAAAAAATACCTGTGGTTAGCATTTCAACAGCTCCAATAAGGATTCCAATTAATAAAGTTGCCCCTACCGCTAATCCCCATCTTCCTTTTAATGCATCAAGTGCTTCTCTTTTCAACTGACTTATCATATATAACCTCCTAATACTATTTATATTTTAGTATACCATTTATATCAAAAATTCCACAGATTCCTCTAAAATAGAAGAATATTACCTTTTTTCATACATATTAATACATGTGTGCTGTAGTTGTACTGCTCTATCACTTAGACCACTCATTTCCTTATAACAAAAAAAGCCTGCCCTTCATAATAGGCAAGCTTTCTCAAATTATTCCTCCCTCATTCTCTTCTTATACCAATCCTGCATTCTCTCCGCGTCTTCTACTCTCGTATGCTCTATTTTATAACTAGATGATGCACTAGAAAACTTATACGTACATAAATCCGCGCGGCGCTGGAAATATGATTGTGTCTTCTCCATTGATTGGACGTGTCTTCTTCTAATAAGTCCTGTGTATTTTCCGACGCTACGATAGACAAGTGTAATTTGTTCTCCGTTAACACTGTAACCATTTGTTTTAAATGTTGCGTATCCAAGTGTAAAGATAAGGATTGCGAGCGGAATTAATGCCCACATGATAAAGTGCTTTTCAGAGTATATACTTATTCCAAGAAGCGGGATTGCTAGCATTGCGAAGAAGATAAAACTATCAATGAGATAGCGGCGCAATGCTGCTTTTGGTAATGCAATAATGTTTGCATTCAGTTCGTATGGTAATTGTAAATGGGCGAGTAACTGTTGCACTCGATTTTTTCGAATGATAGGATGCAGTGTAACTTTTTCTTCTTTTCCCTCACTTTGAATGACTTCTACTTGCACAGCACAATAACCGAATGGTTGGCGTAAAATACTTTCTTTTATCGTAATACCTTGAATACGATGCAATTTTAGTACGAGCTCTTTTTTCTCAAGTAATCCTTGTGAAATGCGAACTTCGTCATTTCTTCGATTCACTGTGAAATCGCCATGTTTTAACGCGTAACCGATTGTAGATATAATCCAAGAAAGAACGAGTAAAATGGCTACCATGAAAATCCAGCCATATATATCATGTTCCATTACATACGACTTTACGCCATTCTCTATCCATTTCGGAATGTACTCATCTACTTGGTGATAAACGAAAAAGATTAAAGAGAATAATAGTCCAAATTGACCAGATGTAACAGATGCTAATAAAATCTCTTTCCAAGTTAATTTATATTCTGTCGTTTGTTTTTCCTCTGTAACAATTGCTTTTTCTACTACATTTTCTGTTGCTTCGTCTAACGTTCCTTCTGCTTTCACTTCTGGAGTTGGCTCATTTAGCAAAGCAATAAGCTCCGCCGCTTCTTCTGCCGTAATACCAGCTAAGCTAACTTCTGCTTCATCGCCCCCACCAGCTGTTTCAATCTGAATTTTTTTCAAACCGAGCATTTGATATAGTACGTTAGAACTTGTATTAATCGTTTGAACACGTTCTTTATTTAAGTAGCTCTCCTTTTTCACGAAGAGACCTTTTTTCACATGTAATACGTTATTTTCAACCCAATATGTTGTGTAATACCATTTTTCAAATGCTGAAAAAACGGTGAGTAAACCAAATGCTGCGGGAATTAAATACCAAAACGGGAATTTTCCGTTTAAGCTAAACATGAAAATAATGAGTGGTATAAAATCTGTTATTTTCAATTCTAATAACATCGTGATTGGATGCTGCCTCTTATACATCCTCATCACTCACTTTCGCTAATTCTGCGATTTTCGTTTTCAACATTTCTGCTTCATACATCGTTAAGCCTGGAATGCTGTGAGAAGTTGCTGCTGTTGAAATGTGTAATTCTGCTAATCCGTATTTTCTCATAATTGGTCCTTGTTCAATCGTAACGTGCTGCACACGAATCATCGGTACTAATACGCGCTTTACGACGAAAAGACCATGCTGAATTTCAAGTTCTTCTTCATTTAGTTGGTAGCTGTAATAACGTTGACGTAGTTTCGGGAATAAGAAGTACGAAAATGGCGCGAACACAACTGTTAGCCCAATCATCACATACAAAATCCACGCCCACCAATCAAACTTTATCATGAGGAAAAGGTAAGCTAAAATGACGAGTATACCGATCCCTTCTTCAATTACAGCACGAATTTTCCACACTTTGACCATGTCAGGGTTAATTTCATTTTTCAATGGATCCATGTAACCACTCCAAATCTAGTAATCTAATATACGAATACTCTTAATCTATATTTTACATAACTTTACAGAAAATTAAAATTTAATCTTCTTTCCTCTCTGGAATAAAATATCCGAACCAAAGTAGCCAAATAAAACCGATTAACTTCATCCAACTTCCATCTGCTTGAAAAGCCTCTATCATGCCTGGAATTTTATAAACTCCAATGAATCCAAGAAAACCGAGCCACCAGTTTTTTTGCATTTTCATTTTTACTCCTCCTTCATGACGCTTTTCACATTTCGAATCCAAATTTCTTTATATTTTAACTGAAATCCCATGAGCATATAATTGCTCATATTATCGATCACAAGCGCTAGCGTATGAGCGTTTTCTTCCGTTGCATGTTGTGACACAACGCCCAGTCTCGCGCCTTGCTTCAATAAATCGTGGAAACCATGTAAGAAATCCTCTTGTATTTCAAATAATCGTTTCTGATACTTTTCATTTCGCGATGCAGTTACGATAAATTCATTGATAACGCGTAGTATTCCTTCTTGCCCTTCATACTCAGAGAGCATATGTAAACCATCTGCGATTAGCTTTTCTGCAAAATTTTCTTTCGTATACTGCTCTTTATCGAAGTAATTTGCAAAATGATAATCAGAAAAAATCTCTTCAAATAAAAAATCGACTAACGCTTCTTTAGAAGAAAAATGATAATAAATAGCCGGTTTTGAAATACCTACCTCTTTCGCAATCATGGAAAGGCTCATCTTCTCAATGCCGTGCTCTGCCATGAGTTTAAATGATGCCTCGACAATGTTTTGCGATGTTTGTAAATTCTTTGTCATACTGTACCTCACTTATTTTTACTTACCGGTCGGTAAATAAATTATAAAATGAAACTGAATAATTTGCAAGTTAATAAGAGTTTACACAGGAAGTTCTTGATAAAGTGAAACTTTAATCAGCCTTCATAAACAGCGGGATAAAGGCGGCGATGAGGCTGGTCACGATAATAAAAGCGGATTTCCATCCATTATTGTGCTCTTTATCATATTGATTGTAGTCGGAGTTGGCTATAGCGAAATTAACTTCTAAAAAAAGCATCCTAAATCACACATTTAGGATGCTTTTTTTTACTTTCTATTTAGCAATCGCATACGATAACAATTCATTGTCACTTCTCCAAGTCTTTGCAGCAATTGATAGTTCGCATATGCGCCTACCGGGGCACCGATTACTGGTACGAGCTGAAGCATTTTCGCTAAATCGATATAGTCTCGGTATTCTGTTTGGAACTTTTCCCAGTCCATATGATTTTCTTTTTCTGTATCCCACGTTTCAATTGCTTTCCATATTTCTTTTCTGTGATTGTCACTTGAAAAGGCGAGTTGGAAAACGTGAAGAATAAAAAGACGCTCTTCTTGTTTACTTGTATCAAATCCATACAACGTTGCTGCATCGAATAAAAATTTAATTTTAATCGTAAGTAAAAGCGGAAAGTCAGCAAGACCGAGTAAAATACCACCAGCCCCCGTCCCTGCTCCTTCTGCCGCAGCTATTTTTTTGTACTCATCCATTTTTTTACGCACTTCGTCATCACGTCTTTGCAGTGACCATGTCGTCTCTTTTAGCTTCGGCTTTATAAAGTTTGATCCGGCGCTGATCGTTTGCACCATCATCCGAATCGTTTCTGTTAAGACTTTTTGCACTTTCGCCGGAATAAGCTGTTGTACTTTCGTCTGCACTTTCTTTGAGAACCGTGTCATCATAGAAGAATCTTTCATGAATGTAGCTTTCCACTGCTCCAGTTCTTTTATAACCTTTTCTTCATATGTAATCATAGGTTCATTCCCTTCAATTTAAACGTTCAATGCGCTTCGCACCGTATTGGTAAACGAAACCGATACTAAATAATATGCTTACGACAAGTAAAATTCCTGTCATCATGAAATCTTTCGTTGCTAGTGCAAATATAACTGTAAAGATTACGCTCCCGATGATTAGAATCACATTTAATAAAGTAAGAAAATCTTTCTTCTTTTCATCTACCTTTACTGGATACAAATCAAGCCAAATTTTCATGCGGTGATGTTTCCATAAAGTTAATAGCTGATAGCCAATTAAGTATAGGAAAATAAAACTTACGATAAATCGCCCGTATAAAAATGGAATGAAGTAAAGAATAACTCCTCCAAGAGCGAGCAGACGCACATATAATCCAAAATAGTTACCTGATCTTAAAAACGTTCTCGTATATAAGTATAAATATGTGCGCTTTTCGCCGATTATCGACAGAATGAAATCCAGCCATTTTCGGCGAGATACTCTTTCTTTTAATGCTGGTACATCAACGAACATATTTGCAATTCGGTACAGCAGCATCATTTTCTTACCTTCTTCAGAAATTAAATACTCCCAGTTTAGCGGCTTTCCTTTTACCATTTGATGCATGATAGCAAGATATAACACCATGAGCAGAACGATTCCGCCAATAACAAGAACTGAAGTACGTTCTACAAGGAAATATACAAATAAACCGTTTAAGATAAAACGAATAAACCAATCAACTCTTTGTATATTTTGATCTGTTAAAAATGATTTTTCCCACGCGACGAATAAATTCCACGCTTTTACAATGACAAATGCGAGGACAATCCATATGTAGCCAGCACCGGTTTGCTTCATTTGTTGGAAGTATAACGGAGCAAGCGCAGCTGCTACGATTGCGATTATGTATAACTGAATCATAAATGTAAAAAGAAATGCCTTGGTGAAGTAAGGTTTTAACTTTTCTTCAACTGGCAGTAAGTAAACGAGATCCGCTTCTTTTAATAACGTTTGAATGGATCCAGCTGTTAACACGAGTCCAATTAATACTGCCATTACGAGCGCAGTTGGAAAGGAAGATGTTAACGTTTGTAACCATTGCTGGTAATAATACGCTCCCGCACCGATGATGAACACGAAAATAAATTTCAAATGATCATTAAATACGTATTTACTATATGTACGAACTTCTTTTAGAAAGTGACGAAATCGTTCTTTCCATAACGCTGTGCTATTCATAATCTTCTTCCTTTGTTAGCGCGATGTAAATATCATCTAACGTTGCACCTGGCATATTAAACTGTGATTGCAGTTCAGCTAATGTTCCCTTCGCTCTTACTTCACCTTGATGCAGAATAATGAACGAATCACAATAACGCTCTGCCGTCGCTAAAATATGTGTGCTCATTAAAATACCGGCTCCACTCTTTTTCATTTGATCCATCATTTGAAGAAGAGATTGAATTGCTAACGGATCTAATCCAACGAAAGGTTCGTCTACTATGTAAAGAGATGGCTCAACTAAAAACGCGCTCATAATCATTACTTTTTGTTTCATCCCTTTTGAGAAATGAGATGGAAACCATTTTAAACGATTTTTCATTCGAAATTCATGTAATAGTTGTCCTACACGTTCTTCATATTGTTTTTCATCGACGCCGTACGCCATCGCTGTTAATTTCAAATGCTCTTCTAACGTTAATTCATCATATAATACCGGCGTTTCTGGAATGAATGAAAAGCTAGAACGGTACGCTGTCATATCATCACGAATTGTTTTCCCATTAATTGTGACAGTTCCTTTTTTCGGTTCCATTAAACCGATAATATGTTTAATCGTCGTACTTTTACCAGCTCCATTTAAACCGATTAAGCCGACAAGTTCGCCTTTATTAACAGAGAACGAAACGTCTTTTAATACAGGTCGTTTCGTATATCCTCCTGTAACATTTTCTACACGCAATAACTCGCTCATACGACACCACTTTCTTCATTAGTATTCATTCTATATTCATCTTACCAAAAATTATGCTGTACTACATAGTATCCATGTACTCAAAAAAAAAATTTAAATTTATTAGCATATATTTTCCCGAAAGCGGACATCATAATTATTGAAGAAGGAACACATTGAAAAAGCAACCACCAATTGATGAGTACAACAACATAGTGAAGTCATCATGAAATGGGGTGTCCATGTTGGACAATGAAATTTACACATAACCAGATTATTTGTTTCATTTTCGAAACGGGGTGTCTCCGAAAGAGCATATACTGTTTTAAAAAATAAACAATTTCCTTTTATGAAAGATTTCAATTCATTTCACTTGAAAATGGGGTGTCTACGGCAGAAACTTTAGCCGATTTACCGTGCATTTCTTAAATAAATGAGGTGTCTGCGAAACGTAAATTACGATAATGCTTTTTCAATCCCTCTTCAGAAAACAGGAAGCTGAGTCAGCTTCCTGTTTTTCGTGTTTGTTCTCTTATGTAATTATGGTAAAATACGGCTAAGGATATTTGAAAGGATGAGATCAATGAATCATACAGCAGACAATTGTATTTTTTGTAAAATCATTGACGGGCAAATCCCTTGCTCAAAAGTATACGAAGATGAACATGTGCTTGCATTTTTAGATATTAGTCAAGTAACAAAAGGACATACTCTTGTTATTCCGAAAGTTCACAAACAAGACATTTTTGCGTTAACGCCAGAAATCGCATCACACATTTTTTCTGTCGTTCCAAAAATCGCAAATGCGATTAAAGCAGAGTTTAATCCAGTTGGCTTTAACCTACTTAACAATAACGGTGAAAAAGCTGGACAAACTGTGTTCCACTTCCACCTTCATTTAATTCCACGCTACGGTGAAAAAGATGGTTTCGGTGCTGTTTGGAAATCACACCAAAATGAATACACTATGGAAAATTTACAAAACATCGCAAGTACAATTGCAAATAGTGTGAAATAATGACACTATAAGAAGGCGTAATACATAACAAGCCACTTCCCTGAAGTCATCAAATTCCGCATGGCTTGTTTCTTCACTTAAAATGCTCAGGGATGATTGTTTGTGCATAGCACATATAAGAAAGATATGCATATTGTTTTACATCATGAATACGAACAAAAAATAAGGAGGTCTCCTTTTATGTCAAAAGCTAAATCCTTTATTACAGGTGTTATTTGCGGGGGAGCAGTTGCTGGACTAGCCGTTCTTTTCTCAACTCCTTCTTCTGGTAAAGACATGCGCGGCAAGTTAAAAGAAAAAGGAAATGATATTAAAAAGACTTTAGCTGATATTACAGCTGATACGAAATTATTAAAGCGTCAAATTGTTGAAACTGCTTCAGAAGGTAAAGAAGTGTTTCAAGAACTAAAAGATGACATGCAAGACACGCTTTCTAACTGGAAACAAGATATTTCTCAAAACAAGCGCCATATTGAGAAAGAAATTTTGGACATCCAAAAGTCAATTGAGAAACTACAAGAAGCTGTTCCAGAAAAAGCGTAAACAAATTCCTGCTTAGTTTTTTGCATATAACAAATATTTTTTATATAAATTGACCTTGACACGGCATATCGTATAGATATGCCGTGTTTTTATGCATTTACAATATATGTTATCAATTAACATGTAAGGACAACGCATGTATTCACGACTCATAAAACGCTTCCATAGTTATGCATGATTTGTATAGAATGTCATTTTGTTAAAAAATTTTCACAATTCTCACAAAAAGACTTTATTAATTTTTATTTTACTGGCATAATAGATAGTAATGAAAAAAGAATGTTAAAGTGGGTGAGTACATGAAAAGTGGAGAAAAAGATTACTCGGTAAAAGAAGCGATGATTTTCAGCCAACGCATTGCTCAATTATCGAAAGCGTTATGGAAATGTGTAGAGAAAGATTGGCAGCAGTGGATTAAACCTTACGATTTAAATATTAATGAACATCATATTTTAACAATCGCTTATCATTTAAAAGGGGCTTCTATTTCTGAGATTGCTAAGTTTGGAGTTATGCACGTATCAACGGCGTTTAACTTCTCTAAAAAGCTTGAAGAACGCGGCTATCTTGTATTCTCAAAAAAGGAAGATGATAAACGAAATACGTACATTGAAATTACAGACAAAGGGGAAGAATTACTACTTCGCTTAATGGAGGAGTATGATCCTGAAAATAATTCAGTGTTTAATGGGGCTCTTGCACTTCGTAATTTTTATGGGAAGTTCCCAGAAAATATCGAACTGATTGCAATCCTGCGTAATATTTACGGACAAGACTTCATCGATATTTTTGAGAAATCATTAGAAGATATTGAAGAGAACTTTACAGAATCCGATCAAAAGTTAGTTAAGAAATAATCTATTTATTTTTTCGCAATCATGCTTAAGAATTCATTCATAAGCGGCTTAAATAAACCTTGTTTTGCTAGCGCTTCCGCAGTTTCGTTTACTTCGAGCTGATGTGGAAGCGCTTTTTCAAATTGATCTAACAGCGCATCGAACAAAAGAAGCCCTTCTGCTTTCTCCACTACATATTGCTCGTTCAGTTTTTCACAAAGATTTAGTATACGTTCAATATCTTTTTTACGAGCTTTTTTCTTTATGATCAAAGAATAAAATGGACACTTCTCTTCATCAATCATTTTAAATAGTAGGTCTACGTAGTATTCAGCTTGTTCTAATCTTCTAACAACGTCCATTTTCTCCCTCACTTTCTAACACAAAGTCTTCTATTTCTGAATTTTGTAACACGAACAAAATATCGTGTGATACAATATATGTATATGTATTTTAGCCAAAAGGAGGTCTCGCCTCATGACACTTATAACAGTTGTTTTTGTCGCATTCGCACTTCTTGTTATATTTTACACGAATTTCATGACACATACACTGTGTGAACGAAAACAAATAGCTGCGAGCCGCCAGCCCGGTGTCTTTCGGGTTATTAATGTATGTATAACAATTTTATTAATTTCTAGTTATATAGAAATTATATTTCATGGAAAGTGAGGAAGGAAAGCCCCTTCCTCACTTTTTTCCTCTATAAGCAAATTATACCTACAATAACCAATAAAATAAACAGTACAAGTAATAAAATAAGTTGAGAATTCATCCCCATCCCCTCCTCTATTCTGTATATGCGGCATACGCCCAATATGGCACACTTTCAAAATCTGACACGTACTGGTTAATTTTTCTTTATCAATATGAAAACGCGTCGAAATATGATATATTAAATTTTGTACATATTGCTTATACTATAGAACAAAACATTCATCAAAACTTTATCCTCAGCCACGGTAAGCCCTGTTAAGCGCGCTTTACCAATACAAAAAAGCAAAAGTATCAGTGAGACTTAATCGGGCTCTTATGAATTTAAAATTCATCGGTGTAGGATAAATTAAAAATACATAATAGTAGGAGTGTTTATCGAATGAAGAAAGCTATGCTTGCCTTAGCCGCAACAAGTGTAATCGCATTATCAGCATGTGGAACATCATCATCAGACAAAATCGTTACATCTAAAGCTGGTGACATTACAAAAGAAGAATTCTACGATCAAATGAAGACACAAGCTGGTAAACAAGTACTAAACAACATGGTTATGGAAAAAGTTCTTATTAAAAACTACAAAGTTGAAGACAAAGATGTAGACAAAAAGTTCGATGAAATGAAAAAACAATACGGTGATCAATTCGATACACTAATGAAACAACAAGGTATTAAAGAAGAAACTATCAAAAATAGTGTGCGTGCTCAATTAGCTCAAGAAAAAGCGGTTGAACAATCGATTACTGATAAAGATGTAAAAGCAAAATTCGAGGATTATAAAAAAGAAATTAAAGCAAGTCATATCCTTGTAAAAGATGAAGAAACTGCTAAAAAAGTGAAAGATGAACTTGCTCAAGGTAAATCTTTCGAAGAATTAGCAAAGCAATACTCTGAAGATACAGGTTCAAAAGAAAAAGGTGGCGACTTAGGATTCTTCGGACCAGGGAAAATGGTAAAAGAATTTGAAGAAGCAGCTCAAAAGTTGAAAAAAGATGAAGTAAGCGAACCTGTAAAAACACAATTCGGTTACCATATTATTAAAGTAACTGATAATCACGCAGATGCAACTTTCGATAAATCAAAAGCTGATATTAAAAAATCACTAGCTCAAGAAAAAACGCAAGATGCTCAATTTATGAATGACTTAATGATGAAAGAAATCAAAAAAGCTGACGTAAAAGTTGACGATAAAGATTTAAAAGATCTTTTCAAAGAGCAAAAAGCTGACGATAAAAAAGAAGAAAAGAAATAATGAAGTAAAAAGCTTGGGCTTCGGCCCGAGCTTTTTTTATATCCTCTTCTCCCGATAGTTATATCCAGATTCGGTAAATGAAATTATATCGGCGATTTTTCAAATATATCGACTTACCGACAAAAAACGACAACAAGTGTGATTCCCTCTTAAAAACACAAAAAAACCTTGATCCACGCTACACGGAACCAAGGTTTATCTTATTATCATTGATTAAATTCAAAAACTATGTTAAATTAGTACAGAAACACGTTTTAAAAAATATAAAGAACGTATTTATCCGTATCTTAATTGTACAACAAAATTTTTCTTCAGTCAACCTCTATTTTTCACTTTTAAAGGAGTGCTTACGTATGAACAAAAAACTTGATCTAGAGCAAAAACGATTGGATACCGTAATCGAAACTATTACGCAGCAAATTGATAAGCTGGAAAACGAAACTGGCAGACGCCGGGCAGAAGTAATCAACATCCGTAAACACTTCTGGGATGACGTTAAAGTGAATACAGATACTTTTGATGATTACCTTGAAACAGTTATCGACTTAAGACAACAAGCTCAATCACTAGCTGTTACACAAATCACCCATAAACACACCTTTAATCGACTTGCCGCGCTGCGACGTATGCAAAAAGCACCTTACTTCGGACGCATCGATTTCACTGAAGAAGGCGAACCTTCCACAGAACAAATCTATATCGGTGTTTCTACCCTTACTGATGCAAGCGGAGAAAACTTTCTTATTTATGACTGGCGCGCCCCAATTTCAAGTGTTTATTACGACTACCCACCAGGACCAGCTGAGTACAACACACCAGGCGGCGTAATTCGCGGTAATGTGGAGAAAAAATTACAATACATTATTCAAAATGGCGAGATTGATTCCATGTTCGATACGAGCCTTACAATTGGCGATGAAATCTTGCAACAAGCACTCGGAAAAGGTACGAACAAACATATGCAAAGTATCGTCGCTACGATTCAGCGTGAGCAAAATGAAATTATCCGTCACGATGAAGGCCGACTCCTTATCGTTCAAGGAGCTGCTGGTAGTGGTAAAACATCTGCTGCCCTTCAGCGAATCGCCTACTTACTATATAAATATCGCGAATGGCTAAAAGCGGATCAAATTATTCTCTTCTCCCCTAACTCTATGTTCAATAGCTACGTATCTAACGTACTACCTGAACTCGGTGAAGAAAATATGCAGCAAGTAACATTCCAAGAATATTTAAACCATAGACTAAGTAAGTCATTTGATGTTGAAGACCCTTATGAGCAATTGGAATATATGTTAACTGAAACGAATAGCCCTACCTATAAAACGAGAAATGCGAGCATCCGATTTAAAGCATCCACTCAATTTTTCGAGATGATTAGAGCGTACAGACAATCTCTTGAATCTTCAGGCATGCTATTTAGAGGAATGAAATTTAGAGGAAAACTGATCGTCTCTGCAAAAGAGATTACAGAGCAATTTTATAATACTGACTCCTCCCTCCGCTTCCATAGTCGAATTGAAAAGTTAACGGATTGGCTAAATAAACAAATAGATGCACTCGAAAAAGCAGAACTGAAAAAGCCTTGGGTAGAAGAAGAAATTGAATTACTTAGTAAAGATGAATACCAAAAGGCTTATAAATATTTACAGAAAAAAGGCGAGTTTGACGACAACTCTTTTAATGACTATGAGAAAGAAACGAAAGTCCTGGGACGTATGATTGTCCGTAAAAAATTGAAGCCACTTCGTAAAGGCGTTCAAACACTGCGCTTCATCAATTTCACAGGAATCTATAAACAACTCTTCACAGACGCATCGTGGGTTACTGGAGAAAAACCGAAAGAATGGGATGACATTTGCTCTTTAACGGTAAACATGCTTGATGAAGGAAAGCTATATTACGAGGATGCGACTCCATTTTTACTTTTAAAAGAATTAATCGAAGGCTTCCAAACGAATAGATCGATTAAACACGTACTCGTAGACGAAGCGCAAGATTATTCGCCGTTCCAGTTCGAGTTTTTAAAACGTCTCTTCCCTGCCGCAAAAATGACGGTACTCGGAGACTTTAATCAAGCGATATTTGCCCATGCAAGTGAAGCAGTGAATTTCAATACACTTACTAGCTTATACGGACCGGATGAAACGAACGGTATTAACTTAACTCGTAGCTATCGCTCAACAAAACCGATTATTGAATTTACACGTGCTCTCGTACCGGAAGGCAAGAACATTCACGCCTTTGAACGTGACGGCGAGAAACCTACAGTGACGAAAGTAGCGAATGAGAGCGAACTGCACGAACATATTACTGCCAAAGTTGCTGAACTACAAAAAGAGCAACACAATACAATCGCAATTATATGTAAATCCGCAGCTGAAAGCGCCGCTGCATACGAAGCACTTAATCATATCGATAATATTAAACTCGTGAAGAGTAACTCAGCCGAGTATGAGCAAGGCATTGTCGTAATCCCTGCTTACTTAGCGAAAGGTATCGAATTTGACGCTGTTATCATTTACAATGCTTCTAAAGATGTGTACAGCGATGAGAGCGTTCGTAGATTGTTCTACACTGCTTGCACACGCGCGATGCATGAGTTGCACCTTTATAGCGTTGGTGAGGTTAGTCCTTTTGTGCTTGGGGCTGATTCGTATAGTTTTGAGCTAATAACTAAAACACCTTGATGATTATCAAGGTGTTTTTCTCATTCTAAAAGGAATATCTTTACGTCGATATACACTTAACACAATTCCCATTATAAATGCATGAAACAGAGTTGGTATCAATCCGTAGCTAATAAATGGTAATGATATAGAAACACGTGGTAATATCCCGAGGGTCATGCCAACATTACAAATAAAATGGATTACAAAAAGAGTCACTCCGCCAACGAGAAGCAATTTACCATAACCATCATTTATTTTATAAGCTATGTTCATTATTCTTACTGCAAAAAGAGAAAGAATCACGACAAGAACTAGCGCAAGTACATATCCATAATAGTAAGTCAAACTTGCAAATACAAAATCAGTATGGGCAGCACGGATAGACTTTATATTTTCATATGTACCAAACCAACCTGCTGAAGACATCGCCTCTTTTAAACGTAAATACCATAGCTCATGCTCTGGATTTAACATTCCTAAAATTCTGGCCATACGGTATTCTTTTACAGCAGACCAGGAAAGTAGATCCCTAATAATCAATGGTACAATAGGTAAAATCGTAATGAGCCATGCCGTTTTCTTTCCTAACTTACTCCACCAAAGCATAACAAATACCATCGTGATATAGATGAACAGTGGTAAAAGAGTTGATGTAGTTAGAAATAAATATAAAGAAAATAAATACAACATGAGAAGATGTATAAACTTTAATCTACTGTTATTGAAAAAAGAAGCCCAGCCTAGAAAAAAGAATGGTATTGTCATTAAACAATCAATTATGACGGAACCAATTTTTAGTAATGGTTCTCCATTCAAAGAAGCAGTCGGAAAACATTTTATCATTAACAAGATAAGTACACCAATTGTATAAAACAGCCACCCAAGTCTCTCTAACTTCCGATAATCAAATAGCATCATCCCAATCGCTGTTGTAACACCGAGAATTACAAATATCACCTTATTCATTAATAAGTCAGCATGTCCAAGCGCTATAACTGGCAAAAAACCTAGCCCCATCGCAGCCACTAATAAACCAATTAAGAACCAATCAAC
Source organism: Bacillus sp. FSL K6-1338 (assembly GCF_038006965.1). NCBI lineage: Bacteria > Bacillati > Bacillota > Bacilli > Caryophanales > Bacillaceae > Bacillus > Bacillus sp. FSL K6-1338. The sequence goes on along the minus strand of NZ_JBBOWI010000001.1, from coordinate 1,050,347 downwards.
CTTTGGCTTATGTAGTTTATTAAGTTCCTGGCCAAGCTTAATTGGACTTCCCATTTGTTCAACAGCCTTATCTTCAGCAACTTCCTCACTTAAGCCTTTCTCTATCCACATATTCTTCGTCTGTTTCAAGTGAAAATCTAGTTCCGTTGCTACTAAGTCCTTCGCTTCTTTTGATTTAATATGATTCGTAACTTCTTTTAAAAAACGCTCCCCTTTTTGATTCAATTTTTTCTCACTCCTGTACTAATCCTTTTAATATAAATCGTGCCTTCGTAGCATTCTTCTCTGCCTTTCGCAGCATCTTGTTTCCTTTATCATTTAATTGATAATATTTAGCTCCTGCGTGATCCCAGCTAGATTGGATAAAGCGATTCTGTTCTAAACGATGTAATAAAGTGTATAGAGACCCTTCATTGCCTTCAAATTTTCGTATCCCTCTCCCTCTTAGCAACTGCATCAATTCATAACCTGTTTTTTCATTCATAAGAAGTTGTAACACTGCTAAAAGGATATCTTCCTCCTTTTCGGACGATTGCTTAATTTTTTCGCGCACCTGCTTCTGGTGTTGATCAGAAAAACTCAAATGTTTAAACGTTGTGTTCTCCATTGATTTTCGCAAGCCTTTTAATCGATCTTCCATTTGATTATTCCTCCAATCCTTCCTTCAAAAGCTCCTTCGCTTTTTTCAGTCTCGTTTTTATCGTGTTTTCCTTTACTTCTATTACTGTAGCAATCTCTTTAATTGATAATTCCTCATAATAAAATAGATAAATCACTTCTCGATATTTTATCGGTAAACTCATTACTGCAGAAGCCAGTTCACGATCCTCCGCATTTTGAATGACAGTTTGTTCCACACTTTCTTTTTGACTCTCCATATACGTAAAGTCATCCTCTGTCATGATAACTTTTTTGTTATACCAACTTTTTAAATAGTCCTTACATTGATTGATTGCAATTCTCCATAACCATGTTTTCAAATTCGAATTCCCTTTATATGTATGAAGAGATTTATAGCATTTCACGAATATATCTTGCGTTAAATCCTCCGCAACCTCTTTATTATTCACATACGAATACACAAGCTGCAGGACTTCTTGTCCATACTTGTTCATTATTTCGTCGATAAGGTCCTCCTTATCTTCTATTTCAAACGCTTCTATCGTTAATTCATCCACATCATTTCCTCCTTCCCATATATTAGACGACGCACTGTATGGAAAAGTTTTATAAATACATAAAAAAATACGGATGGTAATGTCCATACCGTTTTTTTATGTATATTTATTTGCTTCTTGTCCCTTGATACTTATGCTCTGCTTAAAGATAGGGATTTTTATCCATATGTCTTGTTCCCTATTTTAAAACATAATACAATGGAAATGTAACTTAATAAGCTATAACTAGTAGGTGTGGTAATCATCTCTTCCATTTTGAAAAAAGGGGGGAGGTGATAAAATGATCGCGATGTTTGTAATTAAATTAGTGTATGGTATCCTAACCGGAGCTGGCGTTGTCATCGGTAGAAGATACGTCGGTCCGTGGCTAATTTCTGTATACAAAAAAGCGAGAACCACCCTGCTTCGTGGAAAAGGTAAGGGCGGTTCTCGGCTAAAACGTTAATGTAATTGTCTTATAACCGCACCTACTACCACCACAATAGCAAGTTAGGTTACAAAGGCAGAAGTTTCTCAGGCTTCTGTCTTTTTTATTTTATGCAAAATTCACACTAAATACTCTATCATCATTGTAACACATTTTATTTATTTTTAGTCAAGAGAAAAAATCACCTAAAGGGCTCCCCTTCAGGTAGTTCTCTATTTTACGCTAACGCAGCTGCCTGTTCTTGTTGTTCTAGACTTTTTCTAGTTCAGCTGTGCCGCTCTCATCATTTATAGCACCAATAAAAGACGGATTATGTACCCGTTTCATAACAGGATGAATAAACAACGAACAACACCTATTACGAATATAAAAAATCCTCTCACTATATAGCACCTATGTTTTCAGCAATACTCTATTACCATCAAACTAAATTTGTATAATTTAAACTACAGAATAGCAAGCTAATTTTCAAATATCTTCTTGCGCATTATCCTGAATTTATTATCTATTTGTATCATGCTTATAAATAAAAGATATCCTACCGACGCACCGAGCATATTTATAGCAATCCGCCACACATCAAAAACATCAGACAAAGTTAGTAAATGTAATATCTCCCAAACAAGAAAGGTCATAACATACCACTTACGAGCTTTCTTATAGTTAGTCACTTTATTAATCAGCACTGGAACGAAAAATCCGAATGGAACTACTAATATTATATGTTGTAAAACGCTTAACCAATAAGTTGAGTTTCCCCAAGGACCTGGATGTGCAATAAAATCTTTAACTTGCCAAAGTGTTATTCCAAAAAGTTGTAATAACGTTTCTAAATCAGATATATGTAAAAATTGCTGCCAAAATTCAATGGGATGATAGACAGTCCCACCACCTGTCAAACTGCGAACAGAGTCAAATGTAGAAGTTGAAATAAACGTTCCTAAAAAGACAATAAAACAAATGATTATATAAGGAATACATAAAATTTTTGATAATACCTTTAATGGCCTAGGAACTTCGTATACCGATTTATTAATCTCTACGCCAATAAATTTTGATTCTCCAAAACTTTGAATTGCTTTATAAATCGCTTCTTTTTCATTCATACCTTGTTCCATATATTCTTCTTTCAAGCTGTTCAAGTGATCATACATTTCTAGAAATAACTCATCCTGTTCAATATCACTAAGTTCTGAATAGGCTAAAATAGACTTAATATACCCATCAAATTCACTCATAAATAACTCCTTTCTGACAAGCTTGAATTAATGCTGTTACACTCTCCCAAGAGTTCACTTTCTTCTGCAATTCTTTTTTCCCTTTATCTGTAATAGTATAGAATTTCCTTTTCATCCCATTCTCAGATTCATTCCAATAAGATTCAAGAAACTCCTTTTTCTCTAATCGCTTTAAAGCAGGATACAAAGTTCCCTGTCCCATACTATACAAATCTTCACTTGCATCCTTTAAACTTTGAGCTATTTCGTAGCCGTATGTATCACGTTTTGCAATGATAGAAAGTAATAAAATATCTATACTTCCCTTCAAGATTTCTTTGTCCAACAATACCACCACCTTATATACATAGTATAACAACATATGTCGTTATACAACATAGTTAGAAAAATAACCCATAAAAAAACCACCTAAAGGCTCCCCTTCAGGTGGTTCTCTATTTTATGCTAACGCAGCTGCCTGTTCTTGTTGATCTACAGGAATTACAGCGTCTGTTAATGCTTTTTCTAGTTCAGCTGTATATTTCATTTGTTCTTCTTTGCTCCAGCCTAGTTTCGCAGCCATGTAGTTGATTACTGCTTCTTTCCACTCATATACCCAGTGGATGTTGAAGAATACAGCGCCTCTGCGGCGTACGAAGAAGTCAACTGGTTTTGCTGTCATTTCGTAATCCATTGCGTATACAAGTGGGATTAGAACGTCAAGCGGCATGTTGTATTCTTTCGCTTCGTCTTTATGTTTTTTCGCTAAGCCAAATAGTACATCAACGTTAGAACCATAGAATTTTGCGAATTCTTCTGCTTGTGCTTTCGTTAAACCAGATTTCGTACCTTCGTCTGCTTTTTTCGCAACGAATGCCGGGAATCCGTGTGAACCATCTACATGTCCACCAGAGATCGGCATATGTTTCGTATCACTCTTCGGATATGCACTATGACCTTCTTTTTGTAGTAAGTTCGTTACGTAATCTACTACCATTTCAGCCATTTTGCGGTATCCTGTTAATTTACCACCTGCGATTGTAATTAAACCAGATTCAGAAGTCCAAATTTCATCTTTACGAGAAATTTCAGATGCATTCTTACCTTCTTCATAAATTAACGGACGTACACCAGCCCAGCTTGATTCAATGTCTTTCTCTGTAATTTTCACGCTTGGGAACATGTAGTTAATTGCATTAATGATGTATGTGCGATCTTCTGTTGTCATTTGTGGTACAGCTGCGTCTTTATCATAGAACGTATCTGTTGTACCTACGTATGTTTTTCCTCCGCGAGGAATCGCGAACACCATACGTTTATCTGGTGTATCGAAGTAAATTGCTTGCCCGAGTGGGAAACGTTTTTGATCAATTACTAAGTGAACACCTTTTGATAACTGAAGTACTTTTCCTTTTTTCGAGTTATCTTTTTCACGAAGTGTATCTACCCAAGGACCAGCTGCGTTTACAATTTTCTTACCGTAAACTTCATATACTTCACCGTCTAGTAAATCGATTACACGTACACCGCATACTTTTCCATCTTTATATAAGAAACTGTCTACTTTTGCGTAGTTAACAGCTTTCGCACCATGCTCAATTGCTTCTTTCATTACTTCAATTGTAAGACGCGCATCGTCTGTACGATATTCTACGTAGTAACCGCCGCCTTTTAATCCTTCTTTTTTTACAAGAGGCTCTTTGTTTAGCGTTTCTTCACGGTTAAACATCTTTCTGCGCTCGCTTCGTTTTACACCTGCTAAGAAGTCGTATACACGAAGACCAATTGATGTACTAAATGATCCGAACGTACCGCCTGTATGGAACGGAAGTAACATCCACTCTGGTGTTGTTACATGGGGACCGTTCTCATATACGATCGCACGCTCTTTACCCACCTCTGCTACCATTTTCACTTCAAGTTGTTTTAAATAACGTAGACCACCGTGTACAAGCTTCGTTGAACGACTTGATGTACCTGCTGCAAAGTCCTGCATTTCAAACACAATTGTTGATAACCCGCGTGTTGCTCCATCTAATGCAATACCAGAACCAGTAATACCTCCACCAATTACGATCACATCTAACTCTTGTTTATTTACTCCGTTTAATACGTCTTTACGTTGTTTACTTGAAAATTTCATGGTAATTCCTCCCTTTGATAACGAAAAAAGAGACCACAAACTCCGCTATAGATTTCGCCTCTATAGCGCGTTGTGGTCTCTCCAAATCTCCTACCGAATTATTAACTTGTCACCATTATAACACTGTTTATGATTATTTGAAAGCTTTTGTTGCTTCAATTGCTTTTTTCCATCCAGCATATAGCTCTTCGCTTGTTTCCGCTTCCATCGTTGGTTCAAAGCGTTTGTCCATATGCCACTGTGATTTAATTTCATCTTGGTTTTTCCAATATCCAACCGCAAGACCAGCTAAGTATGCTGCACCTAGAGCCGTTGTTTCGTTAATCACTGGACGCTCTACAGGAACATCTAAAATATCACTTTGGAACTTCATTAAGAAGTTATTTTTAACTGCTCCGCCATCAACGCGTAATGTTTTCAGTTCAATACCTGAATCTGCTTCCATTGCGCATAATACATCTTTCGTTTGGTAAGCTAAAGATTCTAGCGTTGCACGAATGAAGTGCTCTTTCGTCGTACCGCGTGTTACACCAAACATAGCGCCGCGTACTTCACTATCCCAATAAGGTGTTCCTAGTCCAACGAATGCTGGTACAACGTATACACCATCAGTTGATTCAACGCGACTCGCATACACTTCACTCTCACTTGCATCTTTAAACATGCGCATTCCGTCACGTAACCACTGAATTGCAGAACCTGCTACGAAAATACTTCCTTCTAATGCGTAGTTTACTTTACCATCTATTCCCCATGCAATTGTTGTTAATAGACCGTGCTCAGAAGCTACTGCTTTTTCACCTGTGTTCATTAACATGAAGCAACCAGTTCCGTAAGTATTTTTCGCCATACCTTCACCGAAACAAGCTTGTCCAAATAATGCTGCTTGTTGGTCACCAGCTACACCTGCAATCGGTACATTTTGGCCGAAGAAGTGGTAATCAATTGTTTCTCCGTAAATTTCAGATGATGGACGTACTTCTGGAAGCATACTCTTTGGTACTGTTAACATTTCTAGAAGCTCATCATCCCACTGTAAGTCGTGAATATTAAACATTAACGTACGTGATGCGTTTGAATAATCTGTTACGTGTGCTTTACCACCAGATAGTTTCCATACAAGCCACGAATCAATTGTTCCGAATAATAGATCACCGTTTTCTGCTTTCTCTCTTGCACCTTCAACGTTATCTAAAATCCATTTTACTTTCGTACCAGAGAAGTATGCATCAATTAAAAGACCTGTTTTTTCGCGAACCATTTCGCTATAACCTTTTTCTTTTAACTCATCACAAATTTCAGCTGTTTGGCGAGATTGCCATACAATTGCGTTGTAAATTGGTTTACTAGTTGTTTTATCCCAGACAACCGTTGTTTCACGTTGGTTCGTAATACCGATACCTGCGATTTGTTCTGGTTTTACATCTGCTTCGCTTAAGCAAGTTGCGATAACTGCTAAAATAGATCCCCAAATTTCTTGTGCATTATGCTCTACCCAGCCCGGCTTTGGAAAATGTTGTGTAAACTCTTTTTGAGCTGAATGAACAATTTCACCTTTTTTATTGAAAAGAATTGCGCGTGAGCTTGTTGTTCCTTGGTCTAATGAAAGAATATATTTTTTCATATCGGTTTCCCCCTTATGCTACTTTTCTACTATTTGTATTGCTTCCGCTTTTTTTACTTGTCATATAAGAGATTGCTAGTACAATCACAGTTGCGATAATCACATAAATAAGTGCTGAATTTTGCTTTCCTTCAAATACAACTTGATGGAATAAACCTGCAAGTGATCCACCTAAAATTGGACCTACTACTGGAATCCATGCATACTTCCAGTTTGAACCGCCTTTTCCTGCAATCGGAAGGAAGAAGTGTGCGATACGCGGACCTAAATCACGTGCTGGGTTAATTGCGTATCCTGTTGTCCCACCTAATGATAAACCAATACTTACAATTAAGAAACCTACGATAAATGGATTTAATCCATCTGCAAATTTATTTGCACCAATTGCTAATATACCAAATACTAAAACGAATGTTCCAATCATTTCACTTAAAAGGTTTGCAAATGTGTTCGGAATTGCTGGACCTGTTGCAAATACACCTAACTTTGTTCCTGGATCTTCTGTTTCTTTCCAGTGTGGTAAGTAATGTAAATATACGATAACTGCCCCGATAATTGCCCCAATCATTTGTGCTACGATATAACCTGGTACGTCACTCCATGGGAACGCTCCCTTAAATGCTAGTCCTATCGTTAAAGCTGGATTCAAATGTGCCCCACTAATTGATCCAACCGCATACGCTGCAACCGCTACTGCTAAGCCCCAGCCCATTGTAATAACAATCCAACCTGAATCTTTCGCAAACGATTTCTTTAAACTTACACCAGCACAAACGCCGCCACCAAGTACGATTAACAACGCAGTCCCTATTAACTCTCCTAAAAATGCTGACATAGTATCCCTCCACAATCAATTTAAACGCTTCCAAATGTGATAGAGGTAAAATGAATGGCCATTCGTTTTTGTCAAAAGAAAAAGACCCACAGCTTTGCACGCTTCTATATAAATTTATATAGAAACAATGAAATGTGGATCTCTTCTTTTCTCCGTCACGTTTATTAACTTGTCTATAATGTTAACCTCTTATGAAAGCGGTGTCAACAGAATTTTTTCACATTTTCGTCACTTTTTTTGGTAATGTTTCCATAGTTCGCGTTTTGACGTCGTAATCGCTGTCGCACCAGCGTTTAAAGCTCTTTCCACATCTTCTACAGTACGAATAAAACCACCTGCTAAAATCGGTACACCAGTACGCTCTTTCACTTCAGCGATAATATCCGTCATTGCTCCTGGAAGCACCTCAATATAATCCGGTTTCGTCTTATCTAAAAGATTGCAGCTCTTCTCCATCGCACTCGAATCGATTAAAAAGATGCGTTGTATTGCCACAACACCTTTTTGCTTCGCCTTCATAATAACGCTCGCCTTTGTCGAAAGTAACCCGTACGGTCTAAACTCCTGACATAAATATTCCGTCGCATGCCCATCACTCTGCAAGCCATGAATTAAATCCACATGTAAAAACACCTTTTTACAATATTGCTTCGCAAGTGATATAACACTCTTCAATTGGCCGACATGAATATCTAAAATAACGATATATTCATACGAACTATGTAATAGCTTTTCCAAATCTTTAATTTGCCTCACTGCCGGCAAAATCTTCTGTTCATGAAATTCCATTCTCTATATCCCCTTCTTTAGTCATCCTATCCTTTATAGTACACAATTTAAGTGAAAAGAACAGCTAGTGTAGGGGATTTCTTTCAAATCTTTCCTCTATTTATATATTTTCTTCAACTTATCAGAACCTATACCACCTATAATCATGAATACAAGGGGCAAAAGATTCATTACATATGGCGCATCTGCTACAATTGCAATACTTGCTCCAGCAAACTTATTTAGCATCCATACAACGATTTTTGCAATAAACAAAAATACTCCTATCATAAATAGACTATCAAAAAACACCTTCCATTTTGGATACGCCAATTGCTTACTATCTTTAATTATTTTCTGCGTCAATTCTTCATCACTCCTTAGCAGTTCATCAATCGTAATATCGAACAAATCACTTAAATGAATAATAATTTCAATGCTCGGATAGTTCTTTCCCGTCTCCCATTTCGAAACAGATTGCCTACTTACATGAATTTTTTCAGCCAAATCATTTTGCGACCAATTTCTTTTTTCCCTTTCTTCTTTTAAACGCTCACTAAAAATCATACTGTGTTTATCACCTCTCTATGCCCATTATGTTCAAATAAATGATGAAGAGTAAAGCTAGTTATCGTTGCATCGCCTGTGCAACTTATGCGTTACAGCTTATAATAGTGCTATTTTATATGTATCTTCCCTATACTATGCTCCAATAATAATTTCCCGAACAATAATACAAAGAACGGATACTAATAAAGACTAGATTAGGCATAAAAAATACGCCATCCCTTCTTATCAGTCTCCAGAAAGAATAACGCAAATTTTCATTTTTACTCATCATTTTTCGGACTATATGAAAACCCCGGATATTTCACAACAGGCCTCTTCTCCTTACGCAGGGAATCCATTACTTGCGGGCCAACATGTATATTACTCTCCACTATTTCTTTAGGAGTCAGTGCCATCCATTGATTTAACGATACATCTTCAAAACGATTACTTCTGAACATCTCTAAAAACCACAATGTTTCGGTACCTGTATTTTGAATATAATGCCCCGTCGCAAACGGTACATATCCGACATCGCCAGCTCTATAATCAAATGTACGAGCGGTACCATTTCCAAGAAACACAGTCATTCTCGCTTCCCCTGTCAAATAATATTGCCATTCATCATTATTCGGGTGCCAATGAAGTTCTCTCATTCCACCAGGCTCAACCTCAACGAGCGCTGCTGCGATTGTTTTGGAAATAGGGAAATTTGTAGAATCTACAATTCGAACGCTACCACCAGGCGTCTTAATCGGCTTTTGTTTTAACAATTCATGTTTAAATGTTAAAGGAACTTCTCCTTTCGGCGATTGAATTTCCTGACTTTCAAGCGAACCTGGCACCTCTCCTTGATAAATATAAACTTGATCTGAAGGGATAGAACGAAAAGCACTCTCAGGCACTCCGAAATTAGCCGACAACACTTCTTTTGGCGTATGCGCAAACCAATCGGAAATAGCTAAAGTAGATAAATCAGAAAAATGCCCATCATCGAAAACGAGTAGAAATTCACAATGTTCCAATCCTTGAATGGAATGCGGAATACCAGGCGGAAAATACCAAAGATCACCTGGTCCAACATCAGCAATAAAATTCCGTCCATTTTGATCAACAGCCGTTATGCGCGCCCGTCCTAAAAGCATATACGCCCATTCTGCCTCTTTATGCCAATGTAGTTCTCGTACTCCACCGGCCGTTAAACTCATATTTACTCCCGCAATCGTCGTCGAAACCGGTAGTTCCCGAGCAGTAATCTCCCGAGACCACCCGCCTTGTTTCAAAATCATAGAAGTGTCCGAGAATGAAAACTTCAAGTTAGGAACTAACCCTGCATCCGTTATAGGCGGAACAAGCATATTCGGATTTTGAATATCCCGCATAACATTACGAGGTCCAGAATCAATCGCACCTGCTCCGTCGCTGCGGATTGGTTGTGGCACATTCCCTCCCGCTTCATTAACAGTACGTTTCTTCATGATTACACTCCTTTTTCATCCGGTTATGAAGTAAAAAGCCTCCATCATAGTGTATGAATAGGGCTTTGGATGGTTACAGTTACATCATCTGCCTATCATTATCGTTTTGTTCATTTCTCAGCTTATAATAGTATGAACAGCGCCTGGAAAGATAATGAAGAAATTAAATTAAAACTATTAAAAAAACCTGTAAAATTTAGTGCAAACAAGTTAATATACTTAATTAGTAAATTTCCCTCGAATAATTTATTAAAATCTAACATCCGTATACTTCTTACATATTTATAATATTTCCACATGTACTGTTTTACAAATAATCACATATTCGATCAAAGGGATTTATGTAGTCTTTAAAAGGAAATTTACTAAACGAAAAGAAAATTTTAACAACAATGAAAAGAAGCTAACAATAAATTGTTAACTTCTCAACCGAAAGTAAAATACTATCTTTCCTTATCTTCTAATATCTAGGTTGTGATTGAATATTTGTAAGATGAACATCAAACATATCAATGATTTCAAGAAATCTATCAGCTTCACGGAAAACATGGTCTGCTAATAAGGGATGAATGATACTCTTTATTTTACATTGCTCAATTAAATCACGTGCTGTTTTCTTAAAATCCCGAAGAGATGCAACCGACACACGATTTTGATCTAAAAATTGATCTAAAAGAGGGGCTGTTTGGGATTGTGGTTTCATAGATTCTAAGTCAATTGCTTGATACATCAATTCATCAAAATCATTGCTAAAATTCCGCGCTGTATCTACAAGCTTTCTTTCCGATGGATCAAGAAGATGGCCAATAAATTTAGCATGGTCTGCCATAATCCGTAAAAAGAAAACATTTTCTTTAATAATAGCATCAGGAAGCGCATCTAATTTACCTTCATTTAATTGTATTAAACGTTTTCTAAAATAATCAGCTTCCCTACTTGTATGGTCAACTAAAAGTGGAAAGTTATTTTGTCCTGGCAATTTACATGTGAGAATTAATCCTAAAATTTTTCTTTTAAATCCCCAAATATTAGTTGCGGCTTGTTGTACTTCTGCATTAAATCTTTTTATTTGCTCAGGATCTGTTTCATTTGTATAGGAATGCGCTATTTGTTCAATATGTTCAAACAATCGATAAAATTGATTCGCCTCTTCGATTAGTTGAGTATCCTCGCACCTAAATCCTAAACGAAGAAAAAAAGAATGCTCCTTCATGATTCTAGACCAAAAACGAATTTCATTTAATGAACGCTCAACAAACATTACAGATGTAACACCTGTATCCGGATGTAATGAAGTTTCATCCCTATGCATTGTTAATCCCCCCCAGTAAAATCCCCACTAGTTCCATTCTTATGAGTAAAAAAATATATAAATACCATCAATAAAAGTTTATGATGACTCTCTTATACATGTAAAATTAAACTAATATAACCTTAGCTTGATGAACATATACTGCTCCCGCAGAAGAAAAAAAGCTACCACCGAGATGTAAAATCCTACTAGGTGGTAACCTTTCAAAATTTCTATTAAAGCAATACCGAATCTTTATCACTTTCCTGATTACGTTTCTCACGCTCTTCTTCTAAACGCTTCATATATACTTCGCCTTCTTTTTCAATAAACTCATTATCCATATCTTGCTCTTTTTTCGAAGTATATAAAACCATGTAGCCACTTAGTACAATCCCGACAATTACAAGATACACCCACCATGGTAAAGTTTCCAAATCACTTCATTCCTTTCCTTAGACAAGCCTTATTAGTTTCACTCTATGAGGAAAGAAGTGGATTTATACCTAAAATTTTATTGTGGATGCTTCGCGAAAAATGCTTGTACATATTCCATAAACTCAATTGGTTCCTGACGAAACGGTGCGTGGTATCCTTTTTCAATAATATGAAACGTACTATTTGCAAATAGCCCATGATACAGTTCACCATTTTTCCAAGAAACGCTCTTATCGTGTCGTCCCCATATAATTAAAGTCGGCACCTTAATCTTATCGGCTTCCATCGCGATGCGGCGCTCTCTCATTTTCGTAAGCTGATCATAATGCTCTTTATCATCACGACTATTTTTCACTTCATTTTTATTATACTTCGTAATCTCGGTTACAGTTTGTAAGTCCGTCGATAGCGGTGGTACTTCATAACTTTCTTTTTGCTGGAAAGACTCTATCCCTGTAGCATCCGCCAAGATGAGATGCGTTACTGCATCCGGATATAAATACGCTAAATTGAGGGACATCTCTCCGCCCATCGAATGGCCAAGCACCGCAAACTGATCGTATCCGAGCTTCTTCATTAACTTATAATATAAATTCACTTGCGCAGGAAACGAATACTGAAAATCAACTGGCTTAGAAGAACGCCCAAACCCTAAAATATCAACCGCAATAATCGTATGGTCTCGCGCTAGTTCCGGATAAATATCACTAAACCCATCAGAAGAACCACCAAACCCATGCAACATGAGTAACGGCGGTTTTCCCTCACCAATTTGCTTAAAATAAATCGTCTGCCCATCAATTTGCGCCATACTCTCTTTCGTATTCAGCTTCATCATAACAGTATCTTTCACTTCTTCAACCTTCGCAATCGGCTTATCAACGAAGTTACATACGATAAGCAAAACAAGCACAATACCGCTAATCAAATAAAACTTAAACCGTTTCAAAGTTCCCGTCTCCTTCCTCTTGTTGTTATTTAAAGTTTTTACATTTTTTAGTTATTTTATGTTCTCTTTTTAATTGTAACTAAAACAGTTACAATTATACTAAAAAAATATAACTCATTTCTGTTACTAATGGTTATTCTGTAACCATTATAGTTACGTATTTAAAGTAAGTCAATTCTTTTCTCTACATGACCTGAAAATAGAAAAAGGGACTTCATGTTGAAGTCCCTTTCTTTGTTATTATAGTTGGCTTACTCCGCCGTCGCCTCTATTATCTGCTGGTGCTCCTCCTGTGTCTCCAATGTTAACGTAGTCTGGTCTTGCTGGTGCCCCTCCTGTGTCTCCTATATTAACGTAGTCTGGTCTTGCTGGTGCTCCTCCTGTGTCTCCTATATTTACAGCTTGATTTGTAAAAGAACTATTGAACCCAATTGATAATACCCCTACTAATGCAGTCCCAACAATAGCCAAACGAAATTTCTTCATTATTTTAACGCTCCCTTTTCCAATATATTTTTTTGAGCCTTATTATTCATATAAAAATATTTACTTGCCTTAACATGATCATCAAATTCATAAAATTTCAGTGCTAAAATTTCAGTGTATTCTTGAATACAATCCCATAATCTTTCTCTCTCAAAATAAGAAAGTCCTTCTAAAATTACATCTTCAATAATTGATACTGAAGATTTTCCATTGAGTTCTTTCAAAATTTTAAACCGATGTTGAAATTCTTTTTCTCCTAAATCAACACAAATATTTAAACCTTTTTCAACAATTGGATTCGCTAAATTATATTGTCCTAATTTGTAATGTTCATGTGCTTCTACAAACAAGGCTTTAAAGTGTTCTGGGTAATTTTTGGTCACCTCAGATATATGACGAATCGCTAATTCTGAAAGATTTTGACTAGCATAAAGCCAAGCTAAATTATGCCGAACCATTAGCATATATTTTTTTTGATCTGCTTTTTGCAATACTTCCATAGCAGAATTAAAGTTCTCTTCCGCTAATTCATAGTGATCTATGTCTACACAACATAGTCCAAAAGCATTTTCACATAATCCTACTTTTATTTCATAGCCTGGATATTGTAAAAATGCTGTTTTTGCCCTATTCAAGTAATCTATTGCATGAACTTGGTCATATTTTTGATAATAGAAATTCCCCATCCGATAATTAAACTCCGCATGTTCTATCGGATCTGCAATATATTTCAATAACTTCTCAGCGTGCTCATACTGTTCTTTCGCTTCGTTATAATTTGAAATTAATGTGCAATGAAACCCTTTAAAAAAGTGATAGTAATAAGCTAGAACACCTTCTGTTGGAATTTCGAAAGATTCCACTTTATCAAAACTATCTTCTCTAACTGAAATCCAATCAACTAATGCATCATATCTAAAATTCAACAACGCATGATAAAGCAATACATCCTGATCCACGTCCAAACCACTAATCTTACTTTCAATCTCCTCTTTCATTTCCGTAGCTTTCTCTATATTTTGCTGCAACATTACACGATACCAATCATCTAAAGAATGTTTCATTTGCTCCCGCGTTACTACATCTGCTCCCATACACTCGCATCCCCTTTTCTCCAAAATTACAAAATTAGGATTTTTATACAATTATCAAAATTGTATATTACCACTCCTTTTCTATGTATTGAAAAATAATTATCAGAAAATTAAATATTTTAATTGATTATACCAAACTTTTCCTTTTTAATAACTTGAGAAACAATTGTCAGAAAATTTAACAGGACAAATAAAAAGCAAGCAGTTCCAGCACTCCGCTAAAACTACTTGCTCTCCTACTTATTATCTCTATTTTTACTCTTTAATAAATTCCTTCGTACTTCTCACTGTATCAATTGGACGAACTAATTTTTCAATTTCTTCACGTTTTGGCTCTAGGAATGGAGGTAAAGATAATTTTTCGCCAAGCGTTTCGTATGGCTCATCTCCCATAAACCCTGGGCCATCTGTTGCAAATTCAAATAAAATTTGTGGTGCAACTCTTGCATATAATGATTCGAAGAAGTGACGGTTTACATATCCAGATGAAGGAAGTCCTACGCTACTGATTCTCTCAATCCATTCTTCTAATACAGCGCGATCTTCTACGCGGAATGCCGCATGGTGCACTGTACCAAAACCTTGTTGTGCTTCAGGAAGAACTGTATTATGTTCTACAATAACAGATGCACCGTTTCCGCCTTTGTTCACTTCAAATAAATAGAATTCCCCTTCTTGCGCAACCTCTTTAAATAATAGAACTTTTTCTAACACTTCTTTGAAGAAGCTAAAGTTTGCAATACGGATAAATACAGGTCCTAAACCAGTGATTGCATATTCTAATGGTACTGGCCCGTTTTGCCACGGTGTACCTGATTCGATTCCTTTATCAAGTTCATCTGAGATTAATTGATATTGTTGGTCATCAAAGTCAACGAAAGAAAGAGTTTTCTTACCAAATTGCTCTTTAATTCCTGTATGTTCTACTTCAAGACGGTCAAAGCGTTTCACCCAATACTCTAATGCTGCATCAGTCGGAACACGGAATGAAGTTTTTGAAATTTCATTTGTACCGTGTACTCCTTTCGGAACACCTGGGAAGTCAAAGAATGTCATATCTGTTCCTGCACTCCCTTTATCATCTGCAAAGAATAAATGATACGTTTGAATGTCATCTTGGTTTACTGTTTTTTTAACTAAACGCATTCCTAAAACGTGAGTGAAAAACTCATAGTTTTTTTCTGCACTACTTGTAATCGCTGTAACGTGGTGAATTCCTTTTAATTGGTTCATTTTATATTCCTCCAATGGTTTTAAATTTTATATTTTCTCTTCAATAGGTGCTAAATTCGCTTCAATCTCTGCACGCTGATCTTCTAAGAACGGTGGTAAATCAAGTTTTTCTCCTAAATGTTCCACATCTCCATCAACTGTAAATCCTGGTCCATCTGTCGCAATTTCAAAAAGGATTCCGTTTGATTCACGGAAATATAAGCTTTTAAAGTAGAAACGGTCGATGATTCCTGAAGAATGGAAGCCTCTTTGTTTCACCTGTTCTTCCCAATAAGCAAGCTCTGCATCGTTTTTCACGCGAATTGCTAAATGGTGAATGCTACCGCGGCCCGGTTTTTCAGTAGGACCATCTAAATATTTCACAACGATTTCTCCAAAAGCCTCTCCTTTAATGGATTGAAAAATTGCTTCCTCTTCGCTACGGCTAACCGCTGTATAACCGAACATCTCTGTAAGTGTACTCGACATTTTATCAAGTCTACGAACTGTCATTTCCACAGAACCCATTCCTTGAATTTGATGCTTTGCAGGAACTTCTGATTTCTCCCAAGTTTCCCAGTGCTCTACTTTTTCTCCGTTTGAAACGAGTAGTACTAAGCGAAGACCTTCAGCATCCTCAAATTGTAAAGCAGGACGATTTGCATATGTTGTCATTTCACTATGTTTCACATCAAAATTCTCAAATCGTTCTTTCCAGTAATGTAAGCTTTCCTCTGAAGGAACGAGTAATCCAATTCGAGTAATCGCATTCGTACCGCGATATGTTCTTCCTACTAATGGAATTTCAAAAAATGATAATTCCGTACCTGGACTTCCTGTTTTATCTCCATAAAATAAGTGGTACATTGACGGATCATCTTGATTTACTGTCATTTTCACACGACGTAAGCCAAGCACGTTTTTATAAAAGTGATTATTTTCATTTGCATTTTTCGTAACCATTGAAATGTGATGATGCCCTTTAATTTTATACATTGGTTATTCCTCCGTTTCGTTTTACTAGTCAAGTGATAACTAAAAAAATAATATTTCCCACAACTAATATGGTTTTTAGCTTTTCAATTTATTCTTAATTATGTTTTTGTAAATTCATCTTAGTTTTTACTGTATAAGTTACTTTGTTTTTTAATCGAAAACAACTGAGTGTATGTTTTTCATATGACTCAATCGCTTTCGTTACTATCACTTTACACCTCAAGTGATTGAAAAGCAAGAGAAAAATCTCGAATTCGAGATTTTTTTGTTAAATAACATATAGGGTGTAAAATCTGATTATTTACGTAATTGACATTCTATTAAAACGCTCATTTACAGAAGAACATTATTCAAGTGAAGCCCTCTATAATTCAATTACAACTCCTTGAAAGTTTATGATACTATCCTGATCACACTTTTTATATTTAATGTTTTAAGGAAAAAAGCTATACTATAAGCGAAACTAAAAATCAGAAAGGAAATACCAGAACATGGAAAATTATATGCTATTTATCCTTACAGCACTCCTTATTATAATGATGCCTGGTCCCGGTTTTGCTTTAGTTACAAAAAACACTATCTCTCATGGTAGAAATGGTGGGATAAAGACCGTCTTAGGAACGGTATCTGGAATGATGATTCATACAATAATGGCTACACTAGGACTCTCTGCTATCTTAATGAAATTTGCTATGCTATTTACATTAATAAAATATGCTGGGGCATTTTATTTAATTTATTTAGCTGTAAAGTCAATTAAAAGTGCCTTTTCTAAAAAAGAAGATATGTCAGGTTCAGTGGAAATAAACTCTAAGGATATTGGAACGGTTAAAAGTTTTAGACAAGGATTTACCACGGCAATCTTAAACCCAAAAACGGCTGTATTTTTCCTTAGTTTTCTACCCCAATTTATTGTGAGTAATCAAAGTCATTTCTTCCAATTTCTTTTGTTGGGATTCACATTTACGACTTTGACAGCAATATGGTATTTACTTTATATCTCTCTAATACGTCAATTAAGAACTTTTTTAAGAAAAGAAAAGGTGAACCGTACAATAGAGGGTATTACTGGCACAGTATTATTAGTATTTGGAGTTAGGCTATTTTTCCAAAAATAAATATGTAATAGAGAGAGTTTAAAACTTTCTGTTTTTCCAATAAATGAATCAATATAAAAAGTATGGCTTTCAAACAGTAAAAAAGTGAACAAACGGGTGTGTTTGTGGAATAAGCTTCAATAAAATAACCAAACTTTTTATAAAGAAGTGAATCGATTATATTAAAATTGATATAAAGGCGTTATCCTTTCCTATGATTTCTCAGAAAGAATAACGCCTTTCTCTTTTTAGAGGATATTTTGTCTAGTTAGCTTGATAGCGATGTGGTTCTATCCCTTATAAAGTGAAACTTTAATCAGTGGGGGTTTTGTTCATCCCCCACTGATTATTAGTTGAACCAATCGGGCTTTTACGGACAGTTGATCCCCCACCTAACTTCTTTGCTTCCGCTGAATTTTGAGGTGGGGGTCTTACTGCCCGTTAATGCGGGATAAATGTTACAAAAACATTTATAATATCTCTAACTTGCACAATGCTTCCCGTTAATATAATACGCTGATTCTGTGAAAACCGTAAATACAACCTCTACTTCTGGAAGTCCAAAATCCATTACATATGTAGTAATGGCCTTGGCAAATCGATCACGAATTTCCTGTCCACGCTCGAACCATTTCACTTCAATAAGAGGAAACGCTTCTATTTCTTCTCCATTGAATATAAACGTAGAACTTGGTAGTTCCAACGTAAAATTATCCGTACCACACTCACAAATCTCTGCGAGCTCTTCTACTAATGGCTTGCTTATGTGTTTTAATTGTTCAGTAGTAATTCCACGAAACACAATATGCGGCATGTAAATCCCTCCTTTAGATAGTTTTATATTTGCCCACATCATAGCACAATTCTCCCACCTTTTAACAAAAATAGATGCTAAACAAGTTTCAACTCTTATTTTTAGGCCTGTTATACAGGCTGAAGCGATTCTAAGTATCTGCCATATTAAAGTTGATATGCTCCCATTCTAGTGGTGAGATATGTTTTAATCGTTCTTCGTTAATCCCATGCGTACTTCTTAACTATTTCATTTAATTTTTAATAAAGAAAACAGCCTCACTAAGCTTTTAGAACTTAATGAGGCCACTTTATTCACACTTTTAATTATGGAACGTCGGTTTATAGAACGAACGATTATCAAGTGCGAAGACACGCTCTGTGTATTCGCCTGGTTTTGTGCGTCCTAATGCGCGGTCCATCATGTTCATTTTTGCATCTAAGTTGTCGATGTAGTGCAGAATTTCTGCTTCTTTTACTAACGGTGGTTTTGGGCTACCCCATTCTGCTTTTCCGTGGTGAGAAAGGACGATGTGTTGAAGAATTAATACTTCTTCTGCATCGATGTTCAGCTCATCTGCTGCTTTACCAATTTCGTTCACCATGATAGAAATGTGGCCTAGTAAATTTCCTTCTAACGTATACGTTGTAGAAATTGGACCAGATAGTTCAATTACTTTACCAAGGTCATGTAAAATAACGCCTGCATATAGTAAGTCTTTATCTAATGATGGGTATAGATTTGAAATAGCTTTCGCTAAATCTAGCATTGATACAACGTGATAAGCTAGTCCAGATACGAACTCATGATGATTCTTTGTCGCTGCTGGATATTCTAAAAATTCATTTTGATGCTTATTTAATAAATGTCTTGTTAGACGCTGAATGTTCGGGTTTCTCATTTCAAATATGTATTGCGTAATTTTCTCAACCATATCTTCTTTTTTCACTGGTGCTTTTTCTACGAAATCCGAGATATCTGTTACTTCATTTTCATTCGCAACACGGATTTGTTTCACACGTAATTGAATACGTCCTTTGTAGTTTAAAATATCACCAGCTACTTTAACGATTGTTTCTGCTACATATTGTTTCTCAACTTCTGGTGATACGTCCCATAGCTTCGCTTCAATATCTCCACTTGGATCTTGTAAGATTACTGTTAAAAATGGCTTTCCATTACTTGCTAGACCTTTTGTCGCTGTTTTAATTAACAAGAAAACATCGACTTGTTCACCAACTTCATATTCTGCAATTTTCTTTTTCATTCGAATTCCTCCACCAAATCAGTTACTTTTAGTATAGCATATTACAACTCATTTTCTTTACGCTTATGTGTTAATTTTATAATCTGTTTTTCTGTAAAATACGCGAGTAAATGCGCATGACATGTAAAGAAGATGACTTGTCTATCTTTTGCGATTTCCTTTATTAGTTCAATCGTTCGATCCGTCCTTACCGCATCAAAGTGCACGAAACTATCATCAATAATAAATGGGTAATCATGTTCAAATGTTTTCGCAAGTGCAAATCTCAGCGATAAATATAACTGCTCCGCTGTCGCTTGGCTTAGTTCATGACTGTAAAAACGTATACCGTCGTTACGTTCAACAACGAACGGCTCCGCCTCTGACGGTGAAAAGATTTTACTATAGCGTCCGCCCGTTAAATAGACGAAATACTCTTCTGATTTTTGTAAAATACGAGGCAGATGCACTTCATGATAATATTGCTTCGTTTTCGTTAATACTGTCTTTGCGGCCGCATAAGCAGCCCACTTCTTCACTTGTTCACGTACTTGCGCTTTTTTCATTTCCCACTCATGCATTAAATCGCCGTACGTACTACCTTCTTCTAAATTCGCAATTTCCATACGATGTTTCGCGATGCGCTCTGTCAATTCTTTCTCTTGCGCCAGACAGTTTTGTACGACTGTAATTTCTCTCTTTAATTTCTCTTCATAACCGTCAGCTTCGTAATGTTCAGCTAATGATAAACTCTTTAAACGCTGTTCTAACAGATCAATTTGCGGTAATAAACGCACTACTTGTTTCTCAGCATCTTCACGTTTTTCCGCCAGTTTACCCGCTTCTAAAAACATCTCTTCATCTGTAGTCTCTGCAATATTCCATAATGCATTTCGTTCTACTAACAGTTGTTTCAATTGTTCTTGCATAAACTCATATTCTTCTTGCCATTCCGCCAGTTTTTCTTTTAACTGCTTACAAGTTTGGCGCTTCTCTTTCTCATTTTGCATACGACTTTGTGCCCCGTGTAGCTTACTATACTCCGCACTACCGATAACAGCTTCTAGTTTCTGTTCAAAATGCGAAATCATTTCATATAATGAAGATTTTCGCGTGCCTTCTTTTTCTAACTCCCGATATAATTGCTGCATTTTTTCAATACGCTCAAACGCTGGCAATATGTGTGCATACGTATAAAATTCTGGGAACATATAGCGCGTTTTATATGCATCTACTTGTTCTCCCGCCTGGAACGTTTCTCTCTCCCATTCCTCATACGATGAAACGACTTTATCATAAGCTCGCTCCATTTGCTGCAATTTATAAGACTCACGCTCAAATAGCTTCCGAATCTCTTCATCTTTTTCTAACTGATAGCGCACAGACAGCGCTTCTTCACTTTGTCTCCCGCCAGCACTTTGCTGAAGAGTAAGAAGCTCTTCTTGTAATCCACTTGACGGATCTTTATATAAAACAAGGGCAAGAACAATCCCTACAAAAACAATAACACTAATAAATAAGAGCGGGCGGTTATCAATAAATAAACTCGTGAATAAAACAAGCGTGTTAATAAGAAGTAACAGAAGACAAACTCTTTGCCACTGCTTTTTCTTTTGCATAGCTGCTCCTGCTTTTTCCTCATACTTGCGCTTCATTCTCTCTGCGCCCATACCGATAAACGCCGCATCTTGGAACGATTTCTCTTTCTCAACTAACGTATCTCGCTCTTCATCAACTAACATTTGTTTCTGAATCTGTCTTATATTTTCTTCTTGTTCTTCTAATTGCTCTTGCGCTACTTTAAAACGATCATCAAGCTGTGCTTTTTGCGTTTCTAATTCACGCGCTTTTTGTACGGTTTGCGTAATTAATTCTTTCGTTGCCAAACTCATGTCAAACGCAAGAACCGCTTCCTTTTCAAAAGTAGCACCAATTTGCTGTTCTAGTTCTGCAATTTCTTTTTTTATATTCGCAATACTTCCTGTCATATCACGCATTTCTTGGCGTGCATTTTCGTAAGACATATGTTGCATACGAAGTTCTTCTACATAACTTTCTTTTTGTAAAAACTCTTCATCTATTTGAATCGAGGCAATTTCCGATTGCACTGTCTCGATTTTCTTATGGAGCGAATCAACTTGTAACTGAAGCGGCTCCATCTTCGCCTTAATCGCTTCATAGCGCGCCATTCCGTTTACAGGAAACTGCCCGCTCTCATTTTCTAACACTTTCTCATGCGCACGCTTTTCAATAACGAGGGGCTCAAGCGCTGCTAATATTTCATAATCTTGCTTTCGTTTTTCTGCACTCTCTTTCTCCATACGAACAGAAGCAAGTTTCTCTTCACTTTCTTTTAATTGCTCGACTTGTTTTTCATACGTGCCAATTTTCCCTTGCCACTCTTTCATCTTCTCTTCAAGTTTCTTCATCTCTTGCAGTGACACGTTAATTTCCGGTTTACGCCCACTCGGTTTAAAGCGTTGATCCATTTCTTTTTCTAGCTTTTTATCTAACTGTAATAGCGCATCGCTTCCGACTGCACTTGCCGAAAATAAATAATTGCCAATATCCGCTTCGCCGAGCTGATGAATATTTTGAAGACCATGCATATCAAATGAAAAGATCGATTCAAATAAACTTTCATTCATCCCGCTTAATATATCGTTTAAAATTTCCTCGCCGCCCGTTTTCCCGTCTTCAAAATAAACGGTCACCTCGCCAGATGCCATCTTTGGCAATCGTTCAATTTTCAAACGACCGTACTTCTCTGTTTGTACAGTCATCGCTCCGCCATACTTCCCACCTTCTTTCGGCTCATAACGGCGCTGTCCTCTCGTCGGAAAACCGAACAAAATACTTTTCATAAACGAGCGAATTGTCGATTTCCCCGCTTCATTTTCACCGTATAACACCGTCAGTAAGGAAAGATCCATTTCCACATTTTCTAATTTTCCGTACCCATAAATATGGAGTTTTTCAATTCTCATTTTTTATCCCTCTCTTGCTGGAATAATTGCTCTAAAATAATATTTTCTGCTTCCTTTTGAATCTCTTTCTTCTCTTCTTCTGTAAAAGATTCAATACTATTACGCGCTACAGGAGACGTCCAAATGGTGCGCAACACGCCGTCCATATTGGTGAAAGCTTCTAACTCTTTTAGCACACTACCGACGAAATGATTTTCTTCTTTCAAACGCTCGATTTCCGCAAAAGAAACCGTCTCATTTTTCCACTTCATCACATATACGAAATCTTTTCGCTCTTCGCCAGATGCTAAAATGTGAAAAATCTCTTCCACACGCTTTTCGTCACGCAAATAAGGAGAAAGTGGGCCCTGCCCTATGAATACGACAGTTAAAAGCGTCCCTTCCTCTTCTCTTCGGCAATCATTCATCGCAGTTGACATGCTCGTCATAAGTTCATCAACAGTTTCAAGTCCATCAATACAAACCTCGATCTCATCCCATACAACATCTGCCGTATGGAAAAATGAACAGTGCGTTCCTTGTTTCGTAAGTTCAATAAGGTACGCACCCTTCTCACCTGTTTCCTTACGATGACGACCTTGTATGTTCCCTGGATAAATAATGTATGGCTCTTCTGATAAAATTTCACGTTTATGTATATGGCCAAGAGCCCAATAATCAAACTGTTTTTCTTTCAACTCACGAATTTGAAACGGTGCATAGCGATTATGCTCTGCATCTCCTTCCACACTTCCGTGAAGCATGCCAATATGAAAAGGCGCATCACTCATTTTCGTATACTGCGCTGTCATATTATCCGTTACCGCTTGCTGCAAATAACTAAACCCATAAATAGAAGCTAATAGCTCACCATTTTTATAAAATGATTTCTCTTCTACGTAAGGCTCCGTAAACACATGAACATTTTCCGGAAACTCAATCGCTGCCCAGCTTCCTCCTAAATGATCATGGTTACCGTGAATAATAAAAACAGGGATATCGTACTGCGAAAGTCTCTTCATTTGCTCACGCACAAACACTTGCGCCCTCAAACTTCTCGTCTCCGCATCATACAAATCCCCAGCTAGTAATACGAAATCAACGCGCTCTTGAATCGCTTTATCAACAATACGCTCAAATGATTCAAACGTACTTTGCTTCATTCTCTCCCAAACAGACTGCGCAACATTCATCTCCATTCCTTTAAACGGACTATCCAAATGCAAATCAGCCGCATGTATAAACTTTACTTGTTTCACAAATAACGATCCTTTCTATCTTTCAAAAGTTTCATTTTATTAAAATTAACATCGCTGAAAACTAATCATCATCGAGAATGAAAATATTCTCGATGATTAAAGTTTCATTCTATTTTACCACGCAATGTCATATATTTCTTTGCATATTGTAGCGTTTTATGTCAAAATAATTATAAGATTCTGATTTTAATTATTGGAGGGAATTTTCATGGGAGTATACGTTCTAACAGTCTTTGAAAAAGATGGTTCAAAAGCATTAGACGAATCATTCGAGGCGGTAACTGAAAAAGAAGCAAAAGCAAAAGGTGAATCTATTTTACAAGAAAAAGGATTGTATGAAAAAACACATCGCTGTACATCTACTGCAGGTAAGCTCGTTTTATTCCAGCGCTAAAAAAAAGAAGCGTCATCCGCTTCTTTTTCACTCTACTATATCTTCGTCACACCACGTAAACACCACATCTAGAATGCGATTACCAATACGTACGCTTTTATTCCATTTACCTGTTTGGATCTGATGTTGCAATTCAGCTTTCATCTTTTCCGTCCAGTCGTGAATCGTTTCACTACCGTCGTACGGATATACGCCTGGAAACTCTTCCTGCAGTAGATGCAAGCTCTCTGCATCAAAATGAAAATGGAAGAAGTAGTTTGCTGTAAGCGATGGTTCTTGCAATCGTAAAAAATGATCATCAATTTGCTTTCTATTTCTATAGAAAGTAAAGATATTCACTTTACCGCTAGTAATTTGGTCAATTTGAATTTCGTGCTTCTCTATAATCACGTCTTGTCCACCTCGTTGTATACTATCTTTAGTATATATGTCTTTTGCAACAAAGTTAACCATTTTCGCGCGAAATTCATTTCCTTCATTATATTACCTGTACCTCCATATGCAATCAGAACAAATAAAAACAAAGTTGAAGGGGAGCGATCACATGTATTTCGGAAGCAAAGGTTGGTATGTAAAAGAACTTAAAAAATTAGGTATCCGTACTTATGAAGGTAAAAAACTAGAATCGTATCGTACGCATGTGTTATCTAGTTTACTTGAGAGAATGAAGAAGGCTTCGGCTTAATAGAAAAACACCTCCCGAATTCGCATACTAAGTATGCAAATTCAATGGAGGTGTTTTTATCAGTTTTCATAAAAGATTTTTTGCTTCCGCTGGAACGGATACGTTTTAATCTCAACTGTATCTAAATTTTCATTGAATAAATGAATGGCTATAATTTGTCTACAATCGTAAGTATGGTAATAATATGTTCCAGACTCCATACACATTGCACTTGTATAGATAGTATTATCTAATATACCGTCTTCTGTTATTACTGCCCCCTTAGGAACCTCACAATTTGATAAGATATGAAAAATAGCCGATATCCCCTCTTCTTCGTTCTCTATACCTTGAATGTTTTGTTTGCCATATGCTGCCCGCACGAATCTTGATGGCGGGGTGAAATCTCCAGGAAGTCCCATCGATCCGGAACCTTGGCCAAAAGCACTTAATGGTACGTCTCCCCACTCAGTTGGCGCAAATGGCTGCGATTTAAGTCCAATATATTGTCTTAAATTTTGTAAATGCCAATTAAACTCCGGGCTATTAGTCATCACTCCTATTGGATTGTCATACATTTTTATTCCATCAGTTGTCGGCTCAAGTACAATACACTCTCCCCATTTATCTGCTAAAATCCAATGTAGTGGCGGAGTAATCCCTAAAACTGGTAATGGTACATCTATAAGGGAAATGTTATCAACAGATTTTTTTAACTCTTCAACAGAATTAAACTGCGTCAAGCTCCAAGCCACAAAATCAAATGGTGCTAAATTCGTTTTATGGTCATCTATGCTGTTACTATAAGTAGCGAATCCCGGGAAATAGAGAGTGGCACATGTCATACCAGCTTCATTTACTCCGTCCGCCATAATGACCCTTCCTTCATGACTAATTCCCATTCCGACAACAGCCTTTTTCGCTCGGATCGTTTCACCAGTTATATTTTTCCACTGATAACGCCGAGGAATGATTATTACTTCCTGATTCATATCTAATGTGAAATCCATTGTTCTCGCAAAAAGATGCTGGAAATTTTTTGTTTGTAACGTCAAACTAGTACACATGAAGAAATCCCCCCATTTTATAGTTATATACACATTTTATAAAATTCTGATAAATACGCAAATTAAAAAACCTATTTATCACTAACAAAATAACCACCTAAACCAAAAATGCTATAATAAACCCAATCAAACTAAGGGGGCAAATTACTTTGCTTGGAACATGCATTCAATTTCATAAGTTTGGCAATCCAAAAGACGTATTACAAGTTGAATATAAAAATATAGAACCACTGAAAGATAATGAAGTTTTCGTTCGTATGCTAGTTAGACCGATTAATCCATCTGACTTAATTCCAATAACGGGAGCGTACGCTCATAGAATTCCTTTACCTAACATACCTGGTTATGAAGGTGTTGGTATTGTAGAAGATGTAGGTGCGGGCGTTACGAGAGACCTTATCGGTAAACGTGTTTTACCGTTACGCGGAGAAGGTACTTGGCAGGAGTATGTGAAGACGTCAGCTGATTTTGTAGTCCCTATCCCTGATTCCATCGATGATTTTACAGCGGCACAAATGTATATTAACCCTCTTACGGCGTGGGTTACTTGTACAGAAACGTTAAACTTACAGAGTAATGACGTTTTATTAGTGAATGCTTGTGGATCCGCTATTGGACATCTATTTGCGCAGTTATCACAAATTTTAAACTTCCAATTCATTGCTGTTACAAGAAATAATAAGCATACAGAAGAATTACTACGCCTTGGTGCTGCATATATAATTGATACTTCCACTGCTTCGCTTTATGAAACAGTTATGACATTAACAAACGGCAGAGGTGCAGATGCTGCGATTGATTCTATCGGGGGGCCGGCTGGAAATGAATTAGCTTTCTCCTTACGTCCAAACGGGCACTTTTTAACGATCGGTCTTCTATCAGGAATACAAGTGAACTGGGCAGAAATTGTCACGAAAGCCAAAGTACACGCGAACATATTTCATTTACGACATTGGAATAAAGAGGTGTCACCATATAAATGGCAAGAAACGTTTCATCACTTAATTCGTTTAGTAGAAAATAAGCAATTACGTTTTATGACGGTACATTCTACGTATGACTTAGCGGATGTGAAAGCGGCAGTTGATGTTGTGCAATCTGCTGAGAAAACGAAAGGGTAACTAACTGTTACGATTTATTTAACCAATTATAACGAAAGTTAATTAAATATATCAGTAAGCCCTGCTAGTCAAGTGATTGGCTAGTAGTGAGGGTTAACTGCGGGCAATCCCTAAAGCTGATTGAACTACAACGTGGCTAGAAATAGTGAGCGTGAATGTCGCGAAAGCAGAAAAAATCAATCAGATCGTGCAAGGTTAAATCCTAAACACTAGAACAATGGGTCTTCCGCCTCGAATCATCTAAGTCAAAAGCGATAAGATGAACGTTCAACGACTATCTCGTATAACTGACGAGAGTACATCACAAGCCTATGGTGGTGGAAAAATCCTCTATCTCTAAGTAGATAAACATATAGTCTGCGCTCATGTGAAAACATGAGAAGTTCATAAGAGAACTGGCTAAGGAATTGCGCCCTTAGTTGAACAAGATAAATTTTATTGAATCTATCAAACTTTATTGATTTTATCGAACGTACGTGCTATGTTTGGTTCGATGAGGTGAGAATAATAATGAAATTTTCACGAGTTAGTCAAGTATCAGAATTAACAGGTTTGCATCCGAGTAGTCTTACGAGAATGCTGGTGGAACACGCTACGATTCAGAAGAACAAATCTTTCATTAAAGGAGTTACATTCTGATGATATTGGCGAAGAAAGTCAGACTAATTCCAACGCCTGAACAAGAAAAAGTGCTTAGAAACCATGCTGGAGCTGCAAGATTCGCTTATAACTATTGTAAAAGAATGAGTGATAGATACTATAAGCTATTTGGAAAATCTGTTTCACAGTTAGCTTTACAGAAACGATTTACAAATATCAAGAAGCAAAAGAGATATGAGTGGTTAAAAGACATTAATGCACAAGTGCCCAAACAGGCTTCAAAAGATTTTGATACGGCGAGAAAACATTCGTTCAAAAAGTACAAAAATGGTTATCACACTTCTTATAAATCCAAAAAAGATTTAATCCAAGGATTTTATGCCAATTATGAAAGACTGGTTATAGGAAAGAAAGTAGTTCATATTCAGTCTATTGGAGAAGTGAAAACAAG
This sequence comes from Bacillus sp. FSL K6-1338, assembly GCF_038006965.1. NCBI lineage: Bacteria > Bacillati > Bacillota > Bacilli > Caryophanales > Bacillaceae > Bacillus > Bacillus sp. FSL K6-1338. Next base: position 1,022,004 of record NZ_JBBOWI010000001.1, on the reverse strand, counting down.
CCAACAACTACCAAGGAATAAAAAACCATCCAATCCAAGAGTTACATTTGATGGTCGTCACTGGTGGATTAGTGTGGGGTTCCAAGAAGACTTTGAATTACAAGAACTAACGAATGAGTCGATTGGTGTGGATGTTGGTTTAAAAGAGCTTTTTGTAGCTTCTAATGGTATGAAAGAACGAAATATAAACAAAGATGCCAAGGTTAAAAAACTTTTGAAAAGGAAAAAGTCAGCACAAAGAGATATGTCTAGGAGATTTAAAAAAGGTGCAAAAATTCAATCTGCCGGATATGAAAAAGCGAAAGCTGAGCACCTGCGATTATCTAGGAAAATTACGAATATCCGAACTAACCATATCCATCAAGCAACAGCTAAATTGGTGAAAACCAAACCAATGAGGATTGTTGTGGAAGACTTATCTATCTCAAACCTGTTAAAAAACAAAAAACTATCGAAATCATTTTCATTTCAAAAATTAAACTTCTTCTTTCAATGTTTATCATACAAGTGCGAGAAGTATGGCATTGCGTATGTAAAAGCTGATAAATGGTTCGCTTCAAGCAAGATTTGTTCATGTTGCGGCGTAAAATACGACCATTCAGTTCAACCAGAAGGACAGTGGAGTTTAAAAATACGTGAGTGGTGTTGTGTTTCATGCAATAGCTATCACGATAGGGATGTAAATGCTGCGATAAATTTATCAAGATGGGTAAAATAAATGCTTGATAATAGGAGGTAACGATACTGCCTCGTGTGGAGTGTTATACCCCTCGTCCCTTTGGGGCTGCGAGAACACGATGAAGCACTAACTTGTGTAAATTTGATTGAATTGTATAGATTTAGTTAAGTTTATCGTATCGGAAAGTGTTTTTGACGAGTTATTAAATAGACTAGATAGTACGTTTAGCAGTCTATAATTGTAATTTTTTGGTACAATTATATTGAAAGGTGAAAGGAGCTTCTAACATGTGGCTAATTTCGGAAATTTGGCCTGTTATACTAGTCGGGGGGATTGTAGTATTTGTAATAAAAAGACTGGAACATAAATATAAGCATGGCAAATTGGGTAAGAAAAAATCAAAAGAGGCTCAACTGTTATTAGATAGTTTCATACCTATAGGAATGCTTTTTGGCTGTATAATCGGTTTGATTTTCGGCATGTTTTTCCCAGATTTCTCACTGCTTTCCATTAGTTTAGGATCCGGAATAGGCTATTTATTTGGTTTTTTTGCCTATGAAATTTATAGCAAGACAGGAAACAATTTTTGTTAATCCAAAAGGAATAAGCGGGACAGTACATAGTAATCATATAAAATATGTAACTGTCCTTTATTTTTGCATCAATGTTATCAATTTTTCTTCCACATCCTATACGCCTTTTTTATTGATTTTTCTCCCCTCTTTCTTTCGCATATTCGCTTTTTTGTTTTTCTCGGCTCTATACCCAAAGTAAAGTATCGCACATGTAGTAATAGAACCTACAATGTATCCTAAAAAGCCTCCTAACCAAAACATAATATAAATTGCCCCCAATCCATTATAAATTTTATGTAACAGACATCTGTAAAACGTTCTCGGTACCTCCGTTTTTTATTACAGATTGGAAAATCCCCTTAACCATTCCATCTATGAACACTCTGTCTTCTCTATTTTGATTATTATCTATAAAGTTATTTATACCACTAATTCTTCCATTATCTCAAATAACAATTTTATTATAAAATTCGCACTTACGTTACATATATGTAGCATTACTGTTTCTTTTTCATTTAGCCCTTAAAACTGTTCTATAATTTGAACGAGTTCGCTCTTTTGTACGAAATACCATTTATGCTACTGGCACTTCTATTTTTCTAAGAAATACAATCCCATTCTTTTTACTTTTACAACTTAAAAACAAAAAACCCCCTCAAAGCATGAACTTCAAGGGGTGAGCCTGTTTTTTATTTACTTATATACGTACAGCTGTACCACTGACAGCTACCATTAACATTCCATCACGAACAACCTCGTAATCTACGTCAATACCAACGATAGCGTTCGCACCTTTTTGTTTTGCAAGTTCTTTCATTTCGCCCATTGCGATATCACGAGCTTCTTTAAGCTTACTTTCATAAGAACCAGCACGACCACCGACAACATCACGAACAGAAGCGAATAAATCGCGGACAATGTTTGCACCCATAATAGCTTCACCATTTACAATATCAATATACTCAATAATCTCTTTACCTTGAATTCCAGAAGTTGTTGTTACAATCATGACTGACACTCTCCTAATAAGTTGTAGTTTTGATAAGCTTTCTTATGACTTTATTATGACATGGAAAAAGTATCTAATCTATTGAATTACCTTACAGGAATGTGACAGTTTTGTAATAATAAAACGCGCATTATGTTCCATTTTAATAAAGCGCTTTAATATTGGGATACATAAACGATTCTCTATTTTCTTTCCAATCTTTTTCTACTTCTTTAAAAGTTGGTCGTCCTAATTCTTTATTATTTTTATGTTTACTAAACCACTTTTTCACATACTGGTCTCCATTTTTATTTTGAACTGTACAAAGGAAGCTATTACTGCTATCCTTTAATATTTTTACAATCACGAAAAGGCACCTCTTCCCTTTTAAATAACATGATAGAACTTGATCTTTTACTATAAGCCCTTCCTCTCTTATAGTCATACGACTCCTCGGCCGCGCCAAAGTTGTAAGATCAAAAAAACGATATTCACTATGTTTATATTTTGCATAATTGATATGTGAAGTAAATATTATTTAAAGAAATCAGAGTTATAAGCATTATGCTTATCAAATATTTTATAAATTTCTAACTTATCATCTAATGTTGCATCTACTAAAATTAATATATTTCCATCGTAAATATATTCTTCATACTTTTTAGCATATTCTTCTGGAATTCCTAATCCTATAAATGCTCCTATTAAACTTCCAGCTCCTCCGCCAATACCAGCTCCACCAATAGCTGCTGCGATTGGTCCTGCTGCTACAATTGGACCCATTCCAGAAATGGCAAGTATACCAAGGCCAGTTAATAAACCACCTAGTCCCCCTGCTACTCCTCCTGCTACAAGCCCTGTCGCTGAAAAGATATCTGCTTTATGTGCAGTTTCATTCTTAACTTTTTCACCCGATTTTTCTTCCAGGTGTTCAATTTCCTTTTGATCCTTCGCAATAGCTGAAATGTTATCTGCTGGGTATCCTTTATCATTTAATTCATTAATAACGAGTGCCGCATCATCAATTGTTCTAAAAACACCTACTATTTTTCTATATACATTCATAACTATTAACCTCCTAAAGTTTTATATAATGTATCTTTATTTTTCTTCATTTCTGTATACACTAACCTTCTTATTAACATAACCATTTACGAAAAATGCGAATAGTAAAAGCACTACAAGTGAACTACTTAACAAGTAAATTAAATCAAATGTAATATCAATCATCATTTCATTCATGTATACCAGGCTCCTTTTTATTTAAAGTAAAAGTATATTTTGATAGACTAATCTACTAAACATAGACATCTTACAATTCATCTTCAGTCAATCTCTTTATAGTATATGTATACCCTTCCTAACTCTTTCTAAACGTAAAAAACTTTAATTATATTTTTCTTATTTATACGTTTAACATCTTCTAAAACGGGTATGTTTATATTGTTATGCTCACTATATGGAAAGGAATATTACGATGAACGCCATTCACTCTACTACTATTTCTTATAATGAAACACCTACAATAACTCAGATTCATCATTTTTATGCTTTAATGACAACATTTCAAGCTAATTTGTTTATAAGTAAACATGGAACAATGACATCAATCAAAAATTTAAGCACTCTAGTATCCTTTTTCCTTACTGTAAAAAAGAAAGATCTTGTATTATTTATTTTTGAAGGAATAGATGCAAAAAAAGCTTTAAGAACACTCTTTCCTTCTTAGAATGTTTGTTATCCTCTATTCCCCCGTTTACTACCTTTCATATATGTTTTTATATTTCAAAATGATTTCCTCTATGAAAAAAGAACCCCCTAATACAGTAGGGGGATTTCTAGTTTGGCCTTATGAAAACTGATATAATATATATTACGTTTTTTATTCTTTAAAATAGAAAACTTTTAATAATCTTGAAGGTAGGAATTTTTGATGAAATCGAAAGCAAAATTTAGTATTCGTTACAAAATTATGGCTGGTTATTTAGTTATCATTTTGTTCTTGCTTATTTCTTTCATTATGTTAAACAATGGGATTTCCAGTTTACAAAAATCTCGTAATTTTATTATTGATCACGATTTTAAAGTTCTTAATTTAACGAATCAAGTGGAGAAAGATTTACTAACAATTGAAAATAAAGCAAAAGGATTTATCACTTCTAATGATGCAAATTACGTTCAATCCCTTAACGCTGCAGAAAAGGATTACGAAAAACATTATCAAGATCTTTTTTCTTTATTAGAGGATAACCCCTCTCAGCAAGAAAAATTAAAACAGATTAACGAAAACATTACTAGTTGGATTAATAAAGAGATTCACCCACTCATTACAAATAATAATAGTAATAATGTACAAACAATCGACACGACTCAAATTCAGTCATTACAGTCGCAGCTAACTAACTTCCGTAGCACTGAGGAGCAACTAACGAAAAAAAGAGCTGCACAATTAGATATTGAAAATAATAAATTAGAGATTTGGTTATACAGTTTATTGTTCTTACTTTCTTGTATTTCCATTATCGTTTCACTCTATATTTCGAATTCCATTACAAAAACGATTAAAAATGTAATTCAAGCTATTAAATCCATTTCTTCCAAAGAAAAAATTACGGAAAGAATTCATGTAAATACACATGATGAAATAAAAGATCTTGCTCATACAACAAATCACCTACTAGACGAAATATCGAAAAGAGAGTGGTTACAAACTGAGCTTGCAGAATTAATTTTAATGTATCAAGGTGTATCTTCTATTGAGATGTTAGGTAAAAAAATTCTGAGTGGAATTATACAAAAAACGCAAACTTCTTGCGGTGCATTTTATGTTCGTGAAGAAATTGAAGACACTGTCTACTATGTGAAGAAAGCTTCTTTCGCCGGTCAAGGTCCTGATGTTGGAAAACAGTCTATTAAAATGGGTGAAGGTTTCATTGGACAGTCTGCTTTAGAAAAGAAAAGTTTTATTCTCAGGGACATACCTGAAGAATTCCGTTACGTTACTACTGGATTATTAGAAATACGCCCTAAAAACCTACTAGTCATCCCTATCTTATTTGAGGATGAAGTAATTGCAGTAATGGAGTTAGTAAGTGTAACTGAGATTTCAGACTTGCATCAAGATTTAATTCAACAAACTGTTGATAATCTAGGTTTGACAATCCATAGTATTATGGGACGTATGCGAATTCAAACTCTTTTACATGAATCACAAGCAATGACAGAAGAGCTGCAAGTTCAATCAGAAGAATTACAAACGCAAGCTGAAGAACTACAAATGCAAGCCGAAGAATTACGAACAACGAATGAACAATTAGAGTCTAGAACGGAAGAAGCTGAGCAGAAGACAGCTGACTTACAAATTACTAAATTAGAATTAGAAGAAAAAGCAAGCGAGTTGTTACGCAGCTCAAAATACAAATCAGAGTTCCTAGCAAATATGTCACATGAATTACGCACACCATTAAATAGTATTTTACTATTATCTGAAATGTTAAGAGAAAATCATGATAATCATTTATCGGATGATGAAATTGAACTAGCAACTGTCATTCATTCATCAGGGAAAGACTTACTTACTTTAATTAATGACATACTAGATTTATCTAAAGTAGAAGCAGGCAAACTAGACATCATTTTTGAAGCAACGAACATAAGTGACATGGCAGCCAATATGCATCAAAACTTTTTACATATAGCTGCACAAAAAAATGTCGAATTTACTATTGAAGACAGTGATACGATTCCAGATTTGTTTTATACAGATGCAAAACGGATTGAACAAATTATTAAAAACTTACTATCCAATGCATTTAAATTCACAGAAAAAGGATCCGTCTCTTTACATTTCAATCCGATAGAAACAACCAATTTGAGTCATGATATGCAATCTATAAGTAAAGAGTGGATTACAATTTCAGTAAAAGATACTGGTATTGGTATCGCTAAAGAACAGCATCAACTTATTTTCGAAGCCTTTCAACAGGCAGATGGAGCAACAATTCGGAAATATGGTGGTACAGGCTTAGGGTTATCTATTTGTAAAGAGTTTGCTAGATTATTAGGTGGTTGGATTACGTTAGAGAGTAATTTAGGAGAAGGTAGTACTTTCACGGTATATATTCCTAACCTTCCAAATGGATTACATGATATACAGTTATCCAATTTAGAAGTCGCAGCAACGGTAGATGACGTTATTCCTGCTGAAGTTGTCGAGGAAACGATAGTTACTCCCGAAACAAATAACGTCTTCCAAAAGAAAACCATTTTAATTGTCGATGATGATCATCGAAATATATTTGCATTACAAAACGCATTAGAAAAACAACATGCTACCATTATTACTGCACAAAACGGCATAGAGTGTTTAGAAATACTAAAAAGCAATACAAATATTGACCTTATTTTAATGGATATTATGATGCCTAATATGGACGGTTATGAAACGATGGAAAATATCCGAATGAACTTAGGGTTACATGAAATACCTATTATCGCATTAACTGCTAAAGCAATGCCAAATGATAAGGAAAAATGTTTATCTGCTGGCGCTTCAGATTATATAAGTAAACCATTAAACCTACATCAACTCTATTCGGTAATGAGTGTATGGTTAATAAAATAAGTGAGGTTTAGTTGGAGTGGAAAATAAGTATTATAATTTTGATCCATCAGTAGATACGGATGAGCGCACGAACTTAGAAATTGAATTACTATTGGAAGCGGTATTTAAACTATCAGGATTTGATTTTCGCCAATATGCTCGCACATCTATTTATAGAAGGATTTGTAATCGAATGCAGCTCTCTAATATCCCAACCATTTCAAAATTAATTGAAAAAGTAATTCACGAGGAAGGGGTTTTAGAACAGTTATTAAATGATTTCTCGATTAATGTAACTGAGATGTTCCGTAACCCTGCCTTTTTTAAAGCGCTAAGAGAGCATGTTATTCCTGAATTGAAAAAGCAACCTGAAATTAGAATTTGGCATGCTGGATGCGCAACTGGTGAAGAAGTATTATCGATGTCCATCTTACTTCACGAAGAAGGATTAAGTGAAAAGTCGGTTATTTACGCAACAGATATGAATACAAATGTGTTAGAAAAAGCAAAACAAGGCATCCTCCCGTTAAATAAAATGCAAACTTACACGAAAAACTATTTACAAGCTGGCGGTACACAAGCATTTTCTAACTATTATTCAACAGATAATCGTTTTGCTTATTTTAACCCTTCACTGTTACAAAACATTATTTTTGCACAGCATAATTTAGTAACCGATCAATCTTTTAACGAGTTTCATATTATACTTTGTCGTAACGTTTTAATTTACTTTACAAGTAAACTTCAAAATCAAGTGCAGCAACTATTTTATGAAAGCTTAAGTCACAATGGATTTCTATGTTTAGGAAATAAAGAAACTCTTCGTTTTTCAAATATAATGACGCATTATACCCAATTTAATCCTAGTGAACAAATTTATCAAAAAATACAATAAAGTGAAACTTTAATCAGTGGGGGTATCCCCCACTGATTATTAGTTGAACCAATCGGGCATTTACGGGCAGTTGATCTCCCACCTACCTTCTTTGCTTCAGACTAATTTTTTGGTAGGAGTCTTACTGCCCGTTAATGCGGGATAAAAAGCGTATGAAATCCTCTGTTTGGATTTCATACGCTTTTTATTTTGCATTCGTTTGTATCATAATTAGGCACATATCATCTGATTGTGCTTTCTTCTGTTCTCCCTTATAAAACCCTTCTATCTCGCCTTCTAAATCTCCCCATTTTCTTTCTGTAAAAGTACGTAATTTCTCTTCAGCCTCAAATTCATCATTTGCAATTGCTTCAAGAACACCATCTGTAAACAATACGATTTGAGCGTTCTTCTCAAAAGGTATAACTGTCTTTTCAACTTTTATTTCATCAAAAAATCCTACCGCACAACTCCCGCGATTTAGTTCAACCATATTTGTTTCATCAACTAAAACGTATCCAGAAGGATGCCCTGCATTTACATATTCAATCGTTCTCTTTTCTGTATCTACTACTAAATATATCGCTGTAAAATAATATGGAATATCGTCATTCTCATTATGTAAAAGAGTCATATATTTATTTAAGTCTTTAATGACAAGTTCTGGATCGACTAAAGATTTAATCGTTTCACGTAATACAGACGAAATAAACATACAAACTAATGAAGCAGATATACCATGTCCCATCACATCTAATAATATAATACCGTAGCGGTTTCCATCGATTTTATACCAATAATACATATCTCCAGCTAATTTAAATGAAGGTAAGTAACTTGCTTCAATTTCTATATAATCTTCTCTTAATGGGCTACTTAATAAGTTTCTTTGTACTTGCGTAGCTAAATCTAGTTCATTCCGAAGATTTTCTTCTTGTTCTTTATGCCAATTTAATTCCGATTTCAAGCGTAACGCTACACGCATACGTGCTAATAGTTCAACTTTATTTATAGGTTTCGTAATATAATCCATTGCCCCCATATCAAGAGCTTCGGCCAACTTATTTGCATCCTCTAAAGCTGTAACAAAAATAATAGGAATATCTTTAAACTTCTCCTCTTTTTGTAATCGCCTACAAACTTCAAGTCCATCAATTTCAGGCATCATAATATCTAATAGTATTAAGTCAATTTCATTATGCCTGGAAGAATCTTTTCCAAACTGTATGTATTCGAAGAGCTCTTGTGCAGAATTGAGCGATACAAGATCATGATATCCGGCTTGTTTTAAAATTTTCTCAATTACAAATATGTTAACCGGATTATCATCAACAATTAAAATGGACACAAGTTATTTCCCCTTTTCTTATTTAAAATGTAAATCTAATATCATTTTCTATTTTTCTAGTATTACATACTCAGTTACAAAATGAAAATTTCGTACTCAAACATATTTATACAACAAAAGAACAAACCCCTAGAAATAGGAATTTGTTCTTTCACTGTATAAATTTCTACTTTTAATTTAACACCATTGCTTTATCATTTAAAAGACGATCTAATTCTTCCATATGATTTGTTTCATCTGCAATCATATCTTCTAGTTTTACAACTAACTCTGTCATATTTAATTTCGCTGCCTGTTCTTTTCTCGTTTCATAACGCTTAATTGTTTCATATTCTGATTTTCTAGCGGATTCTAACATTTCTCTAACATCTTCTACTTGTTTCACTGGTAAAGGGATCGTAGTAGGTGTACCACCTAACGTCTTAATTTTCTCCGCTAAATATAGGGCATGTCCTTGTTCATCACTAATTTCAGATTCAAAGAAAGGTTTCAATACTTGTCTATATATACCAGAAACTGTAGCTGCATTATGGTTATACATAATAATTGCTGAGTATTCTCCTGCTAAATCTTCATTCAATCCTTCGATTAGTTCTTTCACATCGTGTGACATTTTTATATCTCCTCCTATACTTAATAAGTACCCCTTTCCTCATGTTTTAAACATAATTATTTAAAATTTTTATGTATCTAAAAATGCAGCTTGCTTCAATTTACTTATCGCTTGTCTTTTAATACGAGAAACGTGCATTTGCGAAATACCTAACCGTTCTCCTGTATCTTTTTGATTTAAATTTTCTCCAAATATATAATGAATAACACTCTTTTCCGTATCATTTAATACGTTAAAAATATCCTCTAAAACGAGACGTCTTTCTGTCTGTTCATATCCTTGCTCTACTTCACCTACAGATTCAATTCTCGCTACCGAACTTCCATCAGATGAATTTTCAACTACATCATCTAAGGAAGATACTCGATAATTATTTTTCGCATCCATAATCTCTAGAACTTCCTCTTCCGATAGTCCTAAATGATTTGCAATTTCTATTATCTTCGGTGAACGTTGCAGGTGATCTGTTAACTCCTCTATCGCAAGTTTAATTTTCCCGCCTAAATCTTTAATTCGCCTTGGAACATGAATACCCCAAGTTTTATCACGTAAATACTTCTTTATTTCGCCTACTATTGTAGGTATTGCAAACGGCTCAAAAGCATTCCCTATCGAATAATCATACCTTCTTATTGCGCCTAAGAGCCCTAACATCCCTACTTGTATAATATCCTCATGCATCGGCCCACCTTTTGAATAGCGATATGCAATGGAATATACGAGATTTTTATAATGATCAACTAACCTTTCCTGCGCTTCATTACATTGGTTTTGTTGGAAGTCTGCAATTAGCTTAATAACGTCTTCTTTAGTAAGAGTTGTAGGTTGAGATTGGATTTCCATCATTCTCCACCTGCTCTCTTTGTATATATTTTGTCATTAAAACTGTCATGCCCTCATCATGCATGATTTGTATATCATCCATTAACGTATTGATTAAATATAAACCTAAACCATTTTCCGGCAAATGTTCTACTGGTTTATTAATATCATACGGACCGACTTTACTTTTTAAGCTACTGGAATCAAAGCTAACTCCATTATCCGCAGCCATAATTTCTAATCGATCTTCATATAGACCAAAGACAATTGTAATTTCTCCAACGTCTTCTTTATATGCATGTTGTACAATGTTTGTACATGCTTCACTAATAGCAATTTTCATATCTTCTATATCGTCATAAGCAAAGCCCATTCGATTCGCAACACCAGCCATTGTTAAACGAATAATAGCCACATATTCTGCTTTTGCAGGAATTTTCATTTCTATCTTTTCAAATCTCTCCATCATCCCTAGTCACCTTCTTTCTACTTTTTCAAAATCGGAATTCAAATTTAATATTTCTGTTAGCCCTGTAATATCAAATAATCTTTTTAGCCTTTTAGATACACCAATAAACTCTAGCTTCCCATCATTTTTCTTAACTGCTTTTAATAAAGCTATAAAAACTCCTAAGCCTGTACTATCCATATAATCTACGTTATGAAAATCTACTACAATATGAACCTCTTTTTCATTTGCAATAGGCATAATCTTATTTTTTAAATCTGATGCCGTATATGCATCAATCTCACCATTAAGTTGTACCGTATAACCTACATCATTTTGCAAAATATTTATTTCCAAATTCATCATTTCCGCCCCCTCATCTCAAACTTTTACTATTTAATTACCCATAAAAATTAGTTTTAAACATATTTTTTTATTTTCATTATAAATAAATTTTCTACACCTTTCTCAGCTTAACACTAAAAAAAATACTACCGAATGTTTAAACCTTATAAATTTGTGTATGTATAATGTATAAACATTATTTTTAGGGGGATCTATCTATGGAAGAGCACAACTTTAAAAAGGGAGATTTCGTTCAATTTTCTTATCGACACGATCATGCTACAAAGTTAGTTGGTTCCATTATTAATATACTAACGAATACAATTGTAGTTGATATAGGTAATAACGAGGACTTATCTCATATAGAACCAAGGCAGGTCGTAAGGATAAATAATTGTAAAAGAGTAACGATGGTTTAATATGTAATATAAAGTGTAATCTCAATCAGTGGGGCCATCCTCACTGATTGTTTATTGAATAAACATGATGATTGCGAGCAACCTTCATACAGATTACATTAAAAAAGCATCCAAATTATTTTAATTGGATGCTTTTTTATGTATATTTATCAGTTCATTAACCCTATCACTATATATAACAAACTTAAAATTACTATTCATTATCATACTTACGCTTTCCGTAGCATTCTAGAGAAGAATGTGACGATTAAAATAAAGACGATTGCGCCTAATAAAGCTGGAAGAATAAAGATGCCTCCCCATTCAGGACCCCAGTGACCAAATAATGCACTACCAACCCAAGATCCGATTAATCCAGCAATTACATTACCAACTATACCTAAAGGAAAGTCTTTCCCTGTAATCATTCCAGCTAACGCACCAATAAGTCCACCTACAATACATGTAATAATAAGTCCCACAATTAAACCTCCTATATTATTTTTATATTGGATTCATCAAGCTTTGGTATGTAACCAAAGCTTGATGAAAATGTATTATTCTTTATTATCCAACTCATCGCTTATCTTTTGTTTCACTTTTCCGACTTTTTCTTTTATAGTTCCCTTCGTCTTCTCCCACTTCCCTTCAGTTTTCAACTCTCTATCTTCTGTAACTTCACCAATTCCTTCTTTTATTTGTCCTTTTTTCTTTTCAACTTTACCCGTAATTTGTTCTTTTAGCCCGCTCTCACTCATATTTCCCATCTCCTTTTCGTAATAGATTTATAGATTTAAAGGATACAAATTTAAATAGAATACATGCATCTTCTTTCTTGTAACCATTCACCGACTCTTTCTAAATCCTTAACGAATAACAAGATTTTCCCTTCATCCAGCTTTTCTTCATAAAAGTTCGCTTCTTCCTCATTAAGCCCTAACTCCTGCATCTTATTTCTTAACTGATCTCCCGTTTTTTGAAAGACGTTAATAATGCTTGTCCCAAGTCCTTCCTCTTTTATTCCAATCGTGTTCACGTCTGCATTATCTGCGATTCTATCTGTCCTCTCTTTCTCATGTGTTAACACGTAAATATCTTTTTGTTCTATTCCTTTCTTCACTAGATCATTTGCCGCATTCATGACCTCTTTCTCCGTAATAAATTCATATACAAAAGGTTTACTATACTTCGTTTCCATCTTTAACATCCTCCTTTAAAATGAATTATTTGTTATATTATATGTAGTACACCTATTTTCGAAATGTTAAACATAAAATTCAAAAAAAGTTATGTGAATTTTAATTTTAATAGAAAATGAACAACATCATTTACCACTTTAAAACATCTTCTCCTTACAATAACCTCCTAAATTAACAGAAAATTGTTATAATTGAACGTAAGGAGGGATAATATGAAAAAAATCATATCTATATGCGCTCTAACCGCTCTATCTTTCACTTTAATAGGTTGTACAAGTACCTCGGTTACAGATAAAGCTTCACAAGTTAAGCAAGAACATACACAAAATACCTTTCAATTAAACTCCGCAAATATTACCGACATTGAAATACTGAAAACAACAAATCATACTACGTCCAAATCTCAAACAGATAACGCAGAAATGATAAAATCTATCGTTTCAGCAGTTCAAAATGGAACACCTAAAACTATCACTTTAGATCAAAAAAAGAAACAATCTGTGCATTCTACTATAACCGTTACATATAAAGATGACGAAAAAGAAGAGTTTCTTGTTTGGGTTGATAATAAGGAACAAATTACAATTGCCAAAGATGAGAAGAAAGATAAGGTAGAAAGTGTGATAGTGAATATTAAAGATACTAAAATGATGAAGGATTTCTTTTAAAATTCTAGTTAACATTAAAAAAAGAGTAGGATTACATCCTACTCTTTTGTTTAATCATACCCAATAAATAGACTTTTATAAGATCTATTTAAGGTCTAATTTTGCTAAATCATGTTGTAAAACATTATTTCCTTCTTGTGGGTTAAATACGATTGCACTAAGACCAAAAACATTCGTAACAACATCTCTATCTTTCGGACGAATGATTCTTACTTCATAAGCAAACAGTGCTGGAGGAAGAGCTGCTGAACGAAAAGTAACATATTGATTAGGTGGCAATGTTTGTGTTGAAGGGTCTATTAATGGTAACAATACCGGAGAACCAGATGACCAATCAAACATTTCAACAGTTACTCTACGAGTATCATCTGGATCAACATTCATAGCATCCACAGTAAGAAATAACGTAGCGGAATGTCTACGTAATATACCCGTTGATAAAGTTTCATTATGATGTTCACAGCATTTTTTTGGAGGGTGACCATAGCCATAACTCATACCAATTCCCCCCTTTCATTTACAATTAAGGACAAGTATTCCTTATAATATATAATGTTAGTATTCTTTTAGTGCAAGGTATAAAAGCGGATTTTCATCTGTATTTTTGGATATTTTTTTCATTTATTCGCTTTTAAAGAATAAAGTGAAACTTTAATCAGCCCTCACCAATCGGGGTCTTACTACCCAGCAAATAGCGAGATAAATCTATTTTGAAAAGGACCTGCTCCATTCATTCGTAAAAGCATAAAGTAAATGGAATCCGTTAAAACACATGAGTGACCCCTTGGTTTTCCCTTCCTATTAAAAGGAGGAACTGTTATGGGCTTTGGTGGTAGTTGTGGTGGCTGTGGCTTCGCTGGAGGATTTGCTTTATTAGTTGTATTGTTCATTTTATTAATCATCGTTGGAGCTGCTTGCTTCTGCTAAAAAACTATCGGAAAAGACACTTTTATATGAGTGTCTTTTCTTCATAAAAAATACGCAATGTGCAGTTTAAGTGTAAGATGTAGTATTACATCCCTCTCCAAAATGAACTTCGATACTATAAATTTCGTTTAGGTGCAATCTTAAAATTTTAGTTTAATAGCAATATGGTGAAACTCTATTCCATATAATATTGCTATTGCAGAAAAGTAAAACAAACTGGACAACCTAGATTTCAAACTGTAAGATTAGATGTTGGTGAAATTGGGCAGCAAAGCATATATAGAAAATAGGTGTTAATTTTGAAAATCAATAAAAAATTCGAACCAATAATTTTTAATATCTTTATGATTTTAGGTATATCTAGTATTATCTCTTTCGTCATGGTTTCAATGAATGTTGGATATACAGCTTTATTTCTCAAATCATGGATGAAAACATGGGGAATTGCTTTCGTACTTGCATTTTTAGCTTCTAAATTATTACCCTTTGTAGTTAAAAAGATAATGAAAATCTTCACTTTTGTTGAGAATCATGCTTAAGAATAAAGTGATGTACTACTCCAGTTCATTCCAATTAAAAGAGTTTATTATCACAAATACTTAACCTAGTAAAATGTTTCAAATCGAAGGAAGACACCTTACAGGTTGTCTTTTCTTTATAAGTAAAAAAAGCCCACCTATTTCCGTAGGCGGGCTTTATCTTTATTACACAATATGAAAGTATACTCTCTTTTTCTCTGAAATTTTATGTAATTTTACATATTCATGAACATACATGTCTTGATGGACTTTATCTATATACTCATGGCAGTAATCCATTGAAAATGTATCTTCTTGAAAGCAAAACTCTCTTTTAGAAAAAAAAGACACCCTAAAGTTCATTCCTCCGACTTGAACCTCTTTAATTTTAATAATATGTATTGGACTCTTATCTAAAAAATAATCTAATGTATTCCAATAAGAGAAAGATAATGATAAAATAAAAGTGCAACAAGATGTTGCTTAGTTTTTAAATTTTATGGGAATAACACAAAAGCTAGGTTTGGTCGCCAAGTTTTTTCATTCCTATCGGTCATGAAATACCCCGGTTGGTCGCTGGGGTATTTCTTTTTTATTAACGTATATATAGGTCTATTATGGACAAAATAAAATATAATCTTAGTAGAAGATAGAACACTGACATCTTTGCCGCTTCTAAATCACTTTGGTCTTGTGCGAAGAAAGTATGGTCAGTACTTTCAGCTCAGTGTTCGATCTACTTTAGTTTTTGAGTTGAGTGTTGCTAATCATAGCAGCACTTTTTTACATTCCAATTTGTTCTTTGATGAATTGAATTATATGTTTTACAAACTGGCTTTGCGTGAAGAAGTAATGAATATTTCTCAGTACTGTCGTCCACGATGCTAGATTACTTACGAAAGACTGGGATTCTGTCTTTTTGGTCGCCTTTTTTTTACGTTTTTTCATTCCTGTCCCTCCCTTCATAAGGGAAGGGCAAAGATGGCACATTTTATATTTTAAAGAGTTATATAGAAGAGGACAAGCTATTCATTAGCAAAATAAAGAAAAGACACCCTAAGGTGCCTTCCTCCGACTTGAACCACTTTAATTTTAATAATATGTATTAGACTCCTATCCAACTATTATTTTACTATGTTAAGTTATTTTTTTTTATTGAGAAATACAATAATTTATTTATGTTGGTCGTCTGTATGGTCCATGCAGCGATTAACAAGAGGACAATAGCAGTGATGACACCTAAAAGTCATTGCTTGAGCCGATGGCTAGAAACATAAGCATTACTGTGTATTTATGAAATCTCATTATAAGCAACCTCCTAGTGGAACTACACATTGGTAGAAAAATATATATACTTCTACTTGATAAGTTCTTATTTTAATCATATATAAAAGGAAATGAAACCGGCTATAACAATCAATGGAAGGATTACTGCGAGTTTATTTTTTAGAGGGACACGCTTGTCTGGGACGCCGGGGATGGATAACAAAAGCTAGTAAAACAATTACCCCAATAATACCTAAAAGTGTATGAATGATGATCATCCTCCTAAGTAATATTATTATTAAAATTATATCACATTCAAATGTTTATAAAGTAAATATTTTACAATATAACCCAGATGTTGCATTTTTAAATTCAAAAAATCCCCTCAAAGCATCAGCTTTAAGAGACCCCATCCTATCATCTTCTCTCTTCATACAATCGATTTGCTTTATACGAGCAAACGAAATACATACATGTCACAACGGGGATAAATGTCAAAAAAAGTCCTCTCATTAATGCAAATGGCGTTTCAAATAACAATGACCATAGAAATGATACACCTTGCTTATCCCATAATCCTGGCGTCAAGTATAGTTCTTTCGGATTTACAAAGGCTCCTAAATTCATTGTATTACTATACATAAATAAAAATAATATCGGCAAATAACAGATCGCTAATTCTAAAAATGTTTTAGATAGACGCTTATACTTCCCTGCTCGTGACATTGGATCTGAAAAAATGTCATCTTCACTTTCTTCATCTACCTTTTTAAAATATTGCGTACCTGACCACCTATTACCAGCTATATGCTCCCAGCCACTATCTTCAAATAATGTGCAGTAATTAATAAAATCACTTTTTCTACTAAATACTCTATGGTCTATTTTAATCGTCGCATCTTCCGGTTCTGTATATCTAAATGTATAACCAAATGTATTGCTTTCTAGTTGATAGCCTTTCCAAGCCATCTCCTCTAACCATTTTTCCTCTTTCTCAAAGTCTAAAAAGAATTTCAATCTCCACATCATCGTTTCCCCCTAACTATACGTGTAATAAACTTTTTGTAACCGCAATAATGTGCTGCATTCTCATAAAGTCTAAGTGTAATACTTCTTTCCCTCGTTCCGTAATGACATACACTTTTCTTCGTTTATCTTCACTTTTTACCGATTCTATTAACCCTTGTTTTAATAAATTTTCAACCGCACCATACAATGTACCCGCTGCGATTTTTACTTGATGATTACTCAGTTCCTCCACCTTTTGCATAATTAAATATCCATGAGCTGGCTCTAATAAAGCTAAAAGAACGTAATACGTTGTTTCCGTTAATGGTAAATTTTTATCTCTATTCATAAAGACCTCCAATGTAACGATAACTATATAGCCAAACTATATAGTTGAACTGTATAGTTAAATTTTATACAGTCAGACTGTATATGTCAAATGTAGGAATAACTTTATAACCCAAAACAAAAACGCTACCTTTTTAAAAGATAGCGTTTTTGTTTTACCCTTGCTTATTCTTCGCCTTCATTTGCTCTTCATAAACAAACTTCGCGGTCATAAAGTCGTTAGAAAAATCTTTCAATGCATTCTTCATTACATTTAATTCTTCTTGTGATTTAATTTCAATACTGTTTAAGAAATCAAATGCTTTTGATTGTTCCTCCGCAACAAAGTTTTGTGTCATATAGTCATCTTGGAAGTCTTGCTTCGCCTTTTCTTTTACTTTATTCATTGCATCTGTTTTGTTTATGCTTTTCATAGGGTTTTCGAATGCTCCAGTAGGTTGTTCCGGTTTTGGCTCTTCTTTCTTTTCCGGCTGTTGCGCTGGTGCTGGTTGTTGTGGTTCTTGCTTTGGTTGTTCTTGTTGAACCGGCTGCTGCGCTACTTGTTGCTCTTTTTTCGCTAACTCATCTTTTAACTTCTTCACTTGCTCATCAAGAGATTTTTTTTCAGTTTCTAACACACTCATATCACTTTTCAACTTTTGCGTCTCTTCAAAATGTTCATCTACTAATTTATTATATTCTTTCTCAGAGTACATTTTTTCACTGGTTGATGTCGTTTTCTCTTTCGTAACAACTACATTAATAATTATAAATAAGGCTACAATTCCTATTAACGCAGCGAAAATCTTCTTTTTATTCATGATTAATCCTCCAAAATGTAAAATTTCAAAAATTATCATAACAGACCAATTCGTTTTCACCTGTCATATTTTGTCGAATCAATATAATAAAAAAAAAGCATCTGAAACAGATGCTTTTTTCTCATTCTTAATACGTAAACGTAATCGTCACTAAAGAATACCCTTCTTTCGCATTGTAAGGCTCCGCTTTATAAGAAACTCGATTTGCCCCTTGCGGATAATAGATTTCGCCAATTGCCTTTTTCACATCTTGCAGTGCACCATTCATTGATTGCTTGTACAGCACTTCAATTTTCTCTGGTTTTGCACTATAACGCTGCTGCATTTTATTTTTTAATTCGGTATAGTTGTTTACGATATATTCATTTCCTAAATAGTTTAACTTTGTATCTTTTAATATTTGCTGATATGCAGGCGTTTTCGTACTACCTGCCGCAATTTTGTTTGTCAGTGTACTATAATAATTTGTTGTAGCTTGCGGATAGTCTCCGCGGTTCCACTCATGATTTCTTGCGATTTGTTCATCTGATAAATTGAAATACGAATACGTTACGCGGCCCTGTTCATCTGGAACCGGATCATCGAATGTTGTATCCAGGTGATACCATTTGTTTTCGATTTTCACTAAATTCCAAGCATGAGGTTGTCCGTCCCCAGTTCCTGTCACGAAATGATTTTCAATTCCTGCTTCTTTTAATAATTGATAAGTTAATAGTGCGTAACCTTGGCAAACCGCAGAACGATTTACAAGTGCTTCATATGCTGTGTAAGCTTTATAAGACGTATCATAAGAAACATGTTTTACTACGTAATCATGAATCGCCTTCACTTTTTCGTGATCATCCATTCCAACTTGAGTAATAGAAGAAACGATTGCTTTCGCTTGTTTCATGACATATTCCGTCTGTTCTTTCGTTTCACGATATGTAATCTTAAGCGTAAATGTATAATTTCCAGGTGATCCAGAAAGTCCATATGAAACATTCGATCTATTATTATTTGTATACTCATTTTTACTTGCAACTTCTTTATATGCGTTAAAAAGTGTATTCATCACTTCGTTTGTATTATTGTTTTTCGTTTTATATGGAAGTGTAATATTTGTCTCGTATGTATTAATACGCTTTTGTACTTCCCCTTTAAACGCTGTTAATAATGCCGCATCTCCTGTGTCTTTCACATCAGCATTTTTATACTTCAAAGTTTTATATAAAAACTGCGCATACTGTTCACGTGTTACTGTGCCATACGGTTCAAAATTCCCGTTCCCTGTGCCATCTGCGATTCCATTTGACTGCACCGCACTAATTGCGTTTTCTGCCCAAAATGGATTTGGAACATCCTTAAAGGTATGTTTTTGTTTTGCCGCAAGATGGAAAGCATTTGTAAGAATTTGTGCCATTTCCGCACGACTCACAGAAGCTTTCGGTCTAAACTGGCCGTTTTCATCACCTTTAAAAACTCCTAAATTCGTTAAAGTTAATACCTCTTCTGGGAACATTGTAGAACTTTGATTAATATCACCGTAAGGATTTTTAAACGTAGATCCATCCTTTAATACGTAACGAGTTCCATCATTACTAAACGAACCGCCTTGTTTATTCGGTACTAACACTCGATAAATTAAAGCCGCAACTTGCTCCCTTGTCGCAACATCTCCAAAACCAAATATCCCATTTCCATAACCGGAAATAATATTTTTACTCGCTAAATCTTTAATCGCAGGATATGACCAATGTGATGTCGGCACATCAGAAAAAACACCCACTTCAGCAGCTTTTACATCGCTACCATTTGTATATAACAACGCACCACCAATAAGTGATAATGATGTAATTGATTTTAATAGTTTTGTATACATAATGTCTTCTCCCAATACACTCTCTATTTTTGTTGGTTTATGTCGAAAAATCTAAAAATATGACAAAATATATTATACAATTAAAAGTTTTTGATGGATATATTGAATTTTAAAATATGCAAAAATTCATATTGTTATAAGGATTCATAGTAATATTATGTTATTTTACTTGCGAATATATAAATAAAAAAACGCTCATTTGAGCGTTTCATCTATATACCTAATAATTACTTTTTCTTCACTTAGAACTCTTCTTCGGTAATAATCCTTTGATATAACAACTCTTTATACTTCAATATTTCATCAGCCCGATGGCCCTCCATGCGTATATTGTATAACACTTGTTGTATTAACCTTTGATTGGTCTGTTGAAACATTTCATCCATTTAGAAATAGTTCTATTAAATTTTTCACCACTAGCCATAAAAATATCTTATAATCTTTATATAATAAATTATTGTATTAGGAGTAGATAAAATGCCAGTTACACTCGAACTTATTCTTTTCATTCTTATAGCAATTAGTGCTGTTGGCTATTTAATAAAAGAATTTCAAAAAACTAGGAAACGAACACTTGGAATTTCACTAGAATTTTTAATTCTTTTCTGGTCAATATGGAGAATATCAACTATCATAATCTAATTTATAAAACATGAATTCCTTTGAATAAAACTCAATATTATGTCCATAATGTTGATAGGCTGTATGCCAGAATCCATTTAGTCTTCTCTGTATCTCCTTGTATTAAGCAGTTAGCCTTTGCTAGCTGCTTAATACAAGGAAATATTTTTTATTTAAATTAACTATTTTGTTCACTTTTTTGATACATTTACGAAACATTCATATGTTACGTTATATAAGTCCTTTTTTAAATCATATTCATTCTAGAAAAAAGTCCTAGTCCCCCTAGGGCTTTTTTCATTCAAATAAAGAGTTTTATTGTTTCTCAATAACCGCAACTATTTAATGTGGTAAAATAATAATTGGATTGGCATCCAATACCATATTACGATGGATCAAATCGCAAGAAGGCACCTTAGGGTGTCTTTTTTATAGAAAATCAGTTTAAAAACTAAAAATAAAAGAACCTCAATAAATGAGGTTCAAAAAATCTACTATTTTAAATTACCTTCGTAAAAAGCAACTCCATTTTGAACATGTTTTAAATACCACGTAATCGTCCCGCCACAAACATTTTCATTAAAACTATTAGCATATACTCCATTTGAGTAATAAAGAGTTCTTTTGAACTTACCGTTAGAATACTCATAAGGAATTGAGCATGTTGCTTGTTTCGGAGAGCTCACAGCTTTTTGCGTATCAGCTGAAGCTGCCCCAATTCCTCCTGTTAATGCAATACCTGTTGCCAATAGCCCTACTACTAATTTCTTGAACATAATAAATCCCCCTTTAATAGTTTTTATAACTTACAACTTAAATGTATCACTTTTGTAATTTATGTAAATATCTTGAATATGTAGAAATATTTATTTAATTATTGGTAATATTAGGATTTTATTTTATCAAATGGAAAATAGAGGGGTTAGGAAGGTTTGTAAAAATCCATACTAAATAAACTAAATATCAAGATATACCATTAATGGGCTGATCCAAAATTTTTTCTGATTGGAAAACTATAGTCTCATATATCAATTGCGAGGATACCTTAAGGTATCTTTTTTGTACATATAAAAGTCTCAGCATCTTATTCCTTTAAAACAATAATTGCAACTATATTAATTTTACATTACATTAAGGTTAGGGAATATTCTTATATTAATAAAGTGAAAGTGCTAAATAGTAGGTGGAAGAATGGAATTTAACGATTTGGGTATTACCATTAAAGAACTTAGAATCAAAAAAAATATATCACAATCCGAATTATGTCATGGAATATGTTCACAAAGTCAAATTAGCAAGATTGAAAAAGGTATGATTTATCCATCTAGTATATTGCTATATCAATTATCAGAAAGACTTGGTATTGATCCAAATAATATATTTGCACTAACTCAAAATAAAAGATTAAAATATGTAGAAAATGTAAAATACGTAATAAAAGATTGCTTAAAGCAAAAACAATATAAAGAACTTTATGAAATAGTGAAAAAAGAGAAAAACTTAAATAATTTTCAAACAAAAGAAGAGAAACAATTTCTAATATGGCATGAAGCAATTGCTATATTTATAGTGGATAAATCATTAAAAAATGCTTTAGATTTTTTAAATAATGCATTAAAACTGACTTTAACTAATTCTGATTTTTTATCAGAAAGAGAAATAGATATTATGCAAACAATGGCTATATTTTATGCGGAAAATAAAGAATATGAAAAAAGTATTAATATATTAAAAAGATGTTTAAGTAATTTTAATAAGTTAGATTTTCCTAGAGATAAAGAAATTAAGTTGAAAATCATGTTAAATTTAGCAAAATCTTTGGACTTCACATATCAACATGAAGAGGCAATAAAATACATTGATAAGGGCATCAAATTAGCAATTAATCTAAATACGTTATACCTATTAGGTGAACTCTTCTATTTAAAAGGTCAGTTTTTATTAAAAATTAAACAACATAATGTAGAAGATGTTATTTATAACTGGAAAAAAGCATTATTTATATTTGAACTAACAGAAAAAGAATATTATACAAAAATGCTACCAGATGAACTTATTGAATTACAAAATAAAAAACACTCATAATTTCGTAAAAACTACTTACAAATCCCACAGAAAAAATCCCTATAGCTTTTAAACTTAGAACGATAATATTAAAATAATTTAAGTCGGCAGAATGCTCCTTTTGGTATCTTTTCTTTATTTTTACAAGTACCTACTCAATTAATTCTTAAAAACATAATAGGAAACATTGTTTTATTTATCCTATTTTCATTCATGCTATATATAAAATTCGTTAATAAACCCACCTCAAATACTAGTTCCTTTTATAAGTCGTTTTTTTGATGTAGCTGATATTATTCTCAATACAATAGAATTAATTATTGGAACATATTTAGCAATATATATCAAAAAACAATAATAAGAAGATCCCTTCCACCTTAAGGTAGAAGGGATCTTCTTATTTCTATTTCAAACTACTCGCAATCTCCGTAAAGATAACCCCAAGTGCGTCAACAAGCGTTTTTTCACCAACTACCGCTCCTCTACCGAACGATCTTTCACCGATAGATTGTATGCCTTGAAGTGCTGCTTGCTACATTTCAGCGAACTCTTTCACTGTTAGCTCACGTTTTTCGCCTGCTGCATTTACGGGCAGCCCGTTAATACGGAATAAATGTTAAATCAACTCCTATTTAACATTTCAATTCAGATATACGACAGTAAAGAATACATCATCACGGTGTCAGCAAGCAAAAGTGTATTCTGCATTCCTGAAAACAGTAGATGGCAGATTATGACCTACTGAATCTGCTAAGAAAGAATATACAAGAACATCCTTAACATCCTCTTTATTTCCACTAATGATGACATCAAGAAAATCTTCTATTTGGAATTCTGGAGTAAATAACACAATCTTAGTTGTTCTGTTTGGTTCTAAAGAAACAAAAGTACGAGAGATTTCAACTAATTCATTTTGAGTTGGGAAAAAAGTGTTTCGACTTCTCTTAACAGTTACCGTCACATTACTAGTATGGCAACGCGAATCATTGTTTAGCATAATGTTGAGAGCAGTTGGAATAATCCCATTTTCAGAGACTGGAACTCGGAACACTCCAGTAGATTTATGGGCCATATAATCACATCCTTTCAAAATAAAATATATTTACAATATATTAGATGCAAAAAACGTTCATTTTGATATGGACAAATTACATGATTAATATATCTATAATAACCCTCGGTATTACTAAGCCAATGTTTTAAAAGATTAACAAATATCGCGAGAACCAATCGAATGTATATTAAAAGTAAAAAGAATAAGTTGTCTAAAAGACCCCCTATTTTGAGCCAATAATGAGACATTATGTTAATCTTATATGTATAGCTGCACAAAATTGAGAAACTTAAGGAGACAGATAAATTTTATGAGAAAATTATCTATATTACTTACTTTCATTCTAGTATTAGTCAGTGTTACGGCTGCTTGCACACAAGATAAAACAGATAGTGCCGTTGAAAATGGTCCAATAGAAGAACCAACCGCAAAAAATGAAAATGAAGAATTAATAAATTTTGAAGAAAAAGAAGAGATGAGCCGCTTGGAACAAGGCATTTTATTAGTTGGCGAGAGTGTTAAGGGAGGCTATTACTTGGCCGCTGTTCAAAGTGCATATTTAAATGCTAGCAACGATTCCGTCATTGTTAATGTCTCTGTAACAAATGTACGAGGTCAAACGATTGGACTATCAGAATTAAAATATAACTTAAAAGATGAAAAAGACGGAAAGATCTATAAAGGAAAGGTGCTTGATCAAAACCCTTCTGATATACAAGTTAAACCAAATGAAACGGTAGAATTGAAAATAGCTTTTGAAGCACCAGGTGCCTTAGATGAATATATGTTTTATATTGAAAGCTCTTTAGACCCTCTACAAACATACTGGAAAATTGATAAGCTACAATCACAAACAAACTAAGTCTAAAATACAATTTGATTGAAGAAATCTCTCAAATAAGCAAAAAGTACCGGAAAATTTGATATAGATACAAATGAATAATATATAAAAGTCCCTCCGCCCTAAGGCAGAGGGACTTTCTAATTCCTATTTCAAACTACCCGCAATCTCCGTAAAGATAACCCCAAGTGCAAGTGCACCTGCATCTGGATATCCTAAGCTTCTTTCGTATACTCTGCTCCTTTTTCAAAGGTAATTTTCACTATATTTAAAATATCTGAACACATAAATTCATTTACTTTTTACGAAAATAAAATTGTATTTTTTAGAATTTTAATGTTAATCAATTTGAAACTTTATGAGTTAATTAAATGTGATATTTAAAGAAGGAATTTGTGATGAAGTACTCACATGATGGAATTAATATAAAAAAACTCTAACTAATTCGTCATGGCGATTTAGTTAGAGTTTTTTTGTTTGAAATATTCACGAGTATCTACCCTTATCTTTTCAGGTAAAGCAATGTCAAGTTCTTTATCTAACCATGCAAGAGTCTTTTTGCGAAGAAACTCACGCATGTGTTCTTCTGCTTCAAGCATTACTAAGTTAATTGTACAAGAAGAATTGCTAGGTTCACAAGAATTACAAGCCTCATCCCGATATAGTACACCATTCTGTACAATATTTTTACATTGAAAAATAGGTTTTGGGCCTTCGACGGCTTCTATTACATCCCAAAAAGAAATATCTTCTGGAGACTTAGCTAACCTATATCCTCCCTTTACACCTGGGACAGAATTCACAATATCAGCTTTAGATAATTTACCGAAAACTTTTGAAAGAAATGTTTCAGAAAGTCCTTGAAACTCTGCCAAATCTTTTATTCCAACACTTTCCTTGGAAGGAGTATTAATTAAATAAACTAGGCAATGCAAGGCATATTCAACCCCAACACTATATTGCATATACAAATCACCTGCTTTTTATTTTAAGGGTTATCAAATTGTATCTTAGGACCATTTAGAATTTTAGTCAAATAAAAAAAGCTCTTTTAGAATAGTATGTATTTCATTTGACAAAAATAATTTCAGAGTTTATATTAAAGACCAAGTTAATCGTCGATTAACTTGGTCTTTAATATAAACGTAAAAACTTTTAAAAAGGGGAAATACAAATGAACAAAACACTTATCATAAACGCACATCCGAAAGTGGATGATCCATCATCAGTCAGCATTAAGGTTCTTAACCACTTTTTAGTATCTTATAAAGAATTAATTCCTAATAATGAAACGATTGAACAGATTAATTTATACGATGATGTAGTACCAATGATAGATAAAACTGTTTTAAGCGCATGGGAAAAGCAAGGAAATAGACAAAAGTTAACTGATGAAGAACAAAAAGTAACAGAGCGTATGTCCGAGATTTTACAACAATTTAAAAGTGCAAATACGTATGTTATCGTATTACCTTTGCACAACTTTAATATTCCATCAAAGTTAAAAGATTACATGGACAATATCATGATTGCACGTGAAACATTTAAATATACTGAA
This sequence comes from Bacillus sp. FSL K6-1338, assembly GCF_038006965.1. Lineage (NCBI taxonomy): Bacteria > Bacillati > Bacillota > Bacilli > Caryophanales > Bacillaceae > Bacillus > Bacillus sp. FSL K6-1338. The sequence continues at coordinate 995,578 of NZ_JBBOWI010000001.1, read as the reverse complement.
ACTGGATCAGTCGGATTACTTAAAGATGGAAGAAGAATGCTTGTTATACAAGCAAGTGGAGGAATTTATACAAATGATGATTGGTATACAGAAGTGGAATACTCTCATAAATATTTAAAAGCAATGTTTAATTTCCTAGGTATTGAAGATTATCAAATCGTTCGTGCACAAGGAACAGCAGTACTAGATTCAAATGAAGTATTACAAAATGCGTATAAAGAAGTTGAAGAGGCGGCTTCTAGATTGGCTAACAAATAAATTTTTTCACTGGAAGAATGATGGTTATAATTAAAGATCCCCTCCACCTTAAGGCAGAGGGGATTTTCTCATTCCTATTTCAAACTACCCGCAATCTCCATAAAGATAACTCCAAGTGCATGTGCACCTGCATCTGGATAGCCTAAGCTTCTTTCACCAACTGTACCGGCGCGGCCCATGCGAGCTACGATTTCTTTCGTATACTCCGCTCCTTTAACTGCTGCTTCTGCTCCTTTTTCAAAAGCAGTTTTCATGTCTTCTTCGTTTGAAGCGCTATCTAACCAAGAATCTACACATGGAGCAAGCGCGTCAACAAGTGTTTTGTCACCAACTACCGCTCCTCTACCAAATGATCTTTCTCCGATAGATTGTATACCTTGAAGTGCTGCTTGCAACATTTCAGCGAATTCTTTCACTGTTAGCTCACGTTTTTCTCCTGCTGCTTTGCTAGCTGCGCGGAATGCACCACCCCAAATTGGACCAGATGCGCCGCCACAATGTTCCATAATAATCATTGAACAACCGTCAAGGAATGACCCAATCGTTACGTTCTCTTGATCTACAATAGAATGCCACTCACGTTTTAATTGCTTAAATCCTTTTGCCACACTCATTCCGAAATCGCCGTCACCTGCGTGTGTATCTAACTCACAGAACGGTACTTCGTTTTTAATAATAACGTCGCTCATTTTATCAACGAGATAAATCATGTTGTTTAATGTAATAACATTATCCTTAATAACAGCGTGCTCTTCCGCCGTTTCTATTTCAAAGGAAACTTCCTTCTCTTCTGTCTCTTCAAGCACATTCACGTACTCTACACTTTCAACTGGCCCATCTACTTTAAACGCTGGTGTATTACACTCTTTTGATAGTAATGTTTTTAACTCATCATCTAACTTCATCACTGTTAAAGACATGCCAGCCATATCGATACTTGTCATATAGTTACCGACGAATACTCTATTGATTTTAATGTTTCTAGCAGCTAATTCTCTCGTCACTGCGTTGTTAAATAAGTAAAGTTCTTGCAGTGGTGTTCCGCCAAAACCGTTAACTAGAAGTGCGATTTCCTCGCCATCTTTTACTCCTAAATCTTTTACAAGATCATTTGTCATACGGTTAGCTAGTTCATCTGCTGACAGCATTTTTTCACGCTTAATTCCTGGTTCGCCGTGAATACCTACGCCGTATTCCATTTCATCTTCCGCAAGTGTGAAAGTAGGTGATCCGCTCGCTGGAACTGTACAAGAAGTTAACGCTAAACCGATTGTGCGCACGTTAGCCGCTGCTTTTTCCGCTACAGCTTTCACCGCTCCTAAATCCATACCTTCTTCCGCTGCTGCGCCGGCAATTTTATGAACTAAAATAACTCCCGCAACGCCGCGGCGTCCTACTGTATATAGGCTATCTTCTACCGCAATATCATCATCCACTTTTACGTAGTCGACTTCAATTCCATCTTCCGTCGCTAAATGAGCCCCGTTTTTGAAATTCATAATATCGCCGCTGTAATTTTTAATAATTAATAACGTTCCTTTTTTACTAGCTGTCTCTTTAATCGCTTGATACACCTGAATTTGTGAAGGTGACGCAAACACATCTCCGCACACCGCCGCATCTAACATTCCTTTTCCGACTAATCCTGCATGTGCCGGCTCATGGCCACTACCGCCGCCACTAATTAACGTTACTTTGTTTTCGTTCATTTCTTTCTTCTTAATAACTTTATATTTTTTCAAAAGTTCAAGCTCTGGGTGAGCCATAACCATTCCGTTACACATTTCCATTACTAATGTTTCTGGTTTGTTTATAATCTTTTTCATTGTGATTATCCCTCAATTCCTTTAATATATTGTGATATATTTGAAATCTTCTTCTTACTACTCATGTTAAAATGAAAGCGTTTTACAGTAAACGGACAAAATGGACAATCTGTCTAAAGACACCGCTCTCATTTATAGATAGGATTTTTATATTAATAACATTCTAGGGATGATTCAGATGACCTCTTCTATAATTTCTAAAAAGATAATCGCGAACTCATTGAAATATTTAATGGAAACAGAGTCGTTTCATAAAATATCAGTGAGCGATATTATGTTACACTGTCAAATGCGTAGGCAAACTTTTTATTATCATTTTAAAGATAAATTTGAACTATTAAGCTGGATTTATAGAGAAGAAACGAAAGAAAACATTATCGACTTTCTCGATTATGAAACATGGGAAAACATTTTCGATTTATTATTTGATTACTTTTACGAAAATCAAAAATTTTACCGAAATGCTTTTAAAGTCATTGAACAAAACTCGTTTAATCACTATTTATTTGAGCATACGAAAAACTTATATATAAAGATTATTGATGAATTATCTGCGAACTGTGGATTCAGCCTTTCTGACGAGACAAAAAATACGATTGCCTCCTTTTATAGTCACGGCTTCGTTGGAACGATAAAAGATTGGATTGAAAGCAAGTGCGAAGTAAATCCATCCATTATGTCTTCTCTCATGAAAAATATGATAAACAATCAATTACTACTATTACTTGAGCAATCAGCAAAGTAATTAAAGGGTGGCAAAAGCAATGAAAAAGATTATGAATGATGTACAAAATATTGTTCAAGATATGATGCATGGCTTTTATTTTGAACATAACGACAAAGTAAATTACGACGAAACAAATAACATCATTTATGTAAAAGATATTGAAAAACTGAAGCAAAACGTTGCTATAATAAGCGGCGGTGGTAGCGGGCATGAACCCGCTGATATTGGCTATGTAGGAAAAGGAATGCTTACGGCAGCAGTAAACGGAAGCATCTTCACTCCGCCTACAGTGGAACAAATTGTGGCGGCAACTCGCCTCATGCCGAAAGATAAAAATATTTTATTCATCATTAAAAACTTTAAAGATGACGTTGAAAACTTTCTAGCGGCAAAGCAAATTGCTAAAGAAGAAGGAAGAAAAATTGACCACATCATCGTAAATGACGACGTTTCAATTGAAGATGATGCTTCTTTTAATAAAAGAAGACGCGGCGTAGCTGGCACTGTTTTCGTTCAAAAAATACTTGGTGCGGCCGCTCTTGAAGGACATTCTTTAGAAGAACTAACAGCACTCGGCCGCTCTATTACTGAAAACTTACACACATTAGGAGTTGCCCTTTCCCCTGCCAACGATCCAGTGAAAGGAAAAGCTTCATTCACATTAAACGATGATGAAGTGTTTTATGGCGTCGGCATTCACGGAGAAAAAGGTTACCGTAAAGAAGCACTATCCTCTTCTGAAATATTAGCGATTGAACTGATGAACAAACTAAAAAGTATTTACCGCTGGAGAAAAGGAGACAACTTCGCTATCCTTATTAATGGACTCGGCGCAACTCCATTAATGGAACAATACATTTTCGCAAATGACATTCGCCGTTTGTGTGAACTGGAAGGATTACATGTGGAGTTCGTAAAGGTTGGTACGCTGTTGACTTCTTTAGATATGAAGGGTGTTTCTCTCAGTTTGCTTAAGGTAGAGGATTTGGATTGGGTGAAGTGGTTGAAGGCGGATGTTAGAGTGGGTAATTGGTAAGTAAAAATTATGATGATAAAAGCCTTTAACTATAACAAGTTAAAGGCTTTTTACAAATTGAAATATCGCTCGAGCGTTCAAAAGAAATTCATACTCACCTCACTGAATGATTACAGGTCTTCCAAATAAAGCTGGATAATAAATGAACATCGCACCTACAAATGAACACACTAAACAAAAAACAGCCTCGTATTTTATGACTAGAGACGAGTTTGTATCAAGCTTTTTTTCCTCTCTTTTCAATATCAATTTAAATAACGCTGTATATAATACTTTATATAAGACATACCCAATAATTGCCCCAAGGGTATTCGTAAATAAATCATCAATATCTGTAATTCTATTATTTAGTAATTGATTTAACTCAATTGCCAATGAAAAAAAGAATCCCGCGCATACGGTGTTTTTTATCTTTCTAAACTGCGGCCAAATAGTCGGTAATAAAAAACCTAACGGCATAAACAGTACAATGTTCAAAAGATACGTAGTACTACCTACCGTATCAAATAGAGTCAAGTTGATTTGACTTACACGAATCCACGTTTCATATCTACTTATATCCCATACAGTCGCGATTTGCGTCACCTTATACACTAGCGAAAGGTAGAATAGAAAAACATACACCCATAAAAAATGCCGAATAGATATATTGTTTTTCGCTTTAAAATAAAATCCAATTTGAAACACAATACAAAAAATTATAGTAAAAAAATACGTATACAAATAACTAATCAAAACTCCTGTATGCATGTAGAATCCCCTAACTTTACATTTTCATCTATGACTTTGTCTTTTTTAGTCTCCTTCATGATGTAAGTCATTTATAGGATAGGATAAACTTTTAAAATAAAGAGTGGGATAAACATAAAATTTTTCTTAAATCTTCAGTTGGGTTTTATTATTACTCTTCTTAGGAATACGCCATTGATAGCTAGGCAACAACATGCTTAAACCTAACAATACTATCATTTTTGCCTGTAATACTTTAACCGATGCAGCATATATAAACTCATGTGAATCGTTTGTTCAGTTAACACATGAAATTAAGAAATATATGACGTACTATAATCACTCTTGCTATCAATAGAATTTAAAGAAAATGACTCCTGTTTGCATACAGAAATCATCTTTTTTAGGTTGCCTAACTTTTTTTAGAATGTCCTTTACAAAAGGTACAGATCAAGAGCACCCTGTTCCTATTCGAGGGGATCAACTATACCTTCTTCCCTTAAAATCACACAAACCCATTTACAAATCTATAAAAGTAGATATAATATCCTTATGGAACCTTTATTAATTTATAAAGCATTGTCAAATGAAACAAGATGTCAAATTTTATCATGGTTGAAAAATCCAGAAAACCATTTCGATGAAAAAGCTTATCTAGAGCAAGGCCTTAGTTTTCAAGTTGGAGTGTGCGTAGGAGATATCCAGCTTAAAACTGGCTTAGCCCAATCGGTTATTTCTAGTTATTTATTAACTATGAAAAAAGCAGGTTTACTACAATCTGACCGAATTGGAAAATGGACCTACTATCGCCGAAATGAAAAAACAATACGAGAGTTTTCTGAATACGTTCAAAACGAATTATAAAATGAAAGCAAATAATCAACCTACCAATTGATTATTTGCTTTCACACATTCTACTTTTATATAGCTGTCCAATACATTCTTTTTAAAACTTCGCTACCTATAAAAGTAAGAAACATAGAAAGGAGCATTTTTTTAACATATCATATCTAGTTATTTAGATATCTGTCTTTGTATTTAACATTACATAATTCTAATACTATTGACATCCAATCATGCTCATTTCTTTGTTAATAAATCGATTTTACTTTCAAAATAATAATAAGAATGGAGAGTTTTACAAATGAAAAAAGTAAGTCCTTTACTTATTCTTACACTAGCAATAGGGGTGTTTGGAATTATTACTACCGAGATGGGTATTGTCGGCGTATTACCACAAATCACTCAGAAATTTGGCATTTCAACTGCACAAGCAGGATTTTTAGTAAGTATATTCGCACTAGTCGTTGCTATTTCTGGTCCGTTTTTAATTCTGCTCATTTCTAGTATTAATCGCAAAATAATTTTATTAACAGTCATCTTTGTTTTTGTTATTTCAAATATAATCTACGCTTATACAACACAATTTGAAATCATGCTTGTTTTTCGTATTTTACCAGCAGCACTTCACCCACTCTTCTTTTCAATCGCTCTTGTAACAGCTGCTAAACTTGCCCCTCCTGAAAAGAGTGGTCAAGCGGTTACAAAAGTTTTCATGGGAATTACGGTTGGCTTTGCACTAGGTGTACCATTAACCTCTTACCTTGCAGATCAATTTTCATTAGAAATTGCTTTCTTATTCGGAGCGCTTATTAACGCCCTTGCATTCATTGGAATGCTAATCTCACTTCCTTCTATGCCCGTTAAAGAAAAAATGTCTTTCGGCAAACAAATTCGTATACTCGGCAAACCAGGATTATGGTTAAATATTTTAACCATCACATTCCTTTTTGCAGCTATGTTTTCCGTATACAGCTACTTCGCCGAGTACCTTGCAAAAGTAACTTCCATGAATGGATCTCTCATCAGTGTCATGCTATTCATATTTGGTATAGTTATGATTTTAGGCAATCATTTATTTGGTAGTCTCTTGCAAAGAAGCATAGTAAATACAGTAATATCGTTCCCTATTTTATATTCTATTGTTTACATATTGGTTTATTATTTAGGTTCTTATCTTGTTCCAATGATTTTTATGGTATTCATTTGGGGAATCGTGCATGCTGGTGGATTAATTGTTGGTCAAACATGGTTAATAAGTGAAGCAAGAGAAGCACCCGAATTTGGTAATAGCCTATTCGTTTCATTCTCAAATCTCGGAATTACTCTAGGAACAACTATTGGAGGCTGGTTCATTTCAAACTTAGGTATTCATCAACTTATTTGGAGTGGATTTATATTTACACTACTTTCATTTCTATTAATTATAATAAAACTAAAATTTTTCACTTCTAATAACCTAGCTTCATTATCAAGCTAGTACATTTTCAATTCCAAATTGGATAAAAAACATTATAAAGTGAAACTTTAATCAGCTCTCACCACTTGGGCGTTTACAGGCAGCCCGGCAAATAGCGGGATAAATTCTATATAAAATACTGGTTATTCTTCTTATAAGATTTTATAAACTATAAAGTATGACACTTAGAGCCTTTAGCTATAATTACAAGTTAAAGGCTTTTTATATAAAAACAGCTTTAAAAGGTGCTAATCTTATGGAACATCATCAAAATAGAATACTAAAAAAAGGCTCCATTGCTGGAGCACTCAAAAAATAATATAACTAAACGAATTAAAACAAGGAACAGACAATTAAAATATACAAATAAAACATAAATAAATCTATATATATGTAATATTACATATAAAAACCCTATTTATCGCTGCTATAATAAACTTACTCGATGATTGTTATATTATTCATAGGTTATACCTTCTTAACACCAATTTTACAAAGAAAAAAGGACATCTTAATTGATGTCTTTTTTCTTATATGATAACGACGCAATACAATTAAGATGATTCCAATCGAAAGAAGGCACCTTAAAGTGTTTTTTCTTCATTACACAATACGAAAGCATACTCTCTTTCGCCTTCAACTTTATGTAATTATACATATTAACAAAAAATACACTTAATGAATATTAAATATAGTAAAATATAAACTGTGGACACGTTCTATAAAGCAGATTCTTTTGATAGGCGTAACATATCAATCATTTTAGGGGATGTGGCGTTACTCCGATACTAATCTCAAATTTCTTGTATTTTATGAACTAACAATCTGGTGTATATAGATGATTCTGTTTTATAGGGTGTGTTTACATTTATAACAAAGGGGTAATACGGATAGATTCGTATTAAATGAAAATGGTTCAAGTCGAAGGAAGGCACCTTAGGGTGTCTTTTCTTTATTCCTCCGCATCCCTCATACTGTAATACCCTAAATTAATAATAACCAAGAAATATCCCCCCATGATTCCAGCAGCAAATGTCCACATGAATTCATGGTGTTCTATTTCATACATAATAATCGCACCTAGTATTGCGGCTGCGAACCGATTCATCATTCCGAGCATCGGTGCTTTTTCTTTTTTTACAATGCTATCTCCGAACTTTTCAATACGCCTTCCTAAAATCCAGGCGCAGTACATACTCACCAAAAGGCCAATACTTATCCCTACAAACTGGGCTGAAAAAGGTGTCATCAACCATCCCAATAACATTACGCCTAGCAAACAATACATTTGTATGTTGAACGATCTTAGTGCCATACGAATCATGTTATTCTCCTTTATCTTTCTCATTGTAGTTCCGTATCATCAATCCAATCTTTCAGGCTTCAAGCTTTCAGCTATATCTTTTTTAAAATGAGGAAATTTGATTTTGCTCACCATTAAATAAGCGAGTACGCATGTACCAAATGCCACGGAAACTGGATTATTTAGGCGGCATAAAATGAGGATACACATCGCCGCAAATGGAATGGGCATTCCGATGAATGTTGGGAGTTTGCTTTGCCGTGTGTTAAACCTCGCAAGCCGAAGCATTCCACAAATACTATACGCGAGGGCACATATCATCCCGATAGACTGTAAATCTTTTAACGAAGCACTATATGCAAGAATAGACGGTGCCACACCAAAAGTAACTAAATCCGCAAATGAGTCTAGCTCTCCGCCTATTTCCGAAACAGAATCAAGTTTCCGAGCGACCATGCCATCAAAAAGGTCAAACAACATACCCGTAATAATAAAAACTGCTCCCAAATAAATATCGTGAACGAAAACAGCGTGAATAGCCAAAAGCCCACACACAAAATTTGCTATCGTAATCATATTCGGTATGTAACTCATCACATGCTTCCCCTCCTTTCTACTAATTGTTTCATCTTGCTTCTTACTCATTACAATCAATATCCTTCTGCTTTTCTTCCAATATCACTTTATTTATTTTCGTTAACGTATCGGTCATTTGCTCTAGGGCATTTATATCGATTTTGGAAAAGTATTTCTCAATTAATACATCATCTAACTCAGACAACCGCTCTATATACTTACTACCTTTTGGACCAAGTGTAAGAAAATACTCCCTTTTATTATTAGGGTTTACTTGTTTTGAAATCATCTGTTGTTTTTCCAATTTCGATAAAACTTGGCTCACAGCACTTTTCGTTATATTAAACGTACTCGCAATGTTATTTGCTGTCGTGTTTTCATTTAAATGAATATGAAATAACATGCTCTCTTGCTGCCCAGTAAGACCGAACTCATCCTTTAAATCTTGAAATAGTAAAATATAGAGTTCCGTATAGGCTCGATTCATTTCATTAATTACTTCTTTATACGTTCTAGTCATAGCATCCTCCATGCTTTTATTTCGTTTCACTTAATAGTTAAGTTTACTTAACTTAACTATATTATACCGTTATGTTCGTGTAAAGGGAAATATAACTCTACACTTTATCAGCTGTGCTTTTAATGTATGTAAAACTTTCTCTCTTCATAATCTTCTACATCAGCTTCTTCCCAAAGCTCACGATTTTCCCCTCGCTCGATTAATGCAAACCTCCCCTTTCTCCAGTTGTATTGCCGCAAGACCAATGTATAAGACATAGCACCTATATCAAGTTCATCTAAATACTCTTCTAAAACAAGCTTAGTTCCTTCATCTAAACACTTAACAAATAGTTATGAATAATCAAAATTAAAATCAAATAAATTCCATATAGACCCATTACTGGTTAAAATGTTATAATGAAATCACCCTACATAGTTACTCATAGCCAGACTGAGGAACTAGCGTCTTATTAAGTAATGCGCATAACTAAAATAAAAAAGACACTTTTTAAAGTGTCTTTTTTATTTATATTCTATTCCTAGGAATTATCTCTTTTATAAACAGAATCTATCAAACAGTAAAGGAGACTAACAGATGGAACATCCTGTTGCAAGAGAATTACGTTTTATACGTGTATGTCTTATCGTTTTGATTATTGTCATTGCATTCTGGGATCGTGAGAAAACTGTGGAAATCACTGATCACGGTAGTGAACCTATCGTAAACACGAGCAATATGACCCAAGTTGGTGAGAATACATTTGCATACAAAGACGAATCTAATCAAATTAAAATATTTAAGTTTAATCCAGATACAAATGAAATAAAATTAATAAAAGAGTTTTATGCTAACGAATATTAATGAAATTACATTGGACAAAAGGCACCTCAAGGTGTCTTTTTTATTTTCAAAAGGACCCGCTCATGTTTATACTTCAAAACATAAAGTAAATGGAATCCGTTAAAAAACACGAGTGCCCCTTTGTTTTCCCCTCTTATTAAAGGAGGAACTATTATGGGATTTGGCGGTAGTTGCGTTGGAAGCTGCGGTTTTTCTGGAGGATTTGCACTATTAGTTGTATTGTTTATTTTATTAATCATCGTTGGAGCTTCTTGCTTCTGCTAAAAAACTATTGGAAAAGACACTCTTATATGGGTGTCTTTTCTTTGTAAACTAAAATGTATGTGAAATGAAAACATAGTAAGAATAGAATACTCACTTAAATTATTTTTCACTTCACAAACTACATCCAAAAAGTTGGATAATTTCTTTTACTACTCATATTATTAATGAATAAAGCAATAACTACAATAACAACGGAGCCAATTAAAACTGGTGTTACTAAATAACTCCAACTATTTGCCCCTAAAATAACGATAATCGGATCGGCGCCTGCTGGAGGGTGCGTCGTTCTCGTTAACATCATAACGGCTATTGCCATCCCCACCGCTAAAGCAATTGTCCAATATTCATTCCCAAACAAATGATATATTGATAGACCGATGAAAGTTGAAATCAAATGTCCTCCAATAATATTACGCGGCTGAGATAATGGCGCATTCCAAACTCCAAACGCTAATACACAACTCGCCCCAAATGGAGCCATTAATAATTCTGTAGAGGTTATGCTCGTTAAATATGTTAAGGTAAGAATTGTTAAAAATCCCCCTAGTAGTCCCGTTAAAGAGTCCTTTACATTTACTTGTAATGGGCTTCTTCCTTTCCCTTTCATTTTTGTAAAATATCGTACACTTATTGGTTGAGGATCTTTCTGCTTAGTTGCTGTTATATTATCCATCGTTCTCCTCCTTTATTTACCAACAATTATAACCTGACATAACTAACCTGTAAACGTTAATTTTAAGGGTTAGTTCAAGAATACAAAAAAAGAATCAACTGTTATAAGTTGATTCCCTAAACTTCTTCACATTTTCGATTCTGGAATTTTGCTACCTTTTTCCGGTTCCCACATATTTTCATAGAACACCATTTTCGTTTTCCACTCTTATCTATAAATAATAAAACACAGTCAGGGTTTGAACACCTTTTAAGGGAAATAAGCTTATTTTCTACTATTAAAGTTAAAGCATCAAATGCAATTAACGATGTGAGTACATCCTCGATTTCTCCAACCGGGATAGGTACTAGCTGCTGTTCAATGATTTTATATGTAAACGGTGCTTTCTCAATTTGTTTTTCTAAATACGTAATAAAATCATTGGAAATTTCGTGCTGATCAGCAATTGCCTCAAACTGCTTTCTTATTATATTTCTTATTTCTAATATACTAGATGTAACCAGCTTCATTCGCTCTTGAATCCCTATAAATGTTTTTCCATTCAAAAAAGGAAGATTAACCTTTATTACATATAGCCATTCTAATACATCTTCATCTGTTATTAATAAATCATAACGTTGTCCACGCTTAACTAACTCTGTATTTACTAAATCTAATGAGAGATTTCCCGATATAAGTGGGAATTGTTTTGTTTCCTGCATGTACTCATCACCTTCTCTTTAAATAATCATATTCCAAATTAATACAGAAGTACAACTTTTTTATAAACTACAAAGTATGAAGATTAAAGTCTTTAGCTATAATTACGACTAGAGGCTTTTGTATGTAAGTAAATGAAAAAGGAGCTAATTTTATGGAACATAATAAAAATGGAGTGCTTGCTTTAATTGTTTTATTTTTAGGATTAGTGTTTTTTGTTAGTGGAATGGTTTATCATTTATGGGGCTCATTTTAATTTCAACTTTTAGACAGATAAATAATTCGAATCAGAGAAATGCACAATATTTTCCCTTTTCCTTCCAAAATCAATATAATAAGATATAAAATGTAATACATATAAAGATAAATATATATAGCACTCATTAAAAGTGCTTCTATTTTGGAAGGAAGAAACAAACGATGAACAAAAAGTTATTAACATCATTATTATGTAGCACATTCTTGTTTGGAGTATCAGCTTGCAATTCACATGATACATCTGCGAAAAACGAGCAAAAGACTTCAAAAAAAACAGAGAATAACGAACTTAATCGCAAGGTTCCGCAAAAAGAACTTCCTACCAATGTAGATTCCTCTGATGTATACATGTCAATGGGATCTGCCGAGTCATTAGATGTTCTAGGGACTGGAGAAGTTAAAGCACAAGGTGTCTTTAAAGTATTAGATATCGCAGTTTATAATCACAAAGAAGAACCCATTACACTAGATATCAACAACTTTAAATTAATTGATGGATTTGGAAGAGAATATCACATTTCCAATGAATATCAGTCAGTACTTAAAGCTGCAAATATCTCCACATTCAAATTTAATATTGTTAATCCTAATGAAAGTTCGGAAGGAAACATTGTATTTGATGTACCGAAAAACACGCAAGGATTAACTTTAAAAATTAATAATGATAAGTTAGATAAAGAACTCCAATTAAAAGTGGAATAGGCCAAATAAATACGTCTACCTTAACATTCTCTACTGACATAAAAAAGTACAGTCTTTTCTACAGCAGACTGTACTTTTTTACTTATCATTTCACATAACATTCCCTAATTTTTTTGACTAGATGCTCTCCAATCACGAAAAGATGTTGGGCGTCCAGAAAAAGCTCTTTGCTTTGTAACAGATGGTTTTTCTTCAGGAGTCATTGTTTTTTCTTTAAGAGTCGCTGGTTTTTCTTTAAGCGTCACTGATTTTTCTTCAAGAATAGTCACAGCTGTTTGCATTTTTTCTAACTGTTCTTTCAACAATTGTTGTTCAATCTTTAAATCCGTAAGTAAACGTAAAATCATCTCAGAATTAGCCATAAGATCCTCCTTCCCCCAATACACAGAATAAAATACAATATGTAGAAGACAAAATACCGGTGACAAAAATAAGGTCGTCAACTCTTTTTAACTTCCAAAATCCTTTTATTTTTTTAAGGACCTGCTCCATTCATCCTTAAAAACATAAATTAAATTAAATCCATTAATAAATGGTCTTTATGGAAGGAGGAGTTAATATGGGCTATGGCGGTAGTTGTGGTGGAGGCTGTGGTTTCGGCGGCGGATTTGCCTTACTTGTTGTGCTCTTCATCTTATTAATCATCGTTGGCGCTAGCTGTTGGGGCGGCGGATTCGGCTGCTAAGGAGAGGCACTCTTGAGAGTGTCTTTTTTTTGATATGCGGCTCGTATACATATTGTTCAAATCTATATATTTTTTAAAAATATAGATTTAAAACATATTTCTCAATGAATAAAATAACTTAACATGGTAAAATAATATTTGGATGGGAGTCCAATATATTATTAAAATTAAGATGGTTCAAGTCGAAGGAAGGCACCTTAGGGTGTCTTTTCTTTTTTATAAATAATTATAAATTAAAATCGCAAAAGATACTTACTACTTATAAGGAACATTTTGTTTAGTCCAACTATCCCCATATTTATTTGAAACTAATTACTATCATAAATATAAAGAAGTTATGGATAAAATAGTGAGGTAAATAAAACAAAATATAGATTTGATTCATATTTCTCAACGAGGTACCACCAGCGTTTTTTTTAAAATAAGCTAAGCAAAAAAATAATCAGCTGCCCATATGGACAGCTGATTTACATCATTACATTTCTATTATTTATCTTACCACCTGAACAGATGCTGGTTTCCACCCCTGATTTTCTACCCAATCAATATTAACCTTATATTTTTTATTATTTTGCTTATCTCGTACATTACCGTAGGCTTTATTATTACCATTATTCCCAATAAAATCGAAAATCAATTGGCTCTCTGGAACATCAACAGCATAAGAAATTGCTTTTTTCATCTCACTCCAATCTACTGTTCCTTCTTTAAATTTCATTTCAGGTTTTGCTCCTTGCTCGGTACCAATTGGCTTCCAAGAAGGATTAGTTTGAGAACCCTTTTCTTGAGATGCCGCTTTTTCTTCCTCATTATTTTCATTTCCGTTTGTTTTTACCGATTTTTCTGCTTTTGATTTCTCTTCTAGCTGTGCTGCTTCTTTATCTTCAGTTTTCTTCTCTTCTATCTTTGCTGTTTCTTTATCTTCAGTTTTCTTCTCTTCTATCTTTGCTGTTTCTTTATCTTCAGTTTTCTTCTCTTCTATCTTTGCTGTTTCTTTATCTTCAGTTTTCTTCTCTTCTATCTTTGCTGTTTCTTTATCTTCAGTTTTCTTCTCTTCTATCTTTGCTGTTTCTTTATCTTCAGTTTTCTTCTCTTCTATCTTTGCTGTTTCTTTATCTTCAGTTTTCTTCTCTTCTATCTTTGTTGCTTTCTTTTCTTGAGCAATTGCTTTCTTTGATGTATTAGAAGCAGTAAATAACTGGTATGTCACTATACCAACTGTCACTAATATTAAAGTAAATGCAATATTAAAAATTGCCTTTTGACGACGATTCTGTTGTTTTTCTTGAAATCTACTTACTTGTCCCATTCTTCAAACCTCCGCGTTTACTTTCTCCTCTACTCTTTATGTATTATCTCTATAATTTTCTTAATATTTTATTAAATAATAGAAATAAACTACACTTTCCTACAGGATCTCAGATCATAATAAAATTTATTTTTTTCAAGCATCTGACATATGTCATTCAAAATAGTTTAATACATTAAAAATTGATAAGCTTCCGCACTTAAGAAACCTTCAATTTTATTCAAAGGTGATTCCAATTATGTCCACATTAGATCTCCTGTAGAAAGCTTTTTAACAATTAAACCTCTTCTTCCCTTATTTATAATTTTTAAATTAAATTTCCCTCTATAGTATAATAAAGATGTTTCGTTTTCTAATGGGGTATGTCGTAAAATCAAAAGGGATTTTATCTCTTTTACCTTCTTTTCAGAGTAAATTTCACCACTAGGAAATTCTATTATTCCTAATGTAATCTTTAATTCGCTCTCATCGAAAGGCCACTCCTTATTAAGTTCCCTTATCTTTTGTATAAAGCTTCTTTTGGTTTGTCCTATATATAGCAATGTTACATTCTTAGCACATACTCTAGAGATTGCAAATATCCCCTTCTTAGAAGCTTCTTCCCTATTATAAAAATCATTTATACTATACATTCCATACCATTTAATATTTACTGTTTCTATGAATCTCACCTCATTTTTAGACAATATTATAATTTCTGAATGTTCAAATTATAATAGACACATAGTCCTGATTACTTGAATTATAAATTGTGCTTTTCAATAATACATTTTATTATTACTAATTTCAATAATACAAAAAAAATACAATATTATAGTTTAATTACAAAACTTTATAAAAAAACAAAGTGATGTCGTACCAAATATTATATTTTTTCAATATCAGACTATCGTGAACAAAAGTTAGAGAGTTATGGAATAAAATATAATTTGTATGTACATACATTTCTTTAAAAAGAAGTTTTGTAGTTTGCAACTGAATTAAAAAAACATAGATTTTTATGACTCTTTTTGGGGATATAGCAAAGTGGGATCTTTTATATGCACGTTACTATACCGAACTAAATTTCGGTATAGTATTTTTTTGCAGCTCCTTGATTTTTCACCAAATACGCATAAAAATCAATAGTATGAAAATAAACTACTGGCTAAAAGTTTACTTTCGATAAAATAAAAAAGAACCTGCTCCATTCATTCTTAAAAACATAAGGTAAAGTGAACCCGTTAAAATACACGAATGAACCTTAGTTTTATCCTCTTACCTAAAGGAGAAACTATTATGGGCTATGGTGGTAGTTGCGGAGAAGGCTGTGGTTTTGCTGGTGGATTTGCTTTACTTGTTGTACTCTTTATACTATTAATCATTATCGGATGCAGTTGCTTCTGCTAAAAAACTATTAGAAAGGACACTCTGATATGGGTGTCTTTTCTTTATGGAAAATATCTACTATCAACCTAATTAATTTTGCCTTATAACTTCTATCATCAACAAAGGGTGATACAAACTATTACATATGTTTGTACCACCCTTTGTTGATGCGTTTAGACTTCACAAGTGTTGAAGTTTTAGACTTCTCCCTTAGTGCACCCATATTATTAGAACATCCTGTAATCTGTAGACAAAATGTAGCTAATAAAAACAATATTAATAATTTCTTCAATAAATCCTCCTACATACATAAAACACCATATGTTACAAAACAAACATAACATCAACTCTTTATAAAAACAATATAATCCTCGGTCCTTAAGCTATCTCTTAACATAGGAGTACCGTCACATATCCATCAAGCTAAGATTTTAAAATATCCCCTGCTTAAGGAATTTGTAAGTATCAAGTAAGAAAAACGAGAGCTTTGTTTTCTATAATCAAAATAGAAAGTGAAGGAAAAAAGATTATTTCTGCGATTAATATGCATGTAACAAGAGAAGAAATCTACATTTTTTTAGAATAATAATATTAGTATGTCCAAGTTTTGGAGATTGCTTGCAAATATTTTGAAGTTTTCGCACCAGAATTCTAATTACCATACTTGTTTTTTGCCATCACATATTGGAGGTTAAAACATGATTAAAAAAAGAAAATACAAAGATTAGCACTTACCTTTATCCTACTCTTTTCTTTAGGCATTTCATCTTTCTCGCTTACAACAACTATTCACGCAGATACAAGCGAGGAACAATCTGCTGAAAAGAAACTAGTCTCTTTAACGGAGCGTACATCATTATTTTTTGAATATCTCCAGAAAGGTAAGTATGCAGAGGCACTACAGTTGACGTCTGCTGCTTTTCAATCCAAGTTTACAGCAACCACATTACAAAACTGGTGGACACAAAGTGGCTGGAGCGGGATAAAAAGCATGGGAATCCCCGTGATAAAAGAACGAAACTTGGTCCATCAGACGGTGGAAATTCCAGCAGCTACCGAAGGAACTACCATACCGCTACTCCTTAAATTCACACCTGGCGGGAAAGTAGATGAAATTGGCGAAAGGCCACCCGAGGAATCTTATACCATCCCGCATCCTAGCTATGATCAACCTGACTCCTATCAAGAACGTGAAATCGTCATTGGAAATTCTACCTATCCGTTACCAGCGACATTAACAGTTCCGAAACATAAGCGTGGTGAAAAGCTGCCCGTAGTTGTTCTTGTTCATGGTGCTGGCATCCATGATCGCGATAGCACATATATGGGAACAAAAATCTTACGAGACATTGCGGTGGGCCTTTCATCCAACGGAATTGCAGTGTTGCGCTATGAAAAACGCACCTTAGAACACGCATTAAAGATGAGTACAGAACCTGGTACGTTAGACCGTGATACTACAGATGATGCTATATTTGCAGCAAAATCAGCAGCGCAGCAGGAAGGCATTGATCCAAATAATATTTTCATTCTTGGACATAGTCTAGGAGCTGGTACAATGCCACGTATACTGAGCAAAGCGCCTTCCTCACTTGTCCGAGGAAGTATCTTACTCGCACCACCTGCACGCCCTTTGACTGACATTGCCATTGATCAGTATGAATACCTTGGGGCGTCAAAGGAAGAAATCACTGAACTAAAAAGACAGGTTGCTTTTATTCAGGATCCTACTTTCAATCCTGACCGTCCTCCAGCTGACTACAATTTTGGGTCACCTCATTTTATGTATGATGTTTCTAGGTGGCGTCCAGTTGAAGAGGCAAAATTACGAAAAGAGCCTTTACTCATTCTGCAAGGAGCACGCGATTACCAAGTAACAGTAAAAGATGAATATACAAAATGGCAAGAAGGACTTTCAAACCGCGGAAATGTTCAGTTCAAAAAATACCCGAAATTGAATCATTTCTTCATGGAAGGTGGCGGTGAATTAAGTCTTCCTAGTGAATACGAAATCCCTGCTAATGTTCCCGAGTACGTCATCCAGGACATTATTACATGGATCAACGAGACAAAAAAATAAGAAAACATCAAAATCCTTCATGCAATCATCATTGCGTGAAGGATTTTTGAAACTAGTGATTCAGACATATCTATTATAATTATATTTTTCTACGCACTAAATAAAAAGCTACGGACCCCATAATGACAGGTGCAGCGAAGTCAAAGAAATGTGAAAAAGTAAAAGTAAAAAGAAAAAGAAATGGTATAAGTGTATAGATAAATGCTAGTCCTATAAATAAAGGAATTCCAAATTGAAACTCTCGACATCGTTTAATTTTCCTATATAAAACTTCCCCAAGTAAACAAGCTATGAGAGCTGGTATACTACCATAAGTGACGATAGTTTTTATGAATCCATGTAAAACGTCCGGGTGAATAAAGCTAGGATTAAAAATATATGAAATTAAGAACCATCCAAAAATAAAAGCAAACAGACTTGCAGCATAACTAACTACAAATTTTATCAAAGTAAGCAACGTAATCATCCCCATAATTTCCTAATATTATCTTCATTGTATCATTTTCTCTTAAAAAGACTCCAAAAGGATATACTTGCCCTTCAGCTTTCTTTTTTAACGCTTGTTCAAGACGTATTTTTTGATGTTATTCTGTATAAAAAACTTCTGGGAGCAACCTGCTCTGTTAGGTTGATAGCGATGGGGTGCCGCCAGCTTTCCGAAAAAATCACGCTAAGCCAAAAACCATAATAAGCTTTCCGTATGAGCAGCTTATTTACATAAAAAAAGACACCCTTAAGGTGCCTTTCTCCGACTGGATAAACACTTTAATTTTACTAATGTGTATTGGACTTTCCATCCTCAATGAATGGAAAGTAGAGATGCTTCAATTATGTACCGATCTGGAGCGTCTCCTATATAGTCAAAAGGATAACAAGTTGTTAATGTTAATGTTGACTCACTTTTTTCTACAATAACTGTTCGATCTTCTGAATCTGTTATCCAATGCTTTTTAATTTCATATGTATATGTTTTATTTTCATATTCCACGATAAGTTGGTCATTTTCCTTTAATTGACCAAGCTCGGTAAAAACAGTATCTCTATGTCCACTTAAAACTGTATGACCATTTCCAGATGGTGTAGTAGTTAAGTCACTAACAAACATACCTACACCCTTTTTTAGTACTTTATCATCAGCTCCCCAATATACAGAGTATTTCTTTTGTATTTTAGGGATAATTAAATATGCTACTTTATCTCCTAACTGATGGTTTACCTTTGAAGCAGGAATTTGTACAGGTTCTTCAGATTGTAATGAAGTGTCAATCTTTGTCTCTGTCTCTATCTCTGTTTGATTGATTTTTTGCGTTTCATTTTCTTTAGAAGGTGTGGAGGTCTCATATTGTTTAGCCTCGTTAGTTGTTAACGACTCTGCTGATTGTCTAGCACTATACCATTCTAGAAAATAATAGGAAAAGATAGTAAGTCCAATAACAGTTAAACATAAGCCTATCCATTGTTTTTTATTCACTTTTATCACTCCATTTGAAAACGACAGGATTTCTCCTGCCGTTTTAAGGAACTATTTTATGCGTTTGTCTTTTTACGACGGAACATTAATACAGAACCAGCTAATGCTAATCCTAAGCTTGCTAACATCATTGTAACACCGTTTGATGCTGTATTAGGTAATTTTTCACCTTGTTTTTTCGTTTCTTTTTTCACAACTGTATTAGTATTTTTCTTTGTTTCTTTTGCAGTTGTTTGAGGCTTAGTTTGTTCTTGTTTATTATTTGTTGTTTGGTTGTTTTGTTTTGAATTCTCTTGCTTAGTGTTTTCTTGTTTAACAGGTTCTTGTTTAGTGTTTTCCTGTTTAGTGTTTTCTTGTTTAGGTTGTTCTTGAGGTTTAGTAGTTTCTTTATTTTCTGTTGTAGTATTTGTGCTCTTTGGATATTTATAATCTTCACATGGAATGCCGTCTTTATCATTATCTAAACGGTGTGGATCATTTCCAACACCATATCCATTTTGATCCCAGAATGCTTGAGCATCTTGTTGACTTTTAAAATGGCCACAGTTTTTTGTATCATTAGGACTCTTAGCTGCAAATGCAGAAGAACTGTACCCCACTGTTAATAGTGTTACCGCTGTTGCTGAAGCTAATAATTTTTTCATAAATTTCTTTATCCCCCTAAATGGTATGTATTTACATTGAAATATTTTACATTTAAAAAATTAAAAATACAATAATAATTTGTAGATAAATGTAAGATTTCTAGATAATAATACCAAACTATTAATTCGTATATTGTCATATTATGTCGAAAGAAAATAAAAAAAGAGCCAAAGCTCTCTTTAATAACTAATACTAACCATAGTCACTATTCTCACAGTAATATGAATTTGATTTATCACAACAAATATATGTTGTTTGTTGGATAAATAATGGAATCAGTAAAGCGTTAGCTGTAGTAGCATTTGAGACAGTAATACTTTGAAAACATCCTCAAGTAAGAAAGTTTTTGTATCTCTTGATGTTAATGTTGTTAGTGTAAAAACTCCCTTTAGATGTATACGGAGGTTTTTTAAATTTATATTTTATTAGATTCATAAACTTCTCATAAATTATAATACAAAATATAGAAATACAGTTATAATATACTATGTTCTTATATATTTTTGGGGAGGATTTATAGTGAATAAAGTATATGAATTTAAAAGTGCTGGAAAGTCTACAATTACTATTGATGGGAATTTTATCCGCATAAAAAGAAAAGGCTTTGTAAACCTTATGAATCATGGTTTAGATGGCGAAAAGACAATTGATATCAATACGTTAACTGGGGTACAAATGAAGCAGGCTGGATTTACTAGTGGATATATCCAATTTATTTTTATGGGGAGTAAAGAAAGCAAAGGTGGAGTATTTGCAGCTACAAAAGATGAAAATACAGTTATGTTTGTAAAAAAAGAGCAAAAAATGGCTGAAGAAATCAAAACATACATAGAAGGAATATTGTCAAATAAGGGGCAAACACAAGTGGCTGCAACTACAAGTGGTGCTGACGAAATATTAAAGTATAAAGAGTTGTTAGACCAAGGTATTATTACTGAAGAAGAATTCCAAGCTAAGAAAAAACAATTATTAGGTATATAGAGGGCACTCAGTTGAGTGCTTTTTTATTTTATGGATATCAACACATACACATCAAGCTAAAAATTCTTTGTGTTTTATACTAAGGAAATTTATTTTTATCATTTTGGTGAGGAACGTTTTCCTTAACCTGATAGCGATGGGGTGCCGCCAGCATTCCGAAAAAATCACGCTAAGCAAAAAATATAATAAGCTGTCGATATAGACAGCCCTTTACATAATTATCTTTATTGGAATCAAAATAAGCTTACACATCCAAGCTGTTGATGATAGCTAATATTTGATGATCTGTCCATTTGCCATTAATCCTTATATTTTCTTTCGCTATACCTTCTTTTTTAAATCCCACTTTTTCTAATACACGAATAGATGCTAAATTATCAAGCATCGCTCCTGCTTCAATTCTATGTAACTTTAATTCCCTAAAAGCAAAATCTACAACAAGTTGAAGAGCCTCTGTTGTATAGCCCTTTGCATTATGCTCCTTATCTAAAGTAAATCCCGTATAACAGCTTTGGAGGTCTCCCCTAACAATTTGAGTTAATGAAATGTCTCCAATCAGTTTATCATTTTCTCTTAAAAAGATTCCGAAAGGGTATACTTGCCCTTCAGCTGTCTTTTTTAGAGCTTGTTCAAGACGTATTTTTTGATGTTCTTCTGTATAAAAAACTTCTGGGAGCAACGGGCAAACTCGTTGAAAAAATTCGCGATTTCTAATATGTAAGTTAGCTAACTCGTTAGCATCAGCAGTTTTATAAAGCCGAATATAAATGTGCTTCCCTACTAGTTTCATAACATCCCTCCAACATTTTTATATGTCTAATGAGGAAAAAATATACCGTATACTATATACAGTTGGATATTATCAGGAATCATTTTGCACGAAAGAAAAGACACTCCATATGAGTGTCTTTTCCAATAGTTTTTAGCAGAAGCAAGAAGCTCCAACGATGATTAATAAAATGAATAACACAACTAATAAAGCAAAGCCTCCAGAAAAGCCACAACCGCCACAACTACCACCATAACCCATAATAGTTCCTCCTTTAGATAAGAAGGGAAAACTAAGGTTCACTCATGTATTTTAATGGATTCGTTTCATCTTATGTTTTTCCGCATTGATTGAGCAGGTCCTTTCGAAAACTATTCACATATTAACTATATTTTTAAAAATGAATAATTTAACTATAACAATAAATAGATAAGTTAATATAATGTATTAATTCTAAAAGAAGGGAGGAATAGCCATGCAATTAGTTTGTTTTAAAATAGTAAGTGGTCAGTATTTCTTGTTTGTAGAAGGTATTCAAATTCCTGTACCAATTCCAGCAGTTGCTGCAGCTTTATTAATTGGTTTAGGAGTAATTCCACTTTGTTCTTAATGTAAAGAATTCGGATCATTCCTAACTTTCAATTGGAAAAGCCTCAAGTATATGAATACTTGAGGCTTTCTTTATATCAAAGAAAAAACACCTTATAGCGCTTGAAGATCTCCTGATTTAATTAATGCGGCCGTTACATCATCACCGAAAGTATTGAGACAGAATACTTGCTCGTCTACCTTATCCATCACTGTAGCTTCACCTATCACGCCACCTTGAAGTTTAATAAAATAGTTATGTTCTTCTACAATTTTACTAAAATCTCTATTTGCCCATCTTTCAGTAATTGCTAATAGCTCTTCTTTGTTCTTGAAATTGTTTCCGTTTAGAATATTTCTTACTTTCTCTGCATTCTTTTTGGACATAGGGGTTGCTCCCTTTCCTTCACACGCTTTTACTTTTTGATGAGTCATGCTATGCATAGCTGAAATAACTTCTTCTTCAGTAGAAGTTACTGTAATGTGAAGTTGTGCATTTGAACCTTTCACTTCTGCTTCATTCGATAGTATGTCTTCTTTATTAACCTCTGCAAAAACATGGTCCTCACTCCCCATTGGGACTTCAGCAAACTGTAATATTCCATAAGTCATACCAGTTGCAAGTACTACTACCCCTATAATAGATGCTAGCCAATACGTTAGCTTCTTGTCCATCTTCATTTCCCCTGTCTTCGTTTAAATATCTTAACTAAATAATACCATATTTAATTCCTTTTTATTGAAGAGTCTCTAATTTCTACTATTTAAAAATATTCTCATCGTCTAATGTAATACGATATAATCATTTTATAATACAAAAAAATCATATTCTCATTCCCTATTTTTTGGAGGTGATTGTCTTGAATAAAAACATCAATCTACTTCTTCAAATAATAATTGGAATTATAATCATGATCGCACCTATTCTCATAACAGGATCTATATACGATGTCACTAAATCATTTGGTGAACTATTAGTGGCAGAACTTATTATAAGAACACTTTCTCTCATTATTGGACTTTTAGTTATTAGTACGGCTTTGCATCCTTATTCTCAAAAAGGATAATTATTGTACATACCAATTCTTATGTATAAAGACACCCAAAACAAGTGTTACGAAACAAATATAAAAAAGACATCTTTTCTAGGGAAAGATGTCTTTTTTATATAAACCTTAATGTTCGTTCTGTAAAATCCTCGCTGCCTTTACTCCTTCTTTCTCTTCTTTTAAGAATAACGATACGATAAATGCAACAATAATAAAGATTAACCCAAGTGCAAATGCACCTTGGAACCCTGACGTTAAACCGTTTAACTTCTCTACTGGATCCAGTGGATTTGCGGAGCTTTCCATATACTTAGTTGCTCCTGAAGACATTTTCGAAATAAAGATAGCTGTACCAATTGCACCAGCTACTTGTTGCAACGTACTAAATAGTGCTGTTCCGTGCGGATATAAATCTGGTGTTAATTGATTTAAACCGTATGTTTGTGCTGTCATGACAAACATGAGTCCAACCATTAATACGCTATGCATGACAATAATTTGTACCATTGATGTATCAGGAGTAATGCCTTTAAATAAGAACATTGCTATCCCTACTAAGACAATGCCGGGAACGATAATAACTTTCGGACTAAATTTATCAAATAGTTTACCTGCGATTGGTCCCATTATGGCGCTAATAACACTTCCCGGAAGCATGATAATTCCTGATTTAAAAGCTGTAACGAGTAAAACAGTTTGCAGGAACATCGGTAATAAAGTCATCGTTGAAAATAACGACATCATCACAATGACAATTAATCCAACTGATAATGTAAACATCGGAACTTTAAATGCTCGTAATTCTAAAATTGGATTCTCAATTTTCAATTGTCGAACGGCAAAAATACATAATGAGATAAGCCCAACAATTAAAGTGCCATACACTTTTGCATCGGACCATCCTAAATCACCCGATGCACTAAAGCTATACACAAGCCCGCCAAATCCTAATGTCGATAAAAGGATAGATGGGTAATCTACTTTTGGCCTTGTTAACTCTGAAACATTTTGAATGTACTTCATCCCAATCATAATGGAAATGATCACGATAGGAATAACAATATAGAATAACCAGCGCCAATTTAATGAATCCACAATTACTCCAGATAATGTAGGGCCAATTGCCGGAGCTGCCATCATCACGAGTGCGATTAATCCCATTGTCGCACCACGTTTTTCAGGTGGACAAATGATTAAAATCGTATTCATTAATAACGGTGTAATTAACCCCGTCGCTACAGCTTGGACGATACGGCCAATTAATAAAACGGAAAATGTCGGTGCGAATCCTGCAATTAATGTACCGACTAAAAACGTTACCATAGCGATCAAAAACATTTGTCTCGTTGTGAGCCATTGCTGAAGTAATGCTGTAATTGGTACTAAAACCCCAACTACTAACATGTATGCTGTAGAAAGCCATTGAATCGTTGAAGCCGTTACGTCAAATTCTTTCATTAATACCGTTAACGCATTTCCAAGTAATGTTTCATTTAATAATGCAACCATTGCACCTAAAAGTAATGCAATTAAAATGGGGGTATGTTTCAAATTAGAAGTATCAACTTTGCCACTTGTAGGGCTCTTAGTTGTCATATTCATTTACAGATTCTCCTCCTGTTTCTTACTTAAAAAACTTTAAATACACCAGAACACATGTAATATAATATACATATGTAGATTAAAAAGGGAGAATCAATTTTCAGCCACTGTATATTTAATCTACAAAAAAGGAGAATTGTAGATGAATGATAATGAAAAACAACTTGATTTACGTATTAGACGTACACATAAATTACTGTGGGATTCCTTATTTGAATTAATGACGCAATCAAAACAGAAATATAGTACGATTACGATTAACCAAATATGTGACCGCGCAATGGTACACCGAACAACCTTTTATAAACACTTCGAAGATAAAGATGCTTTATTAGCATTTGGATTTAAACGATATAGCAAGATGATTGCTGAAATACCGGTTTCAGATCGATTAAGTAAACCATTTCAAGTAATGGAACAATTTCTACACCATGAAGAAATCGGTAAAATATTAGAAACGCAAATGTCTGATGAACAATTTATTAACCGAACACAGCATTTAAGTCACGAAACGAGAAAACAAGAAATAGAAGCGTTAAATCAACTGCACAAAAATCATACGATGCCCAATGATTTAATCATTGAATTTTATTCAGGGGCAATCACCTCATTAAGCGCATGGTGGTTTAAAAGTGAAAGAAAAGTTTCTGCTGCTGAAATGGATAGGTATCTCCATCAACTTATTAATCGGGATATTTTTCAGTTTGAAAAGAAATAAGACTACACCTTTTCAATCATGCAATAAAGTGAAACTTTAATCAGCCCTCACCAATCGGACTTTTACGGACAGCCCGACCCCCACCTAACTTCTTTGCTTCCACTGAATTTTGAGGTGGGGGTCTTACTGCCCGTTAAAGCGGGATCAAATTGACCACAAAATAGGAATATGATATATTTTCCGTAGAATACTATATAAGTGTAACAGCGAATAAATTGGCATATAATAAAAAGAAGAGATGCGCTAACATCTCTTCCTTAACTGCTACCGTATAGGGTGGTGGTTATTATACGTTATTATTTTTACGAAACCCACCCTTTTGCTTTGGTCGGCGCGGAGTGGGTTTTTTGTTGTCCTTACCCAGAAGTTGCTTCCGCAAAAAATACGCTGAAACTTCACGTACAGTCGCTTTTACAAATTCTTTTACAAGGTCAAACAAAAACTCCATATTATCACCCCCTTTCCTTCCAAATGGAAAGAAGGGATAACCACCCACCCTCACAATATGCAGTTACATATATTTTATCAAATGATTGTAAAGATATTATGTAAACAAAACAAATGAAGTTTTACATAGAAAAATATGAGTTTATATTATTTTCATTCTCTTCAATTAGATTTTCTTTTTAGATGCTATCTTCAAATAAGGTAGCATCTAAAAAACGTTAAAAGGAATTTTCTCCCTAGTGTCTTCTTATATTTTATGTAATCTGCGTATTTAACCTTTTCTACGTTCTTTAATTACTTACTGAATATAGTCATACAGATTTTTCGCTAACAATAAACAAGTTACTGTAATGAAAAGAGCACGAACATACCCGCTTCCTTTTTTTATAGCGAATTTGGAGCCAACAATCCCTCCAGCAATTTGAGCAATCCCCATTATGAAGCCATACACATAGTTTACTTGTCCTACATACATAAACATCAACAATGCACCAACGTTACTTCCTAAATTAAGAAACTTCGCCGTACCTGCTGCTTTTAAAAAATCATACCCAATAAATAAAAGAGAAAACATTAAAAACGAACCTGTTCCAGGACCTAGAAATCCATCATAAAAACCAATAGCAAAAATAAAAAAGGTAAAAATAATGACGTGTCGACCAGATAATTTCTTATGAGTAGAAATACTACCCCAATCCTTTTTGAATATCGTATAAATAGCGACTGCACCAAGCATTACCAGCATCAATGGCTTCAGTACTTCTGGGTTCATTAAATGAACGGTCCATGCCCCTATTATGGAACCTATGAAAGTGATTGGAAATAATTTAAACGCCGATTTCAAATCAAGATTACCAGAACGATAAAACACAATATTACTAGTTGCACTTCCCATTGTCGATGCTAATTTATTCGTGGCTACTGCACTTGCTGGATTCAATCCTGTAAATAATAAAGCTGGTAAGGCAATGAGTCCACCACCACCTACAACTGAATCAATAAATGCAGCTACAAATCCAAAAACAATCAAAATCATTAATACAGATGGGTCTAAATAAAAATCCATACGAGTAGCCTCCCCCTTTAGTCACTATTGTAATAGTAACTATCAATTTGCTAAATGTAAACAGTTATTGTAACGTTGAAATATAAAAGCAAACATCGGAGGACGAAAAAAGTGGACTACATAGTGCAACAGCTTAAAAAAATTGGTTTCAATGAATATGAAGCTAAATCTTATGTATCTCTTGTTAAACAAGGGCCTGTCACAGCCTACCAAGTGAGTAAAGATTCGGGTGTCCCAAGAGCGCGAATTTATGAGATTTTAGGTAACCTTGTAGAAAAAGGAATTGTCATGAAGGAAGAAATAAATGACACCACTCGCTATTCACCTCTACCTGTTGAAATCTTTTTACAGAAGGCGCAAACAGAATGGCAGTCTACTTATGAAGGAATGAGTGATTCATTAAAAAAACTAGAAACTTCCGAGGAAAAAACGGATAATCGAGTGATTACTTTAAAAGA
The DNA here is from genome assembly GCF_038006965.1 of Bacillus sp. FSL K6-1338. Lineage (NCBI taxonomy): Bacteria > Bacillati > Bacillota > Bacilli > Caryophanales > Bacillaceae > Bacillus > Bacillus sp. FSL K6-1338. The sequence goes on along the minus strand of NZ_JBBOWI010000001.1, from coordinate 967,629 downwards.
CAATCAAACAATCATTAGCTATTGTCAGGCATTAATAAAAAAAGCAGAACGACGTATTGTCATTTCAATGTGGGATGAGATGTATGAAGCGTTAAAAGAAGATCTATCTGAAGTAGCTGATAAAGTTACAATACAAGGTATTACCCTGCATGTTGAAAATCCAATTAAAAATCTAGAAGCCCATCGCATAACACCTTATACAGAAACCTTGTCTACAGAACATTGGTTTATTTTATCGATAGATTCTAAAGAGATGATTTATGGACCATCACTTGAAGAGCGTAATATTGCTTTTTATACAGATGACCCCGTTCATATATACTTATTAGAGGATTACGTATGGCATGATGTTTTAGTGAATCGACTTGTCCGACGTAGCCAAGATGACTTGCAGCAATGGATCACTGCGGAGAGAAGATCTTTCTTTATGGGGAAATAAGGAGTATATTGAAGAGCAAATCAAAAAGTTTGCGTATTAAACCTAACAACTTCTCCTTATAAAAATAGCCAACTATTACATAATAGTCGGCTATTTTTATATAAATTTATACAGACACTGCCATTTTCCCTTTGCAAAATATTCCCATTAATGCAGCGATTAATGAGATAAACGCTTCTCCCACTCTTTCACCTTTTCAATTGTTACATCTAATTTTTTAGCTATTTCTTCTACACTCATTCCTTTAAAAAGCATTCCAGCTGCCGAAAGTGCTTTATCAATTTCTTCTTGCTTCTCTTGTTCATATAAACGACCTACTTTTGTCATCCGTAACCACTCCTTTACCTTTTTCGCGTAGTCTTCATCAATAAATTTATCTGTAGCTACAAGAATCCCAGCAATAACTTGAATTTGTTCTTGCTCATCGGAGATACACTTTGCTACTTCTATCGTTTTTTCAATTAAAATTTGTCTTTTCTCTCTACTATGCATAAGTGGTACAAGTATTAATTTCATGGTTTCTTCATCCGTCAAAGATTTTCCTTCTTCCATTTTTCTAATAATCTTTTGAAGAATGGCATCACCATTGTATTCATTTAGTAAAACCGCTTTAGAATTTAAACGTATACTACATACATCTATTTCTTCTATAGGATTCATTACCTCACTTGTATAAATAACTACGATTTGAATATCCGGTAACTCTTTCCTCTTATTATAGTAACGATACATAATTTGATTCCCATAATCCATATACTTCAAATGGTTTTCGAGGAAACGGGTATTACTTTCAATACTCTAACATTAAAATTGAACCATCTTCCATTTCAAATAAAGTATCTGAGCGCCTTTGATCTGCACGAACTCTCGAAAATTCATTTAGCAACAATTCTTTTATTCTTGGATAACCTTTTAACCCATATGCTTCAAGCCCTTTATCCCTATAACATTCACTTAAAAACTTCATCAGAATATCTTTATTATGATAAGAAATATCATTCCCTGCCAATAGCTAATCCCCCTTAACTATTAGTTACCATTTTCTTTATTATATAACTTATAAAATTAGCGTTACAACTTTCGTTCACATGCACATGCTATTTTCAAAACACCTTCCTCTCACTACTTCTCCCTCTCCACAAACCGCCCAAACTCCTTCAAAAACCTCAGCTTAAAACTCCCCACAGGCCCATTCCGATGCTTTGCCACATGAATCTCCGTCATCTCTTTCTGCATCGTTTCCTTATCGTAATAATCCTCACGATACATAAGCATAATCACATCCGCATCTTGCTCAATTTGTCCCGTCTCTCTTAAATCAGATAAAAGCGGACGCTTATCTTGCCGTGACTCTACAGAACGAGATAATTGCGACAGCGCTACTACACAAACATTTAAATCACGTGCTAATAACTTAAGCTTACGAGAAATCTCACTAATCTCTTGAAATCGATTGCCCTTATGCTTCGGATCGCCCGTAATAAGCTGCAAATAATCTACAATAATTAAAATCTTTTTATCACCGTGCTTCCTCTTTAACTTACGAGTTTGCATCCAAATATCTTGTACCGTAACACCTGCATTGTCGTAAATCTCAAATGGCAACTCACCAATCTCCGCAAACGCCTTACTTACCTTCTCCCAATCTTCCATCGCAAAACGATGCTTCGGATTTTTCAGCCTGCCTCCTGACACTTCACCTACACAAGAAGCCATCCTTTTTAACAATTGCTTACTACTCATCTCTAACGAAAACAATCCAACCGCCGCTCCAGACTTCGCCGCATGCAGTCCAACATTTAACGCAAACGCAGTCTTTCCCATAGAAGGGCGCGCACCAAGGACAATAAAATCACCTTCCTGCAATCCGCACGTCATCTTATTTAGCGATGTATAACCAGTCTCAATACCTGTAATTTCTTTCACATCTTGATGAAGCTCTTCATACAAACCAACTAACGCATCCTTCAAATCAAACTCACATACGCAGTCCTTTTCCTCTAACTCACAAAGTGCCGTAATCGTCTCACCAATAACTTTCTCATTCTTCTCCGCAATAAGACGCTCTCCCATCTTGTGCCCGAGAACACCCGCCTGATACATTTTCCAGGCACCTCGAACAAGCCCCTCATAATAAGAAAAGTTACTAGTCGCAGGCACACCATCCATTAATCCTATAAAATACTCCATTCCCCCGATCCCCTTCAAAAAATTCGGATCTACTCTAGAAATGAACGTCACAAGATCAATCGGTTGCCCCTCCTCTTCCATTTTTCGCATTAACTGAAATATAGACTTGTGCACGGGCATAGAAAAATAGTGCTCCGTCAAACGGCACTCCTTAATAAGCTCTCCATCAAGTAATAAAGAACCTAGCACCGTCTTTTCCGCCTCTACATTTTGAATACTCATGGCCGCCACCCGCGTTCCGCTAAAAAGCGCTGCAACTCTTCCTCTGACGGCTTATTCTTCTCCCACTCCTCACACTTCGCCAAAAAATTCTCCGTCTCTCCGCTACTAACAGACGACTCCTTCTTTCGAAACCTTTCCGTATCCGCCTCAACCTCAGACACTTTCGTAAATCCTTTCCCGTGCCATCCCCTCAAAATCCCCTTCACATAAGCCATCTTCCGATTTTTATTCTCATACGAAATTTGAAGGGCCTTCAGCACAAGCTCCTCTGACAAATCATTCATCCACGCATTCAATTCCTCTACCGTATACGGAGACAAACTACCAAAATGTTGCTCATAAAACGTGAACACCTTACTTCCCGTTTCCTTCTCTATCCCCTCTTCTTCCACTGTTTCCTCGCAAACTGGATTAACATCATCCATATCCATATCACTAGGCATACCGAAATGTGCTAAAAGCATCGGAACATTCAGCTCCTCCTCCGCACACTTCTGAAGAAACATATGTACAAACTCCTTATTCTTCACACCCTTCAGCTCACGGAGCACACACTTCTCCACATTCGTATTCGTCACAGGATTATAACGAAGCCAATTTAAAATGAATAACTCCCGCGTCTCCACATCATAAAGGATCTTTCCATAATCAATGAAGCGCTGCAAAAGCTTATCAACAGTCTCCCGGTTATAACCCGTCTCCATCTCAGCTAACCGCTTCGGAAAAGGAAAAATCCCACACTGCGTCGTCTTCGAACAAGTTAACAAATAAATATAAAAATACCGCTCCTCCGGCGTCAAATCCAATACAAAATCATCCTGCCAAAAATTCACCTGCACATTACGATACACCGCCATCCTAATTCCTCCTGTCTCCATTCAAAAATGAAAAATCCCTCTTTGTACTATATATAGAAAGGAGGGCCAGGTTTTTGGCGTGTTATTTCAAAATTTTTTTCGACGCCTACTACGGTGTTTGTTGTTGTTTTTGTTTTTGTTGTGTTTTTTCTTAGTGATTTATTACTTGGTAGGGGCTTGTAAGGGGCTTAGGAGGGGTTAGTTATCGGTTACTTCGATTAGGAAGACTCGATCTGAGAAGCCACCTCTTTCTTCTGCCTTCTTTTTGCGGATGTTGTTGATTTCTTTTAGTGTTGTGCCTTCGTGTTTGGTTAGGGGGTTTATTAGTTTTAGGAGGTTTGATAGTTCTTCGAGTTTGTAGGGTTTTGTTTTTACTTCTAGGTATTCGGTTAGTTCTTCTTGTGTTTTTTTTCAAAGTTCTTTTATGTATTCGTCTTCGGGTAGAATTCTTGTTATGGGTGTTTTTCCATTGGTTTTTATTATTTGTGGGATTTTGTTTCGGATTAGTTTGTTGTAGGTTGGCATGGGAATTCGAATAATGGAGTTCAGAATTTTTTGATGATATCCTCTATATCGCTTTGAGGTGTATCAAAATAGTTTGTTATCTCCTGTATTAAATGGAGAAATTCTTTCACGGTAACTGGAACATCATGATGAGTTGGATTTCCCTTCCTTATATCCTTTCACATCGCTGCATCCATTCTTTTAACGATCCTATCTTAATTTTATACTTTGAACAGATTTATTGGAGTATACGTTCTCCTGTTTTATAAGCAAGTAACACTTCCTTTTTAAACTTCATAGAGTATGGGTTTTTGACATAGAAAAAAACTTTAAGGTAGACAAGTTTTTATTTTTTAATCTGTCTACCTTAAAGGGAACATATCAATTTGTCGATGTGACCTTTCTAATTTAGTAAGAACACAGAATACTATACATCTCGACCACATTATCCCGCTAGATGTATACGGTAGTAATGACGCTTCAAATTTCCAATTATTATGCGAAAGGTGCAACACTTCTAAAGGAGCAAGATTTACAACCACCAGCTTAGTAAGCACTCCTGTTTGGAATTTGTAAATATCGTTCTAATTCACTAATAATGCTCTCTAATCATCGTCATATCCTCTTTTTATTTTCTAATAAATAAGGCCATATCAAAAGCAAGCATCCCCCGATGCCATTTTGATACAGCCTTATTTACTACTGCTCTTTAATCATTTTAAGGACATGCTGGTATTAAAAACTTACTCTACCTACAAAACATTACCATCCTTTAAATAATCATAAAGCTTATTATCCATCGATTTCTCCATAATCATGTTCATCGTAACAACCGGTAGTTCTTTTCCATTTTTATCTTGCATTTCAGTTTGTTCTACACTTGCTTTATCAGGTCTCGCTTTTCCTAAATAGTAAAAGTCGCTTCCCTCGTCATCATCTTTTTTCACAAAAATATGGACGTCAATATTATTTTCTTTAGCATCAATAATTGTTTGAACTTCCTTTGATTTTAATGTTCTATTACTTCTTGTATACCATTTAAGAACATCTTGATTAAGGAATTCATCACCATAGTCCACACTGGATTCTACCTCATCATTTTTATGGTATGTGATAAATATTGGACAAGTATAGTACTTTGTCTTATAACCATACATAGTTGAGCTCTCATCATTATGCCAATTTAAAAGTTTACAAACATCTTTTCTTGAGTATTTTTTATATACAGTAAGGTTACTATCACACTCATAGTTTTTGCTCTTTTCCCTTGCACTTTTAATAATGTCCATAACCATACGCTTAAAGTATTCATTTTGTTCTAAGCTTTTTCGGATAGAATCATTAAACATATACGCCTTATCGTCCTGTAAAGAGAGAATTGGCTTTTCTCCATATTTCTTTTGGCTGTTTTGCAAGAAAAATTCTAATTCAAAAATTCGTTGTACAGAAGTAATCGTATCATCATCTGTTAAGCAATTAGATTCTTCAAGTTGCTTTATATACTCATCTTTATCAACTTTTTCTTGCTTTAGTAACAATTCTAATAAAACAATTTCGTTTTTACGTTTTCCATTCAATACTTCCAATGAAAACATCGTTAAAACTTTATTTTCGTACTCTGTTAAGGCAGGGACATCTTCTTTCATTTTCAATAAGAACTGATAATAGTTCGAATATCCTTCTGCCAGTACAACTGGATCAATAGAATGGTTTACTATAAAGTCATATAGATATGGAGTTCTTCCTATTCTATTTTTCAACTCAGCAAAAGCTTCCTTTAATACTTTCATTGCTGTTAAATTACTATTATTAATCGCTTTAAAAATTTGCTTTTTCGCTATCTCTTCAAAGTTAACTGTTGAAATACCTTTAATATAACTCGTATCATTTGTATATCTACGTATATTGTCTTTATTTTGTGATCTATCTCCTGAAAGGGCGATTGGAATTAAATAGTTGTTTTTATAATTTCCAATAAAATCAATGATTGTAACAAAATCTTTCGAGTCGTGTTTTCGAAGTCCACGCCCCAGTTGCTGTATAAAGATAATACTTGATTGAGTTTGTCTCAACATAACAACTTGGTTCACACTTGGAATATCAATTCCTTCATTAAAAATATCTACCGTTAGAATATAATCCAGTATGCCATTTTCTAATTGATTCACTCGCAGTTCTCTTTCCTCTTGGGAATGATCACCGGTTAATGCAAATGTGCGAAAACCTCTATTATTTAAGGCATATGATAATTGTTCTGCCTCATCTTTTCGGCTGCAAAACATTAATCCTGTTACTTTCTCACCAGAATAACCATAGTATTTTACTTTTTCAACTACATGATCCACTCGCTCTTCCGTAACAAGTTTAGATAAAGCAGTTGTGTCATCTATCTTTTCACCATTATATTCAAAATCAGTAACTCCGAAATAATGAAAAGGACAAAGCATATCTTCTTCAAGTGCTTCTTGCAAACGAATTTCATAAGCAATATTGTAGTCAAATAGCTCATAAATATTAAAGTTGTCTGTACGTTCAGGTGTAGCAGTCATTCCCATTAAAAATTTCGGTTTAAAATAATCAATAACCCTATGATAAGAACTAGCACCAGCTTTATGAACTTCATCTATTAAAATATAATCGAATAGCTCAGGATCAAATTGGTGTAAAGTGGCCTCTTTTGAAATAGTTTGGATCGTCGCAAATAAATATTTAGCATGCACTTGCTTATTTGATCCTGATAAAATCCCAAAATCCTCATCGGCTCCGCCAAGAACCTTTTGAAAATCTGATTTTGCTTTATTTAATATTTGCTCTCGGTGAACAATAAACAGCATCCGTTTAGGTGCAAAATTTCTAACATCAAATGCTGAAAGATATGTCTTCCCCGTTCCTGTTGCGGAAATGACTAAGCCTTTTGCTTCTCCAGCGTCTCGAATAGCTTGTATTTCTTTTAATGCAGCTTGTTGCATTTTATTTGGCGTAATTTTCAACGCTTCTTCAATTGCATTATGATATTGACCAGGTAATTCTATAACTCGATCTAGCAACTTATTTTCTGCAACTTGTTCATATATTGTTTCGTAATTTGCAATCAACTCTTCAGTTAAAATTTGGGAATTTCCCCAGACTTCTTCAAATTGTTTTTTAAAATGCTGTACTATCTCTCCATCTTCATGCGATGTTAACTTGACGTTCCATTCATAGTTTACCTTCAAAGCATGCGCAGTCAGATTTGAACTACCGACAATTAATGAACAATGTGTTTTATTATCAAATATGTACCCCTTTGAATGAAAACCAGATAAGTTTGTTAATCTTACTTCTACATTTTCAAGTTTCATTAATTCTCTAAACACTTTTGGTGTATTAAAATTTAAAAATGTAGATGTTAATATACGTCCTTTAATCCCTTTTTGTTTAAGATCAAGGAAATGTGACTTTAAAGTCGCTAGCCCACTTTCCGTAATAAAAGCCACCGAAAAAATAAAGGCTGTACTATTTTCAAGCTCTTCCAGCAATGAGCTTAAAACATTTTCATTTTTCTTCGTATTGTTTACTAATAATTTAGGCTTATATATTCCAGGATGATTATGTTTTTGATTAATAAATCCTTTATATAAAGACCCTTCTAACTTTTGAATGAAATTCTCCATATGATCACCATTTATGACAAATTTTTATACTAATTGTATTACTCACTGATTTAAAGTGCAAATTTATTACAATAAAAAAACTATCCGCATAAAACGAATAGTTTTTAATCAAATTACTTTACAAGCGATTCTTTTGATAATTTCTCAATAGTTGGGATATCCGCAGGTGCCCATTCTAAAGCTGCTAGTTCATTCGGATATAACCATTTAATTGCTACGTGCTCAGTTAGAACCGGACTTCCTTCAACAAGTTTACAATAGAAAGTTTTCAAATGAACAATACCAAAATCATACTCATAGGCTGTATAATCAATTTGCTCACCAATCTGCACGCTACAATGCATTTCTTCATCAATTTCACGCTTTAACGCCTCTTGAGGTGTTTCTCCCTCTTCTATTTTCCCACCTGGAAATTCCCACATAAGAGGTAGCGATTTAGATGGCCCTCTTTGTGCACATAAAATTTTCTCATCTTGGACAATTACTGCTCCAACAACATAAATATTTTTTTTCATTATGTCCTCCTTAAATCTCACAGAAACTCTATACTTTATGTTTCCACACTTTATAGACTGAAAAATGCCTTGTATATCTTTTAACGACTAATATATTTTTAATCAGTAAGCTAGATTTTATCTAACCCTATCTAGCCCTTTTAATGTCATTAGCCTAACACTCTCATCTCTTTTATATTATATAGAAGTAACTACAAAAATAAAGCCCGATTGAATACTTCCCTCTTAATTCTCTTTTTTCAGCATTTCCTCATACCTAAAATCACATTGCTCCAACAACAACCTACTCTCCCCACTATCCTTATAATAAGAATTCCAACCCCGCTCCCTCAAAATCCCCTTCCAACTATCACTCTCAACCATCCTCTTAATCACACTATCCCAATAAGCAACCTCTTCCTCTGTCATATCTTTCGGTCCCATAATTCCTTTCCAGTGCTGGAAGATGACGTCGATCCCTTGTTCTTTCCATGTTGGGATTTCTGGTAGTCGGTCTAGCCGTTTTGGTGCGGATACGGCTAGTATTTTTATTTTGCTGGCTTTGTATTGTTTTTCGGCTTCGGATAGGGTCATGGTTGCGGCGCTGATTTGTTTGTTCGTTAGGGCGTTTATGATTTTTTCTTTGTTTTCGTAGACGAAGAATTGTAGTTCGGCAGGTTTTATGCCGAATGCTTTGCTTACTTGTACGAATGATAGGTGATCGTCGTTTCCTAGGCCTGGTGCAACGCCGATTTTGAAGTTTTTCTTGTCTTGTTTTAGTTGTTCCATTAGTTGATTTGCGTTTTCTATGTTTGATTCTTTTGATACGACAACAACTTCCCAGTCCGATGCGAGTGTCGCGAGCAGCGTGAAGTCTTTATATGTTAGTTTACTGTGGCCTAGTAGGTTGTTCGTTATGAGTAAGCTTGAGTTAATCGCCAGTACGTGACCGCCTTTTTGTTTCGTATATTTCCATCCGACATCACCGCTGCCGCCTACTTTATTTGTGACTGTGATTGGTTTTGTGAAGATTTTTTCTTCTGTGAGCGTTTTTTGCATCGCCCGCGCTGTTAAGTCCCAGCCTGCTCCTTGAACGTTCGGCGCAACGATTTCTACTTTGTCGATGTTCACTGTATTCGTATGGGATTTTTCCGAGGAACAACCAGCTATTACTCCTGTCATGATCCATATACATAGTAATAATCGCTTCTTCATAGTCCTCGTCCTATTCGATATTTTCGTTCTGGTCGTCCGATAATGCCGTATGTGTAATCTACTGTGCATTCGTTTGTCGCTACTAAGTATTCTAAATATCTTCTTGCGGTTGTTCTGGAGGCCCCCATTTGTTCTCCCATTTCTTCTATTGTAATGCCCTCTTCGAATCCTTTTATAATCCCTTTCACTTTTTGTAGTGTTAACGGGTCCACACCTGTCGGTAAGTTTTTTATGTCTTGTGTTTGCGAAATGCCGAAGAAGTTATCGATAAGTGCTTGATTCACTTCATTGTTACTATGTAATAGTTGCTTCTTTCTTTTATAGTCTTCAATGGTGCGAACGAATTTTTCTAACGTGACCGGTTTTATAAGGTAGTTACTTACGCCGTTTCGAATTGCTTTTTCTAGCATATGGTTTTCATTTGCCGCAGTAACCATAATAACGTCAACGTTTGGAAAGGCTGCATGGATTTTCGGCAATAAGTCCGTACCGATCCCATCTGGTAAATAATTATCTAATAGAAGTAAATCGATTTCTTCCCTTTGTAGTAATTCCATCGTTTCTTTCGCGTTCAATGCTTTTCCAATCACTTTTACGTCTTTTATTTTTGATAAAAACTCTTCCTGAATTTGCTCGACGCGGAAATCATCTTCTGCAATTGCAACCTTCAACATATGCCCATCCCCCCTGTTTGTCATGTACTTTCTTTCAATGTTTTCGGAAGGTAAATTGTAAAAATCGCTCCCCCGTTTTTCTCGTTTTGAATTTCAATTGTTCCCTGGAGTAGTTCTACCATTTCTTTTACGTTCGCTAGCCCGTAACCACGCTCATTTCCTTTCGTTGAAAATCCTTTTTGAAAAATGGTCGTGATTTTTTCAACTGGTATCCCTGCTCCACTATCTATTACTTCAAACACAATGTCGTGCCCAATATCCGTAACAAAGAAGGAAACATTCTTTTCCTCTCGTTCATTCACCGCATCAAATGCATTGTCGATTATGTTTCCAAGGATCGTAATAAGGTGCGAAACTTTTATATGATCTGGTAACGGTTGAAGCGCACTATCACCTTCAATATGAAAATCAATTTTCTTCTCAGACGCTGTTCCGATTTTCCCCAATAAAATAGCTTGTACTTTTGCATCAAGAATTTGATGGAATAAAATATGATTTTGGCTTTGATGAATATTAGATTCTTGCTGGATAAATTCAATCGCTTCTTTGTAATGCCCTAACTGAAGTAATCCTGATAAAACAAAAAGTTTATTTGTAAATTCATGCGTTTGAGCACGTAAGTCCTCTGAATACTTTCTTACCTCAGATATTGTGTTCACTAAGTTTTGCAGTTCTGTTTTATCTCTAAAACTACATACAACGCCTACCGTACTGTTATTTTCGAGTATTGGTGTCCTATTTAAAATAAACACTTTATCTTGAAACGCGATTTCTTGATCGTTTTCTAGTACTCTCTCCATATGAAATTCTGGTAAAACTTTTGAAATGTGCCGCTGCATATAATCATCATGTACATGCAGCATTTCTTCTGCCGAGGTGTTCATCATCGTGATAAGGCCATTTTGATCAATGGCGATAATTCTTTCTTTTATAGATAGTAGTATTGCACTTCGTTCCCGGTATAGCGCTGCGATTTCATTCGGCTCTAAACCGAGTGTATCTTTACGAATACTACGTGCTAAAAGAATGCCACCAATGATTCCAGCTAGTAATACACCTAAGGAAAAGAGGATAATTTCTTTCGTTCTGCTTAATATGTTATATTCGATACCTTTTATTGAAAACTCTACTGTTACAACGCCTACTACTTGATCGTAGTCTTCGTTATGAACAATAATAGGTGCCTTTGCCATTAAGGCTAGACCACTTTCACCATTTCCTTCAAGCGTATAGTACCCTCCAAAAGTGAGTGCCTCATAGTTATACGGGTTGTTACTCTTTGTTCCAATCAACTCAGAATTAGAATGGGAATACATAACCCCATAGCGATCTTCCACAATTACATAATCCGCACCAGCTTGCTCACGAACTTGTTCCGCAATGGATTGAATGCTACTTTTATGTTCGTTATATTGAAAAGCATCTTTTATAGCTGGCATAAAAGAAAGAGATTTAGCCGTTTGCAGTGCTAGCTGTTCCACTTGACGTTTCGTATCAACGGACTGAATGTAAACAAATATTCCTGCTAATAGGAGAACGACAAATAAAATTAACGTAATAATTAAGCTTACTATTTTCGTTTGCAATGATACTTTGCGTGATTTCTTCATATTTCATATCCTTTGATAAAATATTCAAAACTATCAATCTCCTTTTTCTATTATTATGACAAAACTGAAAATGAAGCAACTATTAAAAATATCCATGTACATAAAGTACAAAAAGAATAAAATTGTCATAATATTGAGATTTAAAATAAAGAACAGTACAATTCAAATACAATGAACACGCTTTCGTATATACCTTTTATTACTAAGCAAGAGGAGGAATTAGTATGGCTCAAGCAAAATCTAACCGAGTCGCCGGCAATATCTTTAAAGGTTCTGTCGGCAATTTAATTGAATGGTACGACTGGTACGTTTACTCTGCTTTTGCTGTTTATTTTTCAGCAGAGTTCTTTCCTAAAGGTGATCCAACGAGTCAATTACTGAACACAGCAGCTATTTTCGCAGTTGGATTTTTAATGCGCCCTATCGGCAGTTTGCTAATGGGACGATATGCAGATCGGCACGGACGCCGGGCAGCATTAACTCTTTCCATTACGGTTATGGCCGGTGGTTCTTTAATTATCGCCTGTACACCTAGTTACGAAAGCATTGGGATTATGGCGCCGATCATCTTAGTTCTTGCCCGTTTATTACAAGGATTATCACTTGGCGGAGAGTATGGGACTTCCGCAACATATTTATCTGAAATGGCTAGTAGTGGCCGCCGTGGTTTTTATTCAAGTTTTCAATATGTAACGCTCGTTGCTGGACAAATGGTTGCGTTAGGCGTTCAAATTGTTCTTCAACAATTACTAAGCGAACCAGATATGAAAGCTTGGGGATGGCGTATTCCGTTCATTATTGGAGCAATGGGCGCAGTAGCTGTATTATGGCTTCGCCGCACGATGGATGAGTCGGAGCAATTCTCAAACATAAAATCACAAAAACGCGAAAGCGCAGGAACCATTAGCGCTCTTATGAAACATCCGAAAGCTGTATTAACAGTAGTCGGCCTAACATTAGGCGGCACTGTCGCATTTTATACGTACACAACATATTTACAAAAGTTCATGGTAAACACAGTCGGCCTTCCGAAAGAAGTTGTAAGCTGGATTAACTTTGTCGCACTACTTATATTCGTCGTACTTCAACCGATTGCAGGACTACTATCCGATAAAATCGGACGCCGTCCACTATTAATGGCTTTCGGTATTCTCGGAACGTTACTAACAGCACCGATCTTCTTCTTCATGGAAAAAACGACAGAACCAATCGTAGCATTTTTACTCATGATGGTCGGCCTCATTATCGTTACTGGTTACACATCAATTAACGCAATTGTAAAAGCCGAACTCTTCCCAACTGAAATTCGCGCACTTGGCGTAGGTTTACCATATGCACTAACAGTTGCGATATTCGGTGGAACAGCTGAGTTCATCGCATTATGGCTAAAGAGTATCGGAATGGAATCACTATTCTACTTCTACGTAGCTGGATGTATTGCAATCAGCTTTATTACGTATTGGCGTATGGATGAGTCATCGAAGACTTCGCAGATTGAGGCGGAGCTTGGTGGTGGGGATACACTAGCTAGTAATAAATCTAGTTAAAATTATGTATTCTATGTTCTTCGTTTATCTGAACTCGATTTGCTTTATATAAAAAGCATAATTCATTCATATATAATTTAAAAACCTCTACTTATATGTAGGGGTTTTTGTATGACGAAAAAACACGTATTATCGATAATTGCAAAAAGCCGGAGATTTTGCCAATGTAGAATCCATTGGTACTCACACCATGCGAAAAACCTTCGGCTATTGGTTCTATAAACAAACAAAAGATGTTGCTATGTTACAAGAAATTCTTAACCATAGCACACCACACATCCCCCTGAAATATATTGGAATTAATAAAGAAGAAAAAGATAATATTCTTGATACATTTCAAATTTAATTCACTTAAAATTACTATTTCAATCATCATAAAAAAGACCTTTTATTTTAAAATAAAAGGTCTTTTTTTATAAACATATATGTATTAAGATTTATATTTTTTTACTGTACAAGGAATAGTTACAATGTACAAATCTATAGCATAGATTGTAACCCAGATACCTTTACCTTCAGCTTCTAACTTTTTATCTAGTTGAGACAAATGCTCTGAAACTTTTCTTTTTCCCCATCTTCTAGGAAACCATTGAAAAACCTTAGGAACATTATATTTTTTATTATACCAAGTATTCAATCTCCAAAAAATGAAAAAAACCAAAACAATAATTATGATACGAAAAATATCAGAATATGAAATTCCTAAAACCATATTATATTTTCTCCATTTCCACTAAAACTCAGATAATTTACTTCTTAATTCTAATTCATCCTCTGTTTCGAAACCCTTAAATAATAAATGAATTATTTGATTATGATTAAAAAACACATTATATTCTTTTGATAAATTACCATGAGGATATGGACAAGAAACATAATCGCATAATTTATTATCAGCTTGTTGTTGCTTTCTTCCATAAATCATAAGAGGTTGATTAATTTCTTCTATAAGAGCTACAGAACCAATTGGTAATAATTAGCCTCCAATTGGAAAATAAGGGACAAACAAGGACAATCTACTCAGCTACCCTAAGATTTTAATGGTTTAATATTTTGATTTTCAAGTTTTCCTTCACAAATTCCTGTTAACACTGATAATAAGAAAAACAGGCCGTAACGAGCGATCAATTTGATCATAAAGGTCATACGCTTCGCCAAGTGGAACATCCGAATCATGTGGCTGTTCACCCTGTAACAATTACTAACAGCAAGTAGAAAACGTTTGGATAAATAAAAAGCAAATAAATTATTAAAAGATTGTAACCCCTACTATAAGAAATACTATTATTACTAAAGGAAGAATGATAATCATAAAGGATATTATTATTGTTAATAATGCTTTCCATGCTGAAAATTGGTGTGCTTCCCCTAAACATTTTAAGGAAATAATGATTGTCCAAATTCCAATAACTATATCAATTATGGCAAAAATAAGAAACAAAATCGTTAAAGTTATGCTACTATCCATTTCCGGTGTCTCACTCGTAAAGTTTTCTATCCCAAACAAGAAAAATGAAGGCACCCAAACTAATATAAGAGAATAAACGTAAGGGATATAAGAATAGGCAACTGAGTAACGTGTTTTTTCAAATATACCTTGTCCACCAAGTTTTTTTGCCACCCAATTAAATAACGCTGGTAGCAAAAAATAATAAATTAAGAAAGCAACGAAGGTACCGAATATAACCATTGAGATTATTGAAACTGGACTACTTATTGAATCCCCCACATTTTTAGAAGATGCTCGATCTAAAGTCTGTACGAATGAGCCTAGTAAAATGAGTAAAAACACATTCTTAGGTTTGGATATAAAAATTTCTTTCATTGTATCACGTGGTTTTATCCAAATGGAGAACCAAGGATTAAGTGCACGTTTAAATTGATTTTCTGGAGTTTCCATATAAAAAACATTCCCCTTTCTTAAAACATATTAAATGTAAATCCCTAATTATCCCAATTTTGTACATATAAATATTAAAGCATAAATAGTCGATTATTTAATTTCATCTGAAACTTAGGGGGAGTGCTTCTTAGCAATTACCTCTATATTTTCTTACATTTTTAACTATGGGCTGATTAGTTACTTTCATTTTTGAGTACCTCACATTCTTTAATACACGGGATAAACAGCTATAATCTTATCATCAATAAGAACAAACCTAATTTCCATTCCTTCAGATGTTTTACCAGAATATAATCTTCCACTTATACATCTTTTATTGCTATAAGCCTCGTGAATGGCTTCCATAAGAAGAATGCAATTATACACTTGAAATGCAACAAATCCTCTTTAAAAGCCTATACATATTTTCCCTCCATCTTCTATATGCTTACGTAAATAATAATACTTATGGAGTTCTATAATCATATAAAACAAAGCAAACGAAAACACTGTGCATGCAGACATAAATACAATTGCCCCCATCTGTTGTGTTGCAATGCTAAGAATTATATTAGCAATTAACTGCCCCAATCCCGCTGCAATAGCTGCTACTTTTACACCACCAGTTTCTTTCGATGATTTTGATTTTTTTCTTGGTTCCTGAAGTTTTTCAATATGATTTTTATAAAAATGATACAAAGCGAAACTATACAAACCAAATGAAAGAATAAAATAGATGGGAGTTTGTAATTGTAACACTTCATAAGCATATTTTTGAGTTATAACCAATAATCCGACTGAACATATGGTGCCATATACTCCTCGAAATAGAGTGTATTGTAATTGTCGTTTCCGAGGATTGATAGCAATCCATATCGCCCACAAATTTAAAAAAACAACTGGAGGAGTTACTATATATACATAGAGTAATTGAAAAGGATTCGCGAATGCAGGCAAAAGAACAAACACGTCTGCCCCCAAAAGGACAAGAACAATTACGTGGACTCTTATTTCATTTACAGCATAAAGAGCCATATAATATTCAAAAGCTTTTTTATTAAAATCTGTATTTTTTTTCATGTGAATTAAACCACCCCGCTACTGTTGACCAAGTTTTTTTCATTTCCCCTTTAATACATAATGAGTAAAATATGAATCGGTTAATTTTACTAAACATATTACGAGATTTTGTCGCGAATTTTCAAACATCAAATCTTTTTATTGAATATTAGCATATAATCAATTCTAATCATGAAACATTCTACCTTTTATAATGATTTTGGATAAGTTATAAATAGTCTCTACCTATTAATATTGTATAATTCAATAAATTTGTTAAGACTGTCTTCTAATCTCTTAATTGTGTTTGGATACTTTTTTGAATAACCCTCGCACATTTTTTTAAAATAATGATAAAGTGTTTGATAATTAATTATTACCTCATCACCACTGTATAATACAAATTCTACCCCTTCAAATGAATCTCCATTGGCAATATCATACTCATCCAAATCTCCTGGAAAAGTACATGCGCCATATTCCTCTCCAAATCCTACTCCTTCACAAACTGAATTGATTACCTTTAAAAATCTTTCATCATCTACCATATTAAACACTGCTTGTATAGGAAAATGGGTTAAATCTAGTAAATCCTCATCTTTTAATCTAAATTCTCTTTGCATACATATCTCTCCTCGTATATCTTTAATTTATTCTGGAAAAAAAGAAGAGATTTCTCCACCTTTATGGTATCCTCTCCAAGTTATTTCTTTACCGTCAACACCCGCCCCTTCTCTCGAAAGAACTCCATCACTGGTTTTTAATTTAGCGTCATTAGCTGCTTCAATTCCACGGTTAATAAATTCCTTATCACTTATAATTTTAGGATCATAAATGTTGTTTGTGAATACTTTATTTCCATACTCTCCTGTAGGGGTGCCATCCATATTTAACTTAGGCATATTGTATTCTACTGTTTTTACACCTAGAATTTTTGAAGGTGATTCACTGACTATTTTTAATATTGTTTTTAAAGAACTCTTCACTGTTGTGTGCTCCATCAATACCTCTCCCTCTCCCTCTCCTTCTTGGAACAGAGGGATCTATATTTTTAATATGATTTTCTAATTTAGGAGTCGCTTTAAACTTTCAAGTGATTTAATGGTGAATGTTTTTGATACTTTTTACCTATTATGGACATTAAAAAAGCTTATGCAGGTTATACATAAGCTTTTTTACTCATGATTAGATATTTTTCAAATGCTACACCTTAATGCAAGTCTTAAAAAGATTAAATATAATAGTCAGGATTTTCATCCATTTTAATTAAAAATTCTTCTAAAGAATCCGCTATTTTCTCATCTTCAGAGTAAGTAGGACATTGACCTAATTCATTTTCCTCTTTAAATTTAATTGTTAAAAAGTTAAGTTCTGTTACTTCAAAAAACACTAATGAATCATCATCTAGGTTTGGATTATATTCATAAATATCTTGCCTTAAACGGAAATCTGCAACTGAAATCGGGTCCATAAATCTGTTGAAAAACGTTCTTGTATCAGACTTAAAAAAACCACAACCTATTTCTTGATAAAAGCGTTTCAGTTCTTTTGGAAGTTCCATTTGTAATAAGCTTTCTGCCTCATCTATCTCATCTTGATATATAGGATAGAAAATAGGTTTTTGTTTAGAACGGACACTTCTGTCTGCTACAACATATTCTTTTAAAAAATTAAACATAATTTTTAATACCCCCTATTAAAGAAGGGTTATTTTTAACGCTTCCTCAAGCATTGTATTAAAATCATTATATGTGTTCATTACCGTACCAGATGGTTTATCAAGTTCTAAATAAGTACCGTCTGATAAGCTCTTACAAAACCACGCAATATTTGAATCGCCAAAGAAAAGATACTCTTTTTGAAATTCATTTTCATACCAAATCTCATTGGTTTCTATAAGCCCGCAAATTGATTCGTCCCTTTCTGTATCTAACAAATAAGAGTCAACTCCATAAAGTACTAGCCCGTTAAAATCTAATCCATTTACAGTTTTAAGAAACTCCTCATATTCACTCGGTAGGTCAACATTATAACTCTCTTTCATGCGTTCTCTTAATTTCTGAACTTCACTATCTGTTGCTGGTGTATTCAGTTTATCATTAAAACTTTTCTCTATTTTTTCAATTTCTAAAACCATATTTTTCCACATATAAATTTCACCATTGCTTCAGCTTGAATCAGTTCAAAAATTTCTTTTTCATTTCCCTCATAATTGTTTAACATTCTTAGAATTTTTAAATCCTTTACATCCATGTCACTAACTCCTATCAATTATTTTAGGACTTTCTTTTACATGTTTGCTTCTGAATCCCATACCTCGATAAATTCAAAACCTTTTAAATCACTTTCTAACACTGTATTTCTAAATTCATCTGATACAAAAACGGAAGGAATATGTAATATTTCATTTAAGTAAACTTTAAATATTGTTTGGTTCTTAACCATATTAGGTAAGAATGCGTATTTTTTGAAATCTATTACTAAGCCAGAACGTAGTTTCTTTAGTATAGCTTTCTCATAGTTAATAGCATCTAGTGCATTTAAAACGTTAATTATATAATACACTTCTCCCGTCACATCATGAATTAGGGGAAGAAATTCTACATTATCACCAAGTATAGACTCTAAAAATTTTTTAGCTTTCCCACTAACCATTGGCGTACCAACTTCTCCCCAAAAATGAGGCAAATCACTTTGATTTCCTTCTTCTACACATTTAATACGTATTTCTCCCCATGAATCAGATGCTTTTACTGCCGAGTCAATTTTCCCTTCAAAATACTTTTTAGAATCTTCTTCTAAGTTCAATAGTTGAAAGGATTCATAGTCATCAAATGAACTCTTTAATTCCCAAATTTTCATTTTTACTCTCCTTTGTTATTTTTCTATTATAAGATTACTCTTTCTTCGGTTTATTTAATTTTAATTCACCATTCAATAAACGTTCTCTTATATCATGTAAGGCGTCAACAGCATCTTCTTGAGTACCGCCCCGTTTCTTAACAAGACTTAATACTCTCTCTACTTCAAGTATATACTCTGAACTATGCTTTCCTATGTGTAAGACTTCAGTAGTCACGTATTTATTAACTTTATAAGGTAAAAATACTCCATTAGCCGCCGAATCATGGTCTATCCCAAATTCCTTTAATAATTTTTGTGCCTTTTCTGCCCTACTATCATTCCAAGGTGTTAGATGATGTGCTGCATTAGAATATGGGGGTGGTTCAATCCCTGCATCCTTAAGTTCTTCACGTAATATTTTAGATGCTGTATACGAATCAGGATACTCATTTTTCACTTCAACTCTATCAAGAACTTTATCCGCATAATCTTTTATTACTTCTTGTACACCTTTAACTCTACTTCTTCCACCAGTTTCAGAAAACATAAATGTATCACGGGCTTCTTGTAAAACTTCAAATGTTTTTATCTGATTGCTACCAAAGCCACTAGTACCTGCGAATGCAAATCGTTCTTTCAATGGTAAATGATTCGAAACAGACGAAATACCTTCTGAGAATTTTGTTAGATTTGCAGTAGTTGCTACCTTCGATACTTTACTTAATCCTTTATCACCAATAAGTCCTAATCCAACTTGTGTTAAAGCATAACTTCCCCATTTAGCACGACTTTCAGCATCTCCATTTATTACATCATTAATAAATGAATCTGACAATGCATTATACATCGTACTAAGGGTATCAATAGGGTGCAAAGCAGCGTTCCCCATGTTTTCCCACGTTTCCCAATCTCCTAAAGCTTTTATTCCGTCTATTGTATCGCTAACTGCTTGTCCCGTACCATCTACAATACCGTCCCATATTTTTTCACCAGTAGATTTTTCTGGTAGCTTACCACACATTTCACCTTCTTCAATTGAATTGGCAGCTTGTCGTGCCCTCTCTTCTGTAATCGCTTGAATTGAAGTTGTCCATTCCATATTCAACCCTTGCATACTAAATGTACCACTTGCAGGACTAAACCCTTTCCCACTTTGGACTTCCGCAAGACCTGCAGCAATACTCGCTGCTAATTGAATTGCTGTACTATAATTATTACTAGAGGTCTGATTGAATTGATACAAATGATCCAGCTTTTCTTGCAGTTTTTTCCTCATAACAATAAAAAGATTTACCATGGCATCCATACCCGGCATTGGCATAGCTTGATTGACAGCTTCCATACTTGTTTTCATTCGGTCAATTTCCCGAATTTGTTCTAATATCTCGTGTTCAATTACATCTGCCTGAGCTACCTGTGATTGAAAGTCACTTGGAAAAGCATCATTTTGACGGATTAATTCTTCACACAAATAAATGATTCCTTGTGCCAAAGGTCGAAAGGTTTGTACAAAAAATGCTTTTGCACTACTATATGTTTGCCCTTGTAAAACAGTATCAACTGCAAAAGCGTCAATCGACTGAATGGCTTGTTCCATACCTTGAATAGTAGCGGTACATACAGCATTCATGCTTTGAGTTTGGCTTCGTACCTCTCCCAAATACATATTTAAACTCATGCATTGACCTCCCTTGTTAATTGTTGTTGTTGATAGGAAAGGGCGTTTTCTAAATCATTAAGGTCTCGTCTTTCTTTAAGCAACGTTTCTTTTTTGTTTTCCAATTCAAATGTGACTTTTCGTTCAATATGTTGTGCATCTTGATACGTATTCATAAAAAACTGGGACATTTCTCTATCACCATGCCAAGTTCCTAAAATTCGATCAAACAAACGACGATTTCGACTTCTACATTCATAAAAATCTGCTTCCGCTTGTTCTTGAGCTTGAATCGCAGATTGATTTCGGTCTTGTTCTTCAAATACACTTCGTAACTTTTGATTTACTTGATTAATTTGTTTTTCAATATCTTGACTCATCTTTTTCCTCCTACTATTTTACTTTACGTAGGTTGTCACATTAGCGAAAAGTATTGTGAAGTTCGTTATCCATTCTCTCAAATTCATTAGATACCGAATGAATATTATCAACCGCTTGTTGAAAGGCAGCGGAAAATTGTTTCGTCAAGTCTAATATTTGTTGATTCGCTTCTTGTGCTTTGAAGTTAACAGATAATGTTGTACGCGTCGCCTTTGTTATAGAACGAGTTGTTACACTTTGAATCCTATCAGAGGCTGATTCCATTTTCGTAGCAATTTGCGTTGCTGTTTGTAAATTACTTTGAAATTGTCCCATTCTTTCAAACCCTTTCTATAAGTTTTCCAAACGCATCAAAGAAATCTCATAAAATATATATCCCTATCAATATCACTCGCTCTAGGCATGCAATCAAATGAGCCATACAATATAAGCTGTATGGCTCATTTGAAATGCTTGTTATATAGAGTATGACAATTTTTATTTCAAACCGAAATTACGTGATAATTCTTCATCATGAGAAGCAACAGCTTCTGCAGTTTTATTCAGCTGCATATTAATTTCTTGTAATAGCTGTGCAAAGTTTTGTACTTTTGGCTTTAATTCATTGAACTGTTGATCAAAACCTTCGAAAGCACGACCTTCCCATTCTCCTCTTAATTCATTTTGCAAGTTTTGTAGTTGACTTAAAATGTCCTCAATTTGATTTGCACCTTGTCCATATTGAGCCGCTTTTGATTTAAGCTCCTCTGGTGACATACGAATTTGTCCAGCCATTTTCATTTCCCCTTTAATACATAATAAGCAAAATATATTTTGGTTAATTTTACTAAATAGATTATAATGTATTATTTTGAACTTTTAAACACTTTATCTTTCTATTGAATATTAGAATATTAATATTCTACTTTTTCTTGCTTTACAAGATTTTATGCAAAAAAGACCACCAAAAGGCAGTCCCTCAAAACTCAATCCCATCCCTGAACTGACCCCATAAAGTTAGACAGGTCGTTTCATTAGGCAGCCTTTAGGGCATGAGTTCGATATTGTACCGGACTCATGCCTTTTAGTTTTGCCTTAATTCTTTTGTGATTATAATAATCGATATATTTTTCAAATTCTTGTTTAAAGTGTTCTATGCTTTCAAAATCTTTTAGATAAAGAAATTCAGTTTTCATAATACCAAAGAAACTTTCAATAACCGCATTATCGTAACAGTTCCCTTTACGAGATATACTTTGCGTAATCTTGCGTTCCTTTAGGGCGTGACGATACTTCTTCATTTGATAATGCCAGCCTTGATCAGAGTGAATAAGGAGTTCGTCTTCTTCTGTCAATTGTTGAAAAGACTTCTCCAACATCTTCGATACAAGTGAATAGGTTGGTCTTGAATCAATTGTATAAGCGATTATCTCTCCATTAAATAGATCTAACATCGGTGATAAGTAGAGCTTCTCGCCACATAATTTAAATTCTGTTATGTCTGTAACCCATTTTTCGTTCGGCTTTTCAGCTTTAAAATTACGTTCTAAAATATTTGGCGCAATCTTACCTACTTGTCCTTTATACGAGCGATATTTTTTCATACGAACTAGACTCTTTAAACCTAACTCTTTCATAATTCGTTGAACTTTTTTATGGTTGATTTTGTGTCCTTGGTTCATTAACTCATCGCGAATACGGCGATATCCATAACGACCTTGGTGTTCATCGTAAATGTTTTGAATTAAGGATCTTTAGCTCTTTATCTTTATCTGGTCGATTAGAATTCTGTATCCAGTAATAATATGTACTTCGTGGGAGTTCTGCTAATTTTAAAAGTGCCTGCACCGGAAATGCTTTCCTTAGTTCATAGATTACTTGCGCCTTATCTTGTTTGGTGATTTTTCCTTGTTTTGAACTAAGGCATTCAACTTTTTTAAATAAGCATTCTCCATACGCAAACGCTCCAATTCAGCTTGTAATGTTTCTACTGACTCTTCTGTTTGTGTTTGTTTCTTAATTGATTTTTGATTGTCCTTAGTCATAGATTGACGCCCCTTTTTCTTCGATTTAAGGGCGTCTACTCCTTTTTGATGTAGCTGAATACGCCATTTTCTAATAAGTCCAGGTGAAGAAATATTAAAAATGACTGCCGTTTCGTTTGGAGACGTCCCATTTTCGAACATATAATTTAGTACGTCTAGTTTATACTGTGCAGAATACGTTGTATAGCCTTTTTCAAAGGCCCGGATTCCATGATATTCAAATTGTTTTATCCACATGCGAACCACTTCGTGATTCGCTCCCAATGATTTCGCAATATCTTTTATACTCTCACTTCCATCTTGATAATGTATTACTGCATTCATTTTGTCTTCTGAAGTAAATTTAGTCATAAAAAAACTACACCTCCAATTGTTAGACTGTGTCTAACAATTGGGGTGCAGTTTTTTTATTGTTTCTTGCAAGTAAATTATTTATATTCCTGTCTATATAATTTAAACGAATAAATAGCTCCAATAAAAAATACAAAAGCTTCAAATAATATAAAGATTTGACGGAAATTCTCAATATCTTTACCAACTAAAGAAATAAATATAGCATTCATTAGAATTTGAGTAGTAAACATACGAGAAGTAATTTTTAAATAAATAGCATTTGTGCTTTCATCTGGTTTACCAATTTTTTTGTAAATAATAATAAGTGCAATTACTGAACCCAAAAATAGAAGTGCTGTAATTCCTACAACGATATTGAAATTGCCTGTACTTTCTAACATCCATTTATTTAATAGATCAATCATTATTATCTTCCTTTCCTACATAAGAGAATATTTCGTCCTTCTTTTTCACTATAATAAAAAAAGAAAAAGGAAAACATCGAACTTTCTTACAAACATTCGTGTATTCTTACAGTTTTGTCATTTTGTAAATGTATTCATCGCCTTGCCTTTCACTATTTTCTTTAGAAAACATAGTGAATTACGAGAAAGAGCGCTACAAGATCAACTTCCAAGGAGTAGTGCACTAAAACTCTTAATTAATGCAATTAGTTTGTTTTAAAGTAGTAAGTGGACAATACTTCTTAGTTGTAGAAAGTATCGAGATCCCTGTGCCAATTCCAGCGTTTGCTGCAGCTCTATTAATTGGTTTAGGAATAATCCTGCTTTGTTCTTAATTTAAGGAACTCCAAACAGCCCTACCTTTCAATTGATAAACCCTCAAGTGTATGAATGCTTGGAGGTTTCTTATAAAAAAAAGACGCCATAAGGCGCCCCCACAATTGGGTAGATAAGACTTTAGTTTTCCAATCTAAAGAAGTTTTGTATCAGCTCTTTGAGAGTATATCATAATATTCGGTTCATTTATTATGTATTTTTACATACCTATAAAAATCCCTCTATTTTCCACTTAATAAAATGAATTACCAATATTAATAAGATTCAAATAAAATTTTCTACAAATTCAAAACATTTACAAAATAAGAAAAGTGATATATTTAAGGTGCAAGTTATAAAAAATATTAAGGGGGATTTATTATGTTCAAGAAATTAGTAGTTGGAGCATTAGCAACTGGTATTAGCTTAATTGTTAGTGCATTTGGAACACCGTTTAATAATAGGATGCAGGTGTTAGCCATGTTACATAGTAAATTCGTTGAAGATTCGGTTCTGGTGCAAAAATGTTAGTTGAAAACATAGAATAGCAATTTTCTCTTCATTTCTATCTTATGAAGCTAAGCCAAACCATTTAGGAATAAATTCTTTCTGATTTTGGACAGACTTGTCCGGTAAAACAAGTTGCCCGTTTTTTATCATATGCATAGATTCGACACCACTCAATATAGAGATTGCTGTTTTAAATGACTTGAATCTCTACAGGATAGGCAGGGTTCTTATCTACTGTTATCACACGAGGTTTAGAAACATGCGAAAAAGCCAAGGCTTTCTTGAAAAAGCGCTTGACTGCTGGTTTATCTCTTGATTTACTTAGATAAAAATCAATTGTATTACCCTCTGAATCAACTGCACAATATAACTATATCCATTGACCTTTTACTTTTCTTTCAACTTAGGTCTTATATCTTTCTGTAACGTTTGTGAGGGATTTAAGTGTCAATTCTTTGTACGATAAATTTCAATGTTAAAATCCGCTTTTTTCTTTTTTCTTTTTTCTTTTCTTCAGACCCTCTTATTGATTCTTCTAAACACTTCAATAATACGTCTTCACTTTTGCATCGAATAGCTTCATAAATTTTAGGTCCAATGTTCTCAGGCAATTGCCTAACTGCAACATAGAATCCACTAAACAACATTTCTAATTCACTTGCTGTAAACTCATACTTCTTTAACTCGCCTTCCGATTTGCGTACAGATTCATTCACCAGAGCATTCTGTGTTATATCTAACAAACATATTAAATAATCGTATAAACTTGCATTTTCTTATATATATTCAATAACTTGCAAACGTTCATTAGGAAATCTTCTCAACGCTTCCATTTTTATCTGTCTATAACTCGGAGTGTGCTCATGAATATCTGTTAAAAACTCTTCAGTGCTCATAACTCTTCCCCCTACATACTCATGTTATATATTTTAACATGTATAACTCGTCAGAAATAGAAACATTTATTTAGAATGCTAACGGATAACCATTTTTAATTTAATCCCATAGATGAGGTCTTTTTAAACCTAAAGCCCTCATATCTCTTAATAATTGCCCTGTATGTACGGCTTCATGATACGCCATTCTCATTAACATATCTCCAAGGTTTCTAGTATATCCTACATCTGAGCGATCTATTTTTATATTTTCAAGATCTTCCTCATTTAATCCCATTATAAAATCTAAGAAATTTTTTCGATAAGGTTTTGCAAAATCAACCTCATCTTGAATGGTTGTAAAATCGCGTGTATTAAAAGGATTTGGTTCATCATCGCTATAGGGCAAACTTTTTCTAGTCTTTAAAATTTCAAGATATAAATATTCAGCTTCTAAAACATGCCGTACTTGTTCTAATATAGTCATTGAAGATGAATCAGCCCTATGAAATAAAACCTCACTGGGAATAGAACTCCATAAATTTAAACTTCTCCGGCGTACTTCATTAGAATTCATAATTATTAGTTCAATTTTGTTCATAAAATAACTCCCTTTACACTTAACTAATTACAATGCTGTATCATTTTGAATCTTATCTAATCTTTTTCTATCAAATAAACCAAGACTTACACCTACGATTGATGATACTATCGCGAAAGCACCTGCAACTAAGAAGATTGACAAAACATTTATTGACTCAGCCAAAAAGCCAGCTATCATAGCACTAAAAGGTAAAGCTAAAAATGCTACCATTCTAGTAGAACTGATAACTCTTCCGAGCAACTTGCTAGGTACAGTCTCTTGTCGCAATGTAAACCAATTAATAGCTAATAAAGTAACTGATCCTTTAATAAAAATTTGACAGAATACTAAAATTACTAAGCTGAATTGAGAGAAGTACAGGAGCATCTGGGCAAGTCCTATAACAATCCCTGAATAAATAATAACATTTCCTCTTGGAATATGTTTAAATTTACTTGCAAAATAAACAGCCAAAATTGGTCCAATTGCCTGTAATGAAAAAATTAATCCAATATTTATAGGACTCAAGCCTAGATAATCTTTCAAGTAATACATAAAAAGAGATTCTACAGCTCCAAATCCTATATTAATACCAAAAATAACTAGAGAACCAACTAAGATAATTTTCGTTCCAAAGACATATCTTAGTCCTTCAACAATAGGTTTTACTAATTCAGGGCGTTTCTTCTCTTCTTCAGCAAAATCTCTAAATTTTAAAAATAAAAATATTGTTCCTGATAAAAAGAAGGCCACACTTGTTATTAATAAAACATTCGAATTCCCAAAAAGCGCTATTGCAATCCCCGCTACGGCAGGTCCCAAGAATGTGATAATCGTTTCGCTTAGTCTAAAGAATGAGTTACCTTGAATAAGATCCTCTTTAGATAAGATTTCAGGAACTGCAGATTCAAAACTAGGATGATGAAAAGCTGCTAAAGCAGATAAGGTAAAAGCGGCAATATATATAACTATTATGCTGTTATAACCACTTAAAAAAAGTATAGGAACTACGAGTACAAAAAGCGCTGAAGCATAGTCTCCTATTATCATTATCTTCTTTTTAGACATTTGGTCTGCTAATGCCCCACCTATTAAACTAAAAATAACTTGGGCTCCAAGCTCTAATGCTAGTACGAAGGCCATTTTACTTGGAGAATGGGTTAAATCATAAACAATTAATGGAATTGCTATAGTGAAGAACCACATTCCTAATTTACTTATTGTCATCCCAGAAAAAAGTATTACATAATTCTTATTTAAAAAAACTTTAGGTAGCATATCAAATCACTTCACTTCACTTTTAACTTCACTTCACTTTTAACTACTTGACCACAGAGAGGACAATCTAACATTTTTTCCCACGAAGAAACAGTATTAGTTTCTAGGGTTAAAAAGTCCACTTCCATAACTTTCCCTAAAGAAATAGGTTGTGCAATCTGCGTTAAAATTTTTAATGCTTCATTAACAATTGTTCCAGCTACAATAGCTACGTTTGGACTTATAGCAGCATTGTTTCTAGTAAACTCCATGTTATTCATAGCTTCTAATTGCTCGTCTTGTTTATCGTTTAATTGTCTTGCATAATTAATGTGACATTGTACACAACCTGTCTTAGAAGGAATCATAGAAAAGAATCTACCACGAGTATTTAATACTCCACCATAAACCATTGGCAGATTACATTTAACCACACCTTCGTTTACCCAGTTTGCAATATGTAATGTTGGCTTATCTGCAACACATATCACAAGCTCAGTTCCTTCAATATGTTCAATCACATCTTGAGGTGACTCTATTTTCTTATTTATAATTTGAAGATCCACATTAGGGTTGAATTGGGATATTCGCTTTTTAGCCATTTCAACCTTACTATTCCCTATATCTGATTCCGAATAAAGCAACTGTCTATTAAAATTACTTAATTCAATATTATCAAAGTCCAGAGCTTTTATATTATGAAATCCTAATGCTGCCAAATGATACAGTACTTGTGTTCCAAGTCCTCCTACACCAAGAAGTGCAATAGGCGTTTCTAAAATCTTTTCTTGAATTTTATATTTATCTTCTCCGAATTTCGTGAATAGTGAAAAATAATTTATATTCGCTTTATATCTTTCTAAGGTGTAATCATTGAGTTCTGGTACAATTGAATTATCTTCTAAATAACCTTCATTTCCTAAAACTTTTATAGCCTCAATAATTTCATTTGAACTAATATCAGGAAATTCTTTTTGTACTTCTTGAACGATGTTTGGAATGTTTCTCTGGCCATCTAATTTATTTATTAGAAATGAGATGCTACCAGTAGGGTCTGGAATTATACCTGCTAAACCTTCTTCTTCACCAATTTGAATTTCTTTATTTAGGAAAAAATAAGGGATAGTTTCTTTAAATTTTGGTTTCATTTTATAACATCTCCTTAATTAATTGATTAATTAAAAAATTAAGAAGAACCGGAAATCCGGTTCTTCTTAATGACTTAACCTGGTACATTAGTAAGTGCATTAGCAGCAACTACTTTTTTAGAAGCTTTTTTTACTTTAACGATCATATGTAATCACCTCCTACATTTGATAAATCTAGCATAACACACAAAAAAGAGAAATTACATAATAGTCTGATAGTTTCAGGTTGAGAAACTTTTTTTTGAAAATTATAGAAATAACTATTTTTAGTAGTTTATTCACCTGTAAAAAATCAATCCATAAGCAAGTTTAAGTCTTGATAGGTTAAGTTTCCATTTGAATGTAATAATTTCCCCTGTTTAAAGGTGCTGCTTATCTTATCAAGGTTTGTTAGAATATTCCTAAAAGCTGAAGATCCAAGACTCACTCTCTCAATTTTTAGTGTCTTTATGTTTTGCATGGAATTTAAGTTTTCACTTTGAAGCAAATTTATAGGTAACTCTATATTTTCTCTAAGTACTTTTATTGTCTCAATATCCTTAACTCCAGGAATAAAAATACAATCTGCTCCGGATTTTTTATATTCTTCTGCACGAACGATTACATCCTTAATACGATCTTTTAAATCGCCAATATCTAGCCAAAAACTATCAATTCTTGCATTTATGAAAAGATGAGGCGAATAAGCTTTAATAAAGTCTAAAATGACCTTTTGCTCATTAATTTCTCTTAAATACGTACCTCTCCCATCCTCTATATTTATACCTACCACTTCAAATTTTTCTAACTCATTTAATATTTTTCGTAAATCAAAAATATTAGCGGCATATCCTCCTTCAATATCAGCTGAAACAGGAAGTTTGATATTTTTCGAGATATTACTAATGGAATTTAACATTAACTCTAAAGGAATCTTCTCGCCATCTGGATAACCTAAGGTTGCTGCGATACCAGCACTAGTAGTCCCAATCGCTTGAAAATCGTTTCTCTCAAAAATCTTAGCACTTGATGCATCCCATGCATTTGGAAGCATTAATGGATTGTTTTGATCATGTAACGTTCGAAATAACTTAATTTTCTCTTTAAATTCCAATTTAAACACCCTTTAGTAAATTATTTTTTTAGTTTTACACTTGACTTTTTTTGCACCTACTAGTTATGTTGTTTTACATAACGGATTAAATTAGATCTTGCAGAAAGGATAGGTGTGAGTATATGAAAATTGCGATAGTAGGTTTAGGACCAAGAGGTATATCAGTATTTGAAAGAATAGTCTCTAATATTTTATCTGAATTAAAATCAGAATCTTATGAAATTTCCTTGGTTGATCCACATCCTCCAGGTGGAGCTGTATGGAGAACAGACCAGTCACCTCAACTTTTAATGAATACAGTGGCTTCGCAAATAACTTTATTTACTGATGATAGCGTCCAGTGTCGGGGTCCTATCGTTAATGGGCCTAGTCTATTAGAATGGGCAAATGAATTAAGGGATAAAATTGACACTTTGGATATGCCCACCGTTATTACAGAAGAAATTTATTCCTTAGAACCTAACTCTTACCCTACAAGAGCTCTATACGGCTATTATCTTAAAGATTCATTTAATA
The DNA here is from genome assembly GCF_038006965.1 of Bacillus sp. FSL K6-1338. NCBI lineage: Bacteria > Bacillati > Bacillota > Bacilli > Caryophanales > Bacillaceae > Bacillus > Bacillus sp. FSL K6-1338. The sequence continues at coordinate 937,283 of NZ_JBBOWI010000001.1, read as the reverse complement.
CTATTCTTGAAGAATTACCCTCAAATATTAAGATTAACTTAATTCAAGACACATTAATTAATCTCTATCCGAACAATGAAGATTATACTTTATTTCTTAATAAGTCTTTAACACCAATTAAAGCTGAAAAGGTTATCTTTACAACTGGGCACTCAGATCAGAAATTAACTTCAGCTGAAGAACATTTCTTTGAGTTTGCTAATAGTAACAACCTAAATTACTTCCCACCATCCAATCCAGCAGATGTTAATTTAGATTCAATAGAACCTAAAACTCCCGTAATAATAAGGGGATTAGGCCTTAATTTTTTTGATTACATGTCACTTTTAACAAGTGGGAGAGATGGAAAGTTTGAAGAAATTAATGACAAATTAAATTACATTCCCTCTGGTAAAGAACCTTTATTAATTGCAGGTTCTAGGCGAGGCTTACCTTATCACTCTAGGGGACAAAATCAAAAAGGTTCTTCAGAAAGACATATCCCACTATTTCTAAAAAATGAAGTTATCGAGCAGTTAAAACATAAAAATAACCTAAGCTTTAAAAAAGAGATATGGCCTTTCGTAAAATTGGAAGTTGAAAGTATCTATTATACAACTTTAATTCGCAATCTCTATGGAATAGAAAAATCTTGTCAGTTCCTTTACGAGTTTGTTAATTGTGCCATAGAATACCATAAGGATCTTTTAATCAACTTTGGAGTAAAATCAGAACTATTTTTTGATTGGCACAAAATTAGTTGTCCTTATGGTGATAAAAAATTTAATTCAATAACAGACTTTCATAATTGGTTAGATACTTACTTACATAATGATATTAACGAAGCAAACCTGGGTAATAAAAACAGTCCACTAAAAGCCGCATTAGATGTTTTAAGGGATATCCGAAACGAAATAAGAATACTTGTTGATCATGGAGGAATAAATGCTGAATCTTATAAAGAAGAGTTACGCAATTGGTATACACCTTTAAACGCATTTCTTTCAATTGGCCCTCCTGTTCAAAGAATCAAAGAATTGAGGGCATTAATAAGAGCCGGAATTTTAGTTTTAGTTGGACCTGAAGCAACTGTAGCTACTTCACCTATAAATAAAGATTTTAAAATTAGCTCTAACCGTGTTAAGGATTCGATATTTCATGCAAAGAACCTAATTGATGCTAGACTACCCTCAGTTAATATAAATCAAAGTAAAAATATTTTAATCTCAAATATGTTAAAAGCAGGTCTAGCCTCAGAATTTAAGATTGCAACGAACAATAATTATATTTTTGAAAGTGGAGGTTTAGCAGTGACTCCCCCCCCAAATAGATTAATAGATAAAAACGGTAAAGTTAATCCTAATTTATACTCCTTTGGAATTCCAACAGAAGGCGTTCATTGGGTAACTGCTGCGGGAGCGCGACCAGGGGTTAATTCTGTAACACTCCTTGAATCCGATTCAATTGCAAGAGATGTTCTAGGCTGCAATATTACAATTAATAATGTGTATAAGCAGACCATTAGCTGAGGAATTATTCCTCAGCTAATGGTCTTAAATTGGTTTTATGTATAACTCAACCACTTGTTATAAACATCATCAACAAACTTTTCACTCAACCCTGTGTATGATTCTGGATTAGTAAGGGAATTTATCTCTTCATCGCTAAAATACTTCTTAATTTCATTGTCTTCTAATAAAATATCTTTTAAATCTTTGTCTTCTTCAAAAGCTCTCATTGTTAATTCGTACAATAAATCATGGGCAGTAGTTCTACCAATTATCTTCCCCAATTCTAACATTACGTTCTCAGATACTATTAAACCTTTGGTAAGAAAAAGATTCTTTTTCATTTGTTCTTCATTTACTATTAAGTTTGTTAAGACATTTTTAAGTTGTTCTAATGCGCCGCTTAAAGTTATGCAAATTTCCGAAATATAAGACCATTCAGATTGCCAAAATGTAACATCTCTTTCGTGTTTCTGAATCATACTGTCAATAGCTAAAGTTGATTTTCTATTGACTATTTTAGTTAATCCCACAATATAAGAGCAAGTCATAGGATTTCTTTTATGCGGCATAGTGCTACTTCCTACTTTACCAGAATGGTACCCCTCTTCTACTTCTCTAATCTCTGTTCCTTGAAGGCTTATTATTTCTTCTGCAACTTTAGCTGTAGTTGCTCCAATCATATTTAAAATCATGCTAAATTCTGCAAATCGGTCTCTAGACGTGTGCCAAGATACTAAGGGTTCAATTAGGTTTAAATTTTTTACATACTCTTTTCTAACAGCTAACCCTTGCGCTCCTAATGAAGCTAAAGTACCAACTGCACCTCCCAGTTGCCCCACTAAATATCGGTCTGCACCTTGTTGTAACCTTTCTAAGTGACGACCAAGTTCATCTGACCATATAGATATCTTATATCCAAAAGTAATCGGTAAGGCATGCTGACCTAACGTTCTGCCTGGCATTACTGTTGACTTATATTGCTGGCTTAATCTCAAACATATCTTTAATATTTCTTGAGTTTGATTATAAATAAGTTCATGAGCACCTTTAATTTGCAGGGTAAGTCCCGTGTCAATTATATCTTGTGTTGTTGCTCCCCAATGAATGTACTTACGTGATTCTTCATCACATAAACTCTCGAACTCATGTAGGAATGCTACAAAGGGGTGTCCAGTTTTTTTCATTCCTTCTCTAATCTTATTAAAATCAAGTTTATTTTGGTCAGCTGCATTTGCAATATTAGTCGCTGCATTTTGAGGTATAATACCTAATTTAGCTTCAGCTTTTGCTAAGGCAACTTCTGAATTAAGCCACAATTGTATTAAATTCTCGTCTGAAAAATTTGTTCTCATTTGTTTTGTACCAAACTGGTCCTTAAAGATTTCAGAATCAATTGGTGTCGAATTCATTAGTATCACCTTTCTTTTTCATTAATTTAAGATAAAATATCTACTATTGATATTAGCATATTAATGTAAGTAATTTGTCTTAAAATTGATTTTATATATTTTTGAAACCTAAAATGAAAAGGAATACGGGAACAAAAGAACAAAAAAACACAACAGATAAAAGATTCTTTTCGTAACAAACGAAGGGATCTTTTATCTGTTGTAAGAACCATGGGTTCCCAAGAATCCTTCACCTATCATTTATTCATTTCCTGTTCCCAATTATCAACTTAAATATCCGCTACTCCCTGTTCCAATGGCTACACATCTCCTTTTGTTACTGTAGCTTGTTCATATAACGTGTTTAACGATGTTATTCCCCATAAAGAAAAAGATAATCCACTTAAAATTGTAATCTCGATGACAGTTTTCCCCTTACCTTATATAACGTAGAAAGCTGAAAAAGTACTTGTTATATTGTTATTATTCCTTCATACTCGTCTCTACATAGTCTAAATTCAATTCATTAAATTCTTCTAATGTATCTAACGCTCTAACGTATTCTATGGGGGTATTTCTTTCTTTGTTGGATAATAGCTTGTTGTATTTTCCCATCTGTTTGCAATTTTTCGACAGCAATGTCTCATACGATATGAAAAACTCTACTAGGGTGTCTTTTACCCAATATTCAAAAGGTTACATGTGTTTGCTGATTAAAAATTATTTCCTTATAAAGGATAGAATCACAATAATTATGCATATAATTCCGCCTAAAAGCTTGTCCTATTTCAGTGATTTTGTCTAAAAAATTTTGCGTATTTTTTTAACTGTGTTCCTTTAAAATTTCTCATTTCTCATGAGTCTGTTCAGTTTTTTAAAGTGTAACTTTGTTTAAAAAGCTTTGCAACAGAATTACTACCAGTAACACTCGTCATATAATTAATAATTTGTTGTATATATTCACTATTAATAATAGGCCATTGAATACCTAATAATTTTAGTGTTTTTTGAGTTTCAGTCGAATCAAGATTTATTGGTTTATAACAATTATCTTTTGGTTCTTCAAATGTCATGAGGTTTTGAATATCTTCCTGTTTCTTTTTATCTTTAGAAAGTTCTAAAATAAATTGTTGATACTCTGTTTCAGAAATTACTTTAATTGGATATCCCATTGAATTTAGTAATTTTACAAGTACATTTAAATTTAACGTAAGATGATTGTATATATGATTTACGCAATTTTTGCTATTTTCATGTATTTCATTTGAAGTTACAAACCCTGTGATAATTTTGCTGCAATAATCTACAGGTGTAAACTCAACTTCACTTGATAATAATACATCTGTCACGATACCATATTGTAATATAAATTTTAATTTGCTCATAAATGCATTTTCGGTGAAGTTATATTGATGTTGTCCATCAATATATCTATTTGTAAGATTTCCTACTCTATAAATAGTAGCATCTGTTCCCGTTAATATTGCCTTGAATATTTCATATTCCGCCAAAAATTTACTTTTCACATACACATTATCTTTGTAATTTTGTTTTACATAAAAATCGCTTTCTTTAAATATTGTTTCCGTTTCATTTAATACAAATTGTCCGGCTACACCAGTTGTAGATATATGATGTAAATCCTTAGTATCACCAACAAATGCAAGAAGTTCTTTTACCGCCTGGACATTTGCTCTTTCAAATTCACTATACTCGCCAAAATGTTTTGTTAAAGCTGCAGCATGAATAACAGTTGATATTTGTTGATGAAGCTCCTTATATAATTCGTTTTCTAATCCCATATTTTGTTTAGCTAAATCACCTTGTACAATAAAGATACGTTGATTTACTAAAGATTGATAGCTTACAAATTTATTTTTAAAATAAAATTTTAACATGTGTAATAAACGATTATTTGCCTCTTGTTTATTTTCCCCACGAACTAAACAATATATCTTACATTCTGTAGTATCCAATAGTTGTTCTAGTAGGTGAATACCTAAGAATCCTGTAGCACCTGTTAAAAGTATTTTGCTATTATTACTAAATTCGTGTCTTTTTGTTTTCTTTAGCTTCTTTGGAGGAGTTGTCAATTTAATATCTAATGTATCTGAATGTGAATTTACTTTATATCCATATTGAATTTTTTTAGCTATATTATTAATTGTTTTTAATTCAAAGTAATCTTTAATAGTTACATTCCAACCTTCAGAAAATGTTTTTACTAAAGTACTCATAATTTTTAAAGAGTGCCCACCTAGATCAAAAAAATTATCATTTATCCCAATGACAGAGGAGTCAATCCCTAATACCTCTGACCAAATTTCTACCATTTTTTGCTCTACTCTATTCCGAGGTGCTATATATCCCTCGTTCGTTTGTATAATAGAGGCCCATGCAGGTAAAGCATCTTTATCTACTTTCCCATTAACAGTTAATGGCAATGATTCTATCTTGATAAAATGAGCCGGGACCATATAATTTGGAAGATGTACCCCTACATGTTTTCTCCACTCTTGTGTATCTCCTTCGCCCACAATATAGGCTACTAAGATGTTATCTCCAAATGAATCTTCTTGCGCTACCACAGTAACTTCTTTAATGTCTGGATGATTTCCTAATATTGTTTCAATTTCACCTAACTCAATTCGAAACCCTCTAATCTTAACTTGTTTATCAGCTCTTCCTATATATTCTATATTTCCATCAGGTAAATATTTAACTAAATCACCAGTCCGATATAATCTATCATTAGAGCTATTCTTGAATGGGTGTGGGATAAATGAGGCCTTTGTTAATTCAGGTTGATTCAAATATCCTCGTGCTAATGCGATACCTCCTATATAAAGTTCACCTACTGTCCCAATAGGGACAAGTTTTTTAGCTTCATTTAATACATATACCTCTACATTGGGAATAGATCGACCAATAGGTGGTGTCCCTTTGCCGCTATAAATGTCTATAGTAGCAACCGATGCTTCTGTTGGACCATATGCATTTATAAAGAGGTGATTTTTCACCCATCGTTTTGCCACTTGTTCACTACAGACTGAACCCGCAGAAATAACAGTTTGTAATTCCTCAAATTTAGATTCATCTAACAGATTTAGTACCGTAGGTGGTAAAAATGCATGCGTAATTTTTTTTTCTAGCAAAAACTGGGTAAGTGGCTCGACTGGCATAATATCTTGTTGACCACATACATATAAAGTTCCACCAGACACCAGAGTTGCGAAGATATCATATAGTGAAACATCAAATGCAATTGAAGAAAACTGAACTACCTTACTACCCGTATTTAATTTTGTAAAATTAATGCTGGCATTAATAAAATTACATAGACCTTTTTGTTCATAAAGGACACCCTTTGGATTTCCTGTGGATCCAGATGTATAAATTACATATGCCAAATTATCTGGTTTAACTTCAATTGTAGGATTTATATTTTTTTCTCTCGAAATATTCATTTCATGTTCTTTTATATCAATACAATCTATTTCTTTAGGTATCCACTGTGTTAGATGACTTTGTGTCAGCAATACTTGTATGTTGGCATCTTTCAAGATATATTCAAGCCTCTTTGTTGGATATGCGGGATCTAGTGGGACATATGCGCCACCAGCTTTTATTATTCCTAATATACTTACAATCATCTCTAAAGAACGTTCTATATAAACCCCTACCATACTTTCAGGGCCTATGTTTCGTTTTTGTAGATAAAAAGCTAATTGATTTACTTTTTCATTTAATTCCTTATAAGTTAACTGTTGATCTTTATATACCAACGCAACAGAATCTGGATTCTGAATTACTTGCTGTTCAAATAACTCTTGAATCACCACATCTTTTTGATAATTGCCCTCTATGTTAGTCCATTCATGTAATAATTGCTTTTCTTCGTTCTTAGTGAGTATTCTTAGATTCTCAATAGGTTCCTCCGGAAATTGTAAAATTTCATCTAGCCAAATTTCAAAAGATTGAGCCATTCTTTTTATTGTAGAAACCTTAAATAAGTCTGTATTATATTCAAAATCCACTTGTAATCCTGTTGGTATCTCTTCCATTGCTATAGTTATATCAAACTTTGCACCATTCATATGTCTAGGGATTTTTTCTACGCTATGATCTAATAATTTTGGTAACTCTTTTAATTGATTGTGAAAAACAAACATTGTCTGAAATAATGGAGAATAACTCATATCACGTTCTGGTTGTATAGCTTCTATAACTTTTTCAAAAGGAACGTCCTGGTTTTCTTGTGCATCTAACATTTTTTTCTTTATTTGTTGGACCAATTCTTTAAATGTTATATTATTTGAGCAATCTGCACGATAGACTACAGTATTTGCAAAGAATCCAATAAGATCTTCAACTCCTGGATAATTCCTATTTGCAATCGGGCTGCCTACTAAAATATCTTTTTGATTGGTATAACGAGAAAGAAACCCTTGATAACTTGCTAATAATGTGGCGAATAATGTAACGCCTTCCTTAGAATTGAATACTTTTATTTTTTCTAACAATTTATTGGGTATGACAATTTGATACGTATCTCCATTATAGCTTTGTATTATTGGACGAGGATAATCCAATGGGAGTTCCAATATAGGAAGTAAACCGCGTAATTCTTTCCCCCAATATGCTATTTGTTTTTGTATAATATCTTCTGTTAACCAACTTTTTTGCCATTTTGTAAAATCAATATACTGAACAGGTAAAGGGGGAAGCTTTTCAGTTTCGTTTTCTAAAAATGCCTGATAAAAACTCATCCATTCATTGATAAAGGTATCTAATGACCAGCGATCAAAAATAATATGATGGATGGTACAAAGAAGTACTAACTCTTTATTGTCCATTATTATTAAATGAGTACGTAATAAAGGTCCTTGGCTTAAATCAAATGGCTTTTTAGCTTCTATTTTTGATATATTTTCTATTTTAGATGTTTTATCTTCAGGAGAAAGATAACGCAAATCAATTACTGATAAGGGAACTGTTATATCTTGTTGAACAATTTGCACTGGTTTTCCGTCAACTTCATGAAATACTGTCCGTAGAATTTCATGGCGATGTATTATTGCATTATATCCTTTTTTTAACATCTCAATGTTCCATTTTCCTTTTAAACGCCATGCAATCGGGACATTGTAAAGCGCACTATTTGTTACAATTTTATCCATTATCCATAAACGCTGTTGAGCGAAAGATAATGGTTCGTATTGTTCACGTTTAACTGATTGTAATGGTGTAAAAACATCGATCTCCCCCGTTTTTCCCAATAAAAATGTTAAACGTTTTGAGAAATGTTTAATGGTAGGGTATTCAAATATATCACGTATTTGTACTAGAATCGAAAAATCAACACCTAAACGTGAAGTTATTTTAGTTGCTAGGAGAGAGTGTCCACCTAACTCAAAAAAATTATCGTTTATTCCAATGGCAGAGGAGTCAATCCCTAATACCTCTGACCAAATTTCTACCATTTTTTGCTCTACTCTATTCCGAGGTGCTATATATCCCTCGTTCGTTTGTATAATAGAGGCCCATGCAGGTAAAGCATCTTTATCTACTTTCCCATTAACAGTTAATGGCAATGATTCTATCTTGATAAAATGAGCCGGGACCATATAATTTGGAAGATGTACCCCTACATGTTTTCTCCACTCTTGTGTATCTCCTTCGCCCACAATATAGGCTACTAAGATGTTATCTCCAAATGAATCTTCTTGCGCTACCACAGTAACTTCTTTAATGTCTGGATGATTTCCTAATATTGTTTCAATTTCACCTAACTCAATTCGAAACCCTCTAATCTTAACTTGTTTATCAGCTCTTCCTATATATTCTATATTTCCATCAGGTAAATATTTAACTAAATCACCAGTCCGATATAATCTATCATTAGAGCTATTCTTGAATGGGTGTGGGATAAATGAGGCCTTTGTTAATTCAGGTTGATTCAAATATCCTCGTGCTAATGCGATACCTCCTATATAAAGTTCACCTACTGTCCCAATAGGGACAAGTTTTTTAGCTTCATTTAATACATATACCTCTACATTGGGAATGGACCGACCAATAGGAGGTGCTCCATCTCCTTTGTATATTCCCGCAACGGTATAAACTGTAGTTTCTGTTGGACCATACGCATTAATAAAAAGGTGATTTTGCATCCATCGTTTTGCCACTTGTTCACTACAGGCTGATCCCGCAGAAATAACAACCTGTAAATCTTTAAATACAGATTCATCTAACAAATTAAGTACCGTAGGGGGTAAAAGTGCATGTGTAATTTTATTTTTTTGCAAGAACTGAGTAAGTGGTTCAACTGGCATAATATCGTGTTGACTACATACATATAAAGTTCCACCTGAAACTAGGCTAGTAAATATCTCAAATACTGAAGCATCAAATGATAATGAGGCAAATTGAATATTTCTACTGTCTGAATTCATTTTTGATAAATTAATACTAGAAATAATAAAGTTACATAAGCTTTTTTGTTCAATTAATACCCCTTTGGGTTTTCCTGTAGATCCAGATGTATAGATTACATATGCCAAATTATCTGGTTTAACTTCAATTGTAGGATTTATATTTTTTTCTCTCGAAATATTCATTTCATGTTCTTTTATATTAATACAGTCTATTTCTTTAGGTATCCACTGTGTTGGATGGTTTTGGGTTAGCAATACTTGTATGTTGGCATCTTTCAAGATATATTCAAGCCTCTTTGTTGGATATGCGGGATCTAGTGGGACATATGCGCCACCAGCTTTTATTATTCCTAATATACTTACAATCATCTCTAAAGAACGTTCTATATAAACCCCTACCATACTTTCAGGGCCTATGTTTCGTTTTTGTAGATAAAAAGCTAATTGATTTACTTTTTCATTTAATTCCTTATAAGTTAACTGTTGATCTTTATATACCAACGCAACAGAATCTGGATTCTGAATTACTTGCTGTTCAAATAATTTTTGAACAGTGTGTTCTGGTCTGTTTGATAATTTAAGATTAGTATTCATTATATCACTCCTTGAATATTATATTTAACAGTACTCATAGCGGTCCCAACAACAAAGCGCGAATTTCATACGCTCAGGAATTATAAAGATTATAGCCTTAGCGTACAGAATCTATGAAATGTTGGTGCTACCCCATAAGGAAAACGTAAACAATCTCATTAGGCATATTAACTTTTAGGGGCAATGCCTTAATAAGTCAATTATATAACAAGTATTAACATTTGAAGATTTAAATTTTAAAAATTTAGTCAATTAAGAAAACAGAATGATTCATTGTATTTGCATCCCTAAAAAAATCCCATCTGTTCATTTTGTACAAAAAACTTTAAATCAACATTGATATTATAATGAATTAGTTAAATTATAAATATAAGTAAATAGCGAAGAATATTGCATTCTTACTGAAAGATATATATATTTATCTAAAAATAATATATGCATTAAATATATACATATAGTTATACGCATCTATTAATAAATCCATCATCATCTTTTCTTTTTAAAGTGTTCCAAATATAAATTAATGTATAATTTATATATAACAAAGAAAAAAGTACCTACTCTTATAGGTACTTTTTTCTATTTTGATTAATTGTGCATCTAGTTACAATTGCGACTTCATTTATATTTGAACAAAGGTTAACTAAAATGAGTGGGTCTATAAAAGATTACTATTTAAATAATATAAAAATAGATTGTTCAAATTAAGAATTCTAAAGATCCTAGATTATGCCTAAACAGATAAGTAGCTAACCATCTCTACACTCGATACCACAGAAAGACTGCCAGTAATGGTGGTCTTTTTAAATTGGTGAGATTGTACTAGGTTGAGCAAAAAAATGGAACCGAAAAAGTTATTTCTAATGAGGATAGCCTTCTTATGATGAAGTTTAATTCAGTGGATCTGCAAGCAAACATAAAAGAAGGAAAAAATTACAATTTTACTTTACGTGGATATAGAGTACCTATACTTTCATGGTTTCCAAATTTAGATGGTGCCGAACCACAAAATTAGCACTATTCTTTAATAAAAAATCCTACTCATTTTTTACTGAGTAGGATTTTTTATTAAAGAGCTATTTCGTATTAATTTGTGCCATCATTTAATATGCTATTTTTAAATGATTTCCAAATTTGATAACTAATTATCTAAATTTCTAAATTCTATACAGCACTATCAATTAAACAATTATTAAATATATCTTCTATCTAAAACATCGTATTATCATTAGCTGCTTCACTTGGAATCTCTTGAATTACATCCCAGTGTTCGACAATCTTTCCATCCTTGATACGAAATATATCCACTATAGCAACTCCCTTATCTTGAGAATTAGTACGAGAATGTACATGAAGAGCAACCGTATCCCCTTCAGCTACTACACGTTTAATCTCTGCAGAGGAATTAGGATTTTTAACAAAATCCTCCTTAAAGAAATCCATGAAGGCTTTTCGTCCATCAGCAACAAAAGGATTATGTTGCTTATACTCTTCACCTACATATTTAGGGATAATATCGATATTATGTTTGTTAAAAACTTCATTATAGAAATCAACTACCATCTTTTTATTCTTTTCATTTTCTTTTACTTCTTTTGATACAGAAGCAACATTTTCGCTCTTAATTGAGTTCCCTTTGTTATTACCGGTGGAAGCTTGATATACCAAAGTCGAAACTACTCCTAAAATAAATACAGAAATAATTGTTATGATTAAACTTTTCTCTAATTTCATATATACCTACCTCTTCTACTTAAATAAGTTTTCTTCTATAAAAAGTTTGAAGAAGGAGAAACCTTCCCAAAAATGTAATGTCAGGGGTAATGTTAGGAATTTCATTTATCCTCCCCCTATACAAGGCATATTAGAAACGATTAACTCTAACTTAATACCTCATTAACAGTTGCACTGTCCACAATTTGTATAAACTTCTTAACCTTATCGTTCTCATCAAACTTATAAAGATGACAAAAATCTGCTACAAATGACTTCCCTGTAGCTTTATATGTTCCACTATATTTTCCATACACAATAACAGTATTGTTATTAAAAGCATAAATTTCATCTTTTGCACTATAGTTATCCCATTCCGTACCAAGACGTTCATGTACGTTCTTCACTACTTCATCTGGACCAATATAAGTACCCGCATATGGAAACCCAGCAGCTTCTGTCCAAGATACATTTTCACTTAAATACGTTTTGAACGCATCCAATTTCCCTTCGCCAGTTAACACATACGTTTCATGTAATAGCTTTTGATATTTATTCATATCATTAACCCCAAGGCATTTCTTTTGTTACAACTTTTGCACTTAATTCTAATACACCTTTATTTGCATAGCCTGGATATGCTGCATCAAGTCTTGCTACAAAATCTTTTGAAGTTTTACTTTCCTCAGAAGCTTGAATCGCAGTTCTTAGATAATCCATTGTCGCAGTAAGTGCTTGATTATTTAAGGATTTTTCAATTGATCCATGGCTAGGTACAATGATGTCAGCATGTAATGCTTGTAACACTTTCAAGTTTTCAATCCAAGCCTCCATTGCCGCTTTTGAGCTAGTATCAGCTAAGAATACATGGATTTCGTTAAATACATCAATACCACCAATTAATACTTTCAGCTCTTTATTAAATAAGCTAGTTCTGTAATGATCTAAGCCTACTAGTTCAAATGTTAACCCCTGAAAATCAATTGTTTTTTCTTTAAACACTTGAGGTAATACCACGTTATTCGGTGCATTTTCTCCAAGGGCGTCTTTCCAAACTTTTAATTTCCCTAAGACAGAATGAACGATATGTTCAACAGTAGACTCTGTTGCATACGCTATAGCTTCTGGGTAAACGGCTTTAATGCTCTCTAATCCAAAGTAGTAGTCTGGATCCCCATGAATAATAAAGATTTTATCTAAAGATAAGTCGTTTTTTTTCAGATACTCAACAATTTCTTTCGAATCAGATTGAGTAAATTTTGAGTTTATTAAAAATGCATGTCCTGCTTTCTCAACTAATGTTGCTGTGACCATAAAGCTTTTTTCGTCCGAACTAAACACCGTTAATTTCACATCTTTTTGATTTGTATCGATTGTTTTAAACATAGTATGTTATTCTCCTTTTATTAAAGTTATTAACTAATTATCATATTTTTATCTTGTTCCGATAAAATCTCCCACTCCCATTTATCTGAAAGTGTAATAGTACTGGCGAATATTCCGGAGATGAATGTCAGGTGGCCTAAGATAACATGTTTGCTACTATATCCTAAATTTTCTTAATATAAATTTTTAAAACGCGCTTCAATTTTACCTGGCGTCATTACGCCACCACCAATAGGAATAATTTGATTATCCTTTTGTAAAAGTAATGAAGGATAGCTATTAACACCAAGCTGTCGAACTTTATTGAAATCATTTTGGACATCTAATATTGTTTCTTGAGCGTTTAAACGTTCTAATACTTGTTCAGGGTCCAAACCATGCTCGATTGCAATTTTGCGATATGTTTCAGGATCACTCAGACTTTGGCCCTCATAATAAAACGCTTTTTGCATAGCCGAAGTGAATTCTAATAAACGGTCTGGCGCTAATGAGCGTAAAGCTGAAAAACCAATTGCAGCATCTTTCGAATTCATTTTAAAAGTCCCTTCCTCCACCAATTTTTGATAGGAAGGACCAAATTCAGCACCTGTAAGTTGATTAATTCTTTTATTTCCCTCTTCTATATATGAGAAGTTTTTCATTGGTAAATTATCTAAAAATAACCCTCCACATAAAACTGTTAATGGCACTTCAGTGTGGTTTTTGTAAAATCCTTTAATACTTTCTGAAAAACCATAGCACCATCCACAATATGCATCCCATACGTAAATAAGGTTATCTTGTTTCGTCTCCATTTAAATCTCCTACCTTTTTTTTATTATCCAGCTCAACTAAATTTTTGGTTTATATAAGTACATCTTTTTATACCTTGTTCTTTTTTAGATACCTTACTATATTTCCCCAAAACTAATATTTCCAAAGAAAGATCCACCAAGGTTTTTAACAAAAGATAACGTTGCACCTTATTGCCCCGTAACAGAAAATACTAAAGCTTGGAATATGCATTGATTTGAATGTGTTAGTAACTTTCTACACCGGGTGGCAACGTATGGACCACCATCCTTAATTAAATATATAAATCATATTTTTAGCAGATATTAGTTGTAACTAAATTAATTACATCTTTATGTAACTATTTTAGTTACAACTAATATAGAAGTCAATTCTTTTTTTCGAAAACATTAAATTTCTACATTAAGTTACAACCAATCCCACTCTTTACAAAAATATATCAACGTTTATTCAATTATATCAATCGTAACTCCGAATATATCAACGTTTCGACACAACATATCGATTTACCGACAAATTTCGAGCGCGCTATCTCCTAAACTAACAACCAATCCCACACCACGTCCACCTACAAAGAAAAAAGCACCAGGTCCCCCCTAGTGCTCTCCCTCTAAAACAAATGACAAGCCACCTCATGCCCCTTCTCAATCTCCACCATCTTCGGTACTTCCTGTGCGCATTTTTCAGTGGCGAATTTGCAGCGCGTTCTGAATTTGCAGCCGGATGGTGAGTTTAGTGGGCTTGGTACTTCTCCCTCTAGGATGATCCGTTCTTTGCCTGTGTTTGTTGGATCTGGTTCTGGCATAGATGAGAGTAGTGCTTGTGTGTATGGATGTGCGGGTTTTGTGTATAGGTCTTCACTATCGGCAATTTCTACTATGTTTCCTAAGTACATGACTCCGATTCGGTCTGATATGTGCCTTACCATCGATAGGTCATGTGCGATGAATAAGTATGTGACTCCTGTTTCTTCTTGGATGTCTTGCAGCATGTTTACGACTTGTGCTTGGACTGAGACATCGAGTGCTGAGATTGGTTCGTCACATAGGATAAAGTCTGGTTTTACAGATAGTGCCCGCGCGATGCTAATGCGCTGGCGCTGGCCTCCGCTAAATTCGTGCGGATAGCGATATAAATGTTCTTCTTTTAAACCTACCTTTTTCAGAAGGTCTAAAATGATTTCTTTTTGTTCTTCTTTTTCGTAGGAACCGTGAATGTTCATCGGTTCGCTAATAATTTGGAATACGTTCATTGCCGGGTTTAATGATGCGTATGGATCTTGGAAAATGATTTGCATTCTTTTTCGATATTCTTTTAGTTCACTTTCCTTTAAACTTGCGATATCTTTTCCGTCAAACAAAACGTTACCTGAAGTGACATCATGTAAGCGAATGATACTTCTTCCTGTCGTTGATTTTCCACAGCCAGATTCCCCTACTAACCCGAATGTTTCACCCTTTTTAATAGTGAAGCTTAAGTCATCGACTGCTTTTAATTGCTCTGTTTTTCTGCCGAATAGTCCTTTTTTAATAGGAAAATACTTTTTTAAGTCCCGAACTTCAATTAAGTTTTCTTCATGCATGTGAATCACCTACTGTCTTATCGTTTAACCAGCACATGGAACGTCTTTCGTTTCCGATTTCAAAATATGGCGGACGTTCTTTTTCACAAATGTCCATCGCATGCGGGCAACGCTCTGCGAATGGGCAACCTTGTGGCGGGTTTAATAAGTTTGGCGTTACACCTTGAATAAGAGCGAGTCTTTCTTTTACGCCGTTCGCTATTTTTGGCAAAGAGTTTAATAGCCCTTTCGTATATGGATGATTCGGCGATTGGAAAATATCAAGTACAGGTCCTTCTTCCATAATAAGCCCGCCGTACATAACGATAACGCGCGTACAGTTTTGCGCGACGATTCCTAAGTCATGCGTAATAAGAAGTAACGCCATATTCGTTTCGTTCTTTAAGTTTTTCATTAAATCTAGTATTTGCGCCTGTATCGTTACATCAAGTGCAGTCGTCGGTTCGTCAGCAATAAGAAGGTCCGGATTACAAGACATCGCCATTGCGATCATAACCCGCTGCTTCATACCACCGCTTAGTTCATGCGGATATTGTTTTACCCTTTCTTCTGGTGACGAAAGACCGACTTGTTTTAACAAGTTAACTGCGATTTGCTCAGCTTCTTTCTTTTTCACTTTTTGATGCCTTATAATTACTTCCGTCATTTGTTTCCCAATTTTCACGACTGGATTTAGCGCTGACATTGGGTCTTGAGAGATAAGTGAAATTTGATTTCCTCTAATAGAGCGCAATTCTTTTTCAGATTTAGAAAGTATGTTTTCATTATGAAAAAGGATTTCCCCTTCTTTCACTTTTCCTGGTGACGTAACGAGAGACATAACAGACTTCGCCATTACACTCTTTCCGCTTCCAGATTCCCCAACGATACCGACTACTTCTCCTTTATTTAAGCGAAATGTAACGCCGCGAACCGCTTCAACTTCGCCACTTTCTATGAAAAAAGAAGTCTTCAAATTTTTCACTTCTAGTAGTTTTTCAGACACGCTTCTCACTCCTTTCACTTAACACTTTAGTTTTCATGTCCGGCTCCTTTTGGTGCGAAAGCTTTCTTCAATGCTTCACCAATTACGTTAAAACTCAGTACCGTTAAAAGGATAAGGAATCCTGGGAAGAGCGTTAAATACCAAGCTTCACCTATATATCCTTGCGCATTGTTTAGCATGCTGCCCCAAGAAGAATCTGGTTCTCTAATACCTAAACCTAAGAAACTAAGTGATGATTCCATTAAAATCGATGTCGCAATCGTTAATGTCGCGGCGATAATAATGGTTGATAAAATGTTAGGAATGATATGTCTTACAATAATCATAAATGATTTTTGTCCTGATACTTTTGCGTATAAAACGTACTCACGCTCTTTTACAGATAACGTTTCTGCCCTTACAATACGGGCGGTGTCCATCCATGTTAGTAATCCGATAATAAGAACTAACGTCGTAATTCCTGGTTTTAAATACGCATTTAATAGTAGCATTAAAAAGAATGATGGAATTGACATAAGTACTTCAACAACTCGCATTAAAAAGTTGTCTAACTTTCCTCCAAAATATCCGCTAATTGTTCCGACTGCGGTCCCGATTGTAATAGAAACAACCATCGCAAGGAAACCGACCGCAAGTGAAACTCGTCCGCCATATAACGCTCTCGTTAAGTAATCCCTTCCGTAATCATCCGTTCCGAAAGGATGACTCATACTTGGTTCTTGTAAGCGATCTGGAATTGACATTTTACTAGGATCGTACGGCGATACGAATACGAAAATTGATGCGACCGTTAAAACCGCAAGTATAATAACTCCCATTGCAACAAACTTATTTTTCGTAAAGCTATGTTTTATCGTTTGAAATCTCCTATTATTCATTCCAAATCACCCCCTCATTCGAATGCGCGGATCTACTACGCCATATAAAATATCAGCAATTAAGTTACCGAGAATTAACATGAATGATGATAGTAATGTAATTGCCATGATAATCGGATAATCAAATCTAAAAATAGCATTTACCCCAAGTGAACCAAGTCCTGGCCATGAGAATACTGTTTCCGTAATAAATGCTCCGCCTACTAAACTTGGAATCGATAATCCGAAAATTGTAATGATTGGTATTAATACATTTCGAAGTACGTGATTAAATAACACTGTTTTCTTCGAAGCGCCGTATGCATATTGAATTTGTACATATTCTTCTTCTAATTGCTGAATCGTACTTGAACGAATATATCTCATATAAACAGATACGTTTTGGAACGCAAGCACCATGCAAGGTAAAATGCCGTGTTGCACAATATCCCAGACAGAGTCTTTACCAACGGTGCGCATCCCCATACTCGGAAGTAGGTTCAATTTTAAAGAGAATAAGTAGACTAATAGTAGTGCAAACCAGAAAACCGGCATAGAAATACCAACGTATGAAATAAAGTTTACAATGCGGTCAAAGAATGAATTCTTTTTCACACCTGTAAATAGTCCAAGTGGTATTGCAATTACGAATGAGACGAGTAAAGATGATCCCATTAATCCAATTGTTGCAGGTAATCTTTCTGTGATAAGTTCCAAAACAGGACGATGATTTTGAAGTGAGTAACCAAAGTTTCCTGTTAAAATGTTTTTTAACCATAAAAAATACTGCACGTAAATTGGTTGATCTAATCCTACACTTTTACGAATACGCTCAACATCAATTGGACTCATGTTTGGCGTTACAAAGTTTCGAACCGGATCCCCCGGTGCTAGTTTTATTAATAGAAAAGAAATAATAGAAATAACAAATAAAAGCGGAATTGCATTTAAAAGCCTCTTCGCAATTACTTTATACACAAACTTCCCCCCTCAAGCTAAAGAAGCTGATTTCCACCAGCTTCTTTATTGTTTCTTATTTCACTTCATAAATCTTAGATAGATCTTCAAACATTGTGACAGGAATTGCTTTCGCTTCTTTTAATCCATCAAACTTTTTATCTACTGCAATAACTGCTTTCGGATACGCGATTGGTAGATAAGGTACGTCTTCTCTAGCTGTCTCTTGAATTTTATGGTATAGCTCTGCGCGTTTTGTTTTATCTGTCTCAACTGCAGCTTCTTCCCATAACTTATCGAAATCAGCGTTTTTATATCGTGCATAATTGTATTCAGCATTGCTTAAGAATAAGCTCTTATATGAATCTGGCTCAGGTCCCATTATGTAACCACCAAATGTAATGTCATATTCTTTATTCTCTTTATCTAAGCCTTTTTCACTTGCCGCACTAGCATCTAATGCATTTAGTTCAACTTCTAAGCCAACTTCTTTTAATTTTTGTTGTGTATATAACGCTAAGCTTTCCATAATTTTATTATTCGTTACATACATCACACGTACTTTTTCCTTATCTTTCACGCCAGCTTTTGCTAATAAATCTTTCGCTTCTTTTTTATCATACTTATAGTCTTTAATATCTTTCGCATAATACATAGCGTCTGGCGTTAAGATTGAATTTGCTGGTTCTGCAAATTCACCCGAAACGAATGCTGAGTTAATCATTTCTTTCTTATCTAACGCATGTGCAATTGCTTGGCGCACTTCTTTTTTCTTCATAAGATCAGTATTCATGTTATAAGATAAGTAGAATAATCTACCTTCAGGGAATGTCACCATTGAGAAGTTCCCAGTGCTATCTAGTTTCTTAAAGTCTTGCGGCTCAATCATCTTCATGTTGATTTGACCATTTTGCAGTGAAACATTTGCTGTATTACGGTCTTTTACAACGCGGTATACGATAGAGTCTAATTTAGCTTTCCCACCTACATAATCATCAAATCGATCTAATGCAACGTACTCATCTGATTTATACTCTTTAAACTTAAACGGCCCTGATCCTACAGGCTGTAAGTTTTTCTTACTCTTCGCTAAATCTGCTTCCCCTTCAAATACATGTTTCGGAATTGGGAAGAAATCATTCATCACACCTTCGAAAGATGCGCTTACTTGTGGTAAAACGAATTGAGTTGTTAACTCATCTACCTTTTTCACCTCAAGCGGCTTTCCTTTAAAAATAAAGTTTTCACGACTTGAGCTATTTTGCTTCTCATCCAAAATAGATTGGAATGTAAATGCTATATCGTCTGATGTAATTTTCTTACCATCATGCCATTTCAAATTATCTTTTAATTTCAATGTCCACGTTAATTGATCTTCTGAAGGCGTAAAGCTCTCAGCAAGAACAAACTTTTTCTTACCGTCTTCCATATGATATAGCGGCGCATATAAAGCTTGCTGCACAGTTAATGACACACGATCATTCGCATAAAGCGGATTCATCGTATCTGGATTATCGCTAACACCAATCGTTAACGTTCCTCCATCTTTCGGAGTCCCTGATTTACTAGTGCCCGCTTGCTTCGAAGAATCTTTTTCCCCTGAACAAGCAGCTAATGCAATAAATAATAGTAGGACAAATGGTAATACAAACAACTTCTTCTTCATATTTCGACCCCTCTCGACTATTTAGACCTATAAGAAAACTCGGAATTAATACCGAGTTTTCTTATAGGTTTTAAATTACCACTACCTGTATGTAAAGTCAAACTTTTTTGTAAATGTGGAAAGTTTGCAATCTACTAATACATTCTTGCCATAAAATATATTTATAAGGATGATAAAATAAAAAGACCACCAAAAGGCAGTCTCAAAACTCAATCTTACTCCCTACTCCTTGCTCCACCGCTCTCTCATACAAATACTTCGCAACGATAATATCCACTACTGCCAAACCAACTGATTTGAAAATAGTAATCTCTTCATCGCTTTCGCGGCCTGCTTTTTCCTCGCTTATAATTTGACCAAGTTCAGCGTGAATGGCGTTCGCTTTGAATAGACCTTCTTTTATCGGAACTTGGAGATCGCCTGTTTCGTCTAGTGCTGCTTCTTTTGATTCGACTACTACTTTGTTTGCGCTTGTGATGGCGTGAGATGGTAGTTCTTGCATGCTCGGTCTGAATGAGCCGACGGCGTTTACGTGGACGCCTTTTTGTAGTGTTTCTGAGAAGACTGGTGTGGATGCGTTCGTAGTTGTGACGATGATGTCTGCTTCGCTTATTGCTTCATTTGGATCTCTATAAACGTATGCTGGTTTACCTAATTTCTCTTGTATATATTGCGCAAATGCATACGCTTTTTCTTCTGTTCGATTGTATAAAATGACCTTTTCGATATCTCTAACTGCAAATATTGCTTCGGCAATCCCCTTTGCTTGTTCACCCGTGCCGATAATGCATAAAGTTTTTGCGTTATGACGAGCTAAATATTTTGTCGCTACTCCTGATAAGGCACCTGTTCGAATCATCGTTAAGTACGATCCTTCTAAAAGTGCGAGTGGTTCTCCCGTTTGAAAGTCTGATAGCATCACAATCCCATTGATCGTTTTCTTTCCTATCTGTTTATTTTGCGGGACTACCGTTACTATTTTTACTCCAAGTGCCTCAAGCCTTTCCGCTACTGAAGGCATAATTAATGCCGTATTTTTCTCGTTCGCAAATGGTAATGACCCCCTTATTGGTGTAATCGTTCTTTCTGCGGAAAATTCTTTTAAAGCAAGTGCCGCGTATTCAATAACTTCATTCATATTTACTAAGTTTCTTTGTTCGTTCGCGCTTATAACTAGCATATCTTTCCACCTCCTCCTTCTACCCTAACAAAAATCCCCGTTTCAAATCATCTCTCGGATCTACAACGAACTGATGAAACCCTGTAATAAATGCATGCCCCGTTACTTTCGGAACGACAGCTTCATATGTACCTACCGCTGTTACGGATAATACTTCTCCCTGGAATTTCCCATCAGTAATGCATTCATGGACGAAGATTTCTCCTTTTTGTAAGGCATCTTTTTCAAAAAGAGTTGCGATTCTCGCTGAAGTTCCTGTACCGCAAGGAGAACGGTCTACTTGCCCATCAGCAAAAATCGTTACATTTCGTAGCGTAGCGCCTTTGTCTTTCGGTTCATCTGAAAAGATAACGCCGTATATTCCTTTCAATCCTTCTTCAAGTGGATGTTTCACTTCTATTTTGCTCTCTATATAATGTTTAATTTTACCGCCCCACGTTTGAATAGCGGGCAAGTCTTTAAAATCAACTTTCAAACCAAATTCTTTACAGTCTACAACAGCGTAAAATGCTCCTCCAAACGCGATATCTACTTGAAATTCATAGTTATCTATTTTAATAGGAACGTCTTTTTTGTATACAAATGAAGGAACATTTTCAAATGATACAGATTCTACTTCACTCCCGTTATATTTTGCATACGCAATAACTTCTCCGGCTGGGCTATCAATAATGAAATTTTGTTTTTCACCCTTTACTTCAAACATGCCTGTTTCAATTCCAACTGTAATGACAGCAATAATGCCATGACCACACATCGTACTCCATCCTTCATTGTGCATAAATAAAACACCAAAATC
This sequence comes from Bacillus sp. FSL K6-1338, assembly GCF_038006965.1. Classification (NCBI taxonomy): domain Bacteria; kingdom Bacillati; phylum Bacillota; class Bacilli; order Caryophanales; family Bacillaceae; genus Bacillus; species Bacillus sp. FSL K6-1338. The sequence goes on along the minus strand of NZ_JBBOWI010000001.1, from coordinate 915,457 downwards.
AGCGTGGGCACTTGCTGGTGGTGTAATGATACAACCGTACATTCCGTGATGTCCTCTCGGTTCATACATCAGAATTTCACGAAGGTAATCCAAATGTTCCATACAGTATGCGCGTCTTTCCAGCTGCGTTTCCCCTTTTATTTCTGGCACTCCGCCCGTAATAATTCGAAGCGGCTCCCCAGCTACGTGTGCATCAATCGTTGTATATATTTTACTAACCTTCATTTCTATCTCTCCCCTATACGTTGATACTATTTCCAACGCAAGTATCATGCCAAATCGTATAGCATTACTTTTTTCAAATCCCCTCAGTAATGTGTATTCTTTTTTCAACAAATTCATATACAACTGTCTACTTTTTTATACACGGCTTGGACGTTACGTTATAAAACACCTCGATAACTTTGCGATTCCTCTCGTACACACATGCAAAATTCCTTTTACCATTATTATTTTCAATGTAAAGTTACTTCTCCCCCCAACATATACTGTTCAAAAGCAAAAGGAAGTGATCTCATGTATTACGGAACAAAAGGCTGGTACGTAGCTGAACTAAAAAAATTAGGTGTGCGCTATCATGAAGGACGAAAACTAGAAAGTTACCGCGGACACATATTACGCAATTTATTAATCGCACAACAAGAAAAATTAAAAGAACAGTAATAGACTCCTATCACAATATCAACTTATCTCCACCTGCAAACTGCCAATCAATCACACATCAAACTACACTAAAAAGGTCACCCAAACGGGTGACCTTCCTTTCTTATTCACAAACAAGAATTTGTCTAGTAAATGATCCTTTTCTTGTAATACAGCGATCTGTAATTTCAAATCCTGCTTCATGGATCATGTCATCCATTGTTTCCATCGTGACAACGACTACCTTTTTAGCAATGCGGCGCGCACTTGAAAGAATGGAGAGCTGGTCTTCTGGTGTGGCATGCGTAAATAAGTCGTATGGCATATCGATAATGGCAACGTCATAGTTCTCAGTAATTTCCTCAATTGGACCTTTTGTTACTGTTCCTTCAAATCCAAAATGTGCGATGTTTTTTCTCGTTCCAAGAACTACAAGTGGATTAATATCTCTACCAACGATATTAATCCCCATAGAAAGTGCTTCTACTACTACTGTTCCAATACCGCAGCACGGGTCAATTGCTCGTACTCCCTCTGGATTTGGTACAGCGATATTTGCAACTGATCTCGCAACACGTGTGCTAAGTGATGTCGAATAGCTATGCGGTTTTTTTATGTGATGATACCAAACTGGTTCGCTTTCTACATAGTGCCCGAAGTACCAGCGTCCTCCAAGAGGAACAATCCCGAATACACGCTCTGGATTACGAACATCCGCTTCTCCTTCGATATGCATGCCAAGGTCTCGTTCAATAAGACGTCTTTCTCCATATTCAATTTTATTCTCCCCAACGAGGTCATTGATTTTAACGAAAATAACTTTAAATGTCGCTCCCGCCAAATCAATTTGTTCCACTTGTTTTAAAATGCTTTCTAAGTCGTCCCCTTCATACATAACCTCAACGCGCTCTTTCATAAACGCACTTCTACTCGGGTCAATTTTTACATCACTTTTTAAAATATTAACGTGGGACTCCATTCCAAAGAACGAGCGCATTTCCAAGTAACATAAAGCACGCTCCTCCTCACGAAATGCATACGTATATATACAGGCAGGTGTTTTACTATGATTATTCAATCTATTATCATCCTCTATCGTTTAAAATTGTTATGATTACAATTACTCAATACTTTTCTTTTGTATATAAAATTAAATGATATCATATGCCGGAAATAAAGAGAAACGTTAATAAATAAAAGAGACTGCCAATGGCAATCTCTTATTATTTATTAACGGAAAGAAGACACGTTGTTACCCATTTCTTCATAGTAATCTAAAATACCTTGATAAATAGCTTCCGCTGCATTTTGTCTTTGCGCTGGTGTAGCTATTTTATCTGCATCACTTTTATTATCTACAAATGCTAATTCTGCTAATACAGCTGGCATTGTATTTTCTCTAATTACGTATAAATCGCCTTTTTTCACACCACGATCTTTTGTTCCCAGTGCATCTACAAGACGCTCTTGAATTTTTTCTGCTAGTAAACGACTTTCTGATACGTTAGGATTTGTTCCTCTTGCTGTCGCTGATTCATAGTAGAACGTTTCTGTACCTTGTCCATTTTTCTCTTCCGTGCCATTACCATGAATGCTTACAAAAATATCCCCATTATTTTTTTGAGCAAATTCTACACGTTTCTTTAAAGAATCAGAAGCACTTGTTCCTGGACGTGTATCATCTGTACGAGTGAATAACACAGTAAATGGTGTCTTTTTCTCAAATATCTTCTGTAATCGCAATGATACATCTAATACAGTTTCACTTTCTTTCTCATAATAACCTGGATTACCTGAATCAACTCCGCCATGACCTGGGTCAATGATAATCGCTTTTCCTTCTAAGAAGTTACCCTGCTTCACTGGATTTAATTGATTTTTATTAACCCATTGGAAACCAGCGCCCATGCGGATACGAATCCAGCTGCCGTTCTCTTCAATAACAGTTACTTGTTGTGCGCTATGTGTTCCCATTACTTTTGAAGAAGAAGAAGCTTCTGCATAAGTAGTGAATCCTTCATTAATAACTTCTGTTTTCTCTACTAAAGGTGTCCATTTATCACCTTTACTTGTTGCAATTTTGATCCATCCATCTCGTTCTTCTTTAATTTCAACCATTTGTGGATTATGCTGATTTGCACTAATCCCAGAACTTAATGATGGTGCGTGATATGTAATGAATTTTCTATCTATGTACATTTTCTTTGTTTCTACTGGACGATCACTATTCTTGCTAAATTTATCTGTTTGCGCAGTAAGCTGAGCTGCTTGTTCACGCGTAATAGAATCATTCGGTTTCCAGCCATTCTCTGTACCTAAAGAAAGTTTTAATTCTACTAAAATATTAACTTCTTCTTTACCCCAATGATTCTCTAAATCAGCGAATTTTGTAGGAACTGGTCCTGTTACTTTGCTCTTCAGATTATATGCTCTTACAAGCATAGCTGCCATTTCAGCACGAGTTACTTTTCCTTCAGGATCAAATACTCCTGGTTCTCGCCCTTTAATAATATTCTCTTTTTCCATGGCTGCAATAAATGAAGCTGCCCAACTATTTTTTGCATCATTATAAGACGGCTTTGCATTTGGATCTACTTTAGCCCCAATTGCTGTTGCGATAATCTTTGCTGCCTGGGCACGTGTTAAATTTCCGTATGGCATAAAGTTACCATCTGGCATACCGTTAATTACATTTCTCTCTACTAAATAATAAATTGCGTCTTTCGACCACGCACTATCTGAAACATCAGGAAATTTCTTCGTTTCTGCTAAACTACTAATTGGATGTGCTAGTAAATTTGCTGCTAATAAACCTGCGGCTATTGCTTTGTACTTCATGAAAAATAAATCTCCTCTCAAAACTTCATATTCATACATTTTTTTTAATCAAGCTAACTAAAACATATTAACTATTAATTAATTCCTTTCATAGTGTATAACATTATATATCTATAGTAAACACGTTTCCGGCCGTATAACAAAAATCGCATATATATAACTTATAATGAATGTATATAAAATAAAACTTTAATCAGCCCACAAATAGCGGGCTAAAAAAGCGATTAGAACATGTCTCCTAATCGCTTCGCCAAATAAAAAGCTGATTAAAAATAATATTTTTAATCAGCTCTCTATTATCTATGAAATTATTCTTCAATTAAATTAGACATTACATATGCATACACTAATGATTCTGTATGCGCAATAGAACTTTCATGTGTACGTTCAAATGCGTGAGAAGAATCAATACCCGCTCCAATTAACGCATGTTTCACGTCAAATCCCGCACGAATCGCAGCTGATGCATCAGATCCGTAGTACGGATAAATATCTACTTTATATTCAATATGATTCGTTTTCGCAAGCTCTACTAAATGTTTACGTAAAGCGTAATGGTACGGGCCGCTAGAGTCTTTTGCACAAATAGATACTGTATATTCATCAGATGTTTGTCCATCACCTAACGCTCCCATATCAACTGCTAAGTATTCAACAGTTTCTTCTGGAATATTAGAATTACCACCGTATCCAATCTCTTCATTATTAGAAATTAAGAAATGCGTCGTATATGGTAATGTTACGTTTTCATCTTGTAATCTTTTAATTAATTTTAATAAAATCGCAACACTTACTTTGTCATCTAAATGACGTGATTTTATGTATCCACTCTCTGTAATTTGAACGCGCGGATCAAATGAAACGAAGTCTCCTACTTCAATTCCTAATTCGCGTACTTCATCAGCTGAAAATACGCGCTCATCAATACGAACTTCAATATTTTTCTCATCGCGTTTTGCTTCACCTGCATCTTTATATACATGTACAGATGTTTGATGCATTAAAATCGTTCCTGTATACGTCTTGCCACTTGATGTTTCAATTTCGCAATATTCTCCTTCTACAGAGTTCCAGCGAAATCCACCAATCATAGAAAGACTCAGGCGACCATCAGGCTTAATTTCTTTCACCATCGCACCTAACGTATCAACGTGTGCCGTTAATAAGCGGTGCTGCGCATCATTCTTCCCTTTTACCGTTAAAATAAGAGCGCCTTTATTGTTACGTTTCGTTTCTACATTCCACTCACTGACATAGTTTTCAATAAAATCAATAATTTTTGCTGTATTTCCAGACGGACTCGGAATAGAGACAAGCTCCTTAATAAGTTCCATCGTTTCTCTCGCATGATGTGCCATTGTCGTTTCCTCCTCATTTTCTCTACTATTCAGTATACAAAATTCACCAGAAAACCTCTACTTATATAGCTTAATTTTCTAAATTGTAGTAAAATTCTTTTTAGTATACAAAAGGAGTCCTGAAATATGAATATATCAAAAAAATATATACACATTGCACTCATTTGGTTTTTAGCATCATTATTTTGTTTACAAGTTTCTTATGCCGTTCATACTACTACTTCTATTACAATCAGCTGGATATTAACAGCTATTTTCTTCATTATTAGCTTCATTGCAACAAAAAAGCATAGCGTTACTCATTAACGCTATGCTTTTCCTATTAAACTATTCTTCCGAGACATCTAATAAATAAATCCCTCTTTCAAATCCACCGCGCTCTACTTCTTTTTTCTTACGAAGGCGTTCCACATCTTCAATTGATGCACCTTCCGCACGTGCTAATGAAATGATTACTTCTAGTGCATCCGCAAGAGAATCTAGCGCATGTTCGCGTTCTTTCATAGAAGCAAATTCACGAATTTCTTCCGTTCCAATTTTCGCTAAAGCTTGTATGTATGCTTGACCTGTTAATTTTTGTGCGGTATACGTTTTTCCAGACATTAAAATCTTCTCTGGAACACGATCTCTTACTAACTTGTTATATGCTGACATCATTCATCCTCCTATATTTAATAACACCCGAGCTCTGCTTTATAGAAAAACCATTTTTTCTTCACGCATGCACTTAACATATCAATTCCTGATTCATGTGCTCTTACATGCGGAAAGAAATAGTGCTCTGAGTTTTCTTCCTTACCATATAGAGTTTGGTACTCATCTGGAATCGCTTCTTTTTTCACATCTTTTTCTTTCGTCACCCCACCAGAAAACGCAACACTTGGATGTCCCTCAAAAAATAACGCAGTCCGAACTGCCAAAGATGGTGTACTATGCAAAGCAGAATATGTAAGCAAAATAATAGTGATAACACCGATCATTCTCTTCATGTATTACTCCTTAAAAAAAAGTGCTAACACAATTATACTAAAATGTGTTAGCACTTTCTCCCCTTTATCCCGAATTAACGAGCTACTCATGAGGAATGGACAAACTTTATTCCCCTTTAAATGCTGGTAAACGTTTCTCTAAAAACGCAGCAATTCCTTCTTTATGATCCGCTGTTTGTCTCATTGCATATTGACCACGCTTTTCTAATTGCAATGTTTGCTCTAAATTAGAGCGATTTACTTCACATAAAATTTGCTTCGTTTGAATCATTGCTTTAATCGGTTTTTGTGACCATTCATTAATTTTTTGCTTCACAGCCGTTTGGAAATCTTCGCCGATTACTTCATCAATTAAGCCGATATCAAGCGCTTCTGTCGCTGATAATTTCTTACCTTCCCAAATAATTTGCTTCGTCATATTTTCACCGACGCGCTTTTGAAGGAAGAAATGACCGCCTCCATCTGGAATTAAAGCGATTCCAATAAAGTTCATCGCAATAACAGATGATATATCCGCCATTACATAATCAGCTGTTAACGCAATACTTAACCCAAGACCTGCAGTTGGTCCATGAATTGCACTAATAACAAGCTTTGGCATCGTATATAACGTCACGACAACTTCAGAAATAGTATTCATAATGCCATCAAACTTACTTTCATCATTACTTGAAAGCATCGATTTAATATCCCCACCCGCAGAAAAACCACGGCCGTTTCCGCATAACACAACGATATGCGCAGAACTTTCCGCTACTTCTTTCAACTTTTGTAATAACTCTTTTAATGTCGGCTCATCTAACGCATTTAACACCTCTGGGCGATTGACCATAACCGTTGCAACGTGGCCTTCATATTTCACAACGACAGATTCTGTTTTACTTGTTATTTCCATTATATATACCCCTCTTTTCTCCATAAAGATTATACTTATATAATTATAGAGAACCATTGAAAAATCCTTCTTTTTTCTCAATTTTCTGTCTAATAATCTCGCAATTTGTACATATACCGTATAAAACATACAATTCCGTTGAAAAATATAGAAATTAAAGTCGGTTTATCCATGCTTTTCATCTATTTACCATTACAATGAAATGGTGTATTCTTAAGTTTGATAAAAAACAAATATTGAAATTCATTCGCCTTACTATGTAAAAAAGGCTTTATACCCATCTTTTGGGTGTTGTAATAAAGGAATGAAGAACTGGAGGAACATATGGTTACTAAGTTGAAACAAACGGATAACTACTTCCCACATTTCCTATTGCTATTCATTGTGTTTCAACCAATTTTAGATTTATTAACATCTTTTTCAATCTATATATTACACATGAGCGCAACAGTTGGAGTTGTAGTCCGTTTCGCCTTTATGCTTCTTGCATTAGGATACCTACTTCTTCATCACAAACAACAAGATGCGAAAAAGTACATCCTCTATTTATGTTTACTCGGAATCGCACTCGCAATCGGTCTTGTAAATAATATGATGGTTAAATCTCCAGTTTCATTTGGAGAAGAAGTTAAATTCATCTTAAAGAGCATATATCCAATTGTGCTACTGTTTGGATATATTATCGCCTTTAAAGAGCTAAAAAATAAAGAGTATGTATTTCATAAAATCATTACATATTTCTTATATGCAACTTTAATTTTAAGCATCACAATGATTGTCGCAATGCAAACTGGAACAGATTTCCCAAGCTATCCTCACTCAAAAATCGGTTCAAGAGGTTGGTTCTTCGCTGGAAATGATTTAAGTTCTCTTTTCGCCATTATGTTCCCAATCATTGTCTTATATTCGATACATAAAACAACTTCTTTCTCGAAAATATATTACTGGATTCCAACAATACTTGCGATGTATGCAAGTATTATGGTCGGAACGAAAGTCGGATATGGCGCAATTGTTATTACATTAGGCGTAGCACTTTTCTTCTCATTCATTGAATACATGATAAATCGTAAAAAAGAAGGAAAAGGATTTACACATATTGTAAATACCATTGTTGCCGCAGTTATACTAGGAGGTTTAATTGCTCTTACACCGCATACTCCTATCGCAAAAAATATGGGCATTCACATGCAAATATACGAATACAAAAAATCAGTACAAGAAGAGAAAGATCGAAAAGAAGGAAAAGTAATTAAAGAAGATCCAGAAGATGCAAAAAAACATGCAAAAGGTGAACTTACAGATTCTGAAGTGAAAAGTTTAATTTATAGTGATCGCGACAAATTCTTAAAAACATACAAACAATACTATAAAGACGCACCGCTTTCACAAAAACTATTCGGAATGGGTTACGCTGGTAACTACACAGATAAAATTAAATTAATTGAAATGGACTTCCATGACCTATTTTTCGCCTTTGGCATTGTCGGTTTCCTTATTTACTTACTACCACTTCTATACTTCGGTATTAAATTATTCATCAGCATGATCACAAACTTTAAGAAAATCATGAAAGTAAAGTATATGCTATTAGCGAGCACACTCGTTCTATCACTTGGCATTGGTTTTATGTCTGGCCACGTATTAACAGCGCCAGCCGTTAGTATTTTCTTCGTTGTTATACTCGCTTATATCATTGTTGATTTTGAAATTGAATAGAAAGAAGGTGCTACGAAATGTCAGTAGCACCTTCTTTTTTATTTAATTAATGTTTTACGTACTCTAAGCTTTCTTTTGCGATATAGGCTTCAGTTACAGTAGGATTATCTGAAATAACTTTAATCCACGCTTTTCCATTTATTATTTCTTCACCAGTAACTGTGACAACTACATTTGTATTTAAACGATACAGTCGCTCATTTGATATACTAGGATTCTTTTTCACTTCTACGTTATTCATCACACGTGCAAGTTTATACTTGTTGTATTCTTTTTTACCTAAATAAGAATCAAAACGGTTCATATGCCCCGCTACTTTTTTACCCCAGTTCGCATCAGATGCATATTTCGCATTTAAACCAGCAGCTTTATCACCTGTATATGTTGCTGTATAACGCCAATGTCCTGGATTTAAATATCCTTCATTCATGTATAATTTTGCTGCATGTTCAATACAATCTTCTTTTGAATTAAATGCTTCCCCGTTACCATATGGACTATCGTCTGTTGCTTTTAAACCAAATAAATTATTTTTATCTTTTGCAAGAGCGCTTGTTCCATAATAACTTTCATGGATTGCTAATGAATATAAGAATAATGCATTTACATTATACTTGCTTTCTACTTCTTTAAATTTCTTTCCTAAACCAATTAATGGAGAGTCTGGCTTAATCGATTTCACATAACTATCTAGTTGTTCAGCTGTATAATTTGTTTTCGAACGTAATGATAAATAATTGAAATATTGATAGAAAGTTTCATCTCCAAATGTTTTTCCATCTACACTATACATTTGCTGTCCTTGCTTCATGAAAGAAGGTGCCACACCATATCTAAATTCTGTATATCCAGGTGAACTTGTATTATATGTATAATATTTATGGTATAAATATCCATCTGATTTCACATAATAAGACGACTGTTTCATTTCATTTGTAGGAATTAAAGTGATTTCATTCTTCTTCACATAACCTGTCAAACCAGAAAGTTGAACTTTCACACGATCTTCGCCAACTTCTAACACTTTCAATTCTGTTCCATACTGAATATACGTATATACTGTTGACAAATTCTCATCATAAATATTAATGATGTTTTGCCCAGTTATTCTTTTCGCACTTGCAAAACCATCTTTAATCCATAAGAATTCGTTCTCGTATTTTACCGCATTCATACCTTTATTTTGAGCAGCCGTAACTGCCTCTTTATACGTATTATAGCGCTCTACTTCTTGCTCTGTTCCGTTTTCTCTTACATTTGTCACAACATATTTCTTAGTTTCTACAGGATTGCTATTTCCGTTTTTTTCAATCGTCTGAAGCATACGATCCAACATAGCTGAAGCCATCCCTCTTGTAGCTGATAAATGTGGTCTAAATGTATTATCTTCTGGATACCCTTTAATAATTTGAGTAGCCACCATAACTTGTACATGCTCTTTATAGTTAATACTATCTTTATCAGTAAAGGTAAGCGGACTTACAGCTACTTTAATATTTTTATAGTCTAACGCTCGCTTTACCATTATCGACATTTCTTCACGTGTAATCACATCATTTGGTGAGAACGTCTCGTTCGTACGACCATTAATAATTTTCGCTCCATATGCTCTACTTACACCATCATATAAACCGTAAGTCTTCGGCACATCCTCGAAATTCGAATCAGCTTTCGGTAAATTTAAAGACCTTGCTATGAATGTAGCAAACTCTGCTCTTGTTACTAATTTATCAGGCGCATATACATTCTCACCATACCCCATTAAAACTCCTTTAGTAATAAGTGAGCGCATATGCGTCTCAAACATATGTCCTGTAATATCATCATTTGCCGCATAACTTGAAATAGGAGTTAAAAGTAATGATCCCGTTAATGCCACTGCTGTTATACCTTTTGAAAAAGTCTTCAAGGTTATCCTCCTCGTAATCTACGAATTTATTATCACAAATTTGATTATATAATAATCGCAATCATTTTAGCATAATAAATAAGAATTAAAATAAAACGTTTTTATAATTATAATTTTCATTAAATTCAAAACAAAAGACACTTTACTTTTTTAATAAAGTGTCTTTTTCCATATGATCAATGAGTTTCTTTGTTGCCTGTTTGCCTTGCAACCGAAGCTCATCTATTATTAATTGTAACTCTTGCTCCACAGTTCCTTGTTGCATTAATTGCTTTTTCGCAATTTCATATAAATACTCCGCACTCCATTCGCCATCCACACTTCCTATAACTGGCTGATTCACTTGACTTAAAAACGAATCAATTTTCGGATCGTACGAAATCCCGACCATTGGAGTTTTGGCTACAGCAGAAAAAACAAGTGCATGAAGACGCATACCAATTAGTAATGAACATTGTGATAAAATGAATATTTTCTCGTCGATATCCATTTTATATGGAAGCATATACGTCTCTTCTCCCATTAAGTCTACTACTTCACGCGAAGCTTTTTGATCAAATGGCTCATGCATTGGAACAAATAGAATTTGGTATCCTTCTTGCTTTAATTTTTTTAATGCCGTAGCTAATTTTTTTACATAATCTTCTTTTGAATTCCAATAACGCACACTAACCGCGATTACTTTTCCATGTATCGAATGCTTTTGCAACCAATCCGATTGTTTTGTCCGTTTCCATGTTAAAACAGGGTCTGGAACAATTTCAATATCGTTTTTTATGCCAAGTTCTTTTAAATATAAAAACGAATCTTCATCTCGAACTGATACATAGGAAGCTTTTGACAAGTTCCATTTTACTAATAGACGATTATATCCTTTTGTAATTGGACCTATTCCTTGTGAATAAATATAATACGGCTTTTTTAATAATCGAGCGAGTCCCATAATACCCGTATAATATAGAATACTCTTCGTACTTGTCTGATCTTGAAGAAGGCTCCCGCCACCGCTAATAACTCCATCACTGTTTTTGATTGCATGATAAACAGCTTTTATATTCCAGCGATCTACCGATTCTACACCATACCTTTCCTTTGTATATTTAGAATCATTTGATAGTACTACTAGTTCTATATCCGGGTTCTCTTTACTTAACGATTCAATAATTGATTGTAGAATCGCCTCGTCTCCAACATTATAAAAACCATAATATCCTGATAAGACTAAACGCACCCTAAATCTCCTCCAAAACTAGGTAACCGTTTATTTCATCTAACATAAACTGGTACCCATTCCTTACCTAAACACTTAATACCCTACATAGTTTCCTCTTTATCAGCTCATATGAATTTTAATAAAAAATTAAATTTTTATATTTATCTTTTCAAAAATGGTATTTTTTTTATTGATATCCATTTTAATTTCAAAGCACATACACCATACAAAATGGTTGTAATACTTAATGCTATACCACTGAATAATAACGTCATAATTCTTGAAGATGTAACATCTATCACATTACATAGTTCATACAATCCTAGTCCGAAAATACATGCTATTGCTAGCACACCGAAAAAGTTTTTGAAATGAATAGAATAGGCAATATAGCTTCGAATATACAAATGATTTACAATACAAATCAATACGTAAGTAATTAATGTACTATACGCCGCTCCATCTATGCCAAACTTCTGCACTAACATAATGTTTAACACGACTTTCACACAACTCGCGCCAATAACAATCCATGCAGCTTGTGCAGAACGATTAATCCCCTGTAAAACACCTATTGATAATACCATAACCGCAGTAAAATACGAACTGCCAATCATAACTGTTAACATACTACTGCCTTTTACGTCTGTGAACAATCCGACATTTAACGGTACTGTTAATGCCATCAACCATACTGTTAATGGTGCTGTCCAAACATGCGCTAGTCGGTTTGTATTTTGAATTGTTATTTTCGCCAAATTTATATCTCTTTTGGCCAATGCGGAAGTTAAGAGTGGTATTAACGGAAATACAATTGCACTTGCAAAAATAACAATTATTTGCGTGAATGCAAAACCGCGACTGTATATTCCAAATTGTTCTTGAATTTCTGTTGATGATCCTTGTAATACATGCGGTATTGTAAGCGAGTCTACTAAATTTAAAAGCGGCATTGATAAAGCTCCGATAGCGATTGGGATCGATACCCGCAATATCTTTTTGCCGTTTTCTCTTAAATCTCGGAGCGAATAGGAATTGCTTTTATTGTAGTATGGACTTCTATTATATTTTATACGCAAATATATAAGCGAACTAATGACTCCAAGAAAAGAGCCAACCATCGCACCACTAGTAATAACAGTATTACTCTTATCCCACGATACTAGTATGTAAGCAATTATTAACATAAAAAACACACGGACAAATTGCTCAATGACTTGTGATACTCCTGTTGGTTTCATATCACCGAAACCTTGGAAATACCCTCTATACACCGCCATGTATGGCGCAATGAGTAATGCTAATGAAGTAATAAGCAACGGCATTCTAGTTTCTTGTCCACCGAGCATATTTGCAATTTCAATAGAAAATAATACAATGACTAAACAGCCGAAAACGCCAAATGCTATCCCTATAATTGACGCTGATTTAAATAATTTCGCAATTTCCTTTTGCTTATTTTTTTCGTTCAACTCTGCAATTAGTTTCGAAATTGCAAGTGGAACTCCGGCTACCGATAATGTAAGAGCAATCATATATACAGGAAAAACAAGGCGGAAAATACCTAGCACTTCATCTCCTGCAATATTTTGTAATGGAATTTGAAAAAAACTACCAAGCAATTTCGACAAAAAAGTTGTAATGGTTAAAATTGCTGCTCCTTTTACAAATGTTTTATTCATATTTTTTCTCTTTTCTTTTATACATATACTCTCAAACATATTGTTTTAAACGATAGGGATTCACTTTATCCCATTGGTTATCATAACAAATTTATTATAGGTTGAATACTTGGTTTTTTTTTCAAAATAGAAAACAGAACCAATTCAAACCTATCTCTTCACAATCTTTTTCTAATTCCTTCCATTATATATGTACACATTATAACCGTTTCTGTTACGCAAAAAGAGCTCTTCCTCTCTATCACTGCGATACATATTACTAAAAACATTATAAGAATATCCCACAACTCTACATTATAATTTATGTAAAGTTGTGAGATATTCTAATTGCCATCTAAACACTTAAGATTTTCAATTGCTCTTTCTGTTCATCGCTTGCCATTACTACAATTGTTTTTTCAATACTTGGATGTACTTGCTCAAGCTTTACACTTGCCCCTACTTTATTTGATTGCTCAACAAAATTTAATAATGCCATAGCTCCTGATACATCCATATAACGCACATCTTTCATACGTAATACAACTGGTGACTTCACATCTTGTAAAGTAGAGAAAATACGATCTACTGATAGGAAAGAGAGCGGTCCTTGAATTGTATACGTTTCTTCTCTTTCTTTTACGATAGAAGTTTTACGTTCTTTACATTTCACCATATATATGATGAACGAAAGAATAATACCGAATGCAACGGCAATCATTAAATCGAACTTCACCGTTACAATCATCGTTACGAGCATAACAACGACATCACCTTTAGGAGCGACATGCATCTTTTTCATGCTTTCCCAATCGAACATTCCAATACCAGTTAAAATTAAAATACCTGATAATACAGCAAGTGGAATATATTGTACGACCGAACCAAGACCCATAATAAAAATAAATAAGATAACACTATGCATACATGCCGAAAGTGCCGTTTTACCACCACTTCTTATATTCACGATAGATCTTACAGTCGCACCTGCACCTGCTAATCCGCCAAACAATCCGCTCATCATATTACCGATACCTTGTCCAACAAGCTCTTTATTACTTTTATGACGCGTACCTGTCACATTATCCATTACGACCGATGTTAACAACGAGTCAATCGATCCTAATAAAGCAATACTAAGCGCTGGTAAAATAAGTGCTGCTATTCCTGTTCCACTTAAAGATGGAATATGAAGCGTAGGCATCGCTTCTGGAATGGTTCCAATCTTTTCAATTACTTTATTTAGTGAAAGATTTCCGATAATCGGTAACTTTACTGCAAGTCCTTCGAGTAGAGAAGAAAATAAAGGAAGCAAAGCTGTCACACCGACTAGTGCTACTAAACTAGACGGAATCGCCTTAATCCATTTGCCAGAAACAATCATTACAATAATCGTTAACACAACAAGTAGAAAACTATTTTGTACATGCTTTATTTCACCTAAAATAATGATTAATGCAATACCATTCATAAATCCTGAAACGACAGGATACGGAATATATCGAACGTAAGAACCGAGCTTACATACACCGAATAAAATTTGAAATAATCCTGCCATCATAAAGGCAATAAAACTTGCCTCTAACCCGTGCGTCGCAATAACTCCAGTTGCGATAACGGTAATTGGTCCAGTTGGCCCCGTTACTTGCCCAGGTGTCCCGCCAAATAACGCTGCGAATAAACCTGCAAAAATCGCACCATATAATCCAACAAGCGCTCCCTCAGACGTTCCTGTCGCGGCAATACCAAATGCAATCGCAAGTGGTAACGCAACAATCGCAACAGTAAATCCTGCTAAACATTCCTTTGCTATTTTTTGAAACATAAAAAAACCACCTTTGTATAAAGTCCATGTTCCATTGTACACCTAAAAAGATACATTCGTTAGCTCACTTTTTACATTCTCGTGACGTAAACGGATTTAATGAAAAGTTTCCCCCTTATCTTTGGAAACAATTGCAACTATGCTATAATGAACAAATTAAATCTTTTACTATATACTTGGAGGCACTATGCTAACTTTTGAAGAAAAATTATCGATTATTGAATCTTTCCCAGAACTAGAAAGAAAGAACGTATCATTAAAACGTGTAAACTTCCACTTTGAAGAAAGTCGTTTAGATAAAAAGAACGTTGTATTTCATTTACACCCAAATGGAAATGGATTTGTGTATGCAAGCGGTATTAAAGGTTACAAAACGGATGATAAAGGTATGGTTAACATCCGCGAGTTTTCAGCAGAAGAGTTACGTTCAGTAATTGAGAAATCAATTGACCTTCTATCACAAGAAGAAGTAGTAGCACCTGTAGAACCTGCGAAAGAAGAAGAATGGCAGAACGAAGATGGTCATATTCTTACTCTTATTTCAGAGGATGACATGTGGAACGTGTACGCTGGTGTAAACTTAGACGGTACATTCAACTCTTATCCAGAAGCTGCGGAATACCTTGATGAAGAAGGTTTTTCACGCAAATAAAAATAGAAAGTGGGTATCCCCCACTTTCTATTTTTTTGTCCCTTTCAATGACTCCCTCAGCACAAACTTCTGCAACTTCCCGCTCGCATTACGCGGAAGTTCATCTACAAATAAATAATGACGCGGACGCTTATAATCTGCTAATTCGTCACTTTCTTTGCAATACGTTTCTAAATCAGCTTCTGTTATTGTTTCATCTTTCTTCACAATAACTGCCACCACACGCTCTCCCCATAATTCATCTGGCTCACCAAGTACCGCTACATCTAATATACCGTGATGACTATGAAGGAAATCTTCAATTTCACGAGGGTAAATATTTACACCACCGCTAATTACCATATCATCAACGCGATCTGCAACGAATAAATAACCATCTTTATCGAAGTATCCTAAATCACCAGAATGATACCATCCTTTATACATCGATTTTTTATTTGCCTCTTCGCGATTATGATAGCCAGCCATCATAGTTGGGCCACGTAAAATAATTTCTCCCACCTCATAAGGAGGTAATACATCATCTGGTTCTGCCGGTGCCTCCTCGTTCGGTTTCACAATACGAACTTCGTGGCTAAAGCATGGCGTGCCTGCTGAACCAGCTTTCGTAATTTGATCCTCCTCTACGAGAAACGCAACAACTGGTCCCATTTCTGTCATTCCGTATATTTGAACAAGGTCAATATAAAGACGTTCTTTACATTCCTTCACTAACGCCGGCGCCATTGCCGCTCCGCCATATATACCAATTTTCATTGAAGTTAAATCATACTGAGTTAAATCTTTTTGCAACAACATATTCCACATCGTCGGTGCTGCAAAGAACGTCGTAATCTTTTCTTCTTGAATCGTATGTAATACTGTTTCTGTATCAAAATGATGCAAAATAACATTCTTCCCGCCAACTTGAATGCGTGGTATGATTCCGGCATTTAATTCACCACAGTGATATAAAGGCGCAACAACAAGCCCCACACTATCTCTATTATATTTTAAGAAATACGTACAAATCATACTATGCTCAGCCATTTCACGATGACGATGTAACACACCTTTCGGATGACCTGTCGTACCGCTCGTATAAAGCATAGAACAAAAGTCCATTTCATCAATTTCGATATTTACTTTCTCAGAAGATGCTGCATTCACTTTTTCATGGTAGGAACTTGCATAGGAAGGTTTATCGTTTTCTATAGACCAAAAAGATGTATTTGGAAAATCTCGTTCAATGATAGCAACAGTTGACTCAACTGCTTTTTCAAAGACAACGACTTTCGAGGATGCGTCCTGAAGAATATAAGATACTTCTTTCGCCTTTAAACGAAAGTTAATTGGGTTAAAAATCGCACCAATTTTCGCACAAGCTAAGTAAACGTTTACAAATTCATGGCAGTTATATAAGTAAACAGATACCGTATCTCCCTTTCTTACTCCGTCTTCTAATAAAGCGTGTGCCGTTTTATTTATTTGTTCGTCCCACTGTTTATATGTCCAGCGAATATTTTTTTCAGGTTCCACTAACGCCTCTTTATTCGGATACTTACCAACAGATAAATCAAAAATTCTCCCTATCGTCATGTACATGCCAACAATTTCCCCCTTTTCTCTTTCATAAATCTATCATTTCGTCCATAAGTAGACATTGTCCTTCAATGTTTTGACTAATTTTTCTGATTATTATCGACATAGTTTTACAACACGTGCAAACCTTTGATACATGAAATTATATTGGCGATTTTTCAAATATATCGACCGCAATTCAATTTATAGCAGCGATTTTTCGAATATATCGCCTTACTGACAAAAGCTGACAATATAAAAAAGAGAGTGTTCCGATTTGGAACACTCTCCTTCTTATACAAATAGCTCTTCTAAAATTTTCAGTTTATCTTCTGTATATTTTACAAAGCCATCGTTATATGATTTTGGATCTTTCGGATTTGCGAAGTGCGTAATTGCCCCCGTCTTCGGATGAACAAATTTACTTGATGCACCGCAACCAAGTCCGATAATTGATTGTACTTCTTCCATAATGACAATGTTGTAAATACTCTCTTGCGTCGGCATTGCATAACCAACGTTCTCTAAGTTACCTAAAATATTCTTTTGACGATATAGGTAATATGGTACGTAATTATGCTTTTGCGTCCACTCTTCTGCTTCGTGCATCATCGCTGTAATCTCTTCGCGACCTGCTACTTTATATTTACGTTTGTTTTGCGTCATTTCAGAAGCACGTTTAAATGATAACGTATGAACTGTTAATGATTCTGGCATTAACTTTTCTGTTTCATCTAACGTATGCTTGAAGATATCTAACCCTTCACCAGGAAGACCAATAATTAAGTCCATATTAATATTGTTCATTCCCATTTCACGAGCTAAATGGTATTTCTCAATTGTTTCTTCTACAGTATGGTGACGTCCAATTGCTTTTAGTGTCTCTTGATGATATGACTGCGGATTAATACTAATACGGTCAATGTTCCATTTATTTAACACTTCTAGCTTTGCTGGCGTAATCGTATCTGGACGACCTGCCTCAACTGTTACTTCACGTACATTTTTCACGTCTGGGAACGCTTCGTACATTTCTTCATACAGCATATCCATCTCTTCTGCTGTAATACTTGTAGGTGTACCGCCGCCATAATAAATCGTCGTAACTTTCACACCTTTTTCTTTTAAAAACTTACCAATTTCACGAACTTCATAATGTAAACCACCTAAGAACGAATCAACAGACCCTTGGCGTCCATTAATCGCATAAGCCGGGAATGTACAGTATGCACATTTCGTTGGGCAGAACGGAATACCGATATAAATACTTACTTCTTCTTTCAAACGGTATAAATCCGGAACAACTGCTAATTGGCAATCAACAATGCGCTGAAGAAGTTCAATTTTCTCTTCATGAATTAAATAACTTTCACGAAGTTCTTGATGCGCTTCTTCCTTTGACATACCATTTTGAAGCATTTTATGAAGAAGTTTCGTCGGACGTACTCCCGTTAAAATACCCCAGCTTTGTTCAAGTCCAGTTAACTGCTGAAGAACAGAAAGATATACATAAGAAACAACGTGCTTCACTTGCTTCATACGCTCTTTTTCATCTGTGAAAGCAGATAAATCTTTCGAGAATGTTTCTTCATACACATTTCCTGTGCTAACATCCGTTAATCGAGCGGATGCTTTCACATTATCCTCAATGTGTATATCAACGATCAGATTCGCTTCCTCTTGTTCAAATCCAATCGTACTATCTTCAAAAAATAAGCCGCCAATATTTTGTAGCGGACGTAAAAAACGATCATCTTGTAACGTTTTAATTGAAATTAACACATTATCACCTTTTCATTTGCAAACTCTCTTTAGTTTACTTGAAGGGCGTTTACAGGTCAATACAGAAGGTTTTACCTGTTTCTCTTACATTTTTTCAAATAATTCTTTTTATGAATATCGCTCATGTATATAGACATCCTGATTTTCTCTTGTTAAAATTTATTAGTGTTAAAATCGATACATAGTGAAAATACAATATAAAAAGGAGGAATGTTAACACTAGATTCTATAATCTAATGTGTTAAAAAAAATATGAAAAAGAAATTTTATAGTGTTTTAACTCTCTCTCTTGCATTACAAACTGTTCTTGCACCTACTTATTCATTTGCAGAGAGTGCTGAAAAATCCGCCGAAGTATATACGGAAGATCAAGTTTTTAAAAGTATTAAAGAGCATGTTAATGAGCATAGTACTCATGAAGAAGATATCGAGGTTACTGGCCAATTCCTACTATACACTTCAAAAAAACATTCATTATATACCGCGAATGATTTAAAAAACAAATCGAATATCGAGATTACAGAACAAGTCGTAACGGCGACAAAGAAAAAAGGAAATGCTTACTACATAACGACGCCAACTGGCGCTGGATGGATAGATAACAATGATAATAGCTTAGAAGTTCAAGAGATTCATAAACTATCTAACCAAAAATTAATCGTAAAAGAAGAAGCTTCCATACATGCCCTTCCGTTCCAATCGTTTAAAGAAGAAGGGAAACTACAACCACAAGTCATTACTCCTACTGAACAAGCTGGAAATTGGTTTAAAGTCCAAATAAACGAAACAGCAAAATGGATTTATGCACCTTCTGCTACATTTGAAGGTACAAAAGCTTCATTATTAAAAAACAGTCGTACTGCTAAAAATAGTTTATTGAGAGCTCCGGAAGCTCTACAAACAAACAATATTTATGGCGTTACATTTAAAGAAATGATTGTCCCAAAAGGAAATGACGATATTCGCCCCGGCTACCCGATGGTACCTAAATATATTACGATTCACGAAACGGCTAATACAGCGAAAGGTGCCAATGCTCTAAATCATGCAAAATTCTTAGATAATCAAGCACGCGGAACAGCTGATCGCGCCGCATCTTGGCATTTCACAGTAGATGATAAAGAAATTTATCAACATCTTCCAGTAAATGAAGTTGGATGGCATGCTGGAAATAAAACTGGAAACTATGAATCTATCGGAATTGAAATTGCCGTTAATCAAGATGGAAACTATGAAAAAGCGGTAGAAAATGCCCGTAAATTGGCAGCTTATTTAATGAACGACTTAAATATTTCTCTAGATAAGGTCCAAAAACACCAATTTTGGTCAGGAAAAAACTGCCCTGCGTTTATGATTCAACGCGGACAATGGAATGCTTTCTTAAAAGGAACTGAAACATACTATAAGGAAAACCAAAAAGATCCAGTAACTGATGACATTACAGGTGGATGGTATGAACAAGACATTCGTCAATTAGCAGCTAGAGGCATTATGCAAGGAGAAGGGAACGGCAAGTACTTCCCAGAACGTCTTGTAACGCGTGCTGAATTCGCTACACTAATTACTCGTGCTTTACAATTACCAAGTGGAAATGCTAAGTTCACAGACTTAGAACAAGTACACCCATCTTTAAGAGACGGTATTAATCGTGCAGCAAGCGCAGGCATAATCCGCGGACGTGGTGATAATACATTTGATCCAAACACCACAATTACACGTGAAGAAGCTGTTATTATGATCGATCGTTCTCTAAAACACGCTGGTATTTTTGCAAAACAAGTTGAACTACCATTTGTAGACCAAAACTTAATTTACGCTAAAGAAGAAGTACAAAGAGTGTATGGATTTGGAATTGTAAAAGGTAATGAATTTAATCAATTCGTACCAAAAGGACCATCACAACGCGCTCACGCAGCTGCATTTATAAACAGAATGCTTAGCGTAATTGAAGCTTAAAATATTTATCATTCCATATAGATATTTACATTTTATCTGTATTCACTTAAAAGGCATCAGAGACTATATATCTCTGATGCCTTTTATACATCTGTTAGCTATTTTTAGCCATGAATCTTAATCGTATTCCTAATAACAGAAGCATAAAACCGATGAATGGAACGTAATTCGTATTGTGTCCTGTAGCTGGAAGTTGTTGATTATTAGAAGAACCTTGTCCTTTTTCTGGTAAATTAGGTTTTTCTACTCCCTCACCTGGTTTTTCTGTTCCTTCACCTGGCTTTTCTGTTCCTTCACCTGGTTTTTCTGTTCCTTCACCCGGCTTTTCTGTTCCTTCACCCGGCTTTTCTGTTCCTTCACCTGGCTTCTCTGTTCCTTCACCTGGCTTTTCTGTTCCTTCACCTGGTTTTTCTGTTCCTTCACCCGGCTTTTCTGTTCCTTCACCCGGCTTTTCTGTTCCTTCACCCGGCTTTTCTGTTCCTTCACCCGGCTTTTCTGTTCCTTCACCTGGTTTTTCTGTTCCTTCACCTGGTTTTTCCGGACCTTTTTCTGTATCTTTTTTATTTGTAATTTGAAGCTTTACAACTTCAATTTTTTCATTAGAAATCGTAAATTTCATTTCCTTATTGGATAAAGTGTATCCTTCTGGCGCTTGGATTTCTTTTAAAGTGTAATCTCCTGGTTCTAACTTCTTAGAAGTCGCTTTACCGCTCTTGTTTGTTGTTAATGTGTCGATTTTTGTTCCGTCTTTCCAAATTTCAAACACTGCGCCTGCTAAAGTTTTATTTGTATTATTGGCATCTACCTTTGTAATTTCTAATTGACCTGTAATTTCTTCTTTCACTTTTTCATTCATAACTTCTTGTTTTACTACTTCGTTCGCTATAACATTTACTTCTACTGTTACTTCTAACGCCTTATAACCTTCTGGCGCTTTTGTTTCCTCTAACGTGTACTTTCCTGGCACTAAGTTTTCGAATTTCACAACACCTTCTTTATTCGTTGTTTTCGCTTCTTCAACTACTTGACCAGCTTCGTTCTTTAATTTAAATTCTGCACCCGCTAGAACTTTTCCACTCTCTGCATCCTTTTTGATTACTTGTAAGCTTCCTAGTTCTTTTGCGTTTTCTACTTGTACTTCTACTACTTTGTTTGCTTCCACAACGACTTCAATTTCTTCTTTTAACAACTTATATCCTAGTGGTGCTTTCGTTTCTTTTAATGTGTACTTTCCTGGTTCTAATTTCTGTGAAACTACTTTACCAGTTTTATCTGTTCGTAACGTATCTACTTTTTTACCATCTTTATACACTTCGAATTCTGCGTCTGATAATACTTTCGTTTTATCTTCCGCATCTACTTTTACAATTTCGAATTGACCAAGACTCTTACTGTTCGTTACTTTTACATCAACAACTTTTTCACCGTCAACTGTTACATGAATTATTTGTTTTGTTAACTCATAACCTTCTGGTGCTTTTGTTTCTTCTAACGTATATTCACCTGGCACAAGTCCGTCTACTTTAACCGTTCCAGACTTATCTGTTGTAATTCCTTCTTTTACAACATTTCCTTTCGCATCGTTCAATGTAAATTCTGCGCCTGCTAAGCGTTTCGTTTGATCTTTATCATCCATTTTAATAATTTGTAGAGAACCTAAGATTTTTTCGTTTTCTGCCTCTACTTTTACTACTTCTTTCTCGTTTTGAATTGTTACTTTCCATTCTTTATTTGAAAGCTTGTAGCCCGCTGGTGCTTTCTTTTCTTTCACTGTGTATTCACCTAGCGGTAATTTCGGTGACATCACTTTTCCACTCTCATCTGTTTTCAGTTCCGCTACCTTTTTACCATCTTTATACACTTCGAATTCTGCACCTGATAACAATTTCGTTTTATCATTCGCATCTACTTTCATGATTTCGAATTGACCCATTACTTTTTCATTCATGACTTCTTGTTTTACTACTTCGTTCGCTACAACGTTCACTTCTACTGTCACTTCTAGCGCTTTATAACCTTCCGGCGTTTTCGTTTCCTCTAACGTGTACTTTCCTGGCACTAAGTTTTCGAATTTCACAACACCGTCTTTATTCGTTGTTTTCGCTTCTCCAACTACTTGACCAGCTTCGTTCTTTAATTTAAATTCTGCACCTGCTAGAACTTTTCCACTCTCTGCATCCTTTTTGATTACTTGTAAGCTTCCTAGTTCTTTCGCATTTTCTATTTGTACCTCTACTACTTTGTCTGCTTCCACAACGACTTCAATTTCTTCTTTTAACAATTTATATCCTTGTGGTGCCTTCGTTTCTTTTAATGTGTATGTTCCTGGTTCTAATTTCTGAGAAAATACTTTACCAGTTTTATCTGTTCGTAACGTATCTACTTTTTTACCATCTTTATACACTTCGAATTCTGCATCTGATAATACTTTCGTTTTATCTTCCGCATCTACTTTCACGATTTCAAATTGACCCGTTACTTTTTCGGAGATCTTTTTATTCACCACATCTACAGTCACTACTTTATTAGCCTCTACATCAACAGAAACTGAACTAGATGATAATTCATATCCTTTCGGTGCTTCTACTTCTTTTAATGTATAGCTTCCAACTGGAAGTTGTTTCGATAAGGCTTCACCTTTATCATCTGTAACAATTGTTTCCACAACTTTCCCATCTTTATCGATAACATCAAATTTTGCACCTGGTAGAAGTTGACCAGATTCACTATCTTTTTTCAATAATTTAAATTGGCCATTCTCTACTTTTCTCGTATTCTTCATAACAAGTTCAATTACGTTTGTATTATCAATTGTTACTTTGACTGGTGTATCAACTTTTATATATCCTTCTGGTGCATTTATTTCTTTTACAAAATAGTCACCAAGTGGTAAATCTTTAACTTCCGCAATACCCTTTTCGTTTGTTGTAACAGTAGCCACAACGTTATTATCTTTGTCTATAACATCAAATTTTGCGTCTTTTAAAACAATGTTTTCATCGTTTTCATCAACTTTTTTAATTTGTAAATGTCCTTTTTCAGTTGCTGGCTTATTCCACTTTGGCCAGTTAAATTTAAAGTTATGAACCTCAAAACCATCTCTTTGGTGTAATCCTCCAACATAGGCTTGTCCATTAATAGAACCACCTTTTGTTTCTACAACTGCATTAGGTGCAAACACACTACCTACTACACCATAACCTTTAGTTGTTATCTTTGTAGCATTAGGAAATACCCAAATTACCTTACTAGCTAACTCAGTAAAAGATGAATTAGGATCGTATGCTTGAGATGTATTAATTAAATCCGTCGCCATCCCAGTATTTCTTGTATCATACAAAATTGCACCGCCACCAAAACTCACTTCTTCTGCATCTGAATAAATAACAATAAAGTCTTTATTCTCTACATTCGGAAGAAAAACGTCTTTTACATCAAATGTTTTCTTTCCAGTTTGGCCTGAAGAGACATAAATATTAGGGTTATTTACATCTTCACCGATGCCAAAGCTCATATTAAGTTTTGGCTTATCAGTCTGTAGTTTACTTGCATCCCCGATTACACCATCAACGTCTTTTCTAAATTCTTTAAACTTAGCATCAATCTCCGCTTGCTCTTTATAAGAGATACGGTCATATGATGTTTTCATTGCGCCATCTGGGTCACCGTCTTTTGTCATCGCCACTGTTCCATCTTGAATAATTACTTGTCCTGCTCCCGCTTTCGTAAATTGACCGCCTAGTAATAATGATGGATATCCTTCATCTACCCAAGTTGCTCCAGCTAAGTTATTTGCTCCAGTTGCAGCCGCTACGACTGTATAACTTGATGCGTTCATATTTTTCTGAACAGCCATCGCACCTTCAATATCCGCACTCGTTGCACTATGATCTCCAAAAATGATGGCGTTGTAATAAGATACATCACCTAAACCCTTTAATTCTTTTGTAGCTGCCTCTGCTTTAAATGGTAAGTGGATTAAAAAATTCATACATATTAGTAATACAACTATTAAACTACTACTTAACTTTTTAATTTTTTGATTAAATGATTTCCTCAAGAAATTCATTCCCCCTTTTAAACTTCCTAAAACCACAAAAAGAAGTACATATCATATGTACCAAACCTTACTCACATTAACTTAAAATAATCCATTTAAATAAAACAAAGAAACACTACAACTACTTAATAAGATTGCTACAATTCATTTTTGAAATAATACGTGAACTAAACTGTCATGCGGAAATACTTTTACGTATGGGAGCCCAATAAAATTAATCTGGAGAATATTTCATGTGGTGTAACTATTTTGGCAACATCATTCACTTTACATTAGTTTTCTAAAGGATTCAAGTGAATTGTATAGATTTCATACACAATTCATATTTTAAAACGCTTTCACTGTTTTTAATAAGATAAACAAAAAAACGTAGCCAAAAAGCTACGTTTTTCTGTCATCGTTTCGGTGTATTTTTATGATTCTTCAAAAACGGAAGCGGGAATTGCTTACGGAAATGCTCTTTAATCATATACTCTACACCGTTTTCACTATTTGAACGTGTGATCCAATCTGCTGCTTGCTTTAATTCTACAGGCGCGTTCCCCATCGCTACCCCAAGTCCCACGTTTTCAATAACCTCTAAATCTTCCATACTATCTCCAATCGCAACCATTTCATTTAGCGAAATATTTAAATGCTCTCCAAGCAATTGTAATCCACGTAACTTTGATACATTTTGCGGTAAAATTTCTATTCGTTTTGAATCACATTCAACATACTCTACATCTTGGAATGCTTTTCTTAATGTGTTCAGTCCTCTTTCTTTTTCACCTTTACTTTGGAAAAGAACATCAATTTTTGGCGCCGCTACCGGATGGTCCCGAAGCGCATCACCTAACGAATCTACAAATTGAACTGGATAAAATAACGGATCTGCGCTTGATAATACAGTGCGCGCAATTAAGTTTGGTGTATTTCTCTCACGATTTCCTATCGAAAACCGTTCATGAGAAATACGTACGTTACAATCAAAGTGCTCTAACACTTGCACAATGTTAAAAGTCTTCTCTTCAGACAATCTTCTTTGAACGTACGGCTTATCTAACGTTGCTGAAACGAAAGCACCACCATGTGTCACTAATATAGAATCTAATTTTAACGCCTTTGCTACTTTATGAGCGGATTGAAAATTACGACTCGTAAATAACGTAACGTATACATCTTTTCTTTTCACAAATTCAATTGTTTCTCGTAATCCTTTTGCAATTTTTCCATTGTTGTATAGTAGTGTCCCATCTATATTAAGAGCTAGTAAGCGATAAATCATGTCGCACTCCCCCTCTTCGCTGTTGTACTCTATCCATAATTTATGAAATAAACCCGATAAATAGAACGAGTTAGAATTACTACTGAAAATTTGGTTTACTATATACATATACACTTAGCAAAGGAGATAGTACAATGCATGCACCACCTTCCTTTTATGAAGGCGATACGTTAGAAGTCGCAAAAAAATTACTCGGGCAAAAACTTGTTCATATTGTAGACGGAATAAAGCGAAGCGGAATCATTGTAGAAGTAGAAGCATATAAAGGCCCAGATGATAAGGCCGCACATAGTTACGGCGGTAGACGGACAGATCGCACAGAAGTTATGTTTGGCGCACCAGGGCATGCTTACGTATATTTGATTTACGGTATGTATCATTGTTTTAACGTTATTACAGCACCAGTGGGCACCCCACAAGGTGTTCTCATTCGAGCCCTTGAGCCGGTAAATGGGATAGAAGAAATAAAACTAGCGCGCTACAATAAGACCGAAATTACAAAAGCACAGTATAAAAATTTAACGAACGGTCCTGGCAAACTATGCCGTGCCCTCGGAATTACTTTAGAAGAACGTGGCGTATCATTACAAAGTGACACATTGCATATTGAACTCGTCCCAGAAGATGAACACATATCATCACAATATAAAATAACAGCAGGACCTCGTATTAATATCGACTATGCAGAAGAAGCTGTACATTATCCGTGGCGTTTTTATTATAAGGGGCATCCGTTTGTTTCAAAGAAATAAACGATATCAATGATCTTTCAAATATATCTATCGTAACTTACAATATATCAACGATTTTTCAAATATATCTATCATAACTTACAATATATCAACGGTTCGACAAGAAATATCGATTTATCGACAAATAATAACATTACGAATAAAAGAAGACTGTTCCAAAATGGAACAGTCTTTCCCTCTTACTCTGCACCTTCCGCAGTTGCAATATTATCCTCTAAGTTTTCTCTTGATAATTCAGCCGCCATAAAATCTGCTGTTTCTGGAAGTGCTAAATGCATATGAGCTTTTTGACAAATTTGGATCGTGCAGTTTTCTACAACATAGTCGAAAACATGTCCGCCTCCGCTTCTTTCATCATCAATGTAATGTAAGTGGAATCCAGCTACCCCAATACCTTGTGCGTAATCTGGTGTCCAAAATCCAGCAAGCGTACCTTCTGTATTTTCAAACGAAAAGATTGGTTGCGATTTCGTCACTTCAACGAGTGGTGTATACGGTTTTTCTTGTCTTGGAACAGTTCTCGTTCTTACTTCACGGAACATACCGTCCATTCGAATAGCGTAAAATAAGTTTTTACTTGGCATTAATTCATGTAATAATGCTTCAACTTCTTCACGATTCATCGGATGCTCTACCGTATAACTCATTTCTTTTTCAAAAAACGTTACAGTCGCAAATGGCGTTGTTTCTTCTGGCTCTACTTTTTCCGCTGAACCGTCTGAACGTAAATGATAAAATTCATTATCAAATGCAATCATTTCACCATCTAATTGATCAAATGTGCCGATGCCGAAATCACCATGTTTTTTCAAATCTTCAAAGCTAATCACACCATCATATATACCATCTAATAGCGCAAGCATTGTAGATGTTTGATATACTTCATTACTCATTTTCGTTTTTTTTGCATCAATATCAATTAATTGCGCAACAGTCATCTCAAATCTGCCTCCATTAGTTTAATTGGTTTGGTAATAATTTTTCGCTTAATTTAATGTTGTCACGATAGTCAATTGGAATATCAATAATGACAGGACCATCTGCTGCTAATGCTTCTTTTAATACCCCTTCTAATTCATCAGGCGTGTTAACACGAAGACCTAACGCTCCGAAACTTTCCGCATATTTCACAAGATCAACATCACCAAACTCTGTAGCTGATGTTCTACCGTATTTCATCATTTGTTGGAATGCAACCATATCATATGTGCCGTCTCTCCAAACAAGATGGACGATTGGAGAATTTAAACGTACCGCCGTTTCTAACTCCATCGCTGAGAATAAGAAACCACCGTCACCTGATACGGAAACTACTTTTTTACCTGGTTCTACTAAAGTAGCTGCGATTGCCCAAGGAAGTGCAACACCTAACGTTTGCATGCCGTTACTAAATAATAATCTACGTGGTTCATAAGAACGGAAACATCTCGCCATCCAAATAGAATGGGAACCGATGTCACATGTAACAGTTGTATCGTCACTAATTAAAGAACGAAGTGTACGAATCACTTGAAGTGGATGCGTAACACCCTCCGAAGCACGGTTCGGAACTTCTGCTTGTTCTGATAATTTCGCGCGTAATCGTTCTAATACCGCTTCTGATTTCGTACTTAATACAAGTTTCGGTAATTTCTCCGCGATGCTATTTACCGTTAAGGCAATATCACCAATTAATTCACGCTCTGGTTGGTAATCATGGTCGATATCTGCTTGATGGTCGTCAAGATGAATAATCGTTCTGTCGCCAAGTTTATTCCAGAATTTTGGATCATACTCGATTGGATCATAACCGATAGAAATAACAAGGTCTGCTTCTTCTAGTAAAATATCACCTGGTTGGTTACGGAATAATCCAACGCGGCCGAAGAAATGATCTTCTAACTCACGTGAAATCGCACCAGCTGCTTGATATGTTTCAACGACAGGAAGTTCTGTATCCGCAATTAATTTACGAACAGCTTTCGTCACTTCATTTGTGCTCGCTCTCATACCGAGTAAAATAACTGGTAATTTCGCTGATTTTATTTTTTCTACTACATATGTAATATCATGTGTGGGAGCGATTCCAAGCTGTGGCTTAGAAAGCGCACCGATAGACTCTACAGTTGTTTCCGCAGTCATAACGTCTTGCGGAAGACTTACTAAAGTAGCTCCCGGATTTGTGGAAGTCGCACTTCGAAATGCATTACTAAGTGCTTCTGGCACATTATCAGGATGCTCTACTTCTACGCTATATTTTGTGATTGGTTCGAATAGTGCAGCATTATCCATAGATTGATGCGTACGTTTTAATCGATCCGTACGCGGTACTGCACCAGCTAAAGCAACAACGGGATCACTCTCCGCATTCGCAGTAACAAGACCTGTCGCTAAATTTGATGTCCCTGGTCCTGAAGTTACAAGACATACGCCCGGTTTCCCTGTTAATCTACCAATAGCAGCTGCCATAAATGCTGCATTTTGTTCATGACGACAAACGATTAACTCTGGTCCTCTTTCTTGCAATACATCAAATACAGAGTCAATCTTTGCTCCTGGAATACCGAAAACATGTGTAACACCTTGTTTAATTAAACAATCAACAACAAGATCTGCTCCTTTTGTTTTTGTCTTCACGTCGTTTGCTTTTACACCTGTACTCAAACTAATCATCCCTTTATTTCATAATGTGTGTAATAAAGATTTTAATTTCACCTAGTTAATTAAGCTGGTGAAGTATCTTTATCATTATATTACAAATGCATTATTTTTCCAACAATATGAATTTGAAATTATTTTGACAAGTTTTAAAGAATGCGCTTACAACCTTTTGTTTATCTTAAAATAACATTTTTATATCTCTTCTAAAAATACGCAAAAATATTTTCACCCATTTATAATATTAACAATCTTATAGTACCTTGCAAAGAACAATAGTAAGTGATATATTTGTAAATAATGGAATACCCATTATTTGGAATGTTATTCGCAATTAGTATATCTCCTTTCAAAAAGTAGATATAGATTGTGTGTGCTGTTTAGAAAAAAGATAGGATTTTCAGCCATAATTCATCATTTTATAAAGGAAAGTGATCGTTATGAACAAAAGTGAATTTTTAGAACAACTTAGTTCTTCCCTACGGAATATGCCTAATTCAGAAAAGGAGGATATTATCTCGGAGTACGAAACTCATTTTATTAGTGGTAAACAAGATGGAATATCTGAAGAGGAAATTTCTAAAAAGCTAGGAAATCCTAAAACTATCGCTAAAGAACTTAATATTTCATATGTAATAAGTAAAGCTGACAAGAAACGCAGCCTAAAAAATATTATGACAGCACTGTTTTCTGTTATGAGCTTAAGTGTTTTAAACTTTATATTTATCATTATCGCCTTTTTCGTATTACTCTTTCTATTACCGCTTCTTCTAGCACTTATAATTGCTACACCATTATTAATTATTTCACCTATCTTATTAATAGGATTAGGATTCTTTAAAGGGTTTCATCAAATCAGTTATTCCGATGTTTATAATGTATTTATAGCTTTTTGCATCGGCTTACTAATATCCGTCATATCTTATCAATTAATAAAACATATATACTCACTTTTAGTTAAGTATTTAAAATGGAATTTAGCTATTTTACAAAGATACTAATGAATATAAAAGGAGATTAATATGAAAAAGTATATTTTATATCCACTCATGTTACTTACAATGTTATTTCTATCAGCTTGTTCAAACAGTGTACAACCTAAGGAAGAAAACGATGTCCAATCTATTAAAGATGTTGCTATTAAAGTTCCAGAAAATATATTTAGTTCCTCAAAGAAAAATGAAAATATTAGTGAAGACGAAATGAAACAAAATATAAAAAGTTATTTAAATTATAGCGGAGAGTTAGACGAAAATATCGTTCCACTTTCATCCACTACATCCGATGAAAATATCACTGAATCTGACCGAGAAAAATTACAAAAACTAATAGAATTAGCGAAACAAAATGATACAAACTTCCATAATTTTATTAGTAACAATACAATCCCTGATGATTACAAAAAGCCTTCAAAAGAAATATATGAATTTATTTCATCATCTACAGCACTTTCAGTAGAACTAGATCAAGAATTAGACAAACTCGCTCAAGATCGTAACTTATTCAAAACTGATTTCTCTTTTACAAAGCGCTTTGAGAAAGCTAATGGTAGGAAGCAAAAAGAAATTGAAAAGTTTTTGAAGGAAAAGAACATTAAAACTTCAATTAACAGCAATAAAAAAAATTAGATGTATTACATACCCCTTTCAAAATAACCAATAAGAAATGGCTATTTTGAAAGGGAGTTTTTGTGGTATAACTATTAAATTCCCTAAACAAAAAAGACGCTCCTAAACTAGGAGCGTCTTCCACTATTACGCTTGTTGTTGCGCGCTATATAATTCTTCAAGTGGCTTCATGATAATTTTGTTAACGTCACCGATTACAACGTTTAGGCGTTGCTCAGTTTCCATTAATTTTGTAATTTTAGCATCTTGTTGAATGCGAGCTACAACTTCTTGTGCTTGTTGGTTGTCTTCTTCAGTGATTTCTTGGCCTTGCATCATTTTTTGTTGTAGGCTAAGTTGCATTGTACGGAACTCATCAAATAAGTTCTTTGAAGCCGCATCGGCTTGAACTGCTGCGTAGCTCTCTTTTAAAGTTTTGAAGTCTTCGTTTTCAGCGATTGCTTTTTGTAATTCATATGCAACATCATGAATGTTCTTTGTCATTTTATTTTTCCTCCTTTAGAAGGCTAGCGTTTTTCATACGCACTGCCTTTTCAGTGCATTTACATACGCACCTCTTCTTACCATATCAAACTATGCAAGAGATGTGAAGAAATTTCACTTTTATTTCTATGTACTCACCTTATTATCTAAGAAACAATAGTAACAATCCTTGTACGAGTCCGATTATTCCACCTAATAATGCTCCTAAATACGTAATCATTTTCAATTCATTTTTCGTAATAGACAGAACTAAGTCTTCTAATCTTTCTGTTGAGAATGTAGACACTTCTTGCTGGACAATTTCCGCAAGATGTAGATTGTTTAGTATACTCTCTACGTTTTCTGTTCCCCACTTCAAGCCTTTCGTTACTGTGCTTGGAACCACTTTTTCAATAATTGTTTCTCGAACTGGCTCACATACTTGCTGAACAGATTGATTTAAAAACTTACTCACTGTTTCCTCTACTTTAACTGCTGACAACACGGAGCTTACAATCATTTCTTTCTCTACAAACGATTCTAATTCTTTTACATCTCTTCCTTTTAACTTTTCCCACTCTTTTTGCAGTACGTCAGTTAAAAGCTGCTTTGTACCATCTTGCCCTAAAAACTTAATAACTTCTGGCTGCACACGATCCACTACACTTACATTTCCTAAAAACATTCCGACTAAGTTAAGTAGCGTTCCGCGAGAAGCAAAGAAATCATCAATCATTTTTGAAAGACGGCCTTTCCCTTCTTCACTTTCAAAAAAGCTAATTCCTCGCTCTAAAATAAACGCCGAGACATTCGGAATCGCATTCTCTACTTTTTCATTTACAGAATGAGGTAAAGCCTGTTCCCATGTATATGTATAATACTCAGCTAAAAATGCCTGTATTTTTTCTGTAATCACATGTTCAATTTTTTGAGTCACTTCTTCTTCTACATGCGCTACATTCCATTTTTCTAACATATGTCGCAGTGATTGTTCATTCTTAATTACTTTATCCACTTCCACTTGCGCCCAGTGGATTAAACCTTTTTGAAACTCTTCATTTGTTAGCTTTTTTCCGATTCCTTCCGGTGTTAACAAATGTTCTACGACCATTTCCCCTAATTGAACAGCAAGTTCATCACGGCGCTTCGGAATTAATCCTGGTGTAAATGGAACTTGAAACTTCCCGATATAAATAGGGCGATGAGGACGAAATAACATTTTTATCGCTAAATGATTCGTATATCCCCCAATAATTGCTCCGAGTCCTGTCGTCGTTAACATATTTAACCATATATTCATTACAATCAACCTTTCACTTCTCCAAAACTATAGCATATCATCATACGGACAAAAGTATAATGGTATAAAAACGTATTTGCAATATATAGCTTCGCCTATTATGCAAATAGTAGTAAAGGAGTGATTTCGTTGGTTCTCGGTCTTTTAGCTTCTAAACTTCATTATGAGCAAACATATTACACCGAAATCGCTAAACGCGCTCGGCTTTATCATAATGTCGTTGCCCAGTTTACGCCATTTTGTATTGATCCTAAAACAGACCTTGTTTCTGGTCTTATTTACGATACAGATACAGGAAAATGGAAAGAGCAAACATTCCCTATTCCTTCTTATATATATGATCGTTATTCTTTTCACGAGGAAACAGACTTTGAAAAAGCAAAATCAATTATTCACTCTTTGCACAATCGTCCTTCCACTACCTTTTTAAATAACACACTTATTAATTTAAGTGAACTACATGATTTATTTCTCACTAATAAGAAACTGTCTCCTTATATACCAAAATTTGAAATAGCAACGATACAAAACATTTTCAAACTGTTGTTAAAAACTAAAGATATTATTATACGCCCCACTAATATACATTCTAAGGATAACTTATATCGAATTGCTTACAAAAATAAAACGTTTCATATCGATACAGTAAATGAAAAATACCATACTTCTATTACAATCAAACGGACAGACGAATTTATATCTTGGTGTAAATCTAACATACGTTCATCCCGTTATATAGCGCACACTATGCTACAACCACCAAATCAATTAACATATCCACTCCACATTCGAACCATTTTGCAAAAAAACAAAGAACAAACTTGGAATGTTATCGGTCAATTTATACAAAAAAGCTCATTTCCTAATCAGCTTTTACCCTCAACAACGGACGATGATTCATTACATTCATTTTCAAAAATTAAATACGTACTATCTAGTACGGGTGTGCAACTATTGCAAGATGCTTTACACGACATTGTAAATGAAGTATTCCAAACACTAGATCAGTCTTATTCTTCGTTATTTGAACTAGAACTTTCCACCATTATGGATCAAAAAGGCGCAATTTGGCTTATGTATGTCAACACGATTCCCCCTTACGAACAATACATTCGTCATAGTGATTCATTAGCTGAAAAGATATTTCACGGACCACTTAAATTCAGTCGCTTTACACCATAATGAAAGGAGGTAAACCTATTTTGAAAGAACATATATATACATTAAACATTTCAGATGAACATCCAAATAGTATTACTTTACCTTACGTTTTTTCTATTACGCCACCTATTACATCCCTCTCCTTCGGTATACGTCACATTGCAAGTGAAGAGGTGAAAATTCATTATTCCTTTACTCGCGAAATTATTATCGGAAAACATATTGCTGAAAAACTTTTACTACCTCAATCAACCACTATTCATGCATTCACACAAAACCAAACAATTATTTTCGGACCATTAATCGGCATTTTCACAACTGGCTTTAACGATGATTCTTCTATCCCTTTAGGAAATCGTTCAATTGCCCTCAGTGAGTTGTTAACACCACCATTCTCATTACGACCGTTCGTATTCGTCTTTGGCGTTCAACATATAAACTGGGAAGAAGAAACGATTGAAGGATATTTCTTTCAAGAGAAACAATGGATAAAGAAAAAGGTTCCTTTACCAAATGTCATTTACGATCGATTACCAAATCGACAAGCAGAAAATTACAAACCAATCGTCAGAGCAAAAAGAAAGTTAGAACAAGACTACTCCATTCCATGGTTTAATCCAGGTTTTTTCAATAAATGGGAAGTTCATCAACTTCTTATGAAAGACGAATCAATTAGACCCTTATTACCAAACACAGAAGCATTTCAGCATTTTGAACAAGTAGAACGGTTTCTTGGCACGTATAAATCAGTGTACATGAAACCAATACACGGGAGCTTTGGTAGAAATATTCATCAAATATTTTATTCTCAAACAGAGAATTGCTACTACTGTCGTTATCGCGAAAATGAAGAAAATAAACTGAGAAAGTATCAATCATTAGAAACTCTTCTAAACCACGTATTAAAGGGACATGATTTAAAAAAGTTTATCGTACAGCAAGGTATTTCGTTACTTCGCTTCGATGGGCAACCTGTTGATTTCCGCATTCATACAAATAAAAATCATTTCGGTAATTGGATAGTTAGTGCAATCGTCGCCAAAATCGCCGGCAAAGGCAGTTTAACAACGCACGTAAATAGCGGCGGTGATACAAAATTGCTACAAGAGCTTTTTCCAGATTCAACGAAACAAGTTCAAATTGAAAACAAATTAAAACATACTGCCTTACAAATAAGTTACGCGCTCGATGAACAAGTAACCGGAAATATTGGAGAAATCGGTTTTGATATCGGTTTAGACACAAAGGAAAATCCGTGGCTCTTTGAAGCCAACTCTAAACCTGGGCGAACTGTATTCCAAGATGAAAAATTAAAAGAGCAAAGTGAAATGACGCGCCAGTTATTTTACGAATATGCCGTCTACTTAACTGAACATTCTTTACGTGATACAAAAGAAAAAATGTCTCAAATAAAATCAGGGGCTTCATCAAATACCGAACATATCCCTTCCCCTATGATTCACTCACAAATACAAAAACAAAAACTTCCACCTAGATAATAAGGTGGAAGTTTTCTATTTACACAAGTTTTACTACAACCTCTGTTTCCACGTTACATACTCCGCAATAAAAAATATGATTGCAATATTCATTTGAATTATTATGCGTTAAACCATCTACTGCACTTAATAATTCTTGATCCATATAGGCACTATAATCGTCTATGTAATCTACAGACTTCCCATAATCTTGGAGTATACTTTGGCAATTTTGACAAGAATATGTTTGTGATTCTAATGCGTTGCAAAGCGGGCAAATCCCCATCATGATTCCTCCATACGTTATCGTTTAAAGCCTCTCTTTTTTAGATTGAAGAGAGCACCTACCCATGCATAGGAGCGGTCACTCCATCCCTACTTAAAAATAGAACTATGAAGTTGCTACCGATTTCATTTCAATAAATCATAAATAAGAAGCTAATGATTAGCCTACAAGTAGCAGGCTACAATGAGAAAATTATATTTAATATCCTCCTTAGTTTGGCCTGTTTTCTTAAAAATACAACGATTACTCTTATTTCATAATTTACGAAATCAATAAGTTTTTTTGACAAAATTTACAAATTATTATTTTGTATATCTTTCTAGGTAACATCCATACTATGAGTACAAACTTAATTACCGATGGATTAGCGCCAACCGGGGCGATAATCTGGTTCAACTCCAGCTAGTCCAACCAAAAAAACTTTTATAACTCTAAGGAGGATATATTCCTATGGCAAACCAAAATTCTTCAAATCAATTAGTAGTACCAGGTGCAACAGCTGCAATCGATCAAATGAAGTACGAAATCGCTCAAGAATTTGGTGTACAATTAGGAGCAGATTCTACGGCTCGCGCTAACGGTTCAGTTGGTGGAGAAATTACAAAACGTCTAGTTGCAATGGCTGAGCAAAGCCTTGGCGGATTCCACAAATAAATATATATGGCAAAAAGGTCTCAAGGCATATGCCTTGAGACCTTCCTTAATTTATTGCAACATTTGTAAAAACTTCTTCGTACGTTCTTCTTTTGGATTTGTAAATACATCTTCTGGTGTACCTTGTTCAACAACGACACCGCCATCCATGAAAATAACACGGTTCGCAATTTGATGTGCAAAACGCATTTCGTGCGTTACAATGACCATCGTCATACCTTCTTTAGCAAGTTCTTTCATTACTTTCAGAACTTCTTGAACAAGTTCAGGATCAAGTGCTGACGTCGGCTCATCAAATAGTAACACTTCCGGCTCCATCGCAAGCGCGCGCGCAATTCCAACACGCTGTTGTTGTCCGCCTGATAATTGAAATGGATATAAATCCACTTTATCTGCTAAACCAACTTTTTCAAGGAAGTAGTTTGCTTTTTTCTTCGCTTCTTCTTTCCCTACTTTTTTCACTGTAATGAGTCCTTCCATTACGTTTTGAAGTGCTGTCAAATGAGGGAATAAGTTATGGTGCTGGAATACCATACCTGTTTGCGTACGAAGATTTACAATATCTTTCTTCGATACTTTTTGAGCAAAATTAAGCTCTTTATTGCCGATGCGAATGCTACCGGCGTTTGGTGTTTCTAGTACGTTAAGACAACGTAAGAATGTCGTTTTACCAGATCCAGACGGTCCAATAATAACAACAACCTCGCCTTTCTCAACTGTTAAATCTATATGCTTTAGTACGGTATTATCTCCGAAACTTTTTTGTAAGTGCTGAATTGAAATCATAAAAACAAAAACTCCTTTTGTAAAAGGATTATTTTAATGTGTAGCGTTCTGAACGCTTCTCTAACATCTGTTGTACGATTGATAATAAGAAACAAATAACCCAATAAATAAGACCTGCTTCAAAATAAACAATTAAAAACTCGTAGTTCATCGCCGCAATCTCCTGCGCTTTTCGGAACATTTCTGTTACTAAAATTAATGATGCTAATGAAGTATCCTTCACTAAGCTAATAAATGTATTCGAAAGCGGTGGAATTGATACGCGCGTTGCTTGTGGTAAAATAACACGTTTTAATGCTTGTGGATATGTCATCCCAATTGTGTAAGCTGCTTCCCACTGCCCTTTCGGAATGGAAAGGATAGAAGCACGAATAATTTCAGATGCATATGCACCGACATTTAATGAAAATCCAACAACTGCTGCTGTATATGGCTCAACTTCAATATTAAGAGTTGGAAGACCATAGAAAATAATAAATAACTGTACAAGAAGTGGCGTTCCGCGAATGATAGATACATAGATACGAGCAATCCATTGTAAAATACGACTACCAGAAATACGTGCGAGCGCTGTTAACGTTGCCAGTATAATCCCGATAATAAATGTAATAAGCGTTAATGGAATTGTCGTAAAAACAGCTTCCTTCAGCATAGGCATGAAGGAAGACTGCATAATATCTATCCA
The DNA here is from genome assembly GCF_038006965.1 of Bacillus sp. FSL K6-1338. Taxonomy (NCBI): domain Bacteria; kingdom Bacillati; phylum Bacillota; class Bacilli; order Caryophanales; family Bacillaceae; genus Bacillus; species Bacillus sp. FSL K6-1338. Next base: position 877,302 of record NZ_JBBOWI010000001.1, on the reverse strand, counting down.
AGTAGACAATCGATCTGAAACCAATGCACTACTTAGATACATTTTCACCGAACCATTTTTTCGTTATTTTGTCATACGTACCGTCTTTTTTCATATCTTCTAACGCTTTATCTACTTCTTGTACAAGCTTAGTGCTACCTTTACGGAATAAGAATCCACTTTCTGAAGCTTCTTTTTCAGTATCTACAATTTTAATTTTCGCATCTTTTTTCGTTTCTAAGTAGTTTAGTACTGATAACTTATCATTGATTGTGAAGTCAACGCGTCCTGAAGCTAATAATTCTGCTGCTTGGCTAAATCCTTCTACACCAATAATTTCCGCACCATTTTTCTTAGCGATATCTGCATAGTTACTCGTTAAAGATTGTGCTCCTTTTAGTCCTTTTACATCAGCAAATGTAGCAGGCTTATCTTTATCTTTTGCAATAACTAATGCCGCTGAAGATGAAACGTATGGCTTAGAGAAATCGTATTTCTTTTGACGATCTTCACGAATACCAACTTCGTTTGCAACCATATCGAAACGTTTTGCATCTAGGCCAGCCAGTAAGCTATCCCATTGTGTTTCTTTAAATACAGGTTTTACACCTAACCGTTTTGCAACTTCTTCTGCTAATTCAACATCAAATCCAGTTAATTTATTGCTTGAATCGTGGAACGTAAATGGTGGGTATGTACCTTCTGTACCAATTACAAGTTCACCGCTTTGTTTAATCTTTTGTAACGCGTCTTGACTAGCTGTATCTTTTTTCTCTTCTTTACCGCAGCCGGCTACAATCCCGATCGCTAATGTAGTTACTGCAAGCACTGAAAATAATTTCTTCATGATTGTAATCCTCCAAGTATTCTGATAGGAATTTAAAAACTATATTGATTGTATGCAATCTTGAACAATTTTTCAATGAAAATGTTCTTATTTAGTTTATCCTTTTTCTTCATAATCAAACAAAAGGGAAAAATAACGCCACATACAAAAAATAAGTAACATTTTTTAATATAGCATTTATAAAGAAAAAGGTAAAACAATACTTCTTATTTAACTGTCGTAATTCGCTAAAGAGTCGACATGTTCATCAATAAAAAAGAACTTGTGAAAATCACAAGTTCTCCTCCATACCTATTAAGCACTCTGATTGCCTTCCATTTGCGTTTTATACATATCATAATAACGCCCACGCTTTTTCATGAGTTCATCATGAGACCCTTTTTCCAAAATTGTTCCTCTATCGAGTACAATAATTTGATCCGCACTTTTAATCGTTGAAAGACGGTGAGCAATAATAAACGTCGTTCTTCCTTTTTTCACAACTTCCAGCGCTTGTTGAATCATCGCCTCTGTTTCTGTATCAATACTAGATGTTGCTTCATCTAAAATTAAGATAGCTGGATCAAAAGCGAGTGCTCTAGCAAACGAAATAAGCTGACGTTCTCCAGTGGAAAGCGTACTTCCCTTTTCTGTAATTTCTTCATTTATATTGTTTGCAAATCTTTCAGCACCAACATCACGTAGCGCCTTTACAATGCGCTCTTTTGAAATTTTTTCGTTTTCTAAGCTTACGTTGGAAGCGACCGTCCCGCTAAAAAGAAACGGGTCTTGCAGTACGATTCCCATATGCTCACGAGTTGCTTGTTTCGGCATTTCTCTTACATCATGACCATCAATCGTAAGCTTTCCTTTTTCAAACTCATAAAATTGAAAGAGTACATTCATGATAGAACTTTTTCCTGATCCAGTATGACCGACAAGTGCCACTGTCTCGCCTTGTTTCGCTTCAAAAGAAATATTTTTTAACACTTCATCTTTTCCATTATAAGAAAATGATACATTATCAAATTTTACATTTCCTTTTAAACGAGGCATACGTTCTTCTTCTACCGCTTCTCCTTTTTCCTCTAACAATTCAAAGACACGTTCTGATGCAACGCGCGCTTGCTCTAAGTTTGCAAGCTGGTTCACCATATTCGTAATTGGCGAGAATAATCGTGTTAAATAATCGACGAACGCATACAGTACCCCAAGTGAAATAATACCTGTAGCACTTAATGACGCACCGCCGAAATACCAAATCACTCCTGTGAAAGCGATATTTCTTAATACAGCTACTAAGTTATGCGAAGTTGCTGCATTTAAATTTAAAATTTTATTTTGATACTTAAAATAATCGCCGTTTAATTCTTCAAATTCTTTTTTCGTTTCACGCTCTTGACGGAACGCTTGAATAATTGGCATCCCTTGAATGGATTCATTCACTGTTCCGTTAATATCGGATAAACGTGAACGCATTTTATGATTATATACAGACGCATATTTTCTATAAAGAATCGCCCAAACAATTAAAATTGGGATAATTAATAAACATAATGAAGCGAGCTTCACATCTAATAAAAATAGCGCAGCGAATATCCCAATAATATAAATGATACTAGAAACGAATGTTGCAAGTACAGTTACATATAAATCACGAATGGCCTCTGTATCATTCGTCACACGCGAAACAATTTTCCCCGCCGGTAAATGATCGAAATAACGAATCGGCAACGTTTGAATATGAGAAAACACATCTTCCCTCATAATTTGAATAATTTTGTTCGCTGCCTTCTGCAAGAAGAACTGCTTTCCGTATGCAAATAATGATACGACTACTAATAAAGCGAAATAGCCACCACCAAGTAATAATAGACGGTTTATTTCTGGTTTATAAAATGCAAACACTTCTTCTTTCGTTAATGCCTTCGCTTTATACACTTGCACCGCCTTACCATTTTGAACGGTAATCATATCACCTTTTACAGTACGTGACCCTTCAATATTCACTTTATTCGGTACAAAATAATATTGAAAACCGACTTGCATCACACGTACTTCTTTACCTTTTGTCTCGCCTTGTTCAAAGCGATCACTTCGCTTATAAAAAGCGCCATTATATGAAACAGCTTCTTCACTCTTTTCTGTTTCATACCAAGGTTTCTCTATCCCGACGATATGATCATCAATCATCGTTTTAGCGACGAAAGGACCAGCAAGCTCTGCAATGACGAAAATAAATAACATTAGCATCGCTGCAAAAATCGTCCCCTTCACTTTCATCGCATATTGAAACAATCGTTTTGAAACGCTCATATTTTCACCCCACTATCCGCACTTTCACTTTCACCTTGTTGTCTTTCAAACTGCTCAGCATACCAGCCTCCGCTCTGGATAAGCTGAGCATGTGTACCTTCTTCCATTACTTGCCCCTCATCCATAACGAGAATCCAATCCGCATGTTGCACTGCAGATAAACGGTGCGTCGTAATAATCGTCGTCTTTCCGCTTCTTTCTGTTCTTATATTTTCAATGATCGCTGCTTCCGTACGAGCATCTACAGCTGATAAAGAATCGTCCAAAATTAAAATTTCTGGATTTTGAATAACAGCTCGCGCAATCGAGATCCTTTGTTTTTGCCCTCCTGATAAAGAAACACCTTTCTCTCCAACGAGCGTTTCTAATCCTTCTGGTAAAAACTCTAAGTCTTTTTTAAACGCAGCAATTTCAATTGCTTTCTCAAGTTCTTCTTCCGTCGCTTCCCTATTTCCGAATAAAATATTTTCTCTCGCTGTTTTTGAGAACAAAATATGTTCCTGAGGTACATACCCAATCCATCCGAGTACATTTTCATTTGTTATTTTATCTAATGTCACATCAGAGACCGCAATATCTCCATCTCCAAGCGGATATTGACGAAGAAGCTGACGTACAAGCGTCGTTTTCCCGCTTCCTGTTTTTCCGACAACCCCTAGCGTTTCTCCTTGCTTTAATGTGAAAGAAACCTTCTTTAAATTTTCTTCAGTTGATGAAGGGTATGAGAAAGACACATCATCAAACTGAATATAATCCGGATCTTGCACAAGCTTTGGATGTTTTGGATTCTTTACATCTGGCTCATACGCTAACGTTTCATTCACACGGTCAAGCGAAGCATTTCCTCTTTGCATAACATTGATTAATTCACCAATTGCAAACATCGGCCAAATCATCATCCCTAAATACACGTTAAAAGAAACGAGTTCACCAAGCGTCACCTTTGACTGGAACACAAGGTATGCACCGTACACTAAGCCGATTAAATAACTAAGACCGACAAGCATTTTCACAGTTGGTTGGAATAATGCATCAATTCTTGCTACCTTCATATTTTTTTCGTAGACGTCATCTCCTAAATGATGAAATCTTTCCTCGTCTGCATTCTCTTGTACGTATGCACGAATAACACGCACACCAGCAATCGATTCAAGTACTTTATCATTCATATCTCCGAACGCATCTTGCGCGACTGTAAATCTCTCATGCAATTTCTTTCCATATATGTTCATCGCATACGCCATAATCGGAAGCGGTATAAGCGCCGCAAATGTAAGCTCCCAACTAATTGTAAATCCCATCATAAAGACAATCGTAAGCATATATAAACTCGAATCCACGAGCGTTAATATACCGAAACCAGCTGTCATAGCAATTGCTTTTAGATCATTTGTCGCTCTCGCCATTAAATCACCCGTACGATTTTTATGATAAAACGTCGGTGTCATTTTAAGTAAGTGCCCCATAAATTTAGAGCGCATCGTTTTCTCCAGTACGAATGCTCCCCCAAACAGCTGGTGTTGCCAAACGAAAGTAAGACCATATCCAATTACCGTAACCCCTATTAAAATGAGAATAAATTGCATAATCTCCGCATTCGTTAACGTTCCTGTTTTTATATTATCTATCGTAACCCCTAACACTTTCGGGGGAATGACTTCAACTATATTTACAATTAAAAGAGCTCCAATAGCGATACTATATCTCTTCCAATGCTCTTTAAAAAACCATTTTAGCTTTAGTAATACTGATAACAATGTAACCTCTCCCTTCTCGTTCTCGTTTAACTCTCACTTCTTTATCCACTATCCAGACCCATCACATTTACATTTCGTAACCCATACAATCTCATCACATTTTTCCACCTTCCAAAATTTTCATCGTAACCATACAAGGAAAAATAAACAAAAAAAAGCATACCGCCGCTTGACGATATGCACAAAAATGCATAAAAAGCGTACGTTACGATATACGCAACGTACGCTTCTTATAAGACAGAGAATGCCTTATATATCCGCACGGGTTGCGTAATGATATGAATGTTTTCTGCCATTTAACAGAGCTAAGCCCATTACATTTACGATTACAATCATTACGCACACCCCTTTCATTTATTTTCCATTTATAATCTTACAACTTTATTGAGTATTCTGTCAATTATTTTTTACAAACTGAATAAAAATATACGCTACATCATTTTGAAATAAGAGAATATTCCGTAAGAAAGGGCATACAAAATAAAAAAAGAATAAGAAATCGTTTTCACAAACATTTCATTTGAAAAATGTTATCAAACCCCCTACAATCACCTTATACTCACTCTTACAAGTTGCTATTTTAGGAGGACTAATCATGACAACTAGCAATACGTACAAATTTTATTTAAACGGAGAATGGAGAGAAAGCTCTTCAGGAGAAACAATCGAAATTCCATCTCCATATTTACACGAAGTAATTGGACAAGTACAAGCAATTACTCGCGGAGAAGTAGATGAAGCAATTGCATCTGCAAAAGAAGCTCAAAAATCATGGGCTGAAGCTTCCCTACAAGATCGCGCAAAATACTTATATAAATGGGCTGATGAGCTCGTAAATATGCAGGATGAAATTGCCGATATCATTATGAAAGAAGTCGGTAAAGGCTATAAAGATGCGAAGAAAGAAGTTGTTCGTACAGCTGACTTCATTCGTTACACGATCGAAGAAGCTTTACATATGCACGGAGAAAGCATGATTGGCGATAGCTTCCCGGGCGGAACGAAATCGAAACTTGCGATTATCCAACGTGCACCACTTGGTGTTGTATTAGCAATCGCACCATTTAACTACCCAGTAAACTTATCTGCTGCAAAACTTGCACCAGCATTAATTATGGGTAACGCTGTTATTTTCAAACCAGCAACTCAAGGTGCAATTAGTGGTATTAAAATGGTGGAAGCACTTCACAAAGCTGGCCTTCCAAAAGGTCTTGTAAACGTAGCTACAGGACGCGGTTCTGTAATTGGTGACTACTTAGTAGAACACGAAGGTATCAATATGGTATCGTTCACAGGTGGTACAAACACAGGTAAACATTTAGCGAAAAAAGCTTCAATGATTCCACTTGTATTAGAACTTGGTGGTAAAGATCCTGGTATCGTTCGTGAAGATGCTGACTTACAAGATGCTGCAAACCATATCGTAAGCGGTGCATTCTCTTACTCTGGTCAACGTTGTACAGCTATTAAACGTGTACTTGTACACGAAAACGTAGCGGACGAGCTTGTTAGCTTATTAAAAGCGCAAGTAGCTGAACTATCAGTTGGATCTCCAGAACAAGACAGCACAATCGTTCCATTAATTGACGACAAGTCTGCTGACTTCGTTCAAGGTTTAGTTGACGACGCTGTAGAAAAAGGTGCTACAATCGTTATCGGTAACAAACGTGAGCGTAACTTAATTTACCCAACATTAATCGATCACGTAACAGAAGAGATGAAAGTTGCTTGGGAAGAGCCATTCGGCCCAATCCTTCCAATCATCCGTGTTTCTTCAGATGAACAAGCAATTGAAATTGCTAACAAATCAGAGTTCGGTCTGCAAGCAAGTGTCTTCACTAAAGACATTAACAAAGCATTTGCAATTGCTAACAAAATCGAAACTGGTTCTGTACAAATTAACGGACGCACAGAGCGCGGCCCTGACCACTTCCCATTCATTGGTGTAAAAGGTTCAGGTATGGGCGCACAAGGTATTCGTAAGAGCCTTGAGTCTATGACACGTGAAAAAGTAACAGTATTAAACTTAGTTTAATTTTATATGTAGAAGCTGATCTAGTTTAGATCGGCTTCTTTTTATATCAAATAATTATTCATTCCTAATCACAAACTCTTCTCTATAATCTGATTATTACTATATCCATTGACGTATAAAAATTCATTTGTTACTCTTAAAGACGTTAATTTAATATTTAAATCCTCATTCGTATCTCGGTGAGGTAGAGGTTGCAATCATTAAGAGTATCATTTCAGGAGATGTAGTGGCATTGATGAAGGAATGAGAAAGGAATGGTTGCCGAAGTAAGTCGTGTCCACCATGCACGCTTGCTGGGTCTGCATTTAATAAGTGCAGAACTGTCACAAACGTTTCGTTTGTGGAGAGCTATCGAGAGATATGTCGTGGGTTTCTTATAAGATAGAAAGCATGTAGCGGCAGATTACGTGCTTTTTTTGTTTTGTTTGGGACTTCTCTTCTCTACTAAGAAGACATACATATCTCCTCGCTTGACTTGGTTATACTAACTTTGGAGGTATTTTCTATGCAACAAAAAAAATGGGGCTTTTGGGTACTAACAGCTTTCGTTGTCGGTAACATGGTTGGCGCTGGTATTTTCATGGTGCCAAGTACGTTGGCACAAACAGCAAGCCCACTCGGTGTCACTTTAGCTTGGTTAACTACAGGATTTGGTGTTTTAATGCTAGCTCTTGTTTTCGGTAATTTAGCAATTCGTCGTCCTGATTTAACGACAGGGCCACAAAGTCATGCATATGCTTTATTCTCAACACCAAAAAAGAAAAAAATGGCTGGCTTCAGTATGGTATGGGGATATTGGGTTGCAAACTGGGCAAGTAACGTTGCCATCATTACATCATTTGCGGGATATTTATCGCTCTTCTTCCCAATTATGAAAGATACGCGACTACTATTTTCAATCGGTTCTTTTAACGTAGAAGTCGGAAAACTAATTACATTTACGATTTGTTCCATCTTACTTTGGGGAACTCATATTATATTAACAAATGGTGTAAGCGGAGCTGGAAAGCTAAACTTCTTAGCAACAACAACGAAAGTAACTGGATTCCTTTTATTCATCGTCGTTACGTTATTTGCATTCGAAGCTTCTAATTTTGGACAATGGTACACGCCGATGATTGATAAATCAGGTGTATCACACGGTCTTCTTTCACAAGTAAATTTAGCTGCTCTTACAACGCTTTGGGCGTTTATCGGAATTGAATCAGCCGTTCTTTTATCAAACCGTGCTGTTTCTCCAAAAACGGTAAAACGTGCAACAGTTGCGGGATTACTTATTACAGTTGCGATTTACTTAGGAATTACAATTTTAACAATGGGTGTACTTCATGTTGATAAATTACAAGCTTCGGAACGTCCATTAGCAGATGCACTAAACGCTGCAATGGGTCATGGCGGCGGGAAACTTATGGCATTACTTGCTCTTACTTCCCTGTTCGGTTCTATCTTAGGCTGGATTTTATTAAGCTCAGAAGTACCTTATCAAGCAGCAAAAGAAGGTTTCTTCCCTTCCTTCTTCACGAAAACAAATAAAAAAGGAAGTCCAATTTACTCATTACGATTAACAAACATTATGTCGCAAGTATTCCTATTCTCAACATTATCAGGAACTATTGCGGAAGCTTATACATTCGTTATTACCGTATCAACACTGGCCTACCTCATTCCATATCTCGTTTCACCAATCTTCCAGTTAAAACTAGTCGCAACTGGTGAAACATATAAAAATGAAATGCGGGCAAGAATTACAGATGGTATAGTCGCAGTGATCGCACTTTGCTACGCACTATGGGTTATTAAAACCGGCGCATCCGATATAAAAACGTTCCTTCTCGGAATTGGTTTATTCGTAATTGGATTTGCTTTCTATCCATTAATGAATCGTGATCAGAAAAAAAATAACGAAAAGAAAAACGGGCAAGTTGCATAACGCAATTTGCTCGTTTTTTCTTTTGTAAAACATATATAATAGAACAAAGAGGTGAAAAACATGTCAATCGAATCGCTATGGAGCAGTCGCTTCCAACAACATATTCAAAATATCATTACATACTTTGCACGTATGATTAACGGTTTACTATATAGCTTTATCTTTATTTCATGCGTTGGCGCATACTACTATGCTCAGTTTCTAAAAACATCTCCTTCTAAAGGAATATCTTTACTACTCATCACGATTGTACTTACATTCATTATAACGAGATCCCCTATCCGTACATTTATTCAAAAACCTGATGCTGTCTATTTGCTTGCATTAGAAGAGAAATTAACATCCTATTTCAAAAAATCTCTTCTATACAATTACATCATTCAGCTTTTTCCATTATTATTTACGTTCCTTATTCTCGTACCACTTGCTATGCAATCATTGCAATTAACTGTACCTTTTTTATGTACAATCTTTATCGCGTTAATGATTACGAAAGCTTGGAACATGTACATACATTGGATGTGGCGTGATAGTCACGAAAAAAATATATGGCTGATCATTCGTATTACTTGTAACGCCCTAATCATTTACATGCTGTTTTATTCCGCAAATGTTCTCATATTGGGCGGACTACTCTTACTACTTGCTTTCCTAATTCTATATACGAAAAAACAGCCTACAAAGCGAATACCGTGGGATTACATAATCGAGCAAGAAGAAAAAATGAACGTTCGTTTTTATCAATTTGCTAGCATCTTCACCGATGTTCCGCAACTAAATAAGCAAGTAAATAAAAGAAAATGGCTTACAACTTGGATTGAACCTTTATTACATAAAAAACGAGCAACTTTCTTCTACTTACATACACTAGCATTTTTACGTGGAAATGATTATTTCGGTATATATATTCGCTTAGGATTGATCGGTGCTTTCGCCTTATATTTTATACCAAACATATACGTAAAAGGTGCTATCGCTTATATCGTTCTATATATGATCTCTATGCAGCTTCGTTCACTGTGGAAATATTTTTCGGGAAATATTATTGTAGCATTATATCCAATCCATACTGAAGAAAGAATGAAACAATTTCTTAGCTTAATCTTTATATTGCTAAGTATTCAACTCATTGTATTTTCGAGTGTTATACTCATTGCTACAGGACAAATTTTACATAGCCTTATCATTATGATTATCGGGTTACTCTGGATCAAATTTATTATTGTACCAAAAACGAAGCAACGCGTTTCTTCGTTTTAACGAAAAGAAATATCTTAAAAGCCAAGGAGAAAATAAATTATCCTTGGCTTTTTTATTTTGCTTCCTCAAACAAGAATCACTGAAACAACCGATATTTTATGATTTTTACATACAAAAACGATAATACATGTTTACATACTAATAAAAAGGGTATCTATTAAATTAACAGAGTAAAGGAGGGGCCTATATTGTGAATAAAAAAACGGAACAATTGAAGCATCACGTTACTGACAATCAATGCAAACATGCTTTAACAACAAATCAAGGGTTAAAAATAGCTGAAGATGAATTTTCTTTAAAGATGGGCTTAAGAGGCCCAACCTTAATGGAGGATTTCCACTTTCGCGAGAAAATGACTCATTTTGATCACGAACGAATTCCCGAAAGGATTGTTCATGCACGCGGGGTTGGCGCTCATGGTTATTTTCAGCTTTATGAATCTTTAGAAACATATACGAAAGCAGATTTTCTTACTAATCCTTCAAAGAAAACACCTGTATTTGTACGGTTCTCAACCGTTCAAGGTTCTAAAGGATCCAACGACACAGTAAGAGATGTACGCGGATTCGCCACAAAATTTTATACAGATGAAGGAAACTATGATTTAGTGGGTAATAATATGCCAGTATTCTTTATCCAAGATGCTATTAAATTTCCTGATTTTGTCCATGCAGTTAAACCAGAACCACATAATGATATTCCTCAAGGAGCTAGCGCTCATGATACCTTTTGGGACTTTGTTGCGCATAATCCTGAGTCCACTCATATGGTCATGTGGCAAATGAGCGACCGAGCTATTCCGCGTAGTTTACGAATGATGGAAGGTTTTGGAGTTCACACATTTCGACTCATTAACGCAGAAGGAAAAGCCCATTTCGTAAAGTTTCACTGGAAACCTACCCTCGGGGTTCATTCATTAGTATGGGATGAAGCTCAAAAGATTGCTGGGAAAAATCCTGATTTTCATCGTCAAGATTTATACGAAGCAATTGAAAAAGGAGATTATCCTGAATGGGAACTTGGATTACAGTTAATTCCAGAAGAAGATGAACATAAATTTGATTTTGATATTTTAGATCCAACGAAATTATGGCCAGAAGAAAAAGTTCCCGTAAAATTAGTTGGTAAAATGACATTGAACAAAAATGTTGATAACTTCTTTGCTGAAACAGAGCAGGTAGCTTTTCACCCTGGTCATGTCGTACCAGGTATTGATTTTTCAAATGACCCTCTTCTGCAAGGAAGATTATTCTCCTATACAGATACACAATTATCTCGTTTAGGGGGCCCTAATTTCCATCAAATCCCTATCAATCAGCCCGTATGTCCTTTTCATAATAATCAACGTGATGGTATGCATCAAATGCAGATTCATCGCGGTCAAACAAGCTATCATCCTAATGGATTAAATAACAATCAACCTGCAACCGTCCAAGCCGAACAAGGAGGATATGAACATTATCAAGAAAAGATTGATGGGCATAAAATTAGAGGTCGCAGTAAAAGCTTTCTTAACTTTTATTCTCAGGCTAAACTTTTCTACAATAGTATGAGCCCTATTGAAAAGCAGCACATAAAAGAAGCTTTTTGCTTTGAAGTTGGGAAGTGTAAATCAGACATGGTGAAGGCAAATGTAATTGCTCTCTTAAACCACGTCGATCGTCAATTAGCACAAGAAGTCGCTAACATTATTGGAGCTCCTTTACCTAAGGAAAATCACGAAGTAAATTCAGATGCAAAATCACCTGCACTAAGTATGTCCAATACTATTTTTAAATCTGATTCCAAAAATGTTGCAATTCTATTAAATGGTGACCCAAGCGTCTCACTTCTGTCCGAATGGATTCAAGCTTTTGTACAACACCGAATTAACTATAGCATCATAGATAATAAAATTTATCAGTTCAATGATTCCATTAAAGTAACTGATACTTATACAACAACAGACTCCTCCCTTTTTGATGCAGTATTAGTGTTTAGTAGTGAGTCTGTCATTCACCCCCTGTTTTAGAATTTGCAGAAACTACTTTTAAACATTTTAAACCGATAGCTCATGTTCTTAGTAATCCTCATGCTTTGGACCATAGTAAGATTAAACTGGATGGAGCAGGAATTTACAACTTAACAAACACTTCAATTGAGTCATTTATAGAAGGCATTGCCCAAGGACGATTCTGGAACCGATAATATAATGTAAGGAGCGGATTAGAATGAGTAAAAAAATTGCTATTTTAATAACGGATTATTTCGAGGACACAGAATACACAGAGCCAGTAGAAGCTTTTAAACAGAAGGGATATGAATTAACAACTATTGAAATGGAAAAAGGTAAAACGGTACACGGTAAACAAGAAAAAAGCGAAATCGTAATTGATAAAAATATTGATGGTGTTTCTCCAGAAAACTTTGATGCACTCTTCATACCCGGTGGATTTTCTCCAGATATACTTCGTGCAGATGAGCGTTTCGTTCGCTTTAGTAAAGCATTTATGGATGCAAAAAAACCTGTTTTCGCTATTTGTCACGGACCTCAGCTACTCATCACTGCACAAACACTTGAAGGACGTGATGTCACTGGATATAAATCTATTGAAGTCGATTTAAAAAACGCCGGCGGAAACTTTCATGACACAGAGGTTGTCGTATGCCAAAACCAGCTAGTCACAAGTAGACAACCAGAAGATATACCGGCGTTTATTAAAGAATCATTGCGTATATTAGGATAACTACTTTGGTTAACTAACCTCCTTTTATTTACATGAAAATAATGAATCAGTGGGGTTTTATTCATCCCCCCACTGATTCATTAGCCCTCACCAACTGGTCGTTTGCAGGAAATCCGACCACCACAAATAGCAAGATAAATAAAAAGAGGGGAATCCAAAAGTTCAGTTTTAATAATCTTTTGGATTCCCCTCTTTTCTCGCCCAAAAATTCCTTATCACTTTTCATAGGCAGTTCTCATATAGTGAAAATGACTATATAATTCCTATCCATAAGTTAAATAATGATTTCGCACATATATAAATACAAAAGATGGGAGCCCTATTTATGAATAACAATCCACCTTCAACGCCCCAAGACAACTCCGAAAACAATAGCCGTGATATCACACTGCAAACATTAAGGGTCATCGGACTCGTCGTCCTTATTAGTGGTTATATCCTCGTTGCGCTCTCTGAAGTAGGTGAGCTGAAAGTCTTATTAACAAACCCAAATAGCAATCCTGATTTAGCTGAAGTTGATCCGTTTTAAAAAGAATAACATATCACCCTTCCTAAAAAAACGTAACAACTGATTCATTCGGCTGGGCAAATTTTGCGAAGTTATGGATAGAGTCATCCCCGCATTAAATACGGGGATGACTCTAATTATTGAATGACTTCTTCTAAATGATTCTTCAAGTTCCCTAAATACTTCTCTATATCCGGATTCTTCATCACATCATAACAAGCAAAACTCTTTAACGGACTCATACCGAGAAACTTCTGCACGCGGTGTAAATGACTAAGCGCTGATTCTAAACTTTCTCCTTCAAAGAACTTCGTCTTATCTCCAAATGCTTTTTCAGGTGCATTCCAAGTTGTAGAGAACATATACTCTTTCTCTTTTAATAAACCACCTGTTCCATATTCATCTGCACCTTTAAAGAACAAACCGTATTCATATACTTCATCCATATACGTTTTAAATAAGCCTGGAACACTAAACCAGTAAATTGGTGTTTGATAAATAACAACATCGGCCCATAAAAATTTATCCTGTTCTTCTTTAATATTGTAACCATCTTGAATCGTTGTTGTTTTCACATAATGATTCTCGCCTAATACAGTAACCATATAATCTACTAACGTTTTATTTAATCGTCCTTCCTTTGTACCGTATTTTTCATGTCCATTTATAATAAATATATTTTTCATCGCTTTCCTCTCCCTTATATGATCTACTCTTCAGCTATTAAGCCGAGTTGCTGCTGTAGTGTAAGATTATCTTCTAAATGCCAATCTTCTGTTATCTTTCCGTCTTTCACATGTAAAATATCAATTGCAAAAAAATTAATTTTCTTACCATTATGCGTTCCTGTAAAAGAAAGACGGGCCGTTACTTTATCACCAACAACTAATAAGTCTTCAATCTCGCAATGTATATCAGGCACAACTTTACGAAAATTTTGCGCTGCAAACTTTAATCCTTCAATACCTTGTGGTCGCCCTTTCGGCAATGTATTATCGAAGAAATCTTTAGTAACAGTCTGCGGAATAAGTTCCTCCTTACCTGTATCCCAAAATGCATAAAAACGCTGCGCCGCATGAACCATTTCTGTCGCTTCTTTTTTACTTAGTGAGGGATCAATTGTCATTGCTTTTGGCTTTGGCATTTCTTTTAATAACTGAACTTCAGTTTTTTGTTCCACACCACATGCTACAAGCACAATACAAATAACAAACAAACTAAGAAACCCAAATAACTTTTTTATCCCCATGGAAATCACCACCTCCTTATATAAATCCTTTTTGTTTCGTATTGCTATTGTATATGCACTAACTTCCTTTATGGAAGTAGTGATATTTTTTTCATATAGTTACCAAAAGTATAGTTTTGTGATACTATAAAGCAAATTCATCCAAAAAAATTTTATGGAGGCTAGTTCCATGAACGATATAAATCCAGTTGAATTAACGAAAGGTTTACCTGGCATACCTTGTCCCATCGCTAAAACGCTTGATGTAATTAGTACAAAATGGACGTTTTTAATCATTCGTGATCTTCTTATCGAAGGAACATTACGCTTTAGTGATTTACAAAAATCAATGGATGGTATTAGTCCAAAAACATTATCGCTTCGACTAAAAGAATTAGAGTCTCAAGGCATTATAACGAGAAAAGTATATCCAGAAGTTCCGCCTCGTGTAGAGTACACATTAACGGATAAAGGAAAGCAATTAGAGGGGATTTTTATTGAATTAAAACGGTTTGGGTTAAGTTTATAAAATGAAACTTTAATCAGGATAAAACAAAAACCCCTTACCGTCGTAAGGGGTTTTATTACTTCGCAAAACTTTCAGCCAACTGTTTCTCTCTCCACATAAATGTAATGCCGAGACCAACTATTAAAACAACGCCTGAAAATGCATATGGATAATGAATATTCATATCAAATAATATTCCGCCCATCGCTGGTCCTGCGATATTTCCTAAACTCGTATAAGTCGAGTTCATACCAGCAACGAATCCTTGCTCTTTTCCAGCTGCTTTTGATAAAAACGTCGTTAAAGCTGGACGAAGTAAATCAAATGCTAAGAAAATGAAGCAAGTAACGAGAAGTACAATCCAATAATTAAAGACTACAGTCGAGACGAATGCTAATACTGCCCCTACAATTAAACATATTTGGATTAATACTTTCTCACCGAACATGTCTACCAATTTGCCAAACATAAATACCTGTACAACTACCCCAAAGATTGAACTAATTGTAATAATCGCTGCAATATCTTTCGGCGAGAAACCAAATTTATGATCAGAGAACAAGCTAAACACTGTTTCATACGCTGATAATCCGAATGCGAGTACAAATACAATAATAAATGCAATTGCATACATTGGATGTAATGATTTCTTTAAATCACCAATAAAACTTGATTCTTTCGTATTAGAAGAAATCTCTGCAAGTTCTTCTTTCGTTAACGGTTCTTTTAAAATAAAGATCGAAATCACACATGCTATAAAAGCAATTACTGCTGCAACGAAAAACGGCACACGTATACCGTATTCTGCAATAAATCCGCCGATTCCAGGCCCTATAATGAATCCAGTACTAATAGCCGCAGATAAGTATCCCATCGCCTTTGGACGTTCCTGAATAGATGTAATATCCGCAACATATGCCGTAACACCAGGCATAATAAACGCAGCACTAATTCCGCCTAATACCCTTGCTACATAAAGCATCCATACATCTTTTCCTAATCCAAAAAGAAGTTCTGAAACACCAAAAATAAATAATCCAATGATGATCATTTTCTTCCTACCGTAAAGGTCAACCCATCGGCCTGTAATAGGTGAAGTAATGAGCTGGGCCATTGCAAACACTGCAACGAGATATCCCATCGTCTTCCCTGTTAAACCCATATCATTCATAAAGGACGGCATAACCGGAATGATTAATCCAATCCCTAAAAAAGCGATAAATATATTACTCAAAAGAATGACCAATACCATCTTTTGTTCTTTTATCGGTTTCTTCACTTTTTAACACCTCTTCCCGTAAGCTCCTCTCAAAAAATAATGCCCAAGAAGCTTTTTCTTTATCCTGCTATTTGTGGGCTAATCATGAGTAGAGATGCCTCCACTCATTAGAATTTCACTCTATCCTTCCACACATACATAAATATTAGGTGAATGACTATCATTCATTTCCCCTCAAAAATAAACCTACCTTTTCAGACAGGTTCATCTCACTATTTCTTTATATGTAGTGCATGTGTTAAAAAATCTAGTACTTCTGCCTTTTGTAGCTCGACCTGCTCATCATCTTTATGATCATATAAATAAACTTGTTCCGCTGCTGATTCAACAAGAGCAATAAATAACTTCGCTGTTCGCTCTGCGTGAACTGAATCACGAATTTCACCGGCTTCTTTCGCCCCACTTAAAAATTCACTTAGCCACATATAAAGAGGCTCATACACAGCTTCCCATTCTTTTATATGTTCCGTAGATGCAAGACCTGCATACATTAAAGCTTGTATTTCACGATATTCCTCTATAAAGTGAAACACCGCATCGATTACTTGTGCCACTTTATTTGAAAAAGGTACATCTTTTTGTACTTTTTCTTTCACTGCAAGTATCATCTTTTCAACCATCACTTCTGCTATTGCAGGCATAACAGATAGCTTAGAAGGAAAATATAAATAGAAAGTTCCTTGCGCAATGCCAGCTAATTTCACGATATCAGAAATCTTCGTTTTTTCGACGCCCTTTTCCTGAAACACTTCAATAGCTGCATAGACAATTTTCTCTTTTTTATTCATCATCTAAACCCTTTCACACGCGTATTGAATGACTGTCACTCATTTTATAAAATAACTAGCTGTACTGTCAATTATCGTGCACTTTTTATAATAAAAATCTCCTAACGACTTGTTAGGAGATACAGTATATCTTTAAGAAAGTGCCTTTAATCCTGTCACTCCACATACAATAAGAAACACACTAATGATACGCGCTTTACTTTTCGACTCACCAAACAAGAACATGTTTAACAAAACTGCACCTGCTGTTCCGATACCAATCCAAACCGCATATGCGACACTTACTTGTAAAAATAAGAAGGAAGTATACAAAAATGCGAAGGATGTAGCAAACCCACCTATATAAATCGCACCATTGGCTAATGTCTTATCTTTACTATACATTTTAAGTCCTATCACACCGACTATTTCACTAATTGCAGCACAAAATACGAAAAACCAACCCATTTTTAAGCAACTCCTTCCACAGTTTCTTCTTTATTGTCAGCTAACTTTAAACCGATAACGCCGGCTACTACCATAAGAATGAAGAATAGTTTGCCTGCGCTGAAACTTCCACCGAAAAGAAATACATCCATTAAGAAAGTACCTACCGTACCAGCTCCAGCGAAAATAGCATATACAGTTCCTGCTGCAAGATGTTCACACGCTTTAGAAAGGAAGTGAAAATCAACAGCGATAACTCCTAAAATAATAATCCAATGCCACCAAGTATTAGCCGTATTAAAACCAAACACCCAAAAAATTTCAAAGATACATGTTAATATGACATATAACCAAGCTCTATTTTTCATACCTCTCACCTCTTATGACTGACTATCAGTCATTTTTGTTTTAAAAAAATATACTCTTTCATCAATACTATATAAAAACAACTATCATCCTCATTTACCATTGTATTTGTTCCATTTCTAAGCTAAATGCATCCTGTCACATAAAAATGACTGAATGTCATTCATATGTATTGTACATGAACATTTTAAAAATTGTCAATGCCGAAAGTTTATTTAAAATTTCTATCATCAGATTTGTATATTTCCTAATAATCTGTCAATAATGCTAGTAACATAATATTTTCTCCACTCCCCCTTGGAGAGATCCCTTGAATGGAGCAGTTAGCTTTTGCTAGCTGCTCTTTTTTATTTATCCGCACACTATGATGAAATACTCATAGATCAAATCCATTTTTCATCACATAATAACATCTATTTATTTTCCAATGAGCCTTTGTATGCACTAATTTTATTCTCGAGCATCTTCTCTGTAACTTCTAAGTTTTCTCTTTGAATCTGAATAGATTTCCTATGATCTTCTAGAAGCTGTAAACGAGCTTCTGTTGTATGCTCCCCTTCTGTATATAGTCTAGCGTATTCTCTTATTTTCGCTATTGGCATTTGCGTTTGTTTTAATTTCATTACAAACTGCAACCACTTTATATGTGACTCTTCGTAAAGTCGATTTCCATTTGTATCACGATTTGCAATTAATATACTTTCCTTTTCATAATAGCGTAGTGTATGTGTGCTCACTCCTAATAATTTTGCTACCTCGCTAATTGTGTACATACTCAAACTCCCTCCATATGCTTACCCTCATATATCTTATGACCGAATCAAATTTATAAAAAACATTTGACTTAGAGTATACTCTAACAAATACAATCTAACCATAAATGAATTTGAATTTAGGGGGATTTTATATGAAATACACGGTTATTACTGGCGCAAGTTCCGGAATTGGTTATGAAGCAGCTTTAGCATTTGCATCTCGCGGAAAAAATTTAGTACTTGTAGCTCGAAGACAAGAAGAATTAAACGGATTAAAATTGAAAATTAACGAAATGCATCCTGAGTTGGATGTTGTCATTCGAAAAACTGATTTATCTGTGACTGAAGATGTTTATAAACTTTATGAAAGCCTACAAGCTTTTCAAATTGAAACGTGGATTAACAACGCAGGTTTTGGTAATTTCGCCTCAATTGCTGAACAAAATTTAAATAAAATAGAGACGATGTTGCATGTCAATATAGAAGCACTAACAATACTCTCTTCTCTTTTCGTTCGAGATTATTCAATGGTTGATGGAACACAGCTTATTAACGTTTCATCTGGCGGCGGATACACGATTGTTGCTGATGCTGTTACGTATTGCGCTACGAAATTTTATGTAAGTGCCTTTACAGAAGGGCTGTCTCACGAACTGAAAGAACAAGGCGCAAAACTGCAAGCAAAAGTTTTAGCTCCTGCTGCAACTGAAACAGAATTTGCGAAACGTTCATTTGATATTGATGAATTCCAATACGATAATGTTGTACCAAAATTCCACACTGCAAAACAAATGGCACAATTTATGCTCGATCTTTATGATAATGATAAAGTTGTAGGGCTTGTCGATGGTTCTACTTATAACTATGAGCTTAAAAATCCCATTTTTAATTTTGCAGTACGAAAAACGAATTCAAGTTCTTAATTCCCCTAAAATATAGATGCCCACTATTACATAAATAATAGTGGGACTTTTCTCTCTCTGAAACTTTCACCCAACATACCGAACCATCGCCACTTCATCACAATAATCAACCTTTGGACAATGTCTACAATCAATCCATACTTTCTCTGGTAACGCCTCTCTATTCACAAAATCAAACCCGCACTTTTGAAAAAATTCCGTTTCATATGTTAAAGAAATGACTCTATTCACTTTTATTTTCGCTGCTTCATTTATTACATGGTTCACTAACATACGCCCTATCCCTTTTCCTGCATATGTATGCGAAACTACTAACGATCGTATTTCTGCAAGATCTTCCCCCAATACATGCAATCCAGCAACTCCAACAATTTTCTCGTCCTCTTTCATAACATATAAACATTGCAAATATTGATAAAGAGACAAAAGAGATCGCGGTAAAACAACTCCCTCTTTTGCATAAACCTCAATAAGACTATAAATTTCTTTCACATCACTCGTCACCGCATTACAGATTTTCATATTACATCCCCTTGCCCTCGATATTAATATTTATAACTTCAAATGAATTTTAATTCATAATTTTATATAATAATACATCTCTCTTTTCTCCTCGTCAATCAATTTATACAAACAAAAAACCAAGCAATCTAATCGATGCTCGGTTCCTCATTTCGTATCGGCAATACTGTCGAATATTTAATTTCACGAAGTGCTAAACTTGTCTGTATCCTTGTAATACCAAGCTTATTCAGCTTTCTAATAAACTGCTCTAGTTCTTTACGATCACGATTTGCAACCTTTAATAAATAATCGTACTCTCCTGTTAAACAGTGACATTCTAACACTTCCGGCATCGATTCTAATTCTTTCTCCAACACTTCCAACTTGTCAAATTGATGAATATTCGTACTCATAAAAATAAAACATAATAAATCAAACCCAAGCTTTTCTTGATTTAAAATCGCGACTTGCTTATCGATGAAACCTTCCCCATCCAATCTTTTTATTCTTGCATGCATCGCAGCCGGTGATAAATTAACGCGACGTGCCAGCTCTGCATTACTTACTTGTGACTCCTTCTGCAATATATCTAAAATTTGTACATCCAAATCATCCAACACTTTAATAACAGACGACTCCATTACAATTCCCCCTTTTTTCTTACCGATGATTATTCGAAAAAACACCTTATACCTTACACGAAACTGAATATCATTCCGTAAATATCACTCATCACTAAAGATTTTATCGAGTTTTCACCATTATACAAAAGAATATATTACACAATAAAGAAAAATGCTAAAATTATTTACAATAAGTATTGATTACAAAAAAGGGGATTTTATCATGCCTTATTTTTACGTCTTTTTACTATTACTAACGAGCTTATTATGGGGAGGAAATTTCGTCGTTGGAAAATCACTCGTCGATCATGCATCGCCGATGACACTGACAAATTTAAGATGGATGATTGCGATTGTTTGTTTATTACCAATGGTATGGTTTAAAGAAAAGAAAATCCTTCCACCACGTACCGCAATACTTCCGTTAATATTGATGGGAATTTCAGGGGTCGCTCTTTTTAACATCTTTCAATTTTTAGCATTAGAAAAAACATCCGCTACGAATGTAGGTCTTATCTCTACTTTGAATGCAATTTCAATTGCATTATTTTCAGTATTATTTCTAAAAGAAAAAGTAAATACACTTCAAATCCTATCCATGATTCTTTCATTCTTCGGGGTTATCCTCGTCCTATTAAAAGGTGATTTCTCGCTTTTATTTTCACTACATTTTAATAGTGGCGATTTATGGATGATTGCAGCAGTTTGTATTTGGGGAATCTATTCTGTTTGTAGTAAATGGGCAACAAAAACAACTACACCACTTATGGCAACGTTGTACTCTGGTATTTTCGGCGTTATTTTATTACTACCGTTTAACATAGGTAGCTTCACTGTTTCAAATATAAATACTTCTTTCATCACATCACTTTTATATACTGGGCTTATTTCGACAGTTCTTTGTATGGTATTTTGGAATATTGGCGTACAAAAATTAGGCGCAACTACATCAGGTATTTTTCTAAACTTCAATCCAATTTTCACAGCCATTTTAGCATTCATATTCCTCGGAGAAGAATTAACGTGGATACAAATTTTAGGAACAATTGTCGTTGTAACAGGATGTTATTTATTTTCTCATTTCAAAACTGTCGCTGTTCAGCCTGTTAGACCTTTAATGCGAAAACATCCTTAATGAAAAAACATCGTCATCTGGGTTGGCGATGTTTTTATTTACTCTTCATTTCTTTTATATACTGCTTTTCCTCTTCTGGCGATAAACGTTCCGTCGCCTTGCCAGTATCTCCACCTTGAAGGCTCCATAAAAAGTTATGCTCCTCAACAGTTTGAGAAAAATCTCCTTTTTCCCATCTATTTATAATAGAAAATAACTTCATTTTATATTGAAAACCTGTACTATTTTCAATATCTCTTTTTACATTAGAAATTTCCTTTTTTGTCATCTCTACAAATCCCCATTTTTCAGAGGATTTTACCTTTTGGTGCACCATTTTATGCATGGTAGAAATAATTTCACCTTCACTAATTTGCGGGGCTTCTTCTGCAGCTTTTTTCTCTTTTTCGTTTGCCGCTCGCTCGGTTTGAATATTTGTATTTTCTTTTTCCACATATGCAAGCAATTTCTTTCCGCCAACTATAGAAGAGATGATTACCATAATGGTAATACATATACCTACTATCCATTTAAAAAGCATTAGCTCTTCATCGCTTCCCTAACAATATGACTATCTACATATTGCTTAAACTTCACGATTTTTCCATCTTCAAGCTGCCATACATGAACAAATTCTGCTTCAAATGATTTTCCTGTTTCTTTATAAACTCCAGAATACATACCTTCTGCAATAATTACATCTTTTCCGTCTACCTCATGATATGTATTTACACTTGCTTTATAATCATCCCAGTCTGATCCTAAACGGCTAAATACATTTTCCATTATAGCTTCTACGCCTTTATATGTTCCGCCGTATGGGAAACCTTCTGCCTCTGTCCATTCCACTTTTTCAGAGAAGGCTTCTGCTAAATGCTTTGCATTCGAAGAAGCTGATCCTTCATACGTGCTTTGAATAATTTCTAAATTTGATTTAGGCATATTACTTCCTCCCGTTTATTTATTTTTACACAAGACGTAACCAATGTAGTTACACCTTGTGTAAAAAAATATTTAAATTGTTTCATTCGTAATTCATTAGTTGTAATCATTATAGTTACAATGATTCTTCAAGTCAACAATTTATAAATAAAATTTACTTCGTTTTCATTACTTTCTCTTTTAAGAAACGATCTACATATCCTTCTGCTTTTACTACGAATAAATACGCACCCATTGATAATAATGCAAGATCTAATTCATATCCTGGATTCTTTCCATCTCCTAATAAACCTGCTGCTCCATTTACCTTTACGATAGCTCCAGCTAAAATAAGAGCGAATAACAATCCTACATATCGTACACCTAAACCGATAATTAATAATATACCACCAACTAATTCTACAGTTGCTACGCCGTATGCAAGGCCACCTGGTAAACCGATGCTTGTAAACCATCCTGCTACATTATCGATACCTGATTGAAACTTTGCTAAACCGTGTGCAAAGAACGTAACTCCTAACACGATACGAATAATTAAATTCCCAATATATTGATTCATTTTGAACTCTCCTTTTTGTTTTGTTATGGTGAACTTTTATTTACAAGTCAAAACAATACGGTATTTTATTTCATTCGTCAAATACTTTTTTAAAGAAAATAAAAAACATTATCCGTTTTACGGATAATGTTTTCCTACAAAATAGCGCTAATTCAAGCTTTTATTCTATCGCATAGAAAAAGTTGAAACATTTTTCCAGCGCCAATATAAGGCAGTAAAGACACGTCCTCTTCCACAACCATTCCCACAACATTCACTTTCTCATCTACAGGTAAATCATGTGTAGCAACTTGCATCTCCCCTGCATATCTACCGTACAATTCATTATCAATTGTAATGCTGCCTTTCTTTCTTACAATTGTATGCATCGGCTGTAACACCACTCTATTTCCTTCCCTTGATTCTACAGATCGAATAACATCACGAGCCGGATCTAATCTATTTGTATGCACTTGCTCCACCACTTTTAATACTTCTTTATCAGTTATAAATGATTTGTAACGCAATGGAATAATCTCTCTACTTGCACTAGCTACTTCTTGCATACTTTCCAAACTCGCGCTTATATCTCCAATCAACACTTTATCAACACCACAATCTTGAACAAGTTCTACGTACGCTTCAAGCGGGCGCATATTGCGATGTTTTTCTAACGTTGGTAACCCTTCATATAACGGACCACGTTTTTCCGCATCTCCTGGAATAAATGCCATCGTCTTTATTCCGCACTTCTGTAAATATTGATTTTGTTTTTGTAAGAAGGACTTTGCTAGTCCCGTCTCTGGACGTGGGTAAAAATTATGCCACGCTTCTACATTCTCTACTCTTATATGTTCTGCAAGTAACTCTTTCCAAAATGACTTTGTAATCGTACTCGCATTTAAAGCTACTTTCATCTTGTGAGATACGCGGGCGATTTCTTTTGGCGTGATGCCATAGTCCATTCTTAAACCGGTAATGCCCCAGTTCAATAACTCTTCCACATTTTCATATGTTAGCCCTAAATGGTGTAACGATTTTGGAGAAACATCAACCATTAACTCCATTTCATTTTCAAGAGCCTGCTTCCCAAGTATCTGAATTAACTCTTTATACGTACCAGGATCATCCTCTGGTATATGAAGTGATGTAAAAATAGACAAAAATCCATTTTCCTTCGCCACTTTTAGCCACTCTTCTTGTTTCTCTACTCGTTCTTTTGAAAGATAAATGGAAACTCCGATCATATAAATCTCCCTTTCTATTAATAGAAAAAGAGAAAGGAATCCCTTTCTCTATATGTTTTCTGCCATTTCTTCTTTAAATCCGAGGAAGTACGTAAAGATAAATCCGAAAGCATATGCAATTACTAAACCTAAGAAATAGAGTAAATATTTATTGTCAGCAATTAACGGAATTAAAGATAGCCCTGATACGCCAATCCCAAGAGAAGCTGTTTGCATAACTGCTTGGAATGCACCACCGACAGCTGCTCCTAAACAAGCAGTAATAAACGGTTTCCCAAGTGGTAATGTAACCCCGTATAATAACGGCTCACCAATTCCTAAAAAGCCAACTGGCAATCCACCTTTAATTACGTTACGAAGTCGTTTGTTTTTTGTTTTCACATAAATCGCAATTGCTGCGCCCACTTGGCCAGCACCAGCCATTGCGAGCACTGGTAATAAAGGTGTTACGTGTGTTTGATTAATAAATTCCATATGAATTGGTGTTAAACCGTGATGCAATCCGACCATAACGAGAGGTAAAAATGTTCCCGCAAGTACTGCGCCAGCAAATGCTCCGCCAATATTTAAAATAGCATTAATTCCGCTCGTAATACCATCTGATAAGAAACCTGCTAATGGCTGAATGGCTAACATCGTTACGATACTTACAACTAATACAGTAATGAGTGGTGTCACGATAATATCAACTGCATTTGGCACTGCTTTTCGAACTTGTCTTTCCACTACAACCATAAGCCATGCTGCAAAAATAACTACAAACAATCCGCCCCGTCCGGGCACTAATGCTTCACCAAACAATTTTACGTTTGCCATCGCCGGGTTGAAAATTAAAATACCAGCAATTGCCCCAAGAACCGGTGTCCCGCCAAATTCTTTCGCTGTATTCCAGCCGACTAAAATTCCTAAGAATGTAAAGATACCGCCGCCAATGAGTAGTAACATTTGTAACCACGTTGCATTTGGATCAGCACCAGCATTTTTCGCAAAGTTAGCAACCCCGTTTATAATTCCTGACGCAACAAGCCCCGGAATTAATGGGATGAAAATACTTCCTATTTTTCGTAAAAAGTTTTTCACCGGTGTATTATTTTTCTTCTTAATCTCTGATTTCATCTCTTGCCCAATATCTTCAAGGTGATGATCTGCTACCTCACCAATTCGTAGTCCTGTCAAACCTTCCATTTCAGCTGCTACTTTATTTACTGTTCCTGGACCAACGACAACTTGAAGCGTCTCATCTTCTATAACACCCATAACGCCTTCAACTTTTTTCAAAAGGTCCATATTTACTTTACTTTCATCATGAAGCGTTAAACGTAGTCTCGTCATACAATGAGCAATACTACGAATATTTTTTATTCCCCCAAGTTGCTCCGAAATTTCCTTGGCCATTCTCTCTTCTTTCTTCATAATAGAATCCCCCTTCCTATTACTTTATAGTGCTTTCTTCACAAACCCTTTTGCGTATTTTAGTTTCTCCAGTGCTTCCCCATACTCACACTGCAACAACACCATAACAATGGCAGCTTTTACGTTACGTTCTGCCTTTTCATAATACTCTGCCGCTACTTCATAACTAGCGCCTGTTGCTTCCACAATAATTCGTTTTGACCGTTCTACTAACTTTTCATTTGTGGATTGAACATCTACCATTAAGTTTTTATATACTTTTCCTACACCAATCATCGAAGCTGTTGAAATCATATTCAGCACTAATTTTTGTGCTGTACCAGCTTTTAAACGCGTTGATCCTGTTAATATTTCTGCACCTGTCTCTACTTCTACATTTAACTTTGCATATTTACTTATTTCAGCATTTTTATTACAAGAAATACTCGCTGTACTCGCTCCTACGCTCTGTGCGTATTTCAAGCCGCCAATTACGTAAGGAGTTCTGCCACTTGCAGCAATTCCAATCACTGTATCTTTCTCATTTAATCCAATACTTTTTAAATCTTCTTCTGCTAACTCTTCGCGATCTTCGGCACCTTCCACCGCTTTAGTAAACGCTTTCAACCCACCTGCTATATATCCTTGCACCATTTTATCATCCGTGCCAAATGTCGGCGGACATTCCACTGCATCTAGAATACCTAAACGACCACTCGTACCAGCACCAATGTAAATTAAACGTCCCTCTTCTTCAAAAGATTTAATAACAGTCTGTACAACCTTTTCAATTTGTTCTATCTCTTTTTCAACTGCTAACGCAACAGTTCGATCTTCTTCATTCATACTTTGCAACACTTCTTTTATACTCATTTCATCCAGATTCATTGTTTTCTCATTACGATGTTCTGTCGATAAATTTTCTAACATATTGTCACCCTCTTTGAAATTATATTTCACACTTTTATTATAACTTTAAGAAACTAAAAATCAATATCCCTTTCTTATTTTATGAAATAAAATTTCACAACATGACATATTTGTGTCAAAGATAATAAAAAAGATGAGTCTCCTCATCTTTTCTTCTACTTTAACTTCCGTAACCGCAACGCTTCTTCTCGCGTCTCCATAAATTGATCCAATACTTTATTACCAATTCGGTTGAAAGTAATCACATATAAAGCATCAATCATATTCAGTTGCGTCATTCTCGACGCAATACTTGCAATACGATGATCTTGTTCTACATCTGGCATACAAAGACGAATGTCCGCTTCTTTATATAAGGGGGATGATTGATCTAGCTTCGTAATTCCAATAACAGTTGCACCTTGTCTCTTTGCATACTGCGCCATTTCAAGCACATCTCTCGTTCGACCAGATGTTGAAATCGCAACAAATATATCGCCTTCTTTTAAATTCGTCACAAGCGGCAACATCATATGAAAATCAGATAGCATCATCGCTGTAAATCCAAGCCGTGTAAATTTATACGCCCCATCCATTGCTGGCGTAGCTGATCCACCTACGCCGTAAAATATAATTTTGCCCGCATTGACAATACGATCTGCAGCTTTCTCAAGTTCCTTCTTATCTATCGCAGTAACGCTCGCCTCAATTGCAGCTTTATTCACATAAGTGACTTTATTAAACAAATCGTACGGTCCATCTTCCGTATTCATCACTGAAAAATCGTTAATATTATAATCAGCAATCGTTAATTCACGAACGAGTGCTATCTTAAATGCTTTAAAACTTCCGATCCCAATCGACTTACAAAAACGAACGACACTCGCCTCACTTGCGCCTGCATTCGTTGACACTTCTTTCGTCGTTAAGTTCGGAACAATCTCTGCATTCTCCATTATGTACATGGCAACCTTCTTTTCAGCTGGTGAAAATTGATCCATATTACTTTCAATTTTAAATAGTAATGTTGAAGCTTTCACTATTTAACCTCCACTTCTTACGGTTGCGTTCACTTATTTTCTCTTGCTTCAAGAAGGTAAAAACCATCATCGCCAGGAGGATGAAACACATTTACAATGCGATTCCCTTTTTGATAAACAGTTCTTTCTCCTTCTGTCCACTTCTCTTTCCAACCGTTCATCCAAATCGCAACATCAGGTAAAAAGGCAGTATATTTCAGCTTCTGACCGTACTCACCATCTGCTTCTTCCGAAAAAATAGAAACCGGAAAATCTTTCACTTTTGATTCTTTCCATGCAGTAAATGGTATACATACTGCAATAAGTACGATTACACCGATAACCTTCTCCTTCGTAATCTTCACACTTCCCTCTCCTTGTCATATCACATACATAGATTTTACCATAATTACAAACCCTTCATGCTATATGACCATTGCTTTTTGGAATAAAAAAAGAGCTTACCTACATCAGATAAGCCCTTCCTCTCTATACAAAATATTTCTTCAAAAGTGGCGGTGTAATAATCGTCGTCAATATAACAACAATAACAATCGCTGTGAAATTTTCTTTCGCTAATAAATTCGCCGTAAGTCCATTTGCTGCGATGATAAGTGCTACTTCACCACGTGATACCATCCCCGCGCCAATACTAATAGAAGATTGGAGATTAAAACCTGTCAATCTCGCTCCTAAACCTGATCCAATTAACTTTGTGAAAATCGCAATGAGGGTCATAATAATAATGAACCAAAGCTGGCTTCCAATGCCTTGAAATGTAATTTCCATTCCGATACTTACGAAGAATACTGGAACAAATATTGCATAAGCAATCGGTTCAATTTTATGTTCCACTTCATGCTTATACTCTGTTTGAGAAATAGCAATTCCTGCTGCAAATGCTCCAATAATGCCTGCAATTCCCATCATTTCACTGTAATAAGAAAAAGAGAAGCAAATAATAAGAGCCGCGCTAATTAACGCTTCTGTTACACGAAGCGGGACAAGCATTTTCATAATCCAAGGAACGACTTTCCAAGCAATAAAAACAATACTTACAAAGAAAATAATTTTCTTTGCAATGACAAGTGTTATATTTACATCTTGTGTTCCTAAAAAACTCATTACAAATGCCAATAAAATAACGACAATGACATCATCAAATACGGCAGCACCTAAAATTGTTGTACTTTCTCTCGTATTCATTTTTCCTAAATCACGTAGCGTCTGCACCGTAATACTAACCGATGTTGCGCAAAGTAATAATCCTAAAAAAATGGCATGGGACTGCATTAATCCAAACAGCAATCCTGTTACATAACCACCGATGAAAGGAAAAATAATTCCACCAGCCGCTACTGCAAATGACGATTTCAAATTCCGATTTAACTCTTCTAAATCTGTTTCAAGTCCCGCCATAAACATAAGTAACAAAACACCAATCTCACTCAGTTCATCAATTAGTTCAGAACTATTAATAATACCGAGTACAGCTGGACCGATAATAATACCGACAATTAACTTACCAAGTACAGAAGGCTGACCAAGTCTCACGCTAATGTCACCAGCTAATTTCGTACAAAGTAAAATGACGACAAGTTCAAAATAAAATAACATAGCATCTGCTCCTACTTTAACTTTAATCAGTGGGTCGTTAACCCCCGTTCATTTCTGCAAGTAGTTTCCCCTATTGATCCGAATTTTATTTTTCATATTTTTATTTGACAAAATATTCTGAATTATATTAAGATTAATCCAGCAATTTTAAAAAACTACATACCATAACTGTACCTCCATTTCCTTACATACTCTTTTTTAATGGGCTCATACTATAGTCGCAGTTATGGAAATGAAAAAACGGGGGGAGAGTCCAAAGTGAAGTCATTATTACGAAAAAAAGCGCTTAGTACTGAATCACCAAAGCAGCTAGATAGAACATTAACTGCACTCGATTTAACGTTTTTAGGGATCGGCGCCGTAATTGGGACAGGGATCTTTGTATTAACAGGTATTGTTGCAGCAAAACATTCTGGTCCTGGTATTATGCTATCATTCCTTATTGCTGCATTTACTTGTGCTTGTGTAGCCTTTTGTTATGCTGAATTTGCTTCTTCTATTCCTGTCTCAGGAAGTGTGTATACTTACGCATACATGACAGTCGGAGAAGTCGTCGCCTTCATCGTCGGATGGTGTTTAATGCTCGAATATTTACTTGCCGTTGCAGCAGTAGCTGTCGGTTGGTCTGGTTATTTGCAATCATTACTACAAGGGTTCAATATACACCTACCCGCCATAATCGCCTCGGCCCCCGGCGTAGGAAAAGGTGGTCTCATCGATTTACCAGCTGTCTGCATTTTACTTCTTATTACTGGTCTTTTAAGTTTTGGTATACGTGAAAGTGCACGCATTAATAATATTATGGTTCTTATTAAACTAGCTGTTATCATTGCCTTTATCGTAGCAGGCGCAAAATATGTAAAACCTGAAAACTGGACACCGTTCATTCCATTCGGATACGACGGTATTATTACCGGAGCTGCCACTGTATTCTTCGCCTTTTTAGGTTTTGATGCAATCGCAACCGCTGCAGAAGAAACGAAAAAACCGCAGCGTGACTTACCAATTGGTATTATCGGTTCTCTTCTTATTTGTACTGTTTTATATATGATCGTATCTTTCGTTTTAACAGGTATGGTTCCTTATACGCAATTAGACGTTTCTGATCCAGTTGCATTTGCATTGCATTTCGTTGGTGAGGATGCAATTGCAGGACTACTCGCTGTTGGAGCGATGACTGGAATGACAACCGTTCTCTTAGTCGTTATGTATGGACAAGTTCGAGTTTCGTATGCGATGAGCCGTGACGGTCTACTTCCAAAAGCGTTAGCACGTGTAAATAAAAGAGTAAAAATCCCTTTATTAAATACGTGGATTACTGGCGTTATTGCCGCTTTATTAGCAGGACTTTTAGATTTACATTTGCTAGCAAATTTAGTAAACATCGGTACGTTAACAGCCTTTACATTCGTTTGCTGCGCGGTACTTATTTTACGAAAAACACATCCTGATTTAAAACGTGGATTCCGTACACCTTTCGTACCTGTATTACCAGTTGTCGCGATTCTTTGCTGTTTATATTTGATGGCTAATTTATCTAAAACGACATGGATTAGCTTTATAGCTTGGCTTATAGTCGGTTTATGCTTCTATTTCTTCTACTCTAGAAAGCATAGCCATTTAGCTACCGAAAAAACGAATGATGAACAGAAAAAAGCATAACAAAATAGCTCGCCGTTTTAGCGGCGAGCTATCTTTCTGTACAATTATATTTTTTCGTTAACGATTGTAAAATGAAAAATATGCCGATGCAAGCTGTAAA
The DNA here is from genome assembly GCF_038006965.1 of Bacillus sp. FSL K6-1338. Taxonomy (NCBI): domain Bacteria; kingdom Bacillati; phylum Bacillota; class Bacilli; order Caryophanales; family Bacillaceae; genus Bacillus; species Bacillus sp. FSL K6-1338. The sequence goes on along the minus strand of NZ_JBBOWI010000001.1, from coordinate 846,025 downwards.
CCACGCCCAATTTCCTATTGGTGTAGAATATTTAAAAACGCCAATACCTACAAGCACTATGAAAATGATTACTTGATATATGAGCTTCCACTTTTGCATATATTCCCTCCTTTACTTCGTTCCCTTCTTTTTATTCTTCCAGGCATTCAAACTATCAAAGAAAAAGTTAATAAATAACGTTCCTAGTCCTGCTAATAAGAAAGTCATTAAAAATAAAACCCAAATACTTTTCTCTTTTAAGAAATAATATCCTACAAGGAGCACAACCGCGATCCATACATATTCAAGAATTCTTTTTAGCTTTTTCTGTTCCAAATTATTCGCTCCTTCTTTCTATGCTACTTTTAGTATAACAAAAAAGAAGCCTATCATGATAAGCTTCTTTTCTTCTCTCTTATTTGTTCATACTTTTTTCAACGAGTGAAATCGCATATTCTAATGTACGATTCATCGTTTCTACCTGTGCATCTTTTACCTTCGCATCTTTTAATACAGCTTCTGCAACTGTAATTTTTTGTTGCAATGATTTCACTGAACCATCTGTTACATTTACAGCTTGCGCTTTCTTCACTACTGCTTTTGCAGATTCAATATTGATCTGTAATTTTTCTTTCGGTGTTTTTGGTTGTTCTTCTGCCACTTTTGATTGTACGAATGTTACATTAGCTGTTTTTAATTCGTTATATGTTTGAATAATTTGTTCCCCAGTACTTCCTACATTTTCAAATGCTTGCTTAGCAGTGTTATAGCTTTTTTCTAGTTCTTGAAATGCTTCCTTTGAATATTGACCTGGCTTACCACCAAACTCATACGTACCATCTAACACTTCCTTTACTTTTCCTAGCTCCTCATATAATGCATTGACTTGCTCTAACTTCGTACGGTTAGAAAATTCATTGTACGCTGCTAATACTTCTGAAGAACTTAACGCTTTACTATATAATTTTGCAAGCGCGATTTGACCGTTTAATGGAATGCCGCCATTTCCATTGCTATCAGGATCCGCTCCAAATGCAAATGGTACGTTCGGGCTATAAACTTTTCCTTGAGCTAACTGACTATTTACTTTTTTACCATCTACGTAAATTGCCACTTCGCTTCCGTTATATGTTCCTGTTAAATGATACGTTTTGTTCGCTTCCAATTGAACGCCAACACGTTTGTAGCTACCGCCAATGTGAGCCCATAATTCAACATATCCACTTCCTGTAGACTCAAAACCAATTCCGCCGCTCTCTGTATTTTGCAAAATACCTTGTCCGCGAATTTCATTCATTGAAAACACAGTTTCTAACGTAAACGTATTTGCTATTTTCTCTTTTTGTGCTGCTGAAAATGGAATATATCCAAATGTATTAGCTTTTCCATTTAACTTCATAACATTCTTTTTCAATGCTTTATCATATTCAATAGTCACATTACCCTTCAATTCACCTTTTGTACCAAATGGTGAATTGTCTTTAAATGTACCATCTGAGAAATTCACATCAAAAATATCAGCCTTTGGTACTTTCACATTCGGATCAATGTTATCTTTTTTCGTAGTAATTTCTGCCGTTAACGGTTGCACACTTTCATTACCAAATGAATCAATCGCGACTACTTCAAACGTATATGTTCTCCCGCCATCTAATCCTGCAAGTGTAAATGTCAGTTCTTTCGGCACTGGGTCACGATAAAACTCTGAAAATGCTAGTAATTTATTTTTTATTTCTCCAGTTTGCTTATCTCTAGCTTGTACGCGATAAGAATGAACAAGAAGGTTGTCCAATGCTTGCATGAATGTTACTGTTGCTGCATTTTCTGTTACATTCGATACTGATAACTTTGCATCTTTTGCAAAAGATGGCTTTTCTTTATCACGATCTTCTACATGTGTAAAAGTTTCTTTCTTTGATGGCAACTGAATTTTCCATGGCTCGCCTGTCCAAGAATTCGTATGGAAATCGCGTCGATTAATCGTTACTTCTTTATCGTCTACTTCTACTAATAAACCTTGGCTTAATGCACGCGATTCTGAAGGAATATTCCCTTGCACTTTGCCACCCTCTACCTCCATATAGCTTACAGAAGAGGTACCAACAGATGTAAAGTCCTTTTGATGAATCGATCTTGGATCATCTAATGGATAATGCGAATGACCTGAAAACGTAATGACTTGTGGATATTCTTTTAATACTGCATTAATTTTTGCACTATCCTTCGTTCCCCATTCTTGGCTACCGTACACTGTATCTTTAATATGTTGATGTAAAAATACAAAAATCGGTTTTTCTGGATCATCTTTTTGCGCCTTTGCCATTTCTTCTTTTAACCAATTAATTTGTTTGTCCGAATAATACCCATGTGTCGTTTCATTTTCTGGAGACATTACGATAAAATGATACCCTTTTACCACTTTATGATAATAAATTGATTCCATTCCTGTTTTTTCTAAGAAACGCTTCTGTGCTCCCTCTACTGATAAACCGTTCCAATAATCATGATTACCTAGAGAATTCATTCGTACCGCATCTTTATTTGCATTGTCATTATACACTTGCATGAAACGATCATATTGCTGCACAGACCCTGAATCAGTAAAATCTCCTACAATTACGAACGCATCTTGCTTTGGTGCAAGCGTATTGAACTGTTCAATCGCTCTTTTCCAGCGAAACATATCATCTGTTCCACTATTTTTAATATGAACATCACTTACAACGGGGAAAACTATTTTCTTCTCACTTGGTGCCTTTTCTTGCTTTTTCTCTTCCGCTTTGACTGATGTACTCCACGGAAATGATACAAATGCTAATACAAAAACCATCAATAATCCAATAAGACCTTTTACTTTTCGTAAAGCAATTCTTTCCACGTGAATCCTCCTCATAATAATTGATTCATTACAAGGGCTATTTTATCTAATACATGTTAATGTCGTTTAAATAAAAAATGAAGTTTATTAGATTTTTGTAAATATACAGTTAATTAGAAATTAAGTCCAACATTCCTCGTACTATTGTATACAACCACCTTTTGTCTAAAAGAGTCTGATCATTCTTTTCCTATGACTATTCACATATAATCTTTTCTATAACACTAATGATAAGTTAAGGTTTAAGCCTATTAGACAATCTTAATTTTTAATATTTCCTTCTTTTTTTAACACATCGGCCATGCTTTTACATTTAATAGTAGTAAAAGACCACTTAAAAGGAGGGGTTGTATTGAAGAATAAAAAAAATATCGGCTGTTTCGCTCCTTTATCTATTATTTGTCCAGCCCCTTGTCCACCGCCCCCTCCTCCAAATCCAAATTGCGAGCGAGTAACAAATGAATTTGCAGGGAATTTCCTTATAACTAATAACACCATTCCTTCTACCAAAGATGCATCACAATCAATGATACTGTGGCAAAGTGATGGGATACTACTTATATCAGGTACTGTTTCGGTTTACAATAGTACTAGCAGCACAGAATCAATTACAATTCAAATCGTTGGAGCCACAACCAATATTTTCACTGTGTTTCCTGGTAATACAATATCGTACACAGGAAAAAACTTACAGTCAGTCAGTATTATCAATATAACAAGTAATCCTTCACTATATTTAGAAGGCAAGTACTGTTGCGAATTTACATGTTGCTTATAGAATACCAATTTCATTACTTTCTCAAAAAAAGCATACCGTTCACGGTATGCTTTTTATGAGATTGGATAACGTACTGTAATACAAAACTCACCTTGATTAACAGTCGTTCCTGTCGTAGTAATTCGGACAGTAGTAAAATATCGGACAGTGAAAGTACCACTACTTTGTGGTTGTACAGTAATTGTATCAACTACTGTTGCCCCTACTAAAAAATCAACTGTAATCGGGTTGGCTCCCACATCGTATTTCACGTAACCTGAACCATATACTTCTTGCGTGATATTATTTGTATATACAATTTGAGTACCAGCACCTGTAATAGACCAGTCTGTACATACTTGGTCTTGCACAAGTGTTTTATTAGAACAACAAGACAAACTGGAACTTCTCATTCCCATTTTGAACCTCTCCTATTCTGCTATGAAAGTGGATAACGTGTTGTAATACAAAATTCTCCCTGATACGTTCCAGCAGGTGTTGCAGGTAACACAACTTGTATACTATCAAAGCGGCGATACGTAAAAGCAATACTCGTTCCTGGGTTTAATGTTTGTGTATCAATTGTACCCCCAGCAGAATCAAGTACCTCTACAGTAATTGGGCCTGGTCCAACATCATATTTAACAAAACCAGTACCAACTACGTTTTGGTTAATATTATTTGTATAGAGAACATTATCAATTGCTGTTGCAACTACAGTAGCAGACCACGGACTACACACTTTATCTTGCACATAATTTTTATCTGGACAACAAGTTAATGCTGACCCTGAGCACTCACAAGACATAGTTGTTTCCCCTCTCTCTTTTATATTCCCTATATGTGTATGTCCCTCAGAGTCTTTTGCCTGTACTATTCATCTATTTTCAAAAAATATTCAAATGACTAGATAGATTCCGTTTTATTTCTTTTCTTCATATATTTATAGACAAAGATACTAGCAACGATAAGAATAACGCCTCCTAATATCGGTAGCATATATTGCCCAACAACGTCCGCTGCTTTTTCCCAATGAGGACCTAATTTCATTCCAAAATAAACATATAAAGTCGTTAATGGGAACATTGCTACAAATGTATATATACTAAATTTCCATATGTTCATTTTCGCCATACCACACGGAACAGAAATAAGCGTTCGAACTCCTGGCACAAAGCGTCCAACAAATGCTACAACCGGTCCATATTTCTCAAAGAAATCATCTGCTTTTTGAATTTGTTCTTCTTTAATGAAGAAGTATTTCCCGTATTTTATTAATAGAGGACGACCGCCGTAATAACCGAGTGCATATAACGTTAAAGGTCCTGTCGTTCCGCCAAGGGTTCCGGCTAGTACAGCAAGCCAAAAATTCATATCTCCCTCGTACACCCAATAACCAACCATGGGCAAAACTACTTCTGCTGGAATAAATTCAAACGTTAATGCTAACACAACTCCAAAATAAGAAAACTGCTTTAAAAACTCGATTATATCTAAAATAATTTGCTCCATATTTTTAACTCCTATCCTACGTTTACGTTATGCTTTTCTTGTAATTGAACTGGCGCCATTTTTACAATTCGGTTCAAAATAAATAACACAATTCCAATATCATCTAAAATACCGATAAACGGTAAGAAGTCTGGAATTAAATCGAGCGGCATCGCAACATAACCAACTAAAAACGCAATAGATAAAATTTTCTTCTTTATTGAAACCTCTTTTGAAGTGAAAAAGTCAAATAGAAATGGAACAAATCGGCGAACATGAAATACAACTCTTAATCTACTAATAAGTTTTTTCATTTTTATATCTCCTCTCTTTGTATACAAAAAGGACCCTACCAAACATGGTAAGGGTCCTAAAAAAGACAATAAGGGGCCTTTACCATTGCTGGTAAAGGTCTCACTAACAACGGAACGTTGCCAATAAAGCCGAGGTTTTCTCCCTGTAATGACGACTTTACTGTAATAAGTTACTCCCCTTTATAGACAATTTTATACACTCACATTAAAATATTTCGAAGGGCTTGTCAATATATTTTATATCTCAGGCTCTCCCGCTTACTCTTCACTAAAAAAGCAAATAAACGTATAGGAAATTTCTTACTATCTCATAATATACATAATCATTTGTAAGGAAAGGAGAGACTTCATTTGCATACCGTATGGAAAGGTGCACTCTCACTTGGATTATTAAATATAGGAATTAAACTATATAGTGCTGTAGAAGAAAACGATATAAAATTTTTAAGTCTCCATAAAGAATGCTTAACACCTATTAAATATAAAAAATTTGCTCCCGATTGCACGGATGAAGAAATCGATGATACAGATATTGTAAAAGCCTATGAATACGCACCTCATAAATACATTATTATAGATGAAAAAGAATTGGCTGAATTACAAAAAGCTCACGAACCACGCTCCATTCGTATTATATCTTTTGTCCAAAATAACGAAATCGATTCTGTTCTTTATGACCGTTCTTATTTTATAGGCCCTACCCCAGGACATGAAAAATCATATTTATTATTAAAAGAGGCTCTTGAACGTACAAATAAACTTGGGCTTATTCATATTTCTATTAGAAAAAAACAACATTTAGCTATTATCCGTAACTTTGAAGATGGGCTTATGTTACAAACTATTCACTATCCTAATGAAATTCGCGATATAACAAATACACCTAACTTACCAAGTAATGAAAATTATCCTATTCAAAAACAAGAACTCACAGCAGCAATTAATTTAATCCACCACCTTACAAATCCTTTTGAACAAGAAATGTATACAGATGAGTATAAAGAAGCACTTACCGAACTAATCGAAAACAAAATTGAACAACAGGAAAAAACCGAAACAATCTCTCCAACTCCAAACATCATCAATATTATGGAGACATTACAGGCAAGTATTGAACAAGCGAAAATAAAAAGAGAAAATAAAACAGAAAAAGAGGCCAAATAAAATTGGCCTCTTTTTTCTTTAAAGCGGATTACATTTTGGTATCTCAAGTCCAGATGATTGCGCTAATTTTAATAAGTAATAACATTCTTCTCTTGCCATATGATCCGCCATTCTAGCAGATAATGTACTTAATATTTCATTCGATAACTCTAGCTCTTCAACTTCATGGAGAAAATGTGAAAATAATTTTAACTCAAGTGAAACATCTTTTGTAAACTTCTTTAATGCAGGAAAATGATGAAGCTCTGTCCGTAAATACCCTGTCATCTCAACTGCCTTTAAGTAAAATTTTTCAAAGTGCTTCGTGAATTCTTCACTTTTCTCTTTTAATCTTTTTTCAACAAGATCTAGTCCACCAGAAATAGATCCTGCATGACCAGCCGCATCTGTTAACCAAACAAGGTGATAATGTAATTCATGAAAAACAGGCGGAACTTCTCCTTTCTTTAAAAATTCTAACACTGTTATATACTCTTCTACTTCGTTTACCATATGATTGATGAAAGTTGGCGTAAAATGAATAGTGATTTTTCCCTCGAGTTGTTTCTGTATAATACTTAATTTAAACATTCTTATTTCCTTTGCGGCTCGTTCTGCCTCTTTTGAAAATGTAATGAGATTCACATTATGTACTTTATTTAAAAGATTCGTAAATGTTTCAAGAAAATAAGCGGCCTTCTTTATATCCTCTTTTTCCTTCGGAGCTAATGCATCAAGTAAAAATTGCGAATGATCAGTAAGCACCTTTAGCCAAAATTGATGCTCAAACAACGCACTTTCTTCATAATTTCTCTCCACTAAATCCCCTCCTTTTATTCGGCCTTCTCTATCACTTGAAGTTTGTATCCATCTGGGTCTTGTACTACAATACTCTTCTCACTTTTGTTTTCCATATATAAAATTTCATAAAACGCTAGCTTCTTTTTTAACTTCTCTATGTTAGAAATCGAAAATGTTAAACCATCGCATGAATTCGTAACACTCTTCTCTCTTCCTCCTAACATGCGATTCATAACAAAACTAATTCTCGTTGAATCGGCATCATACCAAACACCTGTAATATCTAATTGTGGTCTTTCTGAACTAGGTGTTATTCCTAAAATTCCTTCGTAAAAATACAGAGTTTCCTTTAAGTTCTTTACTTCTAACACAATTAAATTTTTTACATTCTCCACATTCATTCCCCCTGCACTTATTACTTTTTTATATGTGTCATAAAGGCCTATTATGTCTGAATATAATACGTAGTAATGAACATTTAAGGAGGTTTATTCGTGAATAAATATATGAGATCATTCGTGCCCTATCATAGTCCTCTCGATCCTTGTCCTCCTATCGGAAAAAAATATTATTCTACTCCTCCTAATTTATTTTTAGGCTTTCAACCGCCAAACTTACCGCAATTCACGCCAAAAGAAGCACTACAAAAAGGGACTTTATGGCCTGTTTTTTATGACTATTATGAAAATCCTTATAAAAAAGGGCGGTGACTACTGACGTGACTCAATCGCTACCAGAAGAATACTATCAGCTTTTACTGGAGCTTCAAGAACTGGACTTTGTACTAGTTGAACTCACTCTTTATTTAGATACACATCCAGATGACACCGCTGCGATTAATCAATTTAATGATTTTTCCTATAAACGGAGAGTATTAAAACAAAAGATGGAAGAAAAATACGGACCACTCCAACAGTTTGGAAACAGCTATTCTAATGCCCCTTGGGAATGGAGCAAAGGTCCTTGGCCATGGCAAATATAAAGGAGAGAAACTATGTGGATTTATGAAAAGAAATTACAATACCCAGTTAAAGTGGGAACTTGCAATCCAGCACTTGCAAAATTATTAATTGAGCAATACGGCGGTGCAGATGGCGAGTTAGCTGCTGCACTACGTTACTTAAATCAACGTTATACAATTCCTGATAAAGTCATTGGCCTTCTTACTGATATTGGCACAGAAGAATTTGCTCACCTTGAAATGATTGCTACGATGGTTTATAAGCTGACGAAAGATGCGACTCCTGAACAGATGAAGGCAGCTGGTCTTGACCCTCATTACGTCGACCATGACAGCGCTCTTCATTACCATAACGCTGCTGGTGTTCCATTTACTGCAACCTATATACAGGCTAAAGGTGATCCAATTGCCGATCTATACGAGGATATTGCAGCTGAAGAAAAAGCACGCGCAACATATCAATGGCTCATTAACTTATCAGATGATCCAGATATAAATGACAGCCTACGCTTTTTACGTGAACGAGAAATTGTCCATTCACAACGTTTCCGAGAAGCAGTTGAAATTTTAAAAGAAGAACGTGATAAAAAAATATTTTTTTAAAACATGTATCCTAGCGGTATGTGTTTTTTTATGTTAAAAGTTAAATCCTTCCTATTAAACATATAAATAGTATATTTATTCGATTTAATGCATTATTTTTTAATATTTTCAAAATTCCCTATTGCTTTCTAATCATCAGACCTTTAAAATAATAACAGTTACTCGACAAATTATTTGAATTTTCGACAAAAAATACTCATTAGGAGGATTTTCTTTATATGCGTACAACTTTAAAACCAGCGCAAATACTTTCGATTAGTTTATTACTATTCGCAGTTTTCTTCGGTGCTGGTAATATGATTTTCCCGCCCCTTCTTGGTCTTTCTTCCGGAGAAAATATGTGGGTTTCCATTACAGGGTTTATTATTACAGACGTCGGTTTATCTTTACTTGCTATCGTTGCTGTTGCCCTTGCTGGTGGTAGTTTTAACACTTTAGCGAGCCGTGTTCATCCAAAATTCGCAGCAGTATTCGCTATCATTATTTATCTTTCAATCGGCCCACTATTTGTTATTCCACGAACTGGATCTGTATCTTATGAAATCGGGATTGCACCACTTTTCCCAGATCAATGGTATTCTATGTTAGTTTTTAGTGCGATTTTCTTCACAGTCGTTTACTTCTTATCATTAAATCCATCCAAGCTAGTAGATCATATCGGTAAAATATTAACGCCAATTTTACTTGTAATTATTGCAATTATGGCAACAAAAGCGATTCTTTCACCAGGGACGTTTGCAGAACCTATCGGTGACTATAAAGACATCCCGTTTTTCAAAGGATTTCTTGAAGGATTTTTAACGTTAGATGCAATTGGGGCTCTCGTACTATCAACAATTGTTGTAAATGCAATTCGTCAAAATGGTATACAAGAGAAGAAATCTATCGCAAAATATACAATCATTTGCGGAAGTATCGCTGCTCTATTCTTAACAATTGTTTACTTCTTACTCGGTTATATTGGAGCTTCAAACGGAAACTTAGGACAATTCGAAAACGGTGGGCAGCTATTAGCTACTGTTATGTATCAATTCTTTGGGACAAGCGGTAATATTTTATTAAGTATCGCCATTATCTTCGCTTGTTTAACAACGGCAATTGGTGTTGTGAGTGCATTTGCAAATTACTTCACAACAGTGCTAACAAATGTTTCATACAAAAAGCTTGTACTATACGTTTGTATCTTTAGTTTCGTTATTTCAAACTTAGGATTAAGCTTATTAATTAAAATCACATTACCTGTATTAATTATTTTGTACCCAATTACGATCATTTTAGTTTTCGTATCATTTATCGATAAATATACGAAACGTAAACCTTCTGTCTACATTGGAGCGATGATCGCAGCGTTTATTATTAGCTGTATTCATGCACTTGATAATGTGGAAATGATACCAGATTTTATCGCTAATATCGTACACACCATTCCTTTTTATAACTTAGGAATTGGCTGGATCATTCCAGCAATAATCGGTGGTATAATTGGATACTTTATTCCGCAAACAGAAGCTGCAGGTGAAGTTTCTACAAAATAAAAAAAAGAAGCAAGCATGAAATCCATGCTTGCTTCTTTTTCTCTTCACATCGTATGTTTAAAAGTAAATAAATCTTCTTTTGACTGCACAACAGATTGTTCCGCTTCTACTACGTCCTTCTTTATCTCTCCTCCTAATCTTACTTTCAACATCGCCTCTTCTATACTTTTTACAATCATATTTCCTGAAAAAATAGTAAGTCCAAAAAATGTAATCGGAACGAGAGGGATCCACGGATTCACTGTTAATGATCTAAAATAGACTCCAATTAAGCCTGACCATTCATGTGTGTATGATTCTATTTCTTCTATCGGTCCTAAAAACTGAACTGTTCCGCCAAAGAATATTTCTAGTAACCCTAAGTGCAGTAAAATAGTAAGAGTTTGCGTAAACTGCTGAAAAAATACAAGTATAAACGTCATATAGAGATGCGGGAAAATATGCTTTATAACAATATGCCTTCTCGATCCACCTAATATGCACGCAGCTTCAATAAATTCTTCGGTTCTCAACTTACGGACTTCCTTCGCAACATACAGTGCAATAACTGGCATCACAAGCATTACAAGTAATAAAACTTGAAACGAAGCCCTTTCAAAAAAGGTTGTTGTTTCCTCTCCACTCCCAAATGCATTTGCAAAGTGAAGAAAAAAGTACGCAATCATAACTGTTGGAATAACTGTAAAACTATCAAAGAAAGCCTCAATTTTTGAAAAACCTCTTTTTACATATGTTCCAAGCACAACACCAAAAAACACACCTATCACCATTCTAAGTGCCGCAATTAAAATAGATATACCAATCGTCCACTTCGCACCTTCAATGACTAAATGTAACAGGTCGTATCCTTTCCGGTCTGTCCCGAGTAAAAATTGTAATGAAGGTGAAAACGGTGGCACTTGTGGATTTTCATCTGCATCATATTGCAATGTAACTTGCCTAATGTGTCCATCATTCCATAACGTATTTCCGATGCTCAAAAGAACTAATATGAGAAGAAACCCAATACTTATCCAAAATCTTTTATCGCGTTTTATATACATCCACATATTATAATCTCTCCTTCATCGCAGTTGGAATGAAATAATGAAACAGCTTGAATAAAATAAATATCGGGATATATATAAGCAGCATACTAACGATGAAAACCTCAACTCTAATACCCTCATACGATTTCAAAAACATAAAAATACCACCCGTATTAAAAATCCATTCTATAATATATAAATTAGATAACATAAAAAAGATATTCGTTTTCGCAAAGAATAATGTACTAAGCAACACATTTCGTAAAATATGACGATTTAAAATATGAAAACGCCCCAGCCCTTTCGCCTTAGCAAATAGTACATAATCTTTTTCTAGTTCATTTTCAAAACGAATCACTACCATTTTTACAAACATAATCGTAGTCGGGATGCTCAAACACAATATTGGCAACCCTCTAATCGACTCGCCTCCAATTGACGCAATTTGAAAAGGTAAAAAACCTGTTTGTTTAAAAAACCATACAACTAAGATTTGTGATACTAAAATAAGAAGAATATCTGGAATGGATTCTAGGAAGATAAGAAATGATTTAATTCGATGTTGTATACGCGGTGAACTACTCATAATTACATAAACAATGCAAAATGCTACAAATAATGAAATGAAAAAAGCAGCCAAAAAAATAAGAATCGTTTCTTTATAATGGACGAACAACTGTGGAAATAAAAATTTACCTCTCACATATTGCAAATTGGAAATATCCATTAAGTTCACAAACACTTCTTTTAAAGTCTGTATGTACTTTGATACATCCATCTTAAATCCATAAAATAATTTCGGCAAAGCCCCTAAAATAATAATCCCCAAAATCGAAATAAGAAATTGAATCGTCACTTCCATTCCATTTAGAAAAACTTTTTTGACCACGTTTTCCCTTCTCTCTATATATAATTTACCCCCTAATTTTATTCTTAATTTTCAGAATTGTAAATATTTTAAAGATAAAAAATCACTAGGCTATGATCCTAGTGATTCTTTATGCGCATGCCTCTCTCTTTTCGCAAACGGCATATACAAAGTGTAACATCCAATAAGCGCAGCTATTTCTAATGAAATAATATAGTAAGGATGCGGCCCTAACATATCGAGTAATGAAGCAGTTTCTGGCTTATGAGCTAAAAACATATAATTACCGCCTGTTTTGTAATTTACAAACGAAACAATCGGAATCAATATGTTTAAAAATATCATCGTACGTTTAATAGATTGTAATGTAGGACGATACCCTTCTACCCAAGTCATAAAGAGCGGTGCCCAAATGAGCAATACATGTGCGATGAAATATTCAATGAAACGAAAATGTGGAAAAGTATACTGCAAGTTCGGCGTTAAAATGGCTTGTGATGCACCAATAATTCCTGTAAAAAATACAATCTCATATATGCGATAACTTTTCGTTACAATCATAATCGACGCTAATAATAAACTAATCGTACATAACTCAAACGGTAATGAAGTAGCTAGCTCAAAAATCCCCGCTTTCCACTCCCACATATAGAGCCCAATTTCACTACCTATAAATAAAAATGCAATCGCATATCGAACCGTTATATTCCACTCACTTTGACGCAATAAATCTTGGTATTGATACAGAAAAAATATCCCCACCAACATAATAAATAATATAAGGACGTGTTGTCTTGAGTATGGAATAAACGATTTTAATGGATGCGCACTAAAATAAGCTTCCATCTTCCTTCCTCCTCTCCTTCATACAATATTATTGTAAGAAAGAAACAACGAGTCAATTCATTTGCTTATACTAGGACAACCTCTACCTTACATTTACATATTCATACCTTACAAAACTGTAAGGTTATTGTAAGCTAAAACGATTTGTCAGATTCTTCACCTCTTCTATACTTAATGTAGATACTAAAACGAACGAAAAGGTGATAAATAGATGAAAAAGAAAAATAAAGTGTTAATTACTAGTGTAGTAGCAATTGGAATTGCAGCTGGATCATACTTTGCATTTGCTGGTGGTGGCGGTTCAGAAGTAGCAATGGCATATAGCGGATATAAAGTAACTGAAAAACAAATCCAAAACGCGCAAAAATTTGGTGGCGAAGTTATTCCAAACGGAATTGAAACTATTTCATTCGATCCAACAAAAGGAACATATGAATTAGCTGTAAAAAAAGGCGATGAAGTGAAAAAAGGTCAGCTTCTGTTTAAATACAATGACCCTACTGCTAAACAAGGTGTAACAGAAGCAGAAATGCAAAAGAAAATCGCACAAAAAGAAGTAACGTTGTTTCAAAAACAAATTGATGCAGCGAAACAAAAATTACAAAAAGATAAAAATGCAGGCCTTCCTTCTGAAGCATTAAAAGCATCAGAAGTTGAAGTTGGGCAATTAGAATCACAACTTGAAATGAAAAAGTTTGAAGTTGAAAAAGCTGATGAAATGATTAAAGCAGCAAAAGAAAAAGTAAACACACTTTCTGTAACAAGTCCTGCTGATGGCGTAATTGATGATATCGTGAAAACTGCTGACGAAAAAACAGGTATGAGCGGAATTACTCTTCGTCACGCTGGTCAATTCAAGGTAAAAGGTCAACTTTCTGAATATGAGCTTGCTAGTATGAAAGTTGGGCAAGAAGTAACTGTTTCCTCAAAAACTGTCGCTGGTAAGACTTGGACAGGAAAAGTAACAGAAATCGGTTCTACACCATTAAAGAGCATGGATGAAAATAAAACTGTTTCTAACTATCAATTCACTGTCACATTAGATAATAGTGACGAACTACAAAACGGCTTCCACGTATACGTAACAAGTAAATCTGGCGAAGCAACTGGTACAATTGTTCCGAAAAGCAGTATCGTGAAAAAAGGTGACAAAAATGTTGTCTTCGTTGTAAAAGACGGTAAAGCGAAAGAACAAGCAGTTACTGTTGAATTCGAGACTGATAGCGAATCAAAAGTTTCTGGAGTGAAAAAAGGAGAGGAAGTTATCTCTAAACCTGAAAAAGACTTAAAAGATGGTATGGAGGTTGTCGCCCAGTGATTAACTTAAAAGGCATCACGAAATCCTTCCAAAATGGTGCAGAATCCGTTCAAATATTACACGGAATTGACGTAACACTGAATCAAGGAGAATTCACTTCTATTATGGGACCTTCTGGTTCTGGTAAATCAACATTAATGAACATTATTGGTTGCTTAGATAAACCGACGACGGGTACGTACGAACTAGCTGGACAAAACATTTCAAACATGTCTGAAACAGAACTTGCACATGTTCGTAATAAAGAAATCGGATTCGTATTCCAAAACTTCATGTTATTACCGAGACTTACAGCACTTCAAAATGTAGAGCTACCTCTTATTTACGCTGGAGTTGATAAAAAAGAAAGACGCGAACGCTCATTAGCCGCTTTAACAAAAGTCGGTTTAGCTGATCGCGCTACTCACTTACCAAACGAATTATCCGGTGGTCAAAAGCAACGTGTCGCCGTTGCCCGCGCAATCGTAAATAACCCAAAATTCATTTTAGCCGATGAACCGACGGGAGCACTTGATACGAAAACAAGTACACAAATTATGGACCTCTTTTACGAATTAAATAAACAAGGCTCAACAATCATTATGATTACCCATGACCGTGAAATTGGGGAAGCTGCAGCACGTCAAATTGTAATTCGTGACGGAAATGTCGTCCAAGATTGGAGAGGTTAATTTTGAATACGAGTGAAAATATACGCATGGCCCTTTCCTCTATCTTTGCTCATAAAATGCGTTCCATCTTAACGATGCTAGGTATTATTATCGGTATTAGTGCCATTATTACTATCATTTCAATGGGTGATGGTACAAACGCAAAGTTTAAAAAAGAATTAGGCCAAGGAAAAGATAACGAAGTAACGATTTACTACAACAATCCTGATTACGGAACAGATAGTGCCAAAATCACACCTGATATGCTAAACCGTCTGCAAACTGTACCAGGCGTTAAAGATGTATATCCAGACGTAAGTATGAAAGTAAAAGCATCTGCTGGTTCAAAAGATGTAAATCTTGATTTAAAAGGTGGAACAGGCGCCTTTATGAAAGATTCGAAAATAAAATTAGTTCACGGTCGTGAATTAAATGACAGTGAACTAAACCAAGCAATCCCTGCTGTTATATTAAATGAAGAAGCTTTCAACAAATTATTTAGTGGTTGGGAATCAAACCAATACACAGATATAAAAGGAAAGCCTTATAAAATAGTCGGTGTATACGAAACGAAAAACGACTTTGGAATGCCTATGCCTGAAGGTTATACATCACTTGAAAATGCACCTGTAATTTCAGGAGTAAATGAGTATGACTCCGTAAGATTAACAATGACCTCTCCGACAGAACGTAAAAGTGTAGAAAAACAAGCCGTTTCTGTCTTAAACGAACTGAAAGCTCCTAAATTTGAGCACAAATTCGAAGCACAAGACTTAGGTGAATTTACGAAACAACTAGACGAATCAATCGGTATGATGAAAATGGTATTCGGTGGTATTGCTGCTATCTCCTTACTTGTTGGTGGTATCGGTGTAATGAACATCATGCTCGTATCTGTAACAGAACGTACACGTGAGATTGGTATTCGTAAAGCTCTTGGTGCAACACGTGGTAAAGTATTAACACAATTCTTAATCGAATCTTGTATTTTAACAGGACTTGGTGGTTTCATCGGATTCATGCTCGGTATTTTCTTCGCTTGGATCGTCTCAATCTTTGCTGGATGGCCACTCGTTGTCTCAAAAGAACTTGGACTTCTTGCAGTAGGTATTTCAATGCTGATCGGTATTGCATTCGGACTACTACCAGCTAACAAAGCTGCAAAACTTGATCCAATTGAATGTTTACGATATGAATAAACAAAAACGTAGGAGTTTACACTCCTGCGTTTTTTATTTACCTATTAAATCGAGTTTCTTCTATTATATATGTTTCACGTTACAACTATCATTCTATTACTCTTCATTATTTATAGGTACTAAGGCTATTATCTAATCCTATTATTGCAAAAATACTATGTAACAGACGAAAATCAAGGCGTAATTTTTTCCATACATCGACTGACTTTGTAACAATTATATCGATATTTTATTAAATTTCACCTCGTTTATATGTTTTCACACCTAAAAACATTATCATTTCATAACTAATTTTTCATTCAAACAGTAAAATACATCATTCTTGTAACACTACAGACATTCAAGAGAAATATTACTGTAATATTATTAATGTTATAGTAATTGAAATGCTACTCATTTTGTGTTTTATATGCCCTGATACGCCAAAAAAACAACAAGGAAGCGCTATCAGGATATTTATGGAATTGTTACAGAATATTAATGCTCCGTTACGAAAGCTTTGTAATTATATGTTTTTCGCAAATAAGAAAATAATGGTTGCTATAATGAGGTCAACGAAAACAAATGCAATGGAGGCTATTATGAAAAAATTTATGGGTATAGCAACAGCAGCGGTTTTTGGTCTTGGGATTTTCACAACATCTGCTAAAGCAGAAACAATCGTAACGACTGACGTACTAAACGTACGAGAAAACCCAACTACTGAATCAAAAGTTGTAGGAAAATTATTAGATGGATATAAAGTAAATGTTTTACATACAGAAAATGGTTGGTCAAAAGTTCAATTGAATAGCGGTAAAGAAGCTTTCATAAGCGCTGACTATACAAAAGACACTTACTACGTAACAGCAAACGTATTAAACGTACGTGCTGGTGCAAACACAGATTCAGAGATTCTTGGTAAGTTGAAAAAAGATGATATAATCGAAACAACACACCAAGTACAAAATGATTGGATTCAATTTGAATATAACGGAAAAACAGCTTATGTTCATGTTCCTTACTTAACAGGTAAAGCTCCAATTAAAGTTCAGCCAGTAGTTAAAGTTGAAAAAACAACTACAGTTCAAGATACAGCTAAAGTTCGTGAAGCAGCTGAAGCTCAAGCAGAAGTTAAGGCTCAAGAAGCGGCTAAAGCTCGTGAAGCAGCTAAGGCTCAAGAAGCAGCTAAAGCTCAGGCAGATGCTGAAGCTCAAGCAGAAGCTAAAGCTCAAGAGGCGGCTAAAGCTCGTGAAGCAGCTAAAGCTCAAGCAGATGCTGAAGCTCAAGCAGCGGCTAAGGCTCAAGAAGCAGCTAAAGCTCGTGAAGCGGCTAAAGCTCAAGAAGCAGCTGAAGCTCGTGAAGCGGCTAAAGCTCAAAAACCAGCTACACAACAACCTGCTGCAAAAGAAACTGAAACAAGTACACCATCATCTTCTCGTGAGTTACGTGTTGTAGCAACAGCTTACACAGCAGATCCACTTGAAAATGGCTATAAAGCAGGCGACCAAGTAAAATCAGCTATGGGTCATAACTTAACAGCTAATCCAAACATGAAACTAATTGCAGTTGATCCAAGTGTCATTCCATTAGGTTCAAAAGTATGGGTTGAAGGTTACGGAGTAGCAATCGCTGGTGATACTGGTGGGGCTATTAAAGGTAATAAAATCGACGTTTTAATGCCAGATAAAGGCACATCAAGTAGCTGGGGACGTAAAACAGTTACAGTTAAAGTATTAAACTAGTTATAAAAAAGAGTCAGTCTCATCGTTGAGGCTGGCTCTTTTTTATGATTCTTACATGCTTTCTTTCTCTTGAAAGTAAGTAATATTATGTCGAAGCCACTCCCTCTCCGACATAAACAAGTTTCCACGTTTTTTGTACACTTTATCAAATATCTTTAAAACTTCTTCATGATTAGCAAACTTATGTAAGAAACGAAGAGCAATGATAATCTCTGCTTCATCCGTAGGCTCTACTTCATTTTTACGTCTTCTAGCAACAATTTTATTCACACGTTCGCAAATTGCTCTCATTGCCATTTCGTCGCCATACGTATAAATAGCTCGAACAGCTTCATATTTCACCATCACATTTCTATCATGTAAAGCTTCAATATAAACTATTTGTAAGTCCGATCCCCCTATTTTTGCTAAAACCTCAATAACGGTTGAACGAACATAGACACTATTACCATATAAAAGCTTTGTTAACGGCAGAATCGATTGCTTCGTTCCAATCTCAAGCAATGTATAACAAATATGTGTAATCTCATCTTTATTTTCTTCAGTATCCAGCAACTTTAGCAACGCACTTTCCGCTTCTAACGATTTATATAACTTTAAGGAAGCAACTGCCCAATAACGAACACTATCGTTTTTATGATAAATATACGGAATGATTTTATTTGTACTACTTACTTCTGGCAATGTATAAATATTACTAAGCAGTTCACTTAACAAAGTCGGGATTTGTTCACATTCCAAACGATCTATAAGATAATCAGCAATATAGATTTCCTTCGTATTGATGGCGAGTTTCGTCATTAAATAATAAATATCTTTCTTCATAGATACCTTTTTTGCTTTGATTACCTTCTGCTGTAAATAAGGAAAAGTTAATAAGTCATTTAACGCTTTTGCTTCATCATACGCACGATGCCAAATCTCTGTTTCTTCATCAGCCATCCGCCTTAATAAATCATCTATATACTCTTCCATCTCCTTCTCTCCCGTCCAAATGAAATCTATCTCTTTGCATTCTATATACGATAGACTACTATATCAATAGAAAAAAGAGGATGCCACAGCATCCTCTCCTTCTCTTCTCTATTCCACACAAGTAAACTGCGTCCAAGCTCCTACATAATTTAGTAAGAATAACTCCTCTTCCGCAATTGTACCGACGATATTTTTCCGTTCATCTATCGGCATTTCTTTTAAAATGATTTGCAGTTCACCTTTATACTTTCCGAATGAGTTATTACCAATTACAACTTGCCCTCTTTCCTGTAGCACACTTTCGCGCACTGGAAAGTCATAGTCTTTATATTTTTTACGCACTTCTGTAGAACGTATCATATACTCTGTTATGTCGCCGCGTCTTACATGTAATTCTTGCAGCGTAGCTCTCTTCTCTACTTCAGTCGCTTCGTCTACAAAGTGCACTTTTAGCTGTAACATGTAGCGATTTAAATTTCCTAGTTTTTCTAACTCCTCTTCACTTGCATAAGCATTTCCGATAATGACATCATCAATTAGCCCTGTTGCCCATAAATGCTTCGCTTGTACTTCAATTGGTAAATTACGATGCTCTTCTAACGTACATAATCCGTCGTTAATATCCCATGGACCGATGTTTGCGGCATGTAATGTAATAAAGGCTGCACTGCGAATACCATGCTTTTTAAAGCGTTCACTACAGCGAATGAAATAATCGTACGGAAGACCAGTGAATTTTTGCGGATAAAAATTATGGCAACCAATTAAAGCTGATTTATTCGCTTGATGCGAAAGAATATTTTCTAAGTACGCAATATCGTTACTTACATTTAACTCGATTTTTAAACCGTACGGATTATTCGTCATTTTCGCTTCCGTCAATCCGTCAAAGCCTACATCTAATCGAATACCATCTGCACCTAACTCTGCGAAAAATGATAGATCACTATAACTAATACCAAGCTGATCAAACACAGCTGGAGCTACATCTAAAATAACTTCCATATTGTTATCTTTCGCATGATTAATAATCTCTTTAAATTCAGCTATAATTTCTTCTTTCGGACGATTCACAGATAACAAACAAGTAAATATTCTTGAAAAACCGTGTCGTGCCGCTGACGAAATATAAGCCATATCTTTTTCTTTCGTTGAATGTTCTGGATAAAGTGAAATCCCTAATTTACGCTCCATGCTTTTGCATCTCCTTCACACGTTGTATTAATGCCATGCTCGTAAATCTATATTTTGCAGATAAACATGTTGCACATAAAATTGTCGGTACAATAATTACGTACGGTGAGTGTAGACCTAACATTACATATGCACCCATTGAACAACCGATAAATAAAACTGATACTAGCAGTAACACTAATAAGGATTTACTTTGTACCCATTTCGAATAATGGGCAATACACTGTCCGATCACAAATGTAATTAAGATGATAATTGCTCCGAGCATTCTGTTTTCTCCTCTCCTGCTAATTGTTGTTTCTCATACATTTTGAAGAATGGATAGTAAATAACGAATGAGATTACAAAGTTAACAAGTACAAGTACACCAGCCATAATTGTCCAGTCCGTACTAATCACCGCTGCAATTGGTGCTAACATCGTAAATGGCAATTTCGCCATCATGAGTGGAATCATACCTGAAACAACTGCGAAATATGATACTGTCGTTGTCACTAACGGTGTAATAACGAACGGAATAATTAAGATTGGGTTCATTACAATTGGTGCCCCGAAAATAATTGGCTCGTTAATATTGAATAAACCTGGTACGAATGATAATCTACCTAACTCTTTTAGGAACTTAGATTTAGAGAACATAAACATAATTACTAAAGCTAACGTTGAGCCAGATCCGCCAATCCATACGAACCATTGAATGAACTGCTCTGTAAATAAGTTTGGTAACTGATGTGCATTTCCTGTAGCCGTGAACACTTCCATATTTTCAAGAATTGCGGAATCCCACATCGGACGAATGATTGGTCCTAAAATTGCCGGTCCATGTATACCAAATGACCAGAAGAACACGATTAAGAATACTGTTAATAAACCACCGAATAAGCTATTTCCTACTAGTACTGATTTTAATGGTGCGATTAAGTATGTAATTGTTGTATTTACATCGAATTTCAAACCGTATCGAATGCCCCAGAATAAAAGAATAACTACTAATGTTGGAATTAATGCTGCAAACGAATTTGAAACTGCTGGTGGTACACTGTCTGGTAATTTTATTGAGATATTATGCTTAATCATAAAATGATAAATTTCCACTGCAATTAATGCTGTCACAATTGCGCCGAATAAAGACGTTGCACTTAGTGTTCCTACTGAAATATATCGACCTGCATCAATAACACCTGGTACAGCTTTCGTAATTTGAATTGGTTCAACTGATGCTAGTAAAAAGGCGAGTACAGATAGTAGCCCTGCACTTAATTGATTGAGCTGATAAAAGTTCGCGAGCGAAGCCCCTACTCCAAACGCTGCGTATAAGGCCATTAGTCCTACTGTAAATCGGAATGGAATATCTAAAATATGGCGAAACGGTGCAATCCATTCCATATATGCATCAATTGGTAAATTTAAAAAGATAACGAAAAATGACCCGACGATCGTTAACGGTAATGTAGAAATAACCCCATTTCGAATTGCCAATAAATGTCGTTGTCCTGCAATCTTTTGCGTTGTTGGCATAATCTTTTGTTCCATAAAACTCATAAACCCATTCATCAATAGCCCTCCTCTTTCTCTCTACTATAAAAGAATGAAATAAACTTTATAACATTATAATGTTTATATTTAAAAAGATATAATTATGCTAAAACTAATTGTTCTGCTTGCCTAAGCACTTTCAAACCATCACACATGCCATAATCTCGTTGGTCTATAATTGCAACTGGTATGTTGTATGAGTTTGCAAGAAACTCTACAGCTGGAAATAAATATTTCACTTGTGGACCGATTAAAACGACATCGGCTTCTTTTATTTCAAGTTTCACAAGTTCTGAATCAACCGCCTTAATTTTATAATTCTTCTCCTGTTTCTTTGCCTCTTCTTGCATTTTTCTTACGACCATACTCGTTGACATGCCTGCTGCACAACATAATAAAATATACATCTTATACTGTCACTTTCTCTTCTACTCGTTTATGAAGAGTAATAAATTCTTCAGCTAGTTCTTTCACTGTAATTGCATTCATTAAATGGTCTTGTGCGTGCACTAACAGTAAACTGATTTCTGTATGATTTCCTCTTGCCTCTTCTTGAATTAAATCCGTTTGAATACGATGTGCTGCTGAAATTTCCTCACTAGCAAGTTTCATCTTTTCACCCGCATTCTCAAAATCTCCTTGTCTTGCAAAAGCGATTGCTTCAAGCGCTGCACTTCTCGCATTGCCACCATGTAAAATTAATGCAAATGGAGTTTGCATATCAGCCATTTTAAATTCCCCCAAGCTATATGTTTTCTATATTTTTATCTTATTATGAAAACGCATACAATTAAACATAAAAAACTTCCGTTATGTAACGGAAGTTTTTATATACTTTTTCAAAATGATAATAAAATCTCTTGAAAATCTTCAATTACCTCGGTCTGAGTAAGTTTCTCTATCGTAGTTTGACTAGACATAATATCATATAAAAAATCATAAAGCCTTTGCAAATCTTCATTATTATTGCGCTTTACACTAAATAAAATAATTACTTGTACTTTTTTATCTCCCCAATCAACAGCCTTTTCAAGTGTGCAAAACATCAAAAAAGTTTCCTCACTTAATAACTGCATCGGATGCGGGATTGCAACTGAATTCCCAACCGCTGTCGGAGACGTATTTTCTCTTTCCATAACAGAAGCATAAAAGTTTTCTTGTACATAATGTTTCTCAGCAGCTTTCTCACATAAAAACTGAATAACATCCTCTTTCGTAGAAGCACTATGATTTAAAAAAATTAAATCTTCCTTAATATAAGGCTGCACACTATTATTCACATGCGTAAACAACCGCTGACCAATCGATTTAATCTCTTTATCATCAAATATTGAATTCACTTTTATAACTGGAACAGGCAAGCCACTCGGTATATGAATCGTACTAATAATACAATCTATTTTTTCTTTATAAAGATCTTCTACTTTCAATTGATAATAGCCTGTAATACCTACAATCTCTAATTTATCTCGGAACTGTGATAAAATTTTATATTTTAATAGTTGTGCACTTCCTTGACCAGTCGCACAAACTAATAAGCATCTTTTCTTTTGATTTTGCTCCTGCAAACGGCTCATCGCTCCGCCGAAGTGAATTGCAATATAGCCAATTTCACTTTCAGGGATCGATTCACCCGTATATTCACCAATGATATCTCCAACAAGAACCGCAATTTCAAAAGCATACGGATAATTCTTTTTCACTTCTGCCAAAAGAGGATTTCTCGTATTTAACTTATACTTCAAACGATTTAATAACGTTTTTAAATGAATACCAAATCCAAATAATAATTCTTCATCATAATAAAAAATAAGATTCCGTTCTTCCGCTACTTTAAAAAGAATATGTTGCATAAATGCATATATATCTTTTCCTAATAGCTCTTCTACATTTTCATAGCGATCTCTCGTTGTAACAGCAGTACTTAATAAATGCATCGTCACATATAATACTTCTTCTTCTGGAAATGAAAATTTCAACTCTTTCTCTAAATCTCCTAAAATCTGCTTCGCAATTGTATATTCTTTCTTTATTATAAGTTCTGATTGCTCCGTATGCAGTTCTTTCATATAATGTTGACTTTGACAACGCTTTAATGCGATTGCAATATGAATGACTAAATTATCAATTTCTATATCAGATAAATATATTGTTCCACCTTCAATATACTTTAATATAATTGAACGGATGTGTGATATATAAGGTAGCGATAAATATGTCTCCGTCTGCTCAAATTGCTCATGAAACGGAGTATGGTCATAACGCGGTAAACCATATTGTGATAAACAAGAACGAATATTAAATTCCTCTCCAACAATACGTATACCATAATACGGTCTCTTCTCAATTTGTAATTTATAGCGACCACATATATCTGTAACTTCTTTCATAATTAAATTAACCGTTGATTTGCTCACATAAATCTCTTCCGCTAATTCTGAAAGCTTCACATATCCCTCTGTCGTTAAAACACGCTGCAGAATGTACGCTATTCTTTCTTCATAAGAAGTTGGGATCTTTTCCGTCTGTTTTTGAAATAGACTCACACAAAAGTCTTCAAATTTCTTCGTTTGTATAATTTCTAATTCGTACCCAGTCCCTCTTTGCGATTCGATTTTCGCTCCGTTTTCTTCCAATATATCATTTAATAATTTTATATCCTTTTGAATCGTCTTCGTTGATACATGTAAACGGCCCGCTAAAAAAGCTCGATTTAACATCGATTTCTCTTCTAAAAACTCCTCTAAAATAGAAATTAATCGCTGCTGCACCTTTGTCATAGCTCTTCCTCTCGCTCTTTATATATAAAGGGGGAAAAGCTGCTGAAATCAGTAGTTTTTCCCCTTTATATTCTCTCTATTTCTTTAATATGAATCCGAATTTATCCCATGCTTGTAAATAATCTAATAAGAAAATTTCTTCTTCTATAATTCGACCAACTACATTTGTTTTTCCTGTATTCACCATATCTTTTAATGCAATTTGTAATTCGCCCTTATACTGGCCATATTGTTCATTATCAATTAATAAATCTCCACGCTTAATTTCGCGCGTATTATGAGGTTTAAACTCTTCTTTTTTATATTTCACACGACTTTGTGTAGAACGAATCATATATTCAGATACATCTCCGCGATAAAAATGTGGTTCGTCTAATACGATAATTCTTTCTAGTTCTGTCGTTGTATCATATAGTTCTATATCAAATGTTTGTTTCTCTTTATTTAATGCACCTAGTGCTTGTAATTCTTCTTCTGACGCATATGCGTTTGCAATAATAACATCATCAATTAATTCTGTCGCAAATAAATGCTTCGCCTGTGTTGTCATCGATAATTCACGATGCTGCTCTAATGTACATAACCCTTCTGTTACTGGCCAAGGTCCGTATGTTGCATCAAATGATGAAATAAAAGCAGCCGTTCTCATACCGTAATCTTTAAATTGTTTCGAGCATTTAATGAAATGATCGTATGATAACCCTGAATAACGATGCGGATAAAAATTATGACAACCAATTAAATTTTCACGATTTGGTCTATGACTCATAATGTTATCTACATACTTCGTACCATTGCTCATATTAATCTCAATTTTCAAACCATACGGATTATAAGTCATAATTGATTCTTCTAATCCTGAGAAACCAACATCTAAACGAATACCGTACGCACCCAATTCATGGAAGAATGATAAATCATTATACGAAATACCTAATTGTTCAAAAACAGATGGACTAATATCAACTAATACTTGGAACCCTAATGCATTCGCATGTGAGATCGTTTCTTTAAATTCTTCAATAATTTTCTCTTTTTCTCCATCCACAGATAATAAACATGTGAACACACGTGTAAATCCATATTTACTTGCTAATGTTAAATACTCCTTATCTTTCTCTACTGTTGAATGTTCTGGATAAATAGAAATACCTAATCGTCTCATATGTACACGCCTCTTTCTTCATCATATTGTAAACCTTTTCAAATATATGTAGTGAAAAAGTATATCTCCCCTTCTTGTTCACTACTCTTTTGAATCCGCTTTCTTTAAAGAAAAAACAATTTCTATCATTCTTAACACCTACAAGTCTATACATCTATACTTTACATCTTTTTTTCATAGTTGTGTAGCTTTTACACAACTTTGTCAGTTTTTCGCCTTAAAAATTGTTATCCGTTTTCAAGACACCTTCCTTGACTGTTGCATTGGCCAATACATATACTCGAAAGAAAAGAGATAAAGTGAAACTTTAATCAGTGAGGGGGGTGTTCATCCCCCACTGATTATTAGTTGAACCAATCGGGCATTTACGGGCAGTTGATCTCCCACCTAACTTCTTTGCTCCAGTCCGATTTTGAGGTGGGAGTTTTACTGCCCGTGAATAGCGGGAAAATTTTATATAGGGGATGAATATATGGGAGAAGCAATACTCGTAAAACGAGAACCGTTATGGACAAAAGAGTTTGTTGCTTTAATTTTTGCAAACTTATGTATGTTTTTAGGGTTTCAAATGTTAATTCCAACCTTACCTGTTTATGTGAAAGAAATTGGTGGCACAAGTTCCAATATCGGATTTGTTGTCGGTATGTTTACCGTTGCGGCACTTTTTGTTAGACCGCTAACTGGGAACGCCTTGCAAAAATTTAATAAAAAAATCATTTTAATGATCGGTACTGCTATCTGTTTACTCGCTATGGGCAGTTACCTTTTCGCCTCAACTATCTTTCTCTTGCTTGCTGTTCGTATTTTACACGGAGCTGGTTTCGGTATTACAACGACTACATATGGAACTGTCGTTTCTGATTTAATTCCCTCAGCTCGCCGCGGAGAAGGCATGGGATATTTTGGCCTTTCTGGAACAATTGCAATGGCCCTCGGTCCACTTATAGGACTATGGCTCATGCAAACATATAACTTCACAATTCTTTTTTTATGTGCACTATCGTGCACAATTGTTTCATTAATATTAACGAAACTACTTCAAATCCAAAAAACGAAACAGCCGCCACAACAATCATCTAGTACTTTTCTCGATGGATTTATTGAGCGTAAAGCTTTACTTCCTTCATTATTAATATTATGTATTACATTAATGTACGGAGGAATCGGAAGTTTTATCACACTATTTGCTACAGAAGTCGGCATAGCTGATATTAGCCTCTTCTTTTTATGTAATGCACTAGCAATTGCTGTAACTCGTCCATTCTCTGGAAGGCTATATGATGCGAAAGGCCATACATTCGTCATCATTCCGGGAGTTATTATAACGTTTACAGGCATTATTTTATTGTCGTATACGACGACAATTCCGAGCTTAATTATTGCTGCAGCATGTTACGGAAGTGGTTTTGGAGCGATCCAACCTGCACTACAAGCATGGATGATTGACCGCGTAGCACCGCATCGACGCGGCGTAGCAACAGCTACATTCTTCTCCGCATTTGACCTTGGAATCGGCGCTGGAGCGATTATATTTGGATTTATTGCTCATTTTACAAACTATGCAACTGTATATCGTTACTCCTCTCTATTACTTATTGCTTTTCTCTTCATTTACATTACAAGCATAAGAAAACAAAAGTATGGCGATAAAAACACGGAAAAAGCTGCTGGATAATTCAGTGGCTTTTTTATCGTGTTAAAAAAATTGTTTTCTCTCGTTTTGCTGTTATAAAACTACATGCATTTTCCTACATATTTTTTTAACTTTCATCAAAAAATATACGATGAACTCGCAGACGCTTTCCTTGATATTCAACTGAACAATACTATTCTAAAAAGTATGATTTCTTTACAAAATTAAGATTTATACAAGATGAAAACCAATAAAATACAGCTGTTTCTTTAAGGTATTGTAAACTTTTCTACCCTTTGTAAATTTAGTGTAAATTTTACTAGCAAACCGTTTACAGTGACTCAAGGTTCAGTTAATAATTACATCGTACATGAAATTTAAGGAGTGGAATGCGTGGAATATAATGTTCAAGATATGATCTTCCAGTTCATTGGTGGATTAGGTATTTTCTTATTCGGGATTAAATACATGGGCGATGGACTGCAACAAGCAGCTGGAGATCGTCTTCGTGATATTCTAGATCGTTTTACAACAAACCCACTCATGGGTGTACTAGCAGGTATGTTAGTTACGGTATTAATCCAATCAAGCTCAGGAACAACCGCTTTAACAGTCGGACTTGTAAGCGCAGGATTTATGACATTAAGACAAGCAATCGGTGTTATTATGGGTGCAAACATCGGTACGACAGTTACTGCATTTATTATCGGAATTAAAATCGGAGAATACGCTCTCCCAATTATGGCAGTTGGAGCTATCTTATTATTCTTCTTTAAAAATAAAAAAGTACATTCTTTAGGTCAAGTTATATTCGGCTTTGGTATGTTATTCTTCGGTTTGGAATTAATGAGCGCAGGTATGAAACCTCTTCGCTCTTTAGAATCATTCCAAGAATTAACGGTTAGTATGAGTGATAACCCAATTTTAGGAGTTGTTGTCGGTACAGTCTTCACTTTAATTGTACAAAGCTCAAGCGCAACAATCGGTATTTTGCAAGAATTATTCGGTCAAGGTGCAATCGATTTACAAGCTGCCCTTCCTGTATTATTCGGTGATAACATCGGTACAACAATTACAGCTGTATTAGCAGCAATCGGTACTTCTATTGCCGCAAGACGTGCAGCATTAGTTCACGTTATCTTTAATATCGTCGGTACAATTATATTTACGATTTTATTAGTACCATTTACAAGCTTAATTCAATATTTCCAAACATCATTAAACTTAAATCCAGAAATGACAATTGCATTTGCACACGGAACATTTAACGTAACAAATGCAGTTATTCAATTCCCATTCATCGCTGTATTAGCATGGATTGTAACAAAACTTATTCGCGGCGAAGACTCTGCTATTGATTTCAAACCGCAACATTTAAACCCAATCTTTATTGAGCAATCTCCAGCTATCGCTTTAACAGAAGCTCAAAAAGAAATTATCCGTATGGCTGAGTTTTCATTACATGGATTAAAAGAAGCAAACCAATTTTTAA
Organism: Bacillus sp. FSL K6-1338; assembly: GCF_038006965.1. Lineage (NCBI taxonomy): Bacteria > Bacillati > Bacillota > Bacilli > Caryophanales > Bacillaceae > Bacillus > Bacillus sp. FSL K6-1338. The sequence goes on along the minus strand of NZ_JBBOWI010000001.1, from coordinate 817,155 downwards.
ATACACAAGACAAAAAACACGCTGACATGGCTACTCAATTAGAAGGAGCTATTAACAATTTAGATAAAAAAATTACCGAGTATTTAGTTCTACTATCTGAAAAGCCGCTTTCACCTACGGATTCTGAAAAACATTCCGTTTTAGCAGGTGTTGTTGGAGATATTGAACGTGTTGGTGATCATGTAGAAAACCTTGTAGAACTTGTAGATTTCCAAATTTCAAATCGTGTTTCACTATCAGACGAAGCATTAGGTGAATTAAACGAAATGCTGGAATTAACGATTTCAACACTGCAAGACTCAGTTGAAGCTTTAACAAACTTCGATACCGAACTAGCTCAAACTGTTATTGCAAAAGAACGCAAAATCGACCAAATGGAACGTGTTCTTCGTAAACGTCACGTATTACGTCTAAACGAGCGTAGCTGTTCAGGTGATGCAAGTATCATCTTCGTCGATATGGTAAGTAACTTAGAACGCATTGGCGATCACGCTGTAAATATCGCTGACGGTGTTTTAGGTGAACAAGGAAAAATCAATTTAAAACAATCATTATAATGAAGAAAAGAGACGCTACATTAAGCGTCTCTTTTTTCACTTTATTTTAACAACTGTTCTTCCTTTTAACTTTCCTTGCAATATAAGTGCAAACTTCTCATCTAATTCTTCTAATGTACATTCTTCTGTATAAGACGCTAACTTTGAATTTTCCCATTCATCCGCTAACAATGTCCACACATCTCTTCTCACATCCACCGGGCATTGCACGGAATCTATCCCTAAAAGGCTTATGCCTCGTAAAATAAACGGATATACCGTTGTATGTAATTCCTGTCCTGCCACATTACCGCATGTCGTTACACAACCACCATACTTTACTGTTTTTAAAGCTGTTTCTAACATATGTCCACCTACAGTATCGATAACTCCGGCGTATATCCCTTTTAACATTGGTCTTCCTGATTCATCATTCAATTCCGCGCGATGAATCACTTTTTTCGCTCCTAGACGTAGTAGCATCTGTTCCTCTTCCATTTTCCCTGTCGCTCCTACTACATTAAACCCTAACTTACTTAAAATACTAACAGCTACACTCCCTACGCCGCCTGTAGCACCAGTTACTAGAACGTCTCCCATACCAGGATTAATTCCTGCTCCAATAAGCTTATATACCGACAAAGCAGCAGTAAAACCTGCTGTCCCATACATCATACTTTCCTTTAATGACATTCCTTCTGGTAAAGGCACGACCCAAGATGATGGGACGCGAATATATTCTCCGAAACCACCAGAGGTATTCATACCTAAGTCATATCCCGTTACAATAACTTGATCTCCTACATTAAAGGAGTTATCTTCACTTCTCACAACTTCTCCTGCGGCATCAATTCCTGGCGTATGAGGATACGTTCTCGTAACACCTTTATTACCAGTAGCTGAAAGGGCATCTTTGTAATTTAATGAAGAATAATGAACTTGTATGAATACGTCTCCCTCAGGTAAACTACTTACTTCTCTCTCAACAACTTTTCTTACAAACTGATGATTTTCCGTTTCGTTCACAACGATTGCTCGGAATGATGTATGATTCATTATGCTCTCTCCTTTATCCGTCAAATTCTTCTTTATTATATAGAAGAAATAAGTAAGCTTACTCATTTCTTCTTGGCTATATTTCAACAAATCTTACTTCCCTATCACTTTCTCATAATATATATTTTCATTTCTACCAAAAGCCCTTATACTTATTCTACATCTAAAAAAGAATATATAGAAAATCTGACTTTTTATAAATAAATTGAATTTTTACGAAATGTAAATGATTTGTAATGTTTTTTTTCGCTAAATTTCATTATAATAAGTGGATATGAGTGTCGTATTTCAATCCAAATGAAGGAGTACAGGAAATGGAGCAAAACCCATCTTTGCAAGAAAATACACGCAGTAAACCGAACAAAAATAAGAAAAAAATAAAAATTATTATAAGCGCTATACTATTCGTTTTATTAATAGGTGGCGGTTATACTTGGTTTTTAGTAAATAAAGCATCTTCTGCTGTTCGAAATGCCGCACACGATTTAGCACGCGGTGATAAATCAGATTTACGAGATAAAGCTGTTAAACCTATTACAAATAACGTCTCTGTTTTAATAATGGGTGTTGATGAAAGCGATGTCCGAGGAAAAGAATATGGTGAAGCTATAAGAACAGACGCGCTTTTACTTGCAACATTTAATAAAGATAGCAAAACTGTTAAACTATTAAGTATCCCACGTGACACATATACTTATATTCCAATAGAAAAGAAAAAAGATAAAATTACACATGCTCATGCATTCGGTTCTGCTAAAAACGGAAAAAATGGTGGACCACAAGCAAGCATTGATGCAGTTGAAAAATTAATGAATGTTCCTGTCGATTATTTTGTGAAATTTAACTTTAAATCATTTATAAAAATCGTCGATGACTTGGGCGGTGTTGAAGTTGATGTACCAGTTGAATTTACTGAGCAAGATAGCAATGATAATGCTGAGGCAATTCACCTAGAAAAAGGTGTTCAAAAGTTAAATGGCGAAGAAGCTCTTGCTCTTGCTAGAACAAGACACATCGATAGTGATGCAATGCGTGGACAACGTCAACAACTCGTTATCGAAGCTATTTTAAAGAAACTAACAAATGCTGGTTCTGTAACAAAAGTTGGCAACATCATTGATGATATTAAAGGACAATTCGTTACAAACTTAACATTTGATGATATGCTTTCATTCTATAAGTACGGATCGGATTCGGAAATTGAGAAATTACAAATCCAAGGTGATGATTGCTATATGGCAAAAGGTGACGATACATGTAGCAAATCTGCTGGTGGTGGTCGAACTTACTACTACAATCCAGATAAAAAAGAATTAGCTAATGTTACAAATGAACTTCGTACTCATCTTGGGCTACCTGCATATACAAAGTCTGACTCAGACTCTGATTCGAAAAAGACAAAAGAATCTAAGTCTGAAAATTCAAGTGAACGCGAATCAAGTAACAATGAAGTGAAAAATAAGAACAAAAATAGCAGTGAAGATACAGAAACATCGTCTAACGACAATGAATAGTAAAGAAGCAGTACTCTATGGAGGTAGAGTACTGCTTCTTTTTATTTCGTCAGAATCAAAAATCAGAACTTTCTAACTATCTTTTTTAATATTTTTAAATTATAATAAATAGTAGCAATCTATTCCAATTATCAGGGGGCTCATACATATGAAAGCTGCAGTAAAACATAACATCTCAGATTTTAAAGACTACTTAAAATCCAACGATATATACATGGAAGAAAATATAGATGAAAATGATGGCTCTGTTCATTTTTCAGTAGGATTAGAGACAGAAGCTGGCGCAAAAATTCAACTTATCGCTGCTTTCCAAAACGAACATCCTACGGTGGATATATACTGCTTCAATGTTGCTCACGTGCCTGATGCAACATCAACAAATGATATTTTACATGTCATTAATGAATTAAACACATCTTATCGCTTTGCAAAATTCACATTAAACAAGCAAAATGCAATTGATATTTCAGCATCTCTTGCATTCTCAGAACCAAACTTTAATCCAGCACTTGTCTTTGAACATACGAGAATGCTATATAAATTAGCAAATGACGAATATAAAAACTTAATGAAAGTTATTTGGGCATAAATAAAAGGATGGGCTACAAGCAGCCCATCCTTTTATTTCGATATCATATCAATCCACATTTTAACAGCAGTGCCTACAATCAAAATCGATAACATATATTGCAGTGCTTTTTGATTGGTCCCCTTCCCGACTCGCACTCCAAGCGGCGCAGCAAAGATACTTGCAACCGCAATAATAAGAGCTGGAATTACAACTACTTGACCAGTTATCACTTTTCCAGTCGTAATCCCTACTGAGGAAATAAACGTAATAGCGATAGATGTTGCTATTGTTGTACGTATCGGCAATTTTAAAATAACTAACATAATCGGTACTAATAAGAAAGAACCGCCAGCACCTATAATGCCTGATGCTCCTCCTACAATAAACGCTAACAAGCTTGCTAACCATTTATTATATGTCACTTCACCACTGTTATTTCGTTTCGGTACGAACATCATAATAGCAGCAATTGTTGCTAACGCTGCATAAACAACATTGACCGTATGTTCCTCTAATACGTTAGCACCAAAGCTCCCTATGAAACTTCCTATTAAAATACTAGCTCCCATATACACAACTAACGTTTTATCCATATCATTACTTTTCCGATAAGCCCATGCGCCTGCAAAAGTTGCAAAGAATACTTGTACCGCTGTAATACTACTCACTTCATGTGACGTATAACCAGTAAATCCTAACAATACTGGAATGTATAAGATCATCGGATAATTAATAATCGCACCGCCAATTCCAACCATTCCTGATATAAACGATCCTATAAACCCAATTATAAAAAGTAATAATACTAAACTCACCTTACATCCCCCTCCTTCTAAAAAGAAGGTGATTTAAATGAATAAGTTTACATTCCCATCCGAAGCATCTGCTAAATATGCCCCTACGCCTGCAAACTCTATCCCTTCCATAATCTCTTCCTCTTTTAACCCTAATAAATCTACTGTCATTTGACAAGCTACAAGTTTAATTCCTTGTTCTTTCGCCAAATCAATTAAATCTGGCAAAGGCATTGCATTATGTTTTTTCATAATGCCTTTAATCATCTTTGGCCCCATGCCAGCAAAATTCATTTTGGATAATCCCATCTTATCGGCACCGCGTGGCATCATTTTTCCAAATACTTTTTCTATAAATGTTTTCTTTACATTCACATGTTCATCTTTCCTTAAAGCATTTAATCCCCAGAAAGTATGAAAAATAGTTACCTCTTGGTCATACGCCGCTGCACCATTTGCAATAATATAAGCAGCCATTGCTTTATCGTAATCTCCGCTAAATAACACGATTGTCGTTTTCTTCTGTTGTTCCATATTGTTCCTCCTTCGAATTACCTATAGGGGTATTTAATTATTTATAAAAAGGCTCAAACCTTTTATCTCTATGCTATATGACTTTACCTTCCCAAGCTAACATACCACCTACCATATTGATTGCTCGAAAACCGTAACCTTCTAAAAATTGAACGGCTCTTGCACTTCTCGCGCCAGAGCGACAAACGATAATATATTCTTTCTTTTTATTCAACTCATGCATACGAAACTCTAATATCCTTAGCGGAATATTACATGCTTCTGGAATTTTTCCTTCAGCTACTTCTTCTACTTCACGGACATCCACAATATTTACTGCTTCTTTACGTAATAATTTTTCTTCTAATTCTTTTGCTGTCATTTCTTTCATTTTAAAGTCCTCCTCACAAACCATTCATACCACCTGAAACATTGATAAGGTGCTGGAATCCTAATTTCTTTAATACCTTTGCCGCTTGCTTACTTCTCATCCCGCTCTGACAAATAACGATTACTTCCGCATTTTTATCTAATTGATTTGCTTTACTAGCTAACTCATTTAACGGGATATTTCGAAATCCCTTCATATGATTCCCTCTATATTCACCTACTGTACGAACATCGATAAATTGCTTCCCCTTTTTCCCCACTATACTCTTTAATTCTTTTCCACTTATATTTCGAACACCTTTTACCGGTAAAAAACGTGAAATAACAAATCCTGCAGCAAGTACAATGAAAAGCGTACTTAATATTGTGTTCATATAACTCCCCCTCTATATTTATAAAATTATTTCTTTACTACGCCTTCTTAATCCAAAACTTTAGTACATCGCCTTCTTCTTCATGCTTTACAATGTCATGACCACTTTTATTTGCCCACGCTGGAATATCCTTAACTGACCCTTTATCCGTTACATGTATTTCTAACACTTCTCCAGTGTCTAAAGCATCCATTGCTCTCTTTGTTCTTACAATCGGCATTGGACATGCTAAACCTTTCGCATCTAATACTTGTTTTATATTCATAATCAATTCCTCCAATTTGTTATTTTTATAATGACTCATGCACTGCACAACGATTTGGGCCAATCTCCATTTCTCGCTCTTCTTCCACACTCGGATGAATTTTCCCCATATTCGTTTGACGAATTTCTTCATATGCATTTGGTTGTGGCGGTAAGTTCTCTGTCACAGCTTTACGAAACTCTATTTCATCAGCAATATTTAACCCTACATTCTCTTTAAATAAATCTTGTAAGCTCGCACTCACAACGCCTCTTTCATCCATTTCACTTATTTTTGAATAATGGGCTGGTAAAACAATTAAATCTTGAGACAGTTCCTTATAAAGTGTATATAACGTATTTCTTAAATCACTCACCCAATCTTCAGCCTTACCAGCAAGATCAGGACGCCCGATTGAATCTACAAATAAAATATCGCCTGATAATAAATAAGAATCATCAACAATGAATGACGTACTTCCAATCGTATGCCCTGGTGAGTATAATGCGTCAATTACAATTTTAGTACCCCCCACCGTAATAACAGATCCTTCAACAAGCGGTTCGTATGAGAAAACAACTTCCTCGGCATCTTTTGGCGGTAACCAATACGTACCACCTACCTTTTCAGCTAACTTACGTCCACCAGAAATATGGTCTGCATGTAAATGTGTATCCATTACATTCGTAATCGTAACGCCATGCTCTTTCGCAAACTCTTCATATGCCTCGGCTGTCCTTACCGCATCAATAACTGCTGCTTCACCGTTAGAAACAACCATATAAGATAAACAGCCTTTTCCAAGACGATTAAATTGATATATACTCCCTCCGCCCTGTACATCCCCTACTTTTAACGGCTTCACATATTCACTCCAAGCTTTCATTCCACCAGCTAAATAATAAATATTTTGTAATCCCGCTTCTGTTAATTGCTCTGCCACAAATATAGAAGACCCTTCTTTTGCACATACTACTAAAACATCTTTATCTTTAGGTAATTCACTTACAATATGATCTACACCATCTAACAAGTCAAAGTAAGGTTTATTAATAGAAGAAACTTGTTTCCCTTCAATTTTCCAATCTTCATAATCCGTCTCATTACGAACATCTAAAATGAATAACTCTCCGAATAAAACTTTCTCTGCAACATCTTTTGCTTGTAACGGTTTAACATTCATCTTATTACCCCCATAGGTATATTTTCGTTCAAAAAAATTTACTTCTCTATATTCCCTTGCCACTCTACCATACCTGGAATGACATTTTTCACATTTAAATAACCTTTCTCATTCAACATTTGGCAAGCTATATCACTGCGATTACCAGTTCGGCAAATAACATAAATTTGCTTCGTCTGATCTAACACTGCGCTGTCTAATTCACCTAATGGCACCGAAATGGCAGATGGAATATGGCCAAAAGTAAATTCCGCTGCTTCGCGAACATCTAATACAATGCTCTCTTCCCCATGAGACAATATAGACTGTAATTCTGCATTCGTAATTGTATGTGGATATTTCACAGCTTCATTCACTTCATGCTCGTTTGCTTTCCTAACATAATGCACCAATACATCCCCCTCGTGTTTCGTCCCGATATATTGATGTCCTACTTTACTCGCCCAACTTTTTATATCTACCGTAGATCCTTTATCTGTTGCCTTAACTTCAATCACCTGCCCTGGTGTTAACCCTTCTATCGCCTTCTTCGTTTTCACAATAGGCATCGGACAAGCCAAACCTTTACAATCTAAACTCATATCCACTTTTATACTCATAATCGATTCCTCCACAATTCACATACATATACCTGTATGGGTATATTAAAATGTTTTTGAAAATCTGTCAACACTTACGTTTGACAGATTATCGGCTTTTTACAAGTAATTGAACAGCTTCTTTAATTAACTCTTCATTTGAACCATTACCACTTTCAAACTGTTCACGCAAACATTGCTCTAAATTCGTTCCAACAACGAGTCCAATTGTACGATCAAGTGCAGAACGAGATGCCGTTAACTGTGTAATAACCTCTCGGCAATCTTTTCCTTCTTCCATCATACGAAGCACACCACGAACTTGACCTTCAATACGTTTCAATCTATTTTTCATATCTTGATTGTATTCCACTATAGACCACCTCCGTAATTGTAACTATATTATACATTACTTTATAACTTTGTATAATATCATATACCCTTCAGGGTATATTGTAAAGTTTTTAATCTTTAGACTGAAATTTATACTTACTTCACAATTTTTCTAAATTATATAAAAATAGGCCGAATCAACCATATGATTGGTTTCGGCCTATTTTTATTAATTTACGTTAATCATTATTAATTTAGCTACATTTCTATCATTAATCACAATCTCTTTTTTCTCATTATTCGGCAATAAAATTATATACTTTCCTTTTCTAGGAATCTTCCAAATCAATTTTCCTTCTTGATTAGTTTTCCCTATCGAAATCACGATTTCTTTACTAGGCTGAGGGGTAATTCATCTTTTATAAGCATAATTTCAAAGTCTTTTATCTGTTGTTTCTCTTTATTTTGAACATAGAAAGTTATAGGATTAACAACTTTACTAACATTCTCTTCGTTATTTACTATATAACTAGACATCATGATTATGACCAATATACAATACAAAATCCAAATAGAATTACTATATTTATTCAGGCCATTTTTTAATATTATTAAACACATCGTCTGTTATCCGATTTCCAAAATTCATATTTTTATTTCCTCTTGTATGAATGGCTATTATTTTGATACCGGTATCGAAATACTGATATACAGGTGATCCACTTTGCCCCTCATAAGTATCAATCTTGTATGTTAACATTCTAGGAGAAACTCCCTCAATTGGACCATAGTCTCTCCACATTGTGTAACGTTCATTTCCTATTTTATCAGCGGGATATCCAGGAATCGCCGCAAGTAAACCTTTTGGTGATTCTACATAGGTAGTTCTATATCCCAACCAGCCAATATAATCTCCTGGAGACCCATTTAATTTAATCGTTCCATAATCATAATCTGAATTTTCATTATCAGTCCATCCACTTACTGAATAGAGTTTTGTCCAACTATAAGGTAAATACGGTGCTTGGTTTCCATTTCTACCAGGGGTCACAATAACATTTGTCGCCCATCCACCAATTTCTTTATTGTAAATACAATGTCCAGCTGTAAGCACTGTATCTTTACTAACTAGTGCTCCTGTACACCCATAAACTTCTCCACTATTTTACTGAGTCGCAACATGGACTATAGCGCTATACGGATATGAATTTGTATCATTAACCCGTATTCGATCATCGCTTCCTATAACAGAATAGGTAAGAATATTAGGTGAATAATTTAACGTACTATTTTCCAAATATGCTCCCCAATCTTCCCCACCATGTTTTCGCCCTTCAAATGAGGGCGAAACAAGATCTTCTCCCCTTCGATCATTACTATACAATGATTGTTCTTGAAACAGTTCACGTTCTCCCTCATTTGAGACCGATGTCCACGGTACATCTTCTGCATACACCTTCTGATGCACCAAAAATACTATGCAAAAAAATATAAAAAGAACACCAAAACGATAAAGAGCCAACCTGCATCTTATAGAAATAAAGCTATCCAACATAACTTACCTCCTATACAAGTGATAGCAAACAATTGAGGATCCCTTTATAAATTCTAGTTTTTCTTTTTTTAGAAGTCAATGTAATTAACAATGATAATCATTGTTAATTACATTGACTTAATAAACTCAAACAATTATTTATATTCTTTACTCTGCTTTCAAAAATCTGTCTTATTAAAGCTTCACTTTATTACATAAGCCCGTAACCTTCTTCACAATCAGCTCCGCAGTATTTTTCTCCGGTGGCATCAATAAATTCGTAACAGGCCCATATACAACAGGATTTAATTCTACTTCATATCCACCATATGTAAACTCTTCCCTTGTCGGTAAATAACCAATATATCCATTCGTATATCCACCAAGAAAGGCTATTTCATTTTGAAGACTCTCTTTCACTTCTAACGCGGTTTCTGAAAAAGGTTCCATCGGTATACCAAAGAACATTCCATCATTAACTTGAAACAGTTGAACTTCTAAATCAATACGTAACTGCCGAATACCTTGCTTATATTTCTCTAAAACGATAGTAAGCCACTCGTCCGTGTTCACACCCCACTGCTTCTCCGCCAATTGAGCCATGCTTCGTATCTCATTCATTTCAGGAATATCTTTCAACTTCATTTGCATCATACTCGAAACTGTTCTTAAATTTACAATTGGGCTATATGTAACTATTGGCAATATTGTTAATACATGTCCACTAAGTGTGTAAGCCATTTGCTTTACTGCTTCCCTTGAACCGCGATACTTCGCATTTACATTACCAGCAGCTCCTTGCACAATAATAACAGGGCAATTTACGATTTTCTCAAGAATCTCCCTCGTCATTCCAGGATAATCCGCTGATAATACATCGCTATCACCTTTTAAAACATTCGGATGCGCAGTACAAAATACAATAATCCCAGATAGCTCCTTCGTTTCAGCATTTCTTATTGCTAACATGCCAATTCGCTTATCTACAACACCCTCTATATTTGTTCCCATCTTTGCTCTTCCATCAGATGTTCTCTCTCTTCGGTTTATCCCAATATCACCTGTCGTAACACTCCAGCCAACTTCACATAGCCCCAAGTTATTATTTGCAGTAACAGCACCGTGCACTACATTATTTACTAAACTCGTTTTATACGACTTTACTAAAGCTTGCTCACCAACAGTTTCCGGACCAGAATGTGTATGTGTATAAACAACTGTTATTCGCTCAAATGGCACATGAAGCCTGCTAGCTACGCGCTCACGAATAATATTCGTATCTTCTACTAACATCCCAATATTATCAATGCTTATAAACACAGTTTTCATTTCATCTTTTTCAAATACAAAAACTGTCCCATAAATATGCTCTTCAATATTATTTATTCCTGTCTCTCTATGGTATCCAACAAAATCAATACCGACAGGCGGCGTAATATCTACCTTGCATACCCCTATTTTGCTCATTTGAATCGCTCCATTTCTCTATATAACTCCCTTTCTTCAAGAATAGCATATTTAACTTTGCCCCAAATAAAAAAGAACGGACATAGCATTCTATGTCCATTCTTTTCATCACACATACTTCCGATGCACCATCTTCCCATCATAAGAAAACACAACGCCCTTACTTTCCACAATCGACTCCATATGCACCGTTCTTCCCCATAACTGATGAATGTATGGCAGTACTTTTTCTAAGTATTTTAAATCGAGCTCAATTCCTTCGTAACTATGTTTAATGTACAACTCTCCGTTCTTTAAGTAGTCACCATCTTCTACTACTAAGTACGGGAAGCCACCATTTGTACGCATATTTACGAGCTGATCACGTACATGTTCCCACTCTTTATCTATTACCTTATATTCTTTTCCTTGGCGTTGGAATAAGTACATATCTTCTCTCATTACGAGATCTTTGTTTAAGTAGTTCCTTAAGAATGATACATCCCATTCGATTTCGCGTACTTCAAAGATTTTGTCACGGCCAGATCCTGGTTTTACACCGCGTCGTTTCATTTCTTCTGTCGGGTTATTGTAGCGCTCCTCTATATCTTCAAACATTTTAATACCTAGGTAGTATGGGTTAATACTTGTTTTTGATGGTTGAACTACACCTGCATTAAGCTTTGCGAATTCAATCGCTTCAGAAGATGTTAAGTCCATTTCACGGAGTATGCGTTGATGCCAGTATGATGCCCAGCCTTCATTCATAATTTTTGTTTCAAGCTGCGGCCAGAAATATAGCATTTCCTCACGCATCATCGTTAATATATCTCGCTGCCAATCTTCTAGCTCACGGCTATATTCTTCAATGAAGAGGAGTAAATCTTTCTCTGGTTGCGGCGGAATTTTCTTCTTTTTATGCATATTAGGTCGTTCTCTCTTTTTGTTTCGATCATCTAAATTCCATAAGTCATCGTACTGTGATATCTTTTTCTTTTCTACATCCTCTTCTAAATCTTCAATACTCCACGCAAGTTTTGGACGCATAATCGATGGGTCAATATGCTCTTGAATGGCAAGTACGGCATCTAAAAATGTTTCTACCTCTGCTTTTCCGTACTTATGCTCATACGCTTTCACACGGTCCGCTGTTGCCGCCATACTTTCTACCATATCTCGCTTCGTATTTGAAAAACGAATATTATTTTTGAAGAAGTCACAGTGTGCTAAAACGTGCGCTACAATTAATTTGTTTTGAATTAAAGAGTTCGTATCTAATAAAAAGGCGTAACATGGATCAGAGTTAATAACGAGTTCGTATATTTTACTAAGACCTAAATCGTATTGTAATTTCATTCTGAAAAACTGTTTTCCAAAACTCCAATGTGAAAACCGCGTTGGCATCCCATATGCACCAAATGTATAAATAATTTCCGCTGGACATATTTCATAACGCATCGGATAAAAATCAAGCCCAAATCCCGTCGCAATTTCCGTAATTTCCGCAATCGCATATTGCAGTGCTTTATCGTCACTTGCTCTCATTATTTTCCCTCCTTACACTTTCCCTTAAGAAAGTGTATGATGAAAAACAAGCTTTCATGAGGATTGATTGCATAATAAAAAGACACCCCCGCAAAAACGAGAATGTCTCATCTATTAACCTTCAATAATCTCCATCTTCTCCGTAATCGGAGTACGAGCTTTTCCTTCTGGCGCTTTATCGAAATAGCCGATATGAAGAATTCCAACGATACGTTGTCCTCTTGTTAAACCGATTCCTTCTATAAATAATGGATTGTAGTTCAATCCGCCTGATTTCCAAACGCAACCTAATCCGCGTTCCCAAGCAAGAAGCTGGAAGTTTTGCATAAATGCACATGTTGCAGCGTAATCTTCGTCACGCTGAATTTGACGCGGATCTTCATTTATATATACAACGATTTGTGCAGGCGTGCTTAAGAAACGATCTGATAAAATTTTACCGCGCTTTGCTCTTTCTTCTTCTGTGAAAGAGTTTAATACTGCATCTACTAATTTCTTGCGGCCTTCTCCAATGTATAATTTACAATTCCATGGTTCACGATATTTATGATTCGGTGCCCACGTTGCGTCGTTTAATAGTTCAATTAATAACTCTTTATCTACCGCTTTGTCTGTAAATGTACGAACAGAGCGCCTTTCTTTAATCACATTAGCGATGGAAGTATATGTAGTCATATTTATCTCTCCCTTATTTTTATCTATATGTATAAGTTTATTGTTGGCATTGATATTGATTTTCAATTTCGATTATACCTTAGTTTTTTACTATTAATCAATGTTTTATGTTGGAAAACTTCTAAAAACGTCATTTCATACTGTGAATAAAAAAACTTAACTTGTTCACAAGTATTTCACATTTTATGGAAATGATATGTGTACAGTTTTCTACATTATCCATCTAGGAGGAGTTTACATGTACAAAAAAATCGCAGTAAGTATGACTATGGCAGCATTATTATGCGGGATATCCACCTTCCCTACGTCCGCTGCCACGCCAAAAGAAGTAACAATGCATCATCATAAACCAATTTCAGAAGAAGAAATGCAATCGCTAGAAAAACTTGGCTATAACAAACATGAAATTTGGAGAGCTGCTCACATTGCAAGAATCAGTAAACAAGAAATAAAAGATGTTTTATCTTACTATAAGCAAAATAAATCTTGGGAGAAAACAGCCGAGCATTTCGGTGTAGATCCAAGTAAGCTGAAAAAGCATCATATGAATAAAGAAACAAAGCAAGCACTGCTACAACAGTTAGCAACTATGCAAAAATCCACACCGGATCAGCTAAAGCAAAAAATGAAAGAATATAACATCAAATTGCGTCATCTTACTGTGTTAACAATCATCTCTCAAAAAAGCAATACCCCTCTTGATGATGTATTAAAAATGAAAAAAGATGGAATGGACATTAAACAAATTGCCGAAAAATTAAATGTAAAAAGAGAAGATATACGAGCGGAAATGATGAAATTAGTGAAGTCTATTAAAGAACAAAAAACAAATTAAAATGCTAAAAAGGAAGAGCCATTCACCACTCTTCCTTTTCTTTATGAACTTTCAATTTTTAAGTATAAATTCCCGTCTTTCCCAAAAACTAACACAAGTAAATGATGTAAGTTAGGGGTGAGAAAATGTTCGGTTTATCATCTAAGAAATCAAAAAAGACTAATACAAAAACACTTTGTTCTATCCCAGAATTTATACAAACCATGAAAGAATCAAGCGATTTTGTTTCTTATAACGTACTTGAAGATGAAACGTTATGCTTGTTTTATTATAAATCTGTCGTGGAAGCACTTATTATTAAACAATTTATTTTAACTCCTCTAAAAAAAGAATCGGAACAAATTCAAAATATCTCTGATTTATGTAATATCGTCTCTATTGAAGATATTATTACCTCCCCTTCTATTGATGATATTCGTGAGAAATTATTAGGTGGATATATTTTAATACGCTTAAAAAACAATTCGAATCCCGATCAATATGCTTTAATTCGTGCTGAAAGTACTGTTTTAGGAACACGATTATATAACGATACAGAAAATGAGTATAGCGTAATCGGGCCTAAAATCGGTTTTGTTGAAAACCTTGATACAAATATACACTTATTACGCCGAAATATTGTAACGGAGCAACTCATTTTTAAAGAAGTTACCGTCGGATCTATATCAAAAACGAAAGTAGCAGTTGCTTATATAGAAGGAGTTACAAATGAACAATTTATCAACACCGCAATACAACGGCTAGAAGACATTGACTTTGATGTCCCATTTGATTCAACTATGATTGAGCAATTTATTAGTGATAATAGCAATTCACCTTTTCCTGTTCTATTACCTACAGAACGATTAGATCGAGCTGTATTTGCGTTAATTAACGGGGAAGTTTTGATTTTAACAGATGGCTCTCCATATGCTTTATCAGGACCAACAACGTTACTGGATTTTTTCATTTCACCAGAAGATTATTATTTACCGTGGATGATTGGATCGTTCTTTCGTATTATTCGTTTTTTTGGGGCTATATTTTCTCTTTTTTCCTCCGCTATTTATACAGCGGCTTTAACATATCATTATCAAATGATTCCTGCCGATTTACTAGGTCCTATTATTTTCTCGAGAGCTAACGTACCTTTCCCTCCTATTCTAGAAGCACTCTTTTTAGAAATTACAATCGAATTGCTTCGTGAAGCAGGAGCACGTTTACCAACGAAAGTCGGACAAACGATTGGGATTGTTGGGGGGATTGTAATTGGCCAAGCATCCGTGGAGGCGGCTTTGACAAGTACAATTTTATTAATTGCAGTCGCTTTATCCGCTCTTGCATCTTTCACAACACCAACCGTAAAGATGTCTTCTACTATCCGGTTATTACGCTTTCCACTTATTCTTTTAGCCGGTGCATTCGGAGGATTAGGCCTTATTGTCGGATTTGTATTCATTTTAGCTCATTTAATTAAATTAAAATCACTTGGATCACCTTATTTATTACCTTTATATCCATTTCGTGGTTTAGGTACAGCAGAAGGTTTTCTTCGATTACCATTTAGTCAAACGGCTCAAAGACCTTCTTTTCTTAGACCAAAATCAAAATGGCGCTATAATCCAAACAAAGCGAAGCAAAAACGTGATGGTGAGAATGAATGAAAAAAATTTTATTGCACCTTATCATTATCTTCTTCATTTTACAAACTGGCTGTACACAAACCTATATAGTGGATACACAGCGTATTATTCATATTGCTGGATTTGACATCACAAAAAACAAAAGATTCCAAGGAACTATCTTATTCCCTGAATACACACATGGTGTAAAGTCTAAGCCAGAGACGCAATCAACATCTGCTCGTTCCCTTGAAACAATCGCTTCACGATTAAATGCGAAATCTCCTCACAATGTCGTTGTAGGTCAAATGCGTGTCGTCCTATTTGGAAAAACGCTAGGAGAACGCGGAATGGGAGAAATTATTACTAACTTACAACGTGACCCAAATATCGGGCGTGATGTACAACTAGCAATTGTAGATGGATCGGCTGAAGAGCTTTTAAATTACGGAAAAAAAAATGGGTCTTTATATATTGCCGATTTACTCGAGCAAAATATACGAAATGAGAACATTCCACAAACCACATTAAACATTTTTTTATATAATTATTACTCTTCTGTATGTGATGCCTATGTTCCTTATATTAAAATGGACGATAATCATTCTATCGCTGTCAAAGGACTTGCCTTTTTAAAAGGCGATAAAGTAGTCATGTATACAGATAAAAGACATTCTGTTTTAGCAAAATTACTTATTAATCCTACGAAAAATGGACGTTACGAAGCAGCAATAAAAAAAGATAAGCATAAAGGTATGGTTGTTATACAAAACTTAGCTGGAGAAAACAAGTATGATATAGATCAAACTGGCGACATACCAAAAGTAAAAATCCATTTAAAATTAAATGGATTAATTAAAAACTCCCCCAATTGGATTGATTTAAGAAAAAAAACAAATATCAACTATATAAGAAAACAAATTGAACGAAATGTTGAAAAAGACTGCGAAGATTTAATAAAACAATTTCAAGAAAAGGAAATTGATCCTTTAGGAATACGAGATGAAATTAGAAGCCATACGAGAAAATGGAATATAAAACAAATTCGAAATATGTATAAAAATGTAGCAGTAGATATAAATTTAGATCTTAATATTGTACAATCTGGAATCGGTGAATAGTGAGGTGAAATGAGCAATGAATACAATGAATACATCAAAAACTGTCTCTCCATATTTTGCATTTATTTTATTGCATTCTCTCCAGATTGGTATAGGAATTCTCGGATATCAACGTGTAATTTTAAAAAACGCTGGTTATGATGCCTGGATTTCTCTTATTATTGCGGGAATTGCAACTCATATTGTACTGGTTTGTATGTTAAAAATGCTTGAAAAAGACGGAGATTTAATTAGCATTCATACAACAACCTTTGGAAAATGGATTGGCTCTATATTTTCTGTAATTTTCACTCTTTATTGCTTATTATTTTGCCTTACTGTTCTTCGTACATATATGGAAGTGATACAAGTTTGGATTTTCCCTACCATTAAGTTATGGAAACTTACCCTTATGTTTTTATTAGTCACTTACTACATTATAAAAGGCGGCTTCCGCTCTGTGACAGGGATATGCTTTTGGGGTATTGTGCTTCCTATTTTCGTGATATTTTTTTTAATTTATCCAATGAAGTATGCACATTTCCGTAATATTTTACCTATTTTTACGCATTCACCTTTTGACATGCTTATATCTGCAAAGCACTCCGCATTGGAATTTCTGGGGTTTGAAACAATTCTTATCTTTTATCCCTTTATTGAAAAAGGAAAATCTTTAAAACGATGGGCCCATGCTGGAATTGCTTTTAGCACCTTAATTTATGTAGTTTTAGCTATCGTATCCTTTATGTATTATAGTGAGGGTCAATTAAACCGTACTATTTGGCCTACTTTAACAATGTTAAAAATAATTAAAGTTCCTTTTATTCAGCGTTTTGAATATATTATTATTTTCGTTTGGTTTTTAATTATTTTACCAAACCTTTGCTTAACCATTTGGTCATCATGTCAAACGATGAAGCGTTCCTTTCATATTTCATTTAAATTTACATTACCGTTTTTTATTTTCATCATATTTTCAGCTTCTCTGCTTTTCACAAACCGTGAAAGTATCAATACATTAAATACCGTACTATCTCAAGCGGGTTTATATATTGTATACGCTTATATCCCAATTTTATTTCTATTTCATTCGCTAAGATGGCGTTTCAAAAATCAGTCGAAAAAATCTTCACCCGACACTCCATAATCTCTGATACAATTTGATTAATACATTTGTAAAGGGGACAAGCGAATGAAAAAGTATGTATTTTCTTTACTTGCAGTACTAAGCTTAATTCTTGCTGGATGCGGAAGTACTGGTACAAATGACCAAAAATCTTCTGAATCAAAAAAAGAAGAACATGACCATGCATCCCACACTCAACAAGCTGACATTCAAGAGAAAACAAAAGGAGTCGACACACTTCCGACCTTCCTAGATAAGCTTGATCCACAAATGAAAGATATTTACACCGTCGCTGGGCAAAATGCAGAGCTATTAGATTGGATTCCATGCTATTGTGGTTGCGGTGAAAGTGTAGGACATAAAAATAATAAAAACTGCTTTATTCGTGAAATTAAAAAGAATGGTGAAGTTGTTTGGGATTCCCACGCAACGACTTGCGTCAATTGCCTAGAAATCGCAGTTGAATCTGCTTCCATGAAACAAAAAGGAAAATCAACGCTTGAAATTCGTAACTATATCGATAATAAATACAAAGAAGGCTATGGCAAACCAACACCTACGCCAATGCCAAAAGCTTAAAAAACGAGGGAATTCCTCGTTTTTTCTTTTCATTCTCTTTTTTTCTTAACAAATTCTTTCAAGTGTATTTCTCCTTACTTATCACACACTATATATAACTCTCGGTAAGGAGGGTACACAGTGCAAACATATAACGACTATGATAAAGCTCTCTATTACACGTATTGCTGTAATTGGGATAAATTACTCGTTCTCATGGTTCAAACGAACGATCAATTATTTTCTAAGCGTATTGAGCATTTTTTACACGCTTATCAATACAGCAAAGAACTACCAGAAGTTGATAAACAACTGCAGCTCCTATTTCAATATATTGACCATGCATCCCAAAAGTCGCATGTAGAAGAAGTAGAGCAAATTCAAATGTAAAATATAGCGCTATTCTCTTTAGGAGAATGGCGCTTTTTTAAAATATTAATACCAATAAAAGTTTCCTCTTATAAAACTTTTATTGATAAACATATTTTTTCTTTCTTTTCTATACCACTTCATACTATAATTTAGTATGTAACTATTATAAGAGAGGTATAAAATATGGGACGAGAAAAAAAGCAAGAATATGCTTTACTTACCGCATGGGGAGCTTCTTTTATCGCTACACTAGGAAGTCTGTACTTTTCCGAAATCATGAAATTTGAGCCTTGTGTCCTTTGTTGGTATCAACGCATTTTTATGTATCCATTCGTTTTATGGCTTGGTATTGCTGTAGCAAAGAAAGACTATCGCATCGCAAGTTATTCTTTACCAATCGCAACTATTGGCGCTTGTATTTCTTTATATCACTATGCAATTCAAAAAGTCGCAGCATTTTCAGCAGCTGGGGCAGCTTGTGGACGTGTACCATGTACGGGAGAATACATAAACTGGTTCGGCTTTGTGACAATCCCGTTTTTAGCACTTATCGGCTTTATTACAATCGCTGTTTGTAGCTTTATTGTCATCAAAAACAAATAAGGAGATGAAAGAATGAAAAAAATGCTTATATTTGGTGGTATTATTATCGCCTTGTTCGTGGCAATTTTTGCAGTAACACAAATGGAAGAAAAAAATGCTACTAGCCAAAAAATTGATAATCCTACTGAAAGTAAGACAAACGGTTCTGACTACTACACAAATAAAATCTCTCTTTCAGATCTTCAAAAGAACTTAAAAGAGAAAAAAGAAGAAACAGTATACTTTTATCAAACATCTTGCGTTCATTGCCAAAAATTATCTCCTGTCGTAGTGCCGATGGCTAAAGACTTGAACGTTGATATGAAAGTTATGGATATTGAAAAATTAGATGATCCTTGGGATGAATATAAAATTCAAGGTACACCAACAATCATTCATTTTAAAGATGGCAAAGAAGTAAGCCGTATTAGCGGTGAACAGCCAAAAGACAAATTAAAAGAATGGCTTGAGCAAACGAAAAAGTAACGAGAAAAGGAAACTCCTTCTACACATGAAATGGGCGTAAAATCCCACACTAATGTATAAGGAGGGGGTTTTATGCCAGAAGTAAGATGTTCTGTTTCCAACTGTTCTTTTTGGGGACAAGGTAACTTTTGTCAAGCAAGTGCGATCGTCGTTCAGCCTGATGCAGATGAAACTGGTCAAACTGAAAATGATTCATATACAGCTGCTGTTTTAACAAACGAGACGCTAGAAAGTTCTGTAGCAACGAGTGTAGAGACTTGTTGTCATACATTTAAGCCTAAATATTAAACATAAAAAGCATACGATTCATCGTATGCTTTTTTACATCCCTCTCCAAAAATCATGCATAATAAAAAAATATAAAATAACGAGAACGGCCGTCCCGCATAGGGTAATGCGCCGATATATACTCTTCTCTCCTTCCCTCGCTTTCACAAACGCCCAAATAAATCCGAAGAATAATATTAAATCAACATATGGAACATAAAAAGAAAAGACGAGAAACGCATATAAATACACGATAAATAAACAGGTCGTTACTAAGAAAACTTTAAACGCAAATTCACTTTTCATAATATAACCGCCCCCTATCTGTACTGTATTATATTCAGCAAAATACAATAGTTGCAGTTAAACTCCAAGTATAAATAAGCTACCGTCTGTAATACGGTAGCCATTACGGAACATTGTATTTCCGTTTATATATATTACTTAAGATCGAAGAAGGAATTTGCTCGTAACGAATTTTCTCTCCTGTTTCATCTATAATATACGAATTGTTTCCTATATAATATATTCCATCTTTTCGCTTTGAGTACACTGGATATCTTTCGTTCGGCAATACCGTTTTCACTTTCGTTAACTGTCCATTTGGTTCTTGCCAATATATATCTGCGCGGTCTACTAACGTAAGTACTCCAATTTGTTCTTCTTCTATTTTTCGTCCATTCCAGCTCACAACGCGATAACCAAGCTTATTCGCTTCATATTCGGGGCTCGTATGAAAACGAGAAATGATTACTTTTGTTTGTAATTGTACTCGGTCATATAACCATTGTATATCCCTGTCATGCATGCGAATACAGCCATTTGATTCCCTACTTCCAATCGTCCATTCCCGATTTGTCCCGTGAATCGCATATTCATTCTTATCTAGCCCAAGCCATCTCGTACCAAGAGGGTTATTCGGTGCACCCCCAGCTATTTTTTTTCGATGGTATTCTTTATTTTTAAATTTAGTTATAATACAAAAATTACCTTCAGGCGTAGGTGTACGATCTCTTCCAGTCGTTACTGGAAATGTTTTTGTGTAATTTCCATTCTCAAAAAAAGACAACTGGTTTGTGGTAAGATTCACTAATATTAAATGATCTGTATCAGCAAAAGCACTAACCGGTAGGAAGAAAAATAATAGTAAAACGAAACATACCCTTTTCACCTATATCCCCCCTAGCGCTCACCATAATAATTGTAATTAGCTTTACTTTGCTCTTATAAATGAAAACTATCCATTTACAATAACGCCCCCATTTACATGTATCATTTGTCCCGTAACATAAGAAGAATCACCAGACGCTAAATATACATATGCCGGCGCTAACTCATATGGTTGACCAGGCCTTTGCATCGGGACATTGCTCCCAAACTGAGAGACTTTCTTCTCATCAAAGCTCGATGGAATAAGCGGTGTCCAAATCGGTCCCGGCGCAACACCATTTACACGAATTCCTTTTTGTACTAATGATTGAGAAAGTGATCTTGTAAACGCTACGATTGCTCCTTTCGTTGCGGAATAATCAATTAACGTTTCATTCCCTTCATATGCAACGATAGATGCCGTATTTATAATGACATCTCCTTTCTTCAAATGAGAAAGTGCGGCTTTCGCAACGTGAAAATAAGAAAAAATATTAATACGAAAAGTCTTTTCTAGCTGTTCTGCTGTAATATACTCTAGTCCTTGCTGCGGATATTGCTGCGCGACATTATTTACTAAAACCTGTAAACTACCTAGCTGCTGGACGGTCTCTTCTACAATATCTTTACAATGCTGTTCATCACTTAAATCACCTGGCAACAATACACACTTTACTCCTTCTTTTTCAACACGTTGTTTCGTCTCATTTGCATCTTCTTCCTCATCTAAATAAGCAATCGCAATATTTGCTCCCTCTTTCGCAAAAGCGATGGAAACAGCTCGTCCAATCCCACTATCTCCCCCTGTAATTAATACATTCTTTCCTTTTAACTTTTCGCTACCTTTATAATTCGAATCTTCAAACTGCGGAAGTGGATTCATTAATGATTCAATACCAGGCTGTTTATTTTGATGTTGCGCTGGCATTGTTACAAAGTTTTTTTGCTGTGGCATAGCTTCTTTCAACTCCTTTTTCTTATAATGTGCATAATAAAAACTGAAATTCAAACATCAAGTTACGATTAATATTCGAATTTAAGACACAAAATATGAATTGTTGTAAACTTTTTATACAAAACTATTGCAAAATAGTTAAAAAACGAATATTATATATAACTGTTGTGAAAATTATTCGTAAACAGAAAGGATGTTTATATGTTTAACCTTTCAAAACATAAAACTTCTATTAAAACTGAAATTATGGCAGGTATTATTACCTTCTTAACAATGGCATATATCATTGTCGTAAACCCAGTCATCCTTGGGGATGCAGGTGTTCCATTTGAACAAGCATTTACAGCAACAATTATCGCTGCTGTTGTCGGAACATTATTTATGGCGATCTTTACAAACTTACCAATCGCAATCGCGCCAGGTATGGGATTAAATGCTTACTTCTCTTACTCTGTTGTAAAAGCTCATGAAGGCATGACTTTCGCAATTGCATTCTCTGCTGTATTCGTAGCAGGTATGATTTTAATTTTGCTATCATTTACATCTTTCCGTACAAAATTAATGGAAGCAATTCCTGAAAACTTAAAACATGCAATTACTGCTGGTATCGGGCTATTTATCGCCTTTATCGGTTTACGTTTAACAGGTATCGTTACAAAAAATGATGCAAACTTAGTTGGACTTGGTGATCTTCACTCTGCTCCAGTTCTACTAGCATTAGCTGGACTTGGAATTACTATTATCCTTATGTCTTTAAATGTAAATGGCGCACTATTTATCGGTATGCTATTAACTGGTATTATCGCTTTCTTCACAGGACAATTAACATTCTCAAACGGTGTTACATCAATGCCTGGATTACCAGAAGGAATTATCGTTTCAAATCCAATTACTGCTGTATCTGACGTAATTAACTACGGATTATACGGCGTTGTATTCTCATTCTTCCTTGTTACATTATTCGATACAACAGGTACATTACTTGGCGTTGCTCAACAAGGTGGATTTATGAAAGATGGAAAGCTTCCAAAAGCTGGACGAGCTCTTCTATCTGACTCATTCTCAGCAACAATCGGTTCTATGTTCGGAACAACACCATCAACAGCGTACATTGAATCATCTGCTGGTGTTGCAGCTGGTGGTCGTACTGGTTTAACAACTGTTACAGTAGCTGTTTTATTCGCACTAGCAGCATTCTTCGGACCATTAGTAAGTGCCGTTTCTGGTGTATCAGCTATTACTGCACCATCATTAATTATCGTTGGTAGTCTTATGATGGGATCAGTTCGCCACATCGATTGGGACGCATTTGATGAAGCATTCCCAGCATTCTTAGTAATCTTAAGCATGCCACTTACATCAAGTATCGCAACAGGTATCGCTCTTGGATTTATTTCATACCCACTTATGAAAGTGGCAAAAGGTAAATTCCGTGCTGTTCACCCACTTGTGTATGTATTTGGAATTTTGTTTGCTTATCAATTAATTTTCTTACCACATTAAAATCCCTCATAAAGAGGGATTTTTTATTTATAAAAGAAAAGTAGAGCATCGAAATGAACTGCACCCCAATTGTTAGACACAGTCTAACAATTGGAGGTGCAGTTTTTCTATGGCTAAATTTACAGCTGATGAAAAAATACAAATCGTTCTACGTTATTTGAACGGAAATGAAAGTTATCGAGAAATGGGTAGATCGCTCGGTATAAGTGACACAATCATTTTGAATTGGGTAAACCAATATAAACAGAATGGTCTGGAAGCTTTTCTAAAACGATGTACAAATTACACACAACAATTTAAACTAGACGTACTAAACTTTATGATTGAAAACGGTATGTCCTTATTTGAGACGGCAGCTATCTTTAATATTCCTGCCCCTTCAACGATTTCTGTTTGGAAAAAACAGCTCGAAACACAAGGAATTGATGCCCTTCAATCTAAGAAAAAGGGGCGTCCATCCATGAAAAAAGATTCAAATAAACAATTAAAACAACATTTAGCTGAAGGGTCAGTCGAAGCACTTGAAGCACGCATTAAACAGCTTGAGATGGAAAATGAGTACTTAAAAAAGTTAAATGCCTTAGTTCAAAACAAGGAAAAATCACAAAACAAGACAAAGCGCAAGTAGTCTATGAATTAAGGCATAAATATTCGGTGAAGGCACTCGTGGAGCTAGCTACTATTCCTCGAAGCACGTATTATGATTTAGTAAAGAAAATGAATCGTCCAGATGTAGATGCCGATTTGAAAGCTGAGATTAAAGCGATTTATGAGGAAAATGAAGGTCGTTATGGTTACCGTCGCATTCGTGATGAATTAACGAATCGTGGCCAGAAAGTGAACCACAAGAAGGTTCAGCGCATTATGAAAGAGCTTGGGTTAAAGTGTGTTGTGCGTATGAAGAAATATAAATCCTATAAAGGAAAAGTCGGTAGAATTGCACCTAATATTTTAGAGCGTAATTTTCATACAGATGCACCGAATCAAAAGTGGGTAACAGACATCACAGAGTTTAAATTGTTTGGAGAAAAACTGTATGTATCACCTGTATTAGATTTGTATAATGGTGAAATTATTACCTATACAATTGGTTCTAGACCGACGTATTCGCTTGTTTCAGACATGTTAGAGAAAGCATTGGAACGTTTACCTGAAACGCACCAGCTACTGATGCATTCGGATCAAGGATGGCATTATCAAATGAGACAATACGTCCGTACACTAGAATCAAGAGCTATCGTCCAGAGTATGTCTCGAAAAGGCAACTGTTACGACAACGCAGTAATAGAAAATTTCTTTGGGATTATGAAATCGGAGTTCCTCTACATAAAAGAATTTGAAAATGTAGAGCACTTTAAAATAGAATTAGAAAAATATATAGATTATTATAATACGAAACGGATTAAGGCAAAATTAAAAATGAGCCCGGTACAATACCGGACTCACTTTTATCAAGCTGCCTAATCAAATAACCGTGTCTAACTTTTAGGGGTCACTTCAAAATTAGATGCTCTACTTTTCTTTTGTTACTTTTAACACTTCTCATTTACTTGTAATTCTTTACTGTACTTTTGAATGAACACTGACGAAATAACCATTACCATCCCTACACTTAACCCAATAAGCTGATCTAGTAGCATTTCATCATGAATGAACCAGCGCAGTAAAAATACACCACTAAAAATAAGCAACATAGCAAATCCAGTATGTCTAAGACCTTTATATACATTTTCCATATGTATCACCTCTTCACATACTTTTATCCATATTATACTATACATCCATCAAGCAAACGTATTGTCCTCTGGCAGCATGCAGCTACCTTTTGATCGTGTGTTACAACTAGCACCGTTTTCCCTTGTTTATGAATCTCTTTTAAGATGCTCATAATTTTCTTTCCGTTTTCTTGATCAAGAGCACCCGTTGGTTCATCAGCGAGGATAATTTTAGTATCTTGTGCTAAAGCCCTTGCTATTGCTGTTCTTTGCTGTTCTCCACCTGATAACTCGTAAGGATATTTGTTAATATGCCTCTCAATCCCTACCATTTTCAGCATTTCTTTTGAAATTTGCATACGTTTCTTATGAGAAATTCTTCTATATACAAGCGGAAGCATTACATTTTCAACAACTGTATAATCATCTAATAGCGAAAAGTTCTGAAACACAAATCCCACTTCCGTATTTCTATACTTATGATAGTTTGCCTTTAATGTACTTGTATCCACTCCATCTAAAAAATACTTTCCAGTAAAGGGGCTATCAATTAAGCCAATAATGTTAAGAAGAGTAGATTTCCCTGAACCAGAGGGGCCCATAATAGCTATCATTTCGCCTTGTTCTATTGTAAGATTAATATCTTTTAAAGCACTAAAATTACTATGTCCAAAGCACTTCGCTACATTCTCAAGCCTAATCATCTATAACACCTCTTTCATATATATTTTTTTATTTTTAATACAGTGAAATAAATGATTGCATATATAATGAAGATCATTATAATTGATAAAGCACCTATAACAACCAATGATTCTATAGAGACTTTTAACGTTCCAAAGAAAGATACTATACTATTTTCTAACCCTTTCTGAATTTCAATTACTCCGCTATTCTCCCATTGAAAATACATTATTCCTAAACATATCGATAAAACGAATAGCAACATATACTCAATAATAAATGGAAGACATATTTGAAAAGTGCTTGCACCTAACGCTGATTTAATAGAAATATTTTTATACTCCATATAAAGTGCTGCCATTGATGTTAATACGATAGATAGAAATGAAAAAAATAAGACTGTACCGCTTAATAATAAGGGGTATGACATATTATCAATACCTTGTTTTTCATTTTCTAACAATTTATTCGGATTTGTAACATAATACGAATAACCCTTACCTTCTGTTACCTTTAATACTTTCTTTTGAAATTCATTTATATTTATCTTTTCATTTGTTTCTATAATTAACCCATTGTATAAAAGTTCTGCACTATAGAACTCTATTTCTTCTGTTCCAATTGGTAAAATCGCCATGTCATCTAATAATGTAATACGATTATCCGATATTTCACCGCTTCGAGGATATGTGAATGGTGAATTTTTTTCTAAAAAGCCAATTACTTTTAGCTTCATTTTTCCAGATGGTATAACATCACCAATAGATACCTTACCTATATAATTAGCACCTAATATAACAGGTCTAATATCAAATACTGATTTATGAAATTCCAATTCCTCAAAATATCTTCCTTGTGAAATTCGTATATGAAAGTACTTATTAATATCTTTATCAACAATAAGAGTCTTTATCGTTCCATTTTCTTCTTTTAAACTAAGTGAATAGTTACGGAACAAATAATTTGTTTTATTTGTTATTGGTATCGTATTAGATAACCCTTGCATGAAATGTTGATAATCATTTTTCGCTTTTTCTTCGCTAAACAATGTTATATCTTGCGTCGCATAAAGTTCATAGAAATTTTTATGAGTCGATAAATTATTTGCTATCGTCATCATTTTTCGATATCCGGAAAGATTACTAACAAATTCTATTGCTGAAGAAAATGCAATAATTAAAGAAATTACTATAATCAAACTTGGTAACAACCGTTTTTTCACAGACCGTATAGAATCAAATATAAAAAACATGAAGACCTCCTACGTTCTTAAATGTTTTCCGGGATATATATTTATAATGTGCTTGATTGGAATTACAGTAACACAAATTGTAAGAAGAATTATAAAAACAACATTGCATATCAATACATATAGTGTTAACGGTTTTACTAAGTATGTCTGAAAATAAGTATGAATTGTTCCCGAAAACATTTCTAACGTAATAAAAACTAAGAACATCGCTACTAGAGAAATAAACAAAATTTGAATATATAGTTCGCAATAAATAGATATATTAGAAGCACCTACTGCTTTTTTTAATGAAATCTCTTTTTCTTTTTTATAAATCCAAAATAAAACCGCAGAAATGCCAGAAACAATTGCAACAAGAATGAATTTATAGTAATACTTATTTGCTGGATCTACATGTGTCACATCTAGTTCCTGAAGATTTCGTTCATTCAGTATTTGAACATCTCCCGAAAGCACTTCTTTACTCCTACCCATAAACTTTTTTATTTCGTTATGAATAGATGATGTAGGATTAACAACTGTTAATTGTAATTGTTTACTCGCGATAATACCTTTTTTAGATATAGTAGGTAAGTTTTGAAGTGGAACGTATATGCCTGCTACACCGACGTCACTGTCCTTTCTTGATATAGTTCCTATTTTTTTATATGTATCATCAAATTCATATAACTCCTCTACATTCGTTTGATCGCCAACAACCATATCGTTTACATTTTCACGATGAAAATATTGTCCTTCAGAAATATATGGCTTCCAATAATAATCATCTTTTAAGTTCACAGCTATGATCTTTGTTGCCCCTGAACTATTCAATGCTTTTAAATTTTCTACGTAAATATCACTTTTCACAAAAGTATCTTGTATGAGGGGAATTATCGTTTCCAATTCGGTTTCATTCGCTATCGGAACAGTTAACGTTTGATTCTTTTCTGGAAAACCAATTTGAAAGGCAGCTATAAAATTTCGTTTAGACTCTGTTAAAAGCGCGGCTACTGATATAGAAAGAAAAGAAATAAAAAATGACATAAGAAGAATTAAGAAAAACAGTTTATTACTTTTTATATTTTTAAAAGCTAGGTACATGTCTGTGCTCCTTTTAAATAAGAAGGAGATGAT
The DNA here is from genome assembly GCF_038006965.1 of Bacillus sp. FSL K6-1338. Taxonomy (NCBI): domain Bacteria; kingdom Bacillati; phylum Bacillota; class Bacilli; order Caryophanales; family Bacillaceae; genus Bacillus; species Bacillus sp. FSL K6-1338. The sequence continues at coordinate 788,568 of NZ_JBBOWI010000001.1, read as the reverse complement.
GAACATCCCCTTCTCCTTATCCAAATATTTATAAAAACAACTGTTTAATATTTTTTACCACTGTAATCGTAAGTTACCATTACTATCAAAAGTACCTTTGTGTGTATCTTCTTGATAGTCATTATTCTCATTCGCATAGTGCTCCGAGTATAGTCCTTTTGCACCAAAGGCGTTATATGCACCATTACTCACAGTTGCGTTTAATGCTCTTCCAGATTCATGGGATCCTAATTTGTCTGAAGCGCTTTCAATATATGAATTATTTCCATTTGATTTAATAAAAGAAATTGCTACTGAACAACGAGATGCATTTTGATTCGTAGTAGTTTGAGCTCTGTAAGATAGTAGGTTACCGCTTTTGTGACCGCTTAGAGTTGGATAGAATGCACTTGTTGAGATTGATGTTGCTAATAATACTAAAGTCGTAATTGAAAAAACTTTTCCTTTCATTAACAAGCACCTCATAAATTTAATAGTTTAGTAGCGCTACATCATCATAATATCCTTCAAATAAATTCTCCTCAATAAGAAACCTCGATGTTTTACAAACTCTTTAAACACTTAAACATTCATACATTTTTAAAAAGTAACGTATAAGTAGCAATATAAAAAGACTGCAGAGAAATTCTTCTCCGCAGCCTAATCATTATTTTTGTAAAAACGACTGTAAATCTGCAAACTGTCTCTTTGCATCTTCATAGCCTTGCTCGTATAAATTTTGTAGTTTTGCTGTATCTTTTTCCATACGATCTACTTGAAGCGGCACTTCTGGGCGAATAACAAATAAATTACCCGCTTGCTCTTCTTTTTCAATGTAGTGAAGCGTTTCATTATACACTTCATAACGATTCAGCATCGTGTTAACAAGGTTCGGATATTTTTTATACGCTTTCGCTGCAATCCATCCAAACTTTGATTTTTTCTTCGCGTAACCGTGATTTCTCGTTAAAATAACGACTAATTTTTTAAATCCATCTTCTTGCGCTTTACGAACTGGAATCGGATCAGAAATTCCTCCATCTAATAACTGCTTACCACGGTAATTTACTACAGGTGCAATGAAAGGTAATGAACTAGATGCTTGTAATAAATTTAGTGCATCATCATTTGTCCCCTCTTTTTCAAAATAAACAGACTGTCCTGTTTCACAATCTGTTGTGCCTACAAGGAAACGCTCTGGACTATTAAAGTATGTTTCAAAATCAAACGGTACATGCTTTTCTGGAATCTCATGAAAAATGAACTCCATATCAAATAATTGGCGTTTTCTCCATAAGTTTTTATACGATAAATATTGCGGGTGTGATGCATAATCAATATTTACTGTTTTATTTCTATTTCTTTGTCTGGAAAGATACGACGCTGCATGACAAGCACCAGCTGATACACCGATTACATATGAAAAATATAAATCTTGTTCCATAAAATATTCTAATATCCCGCCCGTATATACACCACGCATACCGCCGCCTTCTAATACTAACCCCGTATTTTCAAGCATGTTACTCTCTCCTCTATATATATTGACTCTTTAATTATTCACCATGTTAAGTATCTTTTTCTATTATATATGAGTTCTTTCAGAAATTATATTCAAAAGACTTGAGAAAAAGGAGTTTTTTCTTCCAATTATATTTCCAAATGATCTGAGACATCCTTTATAAACCTTTGAATAAAGTCTTGCTCTGCTTTCGTATAACCATCTAAAAGTAACAGCCACTTTTCTTCAGCTTGCTTATGCAATTTTTCATGAGCTATATATATTTCATTCCCACTTTCCGTTAAGCGGAAGAAGATTTCTTTTTGATTATCTAACATTTGCATCTTCTCAACGAATTGCTTTTGAAACAACTTTGTACAAATTTTAGAGATCGCTCCCTTCGTCATGCCCATTTCTATCGTGATTGCCGTTACATTCATCAAACCATTTTTTCCGATACATTCGATTACATGTAACTCAGATAAAGACATACTACTTACACCTGTCTCATAAAAAAACTTCTCGTTTTGTCGTTTTAAATGTTCTTCTTTTTTATGCAAAAGTGTACGAATGTCCGACAGTATTTCCATTTGCTTCGTTGTATGCTTCAATCCGTTCGCCTCCCAAGTTTCCAAAGAAACAATTTAACTATATACCATTTTAAAATTATTTTTTCATCTTTACAAGTGAGAAAATCATGTTAAAATAAATTTAGTTTCCAAGGAAACTAAAATACAAGGAGGTTAACAAGATGAAAAAATCTAAACTAACTTTCATTTTATATGTTGTCTGTATTAGTGCCTTACTCGGTTCCTTCGCTCAAAATATTTACACACCTATCTTACCGATGATTCAAAATTCTTTTCACACTTCTCTTTATCTTGTAAATGTAACAGTTTCACTTTTCACATTCGTTCTTGCAATTATGCAGCTCGTATATGGACCTTTAATTGATACAAAAGGGAGAAAATCTGTCCTTATCCCTAGTTTAGTCATTAGTACAATTGGTTCAATCGGATGTGCTTTTTCGGCAAACATTTATTTATTTCTCTTTTTTAGAGCTGTTCAAGCTATAGGAATAGCGGCTATACCTGTAGTTTCAGCAACGATTATCGGCGATTTATTTGAAGGAAAAGAACGCGGAGAAGCGATGAGCCTGTATCAAATGTTACTTGCTCTCGCACCTGCAATGGCTCCACTCATAGGTGGTTATCTTGGCAGTATACATGGTCACTTATCTGTATTTCTCTTTTTATCTACACTTGGCATTATCTTATTAATTATAAACATTTCACTACTTCCAGAAACAAAGCCAAATGTAATTAAGCGGTCTAAAGAACAAAAGAATTACTCTCTTATCTTAAAAAATAAAACTGGATTTTCTATTACTCTTATTGGCTTCATTCAATTTTGTATTTACTTTTGCTTTCTCGTTTTTTTACCGAGCATTTTAGCAAATTCATTTCATTTAGCTGCAAATGCAATTGGTCTTATGTTTGTACCAATGTCTCTTTCTATCATGCTAGGAAGTTATTGCTACAAGCTTTTGCAAAAACGCCTCACAACAAAGCAAGCTTTATTCATCACTAGTTTCTTCAATATTATATGTGTCACTTTATTCTCTTTCACATATAGCATCAATATCTCATTCATCATTATCGTTACATCTTTATACGGTTTTAGTATGGGACTTTCTATGCCAACTCACACTACTTTATTAACGGAGGAATTCGTACAAGAACGCGCAACAGCCATCGGTATGTATAACTTCATACGCTATCTCGGTATGGGCACAGGGCCACTTGTAGGTGGATTTCTTGTATTTAATCAAAATTACTTTTGGATTTTCTTCCTAGGTGCAATTACATTTCTATTTATCATTTTATGCGCAATGAAAATGCTACGTTTTCAGGCTGTACAAAAAGCAAAATAGAGACCTATAGATGGTCTCTATTCTAAACTCTTTGATCTGCAACGATATGAATATCAATATACTTCGTTTCTCTCATAATTTCATTTACAATTGAACCTTTTCGAATTTCTTCCCACCTTGTTCTTGCTGATTGTCCGAGTAAAATTTGCGTTACTTGTAGTCTTTTCGCAACTTCAATAATAACATCCGCTGGCTTTCTTCCTTTTGCCTCTTCTAAAACAAAACTCGCATCAAATTGATTCGTTAACGACTTCCACTCTTCAATCGTCTGCTTTTTCCCAGCTGAAATAGAATCTATATTTTCCCTCTCAACGTTTAATACGTACAATTCAGCATTTAACCGATCAGCCATGCGCCATCCCCGTCGTATTAATTTCTCCGCTGTCGAACTGTATTGTACACAAACAAGAATTTTTTCTTTTACACCAATCGGTTCTATTACTGTTTGGCTAATTTTCTCGTCCATATCATCTGCCACTTCCCGAAGTGATAATTCTCTTAGTGCCCCTAAATTATTAAGCGTAAAGAAATTTTGTAAGCTTTGCTCTATTTTTTCTTCCTTATATATCTTTCCATCTATTAACCTCTTCCTTAATACTTCCGGCGTTGCATCAACGAGCTGAATTTCATTTGCTTTTTGTAAAATAAAATCTGGAATACGTTCTCGCACTTTAACATTCGTAATTTGAGCAACAATGTCATGAACACTTTCTAAATGTTGAATATTAAAAGCTGATAAGACGGATATACCGGCATCTAGCAATTCCTGTACATCCATATAACGTTTCTTATTTTTAGATCCAGGAATATTGCTATGCGCAAGTTCATCCACAACAACGACTTGCGGTGCACGTTTTATAATTCCTTCCACATCGAGTTCATAAAATACTTTCCCTTTATACTCTATTTCTTTTAAAGGAACTTTTTCTAAATCAGCAATTGCTTCTTCCGTCTCTTTTCTACCGTGCGTTTCAATTAAACCAATTACAATATCCGTACCATCCTTTTTCATTTCTCTTGCATCAAAGAGCATTTTATAACTTTTTCCTACTCCTGGAGCCGCTCCTACATATAACTTTAACTTCCCGCGGTTTTGCTGACGAATATATTCTAAATACTCTTCTGGTGTTCGCCTTTGAAAAGTTGGTTTATAGTCATCCGCATACAAAACACTCACAACCTTTCTTTCGAAACAACGCTACCTCAATCCGTTAGATTGAGGTAGCGTTGTTTCTATTTCAGTAGTTTCTGCAATTCTAAATTTAACTTTAAAACGTTTACGCGGTTCTCTCCAAATAAGCCAAGTGCAGCACCTTCTGTTTGATCTTTAATCAACTGATTTAGCGTTTCTTTCGTAATATTCGTTAATTTAGAGATACGATCCACCTGCACAGAAGCTGCCTGCGGACTAATATCAGGATCTAGCCCTGAACCTGAATTCGTCACTAGATCAATCGGCACTTCTGTTACCGGAACAGCCCGATTTTGTTTCTTCCACTCTTCAATACTTTTCTCTACTCGTTTCTCTAAATCTGGATTAGATGGTGCATAGTTATTTGAACCAGATGCTTCAGCCTTATATTCAATACTAGAAACACGCCCTTGAAAATAACGTGGATCCGTGAAGTTTTGACCAATTAATTTAGAACCAATCACTTCATTTTTATCATTATATATTAGACTTCCATCCGCATTATCCTTCATCACTGCTTGTGCAATACCAGTAACAATAAGTGGGTATACAAGTCCACACAACACTAGAAATGTAAAAGTAATACGGATAATTGGTGATAGTATACTTTGTTTCTTCTCCATCTTTTTCCCCTCTTCCTTATATAAACAAGCCGACAATCATATCAATTACTTTAATTCCAATGAATGGTACAATCACTCCGCCAAGTCCATAAATAAGTAGGTTTCGGCCAAGTAGTGCATTCGAACTCATTGGTTTATATGCGATACCTTTCATCGCTAACGGAATGAGTAATGGAATAATAACAGCGTTAAATAGTAATGCTGATAAAATCGCTGACAGTGGTGATGTTAGTTTCATAATGTTTAATGCCTCCATTTGCGGAATCGCAAGTGTAAACATTGCTGGAATAATCGCAAAATATTTTGCTATATCATTCGCAATACTAAACGTCGTTAACGCACCTCGCGTCATTAACAATTGCTTACCGATTCCTACAACCTCAATAATTTTTGTCGGGTTCGAATCTAAATCAATCATATTCGCGGCTTCTTTCGCAGCTGTCGTACCACTATTCATCGCTAATCCAACGTCAGCCTGCGCTAATGCCGGCGCATCATTTGTACCATCACCTGTCATCGCTACAAGTTTCCCTTTATCTTGCTCTGCTTTAATAACCGCAATTTTATCTTCTGGCTTACACTCAGCAACAAACTCATCTACCCCTGCTTCTTTTGCAATCGTTGCTGCTGTTAACGGGTTATCACCTGTACACATAACCGTTTTAATCCCCATTTGGCGCAATTGTTCAAAACGCTCACGCATACCTGGCTTTACTGTATCCTTTAAATAAATTAAACCGTAAATACGATTATCCACTGCAACTACAAGTGGTGTCCCGCCCTCTTTGGAAATGGAATCTGCTTTTTGATTTACATCTTTCGGAATCGTTCCACCTTGTGACCTAACCCATTCAATTACGCTACCTACAGCACCTTTTCTCACTTTCGTTCCATCCTGTAAATCCACACCACTCATTCTCGTTTCTGCTTTGAACGGAACAAAATCACCTTGCTCTGCAATTTCTCGATTATATGATATAGCTTTCGTTTTTACATATTCTATAACTGATCGACCTTCTGGTGTTTCATCTAAAACTGAACTAATCGCGGCCCATTTCCCTACTTGCTCAATCGTCTCATTTCCTACAGGAAGCAATGTATGTGCCATTCGGTTCCCGAAAGTAATCGTACCTGTTTTATCTAAAATGATTGTATTAATATCACCCGCAGCTTCTACTGCTTTACCCGACATCGCTAACACATTGAACTTTGTCACGCGGTCCATCCCGGCAATACCAATTGCTGATAATAAACCACCAATTGTCGTTGGAATTAAACAAACTAACAACGCTACAAGTACAGCTGTATCAATTTGAAATCCTAAATAGTTTGTAAAAATCGGCAACGTCACAACAACGATTAAGAAAATAAGCGTTAAACTCGTTAATACTGTATTTAAAGCAATCTCATTCGGCGTTTTTTGACGAGCAGCTCCTTCTACTAACGAAATCATTTTATCAATAAATGATTCACCAGGATTACTCGTAATGACAATTGTAATCTCATCACTTACGACCATCGTCCCGCCTGTTACGGAACAAAAATCGCCGCCCGCTTCTTTTATTACAGGAGCTGATTCCCCTGTAATTGCAGATTCATCTACAGATGCTAATCCTTTGATTACTTCGCCATCATTCGGAATCATTTCTCCTTGTTTTACGATAACAACGTCACCTTTTGTAAGATCAGTTGCTGAAACTTGGACAATGTCTCCATTTTCTTTTACAACATTTGCAAACACATCTTTCTTCGACTGCTTTAAAGAATCGGCTTGCGCTTTACCACGACCTTCTGCTAATGCTTCTGCAAAATTCGCAAATAAAACTGTAAATAATAGAATGAGAGAAACTGTTATATTAAACCAACCTGGTATACTACTAGAACTACTTGGAAGAAAAGATAAAATGAACGTAATGATAAATCCAATTTCCACAACGAACATAATCGGATTCTTTATCATGACTTTCGGATTCAATTTCGCAATGGATTGCTTCATCGCATGTGTTACGATATCACGATCCATCGTTTTCGCTTGTCTAACTTCATCTTCTACAGCATGTATTTGTGACTCATTTAATTGTTTTTCTTTTACTACTACCGGTCTCATCATTTACCCTCCATTACTTCAATGTAAGAAATTCTGCAATTGGTCCGAGTACTAACATCGGGAAGAATGTTAATGCACCAACAATTACAATTGTTCCGATAAAGATACCACCAAATAAACTATTATCTGTACGGAACGTTCCGACTGTTTCTGGCACTACCGTTTTTTCTTTCAACGAAGCTGCCACAGCTAGCATCGTAATTAAACTGAAGTAACGTCCTAAAAACATAACTAAACCAGTCGTAATATTCCAAAACGGTGTATTATCTCCTAATCCTTCAAATCCAGATCCGTTATTCGCAGCTGACGATGTATATTCATATACAACTTGCGTTAAACCGTGGAAACCGGAATGAGAAATAGCATCCGTCCCTAAATTTGTTGAAAGAGCTAATGCCGAAAAGCCTAAAATGAGCAATGGATGAAATAAAATCGTGACCGCAATTAATTTCATTTCCTTACCTTCAATCTTTTTACCTAAAAACTCTGGTGTCCGTCCAACCATTAACCCAGATATAAACACTGCAATAATTGCATACATAATAATATTTACAAAACCTGCTCCAACGCCGCCATATACTGTGTTTAACATCATATTTACAAGTGGAACTAAACCGCCAATTGGTGTTAACGTATCATGCATCGTATTAACGGCGCCTGTTTCAGCAGCTGTCGTTACCGTTGCGTATAGTGAAGAAAATACCGTTCCAAATCGTACTTCTTTCCCTTCTGTACTTCCTTGTACATGTTCGATACCCATTCCATTTAATGCCGGATTCCCGTTTAGTTCAGATGTCGTAATTGTTATAAATCCTAGTAAAAACACCATAAAAAGTGAAACGAAAAGGATGCGACCTTGTTTTTTATTTCCTACCATTCGTCCGTACGTAAATGGAAGTGCTGTTGGTAATAACATCATAAGCATCATTTGCAAAATATTACTCATTTGTCCTGGATTTTCAAAAGGATGCGTAGAGTTTGCTCCGAAAAATCCACCGCCGTTATTTCCAAGTTCCTTAATGGAAACGAATGATGCAACTGGCCCACGTAATATACTTTGTTTCGCGCCATCAATCGTTTGTGCTGTAACGGCCCCGTCTAACGTTTGTGGTACACCAAGTGCGACAAAGACTAGCGCCGCAATAAATGCGATAGGAAGAAAAACTCTCGTTAACGCTCTCGTAAAATCAACGAAAAAGTTACCAAGTTCTTTTCCAGCGAGCCCTCTTATAAATGCCATAACGAGTGCTAATGTCGTTGCCGGTGCTGCAAACATTAAAAATGTAATTCCGATTAATTGTGATAAATAAGATAAACCATTTTCACCGCTATAATGCTGTAAGTTTGTATCAGCCATAAAACTAATTGCTGTATTAAAAGCGAGCGTAGGCTCCATTCCTTCAATATGTGCTGGATTTAGCGGCAACACACCTTGTAATCTGAAAATGAAATATACGACAACAATCATAAATCCATTGAGTAAAACTAATGATAATGCGTACTGTTTCCACGTTTGATTGTATGCTTTTACACCTGTAATTTTAAAAATAAGTTTTTCAAAAGGCCCGAATACTTTATCTAGCGTTTTGCTACCTTGAAAAGCTTTCTCTAAATAAATCCCCGTTGGCTTTGCTACTAAAATAAACAAGAGCATTGTAATAATGACTGCAACCCAAATCATAATGAATGATTCCCCCTAATTAAAACTTCTCTGGATTTAATAATGCATACACTAAATACACTGTAATTGCTGCGACTATAACCGATAAGACAATCATCATGATTGCTTTCCTTCTTTCACAACTTTATCTGACCAACTTGCAAGACTTGCCATCGATGCAACTAATAAAATAAAAATCCCGACCATTACAACATCTAACATAACTATCCCTCTCTTCATTTTGTTAAAATTTACCATTTAAATATTAAAAAAGAACACTGAGCTCTACTCAGTGTTCAAAAAATGAACAACAAAAAGTAAACCTCCTCTCTAAACGCTTACGAGGTTAGCTGTCGGATTCGGGCCTAAAGAGTAGCCCTACTTTCAAAACTGAAAGATTCACCCCAAGTGACGATGCACAAAATTGGTTCCCCCGCTCCATTTCTGGAACTCAGCGATTTTAGGTTTTTTTGGAAATTTTATGAATGATTTATGAGAGTAAATATACTCCTCTATATTTCACTTGTAAAGGGGTAAATTACTGAAAATAAGAAAATATCCATCTATTTAAACGCTTACATTGAGTATTATTAATATTCTTTCATCTATTTACTCGTCTTTTCTTTCATTTTCACAGAAATGATCTTTTCGATACGAAATAAAAAGAGCGAATGACATAAAGTGCATAGCTTGTTGCACTTAGCATTCGCTCTTTTTATTTCACTATTTATTCTCCTCGTAAAAAAGCACGTAAATTTCTCCCGCGAATATAAACTTGTGACAATTCTGCATGTAGCTGCTCATATTCGATAACATCTGTTTTTAAATATAAAGCGTCTTTCGATGGCAATATGATATAGGGCCTTGGAAAAATAGGATCCAGCACCACCAATTCTTGAACTCGCTCTACTGATATCGCCCAACGATTCGCTATATCTCCTAGTAACAACACTTTCATCTTCTTTTCCTCCACCCTATTCAAAAAATAAAAAAGAAATATTATCACAATTCGTAAACACGACAAATTTAGCTCCAATTGTTTCATAGAGCCTCGCTGGATATCGTTTATTCCTTGTAACAACAGTAATAGGTGCTTGAAAAGAAAAGCGAATGTGTTCTGTGAAGAAACTAACGATTGGAAGCTCATCTCCTAGTAAAATCACCTTCTTAATACACTCACAAATACTAGTAAAGTCCTGCTCCTTACTGCAACTATAAGTCCAATCAAACCCACAATTCCTAACTTCAGCCGCTATCTCTTCATTTGCCGTAAAAATAATTAACTCATGTTGAAATGATACTAGATCTCTTAAACTATCTACCTTACTTTCTTCTCCAACACAAATAAGTGTTAGTTCCATGTACCTCATCCTCCTTAGTATAAAAGAAATCAAACATAGATTGATATTCCCCTATACTAATCAGATCGATGAAGTGATGTATCCATCATGGCACCGTCCTCTCTCAAGACGCTTACGAAGTTAGCTGTCGGATTCGGACTTTGAGAGTAGCCCTACTTTCAAATTTGAAAGATTCACCCCTAGTGCAGACGCACAAATTGGTTCCTCCGCTCCATATAATTGGACTCAGCGTTTACAAAAAAATATATTCTGGCTGATATATTACTCCTGTATTTTGAAAAAGTAAACAGAAAAAAAGCCAGTTATAAAACTGGCTTTTCACTTATCTATACACGCGTTCTATTCACTTTATACGCAAAATGATTCGTCGGTCCATGACCACTACCAATATTCAATGGCTCTTCAATTGCTATACTAATAAATCGTTTTGCTTCTTGAACAGCATCTTTAATTGAGTATCCTTTCGCAAGTCCTGCTGTAACCGCTGAAGCAAATGTACACCCACTTCCATGCGTTTGCTTTGAAGGAATTCGCTCGCTTCTAAACTCAATAAATTTTTCTCCATCAAAGAGGAAATCAATTACTTCATTACCTTGATATTCTGCATGTCCGCCCTTCATAAGCACATATTTAGCACCTAATTCGTGCAATACTTTTGCAGCTTCCTTACTATCTTCAATATTATGAATCTCCATCCCAGTTAACACTTCTGCTTCTGGGACATTCGGTGTTATAACAGTTGCTACTGGTAATAAATATTCTTTTAATGCTTGAACTGCTTCTTGCTGTAATAATGATGCACCGCCTTTTGCAATCATAACGGGATCTAGCACAATATTATTCCAGCCAAACTTTTTAATTTGTTCTGCAACAATTTGAATTATTTCACTACTAAATAACATTCCTAGTTTCACTGCATCTGGTGTTAAATCCGTACCAATTGAATTCAGCTGTTCTGTAATACCTTCTAACGGAACAGGATATACCCCTTGAACGCCAAGCGTGTTTTGAGCAGTAATTGCCGTAATAGCCGTCATTCCGTATACACCAAGCTCTTGGAATGTTTTTAAATCTGCCTGAATTCCAGCACCGCCGCCGCTATCAGACCCTGCAATTGTTAAAGCTTTATTCACTTTCATCCCACTCATCCTTTTCTATCCAAAATAGCGATGATAAATCGTTTTTGCTTCGCTTATATCTTTCGTTCCATGTACGAGTACACGACCATCTTTAAAAGCAACTAATCTCTTTTCTTCCACAGAAAATGATAATAAATATGGATTTACATTTAAATCATTTACACGATCATCCAGCAGCTTTTTGTACCTCTCAAAATCCATTTCCTCTTTATGAGGTGGTCTAATTTGAACTGTATTTCGCCCGCATAAAACTGCTGTTTTCGATGTGTTTTCTTTATTTAAATACGGGTATATCGCATTCTCTCCGCACGAAGGACAATTGTGTTTACGAAGCTTTTGCACATTCATACATGAATATTCATTCTTCCATACATCAAATGACACAAGTCCATCTCGCAGTGATTCGTAATCTTCTACTAACAGTTTAAGAGCTTCTGTTACTTGATGAGAAACGACGAGAGATACAGCAGGTGATATAATACCCGCTGTATCACATGTTGCCCCGCCAAGCGGAATCGACTGTAATAAACATGATAAACATGGTGTTTTACTAGGAAGGATTGTGTAAGAAAGACCGTAACTACCTACACATGCACCGTAAATCCATGGAATAGAATATTTTTGTGCTATATCATTCACAATAAAGCGTGTTTCAAAATTATCAGTCGCATCAATCATTACATCAACATTTGTAACAAGTTCTTCTAGCTCTTCAGCTGTTACATCTTGAACGAGAGCTTCTATTGTTACATCACTATTGATCTCTTCTAAACGTTTTTTAGCCGCTATAGCTTTTGGAAGATTATTCTTTACGTCGCTCTCTGCATACAATTGTTGTCTTTGTAAATTACTCCAATCTACATAATCACGGTCAACAATTGTTATCTTGCCAACACCTGCTCTTACAAACATCTCTGCATTTGCACTACCTAATGCACCTGCACCGATAATAAGCACATGCTTTTCTCTTATCTTTTGCTGTCCTTCTTCTCCAATTGGAGAAAATAGTTCTTGGCGAGAATATCGATTATTCAACTACGCTCATTCCTTCTAAAGGACTACTTGCAGTTGCACAACGCTTACGTGCAATACGACCTGCTTCAAATCCTAAACGTCCTGCCTCAATACTTAATTTCATTGCTTGTGCCATTTTAATAGGATCTTTTGCTCCTGACACAGCCGTATTTAATAACACACCATCCGCTCCTAATTCCATTGCAAATGCCGCATCAGCTGGACTACCAATACCGGCATCAACGATAACTGGTACTGTCGCTTGTTCAATAATGAAGCTCAAATTTAATGGATTTACAATACCAAGCCCTGAACCGATTGGTGATGCTCCTGGCATAATCGCATGCACGCCAAGCTCTTGTAATTTACGTGCTAATACAACATCATCAGATGTATACGGAAGTACGATAAATCCTTCTTCTAGTAACATTTCAGATGCCTTTAACGTTTCTACCGGATCAGGTAATAACGTTCTATCATCACCAATAACTTCTACCTTTATCATGTCACAAAGCCCAGAGGCTTTTGCTAATTTTGCAATACGAACAGCCTCTTCAGCGTTTTTTGCCCCTGCTGTATTTGGTAATAACGTATATTTTTTCACATCAAGTTTCTCTAATAAATTAGGTTGCTTTGCATCAAAGATATCCATACGACGTACTGCAAACGTTAAAATTTCAGCTTCAGAAACGTCAATTGCCTTTTGCTGCACGTCAAAATCAGGGAATTTACCTGTTCCTAATAAAAGTCTAGAATGAAATGAAAATGGTCCAATGTTTAACATAATCAACCGCCTCCTACGAAAGTTACAATCTCAATTTGGTCTCCATCAAAAACAGATGTATCTGTATGATCATCTTTTTGTAAAATATCTTTATTACGCTCTACTACAACAATTCTGTTATCTAGCTCTAAATGTGTAAGTAGCTCGGCTACTGTTTTTACACTCTCTGGCACTTCAATTTGATTACCATTAATTTTCAAATTCAAACTTCCATCCCCTTTCTAAACCGTTTTAGAAAGCAATGAATCTAGCAAATGATTCTCTTGCTTTCCTTCTATTAAATCAGCCATATATTGGCCAGAAACAGGACTTAATAAAATACCGTTTCGATAATGGCCCGTGCAAGCATATAAACCTTTTATTTCTTCATGCTCTCCCATATAAGGAGCTTCATGATTCGATTGTGGTCTTAATCCTGCCCACGTGCTTTCCCATTCTGCTTCTTTTAAAGCTGGCAATATTGTATAAGCACGCTCTAATATAGAAGTTATACTTTCTGGCTGCACAGTTTTATTGAACGTATGTGGCTTCATTGTTGCCCCAATTACGTAACGTCCACCGCGCTTTGGAGTAATGTAAAATCTTTCTTGAAAAATAGGTGCTTTTAAAAGTTGTTTTCTACTTCTTACCGCAACCACTTCTCCTTTAACTGGATATGTACCCCAATCGCGGTGAAAATAACTGAGTAACTTCGTGCTCCATGAACCTCCTGCAATAACGACTTTCTCACATGTGACAATACCTTCACTTGTAATAACTCCAGTCACTTTATTATTTTCAATACGGATATCAAATACTTCTGTCTGTTCATATATATCAGCACCGGAAATCGCTGCAGAATGTGCGAATGCTTTCGTAAGCTCTGGTGCAATAACATGACCGTCTTTCGGATAATATACTGCTCCTATAATAGATTCGGATAGATATGGCTCTTTTTCCCGCACATGGTCTCCCGTTAGAAAATAAGAATCTTCACCTATTTTCTGCTGCCAATCCATAATGTGAAGAATTCTTTCCTTCTCATCTTCATTTTGAGCAATACGATAAATTCCTTTTTCTTCATATCCAATATCAATACCCGTCTTTTCACGTAAAACTGCTGCAAGTTGTGGAAATATAGCTCGGCTTTCTCTAGCAAGTTCAAATAGCGGATCATACGCATCCCATTCTGCTTGAACACCAAGTAAACCAGCAGCTGCTTTCGAAGCTTCCGATGCAATTTTTTGCTTCTCTACAATCGCTACTTTATGTCCTCTTTCTGCTAGAAAATGTGCAACTGAACTACCAATTACACCACCACCAATAATCGCTACATCATACTTCTCACACATGTTTTTCCGCCCACTTTCTTATTGATTCCTTATAAGACTTCGCTTTGCTATACGGGTTACTACTACTTAAAATTCCAGACATAACAGCAATTCCACTTACTTCACTTGCCAGAATATCCTTTGTATTCTCAGGAGTAATTCCTCCAATTGCTGTAATCGGTATAGATAAACACCTTGCAATGTCTGAAATTTCTTCAAGCCCTCTCGCTGGCACACCTTTTTTACAATCTGTCGGAAATACATGGCCATAAACGAGTGAATCCGCTCCATTTTTAAAAGCTACTATTGCTTCATCTAGCGAATGCACAGAATAACCGACATGCAAATACGAAAACTTTTCTTTCACTGACTTTACATCTGTACTTCGATATCCTAGTTGAACACGAGGAATATTTAATAAAATGGCGATATCAATTCGATCGTTTATGACAATTTTAGAAGCCGGAAAGCCCTCCATTAATAGACTTTCCACACCTTCATATAATTCCTTCGTACTCTTCTCACGCTCACGAATATGCAAATAATCAATCTCACTCTCAATTTGCATCGCTACATTCACTAACTCTTCGAATGGCATATGGCCATTTGAGATTACGTGGAGCTCATTTTTCATATTCATTCGCCTACTTTAAAATATTTTCGAATAGTTCATCGGCTGGGACGGTTTCTTTCGTCATTCCTTTGTCTTTCAGCCATTTATTTTGTTTTTCCCATGATTCTTTTGAATCTGATAAAAATGGCTCATCTTTCGTTTCCATCTTCTCTAATAAAATTTTCATACTTTCTTTTTCAACTTCTGGCACAAGCGGGAAGTTTTCTTTTTCTTGATGATTTAATAAAATATTTAATGCTTCATCTGGATTTTTCTTCATGAAATCATAGCCTTTTTTCGTACCACGTAAGAAGGCTTGCAACGCTTCTTTATCTTTTTTCAACGTTTTATCACCTGTTACAAATACAAGCTCATGATAATTCGGTACACCATAATCTGCTGGATTAAAGTACGCTGGTTCATGACCTTCATGACGCATAACAGGTACTTCATGGTTAATGTATGCCCCTGTTACCGCATCCACTTTTTTCGTAATTAATGCTGGTACTAAATCAAAGCCAACATCGACTACTTTCACTGTATCTGGATTACCACCAGCTTCTTTTACCATCGTTTTTAAATACATCTCACTTAAAGGTGTTCCAGAATATCCAACTGTTTTCCCCTCTAAATCTTTTGGCGATTGAATGCCTGCTGACTTCAGTGATACAACATGATTTAATGGGGAACGTACGACAGCTCCAATTGATTTCACTGGAATTTGTTCGTTTGCTTTTGCCATAACAACATCTGGTTGATAATATAAGCCAACCGTTACTTTTCCTGCAGCTGCTAAAGTTAATGGATCAGTCGGATTAGAAGGGAATTTAATATTCACCTTTACTCCTTCTTCTTTAAAATAGCCTTTTTCAATTGCTGCATAAATAAAGCTATGTACCGCATTTGGGTACCAATCAAGCATGACCGTTATTTCTTTTTCTTTTTTACTCTTATCTGATGCTGAATTACTAGAACATCCAGCAATCATTGCAACTAATAATGTAAACACAAAGATGCGTTTTAATAATTTCATGAATGCTTCCTCCAACTAATGAATTTCTTTTCTAATATCGAAATAAGGATGACGAAGAAAATAGCTAGTAATGATAACAATACAATGGGTGCAAATACACCTGCTCCGTCTAACTGCGTCATCATTCTTTTACTGAAATATCCTAACCCAGCTTGCGCACCGAGCCATTCGCCAATTGCTGCTCCGATAACACTAAGCGGAACTGCGATTTTTAAAGCTGAGAAAAAATAAGGAAGAGCAGACGGCAATTTTAATTTAAGAAAAACATCTTTTTTCGTTGCCCCGTATGTAACTAAAAGCTCTTCCCATTCTTTTTTCGTACTGCGTAGTCCATCATACGTATTGACCGCAATCGGGAAAAACGTAATTAAAACCGTAACAACGACTTTACTCCAAATCGTATATCCAAACCATAAAACGAAGAGCGGAGCAAGCGCTGTAATAGGAATCGTTTGTGAAGCGACTAATAATGGATAAAATGCTCTCTCCATCCAATTACTCGCGTTCATTAACATCGCTAGCCCTACCCCAAGTACGATAGAAATTGCCACACCTATTAAAACGACATATAATGTTGCCGGCAAATGAACCGTAAATAATATATCTTTTAGTTTCCATATCTTCATTACAATCGCAGACGGTGACGGTAAAATGTACATTTCATCTACGATCCTTGCGCCTACTTCCCAAAAGGCAAGTAAAATACTAGAAAGTGTAAGGGCAGGTAATAGCTCCTTCAACCGGTTCATCATACGAGTACCTGCCTTTGTAACATACTAAGAAGCTCATCTTTAAGCGCTAACACTTCAGGTTTATATAAATCTTTTCTTGTTCGATTACAATCAAGCGGTACAACCCTCTCGGTTAAAGTAGTTATCGGTTGCTGCTCTACTACTAAAATTCGATTAGAAAGAAACAACGCTTCTTCCACATCATGAGTGATAAATAAAATTGTTTTTTCCCACTCTTTCCATTGTTCAAACAGCCATTCTTGCAAAGATGCCTTCGTTAAAGCGTCCAACGCGCTAAACGGTTCATCTAACAACAATACCTCCCCACCTGTTAATAAAGTCCGAATAAAAGATACGCGTTGTCTCATACCACCAGATAAATCTTTCGGATATTTTGTCTCATACCCTTGTAAGCCAAATTTATGTAGCAGTTCCTTGGCCTTTATTTGTGCTTCTTTCTTCTGTACACCTTGACACTCTAGCGGCAGAGCAGCATTCTCAATAATCGTTCGCCACGGCAGGAGCATATCTTTTTGGGGCATATACCCTACAGGATGGCTCTTCGTTTCTGTCAGCTCTATCTGCCCAGTACTTACTTCTTCTAAACCTGTAATAAGGCGAAATAGAGTACTTTTCCCGCATCCACTCGGTCCGATAATACTTACAAACTCTTTATCTTGTATAGAAGCATTTAATTCATTGATGATTGGTTTCTCATCATAATGAAAAGAAACATTATGAAACTGTAGTATGTTCTTGCTCCTCAAATCCCCACATCTCCTTACGATAGGACATATCCCAGAATAAATATTCAAATCGACTGGAATATAGGAAAATCTCCTCTAATTGATCTAGCTCTTTTTCAGACTTTCCAACTGCCATTTCATTTAATAAATCGATTAACCAAATACAAAGGTTACCGTATTCTTCAGAACTATATCCTTGAATCCACTCACCAAAGAACTCATGATCTCTTGCTCCAGAAATATCATTTAAACGCTTTCCAATTTCCCAGTAGCTCCACATACATGGAAGAAGTGCTGCTATTAATTCCGCAAGTGTGCCATTTTGAGATACAGACATCATGTAATTTGTATAAGCCAAATTTTTAGCAGATGGCTTTGCAGACTCTATCTCCTCTATAGAAATTCCCAGTCTTTTTGCATATTGTTTATGGATTGTCATTTCTCCATTTAATATGCCATCAATTTGTTCAGCAAATTTCCCCATTACTTGTGGATTTGTTGCTTTTACAACACCAATCGCATATAGCTTTGCATAATCTAACAAATATAAATAATCTTGAATAATGTAATACTGAAACTTATCTTTTTCTAACGTGCCATCCCCCATACCTACTACAAACGGATGATTATGACTCATCTCCCAAACTGGTTGTACAGTTTCTAATAATCTATCGCAAAATTTCATTTCGCTATCCCCTTCCGGTATGTGTATTTAAATAAAAAACCACTTCTAAATAAGAAGTGGTTACAGCAAATAAAATTATAATTTATTCGTTGCTCCACTTCCCTTCGCTAGTATTACCTAGATCAGGTCTGTAAGGGTTAAGGATTATTCCTCTCTCAGCACAACAAGCACCCCTAGTGGTTTCAATATGAAATTTTTAAACAAAAAAGCCCCGTTTCTATACGCAAAGAAACGGGGACTTATTATTAGTGTCCGAATTGCTTCCCTACGCTAGCATAATCTAGATCAGGTAATGAAAAGGATCAAAGGCTTACGGCCTACTCTCAGCTGGCAACACCAGCTCTCCTAGCAAACTATGAAATTATCACTGTCAGTATAACATCGTAATAAGACATCATCAACTGTTTTAATTTTCTCAATTGTCAACAAAATAACAAAACTATATAATACTTATATTCTATCTTAGAAATTATTATCCTAATTAATTGGATAATAAGGAATCATTATCCTCAAAAAATTTATTTTTATATTGATTTCATATTACATTTATGTGAATACACCCACTATATTATATCTTTATACTATAATAAAATTACAACTATACAACTAGAGGAGGTCTCTATTATATGAATATGAAAGCTACTGCTTTAACAGCAACTACTGTAGCGATTGCTTCTTTACTTCCTTCTATGGGTGAAACAAATGTACAAAAAGCAAACGCTGAACAATTATCTAATATTAAAACTGGGTATGTCAAAGTCGATCAAGTAGCATTACATACAGAAGATAGCGTAAAAAGCACATCAATTGATACAATTCGCTTTAATACAAAAGTGAACATCCTTGAAATAACTAATGGTTGGTATAAAGTATCTGTTCATAATAAAGTAGGTTATGTACAAAAAGATGCTATTTTACTAAAAAACAAACTTCGATCTAATGATCAATACATCGTCAATGCTAATGCATTGAACGTTCGCTCCGAACCTAATTTAGAATCTTCCATTTTAGATGTATTACCAAATGGCAAGTTCATTACCGTTCAAGAAGATCAAGGCGAATGGTATAAAATATCACATAATGGCCAAACAGGTTACGTACAAAAAGCATTCATCTCTAATGGTTCACAGCCCTTAGTAAAAGGAATCACCGTTCAAAATAATACAAAATATACTGTTGCAACACCTAATCTGAATGTACGTAGCAACACTAGTACAAGTAGCGCTCTACTCGGTTCATTACAAAAAGGTACACAAGTACAAGTAGTAGAAACTGCAGGAACTTGGTATAAAATTCGTTTTGGCACAGGATACGGATATGTAGCAAAACACTATGTAGTACAAAATCAACCACAAGCCAAAACAGATCAGCCTTCATCTATTCCAGCTGCTTTCAAATTCCCTGCTCAAGGAAGAATTAGCTCAACCTTTGATATACGCTGGGAACAAATGCATTATGGTATAGATATTGCCGCTCCAGGGAACGTCTCTATCCAAGCTGCTGCTGCAGGTAAAGTTGTGAAATCTTATTATTCAGCTAGCTATGGCAATGTTGTTTTCATTGCGCATCAAATCAATGGGAAATTATATACAACTGTTTATGCTCATATGAAGGATCGCACTGTACAAGCTGGTGATCAAGTACAAACTGGACAATTAGTAGGTCATATGGGAAACACAGGTCATTCATACGGGCAACATCTTCATTTTGAATTACATAATGGAGAATGGAATTTTGAAAAAACAAATGCAGTAAATCCACTGCCATATTTAGTTAGGTAAGTTGTATGCCACGCAATATACCTCTTATAATTGAATACGTAGCCTTTTTAGGTTTAATCTGTTGTTTAATCATTTACAATACAAACATTGTATTTTTATCTATTATTATTGCTTTTGTTGCATTAGAAATTATGATGGAATCATTTCAAGTGCAACTAAAACAAAAAATTGCCCATATTTATAACGCTATATTTCTTTTGAGTGCTCTCATAACAAATATAATTAGTAATGGCTTTTATTTATCTACTGTATTTCCAATATTCTTTATGGCTGTTTTATTATTTGTAGCTAGATATATTAATGTCCCTTATAACCAAAAACAAGAACAAGAAGCTTAGAAAGAGGAGACACTGTGTACCAATCTTTCAAAGATACTCCAATAAAATACATATTGAATTTGTATAAGAAAGCCAATACTTTTTTTGGTATACAAGGAAGTTATACTGCACAACTTCTCCTATATGGAATGTTGTTTCTTGTCTTAATCACTTTCTCCTTGTTTTACTAACAAAAAAGGATCTCACATAAACTGGAGATCCTTTTTAATTTATATTAATTTTTCATATCGAAAATATTGTTTATCCACAAGCATATTTTTCATAAATAAAGCTCAGATTATATTTTTTCTCTAAGCTCATTCGTTGTTCGTCATCGCACCAATAGAAAAGAATATCATGAATCGTTGCGTAACGCTTATTTTTAAGAAATAGCCTAAAGAATGATGGTAAACAATCATGTAATTGTATAAATATATAATTGCGTAGTGTTTCTTCTTTATATTCAATGCCCTTACAAATATACAGTAATTCTTCACAATAATATGCATGCTGTGGAACTTGTATCATTTCGAAAAATGGCACATAAGATAGTAGCTTTCCAATAAAATGACCGTATCGATCCATTACTCCTAGCGTCATATGCTCCATCATTTCTTTCATCACATATAAATAATCATCTACATGAGTTGTCTTTAACGGGTCTAAGCGATCGGAAATTTGAGATAATACAGCTCTTTGACATGCTAAAACTGCCTGACTAGGTCCATAATATGATAGGAAATCTGTACACTTACGATATTTACGTAATAAATCATGTGTATATAAATCATATACGAAAGTATTACAATACATTGCTAAACTCATCATATCACTATTTAATTGCTCTTTTGATAATGATTTCGCTCTCTTGCACATATAAAAGAATGTAAACTCCAATACTTCTTTATGAGATAATAAATGTTTACAATCGGTTATACATTTCTCATTAAATTTAACTCTATCCCAAATTTCAATATCCCTATCTGTCAGTTCACCTATACGATATTTAATAATTAAATAGTTTAAAGCAACTGATTGCGTCAAAAGATCCCATGTTTCATATTCCAATGAAGTATGAACAAACTCAGCTAATCCTTGCGCTATCATAAAAGCATTTGCCTCTTCATACCAACCAATCTCTTGGCATAAGCGAAGAATACGCACTAAAGTTGGAATTTCATCTTTATGAAACTGCGGTAAATTCTTTACTTTATTCATGCCATATACGATAAATGCCGCTAAATTTTCTTCTTTATAAAATTCTTTCTCTTTCCATACTAATATAGTTCGTTCTTTCCCCTCACCTTTTGGGTGACAAGGTACAAGCAAAGAAAATAATTCAGCGAAATTATTTGGTTCTATATATGTATCTGTAACCAAATTCCAATTTGGATCGCCCTGTACAGCCTTCATATAATTCCCCTTCCCTTTTCATCTATGTAGGAAATATTAATTTAATATCGAACCATTAAAAATTAATATTGTTATATTCAAAATCTCTCATAATACTTATATCTATCAGTATATCAT
This sequence comes from Bacillus sp. FSL K6-1338, assembly GCF_038006965.1. Lineage (NCBI taxonomy): Bacteria > Bacillati > Bacillota > Bacilli > Caryophanales > Bacillaceae > Bacillus > Bacillus sp. FSL K6-1338. The sequence goes on along the minus strand of NZ_JBBOWI010000001.1, from coordinate 766,529 downwards.
CTTTTCTCTTATTAAAAATTAAGAATAACAAATTTTAAAAAACTGTCGAAATTATTCACCATATACTTATTATATAATGCATCAGATACATCACGCTAATATATTAGTTTAATCCATATATACTAGAATAATGCATCTGAACTTTATATATAATTTAGCTCTTTATGAGTGACCATTAAAATCTCGGTTAATTAAAGTTTCAATTTATTCTGTATGCTCTGAGATTTCGCTCAAGGCAAATCCAGCTTGATCATCTGCCGATTCCCTTATAGCTAAATCTCCTAGTGCTAACATGCCAATAAGCTGACCACTATCAACTACTGGTAACCGTCTAATTTGATACTGTGCCATTAGCTCTGTAGCCTTTTCAATAGAATCATTTGGAGAAACTGAGATAATATTTGTTGTCATTACATTTGTAATTTTATTAGATCCAGGATGTTTTTCAGCAATCCCTCGAACAACTAAATCTCGATCAGTAACAAGCCCAACAACTTGCTCATTTTCAACAACAGGAATTAATCCAACCGATTCTTCCTTCATTTTTACAGCTGCCTCATATACATTGTCTAGTGGTGTACAATGTACAATATGGGTACTCATTAAGTCTCTAACTTGTGTCATTATTTATTTCCTCCTTTTTATACATACCATAGCTTTTCCAAAATTCCTTTATTTATTTCTGGAAAGTAACATTATAAAAAGGATTAACAAAATAAAAAAGAGCCAGCATAATGCTGACTCTTTTTTGTATGACCCGTACGGGATTCGAACCCGTGTTACCGCCGTGAAAGGGCGGTGTCTTAACCACTTGACCAACGGGCCATGGCTCCGCAGGTAGGACTCGAACCTACGACCGATCGGTTAACAGCCGATAGCTCTACCACTGAGCTACTGCGGAATAATATATGGTGGGCCTAAATGGACTCGAACCATCGACCTCACGCTTATCAGGCGTGCGCTCTAACCAGCTGAGCTATAGGCCCATATACTTACAGGGGCAGTAGGAATCGAACCCACACTGGAGGTTTTGGAGACCTCAGTTCTACCTTTAAACTATGCCCCTAAATGATGCCGGCTAGAGGACTTGAACCCCCAACCTACTGATTACAAGTCAGTTGCTCTACCAATTGAGCTAAGCCGGCATAAAAAAAAATGGTGGCTCGGGACGGAATCGAACCGCCGACACGAGGATTTTCAGTCCTCTGCTCTACCGACTGAGCTACCGAGCCAACATAAATGGCGGTCCCGACCGGGGTCGAACCGGCGATCTCCTGCGTGACAGGCAGGCATGTTAACCACTACACCACGGGACCATTTGGTTGCGGGGACAGGATTTGAACCTGCGACCTTCGGGTTATGAGCCCGACGAGCTACCGTACTGCTCCACCCCGCGACAATATTAAATTTAAAAAATGGAGGAGGTAGAGGGATTCGAACCCCCGCGCGACTCTCGCCGCCTGTCGGTTTTCAAGACCGATCCCTTCAGCCGAACTTGGGTATACCTCCATGAAGGAAAAATAAATATTTTATTATTATATGTCTAAACCATTTAAAAGAAAATGGAGGAGGTAGAGGGATTCGAACCCCCGCGCGATTCTCACCGCCTGTCGGTTTTCAAGACCGATCCCTTCAGCCGAACTTGGGTATACCTCCGAGACATATATTAAATAAAGTGGAGCCTAGCGGGATCGAACCGCTGACCTCCTGCGTGCAAGGCAGGCGCTCTCCCAGCTGAGCTAAGGCCCCATGTTTTTTGGAATATCGGGAAGACAGGATTTGAACCTGCGACCCCCTGGTCCCAAACCAGGTGCTCTACCAAGCTGAGCCACTTCCCGTTAATAAAAGCGCGCCCGAGAGGAGTCGAACCCCTAACCTCTTGATCCGTAGTCAAACGCTCTATCCAATTGAGCTACGGGCGCATATGGTGCCGAGGGCGGGGGTCGAACCCGCACGGTGGTCACCCACCGCAGGATTTTAAGTCCTGTGCGTCTGCCTGTTCCGCCACCCCGGCATGTCATATTGAAAATTGGAGCGGAAGACGGGATTCGAACCCGCGACCCCAACCTTGGCAAGGTTGTATTCTACCACTGAACTACTTCCGCAAGACATGTATGAGTTATTTTATTAAAAGTGCGGGTGAAGGGAGTCGAACCCCCACGCCAAAGGCGCTAGATCCTAAGTCTAGTGCGTCTGCCAATTCCGCCACACCCGCATGTTTTATTAAAAATGGTGAGCCATGAAGGATTCGAACCTTCGACCCTCTGATTAAAAGTCAGATGCTCTACCAACTGAGCTAATGGCTCTTAATGGCTGGGCTAGCTGGATTCGAACCAGCGCATGACGGAGTCAAAGTCCGTTGCCTTACCGCTTGGCTATAGCCCAATAATTAAGAATGGTGGAGGGGGGCAGATTCGAACTGCCGAACCCGAAGGAGCGGATTTACAGTCCGCCGCGTTTAGCCACTTCGCTACCCCTCCGACATATATGGTGGAGGATGACGGGATCGAACCGCCGACCCCCTGCTTGTAAGGCAGGTGCTCTCCCAGCTGAGCTAATCCTCCATTTTGCCTGGCAACGTCCTACTCTCACAGGGACAAGGTCCCAACTACCATCGGCGCTAGAGAGCTTAACTTCCGTGTTCGGTATGGGAACGGGTGTGACCTCTCTGCCATCATTACCAGACTGTATTCATTTAAGACAAGAATCATTTTAACTTATTTACTTTTGAAAGTCAACAAGTTTTTATATTCTTTCAAAACTAGATAACATTGCTTCATATTATATGGTTAAGTCCTCGATCTATTAGTATTCGTCAGCTCCACATGTCACCATGCTTCCACCTCGAACCTATCAACCTGATCATCTTTCAGGGATCTTACTAGCTTACGCTATGGGAAATCTCATCTTGAGGGGGGCTTCATGCTTAGATGCTTTCAGCACTTATCCCTTCCGCACATAGCTACCCAGCTATGCCCTTGGCAGAACAACTGGTACACCAGCGGTGCGTCCATCCCGGTCCTCTCGTACTAAGGACAGCTCCTCTCAAATTTCCTACGCCCACGACGGATAGGGACCGAACTGTCTCACGACGTTCTGAACCCAGCTCGCGTACCGCTTTAATGGGCGAACAGCCCAACCCTTGGGACCGACTACAGCCCCAGGATGCGATGAGCCGACATCGAGGTGCCAAACCTCCCCGTCGATGTGGACTCTTGGGGGAGATAAGCCTGTTATCCCCGGGGTAGCTTTTATCCGTTGAGCGATGGCCCTTCCATGCGGAACCACCGGATCACTAAGCCCGACTTTCGTCCCTGCTCGACTTGTAGGTCTCGCAGTCAAGCTCCCTTATGCCTTTGCACTCTACGAATGATTTCCAACCATTCTGAGGGAACCTTTGGGCGCCTCCGTTACACTTTAGGAGGCGACCGCCCCAGTCAAACTGCCCACCTGACACTGTCTCCCGGGTCGATAAGACCCGTAGGTTAGAATTTCAATACAGTCAGGGCGGTATCCCACCAGCGCCTCCACCGAAGCTAGCGCTCCGGTTTCAATGGCTCCCGCCTATCCTGTACAAACTGTACCAAAATTCAATATCAGGCTACAGTAAAGCTCCACGGGGTCTTTCCGTCCTGTCGCGGGTAACCTGCATCTTCACAGGTACTATAATTTCACCGAGTCTCTGGTTGAGACAGTGCCCAAATCGTTACACCTTTCGTGCGGGTCGGAACTTACCCGACAAGGAATTTCGCTACCTTAGGACCGTTATAGTTACGGCCGCCGTTTACTGGGGCTTCAGTTCAGAGCTTCGCTTACGCTAACCCCTCTCCTTAACCTTCCAGCACCGGGCAGGTGTCACCCCCTATACTTCGCCTTACGGCTTCGCAGAGAGCTGTGTTTTTGCTAAACAGTCGCTTGGGCCTATTCACTGCGGCTTTCCGTTAAGAAAGCACCCCTTCTCCCGAAGTTACGGGGTCATTTTGCCGAGTTCCTTAACCAGAGTTCTCTCGCACACCTTAGGATTCTCTC